>NZ_CM167801.1:0-3800278 GCF_056934375.1 Glutamicibacter sp. BS14 | reverse complement strand
CGGGAAGGGGAGGGGGAATTGGGCAGCTGGTGCAGCCTGGTTCCCCCTCCCCTCCTGCTCTAACCTCGATAGCTGCTAAGCGACTAAGGCAACCACAAACACTTGACTTAGGCATCATTGTTCAAGGGGCCACTCGAAATGGGCATAGTGTGGGATATGAGCGAGGCTGCGACTGACTCATCGACGGTGACTCGACTCGTCTTCCAATTGCGAAAGAGGGAAACCGAACGTGAGAACTTATGTCGTTACTGGCGCTGCTTCCGGTATTGGCGCGGCCACTGCAGGATTGCTTCGAGAACGTGGGCACAAGGTCATTGGAGTTGATCTACGCGATGCTGAGGTCACTGCTGACCTATCGACGCAGGCGGGCCGGCTAAGCGCCATCAGCCAGACCCTAGAGCATTCCGAAGGCAAGATTGACGCGGTCATCGCGGCCGCAGGCATCTCGGCTCCTAAGGCGATTACCGTCTCGGTAAACTACTTCGGCGTAACCAGGTATCTGGAAGGCCTGCTGCCTGCATTGGGACTCTCGCAGTCACCACGCGTGGCCGTGGTTTCCTCGATGGCCTCGATCCAGCAGAATTCCGCTGAACTCGTTGATGCATTGCTTGCAGGCGACGAGGAAGCAGCTCTGGCCATTGGTGCAGCCTTGGAAGCCGCTGGCCCGCAATCCGGTTACCTGAATTACCCGTCCTCCAAGCGTGCGCTGAGCCGCTGGGTTCGCCGCGAGTGCATCTCGGAGAAGTGGGCCGGCGCAGGGATCCCATTGAACGCTGTGGCTCCTGGCACCGTGATCACCAACATGACTCGGGACCTATTGGCGACAGAAGAAGGCAAATCGATGGTTGACCAGAATGTGCCGATGCCATTGAACTACCACTCTGAAGCCGTGGTAATTGCCAAGCTACTGCTGTGGCTAACGAGTGCAGAAAATACTCACGTCACCGGGCAAACGATTTACTGCGATGGCGGTGCCGAGGCTACGCTCCGCGGGGACGATATCTGGAGCTAGCCCAATTAGCCGGGTATGGCGAAGGACACTATTGGTAACGCGTTCTGAAGTGGCGCATCCACTGCGTGCTTGATATAGTTATGGAGTTGTCGCAATCGCGAATGACACCGTAGTTTTCCCATGGCTAGCCATGAGGTATAGAGTTACGGCGATCATAGCGTGGGGGAAACGCCCAGATCCATACCGAACCTGGAAGCTAAGACCCACAGCGCCGATGGTACTGCACTCGGGAGGGTGTGGGAGAGTAGGTCATCGCCGGGCATAATTTGCCGAAGGCCCCGAACTTATGTTCGGGGCCTTCGATGTTTAACCGGACTCTCGCGCAGCGGACTTAAAGCCAATGGCGGCTTGGAGTTCAATTTCCAAGCCGCCATTGGCGCTAGCCAGTATTAGGCGTTGTCCAAGCGCAGACCGCTTTCCGTATCAAACAGGTGCGCGTGCTGCAGATTTGGTGCAATATTGATGCGCTGTCCACGTGCGGGAGGCGTACGGCCGTCAACACGAACCACGACTATCTGAGTTTCGCCGCCTAGCTCTGCCGAACCGTAGATGTAGGCATCTGCGCCGAGCTCTTCAACAACGTCGACAACAATCTCCACGCCTTCGCCGGCACCGACAATCTCGATGTCCTCTGGACGGAAGCCCAATGTGACTCCACCCTGTGCTCCAGGCGCATCGATAACAGCTGAACCGAAAGCAACCTGTCCATTGGCAGACTGCAACTGCACCAGGTTCATGGCAGGGGACCCGATGAAGCCTGCGACGAAGACATTGCGTGGGCGATCGTAGAGCTCACGAGGAGTGCCTACCTGCTGCAACTCGCCGTCCTTGAGTACAGCAACGCGGTCACCCATAGTCAAGGCTTCCACCTGGTCGTGGGTCACGTACACGGTCGTGACACCGAGCCGGCGGGTCAGCGACGCAATCTGGGTACGGGTCTGCACGCGCAGCTTTGCATCGAGGTTGGACAGCGGTTCGTCCATCAAGAACACCTGGGGCGAACGAACGATGGCGCGACCCATGGCCACACGCTGACGTTGGCCGCCAGACAAGGCCTTGGGCTTGCGGTCCAAGTACTTCTCCAGATCGAGAAGCTTGGCTGCTTCCAGCACGCGCTTCTTGCGTTCCTCCTTGTCGACGCCGGCGATCTTCAAGGCAAAGCCCATATTCTCGGCAACGGTCATGTGGGGGTACAGCGCGTAGTTCTGGAAGACCATGGCGATGTCGCGGTCCTTAGGCGGAACGTTGGTCACATCCTTATCGCCAATGAGAATACGACCGGAGTTTACTTCTTCCAAACCAGCGAGCATGCGCAGGGTGGTGGACTTGCCGCAACCCGAGGGGCCGACCAGGACAAGGAATTCTCCATCTTGGATTTCCAAGTCGATAGCGTCGACGGAAGGCACAAGTGCGCCCGGGTAAATGCGGGTGGCCTTTTCAAAGGTCACAGTTGCCATGATGACAATCCTTTCACGGGCAGGTACGTGCCCGACGATCCGTAGTGAAAGTGAGTTGGGACACTTCAGTGTCGCATGGAAATCAGACTTTTCAAAAGGTGTGGTAATTCACTTGGCGAAAGGATATTATGCGCGGCCGCAGTTGGTCCAGGTCCCACCTTGATGCCCAGATCCGCTGCGCCAAGAACCTTGAATCCGTTCTCGTCGGTCACGTCATCACCGACAAAAAGGACCGCTTGGACGTCGAGTACTTCACGCAACCACTGCAGGCTCTGGCCCTTATCGCCATGATGCACGGTGGCCTCTAGCACCGCTTTGCCTTCAAGCAATTTGATGCCGTCCAAATCACCTAGCGCCTGCCGCGCCTGTGCCAGGGCCTTGGCGGCAACATCAGGTGCTGCCTGGCGGACGTGCAGGACCGTGGCCGACGGTTTGTACTCCACGCTGGCGTTCGCGTGCATCGCAGCAACGCGTTCCAGGCGCTGGGTAATTTGCCCGAGCAGCTCGGACTGCCTAGCGGTCAGCGGCTCATCGTGCCAGATCGCGCCCAGCTGTGGCGGAACCAAGCGCTCGGCACCGTGCGAACCAATGCGAATCTCTGGACGAGGCTCAGGATAGACCTCGCTCAAGGACTGCAGGTTACGCCCCGACACCACCGCGGTGTATACCCCGGGACTGGAAGCCAGCTGCTCGAAGGCAGCAGCAGACTCTTCCAGCGGCCGGGCCTCTCGCGGCCGGTCAACCAGCGGGGACATCGTTCCATCAAAGTCCAAAGCAACTAGTACCCGCTGATGGGCAGCAAATTCAGCCAGCGCGGCCTGCAGGGCAGGGTCAAGGTCAGGCAATGGTATTCCTCATCGGAGATCAGGATTCCTGTCGGAATCTTCTAGCGAACGATTTCGTGCACGGAGGTGGCCGCGTTGATCTCGGCCAGCTCGGCTAGGAAATCCTCGGACCACTTCGAGACGTCGTTGAGTGCCAAGTGGCGGTTCATGCGTTTCATCCGGCGTTCCTGCTCTGCCTCATTCATCTGAACCGCTTCAACGATCCTGGCCTTCATCCCGTCGATGTCGTGCGGGTTGACCAGGACAGCCTGGGTCAGCTGATCGGCAGCGCCGGTGTACTCCGAGAGCACCAGTACACCGCGACCATCCTGGTGCGCAGCGACGAACTCCTTGGCCACCAGATTCATCCCATCGCGCAGGGCCGTGACCAGCAGGACATCGGCTGCCAGATACATGGCGATCATTTCGCGCAGCGGATAGGACTGGTGCAGGTAGCGCAGGGTGGTGTGGCTCAGGGTGTCATGCTGGCCGGTGATCTGCCCGACCATGAGCTCCACCTGGTCACGCAGCTCGATGTAGCTGTCCACGTTTTCCCGGCTGGGGCTGGCTACCTGGATCAGGCAGACATCACCGGCGCGCAGAGTCTGGTCGGAGAGCAGCTCGCCATAGGCCTTCAGGCGGTGGCGAATGCCCTTGGTGTAGTCCAAGCGGTCCACGCCCAGCATGATGGTTTTCGGATTGCCCAGCTCATGGCGGATCTGGGCGGCACGGGCAATGATTTGCGGATCGCGTGCGAGCTTGGCGATTTGCTCGGTATCGATGGAAATCGGATGCGCATTGGCACGGCAGAGATTCTGCATGTCGTTACCGGCTGGGGGCGAAGCCACATCGCCCTTGGTGGAGTAGTCGGTGAAACGGCGCAAGCAGCGCAGGAAATTGCTCGCATCGGTTTCGCGCTGGAACCCGACCAAGTCCGCGCCGGCCAGTCCCTGCAAGATCTGGGTGCGCCAGGGCAGCTGCGAAAACAGGCTGGCCGCCGGGAACGGTATGTGCAGGAAGAAGCCGATTTTCAGATCGGGTCGCGCCAGCCGCAGCATCTGCGGAACCAGCTGCAGCTGGTAGTCGTGGACCCACACGGTAGCGTTCGGAGCAGCGATTTCCAGTACGGCATCGGCGAATCGCTGGTTGATCCTCTTGTAGCGGTCCCACCAGGTGCGGTGGTACTCCGGTGGCACGATGACGTCGTGGTAGAGCGGCCAAAGCGTCGAGTTGGAGAAGCCCTCGTAGTAGAGGGTCAGGTCATCCTCATCCAGGGGGACCGGAACCAGATGGATGTCATCCTTGTCGAAGCTCTCCAGCTTCTCGCCGATACCGCCATGCCAACCCACCCAGGCACCTTCGGACGCAGCCATGACCGGTTCCAAGGCGGTAACCAAACCACCGGGCGAACGCTGGAATCCTTGCGATCCGTCAGGATTGGTGATGCGATCCACCGGAAGGCGGTTGGCTACAACCACAAAATCGTAGGAATTTTCGGTCTTTGTACTCGGCGCTGGGTTACCCACTGCAAACCTCCTGGTTTGTTCAATCTGGTTCACCGGCGTGGTGCAGATTCGTCGGTTCTGAGTGAATGACTTCTCGTCAAATTTCCTCGCTCTTGCTATTTAGCCTAGTGAAAACTGACTGCTAAGGGAACGAAGGGACGGATTTCTCCGTCATATGGGCTACTTCTGCGCATGTGCCGCGTGGTCAGCTAAGGACCGGCAGCAAAGAAACGATATCCGCCGATGACTTGGTTTAACGCTCAACTTAAGGTTTTCGAAGCACTTTGGGTGCTGTATGCGAAAGATATGTGAGTCCTGTGAAGGTGGGGGAATCTTGAGTTTTCAAGGATATTGGCGCTCGGAGTTGGCTAAGCTTGACTCCAGATGATAGTTGTCCGCTGACCAAGGAACCGCCAAATTTATGTCTACAAATAACCCGCGCCCATCGAAGGCAGAGCGAACCGCGAGTGCCCGAGAGAAGGCGGCGCAGATGCGTGCCGCTCAAGATGCCGCTCAGAAGCGCAAGTCGCTTTTCGTGAAGCTGGGCGTATTGGCCGCAGTCATTGTGGTCATCGCACTGGTAGTTACCTTGATCGTGCAGAACAACAACGCAAAGGTGGCAGACTCCGGCGCCGTGCCGCAGGGCGCTACCGCAGCCGGTGGCATCATGGTCACCTCGCCGGACACTGTCGCAGAGAAGTCCATCGAGAATGTGGATATCAAGACGCTCGAAGCACCTGCCGAGGCGCCATCGCCTGCTACCCCACGCGACCTGACGGTGGCTGAAAAGGGCGAACCGATCAACATCGCCATGTACGTTGACGCCAACTGCGTTCACTGTGCAGACTTCGAGGCTACCTACGGGGACCAGATCGAGGAATGGCTGGCCAACGGCGACGTCACCGTTGAATACCGCAACGTCGGCTACCTTGACCGTGGTTCAGCAACCAACTTCTCCTCGCGCGGCGCCAACGCATTGGCTTGCGTCGCCGACGAAAGCCCAGAAGCCTACATGGGCTTCGTCAAGGCACTGTGGGGCCACTACCCAGAGGGCGAGATGAAGAACGCCGAGCTGGCCGATCTGGCGATCCAGAATGGCGCTGCGCAGTCCGTTGAAAGCTGCATCGCAGATGACAAGTTCCGTCCATTCGTCCAGTACACCACTACTGCCGGCCAGTACGATGGCGTGGCTGGCACCCCATCGATCTTCGTCCAGGGCAAGGTAGTCGATCTGGCAAAGGAAGACTTCCCAACCGCAGTGAAGGAAGCAATCGCTGCCAACAAGTAAGTCGAACCGGTAGACTCTGGACAATTGTTCGGGATCCGGTAGTATCCTTATTGATCTCGCACCCCGACCGATGGGAAGGAAGCCAATGATGGCTTCCTTCCCATCGGCATTTAACTCGGAGCATCGCCAATTCGCAGTGCCGCAGGGTTTTCGGATATTCTTATTCGGTACGCCCCCTTAGCTCAGCTGGCCAGAGCGTCTGTCTTGTAAACTGAAGGTCACCGGTTCGAATCCGGTAGGGGGCTCTGACCTGGTCCTGGACCAGCAACGGGAACCGTGTCCATGAATCTTCGTGGCGCGGTTTCTTTTTTTAGCCCCAGGTCTTGCCCGAGCCAGCGTCGCGCCTATGGCAGGCTCAAAGATCCCGCCGGTAGAATTTTGCGCAGAACCTATATTTGAGGAGCCGACCATGGCCGGAGGCCTTGCAGCACTATTGGACGACGTGGCGGCGCTGGTGAAAGTCACCGCGGCATCGCTTGATGACATCGCGCTGGGCGCTGGCAAGGCCAGCACCAAATCGCTAGGCGTCGTCATCGACGATGCGGCAGTCACCCCGCAGTACGTGGCCGGACTCTCGCCCAAGCGCGAGCTTCCAATCATCTGGAAGATCGCCGTTGGGTCTATCCGGAACAAAATGCTGTTCATCCTTCCGGTGGCGCTGATCCTATCGCAGTTCGCTCCATGGGCGCTGACCCCGATCCTGATGATCGGTGGCGCCTATCTGGTTTTCGAAGGCGCCGAGAAGCTGCTTGAGGCGATGGGCGCGATCAAGCACCACACTCCGGGCGGCAAGGAGGGAGTGCGCGACGAGAAAGCGATCATCGGATCGGCAGTGCGCACAGACCTCGTGCTTTCCGCGGAGATCATGGTCATCTCGCTGAACGAGGTGTCCCACGAGCCATTCTTGAATCGCGCGCTGATCCTGATTGTGATCGCCATCCTGATGACCGTCGTGGTCTATGGCGCCGTGGGCTTGATCGTCAAAATGGACGACATCGGACTGCACATGGCCGCCAAGCCGCGCCAGCTCACGCAGAAGATCGGGCGCGGCCTGGTCAAGGCGATGCCCATCGTGATGTCCATCCTGAGCAAGGTCGGCGTGATCGCGATGCTCTGGGTCGGCGGGCACCTGCTGCTGGTCGGCATGGACGAACTGGGCTGGCACGCACCGTACGGCTTCGTGCACCACGTTGAACTGCTGGTCCACGACGCGACCGGTCAGGCCGGCGCCGTGCTGGGCTGGCTGGTGAACACCGCCTTCTCCTGCCTTGCCGGTTTTATCATGGGTACCGTGATTACCGTCATCATCCTGGGCATCCAGAAGCTGCGCCACAAGGGCAAAGCCGAAGCAGACCACTAGGAACAGGAATCAGCCAGATGCCCGCGCACGTAGAATAGAGAAGTTGCCGCCCGGACTCGGTCTACCGGTCCAGCCCAACTGTCTGGCCTACGTGGAAAGATCGATGCGTGTTGAGTAGAGAATTGACAGATCAGGCCACCGCCCGCCATGCGCGCGGAGCCTACTTCACCCCGGAACCCGTTGCCAGCTTCATGGCGCAGTGGGCGCTGGGGGAGCAAGGATCCAAGGTCCTGGAACCCTCCTGCGGTGAAGCGCAATTCCTTGCCGCTGCCCATCCGGTGCTTGCAGATGGCCGAGACCGGGTCGAGCTGGTGGGCCTGGAACTGCACGAACCATCGGTGCAGGCCGCCCGTGAGCGGATGAGCGCCGCCGGGATCGACGCGCGCATCGAGCACGCCAACTTCTTCGAGGTCACCGGCTACGCCGAGTACGACGCTGTCATCGGCAACCCTCCCTACGTGCGCTACCAGCTGCACCGCGGGGCTGACCGGCAGCTCTCGCGCGCCGCGGCCAAAGCCTCGGGCGTGGAACTGAATGAACTTGCCAGCATCTGGGCCGCTTTCGTCGTGCATGCCACCAGCTTCCTTGCCGTCGGCGGGCGCCTGGCCCTGGTGCTTCCGGCAGAGCTGATGTTCGTGAACTATGCCGGGCCTGTCCGCCAGATGCTGCTTGAACGCTTCGCCAGCGTGCACCTGGCCGTCTTCGAAGAGCGCTTGTTCGCCGACGCGCAGGAAGAAGTGGTGCTGCTGCTGGCCGAGGGCTACCGCGAAGGGGCTAGCGGTTCCTTCAACCTGCACCAATTCCGCAATGCGCTGGATCTGCAAGCCCTGGGCGAAGGCACCCGCCACACCCCGGTGCGCATGAACGAGCGCTGGACCGGTTCCCTGGTCGGCCTTGAAGCCCAGGGGATCTTGTCGGCGGCACTGGCCGCCGGCCGGATGGCGCCGCTGCAGTCCTGGGGCGAAACCTCGCTGGGCGCGGTCACCGGCAATAATAAGTGGTTCACCCTCTCGGCCCAGCAGATCCAGGACCTGGGGCTGGCCCGCGAGGACCTGATCCGGATCTCGCCTCCGGGCTCGCGCCACCTGCGCGGGCTGGAATTGAGCGAGGACGGCTGGGAAAAGCTCGCCGAGCACGGGGCAGCTGCCTACATGTTCCGCCCCGGCGCGGAACCCAGCGGTGCTGGTGCGCGCTTTGTGGCCAGCGGTGAACTGCAGAACGTCGACCAGGCCTACAAGTGCAAGGTGCGCTCGCCATGGTGGCGGGTGCCGGTGCTCTCGGTGCCGGACCTGTTCATGACCTACATGAACGCCGACACCCCGCGGTTGACCGCCAACGAGGCCGCGGTGCACCACATCAACTCGATCCATGGGGTGTACCTCGGCGCCGATGCGCGCGAGCTGGGCCGCGAGCTGCTCCCGGTGGCATCGCTCAATACCCTGACCATGCTCGGAGCCGAAATGGTGGGCCGCTCCTACGGCGGCGGCATCCTGAAGCTGGAACCGCGTGAAGCCGACCAGCTGCCGGTCCCGGCGATCGGCATGGTGCAGCGCTATGCCCGGCAATTGCGTGCCATCAAGCCGGCGGTGCGTGAACTGCTGGTGCAGGGGCGCAAGCAAGAGGCCACCGACCTGGTGGACCGCGTGGTGCTCGAGCAGCTGCTCGGCTTGGAGCCGGATGCGCTGGAGGCGGTCCGCACTGCGCGAATGAATATGCTCGAACGCCGCAAGGCCAGAAGCAAAGCCGTGAGGGGATGAACGTGGCCAATCCTGCGATCGAAAAGACCTTGGCCTTTGCCGAATTCGATACCACGTTGATGTCAGCGGCGAAGGATTCGCCCTGGCTGGGCAATGGCGCGGTAACCGAGGAATTCAACCCGTCCTTCCCGGTGCTCGAACGCCTGCTGAGCATCCCGGTCCGCAACAAGGCGGTCACCCGATCGGGCCGCTTTGCCCAGGGCGTGGACGCATGGCTGGCCCATGAATTGCGCCGTGCCGGATTCGATGCGGATCTGGTGTGGCCGCGTCCCGAGGCGCCCCGGGTCTTGTCCAGCGACATCCTGGAACTGCTGCGCAAGCTGCCGGAGCGGCTGGCCGACGAGGTGCACGAGTCCATCATGGCGGGCAAGGCGGGCAGCATCGACGCGCGCATCCTGGGCCGCGCCTACATGAAGCAAACCGACGTGGTGATGACCCATTGGTCCACCGGTCCCGAGCTGCTGCTCAGCACCAAGGCGATGACCTCATCCTTCGGCAAGAACCTGGCCAACCGCTATGAAGAGGCCTATGGGGATGCGGCTAACCTGCGGGCCCGCTACCCGCTGGCAGCCGTCGGGTTCTTCTTCGTGCAGCGTGCCACGATCCTGGAATCCGAGCCGGCCGCCTTCCGCCGCACCGTGGACATGATCCGCAAGCTGCGCGACTTCGGCGACGGCTTCGGGTACACCGCCACCGGCCTGCTGCTGGTGGATTGGGATGAGAGCGCAGAGGATCCCGAAGTGAAATGCGTCCACGCTCCGGTGCCCGCGGATATTGCCGCGCCGCAGTTCCTCAACGCCATGGTCGATGCGGTCCTGAAGGTCACCCCGATTGACCTGCACGAGGCCGCTCGCGCTCGCCGGGCCGGAGAAGTTGCCCCGCTGCCGGGCCACGGCTCCGTGGACGAACAGCAGGACGCCCTGTTCTAGGCGGTCACATCACCGGCACGGCGGAGGCCGGATCATCGGATCCGAACTGCGCGGCGAATCCCTGGACCGGGGCCGGGCCGGCCATGAGGCTCGGGGCTGGCATCGCACTTTCGGGAAGGTGGATGGCCACGTGGTCCTCGGAGGCCTGCGGCAATTGCGCGGCCCACTGCCATGCGGCCTCGGTGGCCCGGTAGATGAACTTCAGCTGCCCATCGTGCTCGAAGCTGCGCTCGCGCTGCCACAGTTCCGAGCGCTCGTAGAAGGCCCAGGATGCCGGGTTCTGCGAATCGATGACGCTGATCGGAGTTTTGCCCGAACGCAGCGCGTGGGCAAGGCGCAGCGACGTCGCATGCTGGCGGATGCCCAGGCGGCGGTAGTCCGGGCGCACGGCCATGCAACCGAGCTCCACGGCGTTCATCGAAGAAGTCGGGGCAATGATGGAATCATGCACGAGGCCTGCGGCAACCAAGGTGCCCTGGTCGCGCACGGTCACAAGCAGCGAGAGCCGGTCGAACTTCTGGTTCCAACGCTGGTCGACCAGGGGGTAAAGGGTCGCTAATTCGGCGCGCTGGGCCGGCTGAACGCATAGGGATGACAAGGAAAAGTTCAGGTTTTCAAACACTGGGTACGGTCCTAAATTCTAAGAACGAACGAAAGATGAGGCTTTTGCGCGGTGGAAAAATCCACTGCGCGGTTTCGTTGGCCTTGAGGGGACCGATGCCGGCGGCTTCCGGCAACTTCCTTGTAGGGTCCAGTTTGAGCTCGATGAGCTAGAAAAATTATGGAGTCTAAAGTCCCTTTTTGACAAGTGGAAATGGGTACTTTTAGGTGAATCGCAAATAAACTATTCGGCGCTGTTTTTCTGCTCTACTCATTGCCTGAACCGCGACTGTTCGAACCTGCGCTGGAAGCGGCATTTCGGCGTGTTCCGGGGACGGATTCCGGGCGCTGGAACCGGTGGCCGATTTGGAGTGAGGTCCACGGCCCGGTAGGATTGCTTATGCGCTTGGCTTGCAAGTCAGGGCGCAGATGGATCTTTAGCTCAGTTGGTTAGAGCGTTCGCCTCACACGCGAAAGGTCGCTGGTTCGAGTCCAGTAAGATCCACCAAGAACGAAAGCCACCGCAATGCGGTGGCTTTCGCTGTTTCCGGGACAGCCAGGATCCTAGGCGCCAAGCAGCTGGTGCACCATGGGCTTGACCTCTTCTCCGAGCAACTTGATGCTGTTCATCATCGCCTCGTGCGGCAAGGAACCGGCAGAGTACTTGATGTCAACGCGCGACAAGCCCAGCTGCTGGGCCACCTTGGCCATCTTCCGTGCCACAGTTTCCGGGCTGCCGGCCATCATGGCTCCCTCGGGCCCCATGGAAGCCTGCAAGCGCATCTTGCTGGCCGGCGGCCAGCCTCGTTCGGCGCCCAGCCGATTCATGGTGCGCTGGTAATGCGGCCAGAGGGTTTCCAGGGCCTCCTGGTCGGTGGAAGCCACCAAGCCATGGAAGTGCGCCGAGACCGGCAATTCTCCATGGCCGAACTCCTTCAGCGCACGGCGGTAGAGAGTGGCCAAGCCTTCGAAGGCCGAGGGCTGGCCGCCGATAATGGCCAAGCACAACGGCAAGCCATGCCGGGCCGCGCGGGTGACCGACTGCGGGCTGCCACCCACACCCACCCAGGTGGTCAAGGGCTGGTCTTCCAGCAGCGGGTAGATCTGCTGGTTGCGCAAGGCGGCGCGGTGCTTGCCCTGCCAGGAAACCGGCGTGCCGTGGCGGAGCTTGGCCAGCAGATGCAGCTTCTCTTCGAACAGGTCCTCGTAGTCTTCAAGATCCAGGCCGAAGAGCGGGAAGGATTCGATGAAGGAGCCGCGGCCTGCGATGATCTCCACTCGCCCGTTGGAGATCGCGTCCAAGGTGGCAAAGCGTTCGTAGACGCGCACCGGGTCGTCGCTGGAGAGCACGGTCACCGCGGTGCCGAGCTTGATGCGCTGGGTAGTGCTGGCCAGGGCGGCCAGAACCATTTCGGGGGAGGAGATGGCATAGTCATCGCGGTGGTGCTCGCCGACACCGAAGAAATCAAGACCCGAGGCTTCGGCCTGCTGCCCCTCGGCGATGACATTGCGGATCACCTGGGCATGGCTCAGCGGGTTGCCCTGGGCATCCTCGGTGATGTCGCCGAAGGTCTCGGCTCCGATTTCTGGCAATGGGAACTGCGTATTCATTGGATCCTCCGGATTATATGCAAACACATCTAACTTCTGCATGGTGCAACCAACTGCCGAGCGCCGGTATTCCAGTGGCCGAAAATACCCTTAAATGTGTTCGGCGATACCTCCCGAATTCGCCACGTTCCCGACAACTTTTCATGCACGGGTTGTATGGTGAATCCCATGGGAAAAACTTTGGATGAGGGGGCATGATTCGTGGCGCATCGATCTAGCGAGGAACAGGCCGCCTCGTCGAATGCCGTAGGCGAGGATCCGGCTCCGCTAGCTGGCGTCTTGCCCCGCATTGCCACTAGTGAGATCAACATGGGCTTCCATCCGGCAGAGCCCGCCGAAGAGCCGGCAACGGCATCTGAACTACCGCTCAATACGGCGGTCAGCGCCAACGTGGCGGCTGCCGATGTCTCGGATATCGAGTGGCGCACCGGCCAGGTCCACACCACCGATGAGGGCATTACCCTCATGCCTACCCGCGCCAACCCGGTGGCCCGTCGGCTGCTGGCGAAAATGTGGATCTCGGATACCCCTCCCACCGAGGCGCTGAACATCGTTGAGCGCCTGCAGGGCACCCCCTACGCCAACCCCAAGGTCAATGTGGACCAGGACGCGTCCAACCGGCGCACCATGGAGTTCGCGCTGGATTTGGGCGAGACCTTGATCCGCTACGGCGCAGGCGCCTTGGAAGTGGAAACCAGCGTGATCGCGGTGACCGCGGCACTGGGCTTGAGCCACTTGGATGTGGACATCACCAACCAGTCCCTGCATTTGAACTACAGCCCGCCGGACGCCGAAAGCTACTCGGTGCTGCGTGTGGTCCGCTCCTACACCTCGAACTACGCCGGCATGGTGCTGGTGCACGAACTCGTCTCGGATATCATTGCCGGCGGCGTATCGCGATCCGTTTCAGCGAAGCGGCTGAAGGACATCACGCGGCAGCCCAAGCCGTTCCCGCGCTGGATCGTCGCCTGCGGCCGGGCCGTGTTCGCGGCCGCGTTCGTGCTCTTCATTGGCGGCTCGTGGGCTGGTGCGCTGGTGGCGATGCTGTCCTCGAGCCTCGTGACGCAGATCGGCCGATACGGCTCGCGCTGGAGAGTGCCCGAGTTCTTCACTATCGCGGCCTCGACATTGGTGGTCACCGGCATTGCCTTGCTGGGGCATCAATTCCACGCTCCGCTGGATCCGGCGCTGGTGGTCTCTGGCGGCATCTTGCTGCTGCTTCCGTCGGGCAGATTCGTTTCGGCATTGCAGGATGCCATCAACGGCTTCCCGGTGACAGCGGTAGGCCGGTTGTTCTCGGCCAGCCTGATCTACGGGGCGATCCTCTGCGGAATTGCTACGGCCCTGGTGATCTCGGATCTGCTCGGGGGAGAGAAGGTCGACGTTCACCAGATCGTCCAAACCGACTATCCGGCCTGGCTGCTGGTGGTCTTGGTGGGCGTGGCCATTGTCGCCGGTGCGGTCACCGAGCAGAGCGCGCTGCGCCTGCTGCTGCCTACCGCCGGCATTGCGGTCGGCGGCTACCTGGTGCAGCTGCTGGCCGAAAGCATTGGACTCGGAGACCGGGCTACCCCGGCGCTGGTCGCCACGGTGATCGGTTTCGCCGCGCGGCTGGCGGCGGACAAACTCCGCTCCCCGCAGCTGGTGCTAGCGGCTCCTGCGGTCATGTTCCTGCTTCCGGGCCTGATGATCTTCCGCGCAATGTACGGCATCGTCATCAACGTCAATGACACCGCCACGGGACTGGTGGAGATGTTCAACGCCATGGCGATCATGCTCTCCATCGCTGGCGGCGTCGTCTTCGGCGATACGCTGTGCCGTCCATTGACCTCCAGCGCCCGGCGTGAGCGCCGGCGGATCCGCCGACGCTAGGCTTTCGGCAACGACCAGTCAACCGGCTTCTGTCCGCTGTCGGACAGGAGCCGATTGATGCTTGAGAAGGGCTTGGAGCCGAAGAACCCGCGCGAGGCTGAGAGCGGCGAGGGATGGGCGCTTTGCAGCTGCACGGCGTTGGACAGGGACTCGGAGAGTTTCTGCGCATGCTTGCCCCAGAGCAAAGCCGCCGGAGGCCGCGGACGGTCATTGAGCGCGGTGAGGATGGCTTGCAGAATTGGCGCCCAACCCAGCTTCTGATGCGAGCCGGCATTTCCAGCGGCTACGGAGAGCACCTGGTTCAGCAGCAAGACGCCTTGGGAAAGCCATGGACTGAGGTCTGGATGCGCGACCGGCTCCAGTCCCAGATCGGAGTGCAATTCCTTGTAGATATTGGCCAAGGAGCGCGGCAGCGGACGCACCTGCTTGTTGGCCGCGAAGGCCAAACCGTTTGCGTGGCCGGGTGTCGGATATGGGTCTTGGCCAACAATTAGGACCTTGACTTCGGACAATGGCAGGCTCAGTGCGCGGAACATCACCTCCGGTGCCGGCAGGATCTGTTCACCGGCCGCCGAACGGGCCGCCAAATCGGTGGCCAGGGAACGCAGCAGCGAGTCCTGCTCGCAGAGTGCCGGTACCCAGTCTGCAGCGATAAACCCGTGGTCGGCCATGGAATGGGCACCATGGTAGAACGGGAAATCAGCCGCTTCGTACACTGGTGTCCGAGCTGGCTGGGGTGCATCGAAAAGTGCTGGCTGCAAATCGTCCATAGGGGTAATTGTGCCGTTTTTCTGGCGTGCCTGTGCTCGGCCACACGGTGTTAGGCAAGCAGATTGGTTAGAATATCGGTGGTATGTCTACCGATGGTGGATTACATGCATAACCGAAACCCGAGAAAACTGGTCCAAGGACAGAGGTGAGAACGTATGGCTGAGAATGAATTGCTGGTGGATTTCGTCATGAACCCGGATTCGGAATTGGATGAGCGTTCGCAACAGATCCTCAACCTGGAAAAGTTGTGGTGGAAGTATGCCGGGGCCAAGGAACAAGCCATTACCAAGCAGTTTTCGATGTCGCCGACGAATTACTACCAGCTGCTGAACCAGCTGATTGAAACCGACGCGGCACTGGCCTACGACCCGATGTTGGTCAAGCGCCTGCGCAGAGCACGTTCCACAAAACGTCGCGTGGGCGGTAAGGTCGGCACGGGACGATAACCCTGCCTGCCGTGACCAATCAGACCTCGAGCAAGGACAAGAATGACCAACTACCCGCGTGACGAATTTGATCGCGTTCCGGAGTTCAGCACCCGTGTGGGTTCGCACCACGCCCACGGATGGGCGCAGTCCGCCGCGTCGAAGTCAACCGGTGGGAAATTGCGCTGGGTAGTGCTGACCGCTGTACTCGTGCTGGTGATCGGTGCCTTGTCCTTCATCTTCGGCCCTCAGCTCAAGGAGACCCTCGCGACTTCCACGGGAAGCGACACCTCGCAAACCCAGGAAGTCACCGCCGAGCCCTCCGTGGAACCCACACCTAGTGAATCCGCATCGCCAACGAGCACCATCGATGACGAAGACGTGCTCTACGGCCAGCTGATTGGCGTGTACAACGCGGCAAGTGTTGCCGGTCTGGCTAATGAAGGCGAAGACGCCATGGCCGAAGCCGGGTTCACCAGCATTGTGGCCGACAACTGGACCAGGCCCGCAGAAGTCTCCACGGTTTATTACATGTCCGAGTCCTACCGCACTACCGCTGAAAAAGCTGCAGAAATCCTGAATATCGACGAAGTTCTGCAGACCAGCAACATTCCGAACCGGGTCACCGTGGTTCTGGGCTCCGATGACACCCTGGGGCTAAACGAATAATTCGTTCATAATTCCATTCGCTCAGAGCCGATCGGCTTGCACTCGCCATGCGAGAGTGCCAATATTTGTATTAGCACTCATGCGTTGCGACTGCTAACGCCGGTCGGCTTTTGCGTTCTCCAAGAACTTCATGAAGCACCGGACAGCGGATGCAGGGCGTGGGAGTGGAAAATACCTCAGATAGCGAGAGCTGAAACGGTTGTTGGCCCGATGCCGCACCGGTCCACTCGTCCGTCGCGGGCGCTGTCTGTCGGTTGCATTTTCGCAAAATCGTCCCGAAAGGACCGTACGCCACAATGGCTAAGATGATTGCATTTGACGAGGAAGCACGCCGCGGACTTGAGCGCGGCCTGAACACCCTTGCTGACGCGGTGAAGGTCACCCTGGGCCCACGCGGCCGCAACGTTGTTCTGGAAAAGAAGTGGGGCGCTCCTACTATCACCAACGACGGCGTGTCCATCGCTAAGGAAATCGACCTCGAAGAGCCTTACGAGAAGATCGGCGCAGAGCTGGTCAAGGAAGTTGCTAAGAAGACCGACGACGTCGCTGGAGACGGTACCACCACCGCAACCGTGCTGGCACAGGCACTGGTCAAGGAAGGCCTGCGCAACGTTGCCGCAGGTGCTGACCCAATCGCACTGCGCCGCGGTATCGACAAGGCCGTAGAAGCTGTTACCGCTGAACTGTTCGCCGCTGCGAAGAAGGTCGAATCCAAGGAGCAGATCGCTGCTACCGCTTCGATCTCTGCTGGCGATCCGGAAATCGGCGCACTGATTGCTGAAGCTCTCGACAAGGTCGGCGAGCAGGGCGTTATCACCGTTGAAGAATCCAACACCTTCGGCCTGGAGCTGGAGCTGGCAGAGGGCATGCGCTTCGACAAGGGCTACATCTCCGCTTACTTCGTCACCGACGCTGAGCGCCAGGAAACCGTTCTCGAGGACCCTTACGTCCTCATCGTGAACTCGAAGATCTCCTCGGTCAAGGACATGGTGACCTTGCTGGAGAAGGTCATGCAGTCGAACAAGTCGCTGCTGATCATCGCCGAAGATGTCGAGGGCGAAGCCCTGGCTACCCTGATCCTGAACAAGATCCGCGGCCTGTTCAAGTCCGTTGCTGTCAAGGCTCCGGGCTTCGGCGACCGTCGCAAGGCCATGCTGACCGACATCGCTATCCTCACCGGCGGCCAGGTTGTTTCCGAGGAAATCGGCCTGTCCCTGGACAACGTAGGCCTGGAAGTCCTCGGTACCGCCCGCAAGGTCGTTATCACCAAGGACGAGACCACCATCGTTGAAGGTGGCGGCGAAGCCGACGCCATCGAGGGACGCAAGGCCCAGATCGCAGCCGAGATCAAGAACACCGACTCGGACTACGACCGCGAGAAGCTGCAGGAGCGCCACGCAAAGCTCTCCGGCGGTGTCGCTGTGCTGAAGGCCGGCGCTGCTACCGAGGTAGAGCTCAAGGAGCGCAAGCACCGCATCGAAGATGCCGTGCGCAACGCCAAGGCAGCTGTTGAAGAAGGCATCGTCGCCGGTGGTGGCGTTGCACTGATCCAGGCTGGCGCTGCAGCATTCGAGAAGCTGGTTCTGGAAGGCGACGAAGCTACCGGTGCGAACATCGTCCGCGTTGGCATCGAAGCCCCGCTGAAGCAGATTGCCCTGAACGCTGGCATGGAGCCAGGCGTTGTCGCTGACAAGGTCAAGGGCCTGCCAGCAGGCCACGGCCTGAACGCTGCAACCGGCGAATACGTGAACCTGCTCGAAGCTGGTGTCAACGACCCAGTGAAGGTGACCCGTTCGGCACTGCAGAACGCGGCATCGATCGCTGGCCTGTTCCTGACCACCGAAGCTGTTGTCGCAGATAAGCCAGCTCCTGCTGGCGCTGCCCCAGCCGGTGGCGATGACATGGGTGGCATGGGCGGAATGGGCGGCTTCTAAGCTTCCCGCACGCACTAAGCACGCAGTAATCGCGCCGATGGCCCGGATCCTTTCGAGGGATCCGGGCCATCGGCCGTTTAACGTGGGACAAGCGTTGCACTATAGCCAGCTGTGCAACAGCTCCAGCTCGGTGCCCAAATTATTCCGCGCGCGCTGCTCCCAGCGCCGGGATCCGGCTTGGGTGCCGTAGATCAGTTCTTTCTCCAACAGGCCGCTGAGTATCTTGCTGCGCCCGGCAGCAAGCACATGGCGGGGAAGATGCCCGTACTCCTTGTAGATGGCCTCGGCATAGCGCTGGTAGGCCGGAGCGGGGCGGGCCAGGACCTCCAGATCGGCATCGCAGAGGATATGGCCCAGGCGATCGGTTTCTGCCGGGGCATGCTTGGCGGTGAGCATGACCAGCCCGCTGACCTTCGAGACGGCACCAGGGGAGAGGACTCCCCATAGCCGTTCACGGGCCAAGGTGGCCGATTTGAACTCGTCTTCGCTGGTTCCTGCGTAGACGGCGTCGTGGAACCACGCAGCGAGTTGGAGCAGCATGAGCTCTTCGGGATCGGCCTGGCCTTCAGCCAGCCAGTCGATGGCTTCGAGCACCGAGAGCAGATGCACCCGGTCGTGGTAGTGGCGATGGCTCTCGGACCAATAGCCCAACAGCTCGGTTCCGAGCTGAGGCTCGGTGGGCAAGGTGCGGGACCAACGCCGGGTGAGGACGGTGCCCAGCTTCTCCGGACGGTATTTGGCTGGTATCCGAATCCCGGACTTGACCAGTGCGCGGACCAGCTCGGATCCGGAGACTTCAAGGGCGCCAGCTGCCACGAGCCGATCGTAGCGTTCGCGAGGCACATCGTAGTGATCCCGGTCGAAAGCGCGGCGGGAGATTTCTTGCTGCCCGGCGAACTCATGGAGTTCAGCCAATGAAGTATCCGACACCAAGTGGGCAAAGAGCGTGCCGTGGGCAGGCCAGCGCGGCGGGTCGATCAGAATGCTCATAAGGCTAAGCCTACTGATCAACCGGCCGTCGCGTCTGCGGTTTTCAGTAACGGAACAGCGAGGTGTTGACCTGCTCGACCTCTTCGTACTGCATGGAGGCATGGTTCAAGGCCGTGGCAATGCTGCTCAGCGCCTCTTCGATCTGCACATGGGTTGAGCGCCATTCGGCCACGATCGACTGGAAGGAGGCCGCGGCGGAACCCTGCCAGGTGCTTTGCAACTGGTCCAAGTTCATTTGCATGGTCGAGACCTCATTGCGTAGCCGGTCAATGGTGTTCATGACGGCCTGGGATTTAACCTGCATCTCGCCGGTGTTGGTGGAGAACGTACTCACTGGAATCGTCCTTTCTGGAATGAGCGGTTTGATCACTGATGCACTCACCTTAGAAACACCACACCCCGTGCCGGGCAAAACCGGCACGGGGTGTGGAGAAAGCCATCGGCGCTAGTCTTCCGTATCGTCGACTTCCGGTGCTTTCGGTTCGCGCAGCGGCACGTAGGGCATGGAGATGGACATCGTGGCGCCACCGCCAGGGGTATCTGCCAACGCCACCGAACCTCCGTGCTGCTGGACGATGGCCGCAACAATGGCCAAGCCCAGGCCGGAACCGCCGGTCTCGCGTTGGCGCGAGCTATCGGAGCGGTAGAAGCGTTCAAAAATGCGCTTGGAATCCTCGGCCGGGATGCCCGGGCCGTGGTCGCGGATTTCAACGACCGCGTCCAGCGTTCCAGCCACCAATGAACGCACGCCGACGGCAATTTCCAAGGGGGAACCTTCCGGGGTGTAGCGCAGCGCGTTGGTGAGCAGGTTGGCGATGATCTGCCGGATGCGGGCATCATCACCGACGGTGCTCGCTGGGCTGGGGCGTTCGGACACGAGCCCCACAAGTTTGACGGTACGGTCCGGTGCACGGACCTTGGTGTCTTCCACCGCGTCCTGGCCCAGGACCAGCAAATCCACTGGCTGCTTTTCCATGGGGCGTTGCTCGTCCAGGCGGGCGAGCATCAAGAGGTCCTCAACCAGGCGGGCCATGCGCTTGGATTCGCTTTCGATGCGGCCCATCGCCGAGTCCATGGCCTCCGGATCCGCCAGCCCGCCGTAGCGGTAGAACTCCGAATAGCCCTGGATGGTGACCAGCGGGGTACGCAGCTCATGCGAGGCGTCCTGGATGAAGCGGCGCATCTTCTGCTCGGAAGCCTCGCGGTCGTTGAACGCCTTTTCAATTTGGGCCAGCATGGCGTTGAGCGAGCGCGAGAGCCTGCCCACTTCGGTCTCAGCGGGATAGTCCTTCACGCGCTGGGACAGATCGCCATCGGCGATCATCGACGCGGTGCGCTCCACATTGATCAGCGGCTTGAGCGAACGCCCGGTGAGCCCGTAGGCGATCATCGACATCAGCAGGGCCGCAAGCGTGCCGGTGGAGAGCACCAGCACCGCAGTTTGGCTGACGGTACGGTTCACATTATCCAGCGGCATGGACAAGAACAGGTTCAGCTCGCTGCTCTTCAACGGGATCATCACCGTACGCCAACCAGCGGAGGTGGGGAAGGCGCCGGGGACCGTAGCAGGGGAGTTCGGGTGGGCTGCCAGCTGCTGGATCTGTTCCATATTAAGCAGCGGCAGATCCGTGCCGTTGGAAGGACCGACCCGCGAACGCGGCATCACGTAGACGATCTCGCCGTCCTGGTCGCGAATGTCAGCGTAGGCGCTGCTGAGCCCGAGCAGCGTGGCATCGACATCCAAGGCGTCATGGCTGCCGTTGTCCTCGTTCAAGGAGTAGAGGTAGGCCTTGTTGAGCCCGTAGGCCATCGTCGACTTGGACACGTTCAGCTGCTTGTCGATCTGGCTGGTCATCGCGATCCTCAGCGTATGCGCTGAACCGATAGCGGTAGCGAAGATCGCGACGATCATCAGTCCAAACATGACCGCGACCAGTTTGGTCCGCAACGAGGTGCGACGCCACTGGGCTCGAAATGACTTCATATGCTGACTTTACAAGGCCTTCAATTATTGGCGCGGACCGTTACGTGTGCCGTTAGCGGCGGTCTGGGGTGCGCATCAGGTAGCCCACGCCACGCTTGGTCTGGATCAGTGCAGGCCACTCCGGGCGGTCGACCTTGCGACGCAGGTAGGAAATGTAGGATTCCACGATCGAGGCATCGCCGTTGAAGTCGTATTCCCAGACATGGTCCAAGATCTGCGACTTAGACAGTACGCGGTTCGGGTTCATCATCAGGTAGCGCAGCAGCTTGAACTCGGTGGGGGACAGGTCAATGATCTCCCCGGCACGGCGCACCTCGTGGGCGTCGTCATCCAGCTCAAGGTCGGCCACGATGATGGTCGCGTTCTCGTCCTCGCCATTGGCGGTACGGCGCAGGACGGCACGGATGCGGGCGACGACTTCATCCAGGCTGAATGGCTTGGTGACGTAGTCGTCGCCGCCGACGGTCAAGCCGGTGACCTTGTCGCTGGTGTCGTCGCGCGCGGTCAGGAACAGCACCGGGAAGTGGCGGCCAGCGGCGCGCAATTTCCGGGTAATGGTGAAACCGTCCATGTCAGGAAGCATGACGTCCAGGACGGCCAGGTCCGGCTCTTCGGCTTCAACGGCGGCGAGGGCTTCGCGTC
Organism: Glutamicibacter sp. BS14; assembly: GCF_056934375.1. Classification (NCBI taxonomy): domain Bacteria; kingdom Bacillati; phylum Actinomycetota; class Actinomycetes; order Micrococcales; family Micrococcaceae; genus Glutamicibacter; species Glutamicibacter sp. BS14. The sequence continues at coordinate 3,778,648 of NZ_CM167801.1, read as the reverse complement.
CGTTGGCAGCAGCGACAACTTCGAAGCCTGCAAAGCGCAGGGAAGTGGAGAGCAGTTCGCGGATATTCGGCTCGTCATCGACAACGAGAAGTTTTGCCTCAGCAGTTTTTGGACTCATGGATTACAGTGTGCCGAAGAAGTCTGGGAGTCCGCTGAGTGAATGCTGAAGCGAGTGGCTAGCTTTTTCGGCGCCTGGCGACGTTTCCGAAGACCACGATGGCGGCCAGGATGAATGCCGTTGGCAAGCCCAAGCGCGCAAAGAGCATCAGCAGCGGCGGGATGGCGATCTCCTGGAAGTAGAAGACGAGGGTTCCGACCAGCGCCAAGGCGGAAAGGATGGCGATGATGATCGCCAATCGGGAAAGTGCAGTCATGGTTTTGGATGAATCGCTCACGCTACCAAGTTTAGCCCCGGAGCCATGGGCGACAGGCGGAATGCGAAGATTGCCGGGCAAAGATGAATTCACCGCACGAGAGATGACATAATCTTAGATAAAGGACTTGAAGCGATCCAGCAGATTGAGCACCCGGCAAGAAGCAGAGAAGAATTCCGGCAGTGGCTCCGCCTGATCGCACATATGAATATGCATGGCGCTGAGCAGGCCTCGGCCATGCAGCTTAGCTACAAGAACGAACGAGGTAAATGATCATGCCTAGCGGCAAGGTTAAGTGGTACGAAAAGGCCAAGGGCTTCGGCTTCATCACCGCCGAAGATGGCAAAGAGATCTACGTCAATGCCGCGGCATTGCCCGAAGGCGTGCATGACCTGCGCCCCGGAACCCGGCTGGAATTCGGCGTTGCCGAAGGCCGCCGCGGCCCACAGGCACTGAGCCTGCGCTTGCTGGAAGCTGCCCCATCGGTCGCACGTGCCAAGCGCAAGAAACCCGAAGACGAGGCAGTGCTGATCGAAGATCTTATTAAGCTGCTCGACAACGTTTCCAATAGCTTGCGCAATGGGCGTTATCCTGAACAGGCATATGGCAAGAAGGTTGCTACCGTACTTCGTGCGGTAGCCGACGATCTGGACGCATAAATAATGGCCCGTAAACCCAAGTTGGACACCATCCTCGCCGAGGCAGTGGATACTGCTCGCGGCGCGCTCGCAGAAATTGCCGGTGCGTCAGAAATCGGCGAACACCTAGGCGTCACGGCGGAAGGTGAGCGACTTGTCACCCATCGTTTTGTCTCCCATAAGTCGGGATATCAAGGATGGACCTGGTTCGCCACGCTTGCGCGGGTCTCACGGGCAAAATCCAAGGACCTGACGGTTTGCGAAGTAGGCATTATTGCAGGGGAGCAGTCATTGCTCGCTCCGGCATGGGTGCCGTGGGCCGACCGCCTGGCAAAGGAAGAGATTGAAGCGGCCAAGGCCGCCGAAGCCGCAGAGGACTTGGCCGGGACCGGCGGGGAAGCCGACGGTCCTGAAGCCACGGAGCCAGCGAAGGAGCCGGATCCATCGGATCCAGGCGCCGAGGCCCAGGATCAGCAGACCGATGCCGAAGCGGACGGCGCCGAAAATGACGATGACGCTGTGCAGCAGCATAAGTCGCCGGCACGTCGCCAGGTACGCCGCCGTCGCACGGCGCAGCGCACCGCAGCCCGTCGCCGGGCAGCGCAGCGCAATCGCACGCGCAAGGAAAACTAGGCAATAGCGGCAAAGACCTTCGCACAACGATTCTGAATCGTCGTGCGAAGGTCTTTGGCTTTAATCGTGGGTTCTTAGAGCTGCTCGATCACGTAGTCGATGGACTTGAGCAGTGCTTCGACGTCGCTTGGCTCGATCGCAACGAAGGTGGCGATCCGCAGCTGGTTGCGGCCCAGCTTGCGGTATGGTTCCACGTCGACAACGCCGTTAGCGCGCAGTGCCTTGGCAATTGCCGAGGCATCGACCGAGTCATCGAAGTCAATGGTGGAGATGACGTTCGAGCGGTGCGCTGGGTCGGCCACATAAGGGGAAGCTATTTCGGAAGCCTCGGCCCAAGCCCGGATCATCCCAGCGGACTGTGCCGTGCGCGCTGCCGCCCACTTCAGGCCGCCGTTGGCATTGATCCACTTGATCTGCGCATCCAGGCCCACAAGAGTGGTCAGCGATGGCGTGTTGTAGGTCTGGTTCTTCAAGGAGTTATCCAGCGCGGTCGCCAGGTTCAAGAAGTCGGGGATCCAGCGGTCGGTTGCTGCGATTTCCTCGATGCGGGCAATCGCGGCGGGAGAAACGAAAGCCAGCCACAGGCCGCCGTCGGAAGCGAAGTTCTTCTGCGGAGCGAAGTAGTACACGTCGGTCTCGGACAGATCAACGTCCAGGCCGCCAGCGGCGCTGGTGGCGTCAATGACTACCAGTGCATCGTCGTTGGCGCCAGCAACGCGCTTGATCGGCGCCGCGGCACCGGTTGAGGTCTCATTGTGCGGCCACGCGTAGAGGTCTACGTCGGCTTCGGCTACGGGTTCAGGTACGGTGCCCGGCTCGCCGACAATGATGGAGGAAGGTTCCAGGAATGGAGCCTTGTCGGTGGCTTTGGCGAACTTCGAGCCGAATTCGCCGAAGGACAGGTGCTGCGCCTTGGAACGGACCAGGCTGAATGCAGCGGCATCCCAGAATGCGGTGGATCCACCCACGCCGAGAAGAACTTCGTAGCCCTCTGGCGCGCTGAACATTTCCTTCAGGCCGTCCTGAACCGAAGCTACGAGGTTCTTGACCGGAGCCTGGCGGTGGGAGGTGCCCAGCAGTTCGGCGCCGGCATCGACGATGGCCTGGATCTGTTCTGCGCGAACCTTGGAAGGTCCTGCACCGAATCGACCATCGGCGGGCAGAAGGTTTTCTGGAATGTTGATATCCGTGCTCATCGCGCTCCTCTTGTAGCGATAGATTGAAGTGCCATAACGGCCACCATTACCCATGGTTTGGAATATTGACAGATAGCCTTGGCGTTTCAATAGATATCTTCGCAAATAGCGGGGTGTCGTGAGAAAAGCGCGTCGGTCGGTTACGCCGAGGGCTTGGCGGGTTACAGGGCTTTCTGCAGCTCCGACCAAGTAGAGTGGGATATCGACGCCACGTAAATTTCGAGCGAACTTAATTGTTGTGACTTCCAGGAGCGACTGCCGTGTCTGATCTTATCGATACAACTGAGATGTATCTGCGTACCATTCTTGAGCTTCAAGAAGAGGAAATCGTGGCACTGCGCGCCCGAATTGCAGAGCGTCTTGGCCACTCGGGCCCAACCGTGTCGCAGACGGTTGCTCGCATGGAACGAGACGGCCTGGTTATCGTATCGACCGATCGCCACCTTGCTTTGACCGAAAAAGGTCACGAGCTGGCTACGGGCGTGATGCGCAAGCACCGCTTGGCGGAGCGCCTGTTGTCGGACATCATCGGGTTGGACTGGGAGTACGTGCACGATGAAGCGTGCCGCTGGGAACACGTGATGAGCGAACGCGTTGAGCGTCGGCTCTTTGATCTTCTGGGCAAGCCAACAGTGTCGCCCTACGGCAACCCAATTCCGGGCCTGGAAGTCCTCGGTGGCCCCAATGTGGGCGAAATCTCACATGAAGTAGAGAACTTGGATGATGCCCTGCTGTCCGGAAACATCGGCCCAGTGGCAATTGAGCGCCTGGCCGAACCGATCCAAACGGACCCAATCCTGCTCGGACAACTGAACGAAGGTGGAATACGCCCAGGTGCGATTGTCACCTTGGAGCGCGCCGACGACTACGTTGTAGTGCGCGTGGACGGCATCGAAGGCGCCCTGGAGCTGCCGGTCGAGGTCAGCGCACACGTATTTGTAAAGTCTCAGAAAAGATAACGAAATTGTAACTTTCGGCGTTGACAGGTAGCGTTAAGTCTTGGAGCTAGCGATCTAGTTAGCTCTATCCATTTTTGGTGCGACCGCCTAGTGTTGCCCTGCGCCAGAAACGGTCACCAAATCTTGAGGGCAATAACGGGGGACCCACTTTCCGGCGTGCAAACGCCTTGGGGTGAAGTTCTGCGACAAGCAGGCCGGCTGATTCTCAATAGCCGAACCCGACAGCTAACTTCGTAGGCGCAACAGTGAGAGGAATGTTTTGGTAGAAACCAAGACTGCGGGACGTCGCCGCGCTGCCGGCGTCGAAGTAGATGTGATTGCAGAAGTCACCGCTTCGACTGCTGAGCGTAACGGCGGGCGCCGAGCAGCACGTGCTGCTGCCACCGTCCCTATGATTGCACCGGTCAAGCCGGTACATGAAGATTTCGTTGGTCGACGATTCGACTCCATGCAGCGCTACGGTGTTGCTCCTAACCAGACCCTGCTGGCCGGCAAGGATACCGCGAGCAACGTCGTTGCATTGCCAGGAGCTGTTCAAGCCCCTGCCAGCAAGCCTGCCCCGATCGAAGCAGCAGGCAATGTCGAGTTCATTTCGAGCCTCAAGTCCAAGGTTCAGAAACCCACCCACCGTGGATTCGCCCACAAGGTGGCAGCCGTAGCCGCCGTTTCGGGTTTGGCGCTTGCCGCCGTAACTCCACAGCTCTCCGGCAGCGCGGAGGAGAACAAGGCCGTTGAGGTCGCAGCTCAGCGCACCGCCACTTCCGCAGTTGTAGATGTAACTGCACCAACCGGCAATGCGGAACTGTCCGTGGAGCGTGCAGCTTTGACCTCCGAACTGAACACCGAAGTTGCCAAGGAAGAGAAGTTCGCCGAGATCATGACCGCTTCGGGCGGTAGCGTCACGGCCATCAAGGACACCTCGGGATTGCTCGGCGCACCGGTCACCACGAAGCGCATCACCTCCACGTTCGGGCACCGCAAGAATCCAACCGGTCCAGGTTTCATGATCCACAGCGGCACCGACTACGGTGTGCCAAGCGGTACCAAGGTCTACGCGGCAGCTGACGGTGTTGTGACTGTCTCGGGTTGGGCTGGGCACTCCGGTAACCGCATCACCCTTGACCACGGCAACGGCCTGGAGACCGGTTACAGCCACAACAGCCAGCTGGTTGTGAAGGTTGGCCAGAAAGTTAAGCGCGGTGACGTTGTTGCGTTGGCCGGCAGCACTGGCAACTCAACCGGTCCTCACGTGCACTTCGAAGTGATCGTTGACGGTCAGTTCAAAGACCCAGCAGGTTGGTTATAACGACGTTCGTCACCATTCCGTGATCAAAACGTGACATTTCAAAAAACTTCCTATAGTCTTGTATGCGTGCCATGGGGATCCCTGGGCATCATTGCGTGAGAACCGAGCACTGCCAACACGCAATGAGTAGTTATACACAACTCGTACGGCAGTGGCGGGGGAACCAATATCGGGTCGTTAGTTTTGGCTAACAACCCTAGGGGTGAAGTGGATAGAGAAGGCAACTTCGAATCCACCGAGGTAACTCCACTTCGAACCCGACAGCTTACCTCGTAGGTATCAAGGAGAGGCAATATTTTGACCAAGAGTCATGCACGCGGACGTCGCCGCGCCGACGTTCCACGCACCAACTCGCTACAGGCGATTTCGCAGGCCGTAGCATCCAACGCTGGCTCGGTAGGCCGCCAGGCCGCCGTTGTAGCTGCAGCATCCGGCTTGATCGTCACTCTGGGCGTGCCTGGCCAGGCAACTGCACCACGTGACGTTTCTGTATCGCCTGTTGACACCATCAATCCAGAGCGTGTTGCAGTCAAGGCAGTAAAGGTAGCTGCTGACAAGAAGGCTGATGTCGCAATCGAGCGCGCCAGCTTCACCGCTGAAGAGAAGCCAGAGCCTGTTGTCATTGCAGTTTCGAATGACATCACCCCAACTACCCGCAGCAGCAACTCGGGTAACTCTGATTCGATGGCCCCGATGACTCGTCAGAGCCGTTCGGGTGGACAGGAATCGGCTCCGCAGCAGAAGGCTCAGCCAAAGGCTGAAACTCCTGTTCAGACCTCCAACCTTTCCGGCATCGCAGGCACCGCTGCCAAGTACGTGGGCGTTCCATACGTATGGGGTGGCAACGGTCCAAGCGGCTGGGATTGCTCCGGCTTCGTCAAGTACGTCTACGCGCAGCACGGCATCAACATTGCTCGAGGCACCTCGGCCATCCTCGGATCCGGCCAGTTCGTCCGCACCAGCAACCCTAAGCCAGGCGACTTGGTATTCCAGAACGGTGGCGGCCACGTCGGCATCTACCTGGGCGGCGGCCAGATGATCGGCGCGCAGAACCCAACCGTGGACACCATGATCCACTCGGTTTCGCGCAACCCGCTGTACGGCTACTACACCCTAGCTGGCTAAGCTTCAAAGCTTTTCATAGGCCATCGGATGAGAAAGACATCCGATGGCCTATGTTCGTTTAACCAGTTGAACTCCGGGCATCAGAACGATGAAAAGAAGACAATTTCTTGGTTAGGTACCCACCAATAATCCGAAGCATCGCATAGGCTAGCGCTTAGAGACACTCCGAGCAGAACGCGAGCTCCATCAATGCCAGATGGTGGCCATCGGTTCATGAAGGTAGTACGAGCAATGCGAACTTTGGTATTAAACGCAGGATACGAACCACTAGCAGTTGTGACGTTCCGTCGAGCACTAGTGCTAGTCATGACCGAAAAAGCGAGCATCGTTCTCCAAGATGATCTCGCCCCCATCCGCAGTTCTCATGGAGATCTACCTCGGCCAACTGTCATCGTTCTGAAACGCTATGTACGACGCCCCTACAGGGACATGCAACATGTCACTCGTAGGGGCGTTCTGCGTAGAGACGCTTTTACCTGCGCGTATTGCGGCAAAGCTGCCAATACGATTGACCACGTGATTCCCCGCAGCAGGGGAGGCCAGAACACCTGGGAGAACCTCGTGGCCGCTTGCCTGCTATGCAATAGCCGCAAAGCGGACAAGATGCTCTCGCAACTGGGCTGGCAACTGCGTATTACACCTCATCGTCCACGCGTTGCTGGCCATCTGGTTTCGGGACTGCAGCACGTTGATGCGGCATGGGACGAATACTTGCACGCAAGCTAGCCGCTGGCCTGATGCTGCTGGGAGGAACCCAGCGGCGCCTATTTCTTGCTGCGTTCAATGGCTAGCGGCAGGACGCGGTCGCGAAGCAACGGAGCTAGATCGTCGCGTTCCAGGGCCACCTGCGGGTCGATCCACAGCAGCTCCTCCAATTCCGCTAACGGGACGAGTTCGCCATCGAAGGCTGCGCTGTATAAAGAGGCGCGGATCATCGTCTCCGCCTCGTTGGCAGCCGGTCCGATCCATTCGCCGTCGTATTGCAGCTCGTCAGCGGTGAAGCTGAGGCCCAATTCTTCACGAATTTCTCGAATGATAGTTTGTAACGCTGTTTCCCCGGCTTCGGGTTTGCCGCCAGGTTGCATGAACTTCGTCGTTCCACGCTTGCGAACCAGGAGAATTTCTCCTTGGTTGTTGATTAAACACGCCGCTGAGATCGTCAAATTTTTCTTCACTAAAACACAATATCGCGTGTTTACAGGAGTTAGAGATGGTAACGTGCTTAATTGGATCTCCAACGGTTTTAGTTCTAGTTCACCATGGTTACTTTACTCGCAGTATCTAACCGAAGTATTGATGACTACCGAAAACGTTGGAATTGAAAGATCGATCCATCAACTTTACAGATCTATGGAGCAATAAATGCGACGGGGTACAAATCTAGGACGCTTGGGAGACTTCAACCAAGCCGTAATTCTTGAGTCAATTCGACGGGCACCAGAGGGAATTAGCCGCGTTGAACTGGCCGGTTCGACTGGTCTGTCGCCACAGACCATTTCCAACGTTGTCCGCCGTTTGCTGGACGACGGAATCGTCCGAGAAGACCGCACGATCGTCTCCGGACCAGGCAAGCCTCGCACCGTTCTGGAGCTCGAAGGCAACCGTCTTGTTTCCATTGGCATCCACCTAGACCCCAGCGTGCTGACCTTCGTCGCAATGAACCTGCGCGGCGAGGTCCTGCGCGAACGCCGCATCGAAGTTCCCAACCTCGAAGTAGCTACCGAAACTGTCCAGCTCATGGCAACTACCGTTAAGGAACTCATTGCCGAGATCCGCGTGCCGAAGAAGCACATCGTCGGTGTCGGCATTGCTGTTCCGGGTCCAGTAAACGTCGAAGAAGGAGTGGTGCTGAACCCGCCACTGCTCGATGGCTGGGCAGATGTTGAACTGGTGAACCCGCTGCGCAAGCTCTTGCGCCTGCAGGTCATCATCGAAAAGGACACCATCGCTTCAGCAGTTGGCGAACTGTGGCAGTCCAAGGAAGAGAAGAACAACGACTTCGTCTTCATTTACTGCGGTCACGGCTTCGGCGCTGGCCTGGTATTCAACGGCGATGTCCACCACGGTGCAAGCAACAACGCTGGCGAAATCGGCCACTACTCAACCGGTTACAAATCTGTGGCCTGCGAACAATGCGGTGCGGAGGATTGCCTCGCTTCCGGCACCTCCTACGAATTCATCGCCGCGCAGGCCAAGGAACGCGGGCTGGAACTGCCAAGCTACGAAATCGTTGGCCCGGAACAGCGGGCTGCCGGAATGAACCGCCTCTACGAGCTGGCTCACGAAGGAAACAAGGTCGCCAAGGAACTGGTCACCGAAGCCATGATCAAGGTTGGCGAAGTTGCCGGCCAGCTTGCCAACTCGCTGGACGTTCGCGAAGTCGTCTTCGGCGGTCCACAGTGGGAAAAGGTATCCGAACTGGTCGACGATCAAGTCCGCGACGCCATTGGCCGCCGCTTCGCCCTGCGCGGAGTGCATGAAATCGAAACCCGCACCTCCGAGCTCGGCTCCAACGTCGGCGCCATCGGTGGCGCTTGCGTGGTCATGGACGCTTCGCTGTCGCCAAAGGCGACCGCATTGCTGCTGCGTTAATCGAGACTCATACTAAGCACTGCGGGTACGTTCCAGATGGAACGTACCCGCAGTGCTTAACGCCGTAGTAACGACAAGAGCCTTGTTTCCCGTCCGAGGACTGGAAACAAGGCTCTAGTTGTGCCCCTGGCCGGAATCGAACCGACGGCCTACCCTTTAGGAGAGGGTCGCTCTATCCTACTGAGCTACAGGGGCATGGGCGTGAAAACACCAACAACACTATCTTACTAGGATGTCCCGGGTGTAATTCCCACGCACTGGCTTAGGCAGTACCCTCACGAATTGCGAGCATCTTTGCCTTGAGCGCACGATTGGCACGGATAGCGCCAAGACCCACAACAAGACCCGCAGTGATGATCAGCAGTGCCCAGCGGATGGTCGTGAGGATCGATGCCAAAACGACAGCTCCTTCACTGAGGTCTCCAGTGAACAGGGCATCAATTGCGAAGTTCTCCCAAATATCAATTGCCGCGAAGCCCAGCGGGGCAACCCAAGCCAGCCAACGCGTCTGGCGGTGAGGAATCCAGCGGATGAACAACAGCATGGAGAAGACCGCAGTAAACATCGGGAAGAGGAAACCAGCGGTCTTGTGCAAGTAGTTGAGCTGGCCAACAGCATCTTCATCCATGGCGCCACGCAATGCTTCTATGTCGCTTACGGTGTAGCCGAAAATACGCTGATCGGGCATCGCCAGGGAATCGCTGAGGTCCTGCATCTGCACCATCGTGAGCAGATGGTAGTACGCGAATAGCGCAGCGCATATGATCAAGCCCACCGAGATCAGCAGCATCGGGTTCGAACTGTTCTCGTGGGAGGTGCTTTGCACCTTGCCTGGCCCCATGTTCATGCCGCGCGGCGCGTTCGGCGCCTGGGCGAACTGCTGGGGCTTGCGGTATTCCTTGGTTTTCCTGACCTTCTTTGCCATATCTTCTATTATGCCCGGCCAATAGCGTGGGCTTTCCCGCTCACACTGAAAGTGTCCGGCGCTCCACGTAGACTGGCTACATCATGGATTTCCTTTTTGACGATTTCGCCCCGGATACCGCACAGCAGGTCATGCCCACTGCTGAGGAGCTTTTGGTCGGCATGAACCCGCAGCAGGAAGAAGCAGTTCGTTATGCTGGGGGTCCGTTGCTGATCGTGGCCGGCGCTGGTTCAGGAAAGACCCGTGTGCTCACGCACCGCATTGCCTACCTCCTGGCGACCGGACGTGCTCGGCCGCACGAAATCCTGGCGATCACCTTCACCAACAAGGCCGCTGCCGAAATGCGCGAACGAGCCGCTGAGCTTATTGGCGACGAGCAAGCGAAGAAGATGTGGATCTCTACTTTCCACTCCTCATGCGTGCGTATTTTGCGTCGCGAGGCGGCCACCATTGGAATGAAATCCAACTTCTCAATCTACGACTCCACGGATTCCTTGCGCCTGATCACCTTAGTCGCCAAATCTTTGGAGATCGACCCGAAGCGTTTCACGCCCAAGGCAATTGCCCACAAGATCTCCTCGTTGAAAAATGAGCTGATAGATGATGAAGACTACGCGGCGACGATCAATACCAATGATCCGTTCTCGCGAGCCGTTTCCGAGGTCTACCGCGGTTACACCCGCCGCCTGCGCGCTGCCAACGCCATGGACTTCGACGACCTGATTGGACAGGTCGTCTACATGTTCCGTGCGTTCCCGCGAGTGGCCGATAACTACCGCCGCCGGTTCCGCCATGTGCTTATTGACGAATACCAGGATACTAACCACGCCCAGTACTCGCTGGTGCGTGAACTCACCGGTGCCGAAGGTGATACCGTCCCAGGCGAACTGACCGTTGTCGGCGACTCCGACCAGTCGATTTACGCTTTCCGCGGTGCCGATATCCGCAACATCGTCGACTTCGAAAAGGACTATCCGAACGCGGCAACCATCAAGCTGGAACAGAACTATCGTTCCACCCAGACAATTCTGTCCGCGGCCAACGAGGTCATCAAGCGAAACCCCGACCGCAATGACAAGAAGCTGTGGACTGCCAGCGGCGACGGCGAGAAGATCACCGGTTATGTTGGGGAGTCAGAATCCGACGAAGCACGCTGGATTGCCGAAGAAATACTTCGCTTGAACGATGACGAGGATGTCCGCCCGGGCGACGTGGCGATCTTCTACCGCACTAACGCCCAATCGCGTGCACTGGAAGAACAGCTGATGCGCGTGGACCTGAAGTACCGCGTAGTCGGCGGCACCAGGTTCTACGACCGCAAGGAAATCAAGGACGCACTTGCCTACCTGCGCGCCTTGGTGAACCCGGATGATGACATCAACGTCCGCCGAATCCTCAACGAGCCCAAGCGCGGCATCGGCGACCGTGCCGAAGGCGCCGTGGCAGCGTTGGCTGAACGGGATCGCGTTTCCTTCATGGACGCATTGCGCCGTTCGGATGAAGCACCAGGCTTGGGAACCCGCGGAATCAAGATGACTGCTGCGTTTGTCTCCATGATGGATGACTTGAAGACCGTGGCGGAAGGCTCAGGGCCGGCAGAGGCCCTTGAAGCAGTGCTGGAGCAGACCGGATACCTGGAGACCCTTCGGCTCTCCTCGGATCCGCAGGATGAGTCGCGGGTGGAGAACCTCGCCGAATTGGTCGCCGTGGTCCGGGACTACGTGAACGAAGAACCGGAAGGCGGTCTCGAAGGGTTCCTGGAGCGCGTGGCGCTCGTAGCCGATGCCGACCAGATTCCAGAGGCTCCCAGCGATGATGAGGGAGCAGCAATGGCCGTGCAGGAAGGCGTGGTCACCTTGATGACCCTGCATACTGCCAAGGGATTGGAATTCCCGGTGGTCTTCCTGACGGGCATGGAGCACGGTGTCTTCCCGCACCAGCGTTCCATGACCGACGAAAAGGAACTGGCCGAGGAACGCCGCCTGGCCTATGTCGGACTGACCCGTGCCCGTGAACGCCTGTACCTGACCCGTGCCGAACAGCGCAGCCTCTGGGGGCAGGCCCAGTACAACCCTGCGAGCCAGTTCCTGGAAGAGGTTCCGGGCGAGCTGATCGACTGGAAGAGCGAGGGCTCTGGCGGTGGAATGGGCTTCGGTTTCGGTAACGCAGCGGTGAATTTCGCCACGAGCAGATATGAACGTGGCAGCCACTGGGGTGCAGGTTCGGCATCGGCGCAACCGGTGCGAGGGCACAACGCCGCCCCTATTTCCAAGACGCGAGTTGTGCAGAATAAGGACATTACCATCCCTGAAGTCGGGCAGAATGTTAAGCATTCCTCGTTTGGCTTGGGCACTGTTATTGCTTTAGAAGGCGCAGGCGACAAGACGGTGGCCAAGGTGCAGTTCCCGGACTCTGAGAAGAGGCTATTGCTGCGCTATGCACCGCTAGAAATCGTGGACTAGCCAACCGGCCCTCCGTGTTTCCTGCGTCACATTCGGCTGCTTTGATGCAGGACCCGCGAGTTTCTCTACGTGTTGTAAAAGTGGGAAGTTTGCGAAAGTCGGGATAGTCTGAGAGGTGCGCACGGGCTACGGCGCCTAACGACGTCCCGGTAGTTGCGGTGCGCTCTCTTTGGCATGGCATGGATTTCGGTCTGTGGCCGTGCCGCGAGTCAGCATGAACTTCGAACGAAGGACACAAACCCGTGGACCTGTATGAGTACCAGGCGCGCGATCTATTCGAGGCACACGGCGTTCCCGTGCTTGCCGGTATCGTCGCTTACACCCCGGAAGAAGCAAAAGCCGCAGCTGAGAAGATCGGCGGCGTTGTTGTAGTAAAGGCACAGGTCAAGGTTGGTGGCCGTGGCAAGGCTGGCGGCGTCAAGGTCGCTAAGACCGCCGACGAAGCTTTTGAGCACGCTTCCAACATCCTCGGTATGGACATCAAGGGCCACACCGTAAACAAGGTCATGATCGCTCAGGGCGCCGACATTGCTGAGGAATTCTACTTCTCCGTACTGCTGGACCGTGCAAACCGCAACTACCTGGCCATGTGCTCGGTAGAAGGTGGCATGGAGATCGAGGTGCTCGCAGTTGAGCGCCCGGATGCTCTGGCGAAGGTTGCCGTTGACCCAATCGTCGGCATTGATGCCGCGAAGGCCGCTGAAATCGTTGAGGCAGCTAACTTCCCTGAAGAGCTGCGCGCAAAGGTTGCAGACACCATCCAGAAGCTCTGGGTTGTATTCAAGGAAGAAGACGCCACCCTCGTAGAGGTAAACCCACTGGTGAAGACCGGTGCCGGTGACATCGTTGCACTGGATGGCAAGGTTTCCCTGGACGACAACGCATCTGAGGTTCGCCACCCGGCTCACGAAGAGCTCGAGGACAAGGGCGCAGCCGATCCGCTGGAAGCCAAGGCAAAGGCCGCTGGCCTGAACTACGTCAAGCTGGACGGCGAAGTAGGCATCATCGGCAACGGTGCTGGCCTGGTCATGTCGACCCTGGACGTTGTTGCCTACGCTGGCGAGAACCACGGTTCGGTCAAGCCTGCTAACTTCCTTGACATTGGCGGTGGCGCATCGGCTGAGGTCATGGCTAACGGCCTTGACGTCATCCTGAATGACCCACAGGTCAAGTCCGTCTTCGTCAACGTCTTCGGTGGCATCACCGCATGTGACGCTGTCGCAAACGGCATCGTTGGTGCGCTGAACACCCTGGGTGACGCAGCGAACAAGCCACTGGTTGTCCGCCTGGACGGCAACAACGTTGAAGAGGGTCGCGCCATCTTGGCCGAGGCCAACCACCCGTTGGTCACCCTGGCAGCAACCATGGATGAGGGCGCCGACAAGGCTGCCGAGCTCGCCAACGCAGCGAAGTAAGAGGGATAAGCGAACAATGAGCATTTACCTGAACAAGGACTCCAAGGTCATCGTCCAGGGCATCACCGGCGGCGAAGGCACCAAGCACACCGCCCTGATGCTCAAGGCTGGCACCAACATTGTTGGCGGCGTTAACGCCCGCAAGGCCGGCACCACCGTGACCCACGGTGACCAGGACATCAAGGTGTACGGCACCGTGGCTGAGGCCAAGGCCGAGACCGGCGCAGACGTATCGATCGTCTTCGTCCCACCTAAGTTCACCAAGGACGCAGTCGTTGAGGCTATCGAGGCCGAAGTTGGCCTCGTTGTAGTCATCACCGAAGGTGTTCCAGTACAGGACTCCGCTGAGTTCTGGGCTCTGGCACAGTCGAAGGTTGACGCCGACGGCAACCAGATCACCCGCATCATCGGCCCTAACTGCCCAGGCATCATCACCCCAGGTGAAGCACTGGTTGGTATCACCCCGAACAACATCACCGGCAAGGGCCCAATCGGCTTGGTTTCCAAGTCAGGTACCCTGACCTACCAGATGATGTACGAACTGCGCGACTTGGGCTTCTCGACCGCAATCGGCATCGGCGGCGACCCAGTCATCGGCACCACCCACATCGATGCCCTGGCTGCTTTCGAAGCTGATCCAGAGACCAAGGCCATCGTCATGATCGGTGAAATCGGTGGCGACGCTGAAGAGCGCGCTGCTGATTACATCAAGGCCAACGTCACCAAGCCAGTTGTTGGCTACGTGGCTGGCTTCACCGCTCCTGAGGGCAAGACCATGGGCCACGCAGGCGCCATCGTTTCCGGTTCGGCTGGCACCGCCCAGGCGAAGAAGGAAGCACTGGAAGCTGCAGGCGTCAAGGTCGGCAAGACTCCTTCGGAGACTGCTGTGCTGCTGCGCGAAGTTTACGCAGCTCTCTAAGCTGACGCTGAACCAGGGCTGACGCCCTGGAGCATACGCCGGAAACGAACGGTCGCCGCTTCTCCTGAATCTTCAGGAAAAGCGGCGACCGTTTCGCATTTAATTGAAATCTTCTAGTCAAACCGCTGATGCACTCATAAGCTGATTAGAATATATGGTTCCAGGGTCTAATGAAAAAGGATTGCCGATGATGCGGAGAAGCTACTGGGCAACACTAGCGTGCTTATCCCTGGCATTGGCATCATGCACGAGCCCGGAGGTCGGCGAAAGTACGGGGCCGATGCCTTTGAGCCCCGAAACGGCAAGTTCCTGCGATCGACCGTACATTGCCAGTGGCGGTCAGTTGCGTGGCGCACCGCAGCTGATCCGGGTCGACCGGTTCCACGATCAGCAGATGCGCCAAACTCTGATCGACGCACCCACCGGCTCGACTATCAGCTTCAGCCCTCGTCCCAAGTGGGACAACGTCAATGAAGTGCTCATGGCAGCCAGCGCCGTCTCCGAAACCACTGTCGCCGAAGAGCCCTACGATGCCAGTGACGGGCTGGAATCGTTGATCAGAAGCTCCGACCAGTCTGCGGGGCTTCTGGGCTACTGGGCAGCGCGTCCCGTGACCTACACATATAGCGTTCAATGCCTCAACGAGCAGCAGAGCCGCTACACGCTGGTCTTCGATACCTGGTCCGACTCCGAATTCGGAATCCTTGACTGCAAGCTGAGGCTGGATGCGATGGCTCAATGGGCTGCGCAAGCAGCCTATGAATCCTACTGCCAATCCTCCTAGCCGTTGAGCCGGATACAACAATGGCGGGGCTGGTTCCGCTTGGAACCGGCTCCGCCATCGCTTAACCCTATTGCGAGGCTATCTAGCCTCGGACTGCTCCGCCTCGGCGTCTGCAATCTCCTGCTGGTAGTTCATTTCCAATTCAGGAACCTGCTCGAAGAGCGCTTCGACATCGAGGTCAGGGTTCTCGTCCTGGGTTTCAACTAGCTCAATGGCTTCCGCTTCCGACGCGACCGAAGGCAGCGAGCCGGGCAATGGCTTGCGAGCGGATTCGCGCAGGTAGCAGACCGCAATGAAACCCGCGACCGAGGTGCCCATAACCCAGAAGGCCGGAGCCAGGGAGGATTTGGTCAGGGTCACCAACGCCTGCATGATGAACGGCGCGAAGCCACCAAAGATGGCTACGGCGAAGTTGTACGAGATGCCCATGCCACCGTAACGCGAGGCGGTTGGGAACAGCGCTGGCAACGACGAAGCCAGATTGGCAACGTAGAAGACTACCGGGACAGCCAGCAGCGCAAGGCCAAGCAGGGTGGACCAGATCTGGCCATGCATCATGAACAGGAAGGCCGGGATAGCCAGGACGATGGCCGAAACCGAACCAATGAACAGGACCTTGCGACGGCCCACGCTATCGGAAAGCTTGCCCGCCAACGGGATGCACAAGGACATGCCCACCAGGATCGGCAGGGTCAGCAGATTGCCGTGCACCGGATCGTATTCCAGCGTCTCGGTGAGGTACGTAGGCATGTAGCTGGTCAGTGCGTAACCGGCGGTGTTGGCAGCCGATACCAGTACGAAGCCGGTGAGCAATTCGCGCCAGTAGGCCTTCACCAGGTCGATGACGCCCTTCGGGGCATCGGCAGCGCTCCGTGCGTCCTCGCTCGCGCGGTTAGCGGCTTCCTGGGCTTCCTTGAAGGCTGGAGTGTCTTCGATCTTGGCGCGGAACCACAGTGCGATAACACCCAGTGGAAGGGCCACCAGGAATGGAATGCGCCATGCGAAGCCTTCCATGACATCGTCGCTCAGGGTCAGCTGGAGGATGGAGACGAAGGCGGCACCCAGGGCGAAGCCCATGTAGGAACCTAGATCCAGCAGCGAGGCGAAGAATCCACGACGCTTGTCCGGGGCGTATTCGGTAATGAACGTAGTAGCACCGGCGTACTCGCCGCCAGTGGAGAAGCCCTGGGCAAGCTTCAACACGACCAGGAGAATTGGTGCTGCTACACCCCATACCGAGTAATCCGGGAGGATTCCGATGCCAAACGTGGCCGTTGCCATCATGAGCAGGGTGAAGACCAGAATCTTCTGGCGTCCTACTCGGTCACCCAGCTGGCCCAAAATCACGCCACCAAGCGGGCGCGCGACGAAGGTGACAGCGAATACGCCTAGGCTGAACAGGGTTTGGAT
Organism: Glutamicibacter sp. BS14; assembly: GCF_056934375.1. Taxonomy (NCBI): domain Bacteria; kingdom Bacillati; phylum Actinomycetota; class Actinomycetes; order Micrococcales; family Micrococcaceae; genus Glutamicibacter; species Glutamicibacter sp. BS14. Next base: position 3,761,910 of record NZ_CM167801.1, on the reverse strand, counting down.
TGCAGGCTCGACGGTGTCGGGCATGAAGAGCTTGCCGATAATTACTGCAAGATAGCCGTAGACACCTACGTCGTACCATTCCATCAAATTGCCAACGACGGTACCGCCGATGGCTTTCTTGAGCATCGAATTATCGACGACGTTGACGTCTTCTACCTTCAGGCGGCGTTTCCTCAGGAATCGCTGCTTCCGTGTGTTTTTTGCTTCCATAGTTTCACTCCTCATATCTTTCTTGATCTTGTCCCGGTGCCGGCGACCATATTCATCCACAAGAATGAGGAGCGAAATAGCTGCTCCTTGAGCTGGTTGCGGTCGCCGTGTGACTCGTCGAAATCGATAGATTTCTACTCAAAAATCCGGCGAAAAACCGGCATTGAGCGATGAAACGCTTAAGCGGACAATCATTAAGTTTACCAAAAATTGGATTAATTCCCTGATCGAGGGGCTCTCCAGGGGCGTATGCGTGCCCATGGGAGCAGCCGAATCCTGCGTGGACCTACCGCCGAATACCCACGGAAGCATGGGGCAAACGAGCCATTGGCCAAGTTGTGGATCGAGGTGCGCGAAAAGCCGAAATTGTGTCGAAGGACTCGGAGCGCCAGGGGTTGGAAATCAGCGAAACAACGCGAAAACGGTGCACTTGAAGGTCCTGAATCCGGTGGCAAATGGGGGCTTCCGACGGTAAAAAACGCACGCTGTTCAGCAGCGGTTGGCGCTCAGTCCACAGGGCACAAAAATGCCCCAAGATTGCTGGTGGGCAGCTTGGGGCATGTAGTCGAAGCAGGCTAGCCGCGGAGGCCGGCAGCAGCTTCAGTATCAACTCTCAGGAATGAAGAGCCGATGGCAGCGAACGCGCCCGGAATCAGGAGCATCCGGTGCTTCGGGTTATAGAAAATCTCTTCGAGCGGAGACGCCAGAACTCTGCGAATCTTTTCCAGGAGCCGGTCGTTTTCCAGGGACAGGCGTTCCTGTTCGGTTTCAATCACCACACGATCGTTGTTGATACTCACCGATGCACTCATCCAGTCATCATCGGGGGTACTGAGAGTCTCCGATTTAATCAGGGACACGGTTATTACCGCCTTTGTCGTTCGTATCGCCCGGACGAGGATCCGTCTGGGCGCTTGCCCGATGAACGCACTATGTGTGGCGTAGCGCACATCATCGGTCACTTCGAATATACAGGGTTTTACTGAGCGCCGCCTGCTAATACGGCGGATTTAATCAACCTGTTACTCAAGCAGTCCTCGGATATCTTGGGCGGTCAAGGCCTTGGAGAATCCATCGGCTTCATCCATCACTGTCGAGATCAGCTTGCGTTTGCTTTCCTGCAGCGCCACAACCTTCTCTTCGATGGTGCCCTGCGAAATCATTCGGTACACCATCACCTGTCGCGTCTGGCCGATGCGGTGCGTACGGTCGATAGCCTGGGCTTCCACGGCTGGGTTCCACCATGGATCCAGCAAGAAGCAGTAGTCCGCTTCGGTCAGGTTCAAGCCGAATCCGCCGGCTTTCAAGGAGATCAAGAACAGCGGAGCTTCGCCTTCCTTGAACTGCTCGATGACCTTGGCGCGGTTGCGGGTATTGCCGTCCAGGTAAACGAACTTCACGCCACGCTCGGTCAGCTTGTCGGCAAGCACCTTCAGATACGAGGTGAACTGGCTGAAGATCAGCGCACGGTGGCCTTCGCCCACCACATCATCGAGCTGGTCGAAGAGTGCTTCCAGCTTTGAACCAGGTACGTCCGACAGCGCTGGATCCACTAATGAAGGCTCCAGGGCCAGCATGCGCAGATGGGTCAGCGACTGGAAAATGGTGAAGCGGTTGCGATCCAGATCTTCAACCAGGTGCAAGATTTTCTGGCGTTCGCGGTTCAGATGGGTGTCGTAGACATGCTGGTGCTCTTCGGAAAGGCGCACCAGAAGCTGTTGCTCCTGCTTGGCCGGAAGATCCAGCACCACGGATTCCTTGGTGCGGCGCAGCATGAATGGCTTGATGCGATGCTGCAGCAATGCAAGGGTGTCCTTGTCGCCCAGCACTTCGATGGGGCGGGCGAATTGGCGATTAAAGCGTGTTGTGTTCAGGAACAATGCCGGAGCAACCAGCGACAGCAAAGCACCGAGCTCGGAAAGGTTGTTTTCCATCGGGGTGCCAGTGACGGCCAATTTGAAATTGGTCTGCAGGTTCACCGCGGTGCGGTGGGCCTTGGTGGATTTGTTCTTCACGAACTGCGCCTCATCGAGGATCAAGCCGGCAAAGCGCTGCGCCTCGTAAATCTCGTCGTTCAGACGCAACAGGGTATAGGTCGTGAGAATGACATCGTAATTCTCGGCCAGTTCCCTCAGCTGCCGTGGCGAAGGCAAGGTGCCCTCGACGCTGACTACCCGCAAGGATGGGGCGAACTTGTTGATTTCCATTTCCCAGTTGGAAACCACCGAGCTCGGGGCGACAACCAAGAACGGCAGACGGGTGCGCTGGGTTGCGGGCAGCTGAGCACATGCCTGCGGATCGGCCCAGAGCTTGTGGGCATGGAGAATCAGGGCAATCGTTTGCAAGGTCTTGCCCAAGCCCATGTCATCGGCGAGGATTCCGCCGAATCCGCCTTCGTACAGGCGAGAGAGCCAGTGGAACCCTTCAACCTGGTAAGGGCGCAATTGGGCGTTCAGCGTGTTCGGCACCTGCGCGTGGTGGGCTTCAGCGACCTTGAGCAGTGAACGCATGCGTGCGATAAACAAGTCCGCGCCGTCAATGCCTTCAGCCATCTCATCAAGTTCTTCGAACAATGAGATTTGGAAGACCGTAAGCTTCAGGTCTCCCTCCTTCGGCTTGTCATTCATTGCCTGCGCCTCGTCAACGAGCGCCTTGAGCTTGGCGAACATGGGGTGGTTCAACGAGAACCAAGTGTTATCCGGCAGGCGCAGCTTCATCTGGCCATTGCTCATGGCCTCGACGATCTGCGAGAAAGGAACCTCGTGGTTGCCCACGGTGATCAGCAAGCCAAGGTCCAGCCAGTCGGTCCGTTCATGATTCACGGCATTGATCTTCAGCTGAGGAAGTTCACGCAGCTGACGGAATTTCGGCCGGGTGCCCTTCTCAACCAGCTTGACTTCAGGAATGCGTTCCAGCGCGGGGAGGATCTCGGTGACGAAATCGATGGTGTCATCGCGGGCGTAGAACTTCGGCGACAAGTTGGGATTGCCGCTTTCTTCATGGACCAGGAAAACTTCATGCACTGCGGCCTGAAGCAGTTCCTCGGCCTCAAGGTCATACACTTCCTGGTCGCCAGGGATCCCCGGGTAGAGGATCTGGAAGTCCAGCGCGGCGGTGTCGTTCGGTTCGTTATTCTCGTTGAATTCGCGCTTGTAGACCACGGTCGCCTGCACATAGGGCGGTTTCAAAGCAGGCAATTCCAGCTCGTCGCTAACGCTACGCAGCTCGAAACGGCGGGCCAAACGCGGGTAGGAGGATTCAAAGAAATCGTTGATCTCCGGCCTAGGCACGGTGACCGGACGGCGGTCAACATACCAGCGGCGGTGCGCGTCAGGAATCGGCTCAACACTTGGCGCGAGCCAAATCTCATCAGGCTGAGCCAACTGGGCATAGAAACCATGCTCGGCGATGACACCGCTTGGTGCCTCCGGATCGAGAATGAGATCCTGGTTTGCAATGTGCAGGACACCGTCCAATTGCAGCCGTTGCTCATCCAGGGAGGCCTGCATGCTGAAGCTGGCTGGAGCAACGATGCGCACGCGCTGCTCGGATCGGGTCGTGATCAGCGGAATTCCCAGCTCATCAGCTTGGTCAAGCAGTGGCCAGAGCAGCTCGGAAGCGTACTCGTCCAGGAACAGCCAGTCTTCATCCACCTTGAACTGCAGCTGGCTGTCGCTGCGCGCCATGGAGGCAAAGCGGGTAAACCAGTGGTGCTGCGCCCGCAGCAGGTTCCAGCCGTAGGTCTTGAAGCCCAGGGTGGTCCAGCGAAGCTGGCCACGAACCCAACGGCCTTCGGTGTTGCGAACCATTGGGCGCACTCCCAAGCGGAAGCGCTTATTGCGGGTCGGGTGCGGGATGGTTCCGGTCGGCATCCATTGTTGCTGCTGGGTGGCGTCCTTCGAATCGAAGAGCAGGAACTGAAGCGCCATCGGCACTACCGGATCGTGCTGCGAACCAAGCAGGCCATCGGCCGGGCCCGGCTCGGACTCTTCAAACCATGAATCGATTTGCTGCGACCAAACTGTGTTCGGCTTCTCTTCCCGGGCAGGCACGGGGCGTGGCTGGGAAGCGATCTTGTTGGAGACAATAGCCAGTGCCGCGATGTGCGAGCAGATGCCCGGTGCGTCGCAGGTGCACTCGCACGATTCGATCTTCCACTCTCCACCGTCCATGAGGACCTGGATCATCGGGGAGTATTCTTCGCCAGAATCGGTGACGGTGCCTTCGATCTGGTGGGTGCTTTCGTCGAATTCCACGTCAACCACGGAATTTGCTTCTGCAGCCAGGTTCTTTCCATAGAAGAAAGGAACGTTGCCCAGAAAAGCCAATAAGTGGCGGGCATCAATGGTTGGTGGAACAGATTCAATCATCCTCTCATCGTTTCACGTTCCGGGCCTTCGCGAAAGTTGAAGGGCCTTTCTGTGAATAATCACTATCTATGACGTAGCGTTGACGCATGTCCCAAGTGTGGCCCTACCTTCCAGCACGCGCAGTGAACATAACGACGCTCGTTGAATTCGACCGTCTCGCAGCCGAAGCGCTGGCTTCCCACCGCGCACGCGGAAAAGGCTGGCGAGTGCACCGTGTTGATCTGCGCGAACGGGATACCGTGCTGGAATCCTTGGATCTTTCCGAAGCGCTATTCATCGATTGCCAGTATTCCGCGCAAGGAGCGCAGATCGTGCAAGCCACTGGCGGGCTGTGCATGAGCTCGGGGGAGGAGCTTCCCTTCGAGACGGTGGCTCGCGGCTTGTATTCGCCGCATGAGTTGTACTCGGGGATCCGGACGCAGACCTACGAGCAAGTGCCTGATGCGAAGATCTACGCGTACTCCCAGCAGCATGCAGCGGTGAATTCCGATAGCGATAGCAATGCGCTGGCAAGAACCCTGCATGATCACCACATTGGCCAGGCGCTGGTCTCGGCGGTGTACGAGGGCACGTTCAAGGAAACCCCGATTATCGGGGTGATGGGCGGGCATGCGATGAGCCGGGGCACTGCGCAGTATGCGCAAGCTTTGGAGCTTGGGCGCATGATTACCCGGGCCGGCTACGCGGTCGCCACCGGTGGAGGCCCCGGCGCAATGGAAGCCGCCAACGCCGGTGCGTGGCTGGCCGATTACGGGCAAGAAGATGTCGCTACGGCATTGCAGATGCTGGCCGAAGCGCCAGATGCGATCCATCAGCGCACCGGCTGGGCGAGAACTGCGCAGATGGTCAAGGAGCGTTTCCCGAGCCAGCGGCAGTCCCTGGGCGTGCCAACCTGGTTCTACGGCCACGAGCCGCCGAATCTGTTTGCCACCCAGATTGCCAAGTTCTTCACCAATTCCATTCGTGAAGCGATTTTGCTGGAGCAGTCCAACGGCGGGCTGGTAGTTCTGCCCGGGGCCGCCGGCACGGTGCAGGAAATCTTCCAGGATGCCTGCGAAAACTACTACGCTACCGGTGCTCGCGTGGTGCCGATGGTGCTGATCGGCAGGGACTATTGGACGAGGGATCTGCCTGCTTGGCCGCTGCTTCAGGCCCTGGCCAAGGACCGTGTCATGGAACAGAAGATTGCTCTGGTGGAAACCGCCGAAGAAGCGATGGAGTTCATCCAGAGCATGCAAACCCTGCGCCGGCGTACCCGGCGGCCGGAGAACAGCTAGAGCACGGCATGGAAAATGCCGGTACAGCCAAAGCTGTACCGGCATTCGAATCGCAGCAGGCTGCTATCCGATGCTGACGTCGAAGATCAGGCCCAAGCAGTAGGTGATGGCCGCTGCGCCCCAGCCGATGGCTAGCTGGCGCAGGCCGCGCTTGAGCGGGGAGGCACCGGAAAGCAGTCCCACGATCCCTCCGGTGATCATCAGGGCCACGCCTACCAGGACTACCGAGACGAGGATCGCGGTCATGCCGGAGAGCCCAAGGATATAAGGCAGGATCGGCACGACCGCGCCGGAAGCGAAAAGGATGAACGAGGTGGCCGCCGCGCCGGTGGCCGACCCCAGTTCCTGGTGCTCCTTCTCGAGTTCTTCGCCGCGGCCTTCCGGGTTCAACGAGAAGTCGGGGTTGCAATCGCAGGTGAACAGGCCCATGCGTTCTGCGGCCCGGTGCGCTGCATCTTCATCGCTCATTCCGCGGGCCTTGTAGATCAGCACCAGCTCGTTGGCGTCCAGATCGAGGTTCGGGGCGGCGGTTAGCGTGACCTGGGTTGGTCGCGAGGCGGTCAGCAGCTCGCGCTGGGAACGCACCGAGACGTATTCGCCAGCTGCCATGGACAGTGCGCCGGCCAGCAAACCGGCAACACCGGAGAACAGCACGAAGGTCGCTGAAACACCGGTCGCACCGATACCCATGATCAACGCCAGGTTGGAAACCAGCCCGTCGTTGGCGCCGAAGACCGCAGCGCGGAAGTTGCCCGAAAGGCGCGCACGGCCTGCTGTAGCCAGCGCCCGGACGACCTCTTCGTGGACCTGTTCGTCGGCCGCCATCTGCGCGGTGGCGTCCTTGTCGTCGCGGTAGGGCGAACTGCTTTCGGAGCGCTGGGCCATGGCCAGCACGAAGACCGAACCGAAATGCAATGCCAGGAAACGCAGCATGGTGCGTCGCAGCGACGGGCGGACTTCCTTGAAATGCTCGCCGAGCAGGACGCGCCAGTGGGATTCGTGGCGGGCTTCCGCCTCTGCAAGGCCCAGCAGGATTTGCCGTTCTTGACCGGTTTTCTTTTCCGCGAGGGCCCTGTAGATGGAGCCTTCGGCGACTTCATCAGCGAGATACTTGCGCCATCGCTGGATCTGCGCTTTGGTAGGTTCGGTTTCTGGGTGCTGTGGCATCGCGACGATGACTCTCCTGGAACATGGATTTTCCAATGAAACCCGTGGATCGGATCAACCACCCAGTTTAGTCAGGGCTCCTGCACTTGGGAATTTGGCAAGGCTAAAAGCAATTCTCTTGCCCGCGGGATTTCCGGCTACCGGCAGCACCAGCTGCAATTCAGAAGTGGCCGGATCATAGGTCGGCCTGCGGGCGCAACGGGCAATGAGCCGTTCAAGCCTGAGCGGATCTGCAACGTAGCGGGTGCGCCAGCGCCCCTCGGCCTTGAACTGCACTTGGCCGGTCTGGCGGTCGATGACGGGCAGAATCGGATATGCCATGGAGGTCAACTCTCTTGCGAGCTCTTGCCCGTGCACCTGTTGGTGCGCGGACCGCTTCCTCATCCGAACCACCCATGAACTTGGGGTTGGTGCGCGGCCAGTCGGAGCTTGGCGCCGCGTCTCGTGAAGCAACATTTCCGATGGTACCGCCGGCGGCAGGGCGCGGTGAAGTCCGAATGCGTAATATGACTGCGGCTCAGCTGCCCGGGGCAAAGGCATTGGCCAGTTGCTGCAGCTTCTCGCGTTGTTCGGCCCATTGCCCCGCGGTGTAGTCGGGCAGCAGATCCAGTTGCGCGGTCCAGCCAGCGCGGCCATCGAGCTGCTCGCGGATAATATCCAGATGCCCTGCATGCCGGGAGGTTTCGGCGAGCGCATGGATGAGCAGGTGATCCAAGGTGGTTTTGCCAGCTGGCCCCCACCACGGTACCTCTACGGGACAGTCCAGGGGCAGATCGCTGATGGCTTCATCGGCGAAGGCGATGGCTTTCCGATACAGGACGATCAGCTGTTGCGCATCCATATCTGCTGGCGGGAGGAAATCCGCGTCGGGATCATGCGGCGCAATGAATTCGCGAACGTAGCGGTCATCGGCCCTGCGCTTGAGGCAGGTGCCGAAATATTCGTATTCATTGATCGCCAAATGGTGCAGTACTCCCAGGATATGGGTGCCTGTAGGGGTGAGCGGAGTGCGTGCCAGGTGTTCGGCGAGGCCTTCTGCCTTGTAGATCGCATTCTCGCGCGCGTCGTTCAGGTACCCGCAGAGCTTGTCCTTGGTGCTGTCCATGGGCAGAGTCTAGTGAGCGCTGCAGTCTCGCGGTAGAGGGCGCGGTGTGTTTACCATTGGTAAACTTGCCCCGCAGGCCTTGAAGCCAAAGTGGTTGCGGTTGTTGCTGCAGAAAACGTCGAGGAGCCAAACGATGAAAACCTTGCCAGTTGAACCAACCGGTGCCGCGATCAATATCGGTGCGAGGCTGCGCGGGGTGCGCCAGACCCAGCGTATGACCATTGACCAGGTCGCCGAGCTATCCGGACTGACCAAGGGTTTCCTCTCGCGTGTGGAGCGCGACCTGACCAGCCCTTCGGTTTCCACTCTTTTGCGGTTGTGCGAAGTGCTGGGCATGGAGGTCGGTACCCTCTTCGAGGTTCCTGAAACGAAACTGGTCCGACTGGAGCAGGCACCCCGTGTTTCCCTGGGCGGTGACGGCATCACGGAGCAGCTGGTCACGCCGCGCAGCGAGAAGCGGGTGCAGATGATTCGCGCCGAGATTGCGCCCAAGGGCACCGGTGAAGCGGAGCTGTATTCGGTGGATTGCGAGCTGGAAGTGCTGCACGTGATCGCTGGAAAATTCATCCTGGTATTGCCTGATCAGCGCGTAGAACTCGAAGCAGGCGATACGATCACCTTCCCCGGGCGTGAACCGCATAGCTGGGAAAACGATTCTGATGAGGTTGCCGTGGTTACCTGGACGCTGATCCTCTCATGACGCCAATCCCTTGCGCTTGCTGCCATGGCACGGCATGCGCAGTGCGGCTGCGCGTTCGTCTGCGGGGAGATGAACCGCGTATTCTAGGAACGATGCGTTGTTCCGGGCGCTCGGGACAATCAGTGATGGGAGAGGCGTGAGGACAGGCGAACCAACCGCTGCGCAAGATCAACTGCGCAGTATCAGCTGGTGGGCTTCGATACTTTTCGGCGTTCTTATTGGCACCACCTTGACCTGGATCCGCACCCAACGCAATTTCTTCTTCATTGGCGCCGCGATTCTGGCCGTCGTCATTGTCACCATTGGCGTGCGGACGATTCGCCGACGGGCACGCTTCCCGGTGATGGCGCAGGCGCGCACCTCGTGGGCGTATGTGCTGTGGACAGGTGTCCTGCTGGTCCTGGCCGGACCGATCCAGCTGGTGTACGTAGCTGATGACCTTTCCGAACTGACTATCAAATCGCTGGTCATGTCCGCAGGCTTCTGCCTGGGCATTCACGAGGTCGACCGCGCGCTGGTGAAAACCAGCAAGAAGCGCTCCGGCGAGGCCTAGCCTCCCGATTTGGGCAAAATAGCCTGAAATGTAGTCAAAACATCCAATACCCTTAAGCGCGTTTTTGCATAGTGTGATCCTGACCAACTTTCCAGAAGGGGTTGCCATGTCAGGAAAAACCGCGAAGAACCACACCGCAGAACCAGGCCTCAAGCAGGTCCTCGGCCGCTGGGACGCCTTGGCCATAGGCGTGGGCGCGATGATCGGCTTTGGCTGGGTCGTGCTCACCGGCGACTGGATCACCACCGCCGGCCCGTTCGGAGCCACGCTGGCCATGCTGGTTGGCGGTGGCATCATGGCAGTAGTCGGCCTGACCTATGCCGAACTCGTTGCGGCCATGCCGAAAGCAGGCGGTGAGCACAACTACTTGCTGCGCGCCATGGGCGCCCGCTGGTCTTTTGCCGGTTCGTGGGCCATCGTCGGCGGCTACATCACGATCGTGGCCTTTGAAGCAGTGGCACTGCCCAAATCCGTGCTCTATCTCTTCCCGGAGCTTTCGCAGATCAGATTATGGGAGATCGCTGGCTCAGAGGTCTACCTGACTTGGGCGCTGGTCGGTGTCGCCGGTGCGATAGCGATCACCTGGATTAACATCCGGGGCATCAAGACCGCCGGTGTAGTGCAGACCTTCGTGGTGCTCTTCCTCTTCGTCATCGGCGCAATGCTGCTTGCTGGCGCATTCACCGGAGGCGAGAGCAGGAATATGGAACCATTCTTCGAAAACGGGGTGGCCGGCTTCTTCGGCGTGATGATCGTGGTGCCGTTCATGTTCGTCGGCTTCGACGTGATCCCGCAGTCCGCCGAGGAATGCGACATCGCCCCGCGAAAAATTGGCAAGTATGTGGTGATTTCGGTGCTGATCGCCACCGCCTGGTATGTGGGGATCATCCTGGCCACCGCCTCGGGAATGGGCGCTTCGGCACTCGCAGGATCCGAACTTGCCACTGCCGACGCGATGGGGGCACTGTTCAATTCCGAAATCATGTCAAAGGTACTGATCGCCGGCGGCATTGCCGGCATCCTCACCTCGTGGAATTCGTTGCTGATGGGTGCTTCGCGGCTGATGTACGCGATGGCCAGTTCCGGGATGCTGCCACGCTGGTTTGCCTACCTGCATCCGAAGTACCGCACACCGAGCCATGCACTGCTGTTCATTGGCGGTCTCTCCGTTCTGGCTCCATTCTTCGGCACCGCCATGCTCGGATGGTTGGTGGATTCCGGTTCGCCGTCGATCGTGATCGCCTACCTGCTGGTGGGCGTGGCGTTCTTGATTCTGCGCCAGCGCGAACCGCAGATGCAACGCCCGCTGCGCGTGGGCGGTGCGGGAAACGGCGGCAAGGTCATCGGCGTACTGTCGGTGGTCTTCTGCGCCGGCCTGATTTCGCTGTATCTTCCGGGAATGCCGGCGGCCATCGGGTGGCAGCCGTGGCTGCTCTTCGCCGCTTGGTGGATCCTGGGCATGGCCTTCTTGCTGCGGGTGCCACGCGGGATTGCGCCGGGCGAATTCGCGGAAGAGGAATTGCTGCAGAAGCTGAGCATCCGCCAGCAAGCCAAGCTCGGTGCCACCGGCCCGGACGCCGCAGCAACGCGACGCGCCAGTGCGCCGCACGATAGCCGGACTCGGCTCAAGGGCTGACGGCTGCACCTGGGGCACGCCGCGGGATCTGGCTATTGCAGAGACTGCGGCGTGCCTATTTCTGTGCCCGGCGAAGGGCCAGCCAGAGCGAGGCGGCGGCATCCGGATCATCGAGATTGGCGCCAAGCAATTCCTGGGCCACGGTGATGCGGTGGCGCAAGGAATTTCGGTGGATGCCCAATTCGCGGGAGGCTTCTTCCCAATGGCCGCGATGGCGCAGGTAGGAGGTGACCGCGGAGAGCAGATCGGCGCGCGCGTACGCTGCGAGGGCCTTGACCCAGGTCTCTGCGCTGGCATCGAAGCCCGGGGCGCCGCAGGCCATGGTCCCGAACGGGACAGCGTCCAGCGCTTGGCGCAGGGCAGGCAAATTGGCAGGGATCTCGGTCAAGTTCAATGGTTGGGAGAGCACGGCGTGGACTTCGGGTGCGGGGGAATCGAATCGCCCGCACGCCATCGGGCCCGTTGCGGTTGCAGCCTGCGGTGCCACTGCCTCGCCATTGCCGGAACTGTCTGCGGGTTCGGGAAGTATCAAATAATGTTCGGCGCCGTCCTCGTAGTGAAGCTGGCACTCGCGTACCGCTGCGGCGACATCGGGCAATGCGGCGGGGCGCGCCAGCGAGGGCAGCGCATGAAGTGCGGTTGCTGCATCGGTATCGGCACCTGCCCGGTACAGCAGGATTCGCACACGAACAGGTATTCTGCCCAATCCGGCTTCTTCCCCGACCAGGCGTGCCGCCTCGGGCTGGCCATGCAGCAACAATTTTGCGGTGGCCGAGCTGAGCGCGTTATTCGTGCTGGCAGCCAATTCCCGTTGCCTGGCGCGCAAGGAGAGCAACGTGCAGGCCGTCATGATGATCTGCCGGTCGGCCTTGGTCGGCCTGCGCCCGGCGGCAACTCCGAGATATCCGTGGATCGTGGTTCCGGACAGGATGGGATAGAGCGCAACTTCGTGGCCCTGGACCTCGAAGGTGGACGCCGAGGGCATGCCATTGCGCCGAAAGCGCATGGACTCGTGGCGGAGTTCGCCCAGGAACGCTTCGGCGGATGCCGGGTAGCAGGCCGCCGGCCGGGAATCGACGGAAAGATAGGCGGCCCAGCCGTTCACTGCCTCAGCCAAGCCCCGCACGACTGCATTGATGGCATCCGGGCGTACGGCGGCACGCGCCAAGGCAGTCTGCGTGCCCAAGGAACCCATCAGGTTCGAAGCCTGATCACGTGAGGCCAGGCGCCAGTATGCCCGTGAAATGTTCTGGAAGGGCACCTGGTCCGGGACGATCCCCAGCTCTATGCCGGCAGCGTCGCAGGCGGCGATGACGTGCTCGGGCACCGTGCGAAGCCATGGACCCAGCCCCAGCCCCAGGGCGCAGACCTTTTTGTCCTGCAGCCGGCGCATGTATGCGCGGGAAGCTTCCTCGCTCGCGGCGAATGGCATGCCGGTGGTCAGCAGCAGCTCGCCGCCGTCCAGATAGGTGGTGGGATCTTCCAACTCAGAGACATGCACCCCGCTGACCGGCTGGGCGCGGAAGGTTCCGGTGCTGGCAGGGAAGAACTCGGTGCCCAACTCCGTGCCCAGCTGCAAAAGCGTGATCATTGGGTAAATTATCCAAGAAAGATGCTGGACTTGGATGCAATGACCAATGACGCGTGTCACGGGGATTTCTAGGCTTGAGCCATGACTGAAACCCTTGCATCCACCGACGCCCCAACCTTGTCCCAAACCAGGCACCTTGCCACCAGCATCCCCGGCCCGCGCTCTGCGGCCCTCCATGAGCAGCGGGTGCAACAGGTCAGTAGCGGTTTTGGCGTCACCTTGCCGGTCTTTGTCAGCCGCGCCGATGGCGGGATTATCGAAGACGTCGACGGAAATCGCCTGATCGACTTCGCCTCGGGGATTGCCGTGACTTCACTGGGTGCCGCCAACCGCCGCGTGGCCGAACGCGTGGCCAAGCAGCTGGCGGACTTCACCCATACCTGCTTCATGGTCACCGAGTACGAATCCTTCACCCAGGTGTGCAGCTGGTTGAACCAGCACACCCCCGGCGAGTTCGAGAAGCGCACAGCGCTGTTCTCCACCGGGGCCGAGGCCGTGGAGAACGCGGTCAAGATCGCCCGTGCTGCCACGGGACGCGCTAACGTGCTGGTCTTCGACGAGGCCTACCACGGCCGTTCGCTGCTGACCATGGGCATGACTGCCAAGATCAATCCGTACAAGATGAATTTCGGCCCGATGCCCGAGCATATCGTGCGCGCCGCCTCGGCCAACCCGTTGCGGCCCTCTGGGGGAGCGGCCACCGTCGAAGCGGTCCTGGCGTCCGTCGAGCAGACCTTGATGGACTACGGCCCCCAGACTTTCGCCGCGATGGTGATCGAGCCGATTCAGGGCGAAGGAGGTTTCGTTGTCCCGATGGCCGGGTTCATCCCGGGACTGCGCAAGTTGGCCGACAAGCACGGTATTGTGCTGGTCATCGACGAGATCCAGGCCGGCATGGGGCGCACCGGGAAGCTATTCGCTTCGGAGCACGAGGGCGTGGCAGGTGACCTGATCCTCACGGCCAAGGCCCTGGCCAACGGAGTTCCGCTGTCCGCGGTGACTGGGCGCGCCGAGCTGATGAATGCCCCTCACGCTGGCGGCCTGGGCGGCACCTATGCTGGCAACCCGCTGGCTTGCGAAGCGGCGCTGGCTGTATTCGAGCAGTTCGAGGATGGGACGCTTCTGGATAACGCCCAGCTCATCGAGCGGGTGTCCCGCGAGGTTCTTGAACCACTGATGCAGCAGAGCCCGGTGGTTGCCGAGGTCCGCGGCCGCGGAGCCATGCTGGCTATCGAGTTCGCCGACCGGGGCAGCTTGGCGCCGCGCGCCGATGCAGCCGCGGTGGTTTCCAAGGCCTGCCATCGAGCCGGGGTGCTGACCCTGACCTGCGGTACGCACGGCAATGTGCTGCGCCTGCTGCCGCCGCTGGTGATCGGCGAAGCACTGCTGCGCGATGGATTAGAGGTGCTTGCCCAGCAGATTCGCAGCGTCGCCAGCTGATCGCCCTGCTGCAGTTTCGGCCCATGCCGCAGCCCGTTCGCGGGTTGTGGCATGGGCTATTTCTGCCTGGATTCCCGGGCTGTGCGACAACTGAATCTTGACGTGACCCAGCAGACAAAATAGCATAATGGAAAACTGAAGTTTCATATTAGACAACTTGGACTTTCGTTCTTGGATGTCTGGGGAGGAAGTTGCGATGAAGGAAATCCGCATCGAGGAAAACGGGCATCTGGGACCCATTAATGCCGCGGTGATTCCACGCTATGCAGGTGGTGGCACCTATGCCCGGCTGCCGCGACTGGATCAGGTGGCGAAGGCCGACATCAAGATTGTTGGCGTGCCTTTCGACACCGGTGTCTCCTACCGGCCCGGCGCCCGCTTTGGCGCCAACCACGTGCGCGAATCCTCGCGCCTGATCCGCCCCTACAACCCCGCCACCGACACCTCGCCGTTTGCGCAGAGCCAGGTGGCCGACGCGGGGGACATGGCGGTCAACCCGTTCAACATCAACGAGGCTATCGAGACCATCGAGCACAACGCACTGGAGCTGACCAGTGACGGCTCCACTCTGGTCACCGTGGGCGGAGACCATACCATCGCGCTGCCATTGCTGCGTGCCGCCTCGCAACGAGCCGGTGCTCCGGTAGCGATGCTGCACTTCGACGCGCACCTGGACACCTGGGACACCTACTTCGGTGCCGAATACACCCACGGCACCCCGTTCCGCCGTGCGGTCGAGGAGGGAATCCTGGATACCGAGGCGATCTGCCACGTCGGCACCCGCGGTCCGCTCTATGGCAAGAAGGACCTGGAAGACGACCAGCGCTTCGGTTTCGGCATCGTCACCAGCTCGGATGTCTACTACCAGGGCGTCCGCGAAATCGTGCACAAGCTGCGCGACCGCATCGGCAACCGCCCGCTGTACATCTCGGTGGACATCGACGTGCTGGACCCAGCCCACGCCCCGGGTACCGGAACCCCGGAGGCCGGGGGTATCACCAGCCGTGAACTGCTTGAAATCCTGCGCGGTTTGCGCGGGTTGAACATCATCGGCGCGGATATTGTCGAAGTCGCGCCCGCCTACGACCATGCGGAGCTGACCGGCGTGGCCGCCTCGCATGTCACCTATGATTTGATCAGCCTGATCAGCGACTTCCGCGCCAGCAAGGGGATGAATAGCTAATGAACGAGCAACCGCAACGCAACGGCGGCGATCTGGTCATCGAGACCCTCACCGCGCTCGGTGCCAAGACCGTGTTCGGGATCCCCGGACAGCACGCCCTGGGACTCTTCGACGCGCTCTCGCGCTCAAGCTTGGAGTTCATCTCCTCACGCGTGGAGAACAACTCCGCCTTCGCCGCCGATGGCTACTCCCGCGCTACCGGGGAAGTGGGCGTGCTGTTCCTCTCCACCGGCCCGGGCGCGCTGACATCGCTAGCGGGTCTGCAGGAGGCCTACGCCACCGGCGTGCCCATGGTCGTGGTGGCCAGCCAGATTCCGCTGGACGGCCTGGGAGCCCGCCGCAAGGGCATGCTGCATCAGCTCGATGACCAGAAGGCCTCGGCCGCCAACGTCACCAAGTTCCAGCAGACCGTGCATCATGCATCGGGCATCCCCTCGGCGATCCAGGACGCGTGGGCCCGGGCCATTACCGTGCCGATGGGGCCGGTGTGGGTTGAGGTGCCGCAGGATGTCCTGCTCGCCCCGGTGATGGTGCCCCCGGTACAGGATGCCCTGGCCGAAGCCTACGAGCATCCCCCGCGCGAAGAGCTGATTCGCGAAGCCATGCGCTGGCTGGCCGAAGCCAAGCGCCCGGCCATCATCGCCGGCGGCGGTGTGCGCCGGGCCGGGGCGCAGGCTGAATTGCTGGCCGTAGCCGAAAAACTGCAGGCCCCGGTGCTGTGCAGCCCCGGCGGCAACGGAGCCTTTGGCTGGAACCATGAGCTGTCCTTGCAGTCGTGGGCGGAAGACCGCTATGTCTCGGACGTCATGGAAGATGCCGACGTGCTGGTGGTGATCGGTTCGGCCCTGGGCGAGGTCACCAGCAACTACTTCACGCTCGAACCCCGCGGCAAGATGATCCAGATTGATGCCGAGCCGCGCGTGCTCGAGTCCAACACCCCGGCCCTGGGTATCCGCGCCGATGCTCGTGAAGCCTTGAAATTCCTGGACGAAGAAATGCGCGAGACAGGCTTCAAGGCCCAGGCATCATGGCACGGAAGCACCCCGCAACAGGTGGTGGCCCAGACCCTGGCAAAGGTGCAGGCGCGCCTGGATGCCCAGGACCTTGGCAAGGAACGGAAGTTCATGGCGGATATCCGCGCCGCAGTCCCGGCAGGCATGCAGACCTTCTGGGATATGACCATCGCTGCCTACTGGGGCTGGAGCTGCTGGGACGCCAAGGAGGGCGAATTCCATTCCGCGCAGGGTGCAGGCGGCCTTGGCTTCGGCTTCCCCGCCGCGATCGGTGGCGCCATCGGCTCCAAGCAGCGCGTGCTGGCAGTCAGCGGCGACGGTTCATCGATGTACTCCATTGCCGAACTGGCCACCGCCAAGCAGCACCATGCACCGGTCACCTGGTTGATCGTTGACGACGGGGGATATGGCATCCTGCGCGAGTACATGGAGGGAGCCTTCGGAAAAGCCACCGCCACCGAACTGGCCCGGCCGGACTTCGTGGCCCTTGCGCATTCCTTTGGCATCCCCGCCCAAGCGGTCGATCCCGAAGGCATCGGTTCGGCGCTCGCCGACGCCTTGGAAGCAGATGGCCCAAATGTCATTGTGGTCCGCACCCTGCTGAAGATGTTTGCGCCTACCCACCTGTAAAGCACCCGAACGCACGGACGGCCTCGGACCTGTTGCTCCCACGAGCGATGGATCCGGGGCCGTTGCGATTAGTGGATGAGGAAAAGTGCGGATCAGTGGGTGAAATGGAACACCACACCGAAAAGCACTGCCGAGATGCCCAAGCTAATGCCGATGAGCAGTGGCTCCCAATCCAGGGATTGAGCTGCCAACATCACTGCGAAGGAAGCGAAAAGCAGAATTGCTCCGATTCCTCCCAGGATCACACCTCCGCCTCCATGGTGCCGCGCGGCGGAATGCGCGGTCCGTTGAAATCGTGGTTCCATGCCGCCATGGTACGTCCGAAAGCGGCCAAAGCCGAGGGGCAGGGCCAACTACTTCGATATTGTCAGATTTGTTGGCTCAGCGGCCCGTGCGCAGCTGATGGATCCGCTCGGCAGCGGTTGCCAAGGAAGGATAATCGGCGCCGGGCCCTTGCGCGATGAAACCGGGGCAGTAGTGGTCGGCGAGTCCTGCCTGTCCGTAGGACAAGCCGCGGAACGTGCCCTGGGCCATGCGCACCAGATGCGCTCCGGCAGCCACATCCCACACCTTGGTATCGAACCCGATGGTGGCGTCGCACCAGCCTGCGGCAACATGGGCCAGGGCCAGCGCCGCGCAGACCTTGCGGCGTACCGTGGCGAAGTCCTGGATCCACTGGCCAAAGAGTTCCAAGGACAGATCCCCGTCCTTGAGCATGGATTCTGCTCCCGGGTAATCCGTCATCAGGTTGGCGCGGGACTGCTCGGGACGGGCACCGGGCTCAAGGACCTGCACGTTGAGGAACGCGGCAGTCGAATTGGCGCTGAATTCATCACCAGAAACCGGATCGAGGATTGCGGCGGCGACCAGTTCTCCATCGATGGCTGCGGCAATCGAGATGCAGAAGAATGCCACGCCGTGGACGAAGTTGCTGGTGCCGTCAATTGGATCGACAATCCACTGCACCTTCCCGGCGGCCTGCTGTCCTTGATCGCCGGAGACCTGCTCTTCGCCGAGAACCCAGGAATCCGGGTGGGCCGATAGCAGTGAGGCAGTGATGAGCCGCTGGCTCTGCCGGTCGATGTCGGTGACCAGGTCATGGGTGTTGGTTTTATGCTCGGCTACCACGTTGCCGCGGAAGGAAGCGCGCAGCAGCTCGGCGGACTGGCGAGCTGCCTTCAGCGCGGAAAGTCGTAATTCTTCGGCGTATTGCGTGCTGGTTTGGACTCGCTGATCATTCACAAAACCAGCTTACCGCCGTGGCAACGGGCAAAAACGTTGACTGGAGCAACGAATCGAACTTACTGTGGTGGAAACACAATAGATAGGCAGCCGATAGATCGTGGACAAGTCTCCAGATAGCCCTTCGGATTCTGAACTCAAAATCCTGCTCGACGAGTTGGCCCGCAGTTCCAGGATCCTTCGCGTGTTCTCGCATATGGATCAGACTGACCCCGAGGTATCCAACGCCTCCCATCACGTGCTCAAGACGTTGAAAACCCGTGAACCCACGCATGCTGCCGACCTTGCGCAGTCCTTGGGTATCGGCACCGCGGCGATGAGCCGGCATTTGGCGGAACTGGAGCAAACGGGCCTGGTAGCCAAGCAGCCCAGCAAGATCGACGCCCGCCGCCACGTGCTCTGGGTGACCGAGGCGGGGTGCGAGCGGCTTGAATTCCGCGACCGCTTGCGCCTGGAGCGAATGCGGGATGTCCTTCCGGACTGGGATGCCGAGCGCTTGGCCAGCGTCGCGCACGCGCTGAGCGAATTGAACGCGACGATGATCCGCGGCATCCAAACCCAACGGACCGAGCAGTTCGGCAATGCGGAGAATTCCGACCTTGGATAAGAGCATGCCGGAAAAGGAACGTCCCACTGACCTTACCGAGGCAGCGGCAGACCAGCCGCAGATGAATCAACGCGAGGTGCTCAAATCCATCGCTGGCGTCCTGGCATCCTTCTTCGCTGCCATGCTGGCGGCGACCATTGTGTCTATTGCGCTGCCGACCATCATGGATGTCCTGGGCGGCTCGCAAACCGACTTCAACTGGGTTTTGAGCACCACGCTGCTGGCCAATGCCGCCACCACTCCCATCTGGGGGAAAATGGCGGATCTCTTCGACAAGAAGAAGCTGCTGCAAGCCGGAATTCTGGTGTTCGTGCTCGGCTCGTTGCTGGCCGGGCTCGCCTGGTCCATACCCGTTCTGCTGTTCGCCCGGGTCATCCAGGGCATCGGCATGGGCGGGCTGACCGCCATGGGCATGGCAGTCATCGGCACGGTCATCCCGCCACGGGAACGTGGACGCTATTCGGGATATTTCGGTGCCGTAATGGCTGTATCTACCGCAGCAGGACCGCTGCTCGGCGGATTCATCGTGGACTCGCCCCTGGGCTGGCGCTGGTGCTTCTTCTTCGGCATCCCGATCAGCCTGCTCTCCATGCTCTTGATCCACCGGACCCTGCACCTGAAGCACCTCAAGCGTCCGGTGCATATCGATTGGGTCGGCGCGGTCCTGTTGACCACCGCCGTCTCGATCCTGCTGATCTGGGTCTCCTATGTAGGCAAAGCCGACTATTTCGGCTGGAATTCGTGGCAGACCTACACGATGGTCTCGATGTTCCTATTGCTGGTTGCCGCGTTGCTGCTTGTTGAATCACGGGTTCGTGAACCGATCATTCCGCTGAAGATCATTTGCACCCGAACAACCTCGCTGGCGATTCTCGCCTCGATCTCGATTGGCGTGGGGATGTTCGGCACCGGCGCATTCATCGGCCAGTACTTCCAGATCGCCCGCGAAGCGACACCGACCATGGCCGGCCTCATGACCTTGCCAATGATCGCGGGCAACTACTTCGGGTCCGTCTTCTCCGGGCAGATGATTACCCGCTTCGGCCGTTGGAAGATCTACCTGCTCATCGGTTCGGTCCTGAACATCGCCGGACTCGGCCTGCTCGGGCTGATGCGCCAGGATACCGAATACTGGCTCTTGGCCTGCGGCATGTTCCTCAACGGCGTGGGCATGGGATTCATGCTGCAGAACTTGGTGCTCTCGGTGCAGAACACGGTGAAAGTTACCGATATCGGGGCGGCAAGTTCTTCGGTGGCGTTTTTCCGTTCTGTAGGCGGCTCAGCAGGTGTGGCGGTGCTCGGCGCGCTGCTTTCGCGCAATGTGGCAGATCTTATTGCCGAATCATTAGCGGCCAAGGGGCAGCTGTCCTCAGCCCCGGCCACCGGGGATTCCTTGAATCTTTCCGGGATGCCAGATGCGCTACGGCAGGTGGTGGAATCGGCGTATGGCGAGGCGACAGGGATCGTCTTCATCGTCTCGGCGGCCGTAGCCGTGGTTGCCTTCTTCTGCGTATTGCTCATCAAGGAAGTGCCGTTGCGCAAGACGATCTAGTACCTGGCCTTGCCGCCGGGTCGAATCAGGATAAGCTTCAGACCATGAGTAGCATGCAACCGATTAAGCCGAAGATATCTCTTACCGAGCAGGTGACCACGATGATCCGTGCCGCCATCGTTGCCGGTGAGATGGCTCCGGGGGAGCACTACTCGGCCATTGGCATCTCGGAAAAGCTCGGCGTCTCGCGAACTCCGGTGCGCGAGGCCTTGCAGCTGCTGGAAAAAGAGGGAATCGTTACCGTGGCGAAAAACCGCGGGGTGCGCGTCAACCAGATTTCATTGGAGGACATTGTCGAAGTCTTCCAGCTGCGTTTGGCTATCGAGCCTCCAGCTGCCGCACGTGGCGTGCGGAACGCGACCGAGGCTGATATCAACCAGCTGAAGTCGTTGCACCAGCGAATGCTCGCAATCGGCGAAACCGGTGATGGCCGGGCGACGCTGGAAGCGGACAAGGAATTCCACCTGTGCCTTCTGGGGCTGGCCGGAAATGCGAAACTCGACAGCGTGGTGGGGGAGCTGCGCAACCTTGTCCTGGCCCACGGGCAGACCACCGTGCCCTTCGCCCGCTCCAGCCAGGACCTGGCCGGGGACCGCGAGGAGATCATGGAGGCGATTCTGGCTAAAGACCCCGACGCCGCCGCGCTGGCCGTTCGGGGCCACGTCATGCGCACCGCGCAGATGCTGATCCGCTCGGTGTGTTCGCGGACCCCGGGACTGGACGCAGAACCGTTCCTGGAGCGGCTGGACGCCTTGATTTCCTAGGGCATTCCGCGCCCCCTGCAGACCCAAGAAGCGAAACATCCTGAAAATCCTTGCCAAGGGTGATCCGGGCAACATAGAGTTGCATGCAACATGTAACTAAGCAATTCTGTGCGGATTGAAGGTGTGGAAGCAAATGAGCCAACCGCTTGAAGGGGTCAAGGTCATCGACCTCTCGCGCATCTTGGCCGGGCCGCTGTGCTCCATGACTCTGGCCGACTTCGGAGCCGAAGTTCTCAAGGTGGAGAACGCTGCTGGCGATGAGACCCGCAGCTGGAAGCCTCCGGTCAATGCCCAAGGCATCAGCACCTACTACTGGTCGGTGAACCGCAACAAGCAGGCAGTAGTCGCCGACTTCGCGGACGCGACCCAGTTGCAGGCCCTGCGCGGATTGATCCGCGACGCTGACGTGCTGGTGGAGAATTTCCGCCCCGGCGTCCTGGCCAAATTCGGGCTGGACTACGAGAGCCTGCGCGAGCTGAACCCGGCACTGGTCTATTGCTCCATCTCGGGCTTCGGCGAAAAGCAGGGTGCAACCTTGCCCGGCTTCGACCTGCTGGTGCAGGCAGTGGGCGGACTGATGAGCATCACTGGAGAACCAGACGGGCCTCCGAGCAAGGCCGGCGTTGCCCTGGTGGACGTATTGGCGGCGCAGAATGCGGTTGCCGGCATCCTGCTGGCCATGCGCGAACGCGATGCCAGCGGTATCGGCCAGCGGGTGACCGTCAACTTGCTCGGCTCGCTGCTGGCCGGACTGACCAACCAGTCCAGCAGCACGCTGGCTACCGGAAAATCCCCGGCACGCATGGGCAACGCGCACCCGAGCATTGCCCCCTATGAAACCTTCGCGGCCAACGACGGCGTGGTGGCCATCGCCGTGGGCAATGACCGCCAGTTCGCTGCCTTGGCCAAGCATCTTGGCCAGCCGAACCTAGCCCAGGATCCGCGCTTCAGCAGCAATAGCGCACGGGTGGCCCACCGCGAAGAACTCAAGGCAATCATCGAAGCGGCCACCGCCTCAGCCACTGCCGCGCACTGGGCGAATGCGCTGATGTCCGCGGGAGTGCCCGCCGGAAAGGTCAACTCCATTGCCGAGGCCATCGACTTCGCCAAGGAACTTGGCCTGGATCCCGTCGCGCTGATCACCGATCCGGACACCGGGGAAGCGACCGAGCAGATCGCCAGCCCCATCGGGCTCTCGCGCACCGGCGCCCAATATCGCACCATCCCGCCGGCCCACGGGGAGCACCAAGCGCTTCTGGGCACCCTGGCAAATAGCTAATCGCAAGAACTTTCAAGGAGACTTAATATGAGCACCGCAGAACGCCTTCTGGATCCGGCCGACCTGATCAATTTCGATTCGCTGCTCTCGGCGGAGGAACTGGCCCTGCGCGATACCGTGCGCGGTTTCGTCAACGAGAACATCAAGCCGAATATCGCCAAGTGGTACAACGACGCAGTCTTCCCGCTGGAGATCGTTCCGGAGATGGCCAAGCTGGGCCTGCTGGGCATGCACCTGGAAGGCTACGGTTGCGCCGGCCGCTCGGCCGTGGAATACGGCATTGCCGGCGCCGAGCTGGAAGCCGGCGATTCGGGGCTGCGCACCTTCGTTTCGGTCCAGGGATCGTTGGCCATGAGCGCCATCTACAAGTACGGCTCCGAGGAGCAGAAGCAGCAATGGCTGCCCAAGATGGCCGCCGGCGAAGCCATTGGCTGCTTTGGCCTGACCGAACCAACGGCAGGTTCCGACCCGTCGAGCATGAAGACCTTCGCCCGCCGCGACGGCGATGACTGGGTGATCAACGGTTCCAAGCGCTGGATCGGGCTGGCCAATGTGGCGCAAGTGGCGGTGATCTGGGCACAGACCGATGAGGGCATCCGCGGCTTCGTCGTGCCGACCAGCACCCCGGGCTTCACCGCCACCCCGATCGAGCAGAAGCTGTCCATGCGCGCCTCCATCCAGTGCGAAATCGATCTGGTCGATGTGCGCCTGCCTGGTTCGGCGGTATTGCCGAATGCCAAGGGCCTGAAGGGGCCGTTCTCCTGCCTGAACGAAGCCCGCTACGGCATCTTGTGGGGTTCCATGGGGGCCGCCCGCGATTCATTCGAGGTGGCATTGGCCTACTCGCAGGAACGCCTGCAGTTCGACAAGCCGCTGGCCGGATACCAGATGACCCAGCAGAAGCTGGTGGACATGGCCCTGGAAATCAACAAGGGCTTCCTGCTGGCCCTGCACATCGGCCGGTTGAAGGATGCCGGGAATTTGAACCTGCACATGATCTCGGTGGGGAAGTTGAATAACTGCCGTGAAGCCATCGCGATCTGCCGCGAAGCACGCACCATCCTGGGAGGCAACGGCATCACGCTGGATTACTCGCCATTGCGCCACGCCAACAACCTGGAATCGGTGCGCACCTACGAGGGCACCGACGAGGTGCACACGCTGATCCTGGGCAACAAGCTCACCGGCGTGCCGGCCTTCCGCTAAGCCGCGAAGCCAAGGAAGACGGGAGAACCAAGCAAATGAACCTTTCCACAACACTTGCCACCCTGGAGCACTGCATCAATGGCGCATGGGTGCCTGGCGAAGGCCGCCGCATCGATTCGAAGGCGGCCGCCGACGACTCCATCGTGCTCGCGGAGGGCACCGCGGCCAGCGTGGACCAGGTGGACGCCGCTTTCGGCGCCGCCCACCGGGCCAAGAAATCCTGGGCGTCCACTCCGATGGCCGCCCGCGGGGCGATTCTGGCCAAGGCCGCCGGATACCTGAAGGAGCATGCGGAGGACTTCGGAGCGGAACTTGCCGCCGAAGAGGGCAAGACCAGAGCCGAGGGAATCGGCGAGGTGCTGCGGGCCGCACAGATCCTGGCCTACTATTCCGGCGAAGCGGAGCGCGCTGCCGGCACCGTCTTCCAATCCCCGCGCGCCGGGGAACAGATTCTGGTTACCCACAAGCCGCTGGGGGTGATCGGGGTGATCACCCCGTTCAACTTCCCGATCGGGATTCCGGCTTGGAAGATCGCCCCGGCGCTGGTTTTCGGCAATACCGTGGTGTTCAAGCCGGCCAGCCTGGTGCCGTTGCTGGCCATGCGCTTTGTGCAGGCCCTGGAGCACGGAGGGCTGCCCGCTGGTGTACTGAACCTGGTCATCGGCCCGGGCGCGCTGGGTGATGCCTTCATCGCCAATGAGCATTTGGATGGGCTGACTTTCACCGGTTCCACCGGAGTCGGGCGCAAACTCTGCGCGGCAGGTGCGGCCCAGGGGATTCCGGTGCAGGCGGAAATGGGCGGCAAGAATGCTTCGGTAGTGCTGGCCGACGCAGACCTGGACCTGGCCAGCGAGCAGGTGCTTTTCGGGTCCTTCCGCTCCACCGGCCAGAAGTGCACGGCCACCAGCCGGCTGATTCTCGATGAGTCCATTGCCGACGCATTCTTGGCCAAGCTCACCGAAAGGCTGGAGCAGTGGGTGACCGGGGACCCGCTGGACCCATCAGTGCATATGGGCCCGCTGGTGGATGCCAAAGCGGCGAACTCGGCGGCTCAGGGGATCGACCGGTCGCTGGCACAGGGCGCAACACTGCGCTATCGCGGGCTGGCCCCGGGAACCGGCAGCTTCCTGGCACCAACCATTCTGGAACTTCCGGAGGGGGAAGCCGGGCGAGCCAACTGCGCATGGCAGGAAGAATTCTTCGCGCCCATCGTGGCGGTCCGCCGAGTCAACGGGTGGAAGGAAGCTTTCGAGGCTGCAGAAGACTCGGAATATGGTTTGAGCCTGGCATTGTTCACCTCGAATCTTGCGCTGGCCCTGGAGGCGCAACAAACTCTCGACGTGGGTATTCTGCATGTAAATTCGGAGTCAGCCGGCGCTGACCCGCACGTGCCTTTTGGCGGTGCGAAAGCTTCGGGCTACGGACCGAAGGAACAGGGAGCAGCAGCTCGCGAGTTCTACACGCACACCACGACGACCTACCTGCGCGGCTAAAAGGCGCAGGCCAGGACTCCAGAGAAAGAATGGTCAATGAGGATTGAACGTATTTTGGTGATCGGTGCCGGCACCATGGGCCGCCAGATCGCGATGAGCTGCGCGCTGGGCGGCTACGCCACCGTGCTGCAGGATATCTCTGCCGACGCGTTGGGCGCAGCACGCACCGAGCTGGAGTCCTGGGCTGCCGGCCGTGTGGCCAAAGGCAAACTCGACCAGCCCGCGGCAGCTGCGGCGCTGGGGCGCTTGAGCCAGAACACCGACTTGAACCAGGCTGCTTCCACAGCCGACTTGGTGATCGAGGCTGCTGTGGAGCGCCTGGACATCAAGGAGCAGATCTTCGCCCAACTGGGCGAGCATGCACCGGCCCACGCCATCTTGGCGACGAATTCCTCGACGCTGCCCTCCTCGAAGCTGGCCCAGGCCAGCGGCCGTCCAGCGCAGGTGTGCAATATGCACTTCTTCAACCCTGCATTGGTCATGAAGTGCGTTGAAATAGTCCGCCATGGGCAGACCAGCGATGCCACGATTCAGGCTGTTACCGAGGTAGCCAACCAGCTGGGGAAGAACCCGGTGCTGGTGAACAAGGAGATTCCGGGTTTCATTGCCAACCGCATGATGGGTGCGATCAACGCCGAGGCGCTGAACCTGGCTCACCAGGGAATCGCCAGCATCGAGGATATCGATACCACCGCGAAGACCGCTTTGGGCCACCCCATGGGTCCGTTCGAGCTGATGGACATGGTGGGCCTTGATGTTATCGATTTCATCGCCCAGGCGACCTACGCCGAGACCGGTGACGAGGCCGACCAGCCGCACCCGATGATCACCGAAAAGGTGGCTGCGGGCAAGCTCGGACGCAAGAGCGGAGAAGGGTTCTACCCTTATTCCCAGGCATCGGCTTAAAGCTGGAAACGCCGCTGCCAGCCCGATGGCCATTGGGCGGGAGGCGGCGTTTGCCGTGTAGATCGGAGAGAACTATTCAGCGACCTCTGGTTGCTCGCCAAGCTCGAAGTGGCGCCCGGAGACCGAATCAATGTTGACCCGAATCCAGAAATCCTTCTGGGTGGGGATCCAGGGAGTGACGCCGCTTTCGCGGGCCTCCTTGATATCGGCCTCATGCTCCAATACTTCGGCGCTGCCGTGCACGACAACGGACCAAGCTTCATCGGAAAGGATGCCGTCGACCTCGAAAGCGATCTTTTCATTGATCGCCATGGCCGCAAGCTTATTACCGGGCGAGGTGCGCAAGAACAGCTTCCCGTTGTGCACCGCGTAGTTCACCGGAACAATATCGATCAACCCTGCAACCGAAGTTGCTACGCGTCCGTGGGAGCTGTGCGAGAGCAGCTGCCACGATTGGTCCTCATCCAATACCAGGACCGGACTATTGAGCTCGTGTTCGAATTTCATAGCACCAGTTTTCTACTCTTTGTAGAAAAAGGCAAGGGCTCAAGACACAAGTTGTCGTTTTCCCGTGCTTGGCGGTCGACATGAAAGACTGGGGCTATGAGTCATATTTCGGCTGATGGCGATGCCCGGCATGTAGCTTCGCGAATGGAAGACGGAGTGCATCGTTGGCGTGCACGGCGCGCCCTGGCCAACGGCCACCAAGCGGTAATCCTTCCCTATGTGGGATATGGCTCTACCGGACCGAGCGGCGGCTGGATTCGCGTCTTCGCCCGCGTTGTCCTGGCCAAGCCCGGCGCCTTTGAAGACGGGCAGCACCAAGCCCAGGTCATTGCCGATGGCATTCGCGGTTTCCGCAATTTCATTTCCCCGATCCTTCCCGGCGGCAAGGTCAGCATTGACGTTGGCGACCAGCGCTTCGAGGTCCAGGCTGACCGTGGCGGCGTGATTGATGTGAAGCTGGTAGTCGACCTGCCCGCGGGCTGGAATGAGATCCGGCTTCATGCCCACAACGGCGATGCCGCGCAGGCGAAGATTCTCGTTATCGACCAGGCGCAGAAGTTCGGGGTGATCAGCGACGTGGATGACACCGTCGTGGTCACCGCACTGCCGCGCCCCATGCTGGCGGCGTGGAACTCCTTTGTGCTCTCCGAGCATGCCCGCGTGGCGACCCCCGGGATGGCGGTAATGCTCCAGAAGGTGCTGCTCGAGCATCCAGGAGCTCCGACCATCTACCTTTCCACCGGCGCATGGAATGTCGCGCAGACCCTGCAGCGCTTCATCTCGCGCAACCTGTACCCGAAGGGGCCGTTGCTGCTCACCGACTGGGGGCCAACAGACCGTTCTTGGTTCCGCAGCGGAATGCAGCACAAGGTTGACCAGCTGCGCCGCCTGGCCGAAGAATTCCCGCACATTTCATGGGTGCTCATCGGCGATGACGGCCAGCATGATCCGGCCATTTATGCGGAGTTCGCGCGCCGCTACCCCGAATTGGTCAGGGCTATTGTGATCCGCCAGCTGACCCCTTCGGAAGCGGTGCTAGCCGGCGGACGTTCGCATGAGCTGCGCCGAACCACCCCCGGGGTGCGTTGGGTCTACGAGCCGGACGGAGCCCGGATCCTTCGGGAGCTGGCCAAGTTGGGGATCGTGGGCAATGACGGCGCAAACCTGCTGAAGGAAGATTAGCCATGGAAGAAAGCATTCTGCGGGTGCAGGTCCCTATGCGCTGGGGCGACATGGATGCTTACGGCCATGTCAATAATGTCAATCTGATCCGGTTAATGGAAGAAGCGCGAATCGCCGGCTTTGGCGTGCCCGGTGGCACCGGTGCGCCAGGCTCGCAGCCGCAGGCCGATATCTTCTCTGCAGTGCCTGCCGGAACCCAGATCCTCGTTGTCGAGCATCGGGTGCGGTATTCCCGCCCGTTGGAATACCGCAACGTGCCGGTCAATGTCGATCTCTGGGTTGCCAATGTCAAGCCTGCCAGTTTTGATATCTGCTACGAGTTCCGTGACCCGGTGGAGGACTATTTGTGCGTCAAGGCCTCCACTACGTTGGCTTATTTCGACCCGGTGTCCTCGCGGGTGCAGCGTTTGAGCCCCGGAGAACGCGCGGCGCTCAGTGCATATGAAGGTCCTCCGACCTTCTCGAAGTAACCACTTGCGCTCCCGTCAATTAGGATTGATCTATCTACCCTTATTAAGACAGGAAGTGATTTTGTGTCCCAGCCGGCTGGTGATCGCCCGCAAACTGGAGGCCGACCTGCGCGCCCCCAGGTCCTCCTGCAGGTCCTCAAGCGCGAGAATATCGCACCTCATCTGGTGCGGCTCACCCTTGGCGGTCCAGGCATCTGCGATTTCGCAGACAAGCCGGTGACCGACCGCTACGTGAAATTCCTGTTCGCGAAGCCGGAACTGGGCCTTGAATTGCCTTATGACATGGAAGCGCTGCGTGAGCGGCTGGCTCCCGAGGATCTGCCGGTTCGCCGTACCTATACCGTGCGCCGCAGCGATATGCAGGCGGGAACCATCGAGGTCGATTTCGTGGTCCATGGCGATGAGGGCCTAGCAGGTCCTTGGGCGCGTGACGCGCAGATCGGCTCATCGATCTGCTTCTCGGGCCCGGGCGGAATGTTTGTCCCCAAGGATGAATTCGATTTCCACTTCTTCGCCGGAGATGAAACTGCCATTCCCGCCATTGCGGCCTCCTTGGAGTCCATGGCCCCGCAGATGAGGGGCCTGGTGGTCATCGAGGTTGCCGACGAGGCTGACGAAATGCAATTGCAGGCGCCGGCCGGCGTGGAAATTCGCTGGATTCACCGCGGTGCCGAATTCTCCCCTGAAACCACGATCCTGGAGTCCGTGGTCCGGGGGATTCCATGGCCCGAGGGCCGGGTGCAGGTCTTTGCCCACGGTGAGCGCGAAGTCATGAAGAAGCTGCGCGCATACTTCTATGACGAGCATGGCGTGGACCGCCGCGACATGTCGCTCTCTGCCTACTGGGCCTTTGGCCGTGCAGAAGATGCATTCCAGGCCGAGAAGCGTACGGAAGTTGGCAAGATCTTCGCCGACTAGTCTTTTGGCGCGGACAGATTCAAGTAAGTTAGAGCGACCTAAGAAATAAATCGAAAAATTACGCAAACAGGGCTTGACGTTATTACTGGTTCTTAGGATATGCTTATTCCAGAGCTTCTCCCGTGTGTGGTCGGGAGAAGCGTCAAGCTTGACCGATATTTATCGGCTAGTTCGCTGCTTGCCGGGGCTGCTCACCTCGAAGCAGCGAGCGGCGTAGCCGGCTTGAATAAGGGGAATGGAGAATCGGCTGACTTGCTCAGTCGGCCGATTCGTCGAAAAGGGAGCTTATCAGGATTGCACACCTTGATAAGCTCCCTTTCTCGTTGCTACAGCTTGGCGGCGTCGAAGGACCACAGCAGCAACGTGGCCAGGTAGCCCGCACCCTTCGGTGGAGGCGCCACAGTGACGCCGCGATCATGAAGCTTGCTCATGGCTCGGCGAACTACTAGATCCGACTCCAGGAAGATCTCCGGATCCCGCAAACCCCGCAGGGCAAGGTAATTGCGCGTCCATGGCCCCACGCCGCGCAGCCCTTGGAGCTGCTCCAGGAATGCCGGCACGTCTCCGAGCAGGAACTTTCCACTGTGCTCGAACCATTCGGCTACCGCGTGCAGCGCCGTTGCCCGCGGCAACGGGCAGCGAATGATTGCGCGCAATTCCCCAGGCGTGCAGGCGGCCGTTGAGGCCGCTGTGGGGAAAGCCCGAAGGCCCGAGCCATGCTGCTGGCCCAATGCGCCGACGTAGCGCCCGCCGAGGGTCCGTGCCGCCGCCAAGGACACCTGCTGTCCAATGATCGTGGTGGCCAGGGCCTCGAAAATATCCGGGTAGCTGATCAGCCGCAAGGAGGGGTAAGCCATCGCGAGCGGCTGGTAGCAAGGAAGGGCCTGGAGCGCTTCATAAGCAGCTGTGGTGTCTTGCTGCAGTCCAAGCCAATGGTTGATGATCTCCGTGAGGCGCGCAATGGATTCAGTCGGGGCGTCGTGGGTGAGCGATACGCCTGCAGGATCCAGGCTCAATGAAACTTCAACCAGGTTCCCGTCCAGCTGCAGGACGCGGTGCGGCTGGGCCGCAGCGGCATCCAGCCGCTCCTGGGCAGGCAGCGAATGCAATTCCAGGACTGCCAGTGCGTGGCCGACGTCCAGAATTCCCGTTGCCGGTAGGCGCAGTTCCATGACCTCAGGCCCAAATGCCGGAAGTGCCGCGGCGGTGCGATCCGACCAGATGGGTATCGACCATGCCGATGGCTTCCATCAACGCGTACATGGTGGTCGGGCCCACGAAGTTGAAGCCCCGCTTCTTCAGCGCCTTGGCCAGTTCCTTGGACTCGGGGCTTTGCGTGGGTACTTCAGTGAAATTACGCGGAGCCGGGGTCTGTTCCGGCTTGAAGGACCACACGAAATCCGAGAGGCCGCCCTCTTCGCGCAGCATCAGGGTCGCTTCTGCGTTGGCGATCGTTGCGCGGATCTTGAGCCTATTGCGCACGATCCCGGCGTCTTCCATCAGGCGATTGAAATCGTCCTCGGTAAACAACGCGACCTTCTCGGGATTGAAGTGCTCGAAAGCGCGGCGGAACGACTCGCGCTTGGAAAGGATGATGGCCCAGGACAGGCCTGACTGGAAGCACTCAAGGCTCAGCCGCTCGAAAAGTCCCTCTTCGGAGGTGATCGGCATGCCCCATTCGGCGTCGTAGTACGTGCGGAGCATGTCATTCGAGGCGGCCCAGCGAGGGCGCGCCAATCCGTCTTCGCCAACGATGAGATCTTCAGTCATATTTTCATCTTGCCATCCATCGCGATGCGCAGTTGGCCATGCAACGTTCCGTTTCGCGGCAAAGTCACCTATCATCGTTATATGGCGATAATAGAGTCAGATATCGATGCATCGGAAATCCGCAGCGGCAAGCTCCAGTTCGCTGCGCTCTTCCACGCGCTCGCTGACCCGGCGCGGCTGCTGATTCTGGACCATCTGCGCACCGGGGAGCATAAGGTCAGGGAACTGACCGAGCATTTGGGCCTTGCCCAAAGCACGGTCAGCGCGCATCTGTCCTGCCTGAAGGACACCGGCCTGGTGCACGTCCGAAGCCAGGGCCGGGCCAGCATCTACTCGCTGGGCCAGGGTGAAGCACTTGACGCATTGACCGCTGCCGCCTCGGCGCTTCTGCCGCAAGAGGCATCCCATCACCATTGGGAAGAAGCGCACAGCATGGATCCGAAGAAAGGCTGAACTTGGGACACGATCACTCTCACGGGCACTCCCATGATCATTCCGGAGCAAACCGAACCCGCCTGGCCTGGGCCTTCGCCATCACCGCTACAATCCTCGTCGCCGAGGTTGTTGGCGCTATCGTCACCAACTCGCTGGCCTTGCTGGTCGACGCAGCGCATATGCTGACCGATACCCTGGGGCTATTGCTGGCTCTGACCGCTGCCAACCTGATCATGCGCAAGCCAACGACCAAGCGCACCTGGGGATTCCGCCGCGCAGAAGTCCTCTCCGCCACCTTCCAATCGGCATTGCTGCTGGCTGTGGGCATCTACGCGGCCATCGACGCCGTGCGGCGGCTCTTC
Source organism: Glutamicibacter sp. BS14 (assembly GCF_056934375.1). Classification (NCBI taxonomy): domain Bacteria; kingdom Bacillati; phylum Actinomycetota; class Actinomycetes; order Micrococcales; family Micrococcaceae; genus Glutamicibacter; species Glutamicibacter sp. BS14. Next base: position 3,730,342 of record NZ_CM167801.1, on the reverse strand, counting down.
ACCCCTGCAGAGGTCCAACCGGAGGGACTGCTGGCCTTCGGCATCATCGGCCTATTGGGCAACGTCATCTCCATGTGGATCATTTCCGCGGGACGCAATAGCAACCTGAATATGCGTGCGGCTTTCCTGGAAGTAGTCAACGACGCGTTGGGCTCGGTTGCCGTTATCATCGCCGCGCTGGTTATCACCTACACCGGATGGATGCGCGCCGACTCCGTGGCAGCCCTGGTGATCAGCGCCCTGATCGTTCCCCGGGCCATGAAATTGCTGGGGGAAACCACCCACATCCTTCTCGAATCCACGCCTAGGGGCCTGGACCTGCTCGGGGTCAAAGCGCATTTGGAGGCATTGCCCGGGGTGATCGCGGTGCACGATCTGCACGCCAGCCAGATTGCCTCCAACCTTCCGGTGCTCACCGCCCATGTGGTGGTCGAGGACTCGATGTTCTCCGCTGGGGTAGCCGGTGGGCTGCTGCGGGATTTGCAGCAGTGCGTGGCAGATCATTTCACCGTGAGCGTTGAGCACTCGACCTTCCAGATTGAGCCGGCATCGCACCAGGAAACCGAACGCGAACATGGCTGCTAATCGGTAACCTGCGGGGGCAGAGCGTCCACGAATTTGCTCATACCTTGGTATGACGCACCCCCGGGAAACTAGGTCCTGATGGTGGATGCGGGTTTGGCTAGGCGCTTTGTAGTATTTCTAATATGACTTCTGAGACTCTGCCAAAAACCGAAAATGCGGTCGCTGCCCGCGGCTTGACCAAGACCTACGGGCATGACAGCACCCGGGTTGAGGCCCTTCGCGACGTAAACGTTTCCTTCGAACGATCCCGCTTCACCGCCATCATGGGCCCATCGGGCTCCGGAAAATCCACGCTGATGCACTGCCTGGCAGGACTTGATACCGCCGACTCCGGCGAAATCATCATCGGCGGCAAGAACCTGCTGGAGCTGAGCGATGACCAGCTGACCGAGATGCGCCGCGAGCAGATCGGCTTTGTCTTCCAGTCTTTCAACCTCGTGCCAACCATCACCGCCAAGGACAACATCCTGCTGCCATTGTCGCTGGCCGGCAAGAAGCACGATCGCGACTGGTTCAACACCGTCATCCAGGCGCTCGGCCTGGGCGACCGCCTGAACCACAAACCGCATGAACTTTCCGGCGGCCAGCAGCAACGTGTCGCGGTAGCCCGAGCACTGCTCACCCGGCCGGAAGTGGTCTTCGGCGATGAGCCAACCGGCAACCTCGATTCGCGTACCGGCGCCGAAGTGCTGTCCTTGATGCGCACGTCCACCCGTGAAATGGGCCAGACCATCATCATGGTCACCCACGACCCGGTGGCCGCGTCCTATGCAGACAATGTCTTGCTGATGAAGGACGGCACAATTGTCGGATCCATCCAGGAGCCAACCGTGGCTACCGTAACCGAGGCCCTGGCCTCCTTGGCGGAGTAAGCAATGCTGCACGTAGCACTTTCGAATATCAAGACCTATGCACGTCGATATATCGCCGTCATCCTGGCTGTGGCCATCGGCACCGCCTTTCTTGCCGCAACGCTTTCGGTGAACTCATCCACCCAGGCGACACTGAAGAACTCGCTCGGAGACGCCTACAAGAACGCCGATCTGGTGGCCTACCCCGATTGGGACCTGGTTCCCGGCGCCGAGGAGTTGACCGAGCTGAGCCTCAAGGACATCGCAGATGTCCGGAACCTGCCTGAAGTTTCCACCGCCTATGGCCTGGCCTACGCCGATGGCCTGCTGCGCACGGCGGACAACAGCTACGGCGTGTCCGCACAGCCAGTAGATCCCGACCAGGGGCTGGGCGGCATGGAATTGATTGAGGGCCGGGCGCCCCAAGGTTCCAACGAAATCATTATCGATGCTTCCCACGCCAAGGAAATGGGCGTGTCCATCGGGGACGTCGTGGCTCTGGAAAATGGCGCGATCTCGCCGGCGAACTACAACATCGTGGGCATCCAGCGCTCGACCACCAACCCGCGGACCTCGGCCTACGCCTTGGCCGGCATGAGCGAGAAAGCGTGGCAGCACTTTTCCGGCGGCCAAGCGCTGATCACCGAAATCGTGGTCAATGGCGACGGCTCCGACGAGTCATTGAAGGCAGAGCTGGAGAAGCTGTTTGCCGGCAAGAAGATGGCTGACATGGCGGTGGTGACCGCCGATGAGAAGGTCTTGAACGAAGTCGCCCAGTTCACCGGAGGCACCGACCAACTCAGCGTGATCCTGCTGGTCTTCGCACTGATTGCACTGGTGGTCACCGGTCTGGTTGTGGTCAATACCTTTGCCGTAGTCATTGCCCAGCGCACCCGCGAACTGGCACTGCTGCGCATCCTGGGCGCCAAGCGCAAGCAGATTCGTAGCTCGGTGCTCATCGAAGCACTGCTCATTGGCATTCTTGCCTCGATTCTCGGTGTCTTGCTCGCCGTCGCACTGATGGCGGGCCTGATCCAGCTGCTGCACGTGATGGTGCCGGAGATGTCCTATGCGGCGTTGGCCCTGACCCCGCAGGGATTGGCCATCCCAATTCTCGTCGGCGTGCTGATGACTGTGGTCGCAGCGAGCCTGCCGGCTCGACGGGCGATGAAACTCGCACCGCTGGCGGCCTTGCGCCCCTTCGACGCTGCCAGCGTGAAGAACCGTGCCGGCAAAGCCCGGATCATCTTCGGATCGCTGTTCGTGGTGGCCGGCGCCAGCTTGCTGGCCTACGGCGCGATCCAGGGGGATCTGGTAGTCGCCTTCCTGGGCGGCCTGGTTTCCTTCCCGGGGATCCTGATGCTGGCTTCGCTGTTCGTGCCGAGCAGCGTTTCTGGGATCGGCAAGGCCGTGGCTGGCAAATCGACGGCGGGAAAGCTCGCGGCCCTGAACGCCGTGCGCAACCCGGGCCGAACCACCGCGACGGCAACGGCACTGCTGATCGGCGTGACCTTGGTGTCCATGATCATGGTCGGCGGCCAGACCGCCAAGGCCAGCTTGAACAACGCTGTGGCCGCAGAATTCCCGGTCGACATGATGGTCTCCTTCTATGACCGCCAAGTTTCAGGCGCCGAGACCAAGAGCATGCTTGAGCAAATCAATGGCGTGGACGGGATTACCGCCAGCTCCAGCTTCACCTCCGGATATGCGGATGTGGACATGGGAACCGATGAAATGTTCAACGCCGAGGTCATGTCCGTTGATCCCAAGAGCTTCGCTGACGTTGCACTGGATCCGAATATCGTGCCGGCAGATGGCGAAATCGTCTATGTGCTGGGTAGTCCCGAAAACCCGACGGTGGAAGTTGGCGGGCAAACGCTGGCAGTGAAGAATTCCGAGGCCATGCTCTCAGGAAATATCGTCACCGAGCAGACTTTCAGCAAGCTGGAAATCGATGAAGCCAATCAGTACTCGGGGATCCTGATCAAGGTGGATTCCGACGTCAATGCAGCGGGCGTCAACGAACTGGTCACCAAGGTTTCTGCCATCACCGGCGTTGAATCATCAATGATCAATGGCGGTGTGGTGATGAAGTCGATGTTCTCCCAGATCATTGACGTGCTGCTGATGATTGTCTCTGCGTTGCTGGCAGTGGCGGTGCTGATCGCCCTGATCGGCGTAGCCAACACGCTCAGCCTCTCGATCCTGGAACGCACCCGGGAGAATTCCCTGCTTCGTGCCCTGGGCCTGAAGAAGAAGCAGCTGCGCGGCATGCTGGCGACCGAAGCGGTACTGATTGGCGGCGTCGCAGCCCTGCTCGGCTTGGTGCTGGGTGTGGCCTACGGCCTGCTTGGAGCCCGCTCGGCACTCGCGTCCATGGGAACGATGACCTACGAGATCCCATGGTGGCAGCTCGCACTGGTCCTGCTGATCAGCATCGTGGCAGCGCTCTTGGCATCGGTGACTCCGGGCCGCCGCGCCGCAAAGTTGTCGCCGGTTGAAGGATTGGCCGTCGAATAGCCGGTAGCCAGCCAAAGACAGTGGTCCTGAAAGCCAAGGCTTTCAGGACCACTGTCTTTTCCGCAGGTGCGGCTCAAGCCCATAGGCTGTAGACATGAAAATTGAACTCACTCGATTCCGAGTTCTGCCAGGCAAATCAGCGCTAGCTAATGAATGGCTGGAATTCCTGAACAGCAATATGCCCGCGGTGCTTGAAACCCTGGAAGGCGAAAAGATGTACGTGGAGACGATCTTCAGCGAAACCCTGGATGGTGTCGACTACCTCTACTGGTACAGCATCCAAGGCGAGGGCGGTGCCGCGGTGCAGGACTCTGCACATGAAATCGACAAGGTGCACCTCAGGTATTGGAAGCAGTGCATCGATCCAGGCTTCGCACCCCAAGAGCTGTCCCCGCGGGTGGTCATGATCCCTGATCGAGTGCAGCGCAGCATGGTCTAGAGGCGAAGCACCAAGGCACGAGGTCCAGAACTCGCTATGGCGAATTCTGGACCTCGTGCCTTGTTCTGGATGTTCAGCTGCGCAGGGTAATCGTCGTGGCCATGGCCGGGGAACGGCCGGTGGTCACGAAGCCTGAGATATTGGAGCCAGGGTGCTTGATGATATCCGTGATGGATCCCAGATGGCGGCTCAAATCGATCTTGTCCTCGGGGGCCGCGAGCACCAGATGGAAACCGAACTCCTGCAACGCGCGTATGCCTGCCGCTGCATATTCGGAGTTGGCTTGAATGAACGCCTCGTCGATCATCACCGTGCCGTAGGAAGTGAACCCGGCTGAAGCGAAGCCCAGCTGGTAGGCCAGGGCAGCACCCATGATGAAGGATGTGAAGCGCTGGCCTTCGCCGCCGGAGAGCGTCCCGGGTTCCAAGCCGGTCTCAATCTCCCCATTGGGCTTGTGCTCATTGCAGCTGATCATCACATGCTGGCGGACATCGAGCACGGTCGAACGCCATGAAGCCATCGCCGGGTCGCTGAGTGCGGTAACCAGTGCCTCCAGCGCTTGGTAGGAGCTGGCCAAGGTGGATTCGTCCTTGGTGGTGTAAGCCTCCTGCAATGCGTCCTTCAGGTCCTTGCGGAAGGTACCGGCCTCAACTGGAATCGCATTTACTGCTTCCAGGCGAAGGACCGACCCATGCTCGAAAGTCACCTCTGCCAGAATCTGGTTCAGCGGCTTGATGCGTTCGGAGATCATCCGGCGCTCTTCATCCAGCAACTGCAAGAGGTCGCTGAAGCGTTCATAGGAACGGTTCGCGAAGTATTCGCGGAACTGCGCCTCATGGTGCGGCAGGCCGTCGGCCACGATCTGGTCGTGCAGCTGCGCGTAGTGCTCAGCTGCTTCAGCGGTGGTGCCATGGGTTTGCGCGTGCGAGGTGCCGAATTCACGGGCAAAACGACGGAAGGTTTCGCTCAGCGCGCCACCGATTTCCTGGCGCTGCGACTGCAAGGAGTTGACCTGGCTGCCCAACTGGAGCTTGACCTCGGCAAAGGCTTCGCTGATTTGTTCACTGGCAGGGCAGTTCCCTGCAACCACTTGCTGGAGAACCGGGCCAAGCAGCTGATGCTGGCGCAGCGCGGACGGGATGCTCTGCTCCCATCCGGTCCCCAAGTCATCGCTGGTGGACAGGATCTGCTGTACACGCTGCACCTGCAAGCCAAGATCTGCAATGCGTGAACGAACCAGTGCGAGGTCCCCGACCAGGGTTTCTGCCTCGGCCTTCGCCGTTTCGATTTGCTGGCGAACCCGGGAGGAATCCCCGGACAATGCCAAGGCATCGCCGAGCTTCTGCTCGCTGCGGCGCAACGCTTCCAGTGCCTCGGACGCGTCGAACTGGCCAAAAGTCCGCTCATCGGCAATCAGGGCCTGCAAGAGCTGGGTTTTGGCCGCGATCTTGTTCTTCGCCGCACTGCGCTCATCGGCAGCCTGGTGGGCCTGGACGATTTTCTCATCCAGCCGTGCCGCCTTGGACTGCAACTCGGCAATCTTCGACTCGTTGGTGAAGCCCAGCAGGTACTCGGAAGCAGGCAACGTGCGGGTATCGCGCTCGAAGCTTCCGGTTCCGGACTTGATGGTGCCGGCCGGAGTTATCGCCTTGGGGTGCACATGCATGGCTGCATCGTTCTCAACACAGGCCAATGGGTAGTCGGCGGTGATCTTCGCCTTCAGCCAGGTTCCGGCTTCGCCGGGCGCGAAGTCCAGCTTGGCCACCAGGTCTGCCGGGCCGGCTTCAGCGGTGCGCGGCGGCTGGGAAATGTCGCTCCACCGCACGCGGCCCAAGCCGTCGAGTTGATCAATGGCGTGGGTGACTTGGGTGAGCAGCTCCCCGGGAACCAGCAGCGTGCGGGCCAAGGAGTGCAAGGCCTTTTCAGCGGCCAAACGCCAGGTACCGGCATCGGCCGAAACATCCATGAGCTCGCCAGCGAAGGGAAGCTGTTCTTCCTTGAGCGAGCAGGCCGAAGCGATGGCACGGCGGGCGGCTATCGAACGGTCATCGATATTGCTGGCCCGGCGCTGGTAGGAGCGGATCTGGTCAGCCAACGTTTCTGCGCGCTTGCGCAGGTTGACCAAGGTGGCCATGGCCTCGTACTCAACGGTCTGGGCATCATGCGTAATCGAGCTGAGCTGCTGCAAGGTACGTGCCGCGTTGGCCCGCAGCTCATCCAGGCCGGTGGCCGAGAATTCGAAGGCCAAGCCAGCATCCGAGGCCTGCTGCTGCAGGGTCCGGATGACGTACTCCTTCTCGCTCAATGCCTTGCGAGCCACATCGGCCTCGCGCTCCAGCAGCATCAGGGAAGCAGAGCCCGCAGAGTCGTGGGCAGCCTCCAGCGACTGGAGCTGGTCATCGAGCTTTTCCTTGCGCTTACGCAGCTCGGCCTCTTCGGCCTTGAGCTTGGCTAGCTCCGTTTCGTGGGAGTTCAGGTCATTGCGCAGCACCAGCTGGCGGACCTGGGTTTCCAGGATGTGCACGTCGCTTTCCAGCAATTGCCGGGCGGTGGCGATCTGTCCAGCCAAGGAACGGTAGGCCTGATCCTGCTCCGGCACCTGCGCGAGCACGTCACGCTGGGCGCGGGCGGTATCCAGCTGGCGGTAGATGCCACGCAAATGGGCAAAGTCTTCCACTGCTGCGGACGCGGCCTTCAACGTGGCTGGTTCTTCCAGCACTTCGTGGCGGAAGAACTGGTTGACGCCCTTGGCCAGGCCCTTGCCATTTTGCAAGGTGCGCAACAGGGCAAAGGCCTTGTCGCTTTCGACGCCTAAACGGCGGCGCAATCGCTCAATGAACGCCTTGTGGGTATCGAATGCCTCGCTCGGTGCCAGGGCCTTTGACAGCGAGGACACGGTGAAGCGGCGCGGGCCGTGGTTTTCCAGCTCCGCAATATTGACCTTGCCTTCGCACAACAGATAGTGCTTGGAGACCTGTCCTTCCAGGCCGGCATCGGGCAGATCGAAGACCGCGCCGGCTGTAACGGTGTTGCCCATGCCATCGTCGTAGCTGAGCACAATGGCGCTCCACGTCGCGCCGGGGCGCTGGTAGACAGTGCCGGCGCTGGTTTTGAACTTGCGACCGCGCATGTAGGAGAACGTGGTGCGGCGGTCTTCGCGGGTGGCCGCGTCATTGGCTGATTCGTTCAGGCGGGGCGTTGCAAAGAAGACGTGGCCCATCGCATCGAACAAGGTGGATTTGCCCACGCCCGGATGGCCGGTGACCAAGGTGCCGGCGCGGTCCACGGCCAGATCATGCAAGCCGTGGAAGGTTCCCCAGTTAACTATTTGTACCCGGCTCAGCCGATGCTGGCCTGGGTTGAGTGCCCCGCCCAGCGGGAGAGTCATTTCAATGCTCATCGGTTACTCCTGCACCAACTCGGGGGTCTGCTCTGCGAGGTCATCAGCTTCTTCGGCTCCCAGGCTGAAAGCTGGATCATTAGCGTCGATTGCCGCGATGTAGCGTGGTATGTCCTGGATATTGGTGATCGGCAGCGCCATCGCCAGGGCCGGGGAAATGCGGAACTCGTTCTCCAGCTCGGTGCCGGTCAGCAGGCGCAGAGCCTGCAGGCGGGTTACCGCAGCATCGCAGGACTCGGCAAAGCGCTTGTCATCGCGGTCTGAGGTCTGGCGGTGCTCGGCCAGGATCTCGTGCATGCCCGCACGCGAAATCACGGCATCGCTCCCGCTGCCCGAATGCTGTTCGAGCAACAGCCGCAGCCGCAGGGCGAGCAGGGTTTCATCACGCTTCAGCGGACGGCGCGGAGCGATAGGGGAGGTGTGGACCTGTTCAATCTGGACGGGGGCAAGCATGGCGATCTTGCGGTCCATGTCCAGCTGCAGTGCCAAGAAGATCTCGGAGAAGTAATCGCTGATGCTCTGCTGCTGGTCCAGCAGCAGTTGCCAAGCCGAGGCATCGATGGACCCATCAAGGTACGGGCCACGCAACAACCGGACCAGCAGCTGGCGCAGCGGCAGCGGGAACTTCCCGGTGTCGCCCTCGAACAATGGTTCGGTGATCGGTGCGGCGTATGAATCGCTCTTGGTCATAGCGGCTCCTTCGTAAAGCTTAACGCGGGCAGGATTGCGGTTCGCATCGAACCATCGAGTTGCTGGAAATGGATGCTGAGCAGATCGCTCTCGTTCAGCGATTCGCCATTGGTGCGCCCGATTTCCACGAGGGCACGAATGGAATTCAAGTGCCGCTGCTCGACATCCAAGGATTCGAAGACTTCATCCAACCGAATCGAACCGGAACTGGACTGGCCCAGATGCCGGGTGATCGATGCACGCAGCAATGGCATGTCCGCCTGGGGCGTCGAGGGATTTCGTACAATGTCAGCTTCGCTGAATTCTGGCGCTTGAGCCAGCGGAGGCGGAGCCACATGCTCGGATGGGTCGTAGATTCCAAGACCGGAAAGGGTGACGAACTGCGGAGCGAAGAGCTCCATCGGGGCCAAGCCGCTGCGGGGTTTCAGGCTCGTGGATTTGCTGATCGCTAGTTCAGCTTCGCGGACCGCTTGGCGCAATAGCTCGGCCTGCTTGTAGTCCTCGGACTGCACGAATGCGTGCAGGGATTCAGAGAGCTTGCCATAGGAGGCATGGACTTCAGCTGCCTGGCGGCGCAATTCACGCAACAGGTTAGTGAGGATCTGGCGTTCGGGCGTTTCCAGGTCATCTACGAAGTCGCGGTCCAGGACTTCGGCCAATGCGGCGCGGAAACGCTGCTGCGCTTCCGGGGAGTTCAGGAATTCAGTGAATCCGCTGAAGGTTTCGCCTTCGGCAGTGGAACGCAACTGACGGTCAGCTTCAAGAACCTGGCCCACAGCTACGCCCTTGGCTGTGGAGGCATCCAGAATGCCTTCACGCAATGAATGGAGCATATCCTGGACGCCGTCGCGCATGCGTCGGAAATCTGCTGGCAAACTCGATGCCAGATCGAGTACGGAACGTGTTGCCGACAAGGCGGTCGTGCGAGAAAGCACCGCCGGGTCATCCCCGCTGCGCAGCTGGTCGATTTGGGCTTGGCGCAGCGCGATCTGGGATTCGAGGGCACGGATACGTGCTTCGGGATCCGGATCGGTTTCGTGGGCCAGCGATTCCAGGGAAGAAAGCAACGTGTTCAGGCGAGACGAGTTCAAATGCGAATCGTCGGTGGAAAAATCCGCCAGGTAGCGCAGGGTGCGCAGGGTCTGCGCACTGGGTTCATACACGAAGCGCCCATCAATCAGCGGACGAGCCAGAATTCCCTGCTTGACCCATGTCTCGGCGAAATCCTGGGCCGAATACGAGGCGGGAATCTGGTCATCGCTCTTGCGCGCTTGCTTCAGGAAGGAATCCAAGGAGGCATGGAAAAGTTCCAATGCGATCCGTGAACGGTCTGCGGTGAACTCTGCGCGGATGAAGGCCACAGCCCACGGCTGGGCGGTCAGAAGCCGATACGCTGCCGAGCTTTTGAACTGCTGGGACTGAAGCCACAAACTATTCGCGCGGTGCGAGGGCTGCATGTACTTCCTTGATCTTTGGGACGCCTAACCAATCAATTCTAAATCATTGGACTCCTTCCAAAATGTGAGCTCCCTAAAAGCTGAATGTTAGACATCGCTCAAGTTCGGTAATTCATCATGAAAGGGTGTTGCCTCCAGCGCTACCTGTGTAGGGTCGAAATAACCAGATGACAACTCGTTTTCTTCCGGCCTGGCGGGCACGGTGGAGGTCACGGAGGTCGCAGCCATTGAAGAATCTACGATTGGTGATTTCGCTCGGGTTGGCGCTGGGCCTTGCCGGGTGCAGTGCTGCACAGGAGCCGCCAACGGCGGCCCCGGATCCTGCTGCCGTTGAAAAGGCTGAGCAGGAAGAAGCACGAGTGGACGGCGTGAGAGCCGAGATCAACCGGCTAGCTGACGGATACGACTATGACGCGGCGATTAAACTCGCCAAGAATGACAGCGCCGAACAGCTGAACCAGATGGCCAGCGGCCTAGAGGAAGAGAAAGGGCAGGTTTCAGCTTGGGAAGAGCCGAAGAACATACCTCACCTGTTCTTCCACTCGCTGATTGTCGATCCCGGCAGGGCCTTTGACGAAGGCAGCAGTTCGCAGGGGTACGCCGACTACATGGTGACCCAGAAGGAATTTGCAGCCATCCTCGACGAGCTGTATGCGCGTGATTATGTCCTGGTCAACCCGGAAGATTTCGCCTCGCTCGACGACCAGGGGCAGATGGAGTATCGGGATATCATGCTGCCCCAGGGCAAGAAGCCAGTGGTGCTGTCCATCGATGACCTGAGCTATTACGAATACATGGAAGGTGATGGCTTCGCCAGCAAGCTGGTGCTGGATAAGGACGGCAAGGTCCGCAACGAATACGTCGATGCGGAGGGCAAAACGCAGGTTGGCGCTTTTGACGTCACCACGATGGTCGATGACTTCGTAGCTGAACATCCCGATTTCACGTATCGGGACGCTCGCGGCCTGATCGCAATGACCGGATACAACGGCGCATTCGGCTACCGCACCTCTGCCAGCCAGTATCCCCAGAGCAAGACTCTGGAAGCTGACCAGAAGAAGGCGGCGGAGATCGCAGAAGCGATGAAGAACAGCGGTTGGGTTTTCGCGTCCCATTCGTGGGGGCACATTGCCACCGGGACGGTCAGCATGGATCGGCTCAAGCGGGACACGAAACTGTGGAAAGCCGAAGTGGAACCGATCGTGGGAAAAACCGGGCACTACATCTATCCTTTTGGATCGGATATTGCCCGGACCCAGCGCTACGCGGGGGACCGGTACCAGTTCTTCAAGGACCAGGGGTTCGATTACTTCTACGGCGTTGACGGTACGACTCGCACATGGATGCAGCAGGGCGATGAGTACCAGCGGCAGATGCGCATCAATGTGGATGGGTTGCAGTTCGCCAAGGAACTGCGCGGTGACCGGCCAGTCCTGGGAAGTTTCTTCAAAGTCGAGGATGTGATTGACCCGGCGCGCGAATGACCGGGCCAATCCAACATCAAGCTACAAAGCCATGAAGGCACCGAGCTGCGAGAGCGCCGATGGGTTGGAAGGCAGATAATCGGTGAGCCTTTCGCTGCGCACGATGATGGCCTTCCATTGGCCGCGGGAAATCGCAACGTTGATGCGATTTCGGTTAAGCAGGAATTCGATGCCACGCGATGCATCGGTGGCGCTGGAACATGCCATGGTCATCAGCACAACTGGTGCTTCCTGTCCCTGGAACTTGTCAACCGTTCCCACCTTGACCGCCGATAGCCCTACAGCTTCGAGGACATCGCGCACCAGATTTACCTGGGCATTGTAGGCAGCAACTACCAGGATGTCAGCGGCGCCCAATGGACGGGCAGGCATGCCTGCCCCCGGACTCCACATCATCCCCAGATGCTCGCGGACCAATCGGACAATAGCCCCGGCTTCTTCGGCGCTGCTGACCGTGTTGCCTCGATGTTCAACGAAGACCGTCTCGACCCCGGCCGGTGTGCCTTCGAGCTGCCGCAACCCGGCGGCGTCTGCCGAGAACAGCTGGTGGTCATAGCTCAATGCCGAAACCTTGGCGCAAAGCGCTGGATGCATTCGCCATGAAGCTGCCAGGAAGTACCCCAATTCGGCTGGCAGCACTGGTTCGCCGCCGGAAAGCCAGCCGAGCGCCGATTCGTCCACCGGCTGAGGATGAGTGCCCTGGGTGACCTGGGGCAACTGCTGGGGATCACCGAGCAGCAGCAAATTGCGGGCTGCTCGTGAAACCGCCAGGGTATTGGCCAGTGAGAACTGCCCGGCCTCATCGATCACCAGCAAATCCAGGCTATCTGCGGGAACCTTCGAACCGGTCAGCGTCCAGGCAGTACCGCCAATGAGCCCGCCGCCCGATGCGTGGAGAACTTCAGTCAAGGAATCCTTGGACGTGCCAGCCCAGGGGACCGGATCATCGTGCTTGACTTCCTTGGCTACTGCCTCGGGATCGACCCCGGCCTCCACCGCTTTCCGCAGGACGTTTTCAACCACTGCATGGGACTGGGCAACCACACCAATCTTCCATCCGTAATCAACGAGTTCACGGATCACATGCGAAGCGACGAAGGTCTTACCGGTCCCCGGAGGGCCTTGTACCGCAAGATAGGAATTATCAAGATCCTTCAACGTCTCGACCACGGCAGGATAGATCTGCGCCTGGCCATCAACCAGGGCTGGTTCCACCGGTGCCGCAAGGGTTTTCAGGCGTGGCGGAATCCGCCGCAGGATGTCGATGCCCGGCCGTTCCGGAAGCACCGGTACGGTGGAGCCCACCCGCTGGGCGATCTCCTTGAGCGCTGCATCGATGCTCATCGTCGCCAACGGCTTATCCGGAGCCAATGCGCATGGATGGGCACCGTAGGCAGGGATCTTGCCGCTGGTTTTCTCCGCAATGGTAATCCAGCCCGGGCCGAGCTCGACTACGGTGGCGTTGAATGCGCCGCCGCGCACGGAGTCGTCAACGGCCATGCCTTCAGGCAACGGAGCATCAAACATGGCGAACACTGATGAGCCGGGGGAGAGCAGGGATCCTTCCGCCAAGGTTCCCTGCAATCTCGTCACGCGCGTAGAGGTGCGCGCCCGAGGGGTGGCCTTATGCCAATCCTCGAGTACTTCCGCAGTGTCCACAATGAACACTCCCCGGGCGTCGCTCCAATCATCCATTGGCGCGGACAAGCGGTCGAAGTGTTCCCACCAGAACTGCTTCTTTTCACGCCGGTTGTAACCGGTCGCAGCGGCGACCATCGCGATCGCGCGGTCATCGTTGCTCAGCGCGTGGGCGTGGGGAAGCTGCGCAAGGTAGTTTTGCAGCCGAAGCTCTTCGGCGGTGGGCTCGTATTCGTCTGCGGCCGGGCCTGGCTCAGGCATATCCGGCAGGGTGCCAGGCGCCTCATCGCTGAGCGAAAGCAGCCAATCCCGCAAGCGCAAAGTGGAAAGGCAGTCGTACTCGTTGTAATCGGCAATCGACTCGAGGATCGCTTCAGCGGCCCCGTCGTTCTTCGAATCCCGCGCCAGCATGTACTGGGCATAGGCGACCACCGATGCTCCGGCATCGGTGACATCCCCGGAGCGAAGGTGCTCTCCCATGTACAACGGTTCAAGCTTCTTGATGGAGTATGAGCGGGTGGAAACCACCAGGGCGTTACGCACGGTCTCGTAGAGATCGATAAGCAGGTTCTCACGCAGCCACTGGTCGACTTCGTCCTCACCGGCAATATGCACCTGCGAGAGCTTGCGCAGGGCAGTTTTCTCATAGGGCGCATAGTGGTAGACCTTCATGCGCGGGAACCGCTGGCGGCGTTCTTCGACATAGGCAATGAAGTCCAGGAAGGCTTGGCGTTCTTCGGCGCGGCTATGCGCCCAGAAGGGTTTGAACACCGGCACCCCGGTGTCATATTCGATGACGCCGAAGAGGTATTCCAGGCCCCAGGAGCCGTCGGAAGGTTCCTGGTAGAGCGGGTCGCCCTCGAAATCGAAGAAGATGTCGCCTTGATCAGGCCGCGGCAGCGAAGAGATCGGGCCTTCGTTCTTCACCCGGTAGGAGACGCCGTGGACCATGCCATCGCTCTGGGCCAGCCCCAGCTGCATTCTGGCCTGCTCCGCGGCACGGTGCAGCGAGGTGCCTGGTCCATCCTCTAGCCCGGCGAGCTGGTCAATGGTGGAAATGCCGCGGGCGCGAAGTTTTTCTCGCTGCACCATGGACATGCCAGCGACCAATAGCAGGTCGCGGGTTTCCTGGGCCTGCTCTTCGCAATAATCGCAACGGCCGCATAAGCGCAGTTCATCGGAGTTCCACCGAACTGGCTGGTTGGCCGCACGGTGTTCCTGCACCATCTTCACGAATCGTTCACGCTGGGCCCGGAAGACTGGCAGCACTTCGTCAACCCGATGCACCGAATGCGTCCCGTCGCCGAGGACCAGCGTTGCCGAGGTGGACACGGGGAGCCCTTCTGCCAGCATCTGATCCGCGTAGGCTGCGATCTGGAGCAGGGCGCTGACCCTTGCATGGCGGGCGAGCTTGGTATCCCATACGGCCCAGGTGCCGTCCTCCTGGCGGACCAGGAAGTCGGCAAAGCCAATGAAAGCCCCATCGAAGAAGGTGGCCTGGAAAATGACATCGGCGCCGTTGCGAAGCACGTGCATGGTCGCCTCGTGGGCTGCCCGAAGACCGGCCGCAGACATCTGCGGGCGATCAGTGAATTGCTTGACGCCGGTTCCCGTCACCGGGTCGTATTCGCCATAGGCAGCTATCAGGTCTTTGAGGACGTTCTGCTCATGGGCGTCGCCGAGCACCGCTGTTCGTTCCAGCATCTCGTCTCGTGCCTTGTCAGGCTTGGGACGCAGGCCGAGTTTCACGTCCAGCAGGTACAGGGACTGGTAATTGCAGTCAACGGAGACTGACAGGTCACTCGCTGAGAAGATGAACGCATCATCTAGAAAGAACACGGGGCCTGGGCCTTTCGTTGACTTGTTTCCTACCTAGTCAACGTAGCACCAGACCCCGACAGATTCGCTGATGCCGCTTAGGACAGCTCGTCTTTGTTCTTCTTGGGGCCGCCAAGAACGAGCGAGAGAATGGCAACGCCGGCAGTCACCGAGTTCACCGCTGGCCACGCACCGATTTTCTTGGCCAGCGGATGCGAAGCGCCGAAGCCTCCGAGATAGGCGCTGATCAAGGCAATGGCTTTAGCGGTTCCAGCATCTTTCTTCCAAAGCAGGAAGGCGCCGGCACCTGCAGCACCGAGCACAACGGCAGCCAGCGGGCGCTTCTTGGTGGCACGACCGGTAGCGTAACCGCCCACTAAACCGGTGGTGGCCAAGGCGGTTGAAACGATGCGAGACATGAGACTCCTCCAGATATACGGCACAGTGTTCCGCTTTGCAGACTATGCCCGTCACCTGTGATGTTTCCCAGAAAGTCGGGAAATGCACTCGCCGGTCACTTTGTGGCCGATGGGGCTTGCAAGAATGAGTAATACCGAACGCCGATGAGGAGCAGGAATGAATCTAGATATTGCCCAGGCCTGGGAGCGGCTCTCGCAGCCGGTGAACGTGGCCCTGAACCAGTGGCAGTGGCTGATCGTTGCGTTCTTGATCCTGCTATTGGTGGTCCCTCGTCCGGTCTGGCGGATCACCGGCTTGTACTCCACGCTGATTCATGAGCTCGGCCATATCATCGCGGCCTTATTCACGGGCAGATACGTGGCTGGCTTGCGGCTGGGCTGGGATCATTCCGGAGAAGTGCGGAGCATTGGACGGGGCAAGATTTCTGTCATCATCTCCGGGATTTTCGGGTACCCCGCACCGATATGGGTTTCAGCTTTGATGCTGTGGGGCATATCCACGGGCTATTCCGGGCGGGCGCTCGGCATCTACGCGTTGCTGTTCCTGTTGGCGCTGATCTTTGTCCGAAATTGGCCGGCCTTTATTGTGTGCACTATTAGTGCACTCGTGGCATTGGCAGTGGTCTTCTTTGCGCCGGTCGAAGCGTACCTGTACCTGGCTTTGCTTATCGCCGGGTTCTTGCTGCTGGCTGGCCTAAAAGACTTCGTCAAGCTTCTTTCGGTACATGTTTGGAGACGCCACGATATCGCCCAGTCCGATGCGTACCTGATCGCCGAGGCTACCCGGACCTTCGCTTCATTGTGGGTTGTGGTGATTCTTGTTCTGGGTTCCGGCGGCCTGTGGTGGGCACTGCAGAGCTTGTCGGGACTATTCTGAGCCCCTGCGCAGATCGCGTTTGGTTTTCATGCGGCTAGCGGTCCAGGCCGCCACGGCAACCAGCCCCATGGGGAGCAACTTCGTCTTGCGCTTAAGCTTCGTGGATGGATCCCTCTCCATATCTTGCAGCGGGTCGCCACCGTGCTTGATACGGATTTCCTGGGCCTGGACGAGATCCTTGTATGTTGCCAATTCCTGCTTGGCTACCAAAGTGTCATCACGCAGTGGAAGAAGTACGTCATCTATGGCAGGCATGCCCGTGCGAAGCTGGCGGAGGCGGATGAATTCGATATCCACCAAGGCTCCGAGGAGCAAAGCGATGTTGCTGATCCAGCAAGCAAGAATCAAGATGATCACGCCGCCAATGGTTCCGTAGGTGGCGGAGTAGCTGGCGAACTGCGAAACATAAATACTGAAACCGAATACCGACAGTCCCAGGATCACCAGAGCTGTCAGTGTGCCGGGCGAGAACCAGCGGAATTTCGTTGGCTTGACGTTGGGGGTGAAGTAGTAAAGCAAGGCTAGAACCAGGAGCAGCATAATGAGCATCAATGGCGGCTTGGCGATATTCAGCACGAGCACAAAGCTGTCGCCCATGCCAATAATATTGCCGATTCCGCGGGCGACGGAGCCAGAAGCGAGCAGCAGCACCAGGGTCACGACGGCAACCAGCATGATCAGCACGGTAATCAGGAACATCTGAGGACGGCGTTTCCACTGGGGGCGGCCTTCCGGTGCCCCATACAGCCGGTTCAACGCGCGGCTGAATGCCGTGACATATCCAGATGTACTCCACAGCGCGCCGAGTGAACCGGCCAGGATTGCCCAGAACGTTCCGCTAGCTTGGGATGCCAAGCCAGCGAGCAACTGTTCGGCCGTGTCGAGCAATTGCTGGGAGTCGCTACTTGCAGATTGTCCGTTCGGGGCGAGGCTCTGCTCTAGCAGCTCCATAATCCATTTGGTGCCGCTTTCGCTGGCACCGGCCAAAGACAGGAGCGAGATCAATGCCAGTAATCCGGGGAACATGGCAAGAACCATGAAATAGGACAGGGAAGCTGCAACGTCTAGTCCATCGTTGCGAAAGAATTCCCGCAGGGCCCGGGGGTAGCAGGTCAAGGATTCCATGAATCGGTCTTTGCTTGTGCTGCCTCGTACTGGCATTGAGTTCCCCTGTCTGACTGATGAAATCAAACCTACAGCGCTGGCTTCTTGAAACAAATTACCTCAGGGCAATTCAGCTGTCCTGTCGCTTGAACGTCGCGGTGTGTCCATCGCCCGGGAGGCCTTGCAGGTGGTAGCGAGGAAAAGGCCGTCTGCCGGAGAAAAATTGCCCCTTCGGATTGCCCGACGCCTTGGGTTTAGGACGCAGCTATTCCAGCTTTGGCGAAGGCGGAATGCAACCTTGAAGGGAGCTGGGCACGGCCCAGAAATGTATTGCAAGCTATATCACAGCGAGCTGGATAATCTCCACTTTTGGAAAGTAACATTTTCGTTGCTTGATATGGGGATCATGGTGATTTTCCGACCCGATTCAAAATTTTTTTCTGGCCAATTGACCTGTATTTACGGGGTTTCTGACCGTTTCCTGAGTTGCGAGGGTGGTGGGTTGGTGCGTTATGGTCATTCATAACGTTTCGATAACACTCGCAGTGTTATGGGGAAACAGGTACTGCCGGGACTTCCAAACCACTCACCAGGGCAGTATTTAATCAAAGTCGAAATGCGACGCTGAGTGGTGCACGAGGATGGTCTAGGAAGACCTGAGCGCGGGAAGAGCAACTGGAGAATCATGATCCAGCAGAAGACCAAGAACTTGATCCGCCGCGGTGGAGCCTCGCTGGCCGCCGTTGCAGTTGCCGGCACCGCAATCGTTGCAGCTTCCGCACCAGCTAATGCCGCAGGCACCTGGGACAAGCTGGCTCAGTGCGAGTCCGGTGGCAACTGGTCCATCAACACCGGCAATGGCTACTACGGTGGCCTGCAGTTCTCGCTGTCCACTTGGAAGGCGTTTGGCGGTTCGGGCATGCCTCACCAGGCTTCGAAGGCCGAGCAGATTCGCGTTGCAACCAAGGTCCAGGCATCCCAGGGTTGGGGCGCATGGCCAGCATGTACCGCAAAGCTGGGCATTAGCGGTTCCCCTTCGGGTTCCGCGACTCCGCAGAAGCAGGCTCCTCAGCAGCAGGCAGCACCAAAGCAGCAGGCCGCTCCTAAGCAGCAGGCCGCTCCTAAGCAGCAGGCAGCCCCTAAGCAGCAGGCAGCTCCGGTTCAGAAGCAGGCTCCTAAGCAGCAGGCAGCTCCAAAGCACGCTGCTCCAGCTCCAAAGGCACCAGTGTTCAACATTGACGTGACCGATTCGGGCAAGGACTACACCGTCAAGTCCGGCGACACCTTGGCTAAGGTTGCCGACCAGCTTGGCGTCAAGGACTGGCGTGGCCTGTTCGTCTTGAATGACGACCAGCTGAGCAACCCAGACCTGATCATGGTCGGGCAGACCCTGAACGTTCCAGCGAACTAATTCCGCAGAGCTTCAGATAACCCGCGTCGTGTATTTTTACGCGACGCGGGTTTTCCGTTTACCGACTGCCTGGATCGAAGTGGTGATTTTCCGCGTATAGGCTGAGGTTCATGCTGCATTCCGAAGATGAGCGCGTGGCCGAGGGCCATATCCTGGGTTCGGGGTTTACCGCGCACCGATTGCTCGAGACGGCAGGTGATTGCCCTGTTACTGGGCCCGCGGTTTGGTGGGCTGGTCCTTTGAACGCGGAGAAGCTCGCAGCTCGATCCGTTGGCTTGGTATGTTCCGCCCTTAATGATCTTGCCGCTGCCTCACCATGGCTCGCCACGGCGACGCCGGATATCGCAGCGGCCTTCGCGTCCTCTGCCCACTTGCGCATCGCGGGGCAGAAACCACAAGGTTTTGCTCGATATTCGGGATTCTACCGAACGGCCGACGGCTGGATCAGAACCCACGCGAATTACCCTCACCATGAACGCGCGCTCCACTCTGCATTGGGAACATCTTCGGGGATTGACATCGCCGACGCAGTGGCAAGCCTTTGTGCCCACGATGCCCAAGAACGCATCGTCGCCGCTGGTGGAATAGCCGCGCAGGTGCGATCCCGTCAACAGTGGCTCAGCTCGGCAGAGGGCCAAGCGGCCGGCAGCGGGCACTGGGCTCAATTCCGCATGCGCCCAACAGGTTCGGCTCCGGTCTGGAAATTTGACCCGCGTGCAGCAATGCCCTTTCGAGGGTTGAAGGTTCTGGATCTCACACGGGTTATCGCTGGCCCCACCGCAACCAGGACGCTGGCAGCCCTTGGCGCCCAGGTCTTGCGCGTGGATGGGCCGCTGATCCCCGAATTGCCTTGGCAATATGTTGATACCGGATTCGGCAAGCGCAGCACGCTGCTGGATTTGAAAAACGCAGCAGGGCAGGCGCGGATCCACGAACTGCTGCAGGATGCTGATGCCGTCCTCTTGGGCTATCGCCCCGGGGCTTTGGCCAAGGCAGGGCTTGGCGGGGATGAATTAGCCCAGCGGTACCCGCAGCTCGTTGTTGCTGAATTAGGTGCGTGGGGCTTCGAAGGACCCTGGGCCCAACGGCGCGGGTTCGACAGTATCGTGCAAGCTGCCACCGGCATCTCGGAGGCTTACCGTGGTAACGGGCAATCACCGGGCGCATTGCCGGTGCAGGCTTTGGACCACGCCACTGGCTACGGGCTCGCTGCTGCCGTCATCGCTTTGGTTCGGGCGCGCAGTGTCCAAGGGCGTACCGGGTCGGTGCGATTCTCCTTGGCTCGGACCGCTCATGCGCTGTTCGCCTTCGACGCCCCGCAACGCCCCGCTCAATTCGACGGTGGCGTGCGGCTGAAGCGGGTGGAAAGTACTTTCGGCACCCTTGAGTATGTCCCGCCGCCCTTCAGCATGGCAGGCCAGGGGCTGGACTACCCTGGTCCGCCTGCTCCGTATGGAGAAGATGAACCAGTCTGGAACTAGGAAGCCAGAAGCGAGCGTGCGAAGAGCAAGGCCGATTCCTGGAATGCGGTGGACAGTGCCAAGAAACGTTCCCTGCTCTCATCGCCAGGCCAGTGGGCGGGCAGCATGAACTCCGGCAAGCCGGGGTCAAGGTAGGGCAGAGCACGCCATGAATCGACCATCGTGACATACCCCCGATAAGCACTGGGCGGAGCAATGTCGCTGGAATCCAGGGAAGCGGTGCTCTCCAGGAACGCTCGATGCAACGTGCCCAGGCGCTCAAGATCCCACCACTGCCCGGCAGCCTGCTGCGGTGTTCCGGGGAAGTATGGTTGCTGGGCGGTAAAAAGCGTCGCGTGTTCCCTGGCTCCCAGGGCATTGAGCACCGCCGATACTTCCTCTCGCAGGTACTCGGGGAAAATCCATAATCCGGAGCCGAGCGTGCCGCCGCCAAGCTGCAAGAAATGCTTGCGTACCTGGTGGCGCAAGGAGCGCAAGGTCTCCGGCAGCGAGTAGGCCACCAGGCACCAGGGATCACTGCCTGACATTTGGCGCGGGGTGAATATTCTTCTGGTGCCACGCTCGAACATTTGTTGCGCCGCGCTCGAAACGCGCAAGGTGGAAGATTGCGCTGCTTCCAGCACTTCCCGGTCAATCAGTCGGGAGATGGCGGTTTGCGCCGCAGGGACCGAAACTCCGGCAGCATGTGCCAGTTCCACTATTCGGGTGCGCGCCACCGGAGTTTTCTCATGCCGTATATAAAGGCCGGTAATCGTGCGGATAATCGAGGTGGCGCTTCCGCATCTCGCCTCGAAGTCATCGAGGCTCAGAGCCGTGAGGGAGGTGCTACTTGCCAATTTCGGTACGCACCGCGAACAGCTCTGGGAAAAAGGTCAGGTCCAGGGCGCGCTTGAGGAAGTCAACGCCCGAGGAGCCACCGGTGCCGCGCTTGAATCCGATGGTGCGCTGGACAACGCGCATATGGCGGAAGCGCCATGCCTGGAAGTTGTCCTCGACGTCTACCAGGTCCTCGCAGGCTTGGTAGAAGCCCCAGCGGGTGTCCTCGGACTCGTAGATATCCTTGAATATTGGCACCAGTGCCTCCTGGAATGCCCAAGGCTTGGTGAAGTCCCGTGAAAGCACTTCTTCGGGAATGTCGTAACCGTGGCGGGACAAGGCCGCCAGGAACACATCGTAGAGACCTGGCTCGTGAAGCAGTTTGGACAGTAGCTCGTGGGCCTTTGGATCTGCCTCGTGGACCTTGAGCATGCCTTCATGCTTGTTGCCCAGAATGAACTCCACGGCGCGGTACTGGAAGGACTGGAAACCGGAGGAAGAGCCGAGGAAGTCGCGGAACTGTGCATATTCGCGCGGCGTCAAGGTCGCCAGGACCGACCACTGTTCGGTCAGGGTCTTCTGGATGTGCTTTACCCGGGCAAGGCATTTCAGGGCTTTGCCGAAGTCATCGAGGCCCAGCAGGCGGCGTGCTTCGAGGAGTTCATGGAGCATGAGCTTGAGCCACAGTTCGCTGGTCTGGTGCTGGATGATGAAGAGCATTTCATCGTGGTGCTCGGGAACGCTGACCGGATGCTGCGCTGACAGGATGCGTTCCAGATCAAGGTAGCCGCCGTAGGACATCGTGTTTTTGAAGTCAGTGCGGACGCCATCTTCAATTGCGCGCTGATTCTCGGTCTGTGGCTTCGGAGTGCTCATATGCAGATATTATCAATAAGATTGCGACCGTCACAATAGTGAAAAACCGAATTGAGCTGACGAGGCGAAAAGAACTGCCGATGCCGGGAATACGTCCGGCGACCCCGCTGTTGATACATGCATACGCATATAAATAGTGAAAGGCAAGAACAGTGAGCAAGTCAGTAGTCGTCATCAGCGGTGGGCTGGGAACCCCATCGAGCTCCTCGCTGCTGGGCCAGCAAATCGGAGAGAATATTGCCGCGCAGCTAGCTGCCGCCGGCGTGCAAGCCGACGTGAGCATTATCGAACTGCGTGAGCATGCTGGTGAAATCACTAATAATATGCTGACCGGTTTCGCCGCCCCGGGCCTGCAAAAAGTTATCGACGCAGTGGTGAATGCGGACGTGCTCGTTGCCGTCACCCCGGTCTTCACGGCCTCGGTCTCAGGCCTCTTCAAGTCCTTCCTCGATATCCTGGACCCTACATCGCTCAACGGAAAACCGGTCGTGCTCGCTGCCACCGCGGGAACCCAGCGGCACCAGCTCGCGGTTGACTACGCCATGCGTCCGATCTTCTCCTACCTCAGGGCGCAGATCATGCCGACAACGGTTTTCGCGTCTTCGGAAGACTTCGGGGGTCAGGGGCTGACTGGCACGCTGGCAGATCGCGCTCGCCGGGTTGCGCGAGAAGTCGTCCTGGCGCTGTCCCTGAACGAAGGGGAATTCTCTGCTGATGCGGATTTGGGGGATACCCGTTCCATCGCTCCCTCGGTCAGCGAATTCGCCGACCCCGATGATGAACTCTCCTCACTGCCCTTCGAAGCGATGCTGGCAAACCTCAAATCCGGATCCTGAGACGGTCGTTCCGCCAGGTTGGGCCCACGGCCATGTACCCGCACCGGGGCGCATGGCGGTGGGCCAAATCTTTTGCGAAAAGGAGCCCGAAGGACCACGAAAAGTCGAGCAGAATGTTAGTACGATGTGCCTTCAATCTCGAACCTCGGTACGATCAAGAACCGTGAGCTAAGTCATCTCTTCGAGATGGCGGCAGCCCCAAGAGGTTTGAACAGTAGTGAAAGGTGTAGCCGTCGATGCTATCCGAGGAAACAATCACGGCCATTGCCGATGAGCTGGTCCAGGCCGGCGAGACACGGACTCCCGTGCCGCGTCTGACCGCACGCTATCCAGAAATGACGGTAGAAGATTCCTACCGGGTCCAGAACCTGTGGCGCCAGCGCTCCGAAGCCGCTGGCCGCGTGCTGGTCGGCCGCAAGATCGGGCTGACCTCCCGCGCCATGCAGATGGCTACCGGAATCACCGAGCCTGACTACGGAATCATCTTCGATGACATGGTCTACGACTCCGGCGCGAAGCTGAAGTGGGAAGACTTCACCGGTGCCCGCGTGGAGATGGAGCTGGCCTTCAAGCTCAAGAAGGGCATCGAAGGCCCGCGGGCGAACATTTTCGATGTGCTCGAAGCTACCGAATACGTCATCCCCGCTTTGGAAATCCTCGATGCCCGCGTGGAGATGGAAGGCCGCACCATTGTGGATACCATCAGCGACAACGCCGCCATGGGTGCCATGGTGATCGGCGGCAACCCGGTCAAGCCGGAGAACATCGATTTACGTTGGGTCTCCGGGATCTTGTTCAAGAACCAGACCGTCGAAGAAACCGGTGTCGCAGCCGGTGTGCTGAACCACCCTGCCGCTGGCGTGTACTGGCTGGCCAACAAGATTGCCCCGCACGGCGACAAGCTCAAGGCCGGGGAAATCATCCTGGCCGGATCCTTCACCCGCCCGATGTGGGTCAATGCAGGGGATACCGTCTTTGCCGATTACGGACCGCTAGGAACTGTGACATGTCATTTCGAGTAGAAGCGGATCCGTCGCTGAAGGATGCGCTCAAGGACGCCGACCACTCGTTGGCAGGCATCTGGGTCTGTTCGGCTTCCCCGCTGATCGCTGAAATCTGCGCAGGCGCAGGGTTCGATTGGTTGTTCATCGATGGCGAGCATTCGCCCAACGACCTGCAGAACATCTTGGCCCAGCTGCAGGCCGTGCGCAGCTACCCGGTCGTTCCAGTGGTCCGCCCTGCGGTCAACGATCCGGTGGTGATCAAGCAGTTCCTGGACCTGGGCGTGCAGTCGCTGATCATCCCGATGGTCAATGATGCCCAGCAAGCCGCCGCTGCCGTCGCCTCCTGCCAGTACCCGCCCAAGGGCGTACGCGGTGTCGGTTCCGCCCTGGCCCGCTCGGCTCGCTGGAACCGCATCCCCGAGTACCTGACCCGCGCTGATGAGACCATCACCATCATGGTTCAAATCGAAGCGGATGAAGCGGTGCGGAACGTCGAGGAAATCGTTGCCACCGAAGGTGTTGACGGGATTTTCATCGGTCCATCGGACTTGGCCGCCTCCATGGGCGTCATCGGCCAGCAGAGCCACCCGGACGTGGTCGCTGCGGTGATCAAGTCCATCAACGCCGCCAAGGCCGCAGGCAAGTATGCCGGGGTCAACGCCTTCGACCAGAAGAGCGCCCGCGAATACATGGCCGCCGGCGCGGATTACGTCGGCGTGGGTGCCGACGTGGCACTGCTGGCGCGTGCCACCGAAGCGCTGGCTGCAAGCTTCAATTCCGAAGCCCAAAGCGCTGCTCCGGACAGCTATTAGCCCAGTGTTCTAGGCAACCCTTCAGGTCATCATTGCGCGTCGATCGAGGCCGGTCGGCGCCAATGATGGCAACATTGAAGATGATGAGCCGCGAAAAGAAACCCATGAAGGCAGTGATGTTGCGCCTGCGCAACGGCTGGCCAATGCCCCTGGCGTTGCAGGGGGTCTTCGAGATACTGCAATCCGTGGTCTTTTGCCTTGCCCTGATCACGCTGCCGCTGGTCGCCGTCTATTTCAGCGGAGGCTTCCTCGAAGACTCGTTTGAGGCCATCTTGCAGTTCGGCGGCCTCATTTGGCTGCTTATCCACGGCGTGCCGGTGGAGATCCTGAATCTCGGCCCCGAAGCTGACCCCAGTTCAGTGACCGGATGGGTCACGCTGATCCCGTTGGGGCTATCGCTGTTGCCGATCTTGTTCTGCTTGCGTGCAGGACGGCGCATCGCTCGTGCTTCCTACACCGACCAGCTCTGGCAAGGGCTGCTCGGCGCCTTCGTGGCCTACGGGGCCATCGGTACCGGTATCGGGTTCCTCGCCAATAACGCGCATGCGCGGGTCAATATCATCGCGGCGACCTTCATTCCGCTGATCATCGCGCTGGTGGGCCTGATCATTGGCGCGCGGCGCGAAGCAGGCTCCTGGGCTCGCCTTTTCGGTGTCGATACGGCCGCCTATATCCAGCGGATCTCACCGCATCGCCGCTGGGCCGGATCCTACGTATGGCATGTGATCGTGGCCGGGTTCCTCGGCTATGTCGCTGCCGTGGGAATCTCCGGATTGCTGCTGGCCATCAACCTGGGCGTGCACTGGACCGACGTCGCCAACGTGTCGCAGGAGTTGCGCCCCGGCCCGATCGGCTCGGCCGCGCTGACCACGGTGCAGCTGTCCTTCATCCCGAACGCAGTGTTCTGGGTCTTGTCCTGGATCAGCGGTGGCGGTTTCAGCATCGGTACCGGCAGCACCCTGTCCACCTTGGAAACCACGGTGGGTCCGCTGCCGTCGCTTCCGATGCTGGCTTCCCTTCCTTCAGGAGAGATGGCCCATCAATGGCTGTTCCTGCTGATTCCCGTGGCCGCGGGCATCGTGGCCGGCTGGTACTTCCTGCGCGTTGGCGAGAACCACCTCGAAGACTGGTTCGCCCGTCGCATTCCGTTCAATGCCCTGTCGCTGGCGGCATCGACCGCGTCCTTGGCGGTCTTCACCGGCATTGTCTGCGGGCTGCTGAGCCTGATCGGTTCCTGGCTGTCATCGGGCTCCCTGGCCATTGGGCGACTGGTTGAGATCGGCCCGAACATGTGGGCGACCGCAGGTGCCTTGGCACTGCAAATCGGCGTGGGCACCTCGATCGGCTACCTGATTGCCCCGCTGTTCGAGACCGACCCGGTACTCGAAGGCTAGAGTCTTGCCGCTGTTGGCCTAGGTCAGGCTGGCCAGGACCAGCGGATCGCCATCGGGGCGGTTGATGGTGATCGTCCCCAGCGCACTGGCAGTCGACTCCTCCATCACCAGCAGCACCGAATCATTCTCGGCAACTACCTGGATATCCTCGGCTTCAAGTTCGGGATGCTCGGCGCGAAGCTCGGAGATGGAGTTCTCCACCGTCACGTCGCTGATGCCAGCCGGCATCAGGTAGGTGACGGTCTTGAAGCTGTTTTCACCGCCATCGACCTTGAGCGGAATACCGTTCTGGACCACATAATCCATCGTCGGGCAGGTGGTCCCGGCGATCTCGTAATCGCCATCTTCTTCCACGGGCTTGGGAACGGCGATCATGCACAGCTGGCCTTCGTTGCCTACGGCGACGTAGTGCCTGCCGAAGTCCGAGGTGGCCAGCAGGTGGCGGGTTTCCGCGTCGTAGGACTCGGTATCCTCAAAGCCTTCAGGAAGCTTGTCTTCATCATCCTGCGTTTGCACCAGAAGCGGCATGTATTCTTCAGCCGATGGGACTGGAGCAGCGGATTCACCGGTCTCCGGAATCCCGGCAGAACACGCGGTCAAGGACAGCAGCCCGGTGAAAGCCAGTGCAGAAATTTTCCCGAAATATGGCTTGGGCATGACTGCCTGGCTCCTTATGTAGAACTGTTTTCGCGCGTACGCCAAGAAGTCTAGCCAAAGGGCAGTGCACCTGCCATTTGGCCCCTTCGTTTGTGTCGGGCGCGCCTAGCTGGTCTGCGGAGCCAGATCCCACAGATGATGCATGACGTCATGCCAGGCATACTGATTCAGCGTTTCAATGGTAAACGCGGCACCGTTCGAGCGCAGGCCGCGGCGGGAATACTGCGCCGGGTCGATGCTCGACAGCTTCGCGGCGTAGCGGGCGGCGCTTTCGCGCAACAGCTCGGCGACCTGCCCTGCAGGCAGCGAATTGTAGTTTCCCTCGTCGGCGGCCCGGTCCTGGTCCCAGTTGGGGAACGTCGGGTCATCGTGCTCAAGCATCAGGACCAGGCGCCCGGTCATCACCTGCAGCATTTCGGCGACGTGGGCCACGTACTCCTGGTCGCTCCAGCGGGTAGGGTTCGTGCGGGTCTGCGCATCGGGGCGCGCGAGCACTTCGATGTAGCGGTCCACGCACACCGGAAGCTGGGTCATGGCATCGCCGGGCGAGATGCCGCGCACATCGACGGCGCACTGCGCGCACACCGCGTCCAGGACAACGGTCCAGTCCTTGCCGTCGGGAACTATCTGGCTCATCAACTTCTCCACTTCGAATGGCGCTCTTACGGCCAGTCTAGGGCCGGCGCGGCAACGGTGCCGGGAAAAGGCCTGCGGATCGAAACGCCATGCAACATTGCGTCCGGGATGAAGCGTCGGACCCGGCGAACCGTAGAATTGAATTCATGCGCATTGTGGTTTTGGTTTCAGGTACCGGTTCTAATCTCCAGGCAGTCATCGACGCAGTGGCCGACGGCCAGCTGGACAATGTCGAGATTATGGCCGTGGGAGCGGATAAGCACGGCACCTACGGCGTGCAGCGTTCGGCTGAAGCCGGAATCGAAACGTTCGTCGTGAACTTCAAGGACTACGCGGATCGCGGCGAATGGAACCATGCGCTCACCGGAAAGTGCTTGTCCTACGCCCCGGACTATGTTGTCTCCTCCGGTTTCATGCGCATCGTCGGCGAGGAATTCATCAACGCCTTCGACGGCACCTACATCAACACCCACCCTGCGCTGCTGCCGTCCTTCCCCGGCGCCCACGGCGTGCGCGATGCGCTGGCCTACGGCGTGAAGGTCACCGGCTGCACCGTGCACATTGCCGATGCCGGGGTTGATACCGGTCCGATCCTGCGCCAGGAAGCCGTGCCGATTGAAGAGCACGACACCGAGGAATCGCTGCATGAGCGCATCAAGCTCGTCGAGCGCCGCCTGCTCATTGCCACGCTCGCCGATCTCGCCAAGGGAAAATAGGGCGCTGCCCACCGCGTAAAATTGGTGGGGAGATGACTGAACCTACGCCGCTGCCCTTGCAGGCACCAGAAACCGAACTGTTTACCGAAGCAGAACTATCCGCCGCTTTGAAGGTCCTGTCGGTGGTGCACCAGCTGGATCCCGAGGATGAACGGCACATTGCCGTGCGCAGGGCCACCAGCAACATGTTCAAGGCGGCCAAGCGCTACCGCAAGTCCCAAAAGCGTGCCGAGATCAGTGCCGCGGACAGGGCCGTGATCGAGCGCACCGCCACCGGCTCGCCGCAACGGCTGGATGACGAAACCCTCGGCCTGGACCTGAGCAGTTCAACCGGAAGCGCAAGCGCCGGGGAATTCCGCAAGCCGCGTGGCTGCTACATCTGCAAGCAGCGCTACACCACCGTGGATGCCTTCCACCATTATCTCTGCCCTGACTGCGCCGCACAGGGACGCGAACGCAGGGACGCGCGCGCGGACCTGAGCGGCAAGCGCGCCTTGCTGACCGGCGGGCGAGCCAAAATCGGCATGCACATCGCGCTGCGGCTGCTGCGCGATGGAGCCCACACCACCATCACCACGCGTTTTCCCAAGGACGCCGCACGGCGCTTCGCGGCACTGGAGGACAGTGCCGAATGGATGCACCGGCTGCGCATTGCCGGCATCGACTTGCGCGACCCGGCACAGGTCATCTCCCTGGCTGACCGCGTGGCTGCCGAAGGTCCGCTCGATATCCTGATCAACAACGCCGCGCAGACCGTGCGGCGCACGGCCAACTCCTACCAGCATCTGGTCGAATCCGAGCAGCAGCCCCTGGCCGCGCAGTTGCTGCCTGGCAACGGGGGACCGGAGCTGTGGGGCGAAGCGAACCCGCCCTCCGAGCATCCCAAGGCCCTGGCCAGTGCCTTCCGCCTGGAAGAATCAGCCCTGCTGGCCCCGGCGGCATCGGAAAGCTACGATGCGCAGCAGCTGGCCGATCTGGCCATGCGGGCCGGCTCCGCATCGCTGGAACGAATCGCAGCGGGAACCGCAATCGATGCCGGGGGCTTGATCCCGGACGTGGTGACGGAGAATTCCTGGACGCAGATCCTGGGTGATGTTGATGCCCTGGAAATGCTCGAAGTGCAGTTGTGCAATGTCACCGCCCCGTTCCTGCTCGCTTCGCGGCTGCGCCCGGCCTTGGCCGCCAGCGGGGCCCGGCGCAAGTACATCGTGAACGTCTCGGCGATGGAAGGCCAGTTCTCCCGCCGCTACAAGGGGGCCGGGCACCCGCACACCAATATGGCCAAGGCCTCGCTGAACATGCTCACCCGCACCAGCGCGGAAGAGATGCTGAAGACCGACCGGATCCTCATGAGCGCGGTGGACACCGGGTGGATCACCGATGAGCGCCCGCATGATGCGAAGGTCCGGAAAGTTGCCGACGGGTGGCACGCCCCCTTGGACCTGATTGATGGCGCAGCCCGGGTGTACCAGCCGATCGTTGACGGGGAACGCGGCATTGACCTGTATGGCTGCTTCCTCAAGGACTATGAGCCATCGCCCTGGTAGGGGTCGGCGGAATCCTCCCCGGCTAGGACGCCAAGCCCGGTGATACCAACGGCCAGGGCGTAGGCGGGGTCGGTTATGCGGTTGCTCCGGACGGGACAATGATCCAGTGATTCCCGCAAGCCAGGACCGTGGATTGCAGCGGGGCTGGCCCTTCGCACGCCATGGCGTGCGAAGGGCCAGCCCCGGAACCCGCGGTTACCTGGCCAGGGCGAAGCGCAGGGTGCGCACTTCGAAAGCGCCCAGCTTCAGCGGCACAGCACCATCGGAAAGCTCGATGGCCTGCCCCGCCAGCTCATCTTCCAGCAGGCTCGCGGTGGCTGCAGACAAGGCCTGCGCGTTGACCAACAGGCTGCCGCTGGCACGGCGCCCCAGGGATTCATAGACCCGCACCACCAAATCGCCGGAGTGGTCCGCAGCCAGCTTCACGCTGGAAATCACCAGGCCTTCGCCGGTGACCGATACCAGCGGGTCCACGCCGTGGGCGCCATGGACGACTCGCTCTGCGCTGTTGAGCAAGGCGCCGGCTTCTGTTGCCATGGCCACGTCCGCGCCGATGACCAAACCGTAGCGGTGGGCCTGCAGGCCTTGGTCGGTTTCAGGATCCGGGAAGCGCGGGGCTCGCAGCAATGACAGGCGCATGGTTGTCGTGACGGCCGCGTCCTTGGCATCGCGGGTGACATCGAATCCGTAGATGGAATCATTGACCAGTGCCGCGCCGAAGCCGGGTTCCTCGGCCAGCACGAAGCGGTGCATGGAAGTTTCGAACTTCGCCGCTTCCCAGCTGGTATTCACGTGGGTAACGCGCTTGTGGTAGCCGAACTGGGTTTCGGCAATTGCATGCTCGGCACGGATATCCAGCGGGAAGGCGACCTTGAGGAATTTCTCTGCCTCATGCCAATCGGTACTCTGCGAGATCTGCACGGTCCGCGAGCCTGGCGCCAGCGATAGTTCCTGGACCAGCGTGGATTTGGAGAAGCTGCGGGCAATCGTGATGACCTGGCTGCCGTCCTCGCGCGATGACAGCTCCAGGCTATCGAGCTCGCGCAGGTCGGTGACCTGGTTGCGGTAGTACTTGTCCACGTCCCAGGCATCCCACATGTTCGGGAAGTCCTGGTGCAATTGCAGCAGGTTCGCTTTCTGGCCCTCGGCAATAGTTTCACGGCCGGTAGCCAGATCCACCGCGGAGGCAATCAGGCCCTGGGCATTGACCGCCACCCGGATGACCGAGTTATCCAGGATGTAGCCGCCATCGGCTGCGGTTGCCCGGACCGCGGAAACAGGAACGGTTTCCACTTCCCTGGCCTGGCCGAAGGCCAGGTTATTGCGCGTGAACGCCGCACCGTTGAATGCAATAGGGGTGGACCCTTCGCCAGCCAGCTGCTGCTGGGCGGCGCGGATCAGCGCTTCGGCCTGCTCGATGACCTGGGCGTAGCGTGCCACCACTTCGCGGTGCACCCAGGCGATGGAGGTGCCGGGCAGGATGTCATGGAACTGGTGGAGCAGCACGGTTTCCCACAGTTCGTCGAGCTGCTCGTACGGGTATTCGGCCCCGGTGCGGATGGCTGCGGTAGCTGCCCACAGTTCGGCCTCGACCAGCAGCTGCTCGGTGCGGCGGTTGCCCGACTTGGTCTGGTGCTGGCTGGTCAGCGTGGCGCGGTGCAGCTCCAGGTAGAGCTCTCCCACCCATACCGGAGGGTTGGGCAGCTCGGCCTTGGCCCGGTCGAAGAAGTCGTTCGGGTGTTCCCACCGGACTTTCGCACTGCCTTCCAGATTGGCCAGGCGCTTGGCTTTGCCGGTCATTTCCCGGGTGGTGCCGCCGCCGCCATCGCCCCAGCCGACCGGTGCGATGGAGTTGTTGGCAAGCCGCGCTTCGCGGAACTGGCGCGAGGCCTTGGCGACTTCCTCCCCGGAGAGCTGCGAGTTGTAGGTGTCCATCGACGGGAAGTGGCTGAACACGCGCGAGCCGTCGATGCCTTCCCAATCGAAGGTGTGGTGCGGGAATTTGTTCTGCTGGTTCCAGGAGATCTTCTGGGTGAAGAACCATTCGAAGCCGGCCCGGCGCATCAGCTGGGGCAGGGCAGGGGAGTACCCGAAGGAATCGGGCAGCCATACGCCCTTTGAAGCGATGCCGAATTCGTCGCGGAAGAATATCTGGCCGTAGAGGAACTGGCGGACCAGCGATTCACCCGAGGGCATCACGGTATCGGACTCGACCCACATGCCGCCCAGCGGCAGGAAGCGCCCGTCGGCAATGGCCTTCTTCACCCGATCCCAGACCTCGGGGCGATGGGTCTTGAGCCACTTGTACTGCTGGGCGCTGGACATGCCGTAGAGGAATTCTTCCTCGTCGCCCAGCAGCTCCACCATCGAGGAGCAGGTGCGGGAGACCTTGCGGATGGTTTCGCGCAGCGGCCACAGCCAGGCCGAGTCGATATGCGAGTGGCCGATCGCGGAAATCTGGTGCGCACTGTGCTCGGCTGGGGCGGCCAGGACCGCTGCCAGCTCCTTGCGGGCGGCCTGCGCGGTCTCGGTAATCCGCTGCAGGTCGAGCACGTCCAACGCGTTGTCCATGGCCTGCAGCACCTGCATCTTGCGCGGGCCCGCCGGCAGCTGCTCTTGCAGATCCAGCAGCACCTCCAGATCCAGCGACAACTCGTGTACTACGGATTCAAAGACCGCCAGGTCCATGCGGCGGGTGGTGTACAGCCGGCGCGAAGACGAGGTAAGGATATCGCCCTGCTCGGTGGGGAGGAACGGGTGGTAGTCCAGCAGCACCGGGTTGGATGCCGCTTCCAGGTACAAGTCGATGACCTCATTGCCTTCGGCCTGACCGGTAATGGGCACCCACTGGTTGCGCGGGTTGATCGCCTTGATGGTGATGCCATCGGGCCGGTAAACCAGGCCCTCGCACTGGAAGCCGGTCATGTTGACGTCAAATCCCAGATCAATCACGGCTTCCACCCGGCGTCCGGCCCAATGCGCCGGAACCTGGCCCTGCAAATGGAACCATGTGGTGCCCCAGGCCGCGCCCCACGGGGTACCAACCTCTGTGGGCTGGTAGTCCAGTGCAAGGCCCTGCGCAGGAGCTATCGGCTCTCCTGGCAATTCGTGCCAGGAGAGGGTCAATGGCATGGTTTCCGAATATATCGCTGGAAGGATACGTTCGGTCAGAACGCGGCGGACGCGTCCGGTGGTCAGGGAAATGTCGTCGTGCATGAGGGCCTTCCGTTTGTGCGCTCAGCGGAAAATGAGCTCCCCTGCCAGACTACCGAAAAAATAGATGCTGAGTTGGTGCAACTCGCGATCCCCGGTGGAGCGGGGTGCTCAGGGGATGCCGTCCTCGCCACCCGTCACGTCCTCGGTGAGAACATCGCGAACGAAGTCGCCACCGAGCGGTTCTGGATTCCACCGTTCCAAGGCCCACGTTCCGCCGATGCCCAATTCCAGCAAGGAGCCACCGGTATTCTCGATATGCAGCTCTGCGGCATCGGCAGGCGCCATCTTCGTAGCCCATGCGCTGAAGACGCGAATGGCGGCACCATGGCTGAATACCGCGACCGTGCCGGAGTAGTCCTGTGCCCGGGCGATGGTTTCCAGGGCCTTGGAATATCTTTCAATGAAGTCGTAGCCGTTCGGCCCGCCGGGCATCTTCTGCTCCCAGTCGCCATGCATCCACGAATGCAGGCACATGCCGTAGGCATAGCGTGAGGCCTCGTCGGCCTGCATCTCCAAGGTGCCTGCTGAAATCTCCTCGAGGCCGTCAATGACCTGCAGCTTCTGTCCGGTGGATTCGCTCAATGGCCGGGCCGTCAGCTGCGTGCGGTTCAGCGTCGAGGCATAGATGGACTGCAACTGCCCGCCACTGAATGCCTGCGGCAGGGCACGAGCCTGGCGATGCCCCAGCGGAGTGAGGCTGGCACCCGGGTAAGCGGTATCAAGCTGCCCGGCAACATTCGATGGGGTTTGTCCGTGCCTGATGAGCTGAAAACGCATATCCGAGGATTCCTTGGCCTTGAGGTTCTAGATCCTAGGGATAGCACGGTTTCTGGAAATGCGGAATGGCTGGGCGCGGGCGCGGGGAGCAAACTTTTCGTTCTGGAAAGTTGATTTCCGCTTCGTCAGAGCACTGCCTGTCCGCTATCGTGAAATCGTCAGGTGGCAAGTCGTGCGCCAGAATTTCCTTCAGATCGGATTCCACTCATGCGTTCAGATGCTCTTCGGCGACGTGAGAACATCCTTCGAGCAGCTCGTGAATTATTTGCAGAACACGGCGCCCAGATTGCGATGGAAACTATTGCAGAGGCCAGCGGAGTGGGCATCGGCACACTGTATCGAAACTTCGCTGACCGGAATGCGCTGGTTGAAGAAGTCACCCTCGGCACGCTTGGGGATATCCGAATCGCTTCCCAATCAGCGGTTCAGCGGCTTGAAGACGGTGACACGGACGCTTGGGAAGTTCTGCTTGGCACGCTGGTCCAGCAGAATCTCGGGGCACTGAGCGAAGCGCTCGGGCTGCAATTGCCACGGAAGATCAGCCCCCGCATTCTGGAGGTCCAGGCAGAGGCCGGCCAGTCCCTGCACTCCGCCTTGGACTTGGCCAAGAACGCGAATTTGGTCCGCAAAGACGTAACGGAGATAGAACTGATTGCCACCATCGGGGCCATGACCCGTCCACTGCCGCGGGCCTTCAGCAAGAGCCAGCCTGGTTTGGAGGACCGCATCGTGCAGATCATGCGCGATGGCTTGCGCCCGCAAACTACGCAGGACTAGCAAATGCCAGCACCAGAAGGTGCTGGCATTCGCCGCTGGCCGATGATCCTTAATCCAAACTCATGCCGCGGGTTTCTGGAGCGAATCGCGCCATGAAGACGACGGCTACCAGCACCAGCGCAGTCGCGCCGGCAAACAGCCAGCCCAGCCCGACCACTGGCCACAGCGCCGCGAAAAGCAGGGGACCGAAGCCGGCGGCAAAGCGGGACATGGTCGAGGCCCAGCCAAAACCGCTGGCGCGCAATTCGGTGGGGTACAGCTCGGAAACGTAGGCATACAGCACCGGAATAGCGACCTGGACCACTACGCCGAAGACCAGCACCCAGGCAATCGCGGTCGCTGGGATATGCAGGTTCTGGGCTACGATCACAAGCACGATGCCTGAGATTGGCGCGGAGATCGCCAGCAGCCATTTACGGCCAACCCGCTCCACCAGCAATGCTGCCAGAACAACGCCCACCAGCCCCATCAGGGCCATCACCGCGGTAGCGAAGAACGACGCTGACTGGGCCATTCCGGCCTCGGTCAGAATCGATGGCAACCAGGTCAATGCCAGGTAGTAGACCAGCAAAATGGTCATGAACAGCAGCCAGCTAGTGGCGGTGATCTTCCAGGAGTACCGCCACAGCGAAGCGACCTGCTCCCACCAGCGCGGAGCCTTTTCCAATTCCACAGGTGCAATTACGTACTCGCGCTCAGTGGCCCCGGTGCGTTCCACGAGCTGGTCGATGACCGCACGGGCCTCGGCGTCGCGGCCCTTGGCTGCCAAGAACAGCGGGGATTCGGGCATGGAGCGCCGTACCAGGTACACCATGAACGCGGGCAGGATCATGACCGCCAGGATCAGCCGCCAATTATCGGCGGTGGCCATCACCCACCCCGAAACGAAGAAGGACAGTGCCGCGCCCACCGGCCACCAGCCATCCATGGCGGTGAGCACGCGTCCGCGCAGCTTGGCAGGGGTGAACTCGCCGACGAGCGCATAGTCCACAGGGATGCAGCCTCCCAGGCCGACGCCGGCCAGGAAGCGGAAGGCGACGAAGAAGCCGAAATTCGGGGACAGCGCGCCGAGGATGGTGAATAGCGAGAACATCAGAAGCGTCAGGCTGAAGGCGTTCTTGCGTCCATAGCGGTCGGCGATCCCGCCCCAGAGGAAGGCGCCCACGGCCATGCCCACCAGATTGGAAGTGCCCAGCAAGGCCGCGGTGGGACGGTCAAGCCCCCACTCTTCGGCGACCAATGGAATCAACGCGCCGTTGAGGGTCACGTCCCAGGCATCGAACATGAAGCCGAGTCCGCCGATAATGAAAATGGTGCCCTGCACCTTCCATTTGAACGGCAGCTCTTGCACGATCGATGTGCCAGAAGGCAGGGGTGCGGAAGACACAGTGGTGCACCTTTCGGTGTGCGAGCAGAAATGGTTTGTACCGCGTGAAGCATAGCCGAAAACCAGGTTCCAGGTGTAGCTCTCTACGCTTCTTCTCCCGCCACGTCAAGGCCTGTTGTCTGCGCCGGCAAGGGGGTAATCTCTGGACATGGGAGTAGATTGGACCGCTCTCGAAGAGGCTATACGGGTGACTGCCCTTCGACACGCAGCGGAAGTGATAGCTGGACACCCCGACCAGGACTTCTATGCCATTGCCTTGCATGGAGTCAGCACCGAGGAAAGCGAAAGCATCGCCATGCCGTTGCTGGCCTTGAACTCGGTGCAGGCCCTGGAACGAGATCGCCTCACGGAGTCTCGCGAGCAATTGGTGGAACGCGGTGAAGACGCCGATGAGCCTGCCGATTACGAGGACCGTCCCGATGCCGAAGGCGATGGAAGCCTTGAACCTGAAACCGTCACATTGGAAGACGATTCGCTGCTGATCACGGATTCCGATGATGAAGACGAAGACCAGCCGGATGACGAGGATTCCGACGGGGAAGATCTCGACGACGTCTTGGCCTCCTTGGAAGCGGATCTGGAAGACAGCGACGAGGAGAGCTTCTACTCGGATAAGTGGGAACCCAGCGATTGGCACTGGTCATCCATTGATTTATGCGAAGATCCCGCGGCCACGCTATGGTCCGAGGCGATGACCGGACTGGCAGCGCGTGATGGCTGGGAACCTACTATCAAGCGCTACTATCACACGCTGGTTGCGGTAGCCCGGTCGTTGCGCGAAGAGTTGGGCGAACGGACCAAGGCGGATCTCGTGGCCTATGTCGCAGATGAAGAACATGCAGAGAAACTTCTGCAGCTTTGCCTGACTGACAAGCAGCTTTCTTCATATTTCCCGCACCTTTCCTCATTGCCGGAAGGGGCTTGACACGAACTGAAATTCCGGTGCCTTCCTTGGTTAGAATGAAGGCGGTGGCCTCTGCGCTGCCCGCCCCATTCATTCTCACCGCCGGGAGAAAAATTTCGTGAGTAAGACCGTGCTGGACAAAGTCGCTATCCGTCGCGCACTGATTTCCGTCTATGACAAGACCGGCTTGGAGGAGCTGGCCGCTGGATTGCACGCCGCAGGCGTGCAGCTGGTATCCACCGGCTCCACGGCCAAGAAGATCGCTGCCGCTGGAATTCCCGTGACCGAGGTCGAGCAGGTGACCGGTTCCCCTGAAATGCTCGATGGCCGCGTCAAGACCCTGCACCCGCGCATCCACGGCGGCATCCTTGCGGACCGCCGCGTCACCGAGCACATGGACACCCTCTCCTCGATGGATATCGAGCAGATCGACCTGGTGGTGGTGAACTTGTACCCCTTCGTGCAGACCGTCGCCTCGGGTGCCTCGCAGGATGAAGTTGTCGAGCAGATCGATATCGGGGGCCCAGCCATGGTCCGCTCGGCAGCGAAGAACCACGCCGCCGTTTCCATCGTGGTTGATCCAGTTTTCTACCCGCAGGTCATCTCAGCAGCAGCCGAGGGCGGCTTCGATCTGAAGACCCGCCAGCGCCTGGCCGCCAAGGCCTACGCTCACACCGCAGCCTACGACACCGCGGTAGCTTCGTGGACCGCAAGCCAGTTCCTGGATGAGGACGGCGACGGCGTCATCGACTGGCCAGCCTACGCAGGCGTGGCCCTGCAGCGTGCCGATGTGCTGCGCTACGGCGAAAACCCGCACCAGCAGGCAGCGCTCTACGTTGACGAAGCCGCTCCAGCCGGCATCGCCCAGGCTGATCAGCTGCACGGCAAGCCAATGAGCTACAACAACTACGTGGATGCAGATGCTGCACTGCGTGCCGCATACGACTTCGAGAAGCCGGCTGTGGCTGTGGTCAAGCACGCCAACCCTTGCGGTGTGGCCGTCGCTTCGGATGACGCGGCAGATCCAATCGCTGATGCGCACCGCAAGGCCCACGCTACCGACCCGGTGTCCGCATTCGGCGGCGTCATCGCCGCGAACCGCACGGTCACCAAGGAAATGGCAGAAACCGTCAAGGGCATCTTCACCGAGGTAGTTATTGCCCCGGACTTCGAGGCCGAAGCGGTGCAGATCCTCTCCGCCAAGAAGAACATCCGCCTGCTGGCCCTGCCAGAAGGCTATGGCCGCAACAAGAACGAGTTCCGCCAGGTAAGCGGTGGCATGCTGGTCCAGGCCGGCGACAAGATCGACGCCGAGGGCGACAACCCGGGGAACTGGACCCTTGCTGCCGGCGAAGCTGCTGACGCTGCTACCTTGGCAGATCTGGAATTCGCTTGGAGCGCCGTGCGCGCTGCCAAGTCCAACGCGATTCTGCTGGCCAAGGACGGCGCTGCAGTGGGCATTGGCATGGGCCAGGTCAACCGCATCGATTCCTGCAAGCTGGCCGTGGAGCGCGCCAACACCCTGGGCGTGAAGGTCGAGTCCGGCGCGGATGCCGCCGGTGGTGCAGAGAACGCTGACGCGGCTGCTTCCGAGCAGCGCGCGCAGGGCGCGGTTGCTGCCTCGGATGCGTTCTTCCCGTTCGCCGATGGCCTGCAGATCCTGATCGATGCCGGCGTCAAGGCTGTTGTGCAGCCGGGCGGCTCGGTACGCGATGAGGAAGTCATCGCGGCAGCGAATGAAGCAGGCATCACGATGTACTTCACCGGTGCACGCCACTTCTTCCACTAGTCGAGCCGCGTCGTGAGGAAGGCTGCTGCCAAGACATCCAAATGTCTTAGCAGCAGCCTTCTTCGCTTGCTGGCAAGCTGCCAGCAGATAGGCACCAAACTTACTATGACGGCCGCCGTATGCGGGCTCTGCTCCCGTCCTCGGTACAAACCGGCAAATCGACTAATCCATCTGATTGCCTAGGGAGAATGCCAGTTTCTGAACAGCCTAATGGGTAGGGTTCTCTTCGGGGGTCGAGCAGGTGGAATGGAATTAATCGGGTCCGACGCAATATTATGTGAAGTTATGGATACTGATAAGTCACGTCCAAGAAGTTCAGCAGACAGGTCTGGAGAAGTTTCTTCGGCTTCTCCAGATATGCAAGAAAGTTCGGGGAAGAAGGCCAACAAGGTTAAGAACGCATTGCGCGGTGTCGCGAAGGAACCAGCATTTGGGATCCACCCAGGTTTGATTCCGGGGATCAGCGTTGAGGACACCGGAATCAAGTTTTCGACGCGCCGCAGCGTCTTCGTTGTGGCGTTGCTGGTTTCAACCGCGGTCTTGGTCTGGGCCATTTTCGCGCCGAGCAATCTGAACCTGGTGGGAACGACCATGCAGAGCTGGGTCGTGGAAAACTTCGGCTGGCTCTTCAATCTCACCGTGGTTGGAATCGTCATTTTCATGCTGGTGGTCGGCTATGGTCCGACGGGGAAGATCCGCCTCGGCGCCGATGACAGCGTTCCCGAGTTCTCGACAATTTCCTGGATTTCGATGCTCTTCGCTGCGGGGTTGGGCATTGGCTTGATCTTCTACGGCCCGCTTGAGCCGTTGAGCCACTTCATCACGCCGCCGCCTTCGACAACTGCCGAAGCGGAATCCGCGGCAGCGGTGCTTCCAGCCATGACCGACTCGATTTTGCATCAAGCCAGCTTCGCATGGTGCATCTATGCGTTGGTGGGCGGAGCCTTGGCGTATGCGTCCTACCGTCGCGGTCGCCTGCCTCTGATCTCCTCGCTCTTCGAACCGGTATTCCCCGGAGGAAATAACAAGGTCCTGGGCAAGATCATCGACATCTTCGCGGTGCTGGTGACCCTGTTCGGCACTGCAACCTCGCTGGGCATCGGCGCGCTGCAGATTCGTACCGGAACGAACATCATTACCGGTCTGGAGCTGGGCAACGGATATGTTGTCGTCGTGATCAGCATTCTGACCGCGGTCTTCACGCTGTCGGCCGTAGCCGGCATCAAGAAGGGCATTCGCCTGCTTTCTAATGCGAATATGACCCTCGTCGTAGCCATGGCCTTGTTCGTGCTGGTCACCGGACCCACGGTCTTCATCCTGGACTTGGTTCCTACCTCACTGATTGCCCTGATCGGCAACTTGCCTGAGATGCTTACCGTTGCCGCGAGTCAGGGCGAGGTGCAGAAGGAATACTTGACCGCCTACACGACTCTGTATTGGGCATGGTGGATCTCGTGGTCGCCATTCGTGGGCATGTTCATTGCAAAGATTTCCAAGGGCCGCTCCCTGCGCCAATTCGTGACCGTGGTGGTCTTTGTGCCGGCCGCGATTTCCATCATCTGGTTCGTCGTTTTCGGTGGCAGTGCCATCTGGATGCGGATGACCGGGCAAGACATGGAGGTGAAGAACTCAGGTGAGAATGTCATGTTCGATCTGCTCTCGAATCTTCCCTTCAGCCCGGTGATGTGGGTGGTCTGTTTGGTGGCAATTCTGGTGTTCTTCGTGACGGCAGCGGATTCCGCAGCCAATGTCATGGGCTCGATGTCCCAGTCCGGTCGACCCGAGCCCTCCAAGCCCGTGACCATTGTGTGGGCTGTCGCCCTCGGCCTGATTGCCATGTTCCTGCTGCTGGCCGGCGGACGCAACGCGCTGTCTGGCTTGCAGTCGATCATGGTAACCTGCGCCTTGCCGTTCACCGTGATCCTGATCGGCGTGATGATCTCCTGGGCCATGGACCTGAGCAATGATCCGCTGATGATCCGCCACCGCTATGCGGTCGAGGCGATCCGCGGCGGTGTCCGCCGGGGCATCGACGAGCATGGCGATGACTTCGTCTTCGGCGTGGCCGCAGTGCCCGAGGAGGAAGGTGCGGGCGCGGACTTCGAAAGCGATGACCCGGCGCTAACCGAGTGGTACACGGATACCGGAGTGCTGGATATCGTGGAAGTGAAAAAGGAACTGACCGATGAGTCCGCGACGCCTAAGGGAATCGAGGCCAAGCACGAGGAGCTTGGCGATTCGAAGCAGTCCTGAACGCTGCGCTTCCTGGGATGCAGCGGCAAGAAACCTTTGGGGCCGGGCAGGGCACCGAGTAATCGAAGGCCCGCGCGGCCCCATTTGCCTGATCGCCGCACGGAGCCCTGATCACCTTCATATTGGCGTTTTCAGCTGAACCGGCATGCGGGTGAGCTGCCACAGTAATTTAAAAGCGCAAAAATTCGAAAATTGTTGAACAACCCGTTGCAATAGTTGTTCAACAACCTGTATTGTCTTGTGCGTTACATTGATTCTGTGACAGCTGTCACCACTATCGCATTGGAACGTCATCATGGCACTTCCTGAGTCAACATCCCAAAGCAGCAAGGCGCGGCGCACGGCGCTCCTAGGCGCCATGTTCCTGATGGCCACCAGCGCCATCGGACCGGGCTTCATCACCCAGACCACAGAATTCACGGTCCAAATCGGCGCGGCCTTCGCCTTCGCCATTGTCGTCTCCATCCTTGTGGACATCGCGGTCCAACTGAACGTCTGGCGCGTGATCGGGGTATCCGGAATGCGTGCCCAGGAACTGGGCAACAAAGTCGTCCCTGGCATCGGTTGGGTACTGGCCGCACTGGTATTCATCGGCGGCATGGTCTTCAACATCGGCAATATCGCCGGCACTGGACTGGGCCTGAACGCCATGCTGGGTGTTGACGCCAAAATTGGCGGCGCCATCTCCGCGGCCATCGCCATCCTGGTCTTCCTTTCCAAGAAAGCCGGCATGGCATTGGACCGCATTGTGGTGATGCTGGGAGCCGTCATGATCCTGCTGATGTTGTACGTGGCAATTGTCGCCGCCCCACCGGTGGGCGATGCGATCCGCAACGTGGTACTCCCCGAGAAGATCGATTTCTTGATCATCACCACCCTGATCGGCGGCACCGTTGGCGGCTACATCACCTACGCCGGCGCCCACCGCATGATCGATTCGGGCACATCGGGCGTGGAGCATGTCAAGGCGATCTCCAGCACCTCGACGCTGGCAATCATCGTCACCGGTGTCATGCGCGTACTGCTCTTCCTGGCGATCCTCGGCGTTGTGGCTGGCGGCGTAGCGCTGACCAGCGACAACAAGGCTGCCGAAGCTTTCGGCCACGCCGCGGGCCCCATCGGCATCCGTGCCTTCGGCGTCATCCTCTGGGCCGCTGCGCTGACCAGTGTGATCGGTGCCGCCTACACTTCGGTTTCCTTCATCACCAAGCGCACCACCCCGGAGCGCACCCGCAACCTGATCACCGTGGCTTTCATCGTGGTCTGCGGGATCATCTACCTGTTCCTGGGCAAGGCGCCGGCAACCCTGCTGATCTTCGCCGGAGCCTTCAACGGTCTGATCCTTCCGGTGGGCTTCGCAATACTGCTCTGGGTCGCATGGCGCCGCCGCGACCTGATGAACGGATACAACTACCCCAAGGCCCTGCTGGTCATCGGCGCCTTGACCTGGCTGCTCAGCGTGTACCTCGGCTGGAACTCGATTTCGGGTCTGGCAGCCCTCTGGAACGGCTAGGAGCCAAGCAACCATGAAGGACTTGAAGAATCTCGGGCATTCCGAACGTGCGGCGATGGCCCCGAGCGAAGCTCGCGAATTGTTCCGTGCCGGGCAGGTGCTGCCTACCGCCGGGATCAGCGCTGGATATGCGCAGGCAAATCTGATCATCGTTCCACGGGAACTGGCCTTCGATGTGCTGCTCTTTGCCCAGCGCAACCCCAAGTCCTGCCCGATCCTCGGTGTCCTGGAGGCGGGGCAGACCAGCAACGAGTTGCTGGCAGGCGGGGACATCCGTACCGACGTGCCGAAGTACATGGTTTACGAAAACGGGGTCAAGGTGGATGAGCCCACCGACCTGTCCATGTACTGGCGTGATGATCTGGTGACCTTCATTGTCGGTTGCTCGTTCACCTTCGAGAGCGCACTGATGGAAAGCGGCATTTCCATCGCGCATATCGACCAGGGCGTGAACGTGCCAATGTACAAGACCAATATCCGCTCGCAGTCGGCCGGAGCGATGTCCGGTCCGATGGTGGTCTCCATGCGTCCGATTCCAGCCTCTCAGGTTGCCGACGCGGTACGCATTACCTCGCGCTATCCAGCTGTGCACGGGGCTCCGGTGCATATCGGGAACCCCCAAGAGCTGGGCATAGCAGATCTGGGGTCACCGGACTTCGGAGATGCAGTGCAGATCCCGGAAGGGACGATTCCGGTGTTCTGGGCCTGCGGCGTCACGCCGCAGGCAGCCGTGATGGAGTCCCGCCCGGCCTTGGCCATCGGCCACGCACCGGGGCACATGCTCATTACGGATATCAGGGATTCCCAATACCAGGTTCCCTAGCCCATAGACCGAACGAGGCGGCCTCACCCCAAGGGGGCCGCCAAGTTCCCACCAGGGCCTTTGGCACTGGATCGAACGCGGTGGCCTTCCCCCAAGAGGCCGCCGCGTTCCCATGTCTAAAGGCTTTGCCGCTGAACCCAGGCCTGGACTTCGGCAAGCAGTACCTGCTTGGATTCTTCATCC
This sequence comes from Glutamicibacter sp. BS14, assembly GCF_056934375.1. Classification (NCBI taxonomy): domain Bacteria; kingdom Bacillati; phylum Actinomycetota; class Actinomycetes; order Micrococcales; family Micrococcaceae; genus Glutamicibacter; species Glutamicibacter sp. BS14. The sequence goes on along the minus strand of NZ_CM167801.1, from coordinate 3,687,252 downwards.
AGGAATGCGGATTCAAAGGAATTCCTTGCCAGCGTAGCCAACTGCCCGGTGCTGAAGTTGAAGCTTGCCATGAGCGAGGCAAAATTGGCATCCATGTATCCGCCGAAATAGGCAGGATCATCAGAATGCACCGAAACCTTCAAGCCCTTTTCGAGCATCTGCGGCAACGGATGATCGGCCATGGTGTCCACCGCACGCAAGCGGATGTTGGATAGCGGGCAGACAGTCAAAGGCATCTGCTCGTCGACCAAGCGCTGAACCAGCGTCGGGTCGTCCAGGCAACGGATGCCGTGGTCCACGCGCTCAACCTCCAGCAAGTCCAGCGCCTGCCAAATGTAGTCAGCAGGGCCTTCCTCGCCCGCATGGGCAACGACGTGCAGGCCGTGGGCGCGGGCATAGGCAAAGACTTCCTGGAACAGCTCGGGCGGGAAACCCACCTCCGAGGAATCCAGGCCGATGCCATCGATATCGTGCTTCTCGGCGACCAGCACCTTCATCAAGTCCATCGCTTCTTCCGCTGGGGCATGGCGCCAGAAGCACGCGATGAGCTTGTGGGAGATCCCCCAGCGTTCTGCGCCCTCGGCCAGGCCGGAACGGATGCCGGCGATGACCTCGCCCAGGCCCAGTCTGCGCTGGATGTGAGCTTGTGGATCGAAGAACAATTCCACATGGCGCACGCCGGAGTCATGGGCGCGCTGCAGGTAGGCCACGGTGATTTCGTGGAAGTCTCCAGCAGTGCGCAAGACCGCCATATTCGCATAGAACAGGTCGAGGAAGGATTGCAGATTGCTGAACTGGTACTTGGCACGCAGCTGGTCAACGGTGGCATAGGGCAGCTCAACACCGTTTTTTGCCGCCAGCGCCATGATCATTTCTGGCTCCAGCGTTCCCTCAAGGTGGATGTGCAATTCGGCTACAGGCAATTTCACGGGTGGTGCGACCTTCCAAGCAGGGGACGTGGGCCTAGGCCGTGATGAAACGGCGGTGGCGCGCAATGGTTTCGTTAAACCATACGTTGGCTATCTATGTGCTTGCTTGGTTTGTCCGTGCGTCGAGGAAACCCGCAGGGCGCTGGGCTTGCGGCTGTCCGCACCGGCAGGCAGGCGGCGGCGATAGCATCAAGGATCCGGAAAAACCGGTGATCGCAGTGAAAATTCCGCGGAGCAAACCCGGATTTGGCGTCGGGGGCATCCTTGGAAAACAAGGGTGCACAACCCGATGAGGCAAGCGCTGGAGGCTGGCATTTGCCGCAAAGCAGTGAGGAATGCACGGCGCGGATGAGATGGAAATCGCAAGTGGCATGGGCCAAGGCCCTGCTCCATGCCTACTCCGAGCGTTGGGCGATGTGGCTGAGCAATTCAGCTTCAGCGGTGTCGAGATAGCCGCGCAGGGTCTGGGCGGCTTCCAAGCGCTTTCCGGCGCGGAGCATGGCCAGCAGATTCGCATTGCGCTCTACGTAGTGCGAATGGAAATCCGGGGCGTCGCTCATGGCGTGGAAGACCAGGCGCATGCGGGCCAGCACGCGGCTCATCAGCTCCTGGAGCAGTTCGCTGTCGGAGGAGGCGACCAGCTGCTTGTGGAAGGCCTGATTGGCATTGGCCATCCGCGGCACGTCGCCGGCAGCCAGACCTGTGCGAGCCTCCTCGATGATCTTGCCCAACCGATCCAGGTCGATGTCTTGGCCCCACGCCAGGCATGCCGGCTCGACGGTACGGCGCACCGCATAGATTTCCCGCACATCATCAGCATCCGGAGAAGCCACGAAAACACCCCGGTTGGGGATCCGGGTGATGATCAGCTCGCTATTGAGCAAGGTGAAGCTCTCGCGCAAGGTATTGCGCGAGAGCCCCAACGATTCAGCCAGGGTCTGCTCGGAAAGCTTGTCACCGGGCAGTAGCTCGCCTTCGGCAATGCGGCGGCGCAGCTCATTGGCAGCCCAGAGCCCGCTGTGCGCGTGTGGGGCCTTGGCTGGATGCGAGGTGCTGCTGGTGGCTTTCATGCTTCCAATTTATCCCAACTGGCCTGCGGCTACGGATTCCATGGCCTGGACGCTAGCCGATGGTGCCCAAGGTGTCGCCGCGGCGTACGGCTGACCCTGCGCTCAAGTCCGCTGCACGGAAGATGCCATCACGGTGCGCGGTGATGGTGGATTCCATCTTCATCGCCTCGACGATGGCAATGCTCTGCCCTTCGGCGACTGCACTGCCATCTTCAGCAGCGAAGCGGACGAGATTCCCGTCCATGGTGCTGCGTACCGCGGCGGCATCGACCTGGCCGGCAGCATCATCCTGGGTGGCGGCGGCGGTGCCGGCTCCCGGGGTATTGCGCAACGCGTTGGTCAGTGCAGCGGGAAGACCCAGCTGGACGGCCTTGCCATCGAGCTCGATGGTGATGGTTTCACGGCTGGTATCGCGCTGGTCCAGATCCATCTCGTCGCTGGCCTCCACCTCGTTGAGGAACTCGTCCTCGATCCACGTGGTGTAGACGCCCAGGGATTCGCCGTTGAACGCTTCGTGCTCGATGACGGCGCGGTGGAATGGCAGGACCGTGGGAACACCGGCAATGCTGATTTCTTCCAGCGCCAGGCGGGCACGGCGCAAAGCCTGGTTCCGGTCGGCACCGCGCACAATCAGCTTGGCGATCATCGAGTCGTAGAACGGCGGAATGACCGAGCCGCTGCGCACGCCCGAGTCCACGCGCACGCCGGCGCCGGTTGGCGCTTCGAACCGCTCCACGGTGCCCGGCGCAGGCAGGAAGCCGCGAGCCGGGTCCTCGGCGTTGATGCGGAATTCGATGGCATGGCCGGTGGGCTGCGGGTCCTCGGTAATGGACAACGGCAGGCCATCGGCAATGCGGAACTGCTCGGCCACCAGATCGACGCCGGAAGTCTCCTCGGTGATCGGGTGCTCCACCTGCAAACGGGTATTGACCTCCAAGAAGGAGATCAGACCGTCCTGCGCCACCAGGTATTCCACGGTCCCGGCCCCGACATATCCGGCTTCCTTGCAGATCGCCTTCGCGGACTGATGGATCCGGGTCCGCTGCTCATCGGTCAAGAACGGGGCAGGCGCCTCTTCCACCAGCTTCTGGTGGCGGCGCTGCAAGGAGCAGTCGCGGGTGCCGACGACCACCACATTGCCGTGGGTATCGGCCAGCACCTGGGCCTCGACGTGGCGCGGCTTGGCCAGGAAACGTTCCACGAAGCATTCGCCACGGCCAAAGGCCACGGTGGCTTCGCGGGTGGCGGACTCGAAAGCATCGGAGATCTCATCGAGCGAGTAGGCGATCTTGATGCCGCGGCCACCGCCGCCGAAGGCCGCCTTGATGGCGACCGGCACGCCGTACTCTTCAGCGAAGGCCCGCACCTCGCCGGCGTCCGCTGCCGGGCCGTCGGTGCCCGGGGCCAGCGGCGCACCTGCGCGCACCGCGATCTGCCGGGCCGTGACCTTGTTGCCCAGTGCTTCGATGGCCGCGGGAGGCGGACCAATCCAGCTCATGCCGGCTTCGATGACGGCGGTGGCGAAGTTCGCGTTCTCCGAGAGGAAACCGTAGCCGGGGTGCACCGCATCGGCGCCGCAGCGCTTGGCAATCTCGATGATCTTGTCGATATCCAGGTAGGTGTCCGTGCCGGTGGAACCGTGCAGCGGGTACGCTTCATCTGCGCGGCGCACGTGCAGCGCGTCGGCATCCGGGTCCGAGTAGATGGCTACCGACGAAATATTTGCGTCGGTGGCCGCCCGGGCAATGCGGACCGCGATTTCGCCTCGGTTGGCGATGAGAACTTTTTTCATGGCAATTCCTTAGGCGTCTGATGCCGCGTGGCCGGCAGCGGGATGGAGTTCGAATCGAATTCTGCTTCCGGGCGGAAGCTGCGCGGCTGCGCTGAGGTCTTCGGCAATGACGGTGGCGATCACCGGATAGCCGCCGGTGACCGGATGATCTGCGAGGAACAGCACCGGCAGGCCGGAGGGCGGCACCTGCAAGGATCCGCGGGCTACGCCTTCACTGGCCAGTTCCCCGGAGCGGACGCGCTGCAGCGGTTGCGCGCCGGTGCCCAGGCGCACGCCCACGCGGTTGGATTCGCTGGTGACATCCCAAATCTGGGCGGCGAGCTGGTCCAGGCCCGCCAGGCCAAACCAATCGGCACGCGGACCGGGCATGGCGCGCAGCGTGTACACGCCGTTATCGTCTGGGACCGGCAGGGTGCTCGGTTCGCTGTTGCCAACGATGTGGCCCAGCTGCGGGCGGTTCACCGGCAGCATGCCACCGGCTTGCAGAGGCTGGGGACCGACGCCGGAGAGGGTGTCGGTGGACAGCGAGCCGAGGACCGGTTCCTGCTCGATGGTGCCGCGCACCGCAAGGTAGCTGCGCAGCCCGCGGCCGGCAGGTTCAACCTCCAGGCGCTCGCCGTGCAGCAGCGCGAACGGTGCATTGGCCGCGGCCTGGCGCGGGGTGCGGACCTGGTCGTCTTCGGCCGGGGTGATCCAGAGTTCTGCTTCGGCGCCGGTGAGCGCCAGCACTTGGTCTTGCTCGGCTTCAACGGTGATGCGGCTGCCGAGGTTCTCGATCACGGCTTGGCCTGGTTGGTTGCCCACCAGGCGGTTGGCCTGGTGGAAGGCGGCCGGGTCTGCGGCTCCTGCGACGCCAACTCCGAGGTTGCCGTAGCCGATGCGTCCGGCATCCTGGAGCAGGGACTGCAGGCCGGCGTCGATGATTTTCAGGCCACCGGCAAGTGCCTGCACTGATGCTTCGTCTTGTGCGGCGGGTGCTTGGCTCACCGATATTTTCCGGGTGGCCCGGACGAACTGCACGGTATCCTGCGGCCGGATCAATGCAGGATTTTCGCGCTGCAAATCCCACATTTGCAGATCGGTATGTCCAATCAGCTGCCAGCCTCCGGGGGATTGGCGCGGATAGACGGCCGAGTACTCACCGGCGAGCGCCACCGCTCCGGCGGGCACCTTGGTGCGCGGGGAGTCTCTGCGCGGGACATTCAAGTCCTGGTTTTCGCCGAGCAGATAGGCGAAGCCGGGAGCGAACCCGCCAAATACTGCACGCCACCTCTGGCTGGTGTGCGCATTGATCACAGCCTCGGTGCTCAGCCCGGTCAGCTCGGCCACGGCGGCGAGGTCTTCGCCATCGTAGTTCACTGGTACTTCAACCAGCTTGCCCGCAGCGTGGAGTGCAGAAGCTACTTCAAGTTCTGGCAGTGCTGCCATGGCCCGTTCGGCGCTCTGCGCGGAATCGAATTTCAGCAGTACCGTTTGCGCGGCGGCCAAGAGGTCGCGCTGTCCGGACAGAGGAGAGGTTTCCAAGGCGGCGTTGAGCGCCAAGACAGCATCGAGCGAGTCCAGGTCGATGAGCAGATCATGGGAACCTGCCCGGTGAATGGCGCGGATGCTCACGCGAAGCTCCGGATCTGCACGCCGGCATGTTCCAGTCCTGCGCGCACGGCGCTGGCCATGGCCACTGCACCGGCAGTATCGCCGTGCAGGCAGATGCTCTCGGCTTCCATCTTGATGGTGCTGCCGTCCACGGCAACAATGGTGCCTTCGGTGGCCAGGCGGACCATGTTCTCGGTGACCTGCGCGGGGTCGTGCAATACGGCGTTGGATTCGCGGCGGGAGACCAGGGTGCCCTCGGGGGTGTAGTTGCGGTCGGCGAAGGCTTCTGCGACGCCGCGCAGGCCAGCGGCTTCGGCCTTTTTCAGGGCGACAGCACCTGGCGGCAGCAGGACCGGCAGGTCGGTGCCGAAGGCCTTGATGGCATCGATGACGGCCTGGGCATGCGCCTGGTGGTGCACGATGGTGTTGTACAGCGCGCCGTGCGGCTTGACGTACTTGATTTCGCTGCCTGCGGCGCGTGCCAGGGCTTGCAGGGCTCCAATCTGGTAGAGGACGTCATCGGCCAATTCGGTGGCCGAGCAGTCCAGGAAGCGGCGGCCGAAACCGGCCAGGTCGCGGTAGCCCACATGGGCTCCGATGGTGACGTTGGCGCTGACCGTATCGCGGCAGGTCTGGGCGATGGTACTGGGGTCTCCAGCGTGGAACCCGCAAGCTACATTGGCCGAAGACACGGAGGTGAAGATGGCGGCGTCGTCGCCCATCGTCCAGTTGCCGAACGACTCGCCTACGTCTGAATTCAGGTCTATGTATGGCATTGTGATCCCCGTCTCGTGAAAACCTCTTGGTAAAAGAATGCCCCACTTTCGGTAATTGTTCAACAATCTTGGCAGGGTTTTTGAGTATCGTTTCCCGGAATTCTGTTGGAGCGGTGCTCCCACCTCTCTTCTGATCAGGCGTTTTGCACGTGGAATAGCAAAGCCCGAGGCCAGGAATCCTTGCGGAATCCTGGCCTCGGGCAGGTCTTGTGACTGGCGGTGCGGCTACTGGCCTTCTTCGCCGTCGGAATCTTCATGCCCGAACGGAATGGGCGCGTTCTGGGCCGCATCCGGATCAGGGACAGTAGTGTTCTTGTCCTCTGGGTCCGGAGTCTGAGCTGGACCTGTGGTTTCGTCGTGGTTTTCGGTTCCCATGGTTATTTCCCTTCAGCCGTGCCTTGCTTGATTGCCAGCTATCGGGTGCTGGTTCACATAGCCTAGCTGTGAATCGTGGCGAAAAGCGGTGCGATCAGGGAATTACCATGTTCGCCCGCCGTGGAATCCTGGCACGCTGGCGATCCCCGCGGTCTTGCCCGGCCGCTAGGACAGTCCGATGGCGTTGCCGTGCTCGTCGACATCCATGTGCAGGGCCGCTGGCACCCGCGGAAGTCCCGGCATCGTGGTGAGCGCCCCGGTGATGGCCACGATGAATCCGGCACCGGTCTTGGGGATCAGCTCGCGGACCTGCACGGTGAAGCCGCTGGCGGCGCCTAGCAGCTGCGGGTCATCGGAGAAGGAGTACTGGGTTTTGGCGATGCAGACCGGCAGGTGCGACCAGCCGTTGTCGTGGATCTGCTGGAGCATCCGCCGGGCCTTGGGGGAGTACTCGACGCCTTCGCCCCCGTAGACGCCGCGCACCAGGGCCAGGATCTTGTCCTCGACCGGCTGCTGCAGCTCGTACAGCGGGGCAAAATTGCCCGGTTCCCCGATGGTCCGCAGCACCATGCCGGCCAGCTCGCCTGCTCCGGAGCCGCCCTGGCCCCAGACATCGGCGATGGCGCAGGCAATGCCCTGCTGTTTTGCCCAGCCGGTGACCGCTTCCAGCTCGGCATCGGTATCCGTGGTGAAGCGGTTGATGCCGATCACTGGCTGGATGCCGAACTTCGAGACGATCGAGGCGTGGCGTTCCAGGTTCGGCAGCCCGGCCCGCACGGCCTCGACGTTTTCTTCCCCCAGCTCCTCCTTGGGCACCGAACCATGCATCTTCAGTGCGCGGACGGTGGCGACAATGACCACCGTGTCCGGCGGGCACCCGGCGTAGCGGGCCTTGATGTCCATGAATTTCTCGGCGCCCAGATCGGTGCCGAAGCCGGCTTCGGTCACCACCACGTCGGCCAGTGCGCGGGCGGTGTTGGTGGCGATGGCCGAGTTGCAGCCGTGGGCGATGTTGGCAAAGGGCCCGCCGTGGATGAGCGCGGGAGTGCCCCCGATGCTCTGCACCAGGTTGGGCTTGATGGCTTCCTTGAGCAGCAGCGCCATCGCACCCGCCGCGCCCAGGTCATCGGCGGTGACCGGGACCTTGGCGTAGGTGTATCCGACGGTGATCCTGCCCAACCGGGCGCGCAGGTCCGCCAGCCCGGTGGCCAGGCAGAAAACAGCCATGACTTCGGAGGCGGCGGTGATTTCGAAGCCAGTTTCGCGCGGCACCCCGTTGGCGGTACCGCCCAGGCCGATCACCACGTGGCGCAATGCGCGGTCGTTCATGTCCAGCACCCGCTTGAAGGTGATGGATCGCGGGTCGATGCCCAGCTCGTTGCCCTGCTGCAGGTGGTTGTCGAGCATGGCCATGAGAAGGTTGTTCGCGCTGGTGATGGCGTGGAAATCCCCGGTGAAATGCAGATTGATCTCGTCCATGGGCAGCACCTGGGATTGGCCTCCGCCGGTGGCTCCGCCCTTCATCCCGAAGCTCGGGCCGACTGAGGGCTCGCGCAGCGCGATGATGGTCTTGGTCCCGGTGGCAGCCAGCGCGTCGCCCAGGCCCACCACCATGGTGGATTTGCCTTCCCCTGCCGGCGTCGGGGACATGCCGCTGACCAGGACGACTTTTCCGGGCCGGCTTCCGTTGGCCGGCAGCAGGGCAGGATCAATTTTGGCCTTGTACTTGCCGTAGGGCTCCAGCGCGTCGTGCGGGATTCCGGCCGCCTCGGCAATCCGGGAGATCGGCCTGAGCACTGCCCGCGAGGCAATGGCCAGATCGCTCATATCGGTTTCCGGCAATGCTGCCATGTTGTGTCCCCTGTCTGGCTGCCCGGTGACCCGGGGGTGAGGAAGACCAAGGCTTCTGGTTTCCCTGATTGGCCTTCAAGCTATCACCTTGCAGGCAAGGCGAGAAGGCCTTGATGGGCAGAACGCGGATCGGTTCTCGGCACGGGTCCGAGGGCCGGACAAGGGGTAGCGGCACCCTAAAGCCAACTTCTCAAGAATTTAGTTGTGCCCAAGCCGCGGTCGCTGCTTGAAGATCGCGGACCAGGCGGTTTCGTGGCCAGCCTCGCGTTTGGGGAGCTTATGAGGTCGCCATAGCCATGCAACTGCCCAGAACCCAACGGACAAGGAAGCGGCCGACAGCCCGGGGTGCCTCCAAGGACAAATGAAGCCCGAGCGGAGGAATTCCACCAGGAATTCCTCCGCTCGGGCTGAACACTATATTTATCTGGGATGCCTGCTGCTTTCCCGGAGGTCAGCGTCTGGGCATCCAGGCCTTGAGGGCCAGCAACGCCGAAGTGGCGCCTCAGTGATTCGCGTGCGGCTTCTCGCCCTTGATCATGAAGGCGAAGACGATCCCGATCGTGGCCAGCACGGCGCCGACGATGAACGAGATATGCGCGCCAGAGAACAAGGCCTCGGCCAGCTCGGACCCGGCGTCCAGCTGGACCTTTGACAGCAGCGACATCACGGTCACGAAGACCGTGGTGCCGATGGCACCGCCCAGCTGCTGCGCGGTATTGAAGATTGCCGAACCGTGGCCGAACAGGCGCGGATCCACCGAAGCCATCGCCGAGGACATCAGACCGGTCATCAGCAGCGCCAAGCCGATGGAGAAGATGATGTGGCAGAGCATGAACATCCACAATTCGGTCTGCGCGGTGACAGTGGTGTACATCCACTGCCCGGCGGCCAGGAGCACGGCGCCGGGGAGCAGCACCGGGCGCGGTCCGCGCTTGTCGTAGATCCGCCCGAAAATCGGCGAGGCGATGGCCTGGGCCAGCCCGCCGGGAAGCAGCATGATGCCGATCTGCAGCGAGTCGATGCCCTGCCCGGATTCCAGCAGGATCGGCACGATCATCAGCGAACCGAGCAGGGTGCCGAAGGCAATCATGATCATCGCGATCGCGAAGCTGAAGCTGCGCGAGGCAAACGGGGTCAGGTTCAGCAGTTCGCGGCCGCTGGCGGCCAGCTTGACCTGGCGAATGATGAACAGTGCCAGGGCCACCAGGCCGATGGCGAAGCTGGCGACGGTCATCGTGGCGTTATCCGCGGCATGCTCGATGCTGGAAATGCCGTACACCAGGAACCCGAAGGCCAAGGCGGAAAGGAGCACCGAAGCCGAATCCACCTTGATCTTGCGTGCGCTGGAAGGGATCTTGAAGAAGACGGCGCCCAGTACCAGGACCGCCACGGCGATTGGCAGCATCAGGATGAAGATGTAGTGCCAGCCCAAGGCGTGCACGATGGCCCCCGAAGCGGTAGGCCCGATAGCCGGGCCGACGCCGATGACGATCGAGTTCAGGCCCATGATGGTGCCGCGCTGGTGGACGGGCACCAGCGTCAAGGTGGTGGTCATCAGCAAGGGCAGGACGATGGCCGTGCCGACGGCCTGGATAACGCGTGCCAGCAGCAAGAAGCCGAAGCTCGGCGCCAGCACCGCGATGACGGTGCCGAGGATGAAGCTGATAATGGCGAAGAAGAACAGCGACCGGTGCGCGAAGCGCTGCAGCAGGAAGCCGGTGGTGGGGATGACGACCGACAGGGTCAGCAGGAATCCGGTGGTGAGCCACTGGCCGGTGGACGCCGAAATGCCCATGTCCTGCATGATGCCGGGCAGCGCCACCGTGAGCACGGTTTCGTTCAGGATCATCATGAAAGCGGCCAGGGCCAGCGAGGCGATGATGCCTGTCAGGGTTTTGGCGGAAAGCTGCCCGGCGGGCGCCGCGCTTGGCTTGGCGCTGGTTCTAGGGGGATTTGTAGTCACGAAGTCTTCTTCCTGTGGAGTGTCAACCGCTAAATACTGTCACACTCTGCCACTTTTTCGTAAGCGAATCTGTCAGACTGTGACAGGAAACAATTTTGGTGGACGAGGCCTGCGCAGCACAGGCAGTCCGGAGCATCGGAGAGCGCCATGGGGATTCGCGAGGAACGCAAAGAGGCAACGATCCAGTCCATCCGGGCAGCAACCCTGGATCTGGTGGAACTCCATGGCCTGGAATCGGTGACGGTGGGGCAGATCGCTGCCCGGGCCGGCATTTCCGAGCGGACTTTCTTCCGCTACTGCGAATCCAGGGAAGCGGCCATGGTGCCGGCGCAGCATGAGTTGATCCAGGCCGTGACCGAATGCCCCATTGCTGACGGATCCACGAGCGCGCAGATTTTCCGGCTGCTGGCCAACGAATGCCGCCGGATCCTTGTTGCCGAGATCCGTGGCAATGAATACCGCCGCATATCCCGGTTGATTGCCACGGAGCCGAAGCTGCTATTGGCCATCACCCGGCAAGATCAAGCCTTCTGCGCTGCCACGGCGCAGGAGCTGCGCCGCCGCGGGCTGGTGCCGGCCATGCCCGCCTTGATGATTGGCGAAGCCTTGGCCGCCCTCTGGCGCGTGGCCTGGCAGAGTTTCGGCCAGGCGGAACGCGCCGGGGAGCCTGCGGATCCAGTTGAGCTCTTCGATGAGGCCCTGGCGAATCTCGAAACGCTGGCCGGCGGAAGAGCCGAATAGCGAATAACTCTGTTGAGTTATCGCTGATTAACTTAAATGTGACGAACTGCTTGCAGGCTGTCCAGCCCGGCATTTCGGTGAATAAACGGCGTTGCCGCGCGTATTTCCCGCTGCCGCAAAGTGTGGTGCAGAGCAAAATCAGGTAGATTTGGAACGTTGAGTTCAGGGCGGTAACACCGCTTCCGCACGACGTTCAGGGAGACGCCACACCTATGGCAAAGATTATTTACACCCACACCGACGAAGCGCCTATGCTGGCGACCCACTCGTTCCTGCCAATCGTGGAGGCCTTCGCCTCGACCGCCGGTGTGGAACTTGAGACCCGCGACATCTCGCTGGCTGGTCGCATCATCGCTACCTTCCCGGATTATGTCACCGAAGAGCAGCGCATCGGTGATGCTCTGGCAGAACTTGGCGACCTGGCCAAGACCCCGGATGCAAACATCATCAAGCTGCCGAACATCTCGGCTTCGATCCCGCAGCTGAAGGCTGCCATAGCCGAGCTGCAGGCTGCCGGCTACGCACTGCCTGACTACCCGGATAACCCGACCTCGGATGAAGAGACCGACGTCCGCGCACGCTACGACAAGATCAAGGGTTCGGCTGTGAACCCGGTCCTGCGCGAGGGCAACTCGGACCGCCGTGCACCACTGAGCGTGAAGAACTACGCTCGCAAGTACCCGCACTCCATGGGCGAGTGGGCCGCTGATTCGAAGACCAACGTGGCCACCATGGGCGTTGACGACTTTGCTGCCAACGAGAAGTCCATAGTCATCGACGCGGACAAGAAGATCTCGATCCGCTTCGTCGGCGAAGACGGCGAAGTCAAGGTCCTGAAGAAGCCTTTCGACGTGCTGGCCGGCGAAGTCATCGACGGCACCGTCATGCACGCCGCGGCCCTGTCCGAGTTCCTGAAGAACTCCGTGGCCCGCGCCAAGGAAGAGGGCGTGCTGTTCTCGGCTCACCTGAAGGCCACCATGATGAAGGTCTCCGACCCGATCATCTTCGGCCACGTGGTGAAGGCCTACTTCTCCGAGCTGTTTGAAACCTACGGCGATGAGCTGGCAGCAGCCGGCCTGAACCCGAACAACGGCCTGGCAGCCATCCTCGGCGGCCTGGACGAACTGTCCGACGAGGTGCGCGCCGGCGTGGAGAAGCTGATCGCCAAGGGCCTGGAAGAGGGCCCGGCAGTTGCCATGGTCGATTCCGACAAGGGTATCACCAACCTGCACGTTCCATCGGACGTGATTGTCGACGCTTCGATGCCGGCCATGATCCGCCTGGGCGGCAAGATGTGGGATGCCAAGGGCGACACCGCAGACACCCTGGCTGTGCTCCCGGATTCCTCCTACGCAGGCATCTACCAGGTGGCCATCGACGACTGCCGTGCCAACGGCGCGTTCGACCCGACCACCATGGGCACCGTGCCGAACGTCGGCCTGATGGCGCAGAAGGCCGAGGAATACGGCTCGCACGACAAGACCTTCGAAATCGCTGGCAATGGCCACGTGCAGATCGTCGACGAGAACGATGCAGTGCTCATCGAGCACCAGGTCTTCGCTGGCGACATCTGGCGCGCCTGCCAGACCAAGGATATAGCCATCCGCGACTGGGTGAAGCTGGCAGTGAACCGCGCCCGCGCCTCCCAGACCCCGGCTGTCTTCTGGCTCGATGAGAACCGCGCCCATGACGCAGTGCTGATCGCCAAGGTCAACGAGTACCTCAAGGAGCACGACACCGAGGGCCTGACCATCGAGATCCTGTCCCCGGTCGAAGCGACCCAGTACTCGATCGACCGCATCCGCAAGGGCGAGGACACCATTTCGGTGACCGGCAACGTGCTGCGCGACTACCTGACCGACCTGTTCCCGATCCTGGAACTGGGCACTTCGGCCAAGATGCTCTCGATCGTTCCGCTGCTGGCTGGCGGCGGCCTGTTCGAGACCGGTGCCGGCGGTTCGGCTCCGAAGCACGTGCAGCAGCTGGTGAACGAGAACCACCTGCGCTGGGATTCGCTGGGCGAGTTCATGGCACTGGGTGCTTCTTTCGAGCACCTGGCAGTGACCACCGGCAACGCCCGCGCCCAGGTGCTGGCCGATACCCTCGACGCTGCAACTGGCACCTTCCTGCTGGAAGACAAGTCGCCTAAGCGCAAGGTTGGCGAGCTGGATAACCGCGGCAGCCACTTCTACCTGGCCAAGTTCTGGGCTGAAGAGCTGTCCAAGCAGGACAAGGACGCAGAACTGGCTGAGGCCTTCTCCGCAGTTGCCAAGGCACTGGGCGAGAATGAAGAAGCCATTGTTGCCGAGCTTGCCGAGGTGCAGGGCAAGGCTGTCGAGCTGGGTGGCTACTACCGCCCAGACGAAGCCAAGACCGCAGCGGCCATGCGCCCAAGCGCAACCCTGAACAAGGCTCTTGAACTGCTGACCAAGTAGTCCTTGCAGCCAATCAGCTGGCCTCAATCCTCAGTGAGGATTGGGGTCAGCTGCTTTAACGCGCGATGAAGCTATGGATGCCGAACATCGGGATTGACTGCATGTGGAGATGCCCCGGGCCGTCAGTTCCTCGTTGGTTGTTCCACTAGCGCGGCAGCAACTGGACAATCATTTTCCGGGTTTCTTGCGATTTTCGCCGTTTATTCCTGAATTCCCTGGCGCTGACAGTGGACAGGTTAATTCCGTTATCAGGAAATTGCCCGGGCCAATAAGGTCGGTGAGTGATTGCATGAATTCTGGCGGCAGGCCAGTATCCATAGGGCAAGTCGGAGTCAATGCGAGCTGGTTACCAAACGGCAAGTAGCAGTCGCTGGTACGGCAGTCAAGAATTCTAATGTAAATCGTTCATTGCATCCGTGTAAAAAGTTTCTAATATTCTCTAAATTTGCTCTTGTCAGAACTATGTCGAGTTAGTGTTATACGTGTCGGAACGAGTCACTCGTACCAACACGAAACATAGATAAGACGAAAATGAATGAGGTAATTTGATGTTGAGCGAACTTCTTGCAGCCTTGGTAGAACTTATCCGCAGCCTGGGTCTCTAAGCTTCAGACCTCGGTAAACTTCAGGCCTCGGTCATTGAACCGATGCCATTGATCGCCACTCGTGAAAATGAGTGGCGATCAATGAATTTAACACGGCAGATAAATGCCTTGCTTGAACGGATATGCCGGATCAGGAGTTTGACTTGCGGGGAGTATTCCTCAGTGAATCCTTTTGGCAAAAGAATCCATTATTCAATATGTTTCGCGCCGCGCGACTACTTGGCCGACCTGTTCCCGATGGTGGAACTTGCCATCTCGGCCAAGATCCTGTCGAGCGATCTGCTGCAGGCTCGCGTCGGCCTGTTCGAGACCGGCGCTGGCTACCAGGCGAGGTAATACGGCGGGTCCATGGAAACCGAAGTCCGCGATATCCTCACCAGGTGCCCCCACCAGAACATTCGGGCCCGGGGCTAAATCGTAGGTGACAGTCGATAGGATCGCCTGACATCTACAAAACAGGCAGGAGGAATCTCAATGCTGGTGCCAGTTCCACGTCCGCAGATGCCCATTGCGCTCGAACCGGATGGAGTGCGGAGATTGGCCGGCGTACAGCGGCAGCCGCAGCCTTCACGGCTGATCGCCGTTCTCGAACGTTCAGCGTTCATTCGAGATGCCCACGGGAAGAAGCAGCAGTACGTTCCATTTGCGGAACGGATTGTCGGGGAAAAGCACCTCGCCCAGCGAAGCACGCACGGTCTCCACTTCGATTTTGCACTGACCTTGTGCGATTTCGTGAACCGTCCATTGCTGACTCTCACGGGTACTGCTGTCAACGGGGAATTGGACCAGGCCATCCTGCAGGCTATCGCGGAGTTCTCCGGTACCTGCAAAATCTCGCAGCCGTCATCGATCGACCTGTTGGTCCCGGACTATGACGACCTCGGAATGGCAGAATTATCGATGAATCCCGTTTTCTGCCTCAATCCGTCGTGGCAATTCGGGCTGGATCTGGGCGTTGCCAACGAGGCCAATAGCCAGGCGCTGGCCCCGCTGGTACAGGACTACACGGCGAACCTTCCAGTCATTGCCTATACAGACGGTTCGGTGCCGCGGAACAGGAAGTTCCGCAGCGCTGGAGCGATGGTGACCTCGCAAGGCCATTGGGCCTGCGCGATTTCGCCGAAGCACTACGTCCAGGACACCTTGCTGGCAGAAACCACAGGCGCCCTGCTGGCGCTGACCCACGCCCCGCTCGATTCGGACCTGACCATTTTCAGCGACAGCCGTGCCCTGGTGACAGCGGTCAATGATCTTGTGCAAGAACGGCAGCGCACTGTGAAGGTGCATCATGAGCTGCGCGAGAGTCTTGAACTTCGGACCGGGCGCACCCGAGCCCGCTGGGTTCGAGGGCACGATGGAAATCGGCACAACGAAGCGGCCAACCGGATGGCCATCCTGATGTCGCGGCATTTCAGCGCCCGGATCAATCCGCAACTGACACAGTCAATGATGATGAAGATCGTGCTCGAGGAGCTGTCACAGCAGGCTCTCGCGGCATGAAACATGCCGCACCCGGCCGCTAGAGTCCGCGGCCGGCTTCCCAGAGATTGTCCGAGGTGCCGGTTAGCAGCGAATTCAACGAGACGGCTTGGGCATCGGTGAAGGAAGCAATGTAATCGACGATGGCCCGGGCCTGGCCCAGCCGTTGGATCTCTTGCGGGCCGGACTGCGAGAACAGCTCCGGGGTGCTCTCGCGCAGCTGGCGGTATTCCTCGGTGGTAGCTTCCACCGAGTCCAGCAACCGTCGCGGTGCGCGCCCTGCATCCTCCGGATCATTGAGCCAGGTGTTGAAGCCTTCTGCCAGGGAACGGATAATTCGCGTTTGCCCACGCTGGTATACCGCCAGGTCTGAACGGTCCAAGACGAAGCGGGCATGGACGAACTTGAGTACTACGACGTCATGCCATGCTTCATCGCTCAAGCGGATATGGCCGCTGCGCACATTAGGCGTGCGTTCAACGGTGATCGATTCCTGCAACCGGTCAATCCATCGCCGGGTGAAGGCGGTAACCGCACGGTCCGCCTGCAGGCCGCCGTCGTAGGGAACTGCGAGCAAGCCATCGACGAGGTCATGGCCGACCCGTTGCACCGAGGCGCGGAATGCCTCTGGATTGGCAATCCAGGGATCCTTCGCCAGGACATGGCGCCACGTAATTTCCAGCGCGTGGCCCGGCTGCCGCTGGTCCAGCTCTGGAGCCTTCAGGGCTTGGAAGCGCACGGACTGATCCAGCCACGCCCGCAGTTCAGCGGAGACGCTGGTGTATTGCAATATGCCAGCTCGATAGAAATCATCGAGGTCATGAACCGCGTAGGCGATATCGTCTGCGATATCCATAACCGAGCTTTCCAGCGTCTGCTGGTATTTTCCGATGCCCGGGAAGACCGACAGGACGTCGTCCATTTCCACGGCCTCGATATCGTAGGCCGAATACTTCATGGCGCCAGCAGCCGGATTCGCACCGACGCCGCGGGGGAGCAGCTCCGGGGCGACCGGGGCCTGGCTGCGCCATTCATTGCGCGTCCAGGGATATTTGAGCACAGCCGCGCGAACCGCGCGGGTCAGGTTCATGCCGCGCGGTGTGGCATCGCAGCTATCGAGGGCGGTGAGGATCCGGAAGGTCTGTGCGTTGCCTTCGAATCCATCGGGAAGCCCCAAGGTATCGCGGGCGACCCGGTCGAGTTCCTGCTCTCCCAGATGCCCGAAGGGCGGGTGGCCCAGATCGTGGGCCGCTGCAGCTGCTTGGACAACTACCGGGTCGCACCCTCCTAAGTCGGAGATAAGTCGCCTAGTAGGTTCGTCACGCCTTCGGAGGCCGATGGCGATGGAACGGGCCACCGCCGAAACCTTCAGCGAATGGGTCAACCGGTTGTGGACCAAGGTGCCTGAACCCGCCTGGGGAATCACCTGCGTCACCGAGGACAGCCGGGAGAAGTACGGGGAGAAGCGGATGCGCTCAATGTCTACGCGGAACTCATCTTCACCGGTGCGATTCCGTTCGGCGATCGCGCGGTCGCGGCCGCCGGTCTGATGTGTCTGTGCTCTAGTTTCCATCGTATGAACTAGCCTAGGCGATCGAGCAAGAGAAGCCACGCGAATTGGTGCAACTTCGTTTCGGGGCGACGAACGTCCAGTGCCGTGGCAGTTGCGCATGCATGCGCAACTGCCCAACGGTACGGGATCCCTGTTCGCTGTCGCCTAATTGGTGAAGTGCTCGTGAACGCCGACAGCAACCACCAGATCTTGCCAGGACATCCCAGTGCCCTTGAAGATGTTAGGCCGGTCAGGTCATCGACCACGAAGCTACCGGATCCAACCTGCACACCTTGATCACTGATTCCGGGAGGGTCTCGGCGCGACACGTGGTTTTGGCAACGGGGGCCTCAAGCCGTGAAACCGGCAAGGCCTTGGGAGTCAGTGTGCCAGTTGAGCCTGGATACGGCTGGTCGGTGATGCTGGAAGATCAGGACCGCTTGGTTAGCCGTGCCTTGATGGGGATGGAAGATCATGTGGTCATTAGTCCAATGCCTGGACGTGTGCGAATTACCGGTGGAATGCGTTTTGGCGGCATGAGCAATGCAGTGCCAGCGGATTCGGATATTTCAGCCCTGCGCCAGGGCGCGGAAGCATTGCTGCCAGAGCTTAGGCATTTGCCGGAACTTAGCCGTTGGCAGGGCGCTCGGCCGATGACTGCAAGCGGCGTGCCGATCATTGGGCAACGCAAATACGAGAACCTGACAGTAGCCGCGGGGCATGGACCCCTCGGCGTTACCCTGGCTCCGGTTACCGTCGACAAGGTTCATGAAATTGTCGAGCATTCCTTGGCGGCAAGCAGGGCCTACCCAAGGTTGCGGCGAACAATGTTGTGCGGTGCCGAACCGGTGGATAGCAGCTGAACTTGCTGCGTCGCCAAATCCGACACCAACCGCATGAATTCCGAGGTATCACCAGCCATATGCGGCGTAATGATGCAGTTCGGCGCGGTCCACAAGGGATGGCCCGTGGGCAACGGCTCGGGATCGGTCACATCCAAAGCCGCGCGCAGGCGTCCCGAGCGCAGCTCGTCGAGCAGATCTGCGGTGTTCACAATAGGGCCGCGGCCGACATTCACCAGCAGTGCGCCGTCGCGCATGCGCTGGAGGAATCCTGTATCTATAAGGCCTTGGGTCTGGGGTGTGTGCGGCAGAGTGCAGATGACGACATCTGCATCAGGCAGGAGCTCAGCTGCATCGCGCAGGGCGACAACATTGGTGCCATCATCCAGGATTCGCGGGGAACTGGCGACTCCGGTGATTCTGGCTGGTTTGAAAGCTTTGAGCCGTTCAATAGTGGCCGTGCCAACACCGCCCACTCCGAGCACCACGACATTGGAGCCGAAAAGCGAGGACGTCCACAAGCGAGGCCATTCCTGCTCTTTCTGTGAGGCCATGGCCGCAGGGAGCTCGCGCAATGCGGCCAGTACCAGGGCGAGGCAGTGCTCAGCGGTGGAGTCTTCCACCGCGCCGCGGGAATTCGACAAGACTGCTTCGCCGGGGAGATGCTCCAGCACCCACTCGTAGCCGAGGGATAGCAGATGCACGTGCTTGAGCCCCGGGATTCTGCTGACTCGCGAGCGATGCGCAGGATCCAGCGGCCGCTCGGTAACGAGCACATCAGCTGCTGGAGGCTCGCCATCATTGATATTCCACAAGACGGTTTCGACCCCGGGAATCTGCATGCTGTCGACCAAGCTCTGCCACGGAACTAATACACGCAAACCATGAGTCCAATCGTGAGATGAGATTTTGCCGGGGTTGCCCGGGCGTTGAATTCCACGGTACCAAGGCCCCCGCGAAAATGATCAGTTCCCGAAACCATTTTCCCCAGAGCTCAGCCCTGCGTCTAAACTGGCGATATGACTCAGAGCGTGAAGAAAACTCGACAGGCCGGACTGGGAATGACTACAGGAGCAATGTTCATTGCCTGGACCTTGGGCCTTGTCGGAGTAGTCATGCTGATTCTTGGAGGGGGCACTGCAGCCGCGCTAGTCATTCTTGCGGCAGCGATTCTGCAAGCTGGCGCCATGATCGCCGAAGCGATATACCGTTCCAGAAGCTAGCGCTCAGCAGCACCATCCGCGTAGTGATGTACCGGAGAAAGGATCAGCCTGCTGGACCCTGCTCAAGTTCTGCAACGAATCGGGCCAAGCGGGCAGTCCTCGTTTTCTCCGTTCGGGCAATCATCAGCTGATGCAGGATGTGATAGCGCGGTTGGGATTTCAAGGCCGCAAAATTCGTGGCCGCCACGGCCGAGCGATCCAGCGCTTCTTGCAGATCCGGAGGAACCTGGGCGGTGGCCTGGCCTTGGTAGGCACGCTCCCACCGTCCATCTTCCTTGGCCTTCTGGATTTCCGCGAAGCCTCGTGGCCGCATGCGTCCTTGATCAATTAATTCCTGGGCGAATTCAGTGTTCTTCTGGGACCAGACAGAGTTCTTCCGGCGGGGAGTGTAGCGCTGGAGGAAGGTCGTCTCGTCGCGCTTGCGGCGGATGGCATCGATCCATCCGCTGCAAAGCGCCTCGGGCAATGCTTGTGCGACAGCGAGCGAGGTGGGGGAAGTCGTTCCCTTCTTTGCCACTACCAGCCAAACGCCATCGCTGGTTTCTTCGTGCTCGTCGAGCCAAGCGCGCCAAGCGGTGACATCAGGAAGAATCAAAGCATCTTGTGGATCCATGGAATCTATCCTGCACCTCGTTGCCCATAGTTGCTAGAGCTTGGATTCACCGTCGGGACGATGCCTGCCATTGCTTGCCCGAAGGGCGGCGGGCCGTGGCTGGACACCGTGGAGCAATTTCCTGCTCCGGAACATCATGAAATGACACGCCACGGATCATGGCGAAGAGCGCGGTCAGCTGTCGGCGGGCATCAATGCCGGCAGGCTACGTGGAGCTGGCAACCCCATGGCTGTGCGCCAGCGCGACAGCTTGGGCGCGGGAGGTGACGCCCATCTTCTTGAAGAGATTGCGCACGTGGAATTTCACCGTGTTCTCGCTGATCCCCAGCGCCTGCGAAATAGCCCGGTTGCGCTGCCCCGCTGCCAGGAGCTGCAGGACCTCGAATTCCCGGCTACCCAGGCTCCATTCGGCGATTTCCGCGACGGCCGACGGCGGGGCATCCAGCGGGAGCCGCACCGCGACCTCCGTGCCCCATCCGCCCATGACCTCGATTTCGATCAGCCCGTTCAATGCCTCCACACGCCGCACGAGGCGGTCCAAGGCCGCCGCGGAGGGATCAATGCCACCCCGTGCATCGTCACGGACGTTGATCAGCAAATTCTCGCCGTCGCAGTTCCACTGCACCCGGATCCGCTGGATGTCCTCCTGCTCCATCATCGCCAGGGCCAGGCCGCGCACGATGGCCCGGGCGGCATGGGCCACCTCGCCGGGCAGCGCCCTTCCATTCTTGGGCGGCTCGACGAATTGCAGGTCCACACCGCTCAAAGTGGTCAACGGGCGCAGGTCATCGCGCAAGCGGGTGAAAGCCGAAGCAACCGGTTCCTCCACGATGCTATTGGTGCGGTCATCCACGGTCTTGAGCCCGACCAGGGTCTTGGCCGCAAGATCGATGGCGGCAACGCGCGCGGCCGCATCGTCCAATTGCGTGGAGCGCAAGGTCGCCAGCAGGATATCGAGGCTCGTCGCGTACTGTTCCACCAGCTCGCCGGTAACCCGGACACGCTCTGCCGAGACCGCGCGCGATTCCCGCAAATAGGACGGAGGAGCATCGGCCACCTTCTCGCGGATCCGGTTGGCGGCCAGATTCCACAGGTATCCGATCATCTCGGGCTGGCCACCGGCGGGGCGGGGCTCGATGAGCACCAGCAGCGCATTGCTGGGCGGGTAGCGCAGGGCGAGGATCTCCCGCGCCGCACCGCCGATTTCGGCATGCCCGCTCCAGCGGTTCTCGCCTGGATGGGAGCCTCGGATCGAATCCAGTTCCGCGATGCCCACCAGATCCGTGATGCGCTGGTCGCCGGCAAGCTTCCTGGGCCTGTCGGTGCACTCCTCGGTGAAAATCGCCAGCGCCGCGCAGCGGATTTCCGGAGCCATGGCATCACGCAGGCGGACGGCGATCTGCGGCAGCGGGGCCGAGGCCAGCAGAGCGATCGATTCGAGCAGCCCCGGCGCCGGTTCGGCATTGCGCAGGGCAGGGGTGGAGGGGGAATCCAGAATGCTCATGCAGGCGAGTGTATCGCAGCTCCGGGGAACAGGCACTATCCGAAAGGATAGGTGAAACTGCCTGTAAATGGCGTGGCGGCCACCCCTTTCTGGCCGGAGGATTGACTCATGCCCATCAAAGCCGAACCGGTCCACCGGGAGGCGCTGTCGAAAGGAATGGCATGAACACCATGGCCGAGTCCCTCGCTGAAGCGATATCCCAGCAGGATGTGCTGGACACCCTGGACCTGGTCCACTCGGAGATCGAGGCAACCGTGCGGGGCGTGAATCCGCAGCAGGTCATCGAGCTCGCAGCGCAGCTGCGCACGGCACCCAGGGTGTTCGTAGCAGGAGCGGGGCGCAGCGGGCTGGCCTTGCGCATGGCGGCGATGCGCCTGATGCATCTGGGCCTGGCCGTGCACGTCGCCGGGGATGCCACCACGCCGGCCATCGCCGAGGGTGACCTGCTGCTCGTGGCCTCCGGATCCGGAACCACCGCGGGCGTGGTCCAGAGCGTCCGCACCGCCCAGCGGGTCGGTGCCCGGATCGCGGCCATCACCACCGATCCATCCAGCCCCATCGGGTCGGCCGCCCACGTTCTCGTAGAAGTCCCGGCCGCCGGGAAAACGGAGCACGGATCGTCCATCACCCGCCAATACTCCGGCAGCCTGTTCGAGCAGGCGCTGTTCCTGATCACCGAAATCGTGTTCCACACGCTCTGGAGCGCGGATGACGCCACCGCGCAGCAGCTGTGGCAGCGCCACGCGAATTTGGAGTAGACCGGCGTTTTGGCGCCATTATCAACCCACCACCAATAACCCCTGAAAGGGAACATCATGAAAATCCAAGTTGCCATCGATCTGCTCAGCACTGCCGAAGCGCTGGAGCTGGCTGGAAAAGTCGCCCCATATGTGGACATCATCGAGCTGGGCACTCCGCTGATCAAGGCCGAGGGGCTGTCGGTGATCACCGCCATCAAGCAGGCCCACCCGGACAAGACCGTCTTCGCGGATATGAAGACCATGGACGCCGGGGAACTGGAGGCGGATATCGCCTTCGCCGCTGGCGCGGATCTGGTCTCCATCCTCGGGGCCGCCGATAATTCCACGATCGCCGGCGCAGTCAAGGCCGCTACCGAGCGCGGCAAGGGCATCGTCGTGGATCTGATCGGCATCGCGGACAAGCCCGCCCGGGCCCGCGAAGTTGCTGCGTTGGGCGTCCAGTTTGTCGAATTCCATGCTGGGCTGGACGAGCAGGCGCAGCCGGGCTACGACCTGGACGTGCTCCTGAGCGCTGGCACGGCATCCCAGGTGCCGTTCTCGGTGGCTGGCGGCGTCAGCATCAGCACGATTGCCGACGTCCAGAAGTCAGGCGCGCAGGTAGCCGTGGCCGGGGGTGCCATCTACTCCGCCGACGACCCGGCACAGGCAGCCAAGGAACTGCAGGCCGCACTGGTCTAGACACGGTTCCCCGTGGGGTCGTGAATACGATCTGACGGAATATATGCGCTGATCCTAGTGTGGGGTCGACGATGCTCATGGTGGCGAGGCCAGGCACCGTAGTTCCGTGGGACATGAAGACCCCCGTCCACGATGGTGAATGCGGTAACCAGCATCCTGCCGGAGGTCTTCTTCATTCTCTAGTGTCCACAATGTCCCGGGGAACTACAGTTAGCAGGACCTTGGCCAACGACTGCTCGAACAGTACTGGGAAAGCCTGGCTCCAGGCATTGGCTCTGCTGGTCAGAACCATTGGCGACCCCACCGAGTGTAGCCAATAATCGACATCGTGCACATTGAGATTGGGCGCTAAAGCACTCCAGAGGCCGGGACAATGTCCCGGCCCTGGAGTGCAGGAATGAGTTCCGGGGACTAATAGAGTTTGTTGGCTCCACCATCTGCCATGAGAGTTTGGCCGGTGATGTACTTGGCGTCATCCGAGAGTAGGAAGGCGACCACCGGTGCGACGTCGGCTTCCGGATCGCCGAAACGGCCCAGCGGAACCTTGGCCAGCGACTGCTTGTACAGGTCAGGGAAGGCCTCGCTCCAGGCCTTGACGCCGTCGGTCAGCGCCATGGGCGAGACCACGTTGACGCGGATGTTGTTGCCGGCCCATTCGTTGGCGGTCACGCGGGACAAACCGCGGATGGCTTCCTTGGCCGAAGCGTAGGCGGCCTGGGTCGGCTGGCCGACCATGGCCGAGCCGGAGCCGAAGTTCACAATCGAGCCGCCGTTGTCCTTCAGGTGCGGGTAGGCGGCGAGCATGAACTGGCGGGTGGCAACGAAGCCGGTGTTGAAGGACAGATCCCAGGCAGCCTGGTCCAGATCGGTGAACGGCGCCTGACGGGAAGCATGCGCGTTGTTGACTAGTCCGTCCAAGCCACCGAAAGTCTCCACGGCCGTGGAGACTGCTGCATCTGCGGTTTCCTGTTTGCTGACATCGCCTTCGATGAAGATCACCGAGTCGCCGAGTTCTTCTGCCAGCGCGGCTCCAGCCTCGGCATTCAGATCCACTGCCACGACCCTGGCTCCGCGGCGGGCCAGGACTCGCGAGATTGCTCCGCCAATGCCGGATGCGCCACCGGTGACAATGACAACCTTGTTTTCAAGCTGCATGAATTTCTCCCTTTGGCGGGATAGCCCCGCTGTGCTCTGGCCGTCGCCTGTCGACGTAATCGGAGTCTACCGCCAACAAAGAGGCACTAGATTTAATTGTCGCCTAAGTCAATGGTTCGTTTCGGGTTCCGGCGGGTAGGGGCATGATGGACGCAGACCCATCGATTAGCTGCAGCCAGGGGAGCAATACCCACAACGCAACGGGTCTTCTTATCAGTGGGGATAGGGGACACATAGAGCAGTGCCGCCGCGGGCGGGTGTGAATCGGACCTTGCGTTAACTATCTTGCGCGTTCGTCTCTTGCAGCTGGGCGATGAAGCGGGCTATGCGCGCAGCTCTGGTATTCTCCGTCTTGGCGATCATCAGCTGGTGCAGGATGTGATAGAGCGGCTGGGACTTCAATGACTCAAAAGCCGTCTTACCCGCCGGCTCGGCGTCCAGCGCACGCTGCAGGCCCTCGGGGACCTGGGCCGTCGTCTGTTCTTGGTAGGCGCGGTCCCACCGTCCATCGGCCTTGGCCTTGTCGATTTCTGCCTGGCCGCGCGGACGCATCCTGCCCTGTGCGATCAGCTCTTCGACGAACTGCGAATTTTTCTCGACCATACCGAGGCCTTGCGCCGTGGAGTGTAGTGCTGCAGGAACGTCTTCTCGTCGTTGCTGCGCCGCTGGCCATCGATCCACCCGCTGCACAAGGCTTCTTGCAGAGCATCGGCAACTATCAGCGATGTCGGTTCGGTGGTGCCCTTCTTAGCCACAAGCAGCCACACGCCATCGCTGGTTTCTTCGTTTTCATCCAGCCATGCGCGCCAAGCGTCAACATCCTTGAGGATCAGCGGATTGTCAAAGTCCATGGCAACTATTGTGCTGGCTGGAGTATCAGCTGGAAAGTAACACCGTGAGTTGTGGAGTCTGAAAATGCACTCCTACGAAACTTTGCATGGACGGGCATTTTCGTTTACTTCGTTTATTCGTGGCTCTTAGAGTCCATTTCAGAATAGGGACCCAACGTGTGCTTAAAGATCCTAGGGTGGGCCGTCGTATATGCTTCTGCCAATTCTCGCAAAGTTCGATCGAGCGCTAACGGTCCGTCTAACTTGCCGGAGTAAAATTCACGGAAAGGCCGATTCTTAGCACTCGTAAGCATTCTATAGATGACCACATCTCCGGATTCTTTATTATCGCAAGCGTTGGCAGCGTAGGCAGCGTCAAGAAGACAATCGTCGAAGGCCGCTAGCCCCTCTGGAAACGTTGGGTACTCCCAGAGCATCGCGAACTTTTGTTCAGCAGCCCTCAAACGACCAACCAACTCTTGTATGGCTTCTGCCCCCTCCAATAATCTTGAGTCGAGTTCGGAATACACTCCAAACAGTTCAAACAACGATTCAAGTTGGATAGATCTCTCATACCTATATGCATTTTCCGAGCTTTCACGCTGGGCAGTCTTGAGTTGTTCCCTCGAAGTATCCCAGGCACGATAAGCGAATATTGCCATGACCAATGTCAGTACGACGCTAGCCCAGCTGGCAATATCTCCGAACACGAGATAGTTCTCATTGGGTGGCGCAGAGCAATAAAGCACACCATCTTTGATCGCGTTGGGCGAAGGTACTTCGCATTCGAATTGTTGAGCGAGTGTCATGCATTGAGTCTAGTCACCGCTGACGCATCGAAAATTTTTAGGAAAAGCGAGACCAGAAGTTACTGCCGCCTGAAGCAGCGTAGAGCTACGTACCAGTGAAGTTGGATCAAGGTGAAGAAATGATCGCTGCTTAGAACTAATTAGACTCACTTGACTTGAAAATTTCCGTCTTTGAGGAGAATAGCAACGAAGCTAAAATGCCTGTCCGCGTCGGTTATTCGAGGAATCGTCCGTGGCTATTCCTGCGGTATGGGTCATCGCCGGTGGTTCGCGGTCACGGATTCTTATAAGTGTCCACCCCGGTCGATAGAATGAAGCGAATCGCTCATTTAGCTCGATTATCAGGAGAATTGCTCGTCTTGTCAGTCCTTTCCAGCTTCGTGTGGAGCGTTGCCGACACGCTCCGCGGCCCCTACTCTGAGGCCGAGTACGGCTCGGTCATCCTTCCCTTCACCGTGCTGCGCCGCCTGGAGTGTGTCATGGAGCCGCACCGTGAGGCCATGGCCGAGATCGTAGGAAAATACGATGGCGAGCAGCAGCGGCGCACCCACCTGAAGATCCGTACCCGCAGCCAGGACACCGCAGGACTGTCTTTCTGGACGACCAGCGACTACACGCTCAATAAGGCACTGCAGGACCCCGACAATCTGGCGGCCAACCTCATCGACTACGTCGGCGGCTTCTCCGCGAACCTCGACGTGTTCAAGTCCTTCGACTTCGAGAACGTCATCCGCACCCTGGACACGCGCGACCGGCTGGCCCAGGTGGTTCGGCACTTCGAGAAGATCGACATGTCCCCGGAAGCGGTGTCCAACGCCGACATGGGCGACCTGTTCGAGAACCTCATCTACCGCTTTGCCGAGTCCGCCAACGACGGCGCGGGCCAGTTCTACACGCCCCGCGACGTGGTGCGCCTGCTCGTCGATTTGATCTACGACGAGGACACCGATGCATTGCGCGAGCGTGGCACCGTGCGGTCGATCTACGATCCGACGGTCGGTACCGGCGGCATGCTCACGGTTGCCGACGAGCACCTGCACGACCTCAATCCCGGGGCTTCCACGGCGCTGTTCGGCCAGGAGATCAATCCTCGAACCTATGCCATCTGCAAGGCCGACCTGCTCATCAAGGGGCAGGACCCGTCCAACGTCCGCCAGGGCGACACGCTCGTCGTGGACCGGTTCGAGGACCTGCGCTTCGATTACGTCCTGTCGAACCCTCCGTTCGGCACCGACTGGAAGGCTGTCGAATCGGAGGTGAAGAAGGAGCATGCGCGCGGGGGACAGGGCCGCTTTGCGCCGGGACTGCCCTCTGTCGGTGATGCGGCAATGCTGTTCCTGCTCCATGTCGCTTCGAAGATGAGAGACGTGGACGAGACCGGTCGCGGCGGCAAGGCAGGCATCGTGCTGAACGGCTCGCCGCTGTTCAACGGCGGCGCAGGATCGGGCCCCTCGGAGATCCGCGGCCACATGCTGGAAAACGATCTGGTCGAGGCGATCGTCGCCCTGCCGAACGACATGTTCTACAACACCGGAATCTCCACCTACCTGTGGATCCTGACCAATGCAAAGTCCGACGAGCGCAAAGGCAAGGTCCAACTCATCGATGCCACCGCGCTGGGCTCGAAGCTGCGCAAGTCCATCGGCTCCAAGCGCGTCGAGATCTCGGACAACAACCGCGACCGCATCGTCAAGGCCTTCGCAGGTTCGCAATCCGAAGACGACACGATCATCGTGCCGGTCAAGGAGTTCTCCAACCGGGACTTCGCCTACTGGACCGTCACTGTTGAACGGCCTCTCCAGCTGCGATTCCAGTGCACGCCCGAGGCGATCAGCGCCGTAGCCGAGCACAGGAAGCTGGGCCAAGTAGTTGGCCTGGTGGACGCGCTCGAAGCGTTCGGCGACGAGGCGTATCTGAACCGCGAGAAGTTCAACAAGTTGATCAGTAAGCACCTCGACGACCATGGTGTCAGCATGACGACGGCTCTTCGCAAGACCCTGTGGCAGGCGATCGGCGTCCACGACGAGACGGCCGAGTTCTGCCGCGTCGCCACCGGCAAGAACAAGGGCGAGATCGAGCCCGATCCCGCGCTGCGCGATTCCGAGAATGTGCCCTTCGGCTGGGGCGATCAACCGAAGACCCATGAGGCGCTGAAGGAGACTGTCCAGGCGTACTTCGATGCTGAGGTGAGGCCCCATGTCGAGGACGCGTGGATCGACTGGGACAAGACCAAGACCGGCTACGAGATCCCGTTCACACGGCACTTCTACACCTACGAGCCTCCACGGCCGCTGGCCGAGATCGATGCCGATCTTGAACGGGTCGTTGGAGAGATCATGGAACTGCTTCGTGTGGTGGAGTCCTAGTGGCGACTATTCCATTAAAGAGACTCGCGCACGTTGCGCTCGGGAAGATGGTCCAACCTCAGGCGAGATCTGAAGCGGATACTCTTGCGCAATACCTCCGTGCCGCCCATGTGCAACCGCGTGGGACGATCATCGAACTCCCGGAACAAACGATGTGGTTCAGTAAGACAGAATTACGGTCACTCACACTTCGCCAAGGCGATGTAGTGGTCGTCGAAGGCGGTGCTGGCTACGGACGCTCGGCAGTGTTGCGTGATGATCTACCGGGCTGGGGATTCCAGAATTCGATCATTCGATTGCGCCCAATTGGAGGGCATGCCGATAGTAGATATCTTGACTACGCCCTTCAGGATGCGCTGACCGACGGGCGGATCGATCTGGCCACGAACACCGCGACACTTCCGCACTTCACGGCCGATAAAGTGTCGAAGTTTGAGATTACTGCCTTTGACCTCGATGAGCAGCGCGCCATCGCCGACTACCTGGACCAAGAGACGGCCCAGATCGACGCGCTCGTGGCCAAGCAGGAGGAGTTCATCGGGTTGCTGCGGGAGCGGCGGACTCATGCCCGGGAAGTACTTGCGTCGCATGTTTCCACTGGTCCGAGGTTGCGGTGGACTTTGCACGAAGTCGACGTCCGTGCTGGAACACGAGCTATTGAATTGCCGTTGTTCTCGGTTTCAATCGATTGGGGGGTCCGTCGTCGAGACGAGACGACGGACAAGCTCTCGCGCGCCGAGGAGCTGGATCACTACAAAGTCTGTCTCAAGGGCGACATAGTCATTAATCGGATGCGCGCTTTCCAGGGTGCCCTTGGCGTTGCTCCCGCTCACGGTGTTGTCAGTCCGGATTATGCGGTTCTTCGAGCTAAACTCAATGTCGACTCCGAGTGGCTTGCTGAGTTAATGCGAACTAAAGCTTTCGTAAGCGAGATTATTCAACGTCTTCGTGGCATCGGGGGGACAAGCAGCGGCAACGTGAGAACTCCGCGGATCAATACCGCAGATTTGCTCGATATTCGCGCACATATTCCGACAGCCATTGTTCAGCAAGCCGAACTTACAACGCTGACAGAAGAGGGCAAGCGAATCGACACGCTCATCGCCAAGGCCGAGGAACACATCGCTCTCGCCAAGGAGCGCCGCTCGGCACTGATTACCGCCGCCGTCACCGGGCAATTCGACGTACGCACCGCCCAGAAGGGAGCCCGAGTCTGATGGCATCACCAGACGGAACACGCGAGGAAGCGTTCGAGACAGAGATCGCTGAGTACCTCGCCGCGCATGGCTGGGAGTACAGCCGGACCGATGAAGGCTACGATGCCGAGCGGGCGATCTGGCCCGAGGACGTGCACTGGTGGCTGAGCGAGACGCAGCCCGAGGAATACGCCAAGGTTGTGCGCGTGGGTACCGGGGCCGAAGCCGCCGACCGGGAAGCACTGCTTTCTTCCCTCGTGTCCCGTCTGGACACTCCCATGAGTTCGGGCGGCAGCACACTGAACGTGCTGCGCCGCAAGTTCTCACACACCCGGGGTGCGACTGCGCACTTGCGCATGTGCCAGTTCAAGCCAGCCACGTCGCTGAACCGCGAGGTCAACGAGCACTACCGCAAGGTCCGCCTGCGCGTGGTGCGCCAGGTGCACTTCTCGCCAAAGAGGGGCGACTCGCGCTCCATCGACCTCGTGTTCTTCGTCAACGGCATTCCGGTGGCAACCTGCGAGCTGAAGTCGTTCTTCAAGCAGGAATGGCGCAGCGCCGTCACCCAGTACAAGCAGGACCGCAACCCGGCCGGCCAGCCGCTGCTCGGTTTCGGCACGCGAGCGCTCGTGCATTTCGCGGTGGACGACGACCAAGTGCATATGACAACCAAGCTTGCAGCAGAGAAGACCTACTTCCTGCCGTTCAACCGAGGCCACGATGCCACCGGAGCCTCGGGCAACCCCGC
The DNA here is from genome assembly GCF_056934375.1 of Glutamicibacter sp. BS14. NCBI lineage: Bacteria > Bacillati > Actinomycetota > Actinomycetes > Micrococcales > Micrococcaceae > Glutamicibacter > Glutamicibacter sp. BS14. The sequence goes on along the minus strand of NZ_CM167801.1, from coordinate 3,657,366 downwards.
GAACCCCAACGGTGCGGCCACGTCGTACCTGTGGGAACAAGTGCTCCAGCGCGACAACTGGCTGGCAATACTCGGATCGCAGATGTTCCTGAAGGACGAGACTCATGAAGATCCTGCCACCGGTCGCATCCGGCACTCCACCGCGCTGATGTTCCCGCGCTACCACCAGTGGCGCGCGGTGACGAAACTTGTCGACTCCATCAGCCTTGAGGGTCCCGGACATCGGTACCTGATCGAACACTCCGCTGGCTCGGGCAAGACGAACACCATCGCTTGGACAGCGCACAGGCTGGCCCGCCTGCATGACCAGTCGAACCAGAAGACGTTCGACAAGGTCCTGATCGTCTCGGATCGCCGTGTCCTGGACAAACAACTACAGCAGGCCGTCGAACAGGTCGACGACACCGTTGGGACCGTCGCCGTCATCGACTCCGCGGCCGTGCGCCGTTCCGGCGGATCGAAGTCGCGAGCGCTGCTGGACGCGTTGACGGGCTCAGCGCTGATCGTCGTCGTCACCATCCAGACCTTCCCCTACGTCAAGGGGTTGCTGGACACAACGCTTGGCGACAAGAACTTCGCCGTGATCATCGACGAAGCGCACACCTCACAGTCCGGCAAGACCGCCGCCGACCTGAAGAAGGTCCTCACAGGCGGGGGAGAACTCACCGACGACGAGGAACTCGACAGCCAGGACGTCGTCAACCAAGTGGTGGAGGCCGACCTCGCCCGTGAGCGGAAGATCGCTGCCGAGACCGCTGCCCGTGCCGGTGCGCGTAACGTTTCGCTTTTGGCATTCACCGCGACGCCTAAGCACAAGACGAAGATGCTGTTCGGCCGGATGAACGACGACGGCATACCTGAGTCCTTCGACGTCTACTCGATGCGCCAAGCAATCGAGGAGGAATTCATCCTCGACGTGCTACGCGGGTACCAGACCTACAAGACCGCCTTCGAGATTGAGCAGCACGATGACAAGGGAATCATCACTAGCATCACCACTGGGGCAGAAGGCAACCCGTTGGTGGACTCGAAGGCCGCCACTCGCCAGATCATGCGCTTCGCCAAGCTGCATCCGACAAACGTCGGACAGAAGGTCGATGTCATAATCGAGCACTTCCGCGCGAACGTTGCCCATTTGCTCGACGGGCACGCCAAGGCCATGGTGGTCACCGACTCACGGCAGGCAGCCGTGCGCTACAAGATCGAGACGGACAGGTACCTGAAGCAGAAGGGCTACGGATACCAATCTATCGTTGCGTTCAGCGACAAGATCAGCGACGCAGAGTACGACCTCACCGACGCCACTGAGGCGACGATGAACCCAGGGGTCGGTGCGGATCTTGCCCGCGAATTCGGCCGGCCGGAGTATAGGCTGATGCTCGTGGCGGACAAGTTCCAAACGGGCTTCGACCAGCCGCTGTTGTGCGCAATGTACGTCGACAAGAAATTGCCCGACGTCCACGCCGTCCAGACGTTGTCCAGGCTGAACAGGACGTACCGTGCGCAGTCGGGGGAGAAGAAGGAACGGACCTTCGTGCTTGACTTCGTCAACGAACCGCAGGACATCCGCGATGCGTTCCTGCAGTACTACTCCGAGACGCACGTCGAGACAGCCACCGATCCGAACCTTGTGCATAAATTGGCGACCAAGCTGTCCCAGCCCCGCATCTACACGCAGGCCGACGTGGAGTGGTACGCGAAGGCGTGGTGGGCGCGCACCCAGTCCCACAGTGCGTTGACCGCGGCCGTGACTCCTGCACGCGACGAGTACGTTGCCCGGTGGGCAGATGCATCGGCAAGCAATGATGACCAGGCCCTCGATGAGTTGCGTACGTTCAAGAAGGATTGTGGCACGTTCGTGCGCTTGTACGACTTCATGTCCCAGGTCGTCGACTACGGTACCAGTGACTTGGAAAAGCTCGCGGAGTTCCTACGCCAGCTTATAAGGCTGTTGCCATCCGACGATGCCTCTGTCTCGGTGGACGTTTCCGGGCTCGAACTGCGCAAGGTCCGCCAGATCGACGGGGGCAAGGCGGACATCGGCCTGTCCGGCGACCTGGACACCCCGGTGCTCCCTGGGATCACCGGTGTCGGTTCGCATGTCTCGAGACAGGACCCGCAGCAGGAACTGCTTTCGGAGATCGTGGCCAGGATCAACGCGCTGTTCGGCGCGGAGTTCGCCGATCCGCAGATCCAGGGCTTCGTGATCGCTGCAGCCGGCATGGCCGCGGAGGATCCGCGCATCGGTGAGCAGATCGACCACAACGCGCTTGACCAGTTCATGGCGTCGCCAGAATTGCGGGAGATCCTGACGGATGCGGCAGTGCTGAACGAAGGCGCCTTCGGAAAGCTGACCGGTGCGCTGACAGGTGAGAATGACCGCGCGGACGACTTCATCCGTCTTGTCGCTGCGTACCTGTACCGTTCCAGGAAACTACGGTCGGATGAAGAAACGGGAAGCGATAAGTGACGAAGAATTTTCGAAGTGCTTGGAGCCGAGAAACTTTTGCCACCAGCTGTATGGAAAGCCGGTGGGACGCCTTATGAGGTGGTTTACCTGGAATAGCGGAACGGCCGACGACGGAACCATTCCGGATGAACGCGAAGTGCTTCCGCCAAACCCTGAGCATGCCTGGAAAGCGCTCGCGTTGGTTAACGAGTGGATCCGTCATTCCGACGCCAAGGCCGGTGTCACTTTGGCCTTTGCAGGTGTCCTGTGCACGATGACCTTCAACCTTGTCAAAGAAGCCGAATGTCGTACTCCCTTGGTTAATGTATTGGTAGTCGTCACTTGCGTACTGATAGGGCTGAGTGGAGGTCTTTGCGGATGGACTCTCACACCACGCGTGAATGACAAGGACTCCGATCGTGACGCCATAAATAGACTCTTTTTCGCGAGCATTTCGCAAAACTTCAAGGGCAAGCGTTCAGAATACGCGAGCGTGCTCCATACGCTCACTGCGGATCCTGTCGAGCTGACACGAGACCTTGCTGATCAGATTCACGCGAATGCTCGTATTGCATCAGTCAAAGCGAAATACGCAAAATGGGCAATGCGGTCAGCATTAGCTGCCGGGGCTACGGTAGCTGTTCTCGCTTTACTAATAGGAAGCGTCGGTAAATAGGGGGAGTAATGGACGGAAACTACAAAGCGTATAGCCATACAAGCAGTTCGGAACGCATCAAGAATATTCTGGACCAACCCGCAGGAGCCTTCGAGGAGGTCGACGCACTGCCAGACCGAGACAGTTTGACGTATTCCAACGGATTTTACGGAATGTGCTCAGCAGTCTTTATCGATATACGTGGCTCATCTGGCCTCACGACCAATCACAAGCGCCCTACATTGGCGAAGATCTACCGGGCCTTCATATCCGAAATGGTGGCAGTGCTGAACTCTGACGTGAATGTCCGGGAAGTCAATATCGTTGGTGATTGCGTTTGGGCTGTCTATAATACGCCGATTAAGCCGAACATCGATGCTGTTTTTAGCGTAGCATCGACGGCGAATACCCTCTTGGAGTTACTTAATTATCGCTATGGGAAGAAGGGTATTGACCCGCTTAAGATTGGCATCGGTATAGATTACGGGCGCGTTCTTATGATCAAAGCAGGCTTCAGCGGCAGTGGGATAAACGACGTAGTTTACATGGGCGACGTTGTTAACCGTGCCGCTCATCTTGCTCATGAGGCCGGTCGTGGATATGCAGATCCCATCTTCGTAGGAGGGGTATTCCAGCAGAATCTTAACGACCACAACCAAAGTCTCCTTCACTCAAGGTACGTTTCAGAGTTAGGAAACATCTATACCGGGAATGTAGTCAATTCGGAGATGAACAACTGGATAAAAACACTGCCGTGATAGTTCGTAAACTAGCATTGAGCCCAATTCTCCATAATGCAGGCCTGAATCCAGTTGAAGTGCAGGTGATCCGGCACGCCTTCGTCCGGGAGCACGATGATTCAGGCCTCCAGGGGATACACGCCGATTCCACCGACGAAGAGATCCTCTCCTATACATCCCAGCAGTCAGCGAAACCCAGAGTCTTTCCAGTGAATCCGCCTCGACTGTGGGTCGTGTTCATCCGCGAGGGCGGCGACCGGGCACGGTTCTGGTCCGTCGTGGAAAACCGGGGCGAGATCTCTAACGACGGCACTCTGCGCACGTTCGACTTGGAAGTGACCGACCATCTATCCGATCTCAGGAATCGCCTGGTAATTGGGTGGAAGTCTCCGCGCACCTGGCGGCTCAATGGGCCGACGGCGGCTGCCTATCCGGTGGTGGAGATCGCCGATGCGCAGCCGGTGCCTTTCCCAGGTTTCGACCGCCTGATCCTGGACTACTCGCAGTTGCAAGCCGTGATTCGCGAGCATCGGTACGCGTCGTGGCGCACGGCTTTGTCATCGGTCGTCGGGATCTACTTGATCACCGACACCCGCGATGGACGCCATTACGTCGGAAAGGCTGACGGCGCGGAGAACATCCACCAGCGGTGGGGCGTCTATGCGTCCAACGGCCACGGCGGCAACGTCGAGCTGCGCGGGCTTGATCCATCAAGTTTCAGATACTCGCTTCTCAGGGTCTTCGACCCCTCGACCCCCACTCGGGCGATCGATGAGTCTGAGAGCCACTTCAAACGGGCGTTGGACACCAGAACTCACGGTCTGAATCGGAACTGACTGAATTCTCCGAGCATAATCCAATAGGTGCTTGAGTCCAAGGCCTGGAATGATAAAAAGCAAAACCACTTACTCTCATAGGGGCACCCCGGACTATTGGATAAGCAGGGGCAGGACACCATGCCGAAATTGGTCGGCTGAGATTCCCTATGATCCTCGTATTAGGGGCTAGCAATAAGATAGCGAGCAGAATACGTCAGCCACATTTTCGGGGATGGGAACATCCTTACGATCCCTAGTGCCCTCTGTTCAGGCTCTGATATATCTTCGAACCGAAGCTTCTCAAGGCCATCCGTGAGCGCATCATAGGTTTCGGCTTCACCCCAAGGCACTTCAAGTCTTTTTAGCGGGACATTTTCCAGGGCTCCCTGTTTTCCCTCGATACGAAAAGGCTTTCAACTCTGATTTTATGCTATTCCCAGTGTGTTGACTCGACCCGAACTTGCTCAGAAGGCGCAGTGTCTCTTTTTCGGTAGACCTATTCTTGGTCTTGAACTGGATCGATATAGTCGTTCATGGGGACCTCATATGCTGCGCTGGGTCGTGCTATACACCTTGGGCAGGGATGAAATGACAGAATTATTGATCGTCTTACGGTCAGCTTTCGTTGTGTGCATATTCGGAGCTGTTAGCTACGAGGGGTGCATGTGCAACCGAACGCGATATCGCCGAGTCTTTGAGCGCTGATTCTACCGCAACGCTTGCACTTAACATGGTGAGGATCATCGTTGAGCGAAGGCGTGGTTAGAGGACCAAGGTAGATGTACCCATGACCTTCGCTGGCCGATTTTGCTTCAAGGAATGGAACTGGGGCGGGGTCCGCCCAGGTTCCTTGCCCACTACGGTTTCTCATTGCCCATTGACGCCAGTAACAGGCACGACAAGTAAGTTCGCCTTCTTTGTTTTTATCCAGGGTGTAGTTGAAACGGTAGTGTGCTTGTACGTGGCACTGCACGCATTCAGTGAGTTGCCAGTCATTGGGGTGGGTGAATTCTTCGAGTGCCCGGAGGCCGCCATGAAGCTGGATATCGGCAATGTGCTCAGTGCACCACGTGGGGCTGGTTCGTGTTTTGAAAGCCGCTGTTGCACTGCGTGGAGTAATCGAGCATTCCTGGTTGGTAGGAATAGGTTTCCGTTTGAGAGGCTTCGGAGGCTTTGTGACCACCGACTGATCACTCTTTGCTTCGTGAGCCTTCGAAGTTCTCGAGTGCAAAGCTGTCGAAGGTGACGTTTCTTCCGGGGAAGCAAGGATAACCTCAACGCTTTCGAGTTGCGTCCCCGCAAGGCAGCGGAGGAAGTCGTCCTCCGTCATGACCTCGATTGGCTGGCCCTTGTCTTGAAGTTCAAAGGCTCGGCGTGTTTTGCCGGTGAGATTTGAACCAGGACGTAAAACCGAAGGTTCAATGTCACCTACAACTAAGACGTTGGTTCGCTTTGTCGTGTTCTCTTCGGGAATGGCTCCAACACGAGCGCATTCTTGGCGTGCGGCATCGCGCGTCATCGATTGGAGCGTTCCGGTAAAGACAACGACGCGCCCGTAGAGGTATCCGGCTGGGTCTGCATCCGCATTCACCGAAACATGCGTGAATCCGCGAGATGAAGAACCTTGCGCTACGCTCCCGGAATACCGTCCTAGGCCCATGCTCCCCATGCGGATACCGATTTTTTGCGCTAGGTCGCGCACATCCGTGGCTTTTTCCTGTTGTGCGAATTGGTTGACGATTTTCACCACCGCCGAGGCGTCGGCGTGGGCGTCGTGGTGGTCCTCTAACGTGAATCCTAAAGAAGCAGCGACATAGGGCAACCGGTAGGAGGGAAGTGCTAGTGCTTTTCGTGCCATTACCAATGTGCAAAGGAAATCGAACCTTGGCCATTGGATGCCGTCAGCCTCACAGGCGTAGCGGATAACCCCGGTATCGAAAGCTGCATTATGGGCGACCAGCGTGTCTGCCCCAACAAAATCCACGATCTGAGGCAGCACATCTTTCCATCTCGGTGCCTCGACAACCATTTCGGGAGTGATCCCATGGATCCTTATGTTCCAATGGTCGAACCAGTCCGCGGCTTCTGGAGGACGTATAAGCCAATGGCATTGTTCGGTGACTTTTCCATCGCGTACACGGATGAGCCCAACTGAACATGGTGAACCACGGAAAGAATTAGCCGTTTCGAAGTCGATCGCAGTAAAGTCCAACACTGATATCACTAGCCCCCGATTGATGTTGATTCGCTTATTGCGCTCTTTCTGATTGTCTATGATATTGCAGAAGTAGAAGACAATTAGGACATAAAAATCCTGCCAGTGCCAACTTTGTGGACGAAAAAATCAATTGTGACTAGGAAACGATGCTTACTGAATGTGGATTTTATGCTTCTCAGGCTTGCTTACCGATTCGGCCCTCAAAGAGAGTTTTCGTCAATGTGACTTGGAGCCGCACGCAGTCTCGTGTCTGGTAATTGCCGGGCGAACTCCGAAATCTGACATCTCGGCGAAGCAGAAATCACTTGAGTTTTTCTGCGCGAATTCTCGAAATGTAACAATTGTTTCTTATACTGAATTCCTGGAGGGGATAAAGTACTTCGGGATTTTCTCAGTCCCGATACAATTGTTGATGAATCTGTGGAGGCTGGATTGTGAGACTTAAACAACTCAAGATAGAAAATTTTCGGTCCTGCGTCGAAACGACAGTTGATATGTCGGACGATATCACTATTCTCGTCGGAGAAAATGCATCAGGAAAAACTGCAATCATTGACGCGATCCGTTTAGGCACGCAATCAGCACTAGAAGGCCGCGGCATTTCCTTTACGCCGGAACGAGACCTGACTCATTCTGCACCTGATGGTGCAGTTTCTAAAGTTAGCCTCAGATACGAAAATTTGACGCCTGGCCAACTTGCGACGTTTCTGACGCAGGTTGTGGACGAAGATGAGAGCCTTACATACACTTATACGTTCAATACGTTACCGGACACGCCTTATTGGAAGCGCGCTTCCCATACGGTGGGCGCTATCGGAGTTGAAGATGCTGAGCCGGCTAATAGCATGCGACTAGCGCATGTATATTTGCCACCGCTACGTGATGCCGTTCGTGAACTCGACAGCGGGAGCGGAGACCGTCTGGCGGAAGTTCTCAAAGTCCTAACCACTGGAGATGATGTTACCCGTCAGGATTTTGTAGATGAAGCAAACCTCATTGTGGATGGAGTAGTAAAGCTTTCCCTTCCAGAGAAAGCACGTGGTGAGATTGAAGCGCACCTTAGTCAGATAACACCGCCAACTAGGCAGCATAAAGTTCAGTTTGATGGCCGCCGACATGAACTTCGACGACTAGCGGGCATGATGCGCCTCCAACTAACGGAGGCCGGGATTAATCCTAAAGAACTAGGCGCTTCAGGGTTGGGGTATGCAAACCTTGTATTCATTGCAACAATCGTTTTACAACTGACTAATGCTCAAGACTATGACCTAACCCTTTTGCTTGTTGAAGAGCCTGAAGCTCATCTTCATCCGCAACTACAATCCGTACTTCTTGACTATTTAGAGAAACAAGCCAGGGAGAGCCGTGCCGATGCAGACGAGACTTCGACCGAGCCGGCTGGAAGAATTCAGGTTGTAGTATCTACGCATTCACCACAGCTGGCCAGTTCTGTGGATGTTGAAGATATTGTGGTCGTTTCGCGTCACCAAACAAATAAAAGCGTTGGTATTCTTGTCGCTGCATCAACCCAGCAAAATACAGGTAATCAGGATGCACCAAGCACGGACATGGTTGTTCCAGATCAATGGAGCACCAAGACAACTGCATTGGGTGACCTTGGGCTAGACGAGTGGGATTACCGAAAGATAAACAGGTACCTCAATGCAACGCGTTCAGCTCTCTTGTTCGCAAGGCACGTCTTCCTGGTTGAAGGTGTAGCGGAATCAATTCTTATTCCAGAAGTCGCGAGACGGCACCTCCGAGCGCAGAGTACAGAGGCCAAGAGGCATCTGTCATCTGTTGCATATATCCCCATAGATGGTGTTGATTTTGATCCGTACCTGAACATACTGCTCAAAGGTACTTTTCCACGAGTAGACCGTGTGGTTGTCTTGACGGATGGAGACTTGGACAAGACCGGTAAATCCCAAGGTAAAGCGCGCAAAGAGCGCATCGAGGCGAATTTTGCAGATGACGTCAATGCAGGCAGACTGTTCGTCCGGCACGGCCTTACGACGCTTGAAGCGGACGTTTTTGGGATGTCTGGAAACGAAAAACTACTAAAGGCTGCTTACAAGAAAATACATCCGCGTTCAGGTAAGAAGTGGGACGATGCGTTCGGTGAGCTTGAAGACGACGCCATGATTCGCTCGAAGGAATTCGCTCGTATGCTCAGGCAAAAGAAAGGGGGTCTAGATCTTGGCAAGGGAGATTTCTCGCAACTGGTAGCTGAGTCGCTATACGACGGACAAGAACTAGCCTTGCCACAATATATAGAGCAAGCGGTCGAAGATATCCTAGATCGATTTATAGTCGACGAATCTACGAGCGAAGAGGCCGAGCTAGAGGAGTCTGGTGAACAATAGCGTGCTTACAGACGAGCAACAGCTAGCACTTCAACCACAAATTCAGCTAATTGAGGCTGGACCTGGTTCTGGGAAAACTCGTACTGTAGTTCAGCGTATGCACACTCTTTCGCAAACAAGTAAGGCAGGGCGTGCATTAATTTCATTCACGAATGCCGCTGCAGACGAGGCCATGCGTCGTGCTTCGGCGAATGGAACCACACTGCTCCCACCGAACTTTGTTGGCACCTTTGATGGGTTCCTGCACCGTTTCATCGTAACTCCTTGGCATGTTAGAAAGTTTGGCACGCGGCCGAACTACGTGCACTCTTGGGACGACTTAGGGAATGGACTTGAGCTGATCCGACATCGTGAAGTCAGTGGAACGGGCTTGAAAATGTCATCTTTCCGTCTCCAATCTGATGAAACATTCGTGTACCCAAGCGAAGCTCCAGGTAGCGACCGCATCTACGCAAAGCAGTTGGAAAAAGCCGGGTTCTCACCGTCCGATCTTGCTGCTGATGCAACCCGTCGTGCTAAAACATTGTTGGCAAATGGCGTCTTCGACAGTGACTGCGCAAGGTTGCGAGCGCTGAAGATTTTGAAGGCAGAAGAAAATTCTTGGCTTCTTCAACGCTTATCATTGAGGTTTCACGAAATCGTCGTAGACGAATTCCAAGATTGTTCAGACTTAGAAATAGCGATAATTGACGCTCTGAAATCGATGGGTATCCATGTCGTAGTTGTGGCCGATCCCGATCAAGCGATATACGAATTTCGCCAAGCATCGCCTATTTCCTACCAGCGCTTTAGACAGAATATTGATCCTGAATCAATTATTGATTTAGCAACTAACCACAGGTCAACACCTGCGATTTGTGAGTTTATTTCGAGCCTGAGAATGATTGGCAGTAGCTCGATTGACGCAGCGAAAGACGAGGTCAAGACTAAGATCAGCGTCTTTGTTGGATCAGTTGATTTTCAAAGACAACACTTCACGGAGTTGCTTGTATCGGAGGGTGTGCCGCTTCGTGATTCAATAATCCTCTCGCACAGGAAGAGAGATGCAGCAGCTCTCGCTGGCACGGCGGTTGATAAAACCGATTGGACTCATCGTACCTTTCGTGTTCTTCGATCCATTGCCGTCTTGCGGACATCAAATAGTACTCGAACGAGGAGAAGTGAAATCCAGAAACTTGGGAATTCGTTGCTGGACCTTTTTACATGGGAACCAGCTGAGCAACGGCTTCGAACGGCCGAAAAGCGTGAAATCCTGGAGATAACCGATTCTCAAGTCGCATCGTTCGGATCTGCGCTGATTGCGCTAAGTGCGAATTGGGCGGACTTAGACATGGCCAGATCCTCCATTATTGATCAGACTCAGGTTAGCTTTGGAAAGTTAGCTCGTCCGCTTAAAAGCCTGAAAGTTTCGCTGCGAAAACTTGATGTAAAGCATTGGAAATGGTGGCAGGAAGCTCTCCAGAACGCATCCAATTTGAGTCTTCCATCGAGTCACATCCACAGTGTCAAAGGTCAAGAATTTGATGCTGTCTTGCTAGCACTTAGTTCCGGGGCAAAGGGTCAGCCGAGTGTTCTGGATGATTGGGAAATAGGGGAATCTACCGAAGCTCTACGTGTCTTCTACGTGGGGGCGAGTCGCGCTAAGCAAGTTCTTGCTATTGCGTGTCCGCCAAAGAGTGAGACTCAATTCCGCCGAATACTTTCTTCGTGCAATATCGACGCGAGGTGGATCGTTGAGTAGGAGTCTTTTGCCAAAGGTAACAGACTCTCTGCAATCAGGGGTGTTATACGTCTAGAAAATGTACGACCACCGTTTCAGCGCGTGCAAGTACTCCGGCGGCCGAGGACAGTACCGAAATCAGGAATACCAGCAGCGACAGCTGAGAACTGACCGAAGCCACCGAGAAATCAGGCAACACTACTGGGCCTTCTTCCGCATCCGCGGTGATTGCCGCAACCCCGCTTCGGGCCCGTGGAATATTGCTTTGAAGTATTCTGCGGGCAGAGAAAGTGAAGACACGGCGGTCTTAGACGAAGGTACCGGCTAGTTCCTCGCGCAGCACTGCGGCACCTGTGTTCAGAGCGCTGAGCTTGGTCATTGAAACTGCGCGTGGGAACGGTGCCATGCTGCAGTTGGTGCTGGCAATCAGCTTGTCTGCGTCTACATATTCAAGCGCCTTGCGCGGGGTTTCGGACACCTCTTCAGGAGTCTCGACCCGCGGGTTGGCCACATCGATGGCGCCAAGCATAACCTTCATTCCTCGTGCCAGCTCTACAATCTCCACCGGCACATTCGGTTAATGGGATTCCAGCGAGATGATGTCGATCGAGGAACGCTGCAGCGATGGGAAAGACTTTTCACCGTGGCGCCACCAGATGCACAAAGATGCTTTCAAATTCCCAGGCCAACTTGTCGTGTCCGGGGTAATTGGCATCATGCACGGTGTCCAATGTGGTCATCGGGCCTGACAAAGCCCATCTGATTTGTTTGTCGTTTCAGGAGCGTAGGAATTACGCGCGCTCTGCATCGCCGGGGCGTTGCTCTCCATGGCGCCGACGGCCCTGGGCAGGCTCGCCTCCTTGCGGTAGCGCATCACCACTGGTCCCGGTTCTTAAGGTCGCCCGCCGCTCAGATGTTCTATGCAGGTGGTCACGAAGTGCTAGTGGGTTTGCTTGCGGTCGGAAATGATGTCGATCCCCTGGGGGCTTGCTCCAGTGCCGCGGTGCACATGGCTTCCTTCTTGCCTTTGATCAGTTCGGCTCTTTCGAGCGTCAATTGCGACCAGAGGGGCTCGGCGATCCGTGCTTACTACGATCTGTGGCACGTTGAAATGTCGTTCAGAACGACAAAGTCAAAACAGCGGGGCCAGCCGATCTTCGACCCTGAAATGGATTCCATTGATGCTCAGATTCCGGCAGATTTTTAGTCAGTGGTCGAGACCTTGCAAATGGGCCGCTAGCCAATAGAAGAAGACAAGGGGAATGTTGAATATTCCCCGCCTGACTAGGCTCGCAGGAAACGAGTTTTAGTTGAAAAAATTTCTTTGTGAATCTTCGGGTGATGAGCTACATTTAGCCTAATCATCAATTCTTCGGCTCGGGACAGAACAGCTTTACCAGTAATTGCTATTTTATTCTGTTGTGAGGTTCTTGCGCCGATCCGCACTATTTGAAGCAGGATAATTGAAAACTAAATTAAGCTCGGTGGCAATGTCGACGGCACTGATCACGGGATTGGTGCTCAGTGGCCCGGCAGTAAATGCAGAAGTGATTTCGGATGAGGTCGTCTCTACCCCAACGGAATCGTCAACGTTAGCGGACGTCCAGACGGAACCAGTTGCGTCTCAGGCGCCCGTATCGGACGACGCAGAATCCGAAGAAAGCATCACTTCAGCTGAGCCAGAGACGATGCTCGATGCGGAAGAAACCGTCGTGGCCGAGACATCAGAACCCGCCATCGACCCGGTAACTGAATCCTCGGAAGCTCCAACTGGCGAGTCCGACGTGGCCGCAGAATCTGAATCCACGGTGACGGAATCAGCTTCTTCGGCAGAATCTGACGCTGCATCTGACCTCACTGCTGAAGTTAGTGAGTCGGCCAAGGCCACCGAAACGTCATCGGAAGTCGCGGTTGAGGACGGAGATCCTCGCTGGGCTCAAATTGAGGCGCTGATGCCCGAAGGAAGTGAGGACTGGGACGAAGCTCAGTGGGAAGCTTTCGAGCAGACCGAAGCCGGGCAGGAGATGAACCGGCTTCTTGATGAATTGCTTGCTGAAGATGACTTCTGGGACGAAGAATTCGAGCTTTCGGATGAAGAGCTGGCTTTCTGGGAGTCCATTACCGAGCTTCTTCCCGAGGAAAGCTTCGACTGGGATGAAGCGGAGTGGGAAGCTTACTTCAGCACCGACCAAGGCCTCGAACTCCTTGACCTGATGCTGCCATTCATCGCCGAAATCATCGAAAGCGATGAAGACGCCGCTGAGTTCCAGGCGTTCCTCGAAGAAGTATTTGCCCATGATCCCGAACTGCGAGCGTACTACCTTGAGCTGTACTTCGGCATCGATGCAGCTCCCGAGGATAACGGTTCAGACGGAACCGTAACTGAAGAAGAAGTGGTTCCGTCTCAGAGCGAGTCTCCAACGGCTAGCGCCGAAATCAAGCCAGCAGGTGAAGTTAGCAAGGCGCCTGCATCCGATAAGCAGGCCGTCACGAAGGCTGCCGGTTCCACCGCGCCAGTACTGGCAATCACCGGCCTTGACGGTTTTTCAGCTGCAGGGCTAGGACTTCTCATGGCCCTTGTTGGTGCGGTATTTGTGGCCCGTGGACGCAGGAAGTCCGCCAAGCACTAACTCGCTGCGGCACAAGACCGCTAGTGCAATCTGAGGCTGTTCGGCCGCTGTCCCAAGGGACAGCGGCCGAACAGCCTCAACTGGATAACTGCGAGTTTTCATCCAGCCGATGCCAGGCGCGGTTATGGTAAACCAGTCCGTTGCTGGGTTGACCGGGTTCGCTATCTCGTTCAATATGCGACTGAAGCGCACGGGCCACAAAAACCGTGGACGTGCCAGCCTGGACTCGTTCAACGACCTCGCAGCGCACCCAAGCACGGACTTCATCAAATACCGCTTCACTGGTGCTCAGTCGTGACCACGTTTGCTTCTGTGCGAAGCGGTCAATGCCACTGGTCGCTCCCAATTTAGCCACCTCGATGTCGTGCTCATCCAAGCTGTGAACGACAAGAGATGTTGCGCGGGTGAGCACTTTGGCCGCCGAGGACAGCGCAGAAATCGAGAAGACGAGCAATGGCGGATCAACGCTGATCGAAGCCACAGATGTCGCAGTCAGGGCAACGGGGCCGTCTCCGGCATCGGCGGTTATCAGGCTGACGCCACCGGGGTGCCCGCGGAAGATCGCCTTGAAGTCTTCCGCGGGCAACGATGGCGTCGCCGATTCTGTCACTTCAGACGCGGGCACCAACAAGCTCCTCGCGCAGGATGCCAGCCCCTGCGCTGAGCGCACTGAGCTTGGCCAGGGCCACATCGCGGCGGAACGGGGCCATGCCGCAGTTGGTGCTGGCAATCAGCTTGTCTGCATCCACAAATTCCAGTGCATTGCGCAGAGTCTGCGCCACGTCCTCGGGTGTCTCCACAGCGTCATTGGCCACGTCGATAGCTCCGAGCATCACTCGCTTGCCGCGCACCAATTCGACGACCTCAAGGGGGACATTCGAATGGTGGGACTCCAGCGAAACGGTATCGATGGAGGAAGCCTGCAATAGCGGGAAGGACTTCTCGTAGTGGCGCCACTGTGTGCCGAGAGTTGCTTTCCAATCATTGTTCGCCTTGATGCCATAGCCAAAGCAGATGTGGACCACGGTCTCGGCTTTGAGCCCCTCGCAGGCACGCTCCAGGGCAGCAATGCCCCAGTCGGCGACCTCATCAAAAAAGACGTTGAAGGCGGGCTCGTCGAACTGGATGACATCCACCCCGGCGGCTTCAAGTTCGCGGGCTTCCTGGTTCAGGATGGTCGCGAATTCCCAGGCCAGTTTCTCGCGGCTGCGGTAGTGCGCATCGTACAAGGTGTCGACCATGGTCATGGGACCAGGAAGGGTCCACTTGATCTGGCGGTCGGTCAGCGTGCGCAGGAACTTCGCGTCCTCAACGAATACCGGCTTTTCGCGCTCTACTGCACCGACGACGGTGGGAACACTGGCGTCATAGCGGTTGCGAATGCGCACGGTCTCGCGCTTCTCGAAGTCGACGCCGCTCAGGTGCTCAATGAACGTGGTGACAAAGTGCTGGCGGGACTGCTCGCCATCGGAAATGATGTCGATGCCGCGCTGGTCCTGCTCGAGGACCGCAGCGCGCATGGCGTCCTGCTGGCCTTCGTGCAATTGCTCGTCTTCAAGCTTCCAAGGGGACCAAAGCTTTTCAGGTTCGGCAAGCCAAGAAGGCTTGGGCAGGCTACCGACAATTGACGTGGGGATAAGCGGAGAAGTCATAAGTTATCTTTCGGATTCTTAGGCGACAGGAGTCGGATAGGAAGAAGACCACTGATTGAGCAGTTGGCGATTCGGGATGATGAAATGCTCTTCGGTGAACTTGCCTTGGATCTTGCCCAACTGAGTTCGTTCTTCGCGGTCATAAAAAACGCGGGTGGGGGAGAAGTCCTCGGCGCCCAAACTCGGGTGATATACGGAAGGAGCAGCCGAATTGGCGTTGTAGATTTCCGGGCGGTAGATCTTCTGGAATGTTTCCATGGTGCTGATGAGGCTGATCAGCTGCAGGTTGGTGTAATCGTTGAGTAGGTCGCCGCGGAAGTAGAAAGCCAGTGGCGCTACAGCACCTGGCGGCATGAAGTAGCGGACGCTCAAGCCCATTTTCCCGAAGTACGCATCGGTCAATGAATTTTCGTCCTGCTGGTATTCCAAACCGAGCACTGGATGGCTGTTGCCGGTGCGGAAATAGGTCTTGGAAGTCGAGACGCTGATGCAGACCACCGGTAGCTGGGCAAAACGCTCACGGTAGGCCTGTGAGTTCAAAAAATGCTGGAAGAGCTGTCCGTGGAGATCACCGAAATCTTCTGGAAGCACCGGAGCTCCGCTGTCACTACACGAAGCTGGAAGCACCACGCTGAAGTCGTAATCTCGGACATAAGAAGAAAAATTATTGCCGACCATGCCCTGGGACCGAGTGCCGGTGAGTTTATCCACGATCGTGGTTTCAAGCACTTCTAAAAGAGGAAATTTCTGGTCCGTATTATCGGCAGAAAAATGCACATTTGCTGAAATGATTTCCAATTCCAAAGAATAGCGGTCGCCCTGGGGATTGTCCCAGTGAGCCAGGGAATTGAAGTGTCGGTTGATCATCGTCAGGGCATTGCGCAGGTTCTCTTCTCGGCGCTCTCCGCGTGCCAAATTGGCGAAGTTTGTCGTGGTGCGAGAATTTTCCGAAGGGGAGTAATTCTCGTCGAATCTGGTGGTGCTAATACTGAAATTTAATGCGTCTGCCATGACGGCCAATCTGTATTTGGGAGGCCTGGACAGGCCGCGGGGGAGTCGATGCGTCAATCATGCAGGGTGATTCTTGATATCGGGTAACTCGATATAACTATGGATTCATATAGACTCTGGCTATGGTTCAGGGAACGAATGGTCTGACATTGCAGCAGCTTCGCTATTTTGTGGCGGTGGCCTCCGAGGGCTCAATCTCCGCTGCCGCCGACCTGATTTACGTCGCGCAGCCCAGCATGTCGGCAGCGATGAAGGAACTCGAATCCCGGGTGGGACGCACCTTGCTGATGCGCTCAGCCAGGGGAGTGACGCTCACCGCCGAAGGCGCAGAATTCCTGGGCTACGCCCGGCAGGTGCTCGAGCAGGTGGAGCTTCTTGAGCACCGCTACCTCGGCCGCCCCGCCGCGCGGCGGCTGCTGGGCGTTTCCACCCAGCACTACTCCTTTGCGGTGGATGCGTTTGTCCGGATGGTGCAGGCCAGTGGAGCCGAGGAATACCAGTTTTCGCTCCGCGAGACGCGCACCGAAGAGATCATCGAGGACGTGCGCACCCTGCGCAGTGACATCGGGATCCTGTACCGCAACGACTTCAACCGGAAGGTCATCGACAAGCTGCTGCGCGAATCCCGGCTGGTCTTCCACCCGCTGTTCCTGGCCGAACCGCACATTTTCATCTCGCGCAGCAACTCGCTGGCCACCCGAACCCAGGTCACGCTCGAAGACCTCGAAGACCTGCCTCGGCTGACCTTCGACCAGGGCGCGAACAACTCGTTCTACTTCGCCGAGGAGGTGCTCTCCACGCGCTCCAGCCAACGCGAAATCCAGGTCTCGGACCGCGCTACGATCTTCAACCTGATGATCGGCTTGGGCGGTTACACGATCTCCACCGGCATCATCAGTGACGAGCTGGATCCCTCCATCGTCGCCATCCCGCTGGCCATCGAGGAACGCATCGAGATCGGCTGGATTGACCACGCCGCCATCCCGCTCACCGACCAGGCCCAGCGGTACCTGCAAGAAGTCCGCACCGTGGTCGCCAGCTTCGGGGTAGAAGTGCTCGGCTGAGCCGCCAGCAGCGTAACGCCTGGTCATCGAGCACCGGCACATCGTCACAAAATTCAGGAGAAACCGCTAAACCATGCGGTTTTTCTCAATTCTGCGCGTCATAAAAGGGTTCGGGCCCCCGCGTCATCATGACAAGGCGACGACATATGAAGCGTGGCGGCCTTGTATGAAGCCGGGCGCCGGATACCGCTTGCACCGTTTGCGGCGGATAGCCAACCATGGAAGAACAACCCATCAAGAGCGGCTGAGAGATCTGGCTCGGAGACGCCGCAGCAACCATCGGGAAACCGAAAGGTGCTACCGCCAGGAACGATGGAGCAGTTCCGAACGCGTTATTGCGTAGCATCGTGCCGCCGCACGATGCCAATCGGTGCACTCCCTCGCAGAGAATAGAGGAGGAGCCATGAGCCAGGAAACCGACGCGGTGCACGCAGGGTACCGCCCGAGCGGAGACTTCCGCCCGATGCTGCCGCCGCTGCACAATTCCGCAGCGTACCAATTCGCATCGCATGCAGAAGCGGTCGAGAAGTTCGCGCTGCGCCAGGCCGGCTTCACCTACTCGCGCACCGGCAACCCCACCGTTGCGATTCTCGAACAGCGCGTGGCTGCCTTGGAAGGCGGGGCCCACGCGGTGGCCACCGCCACCGGGCAGGCCGCCGTGGCCCTGTCCCTGCTGGCTCTGACCCAGGGACCCAAGCACATCGTGGCCTCCTCCTCGCTCTACGGCGGCACCGTGGACCTGTTCACCGACACCTTCGCGGACTTCGGCATCCGCATCAGCTTTGTCGACCAGGCCGATCCGTCCGCCTGGGCCGCTGCCATTGAGTCGGACACCCGGGCGTTCTTCCTGGAGTCCGTCTCCAACCCGCTGTGCACCGTGGCCGATCTGCCCGCCATTGCGGCGATCGCCCACGAGCACAACATCCCGGTGGTGGTCGATAACACCCTGGCCACCCCGCTGAATATTCGGCCGCTGGAACTCGGTGCGGACATCGTGGTGCACTCGGCCACCAAGGGGCTGGCCGGGCACGGCTCGGTGCTCGGTGGCGTCGTGGTGGACTCGGGGAAATTCGACTTCTCCGATGCCGCCCGCTGGCCACAGATCGCCGCCCCGCGGGTGCGGCTGAACAACACCTCGCTGCTTGAACGCCACGGACCGGCCGCCTACGCGATGCTGGTGCGCTCCAAGTTCCTGCACGACCTGGGCCCGACCCTCGCCCCGGCCAGCGCCCAGGGAATCCTGGCCGGCATCGAGACCCTGCCGGTGCGTGCCGCCCACGTGCAGCGCAGCGTCACCACGCTGATCGGCACTCTGGCTTCCCACCCGGGCATTGCGGCCATCCACCACCCGTCCCTGCCCGGCCACCCCAGCCACGAGCTGGCCCGGACGCTCACGCCCAAGGGCACCGGCTGCGTGCTGGCCATCGAGCTGGCCCACCCATCGCTGGTTTCCCCGGTAATCGACGGGCTCAAGCTGATTTCCCTGGCCGCGAATGTGGGGGACACCCGCACCATGGTCTCCCACCCGGCCACCATGACGCACTGCCGGCTCTCGGAGCAGCAGCTGGCCGCCGCGGGCCTGAACACCTCCACCCTGCGCCTGTCGGTGGGATTGGAAGACCCCGCCGACCTGCTCGCAGATATCACCCAATCGCTGGATCACGCACTGGCCGCAACCCAGACCACCGCCGACACCAAGGAAGTGAGTTTCGCATG
Source organism: Glutamicibacter sp. BS14 (assembly GCF_056934375.1). Classification (NCBI taxonomy): domain Bacteria; kingdom Bacillati; phylum Actinomycetota; class Actinomycetes; order Micrococcales; family Micrococcaceae; genus Glutamicibacter; species Glutamicibacter sp. BS14. The sequence continues at coordinate 3,638,327 of NZ_CM167801.1, read as the reverse complement.
AGCGGCTTCAACACCCTCGCCGTGCACGCCGGCCAGCACAAGGACCCGCACACCGGTGCGGTGATCCCGCCGATCTACCAGACCAGCACCTTCATCCAGGACGGCATCAACGTGCTGCGTGCCGGGCACGAATACTCGCGCGGCTCCAACCCGACCCGCAACGGGTTCGAATCCCAGCTCACCGCGCTGGAAGGCGGCGCCGCCGGCTTCTCCTTCGCCTCGGGGATCGCGGCCGAAGACGCGCTGCTGCGCGCAGTGCTTCAGCCGGGCGACCACATCGTGCTGGGCGCCGACGGCTACGGCGGCACCAACCGGCTGATCTCGAAGCTGCACGGCAAATGGGGGATCACCTCTTCAGCGGTAGACATCACCAACCTGGACTCGGTGCGCGCCGCGATGCGCCCGAACACCGCGCTGCTCTGGGTGGAAACCCCGTCCAACCCGCTGCTGGGCATCGCCGACCTGGCCGGCTGGGCTGCCATCGCCCGCGAACACGGCGCCCTGCTGGTGGTGGACAATACCTTCGCTACCCCATATCTGCAGCGCCCGCTGGATTTCGGCGCCCACGCGGTGGTCCATTCCACCACCAAGTACATCGGCGGGCACTCCGATGTGCTCGGCGGGGCCGTCATCGTGGCCGATCACCTGCACCGCGGGCAGAGCCTGGCCGAAGCCGTGGGCTACCAGCAGTTTGCCGGGGGCGCGGTCTCCGGTCCGCAGGATTCCTACCTGGCCGCCCGCGGGCTGAAGACCCTGGGCCTGCGCATGGAACGCCACGGGGCTACCGCCTCCACCCTGGCCCGCTGGCTCGATGACCAGCCCGAAGTCACCCGCGTCTACTACCCGGGGCTGGAACGCCACCCGGGCCACGAGCTGGCCAAGTCCCAGTCCGCGGCCGGCCGCGGCTTTGGCGGGATCCTCTCATTGCAGCTCTCCGATGAAGCCGCCGCCCGCGCCTTCGCCCAATCCATGGAGTACTTCCAGCTCTCGGTCTCCCTGGGCGGGGTGGAATCCCTGGTCTGCTATCCGCGCGAAATGACCCATGCTTCGCTGATCGGCACCCCGCTGGAAATCCCGGCCAATCTGGTCCGCCTCTCGGTGGGCATCGAGGAAGCCGACGACCTGATTGCCGATCTGGAACGCGGCCTGGCCGCGGCCCGCGCAGCGTCCAAACCGGTCGTCGCCCGGGCATGTGAAAAGACTCTGGAAAACGCCTGATCGCATCGAACCGCGATTATCGGGCGGCGTGCCCCTACCCTGAAGAATAGTAGTTGGGGAAGGGTGGAATCATGATCGGAATTCTCAATCGGCTCATCGAGCAAATCGAGGCTCAGCTACGCGCCGAGATCAACCTCGCTGACCTGCTGCGCACCGAAGGCAGCACCGAATACCATGCGCGGCGGATGTTCTCCTCGCTGTCCGGCATGCCGGTCTCCGAGTACATCCGCCGGCGCCGCATGACCCAGGCCGCCGCGGATCTGCTTGCCGGTCAGGACCTGCTGAGCATCGCGATCCGTTACGGCTATGGTTCGGCCGAAGCATTCGGCCGGGCCTTCCGAGCGGTGCATGGCGCGTCCGTGGCCGATGTCCGCGAGAATGGTGGCCCCCTTCGAAGCCAACCAATCATCAGGTTCAGCCTGACCGTCGAAGGGAATCGTCCCATGGATGCACGAATAGTTGATCGAGAAGAATTCCAGCTCATTGGATACGCCACGCAGGTACCGCTGATTCACAACGGTGCCAACCCGCACATCCAGGCCCACATCGCCTCCATCCCGATAGCCGAGCACGCTCGGCTCAAGGAGCTGTCTTCCGCGCAACCTGCCGGTTTGCTGCAGGTCAGCGACCAGGTAGACCCCGATTACCGCGAAGGCAGCGAGCTGACCTACCTGCACGGTGTCGCCGTACCCGGTGGCATCCAGGTGCCCAAGGACCTGGACATGATCCAGGTTCCTGCTGGCCAGTGGGCGGTCTTCAGCGTTTCGGGCCCCTACCCGTCAGCGTTGCAGGACCTCTACGCCGCCACCGCTACCGCGTGGTTCCCGTCCAATCCGTGGCGTTTGCGCGTGGGGCCGTCCATTGTCGCCGTGCTCGATCGGGCCCCGGACTTCAGCACCGCGACCTGCGAGCTCTGGCTGCCGGTTGAAGCCGGCAACTAGACTTGTCCACAGCCCGTACACGCATGCCCTGCAGATCCATTTCTGCGGGGCATGGTGTACCCATGAGCAGAGAAATCGCGCAAGCGCTGAAGGACCTGGCCGACGCCAACGCGTTGGCCGCTTCAGCGACCCATGTCCTGGCCCAAGGCGGCCTCACCGCCGGCCAGGCCGCCTATTTTTCGATGCTCGCTGAAGACACGTCCCAATCTCTCGCCCGGACCCAGGTCCACGCGGCAGCTGCCCTGCGGCGTACCGGCGCCCACAAGCTCGACCAGGAATCCTTCCAGGCCATCTCCGATCTCGGGGCCCACCCCACCGTCGAGCAAATCGAAGCCGCGAAGGGGCACACCACGACAGCGCGCACGCATTTCAAGGACGCCAAAGGACTGATGACCGGCTGGCTGGATATCCCGCGCAGCACCGCCGCCGCCCGCCTGGTGCAGGCCGACTGCCTGCTTGGCGGCACGAACGAGGCAGGACAACCGACTGATCCGTGGCTGCCGGAGCTTGCTACGCAGTTCGACGACCCGAGCATTGATCCGCGGCTGGTTGCCTCGGCGGCAATGAAGCTGCATTCGCTCCGCAAGGATCTGGGCGAAGGCAAAGCCGCAGAGGCGAAGAAGCAGCAGCTCCAGGCAGAATCCGCAGCCTTCCTGCGTTCAGAGCCCAAGTCAGCGCGCAAGCACATCAACGATATGGTCTCGCAGATCAAAGCGGGCCAGCGCCCGCTCAAGGCTCTGCTCGACGGAATCGGGATCTTCAAGCGCGGTATGCGCAAAGGGCTGGTTGAATACATCATTCGTGTTCTCCCATCGCATGCCGCATACATCGAGGCCTACTTCGCCAATCTGGACAATCCTTCCACTGTTGCCGGCAACCGCGAGGGCTTGAAAGACGTTGATGCCCAGTTCACCGGTGAGGAAACCAGCGGCTGGGACGATGAAGAAAGCAAACCCGACTGGGCAAAAGACGGACCGGGTGGCGACGCTACGGAGGACATTGGAGATCTCGACTCGGAAGACGAGAATCTCCACTGCGGAAATGATGAGCTCCAGCCAGAAGTTGCTTCCGCCGAAGCGAAGCCGGCCAACGCTGAATGGGAAGACCTGAAACCCGAGCGAAGACGACTCGTTGGTTTCATGGCCTTGCTGATGAGCGAACGGAAACCCAGCGGAGGCCCGCCGGAACAGCAATCAGGACTTGCCAGCGCGCAGGTGAGCGTCATCTTGGATTGGGATAAATTGCAACAGCGGACCGAGGATTTCGCTGTGACCTCCTCGGGGATTCTGCTATCCCCGGGAGAAACCAGGACCGCACTGTGCAATGCCGGGATTCTCCCGGTGGTGCTGAACGGCAAGAGCCTGCCCTTGGATCTCGGACGAACGCAGCGGCTATTCACCAAGGCCCAAGTCCGAGCCCTGCGGGCAGCCTATCGAGGCTGTTCCTATCCCGGGTGCAGCATGCCTGCGCAGCGGTGCGAAGCGGATCATCTGGATCCGTGGGAGAAGGGCGGGCGCACTGATATCAAGTCTGCGGTGTTGAATTGCTTGATTCACCATACGGCCAGGCATTGCGGATTGTTCCAGGCGGTGAAGATCCCTGGGAGCCGGCCGATGGTGCTGTTGCCGCCGGAGTTGGATCCGGAACAGAAATTGCGGATCAACACCTATTTCATGACGCCGGCCGAAGCCTTGGACGCCGAAGCGTTGGCGGAGGAGACCACAGTGAGGTGGCGTGCGGGATTGCTGGAAGTAGAACTTGCCGAGCCATGAGCAGCGCGCACAATGCTTAAAGCAAAAGCTCCTGGAAGCGTGTGCTTCCAGGAGCTTGCAAACTCTAGGCGTTGGCTTCCAGATGCTTGGCTGCCAGCACGAGATAGTGATCAGCGTTGGTCTTCAACCCGGCGACTTCTTCATCGCTCAGTTCGCGGCGGACCTTGGCAGGAACTCCGGCAACCAGTGAACGCGGCGGAACCTGGGTGCCTTCCAACACCAGTGCACCTGCAGCAACCAGCGACTGCTCGCCAATCACCGCGCCATTCATGATGGTCGCGCTCATGCCCACAAGGCAGCCGTCACCTACGGTGGCGCCGTGCACCACAGCCGAGTGGCCCACTGAGATGCCCGCACCCAGGGTGCAAGGAAAACCTTCATCGGCGTGAAGCACGACGTTGTCCTGCAAGTTGGTGCCTTCACCCACACGAATCGGCGCCGAATCGCCGCGCACGGAGACGCCATAGAAGGCGCTGGAGTGATCCGCGAGGGCGACATCCCCGCTCAACACTGCGGTGGGTGCGACAAAAACGTTCTCGCCGACCTGTGGGGTCGACCCTGCAATAGTAATAATGTGTCTCATGCCACCCACTCTAATTGTCGCGGGGGCACGGGGCGAGTCACGAGAAGACGATGGTGCGCTGGCCGTCGAGCATCACCCGGTGCTCGGCATGCCACTGCACCGCGCGGGTCAGTGTCCGGCCTTCCACGCTGCGGCCCAGCTCAACGAGCTGCTCGGCGGTGCGCGTGTGCGAGACGTGGGTGACTTCCTGGTCGATGATCGGACCTTCATCGAGGTCCGCGGTGACGTAGTGCGCGGTGGCACCGATCAGCTTCACGCCGCGGGCGTAGGCCTGGTGGTACGGCTTGGCGCCCTTGAAGGAGGGCAGGAAGGAGTGGTGGATGTTGATGACCCGGCCTTCCATGCGCTCGCAGAGCGAATCCGAAAGGATCTGCATGTAGCGGGCAAGCACCACCAGCTCGATGTTGTAATCTTCGGCGAGCTTGAGCAGCTCAGCCTCGGCCTGGGACTTGTTCTCCTTGGTCACCGGCAGGTGCACGAAGTCCACCCCGTAGAAGTCGGCCATCGGCTTGAGATCCAGGTGGTTGGAAACGATCACCGGTACGTCGATGGCCAGCGTGCCGGCACGCTGGGCGAATAACAGGTCGTTGAGCGCATGCCCGGCCTTGGAGCACATGATCATGGTGCGGGTGCGCTTGGCGCCATCGTCCACACGGAGGGACATGTGGAAATCGTCGCGGATGGGGGCGAGCCCCGCGCGGATCTGTTCCAGGGACTGCTCGGTGGCTACCTCGATGCGCATGAAGAAGGTGCCGGTTTCGGGCGAGAGGAACTGCTGGGACTCGGTGATATTGCAACCGGCACCCAGTAGACCCCCGGAAATGGCATGGACGATGCCGGGACGGTCGATGCAAGATAGGGTGACGATGAAATTGTTCATGCATTGAGATTAACCGGCTGGCGCGCTGCATGCACATTCGTCTCGGTGGAGTTACACAGTTAGGCGTCGAAGCTACTGGATCATCAGCAGGTTTCCGCACTCAGCCGAGGTGCTTTATGCGTCTTCAAAAAACACCGTGCGAACTAATGATCAATACCTGGCCGCGCTATGACATGATGTCTATAAATTTGGCATTTTCACGCTTGGGGAAACACATGAGGCTGCTGCATCGTTTTACTTCGGTTATAGGCGCCACCGCCTTGGTATTCGCCGGGCTCGTGCCCCCAGCCCACGGTGCTATCAGCCCTGCAGACTGCTTCGAGTACATGGATGAGACCGCTAGTGTCGTCGTGGGTTTGTCCTGCAAGAACGTGGCATCGTTGCAGGAACTGCCGATGACGCGCGATATCCAGTGGATCGGCGTCGACACCCAGAAGGAGCAGGCGCTCGGTGGGCTGGAAGTCCTGGCCGCCAACCCCCAGTTGCAATCGGTGCGGATCAATAAGGCTCCACAGGAAATCATCGCGGAACTAGCCAAGCTGCCAGTGCTGGAGTCACTGTCATTGACATTCCCTAAGGGGCAGCAGGTGCAGCTGGCTGGGCTGGGACAGTTGTCTGACCTGAAGGAACTTGAAGTGCTCGCCACGAGTTCGACGGATTATCGCTGGGCCAAGGATCTGTCTGATCTCGAAGTACTGGATCTGGCTAGCTACACCAAGCCGCTCATCGAACTGAAGATCGGTGCCAGCACGGAAATTGAACCGGTGATCACGGTGGATGGCAGTGTGCTCAAGCCGTGGGAATACACCCGCGAACGAATCCTAGGCCAGATCAGCCCCACCGGATTCACCGCGAACAAAGCTGGATTCGCGGGTGTGGCGGCTGAACTCACCGACTTCGAGGCGGTGATCCCGGGACAGGAGAATCTGAAGTCTGTCAGCTACGCAGCCAGCTGGCACATTGGCGTGCGCGATACTGCCCAGCTCGGCCGAATTTCACTGAACAGGAACCCGTCGCTGGCGGGCCATGACGCGGCGGTCGTGGGAGATGCCCTGCTGGCACCGACAACCAATTACCCATACACGGCCCTGCAGTGGACCCGCAACGGGGCACCGATTCCCGGTGCCGTGGGAGAGAGCTACCAGCTGGTGCGCGAAGACTCCAAGAAAGTCATCGCGCTGAACTATGAGACGAAAGCAGTTCGTCAAAACGGCGAAGTATGGGTCCCCTCGGCGCAGGGGACGATGAAGTACGGAGCGCCGATTGCCGCGACAGTCGCCTCGATCGCCGAGCCGACGATCAGCGGCAGCAAGATCGTGGGACAGAAGCTCACCGCTTCCCTCGACGCCGCATACTTCCCGGAGTTCACACGCCATTATCAGTGGCTAGTCGACGGTTTCGAGATTCCGCGGGCTACCGCGAAAACCTATACCCCACCTCAGTCCTATGCCAACCGCAAGATCGCCGTGCGGGCAACTCTGCACGCGGCGGACGGAGAATCGGTATGGCTGCCGGCCAGCTCGGCAGTCAAGGTCGTCAAGGGTACGATCACGGTTGCCAAGCCAAAGGTCTCTGGAACCTCAAAAGTCGGTTCCAAACTCACCGCCAAGGCCGCCACACCGGCTCCCTCCGCCCAGTCCACTAAGTACCAGTGGCTGCGCAGCGGCCAGAAGATCAAAGGTGCCACGGCAAAGACCTACGCGCTCAAACCCGCAGATCTGAACCAACGGATCTCAGTCTCGGTGACCTATGCCAAGGCCAACTACACTACCAAGACCGTGACCAGCACTGCGACCGGGAAGATCGCAGCCGCCAAGCTCAAGGTCCTGAAGAAGCCGGTGATCACCGGCAAGAAATCCACCGGCAAGACCTTGAAAGCCACGGCAGGCAGCTACAACACTAAAAACGTGAAGATCTCCTACCAATGGACGCGCTCCGGAAAGATCATCCCCAAGGCCACCAAGCCGAACTACAAGGTCGTCAAAGCCGATGCCCGGAAGACCTTGGGCGTGTGGGTGACGGCCTCGAAACCCGGCTACACCACCGTGCTAACCAAGGTGAGCAAGAAGTAACTGGGCACGCTATACCGCAACCGCGGACAGGAACTTGCTGGCTGCCAGCGCCGCCTTCCTCCCTGCCCGGGTAGCGCCCAAAGTCGAGGCCGACGCGCCATAGCCGACGAAGAACAGCCCCGGCACCGCCACGGCGGCCACCCCGTCCTCCATCAGGATGCCGCCTTGAGCCGTGTGCAGTTTCAGATCGCGCAAATGCCGGTGGGCATGCCGGAAGCCGGTCGCCCACAGGATCGCATCGATCTTTTCGCGTGACCCGTCGGAGAAGACGACGGCGTCGGATTCCAGCCGGTCGATTTTCCCCCGCGAAACCAGCGCCCCGGAGGCGATCCCGGCACGCATCTTCTCGGTGAGCGGCAACCCGGTGGTGCCCACCACCGACTTCGGCGGCAGCCCTGCACTGGTGCGCTCGTTGACCTGGCGCTCCACTTCCTGGCCCCATTCGGCACCGGTGGGAACGTCGCGCCAGTCCGGTGCGCTGCGCGTGGACCACAGGGTATCCACGCCGGCAGCGCGCAACTGCACGATGAACTGGGTGGCACTGGCGCCGGCCCCGACCACCAAAACGCGCTGCCCGGCGAATTGCTGCGGGGAGACGAAGCCATTTGTGTGCACCTGCGGACCGTCGAAGTGCCCGGGGTAGACCGGCCAGAACGGATTGCTCCAGGTGCCGGTGGCGTTGATGATGGTGCGCGCCCGGTAATCCGCATCGGCGTGCACCACGAAGTGCTCGCCGTCCTGCTGGACCGAGGTCACCGGTGCGCCGTGGCATACCGGCAACGCGAAGCGCTGTTCGTATTCCGCATAGTATTCGGACACCACCTGCGAGGCCGGTCGGGTGGAATCCTGCACTTCGAGCGGGAAATCGGGCAAGGGGTGGATATGATGCGCGTCGCCCAGCGTGAGGGTATCCCAGCGGTGCTGCCAGGCCCCGCCTGGTGCAGGGTTCGCATCGAGCACCAGGAAGTCGATGCCGCGCTTGGCCAGATGGTAGGCGGCGGCAAGCCCGGCTTGCCCTGCGCCGATCACGATTGTCGAGTACACGCTTAAGGTAACCCTGCGCACTTCAAAGTCATTCCCGAAGCCATTTTCGCTACACTGGAACGCGTGACTGGCGTTAGGTGGGTAACCACCAGGGAGCTAATCGTGCGAGCCGCGCGCCTGGGTTTGCACACCACCCGCCTTGGGAACAGGGCACCTACGGAAGGAACAGCGTGAGCGCACGCATTCTCGACGGCAAGGCCACCGCGGCCGCCATCAAGCAGGAACTGGCCGAACGCGTTACCAAGCTCAAGGCTGCCGGGCACACCACCGGACTGGGCACCATCCTGGTCGGCAACGACCCGGGCTCGGCCTGGTATGTCGGTGGCAAGCACAAGGACTGCGCCGAAGTGGGCATCGAGTCGATCCGTGTGGACCTGCCCGAGGAAACCACCCAGGACGAGCTGCTGGCCAAGGTGCACGAGCTGAACGAGAACCCGGACTGCACCGGCTACATCGTGCAGCTGCCGCTGCCCAAGCACATCGATACGGACGTGATCCTCGAAGCCATGGATCCGGCCAAGGATGCCGACGGCCTGCACCCGATGAACCTGGGCCGCCTGGTCGCCAACGTCAACCGCCCGATGGCCTCCCCGCTGCCATGCACCCCGCTGGGCTGCGTGGAACTGCTGGCCCGCCACGATATCGACCTGAACGGCAAGCACGTGCTGGTCCTGGGCCGCGGCGTGACCATCGGCCGCCCGGTCGGCCTGCTGCTGACCCGCCGCGACGTGAACGCGACCGTCACCCTGGCCCACACCGGCACCACCAATCTTCCTGAACTACTCGCCCAGGCCGATGTCATCATCGCCGCCGCTGGCGTGCCGCACATCATCAAGGCCGACGCCATCAAGCCCGGCGCGATCGTGCTCGACGTGGGTGTCTCCCGCGTGGATGGCAAGGTCACCGGCGACGTTGATCCGGCTGCTGCCGAGGTCGCGTCGTGGATCTCGCCTAACCCGGGCGGCGTGGGTCCGATGACCCGCGCGATGCTGCTGAACAACGTGGTCGAGGCCGCAGAGCGCAACGCCCGCTAGTCTCAACCAAGCCCGCGCCGGTTCCCGGCGCGGGCTTTGCTGTACTCCCGCGGGAGCACTGCGCGCACGCCGCCAGTGGCATGTGTCGACTCGGCCCGCCAGAGCATCCTCGGTTTCATGAGAAGACGAGCGCTGTTCCTCCCCATGGCCGTCGCCGTCATCCAGATCGTGGGCACGCATATGGCCGCTTGGCGCCAAGGCGTCGATCTCACGGTCGGGACGGTGGCGCTGTTGCTGGCCGGGCCAGCCCTCTTGATTTTCCGGCGGCGATCGCCGGGCCTGGCCGCGGCCGGAAGCGCTGCATTGAGCGATCCGCGCCGGGCCGAACTGACCGCCCGGGAGCGCGAAGCGCTGATCCAGGTCGCACCGGAAAGAACAGCGCCGAGATCGTCGCGGAACTTTCATCCCCCGCTGACCGCAAAAACCCATGTTTCGCGGATCATTGGCAAGCGGGGGTTCACGGTCGCACCTCGCTGGTGGACCTTGCCTGCGAATCCGGCTTGACCACGCCCAGTCAAGCGCTGGGCAGCTCGTAACCCGCGCCGGATTGGGACGCAATTCTCAACTTGTCGGATAAAGTGGTGGTGGAATCATCACACGCAACAAACACTATCGAGGTACCCATGACGGAAAATACTGGCGGCCAGCCACAGCGCCCTTACGAGCAACCACAGCAGCCCATCCAGATCAACAACCACATTGTTGTGGTGAACCAGAAGAGCACGCTCCTGGCCTACGTCCTATGGTTCTTCCTCGGCCAGCTGGGCATCCACAAGTTCTATCTCGGCCAGGTTGTGGCGGGCGTCGTGTACCTGGCCCTGGGTGTTATCGGCTGGGCCACGACCTTCATCCTGATCGGCTGGGTGCCTTTGGGCGTGCTGTGGATCTTGCTCATTATCGACATTTTCACCATCCCGGGCACGGTGCAACGCATCAACCAGCGCGGCGCCACCCGATACATGGCATAGCGTACCGGCAGTCTGCCCAGGGAAGTGCACGGCCAGTGCACAGTGCCTTCCGTTGGCGGATGTGCCGGTGGGCGGATCGAGGCAGAGTGGATGCATCCGTTCCCACTGCCCAGGGAGCATCATGATCACGACTCTCGCCCACGCCGCAGGCTAGGTATAAGGCCCGTTCTGGTTCTACCCGATTTCCTGATTCCTGGTGATCGCCGGTCTTCACTTTCAAGCGCCGCCGCTGGCAGCACCAAGGCCCGGCCAGTGCAGAAGGGTGTTGCGCGAACGCTTCGTTCGCGGGGAGATCGATGACACCGAGTCGCGCCAGCGCCTGGAAGTCTTGCGCACCAAGATGAAGTAGCAGAATGCACAAATGGCCCGTTCCAAAAGGAACGGGCCATTTTCATGGAGATTAGGCGTCCTGCGTGGACTTCACGGCTTCAGCGCGGCGCTTGTCGAAGACCAGCGCGCCGACTTCCTGCTCCGCTTGGTTGCGGAAGGACAGGTCGATGCCCGAGCGGTCGCGGATCATGCTGACCGCGGTGAAGGAAATCGTGACGACAACCAGCAGGTAGATCGCCACCGCGGTGGTGCCACCGGTTGCTTGCACCAGCGCCTGGGCGATGGTCGGCGCGAATGCGCCGCCGACGATCGCGCCGATCGCGTAGGAGATCGAGACGCCGGAGAAGCGTACCGAGGCCGGGAACAGCTCCGAGTAGAGCGCCGCCTGCGGGCCGTAGGTCAGCCCCAGTCCGATGGAGAACAGGCCGAAGGCCAGGTAGAGCAGGCCCAGCGAGCCGGAGTTGACCAGTGCGAAGACCGGGAAGAGCGAAGCTGCCAGAATAATGAAGCCGATCTGGTAGGTGCGCTTGCGCCCGATCTTGTCGGCCAGCAGGCCAGCGACCAGGGTCATGACCAGCCATACGGCGGCGCCGAAGGCCACGGCGACCAGCACGTCGGTGCGCTCCAGCCCGACCGGGCCATCAGGGTTGGTGGTGTAGGCCTGGAAGAAGCCGCCGGTGGTCATGTAGCCTGCGGCGTTGTTGCCGGCGAAGACCAGCGCGGCAATGAGCACCAGTGGCCAGTGCTTCTTGAACAGCACCAGGATCGGCACGGCGGTCTGCGCCTTGTTCTCGCTGATTTCCTCGAAGACCGGGGACTCGTCCACCGAGCGGCGCACGAAGTAGCCGACGGCGATCAGGATAATCGACACCAGGAACGGAACGCGCCAGCCCCATTCGAGGAACGCATCGCCGGGGGAGATCACCCCGGTCATCAGCGCCATGGTGCCCGAAGCTAGCAGCATGCCCAGTGGCACGCCCACCTGCGGGTAGGAGCCTGCGCGGCCGCGGTGGCCGTCGGAGGCGTGCTCGACGGCCATCAGCACTGCGCCGCCCCATTCGCCGCCAGCGGAGATGCCCTGCAGGATGCGCAGCAGCAGCAGCATGATCGGCGCCCAGATGCCTGCGGTCTCGTAGGTCGGCAGCACGCCGATCAGCGTGGTGGCTGCACCCATCAGCGCCAGGGTCAGGACCAGCATCGCACGGCGGCCGATCTTGTCGCCGAAGTGCCCGGCCAGGAATGCGCCCAGCGGGCGGAAGAGGAAGGACAGGCCGACCGAGGCGAAGGAGATCAGCAGTGCGATCTCCTGGCCTGCTGGTTCGAAGAACAGCTGGCTGAAGACCAGGCCTGCTGCGGTGGCGTAGATGAAGAAGTCGTACCACTCCACGGTGGTTCCGATGACCGTCGCGAAAGCTACGCGGCGCTGGTTGGCCTTGGCGGCCTTGGATTGTGTCATAGTGCTTCCCTTGCGAGTGGTACCGAGGCGTCGATCACTGGCACCTGAGTTTTGGGTCACTCCAGTGTGGCACCAAGCACAAGTAAGGTAAACTTCAAATATCTGCAAAACTTCTGAAGGCTGGCTTATGTATTCGATGCGCCATCTGGAAATCATGGCTGAACTTCCCGCCCACAGCACGCTCGGTTCGGCGGCCAGCGAATTGAGAATCTCGGAATCGGCCTTGTCGCAGGCAATTACCGCCATCGAGAAGCATGCCGGGGAGACGTTGTGCCTGCGCCGCAAGGCCCACGGGATCCGGCTCACCGCTTCGGGTCAGCACTTCGCCGCCATGGCCCGGAAGATCCTTTCCGATGTCGGCGAATTGCGTGCAACATTCCCGCAAACCGAAGGAGCGCTGCGCGGGCCGGTGCGCTTCGGCTGCTTCGCTTCGCTCTCTCCGCACCTGATTCCGGCCACGCTGGAAGGGTTCGACCACCCCGAGGTGCAGCTCGATGTGCGCGTAGGCACCCACGAGGACTTGCTGCCGGCCCTGCGAGAGGGCGAGATCGATGTTGCTTTCGTCTATGACCTGCAGCTGCCCGCGGACATGGACAAGCAGAGGATCTACCAGACCGAGATGCAGGTCGTGCTGCATCCCGAGCACCGGCTGGCCAACCTCGCCCGGCCGCTGGAATTGGCCGACCTGGTCGACGAATCGCTGATCATCTACGAGTCCGACCCGAGCACCGAACACCAGCAGCAGCTCTTCGCCTCCCAGGGCCTGCAGCCCAGGATCGCCGCCTCGGTCCCGCAGATGATCCTGGTCTCCGCGATGGTGGGCCGCGGCCTGGGCTACGGGCTGCTCATGCGCCGCCCGAACAATGCCGAGGTCTCCATCGAGGGCCGCCCGCTGGCCTTCCGCGAGCTCAAGGCCCCCAACTACCCGAACGCGGTCGTGGCGATCACGCCCAAGGGGGTCCAGATCCCGGCCCGCGTCCAGGCGCTGATCGACCACTGCACCTGCGCGATGGCTGAGTCCTGGTAGACGCGCACCCCCGGGGCGCGCATAATGGCCACATGATTGGCACGTGGCAGGCCATGGTCATCGACTGCGAGGACCCCGATGCACTGGCCGGATTCTATGAACAGCTCCTCGGGATGGTGCGCATCGACAACGAGCCCGACTGGGTTTCCATTGGCGATGCGCCGGACCATCCTGCGCTCGCCTTCCAAGCGGTCAGCCCGTACGTGGCCCCGCAGTGGCCTGGGCATGTGCACCCGCAACAGGCGCATATCGACGTGAAAGTCGCCGACCTGGACCTGGCCGAAGAACAGGTGCTGCACCTCGGTGCGCGCTCGACCGGCGAAGGGTCCAAGACCTTCAGGGTCTATCTGGACCCGCAGGACCACCCGTTCTGCCTGGTGAGCTGGTAGCCGCGTAGGCGATCTTCGCCGCCTGCAGCCGGGTCGAGACCCCGAGCTTGGCCAGCACCTGGGAGACATGCGTCTTCACGGTGCTCTGCCCGATGCCCAGCCGCTGCGCCAATTGCGGGTTGCTCAGCCCTTCGGCCAACCCGTCGAGCACCTCGCGTTCCCTGCCGGTCAAGCCATCGGGCAGCTTCGCGGTGCCGGGTTCCGGCGCCAGCGCCCGGGCCAGGATCCGCGAGGTCACCTGCGGATCCAGCACCGATTCGCCGCGGGCCGCGGCCCGCACGCCCATGATGATCGCCTGCGGTTCGGCGCTCTTGAGCAGGAACCCGTGCGCCCCGGCCTGCAGTGCGCCAAAAAGGTACTGGTCGTCATCGAAGGTCGTGAGCACCACGACGCGGCAGCTGCCATGCAGTGCCTTGGTGGCCTCGATGCCATCGAGCACCGGCATGCGCAGGTCCATCAGGATGACGTCGGGGGACAGGGCACGGGCCATGGAAATGGCCGATCGCCCGTCGGCCGCTTCGCCCACGACTTCCAGGTCTTCCGCGGCCTGCAGCACCAGCCGGATCCCCATGCGCACGGTCGCATGGTCATCGACGATCAGGACTTTCACGGCTTCTCCATTGCTTCAATTGGTCCGGGGAATTCCACGCGCACCTCGAAATCCGGGCCGGTGCGTACCCCGAACCGGCCATCGAGCGCGGCGACGCGGGTGCGGATATTCTCCAGCCCGGTGCCCGCCCCCGGGCCGCGGCTGGCATCGTGCCGCAGGCCATTGCTCGCCGTGATCGCCAGGCCCTGGTCCTGGACCACGCTCAGTTCCAGGGTAGTGCCCGGCGCATGCTTGGCGTGGTTGACCAGCAGCTCGCAGACCGTGCGGTGCGCGGCGGTATGCACCGCAGGGCTGAAGCGCTGCGGATGCGCGACCCGGTACTCCCAGCGCACCGGGCTGCCGAATCCGGCCACCAGCTCCGGCAGATCCTCGATCCGCGCCTGCAGCGCAGGGCCCCCGGCATGCAGCATCCGCACCATCGCGGCCATGTCTTCCAAGCCGGACACCGACTCATCGCGGATGCTCTGCAACGGAGCCCGCACCTCCTGGGGTGCGGCCGGAAGCAGGGCGCCGGAGAGCAGCGCGATTGACGAGAACCTGGCCGAGAGCACGTCATGCATCTCGCGGGCCAACGCAGTGCGCTCCTGGACGCGGGAAAAGTCGTGCTCGGCGACCAGCTGGTCTTCGCGGGCATCGGCCGCCGACTGCACAGCCTCTGCCCGCTGGGCTTCGGCTTTGGCCAGCTCCTTGGCGGTGCGCACATTCTCGGCCCAGAGCATCGGGGTGAAGAGGATGAAGCCGGCCATGAACAGGGCCAGCACCACCTCCTGCGGATTCCCGGTGCCCAGCCAGGTGGCGATGGCCAGCGAGGTGGCGGCCAGGCACAGCAGCGCCAGCGCCACCGTCCGCGTGCGCACCGAACCGAGCAGGAACAACCCGAAGACGCATTCGAAGACCAGGAAGTACCCGCCCAGGCTTCCCACGGCCAGCAAGCCGGCGCCGGCGAGCAGCATGGCCACGGAGCTGGCTACGAGAAAACGGCGACGGACCAGCACAGCGGCCAAGCCGATGAGCAGCAAGACGATCCACTCGTACCCGCGGATCGCAAACCATGGGGGATTGGCCAGTCCCGAAAGATGCAAGACGACGGTGAGCACCAGATAGGTGCCGACGACCTCGGGTTCCTTGTCGCCGCTGCCCATCCGCCGAATGAAGTCCATGCTTCCAGCATCCCCGAACTGGCTGCCCGCCGGTATCCCCCTTAAGGAGGAGAAGGCGCAGCCCACTGGCCGATACCGCGATCCGGCAGGCCGCGGAACAGTGGAACCCATGGACATCATGACAAGCAATCCCGAACTATCCCTTCTCATCCTGGCGCTGATCGATTCGACCAGCATCGGCACCCTGGTCATTCCGCTGTGGCTGCTGCTGCGGGGACGCCGCGCGGCCATTGCCAAGGTCCTGGCCTATCTGCTGGTGATCGCCGGCTTCTACTGGGTCATCGGCGTGCTGCTGCGCAGCGGGTTGCTGCTCATCGACCCGGCCATCTTCGAGCACCGGTTCTTCCGGCTGGCGGCAATGGCCGCCGGGGCGCTGATGATCATCTGGGCGCTCACCTACCGCACCGATGCGCAGAAGGAAGCCAGCGCACGGAAAGCCAGCGCACGGAAAGCTCTCGCGCATGGCGGGCCGGCACCGGCAGCGCCGGAACCGGCGGACCCCGCCGGCCAGGTGCCGCTGCGCCTGCGCAGCCGCTTGGGCACTGCGCTGGATACCCGCACCGGGTTGATTGCCCTGGCCCTGTTCGCCGGCCTGCTGGAACTTCCCACGATGCTTCCCTACCTCGCAGCCGTTGGCGTCATGCAGGGCGCCGGCTGGGGCACCGGCCTGCAGCTGCTCGCGCTGGTCGGCTACTGCCTGGTGATGATCGTCCCGGCATTGGTGCTGGTTGGCGCGCTTGCGCTCGCCGGCCCGCGCATCGAGGCCTGGCTGCAGAAAATGGGGGCCAAGGCCTCGGCCTACGCCCAGGAAACCCTTGGCTGGGTGGTGGGCATCGGCGGATACCTGCTGATTCGCGCGAGCCTTTCCGGGCAGGACCTGCACAGCCTGTTCGGCTAGCCACGCTGTGGGCGAAAGGGCACGGTTCCAATTGGCTTGAAGCGGGGTAATGATGCGAGAATTGACGGCATGGAACCTCTAGGCAGCAGCGCGAAGCAGGGCAGGAAAGTCACCCTGAACGCATCAACTTTGGCAATGTCCGTCATGGTCATCGTCCTTCTGGTGGCAGTGGTATTCGCTGCCAACTCCAACCAGATCGTCGGCTGGTTTGTAGTCGTCATCTCCGCCGGTTGGCTGCTGCTGGCCGCATTCATGATGTTCGGCCTCAAGCGGGGCGCCGAGAAGATCAACAACTCGCTGCGCGAAGCCACCGCGGCGGCCACCCCGCGCGCCCAGCCCGGCACTGTGGTGGTTGACGAAGCCACCAGCCAGCGCGACATGAAGCTGGATCACTCGTTCAAGATCGTCCAGGTCCAGGCACGCGTGATCGCCGAACAGCGCCAGAGCCGGGGCGAGGATCACGAGGGCATGATCGACCGGGCACTGGAGACGATCCAGATGACCGCGACGAATGCGCGGGACATGATCAAGCCGGCCAAGCCGATGGATGGCGAAATCATCGACTAATTGTCCAGGGCAACGCGCAAGCGTTGCCCTTTTTCGTTGCCCGTGTTCCGGCGCAGGCCAGATCAGCGCGTAATCGATCGCATAATTTTGTAAGCTGGAACAGTGATACCTACCAGTGTGGAAATTCTCAACAAGGACGCCGGCGCGCTGCGCGTCGCGTCGGTCAACGTCAACGGCATTCGCGCGGCCTACAAGCGCAATATGGCGGACTGGATCGCCGCCCGTGACGTGGACATCCTGTGCCTGCAGGAAGTACGTGCACCGGACAAGATCCTGCGCGACCTGATTGGCGAGGGTTGGCATATCCTGCATGCCGAGGCCAAGGACAAGGGCCGCGCAGGCGTCGCCGTCCTCTCGCGCACCGAGCCGGTAGCCGTGCGCGAGCACATCGGCGAGGACTACTTCGCCGAATCCGGCCGCTGGGTCGAGGCGGACTTTGATATCAACGGCGAGAGCTTCACCGTCGTCTCGGCCTACGTCCATTCCGGCGAGCTGGGCACCCAGAAGCAGGAAGACAAGTACCGTTTCCTGCAGCGCATGAACGTGCGCCTGGTGGAATTGAAGAACGAGAAGGACCACGTCCTGGTGGTAGGCGATTTGAACGTCGTGCACACCGAAAAGGACATCAAGAACTGGAAGCCGAACCACAACAAGCGCGCCGGCGTGATGGACGAGGAGATCGCCTACTTCGACGGGTTCTTCGGTGAGATCGGCTACAAGGATGTGGCGCGCGAGCTGGCCGGCGACGTGCAGGGACCGTACACCTGGTGGTCCTTCCGCGGACAGGCCTTCGACAACGACGCCGGTTGGCGCATCGACTACCACATGGCCACTCCGGCGCTAGCCGCCAAGGCCATTAAGTCCCACGTAGACCGTGCCTCGGCCTACGATTTGCGCTTCTCCGACCATGCACCGCTGGTCGTCGACTACCAGTTCTAAGGAAAACCATGGAAACTTCCCGTCCCCGCGTCCTGTCCGGAATGCAGCCATCGGGCGATTCGCTGCACCTGGGCAACTACCTGGGCGCGCTGGTCAATTGGGTCAAGACCCAGGATGACCACGACGCATTCTTCTTCATCCCGGATATGCACGCGATCACCGTCTCGCAGGATCCGGCGGAGCTGCGCGCGCGTACCCGAAAGACCGCTGCGCAGTTCATCGCCGGCGGCATCGACCTGGACAAGTCCACCCTGTTCGTCCAGTCGCAGGTCCCCGAGCATGCGCAGCTGGCCTGGGTGCTGAACTGCATCACCGGTTTCGGCGAAGCCAGCCGCATGACCCAGTTCAAGGACAAGTCCTCCAAGGGCGGCGCGGATGCCGCCAGCGTCGGGCTGTTCACCTACCCGGTCCTGATGGCCGCGGACATCCTGCTCTACCAGCCCGAAGGGGTCCCGGTGGGCGATGACCAGCGCCAGCATGTGGAGCTGGCCCGCGATCTGGCCAAGCGCTTCAACCACCGTTTCGGGCAGACCTTCACCGTGCCGGAGGCGTTCATCCCCAAGGAAGGCGCACGCATCTACGACCTGCAGAACCCGACCTCGAAGATGTCCAAGTCCGCCGAATCCCCTGCCGGCTTGATCAACGTCCTGGATGAGCCGAAGCTGATCGCCAAGCGCATCAAGTCCGCGGTGACCGACGCCGGGTCCGTCGTGGCCTACGACAAGGCCGAGAAGCCGGGCGTTTCGAACCTGCTCGATATCCTGGCTGCCGTGACCGGCAAGAATGTGCCAGAACTGGTCAACGAGTTCGAAGGCAAGATGTACGGGCATCTGAAGGTGGCTGTGGCAGAAGCCGTGGTGGAGCAGCTGGCTCCCATCCGCACCCGTACCCTGGAGCTGCTCGATGATCCGGCGGAGCTGGATCGCCTGCTGCTTGCCGGTGCGGCCAAGGCGCGCGTCGTCGCGTCGAAGACCGTTGCCGACGTCTACCAGAAGGTCGGCTTCCTGCCGCCGCTGGGAGTCTAAGAGCCAATGGTTTTCGAGTACACCCTGGGCGTGGTGATCCCGGTGCCGCAGCCGCACCGCGAGACTCTGCGCGCGTGGCGCCAGGAATACGGGGGAGAGGCCACCGCGCCGATTGCCCCGCATATCACCTTGGTGTCCGGGTCGTACCTGAATTCCTGGGAGAAGGCGGCTGCCCAGGTGCGCCGGGTAGCCGCCACGGCGGAGCCCTTCACCATCCATCTGGGTCCGGCCCGGACCTTCCGGCCGGCCAGCGAAGTAGTCTTCCTGCCGCTGGAAACCGGAGCGGACGAATGCTGGAAGCTGCACCGCGCGCTGCTGGGCGACGCGCTGAGGCACGAATCGGCTTTCGCCTACCATCCGCACCTGACCATCGCGCAGAACGTGGCTGCACGGCAATTGGACGCCGCGCAGGCAGCATTGGGCGAGGCGCACCTGTCCTTCGCAGCGGATCGTATCCATTTGTTCGATACCCGTGGCGGGGATTGGAACTTCAGCGAGCAGATTCCGCTGGGTTCCTCGCTTGCCTAGTTCACCCTGCAGAAAACGCCAGCCTCGCGGCTGGCGTTTTCCGTGTCGGCTGGCGAGTCACTTCTGGCGGACGTTGGCCTCGATCTTCGCTCCGGTATCGGCGTCGATGTTCTTCCAGTATTGGATCGCGTTGGACAGCACCGGCTCGATGACGCCATCCAGCGCCCCGGTGACGGTGTCCACCAGTTCGGCGCGCTGGGCATCATCCATCACCTCGCGGACCAGGATGCCGGGTTGTACGAAGTCCCCATCGTCCTTGCGCAGCGTGTAGGCCTCGCGGACCAGTTCGCCGTCGGACTCGAAGGAATTCTCCGCCGGTCCGGTTTCATCGCTCCATGAATCCCCGAAGGAGTTCGGCGCATAGACGCTGCGATCCCCGGTGTGATCGTAGGTCATGCTCCCCTCGAAGTTGTACGAGTGGACCGGGCACTTGGGCTTGTTCACCGGCAGCTGCTGGAAGTTGGTGCCGATGCGGTAGCGCTGCGCATCCGCGTACGCGAAATTGCGTCCCAGCAGCATCTTGTCAGGACTCATCCCCATGCCCGGGACCATGTTCCCGGGGGAGAATGCGGCCTGCTCGATTTGCGCGAAGAAGTTCTCCGGGTTCCGGTTCAGCGTCATGGTGCCGACCTTGATGCGCGGATAGTCCTTCTTGGACCAGACCTTGGTCAGGTCGAAGGGGTTGAACCGGTAGGTCTTGGCTTCCTCGTAGGGCATGATCTGCACGTACAGGTCCCACTGGGGAAAATTTCCGGCCTTGATGGCATCGAACAGGTCGCGACGGTGGAAGTCGGCGTCGGATCCGGCCAGTGCCTCGGCCTGCGCCCCGCGCATGGTCTCGAACTTCTCGGACTGCTTGTTCAGGAAATGGTACTTGACCCAGAATTTCTCTCCGGCAGCATTGACCCACATGTAGGTGTGCGAGCCGTAGCCGTTCATTTCGCGCCAGGTCTTGGGCAGGCCGCGCTGGCCCATGATGTAGGTGACCTGGTGGGCGGATTCCGGATTCTGCGTCCAGAAGTCCCACTGCATGGTTCCATCGCGCAGCCCCGAATCGGGCAGCCGCTTCTGGGAGCGGATGAAGTGCGGGAACTTCATCGGATCGCGCACGAAGAACACCGGCGTGTTGTTCCCGACCAGATCGAAATTGCCTTCGGAAGTGTAGAACTTCATCGAGAAGCCGCGCACATCGCGCCAGGTGTCGGGAGAGCCGAGCTCGCCGGCAACGGTGGAGAAACGCATCAGCGTTTCGGTTTTCACGCCAGGCTGGAACAGGGCCGCCTTGGTGTACCGGGATACGTCCTCGGTGGTTTCGAATTCGCCGAAGGCTCCGGAACCCTTGGCATGCGGGCGGCGCTCGGGAACGTTCATCCGGTTGAAATGTTGCAGGGTCTCGACCAGATGATGATCGTGCAGCACGATGGGGCCGTTGGCGCCCACCGTCAGCGAGTTGCGGTCGCTGGCTGCCGGGATTCCTGCTTGGGTTGTCGAGGTGGTTTCTTCACTGGCCATGTTTGCTCCTCAGCTATGTGGTGCATTGGGAAAAGGGCGAGTACTGCCCATCATGCCACGCGAGGCGGGGGCGTTGAAGGGATGCAAAAAGGGCCCGAACCGTTGAACGGTTCGGGCCCTCAGCGCGTCCTTAGACGGTGCGCGCCAGAATTGCCTGCTTGACCTCGGCGATAGCCTTGGTCACCTGGATGCCGCGTGGGCATGCTTCGGTGCAGTTGAAGGTGGTGCGGCAGCGCCACACGCCTTCCTTGTCGTTCAGGATCTCCAGGCGCATGTCGCCTGCATCATCGCGCGAGTCGAAGATGAAGCGGTGGGCGTTGACGATCGCGGCCGGGCCGAAGTACTGGCCATCGGTCCAGAACACCGGGCAGGAGCTGGTGCAAGCAGCACACAGGATGCACTTGGTGGTGTCGTCGAAGATCTCGCGATCCTCGGCGGACTGGTAGCGTTCCTTGGTTGGCTCGTGGCCCTTGGAGATCAGGAATGGCATGATCTCGCGGTAGGACTGGAAGAACGGTTCCATGTCGACGATGAGGTCCTTTTCAAGGGGCAGGCCCTTGATGGCTTCAACGGTGATCGGCTTGGAGGTGTCCAGGTCCTTGAGCAGGGTCTTGCAGGCCAGGCGGTTGCGGCCGTTGATGCGCATGGCATCGGAACCGCACACGCCGTGGGCGCAGGAGCGGCGGAACGACAGCGAGCCGTCCTGCTCCCACTTGACCTTGTGCAGGGCGTCCAGCACGCGGTCGGTGCCGTACATGGTCAGCTTGAAATCTTCCCAGTATGCGTCCGCAGTAGCCTCTGGCAGGTAGCGGCGAACGCGCAGGGTGATGTCGAAGCTCGGGATCTCTCCGCCGCCGCCAACGCCTGGCTTCAGGTCGATCTTTGACGGTGGTTCTGGCAGTTCGGTGCTCATTAGTACTTACGCTCCATTGGCTGGTAACGGGTAAAGACCACTGGCTTGGTCTCCATGCGGATGCCCTTGATGTCCTCGGTGACGGCTTCTGCGTCACGGTAGGACATCGAGTGCTTCATGAAGTTCTCATCGTCGCGGTCTGGGAAGTCCTCGCGGTAGTGGCCGCCGCGGGATTCCTTGCGGTGCAATGCAGCAACGGTGATGACCTCGGCCAAGTCGAGCAGGAAGCCCAGCTCGATGGCTTCGAGCAGATCCAGGTTGAAGCGCTTGCCCTTGTCCTGGATGCTGATGTTCTTGTAGCGCAGGCGCAGATCCTCGATCACGTCGCGCGCTTCCTTCAGCGAACGCTCGTCGCGGAATACCTGGACGTTGGCGTCCATGGTCTCCTGCAGGATCGAGCGCAGGTCCGAGACGCGCTCGGTGCCGTTGCCGGTCAGCACGCCGTCGATCTGCGCGGTGACGAATGCTTCCGGGTTCTCCGGCAACTCGACGAAGTCGGCGGTCTTGGAGTACTCGGCAGCGGCAACGCCGGCGCGCTTGCCGAACACGTTGATGTCCAGCAGCGAGTTGGTGCCCAGGCGGTTCGAGCCGTGGACCGATACGCAAGCAACCTCGCCGGCAGCGAACAGGCCAGGAATGACGGTGTCATTGTCCTGCAGCACTTCGGTGTTGATGTTGGTTGGAACGCCACCCATTGCGTAGTGCGCAGTGGGGTAGACAGGCACCGGATCGGTGAATGGCTCGACACCCAGGTAGGTGCGGGCGAACTCGGTGATGTCCGGCAGCTTGGATTCGATGTGCTCTGGTTCCAAGTGGGTCAGATCCAGCAGCACGTAGTCCTTGTTCGGGCCGCAACCGCGGCCTTCGCGGACTTCGTTGGCCATCGCGCGGGCCACGATGTCACGTGGTGCGAGGTCCTTGATGGTCGGCGCATAGCGTTCCATGAAGCGCTCGCCATCCGAGTTGCGCAGGATCGCGCCTTCGCCACGTGCGCCCTCGGTGAGCAGGATGCCCAGTCCGGCAAGGCCCGTTGGGTGGAACTGGAAGAACTCCATGTCCTCCAGCGGCAGGCCCGAGCGGAAGGCGATGCCCATGCCGTCACCGGTCAGGGTGTGCGCGTTGGAGGTGGTCTTGAAGACCTTGCCGGCGCCGCCCGAGGCGAAGATGACCGACTTGGCCTGGAAGACGTGCAGTTCGCCGGTAGCCAGGTCGTAGGAGACGACGCCGGCAACGCGCTTCTGCTTGTAGGCGGTGCCGTCCTCGCGGTAGGCATCTTCTTCGACCATCAGCAGGTCGAGCACGTAGTACTCGTTGTAGAACTCGACGTTGTGCTTGACGCAGTTTTGGTACAGGGTCTGCAGGATCATGTGGCCCGTGCGGTCAGCTGCGTAGCATGCGCGTCGCACGGCGGCTTTGCCGTGGTCGCGGGTGTGGCCGCCGAAGCGGCGCTGGTCGATCTTGCCCTCTGGGGTTCGGTTGAATGGGAGGCCCATCTTCTCCAGGTCCAGCACGGCGTCGATGGCTTCCTTGGCCATGACCTCGGCTGCGTCCTGGTCAACCAGGTAGTCGCCACCCTTGATGGTGTCGAACGTGTGCCACTCCCAGTTGTCTTCCTCGACGTTGGCAAGTGCTGCGCACATGCCGCCCTGGGCCGCACCGGTGTGCGAGCGGGTTGGGTAAAGCTTGGTTAGCACTGCGGTGCGTGCGCGCTGACCGGATTCGATCGCTGCACGCATGCCTGCACCACCGGCACCGACGATAACAACGTCGTACTTATGTACCTGCATTCTTGATGCTCTCTTTTCTAAAAATCTGTGTGGCTATTGGCTGGAACTAGGGGAGTTCCAATTAGCACTGCGGCAGGGTGCTGCCGGCTACGCATGGATCGAAGGTGAAGATCACCAGGGAACCAAGCACGATGATGAAGATCGTGGCGACGTACAGGATGCCCTTGAGCCATGCACGGGTAGCGTGCTTCTCTGCGTAGTCGTTGATGATGGTGCGCACGCCGTTGGTGCCGTGCAGCATGGCCAGCCACAGCATGGCCAGATCCCAGAACTGCCACAGCGGCGAGGCCCACTTGCCGGCCACGAAGCCGAAGCTGATGCCGGAGATGCCTTCGCCGACCATCAGGTTGGAGATCAGGTGTCCGAAGATCAGGACGATCAGCACGACGCCGGAGAGGCGCATGAACAGCCATGCCAGCATTTCGAAGCTTCCGCGGGACTTTGGTCCGCGCTTGTACTTTGGATCAATGCGCTGGCTGCGAGGAGCAGGAATAGAAACGCTCATGGCTTAGTGGCTCCCAAATGCGATCGACAGGTGACGGATGGCGAAGCCCGCAAAGACGATGACCCAGAGGATCAATACGCCCCAGAGCAACTGGCGCTGGTACTTGGTACCCTGCTTCCAGAAGTCGACCAGGATCAAGCGCAGACCGTTGAATGCGTGGAAGAGGATTGCTGCAACCAGACCGGTTTCACCAAGTGCCATCCACGGGGTCTGGTAGGTGCTAATGATTGCGTCGTAGGCGCCGGCATCGACACGGACCATGGCCGTATCGAGCACGTGCACCAGCAGATAAAGAAAAATAACGACACCGGTGACTCGGTGTCCCACCCAGGACCACATGCCTTCATGGCCGCGGTATAGGGTGCCTGACGAAGTCTTCGACACTGAACTAAACCTCCAAGGCTCGCAACGGCGCATGTGTATATTGCACACAATGAGATTTGACGCACTTGTGCGAGCGTTCCTTGTGCGAGTCTAAACCACTTGGCTAGCTCCAATCTATTTCGTGTCTCCTTCCTGTGAGCATGTTCACCGAAAAGGGGTAATTATGCGCTAAAAGGCCGAAATCCCGCCCGTAATACCTCATGCGATGTTTTCGTATTTAATCTGTTGCACAGGTTTCAATGGACAGGATTATCCACCGAATGAATTAGTCTGGAAGGCGTGAATGCAGACCTATTAGCCCGATTCCACGGCGTGATCCCCGCCGGCGGCGTCGGCACCCGATTGTGGCCCCTCTCCAGGGCTTCCGCTCCGAAGTTTTTGCACGATCTGACCGGATCCGGATCCACGCTGATCCGCGCCACCTATGACCGCCTGGTCCCGCTGGCCGGCGAACGGATCATGGTGGTCACCGGGCGTGCGCACCGCGGAGCCGTAGTGTCCCAGTTGCCCGAGCTGTGCGACGAGGACCTGGTGCTTGAGCCGGAGCCGCGCGACTCGGCCGCCGCCATCGGCCTGGCCGCCGCGATCCTGTACCGCCGCGACCCGAGCATCATCATGGGCTCCTTCGCCGCGGACCAGGTCATCGAGCCGGTTGAGGTGTTCCAGGCCGCTCTGAGCGAAGCGATCCACACCGCTGCGACCGGCAAGATCGTGACCATCGGCATCCACCCGACGCACCCTTCCACCGGTTTCGGCTACATCCAGACCGGCCAGCCGCTGGAGGTGCCCAATGCGCCGTCGGCGCGCGGCGTGGTGCAGTTCGTGGAGAAGCCCGATGAGGACACTGCCCGCAAGTACCTGGCCTCGGGCGGGTTCCTGTGGAATGCCGGCATGTTCGTCGCGCCGGTGAGCCTGATGCTCAAGCACCTGGAAGCCAACGAGCCGGCGCTGTACACGGGCCTGATGAAGATCGCCGATGCCTGGGAGACCGATCAGCGCGAAACCGTGATGCGCGAAGTCTGGGCCGATCTGCCGAAGATCGCCATTGACTATGCGGTGGCCGAGCCGGCCGCCGCGGCCGGGGACGTCGCGGTGATCCCGGGCGTTTTCAACTGGGACGACGTGGGCGACTTCGCCGCGATCGGCCGCTTGAACAAGGCCAGTGCCGAGGAGGGCATCATCAACCTGGGCGGCGAGTCGGTGCGCGTGTATGCCGACAGCGCTACCGGCGTGGTCTATTCGGACCGCCCGCGCGTGGTGGCCTTGGTCGGGATCGAGGACGTGGTCGTGGTGGATACCGCCGACGCGTTGCTGGTGACCACCAAGGAGCATGCGCAGAAGGTCAAGCAGACCGTGGAGGCCTTGAAGGCCGACGGCGCTACCGAGGTGCTCTAGCACAGCAGGATTGCGAACGGGGCGAGCTGGCCGGCAATAGGTCGGCGCGCCCCGTTTCCCTTGCCTGATGTTGCGCAATGCGCCCGAACATTACGGAAAACTGTCATTTTCTGCACCGTGCCGAGTATCTTCAAAAGGTGTCCACCGTGAATGAAAATGGCAATCCGGCTTCCGTCAGCGACTTCACCGAGCCGCTGATCGACCAGCTGATCGGCTTCCGCAGGGAACTGCATCGCAACCCGGAGCTGTCCTTTGCTGAGCACCAAACCACCGAGCGGATTCTCGAAACCCTGCGTGCTGCCGGGCTGGCTCCGCAGAAAATGGCCGACACCGGCGCCTTCGTGGACATTGGCGAAGGGCCCATCCGCATCGCCTTCCGTGCCGACATCGACGCGCTGCCGGTGGTGGAGGAAACCAACCTGGACTTCGCCTCGATGACCCAGGGCGTGGCGCACGCCTGCGGCCACGACATCCACACCACCGTGATGATTGGCGTGGCCTTGGCCCTGGGCAGGATCCATGCCGCCGGCAAGCTCGATGGCTGCGTGCGGGTGATCTTCCAGCCCGCCGAGGAGAAGCTTCCCGGCGGGGCGCTGTCGGTGATCGAGCAGGGCTTGCTCGATGGCGTGCCGCGGGTGCTCGCGCTGCATTGCGACCCGCGGATCGACGCCGGGCATATCGGCACCCGCATCGGTGCGATCACCTCGGCCAGCGACACCATCCGCATCGAGGTCAACGGCCGGGGCGGGCACACCTCGCGCCCGCACCTGACCGAAGACATCGTTTTCGCGATGAGCCAGATCGCCACCCAGGTCCCGGCCGTGCTCGGACGCAAGGTCGACGTGCGCTCGGCCGTCTCGGTGGTCTGGGGCCAGATCCATGCCGGCAGCGTGCCGAACGCGATCCCCGCCACCGGATACCTGGCCGGCACCATGCGCTGCCTGGACGGCGATGTCTGGTACGAGGCCGGTGAGCTGCTGGACCAGGCCGTGCGCCAGATCGCCGCTCCCTACGGAGTGGAAATCAAGCTGCAGCACACCCGTGGAGTGCCTCCTGTGGTCAACGCTCCGGCGGAGACCGCATTGATCGAGGACGCCGCGCGCCGCGAGTTCGGGGCCGAGGCCATCGAGCTGACTCCGCAGTCCATGGGCGGGGAGGACTTCGCGTGGATGACGCAGAAGGTTTCCGGTGCGATGCTGCGGCTGGGAACCCGCACCCCGGGCGGCAAAACCTATGACCTGCACCGCGGGGACTATATCCCGGACGAATCGTGCATTGGCGTGGGGGTTCGCATCATGGCGGCCGCCGCCATGCAGGCTGTGCGCGAGGCGAACGCCAAATAGGGCGTTGGCCACATCAAACCCGAAAGTTTTTAACATTTCTTTGACGCTTTAACAATTCGGTCAGTGACTTGGGCGTTGGCGTTAAGCGCTTGCCGTTTTGCGGCCCGTAAGTTATCTGTTTGTAATCTTTATCGTCTTTACCTGTGACATATCTCCGATAGGCTATGGAAACGATGGGAATGCTATGACTTTTGGTGTGCTCGAGTAAGGCCTAGGCAATGAAGCCTTGCACGAGGGTCAGGTGTCTTGCCTCCCGCATTATCTCGCAAGATTCTTTGGAGGAACAGATGCGCTTCGTATCGCGCAAGACCGGTATGGCTGCAGCCATGCTCGGCATCTCGGCATTAGCTTTGAGCGCCTGCGGCGCTGCACCGGAAGAGACCAGCTCGGCTGGCCAGTTCCCGGACTACGTTGGCTGCATTGTGTCCGACTCCGGTGGATTCGACGACCAGTCCTTCAACGAATCTTCCTTCCGCGGCTTGAAAAACGCCGAGAAGGACCTGGGCATCCAGACCAAGGATGCCGAGTCCAAGTCGAACGCCGACTTCGCGACCAACCTCAACGGCATGGTCAACGCAGGCTGCGACCTGACCGTCACCATCGGCTTCCTGCTGGGCGACGCAACCGCTGAGGCTGCCGCGGCCAACCCGGACAAGAACTTCGCCATCGTCGACTTCCAGTACGAGAAGCCGATCGAAAACGTCAAGCCGATCATCTACGACACGGCCCAGGCTGCCTACCTGGCAGGCTACGCAGCAGCTGCCGCTTCGAAGACCGGCACCGTTGCCACCTTTGGCGGCATCAAGATCCCTACCGTCACCATCTTCATGGACGGCTTCGCTGACGGCGTGGCCAAGTTCAACGAAGACAAGGGCAAGGACGTCAAGCTGCTGGGCTGGGACAAGAAGAAGCAGGACGGCACCTTCTCCGGCGACTTCGAGAAGCAGGATAAGGGCAAGCAGATCACCAAGAACTTCATCGCTTCCGGCGCTGACGTTGTCATGCCTGTCGCCGGCCCAGTGGGCAAGGGCGCTGGCGCTGCAGTGGTCGAGGCCAACGACGGCGGCAAGGAAGCCAAGCTCGTGTGGGTCGACTCCGACGGCTTCCTGACCGCTCCCGACTACAAGGACGTCATGCTGACCTCGGTCGTGAAGACCATGGACACCGCAGTCGAAGATGTCATCCGCACCGATGCCGAGGGCAAGTTCGACTCGACCCCGTACGTGGGCACCTTGGAGAACGAGGGCGTTGCACTGGCACCGTTCCACAACTTCGATGAGGAAATCGGCGAAGACACCAAGAAGGAGATCGATGCCCTGAAGCAGCAGATCATCTCCGGTGAGCTGGAGATCGAATCGGCCTCCAGCCCCAAGTAGGTCTAGGCAAACCAGCCATGGAGCGCGTCACCGCTCGCCGCAATACAGCGGTGGGCAGGTGACGCGCTTTATGCCTGCCTAAGGGCCAAAACAACCTGCAAGCAAGAACCTCGCCAAACGAACAATGAAGATGGTGGAATCGTGAAACTCGAACTACGAGGAATCTCGAAAGCCTTCGGTTCTTTCTACGCCAACAAAGATATCGACCTGACGGTCGATGACGCCCAGATTCACTGTCTGCTCGGCGAAAACGGTGCTGGAAAGTCCACGCTTATGAACGTGCTCTACGGGCTGTACCAGCCGACCGAGGGCCAAATTTTGCTGGACGGGAAGCCCGTCGAGTTCTCCGGACCGGGCGACGCCATGGCCTCGGGCATCGGCATGGTGCACCAGCACTTCATGCTGGTCCCGGTCTTCACCGTGGCAGAGAATATTGCCCTCGGCGCAGAAACCACCAAGGCTGGCGGCGTGCTTGACCTGCAGGTCACCCGCAAGAAGATCCGCGAGATCTCCGACCGCTACGGCTTCGACGTGGACCCGGACGCGGTCGTCGAAGACCTGCCCGTTGGCGTGCAGCAGCGTGTCGAGATCATCAAGGCCCTGGTGCGCGAGGCCAAGATCCTGATCCTCGATGAGCCGACCGCGGTGCTGACCCCGCAGGAAACCGACGAGCTGCTGGACATCATGCGCCAGCTCAAGGCCAACGGCACCTCCATCGTCTTCATCTCGCACAAGCTGCGCGAAGTGCGTGCCGTGTCCGATGTGATCACCGTGATCCGCCGCGGCCAGGTCATCGATTCGGTCTCCCCGGAATCCTCCACCACCGAGCTGGCCAACCTCATGGTCGGCCGCGCCGTGGAACTGAACCTGAACAAGGCCGCAGCCACTCCCGGGCAGGCGGTACTGCAGGTCAAGGACCTGACGGTCGTCGACCCGGCGGGCACCACCACGCTGGACTCGGTCACCTTGGATATCCATGCAGGCGAGATCCTGGCGATCGCCGGCGTGCAGGGCAACGGCCAGACCGAACTGACCGAAGCGATCCTGGGCACCCAGCCGGTGACGGGCGGCTCGGTCAAGCTCGCCGGCCAAGAGCTGGTTGGCAAGTCGGTCAAGCAGATCCTGCGCTCGGGCCTCGGCTTCGTTCCCGAAGACCGGTCGGTGCACGGCCTGGTCACCCAGTTCTCCATCGAGGAGAACCTGGTGCTGGACCTCTACGACCGCCCGCCCTTCGGCAAGGGCATCTCGATGAACCTGGAGGCGATCAAGAAGAACGCCGCGCAGCAGATCCAGGGCTTCGACGTGCGTACCGATAATCCGCTGAACCCTGCCTCCAGCCTCTCGGGCGGCAACCAGCAGAAGGTCGTGATGGCCCGCGAGCTGAGCCGCGATTTGAAGCTGTTCATCGCTTCGCAGCCGACCCGCGGCGTGGATGTGGGATCCATCGAGTTCCTGCACCGCCGCATCGTGGCCGAGCGAGACAAGGGCACCCCGGTGATGATCGTTTCCACCGAGCTGGACGAGGTCATGGAATTGGCCGACCGCATCGCCGTGCTCTACAAGGGCAGGATCAACGGCATCGTGCCGGGCGACACCTCCCGCGAGGTGCTGGGCTTGATGATGGCCGGCGTTTCGCAGGAAGAAGCCCTGGCCCAGGCCGAATTCGCGAAGGCGGAGAACGAGCCGGTTGAAGCCCAGCCAGCTAGCGAGCATGACAACCAGGAAGGAGAAGCGCAGTGAGCGAGAAAGCACCTGTGGTTCCCGGCTCCGGCAAGCCGGGCAATGACCTCTTGCGCCAAATCACCCAGGGACCAGGCCTGGTCTCGGTCCTCGGCGTCATCGTCGCACTGGTCATCGGCGGCCTGCTGATTGCGGTCACCGATGAGAAGGTGGGCGAAACGGCCGGCTACCTCTTCGCCCAGCCTTCGGCCTTCTTCGGCGAATTCTGGCGTGCGGCCACCGAAAGCTATGTGGCGCTGTTCAACGGCTCGATCTACAACTCCTCGCAGGGGTTCAAGCCGTTCCTGGAGACCCTGACCGTCTCCACCCCGCTGATCTGCGCCGGCTTGGGCGTGGCCGTGGCATTCCGCGCCGGCCTGTTCAACATCGGTGCCCAGGGCCAGATCATCATCGGCTCGGTGCTGGCCGCCTACATCGGCTTCGCCTGGCACCTGCCCATCGGCCTGCACCTGCTGCTGGTGATCGTCTTCGGCCTGCTCGGCGGCGCGATCTGGGGCGGCCTGGTCGGCCTGCTCAAGGCCAAGACCGGCGCCCACGAAGTGATCCTCACGATCATGTTCAACTACGTGGCCGTGTACCTGATCGACTTCCTGATGAACACCCAGGCCTTCCGCCGTCCCGGCGAGACCAACCCGATCTCGCCGATCCTGGACAGCTCGGCCATCTTCCCGGCGATCCCCGGTTCGCGTTTGCACCTGGGCTTCGTGATGGCGGTGCTGCTGGTGCTGGCCGTGTCCTGGATGTTCAAGCGCTCCACCGTGGGCTTCGAATTCCGCGCCGTGGGCCACAACCCGGAAGCCGCGCAGACCGCCGGCATCAACGTGGCCCGCACCACCATCATTGCGATGGCGCTGGCTGGCGCCTTGGCCGGTGCCGCAGGCGTGGCACAGGTGGCAGGCACCGAAAAGGTGCTCACCGGCGGCATCGCCGGCTCGCTGGGCTTCGACGCGATCACCGTGGCGTTGCTGGGCCGCTCCACCCCGTGGGGCACCTTCTTCGCCGGCCTGCTCTTCGGCGCGTTCCAGGCCGGTGCGGTGAACATGCAGATCACCACCGGCACCCCGATCGACATCGTTTCGGTGGTGCAGTCGCTGATCGTGCTGTTCATCGCCGCCCCGCCGCTGGTCAAGGCCATCTTCGGCATGAACCGCAAGAAGAAGCGCAGCTCCAAGCTCGAACCTACTAAGGCAGGTGCCAAGTGACCTCTTCCACCTTGCAGCCGGCAATCAACGTCCTGCCGAGCAAGAAGACCCCGATCATCCTCTCGGTGATCGCAGTGATCGTCTTCTTCAGCTTCGGCCTGCTGGGCAACGACCAAGCCGCCCACTTTACGCTGAACAGCGCCGGCGACGCCTTCGAGCTGCCCGAACTGGTCTTCCCGGGCCGCATCACCAACATCGTGTTCGGCGTGCTGCTGCTGGCCATTGCCGCCTACGCGTGGATGCAGCGCAAGCAGGGCAGGATCCTGGCCACCTGGATGGTCGCCATCGCGGCGGTCCTGTTCGTGCTGGGCTTCCTGATCTGGGTGGTTTCCGGCGCCAACATCAACAGCATTTCGCTGGCCAGCCTGCTGGCCGGTGGCGTGGTGCTGGCCGTGCCGCTGGTCTTCGGTTCGCTTTCGGGCGTGCTGTGCGAGCGTGCCGGCGTGGTCAACATCGCCATCGAGGGCCAGCTGCTGGGCGGTGCTTTCACCGCGGCACTGGTCGCCTCGCTGACCCAGAGCGCCTTCGCGGGCCTGGTTGCCGCCGGCCTGGCCGGCGCCATGGTCTCGCTGGTCCTGGCGGTCTTCTCCATCAAGTACGTGGTCAACCAGATCATCGTCGGCGTGGTCCTGAACGTGCTGGTTTCGGGCATCACCGGCTTCCTGTTCACCACCGTGATGCAGGAGGACCCGGAGCGCTTCAACTCGCCAGCGCACCTGCCGGTCATTGAAATCCCGCTGCTCTCCTCGATCCCGGTCATCGGCCCGATCCTGTTCAAGCAGTCGGTGATCGGCTACCTGATGTACCTGGCCGTCTTCCTGGTCTGGTTCGGCCTGTTCAAGACCAAGTGGGGCCTGCGCGTGCGCGCCGTGGGCGAGCATCCGAAGGCAGCCGATACCCTGGGCATCAAGGTCAACGCGATCCGCTTCTGGAATGTCACCCTCGGCGGCATCGTGGCCGGCATCGGCGGTTCCTTCTTCACCCTGGTGGCCATCGACTCCTTCACCAAGGAAATCTCCGGCGGCCGCGGCTTCATCGCGCTGGCCGCAGTCATCTTCGGCCGGTGGAACCCGATCGGCGCTTTCCTGGCCGCCCTGCTCTTCGGCTTCGCCGATAACTTGCAGGTGATCCTGACGATCATCGGCACCCCGGTACCGAGCCAGTTCATGGCCATGATGCCTTACCTGGTGACCATCTTCGCGGTGGCCGGATTGGTGGGGCGTTCGCGCGGACCGGCAGCTGCGGGCGAACCCTACGTGAAGGAATAGCGATTTCCCATGAATAGCAACAACGCGCCGTGGCCGCAGCTCGAAGCTGCGGCTGCGGCCGCGCTGTCCCAGGCCTACGCGCCCTACTCCGAGTTCCGGGTGGGTGCGGCGGCACTGACCAGCGACGGCCGCCTGATTTCCGGGTGCAACATCGAGAACGCCGCCTACGGGGTCACCCTGTGCGCTGAATGCGCCATGGTGGGCCAGCTCTTCGCCACCGGCGGGGGCACCATGGAATACTTCCTGTGCTTCGGCCAGCTGCGCGAGGGCGAGCTCGAACTGATTACCCCGTGCGGCCGGTGCCGCCAGCTGCTTTTCGAGCACCGCGGGGCGCAGCTGCTGATCAAGACAGCCCGCGGCATCGTGGGAATCGACGACCTCTTGCCTGACGCGTTCGGGCCGCAGAATCTCAACTTCTAGCGCCGGAGCACACCGGCCAACAGCAGAATGGAAGGTGCCTGATATGGCTACCGAGCAATTCAGTGCCGTCGAAGTCATCCGCGCCAAGCGCGATGGCGGCGAACTGAGCAACGAGATGATCGACTGGACCATCGATGCCTACACCCGCGGGGCCATCGCCGAAGAGCAGATGTCCGCGCTGAACATGGCCATCTACTTCCAGGGCATGAACCGCAACGAGATCTCGCGCTGGACTACTGCGATGATCAACTCCGGGGAACGCATGGACTTCTCTGCCCTCACCGACCCGTCGGGCAAGAAGCTGGCCACCACCGACAAGCACTCCACCGGGGGCGTGGGGGACAAGATCACCTTGCCGCTGGCTCCGCTGGTCGCCAGCTTCGGCGTGGCCGTCCCGCAGCTCTCGGGCCGCGGGCTGGGCCACACCGGCGGCACCCTGGACAAGCTCGAAGCCATTCCCGGCTGGAAGGCGGATCTGTCCAACGAAGCGCTGTTCTCCCAGCTGTCCAACGTCGGCGCGGTCATCTGCGCCGCCGGCACCGGACTGGCTCCGGCGGACAAGAAGCTCTATGCCCTGCGCGATGTCACCGCCACTGTGGAAGCCATCCCGCTGATCGCGTCATCGATCATGAGCAAGAAGATCGCCGAAGGCACCGGCACCCTGGTGCTGGATGTGAAGGTCGGCTCCGGCGCGTTCATGAAGGACGAGGCCATGGCCCGCGAACTGGCCGAGACGATGGTGAACCTGGGCACCGATGCGTCGGTGAACACCGTGGCTCTGCTGACCAACATGGAAACCCCGCTGGGCCTGACCGCCGGCAACGCCATCGAGGTCGAGGAATCCGTTGAGGTCCTGGCAGGCGGCGGACCAGAGGACGTCGTGGAGCTGACCGTGGCCCTGGCCACCGAGATGCTTGCCGGGGCAGGCATCAAGGATGCGGATGTCCCCGGTGCGCTGAAGAACGGCAAGGCCATGGACATCTGGCGCAAGATGATCGCGGCCCAGGGCGGCGATCCGGATGCCAAGCTGCCGGTAGCCAAGGAATCGCACACCGTGGTGGCGCCCGCCGAGGGCGTGCTGATCAAGCTCGACGCGATGGACATCGGCCTGGCCGCGTGGACCCTGGGCGCAGGACGTGCCCGCAAGGAAGACAGCGTCCAGGCCGGCGCCGGCGTGCGCATGCACGTGAAGCCAGGTGCCTTGGTTCGCCGTGGCGAGCCGATTGCCACCTTGCTGACCGACACCCCGGCCAAGATGGAGCGTGCCATCGAGCTGGTCCAGCGCGCCATCATGATCGGTTCGGCCGATGACCGTCCGGACACCCGCCTGATCCTGGACCGCATCGCCGCCAAGTAGCCGAATCCGGATTGGCGCTCAAGGAGCCGGGAAACACGTTGCCGTGTTTCCCGGCTCTTTCGCTTGCCGGCGACCGATCCGCTGGCAATCAGTGCCCCGCTCCAGAAATATCGGGAGCCTGGTCGCCCTGCGAGTGCTCTTCCCCGGCCTCGCTGCCTGCATCAGCTGGGCTTTTCTTTTCCGGAGGGCTCTGCAGGTCCGTTCGTCTTCGAAGTTGCGGTAGCAATGGCCTGGCATCCTGGTGGTTCCCAGGCCAGCTGCCGCAGTGGAAGTTCCCAGAAAGTTCCCGGGAACAATAACGGCGTAGTCAAACGTTAGTCAGTTAACTCCTACCTGGGTAGCAGATGGGAATTGTCCACAACGCAACGTAAGCAGGATGCGCGCAGGTGAGTTCTCGAGCGAAAATGGAGAGACATTCAGCGCATGGAGCGCCTTGGGAAAGCAGATGTAGGCACGCATGGAATTAGTCAATGAGGCAATCACGCAGGCCGCCAGCGCATGGTGGATCCTGCCGTTATTGTTTCTGTTCTGCATGATCGATGCGATTTTCCCCCTCGTCCCGAGTGAATCCTTTTTGGTTTCGCTGGCCGCGGTCGGCGTCCACACCGGTGTTCCCAACCTTGTCTTGATTGGCTTGCTCGGTGCCGGCGGTGCCTTGCTCGGCGACCAGATCACGTACGCCATCGGACGCAAGATCGGATCCAGGGGCTTCAAGTGGATGCGCGGGCAACGCGCGCAGCGGGTGCTGAACTATGCCGAGAAGAAACTTGAAACCTCGGGCGCTCTGCTGATTTTCACGGCCCGATACATCCCGATTGGCCGAGTGGCCGTGAACCTGACCGCGGGCGCCACCGGATTCAGCCACAAGCGCTTCACCCTCTTCGACACCATCGGCGTACTGACCTGGGCTGCCTACTCCGTCAGCATCGGTGCGCTGGCCGGCAACTGGATGCACGACAACAAGCTGCTGGGCATTGCAGTTTCCATTGTCATCGCCGTAGTGCTCGGATTCGTCATCGACCGGATCGTCAGCTGGGTGCTGGATCGCCTGCATCGGCGCGCGGCGAAGCGCGAAGGGCACCCGGTGCAACCAGCCAGGCAGACCGTCCCGCCAACCCCTGACGAGGGTTAACCTCCCGTATTGATCAGGGTCACATAGTGGCTCGCAGATCTTTACCCGTTGGAGCTGTCAGTTCCGCGAAAATGCGACTAGGCTCAGTGGTGTGACTGAAGAAATGATTCATACTGACTACGATCCCGAATTCGACTTCCGGGATCTGCCTAAAGTTTCGCTCCATGACCACCTCGACGGTGGTTTGCGCCCTCAGACGATCATCGAGCTGGCCGCCGAGATTGGACACGAGCTGCCAGAGACCGAAGCAGAAGCTTTGGGCGAATGGTTCCGTGAATCAGCCGACTCCGGCTCGCTGCCACGCTACCTGGAAACCTTCGAGCACACCGTCGCGGTCATGCAGACCCGAGATGCGCTGATCCGCGTTGCCCGCGAATTCGTAGAGGACCTCGCTGAAGACGGTGTCATCTACGGCGAAGTCCGCTATGCACCAGAGCAGCACCGCCGCGAAGGCTTGAGCCTGGACGACGTCGTCGACGCCATCCAGGAAGGCCTGGACCAGGCCTGCGAGCAGCTCAACGCCGAGGGCCACCCGATGCAGATCGGCCAGATCGTTACCGCCATGCGCCACAGCGACCAAGGCGTGGAAATCGCCAAGCTGGCCCTGCGCCACCGTGGTCGTGGCGTCGTCGGTTTCGATATCGCCGGTGCTGAAGATGGCTTCCCGCCCTCAGTGATGAAGGAAGCTTTCGACCTGCTGGCCGAGAATCTCTTCCCAACCACCGTGCACGCTGGCGAAGCAGCCGGCCTGGATTCCATCAAGGAAGCCATCCTGATCGGCCGCGCCCAGCGCCTGGGCCACGGAGTCCGCGTAGCCGAGGACATCGAGATCGAGTTCGGAGCTATCGACGAGAACGGCGAAGAACTCAGCGACGATACCGGCCTGGTATCGCTGGGCCCGGTAGCGAACTGGGTCCGCGAACGCGGCATCCCGCTGGAAGTCTGCCCGTCCTCGAACCTGCAGACCGGTGCTACCTCCAAATTCGGCGAAGGCATCGGGAACCACCCGATCGACCTGCTGGTCCAGACCGGTTTCAATGTCACCATCTCGCCGGATAACCGCCTGATGTCCGGCACCACCTTGTCCGATGAGTTCGAATTGCTGGTAGAAGCCTTCGACTACGACTTGGAAGATCTGCTGGATCTGACGCTGAACGCCGCCGAAGCTGCTTTCGTCCCGCTGGAAATGCGCGAGCTGCTCGTTGAGTACATCAACGACTACTACGACAACCTGCTGGATGACGAGGACTACGAAGAAGACGAATACGAAAACGTCGCCGACTAGTTCCAGGACCCAGCCGCCAGGCAACCACCGAAGCCGTCCCTTGCCCAAGCAAGGGGCGGCTTCGCTGGTTCCAAGGGCAGGTGGTTCCTAGAACGGGTACTGCTTCTTGGTGGACTGCACGCCGACCCAGTGATCGGTGGTGAATTCCTCGATAGCCCACTCGCCGTTGAAACGGCCCAGACCCGAATTCTTCTCGCCACCGAACATCACATGCGGTTCATCATTGACGGTGATGTCATTGACGTGAGTCATCCCGGCCTTGATGCCGCGGGCAAAGGCGACGCCCTTCTCCAGGTTTTGCGTGAAAACGGCCGAGGACAAGCCGAATTCGGTGTCGTTGGCCAGTTCCAGCGCATGCTCTTCGGAGTCGGCCTTGGCGATGCCCACGACCGGGCCGAAGATCTCCTCGCGGAACAGTTCCATGCCGCTGGTGACATCTGCGAAGACGTGGGGAGAGACCACACGGCCTGTGATCGAACCTGCCAGGACTTCGCGGGCGCCCTGGCCACGTGCGGTCTTGATCTTGCCGCTCACCGACGCCAACTGCGCATCATTGATGATCGGTCCCACGAGGTTGGCTGGATCGGCGGCATCGCCATAGCCGAGCTTGCCGACCTGCTCGATGAACTTCTCGATGAAGGCCTCGTAGACCGGAGCCTGGACGATGATGCGGTTGATGGCCATGCAGATCTGCCCCTGGTGCAAGAACTTGCCCAGGGTCGCGGCCTTGGCTGCTTCGTCAAGATCAGCGTCTTCGAGCACGACGAATGGCGCGTTGCCGCCAAGCTCCAGCGCCACGCGTTTCATGTGCTCGCCGCTGACCGCGATTTTCCCGACGTTCTTGCCCACCGGAGTCGAACCGGTGAACGAAACCAGCGACGGGGTCCGATGCGCCACGAAGTAATCGCCGATTTCCGAACCGGACCCAACCACTGCGTTCAGCACGCCATCTGGCAGGCCAGCCTCGGCGAAAGCCTTGGCCAGGACCAAGGCTCCCACCAGCGGGGTATCCGAGGCGGGTTTGAGCACCACCGCATTGCCCAGGGCCAGGGCCGGCGCTACGGACCGGGCCGACAGCAGCAGCGGGAAGTTCCACGGGCTGATGACGCCCACCACGCCGACCGGTTCGCGGTAGACCCGGTTCTCCTTGCCCTCGGCATTGGAGGGCAGGATCTTGCCGTGCACGCGGGTGGGGAAGGTGGCTGCTTCGCGGATGGCAGCGATGGTGCCGCCCAGTTCGATGTTCGCCTTCAACTGCGTGGAACCGGACTCGGCGGTCAACAGCGCCAGGATGCCCTCGAAGTTCGACTGCAGGTAGTCGGCGGCCTGGTTCAAGACCTTCGAGCGCTTGCCGGGGGAGAGCGCCGCCCAGCCTGGCTGCGCAGCGGCGGCAGCGCCATAGGCGTCGTCGACGTCGTCGGTCGACGCCTGGCGGATCTCGGCCAGGAGCGAGTCATCAAAAGGGTTGGCAGTGCGCAGGATGCGCTCGGAGCGCCCCTCAACCCACCGGCCGCCGATGAAGAGTTTGGCTGGAAGCTGATCCAGGAATTCCAGCTGGGCGGTGTCTTGGACGGTCATTGGCAATCCTTCGCGTCGTCGGGATGAACTACGGCCATGCTAGCCCGAATGGGCAGCAATGGGCAGCTCCTTGGCCGCAGGCTGAAAGCCCGCTTCGATAGCATGTTCCTATGCCGGAGAACAGAACGCAGCTAGAGCAGCTCAACGCCACCGTACGGACCCTTCGCAGCAGATGCGCCTGGACTGGCGCGCTGACTCACGAGTCGCTGCGCACCTACCTCATTGAGGAAAGCTATGAGGTACTGGACGCCATCGCCGAACGGAACCCGGATCTGTTGAAGGAGGAGCTGGGGGACTTGTTCTTCCAGATCCTGCTGCATTCGCTGATCGCCGAGGAGCAAGACCATTTCGGCCTGGAAGATGTCGCCGAAACGCTGAATGCGAAGCTATTGCGCCGCAACCGGCATATTTTCGACGAGCAGGGCCAGGTCCGCCAGGACGTCATCACGGATGTGGATGAGATTATCCGCGTGTGGGATGCGGCGAAGCAGGCCGAACGCGCCGGCCAGCCGAAGAAGCGGAAGAACGCGGGACTGCCCGCTGGGCTGCCGTCCCTGGCGCTCGCGCAGAAATTGCTTGATCGCCATGCCAGAGCAGGATCGGCACAGCCCGCGGCCGGGCTAGTCACCGAGCAGATCCGTGAACGAATCGTCGACGAGTTCTCCCTGGCCAAGGAATTAATGGCCCTGTCAGCGAGGGCCGAGGAGCTGGGCCTGGATGCCGAATCGGTGCTGCGTGCGGCCCTGGGCCAGCAATACGGCGCGGAAACTGGCGCAACAACATCGCCCAAATCACCTTCGAAGCGCTAGGCTAGAGACAGGCAATGGCGCCGACGGTCTTATCAGCGACCGCTGGTTGACCTGCCCCAAGACCACCCCTTTTCTACAAGGAGTCCATACTCATGGCATTGATTGACGCCATTCACGCGCGCGAAATCCTTGATTCCCGCGGCAATCCGACCGTCGAGGTCGAGGTCCTGCTATCCGACGGCTCGCATGGCCGTGCTGCTGTTCCTTCCGGTGCATCCACCGGCGCTTTCGAAGCAGCTGAGCGTCGCGACGGCGACAAAGACCGGTACCTCGGCAAGGGCGTACTGGGTGCTGTAGAGTCCGTCATCGACGAAATCGCCGACGAGCTGGAGGGCCTTGACGCCACCGACCAGCGCGCCATCGATGCCACCATGATCGAACTGGACGGCACTGCCAACAAGTCCAAGCTGGGTGCAAACGCCATCCTCGGCGTCTCCCTGGCAGTGGCCAACGCCGCTGCAGTGAGCGCCAACCTGCCACTGTTCAAGTACCTGGGCGGCCCTAACGCGCACGTACTGCCAGTGCCACTGATGAACATCCTCAACGGCGGCTCCCACGCCGACTCCGACGTGGACATCCAGGAATTCATGATCGCCCCGCTCGGCGCGCCGACCTTCTCCGAGGGCCTGCGCTGGGGCGTCGAGGTCTACCACAACCTCAAGTCCGTGCTGAAGGAGAAGAACCTCTCCACCGGCCTGGGCGACGAGGGCGGTTTCGCTCCGAACCTGCCAAGCAACCGCGCGGCTCTGGAACTGATCACCGAAGCGATCAAGCGCGCTGGCTACACCCCGGGCGAAGACATCGCCCTGGCGCTGGATGTCGCTTCCTCCGAGTTCTACGAGAACGGCGCTTACCAGTTCGAGGGCCAGGCGCTCTCTGCCCAGGAAATGAGCGACTACTACGCTGGCCTGGTGGCCGACTTCCCATTGGTTTCGATCGAGGATCCACTGGATGAAGACGACTGGGATGGCTGGAAGACCCTGACCGACGCCATTGGCGACAAGGTGCAGCTGGTAGGCGACGACCTGTTCGTCACCAACCCGCAGCGCCTGGCCGACGGCATCGCCAAGGGCACCGCCAACTCGCTGCTGGTGAAGGTCAACCAGATCGGCACCCTGACCGAAACCATCGATGCAGTGACCATGGCGCAGCGTGCCGGGTACACCACCATCACCTCGCACCGTTCGGGTGAAACCGAAGATGTCACCATCGCTGACATCTGCGTGGCAACCAACGCCGGGCAGATCAAGACCGGTGCACCAGCTCGCTCCGAGCGCGTAGCCAAGTACAACCAGCTGCTGCGTATCGAAGAAGACCTGGGCGCCTCGGCGGTCTACGCTGGCCGTAGCGCGTTCCCGCGTTTCAACAGCTAATTTTCAGTAATAGCGAATAAGCTCGTCGGTAGTGGATACCGGCGGGCTTTTCGTTATTTAATGGAATTATCTTGCCAAGTCCACGGCAACACCGCAAGAAAAGCACCACGGGAATTGGGGGAGTATGGCTCAGCGACCACCGCGAATGCCTCGCCGTAATACTCCGGATCCGGCCGAAGAAGCCGTAATAACCCCGGTTGACCAGACGAAACATGACGGCGCAGGTTCCGAAGCTGAACCGCCTACCGACGCTCTGCGCATCGTCAGGCCACAAGCGCAGGCCAGGCAAACTCCTGCAACGCCGCGCCCACCGAAGGCCGCTCCCGCTGCGCAGAAGCCCAGAAGCGTTGCAGCACAGCCGAAATCGACGGCACGCCCAGCGTCAGATGCGTCACGTGAGCCGAAAAAATTTGCAGGAAATTACGCGCCGAAGCCGAAGGTGCCGCTGCGCGAACGTGCCAAGGAAAAGCAGAACGAACGCCGACGCGATGACCGGGTGAAGTTCTCTGCTGCCGTACGCCGCAAGCCGGGGCAGAAGCCGTCTGGCCAGAACCACGTCCCCGAGGGCGAACCCGTTGCTGCGCACCGGTTTTCCGGCCGTATCGC
The DNA here is from genome assembly GCF_056934375.1 of Glutamicibacter sp. BS14. NCBI lineage: Bacteria > Bacillati > Actinomycetota > Actinomycetes > Micrococcales > Micrococcaceae > Glutamicibacter > Glutamicibacter sp. BS14. The sequence goes on along the minus strand of NZ_CM167801.1, from coordinate 3,596,901 downwards.
CGCCTTGATCGTGGTCCTGGCCTTCTTCGCAGTGATGCTCGTGCCCACGGTGAATTTCTACCGCACGCAGATGGCGGAGCTGAATGAGCTGAATGCCTCGATCGAAGCGCTGGAGACGCAGCGCGATGACCTCAAGGCAGAGATCGCGCGCTGGGATGACCCGCTGTACATCAAGCAGCAAGCACGCGAGCGGATAAACTTGGTAATGCCTGGTGAAAAGCTCTACATGGTGGTGGGTGAACGCCCTAAGGATGAAGAGACGCCCGCCGACGGCAACGGAAGCACCTTCGAGGTGCGCCAGGAACTTCCATGGGTTGATGCTCTGCTCGACTCCGTTCGACGTTCTGCCACTGACTAACCACTTTAAACACGAAGAGACTTATAACCGTGACTGAACAGCCAATCCGCGAAGCCCTTGACGCCGCCGGACGAGTACCCAGCGAAGCTGACCTCGACACCCTGTCCCGCCAGCTGAACCGCCCGGTGCGCGATGTGGTGGAGATCGGTGCGCGCTGCGTTTGCGGAAACCCTCTGGTAGCCACCACGGCACCGCGCCTTTCCTCGGGTATTCCCTTCCCCACCACCTACTACCTGGCGCACCCGGTGATCACTGCGGCAGTGTCGCGGTTGGAAGCTGCCGGGTTGATGAACGAGATGAATGACCGCCTGGGTGAGGACGCGCAGCTGGCGCAGGCTTATGTAGCTGCCCACGAGTCGTACCTGGCCAACCGCGATGCGATTGGCCAGCGCTCGGGAACCGGGGCCGTTCCGGAAATCGCTGGGGTCTCCGCTGGTGGCATGCCGACCCGCGTCAAGTGCTTGCACGTGCTGGTAGGGCACTCGCTGGCTGCCGGCGAGGGCGTGAACCCGCTGGGTGATGAAGCGCTGGCTGGGATTGCCCAGTGGTGGACCAAGGACAAGTGCTACTGCGTAGGTGCTTGGGATACCGAATCCGAGGCGCCGAGCCGTGACCGCTCGCGCCACGTGAAGACCCAGGAACAGCAGGACCCAGCGGCCAAGCGCGCAGAACGCGCCCGGAAGCGTGCCGTGCGTGAATCCGCACAGGGCGCTGACCAGGATGACGCCTAATGCGCGTGGCCGGTATTGACTGCGGAACCAACTCCATCCGTCTGCTGATCGCGGACATCGGGGCCGATGGCCCGCTGGTCGACGTGCTGCGCACCATGCGCATCGTGCGCTTGGGCCAGGGCGTTGACGCTACCGGCGCTTTCGCTCCCGAGGCCTTGGAGCGCACCTTTGAAGCTGCTCGCGAGTACAAGAAGCTGTGCGATGAGCATGGGGTGGAAGCCATCCGTTTCGCAGCGACCTCGGCGGCCCGCGATGCATCGAATCGCGAGGTCTTCACCGAGCGGATCACCAAGATCCTGGGCGTCGCCCCGGAAGTGATCAGCGGTGAAGAAGAAGCCTCCCTGTCCTTTGCCGGTGCGGCTTCGGTTCGGGACGGGCAAAGCGGCAAGAGCCTGGTGATCGACCTCGGTGGTGGATCCACTGAATTCGTTCTCGGTGATGCCACCGGCCCGTTGGCAGCCAAGAGCCTGGACATGGGTTGTGTGCGCGTTACCGAACGGTTCCACCAAGCGGGATTGCGTTCGGACCAGGCCTTGGAATTCATGGACAGCACCTTGGAATCCTTGGCCGGATCGGTTGACGTTGCGCAGGTCGACGCGGTGATCATGGTTGCAGGCACTTTCACGACGCTCACCGCCCAGGCCCTGGGATTGAAGCAGTACGAGTCGGAAAAGATCCATGGGGCGCAGCTGAGCTTCGCCCAGATGCGCCAAGCCACCGCCAGCATGCTTTCCTACAGCCGGGAAGAGCGCGCGGCACTGGGCTTCATGCATCCGGGACGAGTTGATGTGATCCAAGCTGGCGCAGCCATTGTGCAACGCATCCTTCATTACCTTGAAAAGGCCAGCGGGAACCGCGAAATGGTTCTGATTGCTTCCGAACACGATATTCTCGACGGAATCGCGGCTTCAGCTGCCGCCGCCTGAACCTGTCACCCAGTCACCGACCCAAGGAGATGTCTTGAGCTCAGCTTTGCGTGCCAGGAAAAGAATGGGCTTCCTCAAGCTCGGCTCTCTGCTTGTCGCAGCGCTGTTGGCCTTCACCCTGCTCAGCGTGGGCGTACCTGCCCGCGCTGACAACATGCGTGAGTCCGAATACTGGCTCAAGTCGTTGGGCGTGGCCGAAGCGCACAAGACGACAAAGGGCGAAGGCGTCAAAGTCGCGATCATTGATACCGGCATTGATACCGCGCATCCAGACTTGAAGGGTGCCGTGGTTGGCGGTGCTGATATGTCCGGCTCAGGCGGAGACAAGGGCAACAAGCCCATAGGCGTCATGAGCGAGCACGGCACCTTGGTGGCTACCTTGCTCGGCGGGCGCGGCAACAACAAGGGCGAAATCAAGCGGGTTAAATCCGAGAACGAGCGCTTGAAGGCCGCGTGGGAAAAGGCCAAGAAGACCGCCGAAGACGAAGACGAGGACATTCCCCAGGAACCTGAGTACGAAAAGGTGCCAAAGCTGAAGAGCGGCAAGGACGGCGTGCTCGGCGTCGCTCCGGCAGCAGACCTGCTGTCTGTGTCGCTGTGGATGGGCGAAGGCAACCCGGCGAAGATTCCAGTGGAAACCCAGATCCCCCGTGCCGTGAAATGGGCCGTGGATTCCGGGGCCAAGGTCATCAACATGTCTCTCGGTTCAACCAGCCCAGCATGGCCGGAAAGCTGGGATGACGCCTTCAAGTACGCAGAAGACCATGACGTGGTTATTGTTGCCGCTGCAGGCAACCGTTCGGGCGGCATGAGCCAGGTGGGCGCCCCGGCCACCATTCCGGGAGTGCTGACCGTGGCCGGCGTTGATGCCAGCGGCAAGGCTTCGCAGGATTCCTCGACCGAAGGCATTTCCATCGGCGTTGCAGCCCCTGCCGAGCAGTTGGTCGGCGGCTTGCCAGATGACGGCTACGCGCGCTGGTCCGGTACCTCCGGCGCGGCTCCTTTGGTGGCGGGCGTGGCCGCATTGATTCGTTCGGAATACCCGAACATGAAAGCTCCTGAGGTCATCAACCGCATCCTGAAGACCGCCAAGGACACCGGCACAGCCGGCGTGGACAACCTCTACGGCTACGGAATCATCGATGCGCAGGCGGCAGTGACGGCGAGCGTCCCCTCGGTATCCGAGAACCCGCTGGGCACGATCAGCGAGTGGATTCGCGTGCACCGCCGCGACACCCAGAAGACTGCTGATACCCCAGCTCCGGGCGTCTCGATGGAGAAATCGGACCTCAAGCAGGTCGCGGCGCCAGATCCGGTTATTCCCGATGACTCGGCACCGGCGCTTCAGCCGTTGCTGATCGTCGGCGGGGGAGTGCTCTTGCTGCTGGTGATCATTGCAGGCATCGCCCAGACCCTGGTGCGTCGTCGACGCGAGAAGGCTGCGGCGCGGCTTGGTTCGGCTTCCTTGAGTTCATTGAAAGTCCCGGATCAAGCTGGCGGCCGGGATCTGTTCGACGAGATTCCCGAAGAAGAGAAGTAAATAGCGGACAAAGCGGGGTGGAAACTGAAGATCCACCCCGCTTTTTCGCGCCTTCCGATGCTTAATTCGACAGGTTGGCGCGAACCTCGGCAGTCGGAAACGCCCATGCCTGGCGACGACGTGACACACCGAACGGAAATAGTTAGTGAATGTTTTCACTAACTCGAAAAATCCGCGTAGAATCAACAGTATGTCGATCATCGAAACCTCCCAGAAGCGTCCGCGCATTCTTATCGTCGGCGGTGGCTACGTAGGCCTGTACGTCGCGATGAAGTTGCAGAAGAAGGTCAAGGCACACGGCGGCATCGTCACCGTTGTCGACCCGAACCCGTACATGACTTACCAGCCATTCCTGCCAGAAGTTGCCGGTGGCCAGATTGAACCACGCCACGTTGTGGTCTCGCACCGTCAGCACCTGAAGCACTCCGAGCTGGTCAACGGCCGCGTGCTGAGCATCGACCATGCCAACAAGAAGGCTGTCATTGCTCCGGTCAACGGCGAGCAGTTCGAGCTGGAATACACCGATGTCGTGATGTCCGCTGGTGCGGTCACCCGTACCTTCCCCATCGCTGGCCTGGCTGAAACCGGCATTGGCCTGAAGACCATCGAAGAGGCCGTCGCCCTGCGCAACAAGGTTGCCGAGCGCATCGAGTCCGCTTCGAACATGAGTGATCCAGTTGCACGCAAGCGCGCCCTGACCTTCGTGGTTGTCGGCGGCGGCTTCGCCGGCATCGAGACCATCGCCGAGCTGGAAGACATGGCCCGTCACTTGATCGGCCTCAACGACCGCATCGATGCGAAGGAAGCACGCTTCGTCCTGATCGAGGCCATGGGCCGCATCATGCCAGAAGTCACCGCCGAGCAGGCGGAGTGGGTTGTCGATCACCTGCGCAGCCGCGGCATCGAGGTCTTGCTGAACACTTCGCTGAACAATGCCGAAGAAGGCAACCTGGAACTGATCAACATGGCCGACAAGTCCCCAGCGGGCGAGTTCGGTTCCGACACCTTGATCTGGACTGCTGGCGTCATGGCCAACCCGATGGTTCGCTCCACCGATTTCCCAATCGAGCAGCGCGGCCGCATCGAGACCCGCACGGACCTTCGTATCAAGGATGCCAACGGCGAACCTCTGGAAGGCGCCTGGGCAGCCGGCGATATCTCGGCAGTCAAGGACGTCACCGGCGGCCTGCCGGACGGCACCTGCGTTCCCAACGCACAGCACGCAGTGCGCCAGGCCAAGCTGTTGGCCAAGAACCTGTACGCTGCGCGCTACGGTGTTGGCACCATCAAGGAATACAAGCACTCCAACCTGGGCGCAGTTGCCGGCTTCGGCCGCAACAAGGGCGTTGCCAAGGTTGTTGGCATCAAGCTCAAGGGCTGGCCAGCATGGATGGCACACCGCGGCTACCACGGCATGGCCATGCCGACCTTCGAGCGCAAGTTCCGCGTCGTTGGCGACTGGCTGGTTGCACTGGTCTTCAAGCGCGATGCCCTGCAGCTGAACAACCTCGAAGCACCACGCACTGCTTTCGAAGAGTCGGCCAAGCCGAAGAAGTAGGCTTGAGCCGTAGTTGATCGACGATGATGCGAGGGGCCAAGCAATTGGCCCCTCGCGTACGTCAGCAAAGAAGGATTTTCTATTTGCTTTGCCGATCACGTAAAATTTGAGAGTCTTGCCCCTATGGTGGAATTGGCATACACGGCTGACTTAAAATCAGCTGCCGAAAGGCTTGTGGGTTCGAGTCCCACTGGGGGTACAGAATAAGGCCGTTGCTGTTCCGGATTTTCCGGTCAGCAGTGGTCTTTTCTTTTGCCAAAAGTGGGAGCGCATCCATCGTTCAACCTCAGGCATCGTGCATTCCACCAAAATCGGCTGCCAAGGCAACCTTGATGGTAGAACTTTCAAGAATATCGCTGACAGAGTAGTTTTTCTTCGGAAAAATGCCCTATATCATCCTTCCGACTGAGTGATTTCACAGCAATGCTCAATAGGATTAAGCAAAAGATCTTCAGCTAGCCACGTGCCGGCGCAATCGCAATCTATGGGGGAATGACATTGGGCAATCCAATTTTTGGTTCCAGCAGCCGCTCCGATGCTTGGGGAACCAAGCCTGGAAGTGCTGTTGGATTCCGTGACACCGCAAATATGAGCGCAGACCAGCTGCAGCAGATGTACCAGCAGCCTGCTGCAACCAGCGCCGACACCGGCCGCATGACCATCGGAACCACGATCAACAAGACCGTGCTCTGCCTGGCCTTGGTTGTTGTTGGCGCCGCGATTGGCTGGGGCATGCCGGCCCTCATGTTGCCAGGTGCCTTGGTTGGCTTTGTCCTCGGTCTGGTTAACGCTTTCAAGAAGCGCCCATCGCCTGTGCTCATCCTGCTGTATGCCGCGGCCCAGGGCCTGTTCCTTGGTGGTCTCTCCGGCTTCCTTGAAAGCCGGCCGGGCCTTGAGGGAATCGCTATCCAGGCTGTGCTGGCTACCCTGTGTGTTGCCGGCGTAACCTTGGCGCTGTACCGCTCGGGCAAGTACCGCATGACTCCCAAGCTGAACAAGATGTTCATGATCGGCATGGTCGGCCTGATCGTCTTCTCGCTGCTCAACATGGTTCTGATGCTCACCGGCGTCATCGATGGCATGTTCGGCATGCGCGGCGGAGTGCTCGGCTTGGTTATCGGTGTAGTTGCCGTTCTGCTGGCAACCTACGCACTGGTTGCCGACTTCACCATGATCGAGGAATTGTCCGACCAGGGTGCTCCAGCCATCATGGCATGGCGCGGCGCCTTCGGCCTGACCATGACCCTGATCTGGCTGTACACCGAGATCCTGCGTATTCTCGCGATCCTGCGTGGCGACGACTAGCCGCAATAGCATAGCTTGCAAGGACCAGTGCCCATTTCGGGCACTGGTCCTTGCCCGTTAATCGCCTGTTCAAATATGAATTTTTATGATCGACTGCAACCGCCTATGCCATGGAAAATGACAGCTGATTGGGCGCTCATGCGAAACCTTGGTTAGATTCTCCTGTAGCTATTCAGTTACTCAACTCACAGCAGATTTGGCAGGAGGAACGCAATGGCAGTCGAGCAATCAGCGGGAAAAACGCCGGGGCTGGTGAAATCCTTGGGCAACTTGGATGCCCTGGCCCTAGGGTTCGGTGCAATGATCGGCTTCGGCTGGGTAGTGCTGACCGGTGGGTGGCTGGATAACGCCGGCACCATGGGGGCGGTCCTGGCCATGCTCGTTGGCGGTGGCATCATGGCGGTCGTTGGCCTGACCTATGCCGAACTGACCGCGGCCATGCCCAAAGCCGGTGGCGAGCATAACTTCATCCTGCGCGCCTTGGGCGCCCGGCCTTCGTTTATCGGATCGTGGGCAATTACCGGCGGCTATGTCACGATTGTGGCTTTCGAGGCGGTTGCTTTGCCACGAACCGTGGAATACATCTTCCCGGGCATGAGCCAGATCCCCTTGTGGACGGTTGCCGGTTTTGAAGTAAATCTGACGTGGGCGTTGGTAGGCGTGCTTTCAGCGGTGGTGATCACCTGGATCAATATTCGCGGCGTGAAGCAAGCTGGCGTATTGCAGACCTTCGTGGTGCTCTTCCTGGTGGCAATCGGTGCCCTGATGATTGCCGGCGCCTTTGCCGGCGGCGAAGCCAAGAACATGGAACCTTTCTTCACCCCTGGAACCAGCGGGTTCTTTGCCGTGCTGGTGGCGGTGCCATTCCTGTTCATCGGTTTTGACGTGATTCCGCAGTCCGCTGAAGAAGTGAAGATTCCGGCCAAGCAAATTGGCAAGCTCGTAGTCGTCTCCGTAGTCTTGGCCACCATCTGGTACGTCATGGTTGTCCTGACCACAGCGTCAGCGATGCCAGCTGCGCAACTGGCTGGAGCTGACATTGCAACGGCGGATGCTTTCGGGGCCATGTTCGGTTCGGAGCTGATGGCCAAGGTGCTGATTGCCGGTGGCATTGCCGGCATCTTGACTTCATGGAACTCTCTATTGCTGGGAGCTTCGCGATTGGTCTACTCCCTGGCCCGAAGCGGCATGCTTCCTTCCTGGTTTGGCGCATTGCATCCCGAATACCGCACGCCAGCCAACGCACTGGTCTTCATCGGTGGAATCTCCATGCTGGCCCCATTCTTCGGCGCTGAAATGCTGGGGTGGCTCGTGGATTCGGGGGCGCCAAGCATCATCGTGGCCTACTTCCTGGTCTCGGTCACCTTCCTTGTGCTGCGCAAGCGCGAACCCATGATGGATCGTCCGCTGCGCGTTGGCGGCAACGGAATTGCTGGGACTATCATCGGCTGGACTTCAGTCCTGCTCACCGCTGCGCTCTTCAGCCTCTACATGCCCGGCATGCCGGCCTCGCTGAGCTGGGAACCGTGGGCCATCTTCGCCATTTGGTGGGCACTGGGGGCAATTTTCTTCTTCAAGGTACCCGCGGGCATCAAGCCCGGTGAAGACGCTGAGGAGAGGGTCCTTGAAGCGGTCATGCGCCGCCGGAGATAGCATGTGCGAAGCGCCTGATGAGCCGTGTTTTCAAGTTGGCGTGAGCAATAAGAGGCAGCCTGTGCAATCTGGTTACCCTCGGCAAGAGCAAATAAACATATTGAATTAGATTTCTAGGACCAGTGCCCATATCGGGCACTGGTCCTTGGTTTTTGTCACAATTGAGACATGGATCAAGAAGCTGTCTGGCAAACGCGATAGCGTGGTTCCATGAAGAAGAGCCGGTTGGAACGTCTACGCCGTTTTCGTGTTTCACTTCCGAGTCAGCCGGCGGAAACTCCTGCCACACCAGGGCCAGATCTGACGGATTTCAAAAGCGCCGAGGATATGCCGTATGCCATGCGCATGGCAGCAGCGTGGGCTTGGCGTTTCCTGATCATCGTCGCAGCCTTGGGCGTGCTGGTGTGGGCGCTGTCAAAAGTCTCCTTGCTGGTCATCCCGGTTTTCATCGCAGCGCTGCTAGCAGGGCTGCTCTCACCGGTTGTGAATACGATGAACTCCAAGCTTGCTGTACCTCGCGGGTTGGCCGTCGGCATTACTCTCATCGGCTTCCTTGCGCTGGTCACCGCAGGGCTATCGGTAGCAGGGCAAAAACTTTCGGCCGGTTTTACCGCCCTGTGGACCCAAGCGCTTTCGGGCATCGAGCAGGTCCAGGACTGGCTGTTCAATGGCCCGCTCAAGCTGACCAACGACGACCTGCAGAAGGTGCTGGACGATACCCTCGTCCAGCTTCGCGGCAATGCCACCAACATCCTAAGTGAAGCAATCAGCTGGACTTCCGCGATCGGGCAGATCCTGACAGGCACATTGCTGGCCGTCTTCGCCTTGATTTTCCTGCTGCTTGACGGGCGCAAGATCGGTTTGTTCCTGGTGAACCTCTTGCCGCGCCGCGCCCGCCCGGCGATGGACGGCGCCTTGACCCGGGGCTGGGCCTCGCTGGTCACCTATGTGCGAGTCCAGATGATCGTTGCGCTGATCGACGCCATCGGCATCGGATTCGGTGCATTCTTCCTGGGCGTGCCACTTGCCATGCCACTGGGCGTCCTGGTCTTCATCGGCTCCTTCATCCCGATCGTCGGTGCACTGTTTACCGGTGCCCTGGCAGTTTTGCTCGCGTTGGTAGCCAATGGCTGGGTCAACGCATTGATCATGCTGGCCGTAGTGCTGCTGGTCCAGCAGGCGGAGTCCAACATCCTGCAGCCACTGATTATGGGCAAGGCAGTGAGCCTGCACCCACTGGCAGTGGTCTTGTCAGTAGCCGGCGGCACCATGCTTGCAGGCATTCCGGGTGCGCTATTCGCCGTACCGCTGCTGGCGGTGGTCAACGCGGTCGTGAAATACCTGTCGGGCCGAACCTGGGAAACCGACCAATTCGTGATTGAGCACTACGGAAACCAAGTAGTGGCGCAGAGCCCCAAGGCGAGCGACCCAGCGAAGGCCGACCCGCCGGCTGCAGCTGCAGGACCTGCCGCCGCACCAACAGCTTCGCCGGAAACCCGGCACCCTGAGTCCACAGCAGATGAGGAATAATCCATGAGCACCGAACCTACTTTGCCGGTTACGCTGGCTGATATCGAAGCCGCCGCTGAAGTACTCAAACCGGTTATTGCCCGCACCCCGGTGGAGCATTCCCGTGTTTTGTCCCAGCATGTTGGCGCCGAAGTTTTCCTCAAATGCGAGAACATGCAGCGCGCCGGATCCTTCAAGGTCCGCGGTGCCTATGTACGCATGTCCAAGCTCAGCGACGACGAGAAGGCCCGAGGCGTGGTCGCCGCGTCGGCAGGCAACCACGCGCAGGGCGTTGCCCAGGCCGCCAGCCACCTCGGAATCAAGGCGCGCATCTACATGCCCCGGGGCGTCGCCTTGCCGAAACTGACCGCGACGCGTGATCATGGTGCAGAAGTCGTGCTTTTCGGTGACACCGTGGATGAAGCGCTGGCCGAGGCGCAGCGTTTTGCCGACGAGTCCGGGGCAGTCTTCGTGCATCCTTTCGACCACCCGGACATCATTGCCGGCCAAGGCACCATCGGCTTGGAACTGCTCGAACAGCTTCCTGAGGTGGACACCGTGCTAATGGGTGTTGGCGGCGGTGGACTGCTGGCCGGCGTCGCCATCGCGCTGAAGGCCAAGGCCCGCGAACTGGGCCGCGAGATCAAGGTGGTGGGTGTCCAGGCGGAGAACGCCGCGGCCTACCCGCCATCCCTGGCCGCTGACGCGTTGGTCCCGCTGGATAACGTGCACACCATTGCCGACGGCATCGCTGTAGGCAAGCCAGGGCAGCTGCCTTTCGCGATCATCAAGGAATTGGTTGATGACGTGGTGACGGTATCGGAAGATACGCTCGCACGAGCTCTGGTGGTGCTCCTGGAGCGCAACAAGCTCGTGGTGGAACCAGCCGGTGCGGTGGGCGTCGCGGCACTGCTGGAGAACAAGCTGGAAGCGCACGGGATCAATCCGGCAACCACCGCGGTAATCCTTTCTGGCGGCAACATCGATCCGCTGCTGATGCTCAAGGTGATCCAGCGTGGCCTGTCAGCGGCCGGCCGCTTCTTGACCATACGCATGATGCTTCCAGACCGCCCCGGCTCGCTCGCGCAGATCTCCAACATCATCGCCGAATCGGATGCGAATGTCACCCGTCTGGACCACACCCGTATCGGTGGTTCGCTGTCCATGGGCGATGTCGCGATCACCATCGACCTGGAAACCAAGGGCCATGAGCATTCCAAGACGGTGCTCAATAACCTGCGCGCCGAAGGCTTCGACCCGCAGATCACCAATACTGCCGGCGGTTCAGTCGCCTAGCGCATAAGCAGCAAAGTCCGAAGGCCGCCAACCCAGATGGGTTGGCGGCCTTCGGACTTTGCATTGCAGCCTAGTTGCTAGGACTGGTAAGGCTTTGCAGAGATGATCTCAACCTTGATGTCGCGGCCGTTTGGAGCCAAGTACGACAGCTTGTCGCCGACCTTTGCGCCGTGCACGGCAACGCCAATAGGGGACTGCTCGGAGTAGACCTCGAGGTCGGTGTCGCCGGCAACTTCGCGGGAGCCGAACAGGAAGGTGGTCTCGTCGCCAGCGATATTGGCGACAACCAGCATGCCTGGCTCAACAACACCGTCATCGGCAGGAGCATCGCCTACATCGGCGCGGCGCAGCAGATCCTTCAGGTAGAGGATGCGCGCTTCGGCCTTGCCCTGCTCTTCACGGGCGGCGTGGTAACCGCCGTTCTCCTTCAGGTCACCTTCCGAACGTGCCTGCTCGATACGGGCAACGATCTCGGCACGTCCCGGGCCTGAGAGGAAAGTCAGTTCGTCCTGGAGCCGATCGTAGGCTTCCTGAGTCAGCCAAACGACAGGTTCGTTGCTGTTGGTGCTCACGTTGTACTTCCTTTGGTCAGTTAGGACTTCGATTGGCCTTGGGACCGATAAGTGGTCCTAAAGCCGAAAGCCACCGAAACGGTGGCGTCGACGAAGTCGGATTCGGTACGGATCTGAGGGCTCACACGTTATGGGCGATGCAAGCAAAGACCCCGCCAGGCTCATGTCCTAGTACTCAGCTAGAACCATGCGCCGATGCGGGGCGAAACGTATCTTTTCAACGATAGTAGTCGCCAAAACGATTTAAGCCCAATAGATTCAGCTATTAGGGGATGAAGAAGCTGAAATATTAACCCTTGTATTCCTGCGGAACCTCGTAGCAGGACTCCACGCCAGCGGTGGTCGCCAGGTTGTCGGTGTGCAGGTCAATCTCCAGGCGTTGGGTGATGTGCCCGGTAGCTTCTCCAGGATCAAGCAAAATGGTGTCGTATCCGACGATGGCCTTGGATTCGTTCATCGCACGAATATCGCACTGCACGCGGTGCTTGGTGTTGTATTCGACTGCGACAATGGCCTTGGCCTTCGTTGCGGAAATGACCTCGAACTCGATGTCCTGCGCGCTGATGGCGCTGTAGTTGTTGAAGCCGACATAGGCGGCCCCCGCAACGCCGACTGAGAGCGCGGCAGTAATTAGCCAGTTACGCGTTTTCCTGGGAAGACTGCGTTTCTTGGGGTTGTTGTAGCGAGCCGTTAAGCTTGGATCAGACATTATTTGCCTTGCACCACTCTCTTGCCTGGCGGCATTTGAACTGGGAATGCCGTACGTTGGTTCCTTACTCAAGTTTACCGTCTTTCAGCATGGGGGAATAACCGGTGGTCGGCTGTGAGTTGTTATGGATGACGGACAGATTCGAAGCTTCGGGCCGTCCAAAACGTGGCATAAGGAAAGAAGATAAGTGGAGATTCACGACGTGAAGAAAATTGCTCCTTCGCAGGGTCTGCGGCTCATGGCTATTCACGCGCACCCGGACGACGAATCTTCAAAGGGTGCTGCAACGATGGCTGCCTATGTTGATGCTGGCGCCGAAGTGATGGTCGTTTCCTGCACCGGCGGTGAGCGCGGGGATATTCTCAACGCCGCCGCTGGCGAACTCGCCCATGCGCACCGCGACCTGGCAGGCGTCCGGCGGACCGAGATGGCCGAGGCCGCTGCAGTGCTGGGCGTCAAGCACCGCTGGCTGGGCTATGTCGACTCCGGCTTGCCGGAAGGGGATCCGCTGCCGGAGCTGCCCTTTGGCGCCTTCGCCTTGCAGCCAGTAGAAATCGCTGCTGCCGGCATCATCAAGCTGATCCGTGAATTCCGTCCCCACGTCATCACGACCTATGACGAAAACGGCGGGTACCCCCACCCGGACCACATCCACTGCCATAAGGTTTCAACCTTTGCCTTTGAGCACGCGGCTAATCCGCAGATGTACCCGGAACTGGGTGCGCCGTGGTCGGTGAGCAAGTTGTACTACGACCGTGCTTTCGCACCGGATCGTTTCCGCACCTTGCACTACGCGATGCTGGAAGCAGGTTACGAGTCCCCCTACACCGAGCGCGTTGCGCTGTGGGAAGCGGACGAGGAAAACCAGATGTTCAAGTGGGTTTCCCCACACACCACGACCACCCAGATCAACTGCGCGGATTTCTTCTCGCAGCGCGATCAGGCGTTGCTGGCCCACAGAACCCAGATCGACCCGGAAGGTTTCTTCTTCGCCGTACCGGAACACGTCTACGCGGAGCACTGGCCGTGGGAAGACTACACGCTGATTTCCTCCAAGGTAGCTACCGAGTTGCCCGAGACCGACCTGTTTGCCGGACTAAGATAGTACTAAGCGCTTTCCAGTACTAGAAAAGAGTTGTCTTTACATCGTGAATACGATCTTCGAATCCCTGGCTCTGACTTCCTCGACCCTCGGTGTCGGTACGGAGACCAGCAGCGAATACGGTCCAGGATTCCTTGGGTTCATTTTCACCGCAGCCTTGGTGGTTGCCGTGATCTTCCTGATTCGCGACATGGTCCGTCGAGTGCGCCGCGTGCGCTACACCTCGGAAGCCGAGGCAAAGCAGCAGGAAATGGTGGCCAAGGGCGAAGAGCGCAAGCTTCAGGAATCCGAAGAGCCGCACGACCCGAAGACCGACGAACAGCAGTAGGCGCTTTGTGAGCTGCGCGATAGCATGATTGCGTGGCTCAACGACTCGCTGGCTCATCCAGCCAATACCTCAGACAGCATTCGCACCAACTTGTCGACTGGTTCCCCTATGGGGACGAAGCCTTCGAACAGGCCCGGTTACGCGACGTACCGGTCATGCTTTCCATCGGCTACGCTGCCTGCCATTGGTGCCACGTGATGAGCCACGAGTCTTTCGACGATCCTGAAATCGCGGCGCTGCTGAACGAAAACTTCGTAGCTATCAAGGTGGACCGCGAAGAGCATCCGCTCGTGGACGACACCTACATGCTGGCTACCCAGGCGCTCACCGGTGCCGGTGGTTGGCCGATGACGATTTTCGCCCTTCCTGACGGGCGTACCGCGCATGCCGGCACGTACTATCCGAAGACGCCCCGTGGCGAGACCCCAAGCTTCCGCCAAGTGCTTAACGCCGTCCACGAGGCCTGGGAAACCAAGCGCGATTCGCTGGAAGAGCAGGCCCAGATGCTCGCCGCGCATTTGGCCGAACTCGGAAGCCGCCAGAGCTCGCTGTTGTCGCTGCAGTCGCAGCAACCAGCAGCGCAGGCCTTCGGCGCAGCACTTGATCGATGGGTTGCCGCCACCAAACCGGAAGGCGGCTTCACCCCGGCACCTAAGTTCCCGCCGACCTGGGCTCTGAAGACACTGTGGCGTGCAGTGGTCACCACCCCTGACCGCGCCGCCGAGGCCTTCGCCGCAGCGGCCACCCATCTCGAAGCGATGTTCCTTGGCGGCCTGCAGGATCATGTTGATGGCGGTTTCGCCCGTTACTGCGTTGATGAGAACTGGTCGGTCCCGCACTTCGAAAAGATGCTCTACGACAATGCCGGTCTGCTTTCACTGGCGGCTCGCACCAGCGTCCTGGCGGCGGAATTCGCCCGCAAGTCCGAAGGGGAGATAGCCCAGCGCGCGCAGAATCTCGCCTGGCTCGCCCAGCGCAGCGCCCAAGGCATTATCGACTTCCTCAACGAGGAACTGCTCACCGCATCTTCGGCCGCTCCAGCTTTCGCGGCTTCCCTGGATGCCGATTCATCCCGTGATGGCCAGCAGATCGAGGGCGCGTACTACACCTTTAGCCGCGAGGAAATCGCACTGGTCACCGACCCTTTGATTCAGCGGCTGCCCAAGGGGCTGTTGCGTTTCGCGCCGGTGGCCGAGGACCCGCAGAACTTCTGCTTCTCGCTGTTGAGGGTTCCTGAAACGAACGAAATCGGTGTTCTCCATGAACTGCGGGATGCAATGCGCACGCTGCGCCGCTCGCGAATTATGCCGGTCCGCGATGAGAAGGTGATCGCCGGTTGGAACGGGCTGGCCATCGAAGCCTTGTCTGAAGCCGCGCTGCTCCTGGACCAGCCGGAAGCCTTGGCGCTCGCCGAGAAGGCAGCAACCTCGGTGTGGACGATGCAGTGGGATGAAAAAGCCGGACGGCTGGCCCGCGTGAGCTTCGCCAATCGTGCTGAGCACGGCAATGAAGGCACCTTGCAGGACTATGCCGCCCTGGCCCTGGGATTCTTGGCGTTGGGCCAGGCCACCGGGCACAAGCAGTGGGCCGAGCGTGCCAGCGACTTGCTGGGACGCGCTGCCGACTTCGTAGACCCGGAAACCGGGGTGCCGCGTGACGCGGTCCAAGCCGATGCGCGCATCGCAGCCCAGCGCAGCAACATTGCTGCCGTCACGGTGCTTGATGATGCGCTGCCGGCCTCGGGTGCGCTCTACGCCAAGGCGCTGGCGATGCATGCCCTGCAGTCCATGGCGGCGGGAGACTACACCGAAGCAGATGCGGCGGACTTGGAAAGCGCCCGCGTACTTTCTGCCCACGCCCTGGCTTTGGCCAGCGACGCGCCAACACAGGTAGCGACCGCCTTGGAAGTGCAGTGCATAGTTTCCAGCCCGGTCCAGTATCTTGCGCTGTCGCAGTGGGATTCGGCAGAAGCCAAGCGCGTGCGTTCGGTGGCGTTGAGCCTCGGATTGAATGTGCGCCACGATCCGTCGCTACCTGGTGCGGCCCAGACCGTCCAGATCCAGCCTTGCCGCGAAGAGCTTTGCCAGATGCCTGTAGCCGGGGTGGACGGATTGTTCTCGCTGTTCGCTTCCGGAAAGGGTGCCTGAGCCCGGGAGAATGTGTCCATCGTGGACGCGGTGAAGCGGGCAGATACCCATGCTGGGCGATAAATAGCGGTAGATTTAGAACCTAGAGTTTTTGGAATCTATCGAAAGGCAGGGACAAGGTGCAGCTTCCGAACCTTGCGTACCGTTACTACGAACGGCGCTTGGCGAAGTCCCTCCCTGCCGACAAGCTTCCGCACCATATTGGCGTGATGGTCGATGGCAACCGCCGGTGGGCCAAGCTGGCCGGCACCCCGACCATGGCAGGCCACCAGGCCGGTGCGGACAAGATCCTGGAGTTCCTCGATTGGTGCGAGGACCTGGACATCCAGATGGTTACCTTGTACATGCTCTCCACCGACAACCTCAATCGAGAAGCCAGCGAGCTGCGCGACCTCTTGGAAGTTATCGGCACGACCCTGGACCGTCTGGGAGAGACCAACCGGGTCAAGGTCCAGCAGGTGGGAGCCAAGGACTTGCTGCCTGAAGACCTGGCGCAGAAGCTTGCCGCGCTGGAAACCGTTACCGCCAACCGCACCGGTGTTCATGTGAATGTGGCCATCGGCTACGGCGGACGCCGTGAAATCCTTGATGCTTTCAAGTCGCTGCTTTGCAAGGCCGCCGAGGATGGACGCACGATCGAGGAACTTGCCGCCGGACTGTCCACTGAAGACATCGAATCGGCACTGTACACCAAGGGCCAGCCAGACCCGGATTTGGTGATCCGCACCAGCGGGGAACAGCGTCTCTCCGGCTTCTTGACCTGGCAAAGCGCGTACTCGGAGTTCTACTTCTGCGAGGCGTTGTGGCCGGATTTCCGCCGCGTGGATTTCTTGCGTGCGTTGCGCGACTTCGCTGATCGCCAGCGCCGCTTCGGCACCTGAGCCCCGAATGGTGCACCCGGCTCAGCTGTTCAGCTAATCGTTACCTGAACGTAGTCCCCAGGTAGCGCTTCAAGGTCTATGGTGATCATAAGGCCGGGGCAACAAGACCCAGCTGATCGAAGGGTTCCTCACTAGATGACCAAATGCAGCGCCAGCCGGAGCAATTGCCGGAATCGCCTTGGACATCCGGTGTCGGGATTCCCCACTTACGCGTGGGGAGAGTCCCCACGCCGGATTCGAGAATGGGTGCGCTGCCATGACACGAACAGCCGAACAGGGTGTACGAACCTACGTCATTGATACTTCGGTCTTGCTTTCTGACCCGAAAGCCATGTTCCACTTCGATGAGCACCATGTCGTGATCCCGCTGACTGTCGTCACCGAGCTGGAACATAAGCGCAAGGATCCTGATCTGGGCTTCTTTGCACGCCATGCCTTGCGTGTGCTTGATGAGCTGATTGCCAGCCATGGGGGATTAGCCCAAGCGGTGCCCGTGTCCAAAACTGGTGGAACACTGCGCATTGAACTGAACAACATCGCCCCGGAAGTCCTGCCGGTAGGCATGCGCTCAGGCGATAACGATTCACGCATCCTGGCTGTCGCCAAGCACCTGCTGGATGCTGGCCTCGACGTTGCGCTGGTTACCAAGGACCTGCCGATGCGCATCAAGGCCTCTGCCATGGGCATCCATGCCGAGGTGTACCGCAATGAGCTGATCGCCTCGACCGGGTGGACCGGCATACAGCAGCTGGAACTGGGCGAAGAGACCATGGCCAAGCTCTACGAACATGAACAGCTTCTGAACCACCCTGCGGTCGCCGATGAACCGATCAACACCGGGTTCGTCATCACATCCCCGCGCGGAAGCGCCCTGGGCCGCAAGGTTGATGCGAACACCTTGAAATTGGTGCGTGGCGACCAGCAGGCCTTCGGATTGCATGGACGCAGTGCAGAGCAGCGCATCGCCTTGGACCTGCTGATGGATCCATCCGTGGGCATCGTCTCCCTGGGCGGCAACGCCGGAACCGGTAAATCGGCGTTGGCCCTGTGCGCCGGAATGGAAGCAGTGCTTGAACGCAGGGAACACCGCAAGATCACCGTGTTCCGTCCGCTCTATGCCGTTGGCGGCCAGGAACTAGGCTACCTGCCGGGCTCCGAGGGCGAAAAGATGGGACCTTGGGCCCAGGCGGTCTTCGATACCCTCGGCTCGATCGTGTCGAAGAATGCCATTGATGAAGTGGTCGAACGCGGGATGCTTGAAGTCCTGCCGCTGACCCACATCCGCGGGCGTTCGCTGCATGATTCCTTCGTCATTGTTGATGAAGCCCAGTCGCTGGAACGCAATGTTCTGCTCACGGTGCTATCGCGCATCGGGCAGAATTCCAAGGTGGTGCTCACCCATGACGTGGCACAGCGCGATAACTTGCATGTAGGCCGCTACGACGGCGTCGCCGCGGTCGTGGAACAGCTCAAGGGACATGCCCTCTTCGGGCATGTGACCCTGACCCGTTCCGAGCGCTCTGCTATCGCCGCGCTAGTCACCAACCTGCTTGATTCGCCCACCTTGTCCTAGGATTGGCGCTCGCTGCGCAGCTCCCACGGAATCGGCGCCCGCACGTCGGTAAGCGTGGGAGCTGGGGCGGTGAACAAGGAATCGATGTAGTACTCGTTCTGGGCCAGGACCTGAAGCGACAGCTCCGGGGCTGCAGGCATCCCGGCGTGGGCGGAGAGCACCCGGCGGTTCAGGCAGACGCCTGTTGCCAGATCCAGTACCACGAGGGTTCGTGTCCCGGCGGGAACGAGAGGACAGCTGGCCAGTGCGGGCTGGTAGTTGTGTCCCGCAGTGAGAACGGCGGCTAGAGCAGGCCGGTTGCCATGGGTGATCTCTGCGAGCTCGTGAATGTAGGTGGGGTGGTCGAAAGCGAGATCATGGGCGGCAGGCTCGGTGCCGGCAAGTTCCACCGGATCGAGCATTGGTTCCCAATGCTCCAAGGGCAGCAACCCATTGAAGCCAGAAATTTGTGGACGGCGCAAGATCAGGTGGTCTGAGGTATAAACCGGGGAGGTCAGCGAGGCCGGCAGCTTCCATGAGGAATTGGTGGCTGCGACGTAGCCTCGGCTCCGGTCTGCGGTGAACTTCTCCTTTTGGTACACCAGTTGCCCCTCGGCCGAGCGCACGGCTATGGCTTCTCGCTGGCGGAGGATGGCGGTCAGCTGGCCTTCCAGGCCTTCGTCCGGTTTGGCGTAATGCTCCGGGACCTGGACCTGGAACTGCAAGGAGGTGCTCAGCCATGGGGCGGACCGGGCCAAGGCACGGAAACGACGACGGGCCGCCGACTCAGGGGCGGATTGCCCGGGGAAAAGAACTGGAACTGCTGGAACGTCCATACTCCAATTGTAGAAGCGGCTGAATTATTCACAAGAGGAAGACCCCTCTGCCGAAGATCCAATGAGGTGCCTATGCTCTATGCATGTCAGAAATTTGGAACGTGGCACAGGAAAGCCCGACCACCGCAGCGCTGGTTCTCCTCCAGCTAGCCTGCTTTCTTGGTTTCGGGTTCCTCCTGTCCAAGGAAGACATGGCGAGGCATCGTTTGCCCAACCGGCTACTGGCCTACTGGTTGGCGGCCAGCATCGTGGTGATCGCGCCGCTGGGGATCTTCCGTTCTGATGGGCATGGGCTGCTGATGAGCCTTTTGGGGTTGCTGCTGCTTGGCGGAGGCTATCTGCTCCTCGCGCTGATTTCCGCTGGGGCAATGGGCATGGGCGATGTGAAGCTGGCCGGCGTGCTGGGGATGAATCTCGGATACTATTCCTTGCCCAGTTTGTTCTTCGCGACCTTGCTTGCCTTCCTGCTGGCCACCGGCTGGGTTATCGGGGGCGTGGCGGTGCGGAAATTGACGCTGAAATCAGCGGTCCCTTTCGGTCCCTTCATGCTCATTGGGTCTTTAGCAGTGCTGCTTATGGCACGATGAAATCATGGCAACTCCAGAATTCGTAACCCATCTTCGAGAACGCATCGGTCATGAACTGCTATGGCTCTCCGGGGTGAAAATAGTTGTCCTCCACGACAGCCGGGTGCTGTTGGTGCGACGTGCTGACAATGGCAAATGGACCCTGCCGGCAGGAATTATTGATCCAGGCGAAGAGCCTTCGCATACAGCACACCGCGAAGTGCTGGAAGAAACCGGCGTCGAATGCGAAATCACGGACGTGTTGGGGGTCGGGGTGACAGCTCCCACGGTGTATCCCAATGGGGATCACGCGCAGTACCTGGATGTAGTTTTCAAGGCTCGGCACCTTTCCGGCACGGCGAAGGTCAACGATGACGAGAATTTGGAAGTGGGGTACTTCGAACTGGCTGACCGGCCAGAACTCCCGCCGCTGCACGAACGGGCGCTGCAATGGGCACTGGACCCTCGGCCCGGTGGCTATTTCGCCAGTTGACGTTTTCTGCCTTCAAATCCGCTGTGGCATGCGTGAATGCCGCCGGCATGAGCTTAGACTTGCTCCATGACCGGGATTGGACTGATTGAACCTTCTGCCGCACTGCATGCTTCCTTCATGCGGAGCACAACCGAATGGGCGGGGGCGGAGCAGGACGGGGCCTCGGTCTTCTACGCTGCCAAATACGGTTGGGATCTGCGCAACGCAGAAGACTTCGCGCAGTGGGTCCAGCTGCTCAAGGATCTGGAAAAGCCGCACTTCACGCCACCGGATGGCTTCGTTGCGCAAAGCACCCTGTGGCTAGCGCACGACGATGAGTACTTGGGCGCGGTCAGCTTGCGTCACGAGCTGGGCAATGATTTCCTTCGCGAAGTCGGCGGGCACATCGGCTACGGTATACGCCCGGGCGCCCGTGGCAATCGCCTGGCCAGAACCGCGCTCGCCGGATCCCTGGAACAAGCCCGCAGCCTTGGCCTGCCGCGGGTCCTGCTTACCTGCAACGACTCCAATACTGCTTCGGCGCGAACCATCGAAGCTTGCGGCGGAGTCCTCGAACGCGTCACTCCGGTTGCCGAAATCGGGCCCCGCTTCGGCTCCACTGAGGACCTGCGACGCTATTGGATTGAACTGAGCTAGTTCGCTGGAAGCACCTCGCGGAATACGCGCAACGTATTTCCGCCCATGATGGCCGCGATTTCCGTATCCGAATAGCCGCGATTCATCAGTTCCTGGGTGATGACAGCAATCTGGCTGGCATCCCATGCGACGGTAGTTGCTCCGTCGAAGTCGCTGCCCAAACCGACGTGTTCGATTCCTGCGACCTTGATGACGTGCTCCATCGCGTCCACCACCGAATCCACATCCAGGGTGCAGACCGCAGCGTCCCAGTAGCCAATTCCGATAACGCCGCCGGTCTCGGCTATGGCCTGGATCTGATCGTCAGTGAGGTTCCGGTTCACATCGCAGGTGGCTTGGACACCGCCGTGGCTGAATACCACGGGTTCAGTAGCCAGGGAGAGGACTTCATTGAAAGCCGCGTCGCTGGAATGCGCCAGGTCGACGATGACCCCCAGCTCTTCCATGCGCTTGAGTGCAGCACGGCCAAGGTCGGTGAGCCCTGATTTCTCGACCCCGTGTTTGGAGCCGGCCACCGAGTTGTCGAAGAAGTGCGTGAACCCGGCCATGCGCATGCCATCGTTGAACAGGACATCCACGTTCCTGACGTCGCCCTCAAGATTATGCAGGCCCTCTACCGAGAAGAGGCCTCCGGTGACCTGCTGGCCGCTCTTGCGGTCCTTGAACAGTTGGTCGAGCTCGGCGGTGGTGGTGATGGTGCGCAGGGTGCCTTGCGAGTCGGCGGCGTCGTCGCGCAGCTTCTTGGCCTGGTAGCGCGAACGCTCCAGGAGCGAGAACCAGGTCTGAGGCGGTTGCAGCTGGACAATGCCCAGCAGCGTGATGTTATCCGATTCGGCGCTATTGGAGTCGTAATTCTGGCCGACGGGCGACTTGGAAACCGAGGAGAAGACCTGCAGGGCGACATTGCCTTCTTCCATGCGCGGCAGGTCGACATGGCCGCGGTCCGAGCGCTTGAGCAGCGAACGGTCCCACATCAAGGTGTCGGCATGCATGTCGGCAATCTGCAAGCGCGAATGCAGTTCCGAGGCGTCGTCGCCGACCGCTGGCAGACCCGCGGCCTCGATCTTATTGCGGGTGTTTTCCACGATGCCGGGAGCAAAAGCGAAGAATGCGGCCAAGAGGACTACCAGCGTGCCGGAAATCCAGAGGCCAAGACGTTTAAAAGAGCGAGATGTGGTGCGGGTCATAGGTGGAGGCTAGCAGATGTTACCGGTAAGTAGGAGTCTGTTTTTCCGGGTTAAAGTACGCTACCGCGACCCGATGGCGAGCATCGAACCGCGGTAGCAGCAGGGGTGGAGCAGCAGGGAATTAGTGCTTGCCCACCATGGTGGAAACATCCAGAAGCTGATCGAGCTGTTCCTCGGTGACTTCACCGCGTTCAACGAAGCCCAAAGCGATGGTTGCTTCGCGTACGGTCAGCCCCTCGGCAACAGCCTTCTTGGCGATCTTGGCTGCGTTTTCATAGCCGATCAGCTTATTCAGCGGGGTGACAATCGATGGGGAAGCCTCGGCCAGGAAGCGCGCGCGTTCCACATTGGCCTTGATGCCGTCGATCATCTTTTCGGCCATCACCGTTGAGGTGCTGGACAGCAGGCGAATGGATTCGAGCAGGTTGGAGGCCATGACCGGGATGCCCACGTTCAGCTCGAAGGCGCCGTTGGTTCCGGCCCAAGCGATGGCCGTGTCGTTGCCGATGACCTGGGCTGCTACCTGGATGGTTGCCTCCGAAATGACCGGGTTGACCTTGCCGGGCATGATGGAGGATCCTGGCTGCAGATCAGGGATCGCAATTTCTCCCAAGCCGGTGTTGGGGCCGGAGCCCATCCACCGCAGGTCATTGGCGATCTTGATCAGCGAGATAGCGATGGTGCGCAAAGCTGCGGAGGCCTCGACCAGTCCGTCGCGGTTGGCCTGTGCTTCGAAATGGTTGCGCGCCTCGGTGATGGGCAGGCCGGTGTCTTCGCGCAGGAACTCGATGACCTGCTGCGGGAAGCCGTCTGGGGTGTTGATGCCGGTGCCTACCGCGGTGCCGCCCAGGGGAACTTCGGCAACGCGTGGCAGGGCCGCTTCGATGCGTTCAATGCCGTAGCGTACCTGTGCTGCGTAGCCGCCAAATTCCTGGCCAAGGGTGACTGGGGTGGCATCCATCAGGTGGGTGCGGCCGGATTTGACCACATCCTTGAACTCGGCGGACTTCGCCTCCAGCGAGGAAGCCAAGGTTCCGAGGGCCGGGACCAGGTCATTGAGCAGAGCTCCGGTGGCGGCAACATGCACGGACGTCGGGAAGACGTCGTTGGAAGATTGCGAGGCGTTCACGTGGTCGTTCGGGTGGACCTCGGTGCCGCTGTCCCGGGCCTTCAAGGCACGGGTGGCCAATTCGGCGAGAACTTCGTTGGTGTTCATATTCGAGCTGGTTCCGGAACCGGTCTGGAATACGTCGATGGGGAAGTGCTCGTCGTACTGCCCGGTAGCGACCTGATCGGCTGCGGCCACAATGGCCTCAGCGCGTTCTTCGTCGAGAACGCCGAGCGCCAGGTTGGCTCGTGCGGCGGCCTTCTTGACCTGGGCCAGGGCCTTGATATGCGAGGATTCCAAGGTCTTGCCCGAGATCGGGAAATTATCGACGGCACGCTGGGTTTGCGCGCGGTACAGGGCCTGAGCCGGAACTCGGACTTCGCCCATGGTGTCATGTTCGATACGGAAATCGTCACTGTTAGTCATGAGCCCAGAGTACGCCCGAACCGTCATCGAATGACAGGTCTCTGACGTAAACATCACAACCAACAGTGACGCTTCACCGATTTGGGAATAAAAGCCGTTTTACAAGGCTTTTCCTGAAGCTTGGAGCTTCTAGTCGAGGCCCAGGCTGGAGACCAGCTGGGCACGGCCATCGTGCAGGTGGTAGGCAACGCCGGCGACCGCGGTGCGGCCCTCTTCGATGGCCAGCGCGATGATGCTGGACAGGTCGACGAGACGGTCGGTGGTCTGCTTGACGTGCTCGACAACGGTGCCGTTCACGTCGGTGATGCCCTTGCGTTCGGCGGCATGGACTGAAGGGGTGATGTGCTCGACCAGGTCGCGAACGAAGCCCTTGGGCATGTTGCCAGTTTCCTTGGCTTGGATGGCGCTGGTAATCGCACCGCAGGAGTTATGCCCGAGGATGACGATCAACGGTACGTTCAGGGCGTCAACGGCGAATTCCAATGAACCGAGGCTTGCTGGATCCAGGACATGGCCTGCGGTACGCACCACGAACATGTCGCCCAAACCCACATCGAAAATGATCTCTGCCGCAAGGCGGGAATCAGAGCAGCCGAAGATGACAGCGAAAGGTTCCTGGCCGGAGATCAACTTCTGCCGTCGAGCACTGTCCTGGTTGGGGTGCTGGGTATCTTCGTTGACGAAACGGAAATTGCCGGCGCTGAGCTTTTCCCAAGCCTCTTTAGGCGTCAGGGTCGGTTGTGTTGATTCAGAGAGCATGACTCAGATTCTACGGGATGCTGTTCGAATATCGAATATATGACTGGCTTTTCCCGTGAACGTGACTTAATCCAGCTCGCTAGCGACCTGTTCGGCAACACTGTTCAGCTGTTCGGCCGAGGTGTCACTGGAAAGTACGACGGTGGAGTCCTTGAACTCGGAGATCAGGTACGTGCTCTGGTCCTTGGTGCGCACTTCCCACTGCGCTCCGCCGATGGTGCGAGTTTCGGTGGGCGTCGCCGCATCGGTGATCAGGGCTATCCATGTCGGGTTGGCGTCAGCAGCTTGGCGAACCCACACGAAGTTCTTGTCTTCGAAGACGAGGCCGCATTCCCAATAGGGGACACCCTGTGCAGTGTTAGCCTGCCAGCGAGCGAAGTTCGCATATGCCTTGTCGCCCAGTTCCGGGGCGAAGATCTCAAAGCCAGAAATCTGTTCCGTCTGTTCCGCGGTGGCCTGCAGGTTGACGTCGCTTTCAAACGCGTCGTCCTTGGGCGGCGGGTTGAGCATGAGCACCGGAATGAGTATGGCAACCGTGAAGCCGATGGACAGCACCATGCCCTTGAAGGTCTGGTTCGCGCGCTTGGCCTGCTTCTCGGTGAGCTGCGGCTTGTACGGCAGATCCTCGAAGGTGGCATTCGGATCGTCGAGGCTTCGAGGGGACGCAGCAGGCGTCTGGGTACCGTTGACCGTGTTGCCGGTAGCCGGGACGCTGTTCTCGGTGTTCTTCTCAGGTTGCACGCCTTCCATTCTCCCCGAAGATTCTGTGGAATTCGAACCAGAGTGCCCAAACGCACGTCGAACTATGAGCAGGCACTCCCGACACGAACTGTAAAGCGAAAACTCTAGAGGATAGAATGTCCTTGTTTGCATAGGCGCAATGACTACGACTCAGTGATGGGATCTTTCGTGACCGAAAAGAACAATTATGCCCACCTTTCTCCGCGACTGTCGGTTTCCGACGCGGAGCCGGACCGCAACCTAGCACTGGAGCTGGTGCGTGCAACCGAAGCGGCAGCCATCGCTTCCTCGCCGTGGGTCGGATTCGGTGACAAGAATGCCGCAGACGGTGCCGCAGTCGACGCCATGCGCGGCTTGCTGTCCACCGTGAACTTCAACGGCGTTGTCGTGATTGGCGAAGGTGAAAAAGACGAAGCTCCAATGCTGTTCAACGGAGAACAGGTTGGCAGCGGCACCGGCGCCGAATGCGACGTCGCAGTCGACCCGATTGACGGAACCCGTCTGACCGCGCTGGGCCTGAACAACGCCCTGTCCGTGTTGGCCGTCGCCGACCGCGGTTCGATGTTCGACCCCTCCGCCGTGTTCTACATGGAGAAGCTGGTCACCGGGCCAGAGGCAGCCGAGCTCGTTGACCTCCGCCTGCCAGTGAAGCAGAACCTGCATCTGATCGCCAAGGCCAAGGGCAAGAAGGTCAGCCAGGTGACTGTGACCATCCTGGACCGCCCACGCCACGCTGGCCTGATCGAGGAGATCCGCGCGGCTGGTGCCCGCACCAAGCTGATTATGGACGGTGACGTTGCCGGCGCCATCGCCGCAACCCGCGAAGGCACCGGCGTTGACGCGCTGATGGGTGTCGGCGGCACCCCTGAAGGCATCGTGACCGCCTGCGCTATCAAGGCGCTGGGCGGCGTGATCCAGGGCCGCCTGTGGCCAACTGATGACGACGAGAAGCAGAAGGCCATCGACGCCGGCCACGAATTGGGCCGCGTGCTGACCACGAACGACTTGGTGACCTCGGATAACTGCTACTTCGCTGCGACCGGCATCACCGATGGCGACCTGCTGCGCGGTGTCCGCTACAAGGACAACCGCATCCACACCCAGTCGATCGTCATGCGTGCCAAGTCCGGCACCATCCGCTTCGTCGAGGGTGAGCACCACCAGGATAAGTGGGAAGCCTACACCCGCTAATCCGCATCTGATTGCAAAACTGCGAGCCATGGACTTGATTCAAGTCCATGGCTCGCAGTTTTGCGTTTGGCCCCTATAGTGCCACGAAGGGCCTCAGGGCAGTGCGGCTAGTCGATCTGGGCGCTGGCTGCGAAGAGCTGGCCCGGAACGGTGCCCTGCAAGATGGCGGTGGCTGGCAGTTCGGCCGCGGTGAGGAACAACGACTGCCCGCGGCTGATGCTGCGTTCGCTTTCACGCGTGGCTACCAGGAACTCACCGGCGGTGCACAGCAGCACAGCGGCACCATGCAACTGCAGATCAGCGGCAAGGCCCGGCTCTATGGGATCGAGTACCTGCAGCTGGAACTCTTCGAAGTCGGGCTTGTACAAGCGGTCATGGGTATCAAGGGCCACCGGCTCCAGGATCGGGGCAGGGGAGGGGGCAGCAATGGTGACATCCAGCAGTTCGGGAACATCGATATGCTTGCTGGTCAGGCCACCACGCAGCACATTATCCGAATTGGCCATGACCTCGATTCCCAAACCGCGCAGGTAGGCGTGGACGTTGCCGGCGCCCAGGCTGATGGCCTGGCCAGGCTCCAGGAAGATCAAATTCAGCAGCAGTGCGACCAAGACCCCCGGATCGCCAGGATAGATCTTGTTGATCGAGGCTAGCTCGGCGAAATGGGCATTGCCGTGCAATTCAGGGCTGCCTGCCACTGCTTCGCTGATCTGCGCTACCAGCTGGGAAATTTCGTCCCCCGCGGTCAGCACATGCTTGAAAGTCCGGGCCAGCGGATCGGTGCCCTGCAGCAGGTCGAGCAGGCGGCCTATCGGTGCATGCGCCGAGTCCGGCAGCTGCGCGGCCAGGATCTGCAGGTCTTCAACAATCTGCGCTGGTTGGCGGAAGCCCGATAGCGCCACGAAGTCGGTCAGGGCAAAGAGCATCTCCGGCTTGTGGTTGTCATCGCGGTAGTTGCGGTCAGCAGCATCCAAAGGCTTGCCGTCCGCGTTTTCCTGGGCGAAACGCTCTTGCGCCTGCTTCAGCGTGGGGTGCGTCTGGATCGACAGCGGCTGGGTCGCCGAGAGCACCTTGAACAGGTAGGGCAGACGTCCGTAGCGCTGGGCGACTGCTGAACCCAATATGTGCTCTGGATCCTGGGCGATGAAATCATTGAGCGCTGTCCCGCTATCGGAGATCCGGCTCGGGCACCCGGGATGGGCACCGAGCCACATCTCGGCCTGCGGGGTGGTTTCCGCGGGCAGATCGAGCAGATCGGAAATCTGCGAAGCAGATCCCCAGTGGTAGTCCCTAATCGCGTTTTTCAACTCGAACACGTCTTTTGACCATAGCCTTTCAGGAGCGGTAGTTGGGTCGCATGGCGGTCGGGGGGTCTTGACCGTTTACGGAACCGAGCATTCGTCGTTATTGGCTGCGATCTCTGAAATCAACGTGCGGTAGCCGGCCATTTCCAATTGCACCAAGTACTCTTCGGTGATCGGGCTGCCATCTGGCTGGGTGAATTCCGGGCTGTCCTCTTTCGACAGCTTCGGAGCATTGTTCACGTCAGTGGTTTCCGGCGCTTCTTCGGAAGCCTGGGTTGTTTCTTCCGGAGCCGAGGACTTGGAGGTGTCCTCGCTCTTTTCAGGATTGTCCTTCTTCTTTTCCTTCTTCTTCTCCGGCTCGTTCTGCTTTGCGATCAACGTCTGGATACGCTCTTGCAGCTTGTCGAAGTCGGGGTAGGTGGAGAAGCTGCGTTCGAAGTCCGGCGCACCGAGGGTCAAGCGGGCCATTGGCTCCTTGGATACCTTCTCGGCCAGGGATACGAAGGAACCGAGCTGACCTGCTGGAATGTCGGTTTCAACCAGCTGTTCACCGGCGGACATGATCGAAGTGAAATTGCTCAGGATCGTTTGCGGCTTGAACTGCTTGATGATTCCCTGCTGCAAGCACTGCTGGCGCTTGATGCGGTGGTAGTCATCGGTGAAGTCGCGTGAGCGAGCAAACCACAATGCCTGCTTGCCGGTGAATTCGTGGGTGCCCGGTGCGAACCAGTGCGTGCGCACGGTGCTGTTTTCGTGGTATTTCCCGTTGTAGGGAACCCATCCGCCGGAGTCGATGGTGACCCCGCCCAATGCGTCGACAAACTGCTCGAACCCGGCCATGTTGATCATGACGTAGCCCTGGACAGGGAGCCCCGTGGTGCCTTCCAGCGCGTCCATGGCAGCTTGCGCGCCGACGTTCTTCACGGTCTCGGGGAAAGCATCCGCGTGCTCGGTTTCGGCATTGCGGTAGATGGCGTTGAAGATGCATTCGTCGCCGCAGTTGTAGCCTTCGGGCCAGATCTTCTCCATGGGCGAGCCCGGGGCGAAGCGTGCGCTCTGGAAGTTGCGCGGCACCGAGATCAGCAGGCTCTTGCCGGTTTTGGCATCAACAGAAAGCAGAGCCGCAACGTCGGTGCGGACGCCTTCGCGGTTGGCACCGGAGTCGGCACCGAACACTGCGATGTTGTAGCGCCCGTCGACTGGCTCGAAGGCGGGTCCTTCATCGAATACGGCCACAATGGTTTCGCGTCCGGTATTCAGCAGCGAGGCGCCGTAGATGAAGACACCGCTGGTGGCCACCACGGCTGCCAGGGTGAAAATGGTAACGATGGCACGCATGCCAGGGGCCAGCAGCTTAGGCCGGATAATCACCAAGGTGTTGATGAACATGATCAGCCAGCCCAGGGCCAGCGTGCCGAGCACGATGATCAAGAACAGCTGGAAGTTCGGGTGGGCAACCCAGCCGAGAATGATCGAACGATCAATGAAGTACAGGGCAACCAGCGCAAGAATGGCCAGCCAGCAGGCCATGGTGATGGACACTGCGATCCGTCCAAGCTTGCGATTTCCCGCGACCAGCTGAGCGCCGCCGGGGAAGAAGATGGTCAGCAGGACCAGGATCAGAGCCCGCTTGCTGCGCTGCGGAGAGCTGATGGTCTCCGGCTGGCGCAACGGACTTGGTGCGCGGTGACTGGCAGAACCCATGTACTTTTGGACTTTCCCTAGGAAGCGAAATTCTCGTTGGCAACTTCAGCGCGCAAAGCCGAACCCTTGGCATGGGCTTGCTCGCGCAGTGAATCTGCAAACTGAAGCAACTTTACCTGTAACGATTCGGCTAGCTCATCGGTTCCCGCTGCGAGCATGCGCACAGCCAGCAGGCCGGCATTGCGTGCTCCGCCAATGGAAACAGTTGCTACGGGGACTCCTGCAGGCATCTGGACGATGGAGAGCAGGGAGTCCATTCCATCTAGTTTAGCCAGTGGAACTGGAACTCCGATCACCGGCAGCGGTGTAACAGCTGCAAGCATGCCCGGAAGATGCGCTGCACCGCCTGCGCCGGCGATGATTGCGCGCAGTCCGCGTTCGTGGGCTTTCTTGCCGTAATCGATCATTTCTTCTGGCATGCGGTGCGCCGAAACGACGTCCGCTTCAAAAGGGATTCCGAATTCGGCCAGTGCCTGTGCGGCCAGGCGCATGACCGGCCAATCGGAATCAGAACCCATTACGAGGCCGACCAGTGGTGCTTCAGACATGAGATATTTCCTTGCGGTGTTCTAGTAAGAGCCGCTGCCCGGTACGCGGCAGCGGCTCTTGATCAAAATAAAGTCTAGACGGCGGCTTCGATGCCGTCGCGGATGAGCGCGGCAACCTTATTGGCCTGCGAACGAAGTTCATCTACGCTTTGCCCGGCGTTAGCCACAACGTTGACGTGGCCGATCTTGCGGCCCGGGCGCACGGACTTGCCGTAGGCATGGACTT
Source organism: Glutamicibacter sp. BS14 (assembly GCF_056934375.1). Taxonomy (NCBI): domain Bacteria; kingdom Bacillati; phylum Actinomycetota; class Actinomycetes; order Micrococcales; family Micrococcaceae; genus Glutamicibacter; species Glutamicibacter sp. BS14. The sequence continues at coordinate 3,567,009 of NZ_CM167801.1, read as the reverse complement.
TGACTTCTGGCGCGGCGGCCAAGGCGGCTTGGAAAGCCGAGTAGAGGTCCTGGTTGGCGCCGCCGAGATAGTTCTTCATCACAGTCACGCCCAGCTCGCGGGTTTCGCCCAGCGGCAGATCCAGGACCGCACGCAGGTGCTGCTCGAATTGGCTGGTGACCGAACCGTTCATGGTCCAGTGGCCGGTGTTGTGCGGGCGCATGGCCAATTCGTTGATCACGAAACCGGCTCCTGAACCTGGGGTTTCAAAGAGCTCTGCGGCCATGACTCCGGTGACGCCGAATTCTTCGGCGATGCGCAAGGCCGCATCGGCTGCGGTGGCTGCGGTGGCTTCGTCAATATCCTGGGCAGGCGCGATCACTTCATCGCAGACTCCATCAACCTGGATGGTGTGGACCACGGGCCAAGCCTTGGCCTCGCCTGAAGGGGTGCGGGCTACCAACGCGGAAAGTTCGCGGGAGAACTCGACCTTGTCCTCGGCCAGCAGCGGGCCATGGGCGAACCAGTCGGCGGAATCCCTGGCGTCTTGGGCATTGTCCAGCATGCGCACGCCCTTGCCGTCGTAGCCGCCGCGCGGGGTCTTGAGCACAATGGGCCAGCCGGTCTGCTCACCGAAAGCGATCAGGGCATCGACATCGTCAACCTTGGCCCACGCAGGGTTCGGTAGTCCGAGGCGTTCGATGGCCTCGCGCATGACCAGCTTGTCCTGGGCATGGATCAGCGCAGCCGGACGGGGCTGGATGTTGACGCCCTCATTGATCAGGGTGGTCAAGAATTCGTTGGGCACGTGCTCGTGGTCAAAGGTGACAACGTCCTTGCCCTTGGCGAATTCACGCAGGGTTTCGAGGTCTTTGTAGTCGCCTACAGGAGCGTCGGGAACGCTTCGCGCAGCCGAAACATCAGGACCTTCGGCAAGAACATGCAGTTCGAAACCTAGGTTCAGGGCCTCGGGGGCCATCATTCGGGCTAGCTGCCCGCCACCAATCACACCAATTTTTGGAAAGCTCACGATTACAAGGGTATCGAAAGCGACGTTGAGAATCGCATGCGCGTTGTCTGATTACTCTCACAATTCGGTCAATTTCCAGAAAGTGCCGATAAAATAGCAAGATCGCGCGCTTCTCGTAGTGCTTAGCGCGCCTTGTTACTGCTAGCCAGACGGGAACAATATTCCCTGGAGGACAATTGCTCGAGCGCATCAAACTCAAAATAGCCGGACTCATCTCGTTGCTGTGGCGCGAGGTGGCGAAGTTCGGCGTCGTCGGTGGCGTTGCGTTCATCATCGACTCGGGGATCTACGTCTGGCTCCTGCACGGTTCCATGAGCGATTCCCAGGTTAAAGCGAAAATCATTGCTGGCGTCGTCGCGACGATGTTCTCTTGGGTGGCCAACCGCTACTGGACTTTCCGCCACCGCCGCCAGGCCAATGTGGTGCGCGAGCTCGTGATGTTCATCATCATGAATGCCATCGGCTTGGGCATTGCCGCGGCCTGCGTATGGGTCACCAAATACTGGCTGGGCTTGACCGATCCCACCTCGGTGTTCATTGCCGGTTCGGTAGTCGGCTTGGTGCTCGGCACCATCTTCCGTTTCTTCGCCTACCGTTTCTGGGTCTTCGGCAGCGCGATGGATGCGGAGGAAGAATTCGCCCACGACCACGAAGTTCTGGGCAATCACAAGGCCGATACCGGCGCTGACGCAGCGCACTCCGCTGGCCAGGCCGATACCGGCACGGTACCGACGGTGGCTCGCTAATCCGCTGGTTGGTAGTCGAAGTTAATGCGTTCGCCGTCGCGCAGGCGCTGGGTCACTTCCATCCCGTCTTCTACTAGCACAATTCCGTCACCCGCTGCCCACTGGCCAATGGCGAAGGGCAGCAAGGAGAGCACGGGTTGCTGAGCACGCACTAGAATTGTTCCTTGCGCCTTAGCTTCGGTATCGAATAACGCAGCAAGGCTGACCGGGGTGTCACCATTGGTTGCGATGGCTGAGGCATCACCAGTTACTGGCGAGGGATAGAACTGATCCCCGTAGGTACGCACGGAGGCATTGAAGTCTTCTGCGACAGGGCCGAGATCCGAGCCGAAGGACAGCGCGAGAGCTGCCGGGTTCACGGCAAGGATTTCAGAGCTGCTGGGGATGCGCTCATCATCCGGTTGGGCCGTCACCCACACCGATGCCTGCTGTGCATCATCATGCCCAGCATCGACCAGCGTGGCGCCATGGTGCAGCGCGGCCAGGGCCACGACCAGGGACTTCCAATGCGCCGGCAAATCGAGCACCACGATCGAGTCTTCATCGAGGTCGAAAACCTCGCCCAAGAGATTGGCGCTTTTCGCGACCCAATTGTCAAATACCCGTCCGGACAGCTCGATGCGTTCCCCGCTGACGGAGTACCAGGTGAGCCATGGGGAGGCTGAACTGCGCCGCGGCGCGAGAAGATTCTCGACAAATGTTCGTGATTGTAGGCTATTGCTCATTGGATGTCCTTAAATTTAATTACTGAGAATTCACCGAGAATTCAGCCAAGACGGGACTCGCCCACCTCATGTGCGTCTTTTGACGGCGTGTTGTGCCGGGAGTTTCCTGAGAACTCTTCTTAGAATGACCTCCCCGCTTGACTCTAGCGGAGTTACACGGCTGTAATTAGATGGTGAGTCCGGGCAGGTTCATCACTTTTCGCTAGTTCGATGGAATAAATGCTGCCGGATGGATCGGGAGCAATGACGGCCCGATCTCCTCAAACCAATCGAAAGGTCAACATCACCATGGCGAATCTGGAGCAGGGGTACTCCGAATTTTCGACCTCGGCTGTTGCGTCGGCTCAATATGGGCTGGAGGACGCACCATCCGACTGGTTTGTCGATCCTCAAGCCGGTGAGTCCGCACGGGTTGCAGTTGCAGCCGATCTGGAGACCGCGGCCGACAGCTTCCTGAAAGAGCACGACACGTTATCCGACACCGAAGAAATCTCCTCGGTTGGCTCGTGGGCTCCTGAGCTCGACGAGGATGACGAAGTGCGCGAAACCATCAAGGCAGTTTGGCTTGGTGTTGGCGGCGAAGTTGACGAGGGCGAGCTGGGCTGGCAGGCCCGTGCTCTGTGCGCACAGACTGACCCCGAAGCGTTCTTCCCTGAAAAGGGCGGATCGACTCGCGACGCGAAACGCGTCTGCGGCGCATGTGTTGTCCGTTCGGAATGTCTAGAATATGCCTTGAGCAATGACGAGCGCTTCGGAATCTGGGGAGGGCTCTCAGAGCGCGAACGTCGCCGTCTACGGAAACGAGCAATCTAATTCGTCCGCCAATTCACGTCACCGCCATCGTTGCTTCGCACGATGGCGCTGACTTTTTACCACGCACTTTGGCCGCACTGCGAAACCAGTCCCGGCCTATCGAACGCTTCGTCGGAGTTGACGCTTCGTCCTCTGACGCATCGCTAGAGGTCCTGCGGGCGAACTTGCCTTCCAACTCCGCCTTGCTGGTCGCCGATGAAGGATCCTTGGGGCTGTCGCTGGAAGTAGCGGTTTCGCAACTGCCCGAAGCGCGTTTGGACCGTGATGAATGGCTATGGATTATCCATGATGACTCCATGCCTGCTCCCGACGCGCTGGAACAGCTGACTCGGACCGTTGAGGCCTCCGAATCGGTATCCATTGCCGGTTGCAAGCTGCTGGACATCGATAACCCGCGCCATCTGGTCGAGGTGGGTTTGAGCGTGGACCGCAAGGCCCAGCGCCTGACCATGATCGATATCGACGAAGTCGACCAGGGCCAGTACGACGGACGAAGCGATTACTTTGCCGTGTCCTCGGCCGGCATGTTTATCCGGCGCGAGGTCTTTGAGCAGCTGGGCGGATTCGACCCGGCTATTCCGGGCCGTGGCGACGACGTGGACCTATGCTGGCGCAACCGCCTGGCCGGTCACCGCGTGGTCGTGGTGCCAAGTGCCAAGATGTACCACCAGGTCGAGGTCGTCGACTCGCTGGCAGGCCCGCGCGAAGCCAAGCGCTCGGAGGTCTTCCAGCGCTTGAAGTTCGCTTCGCCTTTGGAACTGCCGTTCTTGTGGATTGGATTGCTGCTCGGCGGCATCGGCCACTTCCTCGTAGCATTGCTGGCCAAGGACCCGGGCCATGGCTTCAGCCACCTGGCTTCGGTCCTGCGCGGACTGTTCTCCCCGGGCAAGCTGGCCGCTTCACGTCGCAACGTCGCCCAGATCCGCGAAATTCCACGCCGCCAGGTCCGCAAGCTGATGGTCTCCGGCGCACAGGTGCGCGAATACCGCCGCAATGTGAACACCGGGCGTGCCGATGGCGAGGTCTACGGGGATGGCAGTGGCGCCGACGCGATGGTTGAACCTAGCGGTGACAACTTCTCCGACTTCGTGCGAATCGCCCGTCCGCCGCGCACCACCGCAGTACTCTCGCTGATTCTGGCACTCTTGCTCTCCGGGGCCGCTTCGCTGGTTGCTTGGCGCAGCCTGCTTGGATCCACTGCTTTGTCCGGCGGCGCGCTGCGCCCGCTGTCCAACAGCAACCAGGAAATCGGCGCCAACGCCCTATCGTGGTGGCAGAACATCACCACCGGATTGAGCGCTCCGCCGGATAACTCCGATGTGCTGTTCTGGCTTTTCTCGCTGGTGACTTTCAACCATGCCAACGAAGCTTCGATCTATCTCTTCTTCGCCGCGATGCCGTTGGCCGCCCTGACCGCGTGGTGGGGCATTGGCGCGGTGAGCCGTTCGCGTGCTGTCCGGTTCTTCGCCGCATTGATCTGGGCCCTGTTGCCTTCGCTGGTCTCTTCGCTGGCCTCGGGACGAGTCGGCTCGGTATTGATCCACATCTTGCTGCCGCTGTTCTTCCTGGCAATTATCCGTGCCATGAATGCCCATGTGGCCATCGAAGGCGCGAAGCCCAAGAACCCGAAGCAGCAATCCGTATCCGCATGGACCGCTTCGGCTAGCGCCGCCTTGCTGCTCTGGGTGATCTCCGCCGGTTCCGTTTCATTCTTCCTGACCGCCAGCATCCTGATTTACGTTTTGGCCATCTTCTCGGTGCGCCGCGCACGCAGCCTGTGGTGGATCCCGCTGCCTGCAATCGTGTGGAATCTTCCGCTGCTGTTTGCCGGCCTGGGCGATCTGCGGCTGCTGTTCACCGAGCCCGGTGCGGCGCGCGCGTTCTCGCCAGCTGCCCCATGGCAGATGCTGCTGGGCTTCCCGGAATCCTTCAACGCCAACGCCTCGCTGGTGGGTTGGGACTTCCTGCCCGCCGGTCCGTGGGCTTTGGTCGCCGCACTGCTGGTCGGGGCTCCAATCATCGTGCTGGCTGTTTTCGGGACCTTGAGTTCTTCGCTCAGCCACAGTTCCAGCATGCGCCGGAACTCCCGCCGCCTGCTGTGGGGCGCAGTCCTGTCGCTGGCAGCGGGATGGGCCGTCGGTTTTGTCCCGTTCACCTTGGACTCGCACACCGCGGTGAGCGCCTACACCGGTCCGTTCGTCTCCTTTGCCATGTTTGCATTGCTTGCAGCTGCCGCCAACGCGCTAGCTGCCCTGCGCCATGAAGATCAGCCGCGCTCGATGCGGACGCAGGGTTCTCGTCCGGCGATGGGCCTGATGGCCGCATTCAGCGTGATCGCGGTTCTCGCTTCCGGCGCCGTGCTGCTTGGCGCCCAGCTGAATCCGGCCGCGGAGTCCGAAACGCTGACGTCCCTGAATTCGGCCCAGCAGGTCCACAGCTCCCAGCCTCGCACCCTGCCTGCCACGGCAGCCGATGCGGGCCGCTCCGAATTCCAGAAGCGCACCTTGGTGCTCAGCCCGCGTTCCTCCGGTGAAATCGACAGCCAGTTGGTTTCGGGTTCCGGTGAAACCCTGGACAGCATCAGCCGCTACTCGCAGGTCAAGCAAATGACCGGACCGCTGCTGGATCCTGAACGCAATGAAGCTTCTGCCACCGCGCAGGTTCAGAGCAAAGCCGTAGCGATGCTGCTCTCCGAGTCTGCATTGGATTCGCGCGAATCGTTGCGCGACTTGGGCGTGGGCTTTGTCGTGCTCAACGAGACTGGTGAATCTGTCCCAGCGACCGTTCGCATCCTGGATGCGGCCACTGGGCTGGCATCGGTCGGCCAGACCGACAGCGGCTGGTTGTGGCGAGTGGATTATGAAGCCGATGAAGAGAATCAGGGCGCTGGATTTGCCCGCGTTGTCGCTGAAAACGGAGACGTGAGCGTATTGCCGACCCAGCGTGGCAAGATCGCCAATCTGGAAATTCCGGCTTCTGATGCCAAGCGGACCCTGGTCCTTGCAACAGCGTCGGATCCGAAGCTGCGGGCCAGCGTTGATGGCGAATCCCTGCGTTCGGTGTCCTATCCCGAGGATTCGGAAACTCGATGGGCCCAGGCTTACGAGCTTCCTGCCGAGGGCGGCAAGCTGACGTTGTCGCACAAGGACTCCACGGCCATACCGGTTCTGGTGCTCAGCGCGACAGTTCTGCTGATTACCGTCCTCTTGGCCATTCCGGTGCCAAGCTCGCGGCGATCCGCCAACTACCGCAACAACGAATACCGCTTCCGTGAGCCACGCGACGAAAATGAAGAACTCGCCGACGGCTCGGCCGTTTTGGCGGCCGCCGAAGTCCAGAGCCCGGCTACCGGCACCATGCCACTGAGCCGACGCGAGGCACGCGAACGCGCCAGCGAGATGCGTGAGAACTTGACCCCGAAGCTCAGCGACCGGATTTCGGACGCCGATGCCGAGCAGGAGAAGAAGTAGTGAGCGACGAGAAGAACGTGAACTCAGCGGATTCTGCTGACAAGCCAACTGAACAGACCCCGGCCCCGAAACCGGCCTCCGCGCAACCAGAAGCCAAGGACACCACCCCAGTGTCGGCGACACTATCGCGTGCTGAGACAAAGGCTGCCAAGGCCCGGGCCAAGGTCGATGCCAAATTGGACAAGGCCCGCGCCAAGGAAGCCCAGGCCCGGTCCAAGGCCGAAGCGAAGAACGCCGAGAAAGCGGCGAAGGCTGAAGCCAAGGCCGCTCAGCGGGAAGAACCAAAGGCAAAGCCGCAGCCTGAGGCGAAGTCAGGGAACAAGGACGCCAAGGAAACGGTGCCCACCGCGCAGGCTGCCCAGGCGAAGGCTCAAGGCGAACCGGCGGAACAGAAGCCGGCTCCCAAGCCGGACTCCGTTCAAGCCGGATCGGAGCAGCCCGAGGCTGCGCACGCCAAACTGCCTGCAGCTGATGCAGCCGCCGCGGGCACCACTGATGCAGCTGCGCAGCCGGAACACTCCCAGGGCGCCGAGCCTGCCAAGAACGCCGGCCCAGCCGCGGCTGGAAGCAAGACGGGGCCTGGTGCCGCCCAGGACGCTGGACCGAAGAAGCCTGCAGTCCAGGACCCTGTAGTTGTTCCCGAACCAGTCAAGCCGCCGGCCGCAGAAGCGGCTAGGGCTTCCGGGAAGCAGAACGATGCCGGGGACTCCTCGGGGCAGCAAGGCGCAGCTGCGCAAGTTGCCGGCGTGGCAGCCACTGGTGCCGCAGCTGGCGCTGGTTCCACCGAGGCTGAGAAGAACCAGCCGGCCGGCCCGAAGCCTGGAGAAGAAGCCGCAATGGCATCAGAACCGGAAGATCCGAAGGCTGCCAAGCGCCGCCATCGGCTGGAGAAGGTTCGCGCGCGGAACGCCGCGAAGGAAGAACTTGCCGCTGCCAGTGCGCTGGATGCGCCCGCAGCCGGGCCGCAGGCGGAATCGGTGGACGGCAACGTCTCGAAGCGTCGCCAGAAGCTGGACAAGGCCCGCGCCGCGGCCTCCAAGGATGCGGCTGCCGCGCCGACGCGCAAGAAGACCGGCGCGGTTCTGCTCAGCCTGGTAGCCGTCGCGGCTGCTGGCGCTGCAGTGGGTGCCGGATCAATTTTTGCCCCGGCACCGGCCGAAAAGTCTTTGCCAGCTGCCGTGACGAACCTGCCCGCAGGTGACTCCAGCAGCGTTTGCTCGGCAACCCCGCAGCTGCTCAAGGGCGTGGAAGGCACCGATGCGCAGTTCGCCCCAGGTGCCAAGGACATTTCCAGCAACTTGCGCAGCATTGCTGTTTCGGATCTGGCCAAGCGCATTCCGGGCTCCTCCTTCACCAAGCTCGATGGCAGCGGCGCGCATGAGCTGACTGGACGCATCGCTGAGGATGAAGCTGCCGAGGCCCGTGGCGCTGATGATGAGGGCCTGACCGGCCGCGCCAGCAAGATTTCAACCGCCAACGATATCGATGACGCCCAGGTCTACACCTTGCAGCCGCTGGGCGAACTCGCTTCGAAGGGCAGCGCCGTGCGCAGCTACCAAGCCAAGGATGGCGACCTGGCAGGGCTTGCTGCCGCAACGTGCCAGGCTCCGGCGTCCAACTGGCGATTCACCGGCCTGCAGACAAGTACCGGTTCCACCAGCGTGATGCATTTGGCCAACCCAACGCATACCACTGCCCAGGTGTCCCTGCGGCTTCGCGGTCCAGACGGCTTGATCGACACCTCGACGCTGCAGAACATTGTCCTGGCAGCGGGGGAGAGCCGGGCCATCGTGCTCGGCGGCTACGCGCAGAACCTGAATTCTGTTTCGGCTGAAATCACCAGTGTTGGCGGAAAAATCACTGCATCGGTCCAGCAGGCCGCCCTGCGCGGTTTGACCCCGTCGGGTGTTGAACTGGTCAGCGCCAACGCGACGGCTTCCAACAGCCAGGTGATTCCGGGAGTGTGGATCGAGAGCAAGGAGAATATTTCCAAGCTCAGCAAGGACAACAAGTCCTTGGTTCCACAGCTGCACGTTGCGGCAACCGGTTCCTCGGGCGCTGGATTCAAGGTGAAGGTCCTGGGCGAAGACGGCGAAGTCGCCGCCAGCTTCGACGATAACCTCGCCGTCGACTCCGACGCGACGAAGATTGTGGATCTGACCCAGCTGGCTGGTGGCTATTACACGGTAGTTGTCGAGTCCGATGCTCCGGTCACCGCAGCGGTGAAGATGGTTCGCGGTGCGGACCCGAAGGACTCCTCGGACACTGCCTGGGCGGTGAGCTCCAACGCGCTAGCCGGTACGCAGGCCATGCCGCTGTCGGCTAATGGCACTGGGAAATTCGCCATCGCCGCCGTAGCTGCAGACTCAGCGGTGGAAGCAGTGGTGGTTAATAAGGACGGCAAGCTGGAGGAACCGAAGAAACTCCAGATCAAGGCCGGGCAGAATGTTGTCTTTGATCCGAAATCTGTCTCCGAAGATGCCCAAGCAGTCATCTTCTCGACAGATGCCAACGCTTACCTGGCCCAGCTGGTGCTCGGTTCCGATCGTTCCATCGCTTGGGCTGCCATGCCACAGGCGAATGCCGGACGCGACGGCATTGTGGTGAACATCGGCGGCTAGGAATCCGCCATTAAGGAACTGGATAATTGAAGACCCCTTTCGCATGGCTGGCTGAGCGAATCACGCTGGAACGTAGTTCGCTCAAGGCAGCTTCGCTATCGGCAATGATCGCAGCGATTCTGATTATTGTCGGCGGCGGTGTCGTTCGAGTCACCGGGTCAGGACTAGGCTGCCCCGACTGGCCAACCTGCACCGGCGGCTCCATCGCGCCAACCGCTGAAATGGGGATTCACGCGACCATCGAGTTCGTCAATCGGCTGCTCACCTTTGTCCTGTGCGCAGCGGTTGGTTGGGTCATCATTGCCGCCCGACTGCAACGCGAACCAGTTCCGGGCATCACCCGATGGGCGTGGTTCCAGTTCTGGCTTGTTGTGCTCAATGCGGTCATTGGCGGGATCACCGTCTGGGTGAAACTGAACCCCTACGTAGTTGCCGCCCATTTCCTGGCTGCGACCTTGCTGCTCACTGCCGCTGCGGCCACCTGGGACAAGGTGCAGAATCTGGGAAACGCCGGCTCAAAAGCCAGTACGGATTCGCTGAAGTCGCTGGGAACCTGGTTAGTTGTTCTCAGCGCCCTGCTCGTCATCATTGGCACCGGGGTGACCGGCTCAGGTCCGCATGCCGGAGACTCGGCCGAGGTCCCGCGGATGGGCTTCGACTGGCTGCAGATCACTCTCGTGCATGCCGCAGCAGCCGTGGGCGCACTGGTTGTTGCTATGGTGATGTGGCGTCAAGCAAGAAAAGAACAAGTACCGGACGTGGCGCACAAAGCCAAGCTCTACCTCTGGGTATTGGCCGGACAGGGGCTGCTCGGAGCGATCCAGGCCATGACCAGCCTGCCAGAGCTGTTTGTGGTCGCCCACCTGGTTGGTGCTGCGCTGGTATGGATCGGTGCCGTGCGCGTTGGCCTGGCCTCCCATGCGCCGGGACGTGAAAGCCGGATCCAGGCCAGCTAGAGAAGATGGCCTTAGTAGTCCGGATCCTCAGGGAAATATCCGGGGTCCACTTCCGAGATGGGTTTCATCCAAAGCTGCGCGACCTCGTGCACCACGCACTGATGGACCAGATCCAAGAGTTCGCCGGTGTTTTCCGCAATCTGCTCAATGGGCAAGCGATAAATGATGATGCGCGCTGGGCGGCTAGCCGAAGCTGATTTTGATGATGCAAGCGGCACCCGCTCGCCCAGTGCAGCAGCCTGTTCCAGCAGCTTGTCACTGGGCACCGGATCAATCAGGAAATCGATCTTTTCAATTTCTCCGGGCCAGCGTTCCGAGAGCCTTTGCGCACTGGCCATCACGGCATCATCAAATCGTTCCGGCCGTGAACGGTAAGCAGGAAGATGCATGGGCATCAGCGGGCCACGCCGCCCGCGTCCGTGGCGGTGGCGACGGGAACCGCTTGGCGGATCAGGCAACTTGGAGTTCATGAACTCAGCCTAGCGCTTGCGACACTGTGCCGGTGCCCATCAGCCCGCAAATGGGCGAAGATCCCAAGGATGTGCTGACCAGCCGAGTAGAATGGCAAACGTGGAAGGTCTTCGTCTTTGTTCTCGCCCAGCCTGCCGTGAAACGGCCCGCGCTACTCTTACCTACGTATACGCAGATTCAACTGCTGTTCTTGGGCCTTTGGCGACGTACCCGGAACCGCACTGCTATGACCTGTGCGCCCGCCATGCGAACCGTCTGACAGTTCCCAGCGGGTGGAGCCTGATCCGTGGCGCCATCCCAGATGTGCTTGAACCAGAAGATGAGCTGAACGCGTTGGTGAATGCCGTCCGCGATCGAGAACCAAAGGTTCGCGAACCTCGCCACGCATCGGATTCGCCCATTGATTCAGTCCGTCCCCGCGATATCCGTGCACAGCGCTTTGACACTCGCGTCCGCTTGGCTGTGCTCCCAGCTGGCGACGAAGAAGCCTAGACCTTCTTCTCGAAGAATTCTTGAACCTGCATCGGCACTTTGGCGGCATCTGCAGCGCCTCTTTGTGTCCTAGCTGAAATCCAATTGTGGTGTGGTAATCCGTCAGATGACTCGACTCGCTGGATATGCTAAAGGCGCGTGCGCCGTACTCGGCCCGTGAAGCAACCCCAAAACAGCACACCATCGCGCGAATTGCAGGAGGACTCCTCATGGCTGAGGCGGCGAAAAACCCCACTGGAGGGCAAGGAACTACGGGCCAGCCGGCACCGGCTGCCACTGGCAACATGCCAGGCCCACAGACCAGCCTGAGCCAAAAAGCTGAAGAGCTTACTGCGCGCCTGGAAAAGCACAAGAACCAGGCCCAGGCAAACGCCGCTGCCCAAAAGGAAGAAGCCCGCAAAGAGGCCATCCGCCGCGCGATGTCCGGCAAAACCGACGCCGAGACCAAGAACCCAACTGCAGCTCCTGCAGCCAAGGCGCAGCCTGCCCCCGTGAAGCCAGCGGCAGACAAGCCTGCCGCGACCCCTGCGGCCAAGCCAGCTGAGGCCAAGCCTGCTGCGGCCAAAGCCCCGGCAACCAAGCAGCCGGTCAAGCCAGCGCCCGTCAAGCCCGCGGCGTCCAAGCAGGCAGCCGCCAAGCCAGTTGCGGCCAAACCTGCGGCCGCGAAGCCTGCCGCCAAGGCGCCCGCTGCGAAGCCGGCCGCTAAAGAGCCAGTAGAAGATGTCATTCGCGCCATCAAGCTGCCGCACGAAATCGAAGCGGAGAAGCAGGTGCAAAGCGAAGCCGCCGCCGGTGCCGGGAAGTCCGCTGAGCCGCAGGCCAGCGAGAAGGCAACCACCGCGCAAAGCGTGCCACCGGTGTCTGCTGCTCCGAAGACCGGATCCCTGCCAACAACAAAGGCTGCCGTTGCCCAGGCGCGCAACCGCGTCTTTGGCAGCTACGCGCCAGAACCGGAACCTTCCGAAGCGGCCGTGAAGCGCCGGGTTGCGCGCGAACGGGCGCTGAACTCGAAGCCGGCCCTGGGCCGTACTGCCCAGGTGATCGTGGCTCTGGTCTTCCCGCTGCTGACCTTGATCGCTGCCATCCGTTTGGTTGCCACGCCGGCTTTCCTGGCCCTGTCCTACGGCCGCCCTGGATTCCCAAGCGATTCTTTTGGTTTCACCGATTCTGAACGCCTGACCTACGGCAGCTACGGTGTGGATTACCTGAACAACTTTGCCGGCCCCGAATACTTGGCCGGCCTGAAGCTTTCCACCGGTTCAAGCATGTTCACCGAAGGGGAAGTCCAGCACATGGTGGACGTGAAGAACCTCATCGGGTTCGCCTATATCCTCGGAGCTGTTCTAGCGGTCATCTTGATCATCGGTGTTTGGTACCTCGCCAAGCGCTATGCAGGCGGCGTACGGCGTGCATTGTTCTCGGGAGCGATCTTGGCCTTGGCGGGCATTGCTGCGCTGGCCGTCTCCGCGATTGTGGGATGGGACAATTTCTTCACCCAGTTCCATGCCCTCTTCTTCTCCGACGGCACCTGGACCTTCAACGTCAGCGATACGCTGATCCGCCTGTACCCAGAGCAGTACTGGCTCGATAGCGCCATTGGCATCGCCGTGCTGCTGCTGGCCACGATCGTCGCTGTATTGATCAGTTGCTGGCCAACCGGCCGCCGCCGTGAGGCGGCCCGGCTGCGCCAGGAGGCCCGTGCGTTCGGCATTGGCAACTAGCTGGCACAAGGCTTAAAGCACTGGGGGAGCAGTTCATGGCGAACTGCTCCCCATTGCTTTACCCAGTGGGAATTACTGGCGGTAGAGGGCTTCCACGCGGCCTTCGAATTCTTCGAGAACGCTCTGGCGCTTGAGCTTCAACGAGTTGGTCAGGTGCCCGGAAGCTTCGGTGAATTCCTCTTCCAGGACCACGAATTTGCGAATGGACTCAGCCTTGGAAACGGTCAAGTTAGCGGTATCCACGTAGCTCTGGATTTCGGCGATCACTGCTGGGTTGATCGCCGCCTCAGCCAGGGTCATGGATTCAAGCCCCTTGGCCTTGGCCCACAGCACCAGTTCTTCGGGATCCAGGGTCATCATGGCCGTAATGAATGGGCGCTGTTCGCCAGCCAGTACGCACTGGGAGACGATGCGTCCGGCGCGGACCATCTCTTCCAACGGGCCAGGGGAGACGTTCTTGCCGCCGGCGGTGACGATCAGTTCCTTCTTGCGGCCAGTGACCTGGAGGAATCCTCCATCATCCAGGACACCGGTATCACCAGTCTTGAAATAGCCGTCTTCATCGAAGACTTCAGCCGTGGCGGCAGGATTGTTGTGATAGCTCGCGAAAACCCCAATGCCCTTGACCAGGATTTCACCGTCATCGGCGATCCTGATGGAGGTGCCGGGAAGCGGACGTCCCACGGTGCCCACGCGGATTCGTGATGCTTGATTCACGGTGGCTGGGGCGGTGGTTTCGGTCAGGCCGTAGCCTTCGAGCAGTTCAATGCCAGCGCCGCGGAAGAAATGAGCCAAGTCCGGGTTCAATGCACTGGCTCCGGAAATCGCGTAACCGCAGTGGCCGCCAAAGACGGCCTGCAACTTCGGGTAGAGGACCTTGCTGAACAAGGCATGGCGGGCACGCAGGCCCAAGGGCATGCGAGTCTTGAGGCCACGCGCACGCGCATCACGGATCTTGGAAACCTCGATGGCTGCCTGTTCTGCCTTGAGGAACAGCTCGGCCTTGCCGCCACGTTCGGCTGTGGCCAAAGCGGTGGTGCGAATTTTCTCGAAGACGCGCGGCACGGCCAGCAGGAAGCCGGGCTTGACCGCGGACATGTCCTCGACCAGATTGGCCATGGAACTGGAGTGAGCAATCACCGATCCGCCGTGGATGCAGGTCTGCTGGACGGCACGAGCCAATACGTGGGCCAGCGGCAGGAACATCAGCGTTCGGCGCTCTTCACCGAGCACTTCGAGCATATGGCCGGCCAGATTATGCGCCACCATGGCAAAGTTCGAGTGGGTCATATTGCAGCCCTTGGGACGCCCGGTGGTACCCGAGGTGTAGACCATCGTGGCCACGTCCTGGAGGGTCATGGAAGCACGGCGGGATTCGACCAGCTGCTCATCGACTTGGTTGGCAGGAACCATCAGCTGATGCAGGCCAGCGGAGGGAATAAGCGTCTTGTCCGCCGTGTCGGAGCCTTCAAAGATGTGTGTGCGAACCGGTTCGCCCAGCTGAGCCGCCGCCTGGCGGACGTTGGCGCGCAGCTCGTGGTTTTCGGCGAAAACCACGCGCGCACCGGAGTCGCGCAGGATCCATTCGATCTGGAAGGCGCTGGAAGTTTCGTAGATGGGGACCGTCACGCCTCCGGCGAACCACACCGCTTCCTCTGCCAAAGCCCATTCATAGCGGGTACGGGAAATAATGGCGACCTTGTCACCGGGCTGCAGCCCATCATTGATCAGCGCCATTGCCAGGCGCTTGACATCAATGAGGAAATCACCGGCACTGAGATCATGCCAGGTGCCGTCGCGCTGCACGCTGAACAGTGGTCGTTGCGCCCCACGTGCTACGCGATCAAGGAGTAGGCTCGTCGTGTTTACTTCTGGTGCTAGATCAGTGAGTAGCTCGACGGTTACTTCTTGCATTGAAGAATTGTCCTTTGGGATTCGATGGTCGTCTTAGTGGCCTATTTCATGGAAGCAGGTGGCCAAGCCACGGGCAGCCTAGCCCCAGCTGGGGAGCCACACGTGCAAGCGCCAGTAGTCATCCGCGATCATTTCCCCACTCCATATCGGCCAGAAAAAGGCCGACGTGACTAGGAATAACGCCATGAATATGGTGAGTACGATGATGCGTGATCGGTGCGCGGCACTGGAATTAGGGTCGCGTGGAATGAACCTGCCAATCATATACGTCAACGCGAGCACCATGAACGGAACCAGTGGCAGGGTGTAGAAGAAGAACATTGTGCGTTCTGGGTACATCAGCCACGGCAGGAACCCGGCCGCCACCGATGAGAGGATCGCTCCGGCGCGCCAATCACGGGCGCCAATCCACCACAGAATCAGCAAGAACATGCTGATGGTGCAGGCCCACCACATCAACGGGTTAGGCAGGTCGGTAATAACCTCGGTGCAACGCTCCAGCCCGCAGCCGTTGGCGCCCTTGTCGTAGCCTTCGAAGTAGAACAGCACTGGACGTCCGGCGAAGGGCCACGTCCACGGCGAGGATTGCCAGCCATGCTCGGAGTCGAGCCCGGTATGGAATTCGTAGCCAGCCTGGTGATAATGCCACAAGGAACGCAACGGCGAGGGCAGCCAGCTAATGCCTTCGCCGGGATTCTCCTCGGCCCAATGGCGGTATCGGCCGCCCTGGGTGATCAGCCACCCGGTCCACGTGGACAAATAGGTCAGCAGCACCAGCGGCAGCATGGTGAAGAAGGAATAGATTCCGTCGCGGATGAATGCCGCCGACTGCCACTTGTGAACTCCTGCGGTGCGCCGCGCACCAAAGTCCCAAAGCACCGCCATGAGGCAGAATACAGCTACGAAGGACAGCGCCGACCATTTAATGCCAACTGCGCCACCGAGCATGATCGCTGCGATCAGCCGCCATGGGCGCCACCAGAGCATGGGGCCATGAACGAGCAGGAAGTCATCTGGCCGGTTACCCTCGGGTACTGAAAGCTTCCGGGCAAGCACGGTTCTGCCATGTATCCGGTCTTTGAGCAGGGCATAAAACGCGGCAATCACAAAGAACATCAAGAAGATGTCCAGCAACGCGGTGCGCGACATGACTATGGAATGGCCGTCGATGGCCATGAGCAAACCGGCGATGCCGGCAAGGACGTGGGAACCGAAGAGCAAGCGGGCGCACAGAGTGACTAGCAGGACCGAGAGGGTGCCGACCAGCGCTGTGGAAAAACGCCAGCCGAAGCCATTGAAATCACCGAAGAGGAGCATGCCCACGCCGATCATCCACTTGCCCAGCGGCGGATGGACGACAAAGGAAGATTCAGCTTCCAGCTGCGGGTCGCCTGCGATGAACTTCCCATCGCTGTCGTCAGCCCATTCGCGCTCGTATCCGCTTTGCAGCATCGCGAATGCGTCCTTGACGTAATAGGTTTCATCAAAGATCAGCAAGTGCGGGTGCGCCAGATTGACGAAGCGCAAGAGGCCGGCAATCAGTGTCACGACCAGCGGAATGATCCACATCAGCGGGCCGCTGGGAGCCACCACAGGCAGGAGCCGTTGTTTCAGGCTCTCGAAAGTGAAGGCCTGTCGCGCCGAGCGTACGTGGCCGGAGTCCGGAGTGTCTAAAACCGAGGTGCCCATCACCAATTCATGCTACCGGTGGAAAGTCCAGAAAGTGGGCTTTTCCTGCGTCGCGTAGGCTTAAGAATGTGCAGAACTCAGATAATGAGGGCGTAATCGTCCTGGGAGCCACCCCGATTGGCAATTTGTCCGACGCCTCCCCGCGTCTGCGGGAGATTATGGCCAGTGCCGATATCATCGCCGCGGAGGACACCAGAAACTTCCACCACCTGGCCCATGCCCTGGGCATTAAAATCACTGCGAGGGTGATGAGCCTGCATGAGCATAACGAGGCTCACAAGCTCTCCGAGGTGATTGACCTGGCCGCCGAGGGCGCGACTGTGCTGGTGGTTTCCGATGCAGGAATGCCGGCGGTATCGGACCCCGGCTACCCATTGGTGGCCGCTGCCTTGAGTGCTGGCATCCGTGTCACCGCGGTACCGGGCCCTTCTGCGGTGCTCACCGCGCTGGCCCTGTCCGGATTGCCAACTGGCCGTTTCACCTTTGAAGGCTTCCTGCCGCGCAAGGCGGGGGAACGCCGCAAGCGCCTGGATTCCTTGCTCGCCGAAGATCGCACCATGGTGTTCTTCGAGGCTCCTCACCGGCTGAGCGACTTCCTCGATGCCGCTATCGAAGCATTTGGCCAAGACCGCCAGGCCGCCGTAGCCCGCGAGCTGACCAAGAAGTTTGAAGAGGTCCGTCGAGATTCACTGGCAAATCTGCGCGCATGGGCAGAAGATGGCGTACGCGGAGAAATTGTTGTGGTGGTCCACGGAGCCCCGGAAGCAGAGGCCGCATCCATCGAGGATTTGCTTCCCAAGGTTGCAGCCCTCGTGGAGGAAGGCATGCGCATGAAGCAGGCCGTGGCCGAAGTGGCCGAAAAATTCGGCGTGAAGAAACGCGAGCTCTATGAAGCTGTTCTGGCAGCACGTCACGAAGCGGGAAAATAGCCGAAGTCGCATAGGCTAAATGCACAATGAATGCTCGCGTTTATCGTGCAGACGGCAATTTACAGCCACCACCTGCCAGGAATAGCGTAGACATCAAAGACGATTAGTTTTCATTATTTTCTATCAGGAGATGCTCGTATGTCGATTACTGCCCAGCGCGAAGCGGAACTGCTTGCCAAGGTGCCAACCGGCCTATTGATTAATGGCGAATGGAGGGATGCCTCCGACGGTGGCACCTTCGACGTGCTCGACCCGGCTACCGGCGAGAAGCTGCTGACACTGGCCAGTGCTACGAGCGAAGACGCAATGGCTGCACTGGATGCAGCTGACGCAGTCCAGGCCGAATGGGCACTGACCGCACCACGCGAACGCGCGGAGATCCTGCGCCGTGCTTTCGACCTTGTCACCGAGCGCAAGGATGACTTTGCGCTGCTGATGAGCCTGGAAATGGGCAAACCACTGGCCGAGGCCTATGGCGAAGTAACCTATGGCGCCGAATTCCTGCGCTGGTTCTCCGAAGAAGCCGTACGCCACTACGGCCGCTACCTCACCACCCCCGAGGGCAAGAACAAGGTCCTGGTCCAGCACAAGCCGGTTGGCCCATGCCTGCTGATCACCCCGTGGAACTTCCCGCTGGCCATGGCTACCCGCAAGGTCGGCCCGGCAGTAGCGGCAGGCTGCACCATGGTGCTCAAACCAGCCAAGCTGACCCCGCTGACTTCCCAGCTTTTCGCAGCCACGATGATGGAAGCAGGCCTTCCAGCTGGTGTGCTGAACGTGGTCTCCGGCGCTTCGGCCTCGAAGATCTCCGGCCCGCTGATGCAAGATGACCGCCTGCGCAAGGTTTCCTTCACCGGCTCGACCCCGGTGGGCAAGCAGCTGATGAAGGACGCCGCAGACAAGGTCCTGCGCACCTCGATGGAGTTGGGTGGCAACGCACCATTCATCGTCTTCGAGGATGCCGATCTGGATGCTGCTGTCGAGGGCGCCATGGCAGCCAAGATGCGCAACATGGGCGAAGCCTGCACCGCTGCTAACCGCTTCCTGGTCCATGAGGATGTTGCCGAGGAATTCACCGCCAAGTTCGCTGCAGCGATGAAGGCCCTGAAGCCAGGACGCGGCACCGAAGCCGACACCACGGTAGGCCCGCTGGTCGAGGAAAAGGCCCGCGACGAAGTCCACTCGCTGGTTGAAGCCGCCGTCGCCGCCGGCGCGACTGCCATCACCGGCGGCGCGCCAGTTGACGGCCCGGGCTACTTCTACCAGCCAACCGTGCTGGCCAATGTCGCCAACGACGCCAAGATCCTGAGCCAGGAAATCTTCGGCCCAGTGGCACCAGTGACCACGTTCAAGGATGAGGCCCAGGCTATCAAGCTGGCCAACTCCACCGAATACGGTTTGGCTTCCTACATCTACTCGCAGGACTTCAACCGCATGTTCCGTGTTTCGGAGCAGATCGAATTCGGCCTGGTTGGATTCAACGCTGGCGTGATCTCCAACGCCGCGGCACCATTCGGTGGCGTGAAGCAGTCGGGCCTGGGCCGCGAAGGCGGCGCCGAAGGCCTGGAGGAATACACCACCGTGCAGTACATCGGCATTGCCGATCCTTACGCAGCCAAGAAGTAGATTCTCCAGCTCGCGCCGAGGCCCGACCGGATTCTTCCGGTCGGGCCTTGGCCGGTTAAACCGATGGCTACATGTCGATTCGCGTGGATTCTTCCGAGCGCGAATGACGCGGGTGCACCGAAGCAGGGAACAAGAATGCCCTGATTCGTTGGATAAAGGACAGCTCGCCGCGCAAATTGCCCTGGATCGCGTGCAAGGCGTCAAGCAACGGAGCGGCATCATCAGCGCTGGGATGCCTGTTGGCGTAGAAGCTCTCTTGGATGACAGTTTTCAGGGACTGCAAATCCTTGGCGACTTGGGGATGGTCTTCGCCCAGCCGGGTAGTGTAGTCACCGGCCGACTCGTGGCTGCCGGCCGGCCCCCGGTAATCGGCCCCAATAGCCTGCAGCTCGGCCAGCAGAGCTGGAGCGGCATCAGCGCCGCCACGGCGCACGCGTCCTAGCCGCTCCTCACGCAGGCGATGGCGACGCCACGGAGCAACTCCCAGTGCGAGGAAAGCCAGCAACAAGACCGCTGGCAACAGCCACACTGCCTTTGCGCCCTGGGTCCCAGAATCTGCGGACGGTGCCGGTGCAGAAGGCGCGGCGCTGGCCGGGAGGCTCGGGTTGCCGCGCTCGGTGGGCACTTGGGGTGCAGTGCTTTCTTGCGGGTTCGACGTAGGAGTTGGTTCCGGCGCGTAACTTGGCGAGTAGCCCCGACCCGGGGTGGGCTCGAACGGAATCCAACCCAGCCCGTTCAAATACAATTCTGGCCACGCGTGGGACTGTTTCCCGCTGACGGTATATCCGGTGAGCTCGGTACCTTCTTCCAGGCGCCGTTCCAGCATGCTCTGGGCGGTGTCCCCGGTGATTTCGAGAGTGTCTCCGCTGGCTTCACCGGGTGCATACCCCACGGCAATGCGCGAAGGGATTCCGGCTTCACGAGCCAGCAGGGCCATCGCCGAGGCGAAGTGCACGCAATACCCCTGGCGCCGGGCCAGGAATGCTTCGACAACTCGACGATTGGCCCCGTCGTAGCCTTCGCGCAGCGGGGTGCGTTCGGAGTACACGAAATTCCCGGAACGGAAGAAATGCTGCAAAGCCACGGCGGTATCAATGTCGTTGGCAGGCTTCCCCTTCTTGCCGAAAACCTCATCAAGGGTTTGCTGCAGCAACGGTTCCAATCCGTTGTCAGGATCCTGCGGAAGACGCAGGTATTCCTCGGGCAGCTGGTCGCTGGCGTCGACTCCCATGTGCCCGACGTTGCGGACCATTTGCGTGCTGATGGCCAATTCCGCGTAGGCCACTGAAATGTCGTTGGTCGATGCCATGGCGTCGCCAGTGAGCCTAGCCACCGAGGTCTCGTAGGTCCAGTTCCAATCCCCGACGATGCCTTGCACGAAATAGGATTGGTTGGGCAACGGGAGGACCGGACTGCTGATGCCATCAGGCCAAGTCATTCGCAAGACTTCGTCGGTGCTGTTGAACGTGCTGAAATTCGTTGACACTGCGGAGGTGCCATCAAGCGTGTGCTGCATGGAGCTTTCGCTTGGTTCCCAGCGGTCTGCGGACAGATCCTTGATCACCTGAGTGCGCAGGTAAGGCGCTTCTTCTGCAGTTGTGTAGTAGTCCAGGATGGGAACACCGCTGTTCGAGCGGAGGTCTCTTCCGAGGTTGATCAGCGGATCGACATTGCTGGCCAGCAGATCACCCGAAGGACGTTGCCCCTCGGAGAACATGCCGCTGCGGAAACCAGGCATCCAGATGCTGGCCGCCAAGAGGGCACCGACACAGGCCATCACGCTGACACCCAGGATTCCCAGCGTCCTGGGCGTGGGAAGCATCACTTGGGAATGCTTGGAAGATGCAGGGGCAAAGAGATACGGAATCAGCGCAATATAGCCGAGCACTGCCGACAACAGCAGCGCGAGGTAGCCAATTCCGGCGCCTTCCTGCTTGAACAGCGACGCGATGATCGGTGCCAGAGACAAGGGAATGATGATCAGCATGGCCATGCGCCGCGAGCTGGCCAGCATTTCCACGATCAGGCTGATTGCCAAAGTGAAGCACAATACGCTGAAAGCCACAGAGCGGGAATTGGCTACCGGCGGCACTTGGGTAGCTAGCTGGATTCCCGCTTCACCAAGCACATTCCAGACCCATTGGGCGAGAGGCAAACCGTAGATGTTGCTTTCCCGGGCATCGCTGAGCGCAATGGATGCCACAGCGACGATTGCAGCAGCAGGAAGAGCACTCCAGCGCAAGCGGCGGACTGCGCGCAGCAGACCGGCGCACAGGTGCACGGCGAAGACCGGGAGGACCAAGGCCGGGAACCAGCTGGAGCCTTCAATGACCCCGGACAGCGAGGCGGCACCCGCTAATACAGCGACTGCAAGGCAGCAGGCAGCAGCAACCCGCACGAGCAGAAGCCGCATCGCGGGAGCCGAGCCAACGCTCGGATCCGGGTTGTCGGGAGTCGGGGCCAGAATGCTTGCCCCAGTACGGCCAGCGCTCATCATCCCCACATCTCGTCTATCGCCATATTGCCGGGAAGAATATGCACTTTCCAGCTGGTGCGAGCCAATTCAAGTTGTATCTGCCCATAGCGTTCAGGGTGGCTGACCAGCAGGAAAACCTCGACATTGCGCACGGTGCGCGAGAGCGTAGCCAGCCAAGCTGCCTGCGGCGCAGTGAGCTCTCCGAGGATCATGATGACCGGTTCTTCGCGGAACACCAAGAGCTCCTTGCGCAGGGTATTGCCCAGAATCTCGGAACCGTTGGCTTCAACTGTTCCGTTGGCCAAGGCCAGGTCCGAAGTTGCGGCATGGAAGTCTTCAAAACTGTTCAGCGCGCCGAGCTCGGAGACGCTTTGCGGGTCTCGTTGCGCCAACGAGGCCCCGGTGAGGTCCCGGAAGGCGAGCTGGTAGCCGCTAGTGGCATATCTCAGGCCGATGCTGCTGGCCAACGACAACGCATTTTCAAAGCGGCGGCTGCTGGTGAGTGCCTCCGCGTGAGCCTGCGGCAACGAGATCCTCAGATCCGATCCGCTGTGATTCCAATGCTCGAAGGAAGTGTCCAGGACCAGGAGCGCCTGCGCGGTTGCCACGTGGTTTTCCTGGCGGACCATGAGCTTTCCGTGCCGGGCACTGGCTTTCCAGTGCACCTGGCGGACGGAGTCGCCTTGCTGGTAGTCGCGCGTCGCGACATCGTAGTAGTCGGTGGTGGTGCTCCTGGAGAATTTCGCATCGCCAGTGAGCGTTCGTTCGCCGAGCGGGGCGAAACGATCCAAGCGGTGCAATTGGGAACGCACGGGGATCTGCAGGCTCGCTCCGGTGCGCACCATTCCCTGTATCAGCCCCAGAGGGTCCACGACTATTTGCTGGGCTGGTCCCACAAGGTGGATCCCGCGTGTGCGGAACACCAATTCGTATTCGATTGAACCCGGGGCCTGGAATCGTGGGCCGGGTCCGAAATCCTCCGGCAATTGTTCCTGGATGATGGAACGCTCAGCACACGACAAGCGGAACTTGCTGACCTCGCCAACGCTGGGAACCGCCGAGAGCAGCTCCCGGTGGATAATCGTGCGTCCGCGCAGGCGCAAGGCCAAACCCCAGTTCGCCAAAGCCAACGCCACCAGGGCCAGGCCCAAAGCCATCATTTCGTGCCGGCCCAGGAGATATGCCACGAACACCAGCAGGCCGCCAGCTCCGGCAGTGCACCAACCGCGCACGGTGAACAGGTCAAGGTGCCAACGCCGCAGGGCTGTCGCCGAATTTTCGGTGCGCGTCCAGGAGAGGGCATCGCGCGAATCGTAGCGGGGAATCTTCTCCATGGCTGCCCGTTAGCTCACTGGGGTGCTGGCAACAAGCTCTTGGATCACGGCGCTGGCATCCAAGCCGTCCGCAACCGCTCGCCGGGTCAGGATCAACCGGTGGTTCAGCACCATCTGGGCCACGCTGCGAACGTCTTCTGGCAAGACGTGGTCGCGTCCATGAATCGCGGCATGGGCTTTGGCCGCGCGAACCCACTGAATCAGTGCGCGAGGCGAGGCCCCCAGCGCCACCTGCGGGTGCTCGCGTGTGGCTCGGCCCAGATCCACCACGTAGGCGCCTAGCCGTTCGGTGACCGTCACCGCTTTAACCTGCTCAATCATGTATTCCAGATCAGCCAGCTGCACCACGGCTTGCAGTGCTTCCAATGGGTCGAACTGGTGCCGGCCGGTGAGCATGGTGATTTCGGCATCGCGTTGTGGGTAACCCAGCGAAAGCCGTGCCATGAATCGGTCACGCTGTGCCTCGGGCAGGGCGAATGTGCCCTCGGATTCCACCGGGTTCTGCGTGGCCACGACCATGAAAGGCTGCTCCAGCCGATGGGTGATCGAATCGACGGTGACTTGCTTTTCTTCCATGCATTCCAGCAATGCCGACTGGGTCTTGGCATTCGCACGATTGATTTCATCGGCGATGACTATATTGGCGAAGACCGGTCCGGGATGGAAAGTGAATTCGTGAGTCTGCGGGGAGTAAACCGAGACACCGGTGACGTCACTGGGCAAAAGGTCCGGGGTGAACTGGATGCGGTGCACCGAACCATTGACGCTGCGCGCCAATGACTTGGCCAGCATGGTCTTACCGACCCCGGGAACGTCTTCCACCAGCAGGTGGCCCTGTGCCAGCAGAACCGTCAATGCGCTAGTCACCGCCTCCGGCTTGCCGGTGATGACGCTCTGGACAGCATCGAAAATGCGCTGGCAATTGGACTGGAATGCCGAATCAAGCGACGGCACTGTTCGGTTTGCACTCATGCGCGGTTCCTCCTGAAGAACGAATCGTTGGCAAGATCGATCGCCGCAGCATTCATTCAATTGGGTCTTGCATCACATCATATGGGGATCTTTTGTCCAGCAACAGAGCCTAACTACCGGGAGCTGAGCACCTGATTGTCGTTGCTACCCCTAGTGGTGCCACAATTAACCACAGATTCGATCCCAGTATTCACGCGCAAAGGATAACCGTGTCCAAGAAGAAGCACACTGATCCCACCCTGGTTCCCGAGGCCTACCGCCCGACGGAGCAAGCCGCTGCAGCAGAGCAGGGGGAGCGGTCGCGTGCTTCTGGCAATGAAAAGGGCGGAAGCCAGCGCAATTTGCAGTACCCGGAAGCGCCAGAAGCGCTTCCGGTGCCAGTGGTCGATAACCATACGCATCTGGATTTCCTTGACGGAACTGTGAAGGTCACGGCTGCCGATGCCCTGGCGGCGGCGGCAGCTGTTGGCGTGAAAGGGCTGATCCAGGTCGGCTGCGACGTGGAGTCATCGGAATACGCGGTCCAGGTAGCTAACGAGTACTCGAATATCCTGGCCGCGGTAGCCATTCACCCCAACGATGCCGCGCGTCTGGCTGAACGCGGGGAGCTGGAAGGAGCGATCGCGCGGATCGAAGAACTTGCCGCGGATCCGCGGGTGCGTGCAATTGGCGAAACCGGGTTGGACTACTTCCGTACCGGTGAAGACGGACGGGGCGCCCAGGAGCATTCCTTCCGGGAGCATCTGCGCATTGCGGTGGAGCAGGGCAAGGCCCTGCAGATCCATGACCGGGATGCCCATGAGGACGTGGTTCGTGTGCTCAAGGACGCGCCATTGCCGGGGAAAGTGGTCTTCCACTGCTTCTCTGGGGACGCGGCATTAGCCCGGATCTGCAACGACAACGGCTGGTACATGTCGTTCTCTGGAACTGTGACATTCAAGAATTCGCATGATCTTCGCGAGGCCTTGGCGCTGGCGGATCCAGAACTGCTTCTGGTAGAAACCGACGCACCGTTCTTGACGCCGCACCCCTTCCGGGGCCGCCCGAACGCCAGCTACATGATTCCGTACACGACTAGGTTCTTGGCGGAAACCAAGGGGATCGATCTGGCCGAATTCTGCACCCGGATCGATGCGAATACGCGAGAAGTGTACGGAGAATTCTAGACCCGGAGGTTGTGTGTCTCGTTACAGGACACTTGCCACAAATATAACAATTCGGTTACGGTGGATGAGATGTCCGGTACCGCCCCCGCCTATTTTCGGCACGGTGTGTTCAGGACAGCCTGATCCTCACGCCTTGCTGCAAGTGGAAACACGGCGCAACTTTGACTGAAGGACAGGCAGCGAACACTGCCGGGCCCAACCGGAGATCCTGACAGGATTCCCGCAGTTGGGTCTACAAACGATGGGGACCTCATTACCGTGACTCACTTGCTCAAGAAGACCTGGGTGAAATACCTGGCTCAGGCGCTCGCCGTAGCTGTGGTTATTGCCGGTGCTGTTTTCTATATTTCTGGCCAGAAATCGGTCGTCATGTCGGTGGACGGCCAGCGCCAGGAAATCACCACCCGTGCTGCCACCGTTGGCGCACTGCTGGAACAGCAGGACGTTGCCTTGGCTGAGCGCGACGAGATCTCCGCAGCACTGGATTCCGAGCTTGCCGACCAGCAGCTTGTTGATATCAAGCGCAACAAGTCGATCGAAGTAACCGTGGATGGCACCGAGCGCGTTGTGCACACTACCGGCATGACCGTTGCCGACGTGGTTGAACAGCTCGACCTGGATAAGGATTCCGAGGTTTCCCTCGATGAGGACATGCAGCTCGCAGCCTTGAGCGATGAATTGGAAGTCATCACGCCCAAGGAAATGACCCTGGTCGTCAAGGACAAGAAGAAGAAAATCGCAACGACTGCTTTGACCGTCAAGCAATTGCTTGCCGACGAGAAGATCAAGGTCGACGGCAACGACGAAATCAACGTCAAGATCAAGGACGAAACCGACAAGGACGTCAAGGACAGCGCCAAGCTGGCCGCGGGCACCACTGTCGAGGTGATCGACGTAACGGTCAAGACGTGGGACGAAACGCGCGACATCGACTTCGAGACCAAGAAGGTCAAGGACAGCTCGTTGGATAAGGGCGACACCGAGGTCAAGACCGAAGGCAAGAAGGGCGAGCGTGAGCTGACCCTGCGCCAGGAAACCCGCAACGGCAAGAAGGGCGAGGAAGAAGTCCTCAAGTCCAAGGTCACCAAGAAGCCCGTTGCCGAGGAAATCCGTGTTGGCACCAAGGAAGAGAAGAAGGAAACTTCAACTTCCAAGAACACTCCAACCCCGAGCAGCATCTCCTCGACTTGGGCTGCCCTGGCCAAGTGCGAATCCGGCGGCAACTGGTCGATCAACACCGGCAACGGCTACTACGGCGGACTGCAGTTCTCTGCATCGTCGTGGCGCAATGTGGGTGGCACCAAGTACGCACCGCTGCCGCACCAGGCAACTCCGCAGGAGCAGATCGCTGCAGCTGAAGTGCTGCGTCGATCAGGCGGCTGGGGCCACTGGCCATCGTGCTCGTCCAAGCTGGGCCTGCGCTAAAAGCAAGAGCCGAATAACAACGCGACGCGTCCACCATCACGGTGGATGCGTCGCGTTGTTATGTTTGGATCAATCTAGCTGAACTAGAATTGGATTTGTGATGTCTAAGGAATCTTTGCCGCTGCTTGGGGCCACCGAAATCCGTCGTCTGGCCGAAGAGCTGGGAATCCGCCCTACCAAGACGCTGGGGCAGAACTTTGTGATCGATGGGAACACCATCCGCCGCATTGTCGCCGCCGCCAAAGTCGACCGATCCGAAACAGTGCTGGAAGTAGGCCCGGGCCTAGGTTCCCTGACCCTGGGCATCATGGATGCCGCCGCCAAGGTCGTGGCCGTGGAGATCGATCCACCCCTGGCAAAGCGACTGCCGCAGACCATGGCCGAGTTCCGCCCTGGCCGAGAAGACGATCTGACCGTGATCCTTTCCGACGCCATGAAGGTCACCGAACTTCCCGGCGAGCCAACCTCGCTGGTCGCCAACCTTCCCTATAACGTTGCCGTCCCGGTGGTGCTGCACCTGCTGGAGCACTTCCCGTCCATCCGCAATGGCTTGGTTATGGTGCAGGACGAAGTTGCCGACCGGATGGCCGCCACCCCGGGCAATAAGATCTATGGCGTCCCATCGGTGAAGGGCGCCTGGTACGGAACCATGCGCAAGGCTGGCGTGATCGGCATGAACGTCTTCTGGCCAGCTCCGAAGATCCACTCCGGCCTGGTGGGGTTCACCCGCGACAAGGACCGCAGCGATGCCCCGGATCGCAAGGAAGTCTTCGCCATCATCGATGCAGCCTTCGCCCAGCGCCGCAAGACGCTGCGTGCTGCCCTCTCCGGCTGGGCAGGCTCCGGTGCTCGTGCAGAACAGATCCTGGTTGCAGCAGGCATTGATCCGAAGGAACGCGGCGAGAAGCTGGATATTGACCAGTACATCGACATTGCCCGTGCCGCACAGGATATTCCGGCTGAAGCTCCAGCTAGCGAGGCATAAGCATGTCTAAGCAGCGTGTCATCGCGACCGCACCGGGCAAAATCAACTGCTACTTCAAGGTCGGTCCTCCTCGCGAAGACGGATACCACGAAGTGGCGAGCCTCTACGTTGCGGTTTCCCTGGCCGAGCAGATTGAAGCGACGCTGCGCACCGACGGGGAATTGCAGCTGAGCCTGGAACCGAATTCCCCTGTGGTCTCCGAACCGGAAAGCTTTCCGCTGGGTGCAGGCAATCTGGTGCACCAGGCAGCCCAGCTGCTTCGCGAGCACACGGGCTGTAGCCTCGGAGCGAACCTGCACATCACCAAGCGCGTCCCGATCGCCGGCGGAATGGGTGGAGGCTCTGCAGACGCGGCGGCCACCCTGGTAGCCTGCAACGAATTGTGGGGAACCGGGCTGGACCGGGAAGAACTCGGCCGCTTGGGCGCACGCCTCGGTGCTGACGTGCCTTTCGCCTTGATGGGCGGGGCCGCCATCGGCCTGGGCATCGGCGACAAGCTTGCCCCGTTGCTGACTCGTGCCAAGACCCATTGGGTGCTGATCCCGGCCAGCTTTGGCCTATCGACCCCGCGAGTCTATGGCATGCTCGATCGCTTGCGTTCCGGCACGGAGATCGAAGTCCCGCAGGAAATCGATCCAGCGGTCATCGAAGCGCTGATGGCTTCGGACGCGCCAGCGTTGGCCCAGGTGCTGGCCAACGACCTGACCCAGGCTTCCTTGGCCCTTGCCCCGGAACTAGGCACCATGCGCGATATGGCAGAAGGCGCCGGTGCCCTGCGAGCCATGGTTTCCGGTTCGGGGCCGACCCTGGCTCTGCTGGTCGAAGATGCCGAGCATGCTGAAGAGGTCATGGCCCAGCTGGGCGATGAGGTGGGTGTCGCTACCATCCCGGTGACCGCTCCAGCGCCCGGAGCGCACATCACCGTTTCCGAATAACTTTTCCGGAAGTCCCTGTCTGGCCTTGGGCCGGGCAGGGATTTCTTGCATCATTTTCCGCCACCCCTCTTGTTGCGCCCTGGGCCCGGCCCTAGGCTGAATCCCAAAGCAATTATTGAGAGCCATTCATTTTGGATCTGGGGCGGAATACAACATGCTCAATGGACGCGTCTCGCACTGGTGGGAAGACATCGGCCTGCCAGAGCCACGCCAGCAATTACGCGGTCAGGGCACCGCAGATGTCGCCATCATCGGTGCCGGGTTCACCGGACTGTGGACCGCCTATTACCTGGCCAAGGCCAACACGGATCTTCGCATCACGATCCTCGAAGCCCGGCACGTGGGCTACGGCGCCTCGGGGCGCAATGGGGGATGGCTGACCAACACCATCACCGCTGGCCGCGAACGCTACCTGAAATCCCATGGCAGGCAAGCAGTCAATGACTTCCAGCTGGCCATGAACCGGACCGTCGCCGAGGTCATCGAGGTGTGCGCTGCCGAGGGGATCGATGCAGATATCCTGCAGGGTGGCGAACTCGAAGTTGCCTACACCCCTGCCCAGGAAAAGCGCTTGCGCGCCGATGCCATGGCCGACGCGCAATGGGAACACACGCACACCGAATTGCTGGAAGCCGAGGCAGCGCAAGGCAAGGTCAACGTCGCCAATGCCCGGGCCGGGCTGTGGCATCCGCACGCGGCCAGAATCCATCCTGCAAAACTGGTACGCGGACTCGCCGAAGCCGTGGAGCGGCTCGGCGTACGGATCTATGAAAACACCCGCGCCACCACACTGCGCGCACGCCGCATCGAATTCGACGGTGGGTCATTGGACGCCGAGTACATCATCCGTGCCACCGAAGGGTTTACTGCCGGGCTAGCAGGACACAAGCGCTTGTGGCTCCCGATGAATTCGTCCTTGATTGCCACCGAACCGCTAGCTCCATCCATCTGGGACGAACTGGCATGGAACAACGGCGAGGTGCTGGGGGACTACGCCCACGTCTACATGTATGCCCAGCGCACCGCGGATAACCGCATTGCCATTGGAGGCCGGGGAGTGCCGTATAAATATGGTTCGCGCACGGATGCCGATGGCCAGACGCCGCAAAGCACCGTGGAGGGACTGCAGGAAATCCTGCACCGCATGTTCCCGCAGACCCGGAATTCGAGAATCGATCATGCCTGGTCCGGGGTACTGGGCGTGCCGCGGGACTGGGCCGCTACCGTCGGGCTGGACCCGGCGGCCGGACTGGGCTGGGCCGGCGGCTATGTCGGCACCGGGGTCGGCGCAGCGAACCTGGCCGGACGAACCTTGCGCGACTTGATCCTCGGGGAAAGCACTGAATTGGCCAATCTGCCGTGGGTCAATCACCAGGTGCGCAAATGGGAGCCGGAACCACTGCGCTGGCTGGCAACCAAGGGGCTCTATGCAGCCTATGGTGCCGCAGATCGAAGCGAACTGAAGGGGCGGGGGAGCTCCTCGCCGCTGGCCGTGCTGGCCGATAGAATCACCGGAAAGCCTTGAGCGCTGGCACACTGGGGCATAGGCTGTGGCCATGGGACTTGATAAACGTGGAATCTATGTGTGCGCATTAGCACTTGTGCTCATTATTTCTGGCGTCTTGATGATCACGCTGATGCAGGCCGGAATTCTTGGCTGGGCACTGCAAGCGGCCGGAATCTTCGTCATGGCCATCTCGGTGGGTGCGGCGCGTACGCCCAGGGCCAGTGCCTGAGGTGCGCGAGGAGCCCATGAGCGCCTGCAGCTTGTCGGCACGCGGCCAGAACTACCTCCTGCGCGAAGCACGGGCTACGGATCTTGAACAGATCATTGCCTTGATGGCAGATGATGAGATCCGTCGTGCAGAGCATGCGGACGCTGGGGACGCCGGGGAACAGTATCTGGAGGCTTTCAACGAGATTCACGCAGACCCAGCGCATACGCTGATCGTGGTGGAGGGCAATGACGGAGCCATTGCCGGCACGATGCAGCTGACCATGTTGCCGGGTCTTGCGCGCAGGGGAGCGAAGCGGATGCAGATCGAGGCAGTGCGCGTGGCCAGCGCATTGCGCGGCGGTGGCCTGGGAACGGAAATGATCCGCTGGGCCATTTCCGAAGCCGAAAGCAAGAGAATTCCGCTGGTCCAGCTGACAAGCGACGCGCAACGCCAGGACGCGCACCGCTTTTACGAGGGGCTAGGATTTACCGCGTCGCATGTGGGCTTCAAAATGCACCTGGCTATAAGCCCTTGATCTTGTAGATTCGTTGCAATCCGGAGGTCGTCTGGCCCCATTCGCTCTTCGCGGCCCGCTGCTGGTGGGCCTCGAAAGCGGCACTGTCTTCGAATTCCTCGTGCACCAGCCAGACCCAGGGATCGCCGGTTTGCGTGACAGAGAAAGAAATGCAGCCGTCTTCCGCCTTGGTGAGGCGTATATGCTCCGGCAGCAATTTCTCCACCAATTCAGCCTCAGCCGCGTCCGCGCACAGCAACCGGCCCTCCATGATCACAATTCCCATGTTCGCCAGTCTGCCACGATCTTGAGTGGATTGGGGAAAAATCACAGTATAAGGAGGTGGCCCGGAAACCAGTATTTCCGGGAATTCTTTTTGGCCGACTTACGCAGGTGTGATTGTTAGCTTCGTTTGACGGTTAAGTCGTAACTTCGATTGGCGGCTTTCCAGCAACGAGGCGGATATGAACCACTAAAGTTCACCTCCTGGCGGATTGGCTGCGGCATAGCTTACGACGGCTTGAGCTGCGGCCTGGACGGTTGCTCGTGTTTGCCGTTGAGACACCAGCCACATCGTAATCTCGAGCGGGAGGCCAAGTATTGGCCGCCAACGCCAACCAGGCAACTGGCGTTGGGCTGTCATCTGGCTGACCAGCGCCACATCGGCATCTGCAACCTCCGCACTTGCCCTGGCGTGTTCAACGAACTGCGCAAACTGCCACTTTGGCTGCACGCCCGCCTCCAAGGCCCTGCCGAGAATCCCCTCCTGTTGCGGCGTCGGCACCTGATCCCGCGAGTGGATAAGCACACGAACGCCGTCCAAGGAGGGCACAGTCAGCTCGGCCTCATGCATGAGCGCCGAACCAAGTCGTATGGCCAGGCCAAAGGCTTCCTGGCGTAGCTTCCACGAGGCGTATTCGTCAGGGGGTTGCTGATGGAGCATCGCCAAGTTTTGCCTGCCCTCACGAAGCATGCGTAATTGAACGGAGCTGTTGGCTTCGATCAAGGTCGGAGTGCAGGCTGGCGCAAGGGACGCACCGCCGAAGACGCAGCACGCCTGGTCGGGTGGAGCCGTGCCACGTTCTACCGTCATCTCGGTGATCGAGGGATAAACACGGGCACAGAGTAACTTTTCAATTCACAAATGCATGCAAGTATTCACATCGACCGAAATTCCATGTCAGCAAGGTCTCGCAACGGGCTTGTACGCACGACTAGATGTTGCTACTTGAAGCCCATGGTTGCGAGACTTTCGAAGCGTTGGATTTTCAGTGCTTTTGATGCGGGGGAGCGGTGTTCGAAGAGACGTCTTGCAACCTATTGGTTACAAGACATGTCGCCGAATGTATTTACCTTGTTTGTCTTCTTATTTAGGTAGCCCCCGGGTCTATGAAAAAAGCAACCGTTGCATCGAGGGGTTCACTTAGAATCAGCCCATTGCATTCGACGATCGAGTGGCCGATACAGTCGTCAGCAGTAAGGCGCTTTTAGAGGTGCCGGAAATTAAGAAACCCGCCGGATGCCGGCGAACAGCCTTTGTACGCGTACTTGGCCACGAGGGATTTATTAAATAACTGAGTCAGCAATAACTGTGTCAGCGGAAATGATCGACCTAGCACTCGTGAGTTAGAGATTTAGCGCTCATGGGTTAGAAAGGGTGAATTTTGGGGTGAATTTAACCCGTGAGCCGACGAAAGGTTATTTTCAGTTGGACACTCTTGAAGTACTTGCAGTTCTGTGAAGATGGTAGATAATTCACGAGCTCCAAATTGGGAAGAATCACATCACTTCTGACGCGTGATTATTTCACCTTCCCTTCGTGGTCCAGTGTCACGAAAAGTGAAATCCTCTGGCGCGAATGACTTCAATTGCTACTCACCGAGAGAGCTGTTCTAAATATAGCCATGTCAAAATCATTTTCCAACGCCAAATTTAGTAAGGTATGAAAATTTTCAAATCGAAACGCGTACTTGGCTCAGCATGAATGTATCTGAGAGAGAATAGCGATCTTCGATCATAAAATCCGTGGTTGCGAGCTTCTGGAAATCTAGCTCGTATGCATAACGCGCAAATTCGCATAGTAATCCTTCCCTGACCTCAGCTATTTCCAACCTGATAGTCCCATTTATCACCTTGCTAGACTCGCGATGTCCACAGTGGGGGAAGTCTGCGTTTAGGGAACCAGACGGGTGTTTACCACCCTGCTAAACAACGGTAATTGGGAATATGAAAATGCGAATAGAGCACGAATCTGGCGTATCAAAACGCTGGAAATCTATGCTTGCCTCGTTCCTTGCGATAACCGTCGGAATTGGAATGGCAGGTGTAGCGCCAGCAGTGGCCGCTCCTTCCTCCGATTCGTCTGTAGCAGATACAGCTGTCGCAAGCGCCGACTCGCAAGAAGGCGGACCGGAAGGTCAAGAAGCAAGTGATTCAAGAGCGGACAAAGAGTCCACAGCAGTAAATAATATTCAGGGCACAATAGCACCGCAAGTTGGTACTCGTGCCGCCGCCGGTGCTGGCATGTTCTTGGAAAAGAATCTGACCAGTAATGAAGTGATTCGTCCGGGCGATTTCGTCAACTACGAGATCAAGCTGGGCTGCTCCTCAAACACTGAACCGTGTAGCGATGCGTTTCTGATTGATGCCCTTCCTGAACCATTGGTGCTGGAAAGCATTAATTACAACGGGTTCGCGAAGGATATTACCGAAGAACCCTCGGAAGATGGCACTTCGGTAAAGCTGACTTTCAATGAAACCTCTGAGGACCGCCCCGGGAAAATCGGTATCAACGATGGCACCGACTACACGATAACCATCGTGGCAAAGTTCCCCGATAACGCGGACCCAAAATTCAACGGCCAGCAGCTGATTAACGAAGCAGAACTCACTTCTGACCTTGGATCCATCAAGGACCCAGCCGAAGCTGTTGTTCCGAACATTGATCTGGCTCCCAACGCCGAAATTACTAAGCAGTGGTCCGAAGATGTGCTGGAGCAAGGAGCTGATAAGAACATCAGCGCGACGCTCGGAGGAATCAAGAACACCTCAAAGGTGGGCGCAACTTCGCTGATCATCGAGGAGCCATCAGGCAATTCCGCTCCATTCGCTTCAGTTGAATTCACCGGATTCGGTGACATTGTCTACCCCGAGGGTGCCGATGAACTCGTCGTTTCCTACTTCGTGGGTGACGCGCCAGAACCTCAGGTTCTAGAAACCGCCAACCCTAACGCACCGCCTGTATTCCCGGAGAGCTTTGATCTAAAAACCATTACCGGGTTTAAATTCGTCTTCACCTCAACGAAATCAACCGACACCGAAGGCGGAATCATCGCCAACGGTACAACTGGATCGATTCCACTGAACACCGTCCTACGCGATGGTGCCGAAGCCGCTGTGGTCGCGAATGAAACCAACATCATCGCTGTACTCCCTAACGGCGAACAGAATGACCCTTTCACTGCTGAAGATAGCTTCGTGATTGAGTCGGCAAACTACACGGTAGATGCCACGAAGTCCTTCTCCCCGGAGTTGGTCGTTGCTGGTGATGCCGCAGAAATTGGTGAAGGGCGCAATGCTTCTACGGTGAAGCTTGGACTGACCAACACCTCAAATCGAAATCTCACTAATCTAACTTTGAAGGAACCCGCAACGGGTACTTCACCGTTCGGCGAAGGTATTGATTTCGACCAGTTCAACGGCGGCACCTGGCCAGCCGGAGCCACCGCGGGTGTGCTGACGGTTGACGGCATAGAATACCTACTTGAGAACAATGACGGAAAGATCTCCTTGCCTGACAATCTTCCTGCGGGTAGTGACGTCAAGGGCTTTGAAATCTCCTTCGACGGCACTTTCGCCCCTGGATCTGGATACGAGTTCGAATTCGGTGTTCTGGCAACCGCAGTTTCTCCCGACGGCTACAAGAACGTTGTTCTGGGCCAGGGCACTCCCTCTGGAAACCAAGATGTCGTCGAAGACGAAGCCGATGCGACCTTGCTGGTCCAGGAGCCAAAATTCGCGTTGATCGGTGGCAAGGGGTTTACCCCTCACCGCATCGAAGGTATACCGGGCGACAAGACTACCGTTTGGCTAAACACCAAGGTTGATCAGAACAACACCAACATGGACGTCCGCGAGATCGTGCAGACCGACGACTTCTCATCAATGGTCCCCGCACTCAAGGCCAACAGCATCTCGGTGCCGGCTACCCAGGGGGCCACTAAGGTCGTTGTAAAATATAAGGATGCCAGCGGTGATTGGCATGACTTGGTCATCTCCGAAGACGGCAAGGCAATCGAAAACACCATCTTGCCCGAAGGTGCTACCGGAGTTCAGATTACCTACACTCGCGATTCAGGCTCGTTCCCGCACGACAAGGATGTGCAGGCATTAGTCAACTTCGAGGTCATTACGGAGCTATCCGATGAGTTGAAGACCGACAACGTCTTGGGTGTCAACAACGGTGACGATACCGAAGGGTCAGTCTGGGTCGACAAGAAGATTCAGCTGCAAAGTTCGAAGTCTTGGGACCCGAGCGTCATCGTTCAGAAACCTGTTTCCGAGGCGCCGACGAACAAGAACCCAACGAGCGCCTTGAGCCTATGGGCGAAGAACACTTCAACCTATGGTGTCGACAAGCTGTCGATCGTTGATTCGAAAGACGGCGAGGTTAATCCTTTTGACTACGTTGACATTACAGGTATCAGTGTGCGACTGTCTGACGAAGCACTCCAGGATCTAGCCCACCTGACTTTGAAGACCGCTGCTGGGGACCTGAACTTCACCGGTGCGGACGCTCTGACCCCAACGCTTTCGGACGGACGCAGCTGGGAAGAAGTCACAGCATTTGAATTCAGCCTCGCGAAGGACGGCGAAAAGCTGGTTCCACGCGACGCCGAGTTCTGGGTCTCTGTTGGCACCAAGCTGCGCGATGACCTTCGTGGCTCGGATCCGGCACAACCCATCGACGCAGCATTGGCCGAGCTTGACCGTATTGACGGCAAGCGCGGCTACGTTCTGCCTAACACGGCTGTAGCGACCGTTCAGCGCGGTGACGAATCGGCTGTCAAAGAACCACAGGCACCGCTGGAGATCATCACCGAAAACTCGGTGGATCTCAATGCAACTTTGACCAAGACGTTCAACCCCGAAGGCCCGATCGACTTCTTTACCAGCAACGGTAACCCCGCACCGGTAAACGTCACCTTGAACGTTAATAGCGGAACCCACAAGGCCGACTATGTTCAGATTGTGGATCAGGATCCAACATTCTGGAACACCTTCGACTTCGCCGGGTGGGATCCCGTCCCAAACAGCCGTGTCTACGATGTCACCATCGAGTACTTCACCGGTGCGGAGTATGTGTCGAAGGATGGAACGCTGGTCGCTGAAGGCGGCGACT
The DNA here is from genome assembly GCF_056934375.1 of Glutamicibacter sp. BS14. NCBI lineage: Bacteria > Bacillati > Actinomycetota > Actinomycetes > Micrococcales > Micrococcaceae > Glutamicibacter > Glutamicibacter sp. BS14. The sequence continues at coordinate 3,530,901 of NZ_CM167801.1, read as the reverse complement.
GGACTACTACTGCGCCTGCTAATGATCAGGTTCAAGGCGTTCGAGTCACTGCTGAAGGTCGGAACTTTGAAGAACTTGTCAGCAATGACACGACCATCAAGTTCAATGTTCTGCCGCGGTACACCCTGCGCAGTGGTGAACTGATTGCACTCGAAGACGGTCAGAGTAATCCTGGCGAAACCCAGGCACTGGCAACCGAGAACACTGCTTCGGCAGAGGTCTCCCGTCTGGGCAAGGATCGTGACACCGACGACGCAACCGACGATCTGGTATTCAACCCGGGAAAGACCCATTCCGAGGTTTCTAAGACTTCGGATGCTCGCAACGGTCAGATCGCGCCGGGCCGTGAGTTGAACTACACGTTCACGGCCACCAACAACGGTACCGACGCGATCTTGAATCCTGTCATTACCGATATATTGCCAAGCGATGCTCAGGGTCCGAAGCTGATTCTTGATCCTGAATGGCAGTCGCTGACTACGTATTCTTTTGACAAGAAGTTCAACCAAGCGCCGGAAGGCAGCGCGGTTGATACCTCGAAGGTTGTTGCGGTTGAAGAAGGCAACTCTCTGAAGTTCAGCTTCCCCGAGGGAACCAAACTGTACCCGGGCGAATCGATCACCGTGAAGCTCCCAACCACGGTGCGTGGAGGGCTGAACGCGAAAGAAAAACTGGAGAACAAGGTCACCTTCAGCGGTGACAACTCCGAAGAGAGCAGCGATGACAATCTCGTTTCGATCATCGAAGGCCAAGCCTACTCATCACGTAAGCTCGTTCGCGAGGTTCTGACAGGTGGACAGACCGAGAAGACCGGCGTGTACAACGTCAACTCTAAGGTTGAAAACGCTGACACCTGCTACGAATTTGAAGGCGGATTCTATCGTTACCCATGCATCGTGGAGACCAAACCGGGCGGTATTGCCGAGTGGAACCTCAGCGTCACCAACACCGGTAACGTCAACGCGCAGCACATGGAAATTCTGGATATCTTCCCCTACATCGGTGACACCGGTGTAACGGGTTCCCAAGCCAGCACCCCGCGTGGTTCCCAGTGGATTCCAACCCTCTTGGACATCAAGCTGCCAGAAGTGCCTGCAGGAACCGACATGGTGCTCTCTTACCTGACCGGCGACCCTGCGCTGTGCAAGCCAACCGGCGCAAATATGCAGGATCCATGGGCTGGTTGCGACGGAAACTGGACCACCGAGCGTCCCGCTAATCCGAAGGAAATCAAGGGCATCAAACTTGTCCTGGATTCGTCCGAAGGGTTTGCGCCAGGCGAGAGAGTATCGCTGACCTTCACCACCGTTTCGGAAACTGAAATGCCCGAGGGCGCTTCGGACTTCGCGCCGGCGTGGAACTCCTTTGGTTACGCAGCCCAGGCTCAGGTAAATGGCCAAACCGATTACCGCAGCCAGGAGCCAATCAAGACTGGTATCACCTTCAAGCCTGAGGAGAAGGAGAAGGTCTCGGTCGGTGACTACGTCTGGATCGATGAAAATCGTGATGGTCTGCAGGATGAGGATGAGAAGGGCATCAAGGATGTCGTTCTGACCCTCGCCGGGCCGGATGGCAAGGAAGTTACCGATGTCTTCGGTAACCCAGTGCTGCCGACCATGACCGATGAGAACGGCCTTTACATCTTCGAGAACCTACCAGTCCTCGAAGACGGACAGTCCTACAAGGTGAGCATCGATCGCGAAGCGTCGAAGGAACCGTTGGCTCCTTACATTCCGACCATCGAGACAGATGATAGCCGTGAGAATGACTCCTCGACGTGGGAAGCAACCTCTACCGGTCTGACCGAAGACGGCCAGCATGATCCAACTTTGGACTTCGGATTTGTTACCCCGAAGGTCTCCGTTGGCGACTATGTCTGGATCGATGAAAACCGTGACGGAATCCAGGATGAAGATGAGAAGGGCATCAAGGATGTCGTTCTGAAACTCGCTGGACCTGACGGTGAACCAGTAGTTGATATCAACGGCAACCCCGTTGAAGCAACTATCACCGATGAGAATGGATTCTATGAATTCAAGGACCTGCCGGTACTCGAAGATGGACAGTCCTACAAGGTGACTATCGATCGGGAAGCTTCTAAGGAACCGTTGGCTCCTTACATTCCGACCATCGAGACTGACGACAGTCGTGAGAATGATTCGTCGACATGGGAAGCCATTTCACAGGGGCTGACTGAAGACGGGCAGCACGATCCAACCTTGGACTTCGGATTTGTTACCCCGAAGGTTTCCGTTGGTGACTATGTCTGGATCGATGAAAACCGTGACGGAATCCAGGATGAAGATGAGAAGGGCATCAAGGATGTCGTTCTGACCATCACCGGGCCGGATGGCAAGCCAGTAGTGGATGTCAACGGGAAGCCTGTTGGGCCAACCACCACCGACGAAAACGGCTACTACGTCTTTGACAACCTGCCGGTTCTCGAAGATGGACAGTCCTACACGGTGAGCATCGATCGTGAAGCGTCGAAGGAACCTTTGGCTCCTTACATTCCGACCATCGAGACTGACGACAGTCGTGAGAATGATTCGTCGACTTGGGAAGCCATTTCGGAGGGTTTGACTGAAAATGACGATCATGATCCAACGTTGGACTTCGGTTTCGTCACGATTCCGAAGGTTTCCGTTGGTGACTATGTCTGGATCGATGAAAACCGTGACGGAATCCAAGATGAGGATGAGAAGGGCATCAAGGATGTCGTTCTGAAGCTTGTTGGACCAGATGGTGAGCCAGTAGTGGATGTCAACGGTAACCCTGTTGAACCGACTACTACCGATGAGAATGGTTTCTACGAGTTCAAGGATCTTCCTGTACTTGAAGAGGGGCAGTCCTACAAGGTGATCATTGATCAGGACGCGTCGAAGGAACCATTGGCTCCTTACGTGCCAACCAAGGAAAACGGCGCCGATCGAGATAAAGATTCCTCGACTTGGGAAGCTGAGTCGGGTGACCTGACTGAAGACGGTCAGCGTGATCCAACCCTGGACTTCGGGTTCATTGCTCCGAAGGTCTCCGTTGGTGACTACGTCTGGGTCGATGAAAACCGTGACGGAATCCAAGATGAGGATGAGAAGGGCATCAAGGATGTCGTTCTGAAGCTTGTTGGACCAGATGGTGAGCCAGTAGTGGATGTCAACGGTAACCCTGTTGAACCGACCACTACCGATGAGAATGGTTTCTACGAGTTCAAGGATCTTCCTGTACTCGAAGAGGGGCAGTCCTACACGGTGAGCATTGATCGAGAAGCGTCTAAGGAACCGTTGGCTCCTTACGTGCCAACGATTGAGACCGATGGTAGCCGTGAGAATGATTCGTCGACTTGGGAAGCCATTTCGGAGGGTTTGACTGAAGATGGCGAGCATGATCCAACGTTGGACTTCGGTTTTGTTATTGCTCCAGAGGAACCACGGGTCTCCGTTGGTGACTACGTTTGGGTTGATGAGAACAACGACGGACTACAGGATGAGGATGAAAAGGGCATCAAGGATGTTGTTCTGACTCTTGTTGGTCCAGATGGCAAACCTGTAGTAGATGTCAACGGTAATCCTGTTGAACCGACTACTACCGATGAGAACGGTTTCTACGAGTTCAAGGACCTTCCTGTACTCGAAGAAGGTAAGTCCTACACGGTGAGCATCGACCGAGAAGCATCTAAGGAAGCTTTGGCTCCTTATGTGCCAACTGTTGAGACGGAAGATAGCCGTGAGAATGATTCATCGACTTGGGAAGCCAAGTCGGAGGGTCTGACCGAAGATGGTCAGCACGATCCAACCTTGGACTTCGGTTTTGTACTGAAGCCTGAGCCGGTCAAGACTTATGCCGTGGGCGACTATGTCTGGGTTGATAAGAACAATGATGGGTTGCAAGGCGATTCTGAAGTTCTTGATGGCGTCAAGGTAATTCTGCTTGACGGTAACGGTGAGGAAGTTTCCTCGACGACTACCGATAAGAATGGCCGCTATATCTTTGATGAGCTGCTGGCCGGCGATTACCAGGTCAAGTTCGAGCTGACTGCCGAGCAGGCTGAGAAGTATGAATTTACTTCGCAGGATGCTGGGGAAGATGATGCGAATGACTCGGATGCTGATCCGAAGTCTGGCCTGACTATCAAGTTCACCTTGGATGACGAGAATTCTTCGTTGACCAAGGATTACGCCGATCAGGAGTTCAAGGCTACTGAGGGTATCGACCCAACGTGGGATGCCGGTGTGGTTCTGAAACCAGAACCAGAGCCGACTGAACCAACTGTTGAGCCGACGGAACCGACGGAACCTACGACTCCGACGGAACCTACCGTGGAGCCGACGGAACCTACGACTCCGACGGAACCTACGGTGGAGCCGACGGAACCTACGACTCCGACGGAACCTACGGTGGAGCCGACGGAACCTACGACTCCGACGGAACCTACGGTGGAGCCGACGGAACCTACGACTCCGACGGAACCTACCGTGGAGCCGACGGAACCTACGACTCCGACGGAACCGACGGAACCTACGACTCCGACGGAACCTACGACTCCGACGGAACCTACGACTCCGACGGAACCGACGGAACCTACGACTCCGACGGAACCGACGGAACCTACGACTCCGACGGAACCTACGACTCCGACGGAACCGACGGAACCTACGACTCCGACGGAACCTACGACTCCGACGGAACCTACGACTCCGACGGAACCGACGGAACCTACGACTCCGACGGAACCGACGGAACCTACGACTCCGACGGAACCTACGACTCCGACGGAACCGACGGAACCTACGACTCCGACGGAACCGACGGAACCTACGACTCCGACGGAACCTATCGTGGAGCCGACTGAGCCGACTGAGGAACCTTCGGTTTCCTTGGGCGATTATGTATGGGTCGATAAGAACCGCGACGGAATTCAGGATAAGGACGAAGACCCAATTGAGGGTGTCGTGCTGAAACTGATCGGCCCGGACGGCAAGGAAGTTGTTGATGTCAACGGGAACCCAGTCGGTCCGGTAACCACTGACGAGAATGGCTACTACAACTTCAAGGATCTTCCGGTCTTGAAGGATGGAGAGTCTTACACGGTGGTCATTGATCGGGAGGAATCCGCTGATGCTTTGGATGGCTACCTGCCAACCAAGGAAAATGGTACCGACCGGGATAAGGACTCTTCGACTTGGGAAGCTAAGTCTGAAGGTCTGACCGAAGATGGGGATCACGACGGGACTCTCGACTTCGGCTTCTATCTAGACGAAGATCCTGAACCGACTCCGACGGATCCAACTGAGCCGAGCCCGACGGATCCAACTGAGCCGAGCCCGACGGATCCAACTGAGCCGAGCCCGACGGATCCAACTGAGCCGAGCCCGACGGATCCAACCGAGGAACCTGCAGAAGATTCAACCGAGTCGCCAGAGAAGAGCAAGGATCCTTCACAGGATCCAACCTCTGCTGAGAAGTCTGATCAGCCTTCAGGCTCGGACTCTGTGGATGGTTCCGAGGAACCGCAGCAGACGCAGAAGCCAAAAGACGATGGACTGGCTAGCACCGGTTTCACTGCCTTGTGGCTACTGGCGCTTGGTTTGGTCTTGACGGCGGCTGGTTTAGTTTTGGCTCGACGCACTCGCGGACGTCACAGCTAGTCAGCTCTTGAAGTAATACAAAAAGCAATGCCCGGATTTCCCATTTAGGAGATCCGGGCATTGCCCTATTCCTAGCAATATTTCTCGACCGTGTGAGCTAAAGTCCGGCGGTGCCCCTGTGTCAAAAAACTACCCGGAACTCCTTCCGAAAGATCCCAAGTCAAAAGATATAATTTGGGCATGGACCCCCAAACGCAGTCAAGGCCTCCCGCTGAAGAACTTGTTGCCGAGATTTTATGGGACCGGATAGCCCCAAGCCTCGATCCGGAGATACGCTTGTTGTTGATCTATGCGCCGCAAGAATCGAATCGGCACCGGGTGGCTCTACGATGGCTCGATGGCCAAGGCGAGCTGATCAACGTGGGTATTCCGCCCGAGGAGATCTTCGATAAAATTGCCGAACAGCAGATGCGTGCACCCAACACACGCATAGCGGTCATTCTTCCTGCTGATTTTCCCGCCGCCAAGATGCTGCGCCATTTCAATGCTCACGTTGTTGATTTCAAGGATCTTTTCTTAACCGCTTCAGATATATCCACGTTGACCGGAGAAGATTTCCCTGATGCAGAAAGATTATGGCAACTGACCGGTGGTTGGCCTGGTTGTGTGCGTAGTCTCTTGGCGGATTCCTCTAATCAAAATGCTGCAGTCAATGCGCTGCGTCGTGCAGCCTTGCCATGGATTGATGCTCTTGATCCTGAAGGCATATTGAGGGAGTGCGCGTTCCTTCCTGAACTTACTGAAGATCTCATGGTAGCTTTCTATGGCGATCGTTATCCAAACCCTCCAAGTATCTCGGCCCTTAGCCGCGCGGCCATGGCACAACGCTCCCTGTCCGGGGACTGGGCTATGCCCCAATTGCTTCGGCAGGTGATTATTGACGACTTGGAGTGGCGGGAGCCCCAGCGTGCACAGTGGCTCCACGAGCACGCCATCGAATCCATGCATGCGGCTGGAAGAACCGGCGAGGCCGTACGTTCAGCACTAGGCAGACATTCGTGGCGGGCTCTTTCCACCGTCCTCGTCGATGGGTGGGTGGACCTTTTTACCACTGAGCCACGTCTCCTATTCGAGGCAGGCACCCGGTTGCCTCGATGGGCTACTCGACGATCGCAAATCTATGGTCCTGCGATGAAGATCGCTGCCGCGGCCGTTAAAGACCGGATGGTTATTCCTTTTCCGACAACGGAGCCTGACTATTTGACGGATCAGACTGCCCAATTGCTACGCGAGCACACCATCGAGCTCTATAGGCAACCGAAATCTGAGGCTATCTTCGCGGGCTTGGTTGAGTTGGGAATACTGAGGTTCCACGGCCACTACGGTTCCGAAGGGGCAGATGCCGCACGCCGTCTACGTCGTGCGGTCCGGCAGGCAACAGCTGCTGGCAATGTCAGACCATCGTTGGCAGCCATGGCTGAATTACATGCCGGAATGTCGATGGATATCGCCAACGAACGCCCTGCGGCGGCAGCCGCTTACGAATCTGCGTGGTCCTTGGCCGAGGTTACGGAAAACCATTTTATTGCCGCGGATGCAGCATCCAAATTGTCGCTGGTTCATGCTCAGGAAGGCAACACCCGTGCTGCTCGTCGCTGGCTCGTAAGCTTCCGCCATCATCATTCCAAGGTTCGTTGGGGTTCGGCAATGGTCGGTCGAGCTGCAGAACTTGCCGAAGCATTCGTGGCTTTCGCCGAGTTGGATATCGGAAAATTGGGTTCAGTACTTGGTCAACTGCCAGATGAGCCTGATAACGATGAGTTTTGGGCGGTGCACGCGCTGCTACTTGCCATCCATGCGGCATCGACTGATCGAGCAGAGGCAGCGCACCGGATTCTGGGGGCACTTGTGCTCTCCCGCCCCTATGCAGCCAATTCACCCATGGCCGGTAGAGCCTTGCATCATGCCGCAGCATTTCTGGGTGTTGAGGGTGGTTTCAATGCGTTGAACCATCAAGGCGCGTCCACAATACCCGCTTCTTCACCTGAACTCATTGCAACCCGTGCGCTGTATCGACTGTATCGGGGGGACCGCAACGGGGCTCTTGCTGTTCTGGCGGCAACGCCGAGCTTAGTGACTGGAGCCCGGCACGATAATCTGATCCGAAATACGCGGCTAGCAGCACGTTACATTGGGGTGCTGCCGGAAGGCGTCCTGGAGGACATTGCAAAACGACATGCATTGGATGGTGAGCTGATTGATTTGGCCCCGTTTTGGATGAGCGGGAGCATGTTGGAATTGGAAGAGTTGCTGCAACTTACTTCCGATCAGCTGGGCAGATTGAAGATTTTTATGCCACCCACCAGTGTCGAAGTCAGGCCTGTTTTGACTGATCGTGAACTCAGTGTGCTCGCAGGCCTGCGTGCGGACCGTTCACGCGGTCAGATCGCAGATGAGCTTTTTGTCTCGCCTAATACTGTTAAATCCCAGATTAGTTCTCTATACCGCAAGTTGGATGTGAATTCAAAAGCAGAAGCACTAAAAATTGCCACACGTTGGGGGTACTAATCAGCGCCTGGTAAGCCCCAAGAGATATCCAATGAGCCTAGATGTATCAATACTCGTGGGAAGAGTGCTTTACGGATAGGCGGTTTATGGAACTGGGTTTAACTACGAAATGACTTGGAAAATCTGTTGATTTTTCAACTGTCGAAAATATCGTCAAGGGAAGTTGATTGATGTGTCGTAAACGACGATTTTGACACGCACCGCCGATGCTTTAGTTTTCAATTGAAACTGTCCATTATGTATATTGTGTACACAAATGATATCGTAGAAGAATGAACTCCATCACCTCCTCTGTCACGATTCGCGCACTTCGCGATGGTCTTGCTGATGCTGTTAGCCGTGCTAGCTATGGGCATGAGCGTGTGCAGATTACGAAGAATGGAAAGCCTGCTGCGGTCCTCATTGGACCTGAAGATTTTGAGCTTTTGGAGCAACTGGAGATGTTCCGGGATGTCGCCGATTATCGAGCCGCCAAGCTGGTCGATGATGGCGAGCGCATTAGCCTCAGCGAACTGCGCGCTGAGCTCGACGCGTGACCTCTTGCCGCGTCGAATTTACCACTTCGGCTGCTAAAGAACTGAAGAAGCTAGACCCTGGTATACGGCGTCGCGTTTTGTTAGGTATTGCTCATCTGGAGAGGGATCCTCGTCCTAGCGGGTGTAAGAAACTAGTAGGTGAAACTAACGCGTGGCGGATTCGTATTGGTGACTACCGGGTACTTTATGAAGCGATGGACGAGGTTCTTGTCGTCACGGTCGCCCGAGTGGCGCATCGTCGCTAGGTTTATAGGTAGTCGTCGCCTGAATTGTCAGCTAGCCGCGTCTGGGGCTCCGTTATCAATGATTTCTAGTCGTTGAGCGATTCATTCGCTTTGGCCTTATTTAGGCGGATCGCGCATGGTTCATGCAGGCATTGCGAGATATCAATGCCGTTGCTCGACCTTCGCCCGCTGCGGGGTGAATGATCCTGAGACTTTCAGCTGTGTGTAATCACTCCACATAACCGGCGTACGAACACAATTCCCCGTGGCGCGCTCAGCGCCACGGGGCAGTTGCCAGTATTCAGCTCAGGTCGTCGCGTGCCCTGAAACCGACATCAGCGCCCGTGCCGTCAAGCCCATGGTCAGGCGCCACTTGAGGGAACCAGGCCAAGGGTTCTTGATCCATTCCCCCTGTGCTTCGACTGAAACGATGGGCAGATTCACCTTGGAACCGGTTACGCCGGACAAGATGTCGTTGTGCGAGACGACCATGTCATCTTCGGTGCACGTATTCAGGTCGATGAAGCTGCCTGGGTTGCGTTCGTAGGTGGGGAACTTGCCGCCCGAGATGGCAATTTCAATCCTTTCTCCGGGTTGGACTTGGACCGAGGTCGGGCGCATCTCGATGGTGTAGGTGACTTCTTCGCCTGGCACCACGGCCTCGGGCTTGTCCCGGCCATTCCGGTACCGTGCGCGGGTGATGCCTTCGCTGTAAAGCCGCGAGGTTCCATATGCTGAAACGACATTCAGCTCAACCAGCCAGTCGACGTCTGTGGAGGAGGTTCGAGCTTTGAGCTCGACGCTTGGCCATCCGGTAATCTCGACCGGGACAGTAAGCACGTCCGATTGGTAGACCAGGACCCCAGGGTGGTCGTGATGTGCTCCGACATCGGGCAGGCCACCAACGACGGACTTGGCATCGTATGGGTTGCGCGGATCGTAGTCGAATGAGCGTTCACCTTCTGGGCCTGGATCTACGCTGAGCCTGTTGTCGGCGCGAAGGTAGTGGGAGGTGACCTTGGTTCCAGCGATGGGCCACTGTTGCTCAGCGCGCCACTTGTTGGCACCCAAAACGTAGATGTACGCCGATGGGCTCGACTCATCTCGCTTGCTGTCTCGATTGCGCGATGCGATCCAATCGAACACGATCTGGTTGGTATCCACCGTGCTGCCAGGAAGTTTGACGCCAGACAATTTTTCGCTGACGAAGTTTCCGTGCTGCCACGGGCCGACGACCAGGAGCTGATCGGTCGATGCCATCTCGCTGGCCAGCTCGAACTGCCGCACCGTATTGCGGGTAAAGAGGTCGAACCAACCGCCAATGTGGGCGATTGGAACTTCGATGCGTGCCGCTTCCTCGCGCTCGACGCAGCTCTCGGAAAAGAACTGCGGATCATCTCGGTGGTTCAGGCGGTCTTCCAGCAACGTCGGGAAATGACGGAAGAATGGGAAATCGGACATTGGAAGCCTACGGTATTTTGCCGCTGGATTTGCATTCAAGGCGTCGAGTTCGTCCTTGATCGCAGCACGCTCCGGCTCGGGCTTGGTCGCGATCATGGCTGGCCCGACGATTGGGTTGGTGGCCCATCCCAAGACGTCCTTGATCGACATCACTCCATTTTGGAAAGTGCGGGTGGTGTATTCATTGTTTGCAGTATATTTTTTTCCAGTCGAAACGTCAGCGCACGATCTTTGGCCCGACGTCTTCGTCTCTATTTCGTCGGTGGTAGCTTCTCTTGCTCGGCCACTGGCCGTCATTTTTCTACTTATGAAGTTCCGCACTGGATTAGAAAGTCTCTTGGAAGCGATAAAAGACCGTTTGCCCAGCATGGAAAGCCTGAAAAGTCCTTGGCTTGAGGCTTCGTGGAGCACCGCTGCAGTCAAAGTCCTGTCCGAAGGAATCAAGAGTTTAGGTCAAGAGCAGACTGTTGGCTCTGAGCCATCGGACGAGCTCTCATCGCAACTCGCGAAGGTGAAACCATCGGCCGGGGTTATTAACGCATTTCTCGAGGTTGAGCGGCAAGTCGGAAAGTATCTTAAGGCTGTTGGTTCCTAGCCCTCACGTGCTGGATCGTCCATCACCGCCTTTCGAAGAGATTCCTCCGCCCCCAGTAATCTGAAAAAATGCTGTGACCGAACTAGCTTCGCTTCGAAATGCCGCCGCTCATGGGGTGGGAGATATAAGCCTTGAATCAGCTCTGGAATACATCCGTGTGGCGTCGCAAGTAGCTGGAGAGCTGGATTCCCTCACCAATGAATCGTCGACGGGACTGTCGCAGGGACCCTTCTAAAGGCGCACGGCAGTGATATTTTAGGAACCGTACACAGCCAGTAACGTGGCAAGCCAGTACCAAATAAACTAACAGTAGCGTCGCCTTAACTCGTCTGCGTGTGTCTCAACAATGACCGTTTCCGGACCCTCCAGCTCAGTCACAGTACGCAGACGCTATCCGAGCAGCTCGGACAGTTCCAGCCACCGTTCTTCCAATTCGTCGATCTGCGCTTGATACTCGTTGATCTCAGCGGTGAACTTGCCCAGCCCTTCATAGTCGCTCTGGTCATGATCGGCCATCTTGGCGTGGACCTTGGCGATCTTTTCCTCTAGCTGGCCGACCTTGCGTTCATTGGCATTCAGTTCCTTCTGCGCGGCACGCAGCTCTGCGCCCGAAGGGCCAGCAGGCTTGGCGGCAGTTTCGGAAGAAGCCTGCGAAGGATTGGACCCGCCAGTGGAACCTTCGGCAGCTCGCAGCAACAGGTACTCGTCCACGCCGCCGGGCACGTGGCGGAAGTTGCCGTTCAGGATCGCGTACTGCTGGTCGGTGACGCGTTCGAGCAGGTAGCGGTCGTGGGAGACCACGATCAAGGTGCCGGGCCAGGAATCCAGCAGGTCTTCCAGGGCCGCCAGCATGTCGGTATCGACATCATTGGTGGGCTCATCGAGGATCATCACGTTGGGCTCATCCATCAGGATCATCAGCAGCTGCAAGCGGCGGCGCTGGCCGCCGGAGAGTTCAGCAACCTTGGTCGACAGGTGTGCCGAGGAGAAGCCCAGGCGCTCCAGCAGCTGGGCCGGGGTCAGGTCCTTGCCATCCACATTGAACGTGGTGCGGTAGCGGGCGAGGATTTCGCGGACCTTGTCCTGGCCGATCTGCTCCAGTTCGCGGAACTGCTGGTCCAGCACGGCCAGCTTCACGGTCTGGCCGCGCTTGATCTTGCCGCCAGTTGGCTCCACGGTCCCGGCGATCAGGCCCAGCAAGGTGGATTTGCCGGCACCGTTGGCACCGAGCAGGCCGGTGCGTTCGCCCGGGCCGATGCGCCAGGTGAAGGGCTTGAGTACTTGCTTGGCGCCGAAGGAGACCTCCGTGTCCAGCAGGTCGATGACGTCCTTGCCCAGCCGGCTGGTGGCCATCTTCTGCAACTCCAGCGGGTTGCGTGCCGGCGGGACATCGGCGATCAGCTGGTTGGCTGCCTCAATGCGGAACTTCGGCTTGGAGGTACGGGCCGGGGCGCCGCGGCGCAGCCAGGCCAGTTCCTTCTTCATCATGTTCTGGCGCTTGTTTTCGGTGACCGCGGCGATGCGGTCGCGTTCCACGCGCTGCAGCACGTAGGCGGCGTAACCGCCCTCGAAGGGCTCGACCAGGCGGTCGTGCACTTCCCAGGTGGTGGTGCAGACCGCGTCGAGGAACCAGCGGTCGTGGGTGACGACCATCAGGCCGCCGGCGTTCTTGGACCAGCGGTTATTGATGTGCTCGGCGAGCCAGGAGATGCCTTCGACATCCAGGTGGTTGGTCGGTTCGTCCAGGATGACGACGTCCCAGTCCTGCACCAGCAGCGCGGCCAGAGCCACGCGGCGGCGCTGGCCGCCGGAGAGGGTGCTGACCTTCGCTTCCCAGTCCAGGTCGGCGACCAGCCCGGAGATGATGTCGCGGATGCGCGCTTCGCCGGCCCACTCGTGGTCGTCCATCTCGCCCACCACGCAGAAGTGCACGGTCGCTTCGGGATCCAGGGTGTCTGACTGGTCCAGCACGCCCACGCGCAGGCCGTTGCGCTTGGTAACACGCCCGGAGTTGGGCTCGATCCTGTCGGAGAGCATGCCGAGCAGCGAGGACTTGCCTTCGCCGTTGCGACCCACCAGGCCGATGCGGTCGCCATCGGAAATGCCGATGGTTACCGAGTCGAAAACGACATGGGTGGGATATTCCAGATGTAGGGCTTCGCCCCCGAGTAAATGAGCCACAATTTCCATTTTACGTTCCGGGAGCAAATCGAGGCCCTGGCAGGACCATCTGAGCGTGTGCCGTGCCAGAGGACTTGGGCAGTTTAAAGCAGAGAATAAAAGTGAGTTTAGCTACGGTGTTTTGCGATTTCGCACATTGGGCTGATCATGGCAGAATAATTAGCGTGCTTGTCGGGCATGACCTGCGCAAGCCATTTTCCGCCCTGGTGTAATGGCAACACGCCAGCCTTTGGAGCTGTGCATTCTAGGTTCGAATCCTAGGGGCGGAACCAATGATGAAGCGTCACGCAAGTGGCGCTTTTATTTTTTAAACAGTTTCAGCGCACCCCGAAGCTCGCGATAGACTTGCTTTGAGGTTTTACTTCTCTGCCCAAAACCTTGAATCCAATTTGCAGGAGAATGCACTTGAGTGATCAGGTCAACGCACCAGTAGCTGTCATCGTCCTAGCCGCCGGCGCTGGCACTCGCATGAAATCGGCGAAGCCGAAGATCATGCATGAAATCGCAGGTCGGTCCATGATTGGCCACGCACTCTACGCGGCTTCCGCGTTGGAGCCGCAGAACCTGGTAGCGGTGGTCCGCCACCAGCGTGATCTGGTCGCAGAGCACATTCTGGGACAGTTCCCTTCCATCACCATTGCCGACCAGGATGAAATCCCGGGTACCGGCCGCGCCGTGCAGTTGGGCTTGGAAGCCGTGGACCCATCGCTTGAAGGCACCGTTGTGGTGACCTATGGCGATGTGCCGTTGCTCACCAGCGAGGTGCTCCAGGAACTGGTTGCTACGCACGAGTCGAACCGCAACTCCGTGACCGTGCTGACCACCGAATTGGATGACCCTAACGGCTACGGCCGCATCCTGCGCGATGAACAGGGCGAGGTTGCAGGAATCCGCGAGCAGAAGGACGCTTCGGCAGAAGAACTGCTGATCAAGGAAATCAACTCCGGCATCTACGCTTTCGATGCCCAGATCCTGCGTTCGGCGCTGACCGAGGTCACCACCGAAAATGCGCAGGGCGAAATGTACCTGACCGATGTGCTCGCCATCGCCCGCGGCCGCGGTGGCCGCGTCGCCTCCTCGCAGATCGCTGACCGCTGGCAGATCGAGGGCGCCAACGACCGCGTCCAGGTTTCCAATCTGGCCCGCATCTACAACGAGCGCAAGACCGAATTCTGGATGCGCCAGGGCGTGACCATCGTTGATCCGGCGACCACGTGGATCGACGCTGACGTCATGATCGGCCAGGACGCCACCCTCAAGCCAGGCACCCAGCTGCACGGCGAGACCATCATCGGCGCCAATGCCACCGTTGGCCCGGACAGCACCCTGACCAACGTGGTTGTTGGCCAGCGCGCTACCGTGAAGCGCACCGACGCCACCGACTCGCGCATCGCTGATGGCGCCTCGGTTGGCCCGTTCGCCTACCTGCGTCCCGGCACCGACCTCGGTGCGGATGGCAAGATCGGCGCCTTCTACGAAACCAAGAACGTCACGATTGGCCGTGGCTCCAAGCTCTCGCACCTCGGCTACGCCGGAGATGCTGAAATCGGTGAATTCACCAATATCGGCTGCGGCAACATCACCGCAAACTACGATGGCGAAAAGAAGCACCGCACCAAGATCGGTTCGCATGTGCGCACCAGCTCCAACACCGTATTCGTTGCCCCGGTTGAAATCGGGGACGGCGCCTACACCGGAGCCGGAGCCATCGTCCGCAAGAACGTCCCGGCCGGTGCCTTGGCACTGTCTGTGGCACCGCAGCGCAACTCCGAGGGGTGGACGCTGGAAAAGCGCCCAGGCACCTCCTCGGCTGACGCAGCGTTCAAGTCCTCGCTGAACTCTTCGGCTTCCGAGTAATTCAGCTACAGACTTCATTTCCTCGACAACAACCTCATACGTGATAGCGAAGCGAGCGAGAAAGCAAACCCCATGAGTGAAATCAGCCATAACGTCGACAAGAAGCTGGTGCTGGCCACCGGTCGTGCGCACCCTGAGCTGGCTGCAGAAGTAGCCAAGGAACTCGACACCGAACTGCTGCCGTTGAACGCCTACGACTTCGCCAATGGCGAGATCTACGTGCGTTCGGATGAGTCGGTTCGCGGCAAGGACGTTTTCCTGCTGCAGTCCTACCCAGCACCAACGAACAACTGGCTGATGGAACAGCTGATCATGATTGACTCGATGAAGCGTGCTTCGGCCCGCCGCATCACTGTCGTGGCGCCGTTCTACCCTTACGCGCGCCAGGACAAGAAGGGCCGCGGCCGCGAGCCGATCTCGGCCCGCCTGGTTGCCGACCTGTTCAAGACCGCCGGTGCTGACCGCGTGATTTCCTGCGATCTGCACACCGCACAGATCCAGGGCTTCTTCGACGGTCCGGTGGACCACCTGTTCGGCTTCCCGCTGCTGGCTGACTACATCAAGTCCAAGGTCGATGTAAATGAAGTCACCGTGGTTTCCCCTGACACCGGCCGCGTGCGCGTTGCCGAGCAGTGGGCAGATCGACTGGGCGGCACCCCGCTGGCCTTCGTCCACAAGTCCCGCGATCTGACGGTGCCTAACCAGGCCGAGTCCAAGACCGTGGTTGGCCAGGTGGAGGGCCGCATCGCGATCCTGATCGACGACATGATCGACACCGGCGGAACCATCGCAGGCGCTGTGCGCGTGCTGAAGGAAGCCGGCGCCAAGGACGTCATCATCGCGGCTACCCACGCGGTCTTCTCGGATCCGGCCGCCCAGCGTTTGGCTGATTGCGGTGCCCGCGAGGTTGTTGTCACCAACACCCTGCCAATCCCTGAAGAGAAGCGTTTCGAGAACCTCACCGTGCTCTCGATTGCCCCGACGATCGCCCGCGCGATCTCGGAAGTATTCCACGACGGTTCGGTCACGAACCTGTTTGACGGCCGCGCCTAGCAGCCCTCGTTTCGCAAAGCCTCTGGCCGGCACCTTAGGGTGCCGGCCAGAGGCGGTTAACCGATCATTGACAGTGCCCGTAAGAGGAACGCTGAGCGGGTCAGGGGAATCGGAATCCTGCCCGTCAACGGCAGAATCAGCCATCGAGGGCTAGTGCGGCACCTGCCTTAAGGAGTCCCATATCCGTATCGGTGGCCACCCAGTCGTAGCCGAGTCCTTCGAAGGCGCTGGCCCTGACCGACGAGCCTGCGAAAGCACCTACTTCAATATGGTGGTCATGGCACGCTTTTGCTATGTATCCAAGCGGAGAGTCCTTGGCGGCGAGCAACGAATCCACGTCCGTTCCAAGGCTCATTGCCAAGTCGACCGGGCCCACGAATATGGAGTCGATGCCCGGTGTGCCAAGGATTGCGTCCAGGTTTTCCAGTCCTTCGGCGGATTCGATCATCAACGACAGGTGAATTCGAGAGTTCGCTTCTTGGGGGTTAAGCACGGGTGCCCCGAACAGCGCACTCATCGGTCCCCAGCTTCTCCCGCCCTGCGGAGCGTACCTTGCCGCGTGGGCTACGTCTTGGGCTTCTTCGGCCGTATTGACCATGGGAACCATGATGTGGGTGGCACCGGCATCGAGGGCAAACCCAATATCTGCGTAGCTTCCGCTGCGAACCCGCACGGCGATGTTTCCACCTGGTGCCTCAGCAAGAGCGGAAATTATTTGGGGTTCACTCCACAGGCCATGCTGCATGTCCAACCCGTGCCAACCGAAACCCATCCTTGAGGTCGTTGCCAGAATTGCCGGTGAATCAAGAAAATGCCACAGCCCACGACCTGAATACATTGCCAAGTTGTCCTCCTAGAATACTGCCAACGAACAGCAGGCAGTCCATAGAAAATTTACAGCTATTCCGTGGGCAAGACGATTCAGTATGTGTTTTGTGCTTCATCCTTTCGTCATGTACGTTGGGCATTTTCAAGAATCCTGCATTGAGTTGAAGTTCAAAGATGTATCGCAGGGAAGTGTTCCGTAAGCCGGTCGTCATACGGGATATACGTGTTCTTGACTCGGCTAATTTTTGAAACACCGAGTTTTCAAACACTTCGGATTCCCATATACCCCGCCCGAGAAAATGCCCGGTGAAGGTGCCTTATACAGACACGGAAAACTATTATTTATGGTGGATCAAGGACCAAGAGGGGCAGCATGGAACTTGGCATACGCCAGGTCGCTGTGGGAGGGCTGGAACGCGCTGAGCTACTGCAACGCATGGTCCAAACAGGGGTTCAGCTTAACGACTACGCCAAAATGCTGTTAGCCCACCGGATTTTCGATGAGGTTGTGTCGGCCCCAAAAGGTGACCGTGGTAAGTCGTAATCTGCGACAGCTTGGTCTGGAGGTCGGAGCAACGTTGACTCAGGTCCTTGAACGCGCAGTCAGCGTCGGATTGAAGTTGTGCCCCGCCATGACCGGCCCGTATATGCGACTGGATTTCCTAGACCAAGCGTCTTCCAACAATTCAGTGCTCAGTGATGGGAAGAAGCCGGCTGATTCGTTGACCGTCGCTTCCGCGGCACCCGGCGATCAGGAATTCCCGCGCGGATTCTATCTGCGGATGGTGGATGGAGTGCCGTGGCTGCGCGGTTATCGCTGCGATGACGCCCACGGCTTTACGCTGGACGATACTTTTATTTTCCAAAGCCGTTGAGCGGAATCCAGGAATAGTGGCGTTCGCTACAGGTTTTCCCGTTGGCGATGGCAGCTGGTAGAATTGTTGACTGTGCCCAGGCGAGGGAAACACCAGCAATGGTGGGACCGTTATCGACAAGGCCGGAAAAGCTCTTTCATCTCCTAGATGTTGGATGCTTCCCGAGTCCACGCAAGGGCCTTAACGAAGCATTCATTTCCTAAGGAGAATTATCATGGCATCTGTCAACCTTGACGCCGTTGTACGTAGCGATTTCGGCAAGGGCGCTGCCCGCCAGGCTCGCCGCGATGGCCAGATCCCAGCAGTTGTCTACGGTGCAGGCTCCGAGCCACAGCACGTACTGCTTCCAGGCCGCGAAACCACCCTGGCCGTTCGCGACCGCGGTGTTGAGCTGGTTCTGAACATCGAAGGCAAGACCGTGAAGACCACCATCAAGGACATCCAGATCCACGCGCTGAACCGCACCGTTGATCACATGGACCTGATCATCGCTGCCTAATTACAGCGACCTAGGTTTTAGCTGAGCATCATGAGTGATGGAACTTGGCTCGTAGCCGGACTCGGGAACCCCGGGTCCGGCTACGCTGGCAATAGACACAATATCGGGCAGATGGTGCTCGATGAACTGGCTCATCGAGTCGGCTCGAAATTCAAGACCCACTCCTCGCGTTCCCAGGTTGTCGAAGGACGCATGGGGGTTGGCGGTCCACGCATCGTGCTGGCCAAGCCCATGGTTTTCATGAATCTTTCGGGCGGGCCGGTAGCTAACGCGGCGAAGTTCTTCGGCATCGATGCCGCCCGGCTGATTGTCGTGCACGACGAGATTGACATTCCCTTCGATACCATCAAGCTCAAGCGCGGTGGCGGTGAAGGCGGGCATAACGGCCTGCGGGATATCTCAAAGGCCATGGGCTCCAAGGACTACCTGCGCGTGCGCGCAGGCGTTGGGCGCCCTCCGGGCCGCATGGATACTGCCAAATGGGTTTTGCAGGACTTCTCCAAGACCGAAAAGGCCGATCTTCCGTTTCTGATCGACAATTGCGCTGACGCAGTGGAATTGCTGATGAACTCGGGATTGGAAGCTGCCCAGGCAAAATTCCATATCAGCTGACCGCTGATCCCTATGGGGCGCGGTGAAGCCAAGCGGGGACCGCTGGGGACTTGAACGGTCCGCAGCGGTCCTCGACTTCATTAAATTAGGAAAGCTATGGACCGAGGCGTTCCTTACTAAGGCCTAACTTAGATGTGCTTCGAGGCCCGGAGTGGAATAATTACCCAATGTACCCCTTGCCTAATAGGCCTGTGACGATTCTTTGCCACGGCCTGTCCGGCATCCATGACAATTATTCGGAGGACCACGTGCACACGATGACCGGTCAGCCAGAAGCCCTTGAGGCGTTGACAGCTGGAGAAGTTGAGCGCATCAAGGCCGACTTTGAAATTCTGGAGCACCAAGTCAACGGCGTTGACGTTGTGTACCTGGACTCCGGCGCCACCAGCCAGAAGCCGCGTTGCGTCTATGAAGCCGAGCAGCACTACTACGAGAACGCCAACGCAGCAGTACACCGCGGTGCGCATTCCTTGGCAGTTGAAGCTACCGAGATCTATGAGGAAGCACGCGAGAAGGTCGCCAAGTTCATCGGTGCACGCACCAACGAACTGGTGTGGACTGCCAATGCCACCGAAGCGCTGAACCTGATCAGCTACTCGATGTCCAATGCCTCCTTGGGACGCGGGGGAGAGGCCGCGGCCCGATTCCGCTTGGGCCCGGGCGATGAAATCCTCACCACCGAACTTGAACACCACGCGAACCTGATCCCGTGGCAGGAACTGGCTTTCCGCACCGGTGCTACGCTGCGCTATGTGCCCGTCACCGAAGATGGTGCACTGCGCTACGAATTGCTTGATGAGCTGGTTACCGAGAAAACCAAGCTCGTTGCCTTCACCCACGTTTCGAATGTGCTGGGTACCATCACCGATACCCAGAAGTTCGTTGACGCTGCCCGCAAGGTCGGGGCCCTGACCGTGCTGGACGGATGCCAGTCCGTGCCGCACCTGCCGGTCGACGTGAAAGCCCTGGACGTTGACTTCATGGCCTTCTCCGGCCACAAGATGCTCGGCCCAACCGGAATCGGCGCACTCTACGGCCGTGAAGAACTGCTCAACGCAATGCCACCGTTCCTCACGGGTGGATCGATGATCACCGTGGTGGACATGGAGCACGCAGAATACATGCCATCGCCGCAGCGTTTCGAGGCCGGAACCCAGCGCATCGCCCAGACCCACGGCTTGGCTACCGCAGTCAGCTACCTGGATGAAATCGGCATGGGCCGTATCGCGGCCTGGGAAGAGCACCTCGGAGCAATGCTCTATGAGGGCATCTCGAAAATCGAAGGCGTGCGCGTCTTCGGTCCGGCCGACGCGCAGCGTATCGGTACTGTCCCGTTTGAAGTGATCGGGGTGCACCCGCATGATGTCGGCCAATACCTCGACTCGCGCGGCATTGCGGTACGCGTGGGCCACCACTGTGCGCAGCCGCTGCACCGCGCCCTGGGCGTGAATTCCACGACCCGCGCCAGCACCTATCTGTACAACACGGAAGAAGACATCAAGGCCCTGCTTGAGGCCTTGAGCTCCGTGCGCGAATACTTTGGAGTTTAAATGAACGAATTGGATCAGCTATACCAACAGGTCATCTTGGACCACTCGAAGCGCCGCATCGGTTCGCCGCTGGTTGAGACCACCGAAGGATTGCTGCACGGCGAGTCCCACCAGCACAACCCGATCTGCGGCGACCAGATCCGTGTCCGCGTAGAGCTTGATGACCAGGAGCATTTCACGTCGATGAGCTGGGAAGGCGATGGGTGCTCCATCTCCATGGCCTCTGCCTCGGTGCTGGCCGAGATGCTGCCTGAGCTGACCAAGGAAGAATTTCTTGGGAAGAGGGACTATTTCCGCGAGATGATGCGCTCCAAGGGAAACTTCCAGCCGGATGAAGAGGTGCTGGAAGACGCCGCTGCCTTCGTCGGCGTCTCGAAGTTCCCCGCACGCGTCAAGTGCGCAATGCTCGCTTGGGTAGCCGCTGAGGTCGCCATGCACGAGGCCCGCAAATAGTAGCAAAACCAAATAGCTCGGGCGCCGGCTTCCACATGTGGAAGCCGGCGCCCGAGCTATTTCTTCAGGATTCCAGAAGGCTACTTTCCTTCGTCGTCCTGCTGGTACACATCAGGGATGCCATCCTTATCGGCATCGCGGGTCTCGCGCGCGTGGATGACCTTGTATCGGCGGTTACGGGGAATCAGCCACAGGGCACCGAGGATCGCGGCAACGAATGAACCAGCCAGGATTGCTACCTTGGCATGCTCATAGTGCGCCGACTCCAACCCGAAGGACAATTCGGAGACCAGCAGGGATACGGTGAAACCGATACCTGCCAGCAACGTGACACCCAGCAGGTCGCCCCAGCGGGCATCCTTGTCCAGCGAGGCCTTGGTGAACCGGGTCAGCACCCAGGTCGAGCCCATAATGCCGATCGGCTTGCCGAGCACCAGACCCAGCACGATGCCCCAGAACACCGGATCGGTGAGCAGGCCGCCGCTGCCATTGTCAGGGGAAATCACGGTCACGCCGGCGGCGAAGAAGGCGAAGATGGGAATGCATATGCCGGAGGACAGCGGGCGGAAACGGTGCTCGAATCGTTCAGCCAGGCCGATGCCGTCACGGCCATCGGTGCGCTTGACCGGGACACAGAAGCCCAAGACCACACCGGCGATGGTGGCGTGGATGCCGGAGCCGAAGACGAAGATCCAGGTAATGACACCCAGCGGCAGCAGGATTGCCCACGCGGCCCACGCACGCTTGGCGAAGAACTTGCCAAGGAAACGGGCAAGGACCGTGAAGAGAATGATGGGGATCAGCGACAGGCCCAGGTAGGACAGCTTCAGGTCATCGGTGAATACGACGGCGATAATGACAATAGCGATCAGGTCATCGACTACAGCCAGAGTCAGCAGGAAGATGCGCAGCGCTGCGGGAAGCGCCGAACCAATCACCGCGAGCACAGCCACGGCGAACGCAATGTCTGTTGCGGTTGGAATGGCCCAGCCACGCAACAACTCACCGCCACCGGACATGGAAGCGATAGCGACAAAGATCAATGCCGGCACCAGCACGCCGCCAAAAGCGGCCGCTACCGGTACGGCTGCCGTTTTCGCATTGCGCAGATCGCCAATGACGAATTCTTTTTTCAGCTCCAAGCCGGTCAGGAAGAAGAACACCGCCAGCAGAGCATCGGCAGCCCAGTGGCCGATGGACAGATTCAGATCCACACCGAAAAGGGTAGGTCCGAAGTGGAAGTCACGCAGTGCGAAGTAGGACTCGCGCAGCGGGGTGTTAGCCCAGATCAATGCCAGCAAAGCGCCGGCGATGAGTACCATGCCGCCGACGGTTTCCTTGCGCAGGATGTCGCCGATACGGATAGATTCTTTATAGCTGGGGCGCGAAAACAGGTTCTTGCTGGAACCCGAAGACGGAGTTTGGGTCATGCTTTTAACTCGCTTACTTCGTTAAATGAATATTTCTCGCCGACCAGACTTCCCGGCACACCTGTCACCAACCCTAGCGCGAACAGTGCTTCAGAGCACAAATCCCCGGACGCTTTGCGAGAAATCGCACGTCCGGGGACTGAATGTGAAACGTAACTATTCGGAGTGGCTTATTTCGAAAGCCAGGCATTGACCTGAGCAGCCTGCAAATTCAGTGCCTTGCCCAGGTAAGGCTCCGCAGCCGAAGCCAACTTGCCGCCGATGAATGGAATCGACGAGGAAACCTTGGCGTCGATGGAGAATTCGGAAGTTTCGCCCTGGGCCTTGAGCTGTTCGGTGCCGCTGACGGTCACCGGAACACCGGCAACGGAGATCTTTACCGTAGCCGAGCGGTTGCCGGCAGCATCTGGTGCTGTCCACTGGTCTACCTGGGTGATCTCGATGGTCGCGCCAACGAACTTGCGGGCGATATCCGGAACGCGATCGGTGGGGACCGAACGAACGGTGGTCACGGTGAAGGCGCCTGCGGTATCGCCGTTCACGGAGAAATCGGTCAAGGAACCGTTGGCGACCTTGGTCAGGTGCTCGGCAAAGCCACGATCGCTAAGCGTAGCGATGACCTGGTCTGCAGGGTGGGCGATCTGAGTGCTTGCGTTCAATGCCATGAAAGCTAATCCCAATCTGGAAATCTAAGTGGCCGGGCAACGAAATCGCAGGCCCGGCAACGGACAGTATTAACACTATCTGCAAAGCCGCATTGGGTAGGCTAGGACTGCACCCAAAACAGCATATTGACGTTTCCGGCCGTGGAAAAACATTTACGGTCGGCGTTCGTGGTGTCGTTTCGACGTAATACAGTATGAATGCACCCGGCCAAGCGTCTGCATGAGAGGACCCGAACCCCCATGAGCCTAAGCGGACTTCATGATTTCCTGCGCGAGGAACCTTCCTTCAGGCGTATTGGGCAACGCGCAGCTCATGACTACCCGACGCGCAGCGAAGAGCTGGAAATCGCGGCCCCGCAGGGCATGCGACCGATCCTCTCGGCGCATATCAGCCAGGCGCTGCGTGAAAGCAAGCATTCGGGGGTGACGCTCATCGTCACCGCGACCGGCCGTGAAGCCGAAGAAGTCTCCAGCTCACTGGGTGCCTACCTCCCGGCAGGCCAGATCGCCGAGTTCCCTTCTTGGGAAACCTTGCCCCATGAGCGCTTGTCGCCGCGAAGCGATACCGTGGGACGCCGCCTGGAAGTGCTGCGCCGGCTGCACGACCGGGATGAGAGCCTAAACATCATCATTGCTCCAATTCGTGCCGTGCTGCAGCCGTTGGTCGCCGGCCTTGGCGAATTGCGCCCGGTCATCCTGGAACTGGATGCCGAGCCGGGCTTCGATAAAGTCATCAAGGACTTGGCTGCTGCGGCTTATGCCCGAGTGGACATGGTGACGCACCGCGGCGAGTTTGCGGTGCGTGGTGGCATCATCGATGTTTTCCCGCCGACATTGGACCATCCGGTCCGCATTGATTTCTTCGGGGACCAGATCGACTCGATGCGATTCTTCGCCATCGCAGATCAGCGGTCCACTGATGATCCCGGTCCCACCCGGATCATTGCCACGCCCTGCCGTGAAATGCTCATCACCCCGCAGGTGATGAGCCGGGCAGCGAATCTGAAGAACCATTTCCCGGCGGCCCAGGAAATGCTCACCAAGATTGCCGGCGGCATCGCTGTTGAAGGCATGGAATCCTTGGCTCCGCTGCTGGTGGACAAGATGGTTCCGCTGCTGTCCTTGTTGCCGGAATCGTCCATTGCGCTGGTGATGGAGCCAGAGCGCGTGCGCGCCCGCGCGCATGACCTGAACGCCACCAATGCCGAATTCCTGGCTGCCGCGTGGGCTTCGGCTTCGGATGGAGCCAGCGCTCCGTTGGATCTGACCACCGCGGATTCCGAGCGAAAGCTGGCTACCGGTGATTTTGCCTCGCTGGCAGAAACCGTAGAACACGCACAAGCCGCCAAGGTTTCCTGGTGGGCTATTACCTCCCTGGGCGCCGATGACGAGCTGGATTTGGGCGCGGCCACCATCCGTGTCCCGGCCCGTGAACCGCACGGCTACCAGGGCGACATCGAGGCGATGATGGAATTCATCGCCGGACGCGTCAAGGACCAATGGCGTTTCGTCGTGGCTACCGAGGGTCCCGGCCCGGCAGCCCGCCTCTCGGAGCTTTTCGCCGAGTTCAAGATCCCGGCACACAGGGTGGATGACCTGTCCGCGGAACCCACCGCTGGACTGATCGAGATCACCCAGGCCACCGCCGGCCGCGGGTTTGTCTTCGAGGAACTGAAGCTGGGACTGCTCACCGAAGCAGACTTGCTGGGCCGCTCCAGCGCGTACCCGAACCGCAAGGGCCGCAAGCTGACGGTCAAGCGCAAGCGCAATGCCGTTGATCCGCTGAGCCTGCAGGCCGGGGACTACATCGTCCACGAACAGCACGGCATCGGCAAGTTCGTCGAGCTGGTGGCCCGCAAGGTCAATGGCTCGGGCAAGGATGCCAAGCGCGAGTACCTGGTGGCGGAGTACGCCTCTTCCAAGCGCGGAGCCCCGGGGGACCGTCTGTTCGTCCCGATGGACCAGCTGCATATGGTCACCCGGTATGTCGGCGGCGAAGCGCCGACCTTGTCCAAAATGGGCGGTTCGGACTGGGCCAGCACCAAGTCCAAGGCGCGCAAGGCCGTCAAGGAAATTGCTGGCGACCTGATTAAGCTCTACTCGGCACGCATGGCCAGCCGTGGCCACGCCTTCGCATCAGACACCCCGTGGCAGAACGAGCTGGAGGAAGCCTTCGCGTTCATCGAGACTCCGGATCAGCTCACCGCCATCAACGAGGTGAAATCCGATATGGAGAAGGAAATCCCGATGGACCGGTTGATTTCCGGTGACGTGGGCTTTGGCAAAACCGAAATCGCGGTTCGCGCCGCCTTCAAGGCCGTCCAGGACTCCAAGCAGGTTGCCGTGCTGGTTCCTACCACCCTGCTGGCTTCCCAGCACCACCAGACCTTCACCGAACGCTATTCGGGCTTCCCAGTCCGCGTGAAGACCCTCTCGCGTTTCCAGAGCGCCAAGGAATCGAAGGAAATCCTGGCCGGCCTCAAGGACGGCAGCGTGGACATTGTCATCGGCACCCACCGCCTGCTCTCCAAGAACGTGGAGTTCAAGAACCTGGGCCTGGTCATCATTGACGAGGAACAGCGCTTCGGAGTGGAGCACAAGGAAGAGCTCAAGAAGATGCGCACCAACGTGGATGTGCTGGCGATGAGCGCCACCCCGATCCCGCGTACCTTGGAGATGTCGCTGACCGGCATCCGCGAAACCTCCACCTTGGCGACCCCGCCCGAAGAACGCCATCCGGTGCTGACCTACGTGGGTCCACGCAGCGACAAGCAGATTTCCGCGGCCATCAAGCGTGAGCTGATGCGCGA
The DNA here is from genome assembly GCF_056934375.1 of Glutamicibacter sp. BS14. Lineage (NCBI taxonomy): Bacteria > Bacillati > Actinomycetota > Actinomycetes > Micrococcales > Micrococcaceae > Glutamicibacter > Glutamicibacter sp. BS14. Next base: position 3,505,119 of record NZ_CM167801.1, on the reverse strand, counting down.
TGGCCAGGTGTTCTTCGTGCACAACCGGGTCAGCTCCATTGAGCGGGTAGCTGCCGAATTGCGCGAGCTGGCCCCCGAAGCGCGCGTGGAGGTAGCGCACGGCAAGATGAGCGAATCCCGGCTGGAGCGGATCATCCAGGACTTCTGGGAGAAGAAATTCGACGTGCTGGTCTCCACCACCATCATCGAAACCGGCCTGGATATTTCCAATGCGAACACGCTGATTGTGGACCGCGCGAACAACTACGGCCTGTCCCAGCTGCACCAGCTGCGCGGGCGCGTTGGGCGCGGCCGTGAGCGTGCCTACGCCTACTTCCTGTGGGATGTAGAGAAACCGCTGGGGGAGGTCGCCCTGGAGCGCCTGAAAGCCGTTGCCGCGCACAACGAGCTTGGCTCCGGCTACCAGCTGGCCATGAAGGACCTGGAACTGCGTGGAGCCGGTAATCTGCTGGGTGGCGAGCAGTCCGGGCATATCGCCGGTGTGGGCTTCGACTTGTACCTGCGCCTGGTAGGCGAGGCCGTGGCCGATTACAAGGGCGAAGGCGAGGAAGAAGCCGCCGAGATGAAGATTGACCTGCCGGTCAATGCCCACCTGCCACACGACTATGTACCTGGTGAACGACTGCGTTTGGAAGCCTATCGCAACATTGCCCAGGCCGAGACCGACGAGGCGCTGGGTGAAGTCCGCGATGAGCTGGTGGATCGCTATGGCAAGCTTCCAACTCCGGTGGAGAACCTCATGCGCGTGGCGGCCCTGCGTATTCGCGCGCGTGCTGCGGGGCTGCATGATATCCAGCAGGTCGGCAACCACATCAAGCTGGCTCCGGCCAGAATTGAAGACCTGCCAGCTTCGCGCCAGGTGCGCTTGGAACGCCTGTACCCGGGGGCTGCGAACAAGCCGGCGCTGAATTCGATCTTCATCCCGAAGCCCAAGACCTCGCCCATTGGCGGACGGGACTTGGCCGACGGGGAGATCCTGGAGTGGGCGGAGAAGCTGCTCTACGCTATTTTCGAGCCAACACCCGCACCGGCAGCAAAGGACTGATTCGGTTGAACTCGCGGGCCAGTAGCATGCCTTTTCCGGCAGGCTGCTGGCCGGCGTTTGCTACCGCTGGCCCGAGGCAGCAGGCGAGGCCAGTTCTCCGGCGTAGCCCTTGATCGCCCGGGCGTAGAGCGAGGCATGGCGCGCTAATGCGCTGACCGCCAGCTGGACCGCTTCGGTGGATTGCCCGGCATCGTGCAGGGCCAGAACCAGGAAGGCCTGGGCGTCGGTAAAGATCGGTGAATCGGCAGTGATCTGCTGCAACAGTTCGATGGACTGGGTGTGCTGCCCGAGATTGCGCAGCGTGCTGGCTAGCTGGAGCAGCGCTTCATCGTGCCTTGGCGCTTCCAGCCCAGCTTCCAGTGCCGCCCGGTAGGGGCCGACCGCTTGTTCTTCTTCCCCTAGGTAGTCGTGCAGGGACGCGACCTCGAAGAGCACCCGCGGATCCTGCGGATCCTTGCCCTGCACCAGGAGTGCCAGTTCGGTGCGCAACTGTTCAGAGCGTTTGCCATTGGCTGAGTTCCAGAATTCTTCGATGCGCTGATCCCATGATTCCATGGGGCCAGTCTAAGCGAGGCAAGGCAGCTTAAACGCAAGAGAGGGAAACCCGGACACGGGTTTCCCTCTCTTGAAAAGTTCTAATTAATTCTGGTGGGCGTTAGCTGCCGCAACCAGATCCTCAGCCTTTTCCGCGCGACCCATCAGGTGCATCGGGATAGCGAAAGCCAGGAACATCAGAGCGAAGCTGACCAGGGTCGGCCACCAAGCAACCTCAAGGGTCCAGTAGCCCAAGGTGTAGACGCCAGCCGAGAACATCACGAAGAAGATCACGAGGTTGACGATATTGCCGACAAGGCGGCCTTCACCGGAATGGGCAGTGTTCTTGCCGTTCGAGTACACTTTTTCTCCTTGGGAAAACGGATTGGTGCGATTTCCTAGTAGCTGGAACCGCTTTGCTCTCCCTCTAGGATAGCAACTCCTGAGCTAGAACCTAGCCGGGTCGCACCGGCCGCAATCATGGCGCGCGCGGTTTCAACACTGCGAACGCCGCCCGAGGCCTTGACACCCATTTCCGGGCCGACGGTCTTGCGCATCAGCTCGACGTCTTCGACGGTCGCGCCGCCGGTGGAGAAACCGGTGGAAGTCTTGACGAAATCAGCGCCAGCGGCCTTTGCGGCCTCGCAGGCCAGGACCTTGGCTTCCTCGGTGAGCAAGCAGGTTTCGATGATGACCTTCAAGATGGCTCCACCTTCATGCGCGGCCTGCGCAATGGCGAAGATCTCGTTGACCAAGGCATCCCGATCGCCACGCAGGGCGGCGGCAACGTCGATCACCATGTCGATTTCGTTGGCACCGTCTGCAACTGCGTGCTTGGTTTCGAATACCTTGGTATCGGTGGCCGAGGCACCCAGCGGGAAACCGATGACCGAACAGGTCAGTACGTCCGAGCCTTCCAGCTCGCGCGAAACGGTGGAAACCCACAACGGGTTGACGCAGACCGACTTGAAGCCGTACTTCTTGGCTTCCTCGCAGATCTGCACAACTTGTTCGCGGGAAGCATTCTGAGCCAACAGGGTGTGATCGATGTAGCTTGCGATCTCGCGGGCGCTTAGTTCAGTCATCATTTCCTCTAACAATAAAGATTTCAATCATTTCAAATGAAGGTCTCGAAGGGGTAAGCCTAGTTGGCATTCAGGTAAGCTGCCAATTCATCCTTGATTGCCAAGACCTGCGCGGTAGCGCGTTTGCGGGCTTCAGGGACCTCGGCCAGATCATCGACCGGCTCAATAGTTTCCAAGTAGCACTTGAGTTTCGGTTCCGTTCCCGAGGGCCGAACGATCACGCGTGCACCGGAAAATGTATGCAAGACCATGGCGTTGGTCGCAGGGAGCTTCTCGGTGCCCATCGACAGGTCGGTCACCTCGGAAACCTCGGAGCCGCCCAGCGAGGCCGGCGCGTTCTTGCGGATCTTTTCCATGAGCACCGGGATCTGCGCCAAGTCGGTGAAGCGCAGGGAGAGCTGGTCGGTGACGTGCACGCCGTGCTTGGCGGCCAGTTCATCCAGGCGGTCCGGGATGGAGCTGCCAGAGGCCTTCAACTGCGCAGCCAGATCGGCCAGGACGATCCCGGCAGAAATCCCGTCTTTGTCGCGCACCAGTTCCGGGGCTACGCAATAGCCCAGGGCTTCTTCGTAGCCGTAGCCCAGGTCCTCAACGCGTGAGATCCACTTGAATCCGGTCAAGGTTTCTTCGTGCTCGCGTCCGGCGTCCTTGGCGATGGCTGCCAGCATGCGCGAAGACACGATGGAATTGGCCAATTTCTTGCCCTCTGGCAAGGTCTTGGAGACCTGGTCTCCGAGCAGCCAACCTACCTCGTCGCCGCGCAGCATCCGCCAGCTGCCGCCGTCGAGGATGGCAGCCGCGCAACGGTCGGCATCGGGGTCATTGGCAATGACCAGATCAGCGCCGACCGTGCGGGCCAGTTCCAGCGACAGGTCGATGGCCCCTGGCTCCTCGGGGTTAGGGAACTTCACGGTAGGGAAAAGCGGATCGGGGTGTTCCTGCTCAACGACCATGTGCACGTCGTCGAAACCAGCGTTCAGCAGGGCTTGGCGCATGGTGTGGCCACCCACGCCGTGCATTGCCGAAACCACAATTCGCAGATTCTTGCGTACCAGGCCCTGCGGCTGGTTAGCTTCGATGATCGGGTGGATGGAAGCGAGATAGGCTGCCTCGATATCGCCTTCTTCGCCTGGGGCCGGGAGCACTTCCCAACCGGACTGTGCCAGCGGGATCTGCGCCACTGGCTGGTCATGGTCAATCAAGGAAGCGATCTGCGCATCGATCGGGGAGACGATCTGGGCCCCGCGGCCCGACGCATCGGTGATCCTGCCGCCAACGTATACCTTGTAGCCGTTGTCCCGTGGGGGGTTGTGGCTGGCCGTGACCATGACACCGGCTTCCGCGCTGAATTCACGAACGGCCCAAGCCAGCACCGGGGTCGGCAAGGCCGAGGGCATCAGCAGCACCTCAAAACCGGCAGCGGCGAAGACGGCGGCTGAATCCTTGGCGAAGGCATCCGAGTTGAAACGGGCATCGAATCCGATGACGACCTTCGGGACATATCCGCCGTTGGCCTTTTCGCCCAGGAAACGGGCGATGCCCGCAGCGGTGCGCAGGACCACCACACGGTTCATGCGCATCGGGCCGGCGCCCAATTCGGCACGCAGGCCTGCGGTGCCGAATTCCAGGACGCCGCTGAAGCGGTCGGCGATGTCCTCGAAGGCCAGCGCGTCGCCGTCGGTGACGCGCTGGATCAGTAATTGCAGTTCTTCCTGCGTTTGCGGATCGGGATCCTGGGCTGCCCATTGGCCCGCCGCATCAAGCAACTGGATTTTCTGCGTGTGATTCACTGATTTCCCTTCGAAGGACACTGACTGCTTCTTTGCGCCGATAATGCGAGGCTTAGAGCTTCGCGATGATCTGTGCCAGCAACTTGGAGATGCGCGGACCGGCGGCCTGGCCGGCCTCGATGACTTCCTCGTGGCTCAGCGGCACCGGGCTGATGCCGGCGGCCAGGTTGGTCACCAGGGAAATACCGAAGATCTCCATGCCTGCATGGCGGGCGGCTATTGCTTCCAATGCGGTGGACATGCCGACCAAATCAGCACCGATCACCTTGGCGTACTGGACTTCGGCCGGGGTTTCGTAGTGCGGTCCGGTGAACTGCGCGTACACGCCCTGATCCAGGGTCGGATCAACTGCGAGGGCAATCTCGCGCAGGCGCGAGGAGTACAGGTCGGTCAGGTCAACGAAGGTCGCGCCCTCCAAAGGGGAGGCGGCAGTCAAGTTGATGTGGTCCGAGATCATTACCGGGGTGCCTGGGGTCCAGTTCGGATCCAGGCCGCCGCAACCGTTGGTGAGCACCAGCTGCTCGCAGCCGGCAGCTGCCGCGGTGCGGATGGGGTGGACGACAGCGCGCACGCCGCGCCCCTCGTAGTAATGGGTGCGGGCACCCAGAACCAGGACCCGCTTTCCAGTGGACGTCAGGATCGAGGAGATGCTGCCCTTGTGCCCGGGTACGGCCGGGGCATGGAAGCCTGGAATGGAGGCGGCATCCAGGGTGTGGGTGGTTTCGCCGATGAGTTCGGCGGCCTGGCCCCAACCGGAGCCCAGGACCACCGCGATGTCGTGTTTTTCGACGCCGGTCTGTTCGGCGATTGCCTGGGCAGCTTGTGCCGCCAGGACCTGTGGGTCATTTTGCATATCAGTCACGGGAAATACGCTACCGGTAGCGGGGCGCTTTGTCAGGTGAAACTAGTGCTTCAGATTCAAAATCACGTTCCGGGATCGTGCTTCGATGTGCGCAATCACCGTGCATGGTGAACAATAGTGAATGTGAGCGCAGATCGTAGGAATGAAGCAACCCGTTTAGTTATTCTCGGCGGAGGACCTGGCGGCTACGAAGCTGCCATGGGTGCAGCCCAGCTGGGCGCCAATGTCACCGTCGTGGAGCGTGCAGGCATGGGCGGTTCAGCGGTGCTGACCGACGTCGTGCCCTCCAAGACCCTGATCGCTACGGCGGACGCAGTGCGCCGGGTGAAGCACGCAGAGACCTTTGGAGTCCACGTTGACGGCCTCGACTCGGCCGTCACCGACTTCTCGGTGGTGAACCACCGCCTGCTGGATCTTGCCAAGGAGCAGTCCTCGGATATCCGCACCACCCTCGAACGCGCTGGCGTGCGCATCGTGATCGGCGAGGGCCGCTTGCTGGACGACCACACGGTTGCCGTATCGCACCCGGATGGTTCCGAGCAGGAAATCGAAGCGGACGCCATGCTGATTGCCGTGGGAGCCCACCCGCGCGAACTGCCTACCGCCAAGCCTGATGGCGAGCGAATCTTCAACTGGACCCAGATCTACAACATGAACGAGGTGCCTGAACACCTGATCGTTGTAGGCTCCGGCGTTACCGGTGCAGAATTCGCTTCGGCGTACAACTTGCTCGGTGCCAAGGTCACGCTGGTTTCCTCGCGCGACCGCGTGCTGCCCGGCGAGGATGCAGACGCAGCTGGCGTGCTGGAAGATGCTTTCAAGGACAACGGCGTTAACGTTGTTTCCCAGGCTCGCGCCGAGGGCGTGGAGCGCCAGGGCGACAGGGTGCTGGTCACCTTGGCGGACGGTCGCGTGCTCGAAGGCAGCCACTGCCTGGTTGCAGTGGGCGGCATCCCCAATACCGCCAACATGGGTCTGGAAGAAGCCGGTGTGCAGCTGACCGACTCGGGCCACATCAAGGTCGATGGCGTTTCGCGCACTACCGCAACCAACATCTACGCTACCGGCGACTGCACGGGCGTCTTCGCCCTGGCTTCGGTAGCAGCCATGCAGGGCCGCATTGCCGTGGCCCACCTGCTCGGCGACTCGGTAAAGCCATTGAACCTGGATCTAGTGGCATCCAACGTCTTCACCTCCCCGGAAATCGCTACCGTGGGTGTGACCCAGCGTGCGGTTGCCGAGGGCAAGTACCAGGCCAACATCATCAAGGTTGACCTGAACACCAACGCTCGCGCCAAGATGATGAACGTGGACCAGGGCTTCGTGAAGATCGTTTCCCGCAAGGGCTCGGGCACTGTTATCGGCGGTGTTGTGGTTGCTCCGCGTGCCAGTGAATTGATCTTCTCGCTGGCACTGGCGGTCCAGAACAGCCTTCATGTTGATGACGTGGCTGAAACCTTCACCGTTTACCCGTCGTTGTCCGGTTCGCTGGCCGAAGCGGCACGTCGCCTGCACCGTCATCGGTAGGTTCTGAAGAACTTTTCCAGGGCGGCATTTCCCTTGCATTCAGGGAGATGCCGTCCTTTTGCCATTAATGCCGTAATACAAGCTCTTGTGACGCCATTCACTTTGCCGACCGACTCTGATATAAGTGTAAAAACCGTTTTCTCAGGTCATGTCTCAATATGTGGAAGCGCATATTCCTGCTAGTAGGCCCATGAATTGCCGTTTGCTGTTCATTTTCATTTCATCTGGTGTCCAAATGCTGGACATCAATATCCGAATACTGGTCACCGAGGTTTACGATTATGGCAACGTAAATGAACATCTGACTCGTACTTTCACTCTAAGGAGCAGCCTCCATGTCGCAGGCTAACCAAGCAGTGGCGCCGAAGGAAAACACCCGCGGTCGCGTGCTGTTTGCCAGCATGATTGGCACCACTGTCGAATTCTTCGACTTCTACGCCTACGCCACCGCGTCGGTTCTCGTTTTCCCGGCGTTGTTCTTCCCTAACGCCTCCACCATCAACGCGATCCTTTCATCGTTCGCGATCTTCGGCGTGGCTTTCGTGGCTCGTCCACTGGGTTCGATCATCTTCGGCCACTACGGCGACAAGCTCGGCCGCAAGGGCACCCTGGTGGCGTCACTGCTGCTGATGGGCATTGCCACCTTCCTGATCGGCTTCCTGCCGCCGGCCGCGGGCAACTGGACCGTTTTGGCTCCGACCGCACTGGTGCTGCTGCGCTTCGCACAGGGCCTGGCGCTGGGCGGCGAATGGTCCGGCGCTGCGCTGCTGGCCACCGAGAATGCGCCGAAGAACAAGCGCGCCATCTACGGCACGTTCCCCCAGCTGGGCGCACCCATCGGCTTCATCATCGCGAACCTGATGTTCGTGGCCCTGCAGACCTTCTGCACTGCAGAGCAGTTCATGGCATGGGGCTGGCGCGTTCCGTTCTACTTCTCGGCAGTCATGGTGATCATCGGCCTGTGGGTACGCCTGAAGCTGGTTGAATCCGCGTCCTTCAAGAAGGTCCTGGACCAGAAGAAGGTAGTGAAGTCGCCGTTTGCGGTGACCATGAAGAAGCACTGGCGCCCAACCCTGGCCGGTACCTTCATCATGCTAGCAACCTATGTGCTGTTCTACCTGATGACCTCCTTCACCCTGACCTACGGCACCCAGCCAGCTACCGTCGAGCAGGCGATTGCTGCAGCTGAAGCCAAGGGCAAAACCTTTGACGCCGCAGGCTTCGTTCCGGGCTTGGGCATTGAACGCCCGACCTTCTTGACCATGCTGATCATCGGTGTCGTCTTCTTCGGTATCTTCACCGTGGTTTCCGGCCCGTTGGCTGAGAAGTTCGGCCGCCGCAAGTTCCTGATCTGGGTTACCGCGGGCATCTTCGTCTTCGGACTGTCGTGGACCCTGTTCTTCGGTCCAGGCCAGGGCGCTGCCATGGCCGGGCTGATCATCGGGTTCACCCTGATGGGTCTGACTTTCGGCCCAATGGCTGCGTATCTGCCTGAGTTGTTCCCGTCCAATGTCCGCTACACCGGCTCGGCTGTTGCCTACAACATGTCCTCGGTGATCGGTGCGGCTCCTGCTTCCTTCGTGGCTGTAGCCCTGTGGAAGGCCGGTGCGGGCAACACCACCGGCGTTGGCCTGTACTTGGCACTTGGCGCGGTACTGACCTTGGTCGCGCTGTTCATGACGCGCGATACCTCTGACATGGACATGGAAGAGTGGGTCGAGTAGTTCGACAGTCTTGCCGAGGGAACGGCTCGGCGAATCATCAAGCCATGATGATTCGCCGGGCCGTTTCCCGTTTCCGTGCAGCCTGGATGAATACGAGCTGAAAAGGGCCATCAACCCCTGACAACTTGATGCGCGGCATGGAAGCATGGGACGCGGAATATCCAATACCGAAGGGGAATGCTCATGCGTATTGCAGTTGCGGGAGGCACCGGCTCTATCGGCACGCTGGTGGTCGAAAAACTCAAGAGTGCTGGCCACGAACCAGTGGTGCTCGCACGGTCCGTGGGATGCGACCTGGTGAACCGCAACGCGGTAAAGCAGTGGCTGGTTGACTGCCAATCGGTCATCGATGTTTCCGGAGTTTCCACCACCAGCTCTGCTGCATCCATGCGGTATTTCACCCACTCGACGGCCAACCTCGTCAGTGTGGGGCGCGAGTCCGGGGTGCAGAACCACGTGGTGCTCTCGATCATCGGAGCGGCCGAAGTGGATTCCAGCTATTACGCGGGCAAAGCCGTGCAAGAGCGGATGCTGCACATGCTTCCCGGTGGCTATACGCTGCTGCGCTCGACCCAGTTCCACGAATTCATTGGCCAGAATATCAAGCGTCTGGGCGCGGGTCCGGTGCAGATGGCGCCGAAAATGCGGATGCAGCCCATCGCGGGCATCGAAGTGGCTGCAGCACTAGTGGATCTTGCCGAGGGGTCGGCGCAGGGCGTGGTGCAAGACCTTGCTGGGCCGCAAGAAGAATACGCTCCCGACCTGTTTGCCAAGTACCTGCAGGCCCAAGGCAGGTCTCCAAAGATGGTTGAAGTGCCTGTTCCTGGCCCCATGGGCAAGGCCATGCGTGATGGGGGACTGCTGCCAGGCGGTTCCGCCCGGTTGGGCCACGAAACCTTCGATGCCTGGCTAGCGCGGCAGTAGCCCAAACCAGCCTCCTTATTCAGTATCCATTGGCTGGCGTGCGGGAACTTCCAGCATCCGAATAGCCGTGACAAAACAAGTGGATTCTGGAAGCATCACGTCATGGACGAAAAAGAACCGCATGTTCCCTACAATCCCACGCCTCGGGACTTTCCCGGCTTTGCGATGCCAGCTTCAGTGCCGCAAGGCATGCGTCTGGAGCTGAGCCGTTCAAGGATCAAGGATGGGCAGGATGAGAACTTTGGCGCCTGGATGGACATGCTCAATGCGCGCTACGAGGAATGCGAAGCATCCTTATCGGCACAACGGGCAGCGCTGGAAGCAACATTCAGGCATGTGGAAGCCGATGGTTCAATATGGATCTACCACCTGAGCCTGGTAGGCGAGAACGGCGGCGGGCTCGATACGCAGCAGGATATCGATGCGGCGCACGAAGCAGCTAGCCGCCAGGCGAAAATGCCTGGCTGGGAAGAACTTGAACCGAAGTTCCTGCTCATGCCCGATCACCTGAAGGCATCCATGGCGCACTGGGCAGAACATGGACAGGTGCCAGAGTAGAAGATTCCAGTTGCAGAACGACGCAGGGCCTGGACATATCTGTCCAGGCCCTGCGTCGATACCAACGAGTGCTACTTGGCTTCTTCGATCGAAGCGATGACCGCGCCCGAGGACAGGGTCTCGCCCGGGGCAACTTCCAAGCCGCTGACCACGCCATCACGGTGCGCAGTAATTGGCTGCTCCATCTTCATCGCTTCCAGCACGACAATCAGATCGCCCTGGGCCACGGCCTCGCCATTCTCAACGGCAACCTTCACGATGGTGCCCTGCATTGGCGAACGCAGTTCTGCGCTGTTCGCGCCAGCGGAGCTGGCTGCCTTGCGGCCCGGCTTGCGCTTCTTCTTGCCTGCGGCCTTCTCGGCACCGTTGGAGGATACCGATCCCAGCGACGAAGGAAGGGTGACTTCCAGGCGCTTGCCGCCAACTTCAACGGTCACGCTGGTGCGCTCGTCTTCGGCTGCGTCCTCGCCGTCCATTGGCATCGGGTGGGGCTCGATGGCGTTATCGAATTCGGTTTCGATCCAGCGGGTGTGGACCTTGAACGGCCCCTGGGCCGGAACGAACGATGGGTCGCTCATCACTGCACGGTGGAATGGCAGCACGGTAGCCATGCCCTCGATCTGGAATTCTTCCAGCGCACGGCGGGCACGAGCCGCAGCCACTTCACGGGTGCTGCCGGTGACGATCAGCTTGGAGATCATCGAGTCGAAGTTCCCTGAAACGCTTTCGCCCTGCTCGATGCCCGAGTCAACGCGAACGCCGGGCCCCGATGGCAGGTTCATCTTGGAGATGGTGCCTGGGGTCGGCATGAAGTTGCGGCCGGCATCTTCGCCGTTGATGCGGAACTCGAAGGAGTGGCCGCGGATCTCCGGGTCGGTGTAGCCCAGTTCTTCGCCGCGGGCGATGCGGAACTGCTCGCGCACCAAGTCCAGGCCGGTGACTTCCTCGGAGACCGGGTGCTCAACCTGCAGGCGGGTATTGACCTCGAGGAAGGAAATGACGCCATCCTGGCCTACCAGGAATTCGCAGGTGCCTGCGCCGTTGTACTTCGCTTCGCGCAAGATGGCCTTGGAAGCTTCGTACAGCCGGGTGGTCTGCTCTTCGCTCAAGAACGGGGCCGGCGCTTCTTCAACCAGCTTCTGGTTGCGGCGCTGCAGCGAGCAGTCGCGGGTGGAAACGACAACCACGTTGCCGTGGATATCGGCCAAGCACTGGGTCTCCACGTGGCGCGGTGCATCCAGGAAACGTTCGATGAAGCATTCGCCGCGGCCGAAAGCGGCTACAGCTTCACGCACTGCCGAGTCGTACATCTCGCCGATTTCTTCGCGGTTGCGGACCACCTTGATGCCGCGTCCGCCGCCACCGTAGGCAGCCTTGATGGCCAGTGGAAGTCCGTGCTCGTCGGCGAAGGCGTATACCTCGTCGGCCGAGGCCACCGGATCCTTGGTGCCGGGAACCAGCGGAGCGCCCACCTTTTCAGCAATGTGGCGGGCCTTGACCTTGTCGCCGAGCTGGTCGATGGACTCTGGCGAAGGGCCAATCCAGGTCAAGCCCGCGTCAATAACAGCCTGGGCGAACTCGGCGTTCTCCGAGAGGAAGCCATAGCCCGGGTGGATCGCGTCGGCGCCGGAGCGTTCAGCTGCGTCCAGGATCTTCTCAATGCGAAGGTACGATTCAGCGGCGGTGGTACCGCCCAGCGCGTAGGCTTCATCAGCCAGACGCACATGCAGAGCATCGCGATCCGAGTCGGCATAGACCGCAACGGACTCGATTCCTTCATCGCGTGCGGCACGGATAATACGCACTGCAATCTCGCCGCGGTTGGCGATAAGCACCTTCGTCAATGGATTCATCATGAACCTTGTCTTTTAAAAATAGGGTTTCTCAGCTACGAGCCTATCGTTTTTGTGGGAACTATATGTAGTTATCGCCTAGAACGAGGGTGTTAGGGCGAATTTTTTGGAGGAATCCTACAAAGGAGCTTCGTACTGGCTCTTCGCGGAACCTGCCCCGCGAGGCTTGCAGACCCTGTCGCCCGCGAGGCCTGGAAAGGGGCGCGGCTCTCCGCTGGTGCGCTGGCAGCGCTGGCATCTGCCCTAGTCTTCGCGCACCCGGCGAACTAGGCTATCGCCAAGATGGAAAACAAGGAGGCAGTCGTGGGAAATCAAGGCAAGGCGCTCTGTGCGCTGCTGGCTGCTGGAACGCTCGCCTTGGCCGGTTGCTCCAGTGGGAGCGGCATCCCGGCGCTTGACCGCGATCCGGCTGGAACCGACCAGTGGCCGGGGGATAGGAGCCAGTTGGAGAACCTTGGCATGCAATCCGTGCGTTTTCTGGTCACGCACGGCAACGCCGACTACTTCGCCACCGCATCGGCAGATGAGCAAACGGCTTGCCTGTTCAAATTCGCCCAAGGAGAGGCCTCGGCAGCTGGCGGATGCGGCGGGGCCGGGGACGCGGATGCCATCGTCGAAGTGAGCGCCCCTGGAACGAGGATGATGCTGGTCCGGGCCGGAGCCGACTTCTCGGACTTGGAAGAGGCGGGCTGGACCAGGATCCACGAGAACATTCTGGTGTTCTAGCTGGCCGGCAGCCCGGATCGCGCTGTGGAATGGTGTCCTGCCAAAGATTGGCGCCCACCGGCCAACCAGTGCCGCGCCAAACCCCCGTCCATCGCTGGATCCAGCAACCCAAGCGCGGCCAAGCCAACCCGGCCTTCCTCCGTGCGCCGCCACGCCATGGCTCCGGTCTGGAAGGAATCAGCCCCGGCGGCTACGCCTGCCGTTCGCGGTGCCGCCTGACGGCCGCGCGATTGGCGCAACGCACCGAGCAGAAACGCTGGCGCCCGTTGCGTGTCACATCCACGACCACATGTCCGCACGGTGCGGCCTCGCAGCGCCGCAGCCGGTGCATGCCCCTGGTGGTCAGGTGCAATGCCGTGCCCACGCAGAAGACCGAGCGCAGCACCTGGGGCATGCTCTGGCCGTCATCGCGATAGTGCAGGTGCCAACCCTCCCCATCGTGGTCCACCAGGCGCGGATAGGCCGACGCACGAGCCGCCTGCAAATTCAGCAGCAGCGCCCGCTCGGGATCGGACGGCGCGTCAACGATGTCCAGCCAGTCATCCACCACCGCGCGCGTTTGCGCATAGTCAGAGGCGAGCTGCGGAAAGGGCATGGTCATGCCGCTCTGACGGGTGCGTTGTTCGATGCCGTCGCGGTCCGATGGCCAGTCATTGGCCAGCGACGCAGCGAGGAGCACTGCATATTCTCCGTAAGGGTTGAGTTGCATAAGAGCATTACATCATGCTGGAGCCATGACTATTGCACAGCACAGCCAAGCCGTTGATTCCCGGCAGGAAACCGTTGTCCATGAGCACTGCTGGGAGATCGGATCCAGCCATCGGACTTCCGCCGGGATTGTTGAATACTTCCATTGCCGCCGCTGCCGGCGCCACATCATGCTCCAGCGCGGGTTCGGGCACGAGCAGATGCTGCTGAGCAGGGAACTGCAGGCATGAAAAAGGTGCCTTCCGCTGTGGGGCGGAAGACACCATTTGCCGGCCGGAACCGGATTATTTCCAGAGATCCACGATGCTGATCCCGGCTTGGGCCAGCAGGCTGCGCAGCACGAAGACATCCAATCCGACGACGTTCTGGAAGTTGCCTTCGATGGACTCGATGAAGGCTGCAGCCAGCCCGTCAATGGTGAATGCCCCGGCGCAGGGCAGCGGTTCCCCGCTGGCGACGTAGGCCTCGATCTCGGCATCATCCACGGTGGAGAAATGCACCACGGTGGAAGATACCTGGCCGCGAGCCTGTTCCGGATTGGCGGGATCAATCAGCCAATGGCCCGAGTGCAGGATTCCGGTAGAACCGCTCAGCTGCAGCCATCGTTCGCGGGCTACCTCTTTGGTGTGCGGCTTGCCGTAGGCCACGCCATCAAGTTCGAAGACCGAATCGCAGCCCAGCACCACGGTGCCTGCCGGATGATCTGCCTGGGCCACGTTCTCGGCCTTGGCACGAGCCAGCAGCAATGCGGTCTGCGCTGGACTCTGCTCGCCGTTGCGGGCCACGGCAGCTGCCAGCACCGCATCTTCATCCACCTCGGAAACCTGGGTGGCGAATTTGATGCCCGCATCGGCCAGGACCTTCTTGCGTCCCCACGAAGCCGAAGCCAGCAGCAACCGGGGTCCTGTCTTCATCTGTTCGCTCATACGGCGGCGTTCTCCTTGGCCTGGTCCTGGCTGGAATTATCAGCGGAAGTGCTTTCCCCGGAATCCAGCATATCGTTGAGTTTCGATCCTTCGACATCAACATCCGGCAGGATCTTGTCCAGCCATTTAGGCAGGTACCAGGCCTTGTCGCCCAGCAGGTGCATCACTGCCGGAATGAAGGTCATGCGGATGATGAACGCATCGAAGAGCACACCGAAAGCCAGCGCGAAACCGAGCGGGCGGATCATTGCCAGGTGCGAGAACACGAAGCCGGCGAAGACCGAGATCATGATCAGCGCAGCGGCGGTGACGACCGGTGCTGCCATCGAGAAGCCGGAACGGACCGCGTCCTTGGCCGGCTCGCCGTGAGCGTAGCGTTCACGCATCGCCGAGACCAGGAAGACCTGGTAGTCCATGGCCAGCCCGAACAGGATGCCGGTGAGCAGGATCGGCAGGAAGCTGAGCAGCGGACCGGGAACGTTGACATCGAAGAGGCCGGAGAACCAGCCGAACTGGTAAACCATGACGCTGGCGCCGAAGGCCGCGGCCAGCGAGAGCAGGAAGCCACCGGTGGCCAGCAATGGAACCACGACCGAACGGAAGACCAGCAGCAGCAGGATCAGCGACAGGCCAACCACGATGCTCAGGTACGGTACCAGGGCGGCGGTGACCTTTTCGGAGACGTCAATCTGCGCGGCAACCTGGCCGGTCACGGCAATGTCAGCACCCGTGGCCTCGGAGAACTCCGAGTAGTCCGCACGCAGCTGGTGCACCAGCGCTTCGGTGGCTTCCGAGGAAGGGCCATCGGTAGGGATCACCTGAATGGCTGCCAAGGTACGGTCTTCGGTCATGGTGACTGGAATTGCGGCCACCACGCCGTTGTATTCGCGCAGTTTCTCGGCCACATCGAGGCTAGTTTCCTCAGCTTCGCGCTCGCTGAGCCCTGCAGGCAGATCAGCTAAGACCAGCAGCGGGCCGTTGTAGCCGGAACCGAACTTGTCGCTGGTTTGCTCGTAGGCCTGGAAGGCCTGCGAATCGGCAGGTTCTGCACTGCCATCAGGCAAAGCGGTTCGCATCTGCGTGGCCGGCAGGGCGATGGCACCCAGGACGACTATCACCAGCAGGGTCACCGGAGCAGCGATCTTGGTGACCATGCGCACCCAGCGAATGGAGAATGATTCCTTGATCTGGGGATTCTCGGCATCCGCAGCTGCCTTCTTGCGGGCCCGCTTGGAAACCAGTTTGGTGCCGGCCAGGGACAGCAGTGCTGGCAGCAAAGTGATGTTCAGCAGCACCGAGCAGAACACGGTGAACGCTGCCGACAGGCCCAAGACGGTCAGGAACGGAAGTCCTGGAACAGCCAGTGCGGCCAGTGCGATGATCACGGTCAGACCAGCGAAGACTACAGCGTTGCCGCTGGTTCCGACGGCGCGTGCAATCGACTCTCCGACCTCCATGCCGGACAGCAGCTGCGAACGGTGGCGGTGGATGATGAACAGCGCATAGTCGATGCCCACCGCAAGGCCCAGCATGAGAGCCAGGGCAGGGGTAATCGAGGCCATGTCAATCAGCGAGGAGAACGCCATCGTAGTGCCCACGCCAGCGCCCACACCGAGGATCGCCAGCAACAGCGGCAGGCCGGCGGCGACCAAGGTGCCGAGCATGGCAATCAGGACAATGGCAGCGATGACCACACCAATGATTTCCGAGGCTCCGAAGACCTGGGACATGTCCTGCATGATCTCCTTGGAGAACAGCACCTCCACGCCGTTGGCCTGTGGACCTGCGGCGATAGCCTTGATCTGCTCGCGGTCATCGGGAGTCAAAGCGTCGGTCTGGACCTTGAAGGTCACCTGCGAAACTGCAGTACTGCCGTCTTCGGAAACGAAACGCATATCGGAGCTTGCGCCCACCTGGCGCGAAGCGAATTCCAGTTCAGCGCGGCCGGATTCCAGATCCTTCAGGCCTTGATCTATGTCCTTCTCGCCCTGCTCAAGCTCGGCGGTCTTTTCCTTGATAGTTTTTTCGCCGTCTTCAAGCTGGTTCTTGGCTTCTGCCAGCTCGGCCTTGCCTGCAAGGAACTGGGCCTTCTTGGCATCGAATTCACGTTGCCCGGCCTCCAGCTTGGCCCTGCCGGCATCGAGCTCGGCCTGGCCTTCGCTCAGCTTCACCTTGTTGCTGGCGATCTCAGTTTTCGCTGCATCCAGCTGCGCCTTGGCGTCGTCCAGCTGGGTTTTGGCGGCGCTAAGCTGGCTGCGGTTCGCCTCCAGTTCCTGATGGCCGGCCTTGGCCTGGGCCTGTCCAGCGTCGAGTTCCTTGCGGGCGGCGTCAAGCTGCTTCAAGCCGGCTTCGGCCTTGGCGATCTGCCCCAGTGCGGCGGTGGCCTGCTGCTTACCGGCGGTCGCTTGGGCGATGCCGGATTCAGCCGAGGTTTTGCCGGCTTCGGCTTCGGCGAGACCACCCTGCAAGGCGTTCAACGCAGCGGTGTATTCGGAGATTTCCTTTTCATTGCCGGCTTCTTCAGCGGCATCAAGCTGCTGTTGCACGCCTGCAATCTGGATCTTCAGATCATCGATAGCGGCTTCAGCCTCGGCCAGTCCGGCCTGTGCGGCGGCCAGGCCATCTTCAGCTGACTTCAGACCCGTGGTGGCTTCTTCCTTGCCGGCCGACAGGGTTGCGTCGAATTCTTCGCGGGAAGAGTCGCCCAGCAGCTGTTCCATGCCAGCCTGGTACTCCTTCTCGCCCGCGGCGAGCTTGGCGTCAGCGGCATCGAGCTTCTGCTCGCCAGCGTCGAACTTTGCGCGGCCAGCGTTGTATTCGGCCGTTCCGTCCTTGTATTGGGCTAATCCGGCGTTGTACTTCGTTTCGCCGGCTTCCAGCTGGGCACGACCCGAAGTCAGCTCGCGCTGGCCGGCTTCCAGCTGCGCGCGGCTATCGGCGAGCTGCTTTTCAGCGGCGGCAATTTGCGGCTCGGCAGCCTGGATTTCCTTCTGGCCGTCAAAGTACTGTGCCCAGCCATCGGTGAGTTCCTCGCGGCCTTCCTTGAGCTGCACCTTGCCATCGGCAATCTGCACCTTGGCATCGTCAAGCTTTTCCTGGCCGTCAACGAGTTCCTGCTGCGCTTTCTCCAGCTCTGGCTGCGCCTTATCGAGCTGTTCCTGCAGTTCGAAGGGGCTCATGGCTTCGACTACCTGGGACTGCATGGCCAGCTGTTCCAGGGACTCGGCGACGGCCTGCTTCTGGGTTTCGTTCAGCGGCCGGTTCGAGCTTTCACGGAACACAATCGAGCCAGAGCCGCCGGCGAGATCCGGGAGCTCTTCCTTCATTCGGTCGAGGGTGCGCTGGGTTTCAGTTCCGGGCAGGGTGAAGGTATTCGATAGCTGGCCCATGAACAAGCTGGCGCACAGGCCGATGAAGATGAAGGCCGCCAGCCACATTGAAATGACGCGGTAGCGGTGCAGGTGTGCCCATCGAGCGAGGCGGTAGAGGAGGGAAGCCATGAGCTTAGATGTCCTTCAAGGTGCTAGTGCTGGTCAGCGGCAAGGCGGTAAAACCCTGGTCAAGGGTTTTCATGGCCTGGGTAATCAAGGAATGGAAGACGGAGATGAGCTCGGGGGAAATATCCAGACCGTGAGTTTCGGTAGCTGGCAGACGCTCGATCCACTCATCAAATGCTGCTTGGCCTGCGCCGAGCAGAGCATGGGTAAAGACTCTGATGGAAAAACTGTCGGCCTGCGGATAACGGCGGGCGACTTTTTCGATGACTTCCGTGGTGGCTGTCCGCCATTCGTTCATCGTGGAGGGGAAGCCGCAGTTGGCTTCTTCCGTTCGCAAGAATGCACCAAACTGGGCCACTTGCCCGAGCATCTGCGACACGTCATCAGACTTGAGCGATTCGATGATCGCTTCGACCAGAGGCATGGAGTCGGTCAGGTCGCTAATGGAATCCACCATGGTTCCCAGAACCTGGTGCAGGGGATAGGAGAAGACCGCATCTACTGATGGAAAGTAGTTGAAGAGTGTACGGCGCGAAACACCGGCCGCTTCAGCGATCTGCGTAGCGGTAAGCGCCGTGGCAGAACCGTTGCGAAGCAGGTCCGCGACGGCTTCAACGATGGCCTGTTTCGTTGCTCGTTTGTTTAGTTCGCGGCGGGTGCCGGTACTCGGGGAAGTCACATAACTTACACTACGTGCAAAGTTGCACCCTGTGCAAAGTAAATCCGTGTGACCTTAAACCGGAAAGCGGCGCACGAGCAATAGTGCTCGTGCGCCGCTTTCCTTCAGCAATGCCTACTTGGTTGCAGCTGCCTCAGCATCTGCCGATGAGATGCTTTCATCAGCGAAGGGGTTGCCATTGCGTGGTGCGTTGTACATGTCAATGTCCAAGATGCCCTCGCGCTTGGCGACAATGGTTGGAATCAGTGCTTGGCCGGCGACATTTACCGCGGTGCGGCCCATATCAATGATCGGGTCAACGGCCATCAGCAGGCCAACGCCTGCCAGCGGCAGGCCCAGGGTGGAAAGGGTCAGCGTCAGCATGACGATGGCGCCGGTAGTGCCTGCGGTTGCTGCCGAGCCCAATACGGAAACCAGCGCAATCAAGAAGTAATCGGTGAGGGACAGTTCAATACCGAAGAACTGGGCAACGAAGATTGCTGCGATCGCCGGATAGATGGCAGCGCAGCCGTCCATCTTGGTAGTCGCGCCCAGCGGCACTGCGAAGGAAGCGTAGCCCGAAGGCACCCCGAGGTTGCGTTCGGTCACGCGCTGGGTCAATGGCAGGGTGCCAATCGAAGAGCGTGAAACGAAGGCCAGCTGCACTGCAGGCCATACACCCGAGAAGTACTGCTTGATTGACAGGCCATGTGCGCGGACCAGTACCGGGTAGAGCGCGAATAGCACCAGTGCCAAGCCGACGTAGATCGCAACGGTGAACTTGCCCAGTGCGCCAATAGTGTCCCAGCCATAGGTGGCAACAGCGTTGCCGATCAGGCCAACCGTGCCGATCGGCGCGATGCGGATGATCCACCAGAGGACCTTCTGGATGATCGCCAGGATAGAGGCCGAGAACGCGAGGAATGGTTCGGCCGCCTTGCCAACCTTGAGGGCAGCGACGCCCACGGCGATGGCAATGACCAGTATCTGCAGGACGTTGAAGCTGATCGAGGTGGAAGCGGTTGCTTCATCAACCAGCTTGGTGCTCGCGCCCAGACCCAGGAAGTTGGCTGGGACCAGGCCAGTGAGGAAGCCGAGCCAGTCGCCGGTCTTGCCATCGTATTCATCTGGCATGCCCTGGCCGGTATTCGCTCCGGGGCGGAAAACGGTGCCAAGAACCATGCCGATGATTACCGAGATCAAGGCAGTGATGGCAAACCAGAGCAGGGTCTGCCACGCAAGGCGTGCCGCATTGGTGACCTTGGCCAAATTGGCAATTGAGGCGACAACCGCAAAGAAGATCAGTGGGATCACTGCAGTGCGCAGCAACGCAACGTAGCTGGAACCAATGATCGACAGGGCTTCACCCAGCCCGTTGGGTTCCTCGGCGGTGCTGCCGGTGTACTTGGCTAGGAGACCCAGTAGAAGACCAGCAATCAGCGCCGCAATGATCTGCGGGCCGAAATTGGTCATCCAGCGTGGAAGCTTAGATGAAGGCGCGGTAGTAGACATGCGTTCAAGATTAGGGCGCTTTTCTTCGCCGGCGGCAGTTTATGTTACGCAACATGACGGTATTTCGCCGTTTGTGCTTTATTGCACTGAAAAGCGGTGTCTAGGGTCACTGGACCGGCGAAATGGCGCACGATTTGTGCGAAGACTTCGGTGCGAGGACACAGATCTTCACATGGGAATTTTTGGCTCCGTGCCATTGTTGCTGGACTAATCGCCGCGACTGTGCTTGAAGAAGCATCGCTCACTTCACGCAGTTTGCTTTCGTATCCTGGACGCGAGCATGCCGCGAAATGCGACCAGCAAGCAAGTGGCAGTTCCTCCCAGTGCCGCCCCGCCGGCAACGGCAAGGACGACACCGGGACCGCCGGCGCCGATAAACCCCAAGAGGTGAATTCCCAGCCCCAGGACCAGCAGGGTTGCTGCAGCGGCGGCGCAACTGGCGATGCTGAACCAATGCAGTGAGCTGGCCTGGTAGAAGGTTCGGCGCCGAAGCTTCAATATGAGGATCCAAAAACAAATCAGGGCAATCTGCAGGAAAACAAGCCCGGCCGTCACTGCGCACCGGTACGGGGTCGCCAGATGGGCCACTTCGGGATGAATGTAGGTGGTCTCCTCGATGAACATCGGCAAAATCAGCACTTGGCCAAGGAGCGCCCCGAGGAAGATTGCGATGAGCGCGATTCGGGCGGGTAAAACTGCGAGACTGGTCATCTAATGATTTTCGGCTATTATCTATCGTTAATCAATAATTTCTTGTTGTTTTTCCCTGGAATATAGAGCTGGGCTCTTCAGTGCTGCTTCCGTGATCTTGACCTGTCGGAACCATATGGAAAGGTAGAAGCCAGCAAGGCGTGGGAAATCCCTGGTTGCTGCATGGGCCGGAACTGAAAGAAGGAAATAATGCGGGTTTATATCACTAGTGTGTGCGTGGATGATCAGGCGAAAGCTAAAGCGTTCTATACCGAGGTGCTGGGCTTCAAGGTCAAGCACGATATACCTGTGGGCGAATACAGCTGGCTGACCCTTGTTGCAGCGGACCAGGAGCAAGGTCCTGAAGTGCTTCTGGAGCCTTCAGCACACCCTGCCGTTGGGCCGTACCGTTCAGCACTGAAAGCAGACGGCATCCCGGCAACTTCCTTTGCCGTTGATGATGTCCAGGTGGAATTCGAGCGTCTTAGCTCACTGGGCGTGAAGTTCACGCAAGAACCGACGGATGCCGGACCCGTCGTGGTTGCGACCTTTGATGACACGTGTGGCAATCTGATCCAGATTTCCAGCTACAAGGGATAAAACGAATGGCGGTCCTGCCAATAAGCAGAACCGCCAAGCCGATTTCCTGGAGGCTACTTCACCAGGGCGCGCTTCAAGGTATCCAGGCCAACTGAACCGAGCTTCAATGCCGCGGTATGGAATTCCTTGAGCGAGAAGTCCTCGCCCTCGGCGGCCGCGAGATCGTCGCGGATCTGCTCCCAGAGCCGTTGGCCGATCTTGTAGGACGGAGCCTGGCCTGGCCATCCCAAATAGCGGTTGTACTCGAAGTCCAGCTGACCCGTGGACATGTCCAGATTCTTCTCCAGGAACTCATAGCCGTTTTCGGCGTTCCAGGTGCCGGTGCCCCACTGTGCAGGAACTTCCAAGCCCAGGTGAACTCCTATATCAAAGACCACTCGCGCGGCTCGAATGCGTTGCGCATCGAGCATGCCCATGTAATCGCCCGGGTCATCGAGGTAGCCCAGCTGGTGCATGAGGCGTTCGGAGTACAGCGCCCAGCCTTCGCCCTGACCGGAAACCCAGCACATCAATCTGCGCCAGCTGTTGAGCGTGGAAGCCTGCATTTGGGCTGTACCGATCTGCAGGTGATGGCCGGGAACGCCCTCGTGATAGACGGTGGTGAGCTCGGCCCACGTGGTGAATTCATCTTCTCCAGGCGGAACCGACCACCACATCCGTCCCGGGCGGCTGAAGTCTTCTGATGGGCCGGTGTAGTACACGCCGCCATCCTGGGTCGGAGCGATCATGCATTCGATGCGGTCCATTGGCGCCGGGATGTCAAAGTGCTTGCCCGACAAGTCCGCCATGGCCTGGTCAGCCTTGCCCTGCATCCACTCCCGCAAGGCGTCGGTGCCTGAGAGCTTGCGCGCCGGATCCTCGTTGAGGATCTTCTTGGCTTCCTCGATCGTGGAGCCCGGCTTGATCTGCTGGGCGACGCGCCGCTGCTCGGCGATGATGGCATCGAGTTCGCCGACGCCCCAGGCATAGGTCTCTTCCAAATCCACTGCGGCGCCCAGGAAACGGCGGGACATCAGCGAGTAGTACTCTCGGCCCACCGCGTCTTCGGCCGGTGCCTGTGCCAGGAGTTCATCTTGCAAGTACGCGGTGAGTTTGCGGTAGGCCTTCTTCGCGGCTTCGGCTCCGGCTTCCAGCTGTGCTTGCAAAGTGGTATCCACTGCGGTGCCGGAGGTGGCCAACTGGTCGAAGAATCCGCCATCCTTGGCGTAATCGGTGGTTTGCGTGATCACTATGGACACTTGGCGCTGCGCCGCAACCAGATCATTTGAAGCGGAATCACGCAAAGATGCGATGTAGCCGTCAATCGCAGCCGGAATGTTGGACATTCGCTGGGCGATGAAAGCGTAGTCCTCGGAGGACTCCTGCGGCATCAAATCGATGATTGAGCGGATTTCCTGTGCCGCGCTGGCGATATTGTTCAGCTCGGTGCGCCCGGTGAACAGGATTTCCAGTTCGAGGCTCAATCGCTCGGTCATCGCGTCAAGCGAGACTTCGTCAATTGCGTCGACCGCAGTGGCGTTGGCCAATGCGCCCAAAGTCTCCCGCAGTAAGCTGATCTGCTGGGTGGTGCCAGCAGGGGAGTAGTCGCCATAGGTGGTCTCGTAGCCTGGCAAGCCAAGGGAAACTCCCCATTCCGGGGTCAGTTCAAGGGACTTGACGAAGAAGGCTTCGGCGATCTGGTCGATTGCCGAAGGCTCGCGGTGCGGTGCAGAGGATGTCATGTAACTAACAGTAGTTGATATGAAAGATTTGTTGAAGACTTTTGCGCAGGTTCGTTCTGAACTGCTTCCGCGGTCGTCTAGCAGGTGCTTCCAGGCGCGGGTTATGCCGCTGGACCTGCCGAAAAGGAATCAAAGGGCATCTGCGGTCGCATAGGCGGTTCCCGCTGATGAAGATGAAGCACGCGAATTGTCTTGCGTTGATGAATCGCCCAGTCAGTGCCCATGGGGAGAACTCTCCATGGCGGAGGTTTTGTCAGTTCGTTAGAATTGGAGGGCGTTGAGTCTGGCTATGGGGAATAAGGCCGGATTCTGGCGCACACTCGTACCAGCAAACCAAGGACTGACCTCTAGATGGCCAAAGCCGCTTCGACCGGATGGACCGGACTGCTCAAAAGCACCGGGTTCAAGGTGACTGCGATCCCAGTCGTGGCGGCCCTTGCCGTCACCGGCGCCATTATCTATCCGGGCTTCGAAACAGCTGACGTGGAACTCAACGACGGTGGTGTCTGGGTAGTCAATCAGTCCGAAGGCAAGATCGGGCATGTCAACTACCAGTCGCGCACCATCGACGGTGGCGTTGCCACCCCGCTGGCCAACTATGACCTGGTGCAGCATGAAGAAAGCGTGCTGGTACGCAACCTGGAACAGGCCTCGCTGACCACTATTGACCCCGCGATGGTGCAATTTGCTGGCGATAACAACCTGCCAGCCAACTCATCCTTCTCCTTCGGTGCGTCCGTTGTCGCCGTCACCGACGCGGAACACGGAACTGTCCAGGCCAGCAACCTCGAACAGATTGCCGATTTCAAGGGCGAAGGCGCCGAACCGCTGATCGAGTCCAAGGGCGAAGTCGCCGCCGTGGTTGGCGCCGACGACACCATCTGGGCCGCAGACCTCAGCGCAGGAACCCTTTCCAGCTTCACCCTGGACGACGATGGGAAAGCCGAACTCGCCCAGGAATTCGAAATTCCGGAACTGGCCGAAATGAAGGAGCCGCAGCTTTCGTCCGTCGGCAAGATCGGCGTGGTCTTCGATGAAGCCACCGGCGAACTGGTCACCTCGGAGGGCAACTCCGCAATTCTCGAGAATCCTGCCAACGCCCGGATCCAGTCTCCGGGCCCGGCAGCCGAGAACATTGCTGTGGCCCTGGACCAGTCGCTGGCAACGGTGAGCCTGTCCGGCAAGGTCACCAACTATGAGCAGCTGGAAACCGCTGGCACCCCTATCCAGCCGGTGCGCGTGGGAACGTGCACCTACGCGGCCTGGCAGACCAGCGGCGAGTATCTGCGCTTCTGCGATGACCCGGCACATAACCAGAGCACCGCAATTCCGGAAATGCCAGAAGGCGCTGAACTGGCGTTCCGCGTCAACCGGGACGTGGTCGTGCTCAACGACGTGCATTCGGGGCAAGTCTGGTTGGCCAATGAAGGCATGGAAATCGTCAGCAACTGGAGTGATCTGGAACCGCCTGCTGGCAAGGGCGAAGCCAAGGAAGAAGAAACCAAGGAAATCACCGACGCCATCGAGCTGCCCAACCGCACCGAGGAAAACAAGAAGCCGATCGCCGAGGACGACAGCTATTCGGTACGCCCCGGCCGCACCACCTTGCTGCCGGTGCTCTATAACGACGTGGATCCGGACGGCGATTTGCTGACCGCGAACCTGGAAGGCGCTGCGCCCTCGGTAGGTGCCGTGCAGCCGGTCCATGACGGCACCGGATTCCAGATTGTGGTCCCCGAAGATGCCAGGGGCGGCGCGAGTTTTTCCTACACCACCAAAGACGGCCGCGGGGGACAGGACACCGCGACCGTCAAGCTGAACGTGGTGGACGATGAAACCAACAAGGCTCCGGAACAAAAGCGCACCACCGTGCTGCGCGTGCAGCAGGGCGAGTCAGTCAGCCACAACGTGCTCGCTGACTGGACCGACGCGGAAGGCGATGACCTCCGCTTGCTCGGTGGAACCTCCGATGGCGATGACGTGATCCGCGTCCAACCCGATGGCACCTTGACCTTCCAGGATGACGGAAAGAAGCTGGGGCAAAAGGAATTGGCCATCCAGGTTTCCGACGGGCAGGAGGGCACCAAGGGCCGGGTACTGATCGAGGTCTTGGCCGACGCCACCGTGAAACCGGTGACCGCGACCGATCATGTGGTGGCCAATATCAATGAATCCGCCAGTTTCTCCCCGCTGGACAATGACACTGATCCCAGCGGAGACGGACTGCGGCTGGCCGGGGTGGATGATGTTCCCGGGTTGGAAATCAAAACCAACGCACAGACCGGAACCGTGACCGCGCGCGCCGAACGCGCCGGAACCTACTACGTTGAATACATGGCCACCAACGGCCCGGCCAGCGCCCCGGGCCTGGCCCGCATCGATATCAAGAAGCCGGAAGAAAATGCCGAGGATCCGATCGCGGTACGCGATGTCGCCTTGCTGCCTGCCGGCCAGGATGTACTGGTCAACGTGCTGGGCAACGACACCGACCCGGCCGGTGGCGTACTGGTGGTAACCGGCGTGCAGACCGCCAGCGACAAGCCGTTCTCCACCTCCGTAGAACGCAATACCTTTGTCCGCATCACCGACGTGCGCGGCCTCACCGACCCGACCACCATTAGCTACACCGTGTCCAATGGCTCTCGTGAAGCGACCGGTTCCATCCGCGTGATTCCGATTCCGGCACCACCACGCATGGATCCGCCGCAGGCCAACCCGGACACCGTCACCGTCCGCGAGAACGACGTGGCCACCGTCAAGGTTCTGGAAAACGACATCCACCCGAACGGCGGAGAGCTGCTCTTGCGTCCCGAGCTGGAAGAAGCTGATGATCTGGGAGAAGGGTCCCTGATCTCGGTTGCCGACGAAACGATTCGATTCCGCGCCGGCGACTTTGGCGGCAAGGCCAAGCAGGTTTCCGCGGTCTACACCGTGGCAGGACCTGATGGCCAGGAAACCAGCGCCAGCGTCACCTTCAACGTCCTGCCCGAGGCAGAAGCCAATGACCTGGAAAAGAACACCCCGCCGAACCCGGAACCAGTCACCGGGCGGGTCTTCGCCGGCTCCAGCACCAACGTGCTGATCCCGATTGACGCTATCGACCCCGATGGCGACTCGGTCTCCCTCGTGCAATTCGGCGATTCTCCGCGCATGGGCACCGCGAAGATCCGCGGGGCCTCCATCGACTACACGGCCAACCCCGATGCCTCGGGCACCGATGAATTCAGCTACGTGGTGGAAGACCGTTTGGGTGCCCGCGCCACCGGCACGATCAAGATCGGCGTGGCACCGCTTGCCGAATCGAATAATTCCCCGGTTGCCGTCAACGACTTCTTGACCGTGCGCCCCAACCGCCCGGTGGCGGTGGACGTGATGGACAACGACACCGACCCGGATGGCGACCCGATCGCCTTGATGAGCGAAGTCTCCACCGAAGCCAGCACGGAGGTGGAAGTCATTGACGGCCGCGTCACCCTGACCTCGCCCCCGGAAGACGGCAACGTTTCGGTGCGCTACATGATTTCCGACGGCCGCGGCGGTACCGCGGCGGGCACGCTGAGCATCAGGTCCGATCCAGAGGCCCAGCTGCTGGCGCCCATTGCCCGCGATGACCGGGTTTCCTTGGAAGAAGTCATCGGCGATGAACAAGTGACCGTAGATATCTTGCGCAATGACGAGGACCCGGATGGCAGCTCCAGCGAATTGGAGATCAGCTTGCCGGATAACCCGTCTACTGCCCAAGTCACCGAAGATGGCCTGGTCGTCACCGCCACCGAGGACGCGCAGATCATTGCCTACACCCTGACCGACCCCGACGAACTGGCTTCTACTGCCTTCGTCCATGTGCCAGGCACCGCTGGAGCACGGCCAATCCTGCGCAGCGGGCTGAATCTGCAGGTCGAGGCGGGACAGGTCCTGCCACTGAACCTGGATGACCTGGTCCTCGTCCGCGAGGGACGCACCCCGCGCTTGACCACCGAAGAGTCGGTGGCCTCGATGCCGCAAAACGACGGCGAGCTGGTCAAGTCCGCCACCGAGCTTTCCTTCCGTGCACCGGTCGATTTCGACGGCTCGGCTACCGTCAGCTTCGAAGTCACCGACGGCACCGGCCCCGACGATGAAATGGGCCTGAAGTCCAAGCTGACCCTGCCAATCAATGTCACCCCGGCTCCACGCCAGGATGATCCCGACGAGCGCCAGAACCAGAACGAAGAAGGCCAGCCGGAGGAGGAAGAGCCAGAGGAAGAGGAAGAAGAGCAGCCGCAGGAGGAGAACTTCGCTCCGACCCTGCAGGCCAATGCCTTGGCCGTGGGCCAGGGCGAGGAGCCAGCCTTCCTGGACCTGCGCATGGCCGCCAACGATGCCAATGAAGACGACGTTCCGAAGTTGAAGTTCGCCATCTCTTCGGTGGATATCCAAGGTGTCCAGGCCGAACTGGTCGAAGAGCATAACCTGAAGGTCAGCGCCGGAGCTTCGACCCCGAAGGGCACCACCGGTACCGTCACCGTCACGGTCAGCGACGGTGTGAACCCGCCGGTTCCGGCCGCCATGAACATCACCGTGACCGGCTCGGTCCGCGAGCTGCCGGTAGCTGTGGCCGATAACGTGGCCGATGCGGCCCAGGGCAAGACCGAAGTGGTCGATGTGCTGGCCAACGACCACAACCCGTACGCGGATGAAGGCCCGCTGCGCCTGATCAACGCCCGCGCCCTGGAAGACACCGGGGAAGTGGAAACGAGCGGCGACAAGGTATCCATCACCCCGAAGGACAACTTCGTGGGCACCATGCGGGTGGAATACACCATTGGCGATGTCACCGAAGACGTGGCACGCAACGTCATCGGTACCGTGACGCTGAACGTCAAGGGCGCCCCGGAAGCCCCGGGCCTGCCACGCGTCCAGTCCACCGGGGATGAGAAGGCTGTGCTGCAGTGGGATCCACCGGCCAACAACGGCTCGCAGATCACCCACTACACCGTGACCGGCGGCGGGCACACCCAGCGGTGCGCCACCACCACTTGCACCATCACCCCGCTGGCCAACGACACCGTATACAACTTCACGGTGACCGCCGCCAACGAGATCGGCCAGTCCCCGGCCTCGGCGCCGTCAGCCGATGCCCGACCGGACGTGGAACCCGAACAGCCTGCCGCCCCGACCGGCACCGACGGCGACCAGCAGGCGGCCTTCAAGTGGACTGCCCCCGCCAGCCGGGGTTCGGCCATCCAGAGCTACACCTTGGAGATCTCCCCGGCACCGGCCAACGGCGTCACCCAGGTCACCGGCATTACCGGCACTTCCTATACCTGGAAGGGCCTGAAGAACGGCACCGATTACCAGGTCCGCGTGCGTGCGGTGAACAAGGCATCCAAGCCATCGGCCTTCAGCGCCTACTCGGCAGCCGTGACCCCGGCTGGCAAGCCGTTCAAGCCGTCCGCCCCCACCGCGGCCCGCAAGGAATCCGCGGTGGATGGCGGCGTGGTCAACGTCGCCTGGAACGCACCGGGCACCAATGGCGCACCGATCACCGGCTATGCCCTGCGCGTCTACAAGTCCGGAACCCTGGAGAAGACCATTGGCTCCATTGCTGCCAACCAGACCAGCCAGTCGGTCACCGGCCTGAGCACCTCGGGTTCCTACACCTTCACCATCGCGGCAACCAACCGCAAGGGCAGCTCGGAACAGAGCTCGAATTCGGTGGCGGTGACCCCGTACGGGCGTCCAAAGGCCGTGTCCAGCGTGAGCGCCAAGGCCACCGGCGCCAATCGCATGGTGCAACTGGGCTTCCAGGCTCCTGCGGCCAACGGCTCGAAGATCACCGGATACCAGTACTCCGCCGATGGCGGAGGGTGGCAGTCCTTCGGCGGCCCCGGCTCGGTGATCGACACCGGTTCCAACGGCACCGCGCATACCTGGCGCGTGCGTGCCTTGAATGCTGCCGGCCCGGGAGACCCCAGCCCGGCCAGCAACCAGACCAGCGCCTACGGTCCGCTGCGCGATAACGCGAAGATTTCCTCGTCGCATGGCGATAATTGGATTTCCTTCAGCTGGAATACAGCCGCCGGCGAATCCAACGGACGCAAGGTCACCCAGACGGTAGCCATTGGCGGGTCTAACACGGCTAACGACGGTACGGAGAAGGTCAGCAACCTGGGCTACTCCACCAGCCGCACCCTTAAGATCGTGGCAACGGATACCGAAGGCCAGAGCAAGTCCTGGTCCAAAACGGATCAGACCAATCCTAAGCCGGCCCGTTCGGTGAAGCTGTCCGAAGGACCGTTGTACAACGGCTACGCGAACTCCACCTGCCCGCCGAACTGCTACAAGTACCACGTGGAGCTCTACGACTTCGACCCGGGCACCCACACCTACCTGGCGCAGTGCTACCACTCCAAGGGAATGTTCTCGGATAATTACGTGACCTTCAACGTCGACGGCAATGGCCGGGCCTCCAAGGACTTGCCATGCGTGATCGAATCGGGATATGCCCAGCCGTACTTCGCGAAAATCGACGGCACGGAATCCGACCGGGTTAATTTCAGATAAGCGCGGCATCGGCCGAGCATCAAGACGTACAGAAAGAACAAACACTGCCATGACCATGAGCACCGAGCAGGCCAACTGGTTCTGCGATACCTTCGCCAAATTGGTGTCCAATGTCGGACTGTCCGTGCTGGGCAAGGACCAGGCCATCAAGCTGGTGCTAACTGCCATGCTCACCGAAGGGCACGTGCTGCTCGAAGACGCACCGGGCACCGGCAAGACCATGCTGGCCCGCTCGCTGGCCGCCACGGTGCGGGGCAGCAACTCGCGCATCCAATTCACCCCGGACCTGTTGCCCTCGGACGTCACCGGCATCACCATCTACGACCAGCGCAGCGGGCAGTTCGACTTCCACCATGGACCGATCTTCGCCAACCTCGTGCTGGCCGATGAGATCAACCGCGCGTCTCCAAAGACCCAGTCGGCGTTGCTGGAAGTCATGGAAGAAGGGCGGGTCACCGTCGATGGCACCACCTACCCGCAGGCTCGCCCGTTCATGGTGATTGCCACCCAGAACCCGATCGAGCAGGCCGGTACCTACCGGCTGCCCGAAGCCCAGCTGGACCGTTTCCTGATCAAGACCTCCATCGGGTATCCGGACCGGGAAGCCACCGTGGCGCTGCTTTCGGGCAGCACCCAGCGTGACCGCTCGACCGCGCTGAGCGCCATCATCACTACCGAAGCAGTGGTGGAAATGGCCGAGCTGGCAACCACCGTGCATGTGGACACCGCCGTGCTGGAGTACGTCGCGGCGCTGTGCGAAGCGACCCGCGAAGTTCCGGAAACCCGTTTGGGAGTTTCGGTCCGCGGAGCCCTGGCGATGGTGCGCGCGGCCAAGGTGTGGGCTGCCAGCCAGGGACGGAACTACGTGCTGCCGGATGACATCAAGGAATTGGCGCCCTATATCTTCACCCATCGCCTGGTGCTGGACCCGGAAGCGGAATTCACCGGCACCACCTCCGCCCAGGTCATCACCTCGGTGCTGCGCAAGGTCCCGGCCCCAACCCGTCGTGGCAATGAAGACTCCGCTCCGGCCGCCGGCAAGGACCAGGACGATCATTAATGAGCAGACGAGCTAAGCGTTCTGCACGGAGCACCAGGCTGAATCGCAGGGCCGAAATGTCGCTGACCATGGCCAGCGAAGCAATGCAGGTGCTGCGCGAATACCTGCGCCCTGCAACATCGCGGGTCAAGGAATTCAGCACCCGTTTCCTCGCACCGGTCACCACGGTCATTTCGCCGCTGGGCTTCGTGCTGCTGGGTACAGCGATTCTCCTGTGGATCCTGGGCGCCAGTTTCGGCTGGCAGGAGGCCCTGCTCGGCGCCTTCATGGCCACCTTGCTGCTGCTGGCTTCCGTGGGATTCATCCTGGGCCACAATGATTTCAGCGTGGACCTGGACCTGCACCGCACCCGTGTCGCTGTGGGGGACCGCGCCGTTGGCGCCCTGCAGGTGGCCAACCAGGCCTCGCGCAGCGCAGCGCCGGTGATGATGGAACTTCCGGTAGGCCATGGTGCCGCCCAGTTCCGGATCCCGCGCCTGGAGCCGCAAGGAACGCACGAAGACCTGTTCACCATCCCGACCCAGCGCCGCCAGGTGCTGGAGGTGGGGCCGGTCCGCTCGGTCCGCCAGGACCCCTTCGCCATTCTGCGCCGGCAGGTGAAATGGACCGACCGCTACGAGCTGTTCATCCATCCGCGCACCACCGCGCTCGATGGCTCCTCTGCTGGTTTCATCCGCGACCTCGAAGGCATGCCCACTTCGGATCTCTCGAACTCCGATGTGTCCTTCCACGCCCTGCGCGAATACCAGGCAGGAGACGACCGCCGCCATATCCACTGGAAGTCAACGGCGCGTACCGGTGAATTGATGGTCCGCCAGTTCGAAGAGACCCGGCGTTCGCACCTGGCACTGAGCCTGAGCACCAATCTGGACGAGTACTGCGAGGCGCACGCAGAGGAAGATTTCGAACTGGCTATTTCGGTCGCTGCCTCCATCGGGCAGCAGGCAGTGGCGGAACAGCGCAAGCTGGCCATCGTGACCCAGCAAGGTCCGGTGCGCACCGACAGCGGCCGCATGATGATGGACTCGCTGACCCGCATCGAAGCAGCCGCTGGCCAGCGCGAGAACCTGGTGCAGGTGGTTCGCCACACCGCCGATATCGTGCCCGGAGCGTCGGTGCTTTTCTTCCTCACCGGCACCAGGACCAGTGCAAAGTCGCTGCGTGAAGCCTGGATGCATGTGCCTGCCGGAGTGCGCGCCATCGCTATCAGGTGCGAGACCGGCATGGAGCCGACGCGCTCGAACATTGGCGAGCTGACGGTACTGAGCCTGGGCAAGCTGGAAGAACTCGGCTTGATGCTGCGAAAGGCCGTGGCATGAAACAGTCTTTGCCCCTCTGGCGCTTCGGCGTTGACGCGATCTGTCTGGGATTGGCCCTGGTCCTTGGTGCCCTGGGTCTCCTGGACGCCTACGGCGCGAGCTTGAACTTCATCCTGGCTGCCGTCGGCGGAATTGTTGCCGGTCTTGCATTGGCCTGGGCCAATGTGCACTTCAAGCTGGGCACGTGGCGGACCATGGCCCTGTTCGCACTGCTGTACCTCGTGCTGGGCACCCCGTTGGCGACTCCACGCGAGGCTGCCTTCGGAATCTTGCCCACCGGGCAATCCCTGCGCACCTTGCTGACCGGCCTGGTCTTCAGCTGGAAAGACATGCTCACCGTGGCGCCACCGGTAGGCTCCTACGGCGGCGTACTGATCGTGGCCTTCCTTTCCGCGCTGCTCACTGCACTGCTGGCCGGCTTGGCGGCCTGGCATTTGCGCTCGCCGTATTGGACTTTGCTGCCGCTGCTGGCGATGTTCGTGCTGGGTATTGTTTTCGGCACCCGCGACGTGCCGATGCCGATCGCCCGTGGCGTCGCCTTGATTGCGGTATTGGTCGGTTGGCTTGCCTGGCGGCGCTTTATGGACACGCGCATTTCCGGCGGATTCAGCTCGCTGAACCACGAGCAGCTTGACTCCCATGGCGGCCAGCAGATGTTGCTGCGCCGCATCATTGCCGGAGCCCTGGTGCTGGCCGGAGCCGGCGTAGCGACCGCCGCGGCCACTCCGCTGCTGGCCCCCGAAACCCCGCGCCAGGTGTGGCGCGATGCGTTGGAACCACCGGTGGATCTCTACGATTATCCAAGCCCGCTGACGAGTTTCCGCAAGTATGTGAAGACAATGGCTGACGACACCCTGCTGACCGTCAAGGGCTTGCCAAAGGGCGAGCGCATCCGCTTGGCCGCATTGGATTCCTACAACGGCATGGTCATCAACGTGGATCCTTCCGCTGGTGGCAGTTTTGCCCCCGTGGGTGATGCCAGCGATATTCGTTCTGCCCAGACGCTGGAAGGCCGCGAAGCGGCTGAACTTGAAATCTCGATCCAGGACTATGAAGGGGTGTGGGTTCCTTCCGGAGGCAAGCTCATGGGCTTGGATCTGGCCGGCGGTCGTGAAGATGAACTGGCCCGTTCCCTGTTCTACAGCGATACCTCTGAAAGCGCGCTGAGCTCCATTGGCCTGGAGAAGGGCGATGCCTACACGGCTAAGGTGCTCTTCCCCGCCAAGCCGAGCGATGACCAGCTCAATGAACTGGATTTGGCGCAGTTCCGCATGCCAGAGCTGGCCAATGTGCCAGCCACGGCGGGAGCCAAGGCCG
The DNA here is from genome assembly GCF_056934375.1 of Glutamicibacter sp. BS14. NCBI lineage: Bacteria > Bacillati > Actinomycetota > Actinomycetes > Micrococcales > Micrococcaceae > Glutamicibacter > Glutamicibacter sp. BS14. The sequence goes on along the minus strand of NZ_CM167801.1, from coordinate 3,471,937 downwards.
CCGAATTCACCGGTACGGCACGCGGCGACCTGCAGCGCGTGCGGAGCATTGAAGCCATGCTTTCCGGAACCGGATTCTTCTCCAACGGCACCGAGGGCCAGGTTCCCTCGCTCTCCGGGCACGGAGCGGGACGTATCACCAGCCTGCTCGATGCCGAGCAGATGATCGGCGATGACGAGCAGTATGCTGTCGCGATGGCGCTGATGGCCCGCGAGCAAGGGATCCCTGCGCGCGTAGTCATGGGTTTCTACCCGGAGGAATACGCGCCGGGGAAAGCCGTTGAAATCAAGGGGTCCGATGTTCATGCCTGGGTGGAGATCGCTTTCGAGGAAATAGGCTGGGTTGCTTTCAACCCGACGCCGAATGAAGACGAGCAGCCCACTCCTCCGGAACAGGAACCCAAGGCTGTGCCGCAGCCGCAGGTGCTGCAACCGCCACCACCGGCGCAGGAAGAAGCGGATTTGCCTCCGCAAACTGCACCGGAGCCGCAGGAAGTCGAAGAGGAACCGAAAACCTTCTGGGAACGCTGGGGCCAGGTCATCATTGTCGCCGGCATTTCGCTGGGTTCGGTGCTGCTTGTGCTCTCGCCGCTGCTGCTGGTTGCCTTGCTGAAGCTGCGCCGCAGGCAGAAGCGTTCTCAAACCGGCAGCGCCGGTGACCGCGTGAGCGGTGGCTGGCAGGAATTGCTCAGCCATGCCACTGACCACCGAATCGCGACTGCCAGCGGTGCGACCCGGCGGGAAAGTGCCGGCGTGCTGGCCGACGGTTTCCCGACGCTGTCCAGCCCGGTGCAGTCGCTGGCGCAGCGTGCGGATGCGGCGAACTTCGCGCATGAAGAACCGACCGAAGAGCAAGTGCGGAAGTACTGGGAGGATGTCATTGCGCAGACCCAGAAGATGCAAGAGCCGCTGGGCTTCTTCGGCAAGATGCGGGTGAAATACTCTCCACGCTCTCTGATACACGAGTTGGCGGCTAAAACGGTCACCACGGCACGAACATTGCAACGGAAAAACAGGAGCAAGCCATGGCGGTAAAAATGGACCTGGTAGATGCCCGAACTGCGCAGCGGCTGCTTTCGTGGCTCGTCGACTTCCTGCCAGTACTGGTCCTCTCGGCTATTTTCCTGCCGATGATCGGATCCAGGATGGTGAACTCGCTGGATGCGCCGCAGATCATGGGCGAGATCGCCGGAACGTACATCCTGTACGGCGTCCTGGCTCTGGCCTACACGGTGTTCTTGTGGTGGTGGGAAGCTGCTGCAGGCAAGAGTCTTGGCAATGTGCTCCTCGGGTTACGCACCGCTACTGTGTCAGGCGAGCGCCCGGGCTGGGGTAAAATCATTATTCGCCGTTTGCTGATAGCCGTCGCGGGTATCGTTCCGATCCTGGGACCGGTGCTGATGGTGATCTCCAACCAATTCGACGCGAACGGCAAGAAGCAGGGATGGCACGATAAGGCGGCCGGGACGCTGGTACTGGATATCAAGGCTGGACGGGATCCGCTGACTACCGGTGGTACCGGGGGACCGGGGTCTTTCGCGCCTGAGCAGCAGTATGCTCCGGGCCGTCGCTTCGTGGGCGAACCAGAAGAAGAGCCCGGCAAGTCCTCGGGAGTCATCGATTCGGTGCCAGGCGCCGTGCGCGCCAATGCGCCTGAGGCGCAGAAAGCAGCTCGTCCCCGTCCTGCCTCGCAGCCTAAGCCGGAGGCGAAGATCGTTGAAGTCCCTTCGTCCAAGTCCGGTGGTGACCCGGATGCAGATCTCGGTCACACGCAGATTCGTTCGCAATCGCCTGATGCCTTGCATCTGCTCTTTGACGATAGCCGGTGCCTTGACCTTGCTGGCAGCATCTTGATCGGACGCAACCCTTCCTACGCAGAGGGCGATGCAGGTGTTCACCTGGTCGCGGTGGATGATCCGGAACGCACCGTCTCCAAAACGCATCTGCTGATCGAGCCGGGCGTAGGCAGTGTCTGGGTTACGGACCGGGATTCGGGCAACGGTTCTTCCATTGTCGATGAAGACGGAAATGTGCGCGAACTTGTCCCGGGCAAGCCGGAGCAGGCAATGATTGGCCATACGGTGTACTTCGGTGACCGCTACTTCCAGGTGGAACGTCCGTGACAGATACTAGCCCGGCAGCCAGCCTCAGATTCAGCCACGGCCAGGCAACGGACCGTGGACTGCGCCGCGCCTTGAACGAGGACAGCTTGCTGGCCTCGGAACGGTTGCTGGCCATTGCCGATGGCATGGGCGGACATGAAGCCGGTGAAATAGCTAGCGCCCTGTGCCTCAAGATCCTGGGTGCGGGATTCCAAGACGCCGGCACCAATCTCGATCCGGAAACCCTGGACGCGCTGCTGCTTGAAGCTGACCGCAGCATTGTGGAGGCAGGCTCCGGCCGAGCCGGAACCACACTCACTGGGGCCGTGCTGATTGATGCAAGGACCTCCAGCGGGCAGGAAGAACAACCCGAACTGCTGGTGTTCAATGTGGGCGACTCGCGCACCTACCTGTGGGCCCAAGGATTGCTGCAACAGGTCAGCATCGATCACTCCGAAGTGCAGGAGCTGATGGATATCGGCCAGCTGGACGCCGCGCAAGCGGCCACCCATCCGCGCCGGCACGTCATCACCCGCGCATTGGGGATCAACGCCAACAGCCAACCCGATTACTGGCTGGTGCCACTAGCAGGGCACGAACGCATTCTGGTCTGCTCAGATGGGCTGAGCAGCGAAGTCGGCGACGCCGCAATCCAGGAGATCCTCACGCGTTTCCCGGATCCGCAGCAGGCGTCCGAGGAACTGGTCCAAGCGGCCATCGACGCCGGAGGACGAGATAATATCAGCGTGATCGTCGCCGACGTGCAGTATGGGCACCCCGATGATGTTGGCATTACAATCCCACGCATATCGACCACGAGCCACCAAGAGGAGAAATCATGAACGGCCTGAGTTACATTCCCGGAGACTGGTACGCCCTGGTGAATAACCAGCACATCGTCCTGCTTCCTGCCAGCGCCAGCGCCGAACAGGTCAACGTTTTGTGGTCCAACCTCGTTGGGAAGACGACGGTGGAAGCACTGCTCTCAGAGCTGTTGCCGCTTTACCAGATGAACATTGCCGAGCTGCCGAACTTCGCTTTGGTTTCCCGGGACAGGGCACCGCATCTGGTCTTGCGGGGAGCCCCAGAATTTACCGCACGGACAGCTGCCGGTGACGAGCTGGTCAGCGGTGCCGGCATTGCGACCTGGACCGAACGCAAACTTGGCGAGTCGAAGTCATGGACTTTGAGCACCGGTTCGGCGAATCCTGAAGCTGCGTTCGCGCTGCCAATTAGCGAAGGCATTGTTCGAGTATCAAGCCTTGAGTGGGGCACCGAAGGGGACGCCGCTGCTGGTGCGCCCGCCGGTGCCGCATCCAAATCACCTGCCACCCCTTCTGCTCCGGCCAAAGCAGCTCCAAGCGTGATGGCGCCTGCCGCCGCTGCGGCCAAGCCTGCTGCGGCTCCGGCAAAGGCGCCAGCGCCAACTGCGGCTAAGCCTGCTGCTGCGCCCGCGCAGGCAAAGGCCCCCGCAGCAACGGCGGCTAAGCCTGCGGCGGCCCCCGCTGTTGCCAAGCCGGCGGCTGCTCCGGCAAAAGCTCCAGCGGCAGCGAAAGAGCCAGCGCCAGCTGCGGCTAAGCCTGCGGCGGCCCCCGCTGTTGCCAAGCCGGCGGCTGCTCCGGCAAAAGCTCCAGCGGCAGCGAAAGAACCAGTGCCAGCTGCGGCTAAGCCTGCGGCGGCGCCCGCGCAGGCAAAGACCCCCGCAGCAACCGCGGCCAAGCCTGCGGCGGTGCCCGCGCAGGCAAAGGCCCCAGCGGCAGCGAAAGAACCAGCGCCAACTGCCGCCAAGCCGGCATCCGACCCGGGCGCCGCCGCGCCGTCCAAAGAAGCAGGAGATCCCAAGGGCCCCGCAGCTGTGTTGGCACGAGCAGCCAAGGCAGCCGACGCGGCCAAGGTATCTGCACAGGGTGCCGGGGATGAGCAGACAGATGGCACGGCAACGAGTTATGCGCTGCCGCCGACCGAAGTCTCGGAAGAAACTCAGGATCCAGCACAATACGAGCAGGAAGCCTACTCGGAGGAACTATCGCTGGGCGGACAGCTGCTGGGCGCCAGAGGTGCAGCAGAGACCGTCTACGATACCGGCCAGGGCGATGATCTGGACACGATTATCAAACCGCGCCCGGGAAGTCCTGCCTCTTCGGCGCGGCCGGTTGAACCAGCCGACGACGAGCACACGATCATCCGCGGCTCCAGTGTTCCGAAATCCAGCGCCGCTTCAGGTTTGGACGCCAAGGACGGCACCGAAAATTCGGTGTCGCTGAATGAATTCATCTTGGCCCGCTCTTGCTCCAAGCGGCATCCCAACCCTCCAACTGCCTCGACCTGCCGGGAATGCGGCGAGCGCCTCACCGGCCAAGCGCAGCAAGTTCGCAAACCGGCCATGGGGCGCATGATTGTCAGCGATCACGGTGGCGCCCGCGAATACGCCCATGAACTGAACCGCTCGGTGATCCTGGGGCGCCAGCCAAGCGCAGCAGCCATCAAATCCGACACCGAACCCCGCCTGCTGAAGGTGGAAAGCCCAAGCGGTGACATCTCCCGCTCGCACCTGCATGTGCGAGTGGAAGGATGGCATGTGCAGCTGGTTGACCTGGGTGCGACTAATGGCACCGTGCTCCTGCGCGAAGGGCAGCGGCCACGGCGCCTGTCCCGGCACCAGGAGATCATGCTGATCAACGGCGATGTTGCTGATCTGGGCGATGGCGTGAGCATACGCTTCGAGGATCTGCCGTGAGCCTGCGGCGCGCGCCAGCTCCGGCACCGCAGATCCCGGGATTCACCTACGTCAAGCCGCTGGGCACGGGCGGATTTTCCGATGTCTACCTGTACGAGCAGCACCGGCCCAACCGCAAGGTGGCGGTGAAGGTGCTGCTGGCGGATGTCAGCGATGAGGAAGCCCGCCAGCGATTCGAGGCGGAAGCCAACTTGATGGCCCAGCTGTCCACCCATCCGTATATTGTCACGATCTACCAAGCGGAGATCACCGAAGACGGACGTTCCTATTTGGCCATGGAGTATTGTTCCCGGCCTTCTTTGGACGTCCGATACCGTCGTGGCGTCCTGAGCATTGATGAAACGCTGTCCCTGGCGATCCAGTTGTGTTCAGCGGTGCATACTGCGCATCTTGCTGGCATTGTGCATCGCGATATCAAGCCGGGAAACGTGCTGACCACCGACTACAACAGGCCGGCGCTGACCGACTTCGGCATCTCGGGAACTATCGGTTCACACACCGCTGGGCTTTCGGTGCCATGGTCCGCACCGGAAGCCTTCGGCGATGGCATGCCTCCGGGTGTGCGCATGGATGTGTACTCGCTCGGTGCCACGATCTATACGATCTTGGCCGGGCATTCGCCATTCGTCCGTCCTGGACAGGATAATTCGCAGGCAGTACTCATTGAGCGGATTTGCAATACGCCGTTGGTGCCGTTGGAACGGCTTGATGTTCCTGAATCATTGAGCCAGGCGCTGGCGGTAGCCATGGCGAAGAACCCGGCGTCGCGATTCGGCTCGGCTGCCGAACTGGCCCGCTCGATGCAACGAATCCAGATCGAGCTGGGCTTCTCGGTCACGCCCTTTGAAGTACTTGAAGAACCTGCAGAAGCGGTTGACGAAGATCACGGCGAGAGCACTCGCGTTCGCAATGTTACTTCGATTAGCGATGCGCAGCGTCCGCTGCCTACCCCACCGATGATTTCCTCCGTTCCCGGGCAACGGCTGCGGCAGGCAGGACCGTCAGTTCCAATACCGCGGCTGGAAATGCCGAAGGATTCCATTTCGGCTCCGGGCCAGCAGAGCGCAGCTCGAGGCGAATCAGGAACGCCGGTGGACGCGCCGGCAGAACCGAAGCCGCGCCAGGGCCTGCCGAAGGTCTTCATCGCAGTGGGCCTTGTGCTATTTCTCCTGGTTGGCGGCGCTGTCATTGCCAACATGTACTTGCCGGACCAAAATGCTGCACAGCGTTCTGGCCCGCCTATTACAGCGACGGACGGGCCCAAGGATGCATTGGTTGGCGGCACTGTGCCGAAGGTGGATAATTTTGCGTACTCCACGGTCGGAGAAACTGTAACTTTCCGTTGGTCCAACCCAGAACCGAATAAGGCAGACCATTACCGGTGGGCTCCAATTACCGCCACGGAAACGGGAGAATACAAGCAGACGATGTCCCCAAGCGCCACTACCGAGATCGGGAAAGGCGGACAAACCTGTATCGAGGTCAAGCTCGTGCGCGATGATGGACGTATCTCGGATGGAGCACGGTTCTGCACCGCCGCAGGTTCAGGAAAGTAGGCAAGAGAGATGAGTGAAGTAACTATCGAGTACTGCGGACAGTATTATCCTGTCCAAGACGCCAAGCCCTTCACCATCGGCCGAGAAGGCGATCTGGCCATCGACGACAATCCCTACTTGCACCGGCACTTCTTGACGATTACCAAGCAAAGCGGGCTGTGGTGGCTTAATAACGTCGGTAGCCGGCTGACCGCGACGATTGCTGACCGTACCGGCGGACTGCAGGCCTGGCTCTCGCCGGAATCGAGCCTGCCCCTGGTGCTGAACCGGGTGGGCGTGGTTTTCACCGCCGGTCCCACCACCTACGAGCTATCGATTCATGTTGCGCAGCCGGCATTCCGGCAGGCCTACATGGACTACGACGCTTCGGGCGAGACCACCATTGGCCCGGTGCTGCTGACCAGTGCCCAGCGGGCCTTGGTCGTTGTCCTGGCTGAGCCGATGCTGCGCCGTGAAGGCACTGGCTTGAGTTCAATTCCCACAAGTGCCGTTGCCGCCGCCCGGCTGGGGTGGGGAATTACGAAGTTCAATCGCAAACTCGATAACGTCTGCGACAAATTGGACAAGGCCGGCGTGGCCGGGCTGCGCGGGGGGCCTGGAAAATTGGCCACCAACCGCAGGGCGCGACTGGTGGAACACGCTGTGAGTTCGCATCTGGTGACTCGTGCAGACCTAGCCATCTTGGACTTCGAAGTTCCCGACGAAGACTAGGATGCCAGCGGCGCTGCACAGAGCAATGGCCCGGAAAATTCCGCTAGGGAACGTTCCGGGCCATCGCTTTCAGCAGGCCTTAGCGCCGGCCAATAGTCCAGCCCAAACGCGGGGCCAGCGCCCGGCGCCTGCGGATCCGGGCTACACGCTTCTTGGGCTCTGCGGCTTCTGGTGCAGGAGCCGGAGTATTGCCCATGGCAGCGAGCAGCGCGGTAACTACCGCCACTTCCTCGTCACTGGGGTTTCCCTTGGTGACGCGGATCTGCGGGGCAACAGGCAACGCAGCGTTCTGTTCCATGGGAGTGCTCCTTATTGGTTTTAGCTGGTACTAGGCGGGCAGGCACTGCTGCTTACAGCGGGATGTTGCCGTGCTTCTTCGGCGGCAGGCTAACGTGCTTCTCGCGCAGTGCGCGCAGGCCGCGAACCAGCTGGAAGCGGGTCTCGCTCGGGGCGATGACCGCATCCACGTAGCCCAGCTCCGCCGCCTGGTAGGGGTTGAGCAGTTCGGCCTCGTAGTCGTCGATAATCTGCTTGCGGCGTGCCTCGACGTCTCCGCCTTCGGCTTCCACTGCGGCCAGATCGCGGCGGTAGAGGATGTTCACTGCGCCCTGGGCACCCATCACGCCGATTTGCGCGGTAGGCCAAGCCAGGTTCAGGTCCGCGCCCAGCTTCTTCGAACCCATCACGATGTACGCTCCGCCGTAGGCCTTGCGGGTGATCACGGTCAGCTTCGGCACCGTGGCCTCGGCGTAGGCGTAGAGCAGCTTCGCACCGCGGCGGATGATGCCCTGGAATTCCTGGTCCTTGCCCGGCAGGAAGCCTGGCACGTCCACGAAGGTGAGGATCGGGATGTTGAAGGCGTCGCAGTTGCGCACGAAGCGGGCAGCTTTTTCCGAGGCGGCGATATCCAAGGTGCCAGCGAACTGCATTGGCTGGTTGGCGACGATGCCCACGGTGCGCCCTTCGATGCGGGCGTAGCCAATCATCACGTTCGGTGCATACAGCGACTGCATTTCAAAGAAATGCTCGTCGTCGACAACCGACTCGATGACCGTGCGCATGTCATAAGGCTGGTTGGCGGAGTCCGGGATGAGCGTATCGAGCTCCAGGTCCTCGGCAGTGATATCCAGCTCTTCATCGAATTCGGCAATCAGCGGATCCGAGAGGTTGGACGACGGGAGGAAGTCCAGCAGTTCCTTGCAGAACTCCACGGCGTCTTCTTCATCGGACGCAAGATAGGTGGCGGTACCGGTATTGGCGTTGTGCTGGCGGGCGCCGCCCAGGGTTTCCATGTCGATTTCCTCGCCGGTAACCGTCTTGATGACGTCCGGACCGGTGATGAACATGTGGCTGGTCTTGTCGACCATGATCACGTAGTCGGTCAGTGCAGGGGAGTACGCTGCACCACCGGCCGATGGGCCCATGATCAGCGAGATCTGCGGGACAACGCCCGAGGCATGGACATTGTTGCGGAAGATGTCGGCGAACATGGCCAGGGAAGCGACGCCTTCTTGGATGCGGGCACCTCCGCCATCCAGGATGCCGACAACTGGGCAGCCGTTGCGCAGCGCAAATTCCTGGACCTTGACGATTTTCTCGCCATTGACCTGGGACAGGGAGCCGCCGTAGACGGTGAAGTCCTGGGAGTAGACAGCCACCAGGCGGCCATCGACGGTGCCGTAGCCGGAGACCAGCCCATCGCCTAATGGCTTCTTCTTCTCCATGCCGAAGGCGGTGGAGCGGTGGACTGCGAGGGCGTCGAACTCAACGAAGGAATCCTCGTCCATGAGCATTTCAATGCGTTCGCGGGCAGTGTGCTTGCCGCGGGAGTGCTGCTTTTCAATCGCTGCTTCGCCACTTGGCGCTTTAGAGAGCTTCTGGCGGCGGCGGAACTCAGCAAGCTTTCCGGCGGTGGTGGACAGGTCGATTGACTCGGCTGCCTCGGTTCTGCCCTGCGTCATGCCTTCGACTCCCTCGAGTTGTCTTCAATGTGTAGGAATGGCACAAGAAAAATGCCAACTAAGCCAGTCTAGCTGGGCAAACAGCTCATTTGTTTGTAGGAATCTTACAAAATGGCCCGATATCTGGTGCGTGGCACGCCAGAATAAGTTACTGAACAGTAGCTTAGTGGGGGATCATCGCGTAATCTATATCACATGACTAGTGAATCGCGCACTCTTATCGCACCTGTTCCCGGGAACCTGGAAAACCGCACCATCCTGATGAGCGGCGGTAGCCGCGGCATCGGCCTGGCTATCGCCCTGGCCGCAGCCAGGCTGGGGGCCAACGTGGTCCTGCTGTCCAAGACCGATACGCCGCATCCGGCACTGGAAGGGACCATCCATACCGCCGTTGCGCAAATCGAAGAAGCAGGTGGCAAGGGCCTGGCCGTAGTTGGCGATGTCCGCGTGGACGCCGATGTGCAGCGCGCGGTGGAAGAGGCGGTTGCAAAGTTCGGCGGCATCGACATTGTGGTCAACAACGCCTCGGCCATCAACCTGGCCAAGACCGATCAGCTTGATATGAAGCGCTACGACCTGATGCAGGACATCAACGTCCGCGGCACTTTCCTGCTCTCAAAGTCCGCGCTCCCGTACCTGCGCGCCTCCGAGCATGCCCATGTACTCACCCTCTCCCCGCCATTGAACCTGGAACCGAAGTGGGCTGGACGGCATTTGGCCTACACCATGGCCAAATACGGCATGTCGCTGACCACCCTTGGCCTGGCCGAAGAGCTGAAGGACGATGGCGTCGGCGTGAACTCGCTCTGGCCCGAAACCCTGATCGATACCGCAGCCATCCGGAACCTGCCAGGCGGACAGGAAATGGTTCAGGGAGCGCGCGACGCTTCGGTCGTGGCAGATGCCGCCATGGCCATTCTTGCCAGCCCGCCGGCCGGAGTCAGCGGAAACTTCTTCACGGATGGACAGGTGCTGACGCTGGCTGGGGAGACGGACCTGGAGAAGTACACCTTGAACCCCGAAGTCCCGCTGGTTGAAGACATCTTCCTCTAGGCAGATGACGAGGCAGGACTAAGCGTAATCATCGGCCGGTGCCATAGGGTTGGAGGTATGGAAAACCCGCATGGCACCGACCGCGCAATTCTCGATTCCCGGCTCTTCACCGAGCTCACCGCCCAGCTGGAATTGGGGCTGGTTAATATCAAGCCAACCTCCGGTTCAACCAATACCGAGTTGGCGCAACTGGCTGGCAATGGGGATGCCGGCCACCTCAGCGTGTACTTCACGGAGCACCAGCAGGCAGGCAAAGGGCGTTTGGGCCGTGAATGGGTAACTCCGGCAGGATCCTCCCTGACCGTCAGTGTCTTGGCGGTGCCGGGTCCCAGCTTCCCTGCCGAATCCCTGTCTTGGTACACCATGCTTGCGGCCTTGGCCTGGAGCCGAGCCGCCGAGAATATCGGCGGCGTTCCCTTGGGCATCAAATGGCCCAACGATTTGTTGGCCGGAGAGCAGAAAGTCTGCGGCATACTGGCGCAAATGGTTCCAACTGGCAACGGCTACGGGGTAGTGGTTGGCACCGGAATCAACGTGAACCAGAACCGGGACGAGCTTCCGGTGCCCACCGCGACGTCCCTGCGTTTGGCTGGCGCCCAGAACTTGGACCGCACCGAACTGCTGGCTGAGTACCTGAAGCAATTCGCAGCACTGGATCAGGGTTTCCGCCGGGTCGGCGGCTTTGCGCAGATGCCGTTGCCGGGAAATAATGGAAAATCTTTGCGCCAGCTCGTCAGCGACAAGCTGGCCACACTGGGACATGAAGTGCGTGTGGAATTCCCCGATGGATCCACGCTAGTTGGCAACGCGGTCGAGTTGGGCGCAGACGGCTCACTGGTTCTGGAATATGGAACCGGGCAGCGGAAGCACGTGATGGCAGGGGACGTGCACCACGTACGGCGCGCCGACGGAAAGTATGCCTAACCAGACTTGGGTCTTGGCCCGGGACTATTATTGGAGATGATGACCGAAACACGGAGTCGAGAACAGGAGGGGCGAGGAACAACACGATGAAGTTGCCGCTGCATGAAAGGGAACGAGTGATTATCAAAACTCGTGAACATTCGCGAGTGCTGCGCCAGCCCGTGGGAGCCTTCCTCGTATTGACTGCCGTGTGCACCTTCTCGTTGGGCTATCTCTCCCGGGACGATCTCTCGGACTGGCTAGCTGGCAACGCGAATGTGTGGATGGTCGTTTCGGTGGTTCTCTGGGCCGCACTGGTGCTGATCTGGAGCGTGATTCCCTGGGCCCGGTGGCTACGCAGCCAAATCGTCTTGACCACCGAGCGGATCATGTTCCGGCCCACATACAACGATGGCAAGCTGCAATCTGTAGGATTATTTACAGTTCGCGACCTCGTCGCGCACAGCAAGGCGAAGAACACCATGACGCGTGCGGGAACCTTGGATATCGTGCTGAACCAGGGATACGTGAGACTCTCACATGTCCCCTCGGTACCGTATTTCCGTTCCCTGGCAATGGAGGCGATGGCGAACCTGCGCAGCAACCAGAATGCGGTGCATACCGAAACGACGAACAGTGAGGGCATGGGGGCATGAGCACCGAGCACACCAACACACCCCGAGCAGACTCTCCGCAGTCCGCCGCCGAGGCTGTCCGCGGCGCCCGCCAGCACCCCCCTGTGGCCACACCGGCCGAGTCGGATCCAATTTTCGAACTTGCGCAGGCCATGGAAGGCCCCTTGCGCATTCCGGCCCACACCCCCGACGCTGTCCGCGACACCGTCGCTTCGCTGGAAAGGCGGCTCATCGGCGGCCAACGCGAATTCCGTCGCCGCGAGGTCGCTTCCGAGGCCGGTGTTTCCCTGCACTCCGCGCGCAAGCTCTGGCGCGCCATCGGCTTCCCTGAACTCAGCGATGATGAAGTGTTCTTCACCCAGGCCGACAAGGAAGCCCTGGGCACCATGGTGGGGATGGTCCGCGAAGGCAAGCTGACCGAAGAAACCGCCATTTCCCTGATGCGTTCGGTTGGCCAGATGACTGACCGCATGGTGGTGTGGCAGATCGAAGCACTGGTTGAGGACATGATCGCCAACCAGAACATGTCGGACCGCCAGGCGCGCCGCCAGCTTTTCGGCCTGCTGCCCGAAATCATTCCAGCGATTGAAGACCTGCTGCTCTACTCATGGCGCCGCCAGCTGAACTCTGCCGTGCACCGCATGGCATTGCGGGTGGAAACCGGAGTGGCTGCCTACAACCAAGACCGTGGCGACGAAGATGGCGGCACCCCGCTGCCGCTGGCCCGTGCGGTGGGCTTTGCCGACCTGGTCTCCTACACTTCGCTGTCGCGCCGCATGAACGAGCGCACCCTGGCCCAGCTGGTGCAGCGCTTCGAAGCCAAATGCGCCGAGGTCATTTCCGTGGGCGGTGGCCGCCTGGTCAAGACCATTGGCGATGAAGTGCTCTACGTGGCCGAAACCCCGCAGGCTGGCGCCGAGATTGCGCTGTCCCTGTCGCGCGAGCTGGCCAAGGACGAGCTCTTCCCGCAAACCCGCGGCGCGGTGGTCTGGGGCCGGCTGCTCTCACGCCTGGGTGATATCTATGGTCCTACGGTGAACATGGCGGCTCGGCTGACCTCGCTGGCGGAACCGGGCACCGTGCTGACCGACGCGATTACCGCAAACACGTTGCGCAATGACGCACGCTTTGTGCTCACCGCCCAGGAAATCACCGCGGTGCGCGGCTTTGGAGACATTCAACCCTATGAGCTCTCCGCAGGCGAGGGAGCAGGACTGGTGATCGACTAATGGCTAAAGAACCAGCACCGGTACCGTTCATCCTCGCCGCGGCAGGGCTGACGGACGTGGGCCGGAAACGAACGCAAAACCAGGACCGCATCCTGATGCATGACATCGTGTATGCGGTAGCCGACGGCATGGGCGGTCACGAAGCTGGCGAGGTGGCCAGCCAGCTTGCGGTGGAAACGATGCAGGAAATCTGCACCTTCGCCAATAAGACGTCGGTTCGGAAACTGCCATCCGTGCCGGATGTCCAGCGCCAGGTGCAACTGGCTGATGACCGCATTCGCGAAGCGCTTGAATCACGTGGCGGCACTACCTTGTGCGCATTGGTGCAGATCAAGACCCCCGGCAAAGGCCGGGACAATGTGACCGCTCCACTGGCCGCGGTGCCGCCCTGGACCTCAAGTTTCGCGATGACGCAGAACACTGATGTCATCTCCAAGATCACTCCGCAAATGCTGGAGAACCACCGCGCCAGTTTGGCTCCAGCTACCGAGCCGATCCCGGTGGTCGCCGATGAAATCCCGAGCTTGTTGCTGGTCAACGTGGGGGACTCGCGCGGATACCGGTTGCGTGATGGCGCCCTGCAGCAGCTGACCCGTGACCACTCGGCCGTGCAGGAAATGGTGGATGCCGGGCAGATCACCGAGTTGGAAGCCCGCAATCATCCGCACCGGAATCTGATTACCCGTGCGCTTGGCGCCGGCGCCGAAAGCCAGCCGGATCTCACCGTCTTGCAGCCACGCATCGGCGACCGCTACATGCTGTGCAGCGACGGGCTCTCGGGCGAACTGACCGAAGACATCTTGCAGACCTTGCTGGTGAACTACAAGGACCGCACCGAAGCGGCCCGGATTCTCACCGGGGCCGCACTGGAAGCTGGCGGCCGGGACAACATCGCGGTGATTGTCCTTGATGTGCTGGCAGCCGAGTCCGCGCAAATTGACGCACCTGGGAACTAGGGCTCCAAGCCAGCTAAACTGTCCGCCGGTGGGGCACAATTGAATACGTGAGTGAAAAAGACGTAACACCAGTTGAGGCCACCAACGTTCCGCCAGAAGCTGACAAGTCCCGCTATGAACAGCTGGTCGAGCAGATCCGTGCCCACCGCGAGGCGTACTACCAAAACGATGCTCCTCTGGTCTCCGACGCGCAATACGATGCGTTGTTCCATGAGCTCCAGCTGCTCGAGGCAACCTATCCCATCCTGGCTGGACAGGATTCGCCCACGCAGGAAGTCGGCGGCGAAGTTTCCGCCGCCTTCGCATCGGTCACCCACGCAAGCCGCATGTACTCGCTGGAAGACGTTTTCTCACTTGATGAACTCGAAGCGTGGCTCGAACGTGCCCAGGTCAATGCCGAACGCCTGCACCCGCAAACCCCGGTCAAGTGGCTGTGCGAAGTCAAAATCGATGGCCTGGCACTGAACCTGACCTACCGCCAGGGCAAGCTGGTGCGTGCAGCTACCCGCGGCGACGGCACCACCGGTGAAGACGTTACCCACAATGCGCTGACCATCGGCGACATCCCGCAGGAGTTGTCCGGCACCGGCTGGCCCGAAGAATTCGAAGTCCGCGGCGAAGTTTTCATTGCCACCGATGACTTCAACAAGTTCAACGAAGCGTTGATTGCCCAGGGCAAGGCGCCCCTGGCCAACCCGCGCAACGCGGCCGCCGGGTCCTTGCGCCAGAAAGACCCGGAACAGACTGCTAAGCGCCCGCTGCGCATGTTCGTGCACGGACTGGGCCGCAGCCGCGATTTCAACCTTGCTGAACAGTCCCAGGCTTACGAGCTGATGCGCAACTGGGGTCTTCCGGTTTCGCCCTACGGCCGCGTTGTCGGCAGCCGCCAGGAAGCCAAGGACTACATTGCCGAGCACGGCGAGAAGCGCCACGACTTGATCCATGACATCGATGGCATCGTCATCAAGGTCGATGACCTGGCCACCCAGGAACAGCTGGGCTACACCTCGCGTGTTCCACGCTGGGCTGTCGCCTACAAGTACCCGCCAGAAGAAGTGCACACCAAGCTGCTGGACATCCAGGTCCAGGTGGGGCGCACCGGCCGCGTGACGCCTTTCGGCGTGATGGAACCGGTCCTCGTCGCTGGCTCCACCGTTGCCCGCGCGACCCTGCACAACCAGGAAGTCGTCAAGGCGAAGAACGTCAAGATTGGCGACACCATTATCCTGCGCAAGGCGGGAGACGTCATCCCTGAAATTGTTGGCCCGGTGCTGCCACTGCGTGACGGCAACGAAGACCTGCGTGATTTCGTCATGCCTGTCGAATGCCCATCCTGCGGGCAGCCACTGGCGCCGGCCAAGGAAGGCGATGTGGACATTCGTTGCCTCAACGCTGAATCCTGCCCGGCCCAGCTCACCGAACGCGTGGCCTACCTCGGCGGACGCAGCGCCCTTGATATCGAGGCACTGGGCTACGAAGCAGCGGCGGCCCTGACCAGCGGTCCGGGCGAGGACCCTGCCACCCAGGGCGGCATCATTCTGCCTGCTGGCCCCGGCCCGCTGAAAAACGAAGCCGAACTGTTCAACCTCAAGGACATGCTCGACGAGCTTGGCGAGGTGAAGGTATGGCGGGAAAAGCGTTCCAAGGGGGAGGGCACCGGCATTTTCGAGCTCGTCCCGTACTTCTACTCCAAGGCCACCGCCAAGAAGCCGTCAGAACCAACCAAGAGCACCATGAAGCTGCTCGATGAGCTGGAAAAGGCCAAGGGCAACCCGCTGTGGCGCGTGCTGGTGGCACTGTCCATCCGCCACGTTGGCCCGAACGCTTCGCGGGCCATTGCCACCCGCTACGGCTCCATGGATGCCCTGCTCGAGGTCCTTGACTCGGGCAACGCCGAGGCTGAACTGAGCGAAATCGATTCCGTCGGATCAATCATTGCCGACGCGCTGGTGGACTGGTTCAAGGTGGATTGGCACCGTGAAATTGTCTCCTCCTGGCAGGCCGCTGGGGTGAAGATGGAAGACGAGCAAGATGCGAACATCACCAAGAACCTCGAAGGCTTGGCCATTGTGGTGACCGGTACCTTGGAACACTATTCCCGCGATACCGCCAAGGAAGCGATCATTGTCCGTGGCGGCAAGGCCACCGGCAGCGTTTCGAAGAAGACGGACTTCCTGGTGGCCGGCGAAGCCGCAGGGTCAAAGCTGGACAAAGCCCAGTCCCTGGGTGTTCCGGTACTGGACGAAACCGGATTCGGCGTCCTGCTTGAACAGGGCCCAGACGCAGCGCGCGAGGTAGCCCTCGCCGCACTAACGGAAGGCTAGAAATGGACCGCGCAGTGACTCATGATCCGCTGGTAATGGTTGCCCGCCGGGCCGCCGCCGCCGGCGCCGAAGTACTCAACCGCCGCGATGAATCGCAGTTCAACCTCACCGACAAATCGGCGGCCGGGGACTGGGTGACCGACTTCGACCGTGCCGCCGAGGAAGCAATTCGCGCGGCCATCCTGACCTCCCGGCCCAACGACGAACTGACCGGCGAGGAATATCCAAGTGCCAAGCCTGCGAACCCGAGCGGCTTGCGCTGGAGCATTGATCCGCTGGATGGCACCACGAACTTCGTGCGCAACATCGCCTATTACTGCTCCTCGGTGGGCGTCTGCCAACGCAATGAGGATGGCAGCGAGACCTGGGTAGCCGCGGCCATCGTCGCCCCTGCATTGCAGGTGGAATACTTCGCCGGAAAGGGATTGGGTGCATGGAAGCTTGATCTGCGATCCGGGAAGCTCACACAGCTCACCGGGCCGGCCGAATCCGAGACCAGGATCCTGGCAACTGGCTTCGGCTATGATTCCCAGCGCCGCCAGTTCCAGGCCCAAGTGCTCGGGCAGATGCTCCAGGACTACGTCAATGTGCGCCGACTCGGCTCGGCCGCGCTGGACCTGTGCCTGGTGGCCGAGGGGTCTTTGGACGCCTACGCCGAATATGGCACCCAGGAGTATGACTGGGCTGCCGGCGCGCTGATTGCGGAGGAAGCCGGATGCCAGGTAGGCCGGCCCAGCAGCAACCCGGGCTGGCAGTACGCCGGATTGGTGGATCCAGCCAAGCTCGCGGAGCCTAGCGCCTAGGGAAGCAAAGCTGCTATCCACTGATGCGCGTAATGGATGGCGATGCCCACAGCTACACCGCCGCACACCTGTGCGGCGGTGTGCTGGTAGCTGCGGATCCGGGCCCAGGAAAGCACCGCAAGGAAGAACACCACTAGCGGCATCAGCTCGGCCTGCTGTCCCGCCACCTGCAAAACAACGTAGGTGCCCACAGCCAGGTGCACCGAGACCTTCCACCACAAATTGATCACGGCAACAAGCGCCAATCCAAGCAGGATGCTGAGCACTTCGAGGAAGATCCCGGAACCGGCATCCATGACCCGCAGCACGAGCAGGCCGCACAGGATCAATCCTGCGGTATAGGCATAGATCCCATGCCGCTGACGCCGGACGGTCACGTGCATATCGGTGACCTTGCCGCGCAGTTTCGCCCCGGCCAGGATCAGCCACGGAATAATCGTGGTGAACAAGGCGGCAACAATCGACTCGGTCCAGCGCACTGAGGAATCCCGCCATGGCGTTGCCAACAGCAACACGGTGGCCAGGATAATGGGGGAGAGCACGTGCGAAACCACTAAGGCGATTTTTCGCACCGCAAGAGGTGAGCTGGCTGTCGAGGTCTGCTGCATCGGGGTCATTGGCCTTGATAGGGGTAGCGGTTTACTGCCGTCGTGGCGACTAATCCACTGTACACGTGGAGCCGTCAATAATTCCCCTCGCAGGCCGACGGCGATGAGCCCTCGGATCCAACTTCCAGTCCCGCACTGCAACCGTGTACTCCGTCATCTTGGAGCGGGGCGAAGCCATATTGGATCAAGGCCCGGATCTGAAAATCCCGGTTAACGCCGACGGTTCGTTCACCCACGTGCTTCCGGTGGATGCCAGTGAATTGCCCAGCCCGATGGCCGTCATCGTCCAGGCGCAGCCGCAGACCGGAGAATGCGGGGAATCCGACTCCTGCGCGGTGCGCCAGTGGGCTGTGGTCATCGAGCCACAGGACCGCTAGCGAGCAGGATTAGCCTTGCGCGTTGACCAGGTAGTCGTTGCGGATCCGGATGAGCTTGGGCAGGTACCAGCCAAGCACGAGCCGCTCGGCTAGCCAGCCCAAGGGACCCATTGGAGCGCTGAAGCGGATCTTGTCCACCATCAACGTCCCCTGGTCCGACTCGTAGAATTCATGGACGTGGTGGAAGGACTTGAAAGGCCCTCGCTCCTGCTGGTCGGTGAACGTGTGCGGGGCATCCAGGTCGGAAATCCTCGAGGTCATCCGGAAGGGGATGCCGAAATGCTTGGCACGCCAGGTGACCTGCTCGCCTAATCCGATAGTGCCGCTGGTAACCCCCGCCACGGCCTTTTCCTGCGAATCGGCCATTGAACCGGCGTGCGCGTCGATGCTGAGCGATTTCTCGAAGAGGTCGGCACGTGAAGCACCGCAAAGCGTAACGCATTCAAAGTAGACGGCCATGGCTTCAGTATGCCATTGACTGGGCGGTTTAGCTGACCACGAGGTCTACGACGGTCAGTTCCTCAGCCGCGTCATCGTAGTATTCACGCAGTTTCAGCCCCTTGGCTGCCGCTTCATCAACTACTACCACTGCATCCTGGTGCAGCTGCAGGACGGATGCCGGGCAGGAAGCTGACAGCGGCCCTTCTACGGCAGCGGCAATGGCTTGGGCCTTGCCCGCGCCTACAGCCACCAGGACCAAGCGGCCGGCGTCAAGAATAGTACCTAGTCCCTGGGTGACGCAGTGGGTGGGAACGTGCTCGATGCCGTCGAAGAACCGGGCGTTGTCTTCACGGGTATTGGCCGCGAGGCGCTTGATGCGGGTGCGGCTTCGCAGCGCGCTGCCTGGTTCGTTGAAGCCCAGATGCCCATTGGATCCGATGCCCAGAATCTGTACGTGGATGCCACCGGCCTGGGCGATGGCGTCATCGTACGCCCGGGCCGCCGTCTCGATGGCTTCCACGGATGCGGCCATGCCCTGCGGTACATGCAGGCAGCGGGCAGGCAAGCCGATGACATTGCAGACCTCGTTGATCAGCGTCTGGCGGTAGGACTGTTCGTGGGTGTCCGGGATCCCGATGTACTCATCCAAGGCGAAACCCTGGGTATCGGTGAAATCGGCACGGCCTTCCTGGACCGCACGGGAAAGTTCACGGTATAGGCCCAACGGAGACGAACCTGTGGCAAGCCCCAAATTCGAGGGGGCTCCAGCGCTGTGGTGGGCCAGGCCGGCCAACACGTTGTCGGCAGCGATGCGTGCAACTTCTTCAGGGGATGAACCAATGAGCACTCGCATGGTGGGCACTCTCCGATCTTGGCAGTGATGATTAGTGGAATACAGGTATGGAGAAACCGGGCGGCCCCGCTAGGTGATCCCCAGTTCATGGAATAGCACGTTGACCGCGCAACCTCGGAGCACCAGATGCTCTGGATCTTCGCTCAGCGAAAGCCGGAAGTTCTCGGCGCGTGCCGTATGCGAGCGCAGGGCCAGTGCTTCGCGTAGCGCTTGCGCGAGAGGCTGATCCACGACTTCCGGGGTCCCGGTGAAAATGACATCGCGAATGTCGAGTACCGAAAGAAGCGGGGCAAGTGCGCCAGCAAGATACGCGGCGATCCGCTGATCCAGCTGTTCCTTTGGTTCCCCCTCGGCCAGGGACTTCCAGATTGCAGGAACGGAAGCATAGGCTTCCAGGCAGCCGATTTGCCCGCAGCTGCATAAGGCAGTGTCCTGCGCACGCTGGCGGACATGGCCCAGCTCGCCGGCGGCGAAATCCGAGCCGCGCACCAGGGTGTTGTGGGTGATGACGCCGCAGCCTACACCGCGCCCCAGGCGCAGCAAGATCATGTGGTCGCTGCCTTGGCCGAACGTGTGCTCGGAAAGGATGGCGCAGTCGGCGTCATTGAGGACATGAGCGGCCAGGCCGGTAGCCTGCTCGACCGCAGATCGCAGGTCGTAGTCGCGCCATCCGAACTTTTCGGCTGCGAGGACAATTCCCCGATCGGTCACTACACCGGGCGAGCCAATGCCCACGCCCAGAACCGGTGCGTCGCATTCGGCTAGTGCGGTGTCGAGCAGCTCCAGGAGCTGGACCGTCGCGGCTTCACCGGTTGCTTCGCGTGCCTGGGCAGAAAACTTCTTGAGGATGGCGCCATCCAGGTCCATGATGGCCGCCCGGAACGGGACAACGCCGGATAAGTCCACGCCGATGATCCTGAGCCCCGGGCGATTCAAATCGACGAGGGTGGAGGGCTTGCCGGGGCGTTTTTGCTCTTGCTGCCCGGTCTCAATGACGTGCGAGCGGTTGATCAATTCCGCGACCAGTTCCGAGACGGTGACACGTGTCAGGCCGGTAGCGCGTGCCAGATCGGCACGGCTCGAAGCGCCTTGGTCCGAAAGTGTTTGCAGAACCAGAGAGAGGTTGTGCTCCCTCCCATGGGAGGGCAAAATAGCGCTGCCGTGCGACAGCACATTCCAGTCCTTGCGTGGGGAAGTCACAGGGTTAGTTAACTCCATTAACAAACTTGCGGGCAAGTTTTTCTCCAAGTTATTCGCAAGGCACTATTTCCCACCGCGAATCACTGCAGATCAGAGAAGAATTGCTCAGCAAAAATTTCAGCCAGAGCATCATTTGCCTTGGGCTCGGTGACGTGCAGAAACCCCCTGAGCTCGTGGCACACTTGGAGCATCATGACTGACACGCAAACTTTTTCAACCAGCATTGGCGACTTGTCGATTGAACTGGCTGCTCCCGAGCACTACCAGCGTGTGGGGGAGCTGACCGCAGAGTCCTATTTTGCCGCTGGGCATTTCGACAGCCCGGATAACGAGTACCTGGACTTCGTGCGCAAGGTGGCCGAGCGTGCAGCCCAGACCGAAATCTACGTGGTGCGCCGGGAAGAAGAGATCATCGGTTCCATGACCTTGATCCGGGCGGGCAGCGACTATGCGGACATTGCCAGAGCGGACGAGCTGGAAATCCGCATGCTCAGCGTTGATCCGGCCGCGCAGCGCAGGGGTGTTGGCCGGAGCATGGTGCAGGCCGCCATCGAGCGCGCCCGGCTCATTCCCGGAATCAATGCCGTCTCCCTGACTACCGGCAGCAGCTGGGATTCTGCCCGGGCACTGTATGAATCCCTCGGATTCGTCCACTATCCCGAACGCGACTGGTTTGTGCCGAACACCGATATCGAATTGGTTGTCTACGCCTATAGCCTGCAGCCAAGATGGATTCAGCCTGGATCCAGGTGAACCGCCCATGACTTCGGCGGACACACGTTGTGGTCTGTCCGAGCGCGTGAATAGAATGGCGCCATGAGTGCTATTCGCCGAAGTGTTGCCGCCCTGTCCGTTGCGTCCCTGGCCATGGGCGCACTAAGTGCCTGCAGCGCTGGCGCGCCAGACCCGGCGCCTTCGGCCGATGCACTGGTATCCGCCATGAATAGCGGCGATTTCGGCTCAGTGCAATTCGCTGGGACCAGCCCGAAAGATGCAGCGAAAGCCCAGGAAACTGCCTTTGGCACCATGGGCGAAATCAAGCACACGAGCACCGTTCGTTCGGTGGCCGAAGACGAAGAAGAGCAAGATGGGGTCAAGACAGCTACCGCGAGCATCACCACGGTATGGGATATCGACAAGTCGGACAAGGATCTGAGCTACGACACCCAGGCTGTGTGGGAATTCGACAAGGAATCCGATTCCTGGAAACTGCGCTTTGACCCGTCAATTCTTGCCCCTGAGTTCGAAACCGGCGACTACCTCAAAGCGGCCTTCGACCCTGCAGCACGAGGCAGCATCACCGATGCAGAAGGCGAAAGCATTGTCTCCAATCGGCCGGTGATTCGTGTTGGCATGGATAAGACCCACACCGGAAAAGAAAACTGGGAAAGCTCGGCGAAGAAACTGGCCAAGCTCGTGGACATCGATGAACAGGCCTATGTGCAACGAGTGATGGCCGCTGGCGACAAAGCCTGGGTGGAAGCAATTGTCTTGCGCGACGACGCAACGCGGGAAGTCACCGACGAGGAAATCAAGGGCATTCCGGGTGCCGGCTTCCACAACGACGAGCTGCCCTTGGCACCCACTCGCTCCTTCGCCCGCCCGCTGCTAGGCAGCGTTGGCAAGGCCACCGCCGAGAATATCGAGAAGTCTGAAGGCAAGGTCAAGGCCGGTGACCAGGTAGGCCAATCAGGATTGCAAGCCGCCTACAATGACACCCTCGCGGGAACTGCAGGAGTCTCGGTATCGCAGTACAACGCTGAAGATGAAGCGGTAGCGGAACTGATCACCACAGCCCCGGTAGCAGGCAAGGATCTGAAGACCACTTTGGACACCGGACTGCAGGAAACCGCGGATGAACTGCTGGCCGAAGCCGAATCGAACTCTGCCATCGTGGTCATTCGGCCCTCTGACGGCAGCGTCCTCGCGGCCTCCTCGGGCCCGGTTTCTTCCGGGCTGAACACCTCCTTGCAAGCTTCCTATGCACCGGGTTCTTCCTTCAAGGTCGTGAGCGCCTTGGCGATGCTGCGTGACGGAGCGACACCGGGCACCGAGGTCAAGTGCCCGGCAACCACGGTGGTGGATGGCAAGAGCTTCAAGAACTATGACGGCTATCCTGCTGCCGCCGTAGGCACCATCCCGCTATCCGAAGCAATCGCGCAGTCATGCAACACGGTCTTTGTGAATCAGGGAACGGAAATTGGCGGCAAGAACCTGGCTGAAGCCGCGGCTGCTCTCGGCTTGCTGGCAGAGGACGGAACCGGTGCCGGCGCAGTGTTCGGTTCGGTGCCCGAAGATTCTGAAGGCACCACCCAGGCCGCGAACATGATTGGCCAGGGCGTGGTGGAAGCATCGCCACTGGGCATGGCCACCGTGATGGCATCGATCCAGGCGAAGTCCACGGTGCAGCCCAAGCTGATCCTGGCGCCAGAACCCCAGGCACCTGCCAAGCCGGCTTCCACGCTGAGCGAAGAGGAAGCAGGGCAGCTGTCCACCATGATGGCCGAGGTCGTGGACCACGGAACCCTGGAGGACCTGAAGGCAGTAGGCAGCGGAAAGATCATCGGCAAGAGCGGCACCGCCGAATACGACGGCGAAAAGAACGCGCATGCCTGGGCCATCGCCGCCCAAGGCGATCTGGCGGTTGCCGCGTTCGTCGAGGATGGAGACGGCGGAGCCCAGACGGCGGGACCGCTGGTGAAGTCCATGCTGGAGGAAGCGGCCAAATAGTAGCGCGGGGTGCTGCTCAGCCCCGCTGGGCGAAGTATTCGCCGGCGAGCAGGCTCAGCTGCACCTGGTCGTGGAATACGCCATTGTGGAAGTACACCTCGCGTTGGCGCCCCTCCTGGGTATACCCGGCTTTCTCATAAGCCCGGATGGCCCGCTGGTTGAAGGCGGCAACGCACAGGCTAATCCGGTGCAGTCCCAACTCGCGGAAACCATAGCCGGACATCAACGCGGTGGCACGGGTGCCGAAACCCTGGCCGACGAAGTCCGGGCCGATCATCACCGCCATTTCAGCGGCGCGATGGGGCAACTGGCCGCCATGCAGCGTGATGTGCCCGATGAAGGTTCCGCTGCCGCGCTCGAAGATGCTGAAGCCGGCATCGCCGGAAGAGGGCTTGTTCTCGCTCCACTGTGCGAATATTTCCACGAGCGGAGCCCCGGGACGCGGTTTGATGGTTCGTTGCTGGAGCACCGCCCAGGCCGGGTCGTTCCACCACCCGGCCATGACCGAGAAGTCCTCGTGCTCGGACTCGCGCAGTTCAATGGCGGCATCCCGCAGCAGGTTCTGCCCGTACTGCTGCGCCTGCTGAACTTCATCCCATGGCTCATGTGTGTGCATGAAACCATCGTAGGAGCTATCGGCTGGCCAAAGAACCGTTGCGCTAACACTTGTGCCTAATACCAGCAATTGACAGACTAAGCTCATGGGAATCGTCTACAACACCACCATGTCTCCAACTAAGACCGAGTTGGTGGCAGCCTGGCTGGCCAAGCAGGAGTTCTACACCGGCCAGGGCGCGCCGAAACTTGAAAGTGTTGGCGGATTCCGTCTGGAAGACCCGCAGGGTGAAGTCGGTATCGAGCTGAGCTTCTACGCTGACCACAGCGATACCTCTGACGTGATTTACCACGTTCCGCTGACCTATCGGGATGCCCCGGTTGACGGTGCGGAACGCTACCTCCTGGGAAGGAGCGAGCACGCGATTCTGGGCACCCGCTTTGTCTATGACGCCGCCGGCGACCCCATTTTCATCGCCCAGGCACGTGAACTGCTGGCCGGAAATGCCACGCCGCAGCACCGGTCCGAGTCCTTTACCGCAGATCCGCGGATCCTGGTCCGCGGCGAGAGTCGGGGCAAAGACGCGGTGATCATCCGCAAACCGGTAGCCGGCGATCCCGCCGAAGCCGGTGTTATCGGGATCTGGGAGAACGCCCTCGGCCAGGACCTGAGCGGTTTGGTATTGCGCACAGCATAACTAATGCCCCGCATATAGGCATTGGGGCAGGCGCGTAAGGGATAGACTTGTCTATGAAACCCAACCGCCATTCTAGGGAGATACATGTCTGCCATCAGCCGTGAGGACGTTGTGCATCTGGCACACCTTGCCCACATCGAGATGAGCGACGCAGAGCTGGACAAAATGACCGGTGAACTCGACGCTATCGTCGGTGCCATCGCGTCCGTCAGCGAAGTCGCCGCCTCCGACGTCCCAGCCACCAGCCACCCGATCCCGCTGACCAACGTGTTGCGCGAAGATACGGTGGGGCAGACGCTGAGCATTGAAGAAGTTCTGCTCAACGCGCCTGATTCGGACTCGGACCGCTTCAAGGTCCCGGCTATTCTGGATGGTGAATAATCCAAGTGAACGAACTGATTAAGCTTTCCGCCACCGAGCTGGCCGCCAAGCTGCGCGCCGGCGAAGCCACCTCCGTTCAAGCAGTCCAGGCCCACCTGGACCGCATCGCCGAGGTTGACGGCGCACTGAATGCCTTCCTGCACGTGAACGCCGAAGAAGCGCTCGCCGTCGCAGCCGAAGTTGACGCCATCCGTGCCGCCGGCGGCGCGCAGGCCGAAGCCCTGCACCCGCTGGCCGGCGTGCCCATCGCGATCAAGGACCTGATCGTCACCAAGGGCCAGCCGACCACCGCCGCATCGAAGATGCTCGAAGGCTGGATGAGCCCCTACGACGCGACCGTGATCGAGAAGATCCGCGCTGCCAAGCTGCCGATGCTGGGCAAGACCAACTTGGATGAATTCGCCATGGGTTCCTCCACCGAGCACTCCGCCTACGGCGTGACCCGCAACCCGTGGAACCTGAACCGCATTCCGGGCGGGTCCGGCGGCGGCTCGGCCGCAGCCGTGGCCTCCTTCGAAGCTCCGCTGGCACTGGGCACCGACACCGGCGGCTCCATCCGCCAGCCAGGCGCCGTCACCGGTACCGTCGGCGTGAAACCGACCTACGGTGCCGTCTCACGCTACGGCGCGATCGCCATGGCCTCCTCGCTGGACCAGATCGGCCCGGTCTCCCGTACCGTGCTGGACTCGGCCTACCTGCAGGAACTGATCGGCGGGCACGATCCCAAGGATTCCACCTCGCTGCCCAACCCGCTCGAAGGCCTGGTTGCCGCCGCTGAATCCGGCGCCACCGGGGACATCAAGGGCCTGCGCATTGGCGTCATCAAGGAACTGACCGGCGAAGGCTACCAGGAGGGTGTCCAAGCACGCTTCAACGAGTCGCTGGAACTGCTCAAGGCCGCCGGTGCAGAAATCGTCGAGGTTTCCTGCCCGAACTTCAAGTACGCGCTGGGCGCCTACTACCTGATCATGCCGTCGGAAGTTTCCTCCAACCTGGCCAAGTTCGATGGTGTGCGCTACGGCCACCGCGTGCTTCCGGAAGAGAGCCCGATGACCATCGAGCGCGTCATGGGCTCCACCCGTGCCGCCGGCTTCGGCGACGAGGTCAAGCGCCGCATCATCCTGGGCACCTACGCCCTGTCCGCCGGCTACTACGACGCCTACTACGGCTCGGCGCAGAAGGTCCGCACGCTGATCCAGCGCGACTTCGAGGCCGCTTTCGAGCAGGCCGACGTGCTGGTTTCCCCCACCGCGCCGACCGTCGCCTTCGAGCTGGGCGCGAACGACAACGACCCGCTGGCCATGTACCTCAACGACGTGGCCACCATCCCGGCCAACCTCGCTGGCGTTCCGGGCATCACCGTCCCGGGCGGCCTGTCCGAGAACCTGCCGGTAGGCATCCAGTTCCTGGCCCCGGCCTACGAGGATGCCCGCTTGTACCGTGCCGGCGCAGCACTGGAAACCCTGCTCGAGAAGCAGTGGGGCCACTCGCTGATCTCGCAGGCACCAGCCATTGACACCGCTTCGATCGCGCAGGAGGCCTAGGCACCATGAGCAACTACACCGATGAACTGGTCGACTTCGATACGGCACTGGATCGCTACGACCCGGTCCTGGGCTTCGAGGTCCACGTCGAGCTGAACACCAAGACCAAGATGTTCTCCGACGCGCCGAACGCTTTCGGCGATGCCCCGAACACCAACGTCACCCCGGTAGACCTGGGCCTGCCCGGCGTGCTGCCGGTGGTCAACAAGACCGCCGTGGAGTACTCCATCCTGATCGGCCTGGCACTGAACTGCCAGATCGCGCAGAAGTGCGGCTTCGCCCGCAAGAACTACTTCTACCCGGATACCCCGAAGAACTTCCAGACCTCCCAGTACGATGATCCGATTGCCTTCGACGGCTACCTGGACATCGAGCTGGAAGACGGCGAAGTCTTCCGCGTCGAGATCGAACGCGCCCACATGGAAGAAGATGCCGGCAAGCTGACCCACATGGGTGGCGCTGCCGGGCGCATCCAGGGTGCGGACTACTCGCTGGTTGACTACAACCGTGCTGGTGTTCCGCTGGTGGAGATCGTGACCAAGCCAATTACGGGTGCCGGCAAGCGCGCTCCCGAGCTGGCCAAAGCCTACGTGGCCGCCGTGCGCGAAATCGTGAAGAACCTGGGCGTTTCGGATGCCAAGATGGAACGCGGCAACGTGCGTTGCGATGCCAACGTCTCGCTGATGCCCAAGGGCGCGGAGAAGTTCGGCACCCGTACCGAAACCAAGAACGTGAACTCCCTGCGCGCGGTGGAGCACGCCGTGCACTTCGAGATCGAGCGCCACGCAGCGGTGCTGGATTCCGGGGCGAAGATCGTCCAGGAAACCCGCCACTGGCATGAGGACACCCGTTCGACCACCTCGGGCCGCCCGAAGTCGGATGCCGATGACTACCGCTACTTCCCGGAGCCGGATCTGGTGCCTATCGTCACCACTGCCGAATGGGTCGAAGAGCTGCGCGGCCGCCTGCCGGAACCGCCAGCCGAGCGCCGCAAGCGCCTGAAGGCCGAGTGGGGCTACGCGGACAAGGAATTCCGCGACGTGGTCAACGCCGGTGTGCTCGACGAGATCGAGCAGACCATTGCCGCTGGCGCCAGCGCCGCTGTGGCCCGCAAGTGGTGGATGGGCGAGATCGCCCGCCTGGCCAAGGCCGCGGACAAGGACATCGCCGATCTGGGCGTGAGCGCTGCGACCATCGTTGAGCTGAACTCGCTGATCGAGGCGAAGAAGATCAACGACAAGATCGCCCGCCAGGTGCTGGAATTCGCCATCGCCGGCGAAGGCACCCCAAGCGAAATCGTCGAGAAGCGCAGCTTGGCTGTGGTGAATGACGATGATGCCTTGGGCAAGGCCGTGGATGATGCCATGGCTGCCATGCCTGATGTGGTCGAGAAGATCAAGGGCGGCAAGATGCAGGCCATCGGTGCGCTGATGGGCCCTGTCATGAAGGCCACCCGCGGACAGGCCGACGCCGGCCGCGTGCGCGAAATCGTGATGGAGAAGCTGGGACTCTAGTCCCCGGACTCCAGCCCTGGCGCCAGCCTCGGACTTCCAAGCGTGAAGTCCGAGGCTGGCGTTTTTTAACAAGCATTACACGCAAGCGGTCTTGATGGCACAAGTTTTTATGAGTCGTTTTTATATTCAGTTATCATCTGAACATGGTCAATGCATCTCGTGGAGCAAGAATTTTCAGCACGGTGGCCGCGGTTGGGCTGCTGCTCACTGGGTGCAGCGAACCAGAGCCGGACCTGGAATCCTCAACGCCAACGGTAGTTCCTTCGCCGAGCAAGGAAGAACCTGGGATCGAATCCCTGCGAGATGCGGATCTTGGAAACGCAACCTGGATGGATCCGATGGCGCTCGATGGCAAACCCTCGAAGATCCGTCTTGAGAATTCGAAAGCCAGCGATGAATTCAACAGCTATGAGCTGGGCAAGATCGTCTACGCGGATCTGGATGGCGACGGCGTAGACGATGCCGTCGCATCGTTCATCAGCACGTCCGGCAATGCCTATTGGGAGCACTTCGTTGCCTGGGTTGCGACGGAGGAGGGGCCAGTCCAGGTTCCCGGCGAGATCGCTTATTCGCATAATTGCGGATCCACCGTTGCGAGCGTGGTGCCAGCCACGCAGGGCGTCAAGGTCACTGAGTACCTGCGCAGCGATTTCCAGAATACTGCCTGCGCGGAAAATGGCCCGCTGGAACAGGTTCGAACGGTAGGCGTAAAACAGTATTCCGGCGATGACCAGTACTACCTCGTGCGCACGGACGGTCTTGGAGGCGACGGTGGATACTGCCACCCGGAGGCAAATGGCGACACCATTTCCGTGTCGATCCCCGTCTATTCTGCCCCGAACGCCAAGAGCGAGATGCCTCTGGACGATCAAGAAATGATGGGCTACCTGGCCGGACCGGAAGCCATGGAAAAGGTCACCGACGACGGGCAGTGGATGCTGGGCACGGTGCTGATCAGGGATGGGCAAGCGGTGTCGGGCATGCAGACGCGCTGCGCGTGGATGCCGACGATGAAAAACCCGCTGCATACCGACGGGGAAGCGGTGCTGGGTGAAAACGGCCAGCCGGCTGGATAGGGCGAAGTGGAACCTGCCTGGAATTGCACCTTCCGGCTTCCGGCATCGAGGCATACTGGATAGATGAATAGCGAATGGTTTGATAAGCCCGGTGGTGAACCTGTCCATCTTGTCGAGCATGATCCGTCGTGGGCCGTCCAGGCCGCTGATTGGATGCTGCGCATCCAGGACGCCATTGGTCCTGCCGCGGCATCTGCAGAGCATATCGGGTCGACAGCAGTTCCGGGCCTCATCGCCAAACCAGTTCTCGACCTCCAAATAGCTGTTCCGGATATTTCAGAAGAGTCCGCGTACCGCAGCGGCCTCGAAGCGCTGGGGCTTGTGCTGCGGCAACGGGAGACCGGCCATCTCTTCTTTCGTCCGCCCGCGGGAGAGCCCCGAACAGTGCATGTTCACGTGTGCCAACTCGGTTCGGTCTGGGAACGCGAGCATCTGGTGTTCCGCGATCGACTGAGGGAAGACGCCAATGTTGCTACCGCATATGCCGAGCTGAAACAGGACTTGGCCACGAGGGTCGGGGATGACAGGATCGCTTATGCGCGAGGCAAGGCGCAATTCATCAAGGACGTTGTCGACGGAAAGCCGCTGCATGGCCGGTCGGCGTGATCCCCAATCGCGACGAGAAATGCTTGCGCAGCAGATCATCAGAAGCAAAGCCAACCTGACGGGCAACGGCGCCAACCGACAGGTCGCTTTGTTCCAGTAGGCGTTGGGCCTCGCTGATTCGAAGATCATTGAGCCATGCAATAGGTGTTGTCCCGACCGCGTCTGAGAACCACCGGTGAAAAGTCCGTGGTGACATTGCGCAGACCGCTGCTAGTTCTTGGACGTTCCAATGCCGTTGAAGATCTTGGCTGACTGCCAGATGCAGTTGTTCAACTGACGGCGATGAATTCCCAGGGATGCTGGTATCCGCGTATTGCGCTTGGGTTCCCGGTCTGAAAACAGGGGTGACCATGGCCTTCGCGATAGTTTCTGCAGCGCTGGTTCCCCAGTCTAGACGTACTAGATGGAGTAATAGATCAACTCCTGCGGTGACTCCAGCCGAAGTCCATACTTTGTCCTCGCCACAATACAAATCCCTCGACTTGACGTTGACCTCTGGATAACGCCTTGCAAGTTCATTGGCAAAACGCCAGTGAGTCGTCGCGCTTCGCCCATCGAGCAGTCCTGCAGCGGCGAGTGTGAATGCGCCGGTACACAACGAGGCGACAAGGACCCCGGCGGAAGCAGCTCGTGCAACTGCTGCCACTTCCTGCGGGTGAGGTTCTGCGAGCGGATTCTCGCTTCCTGGAACCACCATCATGTCGAGTTGCTCCACCGAAGCAAGCGGATGTGTGCGCCGTATTGAGCGAACCGGGTCAAGAGCGGTGACCGTGGTTGCTGCGAGGATTCGAACTGCGGGCCGGGGGAGACCACGGTCGGTTCGGTCGTCGTACACCTCGCGTGCAACTTCGATATCAAATGCTCGACGGCCCGGCCCAACTAGAATCCCCACGATGGTCATGGCGCAATCTTATCGAACCATGTCATTTATGCCACTGGTTGGGTTCCTCGATCCCTGATGAAGTAGAAGCATGATGACAAGTACAAAGACCGCATTGATCGTGGTTGACATGCAGCAGGGTTTCTACGACACCTCATGGGGCCCGACAACCAACTACCCGCAATGCGAGAACAACGTTGATCGGCTTCTCTTGGAGTGGTCCCAAAAGAACATGCCGATAGTGATCGTCAGGCACGATAGCCGAAATTCGGACTCGCCCTTGTTCGTGGAAAGTCCCGGCAATAATCTTCACGAATCGGTGCAAGCGGTCACCCCTGATCTGTTCGTAACCAAGTCAGTGAACTCATCATTTTATGGCTCCCCGGATTTGGGCCAGTGGCTGAGGTCCAATCAGATCAAAAAGATCGTGGTTTGCGGAATCCAAACCAACTTGTGTGTAGAAACCACCGCCCGGATGGGCGGAAATCTGGGATTTGACGTCATTGTGCCTCTCGATGCCACACGAACTTTTGATCTGGCAGGACCTGACGGCACGGTAATACCGGCAGCCACTCTGATGCAGGTTACGGCGACCAATCTTCACGGAGACGGCTTTGCGCTGGTGGTTTCGACGCAAGAGATTCTGGATTCATTGAAAGCGGCCTGACATGGAAGCAGATATTCGGCCGGGTGCTGTCGCCACCGGATTCATGTTTACGCTGACTGGATCCGGCATGTCTTCTATAGGCTGGCCCCATGAATATCTCGTTCACAGCAATGGTACCGGAAGACAGCAGTGCCATCGCCGCTTTTCTATCAAGCAACAGCTTCCCATTCCATGTCCGTCGGAACTGGACAGAGCCGGAGCTGAGACGACTAGTCGATAGCGGAAGATATTGGAACAGCGAGCGCCAAGGATTCTGGATTATTGGCGAGGGAGAATGCTTGGGAATGGCAGTACTCGAAGATCTGGAAGACGACACTCCCATGCTTCACCTGCGCTTGGCGGAAAAGCACCGGGGATCAGGCCTGGGTACCCTCGTACTGAGGGAATTGACCGCCAAGGTGTTCACTGATTTCCCCGGCACCTTGCGCTTCGAAGGCCAAACCAGGGAAGACAACATCGCGATGCGCAAGACTTTTCTTCGCGCCGGATTCCTCAAGGAGGCGCATTACCGGATGGCGTGGCCCACCGGCGACGGGCGCCATCTCGCCTCGGTTGCCTACGCGATCCTGCGCCAGGATTGGGAATCCGGGACCGCTACCCGCTTCGATTGGGAAGATCTGGACCTGTGAGCGGCGCGCGGTCCTGCGGCATTTGATTTGGCGCCTCTGGCAACTGCGCACTGATCCTGCTAGGGTTTCACACCAAATCAACTACCGCTGAGCGGTAGAAGGCTTCTAGGAGGGCAGTCATGGCTGCATGGCCCAGAATCGCGGCGCTGGCCATGCTGCTGGCCGCCATGGTGGCATTGATGGCATTCCAGTGGCTTCCAGCTCTCTTGTTCTTGCCTGCTGCAGGAGCCTTGCTCGTTTGGGACGGCTCTGCGCGCGGACGCTCTTCAGGCCCCGGGAAAGGCCATGGGTAGGCCAGCTGTGACCTGCCGGATGCCTTTCACGACGCGTCCTTGGCCAAGTGATCCCGGGTGATTTCCAGATGCCCCAAGTGCTGGCAGAGCTCTTCGAGCACATGCAGCAGCACGCCCTGGCAGGTGGACATCCAGTATTCGCCCTCCCTGCCTGGCGGGGCCGCAACGGGAGCATCATTCATGCCCGTGAGCGCCAGGTCGTTGGCGAACGCCTTCCTGGCCTCATGCGCCAGTTGCAGGGCAGCCTCCTTGTCCATCACCGCGGTGAACTCGGCGGCCCGATCGCGGGGGACCTCGAGGCCGAGATTGACCGTGGAAGACCAGCGGCGCATCATCCCGCAGCAATGCAGCACCAGCTGCACCGGCGAATTGCTGCCGTGAACTGGCAGGACGCTATTGGCTTGTTCCTGCGGAATGCTCGCCAAGGCTTCGGTAAGCTGGTCGAATTTCTCTAGCAGGAGCGTGGCGAGGATCTGCTCGCCGGGTGCAGGGGAGTCCATGCACCGATTCTAGAACGATTCGCGCGGCAGCGTGAGCCATGCGGGGTGCACTAGCATTGAGCAATGACTTCTTCTGTCTCCACGGATAAGGGAATGCCGCCAGCCGAAGTTGAAATTGACGCGGAGCTGGTCAGGCACCTGCTGGTTAGCCAGGCGCCGAACTGGGCGAACCAGGACATTGCCTATCTGGCTACCGGGTGGGATAACGAGGTGTACCGGCTGGGTGCTGAGCTGGTGGTGCGCCTGCCGCGCCGGGAACTAGGCGAGGCCATTGGACTCAAGGAACGGCGTTGGCTGCCGCAATTGGCCGCCGAGACCGGACTGCCCATCGCCATGCCGGTCTTCGTTGGCCGGCCCGCGCCGCAGTACCCCTTCACGTTCTCCATCTGCCCCTATGTCCCGGGCCGCAGCGCAGCGACGGTGGACCGCCGCAGGCGCGATGGCTACGCCGGAGAATTCGCGCAGTACTTGTACCGGCTGCACCAGCCTGCCGGAGCGTCCGGACCGCACAGTGAATTCCGCGGGGTGCCGCTGGCCGCGCTCGACAAGAAAACCCGCAAGCAGATTTCGGCGCTGGACCCTACATTGCACGAACCGGCCCTTGCACTTTGGGAAGACGCAGTGGCCGCGGCACCGCATGAAGGCGCACCGCTTTGGTTGCATGGTGATCCGCATCCGCACAACACGATTGTCAACGACTCAGCCAACGACGATGCCACGGTTTCGTTGGTTGATTTCGGAGATCTCTGCATTGGTGATCCAGCCAGCGACCTTGGCATGTTCTGGATGCATTTCAGCCCTGCAGCAATTTCGGAGGCATTCGACCAGTACGGGGCAGAACCCCGAAGCTCGTTATGGCGACGTAGTCGAGGCTGGGGTCTGAGATATGCAATGTTGACCGCAGACCTCGGCCCTGATGATCTTTTGGGCGTCATTGGCCGTGAAACATTGGGAATTTTGCTTACCGATTCCGAATCAGCGGCGATTGCCGGTAATTGAACGATGGGCGGGTCCGTAACACAATGCGCCATGGGAATGAGCTTCGAATACCTTTTAGGTGGTCAGCTGGGCTTTCAGCCTATTTTCTCTACTCTAAGATTCCATCACTGTTGTCTAGATGATTTGCGGGTGAAGAGTTACGGAAGCGCGTCGAACTGAGAGATGTTGCCCAGGTCAATATTCATTTGAGGGTACGGTATCTGAAGGGTTGATGGGGTAAGCATCAAGAAGAGGATCCTGGAGGATCTTTTGCGCGGTCCGTCGCTCGCATCCGACTACGAGACTTCTCGCGTAGATGTCCTGACCGACGAACCAGCGAAGATTCGAGGGCCACCAGTACATCGGCACACGCTCCGTTGACGTCGTGGACAAGAGGGAAGCTCCGCGCTGATCCGTCAATTTTCCGGAGTAGAGCAGCATTTCGCTTTGATACGGAGAAAACATCGTGGTCTGTTCATGAAATCCATGGCATACCCGGCCCAGGAAGCGAAAGAGTGGGTGCTCGGATCTGGATCGAGGGTTTTGGTCAGTTGCCTTGCAAGACTGGCGGGTGGATTTCCCCTGTCGGGTACCCGCCAGTAACCCTCCGGTTACTTGGCGTCTTTTTTCACTGCGAGCTCGGGCCACTGGATCCATGCCCGAGGCTGACTCCGTTCCTGCCCATGACATCCGTCCGGAGGATAGTTGAACCGTCTCGAAGTTCGACCGGATTGAGGACCAGCACATACGATTCGTAACCAGAGGGAATCACTGAGGTCACTGTGTTTCCCGTTTAGTCCAGCAGCCTGGCGACAGCTTCTGCTGGATGCATATCGGCTTCATAGCGCGAGGTATGCATGGACGTAGACTACCCTGGCTCGATGGCTGAATCCAGTGAAGCCCGATTCGCTTGATATGGTTCCAGTCGGAGAGGAGTAAAGACCAAAATGAACTTGGTTGAGCCTTCCCACAACCATGCTTTGCAGCCACGCCGATTCGGCAAAGGCGGACGTATTTCTTAGCTGGAAAAGTGTGCTTCAAGCTGCTCGGTTCGAGGGCTGATGAAAGCGACTTGCTAGCCTCTTACGGCCACAGCGATAGAAGAACGCTCTACGCGACAGCAGCAGAAATGTCGAATGCGGGGGACCGAGCTCCTTGAACAGCAGCACCGTCCAACCAGGCTATGGGCTGGCAGATGGTGTTGTGGATCGGCGGCAAGGTGATCCCATATCGCCGGGTTTAGCACACGGGGCACAACATTGCTTTTCAAGTTCCGAAGCGCGCTGTTTCCCGCAGTCCGCCCTACTTTACCCACCAGCTTCGCGGCTTCCCACACGGGATCTTCTGCCGCTGAAAGTGCGCGCGTTGGAAAGGGCGCGATCAACCGGTTTTCCGTACAAAGAAACCCGCTGCGCCGAACGAAGCGAAATGCGAGAGTCCTTGCATCACATGTTGTTGATGGCGTACTTGCGGCTTGACGGGGAATATGCCGCAGCCAGCGAATGGGGCAGCGAAAAGTGGTCCGAATGGATGCTGCGGCCCCAGAAAATGGCGAACCAACCAGAACGAACCGGTCCGCTTCGTTCCTGGTGTAATAGCTGGTTGGGCTGCGTAATTCTGCTCAATCATGGCCTCTGAATGCCACCTGTGTTCCCGAAGTTGACCCGCACAGTGACACAATAAGCCAAGTAGCCCCTTCAGGTTGCTGTCATGGAAAGGACCTTCTCCGCATGTCCCGCAAGTCCGACCCGGCCCGGGTGCGCAACTACTCGATGGTGCTCCAGGAGATTTTCTCTTCGCCCGGCGGCTCCCGCAAGGATGTCGCCGATGCCCTGGGCATCAGCGCCGCATCGGTTACCGGCATTGCGGCGAGCTTGCTGGAAAGCTCATTAATCAGCGAAGCCGAACCAATGGCTGTGGGGCAGGGGCGGCCCAGGGTCCCATTGCACGTTGATACCAAGTCCAATCTGGTGATGGGCATCCACCTGGGACCGCGAGTCACCGGCGTGGTGCTTACCGGGCTGGATGGGGTGGCCAAGGCCTCGGTTCTCGTGCCGCATGATGGCTTGGGCGCCCAAGAGTCCTTCAAGCTGGTCATTAACCAAGCGAAACAGCTGGTGGACGAGCATGCCAAGGGGAGGCCAATCTTGGGGACCGGGGTAGCCACCGGCGGCATTGTCGACCGGATCAACGGGCGGATTGTGGAGAATCGCGGTGCTCGTTGGCAACAGGTTCCCGCGGTGCAGATGCTCGAAGAATTGCCCCAGCCGATTATTCTGGACAACAATGCCCGCGCAGCGGCGCAGTCCGAGCTGTTCTATGGGCATGGCGCCACGGAGCGCGATTTCCTGCTCATGGTGATCACCTCGGATTTGGGCGCGGTTTTAGTCAGTGACGGGCGGATCCGCGCCGGCTGGTCGCAGCATGCCGGGAACATTGCCCATCTTCAAGTCAGTGACCAGGGGTTCCCTTGCGATTGCGGACGCAGTGGCTGCCTGCAAGTCATGGCAACCGACGAAGCTACCGTACGCCGGGCGCATGAGGCCGGTCGCCTTGATGTGATGCATTATGGCGATATTGATCGGCTTTATGACGCTGGTGATGAACAGATCCGTGCCCTGGTCGCTGATCGCGACACCTTTGTCGCCCGGGCCGCTGCGATGCTCTTCGACCTGCTGGACCCGGGGCTGCTAGTAATCGCCGGGACCCCGGCCGAACGCCCCGAAACCCGGACCCTGGTCCAAACGGTGGTCGCGGAGAATTCCCTGCAGGGCGCCCAGGCCTCAAGCCGCGTAGTCTACTCCAGCGACCATTCGCTGTCGCTGTCGATCTTCGCAGCCAGCTTGATGGTGAACGAAGTGCTGGCCAATCCGCTGGCCTTTATTGATCGGCTGCATGCGGAGACAGAGGCAGAATAAGCCCCGGAAAGTGTTGACAGTCACACCTTCTGCAATGTTTACTTTATTTCATAAAATAAATAAAGTGACAGCGGCCACGAGCCCGGCACAGGTGCCGGTAGCCGCTCAGGGAGGAACAAGATGGAACGACAGAAGAAAACTGCGCTCGTTGCCTGTGTCGTATCGCTGATGCTCGCCGCAACCGGCTGCTCATCAGCCAGCAGCCAAGCGGAGCAAGTCGGTGATGGATCCGGTGAGGCAACCTTGTCATTCATGACCAGCGAGCCAAAGAGCATCGTGCCGCAGAAGGATCCCGGAAGCCAGATCGGTATGGCGCTGTGCGCGAACCTGATGGAAGTGAATTCCGAAACCCAGAAGCTGGAACCGCTGGCCGCCAAATCGGTGACCAGCGATGATGCCCAGGTCTGGGATATCGAGCTGCAAGACGGATGGACCTTCCACGATGGCACCCCGGTAACGGCACAATCCTTCGCCGATGCCTGGAACGCCACCGCCACCGGATCCAACGCCTGGCAGGGCAATGGCACCTTCGTCTCCTTCGAAGGCTATGACAAAATGAACCCGCTGGATGGAGGCAAAGCCAAGGCCAGCGAGCTCTCCGGAGTCAAGGTTGTGGACGACACCCACATGGAAGTCACTCTGAAGGCGCCGAACCGCGACTTCCCGGCAATTCTGAGCACCAACCCGACCTGCCCGATGCCGCAAAGCGCATTCGATGACGAGACCGGTTACGACCAGGCACCAGTTTCTAACGGACCATACAAGTTCGACTCCTGGGATCACAACCAGCAGGTAGTGATGGAGAAATGGGACGGTTTCAAGGGTGCCGAGGGCTTCAGTGGCGGAGCCGAGAAGCTGATTGGTAAGATCTACACTTCCGTGGATCCGGCCTACACCGACATGACCGCAGGCAACCTGGACATGATCCGCAACGTGCCGGCCACCATGGTGGACAAGGCTTCCAGCCAGCTGGGCGAAGAAGCGCTGTACAAGGTCGCAATCGGCTCCAAGCAGCAGACATTGCAGGTCCCTGACTACGTCGATGAACTGACTTCCCCGGCTCTGCGCCAGGCGATCTCCATGTCCATTGACCGCGAAGCGATCGCCACCTCGCTGCTCAAGGGTCACGCCGAGCCATCTGACTCATTGGTCCCGCCATCGCTGGAATCCTACGTTCCCGGATCCTGCGAAGCATGCACCTTCGACCCCAAGGAAGCCAAGGAGATCCTGGCTGATGACGGCGGCTTTGAAGGCACGCTGACTATCGAAAGCAACTCCAACTCCGACCAGCAGCTGGTGCAGGCCATTGCCAAGCAGATCCAGGACAACCTGGGCATCAAGGTGCAGATGAAGCCGATGCTGGGCACCGAGCTGTCCGAGCGCCGCAACAACCAGAAGCTCGAAGGCGCAGCCTTCGGCTTGTGGGGCTGGTCGTACATGTCTCCTGACCAGTACCTGAGCCAGTATGAGACCGGTGGCGACGGCAATCTGGCCACCGGCTACTCCAATCCAGAAGTGGACAAGCTGCTACGCGCGGCCCGCGCCGAGATGGATGATGGGAAGTCCACCGAGCTGTTCAAGCATGCCGAGGCGAAGATCATCAAGGATCTGCCAGCCATCCCGCTGTTCATCCCGACCGACTACGGCCTGCAGTCCAAGTGCGCCGTGCTCAACGACGTGCAGGGCGACCTGCAGTACTACCGCGCGGGCTACGGCTGCTAGCACCACCAGTCTCCGGCGGGCGGGCCATGAAACGAGTCATGGGTCCTCCCGCCGGTACACACTATTCTTCTTAAGGGGTAACCAATGCTGGGTTATACCGTGCGGCGCATCTTGCAGATGATCCCGGTGCTACTGGGCGCCACCTTCATTATCTACGCACTGACCTTTCTGATGCCGGGCGACCCGATCTCGGCGCTCACCGGCGAACGCCCGCTGCCCGAGGCCACCGTGATGCAGATCCGCCAGGCCTACCATTTGGATGACCCGTTTTTCGTCCAGTACGGCAATTACATCCTCGGGGTCTTCCGCGGGGACTTCGGCATCGACTTCTTCGGCCGCCCGGTACTGGATTTGATCCTCGAGCGCTTGCCGGTGACTTTCGCGCTGGCGCTGACTGCCTGGGTGCTCAAGCTGTTCATTGGCCTGGTTATCGGCGTTTACGGAGGGCTGCGCCGCGGACAGTCGGGAGACCACTTCGCACTGGTGTTCACGGTGCTGTTCATGGGTGTACCGGGCTTCGTGATCGCTCTGGGCGCACAGACCTACTTCGGTGTGCACTTGGGCTGGGTGGACCCGGCCGGCATCCGCGCGGGCTGGCCCATGGCCTTCATTCTGCCCGCCTTGGTCATGGCCTTCGAGGCCGCCGCCGGGCTGGCCCGGCTGACTCGCACCTCGCTGGTGGAAGTGCTGCGCGCTGAATACCTGCGCACCGCCAAGGCCAAGGGCCTTTCCCCGCGGCGGATCATCTGGGGCCACGCACTGCGCAACGCCATGATCCCGGTGGTGACCTACCTGGGCCTGAGCCTAGCCGGCATGCTCGGCGGCGCGGTCATCATCGAGGCCATCTTCAACATCCCGGGCATTGGGGGACTGATGGTCAGCTCCATCAACAACAAGGAAGGCACAATCGTGGTTGGCATCGCTACCTTGCTGGTGCTGGTGTACTTGGTTTTCAACCTGCTGGTTGACCTGACCTACGGCCTGATCGATCCACGGGTGAGAATATGAGTTCGAGCATGAGCACAGTCAATCCCGCCGATGGCGCCCAGGCGGTGGACCGCTCCCCGCAGAAGTCGCGCGGCGCGCACCGGCGCTGGTGGCTGAAGCCGCGCTTCGCGATCTCCGGGTCCATTGTGCTGCTGATGATCCTGATGGCCGCGTTCCCTCAGCTGTTTACCGGCTTTGGTCCCGGGCCCACGGAGAGCTGCGACATCCTCAAATCCAACCAGCCGCCTAGCGCCGCGCACCTGTTCGGCATCGATATCCAGGGCTGCGACTACTATACCAATGTCATATATGGGGCGCGCGCCTCGATCCTAGTGGGCATCGTGGTCTCGGCCATCGCCTTTGGCATCGCCGCGCTGGTCGGGGCCGTCGCCGGATACTTCGGAGGCTGGGTGGACGCAGTGATTTCCCGGGTGTGCGATATGGCCTTCGGCCTACCGTTCATCCTGGCCGCGATCGTGGTGCTGCAGCTGTTCAGCGAGCGCAACGTGTGGACCGTGATCTTCGCGCTGTCCCTGTTCGCATGGCCCGGGGGCGTGCGCTTCATGCGCTCTTCGGTGCTGGAAGTGCGCAACCGCGAGTACGTGCAGGCCTCCCGGCTGCTGGGCGCCAGCAATGGGCGGATCATCGCAAAGCACATCGTGCCCAATGCAATCACCCCGCTGCTCGTGCTGCAGACCCTGGGTGTGGGCGGGATGATCTCTGCCGAGGCCGGCCTGACCTTCATCGGCATCGGGCTCACCCCGCCGTCGGTGTCCTGGGGCCTGCAGCTGGCAGCGGCCCGCGACTATATTGATGCCGCCCCGCACCTGCTGCTGTTCCCAGCCGTATTCCTGACCATTACCGTGCTCGGCTTCGTCCTGTTTGGCGAAGCCATGCGCGACGAGTTCGACCCGAAGGGCAAGTGATGAGCACTGCGCACGAAGCAGCAAACCCGCTGCTGGAGATCAAGGACCTGCGCGTTGAGTTCGCCACCCGGCAGGGAGTTGCCACCGCGATCAACGGCGTGGATCTCTCGCTGCAGCGCGGCCGCGCCCTGGGCATACTGGGTGAATCGGGCTCAGGGAAGTCCGTGACCGCGCGAACCATCATGGGCCTGCTGGACACTCCGCCGGCGAAAGTCACCGGTGGGCAGATCCTGCTGGACGGAGAAGACCTGCTCGCAGTGACCCCCAAGCGCCGCCGGGAGCTGAACTCGGCCAGCGTGGCCATGGTGTTCCAAGACGCGCTCAGCGCCTTGAACCCCGTGCACCCGGTGGGCCGCCAGATCGGCGAGCTGTACCGCGTGCACCGCGGCTACAGCCCGGCAGAGGCCAAGAAAGCGGCCATCCAGATGATGGACCGGGTGCGCATCCCAGTTGCAGCCAGTCGGGTGAACGACTACCCTCACCAGTTCTCCGGGGGCATGCGCCAGCGCATCGTGATCGCGATGGCCCTGGCCCTGGACCCGCAACTGCTGATCGCCGACGAGCCGACCACCGCGCTGGATGTCACCGTCCAGGCCCAGATCCTGGAGCTGCTGACCGAGCAGCAGGTGGAGAACAACATGGGCTTGATCCTGATCACCCACGACATCTCGGTGGTCCGGGAGGTCACCGACCAGGTGGCGGTGATGTATGCCGGGCGGATCGTGGAGAACGGGCCCACCGCCCAGGTGCTCTCCGAACCGGCACACCCCTACACCCGCGGTCTGGCCTCATCGGTGGCCAGCGAGGAGCTCAAGGGCCAGCTTCTTCCAGCAATCCCGGGCAGCCCGCCGGACCTGCTGAACCTGCCGGCTGGCTGCGCCTTCGCTGGGCGTTGCCATCTGGCCAACCAGCAGTGCGCCACCGAAGTCCCGGAACTAGACGAAATCGCCGCGCAGCGCCACACGGCCTGCTTCAACTCCCAGGAGGTGCTAGCCCATGCTTAGCCCGCAGACCCTGCCAGAGACCGCGACACCGGATGCCGCCCCGCTGATGGAAATGCGCGGGGTTACCCGCCACTACCCGGTGGCCCGTTCTCTGCCCATCGGGCCGCGCAAAGTAGTCAAGGCCCTGGACGGGGTGGACCTGCAGGTGCAACAGGGCAAGACCCTGGGAATCATCGGGGAAAGCGGCTGTGGAAAGTCCACCATGGCCCGCGTGCTCAGCGGGCTGGAAAAGCCCACTGCTGGCCAGGTGCTGTTCGAGGGCCACGACATCAATGCGCTGCGCGGAGCGGAGCGGGCGCAGATGCGCCGGAATATCCAGCTGATCTTCCAAGACCCCTACGCGTCGCTGAACCCGCGCATGACTATTGAGCAGATCCTCTCCGAGCCCTTCGAAATCCACCCGGACATCGCCAAGCGCGGCTCCCGCCGAGCTAATCTGGGCGAGATGATGGAATTGGTCGGGCTGAACCCCGATCATTTGGGACGCTATCCGCACAACTTCTCCGGAGGCCAGCAGCAGCGCATCGGCATCGCCCGCGGCATCGCACTGAATCCGAAGGTGCTGATCTGCGACGAAGCGGTCTCGGCCCTGGACGTATCGGTGCGCGCCCAAGTGGTGAACCTGCTCGATTCGCTGCAGCGCGAACTGGGTCTGAGCTACGTCTTCATCGCCCACGACTTGCAGATCGTGCGGCATATTTCCGACTCCGTGGCCACCATGTACCTGGGACGGGTGATCGAGACCGGCTCCTACGCCCAGGTCTATGACGCCAGCGCCCATCCCTATACCCAAGCATTGCTCTCGGCAGCACCGGAACTGCGCCAGGATCCGGCGCATGCGCGCCAGTTGATCATGCTGCAAGGCGACCCGCCTTCGCCGATCGACCCGCCCTCCGGCTGCCGCTTCCACACCCGCTGCCCGGTCGCCCGGCCGGACTGCGCAACTAGCGAGCCGGAGCTGGATCCGGTGGCCGATGGCCACCGCGCCCGCTGCTTCTATCCGGGCCCCATCAGCACAGAACTATCCCAAGGAGACTGAAACATGGATTTGAAAGTTGGCATTATCGGCTTCGGGCTGCGCGCTTCCCTGCACCGCTACCTGCAGCGCCCAAACGAAGGCAGCGTCGTGTCCATTGTTTGCGACACCAGCGAACGCGGCCGTCAGGATGCCGCTGAGGCGCTTCCTGATGCGGTAGTCACCGGGGATTTGCAGGAATTGCTGGACTTCGAGCTGGACGCAGTGCTGGTGCTCACCCCCGACTACACGCACCGGAACGTGGTGGTGCGCACCTTGAAATCCGGTATTCCGACCTTCGTGGAGAAGCCGCTGGACATCACTTTGGAAGCGGCCGACGAGATCCTGGATACCGCTCGGCGCACAGGCACCCGGCTGTATGTTGGACACAATATGCGCCATATGCCGGTGATTCGGCAGATGAAGCAGCTCGTCGACTCCGGGACCATCGGCGAGGTCAAGGCCGTCTGGTGCCGCCACTTCGTAGGCAACGGCGGAGATTACTACTTCAAGGACTGGCATGCCCAGCAGCGCTATGCGAATACGCTGCTGCTGCAAAAGGGAGCCCATGACATTGACGTTATTCACTGGCTGGCCGGAGGCTACAGCACCCAGGTTTCGGGCGTTGGCGCGCTGGCCGTCTACGGGGACGTCACCGATCGGCGGGACAACTCGGATCTGCGCATGCGCGACTGGTTCTCGCTGTCGAACTGGCCCCCGGCCAAGCAGACGCAACTGAACCCAGAACTGGACGTGGAAGACTTGTCAATGGTGCAGATGAAGCTGGATAACGGGGTGCTGGCTTCCTACCAGCAGTGCCATTTCACCCCTGACTATTGGCGCAACTACACAGTGATCGGCAGCGCCGGGCGGTTGGAGAATTTCGGCGACGGTCCCGGGGACTTCATTCACGTGTGGAACACCCGCAGCACCCATGGATTCGCCGAACCGGATTTGAAGGTCGAAGTCAATGGCGATGATGAAGGCCATGGCGGCGCAGATCCGAATTTGATCGCAGAGTTCCTGCGTTTTGCCCGCGAAGGGGGAGCGACCGATACTTCCCCGGTTGCCGCTCGCGCGGCAGTGGCCGTGGGCGACTACGGCGCCCGCTCAATGCGCGCGGAGGGAGAGGCCCTGCAAATTCCAGCGCTCGATGGACAGCTCGCCGAGTATTTCGCTGCCAACCAGCAGGCGGCGGCCGTTAGCTGACCTCGATGGGGCTGGCATTTTTGGTGCAGCTGGGCGGTCGCTTCAACGTTCTGAGCAGGCAGAGCCTGCCAAGATTAGGCGAACCGGCCAGCTCCCCGGGGCTCTGGCTTATTGCTTGGATGCCAAAGCTGGCAGCTTATCCATGGAGGTGAACACCTGCGTTGCGCCAGCTGCGCGCAGCAGCTCGGGCGAAGTGCTCGTGGGTCCGCCGTTGGAATAGCCGTACACCGTCGCGCCGGCCGCGATCCCGGCAGCCACCCCGGTGGCCGTGTCCTCGATAACCAGTGCGCCAGCTGGGTCAATGCCCAGTGACGCAGCTGCGGCCAGGTAGACATCCGGTGCCGGTTTGCTGCGTGGGCATTCCATGCCGCTGAAGACCCGGTCTCCGAAGTACTCGGTGAACCCGGCCAGGGCCAGCTGCATTT
This sequence comes from Glutamicibacter sp. BS14, assembly GCF_056934375.1. Taxonomy (NCBI): domain Bacteria; kingdom Bacillati; phylum Actinomycetota; class Actinomycetes; order Micrococcales; family Micrococcaceae; genus Glutamicibacter; species Glutamicibacter sp. BS14. The sequence goes on along the minus strand of NZ_CM167801.1, from coordinate 3,428,232 downwards.
CGACCTTGGCCCGGTCTGCGCCAGTGGCGCAGGCAATGTTCTGGCCGTAGACCGCCGAAATCTGATTGACTGCTTCCAGCGCTCCGGGGATCGGCTGCAGCTCCGAGCGCAGCGCTTCGTCGCGGCGTGCGCGGAACTGGCTAATCCACTGGTCGTCGATGCGGAATCCGGTCTGGTCGAGGATGGGTTGCCACTGGTCTTTCAACGCCTTGCCGATGAAGATCTCGATGCATTGCTCGGGGCTGATCTCCCAGCCCAGCTCGATGAGCATCTGGCGGAGCACGGAATTGGTGATGGACTCGGAATCCACCAGGACGCCATCGCAATCGAAAAGCACGGCGGAAAATTTCGGATGCAGCAAGGACGGTCCCTTCCAAGGATTCAGCAATTGGCTACGCGGCAGAGAATTCGTGGAGAATGCGGGCCAGCGGCGCCAGCTCGGGCTGCTCTTCTGCCTGCTTCAACACGCGTTCCAGCGTGGCATCGTGAATGGGCTTGGCCTTCTGGTACAGCTCGTGGCCAGTGGGAGTGAGCTCGGTGTAAATGCCGCGGCGGTCATCGGCGCACAGCACCCGCGAGAGCAGATTGCGGTCTTCGAGCCTGGTAACCAGTCGCGTCGTTGCGCTGGGGCTCAGTGCCGTGGCGCGGGCCAGCTGCGCCATGCGCATATGCCAGCCATCCTGACGATTCAGGGCATCCAGAAGTGTGTACTCGACCACAGAGAGCCCCACCTGCGCCGTCAGGTCCTTTTCAAGTGCAGTATCGATTAATCCGTGCAACGACGCCAAAGTGCGCCACCCTCGGGCACGGATTTCGACAGCATCATCTGCGATTCCCATGGGTTCCTCCAAAAGTACTTGCTTGCGCTGGTTAGTTGCGTGTGCAACGATAGTGTTCATCGCGCAATAACAAGCGTGTGCAACTAATTTATCTAGTCTATCAGGAGTAACGCTATGCCGCTCGGTCTTATTGCGTTGGCCATCGGTGCCTTCGGCATCGGGCTTACCGAATTTGTCATCATGGGCTTGTTGCCGGATGTGGCAGCCGACTTCGGCGTCAGCGAGGCCGCAGCTGGCTGGCTCATTTCCGGATACGCATTGAGCGTCGTGGTCGGCGCGCTCGGCCTGACCGCAGCCACCGTCCGCTTGCCGCGCAAGCCGGTGCTCGTCGGGTTGCTGGTACTTTTCATCATCGGCAACTCGCTTACCGCGATGGCCGCAACGTACGAAGTGGCCATGATCGGCCGCGTCATCGCCGCCCTGTGCCACGGTGCCTTCTTCGGTATCGGCGCGGTCGTGGCAGCTGACCTGGTCCCGGCCAACAAGAAGGCTGGCGCCATTGCCATCATGTTCACCGGGCTGACCGCCGCCAACGTACTGGGTGTTCCCTTCGGTACCCTGCTGGGGCAGCATTCCGGCTGGCGCTCGACTTTCTGGGCCATCTCCGGCATTGGCATTATCGCCCTGATCGGCATCCTCGTGCTGGTGCCAGCCATCAAGCACGCAGCCGAAGGCATCTCCCTGCGCAGAGAACTCGGGGCCTTCACCTCGCTGCAGGTCTGGCTGTCCCTAAGTGTCACGGTCCTTGGCTACGGTGGCATGTTCGGCGCCTTCACATACATCGCCTACACCCTGACCGAGGTCACCGGATTCAATGAGACCAGCGTTCCATGGCTGCTGATGCTCTTCGGCGTGGGTCTGTTCGTCGGCAACTGGATCGGTGGCCGCATGGCTGACAAGAGCATCGACCGCACTCTGCTCATCTTCATCTCGGCACTGCTGGTGGTCCTTGTCCTCTTCGGATTCTTCGCAAGCAACCAGATCGCCACCGTTATCGCTTTGCTGCTGATGGGCGGCTTCGGGTTCGGAACCGTTCCCGGTCTGCAAAGCCGCATCATGCAGTACGCCGGCAATGCACCGACCCTGGCATCCGGCGCCAATATCGGTGCGTTCAATGTCGGCAATGCGCTGGGCGCATGGGCTGGCGGCCTGGGCATTGCGGCAGGCCTGGGCTACACCTCGCCGATCTGGATCGGCGCACTGATCACCCTCGTCGCACTGGTCGTTATTCTCCTGGCCATGGGCTTGGCCAAGAAGTCTTCGGCAGCATCACCCCAGCTGGTTACAGCTGGCTAATCCACAGTTTTGTTCAGTCCCCAACCAATTTCTAGGAGTTAGACATGACTACCCCCATTCCAACCATCACGCTGAACAATGGCGTTGAAATGCCTCAGGTAGGTTTTGGAGTCTTCCAGGTTCCCAACGAAGAGACCACTGCTGCAGTGGGTTCAGCGCTCAAGGCCGGCTACCGCAGCATCGATACCGCCGCCATCTACGGCAATGAGGAAGGCGTGGGCGCAGCACTGGCCCAGTCCGGCATCGCCCGAGAAGACCTGTTCATCACCTCCAAGATCTGGATTGCGGACATGGGTTACGAGCAGGCGCTGGAAGCCTTTGATGCAAGTCTTGAGCGCTTGGGCCTGGACTACCTGGACCTGTACTTGATTCACTGGCCAGCCCCGGAAAAGAATCTCTACGTTGAGACGTGGAAGGCGCTGGAGAAGCTGTATGCAGAGAAGAAGATCCGCGCCATCGGAGTTTCCAACTTCCAGCCTGAGCACCTGGAGCAGCTGGTCGCCGAAGGAACCATCGTTCCGGCCGTGAACCAGGTGGAGCTCCACCCAGCTTTGCAGAACCGCGAAGTCGTTGCAGCTAACGCGCAGCACGGTATCGTCACCGAAGCATGGAGCCCGCTGGCTCAGGGTGCAATGCTCACCGACGAAACCATCGTGGGCATCGCTCGGGCACATGAGGTGTCCGCGGCTCAGGTCATCCTGCGCTGGCATCTGCAGCAGGGCCGGGTGATCATCCCGAAGTCTGTGACTGAATCACGCATCATCGCCAACTTGAACTTGTTCGGCTTCAAATTGACCAGCGACGAACTGGCAAGCATTGATGCCCTTGATCGCGATGGACGCACCGGCCCAAACCCGGACACCTTCAACGGCTAACTTGATGACAACAACCAAGATGCTGCCTGTGCCCTCATCGGGCCACGGGCAGCATCTATGGCTTGGATAGTCCGAGGATTTGTTCGGATGCGGACTTTCTGCACTGGCGCCGGCTGGCCACAAGCATTATGGAGTGACGGACGACTATGCGTCTGATACAGCTATACGGCGGATCGTACAGTTTCCATTGATCAATGCTCTGCGGAAAAATGTAGGTAGAAATCATGTTTCGCCCGTCGGCCAGCTATACAGTCAAATGGAGACAGATCGGCGACGCGTGCTGTCTCCGGTTCGGCATCCTGCTGGTACGGCAAATTTTTTTCTGCCGCAGTCACGGTTGGAGAACGCAACGGCGCGTACTTGCTTGAGAATCATGCCTATCAGCGCCGTAAGTTCGCCTTTGGAGATTTCGAATGCCGAACTTGCAACTGCAGCGGGCGTTAGTTCGCCACCCCGGAGATAGCCACGGCGAGGACTCCACCCGTTCCCTCACCGAGGATGCCGTTGAATTGCACCGCATCGACCTGTGCCGTAGACAGGATCTCTGAAACCGATACGTTGTTCTCCTCGCCATTGCAGATGACTTCGACAGTATCGTTGCCGCTCCAACTGGACCCAGTCTGGGTGGCGAATCCGAGTCGAAGCGTTCCCTCTCCGAAGCAACTGACGCGGATCCCCGTGATCCGGGCGCCGGAGTCATAGTTGAGAACGATGCCCGAATCAGTATCTCCCGGAGTACCTTGGCCAACGCGCAGGGTGCCCCCACCGAGGGATCCCTTTGCAGACGTGGCTGCCTCCAGGAACATACTTGCCTCGTTTTGTGACTGATTCCAATCGACTTCAGGCATCGACGAGCAAGAGGCCAACCCGATAATAAGGACAGTTGGCATGATGACCGGAGAAAGACGTTTAACCATTTGAAGCCATACTATCAAGGTGACTGAAGAATGAAACTTTGGTGTAACCGGACTGTCAGAGCTACGGCACGGCTGGTGTTTGAACGTGTTTGGTTTTAGGCGCACAATGTACAAAGTTCAAAGGCCGTGAATCTGGGCGCGTTTTGTCTCAAAGAGGTGACGTACGCTGGGAGAGGTTGGATCCGCTCAGCCTTTACCCTGCCTGGCGACGGAGCGCCCGCGTCGAGGATCCGATTCATGAGCGTCCATGTAGATTCGAAAATAAGTACTTCTACCGCGCAGGACCGCAATCAGTCTGAGACGGGCTCGACGATTGCTAAATCCAGACTGGGAAAGCTCGTATCCGTGAAACCGGTTCAATCAAATCGTGAAACTACGTTGTTGAGTCGGCTGATTGTCACTATCGTGTTGGGATGCTTTGCGATTTATTTCCTAGCACCAATATGGTGGTTACTGGTGTCGGCTTCAAAACCGATGGGCGAGCAGTTTGCTGCTCCAGGTTTTTGGTTCAACGGAATGCACCTGGGGAACAACATCGCCGAGTTGTTGGCGGCACGCGACGGAATTTTCCTGCGGTGGATTATGAATTCCGTATTTTATGCCGGGATCGGTGCCCTGGTTGGGACGTTACTGGTATCGATGGCTGGCTATGCCATGGCCAAATACCGCTTTCGTGGACGCGAAGTAGTTTTCAGTGTGGTGCTAGCAGCGGTACTAATTCCCAAGATTCTTTTCACTTTGCCCCTGTACCTCATGTTTTCAGAGCTGGGATTGATCAATAATCCATTGGCTGTCCTGCTGCCCAGTATCGTCAGCCCCTTCGGTGTATACCTTTCGCGAGTCTTCGCCGCGCAGTCCGTACCTGACGAAGTAATTGAAGCAGCGCGTCTTGACGGGGTAAGTGAGGTTGGGATCTTCTTCCGCGTGGGTGTGCGCATGATGACGCCCGCTCTGGTGACCATCTTCTTGATCAATTTTGTAGAAATCTGGAATAACTATCTGTTGCCTGCAATGGTCATCAATGACTCCTCATTGCAGCCCGTGACAGTGGGTTTGGTGGCTTGGTTTGCTTCCAATGGCAAGGTGCCAATGTCGCTGGTAGTCGTTGGAGCACTGGTTTCCGTGATTCCGTTGCTGTTGCTATTCCTGTTCCTGCAACGCTTCTGGAAAGCAGGCCTGACAGCTGGCGCCATCAAATAAGCGGAATGCCCAAGGCTCGGTATTTTTACATCATTGGTCAGCAAAGCGGCCAGCTCAACGCTCTAGGTTGAGCTGGCCGCCTTGCTGTTCGGAGCTGTCCGGGAAAGTGGTAAAGCCTCCCAAGAAATGGCCTCCAACGCGAACTAACCCGGCGCTAGAGATTTTCGGCCACCAACTTCCGCGCCGTCTCTCTGAGGGCATCGATAACTCGAATAACTGTCGGTCTGTGAAGGTGTTCGGCGCGTACCAGGATGTCGATTTGTCGACCTGATTCCAAGCCTGAAACTGGTCGTAAAGTCACATCCTTGCCCAGCATGGACCGCGAAGTGAAGCGAGGCAAAATTCCCAAGCAATGACTGGCTCGTACCAGTGCGGCTGCCGTGCCGTAGTCGTTGACCCGATGCTCAATTCGAGGAGCCGACCCCGACAACGCGGCGATGGTATCGAGCACATCAGCCGGCGAGAATCCTGGGCGGGAGACCACCCAAGGCTCTTCGATAACTTGAGCTGGCGAGAGACTTTCAAACCGTGCCAGTGGATGATCTTGATGCACAGCAATATCTAGGGGTTCGAAGGCCAATGGGATTACGGAAACTCTGTCGGCAGGCCAGGCCTCGGTATGCGGCATTCGGTGAGCGAGGACCAGATCATATGTAGAAGTTAGGGCCGGAAAATCTTGTTGTGAAACGTCTTCATCAAAGAAACGCAAGGGCGGCAGGTCATCATCACCGGAATTCAGTAACGGCGCGAAGATCGTTTGGCCAATGGAATGAAATCCAGCGATGAGTACCGGTTGGGCAAAGTTGCCTTCATAGTTCCTGATCTTGGAGTCTGCCTCGGCGAGAGTTGAAGCAACCTGGGCGCTGGCTTGTGCCAAGATCCTTCCTTGGCTGGTGAGTACTAGCCGCCGTCCCTCTTTCTGTGTCAGTGGCACAGGGAAATTGCGCTGCAGTTGGGCCAACTGCTGCGAGACCGCCGAGGGCGAGACAAAAAGGGCCTTCGCCACGGCGTTGACGCTGCCCAAATCCGCGAGTTCACGCAGAATCCTCAACTGATGCAATTCCATGAAGTAAATTCTAAATCGTTGGATCAGTAAATCAGTGATCTTCTAAGGTGTTGTACCGTGCTGTCGGGTGCGACACTTGAAGCGACCCCATGTCTGTGTTGCGCGCACCCAGGTGCCCAATCCAAAGGAACCCGCATGAAAGCACTGTACAAGTCCGGCCCGCACGCGGGGCTGGAACTCGTTGATCGCCCAGAACCAGAGACCGGCGCCCACGAGGTCAAGATCCGCGTCATGACCGCCGGAATCTGCGGCACCGACCTGCACATCGAAGCCTACGACGATGCAGCCAAGGCCATGATCAACACCCCGCTGGTTCCGGGCCACGAGTTCTACGGCGAGGTCGTGGAAATCGGCGACTTCGTGCACGGGGTCAAGATCGGCGACCGCGTCTCGGGTGAAGGCCACGTCGTGTGCGGCCTATGCCGCAACTGCCGCGCCGGCCGCAAGCAGATGTGCATCAACGTCGATTCGGTAGGCGTGCAGCGCGACGGCGCATTCGCCGAATACGTGGTGATCCCCGAAAGCAATGTCTACATCCACCGCGATGAGCGCATCACCCCACTGCTCGGCGCCATCTTCGACCCGTTCGGCAATGCCGTGCACACCGCACTGCAGTTCCCGATGGTGGGCGAGGACGTGCTGATCACCGGTGCCGGACCCATCGGCCTGATGGCCGCGGCAGTGGCTCGCCACGTCGGCGCCCGCAACATCGCCATCACCGATGTCTCCGAGCAGCGCCTGGAACTGGCCCAGTCCATGGGCATCGATCTGGCCGTGAATGTCGCGACCACCCGCATCAAGGAAGCGCAGCAGAAGCTGGGCATGGTCGAAGGCTTCGACTACGGCATGGAAATGTCCGGGCACAAGACCGCCCTGCCGGAAATGATCGAGAACATGAACCATGGCGGCAAGATCGCCATGCTCGGCTTGCCCAGCACCTCGATCGACATCAACTGGGGCAAGGTTGTCACCCACATGCTGACCCTGCGCGGCATCTACGGCCGCGAAATGTTCGAGACCTGGTACGCCATGAGCGCCATGCTCACCTCCTCGGAGGTGATGCGCGAGCGCATTGCCTCGGTGGTTACCGACTTCCTGCCGGCCACCGAATGGCAGCAGGGCTTCGAAGCTGCTCGCAGCGGGCACGGCGGCAAGGTCGTGCTCGACTGGACCGTTTTCTCAGGCTAAGAATTTCCCGCATCAACAAGGAGCATTTGCAATGTACACGGATCTCAAAGACCAGCTTGCCGCCGAATTGGACGAGCTGAAGTCCTCCGGCCTGTTCAAGGCAGAACGCCACATCGACTCGGCCCAGTCCGCCTCCATCATGGCCGGCTCGCTGGGCGACGATGCACGGAAGGTGCTGAATTTCTGCGCCAACAACTACCTGGGCTTGGCCGATAACCAGCAGATCATCGACGCGGCCAAGACCGCCATGGATGAGCGCGGCTTCGGCGTGGCCTCGGTCCGCTTCATCTGCGGCACCCAGGACCTGCACCTGGACCTGGAAGCCAAGCTCTCTAAATTCCTGGGCACCGAGGACACCATCTTGTTCTCCAGCTGCTTCGATGCCAACGGCGGCGTGTTCGAATCGCTGTTCGGCAAGGAAGACGCCATCATCTCCGATGCGCTGAACCACGCCTCGATCATCGATGGCATCCGCTTGTCCAAGGCCGCGCGCTTCCGCTACGCCAACCAGGACATGGCCGACCTGGAAACCCAGCTGCAGGCTGCCGCGCAGCTCAACGGCGGGGCGGGCGCCCGCCGCACCATCATCGTCACCGATGGCGTCTTCTCCATGGACGGCTACCTTGCTCCCTTGGAGGCCATCTGCGATCTGGCTGACAAGTACAACGCGCTGGTCATGGTCGATGACTCCCACGCTGTGGGCTTCATGGGCGCCACCGGGGCAGGCACTCCGGAGCATGCAGGAGTCTCGGACCGCGTGGACATCTACACCGGCACCTTCGGCAAGGCATTAGGCGGCGCCTCGGGCGGCTACGTGTCCGGCCGCGGCGAGGTTGTCGCGATGCTGCGCCAGAAGGCCCGCCCGTACCTGTTCTCCAACTCGCTGGCTCCATCGATTGTCGCTGCCACGTTGAAGGCGCTGGACCTGGTGGTGGACTCCGGGGACCTGCGCGAGAAGCTCTTCGAGAACGCTGCGCACTTCCGCCGCCGCATGACCGAAGAGGGCTTCGAATTGCTCGACGGCGAGCACGCCATCATTCCGGTGATGTTCGGCGACGCGGTCAAGGCCGCAGAGGTCGCAGGCAAGATGCTGGAGCAGGGCGTCTTCGTCACGGCCTTCAGCTTCCCGGTAGTGCCCAAGGGCGCCGCGCGCATCCGCGTCCAGCTTTCTGCCGCGCATTCGGCTGAGGATATCGAGGCCTGCGTGCAGGCATTCGTCGCCAGCCGCTGACCCAGGGGGATTGCCCGGCGCCGTGTTTCAATAGGGATGACGAGTTGGAATAACCAAAGGCGGTGGGCTCATGGCTACCAGGAACGACGTGGCGCGCTTGGCCGGCGTATCTCCTAGTACCGTGTCCTACGTGATCAGCGGCCGGCGCACCATTTCCGAGGCGACCAAGGCCAGGGTCCTGGCGGCCATGCGGGAGTTGAACTACACCCCGGATGCCTTTGCCCAAGGCCTGGCCGGATCGCGCCGGGGCATCCTTGCCCTGCACTTTCCCACCAGCCTGGACGGCTATTCTTCCACCGAGTTCGAGTACGTCACCGCCGCCATGGAGCGTGCCCGCGCGCTGGGCTACCACATGCTGTTGTGGTCCAACCCGATGACCGATGCCATGGGATTGGAAAGCCTGGTCGGGCAGAAGCTGGTGGCCGGGGTGCTCTTGATGGAAGTGTCGATCAATGACCCGCGCTTTGATGTCCTGCGGCGCGCGGGCATTGCCTTTGCCTCCATTGGCCGTCCCGATGACAGCGCGGACCTGTCCTATGTCGATAATGATTTTGCCCAGGCCGGGCGCATCGCGGTGAACTATTTGGCGAGCCTCGGCCACCAATCCATCATGTACATCAACGTATCGGTGGAAGACCAGGAAGCCGGCAACGGCCCGGCCATCCGCACGGCCCGGGCCATCTGCGATGCCGTGCGCGATCGGGGCATGGCGATGCAGGAAGTGCCGGTGGAAAACAACGCCCGCGGCGGCCGCGCGGCGTTGAATGCCTACCTGGAACTGCACCCGCGACCCACTGCGGTGCTGGCGCTCAAGGAGTTCGCCACCGCGGGATTTGTCAACGCCGCTGGCCTGGCTGCGTTGCGGATCCCCGATGACCTCTCGGTGATCGCCCTGGGGGTCGGGGACCGTTTGGCCGAGATGGTTGCCCCGGCGCTGACCACGGTAGCCCCGCCGGGGGAGGCCATTTCCCATGCCGCGGTGGACGCCCTGGTGCAGCAGATCGAGGGGCGCTCCCAGGCGCCGGTGCAGCAACTGGTCGCGCCGCTGATGGTGGTCCGGGACAGCTCGGGCCCGGCACCGCGATGACCTGCCCGCGCCAATTTCTCCACGGTGTTCACCCATAACTGTTGACGCGCGTCGATGACCTGCGTCACTATTGAGGGGATCACTCGTGCCAGGCCGCCTCATCCGGCAGGGCATTACCCAACGTGGAGGGCATCATGACTAAAGCAAAACGTGGGCTGAAGTTCGCGCCGGTTATCTCGGTGGCAGCAATCGGCCTGCTCCTGGCCGGTTGCTCGGGCGGAGCAGACCCCAATGACCCCAACGCCTCCGGCGGCGGCGAAGCCCAAGTGGGCCAAGCCGACGGAGTCGTCGATATCTACGGTCCGGTCACCGGCATTGAAGCCGAACTGCTGGAAGAATCCTGGGCCAAGTGGTCCGAGGAGAACGGCATCAAGATCCGCTACACCGGCGACAAGAACTTCGAATCCCAAATCGGAATCAAGGTCCAGGGCGGCGACACCCCGGACCTGGCCGTCTTCCCGCAACCCGGCTTGCTGCAGGCCACCGTGGCCCAGGGCAAGGTGCAGCAACTTCCCGAGGCAGTCCAGTCCCAGCTGCAGAGCAACTGGTCCGAGGACTGGCAGAACTACGGCAAGGTCGATGGGGTGCAGTACGGGGTGCCGCTGATGGCCAGCGTGAAAGGCTACATCTGGTACTCGCCCAAGCAGTTCGAGCAGTGGGGCTTGAGCGTCCCGGAAACCTGGGATGAAATGACCACCCTGGGCACCGAAATCTCGAAGCAGACCAATGAACCGGCCTGGTGTGCCGGATTCGCCTCGGGCGAGGCCTCGGGATGGCCGGGCACCGACTGGATTGAAGACGCGGTCCTGCGCCAGTCCGGAACCGAAGCCTACGACAAGTGGGTTTCGGGCGATCTGGAATTCACTTCGCCAGAAATCACCAGCGCCTTCGATTCCGTTGGAAAGATCCTGCTGGACCCGGAGCAAGTCAACGCCGGATATGGCGACGTGAAGTCGATCAACGCCACCGCCTTCGGCGATGTTGGCACGGCCGTGGCCAAGGGAACCTGCCCGCTGACCCACCAGGCATCCTTCCTGGAAGGATACGTCCTGGATTCCAAGAACGCCGATGGCGAGAAAGCTACCGTGGCGCCTGACGGGGATGTCTGGGCTTTCGTTGCCCCGCCAGCCAAAGCCGATGACCCCGTATCTGTTGTAGGCGGCGGTGAATTCGTTGCCGCCTTCTCCAATGATGAGGATACCGCCAAGGTCCAGGAATACCTGGCCAGCGCGGATTGGGCCAATAGCCGCGTTGGACTCGGCGGCGTGATCTCGGCGAACTCCGGGCTTGATCCGAAGAACGCCAGCAGCGATCTGCTGCGTTCCGCTGTTGAATTGCTGCAGGATCCGAACACCACCTTCCGCTTCGACGGGTCTGATCTGATGCCCAAGAGCGTCGGCTCCGACTCCTTCTGGAAGGGCCTGGTGGACTGGATCGATGGCAAGCCGACCAAGGAAGTGCTTGAAAATATCCAGTCCGGCTATGACTCCTAGTCGCCATCTGGTCCATTGCCAACGGCCGGGAGCCCCGGCCGTTGGCGGGATTGTAGGAGCCTGAGCGCATGTCTGAATTCTTCCAGTGGCTGGCTGGCGTTCCGCCGCTAGTCCAAGTGCCGATCGTCCTGGTCGCCTTCGCGGTCCTGATCGCAGCGATCCTCGCCTTTGTCGAGATAGCGACCAAGGGCGGACGGGTTTTCGCCGTCGTGCGCTTTGCCGCCGCGGTCTTGGTCCCGGTGGCGATCCTGCTGGTCCTGGGCCTGTACAACTCCGTGATGTGGGTGGCCGCGCTGGCCGCGGTGCTCGGTGCGGTGCTGTTTTTCCTGGACCGGCGCTCGCGATCCGGCGCCGGCTCGCTGCTGCAGCTGTCCGGTTTCCTGGCTCCGGCCATGCTGCTGCTCGCTATGGGCTTGATCTACCCCACGGTCCGCACCGCGCTCAGCGCCTTCATGGCCAACGACGGATCCGGCTTCGTCGGCCTGGGGAATTTCCTCTGGGTGTTCACCAGCCCCGATGGCCTGACCGCCCTGCTCAATACCCTGGTGTGGGTTCTGGTGGCGCCCGTGGTCTCCACTATTATCGGATTGGCCTACGCGGTATTCATCGACAAGAGCCGTGGCGAGAAGTTCTTCAAGCTGCTGGTGTTCATGCCCATGGCGATTTCCTTCGTTGGCGCATCGATCATCTTCAAGTTCTTCTACGACATCCGCCAGGGCGAGCAAATAGGCGTGCTCAACGCGATCATCACGGCATTCGGGGCCACCCCGGTCGACTGGCTCGGGCTCGAACCGTGGAACACGTTGTTCCTGGTGGTCATCCTGATCTGGACACAGGCGGGATTCGCCATGGTCATCCTGTCCGCGGCCATCAAGGGCGTGCCCGCAGAGCAAATCGAAGCAGCCTCCCTGGACGGGGCCAGCCCATGGCAGCGTTTCGCCAATGTCACGCTGCCGGGGATCCGCTCCACCGTCATCGTCGTATTGACCACCATTTCCATTGCCTCGCTCAAGGTCTTCGACATCGTCTCTTCGATGACCGGCGGACGCTCGGATACAACGGTACTGGCATTCGAAATGGTGCGCCAGTTCCAGCTCGGGGCACGCACCGGCTACAGCTCGGCCCTGGCCGTCATCCTGTTCATCCTGGTACTGCCGATCATCATCTACAACGTCCGCCAGCATAAGAAGCAAAGGGGAGTCCGATGAGCACCGTCAGCGAATCCTCTCGACGCCTCTTGGCAGCTACCGAGAAAACCAGCGGGAAACTGCGCAAAGCCACCACCTCCCGCGCAGCCACCATTGCGGCGTTCATCATTGCCGCGGTGTGGACCATCCCCACCTTCGGCCTGTTTGTCTCCTCCTTCAGGCAGGCTGATGACATCAAGACCTCGGGCTGGTGGACGGCCCTGTCCAACCCTTCATTCACGCTCGATAACTATGCGCAGGCCTTTGCCTCCGGCGACAGCCTTCCGCTGTCCAAGGCGTTCCTGAATTCGCTGGTCATCACCATTCCGGCGGCGATCGTGCCGATCCTTGTCGCCAGCTTGGCTGCCTACGCTTTCGCGTGGATCAACTTCAAGGGGCGCAATACGCTCTTCGTTCTCATTTTCGCCCTGCAGATCGTTCCGATCCAGATGGCGCTGGTTCCGCTGCTCCAGCTGTTCTCGGACGGAGTGAAGATCGGTGGGCTGTATATCCTGCCGGGCTTGGGAGTCAACGGGCTGGATGGCGCCTACGCCAAGGTCTGGATTGCCCACACGATCTTCGCCTTGCCGTTGGCGATCTTCATGCTGCACAACTTCATTTCGGAGATCCCCGATGAGGTCATCGAGGCTGCGCGTGTTGACGGAGCCGGGCACGGGAAGATCTTCTCGAAGATCGTCCTGCCCCTGTCGATGCCGGCTATTGCGTCCTTCGGAATCTTCCAGTTCCTCTGGGTGTGGAATGACCTCTTGGTGGCGACGGTCTTCACCTCGGGTGGAGGCTTGCCGATCACGAAAGCGCTCCAAGACCTCTCGGGTACCTACGGGCAATCCTGGGAGCTGCTCACCGCAGGCGCTTTCATCTCGATGATCATTCCGCTGGCGGTCTTCTTCGCCCTGCAACGGTTCTTCGTGCGGGGATTGCTGGCAGGTGCCACCAAGGGGTAACCCTGGCCTGAAGTGGGAACAAAAGGGTGCCAGTCTGAAATCCCAGACGGGCACCCTGTTGTTCTGCCCCATAGGCAACAAGCCATGGGTAGGCTCTTGGCTAAAGGATTGGAAATACCACGAAGGCGGAGCGCTCATGGCAACCTTGTTGCTTACCAACATTGGACAGCTGACTACGGTTGACGCGAAGGGCCGCGTGCTGGAAGACGCGGCGGTGCTGATCGAGGACGGACTGGTCGCATGGATCGGCAACATGGCGCATGCACCTGCTGCAGGACACGAGATCGATTTGGGCGGCCGTGCGGTGCTGCCCGGTTGGGTTGATTCCCACAGCCACTTGATTTTCGGCGGCGACCGCGCCGAGGAGTTCGTAGCCCGCATGGCAGGCCAGTCCTATGCCGCTGGAGGCATCGCGGTCACCACATCGGCCACCGGGCAGCTCTCGGACAAGGAGCTGGCCGACCTCGTGGCTGATCGCCGCCGTGAAGCTCTTGCGATGGGCACCACCTGGATGGAAACCAAGACCGGCTACGGACTGGCACTGGAGGAAGAAATCCGGCATTCGGTGCTGGGCAAGCCGCTGGTCGATTCCCTGACTTTCCTTGGCGCTCACCTGGTACCGGCAGGATGGGACGCCGATGACTACACCGATTTGGTCACCGGACCGATGCTGGATGCCGTGGCGGCCAACGTCGACTTCGTGGATGTCTTCTGCGAACGCGGCGCATTCACCGAAGAACAGTCGCGCCGGGTCCTGGACGCCGCAAGGAACAAGGGACTGGCAACCAAGGTCCACGGAAACCAGCTGGGTCCAGGGCCGGGCGTGAAGCTGGCCGTAGAGTTCGGCAGCCACTCGGTAGACCACGTGAATTACCTGGACGATCAGGACCTCCAGGCGCTCGCCGGAAGCTGGGCTGGCTGGGACACGGGAACAAGAACAGGGACTGCGGGCACCGTCGCCACCTGCTTGCCCGCCTGCGACCTGTCGACACGGCAACCGCTGGCACCGGGCCGTGCACTGCTCGATGCAGGCGTGCGAATCGCACTGGCAAGCAACTGCAATCCGGGTACCAGCTACACGAGCAACATGAACTTCTGCGTGGCTACCGCAGTGCTCCAAATGGACCTGACCCTGGCTGAAGCCATTGAGGCGGCAACCTACGGAGGGGCGCTCGCGCTGGGGGTTGCCGACCAAGTGGGATCCATTGAGATCGGCAAGCGTGCGGATCTGCATGTTCTTGACGCGCCAGTTGCTGCGCATCTGGCGTACCGTCCTGGGATGAACTTGACCCACAGCGTGTATCGGGCCGGCAAAGCGATCTAGAGCTTTGTGAGAGCGCATCTAAAATCTGTCTGGATCGCGCGCGCCCAGGGAAGGGGATAGGGGCGGCAGGAATCCGGCCGCAAGGATTCTTCGGCCCCGAGCCGTGCTGCGGATTGAAGCAGTCCAAGCCGTAAGCAAAACTAGGACTCTGCATTCTGTCCGCCCGGTAGATCGAAGCGATGAGAAGCCTTCAATGCCTGCACCTGCTGGCCACGCAGGTCCGATACTCCCAATTCCCGACGATTGTTGGCGGCTTCTGGCGAGATCGAGGCAAGCCTCCGTGCCTTCCCGGACCGGTAGCTTCCTAGCGCTGGGAAATCAGCGTCTTGTGCCCGGAGCCATGGGCAATTCTCCCCGCTTGGCTCAGCACAGTTCAGCTTCGGGATGCCCACTGTCCCAATGTCACTGAGAATAAAAGAGGCTTGCCGGCGGCTCGTGGAAACCTATGAAACGGCAGCTTCTCTTGCGAAGTCAGTTGGCTACGAAACAGCGGTCGCATTTAGGCAGCGATTCCAGGCCTTGAAAAGTTGCCGCCTGTTGAATACCTGGCGGCGTTTCGCAAATAGCCACGAGGCTAGGAGGGCAGAATGAATATCCCATCTGGGCTCTCGAATCCTGAACGCTGACCGGTGCGCGCGTACACGCTCACAGACCATTGGGAGCCAGAACGGTAGGGAGCTAAATGGCAATCGGCGAATCGCTGCACGAGCTGCAGCGAGGTCCCTTCGCGAAGTTCGTCCTGGTCTTCCGGTCCGCCTCTGGCATGGCGGGTGGTTCCGACAACGAGTACGCCCGAGACGCTGAGTACCGGATCGGCTAAGTTGAATATGCCTCGCAGTTCATCGCGAGAAATGAAAGCAGGCACATTACCGGTCAACAATATGGCGTCGTACGTCCTTGGCAGGTCATGCTCGTCCAATGAGCCCAGGGCCAGCTGGTTCGCCGATAGCTGCCGGAACCAGCTCCCGTCGAATAGCTCTGCAGCTACATCCAGCACTTGGGGTGTGGGATCTATGCCGTAGCCACGGTGTCCCAAGCGGCGCAAGGCGTTGACGGTGTTGCCTACCCCGCAACCGATATCGAGAATTCGTGAATTGCGGCGGCAGAGCATGTCGGTGAAACGGGCGACTACTTCCAAATCAGTGCCGTCAAGGGTCTGAGCACGCATCTTCGCTGCGTATGAATCGTAGTCGGGGCCCATGTCCACAGTTTTGCATAGGAACGAGAGGTGAGCGACTTGTTTGCGCTAGTAGGCAGAAAATATAGCTCCGGATTAGGCATTCATGATAAACAAGACCTATGGCTAATACTGCTTTCAAGGGAACCCCTGTACAGACTATTGGTGATCTGCCGGCCGTTGGCTCGCAGGCTCCAGCTTTCACTCTCACCGACACCGGCCTTGCAGATGTCACCAGCGAATCGCTGGCTGGCCGTCGCGTTGTCCTGAACATCTTCCCGTCGGTTGATACCGGCGTTTGCGCTGCCAGCGTGCGTCGCTTCAACGAATTGGCTGCCGGCCTGGAGAACACGACCGTGGTGTGCGTTTCTGCTGACTTGCCATTCGCACTGGGACGCTTCTGCGGTGCCGAAGACATCGAGAACGTTACCGCTGCTTCGGTCTTCCGTTCCGACTTCGGTTCGGACTATGGCGTGACCCAGGTTGACGGTCCACTGGCTGGCTTGCTGGCCCGTTCGGTTGTTGTCCTGGATGAAGACGGCCAGGTTGTTTACAACCAGATCGTCCCGGAGATCACCACCGAGCCGGACTACGATGCAGCCATCTCAGCACTGAACTAGATATTGTTTGCACCGGAAACGGTGCATGAAAGCCCGCTTGAAAATTTTTCAGGCGGGCTTTCTTTATGCCCAAGCCGGTAATCCCATCGGTCGATCAAGCCAAATCTCACGTGGCTTGTGGTGGGAACACATTTCGCCGAGGTTGATCATCAGTGGACCGGCTATCGGACGAGCAGAATCTGCATGCCTGGAACAACGCGGTAATTTCCTCGCTGACTAGTTAATTCCCATCAATAGTCGATTGCTGCCGCACTTTTGGGAGCGGTCTGCCACTGGCGGGAATTGGAGAATTTCTGGGCAGGCATTCTCAAGACGGGTTTCTCACCCTATACTCGAAATAGATTGTTTCTGACTGTTATCATCTAAAAATAATCATAAAACATCAATCCTGATCTGTCGGGCACTGCATGCCAAAAGGAGCAAACGCATGAGCGAGCGAACCGTGCTAGGCGCACATATGGAAGAAGAGCTGGTCTCGCAACCAGAGATGTGGCGTCGTGCAGTAGCGCAGCAACAGCGCGAAAACCTGTTGCCGGCCAAGGGCGCGAAGGTTGCCGTAGTGGGATGCGGGACATCATGGTTCATGGCTGAAGCCTATGCCGCGGCGAGAGAAGCAGCAGGCCACGGTGTGACTGATGCCTTCGCCGCATCTGAAGCGCGTATCGCTACGCGTGACTACGATGCCGTGGTTGCGATTACTCGTTCGGGCACCACCTCTGAAGTGCTCCAACTGCTGGCCGAACTCGATGACAGCATCCACACCGTAGGCATCATCGGGGACGTGGCCTCGCCCATAGTGGACAGGGTCGATGCCGTGATTCAGCTGCCTTATGCCGATGAGCAGTCCGTCGTCCAGACGCGTTTTGCTACCACTGCCCTGGCTTATTTGCTCTCCAGCGTGGGGGAAAAGCTGGATCACGCAATGACCCAAGCCGAAGCGCTGGTGAACTCGCCAACACCACAAGAACTAGTGGACGCAGAACAATTCACCTTCCTTGGACGGGGATTCTCCGTGGGCCTGGCCCATGAAGCCGCCTTGAAAATGAGAGAGGCTGTCCAAGGGTGGACCGAAGCCTACCCTGCAATGGACTACCGTCACGGGCCGATCGCCATTGCCGCGCCCAACCGAGTGACGTGGATGCTCGGCGAACAGCCCGAGGACCTGGATATCCAGGTGCGCAGCACTGGCGCCATCTACATCAATGAAGACCGTCACCCGTTGGCCGAGCTTGCCTACATTCACAGGGTCACCCTGGACCGGGCGCGTGCCCGGGGGATGGACCCGGACCACCCGCGCAACCTCACGCGCTCGGTGATTCTGGAAGGCTGAGTACTCAGCCATGTTAAAGCGATATCTGCTCTTCGATGTCGGAGGCACCGACGTTAAAGCCGGGCTGGCCACAGAAGAAGGTGAAATTCTCCGGGTACTGCGAGAACCTACGCGCAAGGCATCCCCGCAGCTTGCCGCCCAGGTACTCGTTGACCAGTTGCTCGGGCTCGCAGCCAAGCTCCGTGAAGCGAATGACCAGCAGCCGGCGGCAGCGGGCCTGGTGGTCTGCGGATTGGTAGACCCGGTTGCCGAGATGGCAGTGTTCTCAGCGAACCTCGGCTGGCGCGATGTTCCGATGAAGCGGCTGGTCTCTGACGCGCTCGGACTGCCTGTGGGCTTCGGGCATGATGTGGCTTCGGCTGCCCGTGCAGAACTGGAGTTAGGAAGCGGCGCACACGACGACGCACTGCGGCGCAACAGCGCCATTTTGATCATAGGAACCGGGATTGCGTCGGCCTTGGTGGTCGACGGCCGTCTCTTGGAAGCTGGCGGGTACGCAGGGGAACTGGGGCATGCGCCGGTCCCCGGAGGCCTGCTCTGTGCTTGCGGTGCCACAGGCTGCCTGGAAACCCTCGCCTCGGCCGGTGCCATCGCACGAAGATACGAACAAGCCACGGGAACATCGGCCGGTGCCAAAGAAATCTTCGCCGCCCGGGCCGCTGGAGACGCCAAAGCGGCAACGATCATCGCGGAGGCCATTGAGGCTCTGAGCTTCACGCTGGCTCAACTATGCTCATCAACCGCGCCAGAAGGAATCATCATTGGCGGAGGTTTGGCTCAAGCCGGGCCATCGTTCTTTGCTGAGATAGAACAATCGCTAGAACGGCGATTATCTTTCCAACGCAGACCACGGATTGTTCCGGCGCGGCTTGGCGCGGAGGCAGGGTTGCAAGGTGCCTTGCTGCTCGCCCGCCAGGCAACACGTCCCGGGGCAGGGCGCCACCCATGATTCTTAGCTTCACGCCGAATCCGGCCATGGACGAAACCTACTTGACCCCGAATTTGAAGCTGGACTCCAGCCACAGGGTCACGCTGCAGCATCGCCAAGCAGGTGGCAAGGGGATCAACGTAGCCAAGGTACTGCACTCCCAGGGCATTGACGTCGAAGTCATATGTCCGCTGGGTGGCAGCCTTGGAGAGGAATTCGCTGTCGAATTAGGACAGCAGGGCATTGCGATCAATCCGGTTCGCACTTCTGTCCCCACCCGCCGCTCCATGGCTTTCCATGACGCGGAGTCCGACATGACGAGCATCTTCAACGAAACAGGTACCGCGCTGGCAACTGCCGAATGGTCGCGTATAGAAGACGAGTTCCAGGCCTTGCTATCGACAGCGAGCGCGGTGGCCATCTGCGGATCCTGGCCACCGGGAACTCCCAAGGAAACAATCAGCAGGCTCATTGGCCACGCCACCGGCCAAGGACTGTGGACTGTGGTGGATACCAGCGGGCCAAACCTGCTGCTCGCTGCCAAATGCGGGGCAGTTCTCAAGCCCAACGATCATGAGCTGCGCGAGGCCACCGGTTGCGCCAGCATAGGTGGGGGAGCGCGGGAATTGCTGCGTCTTGGCGCCCCGGAAGTCTATGTCAGTGCCGGGGCCCAAGGGCTGTACCACTTCACCAGGGAAACACCGCTGGTCGCCCATGCCAAACTCAACCGAACGCTGTCCGGGAACCCAACTGGGGCAGGGGATTCGGCCGTGGCCGCTATCGCCTCGGGGTTTGTGCAGCTGCTGAACCGGGAAGCGATCTTGCGACGGGCTGTCGCCTGGTCCGCGGCTACGGTACTCATGCCAACTGCAGGGAGCCTGTCACCCCAGCACATCGAGCTGGCTAGAGACACCAACTACCGCATTATCCCTGCGAACGAACAAATCTAAGGAGCACGACCATGCCATTGGTTCCCACCAGCCAAATTATGGATCAGGCAGTAAAGCAACGCCGAGGCCAAGGAGCTTTTAATGTTATTCACCTCGAGACCGCCCAAGCCATAATCGGTGGTGCTGAGCAGGTCGGGTTGCCGGTGATCTTGCAGATTAGCGAGAATTGCGTGAAATACCACGGTGGACTCCACTCGATTGCCGCTGCAACACTGGCATTGGCCGAATCTGCCGAAGTCCCGGTGGCTGTGCATCTGGATCATGCCGAGGATGAATCGCTGGTATACCAGGCAATGGATCTGGGATTTGGATCGGTCATGTTCGACGGCGCCAAACTGCCCTTTGAGCAGAACGTTGCAGCCACCATACGAGTAGTGGAAGCCGCCCATCGCCAAGGGGTCTACGTCGAGGCAGAACTTGGAGAAATTGGCGGAAAGGACGGTGCCCACGCTCCTGGGGTACGCACCGACCCTGTCGAAGCACGGCATTTTCATTCTCTGACAGAGGTTGATGCCCTCGCCGTGGCCGTCGGTTCCTCGCACGCCATGCTTGAGCGATCTGCCAGCCTGGACTTGCCACTGATTGAGCAGCTTTCGTCAACGCTGGCCATACCAGTGGTGCTCCACGGGTCATCCGGGGTCCCCGACACTACGCTGGTCAAGGCGATTAACTCCGGCATGCGCAAGATTAATGTTTCCACGCACCTGAATGGATTCTTTACCCGTGCCGTGCGTGATTGGCTCGAAGCTAATCCTGGTGCCGTTGACTCACGCAAATATGTGGGCGCTGGCCGCGCAGCCTTGGCCTCAGAAGCGGCCCGCCTGCTCCGCCTCTTTGCCTTGCTTGAGCACTAAACTGGCAAAGAAGCATGCATTAATGATTACTTATGAGCTTTTTCGAACAAGTTAAATCTCTAAATATCAAAATTCTCTTGACCTGTGATCTGTAACACTTCATACTTTTTAGTGAATCTGACTTTTCTTGATTTATATCGGCAAGAAAAGTCACGAATTATTCACACTTGCATCGATGCAAAAGCATCACAGCGATGAGGAGCAACCATGAAACGTACGACGCGAACCGGGGTTCTCGCCCTTTCAACAGCCGCGGCATTGCTACTGACCAGTTGCGGTTTTTCTGATAATGGTGGCGGATCCGCGGATGCTTCAGGTGGCACTACGACCTTGAACATGCTCGTACCGACTTACTCGGATGGGACCAAGGGCCTCTGGGAAGGCGTAATCGCTGACTTCGAAGCCGAGCACGAGAACATTGACGTCAACCTCGAAGTCCAGTCTTGGGAAAACATCGAGGGTGTGCTGAAAACCAAGTTGCAGGGTGGACAAGCTCCTGACATCTACAACGGCGGAGCCTTCGCGGAGTTCGCTGCCGAGGGCCTGCTTGCACCGGCAAGTGACATTGCCTCGCAGGAAACCATCGATGATTTCCAAACGACTTTTGCGGACGCGGAGAAGTTCGAAGGCACCCAATTCGGTTTGCCATTGATCGCTTCGGCCCGGGCTTTGTTCTACAACAAGGCCCTGATGGAAGAAGCCGGCGTTGATGCCGTTCCTACCACCTGGGAAGAACTCCATGATGCATCGAAGCTGATCAGCGAGAAAACCAAGGCCGATGGTTACGGGATGCCCCTGGGCAGCGAGGAAGCCCAGGGCGAATCGCTGATCTGGTTCGCCGGAAACGGTGGCAGTTTCGGAGACTCGCAGAAGATCTCGGTGAATACGCCGCAAAACCTCGAAGCGGCCGAGTTCATGAAGAAGATGGTAGACGACGGTGTCACCCAGAATGATCCCGGTGCCACACAGCGTACCCCGATGCTCAACACGTTCGTCCAAGGCAAGCTCGGCTTCGCCTACGCGCTGCCGCAGACAATCGGGCAGATTGAGGACGAGAACCCGAAGCTGGACTACGGTGTGGCTGCCGTGCCGACGAAATCCGGTGAGCCTGCAACGCTGGGTGTTGCCGATCGCTTGATGTCCTTCAGGAATGACGGCAGCAAGTCTGCTGCCGTCAAAGAATTCATGGACTACTTCTTCTCCGCTGACGTCTACACCGATTGGGTGAGCACCGAAGGATTCTTGCCAACGACGAAGTCCGGCTCCGAGAAGATGGCTGGAGACGAAACACTCACGCCATTCCTGGACATGTTGCCTAACGCGGTCTTCTACCCGACGACAAACCCGGCATGGAACGCCACCGATGGTGCATTCAAGTCACTGATGGGCGAGTTGGGGACCGGCAAGTCTGCTCAGGAAGTACTCGAGAGCATCCAAGCCAAGGCCGACGCCGCAAGCTAGGAACTGCTACCGGAAGCATTCCACGGCAGGCCCGGCGTAACACCGCCGGGCCTGCCGTGCTGGACAACCGAGAATCTCCGGTCCCAGGGTTACCTGGCCGAACGCAACGAAAGCGAGCCGACTATGAGCTCCGTACTGCCAGCTACGAACCGGGCCCGGCGCACCCGCCGCCGAGGCACGGATTCCCAGACATTCTTGTCTTCTTTGCCATGGATTGGGCCGGCACTCTTGCTGATCCTGGCCATCGTGGTGTTCCCCGCCGGCTACATGATCTACAACTCGACCAGGAAGATCTCTTCGGTGGGAACCGATCTTGAATCGGCAGGCCTGGAGAACTTCGTGACCATCTTCCAAGACCCGGTCTTGCCCCGCGTTTTGCTCAACACCGTTCTCTGGGTGGTGTCGGTGGTGGTCATTACCGTGCTGCTGTCACTGGTCCTGGCCCAGTTCTTGAACAAACCCTTCCCTGGACGCACCATCGTCCGGATGGCGGTTATCGTCCCATGGGCCGCCTCAGTAGTCATGACCACCACAGTTTTCTACTACGGGCTGGATCCGAACTACGGCATCTTCAACCACTTCTTTGTTCAACTCGGCTTGATGGATGAAGGCTACGGATGGACCAAGAACGCCGTTCCCGCCATTGCCGTTTCGGTAGTTGTGGCCATCTTTGTTTCCATCCCTTTTACGACCTACACCCTGCTGGCCGGGTTGCAAGCAATCCCGCAAGAAACTTTGGAAGCAGCCCGCGTAGATGGAGCCGGTAGATGGAAAACCTACCTGTTGGTGATCATTCCCCAGCTGCGATCCGCGCTGGCCGTCTCGATGCTGATTAACATCATCAACGTCTTCAATAACTTGCCGATATTGAAAGTGATGACCGGATCCATCCCCGGCAACAGCGCAGACACGCTGATGACCTACATCTTCAAGGTGCTGCAATTCGACCGCCGACTGGATCTGTCTTCGGCACTTTCGGTTGTGAATTTCGCAATCGTGCTGGTGATTGTGGCGATCTACGTGAAAACCGTCAAACCCATGCAGGAGATCTAGCCGTGACATTTTTGGTAACCGAAGATCGAGCCGCGAAGAAGACTGTCATCGGCCGGATGGTTGTAGGCTTCGCGGTAGTCATTATCTTCCTCATTCCCTACGGCACGATGCTGATCGGGTCGCTGAAAACCCAATCCGAAATCCTGGCTATCCCGCCAAAATACCTGCCGCAGGATGGTGCGCAGTTTTCCAACTACATCACCATGTGGGACACCCCGGAAACTCCGGTGCCCTACAACTTGATCTCCACCATCGTGATCGCGGTTTTCGCCACCTTGCTGGTACTGCTGGTCGCGACCCCGGCCGCCTACTACACCGCCCGATTCAAGTTCCCGGGCAAGATGGTGTTCATGTTCTTGGTGATTGTCACGCAGATGCTGCAACCTGCCGTGCTCACCGCAGGTTTGTTCAAGCAGATGCTGGCTTGGAATCTGAACGACACTTGGCTGGCAATGATCCTGATCAATGCCGCCTTCAACTTGGCCTTCGCGGTATGGATCATGCACTCTTTCTTCGCAGGCGTACCACGCAGCATCGATGAAGCTGCGCAGATTGATGGGGCTGGAAAGCTGCGGGTGCTGTTCACCATCAACCTTCCACTGGTTTGGCCGGGTATTGTCACAGCAGTGATCTTCACTTTTGTTTCCTGCTGGAATGAATTCGCTGCCTCGCTGGTGATCCTCTCCACCGCCGAGAACCAGCCGTTGAGCGTCGCGTTGACCAAGTTCGTTGGCCAGTACTCCACTGCATGGCAATACGTTTTCGGAGTATCCATTGTGGCCATCGTTCCGGTGATCGTGCTCTTCGCATTGATCGAGAAGCGGCTGATCGGCGGCCTGGCTGCCGGTGCGGTGAAATAGCCGTGGGCACGGCGTTGCCGGCGCTGGAAATCGTGGCCACGTCTGGTGCATGCGCCCAACGGGCAACGCGGGCCGGAGCCGATCGGCTCGAAGCCTGCCAAGCGCTGGAACTAGGCGGGCTCACGCCAAACCCGGAAGCGCTCGAACAGATCCTTGAGCATCGGCCTCCACGAGGGGTGCACGCACTGCTGCGCAGCCGTCCGGGAAATTTCCGCTACACCACCGAGGAAGCCGCGCTCATGGAGAGGCAAGCTGCACGTCTTGCTGCCGCGGGGGTAGACGGGATAGTGCTCGGTGCGCTGGATCCACGCGGGGCACTGGACTTGGCCATGATGCGGCCCTGGGCCGAGGCCGCCCTGGCGGTGAACCAGAGGCTGGAAATCACGGTGCACCGGGCCATCGATGCCAGCCGAGACCCAATAGGGGAACTTGCCAGGCTTCTGGAGTTCCCGGCTCACCGAGTGCTCAGCAGCGGCGGGAGAAGAACCGTTGGCCAGGGCATGGCCACGATCGAGGCCATGGTTCAAGCCGCCGGCAGCCGGATCGAGATCATGTGCGGTGGCGGGCTGCAGGCAACAGATATTGAATCCGTACGCAGACTGGGAGTCGCAGCCGTTCATTCTTCTGCCAAGACCCGCTATGCCGATACCATCGAAGTATCTGAGCAACAGGTGCGCCAACTGCGCTGCACGCTTGATGAACTGGAAAATTAAGGAGCGCGCACGATGAAACGCGAGGAACGGCAGAACCAGATCCTCGATCTGCTGGCCAGCCGCGGCCAGATCGATGTAGAGGAAGTCGTCAAGCAACTGGGTACCAGCCCGGCCACGGCGCGCCGGGACCTGGACGCATTGGCCGCCGCATCACTGCTTACCCGCACTCACGGAGGTGCGGTCTCCAACTCGGTGGCCTACGACCTGCCTTCCCGCTACCAGCGCGATAGCAACGACCGCGCGAAGGCGCAAATCGCGAAGCTGGCAGCCGACATGGTCTCGCAGAATATGGTCATCGGATTATCCGGGGGAACCACCACCAAGGCGATCGCCAGCGAACTGAGCCTGCGCCAAGACCTGGTGGGTGAACCGGGCCGGGTTACGTTGACCGTGGTCACCAACGCGGTGAACATTGCCTCGATGCTGGCCGTCCGCCCGCATATCCGGGTGATGGTTACTGGCGGCGTGCTCAACGACCGTTCTTACGAGCTGGTTGGTCCAATGGCGCAGTCCTCTCTGGCAAAGATCACCATTGACTTGGCTTTTGTCGGAATCAACGGGTTGGATCCCGAAGTCGGTCCGATGGTCAGCGATGAAATGGAAGCGGCAGTCAATGAGCAAATGATCCGGCAATCGAGCAGCAGCTACCTGGTGGCCGATTCATCGAAGATCGGCAGGCGCTCGTTTGTCATCTTGGATCGTCAGAACCTGACCGGCATCATCACGGACAACGACGCCACAAGCGAGCAACTGGGTGCCTTGGCCAAGGCCGGCATGCGTGCAGCCATGGACGTGGCGGAATATCGGCCCGAGGAGAAATCCTAGCTGCGCTGGAACTGCCCACCGAGCTGCTGGTCCGGTCGGCGTTTGTGCTTGCGGAACCAGCGGATGCCAAGCACTATCTTTTCCGATGGCCTGCGCTGGTCCTGTCAAAGCAAAGCGCGCAACAAGCAGGGCCGGCCGCACAGGTCAAAGCGAGGAGCCCAGGTTTTCAAGCAACGCCCGGCTTCGCGCGAGGAAGAGCTGTTCACGATTGCTATTGGGAGCCACGGAGTTGAATACCCCGGCGAGCATCACCGCAGCATCCAGCCTCAGCACAGTCCACGCTGCCGAAGTGTCGTCGAAACTGCCGCCATTTCCGGTGTATGCAGTACGCAAGCGCTCGCTGTCCAAACCGTTTTCGGCAATGGCAGCGTATTCCTCGATGCGTGCCAGTTCCATCTCCGGGGCAGCGCAGAGGGCATTACTCCAATCGAATATGGCCAGGGGCATTCCAGCCAGAACACGAACGTTCTGCCTACGGATATCCAGATGCAACAGGCTGCGCCGGTGCAAGGATCTTTCGAGAAGAGCACGCAACACGTCGGCCGATGGCAAGGCTGGCATCGCATGCTGGCGGGCTAGCTTCGCGTAGCGGTCAGCGATGCGCTGGGCAACCGTCGCATAAATTGTGCCGGCCTGGCTGCCTTCCTCGTCGAAAGCGAGCGGCGGAAGTTCGTGCAAAGAAGCCAGCAACGAGCCCAATGCGTGAGCGTCCACTGGTGAGCCGTCATCTTCGATGACTTCGGTGATCAACACCGGGTACCCGTCTTGATCTACGAGATCAATTGCCCGTGCGCTGGGCAACCCATGTTGTTGAGCCCAGATGCTGCAGTTCAATTCCTTGATCTGAAGGCTGCTGGCCGGAATCTGCGGATTGTTGCTGGTGTTGTAGACCCGCATTCGAGGGATGCGGTAGCCCTCGTAGCGGGTCCCGCGCAGCGAGCTGTAGAAAAGGAATTCGGTGCCTTCCCCGGTTAGTGCCAGCTCGCGTGCGCCACGGCGGGCGGCTAGCCTGGCAGCGACCTGATGGGGCTCGAGAATATGCGTCCTAGCCATTGATTGACTGCGCAGCGGTGAGGATGCGCGGACCAATCTTGCGCATGAGCTTGCCCATCTTCGGGTTGTCGGTGCGCGAGAGCGTATCCGATAGCCGTTCAAGACTCATCAGGCCCAACCAGATTTTGGCCCTGTATGCTTCCTCGGCGCTGGGAGCAATCAAATCCGCCATTTCCAACCCATGCCACAGGCTCAGGTAAGCGGTGTTCAAAGCCGGGTCCCACGCAGCGGCCAGGTCCCAGTCCAAGATGCCAACCAGTTTCTCGCCGATCCAGTGCATGTTGTGGCCGGCCAAGTCGCCATGAACCAAGCCCGCAGGAACCTGCGCCAGGATATCGAGCTGGGCCCAGAGCTCAGTAGCAGGCCCTCGCAGCTCCTCGGGCAGCGCATCGAAGCATTGCTGCTGCCTGGCCTGGGTCCATTCGCCACGGAATGAAAACGGTTTGGCCAGATGCTCGCTGATCGGCTCCAGCGGCAGCTCGGCCAAATCCTTGACCAGCTGTCCCAGCACCTTCGGATCCCCGTAATGCGGTTCATGGGCGCTGCCGGGGATGAAAGACATGGCCACGGAGCTGAGTCCGTCAACGTGCAGGATCTCGGAAACCGCCACCGGAATCTGGTAGTTGAGCTGGCCCTCCAGCAAAGACAGCAGCTTGACGGAACGGGGCATCTGTTCCGTGGCCGCTGGCGTGCGCGCCATGCGAATCACCGCTTGCGGATTGCCAATGACCACCTTGTGGAATTGTCCGCCTTCGTTCACCGCCGCGTCTTCCCAGGAAAGATCGGGGCAGAGCTGACGGGCAATCTGCAGTTCTCCAATGGTGGCAGGACGGCTCACTCGCACTCTTCTCGTTCAGCTTGCTGGTGGTCTCAACCTCAGGCTATCGCAGGTTTGCCACGTGGCTGCTCAGTACGCGCACAGCCAGATCAGCCTATGATCGGAAACGTGAACGCTGAACAAGTTAAGCAGACAGCAACCCGCGAGACCCTCAAGTTCGAGATCGTCTTGGTTCTTGCCCTGTCTTTGGGACAAAGCGCGGTCTACTCGCTGCTGAGCTTTGCCGATAAGGTCACCCGGGCGCCACTGCGCGAGCAGACTACATCCTTGAACAACCCGCTGAGCACCCGCGAGTTCTTTGATTTCTCCTACCAGCTGCTGGACATCTTCTTTGCATTGGTACCCGTCGTGCTGGCGCTCTACCTGATGAAGCGCACGACCGGACGAACTATCCGGGACATCGGTTTCGATATGCGCAAGCCGGGCAAGGACGCACTGCTCGGGGCGGGGATGTTCTTGGCCATGGGAGTGGGAACGCTGGGCGTCTATGCCGCTGGACGGGCACTGGGCGTCACCACAGCACTGTCAGCAGCGAATCTAGGCGATTATTGGTGGAGCGTTCCCGTGCTTCTGCTGTCGGCTGCACGTCATGCAGTCCTCGAAGAAGTGCTGATGCTCGGATTCCTGTTCACCTACGCCAAGATATTGAAGCTGGGCTTGTGGAGCACCATTATTGGTTCTGCGATAATCCGAGGCAGCTACCACCTCTACCAGGGGGTGGGGCCGATGATCGGCAATATGCTCATGGGCGTCGTCTTCGGCTGGGTATACCAGAAGTACGGGCGGGTGATGCCGCTGGTTATCGCGCACTTCCTGCTTGATGCCATCGGCTTCGTGGGATACGCCTTGGTCGGGCCGGCCATCGGAATCGGCCAGTAGCGCCGGTAAGCTGAGCCAATGCAGATTACCGTGCTGCGCGAGGAGGACCTTCGCCAAGCAGTTGAATTGTGGGAAGCAACTGGGCTGACTCGTCCGTGGAATGATGCGCTCGCCGACGCCCGACGGGCTTTGGCCGAGCCTACTTCCACGGTGCTGTCCATCGTTGAGAACGATCAACTCATGGCTACTGCGATGGTTGGCCATGATGGCCACCGAGGTTGGCTCTACTATGTTGCGGTGGATCCGTGCCGGCAGGGCAACGGCCTGGGAAGGGCGCTGGTGGATGCCGCTGTCCTGTGGCTGCGGGATCTCGGCGTGCCCAAGGTGCAGCTCATGGTCCGCGAGGAGAACTCTGCCGTCATCGATTTCTATGAACGGCGGGGCTTCGAAGACCAGCACGTCGCGGTCCTGGGGAAGCGGCTGGACCGGCCTTAAGGAAAAGAAAGTAGGTGGGGACGCCATTGTCCCCGCCTACTTGCGATCTCTGCGGAACTGTTTACAGCACCACGGTTCCGGACTCGGTCTCAAAGGTAACCGACATGATGCCCGGAGTGCCATTCGGCGCTTCATATTGCATGGTGACAGCGCCCAAATTGACGTTCTGCGGCTGGCCCAGCCAATCCAGCACCCGTTCACGCGAGCCGGCGATGGAGATCTGGCTGATGGCGCCGGCAGGTTCCAGCGCCTTGGACGGATGCAGCTCCTCGGATCCTTCATCCCAGGAAATCAGGTACGGGCACTGCGGATCGGCGATCAGGCCCTTGATGCCAATCTGCTGCCAGGTCAGTTCGCGGCCATCAGGGAACTTCCGGTTGCCCGGCACCGACTTGCGGCCCAAGCGGTCCTCGGCACTGGATAGATCCTCCACCGAGACGCACCAGCCCATCCAGCCGCCGCCGAGCTCCGAACGGGCGCGAACCGCCTGTCCGAAGGGTGCCTTGTCGCTGGCCGGGTGGTTCAGGACTTCAACCACCTCCAGGTACTGGCCATGCTTGAGCGGGAAGATGACATTGCGTGTTCCGAATCGTGGATGCACGCCGCCCTTGACGAATTCCAGTCCAAGGGACTCGGAGATTCTTTCAGCGGTTGGCAACAGCCCGTCCGGGCCGCATGCATAACTTACGTGATCTAGCCTCATCATGTGCCCATCATGACAACATGTGATGCGAGTCTCTACTTAGGCACACCTAAGTTCCGTGATGCTATCGAATACTCTGCGATGAACCTGCAATATTCGCGAAATATGACCGATTGAGTCCAATCACCAGCCCTTGCGTTGCAAAAATCTTCGGTTTTCGGGCAAACTGGTACCAGGTCATGAGTCCCAGTAACAAGCCCCGGCTTACTGGGCGGCAACCCTCCAACCGCGGTGGGGTGCCCCGGGTGAAGACCTGGCCCTTGAACGCACAAGGCATCAAGGACAAGCGCGGGTTACCCCTGGAAGTCGTCACGATATGGTGCTTCCTGTCGGTGTCTTTTCAGTGGCGTACCCCCATAGTCATGAAACGCTATTTGGAGGAAACCATGAGCAATAACTGGTCATTTGAAACCCGTCAGATCCACTCCGGCCAGACCCCGGATCCGACGACCGGGGCACGGGCTCTCCCGATTTTCCAAACCACCTCTTTCGTCTTCCCCAGCGCCCAGAGCGCTGCTGCACGTTTCGCGCTGCAGGAACTGGAGCCGATCTACACCCGTATCGGCAACCCGACCACCGACGCGGTGGAAACCCGCATCGCTGACCTGGAGGGCGGCGTTGGAGCACTGCTGCTCTCCTCGGGACAGGCTGCCACCACTTTCGCCATCTTGAATTTGGCCGAAGCCGGCGACCACCTGGTGGCCAGCCCCAGCCTGTACGGCGGAACCCAGAACCTGCTCAAGCACACGCTCAAGCGCCTGGGCATCGAGGTCACCTTCGTTTCCGACCCGGACAACCTGGATGATTGGCGCGCCGCGGTGCGTCCGAACACCAAGGCCTTCTTCGGGGAAACCATCTCCAATCCGCGACAGGACGTCCTGGACATCGAGGGCATCTCGGCGATCGCCCACGAAGCTGGCGTGCCGCTGCTGGTGGACAACACCCTGGCCACCCCGTACTTGATCCGCCCGATCGAGTGGGGCGCGGATATCGTGATCCATTCAGCCACCAAGTTCCTCGGCGGACACGGCAGTGCCATTGCCGGTGTCATCGTGGACTCGGGCAACTTCGACTTCGCCAAGGACGCCGACCGCTTCCCGGGCTTCAACACCCCGGACGAGTCCTACAACGGCCTGGTCTTCGCCCGCGACCTGGGTGTCAACGGCATCCTGGGCGCCAATCTGGCCTACATCCTCAAGGCCCGCGTGCAGTTGCTGCGCGATTTGGGTTCCTCGGTTGCGCCGTTCAACGCGTTCTTGATCGCACAGGGCCTGGAAACCTTGTCGCTGCGCATTGAACGCCACGGCCAGAATGCCGTAGAAGTTGCCAACTGGCTCGAAGCCCGCGAGGAAGTGCAGAAGGTCGCCTACGCAGGCCTGAAGTCCTCGCCTTGGCATGAGCGTGCGCAGAAGTACAGCGATCAGGGCGCCGGCTCGATCATCGCGTTCGAACTGGAGGGCGGTTCGGAAGCCGGCCAGGCCTTCGTGGACGCACTGGTATTGCACTCCAATGTCGCGAACATCGGCGACGTGCGCTCATTGGTCATCCACCCGGCCTCCACCACCCACGCCCAGCTCTCCGAAGCTGAGCAGGTTGCGGCCGGCGTGAGCCCGGGACTGGTGCGGCTGAGCGTTGGACTGGAGAATATCAAGGATATTCTGGCCGATCTGGAACTGGGCTTCCAAGCAGTTGCAGCCCTCGAGAACAAGGAACTGCAGGAAACCCTCTAGGCATGGCATCCATTGTGACTACTGAAGATACTCTGCGCGCCGAAGAGCTCGCCGGCGGGCAAGACGGCATTTTGCGCCGTAAGTCCGTGGGGGAGCACCACTTCGAATTCGGTGGATTCCTTCCGGACGTGGTGCTGGCCTATGAAACGTGGGGGACGCTAGCAGCTGATGGCTCCAACGCGGTGCTGGTGATGCATGCGCTCACCGGTGACGCCCACGTTGCGCAAGGCGATTCGCAAAGCGCCGGCTGGTGGGAAGAGCTCGTAGGCCCCGGCGCCACGGTTGACACCAATGAGTACTTTGTCGTGTCCATCAACATGGTGGGTGGTTGCAATGGTTCCACCGGCCCCTCGTCCTTGGGCGACCAGGGCCTGCCCTACGGTTCGAGCTTTCCCTTCGTCACCATCAAGGACTCGGTGCGCCTTGAAGCGCGGCTGGCCAAGAAACTGGGAATTGATTCCTGGCATGCGGTCATTGGCGGTTCGATGGGCGGTGCGCGCGCGTTGGAATACGCCGTCGAGTTCCCCGACCAGGTCAAGAATCTCGTAGTGATGGCCTCGAGCGCGCAGGCGACTGCCGAGCAAATTGCCTTTGCACAGGTGCAAACCCAATCCATCCGGTTGGACCCGCACTTCTGCAATGGCGACTACTACGGCAACGATGCCCGCCCGGACGCCGGTCTTGGCTTGGCTCGCCGCCTGGCCCACATCACCTATCGTTCCGAGGCCGAGCTTGAAACCCGTTTCTCGCGCAACCCGCAGGATGGCGAGAAGCCGACGGGTCTGCTCGAGGGGCCTCGCGGGCGGTACCAGGTGGAAAGCTATCTTGACCATCAGGCCAGCAAGCTGGTGAATCGTTTCGACGCCAACAGCTACCTGGTGCTCACCGAGGCGCTGATGAGCCATGATGTGGCTCGCGGCCATGAATCCCTGGAAGCCGCCTTGGCGCGACTGGCGAAGATCAACGTGGTGGTTGCCGCGGTAACCACTGACCGGTTGTACTTTCCTGAGCAGTCAGTGAAGCTGGCCTCGTCGCTGGCCAAGCCAAAACCGGTGCACTACATTGATTCGCCGATTGGCCACGATGGATTCCTGACCGACGCCACGCAGCTCGACGGCGTGCTTCGGACCTTGGTGTTCGGAGACTGAGCCCCGGAAGGGGCTCGGGAAGATTTCAAAGCCTGAAGCAGTTCCGCCAGTAATCGGTGGAACTGCTTCAGGCTTTTCGTGCCTACTTGGCGCTGTCGCCGGCGCCGAGCGAGTCGTTTGGCTTGGTCTGCGCAAACGGCGTGGCCGAGGGCCGCTTCGGGGTGATGCCGTCGCCGGAGGACTGGTGGCGCAGGCGGCGCAATACCCAGGGAGCAAGATGCTCACGCGCCCACTGCAGATCCTCCTTGCGGGCTTCCCGCCAGCTGCGTTCATCCACGGCCGGAACGATTTCGGTGTCCAGCGGATGCGCGACGTTCAGCGAGTCCAGTGCCATGGCGGCAATGCGCTGGTGCCCGGCGGGGGAGAAGTGCAGGCGATCCGGTGCCCACATCTGGGATTGGTGCAACTCCTGCAAGGCCCACATGTCCGCCACGATGGCGTCGTGGCGGGCGGCTACGGTGCGCACGTTTTCGTTGTAGATCGCCACCTTGCCTCGGATGCTTCCCAAAACCGGGGTATCGCGAATATCGGGCCCGGTGAAGAGCAAGAGCGTGGCACCCGTATCGGTGAGCTTGGCTACCGCATTGTCGAGGATATCTGCAATCTTGTCTGGATCCCCGCCCGGGCGCAGGACGTCGTTGCCGCCTGCGCAGAGCGAGATCAGATCGGGCTTCAGGTCAATGCAGGGATCGAGCTGTTCGGCAACGATCTGGCCAATCAGCCGGCCTCGAATGGCGAGATTGGCATACGAGAAGTCCGGGACGGTGCGGCTGAGCTCATGGGCCAAGCGGTCGGCCCAGCCAAGGTGGCGGCCGGTGCTCGACGGGTCGGGGTCGCCGATGCCCTCGGTGAACGAGTCCCCAATGGCGACATAGCGGCGCCACGGATGCAGTGGGGCATTGGCGGATGTTGATGGTTCAGAAGCAGAATCGTTTGGCACGAATCTATTGTTACCAAAGGGTAACTTATAGTCAATCATTCCCGAGGATGATTCCATGAACCGCCGTGCTAGTCGCTCAAAGCGTCCCGGCGCGCCTGCAAGTACTCGTCGCGGGTAATGATTCCTCGCGAGTGCAGGGAATCGAGTTCGGCAAGCTTGTCCTCAAGGGATTTTTCCGGCGCCAGCATAGCTGAATTAGCGGCTCTTGCCATCAGTTCGGTTTCCAGGGTCAGCGGATCAAAACCGGCGCTCTTGGCTTTGCGGTAATTGCGCACCGCTACGAAGATGATCAATCCGATAACGGCGATAAAGAGCATGGCGAACAGGGGAGTGCCGACTGAAAATACGGTGTCCACGTTATCGAATAGGGACGAAGCGCTTCCCGGGTCCGGTTCGATGTACCCGAAACTATCGAGATCCTCTTGCAGCTGCCCCGGAATATCTTCGCTGTATTCAATTTCGTCCATGGCGCCTATTCCTAACTCTGTCGCTGTCTCGTCCGGCGAGAGCGGCGTTCCGGAGGACCGTGAGGCCCTTGGTCCAGTTGAACACGAAAAACTTGAAAAGCTAGGCAATTTTTTGAAGATTTATAATCTTGTAACATGTCAACTGGATTTCGAGGCCTTGGAAGACCATGGTTCCAGGATAGTGCCGGCCAACGCCTTCAGGAGATTCGACGGTGATTACGGGGAAGTTCTGCTGCACCCGGGCGCTGCCATCGCCGGTGGCCGGGGACTTGATGGAATCGGGCCGCGGAAGCGCTGAGCTAGCGAGGTCCTGTTCGATAGTCTTGGGGAACTATGACTATCCCGGACCAGGCTCCAGTGGCCATCATCTCCCGTAACGACGAATCCCGCCTTGGAACTCCGCTGCTGGTGTTCCTGCACGGCTATGGCTCGAATGAACAAGACCTCATGGGGCTCTCGCAGCATCTGCCCGAAGAGTTCACTTACCTCTCGGTGCGCGCACCGCTCCAAGCAGGCCCGGGGTACAGCTGGTTCCCGCTGACCCAGGAAATCGACTACTCCATCGAGTCGGTGGCACGCAGCGTCGAAGCGCTATGGGCATTGCTGGAACCGCTGGTAAAGCAGCACTCCTCGATCACCCTGCTCGGTTTCTCCCAGGGCATGGCCATGGCCACTTCATTGGCACGCTACCAGCCCGATTCCATTGAAGCCGTCGTCGGGCTCTCGGGCTTCGCAGTGGATCCCGGGCCCTTGGATATATTCGACGACGCGAAGCTGGCAGAAAAGCCGCTGCCGCTGTTCTGGGGCCGCGACCTGGCTGACCCGGTGATCACCCGGGACAAGATCGAATACACCCTGGGGTGGGTTCCGGGGCACACCGAATTGGCCAGTGAAACCTACCGGCAGATTGGCCACTCGGTGTGCATGGAAGAACTGCAGGATGTGGCCGAGTTCCTCAACAGGGTCGTCCTGGGGAAAAGCTGACTACTGCTGCGCGGTGACCTTCACGCATTCACCATTCACGCACACCACGTCGCCGGGGCGGATCTGCGCCCCGCGACGGGTGTCCACCTCTCCGTTGACGGTGACGATTCCGTCGGAAATCATTTCCTTGGCGTGGATGCCATCCTCGGCCAGGGAGGCAAGCTTGAGCAACTGGCCCAAGCGGATGGACTCGTCGCGGATTTCTAGGTCAAAAGCTTCGTTGGCACTCATGGCTTCCATTCTTCCCTAAATAAGCGCGCTGCATCGTTAGAATCGGCCAAAGGCGTGGAAGTTCACGTCGGCGTTACCTGATTCGGCTTCGTCTGCAGGCCGCGGAAACGATACCCTTGGAAGGTATGTATTTTTCTACGGACCGCAACCAGCGGCCTCGTAATTCCCATTGGAGTTGATATGGCGCCACAGTCCAAGCTAGACCAGGTTATTTCCCTCGCAAAGCGTCGAGGATTCGTTTTCCAGGCTGGTGAAATCTACGGTGGTTCCCGTTCGGCATGGGATTACGGTCCCCTGGGCACCGAACTGAAGGAAAACATCAAGCGCGAGTGGTGGCAGAACTTCGTTCGCGGCCGCGAGGACATGGTTGGCCTGGACTCGTCGATCATCTTGCCCAAGGCTGTCTGGGAAGCATCGGGCCACGTGGCCACCTTCACCGACCCGCTGGTCGAATGCATCCAGTGCCACAAGCGCCACCGCCAGGACCACCTGATCGAGGCTTTCGAGGCCAAGAAGGGCCGTGCGGCCAAGGACGGGATGAGCGAGATCGCCTGCCCTGACTGCGGCACCAAGGGCCAGTTCACCGAGCCGCAGATGTTCTCCGGCCTGATGAAGACCTTCCTGGGCCCAGTGGATACCGAAGCCGGCCTGGCCTACATGCGTCCGGAGACCGCCCAGGGCATCTTCGTGAACTTCGCCAACGTGCTCACCGCCTCGCGCAAGAAGCCGCCATTCGGCATCGGCCAGATCGGCAAGGCTTTCCGCAACGAAATCACCCCGGGCAACTTCATCTTCCGCACCCGCGAGTTCGAGCAGATGGAAATCGAGTTCTTCACCGCTCCGGAAGATGCCCCCGCCTTCTTCGACCAGTGGGTCAAGGATTGCTGGGCATGGTTCCTGGATCTGGGCATCAAGGAAGAGAACCTGCGCCAGTTCGACGTGCCAGAAGACGAGCGCGCGCACTACTCGGCCGGCACCATCGACTTCGAGTACCGCTTCGGCTTCCAGGGTTCGGAGTGGGGCGAGCTCATGGGCGTTGCCAACCGCACCGACTACGACCTGTCCAGCCATGCGAAGGCTTCGGGCTCCGAGCTGTCCTACTTCAACCAGGCCACCGGTGAGCGCTACACCCCCTACGTGATCGAGCCTTCCTTCGGCCTGACCCGTTCCATGATGGCCTTCCTGGTCGATGCCTACACCGAGGACGAAGCACCGAACACCAAGGGCGGCGTGGACAAGCGCACCGTGCTCAAGCTCGATCCGCGCCTGGCTCCGGTCAAGGCCGCGGTGCTGCCGCTGAGCCGCAATGAGAACCTTTCCCCGAAGGCCAAGGACCTGGCTGCCGAGCTGCGCAAGCGCTGGAACATCGACTTCGATGACGCCGGTGCCATTGGCCGCCGCTACCGCCGCCAGGATGAGATCGGCACCCCGTTCTGCATCACCGTGGACTTCGACACCCTCGAGGACCAGGCCGTGACCATCCGCGAACGCGACACCATGTCCCAGGAACGTGTTTCCCTGGACCAGGTCACCGCTTACCTTTCCGAGCGCCTGAACGGAGCCTAGAGCCCGATGAACGAACTGGAATTCCGCCTGTGGCGCTCCGGGGACGACCTCCAGCTGCTTCAGATCTTCGGCGACCCGCGTTCCCCGCAGGCCCACCAGGATCGCACCATGCTGCGCGAAAACAGCGATGCACCGTTCTCCCGCACTCTGGTAGCCACCGTTGACCAGGTGGCTATCGGCGCCGGGGTGGTGTTCGCTTCCTCGCTGCATCCGCAGCGCCTGTGGCTCTATGTCGAGGTAGCCGCCGAGCAGCGCCGGTCCGGCGTTGGCACCGCCCTGGTGGAACAGCTGCGCAAGCAGATCCCGGCCGGCCAGGCGCAGGAGCTCAAGGCCCGCTACACGGTGACCGCGGGCGATCCTGCTGCCGCGGCGGCTGGCTTCTGCCAGTCGCTGGGCCTGGGAGAAATCCAGGTCTCGCGCGATGTCATCCTGGAGCCGGGGGCTCTGGCTGAACCGGTTTTCGACACCAATGACCGGGTGATCGAGGACCTGTCCACCGGCAGTGTCGAGCTGACCCAGCTGGTGATGGATTTCTACAACGCGGTGCACACCGGTTGGGATCCAGCCAAGATGACCGTGGGTTCGGCGCAGCGCATGCTGCTCGACGAGCACACCGGCGCGCAGGGCGCCCTGGTGCTGCGCGACAAGCCGAAGCGCGAGGGCGGTGTTCCGCTGGCTTTCGCGGTCAGCTACGTGCCCGCCCGCGAGAACGCCCCGACCGACGTGCTGGTAGGCCACAACCCGGCCTTCAGCGATGACGAAGTGGCAGAAGCGGTGCGCGACATGGTCGCCATGCTGATCCACCAGTACCCGGTGAAGCTGGAAGTCGACTCGTCGATGTTCATCCTCTCCTCGCTGATTGATGCGTTGGCCGTGGTTGACCAGGCCACCGTCATATCCACGACGCATATCCTCGCCAGCGACGCGGCGAAGTAATGCCAGCAAGAACGGGACCCGCCTGGCGGGTCCCGTTTTTGCCATTCTGCACCAGCCTCCACTTCGTGAAAGAACTCCGTTGACCACCAGCACCACCATGACCGCGCAGGTCCGCTCCGGCGGAAAGATCCTGTTCATCCTGCTTGCCATCGCTTCGGGCCTGCTGCTGTGCGTGCAGTCTCGCATCAACGGGGCGCTGGGCGCGAAGCTGGGGGACGCCATCGCGGCATCAACCATCAGCTTCGGTGTCGGTTTGGCGGCATTGGTACTGCTGGCCATCTTTGTTCCCGCGGTGCGCGGCTCGGTGGCGCAAGTGCCGCGCGCCTTGGCCCAGGGCCGTTTCCCGCGCTGGTACCTGGTGGCCGGCGCGGTAGGTGCCCTGATTGTCTTCAGCCAGGCCGCCGCGGTGCCGCTCATTGGGGTGGCGCTGTTCACCGTCTGCCTGGTGACCGGCCAGGCAATCGGTTCCATGTTCATGGACCGGGTGGGCTTTGGCGGGGCCGCGCCGCGCAAGATCAATGCCTTGCGCATCCTCGGCGTGGTGCTGACCATTATCGGCGTGGTTTGGGCGGTCAGTCCGCGCGGAGCCGACGCGGACCTTTCCGCGTTGCTCCTGCCGATGGCGCTTTCGGCAGCCGTCGGCATGCTCATGGGCTTCCAGGCAGCTGCCAACGGCGCGCAAGCGGCGGCTTATGGCGGCGCCACGGCGGCGACCCTGGTGAACTTTGCCGTCGGGTTCGTGGTCCTGGCGATGGTGATGCTGGTGCGGTTGCCTGCCGGCATCGGCCTGGACCCGCTGCCAGGCACCTGGTGGTACTACATCGGCGGACTGCTCGGTTGCCTGTTCGTCGGCATCACCGCCCTGGTGGTCAAGCGGCTCGGAGTGCTGGTCACCAGCCTCGCGGCCGTTGGCGGCCAGCTGGTGGGCTCGCTGCTCCTGGACGTTTTCTTCCCGGCTCCCGGGTCGTCCGTCACCGCCGCAACTGTCATGGGTACCTTGCTGACACTGCTCGCTGTTGGCCTGGCCTCGATCTCAGGAGCGCGGAACGCGAAGCGCACCAGCCCCCGGATCCCGGTGGCATCACGCAATTAGCGTGGCGCGCTATCGCTGTTTACCTTCC
Organism: Glutamicibacter sp. BS14; assembly: GCF_056934375.1. Taxonomy (NCBI): domain Bacteria; kingdom Bacillati; phylum Actinomycetota; class Actinomycetes; order Micrococcales; family Micrococcaceae; genus Glutamicibacter; species Glutamicibacter sp. BS14. The sequence continues at coordinate 3,389,762 of NZ_CM167801.1, read as the reverse complement.
GTTTTCCTCCACGACTTATGCTGGAATCCATGGAACCACAGCGCATGGCACAGGGCTCGGCCAGGGAAGTCTTCAAGGTCTTCCTGAAGCTCGGCTTGACCTCTTTTGGCGGTCCCATCGCCCACTTGGGATACTTCCGCACCGAACTGGTTGATCGCCGCCGCTGGCTCGATGACCAGCAGTACGCCCAACTGGTCGCATTGAGCCAGTTCCTGCCGGGCCCGGCATCCAGCCAGGTCGGTTTCGGCTTGGGCTTGCACCGGGCCGGAATGCGCGGTGCCCTGGCGGCATTCCTGGCGTTCACCCTGCCCTCTGCGGTGGTGATGGCGGTCTTCGCCTTCGGCGCTTCGCTGTTCAGCGGTCCCATCGGTACCGGGCTGCTGGCCGGCCTGAAAATCGTTGCGGTCGCCATCATCGCCCACGCGGTACTGGGCATGGCAAGGAACCTGGCTCCGGATCGTGCCCGTGCCGCCATTGCGGTTGTCGCCGCCGGATCGGCGCTGCTTTTGGCCGGAAGCTTCGGGCAGGTCCTGGCCATTGCCTTCGGCGCATTGGCAGGATATTTCTGGTGCCGCGGCAAGGATGCCGGAGCAGCGGCGGCTATGCAGTTTCCGGTATCAAGGACCGTGGGCATCAGCTGCCTGTCGCTGTTCGCCATCCTGCTTTTCGGGTTGCCGGTGGCAGCCCTTGCAACGGGCTGGGATCTGCTGGGCTTCATCGATGCGTTCTACCGCTCCGGCGCCCTGGTCTTTGGCGGCGGGCACGTGGTCCTGCCGCTGCTCCAAAGCGCAGTCGTGGATCCCGGGCTGATCAGTTCCCAAGAATTCCTCGCCGGCTACGGCGCGGCCCAGGCCATGCCCGGACCGCTCTTCACCTTCGCCGCGTACCTTGGCGTCCTCGTCGACTCGGGTCCCGGCGGCGCTGCCGGAGCGCTCATCGCCTTGCTTGCCATTTTCCTTCCGGGCTTCCTGCTGCTGCTCGGCGTGCTGCCGTTCTGGAACCGGGTGAGCCACTGGCCTGCCGCCAGGGCCATCATGCATGGCGCCAACGCGGCAGTGGTCGGGGTGCTCGCCGCCGCACTGTACAACCCGGTCTTCACCTCGGCGATTACTTCGGCTCCCGCTTTCGTCCTGGCCTTGCTCTGCTTTGTTTTGCTGACCGCCTGGAAGATGGCCCCATGGATTGTCGTGGCCATCGGTGCGCTCGGGGGAGTGCTGCTGGGCGTGCTGGCTTAGGCAGGCTCGGTGAGCTGCTGGGGCCGGCACCCCGGTGCGCCTCGTGGCCCCCGGGTACCGGACCTCGGCGCAATGCCCCTAGTTCAGGCTCTTGGCTGTGTTGAGCACTGCGATCAGCTCGTCGAACCATTGCGCATAGCTGCTGTAGGTGAACGGACGCTTATCATCCCATTCGACCACCTGGCTGGCCTCTACCGCTGGCAAAGACGCGAAGACGGGATGGTCCTTGACCTGCTGCGCGGTGCCCGAATAGCTCAGCACCACATCGGCAGGGTAATCGGCAACCTTCTCCCAGCTCATTGAAGCCCAGCCGCTGTCCTCGGTCTGGCCGACAATATCGAATCCGAGTTCATCCAGCAGGGCCAGCTGGCCCAGTGATTTCTGGCCGACGTACAGGTCGTCATACCCATTGAGCGCGATGATCCGCAACGGCTGGTCCTTGGCCAAGGCACGCAACTGTTCAAGTTTGGCTTGGTAGTCGGCCTTGGCGGCGGACTGCGACGCAATATCCCCACCCAATGACTTGGCCAATGATTCATAGTCCTCGATGACCTCCAGAACAGGCCGGTTGCCAAATTTGATGCCCAGGAATGGAGCCGTGGCAGTGGCCTCTGCCTGGACCTTGTCATCCCACCAGGTCCAGCCCGTGCCTTCGGCATTGCCGAAGCCCACGATCAGATCCGGGTCGAGGCCAAGCAACTTCTCCAGGCTGAACTCTCCGTCCTGGCCGATGATGGTCATCTCTGCTGGATCCGCACTGCCAAGGGCCAGGCTGCCCGACTCGTCCAAACCGTATCCGAAGACGCCCGAGGGGCGGATGCCGTAGTCCCAGAGTGCCGCAGCCGAATAGGAATCGGTGACCAGCGTTTGCGGTGCAGCATCCATGGAGATGGTTTTTCCATAGCCGGAATCGGTGAAGCTCCACGCTGCGCTGGCTTCGCCGCTTGAAGGGGAAGCGGCCTGGGTGCTCGGGCTGCAGGCGGCCAGGGCCAGGGCTGCGGCCAGCGAAGCTGCGCCGAAAAAGACGCGTCGGGTCATTGGTTGCATGTTCTTTTCCTTCTTAGATGGCCTCGTGGCCCAGCGGGATCACGAGTGGTGTGTGCGAGACGGGATCCTGGATGATGGTGCAGGGCAAGGCGAAAACCTCGCGGATCAGTTCCTCGGTGACAATCTGCGAGGGAGGTCCTGCGGCGACGATCTCACCGGATTTCATCGCGATCAGGTGCGTGGCGTAGCGGCACGCTTGGTTCAAGTCATGGAGCACCGCAACCACCGTATTGCCCTGTTGCTCGTTGAGCCTGCGGCACAGTTCCATGATTTCGATCTGGTGGGAGATGTCCAAGAAGGTGGTCGGTTCATCGAGCAGCAGCAAAGGAGTCTGCTGGGCCAGTACCATAGCGATCCAGACGCGTTGGCGTTGCCCGCCGGATAGTTCGTCGACCAGCCGCCGGGAGAGCCCGGTGGTGCCTGTGGCGTGCATGGCGCTGAGCACTGCTTGCTCGTCCGCGGCAGACCATTGGGAGAACAAGCCTTGGTGCGGGCTGCGGCCGCGGGCGATCAGATCCGCAACGGTGATGCCATCCGGGGCGATGGAGGACTGCGGCAGCAGCCCCAGCCGCTGGGCCACCTGCTTGGCTGGCAGGGACAGGATCGGTTTGCCATCCAGGATGACCTGGCCGGAGGAAGGCTTCAGCACCCTGGACAGGGCGCGCAGCAAGGTCGATTTGCCACAGGCGTTGGGTCCAATGACGACCGTAAACGAGCCCGGGGGGATGGATAGCGAGAGGTTTTCGGAGATGGCCGATGGCCCGTAGCCCAAGGTGAGCCGGTCGGCGGATAGCTGCGGATGGGTCATGCTCATTGGCGTCGTGCCTCACGAAGTAGTAGCCAGATCAGGTAGACCCCGCCGATGCTGACGGTGACTACGCCAACCGGCAGGGAAGTGTTCTCCAAAACGCGCTGGGCCAGCACATCGCTGGCCAGCAGCAGCACGGCGCCGAGCAATGCCGAGTAAGCCAACGACACGCCTGCGCTGCCCATGATCCGGCGCGCGATTTGCGGAGCAGCTAGCGAGATGAAGGCGATGGGGCCTGCCGCCGCGGTGGCCAGGGCAGTCAACGCCACCCCGATCACCAGCAAGGACAGCTTGCTGGATTCGGTGTTGACGCCCAGCGCCACAGCAGCGTCATCGCCCAATTCCAGCAGGCGCATCCTGCGCGTGCAGGCCATGGCGCCCAGCGCGAGAGGCAACGCGACCGCTGCGGCCGGTATGGCCTGGTCCCAGCCGATGGCATTCAGCGAGCCGGCACCCCAGATGGCCGCGGACATGGCGTCCTCCAGCTCGCTGCGCAAGATCAGCCAGGTGTTGGCCGAAGCGAGGATCGCGCTGACCGCGATCCCGACGATGATCAGCCGGAATCCCTCAGAGCCGTTCTTAAAGGACAAGGCATACACCACGGCCGCGGTGGCCAAGCCACCAGCCAATGCACCGAGTGCCACCTGGAAATACCCGCCGCCGAAGACCAGCATGACGGCCAGCGCACCGGTATAGGCACCGGTATTGAATCCGATAATGTCTGGAGAACCCAGGGGATTGCGGGTCATGGATTGGAAAATTGCCCCGCTGGCGCCTAGCGCTGCGCCCAATAGCAGTGCCATCAGAACGCGGGGCAGCCGCCATTGCAGCACCACCCGCTGGCTGCTGGCCTCCCCGGCTCCAGCCAGGGTATTGAGCACTTCGCCCAAGCCCAGCGTGTAGTCGCCAGTGGCCAACGCGTAGAGGCCCAGGGCGGCCGCCAACACCGAGAGGAGTGCGGCGAGAAGCAGCTGACGTGGTTGCACGCGCAACCAGATGCGTCCAATGCGCAGTACCCGGTGGCCCGGGCCAAAATCCACAGCACTCATAGTCCGCTAGCCTGCTTGCGCCGAACCAGCCAAATCAGCACCGGAGCGCCAAGCAAGGCCGTGACGACCCCCACCTGCATTTCGCCGGGCGGGACAACGATGCGGCCGAGCACATCGGAAACGAGCAACAGCACCGGGCCGAGGATCATCGAGAAACACAGGATCCATCGCTGATCCGGTCCGACGATCCAACGGCTGATATGCGGGATCATCAAGCCCACGAAGCCGATCGGGCCGGCGGCGGCGGTCGCTGCGCCGCAGAGCAGGGTGACCGCCACAATCACCACTGCGCGGGTCAGGCCGATATTGGTACCCAGCGCGAGGCTGGCCTCATCGCCCAAGGCCAATGTGTTCAGCGAGCGGGTGCACAGCACCGCCAAGACCAGCCCCAGGATAACGAAAGGGGCGATGACGCCCACCATGGGCAGGGTGCGGTTGTTCAAGGTTCCCGCGCCCCAATAGCGCATGCGGTCAAAAGCCTCGGGGTTGAGCAGGGTCATCCCGTTGGAAATTCCTCCCAGCACGGCGCCCAGTGCGACGCCGGACAAGGTCAGCCTGGCCGGTGTCGCTCCACCGCGGCCACGCGATCCAATGAGGTATACCGCGAGGGTGGCCAGCACGGCTCCGGCGAAGGCGAACCAGATGTACTGGGAAATGTGGGTGATGCCGAGGAACGCCACAGCGAGCACGACGGCGAATCCGGCGCCCGCATTGACCCCGAGGATACCGGGATCTGCCAGCGGATTGCGGGTCAGTGCCTGAATCAATGCGCCGCCAACAGCCAGGGACATTCCTGCCAGGAGCCCAATCGCGGTGCGCGGCAGGCGCAGCTCGTTGATGATCACCAGTGTTTCGGGTGTGCCAATTCCCCATAGCGCCTGCCCGGCAGCCAGCGGCGCAATCGCCTTTGCTCCAATGCCCAAAGACGCGAAGAGGGCGACTGCGAGCAAGCCGAGGCAGAGGGCCAACGCCGCTGACTTCCAAGCATTGCTGGCGGCCAATCCTGCTGATCCATGGGCGGCTTTGGCTTGATCGGACTTGTTGGCGGGCTGATGCGGCGCAAGGAGGGTCATGCGACTTTCCGTAATTAGGGAACACTCACTGAATCGCGAGCACAAAAAGTCACACTACCATGATGTTTTTAGTTTAGGGCAAAATAAGTCACAATAGACGCACCTATTTACAAATTGGTGCTGAATGCGTTCCGACTAGGCGAGATTGATAAAACGCACCGACCCGTCAGCTTCGGCAAGAACCATGAAGGAATCATGATGAGTTGCCAGGTATTCCTCGATGCGCGCCAGCACCGACACCTCGGCCCGGTCGTCCAATGCAGGGCCGGACGAAGCCATCCACGTCACCGCTAGCTCCGGGCGCGCTTTGAGCTGAGCCGCCATCGGCTCGGAAGCCGCCGGGCCAACGATTACCACTGCTCGACGTGTTATCGCCCCCTGAGAGGCAATGGATTCTCCGGAAGAACCGGCTCTGGAATCCTTATCCGAACGCCACAGCGCAAAGTGGTAGCCGGCCACGGCAGCGGTCGCAACCAGCCAGCCCAGCGTGCCGCGAACGGTGTCCAGGAGGGAATCAAGACGAGAATCGGGTTCCAGGTAGAACTCGAAAATCCGGTACCCGAAGACCAGCAGGGAAACCAGCGCGACGACGGAACTGGCTCCGAAGAACAGGACCAAATAGGCGCTGCGCGAGTCTGCCGGGAAGGGCTTCCAGGGCTTGAAGTACCAAAGCCATGCGGCGGCTCCGAAGGCGAGCAAGCCGAGACCATGGCCCAGCAAACCCGCGGAGTAGCCCACCGAGACGCTGGACCCGAGTGCTGCGAAGAGCGCATTGACCACCATGCCCAGCCCGGTAGCCAGCACGGCCAGGCTGACACCGCTCAGCGCCAGGTGCGCTGCGCCAACCACGGCGGCAGGGTGCAGCCCGGAACGCAGCTGGGACTGGTGGTAAATCCAGAGAACCGCGGCCGCCACAATGATGGCCAGCAGGCTTGGACCGCCGTCGAGGAACAGCTCGGTGCGTTCCTGCGCCGTCCATGCCTGCGGCCACACCCAGGAAACCAGCTCGGCGATCGCCAGCAGGAACGCCAACGCCGGTGCGGCCAGGCCCAATACAACCAGCAGGACGCTGTTCAGGAGATTGGACATCTTCTGGACTCTGCGCAGTTTCCAATGCCAGAACCACAGGGCCGAGGAACCTGCCAGCCAGACCAGCGCCATCAGCAGATTCGGCATGCCGGTGGGGCCCACCAGCGTGTTTTCCGGCACGACCAGGATTTCCAACGCGACCGTCAGCGTGGCAATCAGCGAAAGCGCGAAGAGCACCATGCTGAAGTAATTTCCCGCGGTGGCCGCCAGCTGGGCGAATTGCCGCGGTGCCGTACGCGATGAAGTGATTTGGCGGTGCTGCCAGGCGCACACCGTGCCCCAGCCCAAGGCCACCGCCAGCGTCGACTGCCATGCACCGTCGCGGGCTGCGGAAACAAGTCCCGCCAGGAACGCCAGCGCGGCGCAGCTGCTGGCAGCCAGGGTGGCAAGGTACGCGGCCGAGGCCTGCAAGGACCAGATGGCTGAGTCGAAGGCCGACGGCCGGGCCAAGCGCTTGCGGATGGAACGCCACAACAGCCAGGCCAAGGGGATTCCAACCAGGGTGAAGGTGAAGGCCATCGCCAGCTGCTCGGTGCTGACCAGCAAGGAATCGAAACCATGGAAGAGCGCGGTAAAGAGCGTAGACAAGCCCGTAGCCGAGACCATCAACAGCACGAACAGCAAGCCGTGGAGGATCACTGGACGCAGCACGCTGCTGCTTTGCACGTGGAACGCCGGGGCGGTTGCGGCCATCAGTAACCCATCTCCTCGGCGGTGCACAGGCCGACCTGCCACGGCATGCGGTCAATCAGCCATGCTCCATCGATCTTGCGCAGCTCGAACGCCTCTTCATATGAGGACAGATTCCCCAAGGGCAGGAATTGGGCGTCGCGGGTATTGAACCTGGTGCGCACGGTAGCACTGGACTCCTCGACGCTGCTGCGCAGCAGCTGCACATCAAGCGGCTGCGGGGCATAGGGTTCGGGAGAGCACAGCGTCCTGGATTGGCCTTCAACGGTGTAGCCCTGCATGGCCGGCAAATCCTCGGCCTCGAAAGCCATCAGATATCTTTGCACGACCCCTTCCGGAGTGTTCTCCCCGTGGACCTCTGGTGCCGAACGCAGCGAAACCACGAGCAATGCGGCTATAACCAAAGCCACAATGGCGGCGGCAAGGGCCAGCAGAACCACCCGCGCCGCCGAAAATTTACTTGTCATTGCATCATTTTGGTCCACATCAGGACAATAATCCAGCGCCTCGGCATCAAGATTTGATGAAGATCTCAGTTACTGTTTTGCGTTCGTGCGGGATAATGGATGGGTGACGACCCTGACTGATGCGCCAACCAACACCCCGACCCTCAAGCTGCCTCCATTGCAGCTGGGCAAGCTGACCATTGATACCCCGGTGGTTCTTGCTCCGATGGCTGGGGTGACCAACCGCGCCTTCCGCCGCCTCTGCCGCGAATATGGCGGCGGGCTGTACGTGACCGAAATGGTGACCGCCCGGGCACTGGTGGAACGCAACCCCGAATCCTTGCGCATCATCTCCCACGATCCCGACGAGGAGATCCGCTCCATCCAGATCTACGGCGTGGACCCCGGCACCGTGCGCGCTGCCGTGCGCATGGTGGTTGACGAAAACCTGGCGGACCACGTTGACCTGAACTTCGGCTGCCCAGTTCCAAAGGTCACCCGCAAGGGCGGCGGCTCGGCCCTGCCCTGGAAGTCGGATCTCTACACCTCCATCATCGAAGCCGCGACCTCAGAGGCCGCCAAGGGCGATATCCCGCTGACCGTGAAGATGCGCATCGGCATCGACAAGGACCACCTGACCTACCTGGAATCAGCGAAAATTGCCCGGGACCACGGTGCGGCCGCAGTCACCTTGCACGCGCGCACCGCCGGCCAGTACTACGCGGGGCACTCCGACTGGGACGCGATCACGACCTTGCGCGAAGCCATGGATGACATGCCGGTGCTGGGCAACGGCGATATCTTCAGTGCCGAGGATGCCATTGAAATGGTTGAGCAGACCGGTGCCGCCGGCGTCATGGTAGGCCGTGGCTGCCAGGGCCGGCCATGGATTTTCGGCGACCTGCAGGCGGCCTTCGAGGGCCGTGAAGACCGTTTCCGCCCGGGCGTGCGCAAGGTCGCCGACACCGTATACCGCCATGGCGAACTGCTGGCCGAATTCTTCGAGGACGAGGGCAAGGGCATGCGCGATATCCGCAAGCACATTGCCTGGTACTTCAAGGGCTACCCGGTAGGCGGCGAAATCCGCTCGCAGCTGGCCCAGGTGCCATCCCTGGCAGTGCTGCGCGAACTGCTGGACCAGCTGGATCTGGACCTGCCGTACCCGGGGGTTGCCGCAGAAGGCACCCGCGGACGTGCGGGCCACCCGAAGAAGACGCACGTCCCCGACGGCTGGCTGGATAACCGCGTGATGAGCGATGCCCACCGCGAAATGATCAAGGCCGCCGAGCTGGATATCTCCGGCGGCTAGCCACCCCGGGATAGCCACGGCTACGCCACTAGTGGATAACTCCTCAATGCCGGCAAAGAGTTACTAGACTAGGAACTATGACTCAGATCCCCGGATATACCGAAGCCGACCAGCAGCGGTGGGTGCCTGAACCAGCGAAGAAGTCCTACCGTACTGCCTTTGAGCGGGACCGTGCCCGCGTGCTGCATTCCTCCGCCTTGCGCCGTTTGAGCGCCAAGACCCAGGTAGTGGCACCGAACCAGAATGACTTCGTGCGCAACCGGCTCACCCACTCATTGGAAGTGGCCCAGGTGGGCCGCGAGCTCGGTGCGGCCCTTGGCTGCGATCCGGATGTTGTCGACACCGCCTGCTTGGCGCACGACCTGGGTCATCCGCCCTTTGGCCACAACGGCGAGAAGGCGCTGGACAAGGCAGCCAAGGACATAGGCGGATTCGAGGGCAATGCCCAGACCTTGCGTTTGCTCACTCGCTTGGAAACCAAGACCTTCCGGCACAACGGGCATTCGGCCGGGTTGAATCTTTCGCGGGCCTCCCTGGATGCAGCGTGCAAGTACCCGTGGCTCAAAACCGATGCGCCAGAGGTCAACGGCAAGAAAACCAAGAAGTTCGGTGTCTACGAGGATGACGCCACCGTCTTCAACTGGTTGCGCAATGTCCCGGAAGCCACCGCCGGAGCAGTCTGCATGGAAGGCCAGGTCATGGACTTGGCTGATGACATTTCCTACTCGGTCCATGACGTGGAAGACGCAATTGTCGGCGGCAAGCTGCAACTGCGTTGGCTCAAGCAGGATCTGCAGCGCGAGCGCGCGTTGCAGGTGACCAAGGACTGGTACTTGCCGACCACTGGGGAGGCCGACATCGACGCGGCGTTGCGCCGCCTGGAAATCAGCGATGAGTGGGTTTCGCATTTTGACGGCTCACGGCGTTCCATGGCGGCGCTGAAGGACATGACCAGCCAATTCATTGGCCGCTTCGCCGCCGCCGCAATGGATGCCACCCGGGCACGCTTCGGGGAAGGCAAGCTCACCCGCTATAACGCGAACCTGATTGTGCCCGAGGAAACCGAGCACGAGATTGCCGTGATGAAGGGCATCGCGGCCAGCTACGTGATGGCTTCGGAAGTGCGCCAGCCGCTCTATCTGGATCAGCGCACGCTGCTGACCGAGCTGGTCGAACTGCTCTGTGAAACGGGCCGGGATAATCTGGAGCCGATCTTCGCAGCTGACTGGGAAGACGCCGCTGATGAAGCGGCCCAGCTGCGTGTGGTGATTGACCAGGTCGCCTCGCTCACTGACGTCTCAGCCACCGAATGGCACTCGTATCTGGTCAAGGGCGAAGCCCCTGACGCAAAGTTGTTCTAGAAGGGAATCATGGCAGGGCTGATCAAGCGTGAAGATATCGACGAGGTGCGTAACCGCACCGACCTCCGTGAGGTCGTCGAATCCTATGTCACGCTCAAATCCGCGGGCATTGGCTCGTTCAAGGGCCTGTGCCCTTTTCACGACGAACGCAGTCCGTCCTTCCATATTCGCCCGCAGCTAGGAACCTTCCACTGCTTTGGCTGTGGCGAGTCCGGCGACGTGATCGCCTTCATCCAGAAAATGGACCACTCCTCGTTCACCGAAACTGTGGAACTTCTGGCTGCCCGGATCAATTACGAGCTTCGCTATGAAGACGGGGGACCGGGACCGCGCCGCGAAGACTACGGCAAGCGCCAGCGCCTGGTCGACGCGCACAAGGTCGCCGAGGAATTCTTCCGCGCGCAGCTGGCTACCGAGGAAGGAGCCGCCGGCCGCGAGTTCCTTGCCGGTCGCGGTTTTGACCAGGAAGTCACAGCCCAATTCTCCGTGGGCTATGCGCCCAAGGGCTGGGATTCGCTGCTCAAGCACCTGCGCTCCAAGGGCTTCGTTGATGATGAGCTGAAGCTGACGGGCATGTTCTCCGAGGGCAATCGCGGAATCTATGACCGATTCCGAGGACGTGTCATGTGGCCGATCCGCGACCTGTCTGGTGCCACCATCGGCTTCGGTGCACGCAAGCTCTACGAGGATGACCAGGGCCCGAAGTATCTGAACACCCCGGAGACCCAGCTCTACAAGAAATCCCAGGTCCTCTATGGCCTGGACCTGGCCAAGAAGCAGATTTCCAAGAGCCGCCAGATCGTTGTGGTGGAAGGCTACACCGACGTGATGGCCTGCCATCTGGCTGGCATCACCACCGCGGTGGCCACCTGCGGTACCGCTTTCGGCACGGACCACATCAAGATTGCCCGTCGCCTGCTGCAGGATGACGGCACCGGTGGCGAAGTCGTCTTCACCTTCGATGGTGACGCCGCAGGCCAGAAGGCCGCGCTGCGCGCCTTCGAAGAAGACCAGCGATTTATTGCCCAGACTTACGTTTGTGTTGAACCAACCGGTGCTGACCCGTGCGACTTGCGTTTGCACCGCGGAGACGAAGCTGTACGCGAGCTCATCGAGCTCAAGCGTCCGCTGTTTGAATTCGCCATCCGTGCCGAATTGAAGAAATTCAATCTGAACACCGTTGAAGGACGTGTCCAGGCCTTGCGCCAGACCGCTCCGATCGTTGCGCAGATCCGCGACTCGGCCATTCGTCCGGCATATGCCCGTGAGCTTGCCGGCTGGCTGGGAATGAATAATGAGGACGTCAACCGCTCGGTGGGCGCCTCCATCAAACGCGCCCGGTTGCCGAAGAACGCCGACCTGCAGGCACCACACCCGCAACCGGGGGAGGCTGAACAGGCAATCCCGGCGGCGGCCTTTGAACGCCCGGATCACCGCGACCCGGTGATGCGCCTTGAACGACAGGCCCTGGAAGTGGTGATCCAGCAGCCGCAGCGGTTGAAGGACGAGCAATGGCAGGCGTTCTACGAGGCTCGCTTCCTGGCCCCGGCGCACTCTGCTGTCCACGATGGCGTCGTTGCCGCGTCCAGCGCAGGCGCTTCGGCGACCTCCTGGGTTGAAGTCATTCGCGACGAAGTCCCCGAGCAGTTGCGCAGCTTCGTTTCAGAACTCGCAGTGACCAGCATTCCGGCATCTGACGAACATAGCCTGAACCGCTACTGCGCCGATATCATCAACGGCTTGATTGAGCTTCAAATCACACACCGCAAGGCTGAGCTGATCGGCCGCTTGCAGCGTGCTGAAATGGCACCCGAGGGTGAAGAATATGCCCAGATCAACCGGGAACTGATGGAACTGGAGATGCGCCGGAGGATCCTTCGCGGAACCTAGGATCCCGATTTTGCATTCGCGGGAATCTTGGGTAAAGTTATATCTCGTTGCAATCCTCCATAGCTCAATTGGCAGAGCATTCGACTGTTAATCGAAGGGTTACTGGTTCAAGTCCAGTTGGAGGAGCTTACAAGAAGGTTCCGGCTCGCATTCGCGAGTCGGAACCTTTTATTTTCGCCTGAAACCGGAATTCTGGCACCTAGTCCTGACTAGCCTCGCCAGGAAAAAGCCGAGTTAGGTAGCAGGGGCCAGTTGCTGGACCAGCGGCGGGTTTTTTGCCTAGCGGATTCAGGCAGCCGGGTTCCATAAGCGCCGGGATTCCAGATACCAGAAATACGAGAAAAGGCTGATCTCGAACCATTCGACAATGAATAGGGCCTCCTGGATGCCCGCGGCCAGCAGGATCGGCCAGGCAATCAATCCGATGAGCATCAGCACCAGGATGATTGCGTAGTGCAGCTTCTTGCCTCCGCTGGTGTCCATCGCGCACAGCGGCTTGTGGTCCAGGTGGCTGGCGATGGCGATGCCCATGGAGAAGATCAGCAGGAATGCAGCGCTGGCATGCACGCCGGCGAACTGCTTGCCTTCAACGGTCCGCCACAGCAGCAGCAGGACAAAGCCGACCAGGAGCAGGGTGCTCAGCAAACCGAGCGCTTTGGTCGCGGTGCTGTGGAACAGCGCGCGGTGCGGAGCGCGGCTAGTCCTGATTCCCAGCCAGATGAATACCGAGCTGACGACGAGAACCGCAATAACCGATACCTGCACGGAGAAGATGAGCCGCCTCTGCTCGCCCAGGGGCAGCTGCGCCAGCGTTTCACCCAGCTTGGTGGGAACCAAGGCGACGAACATGGCGTAGAAGCCGGCCAAATTCAGTGCATAGTCCTCCAGCTCGTCTCCGGTGTAAACCACCAGCAGCACTCCGGTAGTCACCAGCATCGCAACGAACAAGTCCCGTGCTGGACCCAGGTAATAGGAACTCAGGGAGTCTTCAATGCGCTGGTTGGCAATGCCATAGATGACGATGGCAACGACAAGGAGCAGGGGCACCGCGAGCAGCATGAGGCGCACATAGCGCAATGTACTGCGGCCCGGGGAGTGTTCAAGGGAAGTGGCCATAAGTGCATTCTGTAATGAATCACCCAGGTTTTGCCAACGGGCCCGCCTAGCGCAGGAAAATTCCCGGGAGAATCGCAGGCATCGGTCCGCGGGCCAGATGCACCTGCTGGAACACCTGAATGGTGCACGTCAATCGCCCGCACTTGGCTTCCGGAAACTGCAGCTGCCTTGGGCAGCTCGGCTGGAGCCGAATCCGGGACAAGCTAAATTGTCGTAGGCACTGGCATGATTCTTGAAGAGTCAACAAAGACTCTTTTCGGCCGAAGTCCTCATCCGCTTGGGCTGATATCCGCCTCGGCGCCAGCGTGGCGCCGTCTTCACTCGAAGGAAGCTTTCATGTCCGTACAAAATCCGGTCGATCCGAACATGGTGCCACCGGCACCGCCTGCCAAGAGCTCAGCTGGCAAGGGCCTGGGCATTGCGGCCCTGGTCGTGGCCATCGTTGCATTGGCCCTGTGCTGGGTACCGATCGTCAACAACTTTGCCGCCGTGCTCGGTTTCATTGCTCTGGTACTGGGCATCGTCTCGCTCATTGTCGCTTCCAAGCGCCGTGGCAGCAAGGGCTTGGGCGTTGCATCGAGCATCATCGCCATCGTAGCCATCGTTCTTGTGTTCGCCACCCAGGCAGCCTATGTGAAGGCGATCGACGAGGTCGCCAACGGCATTGCCGACGCTTCCGACGGCGAAGTGGCGGCACCGGCTGAGATCATCGAGCAAGCCGAAGACGAAACACAGGTATTGGCCTTGGGGCAGGCCGCTGCTGTTGGCGAGTATTCGGTCAATGTCAGTGCGGTGAACCTGGATGCCGGCGCACAGATCGCCAAGGCAAATGAGTTCAACCAGGAGGCCGAAGGCCAGTATGTCCTCGTGGACCTTTCTGTTGTCTACAACGGAGAAGAAGAAGGCGACGCATGGCTGGACCTTAATCCAGAGCTGGTGGGCTCGGATGCAAGCATCTACAGCACCAGCAGCGCGACTGCGATCACCGCCAAGCCGGGCATGGACGTTCCTACCTTGGCCAAGGGCGGGAAGGGAAGCTACCAGGTGGTCTTCGACGTGCCGGCCGAGGCCGTGGCAGATGCGAAAATCCGCATGAGCGAAACGCTCTCGTTCACTGACGACTCGGTGCTCTGGGCTGCGAAGTAGCTCGAATTCGCAGAGGTTCCGCTATCCCATCAGGGGTGGCGGAACCTCTTTTCTTTTGCCCTGGCGGCGAGGAAGCCCGCAGCTCGCGGATTGCGACCACAACATGAACACCGAAAATAGGAAGATCGGAAAAATTTTCAAGGAATTCCCCGCGCTGCCGGACCTCGGAAATACGCGAGAACCCGGGGCGATTCGCTCGCTCTCATTTGCTTCTCATGGACGCGCCATAATCCTCTCACCACCGCCTAATGCGCTCCTCACAAGGGTCTTTTAATGTTCAAAGCATGAATCGCCGCATACTTCTCATCCTCATGGTGTTGGCCGTGCCAGCGGGACTGGCCGGTGCCAGCCAGGCACTTGCCGACAAGGCCAATCCGCCCATCCCGCATCAGCAGCCAATCATTGTCCAGCTCTCACCGGCTCCCGAGCCCGCTGCTGCACAAGCGCAAGCTGAGGAGCTGATCGCCAATGGCTGATATCCATGAGCACCAGGGATCAACGGTGTCGGCACGGTTGCGCATTGTCGGGTGGATCGTGCTCACTACTGCACTGGCCCTGCTGGCCGTAACGGTTTCGATGCGTTCGATCATGTCCGGCCAAGTAGCCGAAGCTGCCAACGTGGGCATCGCGCAGGAAATCGAGGAGTTCCGGACCTTCGCCGCCGAGGGACTGGACCCGAAGACAGCTCGCCCGTTTTCCTCGATCGGTGAATTGATGGAACGCTATCTGGCCCGCCAGCAGCCGATGGCCGGCGAAGCGATTCTCGCGCAGGCCAATGGACGGGTGCTCACCGCAGGCACCGCAGCCAACCAGGCCGGGACCTGGCTGGCTGATGACCCCGTGCTCCTGGGCCGTATTCTCGATGACGCGAAGACCTCCGGAATCCTGGAGAGCAACCACGGGACGGTTCGCTGGGCGAAGGCCGAGGCCAAGGATGCCTCCGGAGCCAGCGGGGCGGGGCACCAAGCCCATCTGGTCGTCGCGCACTTCATTGGCGGGGCCCAGGAAGAAGCCAACCGGCAGGCAACCATGCTCTTCGGCGTGGCCGCCGGGGGACTGGCCTTGACCGCGGGGATCGCCTGGTTGGCAGCTGGGCAGATCATGCGTCCCATCCGCACCATGAGCGAAACCGCCGCCTCGATTAGCGCCAATGACCTCTCGGCCCGCGTTCCGGTTGAAGGACGCGACGACTTGGCGCAGCTGGCCAGGACACTGAATGCGATGCTTGACCGGGTTGAAGCTTCGCATCTGGCCCAACGCCACTTCATCGCCGAAGCACGAGAGCACCTGGGAAGCCCGCAACGCAAGATGGCAGCTGCCTTGCAGAAGCTCAACGAGGAAGAGGTGCCCCGGAAGCAACGCGGCAGGATCATCAGCACCGCGCAGGCGCACATTTCGCTGATGGGGCAGACGCTTGCCGACCTGGAATTGCTGGCGCAAAGCTCGGACCCGGACTTCATCCAGCGCCGAATGGTGCCCGTCGGCGAAGTCACGGCGGACGTTGCCGCGGCAGCCGCCCGCCCGGGCGCCTACCCGGACCGCCGATTCCGCATAGCCGAGTCTGCCAAGGCCCAGGCGTGGCTGGATCCGCTGCGCGTTGCCCAGGCCATGCACCAACTGATTCAAAATGCCGTCGCGCATACCGAGGATGGAGAAAGCATCCGGATCGGTTCTGCCGCAGCAAAGGGCATGGCCAGCTTCTGGGTTGCCAACGATGGACCGGCGTTGGACCCGGACCAGGCCCGTGCCCTGCTGGAAAACTATCGCAGTGCCCCGGAAGCCGGCCAGCAGGGATCCGGCATGGGCTTGGGCTTGGCCGTGGTGAAAGCGGTCGCGCAAGCCCACGGCGGCACGGCCTGGGTGGAATCCGGAAACGGCAACGGGACCAGTTTCGGATTTTCCCTCCCGCAAGCTGATGCCGGACAAGGCATCCGCTGCGAAGAAGAATTCGCCCAATCCATGGCCAGCAGCCTGGGCGGTGAGTCATGAGCATCAAGCCAACTGCGCCACGCTCGGGATTCCGCTACACCGCCCAGCGGTCCACGGACCAGGCCGCGGAACAGGGCAACGACGGTGCGGTACGAAACCGGTGGAGCAAGCAGAACGCAGCGCGAATCATCGCCGCACTGGTCTTGCTGGGCTTTCTCGGCTGGTGCGCCTACGGAGCCTTCGGCCCAGATGCGGGGACAGCGCAGGCATTGCCGGCACAAGGGGCCCTGACCCTGGCGGTCTTCGCCTTGGCCATCTGGCTCTGGGTCTTCTCGCCAGTAGGCGATACCTTTATCGCCTTGGGCGCAGCAGTGGTGCTGGTGCTCATGGGCGTGCTGCCCGAAGCCGAACTGTTCTCCTCGCTGGGAGAAGACACCATTTGGCTCTTGCTGGCCGCCTTCGTGATCGCGGCGGGGATCACCGCCACGGGACTGGCTACCCGCGCCGCAGCATGGATAGCCGCAGGGGCGAACACCCCGCGGCAGCTGATCCACCTGACCACCGGGGTGCTGGTCGCTACCGCATTCGCGGTGCCGTCCACTTCCGGGCGCGCGGCCCTGGCCATTCCGGTCTTCATTGCCCTGGCCAAGGCGCTGGCGGATCGCCGCCGCATCGTCCTGGCCCTGTCCCTGGTTTTCCCCTCGGTTATCCTGCTTTCGGCCGTGGCATCCTATCTGGGAGCCGGAGCGCACTTGATCACCAGCCAGATCCTCGCCACCGCGGGCCATGAAGGATTCTCCTTCGCCGGCTGGCTGGTCTACGGATTGCCGCTGGCTTTCGTTTCCTCCCATCTGTGCGCCGAACTGGTGCTGTGGATGTTCACCCGCAAGGAGGACCGCGCAGAACCGCTGGCGGTGGGCATCGAGCGGCTGCAGCAGTATTCGCCGGTGCCGCTCTCGGGCCCGCTCACGGTGGGGCAATCCAGGGCAGCGCTGCTGGTCTCGGCCGTGGTGGTGCTCTGGTGCACCGAGCCCCTGCACCAGCTCCATCCCGCCATCGTGGCCCTGCTTGGTTCATTGCTGGTAGCCAGCCCGGGATATGGCTCTGTAGGCCTGGCCAAGGCATTGAAGGCGGTGCCGTGGTCGATGCTCATCTTCATGGCCGCGACCCTCACCCTGGGCACGGCGCTCGCCGGAAGCGGAGCCGCCGAATGGCTGGCCCGCAAGGTGCTTGGCCCTGTCGAGCAGCTCGGCGCTGCCGCACCCTGGGTCTTCACCGTCCTCGTGGTGGTGGTCTCTGCCGCGGCGCATCTGGTCATCCAGTCCCGTTCGGCCCGCTCAGCGGTGCTGATTCCGCTGGTGGTCTCGCTGGCCCCGGGCGTCGGGGTCAACGCGGTAGCCATTGCCCTGGCTTCCACCGCCGCCGCCGGTTTCTGCCACACCCTGACCAGCAGCGCGAAGCCGGTGAACCTGTTCTCCGAGATCGAGGGCATCGAAACCTATAAGCCGGCAGACCTGCTGCGCCTGAGCGCGGTGCTCGGACCGCTCATGGTCCTGCTGGTCCTGGTCTTCGCCTTCTGGATCTGGCCGGCCATGGGACTGCCGCTGTTCCTCTGAACCACCTCATAGCTTCACATCTCATCGCATTCATCCTCACTGAAAAGGACAACGAATCATGGCACACGCACTTCCACAACGCATCCTGGTAGCCCCTTCCGGATTCAAGGAATCCCTCGACGCGGCGGCAGTCGCGGCGGCCATCGGCGCCGGGGTTCGCCGGGCCTTGCCCGGAGCCACGGTCAAGGCAGTGCCCATCGCCGATGGCGGCGAAGGCACCGCAGAAACCCTGGCGTGCGCTACCGGCGGCCACCTGGTGCCAATGGCAGTCACCGGTCCGGTCGGCCAGCAAGTCGAGTCCCACTACGCCATGCTCGGTGGCGAAGCGGCCGGAACGGCAGTCGTCGAAACGGCCGCCGCTGCGGGCCTGCGGCTGGTTCCCCGCGACCAGCGGGATCCGGGAACCACCACCAGCTACGGTGTGGGCGAGCTGATCGCGGCCGCCATTGATGCCGGGGCCTCCAAGATCCTCGTGGGCTGCGGCGACTCGGGTACCTCGGATGGAGGCATGGGTGCATTGCAGGCGCTGGGTGCACGAATCCTTGATGCCAGCGGCCATGAGGTCAAGGCCGGCGGCAACTACCTCGGATCGGTGGACCGGTTGGATCTGTCCGGCCTGCACCCGGCCCTGGCTGCCGGGAATGTCCGGATCACCATGGCGCTGAACCCGCACAATGTGCTGACCGGCCCGCGCGGAGTGGCCCGCGTTTTTGGTCCGCAGAAGGGGGCAACTCCGGAACAGGTCGAAATCATGTCAGCAGGTTTCGAACGCTGGGCCTCGATCCTGCGCCGCGATGCGTTGGAGTCCTCGCGCTCAACGGATTTCGCTTTGGCCCCGGGGACGGGTGCTTCGGGCGGGCTGGGTGCTGGCTTGGCGGCGGTGGGGGCGGTGCTCTTGCCTCGCTTCGAGGCGATCCTGGACTCGGGCTTGGCCGGCATCGATCTGGACTCGATGCTGCGCGGAGCGGATCTGGTCATCACCGCAGAAGGCGCCATCGACTTCCAGACGCCCAAGGGCAAGGTGCCGGCGGAGGTAGCACGGCGCGCGGCGCTGCATGGGGTGCCGGTAGTGGCCTTGGCAGGAACTCTGGGCCGCGGCTGCCGAGACGTGCACGATATCGGAATTGACGCCATTGCCTCGATCATGCCGATCCCGATGACGCTGCAAGAAGCAGTGGATGACGGGGAGCGGCTGCTGATCGAAGCGGCCGAACGCTTCATGCGCACCATCATCCTGGGTGCATCAATGGCAGCAGCCCGGCTCAGCCCGCGCGAGGCTTGGTAGCAGCCAGCGGTCGCGCCCTGAATAGGAACAAGCGTGCTGCCTTGCTAGAGCACGTAGGAGGCGATGAGCTGAGAGAGGGCCCGGACATCAACTTTGCCCTTGAACTCCAGACGAACTTTGCCCAACCCGCTGAACCACAGGTCCAGCTCCGCATCCAGATCGAAGGTTCCAGCTGTTTCAACGGAGAACGACTGGACTTTCGAATACGGTAACGAGGTGTAATCCCGCTTTTTGCCGGTCATGCCTTGCACAGTGACGGCGATGAGTCGCTTGTTGCTGAAGACCACGTAGTCGCGTGCACCCTTGAAAGCGCTTAGTAGCTCTTCGCCAGTGACCATCATGGGTACGATCTCCGGTGCGACTTGTGAAAGGTCCCATGGGCCCAATTTGAAGACAGAGGAATTATTGAAATCAATCATGTAAAGAGCGTACGAAGGATGAGGGACAAATAGGCGACGACTAATTTCCCGAATCGTGGCTGAGAGCCCAACTTGTCGGTACTTTCAGGTACGGTGAAATAATCAAATCTTCAACCAATAATGGGGGTCAGTGTAAATGCAACTTCGATCAAAAGTAGACTTCAGCACTGCGGTAGAAGATGTAAGGGACTATTTCGGGACCATGGGAAACGGTCGGCCCAAGTATTCTGGATCGCGCTTTGAAACTCTGGGTGAAGGTGTCGATACTGATCCACATCGAATCACTGCGACCGACTTGGTGGCGGTATCGATGCTCTCCGTTGACGTGCCAGCGCAGGCTTCCTTGGGAATCCTCGAAACGCTAGCCGAGCAAATCAGCGAATTGCTGTCCCAGATTCCGCAGGACTTGAAGTTTGAGAATTTGACACCAGAATCATTCGAGAAATATCTCGCTGAGGGATCGCCTGCGGATAAATTGTGGTCGCTTCTACGGCAACATGAAGACCCTTGGAAGGTTGGACAAACCACGGCAAGCAAGATCATGGCTCGCAAGCGGCCGGACTTGATTCCGGTTTACGATTCGGTTGTCGAAGCAGTTGCCGGGATCAAAGGCAGTGGAGAACAGTGGATCGTTTGGTACTCAGCCTTCCACGACGGTTCCTCCGAGGCCGCGGAATTTGTAGACAAGCTCAGAGCGATCAGGGCTGAGGCTGGCCAACCTCACTTGTCGTTATTACGAGTTTTGGATATTGCATTATGGAAGCAAGGAAAGCGCGAAATAAGGCATTCGTAAATCGCGCCTAGGGCTTGGCCCAGAATCGGCTCAGGCGTGCTGCCTTGACCGTTGACAACGGCGTTCAAGGCAGCACGCCTGTTTTTCGCGTATTCCCTAGAGCTCGATAGCCGCCACGGCCTGAACCGCGCGTGCCGCCTCGGCGCCCTTCTTCAGGAAATGCTCGAAGTAGAAGCCCTGGTGCTCATCATTCGAGTGGAAGTGGTGCGGGGTCAGGCTGACCGAGAAAGTAGGTACATCGGTATCCAGCTGGACCCGCATCAAGCCGTCCACTACCGCCTGGGCAACGAAGTCGTGGCGGTAGATGCCGCCGTCAACCACGAGGGCTGCGGCTACCACTGCATCGTACTTGCCGGTCTTCGCCAGGCGCTGGGCCTGCAATGGCATTTCGTAGGCGCCGGGTACGCTGACGACATTGATGGTGTATTCCTGCCCGGAAGAATCCATCTCGGCCTTGAAGCCGGCCAGGGCCTGGTCGACGATATCCGCATGCCAGCTGGCCTTGATGAAGGCGACGTTCAATGGCTTGCTCATGAGTTGCTCCCTGATTCTGCGTGCAAATGTCTAAGTCTTTTGATCTAGCCTAGTGGCGTGGGTCTCAATGGAATAAATGGGGAAGGGATCCGCGTAACGAATGAGCCGGTTCAGCGCCAGCCCATCAGCGGGGCCACGTGCTTGAGCACTGATTCGATGACGTGGGCGTTGTAGTCCACGCCCAACTGGTTTGGAACGGTGAGAAGGAGCGTATCCGCCGCGGCGATGGCTTCGTCTTCGGCCAGCTTCTTGGCCAGTTCATCTGGTTCCCCGGCATAGGACTTGCCGAAGACCGCACGGGTCTTCTCATCGATGTTGCCGATCTGGTCCGAGCTGTAGCGGTCACGGCCGAAGTACTGCCAGTCGCGCTCATCGGTCAGTGCGAAGATGCTGCGGCTCACCGAGACGCGCGGTTCGCGTGAGTGGCCGGCTTCCTTCCAGGCGTCGCGGTAGAGCTGGATCTGCTCGGCCTGCTGGACGTGGAAGGGCTTGCCCGATTCATCGTCCTTGAGCGTGGAGCTCTGCAGGTTCATGCCCAGCTTCGCGGCCCACACTGCAGTGGCATTGGATCCGGAACCCCACCAGATGCGTTCGCGCAAGGTGTCCGAATGCGGCTCGATGCGCAGCAGGCCCGGGGGATTGGGGAACATCGGGTTCGGGCTAGGCTCGGCGAAGCCTTCCCCGGAAAGCACCTCGAGCAGGCGCTCGGTATGCCGGCGGCCCATATCGGCATCCGATTCGCCCTCGCGCGGCTCGAAGCCGAAGTGGCGCCAGCCGTCAATGACCTGCTCGGGCGAACCACGGCTGATGCCCAGCTGCAGGCGGCGATTGGAAATCAGGTCGGCGGAGCCTGCATCCTCAGCCATGTACAGCGGGTTCTCGTAGCGCATGTCGATGACGCCGGTACCGATCTCGATGCGGCTGGTTCGCGCGCCGATGGCAGCCAGCAGCGGGAACGGGGAGGCGTATTGCTGGGCGAAGTGGTGCACGCGGAAATAGGCGCCGTCCGCGCCGAGCTCCTCGGCGGCGACCGCCAGATCGATGGCCTGCAGCAGGGCATCGGAGGCGGTGCGGGTGCCTGATTGCGGGTGGTCGGTCCAGTGGCCGAAGGACAAGAATCCGATGTTCTTCATGCTTGAGGCAACAAGTAGTCTCGAATGGTTATTCCAGTCCTAGCCTCGTGGTCTGCTAGAACTGGCGGGCGGCGACGCCGGCTCGATGCGCAGTGGCGAGCGCCTCTTCGAGCTGCGCGATAGTCACTGGCTGACCGCGATCGGCAAGGTGCGCGGAGTAGAAATTAGCGGGATCTTGGGCGTAGACGTGAGTGTAGCCACCGGATTCGGGCTCGGCGCGCCACGAATCAGCCAAGGTTCCGGCATTGACCGTGTCGAAGCCCAACGCTTGGACAAGTTCCAGCACTTCGGTCTTGGCAGCAAGGTCATCGCCATATATTGGCAACGCGGTCCTCGGAGCTGAATTGACCAGAAGCGGGATGTGATGCGCCACGATGTTGTTGAAGGCTTTGGTGATGCGGGCGCCGGGAAGGAGCGATGCTTCCAATTGCGCAGTAGTGGACTTCAAGGAATCGAGAACTTCTATGCGCCCGTCGCGGGATGGGTAGTAGTTGCCGGTGGATAGGACCGTCTTGTTGGCAAGCACCTGGGTTGGAAGGTCCGAATAAGCCGACAGCGGGATGGCCAACACGACGATATCGCCATATTCAGCGGCTTCAGCAACGGTTGCCGCGTGCGCGTTGTCGCCGAGTTCTTCCACCACGTCGGCGAGCGAGGCGGTGCCGCGTGAGTTCGCGATGGCCACGGTGGCGCCAGCGGCCACAGCTAGGCGAGCAATGGCCTGGCCGATATTTCCGCTACCGATAATCCCGATCTTGGTTGTGCTCATGGGTTGCTCCGAATTCTTATCTTGTGGTCGATGAGGTATCTAAGGGTGAAGAATTTTATGTGGTGCGGGCAAGTTCCTGGCGAACCGTATCCATGAGTCCAGGGAATCGATGATCCAGTTCTTCGGTGCGCAACCAGTTGCGGTGCCGGGTGCCATCAACCTCTTGCCTGATCAAGCCGGATTCCCTGAGGATGCGCCAGTGCCGGGTGAGTGCCGACTTTGAGACACCAAAGTCCGAGCTGCTGCACGCGCCACCGGGGGTTGCGCCAATGTGAGCGATGATGGCGCGCCTGACCGGATCGGCCAGAGCGGCCATGATTTCGAATAGGTCCATTTCCTCTTCGGAGGGAATGGTTAGAGGTCGAGTGAGGCGGCTTGCCACGTTCATTTCCTTAACTCCGAAAGGCGTGCATGTACGCAAAAAAGTGTACATACTAGTTATGTACGCGTCAACATGTACATGCAGAAGGGATCAGGCCCTGCGAATTAGCGGTGCGATAGCTGTGAGGGGTGAAGCGCTGGAGAGCCGCAGGTATTCTGCGAGTTGATGGTTGACCAGATCTCATCGAGCGATAGGCTCAGCGCGGCCGCGACAGCGGCGATGGTGGAAAAAGCGGGAGTGGCGACGCGGCCGGTTTCGATTTTCCGCAGGGTTTCGGGGGAGAGGCCGGCTTGGATCGCGACGTCGAGGATTGTTCGTTCGCCGCGTGCCTGCCGAAGCAGCGCGCCGAGGTTCTTGCCCTGTTCGATTTCCCGGGCGGTAAGCGGCAGTCTGACCATAATGAGACCATTATACCGGTATTAAAATACCGGTATAGTAATTGGAATGATCGAGATTCTCACAGCCAGCGAAGTAGAGCGCGCCCGCGAGACCGGACGCCTTGTCGGAAACATCCTCAATACGCTCAAGCACCGCGTGCAGGTCGGCACCAATCTCTTGGAAATCGACGCCTGGACCAAGGAAATGATCGAGGAGGCCGGCGCGGTCTCCTGCTACCTCGACTACGCCCCGTCCTTCGGCAGCGGCCCCTTCGGCCATTACATCTGCACGGGAGTCAACGATGCGGTGCTCCATGGACTGCCTCGCGACTACCAGCTGGCCGATGGCGACTTGCTCACCCTGGATCTGGCCGTCACCTTGAAAGGCATCGCCTTCGACGCGGCGATCAGCTTCATTGTCGGCACGGCTGCGCGTGCAGAAGACCTGAAGATGATCGAGACCACGCAGCGCGCCCTGGCTGCGGCTATCGCCGAGGCGCGTCCCGGAGCCAAGATCGGCGACCTGTCCTTCGCCATCGGATCGGTGCTGACCGCCGAAGGGTACAAGGTCAACATGGAATTCGGCGGCCACGGCATCGGCAGCACCATGCATCAGGATCCTCACGTTTCCAACGATGGCCGCCGCGGACGCGGGTACACGCTGCGTCCCGGTCTTCTGCTGGCCATCGAACCGTGGGTCATGGCCGATACCAGCAAGCTGGTGACCGACCGCGATGGCTGGACCCTGCGCAGCGCCACCGGCTGCCGCACGGCGCACACCGAGCACACCATTGCCATCACGGAAACTGGCGCGGAGATTCTCACCCTGCCCACCGACCTCTCGGCATAGGCAGAGGCCGGCATGGCGGCGATCAGGCGTTCGGGCTTTCCCCGGTGCCGGCGCCGCGGCGGCGGAGCACCGGTTCGGCACTGCCGGTGCCGCAGCCCGAGGAGGCGCTGCCGCAGGCCGGGGAAGCAACGGAGGTGCAGCACGATCCGCTGCACCCGCTGGCCCCGGCGTTGCCCGCATCCTCCGGCTGGCGCGAAGCATGGCCGGCGGCTTCGCGCAGCGTCCTGGCCAGCTGCGCCGGGTCCTGGCCTTCTTGGCCCAGCACCACGAACCCCGCGTCGGCAATCATCGCCAGGTCGGCTTTCGCATCCTGCCCTTCGCTGGTCAGATAGTCGCCGAGAAACAGCGAATTGGCCACTTCCAGGGCATTGGCCTGCAAGGAACGCAGGTGCATTTCGCGTCCGCCGGCCATCCGGATTTCCTTGTCCGGGCAGGCTAGCCGCACTACGGCCAGGATCCGCAGGCAGGCGCGCGGGGTCAGGTTCCAGGTGCCTTCCAGCGGAGTGCCGTCGAAAGGCATCAAGAAGTTCACCGGAATGGAATCGGCCTCCAGTGCGCGCAAGGCGAAGATCGCCTCGACCAGCTGCTCGGGTGTTTCGCCCAGTCCAACGATGAGCCCCGAGCAGGGGGAGAGGCCGGCTGACCTGGACTGCTGGACGGTGGAGACGCGCTCGGCGAAGCTGTGGGTGCTGCAGATTTCCGGGTAGAGGGACTCGGCCGTATTCAGGTTGTGGTTGTAGGCGTCGGCACCGGCCTCCTTGAGCCGCTGGGCCTGCCCCTGCTTCAGGATGCCGATGCAGGCGCAGACCTCGACCTGCGGATGCGCTTCCTTCAATGCGCCGATCATGTCCGCGACGCGTTCCACATCGCGGTCCGTGGGTCCCTTGCCGGAGGCGACCATGCAGACCCGCGAGGCGCCGCCGGCGATGCCCAAACCTGCCTGGCGCACCGCTTCGCCGGGCTTGAGCCAGGTGTATTTCAGGATTTCGGCCTTGGAGCCCAGACGCTGGGAACAGTAGGTGCAGTCCTCGGGGCACAAGCCGGACTTCAGGTTGACCAGGTAGTTGACCTTCACGGTGTTGCCGAAATGCTTGCGCCGCAGCACCCCGGCCGCACTGACCAGTGCCGACGTCTGCGCGTCGCTGGTGGCCAGCAGCCCGAGGGCCTCTGCTGCGGTGAGCTGGTGGCCAGCGGAGATGCGTGCGGCCAGCTCGGTGAAATCTGCGGTGTCGGTGCGCTGCGCGTGGATGCTCATGGGTTCCTTCGCCTGGTTGGATGGCTGCCTGCCAAGGTGCAGCCATTCTTGAACGGTGTTCAATTGCTGGCACCAATGTACACGAAAAGCCCCCGACTCGAACAATGTTCAAGTCGGGAGCTTGCGCTGCTTTCCACAGCAGTTGCAGACGGCGCGCGTCCCGTGCGGAGCGCCCGCCGCTCAGCTGGAGGTCTTGCTCCGGTAGATCCGCGTGGCCAGCGCCCAAGCCAGGATCAAGATGCCTGCCAGCCAGGCCAGGGCGATCCAGAGCTCGGAACCCACGGGTTCTTGCGACAGCAGGGCGCGCAGCGAATCGACGATAGCAGTGATCGGCTGGTGCTCGGCGAACCAGGCCACCGGCCCGGGCATTGACTCGGTGGGAACGAACGCCGAGGAGATGAAGGGCAGGAAGATCAGCGGGTAGCTGAAGGCGCTGGCGCCATCCACCGATTTCGCGCTCAAGCCGGCAAGCACCGCTACCCAGGTCAGACTCAGGGTCACCAGGCACAGCAGCGCGAGCACGGCGATCCACGCTGCCATGGAGGCGGAGGAGCGGAAGCCCATGGCCAGAGCGACCCCCAGTACCAGCGCCAGGGACAGGAGGTTCGCCGCCAACGAGGTCGCCACATGGCTCCAGAGCACGCTGGAGCGGGAGATCGGCATGGAGCGCAGGCGCTGCACCAGCCCATCGCGCAGGTCCAGGAACAGCCGGTAGGAGGTGTAGGCGACCCCGGAGGCGATGGTGATGACCAGGATCCCGGGCAGCAGGTAGTTGATATACGGCCCGGTGGCGCTGGTGGCGCTGGTGCCGATAGCCCCGCCGAAAACGTAGGTGAACAGCAGCATCATGGCCACCGGGGTGATGGCCGTGGTGATGATGGTGTCGGGGCTGCGGACAACGTGGCGCATCGAGCGCCCGGTGAGGATTCTGGTTTCCCGCAGTGCCGCGATGCTCATGGCTTGCTCCCTTCGGTTCGCTGGTGGTGGCCGATCAGTTCCAGGAAGATCTCCTCCAGGCTCGGCCGCTTGGCCACCAGCTCGGTGGTGGCCGGCGGCAGCAGGGCCTGGAGTTCGGCCAGCGTGCCCTGGTGGATGATGGTGCCCTCGTGGAGGATGGCGATTTGATCGGCCAGGTGCTCTGCTTCATCCAGGTACTGGGTGGTGAGCAGGATCGTGGTGCCGGACTTGGCCAAGTCGCGGATCACCTGCCAGGTCTCGCGGCGCGATTGGGGATCCAGTCCCGTGGTCGGCTCATCGAGCAGGAGCACCGGCGGGTTGCCGGCCAGTCCCATGGCGATATCAAGGCGCCTGCGCATCCCGCCGGAGTAGGTTCCTGCGGGCCGGTCCGCTGCGTCGCAGAGGTTGAAGCGCTCCAGCAAGCCGTTGGCGATGGACCGCGGATTCTCCAAGCGGAGCAGCCGCGCGATCAGCAGCAAGTTTTCGCGCCCGGTCAGGACCTCGTCCACTGCGGCGAATTGCCCGGTCAGGCCCAGCGACCGGCGGACCTGGACCGGGTTCTCGCGCACTGCAGCTCCGCAGACCCGGGCGGTTCCCGCATCGGCGGGAAGGAGGGTGGCCAGGATCCGCACCAGCGTCGTCTTGCCGGCGCCATTGGAACCGAGCAAGGCGAAGATGCTGCCGGGCTGCACGGTGAAGTCCAGTCCGCGCAGCACGGGCAGCTTCTTGAATGACTTGGCCAGTCCGGTGACCTCGATGGCCGGTTCCGGGGCCAATGCGGTATTCATGTCATTGCTCCTTCGATTCGTTCTCTGCTTCGGAAATGGTGTCGGCCAGGCGGGTGCGTTCCTTGTCGGTCCAGCGCTTGCCCCCGTAGGCCTGGGCGAAGTCATCGGCGAATTCCGCCGGGTCCTGGCCAAGCAGTTCGCGCAGCGCGGTGCCGTTGGCGGCTGCTCCTTCGAAGAGGTCGGCCAGGTCCGAATACATGGAGATCATCGTTTCGGCGTCGGTGACCCCGCTCTGGTTCAGCAGGTAGCGCTGCACTCCTGCAGCGGCCTTGGCATAGGGCTGGGGCAGGGCCTTGAGGCGTGCCATGCTCTGCTTGTACTGCTTCTTCTGCTCCAGCGAGCCGGTGAAAGCTTCAATCCATTTGGCGACCATGATCAGTGCCCTTTCTGCGGGGTGCTCGGGTGGGGGAGGTTGTTGATGCGGGAGACGAGCAGGTTCCAGATGGTCCAGAAGTCGTCGAGCTGCTGCTTGCCGCTGGGGTTGAGGGTGAAGACCTTGCGGGGAGGCCCTTTTTCGGACGGGACTTTCTCCACCGAGACGAGGCCTTTCTGCTCGATGCGCACCAGCAGCGCGTAGATCGTTCCCTCGGCCAGATCGGTGAAGCCGCGTTCGCGCAGTTCCGTGGTGATCTCGTATCCGTAGGCCGGGCGTTCGGCCAGGATCGCCAGGACGATCCCTTCCAAGGTGCCTTTGAGCATCTCGGTCATCTGTGTGGCCATGGTGCACCCCTCTCTACTTAGTGTCATTGAGTACAAGTAGATAGTAGAACTAAGTAGCGGTATTTAGCAATACTTAGTACCAAGATTTTCCAGATATTTTTCGGAGCTTTGGAGAACCGCCATTTGACCAGTGGCAAGATGGCGCAACCGGAAATCCGGTATGCTCCTGGAAGCTGAGCCGGTACTGGATCTATGGAGATGAGGCGCCATGAAGGATGCGAGATGGCATTGGGAGCTGGTCCATGCCGAGCGTGCGCGGTTGACAGGATTGCTGGGCAGCTTGGCGCCGGAGCAGTGGAACGCCCCATCGCTCTGCGCGAACTGGCAGATCCGCGATGTGGCGGCGCATCTGGCGGCCGCCGGATCCACCTCGACCGCCCGCTGGCTGGTGAATATGGCTCGTTCCGGATTCAATGCCGACCGGCACAACGAGCGGCTGCTGCGCCTGCAGCTCGGGGACGGCGCCCGGCAAACGCTGGATAATTTCAATCGTTCTGCCAGCAAATCCATTGCCCCGCTGAAATCGGTGACCGGTTTGCTGGGCGAAGTGGTAGTGCACGGGCAGGACATCGCCCAGGCACTCGATCTGATCCTGCGGCCTGAACCCACGGCACTGCGAGCGGTGGCAGGATTCTTCGCCTCCAAGGACTTCGCAGTCAATAGCAGCACCCTGGTCAAGGGCTTGCGGATGTCGGCGGCGGACGACGCTTTCAGTTGCGGGAACGGTCCCGAGGTGCGTGGCGAACTGCTGGATCTGGTCCTGGCGATGGCCGGAAGGGAACAGGTCCTCCCGCGGCTTCAGGGCGCAGGGGTCGGCGAGCTGGCACGCAGGATCACGGCACAGCCGCGGAAATAGCAAGCATCGCGCCGCACGATGACTGTACGGCGCGATGCTGGGGAAGCCGGCAAATCAGCCAGCGGGAATGAGGGCGGTGGCCAGCGGGTTCTCCAGATCGCCTGCGTAGAGCAGGCCTCCGGACTGGTCGGCGAGATCCAGCATCTGCTGGTTGTTGCGCAACTGCAGGCGGTTCAAGCACGACAGCGGGAAGCTCTGCGCGAAAAGTCCCAGCTGATCAAAGCGTTCAGCGAACTGCGGATGCTGCCCGCGATAATCCAGCAGCCGTTGAACTACGGTCTTCCAGAAATCTGCTTCGGAAAGCAGTTCTTCGGCATCCAGCAGCGGCGCGAGGAAGCGGAAGAACGAATCAAAGACATCCGTGAAGACCGACAATACCGGATCTCCACCGGTGCGTACCCGGCGAATCTCCTCCGGGAGTTCCACCCGGTCCGAGAGCACGGCAATCTCTTCGCCCAGATCCTTGAGCAGGACCTTCTTCACAGCACCGTTCTCAAGCACCATGATCACGTTTTCGCCATGCGGCATGAACACCAAATCATAGGCAGCCAGGCAATGCACCAGCGGAATGAGGTAGGCATCGAGGTAACGGCTTAGCCAGTCGGCCGGTGCTAGCCCGCTGCGGCGAATGAGGGCGCCGGCAAAGGACCTGCCGGATGCATCGACATGCAATAGGCTGGCCATCGTAGCCAACTTTTCTTCCGGGCCCAGCAGGCTGATCGGGGACTCCCGCCACAGCGCAGCCAGCATCTTCCGCTGCGGATCGCTCTTGCCGGTGGCTGCTTCGAACTGCGGGTTGCGGTAGCCTACGGCCGCAATTTCACGCAGCAGGGCGACCGGCTGGATCGAGAGCACCGGGTCCTTTGCGAACAGCTCGCCCAACCACTGGTTGATCGCGGGAGTCACCTTCATGTACTCGGCACTGAGCCCGCGCATGAACCCCATATTCAAGATCGACATTGCCGTCTTGACGTAGTGTCGTTCCGGGTTGGACCGGTTGAAGAAGGTGCGGATCGACTGCTGCGCCTGGTACTCGTCAACGCTGGTGCCCAGCCAGATCAATTGCTTGCGGGCAATATCATTGGCGAACGTGATCGACAGGCGGTTCTCCCATTGCCAAGGGTGCACCGGAATGAAGATGTAGTCCCCGGCTGCATAGCCGGTGCCGAACAAGGAGGCCTCCAGGGCCGCATCCAAGCGCTGGCGCTCGGCTGGATCCAGCTCGGCGGCCAGCAGCCCTTCGTAATCCAGCGAATCCACGGCGTCGAATTGTGCTCGGGACTTGTGGGCGGCAGCCCAGCCAAGGTGCAGGGCGGAACCGGTTTCGGGGGCGTACCTCAGGTAGTCGGTGCGCCCGATGCCCATTCTTCCGTTGTTGGCTATGAAGCACGGGTGGCCCTCGGTCATGGAAGATTCGATGAGCTGGAAGGACTGTGCGGCTGTGCCGTCGAACCGGGCCAGCTGTGCTGAATTATGGGTTGCATGAACCTGCTTGTAGCAGTGGCTGGCCAGCGTGGATGAGAGCTCTTCAAGGTAGGTGGGCAGCTGCACCGGGGAAAGCGTGAGTTCCTGGCAGAAGTGGGTGATGAACTCAATGGCGCCCACCTCTGCCTGCTGCCAGCTGCCGTCAACGAAGTGGTGGTGTTCCACGGACTGCGGTGAAACCAACCAGTGGTTCAGCTGGTACCGCTGGGCGCTGAAGCTGTAGCGGTGGGCATCCTTCTGGACTGAGTAGCGGTTTTCTCCATGGCCGGCAGGCTCCAGGAGGCGCTCATGCGAAAATTCGCCCAGGGCCTTGGCCAAGACATGGCGGTTGGCGATGTCCCAACGTGCAGGGGAGAGGAATGAGGATTCCAAGCCGCGGCCGGTAGCGGTTTCGAAATCCTGGCGAGTGCAGATGGACAGCAGAGCCTGCTTGATTGAGCCGTCTGCCTCGGAAAGCTCCACTGGACGTACCGGGCTGAAGCCAACGCGGGCATTCAGGGCATGGATGGCTTTGTTGCGCAGGTCAGGTTCCACGATGATTCGTTCGGTTCCGGGCAGGGCGAAAGCCTGGACCATGGCCGAGGAGAGAGCGTCGAGGGTGAACCCAGGCTGCGGCTCGGTGGCTGCCGGAGCCAGGAAGTGCAGTCCACGGTCGCCGCGGACGCAGTTGTACGCATCGGCCAGTGGCGATGCTGCTGGGTCGTAGAGCTCGACAAGGAATTTCTCGTCCCCTGACGCGTCGATGCCGAAGAGGACTTCGTAGCCTGGGGTGCCAAGCAATGTGCGGTATTCTGCTTCGATTTCCTTTTCGGTTGCGTTGGCCATGCCCCAGAAGGAGGCATGCGCGGTGGCAATCCACGAATGCAGCAGCGCAGTATCCCCGGGCAACGTCACGGAACGGAAAGTGTAGTTGGTCATCGGAAGTTCCTTAGGCTCGTGCGCTGGCATTGGCGGAAGTGGGCAAGCCGCTGAGTTCGGCGGCGCCGAATCGCTGGAAAGCGATCCGTCGCTCGACCGGGTAGACCTCGCGTCCAGCCAAGCGGTTGATAATTACTGAATTGCGGTAGGCTCCCATGCCCAGATCCGGAGCGGTGAAGCCGTGGGTGTGCAGTTCAGCGTTCTGCACGAAGATGTCCTGGTCCAACCCGATGGAATATTCGCGATCTACATTGAAGCGGCCATCGGGAAGGTAATCGATGCGTTGGCTGATGCCTTGCAAGAAGTCCGGAGTGCCTGCGCGGTAGCCGGTTGCCATGACAAGGTGGTCGGCGAGGAATTCCAGGTCTTCACCGGTGCGTTCATGGCGCAAGCTGATGGCCAGGTGATCCGTGTCAGCGCCGATGCTCGTGGCCGCGCAGCCGGTACGCAGGTGCACATTCGCTGCGCCATTGACGCTTCGCTGGTAGAGCTCTTCGTGGATTTCGTTGATCAAGTCCGCGTTGATCCCCTTGTAGAGCCCCTTTTGCTCTGCTGACAGGACATCCCGCTGATCCATGGGCAGGGCATGGAAGTGGTCGATGTATTCCGGAGATGTCATCTCCAAAGTGAGCTTGGTGTATTCCAGCGGGAAGTAGCGTTCTGAACGCGTTGCCCACACCAGATGATCCTCTTCTGGCAAGCTGCGCAGAAGATCCAAGAAGATTTCTGCGGCGCTCTGGCCGCTGCCGAGCACAGCAGTTACTTTCGGGCCGGAACCTGCGGTCCGGGAGGATAGGAGTTTCTCGCGGTGGAAGGCGTAGTCGCTTGAGTGCACCACGTTGCCGGTGGCTTGTGCTTCCGTGGTGAGAACCGGCGGCAGATAAGGCTGGGATCCGGTGCCCAGCACCAACTTGTCTGCGGTGAATCGGGTCAGTCCTGCGGCAGTGAGCACCGACAACAGGTAGACCCCGTCGTGGTATTCGGCTTCGAGCACCCGGTGCCCGAATCGTACGCTTTGAATATTTTCTGCGGCCCACGCCAGGTAGTTGGAATACTCCTCGCGCAAGGCGTAGAAGTCTTCGCGGATATAGAACGGGTAAAGCCGCTGTTTTTCCTTGAGATAGTTCAAGAACGAATGCTTGCTGGTCGGGTCCGCCATGGTCACCAGATCTGCCATGAAGGGAACCTGGAGATGGGTTCCGGGAAGCATCATGCCAGGGTGCCAGACGAACTTCTCTCCGGCTTCCAGAACTGCAACGTGCAGATCATCCAATCCATCGGCCAAGGCGGCAAAACCCAGATTGAAAGGGCCAGCGCCAATAGCGATGACGTCAAAGTGCTCGGTAGGTTCAATCATTTCTTCTCTCCAAGGGTGCGTTCGGCCAGCAGTCCGGAACCAATCCGGCAGATAGCGTCGAGGATCTCGCTGATATCGGCCAGGGTCGTATTCGGATTGAGCAGCGTCAGTTTCAGCAGGCGTTTGCCTTTGACCGTGGTGGCGGCGATCATCGCTTCGCCGCTGGCATAGAGGCGTTGGCGGATCTGGTTGGCCAGGGCATTGTGCTCGTCCAGTTCCAGTGGGTGCTGTGGATCTTCAAAGGAGAAGACCAGCGTGCTCAGCTGCACGTCGGCTGCCATCCGAAGCTGGGCGCGCATGGCAACTTCCTGTTGAGCGTCCTCTGCCAAGGCGATGACCTGGTCGAACATGGCACCCAAACGGCTGGCCCCCAAAGAGCGCAACGTGACCCACAGCTTCAGCGCATCGAAGCGCCGTGTGGTCTGCAGGGACTTCGAGACCTGGTTGGGGGTGGACTCGGCCTCCGCACGCGGGTTCAGGTACTCGGCATAGTGGGCGATGGATTCCAAGGAGGCTGCCGAGCGGACCACCAAGGCGCTGGAGCCGATGGGCTGGAAGAAGGACTTGTGGTAATCCACGGTGACCGAGTCGGCCAATTCAATGCCGTCCAACCGGTGGCGGTGGGAGTTGGAGACGAGCAGGCCGCAACCGTATGCGGCATCCACATGGAACCACGCGCCTACTTCTGTGGCGATAGCACTTAGCTGGGGCAACGGATCGATGGCCCCGAAGTCGGTATTCCCGCTGGTGGCGGAGATGGCCATGGGCACCAAACCGGCGGCGAGGTCTGCGTCCAGGCGCACGCGCAATGCCTGCGCATCCATGCGGTGCTGGGCGTCTGTAGGGATCGCCCCGGCCGCGTCGTAGCCCAGGCCAAGGAGCATCGCGGCGTTGCGAATCGAGAAGTGCGCATCTTCCGAGCAATAGATCCGCAGATTAGCCAGCCGTTCAGGCAAGGTGCCCCGCAGCTTTGCGGTTGCGGTGTTTCGTGCGATCAGCATGGCCTGAAGGTTGGATTGAGTTCCGCCAGAGGTAAAGATTCCGTCTGCCTGCCCGGTCCCGAAGCCGATCAGATCGGCGGTGAAATCGATGAGTTTGCGCTCGATCAGTGTTGCTCCAGCGCTCTGGTCAAAAGTGTCCATCGAGGTGTTGATGCTAGTGACGAAGTTCTCGGCGACCACCGCAGGGATCACGACGGGGCAGTTCAAGTGCGCCGCGTACTTCGGGTCGTGGAAGTAGACCGCGTCGTTGAAATACAACTCATTCAGCTCGGTGAACGAGTCCTGGGTTGAACCCAACGGACTATGCAGGTCGACCAGGTCGATGCGTTCCTGCAACTGCTGCGGAGTCGGTCCGGTCGTCGGCGCGTTCACCGATGCCAATCGGTGGGCCACGCGTGAAATGGCTTCACGCGACTCGTTTTCGTAGACACGGGCGGTGTCTGCGCAGAGCAACGAATCATCGTAGATCGGCAGTGGTAGATCAGGCATTTGCAGGGTAGGCAGTGAGGCACCCAAAAGCATGCTCCTCAGATAGAGACAATCAATAGTTGGTCAGGCTCACCTAACAAGAATCTATTAACAACACACTTCAATTAGTTAATGCAAGCCGAGTAATTCACTCTCTCCGCCAGAAGAAAAGTTTCTACATTTTCCTGCGGGTGGCGCCCGGCTGTGATAAGTTACCCGCTGACCTGCATCTGAGCGAGGCTGAAGTTGGACCCCTGCGAGGTTGAAATGGAGAGAACTTCTCGATTTCCAATGTCCCGGAATTATCACTAATCGTTTGATTGCACTTTCAAGCTAGAACTGTATGATCAAACAGTTAGAGCAAGGGAGGGCAAGTGGCCACGGCAAGCCCAGGAAAAGTCCAGCGATCCCAGCGTCTGCTCCTCGGGTCGAACGCAACGGACGCGGCAGGACGCTCACTTTTTGATATCACGATTGATCTGCTGTTCGTAGGTACCCTTGGCGCAACTGCCATGCAGATGGGAGTGCTCAATGCGCTTGGTTCCCTTTCCTTTGTGCTCGCCAGCATCCCCGCGGGCCATTTGGTCGACAAGTATTCCGCGTTGCGGGTCCTGCGCATCGGTCTCGGGTCCAAGCTTTTCCTGCTGGGGTGCCTAGCGGCGCTGTCCTTCGCCGAGGAGCTAACGATCCCGCTGGGGATGCTGTTGTGCGCATTGCTCGGCTTCTGCAATGTTTTTTCCGAAACGTCCCAAACCACTGCCGTTCCGCAGCTCATCGGAGATGAGCCTGAAGTCCGAGCGGCGAGCATTAGCAAGCTGATCGCCTCGCTGGGAGCTGCGGACCAGTCAATGACCGTGATTGTCCCGGCCTTGGCGGGAACCGGCTTCGCGCTGTGGGGAGCGCCAGCGCTGCTGAGCATCTCGACGGCTCTGGGCCTGCTGGCAATGCTGATGGCGCTGCAGGTGCGTTCCTCTCGCCTGTCGCAAGGCCCTGGCCGCCGCCCCGGGCCGTCGACTGAAAAGGGCGGCATCCTGGCTGGCCTCAGGTATCTGGCCCGGCACCGCCTGCTCTTGGCAATTACCGTTGCAGTGATGTTCTCCAACTTGGGGCTGGCCATCGGGTCATCCGTGGAAGCGATCTTCATTATCAACGAGCTCGGCTTTGGCGAATTCGGGTACGGCCTTTTCGCCTCGGTGGGTGGCGTTGGCGGGCTAATTGGAGCTGCTATCGCAGGAACGCTGGCTGGAAAATTCGCTCCGGCAACCTTGCTGATCTACACCGGTTCGATGCAGGCAGTTTTGGCGGGCTGCGTATTGGCCGCGGCTTATGCAACCGAAATGTGGTCCATGGCGCTGCTGGGAATTTTCGCGCTGGGATGGGGAATCGTCGTGCTGCTCTTCAACATTGCTGCCTCGTCCTGGATTGTGCAGATCGTTCCGGAGCAGCTGCTGGGCCGGGTCCTAAGCGCACGCCGGTTATTCACCTTTGGAGTCGTACCCGTTGGCGGATTGGCGGGCGGCGCATTGGCCAGCGCGTGGGGGATTACCGCTGGACTGCTTGCCTGGGTCGTTGCCGCAACCCTCTCAGTTATTAGCTACCTAGTGATGCGCGGCCCCGCAAGCCGTTAGGCTGGAAAGCATACGCACCACGAAGTAAAGGCAACCGCGCACGTGAAACTCGTTATCGACGCTCGATACACCCGCATCACCCACCATGATGGCATTAGCCGGTATACCGCCGGGTTGATCGAGGCCGCCAGCAAGCTTGCCGAGGTCACGATGCTGGTCAATGACACCAGGCAGCTGGCAATGCTCCCCGATGTTCCGTATCTGAAGATTTCCGGCCCCACGAGCGTGCTCGAGCCATTCGTCGCCCTGCAGATCAACAAGCTCAAGCCGGATGTCGTGTTCTCGCCCATGCAGACCATCGGATCGTTGGGGCGGAAATATCCCTTGGTCTTGACCCTGCATGATTTGATCTACTACTCGCATCCGCATGCACCGAAGTTCCTGCCTGCTCCGATTCGCGCTGGATGGTTCTTGTTCCATCAGGTCTACTGGCCGCAGCGGATGCTCCTGAATCGGGCCGACGCGGTGGCTACCGTTTCCAACACCACAGCCGAACTCATGCGCAGGCATCGACTGACCAAGAAGCGCATTGGACTGGTGTCCAACGCCCCCACCGGAAATTTTGCTCGTCGAGACCAAGCGAAGCGCCCAAAGAAGACCTTGGTCTATATGGGTTCCTTCATGGAATACAAGAACGTCGAGACACTCATCCGCGGTATGGCGCACCTGCCGGACTATGAGCTGCACCTGCTAAGCGGGATCAACGAGCAACGTCATGCTGAATTATCCAAGCTCATCCCCTCGCAATCCACAGTGGTATTCCACCGCGGTGTCAGCGATGAGGAATACGAGCGGCTGCTCAGCGAATGCACTGCCTTGGTAACCCTTTCGCGAGAAGAAGGCTACGGGCTTCCCCTGGTCGAAGCGATGAGCATGGGAACTCCGGTGATTGCCACCGATATGCCGATTTTCAGGGAAGTCGCGGATGACGCCGCGCTGTACGCTTCGGCAGATGATGCACAAGGCTTCGCGGACCAAGTACGCACTTTGGATGAGCAGGCTACCTGGAGACAGTATTCGCAACGCGCCGTGGAACGAGCCGGGCACTACTCATGGGAACAATCAGCGCAGCAGCTGCTGGATTTGGCCAGATATGCGGCAGATCACAGAAAGTAGTTTGCTGCTGCTTGGTGGATAAGCATCCGGTCTCGCCCGGAAAATGGCGGAATTTCGGGGCAGGGAACGCATGCTCCGCAACGGGAACTTCCGATTTGAAAACGGCACTTGGCCAGTGCTAAAGTATTACTCGTTGCATTCCTCCATAGCTCAATTGGCAGAGCATTCGACTGTTAATCGAAGGGTTACTGGTTCAAGTCCAGTTGGAGGAGCCAAAGAAACCTCCCAGCTCCGCAAGTAGCTGGGAGGTTTTGTTTTACCCAAAAGCGGTCGTTGCCATGCGCAAATTCGAAGTGAAAACCCAGCAACACCCGAACCTCCTATAACCACAGGTGATTAGACGATAGACTTTCGAATCGTTAACAGTTACACCCACAGCATGAGATAAATGCAGTGGGTTTTACGCCTGAAGACTGAGTCGTATGCGGCAACCGGGGTGTTAGCGTTTGATGTACCGGTTGCTGAGCGATCGAGAATATGGAGAAACCATGTCTGAAGCTGAATCGACGCAAGCTGACGAAAGCCTTAAGTCGAGTGTCAAGAGTGCTAAGACGCAGGTTGATGGTCTCAAGGAGCTTGTTCCACAACAGCTCTCGGACGAGATCAAACTCGCGACTACGGTACTCAAAGGCAAGGGAATCAGCATTGGCATGGCGGCGGCGCTCGCCGGAGCTGCACTGCTCGTAGTGCTGCTCTTCGTCATTGCTGTTGTAGTTACCCTGGTCAATGTATTGGCTCTCTGGTTGCCCGGTTGGGCAGCCGCATTGATCGTTGCAGGATTCTTCTTGCTGGTTGCTGCCATCTTGGGATTGGTTGGATATGCCAAGGTCAAGAAGGCACTGCCGCTGAAGCCGGAAGCAGCTATTCGCGGACTCCGCCACGACTTGGGCGTGCTCAAGGACGGCAGCGCCTTCGATGTCAGCACTCTTGATGAGCCGCTGAAGAAGAAGTCGGCTGAGGATGACGAGAAGGCTGAAAAGAAGAAGGAACCGAAGCCTCCGGCACCGAGTGCCGATGAGCTGATCCTTCGCACCAAGCGTCGCCGCCGCCAGATCCAGGCTCTGCGTGACAACCTGGGCGAGAGCGTGCAAGCGCCACTGGCCAAGATCGACAAGATTCGTTCGTTCACCCAGGGAGCTGGGGAAAAGTTCTCCGGAGCAGCTGCCAAGGCGAAGGGATTCGTTCGCCCTTCCCCGTCTTCGTCTTCCGAAGACCAATCGGAGGCTGACAGAGCCGGCTCAAACCGCTTAGAGCAGGCACGACCGTATATCGTGATGGCAGGTTCCGGGCTGGCGCTGATGGCTGTTGTCCGCGCATTGTTCAAGCGCTCCTAGGTCTTTCGCCGACGGGGCCAGGCATTAGCCGTACCAAGCGTGCGCGTGCCCCGTCGTATGAAAACTTAGGCTAGAAAGGCACTGACATGGTTTGGATCGCTATTGCAGCGGCACTATGCAGTGCCTTTTGTCTTGCCTTTGGAGCGCACTTCCAATCGCAGGCAGTCCGCAGTGCTGTTGGCGGTCTGGACCTGACAATTAAGAATGTCGGGAAGCTGGCCCGCAACAAACGCTGGATGAGCGGACTGGGGCTGATGGCTCTTGGCATGGCCTTGAATGTTTTCGCGCTAGCCAGCGCGCCCTTGACGGTGGTGCAGCCAATTGGTGCCATTGCATTGGTGATCACTGCGATGGTCAATGCCAAGGAAACCGACCTGACGATGAATCGTCCCACCGTATTGGCGATCATCAGCTGCATGGTGGGTTCGGTTGGCTTCGTGCTTCTGGCCGTCACTGCCACTAGCAGCAACCAGGAGGTAAACGACTACGAAGCGCACTTGATTGAAATGATCTTGGCGGTAGTCGTTGCCATCGTGGGATTGGCCACCATCTTCTTCCACAAGAAGCTCGGTGCGTTCTTCTTCATCCTCGGTGCTGGCGTCCTATTCGGATTCGTCGCCGTACTGGTTCGAACCATTGCAATCGCCGTGATGAATATCGGCGACGGCAGCTTTGTCCAGCTGCCTTGGCTGGCTGGCCTAGCGGTAGTTGTAGCTGGCCTTCTCGGCTCGTATTTTGTGCAAAAGGCCTACTCAAAGGGACCTCCTGACCTTGTCATCGCAGGGTTGACGGTGATTGACCCGATAATTGGCATTGCCATTGGAATCGGTATCCTAGGGGAGCTGCGTCCTGATGTTCCGGTACTGGTCACCGTGCTGATGCTGGTGGCTGCTGGTTTGGCTATCGTCGGTGTGACCGCACTGTCCAGACATCACCCGGATGTTATTGAACGCCGGAACCAGTCTGAAGCAGAAAAATCCATGCCTGATTCCAAATAGACTGAAGCTGCAGATTTTAATAGAAACTACAACGCGTGTGAACGCCGAAGGATGCTCGTGGCCAAGGAAAAACCGCTGACCATCGTCATTGCTGCTGACACTTATCCGCCAGACGTCAACGGTGCAGCGATGTTTTGCTACCGGTTGGCTACTGCGATGCATGCACGCGGCCACCGGGTGCATGTGCTGGCGGCCCGTGGAGATAAGGGCAAGACCTACACCGAGATCCGTGATGAAGCAATTGTGCATCGTCTGGAATCGCATTCGGTACCTACCCACGAGTACTTCCGCATCGTGTTCCCGTGGGAAGTCAATCGGCAGATCAGCAAGCTGCTCTCGGATATCAAGCCCGATGTAGTCCACGCCCAGAGCCACTATATGATTGG
This sequence comes from Glutamicibacter sp. BS14, assembly GCF_056934375.1. Taxonomy (NCBI): domain Bacteria; kingdom Bacillati; phylum Actinomycetota; class Actinomycetes; order Micrococcales; family Micrococcaceae; genus Glutamicibacter; species Glutamicibacter sp. BS14. The sequence continues at coordinate 3,350,149 of NZ_CM167801.1, read as the reverse complement.
CCAGCGCACGATCGGATGGGCTCGCAAGAACAAGGTTCGTTCCATCGCCACGAACCACTTCATGCCGGAAAACCTTGACCCCTTCCTGCCTTTCCCGCAGTGGTTCAAGCGAATTGTCGCGCAGAATTCGTGGAGAGACATGGGGAAGATCTTTGGGCGGGCAGACGCCGTCACGACCCCGACTCCACTGGCGGCCAAGGCAATGCGTGAGCGTGCCAAACTGAACCGGGTGCTTCCGCTGTCTAACGGGATCGAGATCGGCAACTACGAGCTGGCGGCAGGGGAAGAAATCATTAAAAACGAGTTCCCCACGATCTTGTTCGCAGGCCGTCTTGCCGTTGAGAAGAACATCAATGAACTCATCGAGGCATTGCCTTTAATGAGCCAGGTGCCGGATGCCATCATTGAAATTGTTGGCGGGGGAGAGCAACGCGCTCACTTGGAGAAGATCGCCGACGAATTGCAGCTGCGAGACCGTGTCCGTTTCCTTGGGCATGTAAGTGATGAACAACTGCGCCAGGCCTACCTGCGTTGCGATGTGTTCTGCCAACCAGGCACCGCCGAACTGCAGTCATTGGTAACCCTGGAAGCACTCTCGGCTTCCAAACCCGTCGTTCTGGCCAACGCGATGGCCCTGCCGCACCTGGTAGACGAAGGCATCAATGGTTACATGTTCACGCCGGGAGACCGGCAGGATCTGGCCAACAAGCTAGACCAGGTTCTTGCCTTGGATGGGCAGCGCCGTGCCAAGATGGGTGAAGCCGGGCACGAAAAGGTGAAGAACCACGCGCAGGAAAAGACAATGAACTCCTTCGAAGCCCTTTACCGCGGCCACGAAGTTTCCACCCATTAATAGGTTCATCGTCATCGGGTGCGTCAAGTCGGTGTTTCGGCTAGTGATGCCCTAGAATATTTCGAGTGTGGTTACGCCGCTTCGGCGATGGGCCCATGTGGGGAGTTAGCTCAGTTGGTTAGAGCAGGGGACTCATAATCCCTTGGTCATGGGTTCAAGTCCCATACTCCCTACCAAACAAGATCGTCCAGCAGCTTATGCAAAAAAGCTGCTGGACGATTTTTCGTTCCGGGGTCTGGAAACTGGAAGAAGCCAGTTCCCGGCCCATTGCGCGGTGCCAACTTGCAACTCTCATGGCAGTCCAAGGAACAGGCCACGCGGCTGCGCGGCATGGAGCTCTCGCCAGGGGCAAGAACACGCAGAGGATCCGGTCTGCAAGACCCGCGACAGTAACCGTGGCTCTTCATGGTGCACCCCTGGGAGCCTTCACGGTCATTCGTGCAGCGGCAAGAGTATTGATGGACGCATGTCGCGGATCAGCAACACCGGGTCAATGTATTCTCCTTCGAGTCGCACGCCCCAGTGAATGCATCGGCCCGAGCAGTGCGCCCCGGTTGCTACCTGTCCCACCTTCGCGCCAGCCTCGACCCAATCGCCCACCGAGACTCCGGCGGCTACCGGTTCGATGCTGGTCCTGAATCCGGAACCGTGGTCGATGACCAGCACGGGTCGATCCACGATCACTGAAGCGAAGGCGACTTGGCCGCGCTGGGGCGCGAAGACCGAGTCTCCGGAGCTGGCAGCCAAATCCACGCCGCGATGACCGGGAAGCCAATTCTCCTCCGGCTTATCGAAGGGCTCCAGAATTTCCGGTTCGCCAGCTAGCGGCCAACGCCAGCCGTTGCCGGCGGCGAGTGCAGCTTGTGCTTGGACTGGTTGTGGCGCCGCAGTCAGGGGCGAGGCCGGAGGACCACTGAAGGCCAGCAGCAAAACCTGCAGCCCGGCGACTAGATACTTGGATTTCATCCTCTCAGGATGGACCCAATAGCCGGATCTTAAGCAGTTGGAAGAGCGAATTGTGGGCAAGCGAATGGGCTGCAGATCACCGATATCGCCGTGTAAAGCGTTGAGTTCTCTGTAGTACACTTGAAACAGCAGTGTCCTGTCACAGGTGTGTCCAAAACTGGGTGCGTCGGGCAGGGGATTGACTTCGCGTATGAGTATCCACAGCTTCATGAGCTGTGGCCTGAGGTTCCAGTGGTCCGAGAGAATCGGTGGACCGAAGGCGAGATGCCAAGCATCTATCGGTATTCATGCTAGGGCGGATATCCACAATGGCTATCTGCATCAACCCGAACAAACAAGAGCAGTTACCGCGGGCGCATGCGCGCCCGGTCCGCCACTGCTGAAAGGAGTTGCGACATGCCAGTCGTAACCATGCGAGAGCTGCTTGACAGCGGCGTCCACTTCGGCCACCAGACCCGTCGCTGGAACCCAAAGATGAAGCGCTTCATTTTCACCGAGCGCAACGGCATCTACATCATCGACCTGCAGCAGTCGCTGTCGTTCATCGACCGCGCTTACGAGTTCGTCAAGCAGACCGTTGCCCACGGCGGCACCGTACTGTTCGTCGGTACCAAGAAGCAGGCTCAGGAATCGATCGCCGAGCAGGCTAACCGCGTTGGCCAGCCATACGTGAACCAGCGTTGGCTCGGCGGTATGCTGACCAACTTCCAGACCGTCTCCAAGCGCGTTCAGCGCATGAAGGAACTGGAAGAGATCAACTTCGAGGACGTTGCTGGCTCCGGTCACACCAAGAAGGAACTGCTGCTGCTGAAGCGCGAGCTGACCAAGCTGCAGAACAACCTCGGTGGTATCCGTAACCTGACCCGCACCCCTTCCGCTATCTGGATCGTTGACACCAAGAAGGAACACTTGGCTATCGACGAAGCACAGAAGCTGGGCATCCCAGTTGTGGCCATCCTGGACACCAACTGCGATCCGGACGAAGTTACCTACCCAATCCCAGGCAACGACGACGCAATCCGCTCCGTCAACCTGCTGACCCGCGTTGTTGCTGACGCTGTGGCCGAAGGCCTTATCGCCAAGAACAACAAGGCTGCCGGCAAGACTGAGGGTGCTGCTGAGCCAATGGCTGAGTGGGAGCGCGAGCTGCTTGAGGGCGAGAAGGCCAAGGCCGAAACTCCAGCTGCAGAAGCTGCAACTGAAGCACCAGCTGCAGACGATGCAACTGAGGCACCAGAAGCCAAGTAGTCACCTCGGTGACTCCAGAAGTTTGCCTGGGCGCACTAGCGTGTAGCTCGGGGTGAACTTCACCAAGTCTTGTGGGACGGGCCGGAAATCCGACCCGTCCCATAAGCAAAATAAACTTGAAACTCCTAGCTGAATGGGATTGCACGTGGCAAACTACACCGCTGCTGATATCAAGGCACTGCGCGAGCGCACTGGCGCCGGCATGATGGACGTTAAGAAGGCACTGGACGAGGCTAACGGCGACGCCGAGAAGGCCATCGAGATCATCCGCGTCAAGGGCCTGAAGGGCGCTACCAAGCGCGAAGGCCGTTCGACCGCTGAAGGCCTGGTTGCTGCCAAGGTTGAAGGCAACGTCGGCGTCATGATCGAGATCAACTGCGAGACCGACTTCGTTGCCAAGAACGAGAAGTTCATCGCACTGGCCAACAAGGTCCTGGATGCCGCTGTGGCTTCCGGTGCTGCAGATGCAGAAGCACTGCTGGCTTACGAGCTGGACGGCAAGACCGTTGGCGACATCGTTATCGAAGAGGGCGCAATCCTCGGCGAGAAGGTTGTTGTACGCCGTGTTGCACGCATCGAGGGTGCCAAGGTTGCTTCGTACCTGCACAAGACCAGCAAGGACCTGCCAGCTCAGGTTGGCGTTCTGATGGCTGTTGACGCTGACAGCGAAGCTGCCGCAACCGTCGCACACGACGTTGCTGTCCACACCGCTGCAATGGCTCCTACCTTCCTGTCCCGCGAGGAGGTTCCAGCTGACAAGGTTGCCGACGAGCGCCGCATCGCAGACGAAACCGCTCGCGCGGAGGGCAAGCCAGAAGCTGCACTCACCAAGATCGTTGAAGGCCGCCTGACCGGTTTCTTCAAGGAAATCGTCTTGGTTGACCAGGCTTTCGCCAAGGACGCAAAGAAGTCCGTAGGCAAGGTCTTCGAAGAAGCTGGCACCAAGCCAGTTGCCTTCGCACGCTTCCGCGTTGGTGCCTAAGCTTTTACAGCTCTAAGCATTAGCCGTACGCATTAAGCGAACCGCGTTCAGGGCAACCTGAGTGCACAAGATCAAAGGGAGGTGAGCACCGAGAGAAAACTCGGTGACTCGCCTCCCTTTTCTTGAGCCCGGATCTCACGATAGCTTGGGATCTGGGAAGTAGTACCCCCAGCTTGATTCCGACCTCCAGGAGTAAGACACCTCATGCCAAGCACCCCAGAAACCAAACGACGCCGCGTACTGCTCAAGCTCTCCGGTGAAGTATTCGGCGGCGGCAAGATCGGCGTTGACCCGGATACCGTTCGCGGCATCGCCAAGCAGATCGCTGAAACCGTAGGCGAAGTAGAGGTCGCAATCGTGGTTGGCGGCGGCAATTTCTTCCGCGGCGCAGAACTCTCGGCCTCCGGCATGGACCGCTCGCGCGCAGACTACATGGGCATGCTTGGCACCGTCATGAACTGCCTGGCACTGCAGGACTTCCTGGAACAATGCGGCGTCGAAACCCGCGTCCAGTCGGCCATCGCCATGGCCCAGGTCGCAGAAAACTACATCCCACGCCGTGCCATCCGCCACATGGAAAAGGACCGCGTTGTCATCTTCGGCGCTGGCGCAGGCCTGCCGTACTTCTCCACCGACACCGTGGCCGCGCAGCGTGCCCTGGAAGTCGATGCTGACGAAGTTCTGATGGCCAAGTCGGGCGTCGATGGCGTGTACACCGCGGATCCGAAGAAGGATCCGACCGCCAAGAAGCTGGAGACCTTGACCTACAGCGACGCGCTGGTCAACGACATCCGCGTGATGGACCAGACCGCCATGACCATGTGCCAGGACAACAAGCTCAATATGCTGGTCTTCGGCATGGAAGGCGAAGGAAACGTGGCCGCGGCAATTCGCGGCGAGCGGATTGGCACCACTGTCACCGTCTAATCGGTGATCGTGGCTTAGGATTGAAGTAGATTTTAATTTCCCGTAGCGGAAACACAGATGAAGTACTTGAGGAGTACCGGTGATTGACGAAACGCTGGCGGAAACCGCCGAAAAGATGGAACGCACCATTGAGGCCGCCAAGGAGGACTTCGCGACGATCCGTACCGGTCGCGCCCACCCAGGCATGTACTCGAAGGTCATGGTGGACTACTACGGTTCCCCGACCCCACTGCAGCAGTTGGCTTCCTTTGCAGTGCCAGAAGCACGCACCATCACCATCACCCCATTCGATGTGACCGCTATGCGCGCAATCGAAAAGGCTCTGGGCGATCCAGAAGTTGGGGCAAACCCATCTTCGGACGGAAAGATGATCCGCGTTGTCCTTCCAGTGCTGACCGAAGAACGCCGCAAGGAATACGTCAAGCTGGCCAAGGCCAAGGGTGAGGACGCCCGCGTTGCGCTGCGTAACCACCGCCGCAAGGCCAAGGACTCCATCGACAAGTTGGTCAAGGATGGCGAAATTGGCGAGGACGAGGGCACCCGTGCAGAAAAGGACCTCGACGCGCTGACCAAGAAGCACGTTGACGCAGTTGACGAGATCTTGAAGAAAAAAGAAGCAGAGCTGCTGGAAGTCTAATGCCAGGCTCGACAGACAACACTGAGGGCAACGCTTCGGCGGTGCCCTCAGTGGCATCCGGAGAATCCCAGCCCCTGACCCGACGTGAAGCTCGTGCCCAGCGCGAGGCTGCCGCCAAGGGGAAAAAACGCGGTTTCATGAAGAACCGTGCGGCTAGGGAAACTCCAGAACCTGCCACTGGAATCCAAGAACCGGTCACGACTGGACCGGCCAATCCGGTAGCTGCTCCAATGGCCACGCCAGCACCGGCACCAGCCGTGGAGCAAGTTGCCGGCACCGATGGCGTTTTGCCGACCCCTCAGCCAGGGGCTGGCGCGAACCCGGCAGCCGAGGCTTCCCCAGGCAAGGATGCAGCCGCTACGGCTGATACCGGGCAAGCGAAAGAGCGTGCCAAGGCAGCCTTCAAGGCTGATACGTCCAAGTCGGTGGCGGCTCCGGGGCCGGTAGCTGCCCAGCAGGCCGGACCAGCCGAGGAACCGGCTGAGCCCGTAGAATCGGCGGAACCCGGCAAAGCCAAGATCTTAGCGGCCCCAGCTGCCCAGGGTGGTATGCCAGCGAAGGGCGAAGCGACCAAACAGGACGCCGAATCAGCGGCGCAGAATCCAGCGCCTGCCGAGGGCAAGGTGCCTGCTCCACCGGTTTCCGACTCCACGGACCTGGCCGAGACCGGCCAGCCCGACGCGGCAGAAGCAGACATCCCTGCCGAGCTGTTGATAGGAACCCCGGAGCCGAAGAAATCGCGCGCCGGACGCAACCTGCCCGCGGCAATCGGCGTAGGCTTGCTGATGCTCGGCGTCGTCCTCGTTGGCCTGATGTGGTCGCAGCCATTGCTGGTCATCGCGCTGATTGCGCTCAGCGGCATTGGCTGCTGGGAAGTTGCGAGAGCTACTACTCACGCCAAGACCGCGGTGCCTCAATTGCCGTTGTACCTGTCCTCGGTCTTGCTGCCGGTCAGTGCCATTTGGGGCGGGGTGGAAGCCCTTGGATTCAGCTACATTGCCTGTATCCTCATCGCTCTGCTCTTCCGGCTCATGGAAGGACTCAAGGGTGCTGTGGCCTCGGTGATGAGCAGCGTGTTCATCATCAGCTGGGTGCCGCTGCTGCTTTCCTTCGCCCTGCTGATTCTTGATTCCGAGAATGGCCAATGGCTCATTGCCACGCTTTTGCTGCTCGCGGTCGCCAACGACACCTTCGGCTACATCGTGGGTGTGCTAATAGGCAAGCATCCGATGGCGCCAAAGATTTCTCCGAAAAAGTCCTGGGAGGGCTTCGCCGGATCAATGATTGGTTCGATGGCTATTGGTGCTTGCGCAATGCACTTCTGGCTGGAAATGCCATGGTGGACGGGCGTCATCTTGGCGTTCTTCACCACCATTGCCGCGACCACTGGCGACTTCGCGGAATCCATGGTCAAACGTGAACTGGGCATCAAGGACATGAGCAACTTGCTGCCGGGCCATGGCGGAATCATGGATCGCTTGGACTCGATATTGTTTGTCATTCCTCTGGGCTACGTGATTTCGCATGTGTTGGCCTGGAGCGTCGAAGTCTTCTGACCGGTCCCGCCAGCGGGTGTGATCCTCTACTGGAATGCACTGGCTGGTGTGGCCATTAAGCCAACTATTGGCCCAAGCCAATAGAATATGAGGGGTATCGCCTTACCGGGGTACCCAACTGATATCTCTCTAGAGAAAAAGGAACTGTCGTGTCGCAGCAGCAAGATGCTCCGTTTTCCCGCGTACCGGACTCGGAATTCGGCTACAATGCAAAGCAAGTTGATGCATTCCTGAGCCGTGCCCGCGCCACCTTCAACGGTGGAGGAAACGACGACAGTGTGGTCACCAGCCACCTGATCCGCCGCACCACTTTTGCGCCGCAGAAGGGCGGGTACCAGGCCCGCGAAGTCGATGGTGCGCTGGACCGCTTGGAAGATGTCTTTGCCAAGCGCGAGCGCGACGACTTGATTGCCCATCAGGGCGAGGAGGTCTGGCTGCAGCAGGTAGGCCGCCTGGCCGCGATCCTGCGTGGCCGCCTGCACCGTGCCAAGGGTGAGCGTTTCCGTCGCCCGTCGCGTTCCAACGCGTCGAGCTACAACATCGAAGATGTCGATCGCCTATGCGATCAGCTCATCGACTATTTCGAGAACGACGTGCCCATGGCCGTTGACACCGTACGCCGCGTGGAATTCCGCTCTTCGCAGGGAACCGATGGCTACGAGGAATCGCAGGTCGATGCATTCCTTGACCGCGTGGTCGAGCTGATGGCTTCGATCGACTAGCAGCTGTCTCCAGCGCAAACGCATTGCCGCGCAGGGCAGTGGGAAATTCTTCCCGCTGCCCTGCGCGGCTTTTTGCATTCTTGGCGACGCGCTGGCCCATATGGCTAGGGCCGGGTCTGTTCATAGTGGGCCAACCAGTTTCGCAGCATTTCTTCGAGCGCAGGACGATCAGCGGGGGCCAGCTGGTCCACGAGGCGCTTTTCGTTGCGCATGTGGGCGGTAAACGCTTCATCGATTTTCTTCTTGCCGCTAGCCGTCAAGGAGATGCGGCGCCCACGCCTGTCATCACCGGATAGCGCGCGGGTGACCCAGCCGTTGCTGACCAGCTTGTCGAGCCGCTTGGTCATGGCTCCGGTGGTCACCATCGTCTGCTGTGCCAGCTCGCCGGGGGCCAGGGAGTGGGGTTCTCCTGCCCGCCGCAAGGCCGCGAGCACATCGAATTCAGCTTCGGTCAGCCCATGCTCTGCATAAACCGTGCAGAGCTCCTCGGTCAGGTAATTAGCCAAGCGATGCAGCCGGCCGATGATTCCCTGGGGCGCTGGGTCGAGATCCGGCCGTTGTTCTGCCCACTGCTGTTGAATGCGCGATACGTGGTCGTTTTGCTCCATGCCTTTATTATATCTTCCAAGGAAGCTAAAGTATCTTCCATGGAAGATATTTTGAATTCCGCGGGGCACCGGCTTCGAACGCTGGGCTGGGTAGCACTGACCGCGATAGCCCCGATCGCGTGGGGCTCCAATTACTATGTCACCAAGGAATTTCTTCCCGACGGCTCAGCGCTCTGGGGTGCGGCGATCCGCGCATTGCCGGCGGGCTTGGTGTTGCTGGGGCTAGCCAGGAAACTCCCGCAGGGCAGCTGGTGGTGGAAATCCGCGGTTCTGGGCGTGCTGAATATCGGTGCCTTCTTTGCCCTGATCTACGTGGTGGCGCAACTTTTGCCATCGGGTGTCGCTGCTACGACCATGGCGATTTCTGCCGGTGTGCTCATGCTGTTCGCATGGCTATTGCTCGGTGAACGTCCTGCACGTTGGCCTTTGGTTGGGGCCCTCTTGGGCTTCGTCGGCGTGGGCATCATGGTATTCGATGCACAGGCCGGCATCGATATCCTGGGGATCGTCTTGTCGCTGGTAGCAATGGTCCTATCCAGTGCCGGGTTCATCTTGACCAAACGATGGTCTGAAGGGATGCCGATTATCCGTGTCACCGCGTGGCAGCTGGTGGCCGGAGGGGCAGTACTGGTCCCCTGCGCGCTGTTCGTGCATGGAGCACCCCCTGCGCTTGACCTGCAGGCGATGGCGGGCTTCGGCTATGTCAGCCTCATTGCCACCGCGGCTGCCTATCTTGCCTGGTTCACCGGGCTGCGCCATCTCCCTGCATCGTCAGTTGGCCTCATTGGCCTGCTCAATCCAGTGACAGGGGTCCTGCTGGGAACATTGCTGGCAGCGGAAAGCCTCGGCCTCCAAAGCCTGATCGGGATGGGCTTGGTTCTCGGCGGAGTCCTTCTGGGGCTGGCCAAGGGATCCCGGCGCAGATCAGCTTCGGCACGCGAAGCATCTGGCCGCGACGCGCCTGCCGGAGAATCCGTGGAGACTGGCTAGAACTTCGCCCGCCAGTCCGGGACATGGAGCAACGCCATGACGCGTTCAACGTTGGCGGGCACGCTCCGCTTGGTGCTGCGCGATACGAAGATCATCACCATGAAGGCCAAGGGAACGCTCCACGCCGCAGGCTGGCGCAAGAGGTGGATCCAGATCTCATCTTCCTGGGGCAGGAAGGCGCCGGTCATCAAGGCCAGCCCGCAGGAGATGCCGCCAGCCAGCAGTCCGGCAACAGCACCTCGAGCGGTCAGTGAACGCCACCAAATGCCCAAGAGCAGCAGCGGGCAGATGGTGGATGCAGTGAAGGCGAAGACGTTTCCAATGGCGCCCGCCAAGGCCAATGAATTGGTCACCACCGCGACCAGGACGGGCAGGGCGGTGGCCAGCACGGTAGAGATCCTGAAGCCCCGCACGGTACCCGAGAAGAATTCCTGGGACAGCGCACCAGCCAGGGATACCACCAAACCGGAGGTGGTGGAGAGGAAAGCTGCGAATGCGCCACCGACGACAATTGCGGTCAAGGCGTCGCCCAGGAATCCGTCGAAGAGGCGCCCGGGCAAGAGCAGGATGGTGGCATCGGTTTCATTGGTGGCACCGAGCTCCGGGGTGTAGAGCAAGCCCAGCACGCCCAAAGTCGTCGGCAAGAGGTAGAACGCGGAGAGCAGGCACAGCACAATCACCGTGGTGGTACGCGCAGCCTGGCCTGTGGGGTTCGTGTAGAAGCGCACCAGCACATGCGGCAGCCCCAGGGTGCCGAAGAGCAATGCCAAGATGATGGATACCGTCTCGTAGAGGTTCATCGCGTTCACGGACTCCAGCTGCGCATACAGGGCCTGGGCATGCCCGGATGCCGAATGCTCGGGGATGGCCCGCCCCAGCAGGAAAATCGTGGGAATAACCAAGGCCGCCAGCTTGAACCAGTACTGGAAGGCCTGGACGAAGGTCACCGAGCGCATCCCGCCGGACAGCACCGTCACGCAGACAACCGCGGCAACAATGACCGGACCGGCCCAACTCGGGAATCCGGTAGCGATGGATAGGGTCAGGGCTGCTCCGTGCATTTGCGGAACGATATAGAGCCAGCAGATCACCACCACCAGATAGGTGGTGATTTTCCGCAGCATCGGCGAGCCTTCGAAACGGATCTGCGCGAAATCGGGAATTGTGTATGCCCGGGAACGTCGCAGGGGAGCGGCAACAAACAGGAGCAGCATCAAGTAGCCTGCGGTGTAGCCGATGGGGAACCACAAACCTGATTGCCCAGAGAGCACAATCAGTCCGGCAACGCCCAGGAACGAAGCCGCCGACAGGTATTCGCCGCCAATAGCAGAGGCATTCCACCACGGGCGTACGGTGCGTGAAGCTACGTAGAAGTCGGAAGTTGTACGGGACAGGCGCAGGCCGTGGAAGGCGATCAGCATGGTGGTGAGGCAAACGATCACCAGGGAGGAAACGGACAGCAGGCTAGCCACGGCTGATGCTCCGATACCGTTCTTCATTGCGTCCCGCGGCCCTGTTGTAGAGCATTCCGGCCACGATGATCAGTGGATACATGCCGATGCCCAAAACCCACCATGGCAGGGGCAGGCCCAGCAGGTGGATGTCCTCGAAGACCGGCCAAAAGACGAGCAATGCACTGATGCCTACCAGCATCGCCAGCAGGCCCGCCGCGACGGCACAGGCCAGCCGCAGCTGGGAGCGGATCAGCTGGCGAACATAGAATTCTTCTGCTGTGTGCTCGGGACGGTCGGGGGAGACAGTCAAGGATGCATCCTGCGGAGCCTGGACACGCACGCGTTTTGGACGCTGCTCAGCGAAACGTCCGGGCATGAGGGGCTCTCGCCGGCTGTTGTCTTGGGGAAGGTGCTCCACGGAAGGCCAGCAGCTTCCTACAGCGGGCGGACGCGGTTGGCAGCCAAGCGTTCCCGCAGGTATGGCAACGCGCGACGAGAAATCGGAAGTTCGGTGCTGTTGACCAGCACAGCGGCCTTGCCGGTCTGCAAGCGAACGGTTTCGATCTTATCCATGCACACCAGGTAGGAACGGTGGATCCGAACGAAACCGGACTCGCCCCACTGCTGTTCCAGATCGTTGAGCGGAACCCGGATGAGATAGCTCGAATCCTTGGTGTGCAGCCGGGCGTAGTCTCCCTGGGCTTGAACGTAGGCGATATCCGCCCGAGGGATCAGCTTGGTGATGCCTCCCTGGTCCACCGTGATCATTTCCGGCTTGGCAGGGGTCTCCTCGACCAGCTCGCAGATGCGGCGAACGGATTCGGCCAGGCGCTGCGGGCGAATGGGCTTGAGCACGTAGTCGATGGCGGCCAACTCGAATGCTTGCAGCGCTTGATCTTCATCGGCGGTGACAAAAACAATCAGTGGGGGATTGGTGAACCGGGAGATGACGCGGGCAATGTCCAGGCCTGACAAAGCCGGCATGTGGATGTCGAGGAAAAGTGCGTCGACAGTATTTTCCTCCAGCGCCTTCAGCGCCGCGGCACCAGAGGTGGCGCGGTGAATTTTCCCGATGCGGGAATCCTGGCTGAGCAGAAAAGCGATTTCTTCTACCGCTGGAAGTTCATCATCGGCGACCACCACGTTAATCATGCGAAAATTCTACCGTTTATTGGATTTTTCTATGCATCGGAAGTGATCGTGTTGGGCGGACGGAACTTCGGGACACGCAAAGTGATCAGCGTTCCGGCCCCCGGCGCGGTCTCCACCACCAGTCCATTGGAATTGCCGTAGAGCTGGCGCATGCGCAGGTCGACGTTGCGCAGGCCTACGTGCATATTCGGGGTATCGCCAGCTAGCACACTGGACAGCTGCTCGGGATCCATGCCCATGCCGTCATCTTCCACGCTGATGACTGCGTGCATTCCGTCTTCGGTGGCCGTGATGGAGATGACTCCGCCATCTGGCCGGGCTTCGAGTCCATGGCGTACCGCGTTTTCAACCAGCGGCTGCAAGGCCAGGAAGGGAATTTGCGTGGGCAGCACCTCGGGAGCGATCTGCAAGGAGACCTTGATGCGCTCACCGAAACGGGCCTTTTCCAGCAACAGGTAGCGGTCAATGGCTTCCAGTTCTTCGGCCAGGGTGGTGAATTCACCGCGGCGGCGGAAAGAGTACCGGGTGAAGTCGGCGAATTCTATGACCAGCTCACGGGCTCGAGCGGGATCAGTATTGATGAACGAGGCGATCGCATTCAGCGAGTTGTAGATGAAGTGCGGGGAGATCTGAGCGCGCAAGGCACGCATCTGCGCTTCGAGCAGCATGGCCTTGGATTCATCGAGCTGGGCGGTGGAAACTTGCGCGGATACAAAGACCGCTACCTCGGAAACTGCCCGAACGAAGCTGGCGCCGGCCCTGCGTGATAGCGCGGTCACCGTTCCCACGCTTTGATCTCCTACGGTGATCGGCGCGGACACGAAGTCCATGCCGGAGGAACGTTCTACCTGGGTTTTGCCGGTTGCCAGCGCGCTTTTGGAAACCTTGGAGGCTGCTTCTTCGAGTTCCGCGGTGAAATCGGCCCCTGCATCGGTGGCCAGCACATGGGTGGTGTCGCTGATCAGCAATACCTGGCAGTTCAAGAGCCTGCGCAGCGCCTTGGCGCTTTTGGCCGCCCCGTCCTCAGTCAGGCCGCGCTCCAAATGGGGAACCGCAACGGACATGTGGTGCAACGTCTTGTAGGTGGCTTCCTCGACGTCGGTACCCATTTCCTTGGTGGAGCGGGAAATCCTGAAACCGATGTAGCCGACAAGAGCGATTCCGACCATCGCAATGGCGACGATCAGGGTGACTTGCAGCGCTGGAGACATGTATCCCATCTTAGGGCCCTGCCTGATCTGCCGACCGTTCAGCGCGCCATGCTGCGCCGTTGGGCGCAGAAAGCAGTCCGTTGAGCCACGAGCTGTGCAAGCCCCCTAGTCGCCAACGGGTTTATCGCCAATAGTGAACTTAGTCACAAAACCGATGTGCGCCCAGTCACATCATCAACTCGCTCAAGGAGGGCATCATGAGTGCCAACCCGGAACACGGCGTCGCTGCTGACGTTGATTTCGTCAAGGAGAGCCAATCCGAGGAATTCCAGGAACTGCGAAAGACCCACCGCAGTTTTGTTTTCCCGATGGCAGTCTTCTTCCTCGTCTGGTATTTCGCCTATGTGCTGCTAGCCGACTACTTCCACGACTTCATGTCCATCAAGGTTCTCGGCAATATCAACATGGGTATTGTTCTCGGGTTGCTGCAGTTCGTGTCGACCTTCGCGATCACCGCGGCCTACGTCAGTTTTTCGAATAAGAAGCTCGACCCCAAGGCAACCAAAATCCGTGAACGCCTAGAGAGCGAGGGAGTGAACTAAATGAACCAGCTCAGCATCCTGGCCCAGGCCGCGGGAGAGTCGACCCAGGTCGGCAACCCCTTGGTCAATATCGCCATCTTCCTGGCCTTCGTGGGCGTCACCATGGTGATCGTGCTCCGCGCCTCCAAGAACAACAAGACCGCTGCGGATTACTATGCAGGCGGCCGTTCCTTCACGGGAACGCAGAACGGCACCGCAATTGCCGGTGACTACCTCTCGGCAGCCTCCTTCCTGGGGATCGTTGGCGCTATCGCCATCCAGGGCTACGACGGCTTCCTCTACTCGATCGGCTTCCTGGTTGCTTGGCTGGTTGCCTTGCTGCTGGTTGCGGAGCTGCTGCGCAACACCGGCAAATTCACCATGGCCGATGTGCTGTCCTTCCGCCTCAAGCAGCGTCCGGTGCGCATCGCCGCGGCCATCTCCACGCTGGCAGTGTGCGTCTTCTACCTGCTGGCGCAGATGGCTGGCGCCGGCGCGCTGGTTTCCCTGTTGCTGGGTATTGACGAGAAGCTGGGACAGTCGCTGGTGATCGTTATCGTTGGCGCATTGATGATCCTCTATGTGCTGGTTGGCGGCATGAAGGGCACCACCTGGGTGCAGATCATCAAGGCCTGCCTGCTGATCGCCGGCGCGCTGATCATGACCGTGTGGACGCTGGCCATGTTCGGCTTCAATTTCTCCGACCTGCTGGGCAAGGCAGCTGAAGTAGCCGGCAACCCTGAGATCCTGAATCCGGGCATGAAGTACGGTGTTTCTGAAACTGCCAAGCTGGACTTCATCTCGCTGGCCCTGGCCTTGGTGCTTGGCACCGCCGGCCTGCCGCACGTGCTGATGCGCTTCTACACCGTTCCTACCGCGAAGGAAGCCCGCAAGTCCGTCGTCTGGGCTATCTGGCTGATCGGCGCCTTCTACCTGTTCACCCTGGTGCTGGGCTTCGGCGCCGGTGCACTGATTGGCCCGGATCGAATCCAGGCGGCTCCAGGCGGCGTGAACTCTGCGGCACCGCTGCTGGCCTACGAATTGGGCGGCACAGTGCTGCTGGGCCTGATCTCTGCAGTGGCCTTCGCAACCATCCTTGCTGTGGTGGCGGGCTTGACCATCACCGCGGCGGCATCCTTCGCCCATGACGTGTACGCGTCGGTGATTGCCAAGGGCAAGTCCACTCCAGAGAAGGAAATGAAGATTGCCCGCCGCACGGTCTTGGTTATCGGAGTCTTCGCTATCGCTGGCGGCATCGGTGCCCAGGGGCAGAACGTGGCCTTCCTGGTGGCATTGGCCTTCGCGGTGGCCGCTTCGGCTAACCTGCCAACCATCTTGTACTCGCTGTTCTGGAAGGGCTTCAAGACCCGCGGCGCAGTGTGGTCCATGTACGGCGGCCTGGGTTCGGCTTTGCTGCTGATCATCTTCTCGCCAGTGTTCTCGGGCTCGGAGACCGCAATGATCCCAAGCATCGATATGGTGATCTTCCCGCTGGCTAACCCGGGTATCGTCTCCATTCCGCTGGCCTTCTTCCTAGGCTGGCTGGGCTCGGTTACCGACAAGCGTGTCGAGGACATTACCAAGCAGGCGGAAATGGAAGTTCGTTCGCTGACCGGTGTCGGTGCCGAGAAGGCAGTCGACCACTAAGGCGAAGAATTCATAAAACTCAATAGCGAAGTTCCGGGAACCAGCCAGCAGGCTGGTTCCCGGAACTTTTTTGCTGCCCTGAGTGCTACGCGTTGTCGGCTAGCGAGTGCTGAAGCAAAGCGGTGGTGCGATAGGGGACGAGCTCGGCCATGGATAGTGCCGAGTCCGCACGATTCACTCCGTCTATATGCAGCAGCTGTCCATGGACCCGAAACAGCTCCTCGGCGTCTTTGGCCGCTACCCGCACCAAGATGTCGGCAGAGCCGGTGAGCCCGTGTGCTTCAAGCACCTCGGGGATGGCTTCGAGCTTGGCGGCGATGTCCCCGAGATGGCGTTGCTCAACATGCAGCTCGACAAAGGAAAGCAGCCCGTAGCCCAGCACTTCGGGCGGGATGCGGCGGTCAATGGAATCAAGAACTTCATTCTCCAGGCGGGTCATCCGCGTCTGCACGGTATTTCGCCCGAGGTTCAAAGCCGTGGCGATAGCCGAGCCGGTGCGCTTGGCTGCGGTCGAGAGGGCCAGCAGGATGCGCCGGTCGGTAGTGTCCAGAAGTAGCATAATGTGCACGTTAGCACTGACCGGTTCTCATAAACAGTGCGTTTTGCTCTAATTCCAAAAACACCATTGTGCATCCTGCCTTGCGTGAGTAGCATCACATTAAGCGGTGTTTGTGAATGAAAACCCGCAACCGACTACGTGAGAGTAAGGATGCCGATCGTGTCCACACAGCACATTGACGTAGCCGCCGGATGCCTACCCACGCATCAGCTGCTGAACGTCGACGGGAAACGAATCCCGGACGAAGAACTTGACCATTATCTGAAGGACCTCAAAGAAGCGGACCTTGCAGATTTCCTTCGCGACATGGTGGTCCTGCGCCGCATGGACAATGAAGCCACCGCATTGCAGCGCCAGGGCCAGCTGGGACTCTGGGCCCCGTTGCTAGGCCAGGAAGCCGCACAAATCGGCTCGGTCCGCGCCACCGAAGCGGATGACTTCATTTTCCCTTCCTACCGCGAGCATGGCGTCGCATGGGCCAGGGGAGTGAAAGCAGAAGATCTGCTCAGCGTGTGGCGCGGGGCCCAGGCTAGCGGCTGGGATCCGAATGAAGTCAATATTGCTTGCCAGCAGATTGTCATTGGCTCCCAGGCTTTGCACGCAGCCGGATACGGAATGGGAATCAAATTCGACGGGGGCAAGCAAGTTTCTGTGGCCTACTTTGGCGATGGCGCCACCAGCCAGGGCGACGTGAGCGAAGCCATGGTCTTCGCCGCCAGCTACCAGGCGCCAGTGCTGTTCTTCTGCCAGAACAACCAGTGGGCCATTTCCGAACCAGTCCACCTGCAAAGCCGCACCCAGATTGCCGACCGTGCCCACGGCTTCGGGCTGAAGACCTGGCGGGTGGATGGCAATGACATCCTTGCAGTCTACGCAGCCACCAAGGCCGCCCTGAATCACGCGCGCAACGGCCTGGGCCCAACCTTCATTGAAGCGGTCACCTATCGCATGGGGTCGCACACCACCGCCGATGATCCAACCCGCTACCGCAAGAGCGAGCAGCTCGAAGAGTGGAAAGCCAAGGACCCTATCGACCGCCTGGTGAAGTACCTGCATGAGATGGGTGCCGATGTGCAGTCCTACGAGCAGCGTGCCCAGAACGCAGCCGATGATCTGGCCGCGAAGCTTCGCGTCGCGATCACCACCATGGAGGACCCCAAGGTGGAAGAGCTGTTCACCAATGTATATGCCGAGAAGCACGAACCAACCGAACGCGCAGCCAAGAACTATCTGGACTACTTGGCAGATTTTGAAGGTGGAGAGTAACTGTGGCAACCACCATGCTCAAGGCGCTGAACAAGTCGCTGCACGATGCCCTGGACGAGGACGAGAAAGTCATCCTGCTTGGTGAAGACATCGGAACCCTCGGCGGCGTCTTCCGGGTCACCGATGGCCTGAAATCCAAATTCGGCGAGCACCGCGTCGTCGATACCCCGCTGGCAGAATCCGGCATTGTCGGCAGCGCCATCGGCCTGGCCTACCGAGGCTATCGCCCAGTAGTGGAGATCCAGTTTGACGGCTTCACCTACCCGGCCTTTGACCAGCTAGTATCCCAGCTGGCTAAATTGCATTACCGTTCCCGGGGCCGTGTGAAGATGCCGGTGACAGTTCGAATTCCCTACGGCGGAGGAATCGGTTCACCGGAGCACCACTCCGAATCGCCGGAAGCATATTTCGCCCACACCGCCGGTCTGCGCGTCTTCGCGCCTTCAAGTGTCGAAGATGCCTATAGCATGTTGCGCCAGGCCATCGATTGCGATGATCCGGTCATCTTCTTCGAGCCGAAGCGCCGCTACCACGAGAAAAGCACAGCTGAACTTCTGGCTCCAACGCCAGACGGATCGCCAAAGGCCAAGATCATCCGACCCGGTGAAGATGTCACCGTGGTCGGCTATGGCCCGACCACTTACACCTTGGTGGATGCGGCCAAGGCCGCAGAAGATGAAGGTACCAGTCTGGAGGTCATCGACCTGCGCACCCTGGATCCGTTGGATATCGACACCGTGGCCGAATCCGTCAAGCGCACCGGCAAGCTGGTTGTAGTCCATGAAGCCAGCCGCACCAGCGGTATCGGTGCAGAAATCTGTGCCGAAATCACCGAGCGCTGCTTCGACTATCTGGAGCACGCCCCATTGCGCGTCACCGGATTCGATATTCCGTATCCGCCATCGCGGCTCGAAAGCCACCACCTGCCCGATTTGGATCGAGTGATGCACGCGGTTGATACCGTGATGCGCCACAACGAGGCAACCGAAGGAGCTGCCAAGTGATGACCGCCCACACATTCAAACTCCCGGACCTCGGCGAAGGGCTCACCGAGTCCGAGGTGCTGAATTGGAAAATCAAGGTTGGCGAGCATGTTGCGCTCAACCAGATCATTGCCGAAGTTGAAACCGCCAAGGCAGTGGTTGAACTGCCCTCGCCGTATGCCGGCTTCGTTCAGGCTCTGCATGCCACCGAAGGTGAAACAGTGCAGGTTGGCGGTCCGCTGGTCACTTTTGATCAGGAGCCAGGCGCTTCCGGCGGGCAGCCGCCAGCAGCAGGTCCCGGAAATCATGGGGAAAGTGCGGCCGTCGAGCGCACCCCAACCCTCGTTGGCTACGGTGCCCCGGCAGACACCGGCAACCGTCCAACGCGAAAAGCTCGTGGCTCCCGCAACGGGGGAGCGGCGCAATTGGCGGAACCAGTTGCATCCGCACCGGATGCCGCGCCGGCCAGTCCTGAGCGCGAGCAACATGAGACGACTCGATGCACACCGCCCGTACGCAAGCTGGCACGCGATCATGGAGTCGATATTTCGGCGCTCGCCGGCAGCGGCGAGGGTGGGCTGGTGCTGCGTAGGGATGTTCAGCAGGCCATCGATTCCGTAGGTACCAGCACCTCATCGGCAAGGGGAAATGAGCCAGCGTCCTCGCCGGATGTGGACCGCCATGTGAAGATCACCGCCGTCCGCAGAGCCACAGCCAAAGCGATGGTGCAGTCGGCGTTTACTGCACCGCATGCCACCGAGTTCCTCACTATTGACGTCACCGAATCCATGGCGTTGGTGGAAAGAATGCGTTCGCATCGCTTGCTGAAGGACCGGAAACTCAACATCACAACGTTGGCGGCGCTCGTGGTGACGAGATTGCTGAAGACTTATCCTGCGCTGAACTCGACGTGGGATGAAAAGGCTGACGAAATCATTGAGTTCGGGTCAGTGAATCTGGGCATGGCTGTGGCAAGTGACCGCGGCTTGCTGGTTCCGGTGCTGAAAAATGCCCAAGCCAAGACGTTGCCCGTATTGGCAACTGAACTCAGCGAGATTATTCTCCAGGGCCGCGAAGGAACGTTGTCACCAGCCCAATTGACCGGTGGCACATTCTCCATTACCAATGTGGGGGTTTTCGGCGTGGATGCCGGGACCCCGATTCTACCTCCGGGGCAGGCTGGAATCCTGGCATTAGGCCAAGTGAAACGAAGGCCTTGGGAATACCAAGACCAAGTTGCCCTTCGCCATACCATGACTTTGGCTTTGTCCTTCGATCACAGAGTGGTTGACGGCAAGGAAGCAAGCGAGTTCCTCGCAGGTGTCGGCTCGGTATTGGAAGACCCCGGAATGATGAATATTTTTATTTGAGCTTAAATAAAAACTGACCCGGCTGAAGTTATTTCAGCCGGGTGAGTAACCCGATTTCAAGCATTGCTTTCATGACTATTCATTGGTTGTTTCGCAATGTTTGATGTAATCTCATTCACTACGTGCTATAGCTCACGCTTGCCTGCACGGCTCTGCGAAATGCAGAAGCAGCAACGATCTGTTGAGGAGAAATAGGATGCGATACTCGCACGCATCTAAGGCTGTCGTTTTATCTGCAGCCTTGGCGCTGACCCTGTCCGCTTGTGGCGGCGGTTCCAATGAAACCGCCGGTGGCGAAGGTGACGGCTCGTACGTCGTCACCGCAAACACCACCGAACCGCAGAATGGCCTTCTGCCGGCTAACACCAACGAAGTTGGCGGCGGCCGCGTAATGGACCTGATCTTCACCGGTTTGGTCAGCTATGACGCAAAGGGCGCTCCGGTCAATGAACTCGCTGAGTCCATCGAAACCGAAGACTCCCAGAACTACACCATCAAGCTGAAGGCCGGACATACCTTCTCGGATGGTTCCCCAGTAACTGCTGCTTCGTTCGTGGATGCCTGGAACTTCGGCGCCGCGGCAAAGAACGCACAGCTGAACTCGTACTTCTTCGAATCCATCAAGGGCTTCGATGAGGTCAACAAGGAAGGCTCCAAGAAGGAAGAGATGGAAGGCCTGAAGGTAGTGGATGACACCACCTTCACCGTCGAGCTGTCCCAGCCTGAGTCCGACTTCCCGCTGCGCTTGGGCTACACGGCGTTCATGCCGTTGCCTGAAGCGGCCTTCGAGGATCCAAAGGCCTTTGGCGAAAAGCCAATCGGCAACGGCCCATACACGTTGACCGAGTGGAACCACGATGTGAACCTGAAGCTGGACGTCAACGAGAGCTACGACGGACCACGCAAGGCGGCTAACGCCGGCATCGACTTCAAGGTCTACCAGTCCACCGACTCGGCGTACAGCGATCTGCAGTCCAACAACTTGGACGTGCTGGACCAGATCCCGCCAAGCTCGCTGGCTTCCTACGAGACTGATCTGGGCGACCGCTCGATCAACTCGCCCTACGCTGGCAACGCAACCATTACCATTCCGGGTTACCTGGAGCACTTCAAGCAGGGTGAAGAGGGCAACCTCCGCCGTGCAGCGATCTCCCGCGCCATTGACCGCCAGCTGATCATCGACAAGGTGTACAACGGCGGCAAGATCAAGGCCGACGACTTCACTGCACCGGTACTTGAAGGCTATAACGCAGAGGTTCCAGGCAGCGAAGTCCTGGACTTCGACGGGGCTGAAGCCAAGAAGCTGTGGGAAGAGGCTGATGCAATCAGCAAGTGGGACTCCGGCGATGAATTCTCCGTCGGCTACAACGTTGATGGCGCTGGCAACAAGGAATATGTCGAAGCTGTCGTCAACCAGTTGAAGAGCAACCTGGGCATCAACGCCGTGGCCAAGCCATTCAGCTCCTTCAAGGAATTGCGCGAGAAGGTCACCAGCTACGAGATGACCGGTGCATTCCGTACCGGTTGGCAGGCCGACTACCCATCGCTGTACAACTTCCTTGGTCCACTATTCGGTACCGGGGCTGGTTCGAATGACGGCAAGTACTCCAGCAAGGAATTCGACGCCAAGCTGACCGAGGGCCTGTCCGCCACGGATCCTGTTGAGGGTGCGAAGATCTTCAACGAAGCACAGGAAATCCTGTTCAAGGATCTGCCGGCTATCCCGCTGTGGTACCAGGCAGTTCAGGGTGGTTGGAGCGAAAACGTGGATAACGTTGAGTTCGGCTGGAACGGTGTTCCTATGTACCAGCAAATCACTGGCAAATAAGTTTCCTTCAGCATTCGGCCTAATCAGAGCGAATAGAAGCTGAAAACTCGTCAAGGGAGATCCGAGCAGCTCAGGGTCTCCCTTTGGCGTGTCCGTCCTGCCTCGCAAAAATACACGTCGATTACTTTATCGACGGAAAGAGGATAAAAATGGCCTTGTGCCCACATGTGTCTCGAGGTGAGATGCAAGCATGTTAAGTTTTACCCTGAAGAGAATCGCGCAGCTGATCCCGGTGTTTATCGGTGCTACTTTGCTGGTGTACTTCTTGGTTTTCGCGACTCCCGGTGACCCAATCGCGGCACTCTCCGGCGGCAAGCCAATGAGTGATGCCACCCAAGCGGCCCTAACTGCGCAATACAACTTGGATAAGCCTTTTTGGGTCCAATACGGCCTGTACTTGAAGAACCTGGTGACTTTGGACCTGGGAACTTCATTCTCGGGCCAAGAAGTCAAGGAGATGCTCGCACGAGCATTCCCTGTCACTGCACGCCTGGCGATACTGGCGTTGCTGATCGAATCTGTCTTCGGCATCATCTTCGGCGTCATCGCCGGCATGCGCAAGGGCAAATTGTTCGACTCGACCGTCCTGATCGCATCGCTGCTGGTCATCGCAGTTCCAACCTTCGTACTGGGCTTCCTGCTCCAGTACGTGGTCGGAGTCAAGCTCGAATGGGCAAAGCCAACCGTTTCCGGTTCGGCAACCTGGGGCGAACTGATCCTGCCGGCCTTGGTCCTGGGACTCGTTTCTCTGGCTTACGTTTTGCGACTGACGCGTACCTCCATCATTGAGAACAAAACCGCTGACTATGTGCGCACCGCAACTGCCAAGGGCCTGAGCCGCAACCGCGTTGTCACCGTGCACATCTTGCGCAACTCGCTGATTCCAGTCGTGACCTACCTTGGCGCCGACTTGGGCGCACTCATGGGCGGCGCCATTGTTACCGAGGGTATCTTCAATGTCCCCGGTGTCGGCCACTTGCTCTACCAGGCAATCCAGAAGGGCGAAACCCCGACGGTGGTTGCCGTTGTAGGCGTCTTGGTGATCGTCTTCGTGATCGCCAACCTGATCGTGGATATGCTGTACGCACTGCTTGACCCAAGGATCCGTTATGCCTGAGAACCAGAACTTTAATCCCGAAGACGGCCTTCCCATCCGAAACACCCGTGCCGGCAAAGTTTCCAAGTACAAAATTGAGCACTACGTGGCCCCATTGGAGGAGACTCCGCTGCAGGCGGTGGATTCTGTCAAGGAAACCGGCAAGCCATTGTCCATGTGGGCTGAAGCATGGCGTTCACTGCGCAAGCAACCGCTGTTCATCATCTCCACGCTTCTGATCATCGCCGTCGTGGTTGTAGCTGCGTTCCCGCAGCTGTTCACGTCCATTGATCCGACTGGCAACCAGGCATGCTTGCTGGAAAATTCCAATGAGCCAGCACGCCAAGGACATATCATGGGCTTCAACCTGCAGGGTTGCGACATCTACGCCCGTACGATCTACGGCACGCGTGCTTCGCTGCTCGTAGGCGTATTCACTACCCTCATCGTGGTGCTGCTCGGCGGTGCCATTGGCGCCCTGGCAGGCTACTACGGCGGCTGGATCGACACCATCCTGGCTCGTCTGGGCGATATCTTCTTCGCGCTGCCGCTGATCCTTGGCGCCATCATCGTGATGCAGCTTCCTGCCTTCCGTGAAAACCGAAGCGTTTGGACGGTTATCATCACCCTTGCGATCTTCGGCTGGCCGCAGCTGGCACGCATTACCCGCGGCGCAGTGATCGAGGCCCGCAACGCGGACTTCGTGAAGGCCTCGCGCGCGTTGGGCCTGTCCAAGTTCAGCGCTTTGGTCAAGCACGTCATCCCGAACTCGTTGGCACCGATCATTGTTGTTGCCACGGTGAACCTCGGCGTATACATCGTTGCCGAGGCCACGCTGTCCTTCCTGGGCGTCGGGCTTCCGCCAGACGTCATGAGCTGGGGCAACGATATTTCCTCCGCACGTACCCAGCTGCGCAATAACCCGACCATGCTGATGTGGCCAGCACTGTTCCTTTCGGTAACGGTATTGAGCTTCATCATGCTCGGCGATGCAGTGCGCGACGCACTGGATCCGAAGGCCCGGAAGGGAGCCTAAGCAATGACTCAGAGTGCAACTCCAAAGCCTCTGCTGGAAGTCAAGGACCTGGCGATCACTTTCTCCACTCCTGACGGTCCAGTGCACGCAGTGCGCGACGCCAACTTCACCGTGATGCCCGGGGAAACCGTGGCCATCGTGGGCGAGTCCGGTTCCGGCAAGTCAACTTCGGCACTGGCTGCTATCGGCCTGTTGGCCGGCAACGGCAAGGTCTCATCCGGCCAGATTCTTTTTGACGGCGAGGACATCGCCCAAGCGAGCGAAAAGCGATTCGTAGAGCTGCGCGGCAACCATATTGGCATGGTTCCGCAGGATCCGATGTCCAACTTGAACCCGGTCTGGAAGATCGGGTTCCAGGTCAAGGAAACCCTGAAAGCCAACGGCTTGGCGGGGGATAACCCGAACAAGCGTGTAGCCCAGGTCTTGGCCGATGCAGGTTTGCCCGATCCGGAGACGCGTGCGAGGCAGTACCCGCACGAATTCTCCGGTGGCATGCGTCAGCGTGCGCTGATCGCCATTGGCCTGGCCTGCCGCCCGCGCCTGCTGATTGCCGATGAGCCAACCAGCGCACTGGACGTCACCGTGCAGCAGCAGATCCTGGACCATCTGGACACCATGACCAGTGAACTGGGCACCGCCGTGCTGCTGATTACCCACGACCTGGGCTTGGCAGCAGAGCGTGCCGAGAAGGTCGTCGTGATGTACAAGGGGCGTGTCGTCGAATATGGCCCAGCGCTGGAGATTCTGCGCAACCCCAAGCACCCGTACACCCAGCGCCTGATCAACTCGGCTCCATCGTTGTCAGCACAGCGTGGAGACAAGCACGAGGCGATTGTTGATGAGGTAATTCCGGGCAAGGCCGAGCCGCTGCTGAAAGTCAGCAACCTGACGAAGGTCTTCGATATCCGCAAGGGGTTCGGCAAGAAGGAGAAGTTCACCGCGGTGGACAACGTGTCCTTCGAGATCCCCAAGGGCACCACCACCGCCGTGGTAGGCGAGTCCGGTTCCGGCAAGTCCACCATCGCCCAGATGGTGCTCAACCTGTTGGACAAGACCGAGGGCGAGATCATCTTTGATGGCGAACAGATTGGCAACCTGAGCGAGAAGCACTTGTTCAAGTACCGCCGACGTGTCCAGCCGATTTTCCAGGATCCGTACGGATCCTTGGATCCGATGTACTCGATATTCCGAACCATCGAAGAACCACTGCGCATTCACGGTATTGGTAACGCGGCATCACGGGAGAAGAAGGTCAAGGAACTGCTGGATCAGGTTTCCATGCCGGCATCCACCATGCACCGCTTCCCGAACGAGCTGTCCGGCGGACAGCGCCAGCGCATCGCGATCGCGCGTGCTCTGGCCTTGCAGCCGGAAATGATCGTTTGCGATGAGGCTGTTTCGGCGTTGGACGTGCTGGTGCAGGCCCAGGTGCTTGAGCTGCTTGATGAGCTGCAACGCGAAATGGGCCTTACCTACCTGTTCATTACCCACGACCTGGCTGTAGTCCGCCAGATCGCGGACAACGTATGCGTGATGGAACACGGAAAGATCGTCGAACAGGGAACGACGGACGAGATTTTCGATGCGCCAAAGAGTGCATATACCCGCAACCTGCTGGCTGCGATCCCTGGAGCTTCGCTGATCTAGCAGCTCGGAAATCCGCTGAATGGGCCGGTGAAACCGTAAGGTTTCACCGGCCCATTCAGCGCTTAACCTGAGCTCAAGCAACGTCATATTCAACGAATATTTCAGATTTAATCAATCTGAAACAAACGTTGCAAAAATGTTATAAATCACTCCGCGAGTCAACATGCATGAAACAGTTGCCCGATTGATTTTTCCCAATCTGAAAGAAATCCTTGAAATCTCGGGGATGTGAGCTGGATCTCGTAAACCCGTGGGTAACAAGCGCGTTGCGAATGACTCTCAGGGGGAGAGTCGCGGCAATATCTGAAGCGCTTCTTTCTATATCCAAGCCAGAAAATTCGGGTTAGTCTATTGCTCAATGGATTGATCATGTGATCTGATCCACATTGGATCCACCGATCCAGCACTCGTATCGTTCAAGAACTCAAGGAGGCGAAATGCGGTTTCAGCGCGTTTCGAAAGCAGTAGCTGTAGGCGCAGCACTGGCCCTGGCCCTTTCGGCTTGTGCACCAGGCGGCGGAGACACAGGCGCCGATGCATCAAAGGATGCTGGCGCAGGTGGCGGCAACGGTTCGGCAGAAGCAGCAAACAGCGGCAAAGCCGATCTGGGTGATATCAAGACTGCCGAGGACAATATCAACGTCACCGTAGGTGCCCCGGAATTCCTGAGCTACAACGGCTTTACTCCGAACACCTATTCCACCTACAACTCGGCCATCGTGGACCGGATGTTCGCTGGGTTCAGCTACTTCGGTACTGACGGCACGCTGTACCCCAACGAGGCCTTGGGCAGCTATGAGAAGGTGAGCGACGATCCGCTCACCATCAAGTACACCATCAACGAAGAAGCCAAATGGTCCGATGGCACGCCGATCACCGTGGCCGACTCCGTGCTGGCATGGGCAGTGCAGAACCTGAACCTCAACGAAGGTGCCAAGGACAAGCCGCTGTTCAACTCGGTCTCTGTTGATCTCGGCGACACTGTTCCAGCTGGTCCGCAGGGCGACTGGGATGGCAAGGAATTCACTGTTGAATTCGCCGAGCCTGATCCGGACTGGGCCCTCCAGTCCTGGATGCTCCACCCAGCACATGTGGTGGCCGAAGAGTCGGGCATGAGCACCGAAGAGCTCGTCAAAGCCATTCTCGCTGGGGAATCCGACAAGCTGAAGAAGGCTGCCGATTTCTGGAACGAAGGCTGGATGACTGACCCGGGCAAGCTGCCCGATGAGAAGATCTCGCCTGTATCCGGCCCCTACAAGCTGGGTAGCTGGAAAGCTGGAGAGTCCGTAACCCTGGTTGCCAACGAGAACTACTATGGCCCCGCGCCTGCAACCAAGGAACTGACCTTCCGCTTCCTTGAAGACGCAAGCATGGTCCAGGCATTGCAGAATAAAGACGTTGACGTCATTAACCCGCAGCCCACCGTTGATACGCTCGCGCAGCTGGAGAATCTTGGCGACGCTGTAGCAATCCAGAAGGGCGACACCCTGACCTGGGAGCACCTTGACTTCAACTTCGCCAAGGGCAACGAAATGACCAATCTGGAACTGCGCAAGGCCTTTGCCATGTGTGTTCCACGTCAGCAGATTGTTGACAACCTGATCAAGCCGCTGAACCCTGACGCCATCGTGATGAACTCCCGCGAAGTCTTCCCGTTCCAGGATAACTACCAGGAAATAGTGGACGCATCCTACGACGGCCGCTACGACCAGGTTGATATCGAAGGCGCCAAGAAGATCCTCGAAGAGCAGGACGCTGTGGGTACCGAAGTACGCATCGGCTACTCGGCACCTAATGAACGCCGCGCCAACCAGGTCTCGGCCATCAAGTCCTCCTGCGATGAAGCGGGCTTCAAGATCGAGGACACCGGTTCGGCTGACTTCTTCTCGCCAAACGGTGCGCAAGACCGTGGCGACTACGAAGTAGCACTGTTCGCTTGGGCAGGTTCCGGCCAGATCAGTTCCGGCCAGAACATCTACGCCACCGGCAAGCCGCAGAACTTCGGCCAGTACTCGAACGCTGAAGTCGATGCAGCATGGGCGACCCTGGCAAGCTCGCTGGACCCGGCTGTCCATGCCGAGCAGACCAAGAAGATCGAGAAGCTGTTGTGGGATGACCTGTTCGGCATCCCGGTATTCGCCCACCCAGGCTTGAGCGCCTCGGGTTCGGATATCCAAAATGTCCGTCACACCGCAACGCAGGACCAGATCGTCTGGAACGCCGAGCAGTGGGTACGTGCTGAGTAATTGCCCCTAGGCAACGTACTTGCACAATGTGAGTGAGCACATGTGGGGCCCGATCAAAAATCGGGCCCCGCAGTGTGTTCAAAGGTCCCCAACCTCAAGGGCCGGCTCACTTCCGTGAGATGAAAGTAGGACATTAGAACCGTGTGGAAATTTATCGCCAAGAGACTAGGCTCAGCACTTGCCGTGCTGTTCGCCGCATCGCTCTTGCTCTACGTACTGGTAATCAATTCAGGTGACCCGCTCAAGGACCTCCGCGAAAGCAACGCGGATAACCGCGAGTACTTGATGGCCCAGCGTGTGGAATACATGAACCTGGATGCACCCTGGTACGGACGCTACTGGGACTGGCTGACCGGCGCCAGCAAATGCCTGATTGGCCAATGCGACCTGGGACAGAATATCAACGGCGTAGAGGTCTCCGGCTTGCTGGCCAATGCCGCATCGTCCACCTTGCGGCTGGTAGTGCTCGCTACGGTGATCGCCGCGGTTCTGGGTATCGCCATTGGCGTTTTGACTGCAATCCGCCAGTACTCCGGCCTGGATTACATCGTTACCTTCATGACCTTCCTCTTCTTCTCGCTTCCCGTCTTCTGGGCAGCTGTGCTGCTCAAGGAGTACCTGGCGATCAGCTACAACGACTGGCTGGCGGATCCGCAGATATCCCTGGGGTCATCCATAGCCATAGGCATCGTCGTCGGACTCGTCCTGCAGATGTTCCTCGGGGGCTCCTTGAAGCGCCGTGGCATCACCTTCATAGCTGCCGCTGTTTTCGTCCCGCTGGTGCTGCAGTACAGCATTTGGCTGAATTTCTACCGCTACCCGCAAATGGGCCCCGCAATCATCATCGTGCTGACGGCACTCGTGGCCTTGAGCGCCACTGCCATGAGCGTTGGCCTGAATGAAAAGCGCGTGCTGTACCCGGCGCTGATTACCGTCGTGCTGGTCTTGGCCATGTACTACGCGACCTTCTACATGCTGCTGGAACCAAACGCATGGATCCTCTTGTTCGGATTGGTCCTCGCGGTAGCGATTCCGGCAGTAGTCGGGCGCTTCATGGGCGGCCGCTTGCGCAAAGCAGCGATGTCCGTCTCCGTAGCCACCGGTGTTGTCGGTGCAGGATTGACCGTTGTCGATCACATGTTCCGCGCTTGGCCTGGTTTCCTGGATGTCAAGGGTCGCCCCATCGCGACCATCGGGTCGTCCACTGCTAACCTCGAAGGCGGTTTCTGGGATCACTTCCTGGATAACGGCACCCAGTTGCTGATGCCGACCATCCTGCTTGCAGTGATTTCTTTGGCTAGCTATTCGCGCTACACGCGTTCTTCCATGCTCGAAGTGCAGCGCCAGGACTACATTCGCACCGCCCGTTCCAAGGGATTGAGCGAACGCACCGTGATTTTCCGGCACGCGTTCCGCAACGCGATGATCCCCATCGCCACCATTGCAGCCTTCGACTTCGCCGGCCTGATCGGCGGTGCCGTGATTACCGAGCGCGTCTTCGGCTGGAAGGGCATGGGCGAAATGTTCGCAACCGGCCTGGATCATGTCGACCCGGCACCTGTGATGGCGTTCTTCCTGGTTACCGGTACCGCCGCAATCATCTTCAACTTGCTGGCGGATATCGTTTACGCCCTGCTTGACCCACGAATCCGAGTCTAGGAGGCATGGACCAATGAACATCCTTCATGCCTGCAACCCTAAGGACCAGCGATGAGCACCCCGAACAAGAACTTGAACGAGAACGAGCCGCAGAACCTGAATTCCGTGGCCGAGGTGGAAGACGCCAAGCTGGCCCAAATCCACGAAAAGCCGAAGAGCCAGGGACGCATTGTTCTCGAGCGCTTCGTCAGCCACAAGCCGGCGATGATTTCCGCGGTGATCCTGGTCGTCATCACCGTTTTCGCTTTCAGCTCCATTGGCTGGGGACCGATCCCCGGCTGGTGGGGACAGAACTTCTACCACGCTGGTGCCGTTGTGGATGGCGGCAAACCGACCTTGAGCCTGGTCCCCGCCTGGCTCGGCGGCGAAGGCATCCGCATCGGCGAGCACCCCTTCGGGCAGGACTCGGTCGGCAAGGACTACTTCGCCCTGGTCATGAACGGCACGCAGAAGTCCATCATTATCGGCGTTGTGGTTGGCTTGGTCGCCACTGTCCTGGGAACCGTCATCGGTGCTGTTGCCGGCTACTTCCGCGGATGGGTCGACGAAATCCTGATGCGCATCACTGACCTGTTCATCGTGATCCCATTGCTGGTCCTGGCCGCTGTTCTGGGCAAGATGGCTGGTGCATCCACCGGTTCCATCATCATCCTGGCCCTCGTGCTCGGCCTGGTGACCTGGACCGGCTTGGCCCGACTGGTGCGCGGTGAAATCCTTTCGCTGCGCGAACGCGAATACGTTGCTGCCGCCCAGGCCATGGGTTCGAAGACCAGCCGCGTGATCTTCAAGCACCTGATCCCCAACACCATGGGCGTGATCATCGTGAACGCAACCTTCGCGATCGCTGGCGCGATCCTGCTGGAGTCCTCGCTGTCCTACCTGGGCTTCGGCGTGAAGGCTCCAGAATCCTCGCTGGGCCTGCTGATCAGCCAGTACCAGAACGCCTTCACCACCCGCCCGTATTTGTTCTGGTGGCCAGGCATGATCATCGTTACCATCGCCCTGTCGGTGAACTTCTTGGGTGACGGCTTGCGCGATGCGTTCGACCCGCGCCAAATCGGAAAGAAGCGCCGCCGCCGCGCCGGCCTGTTCGCCCTTCCAACCCGCAAGGAGAAGCCATGAGCCACGCAGCACCAATGAACGAACAAGGCTCAGACGGCTACGCGCTGAGCTTCACCGACCTCAACGTCGTCTTTGCCACCGGTGGTGCAGACGTCCACGCAGTCAAGGGCTTGTCCTTGACCGTCCGCCCCGGGCAGGTCGTGGCGCTGGTTGGCGAGTCCGGTTCCGGCAAGTCCGTCACCTCAACTGCGGCGATGGGCCTGCTGCCGGAAAACGCCAATGTCTCAGGTGCCGCCAAGGTCGGCAACGTCAACGTGGTTGGCCTGGACGAAGGCAAGCTGCGCAAGATGCGTGCCACCGACATCGCGATGGTCTTCCAGGAGCCCATGACTGCGCTGAACCCGGTGCTGACCATTGAGCGGCAGTTGACTGAAGCGCTGGAACTGCACGACATCGCCTATGGCAAGGAAGCAACCGACCGGGCCATCGAGCTGCTGGACATGGTGGGCATCCCGGATCCCGCCAAGCGCGTCAAGCAGTACCCGCACCAGTTTTCCGGCGGCCAGCGCCAGCGTATCGTCATTGCCATGGCGATATCCTGCGATCCCAAGGTGATCATCGCCGATGAGCCAACCACCGCACTGGATGTAACGGTGCAGGCAGAAATTCTCGATCTGCTGCGCGAGCTGAAGGATCGACTGAATACCGGCATCTTGCTGATCACCCACAACATGGGTGTTGTCGCGGATATGGCCGATGAAGTGGCCGTGATGTTCCAGGGCAACCTCGTCGAGACCGGCACCGTGGAGCAAGTTCTGCTGCGCCCGGAACATCCATACACCCAGCGCCTGCTGGCCGCGGTACCGCGCTTGTCTGCTCCGGCTGTTACTACTGCGACGCCCCCGCACAGCTCCGAAACTGCGCCTCCAGGACGCGAGCTGGTGCTGGAAGCCAAGGACCTCGTGCTGGAATACGACATGCGGGGAAAGATCTTCCGCGCCGTGGAAGAGGTGAGCTTCGATATTGCCAAGGGCGAAGTCCTAGGCATTGTGGGCGAGTCCGGCTCTGGCAAATCCACCATCGCCAAGGCGGTGCTCGGCTTGTTGCCTGTGGCTAGCGGCAGCTTGTCGGTCCAGGGCCATGATCTGCCGAAACTTTCCCCGAAGGAAGCCCGCGCGGTTCGCAAGAAAATCGGCGTCATCTTCCAGGACCCGGCAGCATCCTTGAACCCGCGTTTCCCTATTGGCGATTGCATCACCGAACCAATGGTGGTTCACAAGGTTGGCAGCAAAGCAGGGCGCATCAAGCGTGCTGAAGAACTGCTCGATGCGGTGAAGCTGCCGCGCAACGTGATCAACCGATACCCCCACGAGCTCTCAGGCGGCCAGCGTCAACGTGTTTGCATTGCTCGCGCGTTGACTTTGAACCCCGAGCTGCTGATTGCCGATGAGCCAACTAGTGCTTTGGATGTTTCGGTTCAGGCAGTCGTATTGGAAATGCTGCAGGACCTGCAACGGGACTTCAACTTCGCGTGCCTCTTTGTCAGCCATGATCTGGCTGTCGTTGACATGCTGGCTGATGCGGTCGTAGTGATGCAGTCAGGCAGGGCGGTTGAGCAGGGCATGGTGGATACCGTGCTGCATGCCCCAACGCACGACTACACCAAACGCCTGTTGGCCGCGGCTCCGGTGCCGGATCCGCATGAGCAGGCAGTACGCCGTGAGGCTTGGCGCTTGCTGAACAGCACGAAGTAGATACTGAGCTGAACGACGAATAAGGGGGCTCGTTTCCAGATCTTTCACTGGAAGCGGGCCCCTTCCGTCTGCCCGGGAGAGCTGGACATGGCGAAAGCCGATTCCCCGGATCCGGCCTCGGTCCGGGAAAGCGATACAAGTACTTGCGGGCCTACGAGCAGGTGCTGGGCGGCGGAACTTGGACCAGCTGAACGAGAGGGAATGCCTCGGGCTCAACACTCATCGCTGCAGGAATCACAGGATGACCCGCACTGGCGTTCTTGCACGGATCGTGCAGCAGAAAACCAGCTCGGACGGAACCCGCAGACGCCTGCCTGGGGCTTTGCGCCGGGCGCGGGACGATGCTGATCCAGGAAAGGACCAAGGGAACCTCGGCGGTAGAGGCCCGTTAATAGGCAAAAGCTGGCTCTCTGCCGAGAGCCAGCTTTTGCCTATCTTTTGGAATCTAGTCCAGCTGCATGACGTTTTCGGTAACGACCTCTGCGCGGGCGTTGGAGAAGATCTGCTCGGTGCCAACGGTCTTGAACCCTCGGCGTTCCAGGACCTTGATGGAACCTAGATTGTCCTGGACCACATGCGCGGTCAATGGGCGCTTGGTGTATTCGGCGAGGAAGGTGTCTACCGCGCTGGTGGTCAGTCCCTTGCCCCAGTACTTGGTCGAAGTCCAGAAATTGATCTCTGGTACTTCGCCGTCGAAGACCAGAATGGATCCAACGACTTCGCCCTCATGCTCGATGGTGCGAACCAGAACATTCGGATCGTTCAGAATCGAGTTCCAGTGGTGGTCGAATACCGCGCGGTCGGCTGGGTTACGCGCTTGATAAGCGGCCATGAGGTTCGCCTCAGGTTCTTGCTGATGAGCGAAGAATGCGTCCAAGTCGGAAGGGCGGACTTCTCGTAGCTGCACGATAAAGGCCTTTCAATCGTGTGGGTCAGCGTGCCGGTATTGGCACACCAGTGAACAATGGCTTGAAACCTACACTACCGGGGAAGTGAGTGCGGCGAGTGCCATGTTGGACAATAACGGCTTCAGGCCGGACTTTTTAGTCCTCGGCGAGTGGGCGGAATGAGCAGTCGAGTTCAGCAAGCCGAAGACGGCGTGCGCGCGGAATCTGTGCGACTGCTTGCTTCCGGTGGGATGCAATTTGGCCAGTTCCGTAGTCCAAAGCCCGATATAGGAGTTCTGGAGTTTGCGGACTAATGCCAGTTCGGCCTTCGGGAGCGATTTCAAATCACGGTCCTGGACCTGCAAAATGTCCGGGCGGGACAGCGAGAAGTCAGTGTGGAAATCAACCAGACGCGAAAGCACCTCCAGGGGAGTGCCGCCGGCTTCCGTGGCCGTGCAGCCCCCGGCATAGATATCTTTGGACATATCTACTAGCAGAGCGATAAGCACTGCCTGCTTGCCGGCGAAATGCCGGTACACGGCCGGACCGGATATGCCGCAGGCAGCGCCCAGATCCTCCAGCGAAACACCCGCGTAGCCATTCAAGGCAAACAGTCGAGTGGCTTCGCGCAAGAGTGCTTCTCGTCGTTCAGCTTTGGCGCGCTCACGCTCTGTTGGTTCATTGAGCGACTGGTATTTGCTCGCCAACACAATCAACTCCTTACGTTTGCCAAGCCTCGGTCTGGACAAGTGTGACCGCTGCCACTAATGTCAAAAATGTAGCTGTTTACCCACCCGTAGGCAGCAACCAGTTAATAAATATTAACCATACGCGTCGCGGCGTGTGCTTCCAAGAAACTCACGCACCTGGCGCAGAACATGACCGCCACCGGTTTATGCACATCCCGCAGCCGATGCCGGTTCGTCCCTCAACGAAGAGAGAGCCTGATGATTGATCTCGAACTCGACGACCAGTATCAAGACCTGGTCGACATGGTCCGCGAATTCGCCCAGGAAGTCGTAGCCCCGCAGAGCGCGCAGAACGATGCCAACCATGCGTTCCCCTATGACATCGTCAAGCAAATGGGGCAGATGGGTCTCTTCGGGCTGCCAGTCTCCGAAGAATACGGCGGTTCCGGCGGCGACTACTTCCACCTCGCGCTGGCGCTCGAAGAACTGGGCAAGGTAGACCAGTCGGTAGCCATCACTCTCGAAGCCGGCGTCTCCCTGGGCGCGATGCCGATCTACCGCTTTGGCAGCGAGGGCCAGAAGCAGAAGTGGCTGCCAGCCCTGGCCGCCGGCGAACGCTTGGCCGGTTTTGGCCTGACCGAACCCGGTGCAGGCTCCGACGCCTCAGCTTCCTTGACCAAAGCGAAACTGGAAAATGGCGAATGGGTTATCGATGGCGCCAAAGAATTCATAACCAACTCCGGTACCGACATCACTTCCCTCGTCACGGCCACCGCTGTCACCGGTGTCGACGAAGCAACCGGCAAGAAGGAAATCTCGGCAATCATCGTGCCGACGGGAACCGAAGGATTCACCGCGGAGAAGGCCTACGACAAGGTGGGTTGGCGTGCCAGTGACACCCATCCGCTGAGCTTCAGCAGTGTGCGAGTTCCGGAGGAGAACCTGCTTGGCGAGCGCGGACGCGGATACGCCTACTTCTTGGAAATTCTCGATGAGGGACGTATCGCCATCGCGGCGTTGGCCACCGGAGCCGCCCAGGGTTGCCTCGACGAGGCGGTGAAGTATGCCAAGACCCGGACTTCCTTCGGTCAGGCCATCGGCCAGTACCAAGGCATCTCCTTCATGATCGCTCGCATGGCTTCGCGCGCCCACACGGCCCGTCTGGCCTACTACGCGGCGGCGGCGAAGATGCTCGCCGGCAAGGACTTCAAGATCGAAGCCGCGCATGCCAAGCTGATTGCCAGCGAAGCGGCGATGGATAACGCCCGTGATGCTACCCAGATCTTTGGCGGCTACGGATTCATGAATGAATCATTGGTTGCACGGCACTACCGCGATTCGAAGATCCTGGAAATCGGCGAAGGAACCACGCAGGTCCAGCAGATGCTCATTGCCCGCAGCTTAGGTCTCTGATTCTTGCCAGAGGGGGCGCTGCATCCTGATTTTGGGGTGTGGCGCTCTTTGGGCGCTCACAGTAAAACGAACCATAATGGGTAGGGTGAGCTCCCAAAAAACTTTCATTCCAGCCGGACATCCCCGTCGCGTCAGCCTGATCGGTTCCACCGGTTCCATCGGCACGCAGGGACTGGACGTCATCGAAAACGCATCCGGACAATTCTCCGTGGCAGCGCTGTCCGGTGGGTACAACCTTGAATTACTGGCTCGCCAGGCAATTAAGCACCGCCCTGCGCTCGTTGGCAGCGCCGTGGAATCCAAGGAGGAGCTTGCCGCGGCCATTAAGCGAGCCGCAGAAGATGCATCGGTAACCGGATACACTCCCGAGCTGGTGGCCGGCGCGCATGCGGCAACCGAGGTTGCCGCTTTCGCCGAGGCCGACGTGGTGCTCAATGGCATCACCGGTGCCATTGGCCTAGCCCCGACCATTGCTGCCTTGGAAGCCGGCCACCTGCTGGCACTGGCCAATAAGGAATCCCTGATCATCGGAGGCCAGGTAGTCAAGCGGATCGCGGCACCAGGCCAGATCTCGCCCGTTGATTCCGAGCACTCCGCCCTCGCCCAGGCCCTGCGCTCCGGCGCGCCCGAGGAAGTGGCCAAGCTGCTGGTGACTGCCTCTGGCGGTCCATTCTTCGGCTACAGCCATGAGCAGCTGCGTGATGTCACCCCCGCCCAGGCGCTGGCTCATCCAACCTGGGACATGGGGCGCATGGTCACCACCAACTCGGCCACCATGGTCAACAAGGCTTTGGAAGTCATCGAAGCCCACCTGCTGTTCGACGTGCCACTGGAAAAGATCGAGCCTGTGGTGCATCGCCAGTCAATCATTCACTCGATGGTGGAGTTCATCGACGGTTCGGTGATCGCCCAGGCATCGCCGCCGGATATGCGCCTGCCGATCGCTTTGGGCATTAATTGGCCGCATCGGGTTGCCGGTGCCGCGAAGGCTTGCGATTTCTCCACCGCAGCAAGCTGGACCTTCGAACCACTGGATGAGGAGGTCTTCAGCGCTGTAAAGCTTGCCAAGCAGGCCGCAGCGTCGTCGGGAACGCATATGGCTGTCTATAACGCCGCCAACGAAATTGCAGTGGATGCCTTCCATGATGGAAAGATCCGCTTCACCGACATCGTTGAGACCGTGGAACGGGCCTTGGACGAGTACACCCCGATGAGCGCAGCGCTATCGGTCGAAACAGTGCTGGAAACAGACCGCTGGGCCCGCGCCCATGCAACGAAGATCATCGAGGCCAAAGCATGAGTGCATTGCTGTTCATCGGCGGCGTCCTATTCATGGTGGTAGCCGTCGGGCTGTCCATTGCGCTGCATGAAATCGGGCACCTGGTACCCGCGAAACTGTTCAAGCTGCGCGTTCCGCAGTACATGATCGGTTTCGGCAAAACGCTGGTTTCCTTCAAGCGTGGCGAAACGCAATACGGCATCAAGGCCCTGCCCCTGGGCGGCTACATCTCGATGGTGGGCATGTACCCGCCACGCGACCAGGTCGTCTCGGATGCTTCCGGGAAGAAGCCGAATCTCTTCCAGAAGGTCTTCGGACAGATGGTGGATGACGCACGCTCGCAGGCCAACGAGAACGTGCTGCCCAGCGATGAAGGCCGGCTGTTCTACCAGCTGCCGATCTACAAGCGCGTCATCATCATGCTCGGTGGCCCAATCATGAACCTGGTCATCGGGTTCGTGGCGATCGGCATCGTGCTGACCAGCTTCGGCCAGGCTACGCCAACCACCACAGTCTCCGAGGTGTACCAGTGCATTGCCAGCGCACAGAACGCAGAGCAGGCCGAATGCACCGACAAGGATGTCCCAGCGCCGGCTTACGAGGCAGGCCTCCTGCCAGGGGACACGATCACCGCCGTAAACGGCACCGCTGTTGCGGAAGCTGAATGGAATAAGCTCACCGATGTCATCCGCGATCATCCAGGAGAAGCCATCACCCTGGACTATGCCCGCGACGGGCAGATTCGCACCACCGAGCTGACTCCGTACCTGACCGAACGCCCGGCGACCGACGAAAATGGCTACGTGCTGCTCGATGAGCAGGGCGAATACATCATGACCAAGGTCGGTTTCGTCGGGATGGGCTCCTTGCAGCGGGACCTGACCCAGCCGCTGAGCGCGGTTCCCGGCGTGATCGGGGATCAGTTGCTGAGAATTGGCGATGTCATCCTGCACCTGCCCCAGCGCATGGTGGATGTCGCCCAAGCTGCTTTTGGCAGCGAGGAACGCGACCCGAATGGGCCGGTGTCCATCGTGGGCGTTGGGCGCATTGCCGGAGAGATCAGCGCGGAGGATTCCATCTCGGTAGCTGACAAATTCGCAACCTTGCTGTCATTGGTGGGCGGTTTGAACTTGGCCCTGTTCGCCTTCAACCTGATCCCGCTGCTGCCGCTGGATGGCGGCCACGTGGTGGGCGCGCTGTATGAGGGGCTGAAGCGCACAGTTGCCAGGATCTTCAGGATCAAGAAGGTACGGCCTGTGGACACGGTCAAGCTTTTGCCGCTGACTTATGTCGTGGTGGTAGCGATGCTGGTCATGGGCGGGCTCTTAATATATGCGGATATCTTCAAGCCGATACAGCTGTTCTAAGCAGGGAGAAATATGCTGTAGGCATGACTGTTTTTGCTGTTGAATACGCGTACGCCGAGAACTCCACCGAGCTGCGCAATGAACACCGTCCAGCACACCGCCAGTACCTTTGCGGCTTCCTCGGCGAAGGTGCGGTACGCCTTCTTGCTTCGGGGCCGACCCCGGTCAACGACGGCGCGCTGTTGATCTTCGCGGCAGAATCGCAAGCTGCGCTGGACGAAGTGCTTTCCAATGATCCTTTCCAGAAGGTTGGCGGAATCGGCGCGGCCACCGTCACCGAATGGAACCCGGTAATTGGCCTGCTGGAGGATTTCGCGTCCTAGACGATAGGTACCTTGCACCAGCCTCCGCTGTTCTTTTCCGAGAACAGCGGAGGCTGCCTGCATTAAACAGCTCGGATGGCGCAGACTGGTAGGGGAGAGGAAGTGGAAAACATCATGGATGTGCAGATCACGTCAACGCTGGCGATCCCTGCAGCCGAGCTGAACTGGCATTTCTCCCGTTCCTCGGGCCCCGGCGGGCAGCATGTGAATACCTCGGACTCACGGGTGGAACTCACCTGGGTAATTGGCGCTTCGCGGGCCTTGTCCGACTGGCAGCGTCAGCGCTTGCTGGCGAAGCTCGGACCTCGCTTGGTGGCCGGGGCCATCGTCGTGACTGCTTCCGAAGAGCGATCGCAATGGCGCAACCGCCAGCTCGCCCAAGAGAAGTTGGGGCGCATCGTGGAAAAAGCGCTGGCGCCGGATGCACCGGCACGCAAGGCAACGAAACCTACCCGCGGTTCTCACCGGCGCGGGCTGAGTGCCAAAGCTACTCGCTCAGCCACCAAGCAACTTCGCCGCAAACCAGGGATGGACTGATCTCAGCGATCAGCTACTGTGCTTCATGTCACTTTGCTGCACGGAATGGTTGGGGTGGGGAAACGGTTGAAAGTAGGTGAAGCGTCAGCTTTCTATTATTTTGCCTTTAGGAGAACACCCTATGACCACCAAGGTCCTCACCCTCGTCGGTTCCCTGCGCAACGGTTCGACCAACCAGCAGCTGGCCGAAGCCACTTCGCACAACGCACCTGAAGGCATGGAAGTTTCCGTGTTCAGCGGCTTGGAGAACATTCCTTTCTACAACGAGGACCACGACGTGGAAGGTGGCGTTCCTGCCGCCGCCCAGGCCCTGCGCGACGCAGCGGGTGACGCCGATGCGCTGATGCTGGTCACTCCTGAGTACAACGGCACCATGCCAGCTGTCCTGAAGAACGCCATTGACTGGCTGTCCCGCCCCTTCGGTGCCGGTGCGCTCAAGGACATGCCAACCGTGGTCGTTGGCACCGCTTTCGGACAGTACGGTGGCGTCTGGGCGCAGGACGAAGCGCGCAAGGCACTGAACATCGCCGGCGCCAACGTGCTGGAAAACGTCAAGCTGGCTATCCCTAACTCGGTAGTACGCTTCGCTGAACTGCACCCGAAGGATGACGCTGAAGTTGTCGAGCAGGTCTCTGGCGTGCTGAGCAGCATCAAGGAAATCGCCGAAGCCAACTAGGTTTTCACGATCCCCGGAAGCTCAATAGTGCAAGAAAGGCCACGGTAACCGTGGCCTTTCTCGCATGAGTACCCGCTCACCGCGATACGGTGACATACTTGGACTAGAGAAATACCCACAATCTATTCGGAGGCGTCCATTGACTTCGGTCAGCCTAGGCATGCCGGCAGGCCCACCGCCGGTACTCGCACCACGTCGCAAGACTCGCCAGTTCCAGGTTGGATCCGTAGGTGTCGGCTCCGACTCGCCGATTTCGGTTCAGTCGATGACTACCACCAAGACCCACGACATCAACGCCACCTTGCAGCAGATTGCCGAGCTGACCGCTGCCGGCTGCGACATCGTGCGTGTGGCCTGCCCAACGGATAAGGATGCGGAAGCGCTGAAGATCATTGCGATGAAGTCGCAGATCCCGGTGATCGCCGATATCCACTTCCAGCCAAAGTACGTCTACGCTGCCATCGAAGCAGGCTGTGGCGCGGTGCGCGTGAACCCCGGCAATATCCGCCAGTTCGATGACCAGGTCAAGGAAATCGCGCAGGCCGCCAAGGACCACGGCACCTCCATTCGCATCGGCGTCAATGCTGGCTCGCTGGATCGCCGCTTGCTGCAGAAGTACGGCAAGGCCACCCCTGAAGCGCTGGTTGAATCAGCTGTTTGGGAAGCTTCCCTGTTTGAAGAGCATGGATTCCATGACTTCAAGATCTCGGTAAAGCACAACGACCCTGTGATCATGGTCCGTGCCTACGAGATGCTGGCCGAACGCGGGGACTGGCCACTGCACCTGGGCGTGACCGAAGCCGGTCCAGCATTCCAGGGCACCATCAAGTCCGCCACCGCTTTCGGTGCACTGCTCTCCAAGGGCATTGGCGACACCATTCGCGTATCGCTGTCCGCTCCACCGGTAGAAGAGGTGAAGGTCGGCAACCAGATTCTGGAATCGCTGAACCTGCGCCCCCGCAAGCTGGACATCGTTTCTTGCCCGTCCTGCGGTCGTGCCCAGGTGGATGTTTACACCTTGGCCGAGCAGGTTACCGCTGGGCTCGAAGGCATGAAGGCTCCATTGCGCGTGGCAGTAATGGGCTGCGTTGTCAACGGACCGGGCGAAGCCCGCGACGCTGACCTCGGCGTTGCCTCCGGCAATGGCAAGGGGCAGATCTTCGTTAAGGGCGAAGTCATCAAGACCGTCCCGGAAGATCAAATTGTTGAGACTTTGATTGAAGAAGCCAACCGTTTGGCAGCAGAAATGGGACTGGACAATGACGAGAATCCTTCCTCGGGTTCTCCCATGGTCTCCGTCAGCTAGAACTAGCCGCCGGAGCGTCGAGGGAGAGCCGCGCATCTTGGGCCGTCGTGATACGACAGCCCTCATTGAGCTGCTCGATCGCGACCCCGTCGCCAATATATTCACCCGTTCGCAGGTGAGCATCCACCGGTCAGCAGTCCCAGACGGGTTTGCGCACATCGTTGGCTTGGACGGCAGCGAAGGTCTTGAATCGGCATGCTGGGTGGGCGCTAATATGGCGCCCACCGCCATGCCGGATTCCGATGCCCAGAAGTACGCCATGCATGCCATCGATTCCCGACAGCGATTCGCCTCGGTATTCGGTCCGGCAGAAACAGTTCTGGCCATGCATGAAGTCTTGCGGGATGGTCCGCAAGAAATTTTTGATGTCCGGGAAAATCAGCCATTAATGGCCATCACCCAAATCCCGGAGGGAATTCGCCGCAACCGGATTCGGCCGGCTCAGGTTCAGGAATTCGACCTAGTCCTGCCTGCCAGCGCTGCCATGTTCGAAGAAGAGCTTGGATATTCGCCGTTGGAAAACGGTGGAAGCTTCTACCGCAACCGTGTACGCCAGTTAATTCGTGAGGGGCACACGCTCATGGACTGCGACCAGCGCGGCAACGTGATTTTCAAGGCTGATTTAGGCACCGTCACCGACGAAGTAGTGCAAATCCAAGGTGTTTGGGTGAACCCGATTTATCGCGGCCAAGGCTTGGCTGCCGGCTACATGGCCTCCACGGTGGACTACGCGATGCAGTTCGCTCCTGTAGTGAGCCTGTACGTCAACGACTACAACACCGCTGCAATCAAGACTTATCAGAGCATCGGCTTTGAACAGGTCGGCACCTTCGCAACGATCCTGTTCTAGCGTGCCGCTGGTTAAATGTCCCTGAGGCTTCTTAATGCGGGGCAAGCGCATCCGAATCTCATACACTCGTAGGTGTTATAACCACGGACGGGGAGAATAGTGTCAGCAGCAATCACTATCAAGAAGATTCCGGCCGTGCTCGCCTTGCTGGCAATCCCGATGTTAGCATCGTGCTCCGTTGGAGGAGAAAGCTCTCCATCTCCGAACTCGCTGCCGCTGGTGCAAATGGATGCCCAGCAACTTGAGACCAGGCTTACCGAATTCGGAAACGGTTTGCCCAAGGCCAAAGTCTTCGATGACCGGGCGCTCCGCTCCAGCATTCCCGTAGCGCAAGAGTGGATGGAAAATATGGAAGTCAATCCCAGCAAATGCGGCGTGACTTTTGCAGCTCCGATTACAGAGCAATTGAAGAATTCCACGATGGGAGCCATCGAATATCAACATGGCTATTTGACCGTGGCCCTGTTCAACGACGAGGAAACCTTGAAGGAACAGTGGAAAGCCAAATTGGAAGAGAACGCCGGATGCTCCCGGTACACCGTGAAATCCGGCAATGAATCGCGGGCCTACCACCTGGCGAAGCAGCCGATCGATTCTCCAGCCGAGATGAGTGAAAGCTATGTAGTAACCAGTAGCAACGGCTCGTCGACGGAACAGCAACTGATTGTCCGTTCGGCAACATCGAACGTGTTGATTGGCCTGCAAGAACCGACTTCGAAGGACTCGGCGGCCGAGCAGCTGACGGCGGCAACTGAGACCATACACGCGTTGCTGGAACAATTGAACTAGAGCGCCACGCTGATCTTCACACGCATGTGCCGGTCGGCAACGACAGGAAGAAAACTATGATTAAGCGTTCAGCCCTCTGGGCACTGCCTTTGGCCATTGCGATGGCTTTGACCAGCTGCTCATCGGGATCGAGTCCAGAGCCCTCCGCTTCCTTGGAATCGCAAGCACCATCGGCGGATCCCAGCCAGCCAGCGGAGCAGTCCGTCGGGGATGCGCTGTCGGCAGAGGAAGTCGAGAGCATCGCCTCCAAGATTGTAGAAGGCGACAAGGCTGTGCAGGTCATTGGCAACGAGCAAATGCAAAAGCAGTTAGCTGTTGCCAAGGATGCGAACTTGCCAAGCGGCATCAAGCCTGAGAAATGCGCCGACATGAATGCCGAATATACGGTCACGGATCTGACCGGCTCTGTCGCAGCCACTGCAACCAGTTCCTCGGAGGCAGTGGGCAAGGTGGTGCAGGTGTTTTCCCTGACCGATGAGGTGACGCGAAAGAGAGTAGCGCAGGCCTTGACGCTGGATGATCTCGAAGACTGCAAGACGGTCGCCATCGATCAAGGGGGACAGGAAATCCAAGCCGAACGCCAGATCCTAGCACTGGATGTGCAAGCAGAGCAGTCGTTGACAATGTCCACTCAAATGGATGCCGGTGGCGGCCAGATTTTGACCTCGGTTGCCGTGCAGGCCTTGGACGGAAACGACTTCGTCCTGGTCACCTTGCAAACCGGCTCGCAACAGCCTGCAGAATTGGCTGGAGAGGCAGTAAACCTGGCGGATCGGGCATTCGCTGAGATCAAATCGGTGCAATAGGACTGCGCTGAAGGCACCCGCGTGATCCCATCCGCAGCAGCGTTGGTGCATCTTTTGCGTCGACTCGAGCCATGGTTTAAGAACCTGGTTCCAACGTGAGCGCAACATGCCCAGCGCAGACGCGGACTTTCCTGGCCATGGCTACGCCATTGCCTTGCCGTGCGACATGGCAATGATTCTGCCCACCTGCCCGGGCGGAGCGGTTCGCAGATTTCCGAATCACCAATGCTGAGCAGAACCTGTAGCTTGTCCCTGGTCCATGCCCAATACTTTCGCGATACGTTCGTTTGCAGCCGCCGGGCGCTGACTGCCGCCCGCAGAGGGTGAGAGGCTTTGACGACGTGCCGTTCCGATCGTGCTACCGAGCTTTGCCAGTGCCGGCAACTGGGGTGAATACGTGCTCAAATCGAATCGCGGCATTACTCCCCGAAAGTACTTTTATTTCCAACGTATTGTGAAATACTGAAGATGATCAATTGTCGTCGACGTGAGGAAGTCACCATGAAGAAGCGCTCAATTTGGGTGTTGCCCGTAGCAATTGCCCTGGCTTTGACCGGATGCGCCAGTTCAGACACCGAAACCGGCGGCACTGCAGATTCCGCTGGAAGCAGTGAATCCGAGGGGGCGTCCGGTAAGGTTCTCGATGCCACGCAGGTCAAATCCGTCATCGACAAGGTAATGGAGGGCCAAGACAGCGCGCAGGTGTTCGACAACGACACGTTGCAGCAGCAGCAAGAAGGCTTGGACCTTAGCGCCTTGGCTGAAGGCGTCTCTCCCAAGGAATGCGCCGATCTGCAGAAGGAGAACAGCTTCACGGATCTCAGCAAGGCCTATGCGGCAGCAGGCGTCGTGGCTGAATCTGCAGGCAGTACCACGGTGCAGTTGCTGTCCTTGAAGGACGATGCAACAAGTCAAACCATTGCTAGTCTGCTGGAGTTCGACGACTTCGGCAAATGCTCCACGATGCAAGTGGAGTCCGGAGGCCAGAAGCTCGATATTGAGTCCAAGGTGCTGGATGCCGATACGCAGGCTCCACATGAATTGGCCATTTCCACGACCACTTTAATGAGCGGAAAAGCAGTCCAGGACAGCGTGAATGTCCAGGCTTTGGACGGTTCGACCTATGTCCTGGTCAATGTCATTGGGCAACCAGGCTCCGAAGGACTGCAAGAGCAGGCAACGCAATTGGCCGAGAAGACTCTGGCTGAAGCCAAGAACGCCCAATAATCAGTTTCGGCGCTGAGGCGTCGCTGATGAGGCCATGGGCCCCGGGAAGTTGATCCTGAATCAGCATCTCGGGGCCTTCACCATGTCGTGATTTGAAAGAGAAGTGGCTGAATTCCTTTTCATCGCCTCGTCGACATGGCATTCTCAATGGATGACCCTGGAACACGGTGCGCCACGCAAATCCATCGAGGCTGCCTTGACTGCGGGCGAGGATCCGACGCGCAAAGCCCGAAGCTTGAAGTCCCTGCATCAGCTCTGGGCCGAAGGTGCGTGCATCCCTGAAGTGGTTCGGCCAGTGGTGGCGCGTTCATGGTCCAGGGCCGGCAAGCTTGAAACAGATATTGTTCCTTTGGATACGTCTGAAATACGCGAGCGCAGGCAGGCTAACGAAGAACTCAACGGACTGGTCGAGCTCTTCAAGGAGCGTTTGCTCTCCTTGGCCACCCAGGCGGGAAACCAGCTGGTCATCTCCGACGAGCAAGGATTCGTGCTCTGGGTGCTCGGGCCCTCTGCAGTACGCCGCCGAAGTGACGGCATCGGATTTGTCGCCGGTGCACGCTGGCGCGAAAGCGACGTGGGCACTAATGGGATCGGCGCGGCAATGGCCGAGCGTACCCCGGTGCAGATTTTCGGCC
Organism: Glutamicibacter sp. BS14; assembly: GCF_056934375.1. Lineage (NCBI taxonomy): Bacteria > Bacillati > Actinomycetota > Actinomycetes > Micrococcales > Micrococcaceae > Glutamicibacter > Glutamicibacter sp. BS14. The sequence goes on along the minus strand of NZ_CM167801.1, from coordinate 3,305,385 downwards.
CGGAGCATGCCCGGGAAGAACAGCACAACTGGGTCTGCACATCGGCGCCGGTCATGAATCCTGCCGCCTCGGCGCTGATTGGCACGATCACGCTGGCAGGCTCGTTCCGCACGGCGCATCCGCACTCCTTGGCTCTGGTCTCATCCGTGGCCCGAGAAGCAGAATTATTCCTGCAAACCGAGCATGCCTTGAAAATGCAGACGCTCCAGCTTTCCACCCAACTGCCCGAAGGCGAGTACGTCCTAGTTGACGTGCAAGGCTCCATAGCCGCCGCCCAAGGCTACAGTGTTGGATCCAAGCTCAATTTGCCGATGTCCATGGAAGAAGGGCGGAACTGGATTTCCGGGCTGGGATCAATTGATGCGCGGCGGACACCGGGAGGCTGGCTGCTGCAAAGGGCAGAAGGCCAGGTGAGCCTCCAGCTGTACGCAGGAGCTTCACTGCAGGCTATTGTCCATTCGCCCGGTGGGGCGACGCGCATCAACTTGAGCGCGAAGCATTGGCAGATCCTTGAGCTGCTGGCTGCGAACCCTCACGGAGTGAGCTCAGGGCAGTTGGCGAGCCTGTGGCCTGCGGATACGCCGAACGTCACCATCCGCGCCGAAATATCCCGCTTGCGTTCCAAGCTGCGTGGCCTGATCGCCTCACGTCCCTACCGGATCGTGGTCCCGGTGAGCAGCCACTAGCAATCCCGGAGCAGCTGCAACCTATTGCAACGCTTTTCTTTTGTGACGCAGATCATATTCTTTCATTAGTCGCGGAGGGCCCGAATGGCCATCCATTGAATCCCGATGAAGAGATGAGACGCAAATGACTGACAATGATTGCTTGTTGCAAGCCCGGAGCTGGTTCCATTCCTTGCAGATAGCGTTGGAAGCGGGTGACGCGCCAGCAGCTGTGCAGCTATTTTCGGAGGAGTGCTACTGGCGGGATCTGGCCTCGATGACATGGAACCTTCACACCAGCGAGGGCCGTGACGGGATCGAGAAGATGCTGCTTGGCGTTGAACGAGGCGCGTGGCCGCGGAACATCGAAGTCACCAGCGCACAAGAGGCTGACGGCGTCATTGAAGCCTGGTACACGTTCGAGAACGACGCATTCAACGGGCTTGGATTACTCCGCTTGCGCGATGGGAAGGCCTGGACCCTGCTGAGCACCGCGCAGGGCCTGCGCAAATTCCCCGAACCTGCTGGTCCGCGCCGCGAACTGGGCGCCGAGCACGGCGTAGCGATGAGCAAGGAAAACTGGCTTGATCGACGTACCGCGCAGCAGCAGTCCCTGGGGATCACCGACCAGCCCTACACGCTGATTGTCGGCGGCGGCCAAGGCGGCATAGGCTTGGCCGCTCGGCTCAAGCGCATGGGTGTTCCTGCCCTGGTCATCGATAGGCATCCGCGTCCCGGTGACCAATGGCGTTCGCGCTACCATTCCTTGGCGCTGCACGATCCGGTCTGGTATGACCATATGCCCTACATTGATTTCCCCGACCACTGGCCGGTGTTCACGCCCAAGGACAAGATGGGGGATTGGCTGGAAAGCTACACCAAGCTCATGGAGCTGGACTATTGGTCACTGACTGAAGCGACCAGCGCCCGGCAGGATCCGGAAGGAGAGGGGTGGATCGTCGAGGTAGAACGCGACGGAGTACCGTTGACCCTGCGTCCCATCCAGCTGGTGCTGGCCACCGGCATGTCCGGTATTCCGAACATTCCCCAGTACCCGGGAGCCGAGATCTTCAAAGGCGAGCAGAACCATTCCTCCAAGCATCCAGGCGGCGAACGGTACGCGGGCAAGAACGTCGTGGTTATCGGCGCCAACAACTCCGCACACGATATCTGCGCGGATCTGGTGCAAAACGGGGCCAAGCCGACTATGGTCCAACGTTCCAGCACGCATATCGTGCGCTCCGAATCGCTGATGAAGCATGTGCTGGGCGGACTGTACTCGGAAGAAGCCCTCGCTGCCGGCATAGACCACAACAAGGCAGACCTGATCTTCGCCTCCATCCCGTACAAAGTCCTCCCGGAATTCCATAAGCCGGTCTTCGAGAAAATCCAGCAGGAAGACGCGCACTTCTACAAGTCGCTGGCGGATGCGGGATTCGAGCTGGACTTCGGCGACGACGGTTCAGGGCTGTTCCTCAAGTACCTGCGCCGCGGCTCGGGGTACTACATCAACATCGGTGCCAGCGAGCTGGTGGCCGACGGATCGATTGCTTTGGCCCATGGCGAGGTATCGCACTTGACCGAAGAATCGGTGGTGCTGGCCGATGGCACTCGGCTGCCGGCGGACGCGGTGGTCTACGCCACCGGTTACGGCTCGATGAACGGATGGGCGGCGAAGCTCATCTCCCAGGAAGTCGCGGATGAAGTCGGAAAATGCTGGGGCCTGGGGTCGGGGACCGCTAAGGATCCGGGTCCATGGCAGGGGGAACTGCGCAATATGTGGAAGCCCACCAAGGTCAAGAACCTCTGGTTCCACGGAGGCAACCTGCACCAGTCCAGGCATTATTCGAAGTATCTGGGCTTGCAGCTCAAGGCACGGTACGAGGGCATCGGAACTCCGGTGTATGCGCTCGCCGAAACCTATCATCAATCCTGATAACACCGTTTCCCTGCCCGTGAATCGGTTTCCCGGACCCGGAGCAAGCGCTGTATGGCGCTTCCTCCGGGTCACCCGCGCGTCTGCCACGTGGCGGTTTTCGGGCCTTATCCGGACGTTTCGTTGAACTGCAACGGCCTGGAAATCGCACAACGAATTGAACGGAAAGCCGGATGAACCATGACTCCCACGCTCCTGGCACCTGCGCAGTTTATGAATCGGCGCAGACCGCGGATGCCGCAACAACGCCGGTGCACCGGCCTGCGCGCCGCAGCCGACCCAGCTGCACCATGCTTCCGCGTAAGCCTCGCCATGGGTGCTGGCAAGTACAAATCGGCGGGGAACTGGCACCCGACTGGGATGTCCTTTGCTGGCAGCGACTCAACGAAACAGAACCCTGCAGCGCCCACCATCTATCCAGAGGCCCGCATCCGGCCCCGGGCACGCAACACGATTCCGCGCAAGCCCTTGAATTTATTGGGAAGTGGCCGAAAGCTGTAGCATTGATTAAGGCCAATTTTGCGGCCAAAACCCATTTGATTTTGCATAGCTAGTCGGCATCCGAAAATATTTCTGAAGTCGACGGACGGAAAAGGACACCCCGAGTGGTTTTGAAGCTTTCCACTACCTTCTTGCGCACCTTGCGTGAAGATCCGGTTGACGCCGAAGTCGCCAGCCACAAGTTGTTGGTACGCGCCGGTTACATCCGTCGTGCGGCCCCGGGCATCTACACCTGGTTGCCGTTGGGTTTGAAGGTCCTTGCGCGCGTTGAAGCTATTGTTCGCGAGGAAATGAACGCTATCGGCGGCCAGGAAGTCCACTTCCCAGCGCTGCTGCCACGTGACCCTTACGAACAGACCGGCCGTTGGACCGAATACGGCGAAGGCCTGTTCCGTCTCAAGGACCGCAAAGATGCAGACTACCTCTTGGCACCGACCCATGAGGAAATGTTCACGCTGCTGGTGAAGGATCTGTACAACTCGTACAAGGATCTTCCGGTCTACCTGTACCAGATCCAGAACAAGTACCGCGACGAAGCACGTCCACGCGCGGGCCTGCTGCGTGGCCGCGAATTCATCATGAAGGATTCGTACTCCTTCAACATCGATGATGAAGGCCTGGACGAAGCCTACATGGCTCACCGCGGCGCCTACCTGAAGATCTTCGAGCGCCTGGGTCTGGAAGTTATTCCGGTCTTCGCGCAGGCTGGTGCCATGGGCGGCTCCAAGTCCGAGGAATTCCTGCATCCAACAGCTATTGGCGAGGATACCTTCGTCCGTTCGGCCGGCGGTTACGCAGCCAACGTGGAAGCTGTCACCACCGTAGTGCCAGCGTCCATCGATTACGCCAACGCACCTGCGTTCGAAGTTGTCGATACCCCGGATACCCCGACCATCGAGACGCTGGTTGCCGCGGCCAACGAGCTGCGCCCACGCGAGTCCGGTGCTTGGGAAGCCAAGGACACCCTGAAAAACGTTGTCCTGGCGGTCACCGATCCAGAAGGCAACCGCCAGTTGGTAGTCATCGGTGTTCCAGGCGACCGCCAGGTGGACCTGAAGCGTGTCGAAGCTACCGTGGGTGCCCCGCTGGGCATCATCGGCGAGGTCCAGGTTGAAGCCGCTAGCGGTGAAGACTTGGCCAAGCACCCGGAATTGATTGCCGGCTACATCGGCCCAGGCAACGGCCTGGATCAGGCTGTTCTGGGTACCGAAGGCACCAGCGGCATCACCTACCTGGTTGATCCTCGCGTAGTATCCGGTACCTCGTGGATCACCGGCGCCAACGAAAAGGGCAAGCACGTTTTCGGCTTGGTGGCCGAGCGCGACTTCGGCTTTGACGGCACCATCGAGTCGGTCAACGTGCTAGAGGGCGACCCGGCACCGGACGGCTCGGGCCCATTGCGCACCGAACGCGGTATCGAAATGGGTCATATCTTCCAGCTTGGCCGCAAGTACGCTGAGGCTCTGGATCTGCGGGTCCTGGACCAGAACGGCAAGCTGAAGGTTGTCACCATGGGCTCCTACGGCATTGGCGTCACCCGTGCGGTAGCAGCACTGGCCGAGGCTTACCATGACGAAAACGGTCTGGCATGGCCAAAGCAGGTTGCTCCAGCCGACGTCCACATGGTCGTTACCGGCAAGGGCCCAGAACTGCTTGAGGCTGCTGAGAAGTTGGCCTCAGAACTAGAATCGGCCGGTTTGGAAGTTATCTTGGATGACCGTCCAAAGGTGTCCGCGGGCGTGAAGTTCTCGGATGCAGAACTGATCGGCATTCCAACCATCGTTGTTGTGGGCCGTGGACTTGCTGAGGGCGTAGTTGAGGTCAAGGATCGTGCCACCGGCGAACGCCGCGATGTCAAGGTCGAGGACGTTGTCGCTGAGCTGAGCGCCTAAAAGGCTGTAGCCAATAACTCAATAGGGGAGTAGCGCGGTGCAAGAGTTCTTGGAATTGCTGTCCGTCAACGGTGAACCCGTCTCCTTCTGGCCCCTGGTGTTGCTGCTTCTTGCAGCTTTGGGCGCTGGATGGATTGACGCGGTAGTTGGCGGTGGCGGCCTGATTCAATTGCCCGCGCTGCTTCTTTTCCCCGGCATCACCCCGGTGCAGGCGCTGGCCACGAATAAGCTGGGCTCAATCTTCGGAACGGCTACCAGCGCGGTGACGTACTACCGGCGCACCAGCCCGGATTTGAAGACCGCTATTCCGATGGCATTGACTGCCATGCTCGGTGCCTTCGGCGGAGCTGCGCTGGCCACAATTCTTCCCTCTGGAGCCATTCAGCCCATCATTATCGCAGCGCTCATTGCGGTGCTGCTGTTCACGATCCTGAAGCCCAAAGCCGGGGAGCTGTCGCGCCTGCGCTACGCCGGGCATGGGCATTATCTTCGAGCCATCCTGATTGGGCTGCTGATTGGCGGCTACGACGGGATGATCGGTCCCGGGACTGGATCGTTCTTGATCATCGCCATGGTGACAGTGCTGGGCTACAACTTCTTGCAGTCCTCCGCCAAGGCGAAGATCGTTAACCTTTGCACCAACGCAGGTGCTCTGCTGCTCTTCATCCCCACGGGGCACGTCCTAGTCGCATTAGGCCTGGCCATGGGCGTGATGAATATGCTTGGCGGTTATCTCGGGGCGCGCATGGCGATCTCAAAGGGCAGCGCCTTTATTCGCATTGTTTTCGTGATCGTCGTTTCGGCACTGATTATCAAGCTCGGCTCGGACCTGATCCTCGCCGGCAAGTGAGAGCTTTAGCGGCCGCTAGCCGCTGATGTGTCGATTGGCGGGTATCCGGCGTAGTGCTGGACATGCTGGGGTTCAATGGCATGGACCATGGAACTGGTCGCCATTTGCGCGATCCTGAAAGTCAAGAAGCTGGAACCCATTGCAGTTTTGTAGAGTTGGGAAACCGTAGTGTGGCTTTCCAGGGGATCTACAACCTGCAACGCTGTGCAACCGATGGATACATACAGGAACCACAAATCGTTGTTCGCCGGATCGAGAGTAGCGATCAGCGCTGGCGGCTGATGCGCGGCCACGAGCGACATGACGTCGTTGACTGTTTCCTCAGGTTGCGCAATGACAATAGGCATGCCCTGGACCCAACCATGTGAACTGAGTTGCGCCCGACCTTGCCTTGAACCGATCACTTCGCTGACCAGTTCTGCTGTCTTCGAACGCATGAATTGACCTGACATTACCCAACCTCCAATTGACGACCTAGCCACAAGTTGTTAGTTCCCCAATAAGTGGAAGAAAGCGGAGAATTCCGCTCCGTGTTATTGGAGCCAAATTCCGTATCTCAAGCACTTGTTATTCACGATAGCCCCTTTCGGCGCGAATATCGAGAGCCAGTGAATAGGAACGAGATTCATATATCTTTGGAGTCATTCCATGGCGGAGGAAATGGTGGTCGTTGATAAATTGGTTTCGAGTAATACCGCGCAAAACCCGCATGCCATATGCGGGTTATATCTTATAGTGCGGATGGAAATCACGGATCATCCGTGAATTTTAGTGCGCCTCGCGCTGTTTTGGCTCTACCCGAACCCGTGCTCTATTTCGACTCAGGGCAATTAGCAGTCGTGATTATTTCGTGATAATTCAACGAAACGTGAAATACGGCTGAATTCTAGCTGAATCCAAAACTATTTGCCGACTTCGCCAGTCTCCAAGATGCGGTATTCCTCATTCGATCCCTGCTGGCCATTGAGAGTCTGGAAAGCGACGGCGGAAATTTTTGCGCCGGCTGCACCATCGCTAACGCCCGCTGCTACGACCAATGCATCAGCAAAATCCCCTTCGGCTTCCGCGGATAGGGCAGCCAGGTCTTCGAGGCCGCCTTCGGGTAGCGCATAGGCGGGTTCACGCAGGTCTGCGCACTGTTCGTCAACGGTCGCACGCAGGCCGCGAAGCTGGCGTCCCAGCTCGCTGCGTCGAGCTTCGACGGCTTCCTTGGCGCTGTCGGCACCACGTGCAGCCGTGAGCTGCAGAAGGAAATCTAGTGCATAGCCGCGGTCCAGGGCCCGGGCGACGGCCGTTGGTTCGATGTTCTGCGCTTCGGTGATTTCCTTCACGGGGTCCAGCAGCTCCTCATTAGGCAGGCAGGCTACTGGCTGGTCTTTCTGCTCTTCTTCACCCGAGACTGCACTCAGTGGCAAGGCCAAGTCCACATCACGCTCTTCTCCCAAAGATGCAACAGCGCTGCGGGCGTCCAGGTTGATCTGGAAAGCAATCTGGGCCAGCTTCGAATCCCTGGACAGCGATGGTTCTGCAAAGGCAGGCATCGCTGACGATGCGTCGGCGACATTCGTGGCAAGCGCAACCAGCGCGTCGGGGGAGAAGGTTTGCGGCAATGCCGCAGGCTCTTGGTCGTCGAAGCGCAATTCACCGAGCACCGCTGACCCCTGCGACAAGGAAGTCGCCAATGCGGATAGCCTCGAAGCGTTATCCTCGGGTGCCAGCTGGGCCAAGGCATGGGCCTGAGATGCCAGGTCTGCCAGCTTTGCCCCGTATTCCCACATCATGCGGGCATCGGCGCTGGCCTCATTGACCTGTTCGGGCAGGCCCCGCTCCACCAGGGCGCCTCGGAAGATGGTGCTGCCAATGCCCCACGTCACGGCAAGGGCAACTGCACCAGCCAGTACCGGAGCAATCCAGCCTGGAGCGCGGCGTACTTGCCTGTCGGTGCGACGGGCGGAATGGGGCGATTTTTCAGTCATAGCGTTTCGATCATGCCATGATCAATGCAGGTAAAGAGGGCAATAGCGGTGTCGAGCGCCACGATGGATAGAAAATGGGCGTGAGTTCCTTCACCTGTGCCCGTTTAGATGTTCTCAATGAGCGGAACGCAATATAGGCTTAACGGACAACATCGAATAGCGTGGGAGGATATCCATGACCGGAATGCCGGCCGATACCGAACAGGAAGCGCAGCGTCTGACTGCATTGCTCTCCAAGGAAGTAGAATCCCACGGGCTTCTCCTGGAGGAAGTCGCCTTGCGTCCCTCCGGCAAGCAGATGATCGTGCAGATCATCGTCGACAAGGCCGACGGTCACGAAACGCTGACTCTCGATGAACTTGGTGAAGTTACCACCACCATCTCCAACGCTCTGGACAAGGACGCCGTCTACGCATCGTCGGCTCCTTACGAACTCGAAGTCAGTTCCCCAGGACTCTCCCGCCCATTGACTGCCCAGCGCCACTGGATCCGCGCCCTCAACCGCATGGTCAAGATTTCGCTGGCCGACGGCACGAAGCTTCGCGGGCGCCTGCTTGAGGTCAACGACGGCGACGTGTTGATTGCTGAGCACCGCGAGCCGGCCAAGAAGGGCATGAAGGTCAAGGTGCTCGATCCTGCGGCCTATGCCTTTGAAAATATCCGTAAAGCTGTTGTCGATCCAGAGCTGAACTTCGATGACGCACTATTTGACACTGCCGATACTGAAGATTTGGAGGGCTAAGCGTGGATATCGATCTGAATGCGCTGCGCATCCTGGAAAAAGACCGCGACATCCCAATGGATGTTTTGATTCCGACCATCGAGTCGGCACTGCTGCTGGCTTACAACAAGACCGAAGGCGCCATGCCTGGCGCCCGCGCGCACATTGAGCGCAGCAACGGCCATGTGGCGATCCTGGTAGAGGACCGCGACAACGCCGGCGTGCTGCTGGGCGAATTCGACGACACCCCGCACGGTTTCGGCCGCATCGCCGCCTCCACCGCCCGCCAGGTAATCATGCAGCGCCTGCGTGAAGCTGAAGATGCGCAGGTTGTCGGCGAGTTCGCAGCCCGCGTTGGCACCCTGATCTCCGGCGTCATCCAGCAGGGCTACTCCTCGCATATGGTGCAGGTCAAGATCGGTGATCTGGAAGCGCTGCTGCCACCAGTTGAGCAGTCCCCAGGCGAGAAGTACCAGCACGGAAACCGCCTGCGCGCCTACGTTGTTTCCGCTGAGCGCGGCAACAAGGGCCCAGCCGTTACCCTGTCCCGTTCCCACCCGAACCTGGTTCGCCTGCTGTTCGAAATGGAAGTTCCAGAAATCGCTGACGGCACCGTCACGGTCGAGGCACTGGCTCGTGAAGCTGGCCACCGTACCAAGATTGCTGTGCGCGCAACCAAGGCCGGTGTCAACGCCAAGGGCGCTTGCATCGGTGAAATGGGAACCCGCGTGCGCGCCGTGATGAACGAACTGAACGACGAGAAGATCGACATCGTTGACTACAACGAGGATCCAGCGAAGTTCATCGCCGCGGCCCTGTCTCCATCGAAGGTCGTCTCGGTAGAGATCCTGGACGAAGCCGAACGCCGTGCTCGCGTGGTTGTTCCCGACTCCCAGCTCTCGCTGGCAATCGGCAAGGAAGGCCAGAACGCTCGCCTTGCTGCCAAGTTGACCGGCTGGCGCATTGACATCCTGGCTGCCTCGGGCGGCAAGGAACCGCAGCTCTAAGCAGCTGCGGGAAATAATTCCAGTTCAGCGTGTTGGAAGCCTAGCTGCGTGTGAGCCACAACTCATGCGTGCTATGGCGTCCAAACGCGCTAGACTAGTAGATGGCTCGTAATAACTAGGGAAGGTGGCGACGGCGCTCGCATGAAGCTGCATCAGCAACGCACGTGCATTGGCTGTCGAACCGTAACCAGTAAAAATGAGCTGCTCCGTTGGGTCCTGAAAGACGGTACACCGCTGCATGCGGTGAGTTTGGATCAACAGGGTTCCGCTTCCGGGCGGGGCACTTGGACCCACGGGACCGAAAAGTGTGTGCAGCAAGCGGTGCAGCGCCGGGCGTTCGCGCGGGCCTTCAGGTCTGCGGTAGACGATTCGCAGGTGCTGCAGGAATTCACTGCATACGAAGATCAGCTGGCAAGCAACCAGCTATCTGGCAAACATGATGAAAGCGGGTCAGAAATCTGATGGCAACCCGATGAGTCGGCAATGCTGAGCGCACAACGATGAACAATCAGTTCTGCGTGATCCACCGTGCGACGGAAGAATTTCACGAATTACACAGCTGATCTGCCAGACCGCTGATCTAAAGATTTATCTTTTGATACCGGGGTTTGAGCAGATCACATCGACACAGGAGAGATGTGGCTAAACCCCGCGTTCACGAGCTCGCTAAAGAGCTCGGAATCACTTCAAAAGAAGCACTAACCAAGTTGCAGGACATGGGCGAATTCGTTCGCTCGGCATCCTCGACCGTTGAACCGCCAGTAGCGCGCAAGCTGCGCGACGCATTCCCAGGTTCCAACGGTGCCGCTAAGCCAGCAGCTGCTGCCAAGCCAGCCGCCGCCAAGCCAGCGACCCCTGGAGCACCGAAGTCGGCTTCCAAGCCGGCTGCTACCCCAGGTGCCTCGGCCCCGAAGCCAGGCGTTAAGCCAGCTGCGGCAGCTCCGGCTCCTGCAGCCCCAGCCGCACCTGCGGCGCCTGCAGCTCCGGTCGCGAAGGCAACCCCTGGCGCTCCATTGCCAGGTGCAGCCCCGGCACCGAAGCCAGGTGCCAAGCCAGCTCCGAAGCCAGGCGCTCCACGCCCAGGCAACAGCCCGTTCTCTTCCCAGCAGGGTATGCGCGGCGCTGAGTCCGGCGAACGCCGTGGTGGCGGCAACCGCGAAGGCGGTCGTGCCCCACGTCCAGGCGCACCTCGTCCGGGCGGTCCACGCCCAGGCAACAACCCGTTCTCCTCGCAGCAGGGTATGCGCGGCGAAGGCGGCCAGGGCGGTCCTCGCCCACCACGCGACGGCCAGCGCGGTCCACGCCCAGCAGGTGCCGGCGGTCCACGTCCGGCTCGTGACGGCCAGGGCGGTCCACGTCCGGCACGTGACGGCCAGCGCGGTCCACGTCCAGCAGGTGCCGGCGGTCCACGCCCAGCAGGCCAGGGCGCTCCACGCCCAGCCGGCGCAGGTGGCCCACGCCCAGCAGGTGCCGGCGGTCCACGCCCAGGTGCTGGCGCAGGTACCACTGCAACCCCGCGCATGATGCCTAACCGCACCGATCGTCCAGCGCCAGCAGGCGGCGGACGTCCAGGTGCAGGTGCCGGCGGCCGCGGTCGCCCAGGTGGCGGCAGCGGTGGCGGCAGCGGTACCGGTGGCGGCTTCCGCCCAGGTGCACCACGCGGTCGCGGTGGCGTTGGCGGTGCTTTCGGCAAGGGAGGCGCCGGTCGCGGCAAGCAGCGCAAGTCCAAGCGCGCAAAGCGCCAGGAATTGGAGCAGATGAGTGCTCCGTCATTGGGCGGCGTGAATGTTCCACGCGGCAACGGCGACACCGAGATCCGTCTGCGCCGCGGCGCGTCGATCACCGACTTCGCTGACAAGATTGGCGCGAACCCAGCAGCACTGGTGACCGTACTGTTCCACCTCGGTGAAATGGCTACCGCCACCCAGTCGCTGGATGAGGCAACCTTCGAGGTGCTCGGCGAAGAGCTGGGCTACAAGGTGCTTGTCGTCTCCCCTGAGGACGAAGACAAGGAACTGCTCGAAGGCTTCGGCCTGGACCTGGATGCCGAACTTGAGGCTGAAGGCGAAGACGTGCTTGAAGAGCGCGCCCCAGTCATCACCATCATGGGCCACGTCGACCACGGTAAGACCCGACTGCTGGATGCTATCCGCAAGTCGAACGTTATCGAGGGCGAGCATGGCGGCATCACCCAGCACATCGGTGCGTACCAGATCAACCACATCCATGAGGGCCGCGATCGCGCAATGACCTTCATCGATACCCCGGGCCACGAGGCGTTCACCGCCATGCGTGCCCGTGGTGCCGAGGTCACTGACGTGGCCGTGCTGGTTGTCGCCGCGGATGACGGCGTCATGCCGCAGACCGTGGAAGCACTGAACCACGCACAGGCTGCCCGCGTGCCGATCATCGTCGCTGTGAACAAGATCGATAAGGAAGGCGCCAACCCTGACAAGGTCATGGGCCAGCTGACCGAATACGGTTTGGTTCCAGAAGAATACGGTGGCGACACCATGTTCGTGAAGGTTTCGGCACTGCAGAAGCAGGGCATCGACGAGCTGCTGGACGCTGTCCTGCTGACCTCGGACGTGCTTGAGCTCAAGGCCAACCCGGACAAGTCCGCTCGTGGCGTGGCCATTGAAGCGAACCTGGATAAGGGCCGCGGTTCGGTTGTTACCGTCCTGGTCCAGTCCGGTACCCTCTGCGTTGGCGACACCATGGTGGTGGGCACCGCCCACGGCCGCGTGCGTGCAATGTTCAACGAGAACGGCGAAAACCTCGACGTGGCACTGCCATCGCGTCCGGTACAGGTCCTGGGCATGTCCTCGGTCCCGCGTGCTGGCGACGGCTTCCTGATCACCGAAGACGAGCGCACAGCCCGCCAGATCGCTGACAAGCGCGAAACCGCAGAGCGCAACGCAATGCTGGCCAAGCGCCGCAAGCGCATCACCTTGGAAGACTTCGACAAGGCTGTTGCCGATGGCAAGATCGATACCCTGAACCTGATCCTCAAGGGTGACGCTTCCGGTGCTGTTGAAGCACTGGAAGACTCGCTGATGAAGATCGAGGTCGGCGACGATGTGCAGCTGCGCGTGATCCACCGCGGTGTCGGTGCGATCACCCAGAACGACGTCAACTTGGCAACCGTGGACAACGCCATCATCATTGGCTTCAACGTCCGCCCAGCCGAGCGCGTGGCAGAACTGGCCGACAAGGAGGGCGTCGACATGCGCTTCTACTCGGTCATCTACTCCGCTATCGACGACATCGAGAATGCGCTCAAGGGCATGCTCAAGCCGGAGTTCGAAGAAGTGGCCCTCGGCACCGCCGAGATCCGCATGGTCTTCCGCTCCTCGAAGTTCGGCAACATTGCCGGTTCGATCATCCGCTCGGGCACCATCAAGCGCAACACCAAGGCTCGCCTGGTACGCGACGGCAACGTCGTGGGCGACAACCTGAACATCGATTCGCTGCGCCGCGAAAAGGACGATGTCACCGAGGTCCGCGAGGGCTTCGAATGCGGTATCGGTCTGGGGTCGTTCAACGACATCAAGGAAGGCGACATCATCGAGACCTTCGAGATGCGCGAAAAGCCACGCGACTAATTGCCGACAAGCAATTAGCAGTGTGACTCACTGATTCGTGGGCGTTTGACCGATAAGCTTTGGTCAAGCGCCCACGAGTTTTGAACCATTAGGAGAAAACCATGGCTGATTCAGCCCGCGCCGCACGCCTGGCTAAGCGCGTACAGGTCCTCATGGCCCAGTCGCTGCGCAACGTCATCAAGGACGAGCGCATTGACAACGTCACCGTGACCGACGCTCGCGTCACCAACGACCTGCAGCACGCGACGGTGTACTACACCGTCTTTGGCGATGACGAGATGAAGAAGGACATCGCCACCATGCTGGAAAAGCGTGGTGGTGCCCTGCGCAAGGAATTGGGCCGCAATCTGACCATCCGCCTGACCCCGACGCTGGCATTCGTCGCCGACGAAATCCCCGAGGGTGCCTCGCACCTGGAGGAATTGCTGGCCAAGGCCCGCGAGAAGGACGCCGAGGTTGCAGCTCTGCGCGAAGGCAAGGACTTCGCCGGAGACCAGGACCCGTACAAGAAGGACGAGGACGCCGAAGAAGCCTAAGGGTTTCTGGGCTTCATCCTGACTGGACCAACGCCCCGGCCAGCACGCATTGCGTGCTGGCCGGGGCGTTATGCGTTGGCCTCGATTACCCTCACAGCGAAGCGCGAATCCCTGCCGAAGGCTGGTCGCCGGGAAGATGGTGGGATAGCGTGATCAGAAACCGCCGGATCCGACCAAAGGTGCAGCACATGCCAGAATTCACCACAACATTGAGCGCAACCGGCGGGAACAACGTGGGCATCGTGGTTCCCGATGGCATCGTGCTCGGATTCGGCCGCGGCAAGCGCGTGCCGGTCATCGTGTGCATTGACGGGGACTACACGTACCGGAACAGCATTTCCTCCATGCACGGGCAGTTCCTCATTTCCTTCAGCTCCGAGACCCGTGCTGCCACGGGCAAGGGTGCGGGCGATGAAATCAGCGTGAAACTCGAGCTGGACGAGGAACCGCGCACCGTCGAAATCCCCGAACCGCTGGCCGTGCTGCTCTCCGCCGAGCCAGAGCTGCTGGACGCCTGGAACAAGCTGTCCTACAGCAAGCAGCGCGGCCACGTGGACCCCATCGTGGCTGCCCGCGGCGAGGACACCAGGACGCGCCGGGTCGAGAAGGTCATCAAGACGCTGCGCAGCCACTAGCCTGCCGGGGCCATGCCCGCTGAGCCAGGAGCTAAGCCAAAGGCGGCGCCCAACAGGCCAGCCAGCCCCGGTCGCAGTCGGCAGTAGTGTGAACAACCCACTGGTGCCCCGGAGCTACTGCACGGTGAATTGCAGGCGCTGCCAGCCGCTGGCGCCATTGGGCACCGGGTTGGCTTTCTCGCTGGTCTGCAGCTTGCCCTGTGCATCATAGGCGCGGACGGTTGCCGAGTGCGTTCCGGGTGCTGCGTCCTTCCATACGAAGCGCCACTGCCGCCAGGTATCCAACGAGGCTTCGGTCGCCAGTTGGGCATCTGCCCACGGTCCGTCATCGATCTGCACCTGCACACGCGAAATGCCCCGGGTCTGCGCCCATGCAGTTCCGCCCAAGACGACTTCTCCGGTAGGCACCTGGGCGAACGGGCGAGGGGTATCGATGCGGGAAGACATCTTGATTGGACCGCGTTCGGACCAGCCGCGAGTAGTCCAGTAGGCCGCCTTGTCCTGGAACCGCGTCACTTCCAAATCGACCACCCATTTGGTGGCCGACACGTAGCCGTAGAGACCTGGCACCACCATGCGCACCGGGAAACCATGCTCGAAAGGCAGCGGCTCGCCGTTCATGCCGATGGCCAGCAAAGCCATCCGGTCGTCGGTGAGCGCTTGGAGCGGGGTGGAGGCGCTGAAACCGTCATGCGAAGTCGAAAGCACCATATCCGCGCCGGCCTGCGGAACCGCGCGCTCCAGCAGCTTACGCAGCGGGTAGCCCAGCCATTTCGCGTTGCCTACCAGATCGCCGCCGACGGGATTGGACACGCAAGTGAGCGTCAGATAGGTTTCCACGAGTTCTTCGCCCAGCAGTTCGTCGAAGTTCACGGTGAATTCCTTCTCCACCATGCCGTGCACGCGCAGCGACCACTGGTTCGGGTCGATCTGCGGCACCGAAAGCGCGGTATCGATGCGGTAGAAATCCTGGTTGGGAGTCACGAAGCGGGGCATGTCCGCTACTTCTACCTGCACCCCTTCGGGCAGGGGTTCCGCCTTGGTCCGGGCCGCAGGCAGGCGCAAGGCCTTGCGTGCGGCGGCGGCCATATTCCGCGATGCCGACAGCGAGGTGGAAACACCGGTGGAGACGGCCGCGGCGGCCAGGGACAGGGCTGCGCCTATCAAGAACTTCCTGCGGCTTGGACCCGTCGCGGTGGCGCCCTCGTCCTGCCTAGGGGCCGCGGCCGCAGCCAGCCGGGTCAGCCACTGCAGAAGCCCTATACCGGCGATCGCGCCCAGTACCGTCGGGATGATATCCAGCAGGCTGGTGGAAGCACGAGCGGCCACGGCACTGGAGAGCAGCACGGCCAAGCCGATGATGGCCGTGCAGGCCAGCGCAAAACTTCGCTTGGCGATCAGGCCGATCATCGCCGCCAGGACTGCGGCGGCTGCACCGATGGAAATGAATAACGCCAACTTGTCATTGGTCCCGAAGGTCGCGATGGCGAAGTCCTTGAGCCATGGGGGAGTCAGGTCGATGATGGCTGAACCCAGCGCGAAAAACGGCGAGGATGCATTGTTGAAAAATGCCGAGGCGAATTGGGCCACGGCAAACATGATTGCGGCCGAGCAAATTCCAGCCACCGCGTGGAATACGAGTTTACTGCTGCTGCGCTTCTGCCAAATGCCCACTGCCACTCACCTCATGCGTTGCGGTCCATGTTCCCCTGCAGAATGCAGGGGGAACAACTTCTCACAGTGTTTTCGGAACGGGCAGCATTGCGGATTGGAACAGGCTACAAGAACTTCCGCACGCTCACAGCGATTGGACCATGATGGGGTCTGTTGTCGGAGCCGGGGAGCCGGTGGCCGGCTCGACCGTGATCCCGAAGTGGGTGATGCCCTTCATTGGATCCGAAACCATGATCATGCCGTTGGCATCGCCGCCGGTGAGCATTCCCGCAGGAACCGCCCCTTCTGCCGAGATCAGCCACAGCTCGTAGCCCTTGTCGCTGGACAAGGCTGGCATGCCCGAGGTGGACACCGCCATCAGGCCTTCGTCGGCAGAATAGGACAGCGTGATTCGCGCGCCGTCGTCCAGTGTCTGCGTTTTCGACTTGGCATCTGGGGCAGCCAGGATGCGGCTGAGCTCTTCTTGATGCGAGGCCATGGCGGCCATCTGGCTTTCCAGCTCGCGCTGCTGGGAATTCTGGTTGATGGCCAAGCCGCCCAGAGCCACCGCTGCGAGCAGCAGGACGCCGGCGGCCAAGGCGAAGAAGCGCTGCGGGCCGCGTTCTGCGCCAGCTTGCGGGGCCTGGTGCGTTGCAGCGGTTTCGGTTTCCCGTACAGCAGGAGCAGCTGGTTCAGCAGGAGCTATTGGGTCCTGTGCCTGGGCGCCGTCGTGATCGAGGGCCGTCTCCTGCACAGGTGCCAATTGCTCGGTAGTGCGGATAGCGGCCATGATGTTGTTCTTCAGCCGGGCCGGAGGATTGACCGGTTGCGCTGACAAGCCGAGCAGTCCAGCAGTTTCCTGCAGGGCATCCAGTTCCCGGCGTGCCTGGGCAGAGTCGGGACCCCCATGCTGGAGGGCTTCGCGTTCCTTGTCTTCCAGAGCATCCAGGGCGAAGCTGTCGGTCAGCTCGTTCTCGTGCTTGTCCATTACGCCGCTCCCATCAGTTCTCGAAGTTTGCCCATTCCATCGCGTATTCGCGTTTTCGCGGTTCCCACCGGTATTTTCAGCAGCTCTGCGACTTCCGTGTGGGTGTATCCGCCGAAGTAGGCCAGGTGTATCGCCTCGCGTTGCGGGGCGGTGAGCCGCTGCAGGGCTTGGGCTACGCGCATGGTCTCGTCGTGCAAGATGGCATTCTCTTCCACGTCGTCGTAGCTGTCCTGGAATTCCTTGATTCCAACGCGCAAATCCCGGTCCTGGCTCGCTTGGCTTGCTCGCACCCGGTCGACGGCCCGGCGGTGGGCAATAGTCAGCAGCCATGATGCTGCCGTGCCACGCGCCGGATCAAAGCGCCTTGCCTGTTGCCACGCTTCGACAAACACTTCCTGGGTGACTTCTTCGCTCTGTGCATTATCGCGAAGCACCCGCAGCACGAGTCCGAAGACCCGTGAAGCCATGGCATCATAGAGCGATTCGAAGGCAGATTCATCTCCCAGCGCGACCTGTTGCAGCAGGACGTCTGGCGTTTTCACGGAATCGTCTTCCATGGCATCGAGTCTATTGGAACTCATGAATCCTAGGGTCTCATGCATCTGTGGCTAAGCGGCTATCTGCTGTGGCGTGGCGTTTTGCGAAAAGATCCGTCCAAGGGAACCAGGTTCCCGTTGCACCGGCGAAGGTGATGCCTGGAAGGTATTCCATGCACCACCTTCATGCCAGCGGCTTTGATGATTCTGGCGATACTACTTCTTTGCCGGTGGCATCAGGACGGTGTCCACCAGGTACACGGTTGCGTTGGCGGTCTGCACGCCGCCGCAGATGACCGAAGCCCCGTTGACTTCCAGATCGTCGCCGCTACCGGTGACTTCCACCTCTTCGCCCTGGACCGTTGCGTGGGTTCCGGGAAGATCATCTGGTGCAATCTGGCCGGAAACGACGTGGTAGGTCAGGATGCTGGTCAGGGTGTCGGCATCCTTGGCAACTGCGGACAGGTCATCCTTCGGGATTGCCGCGAAGGCGTCGTCAACCGGTGCGAAGACGGTGAATTCGCCGCCATTGAGGGTATCGACGAGATCGACATCAGGATTCAGCTCACCGGAGACTGCAGAAGTCAGGGTGGTCAGCAGCGGGTTGTTCGAGGCAGCGACGGCCACTGGATCCTGGGCCATTCCGGCTACCGAGCCATCACCGGTCGGGACTGCTTCGGCGTAGGCCGCGCAACCCTTGCCCACAAGATTGCTTGCTGGATCCATTGCCGATTCGCTGGCCATGGGCGAGCTGCTTTCCGAGGCGGACGCCGTGGGCGATTCCATGGTTTCCGAACCGGTCGAGCAGGCGCTCAGTCCCATGGCGGCGACTGCGATGAGCCCGAATGCTCCAGCGACTTTGCTGTATGTGCGCTTCATGATTTTCTCCTTGCTTCGCCGCGACTGATGTCGTCGGTCCTTTTCCTGTCCGTGCGGATCAGGTTGTCAATGAGCATTCGGGGCAGGTTGCCCGACGGATTGGATTCTCTTGGAAATTTTTTTTCGTCTTGCTGGCAGGCCGTGAAGCTGCCGGATCCGCGGGCTGGCGGGCCCGGTCCCGGAGCATTGCCGGCTCATGGAAATAGGCTGCAAGTGGGATCTGCCACGCTTGGAACCAGCGACAGCCTTATTCTCCGCACAAGCCATATACTGGAAGGCGTGAGTAAAGCCGGGCAGAACACGCAAGAGCAGGCCTCAGGCCTCGTATTAGTCGACAAAGAGCAGGGAATGACCTCCCATGATGTGGTCGGTCGCATCCGCAGACTTGCAGGGACTCGGAAAGTCGGCCACGCCGGCACCCTGGACCCCATGGCCACCGGCGTGCTGGTTATCGGCGTGAACAAGGCAACCCGGCTGCTGACCTACATCGTCGGCCACGACAAGACCTACACCGCCACCATCCGGCTGGGGCAGAACACCGTCACGGACGATGCCGAAGGCGAAATCATTTCCGAGCGCATCGCCGCGGCGGTCAGCGACGAAGACATCGAGCGCGAGATCGCCCAGCTGCGCGGAGACATCGAGCAGATCCCGAGCTCGGTCTCGGCCATCAAGGTCGATGGCAAGCGTTCCTACGCTCGCGTGCGCGCTGGCGAACAGGTAGAACTCAAGGCCCGCCCGGTCACCATTTCGCGGTTCGAGATCCATGAGGTGCGCCGCGAAAACGGCGGCAAGATCCTCGACGTCGACGTCACGGTATCGTGCTCTTCTGGAACCTACATCCGGGCGTTGGCCCGCGACCTGGGCGAAGCATTGAACGTTGGCGGGCACCTGACGGCGCTGCGCCGTACCGAGGTGGGCCCATACAAGATCGAGCTCACCCGCACCCTGGAGCAGCTGGCCGGGGAATTCGAGATTCTCCCAATCGAAAAGGCTGCTGCCGCGCTGTTCCCGAACCGCACGGTCAGCGTCGACGAAGCCGTGGAATTGTCTTTCGGCCGCACCATCCCCGCCTCGCATCTGGGCATGGACATTGCCGAAGGCCAGACCGTTGCGGCTTTCGCTCCCAATGGCGTGCTGGTCGCACTGCTGGAAGACAAGGGCGACAAGGCGCGTACGGCCTTGGTCTTCACCGCTAAGTAATCCCGAAAGGAACTGGCTTGATTGCCGTCAATGGATTCTTCATCGCCGGAGCGGTGGTCTGTGCACTGGCATTGCTGGTGGCAGTTATCGCAACCGCTATCCGCAAGCACCCGGATGACTGGGCGCTGATCGGTGCGGTGGCCACCGAGCTTTTCCTGATTGCCTACGGCATCGCGGCCGCGATCCGCCAGGTCGGGGGAAATGCGGTGCAAGGCGACCCGGTGGAATTCTGGGGCTACTTCATCACAGCGCTGATCATGCCGCCGGTGGCCTTCTTCTGGGCGATCAGCGAGAAGAGCCGTTGGTCCAACGCCGTGCTGGCCGCGTCGGCCGCCGTCACCTTCGTAATGGTGTTCCGCATGGAACAGATCTGGCAGTAGGAGTACTCACATGGGTGAAAAGCCGCGAAATTCGCGAATCATGCAGGCCGCTCAGGCGCGCAGCACCAATAAGGCCCCCAAGCCAAGCCGGTCCACCGGACTGGGCCGGGTGATCATTGCCGTGTACGGCATCCTCGCCCTGGCGGCGAGCGTGCGCGCGGTGTACCAGATCATGAGCAAATTCGACGAAGCGCCGATCGCCTACAGCCTGTCGCTGTTTTCTGGCCTGGTCTATATCCTTGCCACATTCTCGCTGTCTTCAGCCAAGCGTGGTGCCTGGCTGGTTTCGCTCTGGGCGGTAGCCGTTGAATTGGCAGGCGTGATCGTGGTCGGCATCTTGTCGCTGACCCACCCCGAAGACTTCGCCCATCCGTCGGTGTGGAGCGGTTTCGGCGAAGGATACGGCTACGTTCCACTGGTGCTGCCGATTGTCGGCTTGTGGTGGCTGTACCGTAACCGTAATGAGCGTCACGCCTAAAGACGTGCAAGAATTACCACGGTGGGTTTTCCATCCACCGCAGCAGAATTTCTGAAGGAGCAAAGTGCACTATTGGAAGGGCTTGGATGCCGTCCCCGCGGATATGGCTCCCACTGTCGTGACCATTGGCAACTTTGATGGTGTCCACCTGGGCCATTGCGAGGTGCTGGATGCAGCTGTCGCGCAGGCCAAAGCACGCTCGTCTCAATCGGTAGCGATCACTTTCGACCCGCACCCGGCGCTGGTGCACCGTCCCGATGATGCTCCTGAATTGATCATGGGTCTGGCTGACCGCGTGGACACCTTGGCCAGCGTTGGCCTGGATGCCACGCTGATGATCCACTACACCCTGGAATTCGCGGACCAGAGCGCTGAAGAGTTCGTTCGCTCCATCATCGTAGAGAAGCTGAATGCCGTGGCCGTTGTGGTCGGGCATGATGTGCGTTTTGGCCGCGGCAATTCCGGGGACTTCAGCTACATGCAGGAACTGGGCACCAAGTACGGTTTTGAAGTCATAGGTGTCGAAGACGTAGGGGACAAGCGCCGCTTGTCCTCGACCTGGGTCCGTGAAGAACTAGCCGCCGGCAATGTCGAAGCTGCCGCCGCGATCCTCGGCCGGCCGCATCGCATGCGCGGAGAAGTAGTCCATGGCCATGCCCGTGGACGCGAGCTGGGATTTCCCACCGCGAATCTGGACACCGAAGCCACTGGCATCATCCCCGCCGATGGGGTCTATGCCGGCTGGGTGATCGACGAGGCCGAGGTGCGTTGGCCAGCAGCAATTTCCGTCGGGTCGAACCCCACCTTCGATGGCGTCTCCCGAGTGGTTGAAGCCCACGTGATTGACCGCCCCGAAGAAGGCGTGGAAGATTTCGATCTGTACGGACAGCAGATTGTCGTTGAGTTCATTTCCCACCTGCGTCCGATGGTTGCCTACCGCGGCATCGAAGCCCTCATTGAGCAGATGACCGAGGACGTTGACCAGGCCCGTGCGGTGCTGGCTATAGAACGCCACTAGGAATCATGGCTGAGATACCATCATTGCCGCAGCGGGCCTTCGTCGTGGGCGCCCAGCGCCGCGACGAATTAGCTTCCGCTTTCCAAGCCGACGCTGAAAGCTATGACAAGATCCGTCCTTCCTATCCGCAGGAAGCCTTGGAATTCACGCTGCAGCACCGACCGGTGAGTGCCATTGACATCGGTTGCGGTTCGGGCATCTTCACCGAACAGCTCATCCGTGCAGGCCTGGAAGTCAGGGCCGTAGACCCATCGGCAGAAATGCTCTCGGTCCTGTCCAAGCGGCTGCCATCGGTCGAGGTAACCTGCGCCGCAGGTGAAGCGACCGGCTTGGAGGCCGATAGCGCTGGCCTGGTGACCTATGCCCAGGCATGGCACTGGGTGGACCACCCTCAAGCCAGTGCCGAAGCGGCCCGATTGCTCCATGATGGCGGTTGGCTCACCCTGCTGTGGAATCAGCTGGATGTCGCCATTCCCTGGGTTCACCGCTTGGCACGCATCATGCATGCCGGCGATGTGCACCGGCCCGAGCTGGAGCCGCCGTTGGGACCGCAGTTCCAGAAGGCGGAGCATGGCATCTGGCATTGGTCCATGGAACTGGATTTCCAAGAGATCGTCGAGCTGACCAAATCCCGCAGCTACTACCGCAAGTCTTCAGAGACTACCCGCGCCAAGGTGGAAGCGAACTTGGCCTGGTATTGGCAGGAGCATCTGGGGCACGAGCAGGACGCAAAGGTGCAGGTGCCCTATCTCACCCATGCCTGGAGGTCCCGCCGGCGCACCCGTCGGTGATATGATTGACGATGGTTCTCGCTGCAGTCCGCGGTTGCGAGTTTCCGCCGTGAGCGTCTCAACGTTCGCACCGACTTATGAACGCGGTCCAACTCTAGGAGTTTGTTATGGCATTGGATGCCACTATCAAGAACGAAATCATCAAGGCTTACGCTACCCACGAGGGTGACACCGGTTCGCCTGAGGTTCAGATTGCCGTCATGTCCCGCCGTATTTCGGACCTGACCGAGCACCTGAAGATGCACAAGCATGATCACCACACCCGCCGTGGCCTGATGGCTCTGGTTGGTCGTCGTCGTCGTATGCTCGGCTACCTGAAGAACACCGACATCGAGCGTTACCGTTCGCTGATCGAGCGTCTGGGCCTGCGCAAGTAGTCCTCTGCTTCAGAGCAAGAAATTCCCCGTCTCCGCTTCAGGAGTCGGGGATTTTTCTTTGCCTCCGGACCTTGGTAACGCCGTTCATGTGTTCGCTATTTGCCGGCACGAATCAAGATCAGTAATCGACAGAGGCAAGAATCGGATGAATTCCTGCTCTCCCAGGCTCATCCCGCAGGCAAGCACATGACGGAACAGGCGTCGGAGCGACCTTGGACGCACCCGCTAAGGTTTCCCCGGATTAAATTCCGCCCCGAATATCTCGGTATCTGACCTTCCTGTGGAGCCACGTACCGTTGGGCTAAGGCTAATGAGCCATCCCGCGACATTTTCCGAAACCTGAAGGTCACTTTGACCTCAGGTTTCTTCTCGTTTCTCCAGTTTTCCATGCCCTTTCCGAGGCGCCGCCGAAGTGGTTGCATGGCTACCAAGCACGGAAAAAGCGCGAAATAGAGGGGAACAGGGATGAATAATTTCAAACGGTTGAACTTTCGAAGCATGGGCACGGCGGCGGGGCTGACGGCAGCAGCGTTCTTTTTAGCCTCATGCACTGCGTCAGCTCACGGCACGGATCTTGAGAACCCTGACGGCACAATAACCGTCCGCTACGAAGGAAGCGCCAATACCGTGATCCTTCCGGAGCTGGCTGAAGACCTGGGCTACCTTGACGGTGTGTCCTTGGAATGGGTTGGCAACAACTCCAGCGGGCCCTCGGCGATCCAGAACACGGCCACCGGTGCCACCGAGATCGGCAGCGCGTTCTCCGGAGCAGTGGTGAAGCTGCAGGAAGCTGGATCGCCTGTCACCGCGGTGGTCTCATCCTATGGTTCCAATGCAGACTACTTTGTCGGGTTCTACACGAGCGAAGACAGCGGCATCGAAGAACCGAGGGACCTCATTGGCAAGACAATTGCAGTCAATACTTTGGGCGCTCATTCTGAAGCGGTCGTTAGCAGCTATCTGAAATCCGAAGGCCTGACGCCGCAAGAGATCGAGCAGGTGCAGCTGGTCGTTTTGCCACCTACCGACACCGCACAAGCTGTTCGCACCCATCAGGTCGACGTTGGCGCTCTTTCCGGGGCTTCCCAAGTGCATGCAGTGAAGCAAGGCGGCTTGCGAGAAGTTTTCAGGGACACAGAAGTCTTCAGCAACTTTGATGCCGGAGAGTACGTCCTTCGGGATGATTTCATCGCTCAATACCCTGAAGCAGCGCATTCCCTGGCCACTGGCATTGCCAAAGCAGCGGACTGGGCTTCGACGCATCCGCGCGAAGAGGTCATCAAGAGATTCACCGCAATCGTTGAATCCAGGGATCGCGGAGACGACGTTGAAGCCCTGCAGTACTTCAACGGCTATGGCTTGGGCGAACACGCAGCCATCGAAGACGAGGACTTCAGCAGATGGGCGCAATGGCTCAACGACGCGGGGATTCTCGAAGGAGAAATCACCCCCAGCGAGTACTACACCAACGAATTCAACGACCTCGCAAACGAAGGGCAGTAATCGCGCATGTCTACCATTGAGATCAAGAACTTGGGCAAGAAATTCCTCCGCTCCGGATCAAGTGAAGATACTGCCGTCACGGCCATTGAATCACTGGATCTCCGGATCCAGGACGGAGAATTCTTCACCCTTGTCGGCCCCAGCGGATGCGGCAAATCCACTCTTCTGGATATCTTGGCCGGGTTGGCCGCGCCAACTTCGGGCGAAGTTCTCGTTGATGGCGAGCCGGTCTCCGGTCCCAGCCTGGAACGTTCAGTAGTCTTCCAGCAATATGCGCTCTTCCCATGGCTCACGGCAGTGGCCAATGTCGAGGTGGGGCTGGAGAGCCAGGCCCGTCGCGGTCGGGGACTGGACAAATCGGGAAGGCGGATCCGCGCTAACGAATATCTGCGACTCGTTGGCCTGCAGGGTGTGGAAGACAAGTACCCCCACGAACTATCCGGCGGCATGCGTCAACGCGTGGCCATAGCCCGTGCCTTGGCCCATGAACCCAAGGTGCTGCTGATGGATGAGCCGTTCGCCGCCCTGGATGCCCAAACACGCGAACAACTCCAGGACTTGCTGCTAGATATCTGGAGTCGCACCCGAACCACGATTGTCTTCATTACGCACGGCATAGAAGAAGCCGTGTACCTGGGGCAGCGGGTAGCGGTGATGTCCTCCAAACCCGGACGAATCAAGGAGATCATCAACATTGAACTCGACGGGCGCCACAGTGTTGATGACATCCGCTCGGCTCCCCAATTCAGCGATTACCGCCATCGCATCTGGACGCTGCTTCACGAGTCCGCTCCCAGTGCCGGCAAATCGCCGGTGAGCCACAAGTCGCTCGTTTCTCCAGGAGTACCAGCATGAGCACCTTAGCCGTACCGGACCAGCGCCTGCAGGGCTCCACCGGGGAGTCAAACCGGCCTTCTCCTTTCCTGCGTTTGGCCGGAAGACTGCGGTCAACGCTGTACCGTTCGGGTGCGATCATCGGTTTTCTCCTGGTGTGGGAGCTTGTCCCGCAATTCGTCCTGGAACCATCATCCCGGGTCTTTCTTCCTCCCTTGCATGAAGTCCTGCAGGCACTGGGGAAGATGATTGCCTCAGGGGATCTGGGCACGCACATCCTGGCAAGCCTAGGCCGGGCGGCCGTAGGATTCACGCTCGCTGTCCTCATCGGCGTGCCCGTCGGATTGGTCGTCGCGTGGTTCTCGAAAGTCGGCGATTTCCTCAACCCGTTGCTGGAGGTATTCCGAAATACCGCGGCCTTGGCGTTGCTTCCGGTCTTCACGCTCCTTCTCGGTATTGGCGAAGTATCCAAGGTATCGATTGTCGTCTACGCGGCGTTCTTCCCGGTGCTTCTCAACACCATCCTTGGAGCACGCAGCGTAGATCCCTTGCTGATCAGGGCGGCAAAAACCTTGGGGCTCACCAGCTACGAGATCTTCGCGAAAGTTGTCTTGCCCTCGTCCGTACCCATCATCTTCACCGGCGTCCGGATGGCAGGAACGTCATCCGTGCTGGTGCTCATCGCCGCCGAAATGATCGGCGCCAAGGCTGGACTGGGCTTCCTGATCACCAATTCGCAAGCCAGTTTCCTGATCCCGAAAATGTACGCAGCCATACTCACTGTCGCCATCCTAGGCTTCACGGTCAACGCAGCACTTGTAGCGCTGGAGCGCCACTTCTCGCGCTGGGCTCGCGCCTAGACAATCTTCCTACCGAAGGGACTACAACCATGACACGAACTTTGACTCTCAACGCGTTCTTGATGACTACCGGGCATCATGAATCCTCATGGCGCCTGCCGCTGAGCGACCCACATGCCGGAACGGACATCGGCCACTACATCCGTTTGGCGCAGCTGGCCGAGAAAGCGAAGCTCGACGCGATCTTCTTCGCAGACGGCCCAGTGCTTCAAGGGCCGGTCGCCCAACGACCTGCAGGAATCCTCGACCCTGTGACAGTGCTTTCTGCCATCGCCCCGTTGACCCGGCACATTGGGCTGATAGCGACCGCATCAACCAGCTACAACGACCCCTATAATCTTGCCCGCCGCTTTGCAAGCCTGGATGTGATCAGCAATGGGCGTGCGGGCTGGAACGTCGTCACCACAGCAGGCGATGCAGCGGCGAGGAATTTCTCCCAATCCGCCCAATTGGACAGCTCGCAACGATACCGTCGCGCCGAGGAATTCCTGGAGGTGGTCAAGAAGCTCTGGGACTCCTGGGAGCCGGATGCAGTCGTTGCTGACAAGGGAAGCGGGATCTGGGCGGATCCGGGCAAGATACACTCCGCGGCACACATCGGGGAGCACTTCCAGGTTGCTGGAGCGCTCAATGTCCCGCGGTCGCCCCAGGGGCATCCGGTGATCGTCCAGGCGGGAGCTTCGGCCGCCGGCAAGGAATTCGCCGGGCGATGGGCTGAAGCCATTTTCACCGCTCACCAATCATTTGAGTCTGCCAGGGACTTCTACCAGGAAATCAAGGACAAGGCAGCAGGCAACGGCCGAGCAGCGCATTCGGTCAAAGTCCTTCCAGGAATTGTTCCCATCCTTGGTTCCACGGAAGCCGAAGCCAATGAATTGGCGGATTCCCTGGATGAGCTCATTCTGCCGGAATACGCCAGGAATACGTTGGCCCAGCAGTTGCATGTGGAGCCGGCAATCCTTGAACTGGACCGAGAACTTCCCGCCGAGCTGGAGAATACCGTGGCCAAGGAGAAATCCACCTCCCGAAGGGATCTCATCTTGGATCTGGGTTACCGAAGGAAGCTCACGGTTCGCCAGATCATCCGGGAGCTAGGTCCTGGCCGGGGACACCAGACGTTCTCGGGTACGCCGGAGCAGCTGGCGGACCGGATCGAGTACTGGTTCAAAGCCGGAGCGGCCGATGGATTTAATATCATGGCTCCGGTCTTGCCGGCAGGTCTCGAAGTATTCACGGAGCAGGTAGTCCCGATTTTGCAGCAGCGCAAGCTCTTCCGTACTGAATACGAGCAGAGTACGCTTCGCGGAAACTACGGGTTGCCAGTACCGGCAAATAATCGCCTGGGCTTGGCATTCTAGAGCCTGAAAGTCGTGTACCGAAGGGCGAGAGCCATTGCTCTCGCCCTTCGGTTGCCGGTGGGATCAGGCCCCGGCGGATACCGGTTGCTGGTTCAGCTGCGTCCTCCAGGAATGCCCTGGGTGATCAGCATGGAGAAACCGCAAGGAAAGTACTGGCGATGGGAGCCGCACGAAGTTGATTCGACAAGGCTCCCACCACGGGCAGCAGCTGGTGAAGTGCAAATCGAAGTAGCGCGATTACTACCCGGCAACGCGCAAGAGCAATAAGAGCTTCATCAGCGCCAAGGGCCTGGCCAAAACCAAGGCTGTCACCCGTGGCAAGAAAGGCAACGGCGTTTGGGCGCTTTCCAGGAACAAAGCAAAATCCCTAGCTGCAGCTACTAAGGACGGCAAGGCGCCAGTTGGACCCGAAATCAGTGGAGGAGGCAAGAAGGGTACATGTGGCACTTCCACCCCAACAAGCGGACCCCTGACATTCATCTCTTCTACGGAAGCTCGACCTGGGAAAGAACTTGCACGAAGCATTGGTGCCGCCAGCTACTGTTGGCGGCACCAGTAGTGCTTGAATTGGGGAACTATGACTGACTACCAAAAACTCTTGCAGGCTGCTCGTGCACACTACGGGGTTGGCGCTGCTCCACGCGTGTCGGAAGCTGCAGCACTTCTCACCTCGTTGGGTGGCAAGACCTTCGACTACTCCAGGTTCGCCGGCAACCTCATCGATGAATATGTAGACTCGGCACGTGTAGTTGCAGCCTACGATATTTCCGACCCAGAGCTCCTTGCTTCCCGGTCCTTGCCGGTTGAACGCGAAATGATGGAATGGCCTCCCGAAGAAGATGAAGACAGCTACGACGTTGTGTTCACTAAGGATGAAGAGCTGTGGAACGTCATTCAGAACGAGCTCGGTGGGATGAGGCGAGCAATTGTCTTGCTTGAGCATGCTGAAGGGGATGCAGGCGCTGTAGGCAACTTCCGTGTAGCTGGATTCGCACAGTGGCTAAGGGAGACGCTCTGGGCTGCTACCGGTGTCGTTCCGCGAGATCCAGGCTGGCCGGATGAGAGCGCCACTCTGTATGAGAAGGCTTTTGCGATGCAGGGACGGCCAGGTTGCGAACCAGACCCAATCGATTGACGAGTATTGTCGGGTCAATCCGAGACGCTTTCCAAGCTGCTTGCATCACCAGCCACGCTTTCGGCAAGGGGTGCATGGCGTTGCATGGAGTACGGAATGCGTTATATAAAGTCCAGTAGAAGTCGAAAACGCTTGGATCCGCGAAGCTACACGGATCCAAGCGTTTTTTATGAGATTTCGGGCTGGGTTACGACTTAGCTCATTGTGCCTCGGCCTCGGTCTCGGCGGCTGCGGCTTCAGCGGCCTTCTCCTGGTGGATCACTTCGGCCAAGAGCTTTTCCATTTCCTTGGCGACACCTGCGGCGGAAGCTGGGTTCTGTCCGGTGACCAGGCGTTCGGAGACTTGTACATTCTCTTCGAAGTTATCGGCGGCGATATGCGTGGCGCCTTGCTCGGTGAGCTTGTCGGCCAGGAAGAACGGAATGATCTTATCCTTGCCTACGGCCACTTCTTCATCGTTGGTGAATGCTGCAACGGTTTTGCCACTTAAGAGTTTCAAACCATGATGCAGCTCGACATCGAGCAGACCGGCCGGGCCGTGGCAGACTGCACCGACAACGCCGCCCTTGTTGTAGATAGCGCCGACCAGCTTTTGCAGGCCCTCATTATTGGGGAAGTCCCACATGGTGCCGTGGCCTCCCACGAGGTACACGGCGTCGTACTGTTCGGGGTCGACGACTTCAACCCTTGCGGTGTTGTACAAGCCGGCACGGGTCGTTTCGTCCTGGGTGAACTGGACCTGGACCGGGTCGTCCTGGTCCACTGTGTCGCGCGGGGGCTGTCCGCCTTTAATGGAAGCGAAGTCGACGAAGTGCCCGGAATCCCGGAACACCTTCCATGGATGTGCGGCCTCGGCGACGTTGTATCCGGTAGGTTCCTTGTCATTACCGATTTCGGAAACGCTGGTCAGGACCATGAGGATTTTCTTCAAGGTGTGCTCCTTTCGCATTCGTCCTTCCACCCTTGTACAACAGGCAGGCTGTCGCAAGGGCGATGCGCAAGTTGCCAGTTTGCTTTCCGGAATCGTGCTCCGGAGGGAGAACAAGTGGGACGTGGCTCCTGTTTCTAGCCCCGGAGCGAGTTTGGCGTGCGTTGCCAACTAAGCATGCGCTTAAAGCCAACGCCCTTGGGGCGGACTTTGCGAGAATGAATGCACCGGCCGGGATATGCCGTGCATCACTTCTTGAACCTTGGAGAGCCATCCCGGATTGGTATCTTTCGAAAGGATTGCACTCGTGAACACCGCCCCTAGCCTTCTCTTGGTCAACGGCACCATCCATACGCTGGATCCGCATGAACGCATAGTCAATGCGATGGCCGTCCGCGCAGGAAAGATTGTCGCGCTCGGAGAGGATGCGCTGGCGCTGCGTGGGCCGGAAATGGAAATTATCGATCTGGACGGGGCCACGATCATGCCCGGGCTGATGGACGTGCACAATCATCACATGCTTGCCGGGCAGATGGACCTGTTCGAGCTCAACGTTCCGCCAACTCTCAACCTGGACGAGTTCCTGGAGGCAGTCGCGGTCTGGTCGGATAAGCTGGCTGCGGACCAGTGGGTCATCGGTGGCAGCTGGGGTTCGGGCCTGTTGAGCGAGATCAATACGCCCCAGGCACTGGCGCGGCTGGATCAGGCCACCGGCGGCCGGCCGGCCTTGCTCAAGGATGATGCTAAGCACAACCGATGGGTGAACAGCCATGCCTTGGAGCTTGCGGGCATCACCGGCGCGACCCCTCACCCCGAAGGCGGGGAAATCATGCGGGATGCCGAAGGCCGAGCCACCGGCGTGCTGCTGGAAGCCGGCGGGGTCATTGTCGAACAGGTCCGCGAATCAATGAGCCCCACGCCGACTTGGCAGTTGGCCGAAGCGGCATCGCGGGGCATGGAAATACTGCATTCTTACGGCATCACCGGTTTCCAGGATGCTGCCGCCTCCTTGCAACTCATGCAGGCCTTGAAAGAACTCGATGAATCCGGGAATCTGCACGCCTGGGTGGTTTCCAGCATGCAGGCCAATGACTTCATTTTCGGGACCCATCCGCTGGGCGAGGGGATCATTGCCGAGCGCGAGCAAACCAGGTCAACTCATCACCGCCCGGATTTCATCAAGATCTTCCTTGATGGCGTTCCGCCGGCAGGGACCGGAGCCTTCATCGAACCGTATCTGGAGGGTGCGGGATTCCCTGAATGCCATTGCGGCAACACCACAATGCCTCCAGAAGAACTCGCGGGCTGGCTGATGAGCACGGCGCGGCGGGGCATTTCCGCGAAGATCCACTGCACCGGCGATGCTTCGGTGCGCCTGGTCCTGGACACAGTCCAGAAGGTGCGCGAGGCAGGTCTGGGCGAGCCGAAATACCATATCGCCCACGGCCAGTTCATTCACCCGGATGACCTGCCGCGCTTTGCAGAACTGGGAGTCACCGCCGATATCTCGCCGTCATTGTGGTTCCCCGGGGTGATTACCGAAGCCATGAAACTCGTCCTTCCCGCCGACCGGGCATCCAAGATGCACCCGAACAAGACCTTGCTGGCCACCGGGGCGCTAGTTGCCGGCGGCTCGGACTGGCCGGTGAGCGTTTCCCCGAACGCCTGGGAGGGAATCTACGGTCTGGTCACCCGCAAGGATCCTACCGGAGCTTTCCCCGGAACGCTCTGGGAGGAAGAAGCCGTGACCTTGGCGGATGCCTTGCGTATCTACACGATCAATTGCGCCAAAGCGATGGGACTGGATGACCTGACCGGGTCGCTGGAAATCGGTAAGTCCGCTGACTTCATCATGCTCTCGGCAGACCCGTTTGAGGTGCAACTCGAAGAGCTGCCGCAGATCACTGCACAGCAGACCTGGTTCAGCGGGCAAAAGGTCTACGAACGACTCGGATCCTCGAGCGTGCCGGTGCGCTAATCGCCTGCCCAGCACGTTGTTCTCAGCCGGCCAGGGTATCGGCCGGAGCATCATTATTTACCCGCGGCAACTCGCCGCTGTCTCGAAGGAAAGCCATGGACTCGATACTGGCTGGCGCGCGCACAAAAACAGGCGGCGACCGCGGAATCTACATCTACATCGGTGCCTACAGCGCGGTGCTGTACATGGTGCTGCTGACCGCACCGGTGATCGCCTCCAAGCTGGTGGCGCAATTCGGCCTGACGGCCACCCAAGTAGGCGGGCTGCTGTCCATGGAGCTCGGGGCCTTCAGCTTGGCGACTATCCCCGCCTATCTGTGGCTCAAGCGCGTCAACCTCGTGACGGCAACTCGTGTCTTCACGCTGGTTGCCGTGGCCGGAAATGTGGTCTCGGGCTTTGCGGACAACTACGCGCTCTTGGCGGTGTGCCGCATTGTGACGTCCCTGGCTGCTGGCTCGATCACCGTGGTGATCCTGAGCTTGAGCGGCAGGAGCGCGAACCCAGGACGGGCCTATGGGTTATTCGTTGCGGCCCAGCTGGTCATGGGCGCCGTGATTCTGGCGCTCTTCCCGGTGCTCTTCGCGGATTCCGCGGTGTCTGCGATCTACTGGACCATGGCTGGGCTAGCCCTGTGCTGCATGGCGGTTGCGCACCGCATCGATGGCAACGTGCTGTTGGGAAGCGCCGCTGACCCGGCTGCCGATAGTGCCAACTACGGGCACCGGCCGGCCCCGAGATCCAAGGCGTTTCTGGCCCTGGCGGCGGTAATGCTTTTCTACGTAGCGTTGAGCGGGGTGTGGTCGTTCATGGGGCAATTCGCGGCGTCCGCGCAGATCAATTTGGGTACGACGAGCCTGATTCTCGCTGTTGCGACAGTCCCGGGAATTGCTTCCTCCTTGCTGGCCACATTCCTGGGCGACCATCCGCGCCGCCCGCTGTTCCTCATTCTCGGTTATCTGGCGATGCTGCTGTCCATCGGCTTGCTGTTCGGGTTGAGCGGAGCCGTGCAGTTCGCGGCCGCGGCGATCATCTTCAAATTCTCCTGGACCTTCATCCTGCCCTACTTGCTGGCCACGGTCTCCGACCTGGACTCCAGCGGCCACCTGATGAATTCCACGAACTTGATGATCGGCACCGGGTTCGCGCTTGGACCAGTTCTGGGCGGCATGCTCATCGAGGCTGCCAGCGGCTTTGGCGTGCTTCTCGTCGCCTGCAGTGTCGGAGTGCTGCTGTCCATGACCTGCGTGGTTCTCGTCCAGGGCCGCAATCAGCACGGCTTGCCCCAGCGCGTCGCTCCAATGGGAATTCCTGAATAGCAGTGCACGGTCCACCACCGGCACATGCCAACCAGTGGAAAACAACGACTTTCCAGGACCTGCGCCGCTGGTAAAGGTGCCGAGGCATCTTCAGGGACCACAACGATTCGCCCAGAGCGCCATGAAGCCCCAGCCGGTGTCCTCGATCCTGTAAGGTTCACGGACACCCGCTGGGGCCCAGGCGCGCTTTTCCGATTGGCGAGGCGCTAGACTGCCAGCTTGCGGCGGATGAATCCGGACGCTTGGTCAACGACGATGATCAGAATCAGCACGATGATGATGTGCGTAAGCATCGTATCGAACTGGAACGACTTGATCGCCTGGTTGATGAGCAAGCCGATGCCGCCAGCACCGACCAGGCCCAGGACCAGTGACGATCGGACGTTGACGTCGAAGCGGTACAAGAGCAAGCCAACGAACTGCGGGATCACCAGCGGCAGTGCGCCATGGGTAAGCTGCTGAACCCGTGATGCGCCGGTGGTGGACAGCGCTTCCTGCGGGCCCTGATCGGTTTCTTCCAGGGACTCGGCCCAGAGCTTTCCCATCACTCCCGTGTTGTGGCAGATCAGCGCCAGCACACCTGCGAAGGGACCCAAGCCCACGGCGGTGACGAAGATGAGCGCAAAGACGATATCCGGTACCGCGCGGAAGAAGGACAAGATGCTGCGTGCTGCTTGGTAGGCCAGCGGATGCGGCGTCGTGGTGCGGCATGCGAGCACAGCGAGCACCAAGGCCGTAGGAATGGAGAAGGTCGTGCCCAGCAAGCCGATCCACAAGGTGACCAGCGTTGCCTCCAAGCCAGGAAGTATGACCTTGTCCCAGCTCAGATCCGGCGGGAATGCGTCGCTGATGAATCGTGCCATCCCGCGCCAGCCATCCACGAGCAACGCCGGATCAAAATCAGTTCCCGCGATGGCCAGAAGGTGAAGGACGGCAATCACTGCAACTGCGGTAATCCAAAGGGTACGCCGGGCCGCCTTGTGCGGGTCTCTGGGCAGTGCTGGCGCGGTCTTTCCAGCGATCATTTGCGAAGTGCTTTCCACTGCCTGTTCCTTGATGCGAGTCCGGGTATGGAGGCTCATGCTGCAATCCTCTCGGGAGAGTAGAGAACGTCCAGGAAGTCGTCGCCGAGATTCTGGACCGGACCGTTGAAGGCGATACGTCCATGCAGCAACCCGATCGCCCGGTCTGCGTAGCGTTGTGCAAGCTCTGGCTGGTGCAGAACCGTGGCGACTGCAAGGTTTTCGTCGTGCGCCAAGGTAGCGAGCAATTCCATGATGTTCTCGGCCGCATGCGGGTCCAGAGCAGAAACCGGCTCATCGGCAAGCAGCACCGACGCGCGCTGGCACAGGGCCCTGGCGACGGCTACGCGCTGCTGCTGTCCGCCAGAAAGGCGCCCGACCTTGTCCAGGGCGCGGTCGGCCATGCCAACCCGGTCCAGGCAGGCCATTGCTTCTTCCCGCAGTTCGCGCGAGAAGAAAGCGGGGGAGAATGAGGCCAAGCCGGTGACACGGGCCAGGGCGCCTGCGCAGACATTGTACAGTGCTGTGCGGCGGGGCACCAGATGGATCTTCTGGAACACCATGGCTGCCCGGGATCGCGCACGGGCTAGATCACGGCCATGGAGATCGGCCAGGTGGATGCCATCCAATTCGATGCTTCCCGAATCCGGCGTGGCCAATCCCGCGACGCACTTGAGGGTGGTGGATTTTCCGGAGCCGTTGGCACCCAGAAAGACCACGAGCTCGCCGCGGTTGACGGTGAAATCGACGTCATCAAGCACGCGGCGCTGGTTGAAGGACTTGGCCAGGGACTTCACCGAGAGGGCCGGACGGGCCAATTGCGTGGTGTCCATGGTTAGATATCGTCCTCGGTGAGGCCCATTTCGGAAGCCAGGTCGAACAGCGGGCCGTAGGTTTCCTTGGTGACTTCCAGCAATGGGCCCGGAGGGGTCACATCCAGGAAAGCTCCTACCTGGGCGATATCTTCCTCCGGCAGGTTCAGCAGCGCGTGCTTAACGGCTTTCTTCAGTTCCGGGTCGGCATCGGCGCTGATGGTGATCGGGTCGTTCGGGATGGGTTCCGAGGTCCAGATCTGGCGGTAGTCTTCCGGGTTGAAGGTACCTTCTTCTTCGGCAACCGCCTGGGTCTGCGAGTTGAGCTGGGCGGCGTCGACAGTTCCGTTGGCCAAGGCCAGCAGTGATTCAGGATGCCCTCCTGCGTAGTTCAAGTTGACTTCGGACTCGGCAATGCCGGCAGTCTTCAGCGCGTAGCGCGGCAGGACATCTCCGGAGGTTGAGCCCACGCCGCCAAGTGCGAAGTCCTTTCCGCGCAGGTCTTCGAGGGTCTTGATTTCTGAATCCTTCGCAACCCAGATGCCACCGGTGTAGGTGCTGAGCTCGCCTTGAGCGGTCCCGAAGGACACGAGCGGTTCAGCGCCGGCCTGCTGGCTGGCGAACACGTATCCCACGGGACCGAACTGGCCAAGATCCAGTTTTCCATTGCGCATTGCCAGTACCTCTGCGGCGTAGTCCTCGACAACTTGGACCTCGACTTCGCATCCGAGCTCGCGCTCCAATGCGTCGGCGAGCACGCCGTACGCCGGTTCGAGCTTGGCTGGTGCTTCGTAGGGCTCGATGCCGAAATTGATGGGCCCATCGGCGCAGAACGCGGGGGCAGCGGAGTCGGCCTGCTCATCCGCCTGGGCGGACCCGCAAGCGGTGAGGGCCAGCAGGCCCAGCGAGACGGCAGAGAATTTAAATGCCTGAGAGATCTTCATGGTTTGCTCCAATGCGTGGTGTAGCTAGGCTAGGCGGTGATCGATGAAGCCATGGCCGGCTTGGCGAGGTTTTTGATGTTCTTGTCGGCCAGGCCGAAGGACAGGGTCATTCCGACTCCGGCGGTCACGGAGACGACGGTAATGGCGTCGGCGGCATTGCGGATGAGCAAGGGCCCGGTAGCGCTGGAGGCATAGATTCCTTGCCAGCGTTCAATGACTTTCAGCTCGGTGCCACTCATGTAGCCCCCGATGGCCGAGAGCAATGTTTGCGAGGTCGCTTCCTTGAGGAAGGGAGCTTGGGTTGCGGCGTAGCTGTGCGAATCTCCCATGAGCAGGGTGCCGTCGGGCCTTTGGGTGAACATGACATTCGCCTGGATATCCAGCAGCTCCGGGTGCTCGGCGAGAACTTCAGCCTGCAGGGCCTTGGCTGCTGGCACTTCGGTGAAGGCCTCGTAGCGAAGCATGGAGGTGGCGGTGAGGACGGCCGGCTTCAATTCCAGGTCTTCGGAAGCTTCTGCGCGGAGCATCTGCAGCGCGCACCGGGTGATCTGGTGCTCCTGCGCGATCTGCGGGAAGAGGTAGTCCACGTCGTGGCCGACGCAAACGAAAACCTGGTCGGCTTCGAAGGCGCCGCGATTAGTTTGCACGCTGGCCCGGCGATGCCGGCCGGCACCGAATCCCAAGGCGCTGGTGCTGAAGTGGACGCTGCCAGCAACATGGGCGTTGACCCACTGGGCCAGCTTGGCCACCGTGGTGCGCGGGTCGACGCGCAGGTCATCACGCAGGAACGCGCCGCCGAGGAATCCTTCGGTGCTTTCGCGTCCGAGCTGTTCTGCGATGTCCTGCGCGTTGAGCATCTCGACCTGCCCGGTTTCGCGGCGTGCGGACAGTTCGCGCAGGACCTGCAATTCCGTTTCTGTCGAGGCCACCACGACAGCTCCC
This sequence comes from Glutamicibacter sp. BS14, assembly GCF_056934375.1. Classification (NCBI taxonomy): domain Bacteria; kingdom Bacillati; phylum Actinomycetota; class Actinomycetes; order Micrococcales; family Micrococcaceae; genus Glutamicibacter; species Glutamicibacter sp. BS14. Next base: position 3,269,126 of record NZ_CM167801.1, on the reverse strand, counting down.
GATTCACCGGCCCAGAAGCCAGCGCGTTCAGCGTAGTCAAGCCACAAGGGACGTCCTGACTGCGCCAGGTCGTAGAGTTCGCCGGACTGCGCGGTGATGCAGCAGTGGCCGAAGTTGCGGACCGATGCGCCGATGGCCTCATGGTCACGTTCAATGACGATTACCGAGAGGCCGGCGTCCAGGGCTCGAGCGGCATGGGCCAGGCCGACAATGCCGGCGCCGATCACCAGCACATCTGCGTGGTTGGCGACTGGCCGGGGCTGTGGGAAATTTTTTTCGTTGCTCACGACAGTGATCATCCATGCCCGGCATGAGCGGATTCAACCCGAAATGGCACTTGTTTGAACAAGTTTGCCTAGAGTTCAGAATGGGGTCCGTCTATTCACTTTCAGTTCACTGGAATGTCTTGTGAATCGCTGATTTCACAATAAAACCACTTGTATGATCAAGAGGTGATGGAGAACAAGAAGCAACCCAAGTACCAAGCCCTCACCACCTGGTTGCGGCAGGAAATAGCGGCTGGCACATGGCACGAAGGAGATGTCCTGCCCAGCGAGGCAGAACTCTGTGCCCGCGCCAATGCCTCGCGTGGCACGGTCCGGCATGCGCTCGCCCAGTTGCGTTCGGAGGGCCTCATTGCGGGGGGACAAGGCAAGCCGCCAATCGTGGCGCAACAGGTGCAATCCCAATCGTTTACCACCTTCATGTCCTTTACTGATTGGGCGCGCTCCATCGGATTGGAGGCTGGACAGGAAACGCGGGAATTGGCGCAGCGCCCGGCCGATGCCCTCGTGGCCGAGCAGCTCGAACTCGAAGAAGGTGCCAAGGTGGTGCAGATCCTGCGCCTGCGCTTGCTCGATGGGAGCCCGGCGATGCTGGAGCGGACTAGCTTTACCCAAGAAGTCGGTCGGCTGCTCTTCGAATTCGATGCGGATGACGGTTCGATTTTCGAGTACCTGCGGGAGCAAGGCGTAGACCTCTACCGAGGCAAGCACACCATCGACGCGGTGGCGGCCGATGAACTGGACGCGCAGCTGCTGGGTGTCCGGCTCGGCGCCCCGCTCCTGCGCGAACGGCGCGTGACTTCCTCCAAATCGGGGCAGAAACTTGAGTACTCCGATGATCGGTATTTGCCGGATCTGGCCAACTTCACCATTGAAAACACCAGCGAGCATCGCGCCTCATTGAGCCGTGTGCGAAGCATTGCTGTCTGAACAGGAAAACACGATGAAACGAGAAGACATGTTTGAACTCATTGCCTGCGATATGGCTGGAACGACCATTGACGAGCATGCCGATGTGTACCGGGCTCTGGAAAATGCGGTGTGCGAATTCGGTGTTGAGGTCAAGGAGGAGGATCTGCAGCATTGGATGGGCGCCGAGAAGAAGGAAGCGATCAAAGCGCTGATTGAACTTGGCGGAGCTGTTGCCAGCGACGAGCAGGTGCAGGTGCAGTTTGACCGTTTCCGCCATTTGCTGCTGGGGTATTACCAGGAGAATCCGCCCGTCGCATTGCCAGGTGTCGTGCAAGCGCTGGAACGCTTGGCTGCCAGCGGCAAGAAGATCGCATTGACAACGGGGTTCTCGCGCGATGTTGCCGATATCATCCTCGATGGCTTGGGGTGGAAGGTCGGTCCTGGCGAACTTCTCGACGCAGTGGTTGCCGGCGATGAAGCCGCAGCGGGACGCCCCGCGCCGTACATGATTCATCGAGCCATGGAGCTGACGGGAATTCGCGATGTAGCCAAGGTTGTTGCCGCAGGCGACACCGCCAACGACCTGCTGGCCGCGCATCACGCGGGAGTGCATGGGATCGGTGTGCTGACCGGGAAGCTGGGCCGCGAAGAGCTGGACCGGTTCCCGCATGCCGCCATCCTCGAATCCGTGGCGGAGCTGCCGGATTATCTCGAGGCGATCGAGCCCGCGGCCGTGTAGTTCGACCCGAGTAATTTTGCAATGCGGAAGATATGTTTCGTTTCGGATTGGGATGCGGGATATGCTGAGCTCTAGTTGGAACATCCCATTGAGATGAAAGAGAGTCGTCATGAGCAAGACTGTTCTTCAGCGCCACCTGTTCGGACCGGGTCCATGCAACCCGTATCCCGAGGCAACGGCGGCGCTCGGCCTTCCGCTGCTGGGCCATCTGGATCCGGAGTTCATTGCACGCATGGATCGCGTTGCTGATGGTTTGCGTACTCTCTGGGGAACCGGAAACTCCCGTACCTTGCCTTTGAGCGCCACGGGCTCAGCTGGCATGGAAGCCGCTTTCGTCAACACCATCAACCCAGGCGACGTAGCGGTCATCGCGATCAACGGCTTATTCGGCGAGCGCATGTGCGAAGTTGCTGCGCGCGCTGGCGCTGAAGTAGTCCGCGTCGAGCATGAATACGGCACGCCGATCGATGCCGAACGCGTTGCCGCGGCGCACCCGAACCCAACCGTCATTGCCGGCGTGCATGCTGAAACCAGTACCGGAGTTGTTTCCGATATAGCCGCGCTGGGCGCAATCAAGGGCGATGCACTGCTGATCACCGATGCAGTGACCTCCATTGGCGGCATGCCGGTGCTGGCTGATGAATGGGGGATTGACGTTGGCTATGCCGGCACGCAGAAATGCCTCGGCGTGGCTCCGGGATTGGCACCATTTACCATTTCAGACCGTGCTTTCGAGCGCCGCGTCCAGAAGCCCCAATCCTGGTATCTGGATCTAGGCTTGCTCGGCGGCTACGCCACAGGTTCCACCGGGGGCCAACGCACCTACCACCACACCGCACCGGTCTCGATGGTCGCATCGCTGGAAGCCGGCATCGACCGCATCCTGGCTGAGGGCCTGGACGCGGTCACCGCCCGCCATCAGGAAGCGGGAGGCTTGCTGCAAGATGGCTTGCAGGAAATGGGCCTGGAGCTATTCGCCCAGGAGGGGTACCGCCTGCCGCAGCTGACGACGGTCTACGTTCCTGAAGGCGTTGATTCGGCGAAGGTCCGTGGATACCTGCTCGACCGCTTCAATATTGAAATCGGCGGCGGTGTCGGCAAGTACGCGAGCACCGTTTGGCGCATCGGCATGATGGGCCCCAACGCTAATCCGGGATCGGTGGCGCTGCTGCTGGCTGCGCTGAAGGAAGCGATCGGCAAGGCCTAGGCGCGCAAGGGCCGTGGTCCTCTGAATGCAAAGCGAGGCGGGACTAACCAGGGGATTCTGGTTGGTTCCGCCTCTTGCTGTTGCCCATGGGCTAGCTCAGCTGGTCCTGTGAATGCGCAAAATGCAGCTGCACTGAATCAGCACTGGTCGAAATCATGGCGTAGCCGCCAATCGGCAACGTGAACATCGGGGAGGTATGGCCGAAATCGAGGTTGGCCACAACCGGGATGCCCTGCAGGATCGGGTGCTTTGCGATAACTTGCTCCAGCAGGCTACGGGTGATTCCGGACTGCTGCTGGAAGCGCCCGATGGCCAGCCCGGTAATGCCAGCCGCGCTGGGGGACTGCAGGAACGAGGCGAGCTTCCGGGCGATTTCGTGGATGTCTTCTGAGGAGTCATCCTCGATGAAGAGCATTGCCCCGTCCAAAGATGGCATGAAATCGCCGCCCAGCAATAAATGCAGCGTGCCCAGATTCCCGCCAATTACCTTGCCCGTGGCCACCCCCTGGTTCAGGATCCATGGTCCGCTGGATGCTTGGACGGACCTGTTGTCTTGATCCATGAACCACAGATCGTCGGTGAATTCGCTGGCGTGCTCGATGGTCCACGAGTGCTCGTGGGTTGCGGTCCGGAACCACTGGCCGGTCGGTTCAAAATGATCGCGCATGCCGAAAGAGGACCAATGCGCACCGACATAAGTTACCAGGCCGGTCTTGGCGTGCACGGCGTTAGCCAGGGCGGTGAAATCCGAATAGCCGCAAAAGACCTTGGGATTGGCGGCAATGAGATCCCAGTCGAGGTAGGGGAGCAGCTCGTTTGAATTGAAGCCGCCAATGACCGAGATGATTCCGGCGACAGATGGATCGGCAAATGCGGCGTGCAGATCGGCCACGCGCGACGGGATCGGCGAGCTGTCGAAGTCATCGTTCTCGTCTACGTGATCGCCGAATTCCTGCTTGAGCCCCATGGCCTCGAAGCGTTCAGTGATCCACTTCGTATTGTCGTATTCCATCACGAAGGCGCGGGAGCACGATGGCGCAATGGCCCTGATGGTGTCTCCGGATTGCAATCGGGCTGGGACAATCGTCGGCTTCTCATGGCTTGTCATGCAATCAGTCTAGGGTCTGGCTTGGCAGGGGATAATAACCCGCACGCAGTCGCAGGCGACTAGTTGGCGAAATTTTCGCAACAAATGAAGATATTCCGCTCCAGCTACTGGGAGAATACTGCGAAATTCGATAACGTGGGCGGGACAGCGCAATTTCTCTAAAGAAAGAAGCAAATAAGGTGAAGTCCCTCTTCGACTTGGAATTCAAACAATTCATCACGCCATCGATCATCAAGATCGTTTACATCCTGATCATGGTCCTGTTGGCGATCGGCTACCTCGGAATCGTGATTTCCGGGTTCATGGCTGATGCAATGCTCGGCTTCCTCATGCTCCTGATCGTGGGTCCTTTGGTGTCCCTAGTCTATTTGGTACTGGTCCGTGCAGGACTCGAATCCTTGCTGGCACAGATCCGCACGGCAGAGAACACCACTGAACTCGTTCGTCTGGCCGGTGGCATCCCGCCGGCAGAAGGCGGCTACCGCCCGCACCCGGGTAATCCTCCTGCTCCCCAGCAGCCGCAGGATCCAACCGCCAATGGCGGCGGCACTCCGCCAGCCAACCCTTACCAGAAGTAAGTCCAACGGCCAATGGCCCGCACCCGTGGTGCGGGCCATTGGCCGTTGTTGAGCGAACAGCGTGCAGAACTACCAGTCGCTGGACGCTTTGAGCGACAGCACTGGGCAGGAAGCCTGGAGCAGAATCCGTTGCGCGTTGCTTCCCATGAGGAACTTGCCCATTGCCGTCCGCTTGCGCAGGCCGATCACGATCAGCTCGGCTCGTTGGGCCTGGGCTACATGCAGGATCTGGTCTGCCGCATCGGCACCCTGGGTGTGGCGCTCAATCCAGAAATCGATGCCGGCATCGGAAAGGCGGGCTTCCAGCTCGTGGTACTGCTTCGCGTCAATGAGCCTGTCGTCAACGAGCTGATCGCCCTTCGAAGAGTTCACTACGATCAATCGCACCTCGCTGCGCCTGGCTTCGAGAATGGCTCGTTCCAAGGCGGCTTCGCCTTCTGGCGAGGGAATATAGCCCACTACGATCGTCATGATTCATTCCTTTCAGCAGCCTTGCTGTTCTCATTTCCGTGGCCAGGCTTCGCCTGTTCCGGTTCGGGGCCGCCAGCTGCATCGTCGCCCAGCAGGGCCTCGGCGGCGGCAGACGCTGTCCCGCGTTTGCGCCGAATAGCGGAGATCAGCACTGGCAGCAGGAGCAGGACGGCGATGAGCACGTAGATGCCCACGGCCAGCGGCTCGCTCCAGAGACCTGAGACTTCACCAGCAGAAAGCTGGAAGGTCTTGCGCAGCTGTTCCTCGGCCATGGGGCCGATGATGACACCAAGGATCAGCGGAAGCACTGGCAGGCCGAAGCGGCGCAAGGCAAAGCCCAGCAAACCGATCAGCAGCAGCAGCCAGAGATCAGCTACCTGCATGTTCACCGAGAAGGCGCCCAGCGTTGCGAAGAACAAGATGCCTGCGTACAGGTAGGGGCGCGGGATCTTCAGCAGCTTCGCCCATAGCGGCGCTAATGGCAGGTTGATCAGCAGCAGCAACGTGTTGCCAATGAACAAGCTGGCAATCAGGGCCCACACCAGGTCTGGTTCATTCTCGAAGAGCAGCGGACCGGGCTGGATGCCTTTCATGGTCAAGAACGCCAGCATCACCGCAGCGGTGGCATTGGTGGGCAAGCCCAAGGCGAGCATCGGAGTCAGGGTGCCAGCGGCAGAGGCATTGTTCGCGGCCTCCGGGCCGGCAACGCCCTCAATGGCGCCGTGGCCGAACTCCTCAGGATGCTTGGACAGCTTCTTTTCGGTGACGTAGGACAGGAAGGTCGGAACTTCGGCACCGCCGGCAGGCAGCGCGCCGAAGGGGAACCCAAAGGCGGTACCGCGAAGCCAGGGCTTCCACGAACGCTTCCAATCTTCCTTGCCCATCCACGGGGCACCCACCGGAATGGTGCGGGCCGGGCTGGTGCGCAAGTGCGCGGCAATCCACAGCGCCTCGCCAATGGCGAAGATCGCCACGGCGACCACCACGATGTCCATGCCGTCCACCAGGGGAGCGAAGCCGAAAGTCAGGCGCTGCTGCCCGGAGACCGGGTCCATGCCGACCAGGCCAATGGCCAAGCCCAAGCCCAGGGAAGCGAACCCGCGGATCTTGGAAGAGCCCAAGACTGCGGTGACAGTTACCAAAGCGAGGACCATGATGGCGAAGTAGCTCGGTGCGCCAAGGCTCACCGCGAACTTCACGACGATCGGGGCGACGGTCACCAGCAGCGCGGTACCGATGGTTCCTGCAACGAAGGATCCAATGGCCGCGGTGGCCAAGGCCTGTGCCGCACGGCCGGCCTTGGCCATCTTGTGGCCTTCGATGGCCGTGATGACTGTTGCCGATTCACCCGGGGTATTGAGCAGGATCGAGGTGGTTGACCCGCCATACATCCCGCCGTAGTAGATGCCGGCGAACATGATCAGTGCGCTGGAAGTTTCCATGCCGAAGGTCAATGGCAGCAGCAGTGCCACAGCCATGGCCGGGCCGATGCCCGGGAGCACTCCTACAGCGGTGCCCAGGATGACACCGGCGAAAGCGAAGAGCAGGTTAATCGGGGTCAGCGCCGAGGCGAAGCCGCCCATCAATAAATCCAGAGTTTCCAATTAGAGCACCCCCGAGAGGATTCCGGCCGGAAGCTTGATGCCCAGGCCCAGATAGAAGCCGTAGAACGAACCAAGCGCCAAGGCAAGCGAAATAACCAAGGTCAATACCCAGCGCCGCGCACCCAGGCAGGTGGCCGCGCCGAAGAACATGATGGTTCCCGAGATGACCCAGCCAGCCCAATTCACGATCAGCAGGTTCAGCACGAAGATGCCGATCAGCGGGAGCAGGACCTTCCAATCCGAAGGTTGGCTCAGGTCCACGTCTTCGCCTTCTTCGCCCGCTGCAAGGTTGCCACGCATGACGGTGATGGCCAAGGCAATGGACGAAAGAATGAGAATGCCCGAGACGACGTAAGGCAGGGCCTTGGGACCTACAACGTCTGCCTGGGAGTACGTCACATGAAGCTGCGACGCGTCAACAAACACGATGATTCCGACGATAAGAAGAAACGCGGCGAACAGGAGTTCGACGCGTTTCTTCTTTGCGGTGCCTACTTCGCTCACGCCAGGCCCAGGGTCTTCAGGACGCTGGCAACGCGCTCGTCCTGGTCGGTGAGGAAGGCGGAGAATTCGTCACCGGTCATGAAGGCGTCGCTCCAGCCGTTGGTCGCCAGGGCTTCCTTCCACTCGGCCGAATCATGCATTTCGGTGACCAGGTTGACCCACTTGGCCTTGTCCTCTTCGGAAATCTCAGGTGGAGCCACCAGACCGCGCCAGTTGGAGAACACCAGATCGATATCCGATTCCTTCAGGGTCGGGGCATCTACGCCTTCCAGGCGCTCTTCGCCGCTGGTGGCCAGTACGCGAACAGAGCCCTCTTCGATCTGCTGCATGTACTCGCCGGCACCGGAGGCAGCGAAGGCCAGCTTGTTGCCCAGGATGGCCGGCAGCAAGTCGCCCCCGCCATCGTACGATACGAAGTTCACGTCCTTGGGATCAATGCCCACGGCTTCGGCCAGCTGCATTGGCAGCAGATGGTCCGGGCCGCCAGGGGAGGAGCCGCCGCCGACCGAGAGCTTGCTTGGGTCGTCCTTCCAGGCCTTGACCAAGTCGTCAATGCTCTTGTATGGAGAATCCTTGGAAACCATGATCGCTCCGGGCTCTTCGATGAGCTTGGCAATCGGGGTGGTATCGGTCAGCTTGGAGTCGGTTTCGTTGGTGTAGCTTGCACCCACCACGCCCAGGCCCATGAGCATGGCCAGATCGCCATTGCCCTTCTCATTGACAATGCGGGCCAAGCCGACGGTGCCTCCGGCACCGGCAAGGTTGAAGACTTCCGGGTTGCTGGCCAGCGATGCGTCATCCATCACCTTGGCGGCAACACGGGCAGTGGTGTCGTAGCCGCCGCCTGGGGTGTTTGGCACCATGATGCGGAGGTTCGCGATGGGGCCCTTGGACTCTGCGGCATCAGTGCTGGAAGACTCTGATGTCACGCCGCAGCCAGTGGCGGTCAGGGCCAGTGCAGCGGCAGCTGCCAGCGCGCTCAGCGCACGGAACGACTTGAAGGGTTTCATGGGGATTCAGCCTCTTTGCTTTCATCGGGGTTGCGAGTGATACCAACTTACGTGCCATCGTGAGCCGGGTCACTCTTGCGTACTCAAAGAAAATACTGTTCATTGTGTAACCGGAAATTGTGATCTGAACCATTCGAATCTTCGGTAAGGTAGCACAGTGCCCGGATGCAGGTGCCAGCAAGGACCTGCCGGGTGCAACGTGGATTTCTGGAATATTGGGGGCGAGGCAATGGGTGCCGTGCGTTTCTGGCTCGCTAATCTGTACACGCGCCGCAAGCTGACCCTTGCAGGGCAGTACCTGATACTGCAATTGCTCATTATCGCGGTGGTGCTGGCAGGGGTCATCACGGTATCGCTGACCCAGGCCACCAATAACTTCGAAAAAATCGAGGGGCGCCGCAGCCTCTCGGCCGCCGAATCGCTGGCTGCAAACCCCCTGCTGCGCGTGCTCCTTCCCGAGGCGGAGCCGGAAATGGGTTCGGCGTTGCCGGCCATGGGCGAATCGGTGCGCAGCACCTCGGGTCTCCAATTCGTGACCATTGCCGATCCCCGGGGAACGGTCGTCACCTCCAGCTACCCGGATGAAGTCGGAACCTCGATACTGCACCCTGAATCCGCCGTCACCGAAGGCCGCGGATGGACCGGGGAAATCTGGCGCAATGGCAACCACGTATTGATTGCGCAGGTTCCGGTGCTGGACGACGAAGGGAAGATGGTCGGCATTGTCAGCGCCGGCCAAAGCTATCCCAGCACCGGCGAGATGATCCAGGAGATCGCTCCCAACGCCTTGTTCACCCTGGTCATTTCCCTGCTGCTGGGGACCGCCGGCTCAGTCTTGCTGGCCCGCCGGGTCAAGCACCAGACCCGCGGGCTTGAACCCCGGGAAATTGCAGAGCTTTTCGAGCATCGCGAAGCCCTGCTGCACGGAGTCAAAGAGGGAATCATCTCGGTGTCGCCGGATAGCCGGGTGATGCTGGCCAATGATGTCGCCATCGAGCTGCTCCAGCTGCCCAGTCACTGCGTGGGCAGGACCCTGGACGAATTGGATGTTGTTCCGCAGGTCCGCCATGCACTGACCACCAGCCAAGAGCTGCCCGACCGGCAATTCCTTGTCGGCGAGCGGGTATTGGTCTTCAACCGGATGCCGGTCAAGACCGCCAGGCGGGATTTGGGATCGGTCACCACCTTCCGAGACAAGACCGAACTGACCCTGCTGGAACAAGAACTTGGAGACAGCAAGGCCACCGCCGACATGCTCAGGGCGCAGACCCATGAATTCGCCAACCAGCTGCACGCAATTTCCGGGTTGATCCAGCTCGGGGAATACGACGAGGTCGTGGGCTTCATCGATGGCGTGAGCTTCAGCCGGAGCAAGATCTTCGAGGACGTCTCCGCATGCATCGCCGAACCCACGATTGCCGCGTTGCTGATTGCCAAGTCCAGCGTGGCCGCCGAGCGAGGGGTGCACCTGAAGATGGCGCCTAGCTCAACCTTGGGCAGGTGCGAGGACCAGCTGGCGCGGGATCTGACCACCGTGATCGGCAATCTCGTCGATAACGCGATGGACGCGGCCGCTGCGGCTGCCAATCCGGAAATCCAGGTCGGGATCGAGGAAACCAGCGAGCTGGTGCGAATCACCGTGAGGGACAATGGAGAAGGCATCGCGGAAGATGCCATGGACGAGATCTTCACCCAAGGTTTCTCCACCAAGGACAGCGCGGTTTCCGGCGGCAGGGGCTTCGGCCTTGCCATCAGCCGCCTGGTTTGCCGCCGCCGCGGTGGAGAGCTGGCCGCGGCCAATGCACAAGGTGCCCGGTTTACCGCCACGCTCAGGAAGTAGGAAGCAAGAAGTGATCAAAGTACTGGTGATCGACGATGATTTCATGGTCGCCAAGGTGCACGCTGGATTCGTCAACAGCGAACCGGGGTTCACCGTGGTCGGCGTGGCGCACTCCGCCGGTGACGCGATCAAGGCCGCCGGCGCGCTCTCGCCGGATCTCATCTTGCTCGATATCCATTTGCCGGACATGAACGGCCTGGACCTCTTGCAGCGCCTGCGCGAAGTCCAGCCGGAGCTCGATGTCCTGGTGATCAGCGCGGCGCGGGAAATGGATACCGTGCGCCGCGCGCTTCGTGGCGGCATCGTCCACTATCTGATGAAGCCCTTCTCGCGGGATGACCTGCGCGAACGGCTGGAGCACTACGCGAAGGCCTACCAGCCGCTGGGCGAAGCAGCGGACCAGGAATTGCAGCAGGCCGATGTGAACATGCTCTTCGGGCTCGGCGGACAAAAGCGCCGGCCTCTTCCCAAAGGCTGCAGCGCCGAAACCATGGAACTGGTTGAGAGCATCGTCAAGGAAGCTGCCGAACCCATATCGGCCACCGAAACCGCGCAGAAGCTGGGCACGTCCCGGGTGAGCGCTCGCCGGTATCTGGAATACCTGGCAGAGGAAAACCTGGCTCAGGTGAACCTGCGCTACGGGGGAGTCGGCAGGCCCGAACGCCGCTACTCATGGAGGGGGTAGTGGCAGCGGATCGTCCAGCCGCCCCCGGACGCAGAAAGCCGGGGCAGGCCTAGACGAAAGCTGCCGAACCCCGTTGGCGATGCTCGCTGGCCGCGTACGTGCCGAGGATCTTGATTTCCCAGGTGAAGAATTCCAGTTCTTCCAACGCCAAGCGCACAGGAAGGTCTTCGGGGTGGCCCTCGATGTCGACCATGAAGGTGGTAGCGGCGAAGGACGAACCGACCATGTAGCTTTCCATGCGGGTGAGATTCACGCCGTTCGTGGCAAATCCGCCTAATGCCTTGTATAGCGCGCTAGGCACGTTGCGCGCCTGGAACACCAAAGTGGTAATCACCGAGTCGGGGAGCTGGGAACGGTGCGGCAGTTCGTGCCTGCGGGCGAGCACTACGAAGCGGGTCGTGTTCGTCTGGTCGTCCTCGACACCGGAAGCCAGCACCTCCAAGCCGTAGAGTTCGGCCGCCATGGGCGGAGCGAGCGAGAGCTTGGCAGGATCGTTCCATTCGCGCACTTCGCGGGCCGAACCTGCAGTATCACCGGCAATCACCGGGGTCAGGCCGTGCTGGCGTATGACCTTGCGGCACTGGCCCAGCGCATGGATGTGGCTGTGCACCTCGGCCGCATCCGCGATGGTGCTGCCAGGCAGTCCGAGAAGGTCGAAGCGGATCCGCAGGTAGTGCTCGCCGACAATGTGCAGTTCCGACTCGGGGAGCAGGACATGGATATCGGCAACGCGACCGGCAATGGAGTTCTCTATCGGAATCATCGCCAGCTCCGCTTCACCGTTTTCCACCATGGCGAACGCGTCCTCGAAGCTGGCACAAGGCACGGCTTCCATGTCCGGGAAACGTTGCATGCAGGCCATATTCGAGTTGGAGCCGGCTTCGCCCTGGTATGAAATCTTCTTGCTCATTGAATCAAGATATCCCAGCGCAATGGCTGGGCAGGAATCCACGAAAGCAGATGACGCCAAGACGCACGGACTGCTGCCAAGGCAACTGCGCGCGCTCCAAAAACGGCGGCTGCCTTCCCGGCCAACTAGTTCTGGTAGTGATCCGCCAGCTTCTCCAGGCCCTCGTCAATGCCTACCGCAGGTTTCCAGTCCAGGACTTCATGGGTTTCGCGCTGGTCGAACCAATGCGCGGTAGACAGCTGCTCGGCCAGGAAACGGGTCATCGGCGGCTCATCATGAACCAAGTTGCGCGAACCGGCTGCCAACCACAACTTCTCGATCACCGAACCGGCCGCACGGGCCAGCCAGCCCGGAACGTTGAGCTTCGGAGCCGGGGCGCCGCCAGCCTTGCAGATGCCGGCGATCAGCTCGCCCACCGGCCGAGGTTCGCCATTGGTGACCACCAGGGCTCGCCCGTGGGCGTGGTCCATGCGTTCCAGGCCGCGGACAATCGCCGCAGCGGCATTGTCGATATAGGTGGTGTCGATCAGTGCTGCGCCCTGGTCCAGCAGGGGCAGCCGTCCGGCCTTGGCCCGCTGGATGACGCGTTCCACCAGCTGGGTATCGCCGGGCCCCCACACAACGTGCGGGCGGATGGCGGTGACGCGAAGTGCTGGCGAATCGGCGCCCAGGGCATTGAGCTCGGCCGCTGCCTTGGAGCGTGCATAGAATCCATGCGCCTTGGCCGGATCGGCCTCACCCGCACCGGCGCCCGCCAGCGAATCGCCGAAGTGCGCCACGGAAGGGGAAGAGACGAACACGAAATCCCTGATTCCTGCGCGCTTGGACGCTTCGAGCAGATTGCTGGTTCCCGCGATATTGGTGGCGGCGAAGTCTTCCCATGCACCGGTGAAGGAGACCTTGGCTGCCAGGTGGATGACCGCGTCCATGGACTCCACGGCCGCGGCGACAGCCTGCGGATCCGTGAGCGAGCCGCGGACTTCATCAGTGGCTGATGCCGAGCTGCCGCGCTGGAAGGTGCGCACATGGTGACCCTTGTCGCGCAATAGCTGGGCTACAGCGCCACCCAGCATGCCGCTGGCTCCGGTGACCAGAACGCGACGGGCAGCGTCTTCATTTTTCGATGGGCTCACGGATTGCGGATCCTTCCACCTGCGAGGGTCGCGGCAGCCCAGTGGGCGAGCGCGGCCCGGTCAATCTTGGAGTTGTGCCGGATATCGGTGGGCAGGCTTGGGACTACCAGGACCGCTGCCACCTCGGTGCCGGTGGCCGCGACCGCGGCGCGAACCTGGCGGGCCAGATCGCTGGCGGCCGGACCGGATTTGCGGGCCGCGGGCACCGTTTCCATGACGACCACCGCGGCCTGGGTTCCGTCAGGTCCCACGCCGACCAGCGCGGCACGGCCAGCGCCAGCAACCGACTCGACAGCGTGCTCGGCGGCTACCGGGGTAATCGCGCCCTTGGCGGTGCGCAGCACGTGGCCAAGGCGTCCTTCGACCCACAGGCGTCCGGCCTCATCCAGGTGCCCGACATCGCCGGTGCGATGCCAGCCGGGGATGGAGACGCTGAGCTGTTCGGTGATCCACAGCCGGTCGTAGCGGTCCTTGACGTGCGGGGCGCGGACCAGGATTTCGCCGGTGGCATTCGGGGTGTATTCCGGCTTGTCTCCGGCCACGCCCAGGGCGTCAATCGGCGCGATGGCAACGGTGGCTCCGGCGACTGCGGTGCCCACGCACACGCCATTGCCCGCTCCGGCAGCGCGGATGCCGGCCAAGTCGATATCGGTGACCGGCAAGGCCTCGGTCATGCCGTACGGGGTGTGGACCCGGGCATTGGGAACCAGATCCTGCACCTTGGCCAGCAGATGCTCGGGAATCGGGGCGCCGGCGGACAGCATCAGCGAGACGCCTTCCAAGGTTTCCCGCTGAGCCTGGTTCAGCGCATCCTGGGTTTCCAGGACATTAGCCAGCGCGGCGGGGGAGGCGAAGACGGTGGTTGCATCCACCGCGAGGGCGGCGTCTGCCAACGCAGCGGCAGTCAAGGTCCGCGGTGCGGTGACGTCCATGTCCGGGGTGACCGAGGTGGCACCCAAAGCAGGGCCCAGCAGCGCGAACGGCGCGAAGCCTGCCACCAGCGCAGAGCCGGCCTTGAGGTTGTAGGTTTCACGCAGGGTATCGCGCATGGCGGCCAGTTCGCGATGCGTGTACACCACTCCCTTGGCCGGACCGGTGGAGCCGGAGGTGAACAGGACCGCCGCATCGGCATCCGGATCGGATGGCTCGAAAACCCGGGACCCGGAAGCGGCCTGGCTGCCGGCTTCATAGAGCTCGGGCAGGGTATGGGCTACCCCCAGCAGCTTGCGCTTCGCAGCAGGCAGGTCTCCAGCGGCAATCCTGGTTCCCGGCCAGCCGAACAGCCGCGCACCGGTGAGCGCACGGTCGATGCCAATCAGGTAGCTCGGGCCAGCGCCCTTGATGGCTCGTCCCATGCCCTTGGTGCCAAGGCCGGCATCGGCCACCACAATGACCGCACCCAGGCGCAGGCAGGCGTAGATCAGGGTGGTCAGTTCAATTCCCGGTGGAACCAGCAGGTTCACCCGGTCGCCGGCCTCCACTCCGATCTGCCGCAATCCTGCGGCCAGGGCATTCACGCGCTGCCCCAGTTCGGCCCAGGACAGCGATCGCGCAGGATTGATGTCCACGACCGCGGCCGATTGGTCCTCGGTGCGCGAATCGAGTTCGGCAAGCATCGGACGGTATTCGCCCAGGGATTGGGCACGCGAGGTGTTCTTGGAACTCTTCTCGCCGGCAAGCCACTGGAAGATCGGGGTGGCAATATCGTTGTCTTCGCCCACCAAATGGCTGGAGCCTTCAAAGCGGTGTACCTGGGCGTGGGGCAGTCGCGACATCAAATCGCGCAGGTAGCGGTCGGAGAAGACCGGGTCCTTGGGTCCCCAGAGCATCAGGGCCGGGACCTTCAAGGAGCGCACTGCTTCCGAGATCTCGTCCAAGGCCGGACGGCTTGGGTGATCCTGGGAGAACGGGATATCGGCGACAAAGTTGGCTACGCCCTCGCGCTTTTCAGCGTTGGTGTACGGGGCCATGAAGGCCTTGCGGATATCCGGGGCCAAGGCCGGCTGCGCCAGCGCGTGGGTTACCTGCAAGAAGGCAGGGGAAGTCTTGGTGCCCCAACCGTGCACCGCGGGGTGGGACGCGAGTTTCAGCGCGGAGGGAAGCTCGAAGCCTGCAGGGTGGATTGCGGTGTTGGTCAACACCACGTTCTCCAGCTGGTCCGGGTGGGAAACGGCCCAGCCCAGGGAGATGATGCCGCCCCAGTCATGGCCGACGGTGGAGATTTTGCCGGTCAGCCCCAGTGCGCCAGTCAGATCGCCGAGATCGTTGACGCGGTCGGCCAGGCGGCGGAACTTGCCGCTGCGCTCGGAGAAGCCCATGTCCAGCTGGTCCACTGCCACCACTCGCCACGGCAGCCCGTGCTCGGACACATGGTTCAGCAGGCTGCGCCAGAGGTAGGACCAGGTGGGGTTGCCGTGCACGCAGAGCAAGGTGCCGGCCGGCTCAATTCCGCGTTGCTTCAGTTCTTCGTTGTTATCCAGGATGTGCCACCGGTGCCTAGTGCCCGGGGAGTCCACCTGCGACGTGGACGGTACTTCCAGATACTTCGAATAAATGGCATCTACACCGGGGAAAAGCTCGGTCACCAGGCAATCTCCATCATCGCGGTGTTCAGGCCGGAACCGACGCCCATGCACAGCACCCGGTCGCCCTTCTTCAGCGAGTCGGCTTCTTGGGACAGGGTCATGGGCAGGGAAGCCGGTCCGACATTGCCCCACTTGGAGAAAGTGATTGGCACGCGGTCCTTGACCAGGCCGACGGCCTTGATAATGGCATTGGTGTAGGACTTGGAAACCTGATGGGTCACGTAGCGGTCCATGGACTTCCAATTCCAACCGGATTGATGGGCTTCATCCCAGGCATCCACGACCAGTTCGAGGCCGTTATCCAGCAAGCCCTTCGTGTCCGTGTACATGCCCGAGGGTCCGCCGACACACAGCTCGTGGTGCTCGGTGCCGGCACGCGATACGCCGCCGACGATGCGGTGCGCTTCCGGGTGCGCATCCGCTGGGCCAATGACCGCAGCGGCGGCGCCGGAACCCAAGGTCAGCGTGGCGAATTCACGCATGTAGTCATCGCGCGTGGAAGTTTCAGCGTTCAGCCGCTGGAAAGTGGTTTCCTGGGTTGGCTTGGCATCTTCGCCGGCAACAATCAGGGCGTACTTGATCTGGCCGGAGTCGATCATGTTCGCTGCCAGGCTCATGCCGTTGACGAAGCCGAGGCAGGCGTTGGCCACGTCGAAATTCATGGCGGAGGATGGCAAGCCCAAGCCGTTGTGCACCTTGGAAGCCACCGACGGCTCCAAGTTGCGGCGGGTGACCGAAGTGTTGATCAGCAGGCCGATTTCGCTGGCATCGACACCGGCCTGGGCCAGCGCCTTCTTGCCGGCAAGAATTGCAGCGTCGTCGAATTCAACGCCATCGGACCACCAGCGGCGTTCCTTGACCCCGGAAACTCGTTCCAGAAGCTTCTTGGACAGGCGAAGGCGTTTCAGGCTAGGAGCAAGTCGCTCGTCGAATTCTGCAGAGCTCACCACCTCGGGTGCGAGGACGCTGTTCACTGATAAAAGCGCAACGTTGTGGTGCTTAAAGGTGGCATTGCCGTTCAAAATGGTGCCTTCGTTTCTGCTGGACTATCTATGTGCTGCGTGCTGCATTGAAACGTCGTGGCCGATGGGTGTGCGCCATCGGTTGCGTATGTGTTCTCCCTAGGTTATTCCCTGCATGACGCCAAGACCTATTTGAGCGCATTTTTTCAGCCGAAAGCTGGAATCAGTGCCTATGCAGACTATATCGATCCTACAGACTAGTCCTATGAGAATCATGGCAAGTGGGGGCGATCGTTCTGTGGGCCTGCTTCCATCTGCGCAGCCACAGGAAGCGCGCAGAAGCGCTCATCTGCGCGAAGTCTGAAACTCCGGACAATAAAAGCGATCCCCGTCACATTGCTGGGCCAGAGTCGCGTTGTATGGATAGCGCATCAAATCACGCTGATGCCCTCGCCCTCATCGACAAGGCGGTATCCAATGACAACTTCAAGCGTTGAAGCACAAAGCACTCTTCCGGTCGTTCTGCGATTCGTGATCTATAGCCTTATCGGTATTTTGTTCTTCTTCCTCCCCATCACCATCAACGGCAAGAGCACCATCCCGTTGGATCACTTGGTGACGTGGATTCAAACTGCCGCGGCACCGGTCGTTCCGTACATTATCTTGCTGATGCTCGTCTGCGGGACAGTTATTCCCTTCGTCACCGGAGGATGGAAGGCATCCAAGGTACGTGGCATATTCGCATTCCTGAACATCTTCGGGCTGGCTGTCGGCTGTTCGCTGCTCTTCAACTTTGCCCCGGCGTGGCTCAGCGATCCGGACATGGGTCCTTTTCTGCTGGACAAATTGGTCATTCCCGTTGGCTTGATCGTTCCAGTAGGTGCCATCTTCTTGGCCTTGCTAGTTGGCTACGGGCTGATGGAGTTCCTTGGTGTCTTCTGCCAACCGGTCATGCGTCCAATTTGGCGCACCCCGGGACGTTCGGCCGTGGATGCCGTGGCTTCCTTCGTGGGAAGCTACTCGCTGGGTCTGCTGATCACCGACCGCATGTACCGTGGCGGCCGCTACACGGGTCGCGAAGCTGCCATCATCGCTACCGGTTTTTCCACGGTGTCAGCCAGCTTCATGGTTATTGTTGCCAAGGCGCTGGACCTGATGGACCACTGGAGCCTGTACTTCTGGCTGTCGCTGGTAGTCACCTTTGCGGTGACCGCCATTTCGGTGCGCATTCCGCCTTTGAGCCGGATTCCAGACACGACGTACCTGGGCATGGAACATGACAAGGAAAAACTGGTCACGGGCAATCGTGCACGCGTTGCCTGGAGCGAAGCCATGGGAGCCTCGCGGCGAGCGCCATCGCTGCTCAAGAATGTCGGCGCCAACGTATGGGATGGGCTGAAAATGGCCATGGCAATTTTGCCGTCCATTCTCTCTGTCGGATTGCTCGGACTGGTGGTTGCCCGCTTCACTCCAGTTTTCGACTGGCTAGGATACCTGTTTGTCCCATTTGCCTGGATCGTCGGGCTGGATGACCCGTTGCTGGCTGGCAAGGCTTCGGCTACCGGCATTGCTGAAATGTTCCTTCCAGCAACCCTCATTGCGGGACACGAATCCATCGAGCTGCGCATGGTGATCGCCATCGTTTGCGTCTCTGCAATCATCTTCTTTTCAGCATTGGTGCCATGCGTCCTGGCGACGCAGATTCCGCTGAACATCCCGCAGATGGTAGCTATCTGGTTCGTGCGCGTTGTCCTGACCATCCTCATCGCGACACCAATCGTGCGCATGCTGCTATAGGTCGGCTGCGCTGGCGCACGGCAGCTTGCGAAACCAATGGGTTGAACCGAGTGATGCTTTCCGATTCGACGCGACCACGCCATGTCGCGGCACTGTTGCAGCTTTGCGATTCCTGAATGCCGTTGCAAGGCGGAGACGATCCGTCGTTGAATGGTCGAACCGATACGACGGAAAGCAGGTTCCAATGAATCACTTACACGAATCAGGTGCTCCGATGCAGGGTGATCCGAGTATTCCCGACCAGCCAGAACCGCCAGCGCAACCGCCGACACCAGATGCTCCGCCAAGCCCGGCGCAGCCGGACGTACCACCAAGCCCTTCGCATCCGGATGGGCCGATCCCGCCCCCGGGCCCGCAGGATCCCACTGAGCCGGCGCCGGGGCACCCAACTGACCCCACGACTCCGCCACCGCCTGCATTCGCCTAGGCGCAACGACCGAGGCTGGCGACATCCAATGCCCTGCAGGAACCTGGTTCCTGCAGGGCATTGGCCATAACTGCAAGAAGTTGGGTCAAACGCCTATCGAGATCAAGGAGATCTGCCTCCGCTCGGCGATGCCCGTGAGCGCTTGCAGCAAGCCGGGACAGCGACGAAGCCAACCGGGTGAGCTATTTACCGAAGTCGGGATCGCAGGTAGAAGCGGAACGGTTATCGTGACCGCATCAATGTCCTCGTTCGCTATTCCGGTCGACGACGCAAGGACGCAAATCAACCGTGGGAACGCTATCGGGGCCGCTCAGGTAGCTCTACTGTCGCCGCGCATCGGTACAGTGGATCCAAGCAGTATTACTCTGCATTGGCGACCACCCTGTGAAAGGCGCAAATGGCACATTCAGTACAGGTGAAAGATCGAATTCGTGGAGTCCTGACCGGGATGGCTGCCGGAGATGCCCTGGGCGCGGGCTACGAATTCAACGCACCGTTGCCCGAATCCGCCAAAATCTCGATGATTGGTGGCGGGTTGGGCGATTTTGCGCCCGGGGAGTGGACCGACGACACCTCAATGGCCATAGTCATTGCCCAGGGCCTGCTGGATTCCAACGGCAAGCTTGATGGTGACGCGAGCAACTACATGGTTCGGGAATGGGCCAAATGGGCCACGAACGCACCGGACGTCGGCAACCAGACGCGGGCTGTCCTTGCCCACGCCCAGCATGTTGCGTCTGCTGACGGAAGAGCCGAGCCGACCGCTGATGATGCGCTAGCTGGTTCTGAACAGATTCACCGGAGAACTGGCCGCTCCGGCGGGAACGGCAGTCTCATGCGCACAGCGCCCGTGGCGCTGGCTTATCTGTCTGAACCGCCTGCTGCCGCATTCGAAGCTGCGGCAGCTATCAGCAAGCTGACCCATTTTGATGATGAAGCCGCTGAGGCCTGCGGGCTTTGGACAGTAGCCATTCACCACGCTGTGCTCACCGGCGAACTAGATATTCGCAGTGGTCTTGCGATGCTTGAACCAGAACGCGCACAAGCATGGGAGCAGCGCATCCACCAGGCCGAAAACCATCGACCTCGGGACTTCACAAATAACGGTTGGGTCGTTGAAGCATTCCAAGGTGCTTGGAGCGCGATCGCCACCGCCGAACCGGAAGACGGGAACGCTCGCTTGGTTCCGGTGCTGGAAGCGGCTGTTCGCGGAGGCGTGGATACCGACACCGTGGCAGCCATCGCCGGATCGCTCATTGGCGCAGCTTCAGGGTTCTCGAGTGTTCCGGCGCAGTGGGTGGATATGGTCCACGGTTGGCCCGGAATGAGGATGCAACAGCTTGTCGATATTTCGAGTGAGCTCGCGGGCTAAGTTCTCCTGCGGGATCTTGCTTCTAGTCCCGGGCTGGTCGTCGAGCTTCCAGCTTCTGTGGCAGCACGATGCTGACTTCGTGGCGCACCCCACGCGCACCGAGGCCAGTCAGATCAATCGCTAGAAACCAGGGTCCGGAATGGGGCACCTTGATTCGGTATGGAGCACGGCGTGCCAGTCCACCGTATGCTTCGAATTCTTCTCCGTCTTGGAATGCCGCGAAATTTTCCGGATCCATCAACCGCAGATGAGCCGGTCCACTGAGAGTCACTACCAAGATGCTTCCCCGCTCAATGAAATCCCAATAATGTTCAGCAAAATTAGGCTCCGCCAATGCCAGCCTCCTCGATCCCAGGTGATCCGCCGAGCAGCGGATCCAGACCCATTAACTCAAATTCAGGCCAGTGTCGCCAACGCACCCAAGGCAAGAGCACTGTACCGGTTCGGGCATTTGCAACGGCAAAGCTGCAGGAGTCTGGAGAACGGGGTCTTCTGGTCTTTGGGGTGCGTCGCGTTGCCACCTCAACCGATGCCAGATCCGCGATCGCAAGAGGGCTAGTGGCAATTACCATTCGAGCTGCCGGCAGGTGGCATGAGCCGATCGTTGCATTGGACGAGCCGGAAGCCATCGGCTATTGGGTCCCGGATACCGGGGCAAGGAAGCAATATGACGACTCGAACGATTCGATCTCAACCGGATTGACGTGCTAGGCGGCAATTAATCCGCTGCTCGCGATAGCGTACCTAAGTGGGATGAAGTAACGCACAACTTGGGTCATGGCGGCCCAGAGCAATGAGGCAAAGTTCATGGATTTACTGACGGGCATTGGCCTGGAACAACTGCGAATGTGGATTTGGATTCTGGTGATTGGTTTTGCCGTGGCGGCGGGGCTATGGCGGAGGCACCAGCTAGTGGCGGTCGCCCTGGCCTCGGTGCTCTTATTCGCCGCTGCCAGCGCCGGTGCCGGGATCTATATCCTGAAGCGGCCAGGTGATCCGCGATGGACCATGGGCGAGCCTCCGGTGAATGCCCCTGATCTTTCCGGAATACCAGTTGTGGGCAAGCAACTGGCTCCCGTGGAATCTGCATTGGAATCGATTGCCGGGGGAGTGAATTCCTTCTGGGAATTCAATCAGGCCCTGCCGGTGGCCCTCGACTTCTTTGAACGCAGCGGCTGGGCCCTGCTCGCGGCCATTCCGCTGATCATCGCCATGATGATCAAGACTTTCAGGGCTGCCAGCCGCCGCAGGCAGGAACTGAAGAACCTCAGTGGTGCCGTGGCGCAACTCCAATCCGAGCTTGCCGCGATCAAGGGGAATTTGTCTGAGCAGGGCACTGCGGCCGAGGCTCCAGAACAGGGCAGCCAACGGGAGAACGCAGGCACTCGTAGATCGCGCCGGGGCGAATGAACGTTAATTAGCCAGACGCGAAACGGCGCCGGATCTGTCCTGCACTGCTGGACAAGACCGGCGCCGTTCTCTGCGACCCGAGTGAGCTGGGGTAACTAGGCCAACGTCGCGGTATCGATTACGAAGCGGTAGCGGACATCGGATGCCAGCACGCGCTCGTAAGCCTCATTGATCTGCGTGGCACCGATGACCTCGATCTCTGCGCCAATGCCATGCTGGGCACAGAAATCCAGCATCTCCTGGGTTTCCTCGATGCCGCCGATCTGCGAACCTGCGAAGGAACGGCGTCCCCCGATCAGTGCGAAGGCATTGACAGGCAACGGTTCTGCCGGAGCACCAACGTTGACCATGGTGCCGTTCACGCGCAGCAGTCCGAGGTAGGCACTG
Source organism: Glutamicibacter sp. BS14 (assembly GCF_056934375.1). Taxonomy (NCBI): domain Bacteria; kingdom Bacillati; phylum Actinomycetota; class Actinomycetes; order Micrococcales; family Micrococcaceae; genus Glutamicibacter; species Glutamicibacter sp. BS14. The sequence goes on along the minus strand of NZ_CM167801.1, from coordinate 3,247,201 downwards.
ACGTCGATGGAAGCGCTGACGGTGTTGATGATCAGGTCGAACTTCTTCTGCAGATCCTTGAAGGTGTTCTCATCGCTGGTGGCCCGGTAGTCGGTTGCGCCCAGCTTCAGTCCATCATCCTTCTTCTTCAGCGACTGCGACAGAACGGTGACCTCAGCGCCCATGGCACTGGCGATCTTGACCGCCATGTGGCCCAGGCCGCCGAGTCCCACGACGGCAATCTTCTTGCCCGGCCCTGCACCCCAGTGCCTCAGCGGGGAGAAGGTGGTGATGCCGGCGCAAAGCAGGGGCGCGGCAACATCCAGATCGATGCCTTCAGGAATGTTCAGGGCGAAGTTCTCGGTAACCACGACATGCGTGGCGTAGCCACCTTGGGTCATGCTGCCATCACGGTCAAGAGCACCGTAGGTACCAACACTCTGCTCGCAGAATTGCTGGTCTCCGGCAAGGCAGTTCTCGCATTCCATGCAGGAATTGACCATGCAGCCCACGCCAACGCGGTCGCCCACCTTGTGCTTGGTTACCTCTGGCCCGACTTCGGCAACGATGCCGGCAATTTCGTGGCCCGGCACTAGCGGGTAGGTCTGGTTTCCCCATTCTCCGCGCACCGTGTGGATGTCGGAGTGGCAGATGCCGGAGAACTTGATATCAATCAAGACATCGTGCGGACCTACTGCACGACGTTCAATCTGCGTCGGAATGAGTCCATCAGTCGCAGAGTGCGCTGCGTATGCATTGACCATAGTTGCCATCAGGTTTTTCCTTTGTCTTGCGGGTTGCGACTGGAAATGTTCTGGACTGCGGCGATTGCCGCGGTCCGTCAGGGCAAAGCCCATGGAGAACAACAATCGACAGGCTATGAATAATCCCGGCTGGAGAAATTTTCCTTCTGCAGGTTTCCCTGCCTAAATGAGGATCAACGCGCACCGTGCTGGTTGCGCCCGGGGATCGCCAGGGCAGCAGCGCCGCATGATCTTCGCTGGTTGCCCAGGCTGCAAGGCCGCTCTCAAACGATGAATGGCAGCGACGCAAGTGGCTGGCACGCGCCTATCGCCCAAGAACTGCGTCTTTTGCCAATTCCCGGTAGGCTAGTACCTGGGTCTGCATGTTCTATGCGGGCCCCAAAAGAAAATAACTCCCAGGGCTGACTGACCGTTGGTCCCGACCGCCAGTTTCGCGGTCCTCGGTAGTGACTTTCGCTAGGGCAAATATGCGCCCCAGCGCGGGTCTCGATCGAAGACCAGATCTGGGTAGGGCCACACGGTTCGCTCATCCACCACGTGGGAGCGATCGAAAGGAGCACCCCCTTAATGGAGGGTCCAGAAATCCAATTCGCCGAAGCACAGATCGACAACGGTCGCTACGGCACCCGCACCATTCGCTTCGAAACCGGCCGCATTGCCAAGCAGGCTGCAGGTTCGGCAATGGTCTACATCGATGACGAGACCGCACTGCTCTCGGCAACTACCGCTGGCAAGCACCCACGCGAAGGCTTCGACTTCTTCCCACTGACCGTGGACGTTGAAGAGCGCATGTACGCAGCCGGCCGCATCCCAGGCAGCTTCTTCCGCCGCGAAGGCCGCCCATCGACCGAAGCCATCCTGGCTTGCCGCCTGATGGACCGCCCACTGCGCCCAGCCTTCGTCAAGGGCCTGCGCAACGAGGTCCAGGTTGTCGTCACCGTGCTGTCCATCGAGCCAGATGAGCTGTACGACGTCGTAGCGATCAACGCTTCGTCGATGTCCACCCAGCTTTCGGGTCTGCCATTCTCCGGCCCAATCGGCGGCGTTCGCGTTGCACTGGTTGATGACGGAAACGGCGCACAGTGGGTTGCCTTCCCACGCCACTCCGAGCTGAAGAACGCTGTCTTCAACATGGTTGTTGCCGGCCGTATCGCTGGCGACGACGTTGCCATCATGATGGTGGAAGCTGAAGCTACCGACAACGCTTGGGAACTGATCAAGGAACGCGGCGTCCAGGCTCCAACCGAAGAGGTTGTCGCTGAGGGCCTTGAGGCTGCGAAGCCATTCATCAAGGTCCTGTGCGAGGCCCAGGCCGACCTGGCTGCTCGCGCTGCCAAGGAAACCGTTGAATTCCCGGTCTTCCGCGATTACGAAGAAGATGCCTTCGCCGCTGTCGAGGCTGCTGCTTCGATCCGCTTGACGGAGATCTACACCATCGCTGACAAGCAGGAGCGCGACAACGCTGCCAGCGCATACAAGGAAGAGATCGTTGCATCGCTGGCTGGCGAAGGCAACGCTTTCGCAGGCCGCGAGGGTGAAATCTCCAAGGCATTCGGCGCTGTTACCAAGCACATCGTGCGCCAGCGCATCCTGACCGACCAGATCCGCATCGACGGCCGCGGCCTTGCTGACATCCGCCAGCTCTCCGCCGAGGTCGAGGTTCTGCCTCGCGTTCACGGTTCGGCAATCTTCGAGCGTGGCGAAACCCAGATCATGGGCGTCACCACCTTGAACATGCTGAAGATGGAACAGCAGATCGACTCGCTGTCGCCGGTGAAGACCAAGCGCTACATGCACAACTACAACTTCCCTCCATACTCGACCGGTGAAACCGGCCGTGTTGGTTCGCCTAAGCGCCGCGAAATCGGCCATGGCGCACTGGCTGAGCGCGCACTGGTTCCAGTGCTGCCTAGCCGCGAGGAATTCCCATACGCAATCCGCCAGGTCTCCGAGGCATTGGGCTCCAACGGCTCGACCTCCATGGGCTCGGTTTGCGCATCGACCCTGTCGCTGCTGAACGCTGGCGTGCCACTGAAGGCTGCCGTTGCAGGCATCGCCATGGGCCTGGTTTCGGACACCGTAGACGGCGAAACCCGTTACGCTGCCCTGACCGATATCCTCGGTGCCGAAGATGCCATGGGCGACATGGACTTCAAGGTTGCAGGTACCTCCGAGTTCGTTACCGCGATCCAGCTGGACACCAAGCTGGATGGTATTCCGGCATCGGTTCTGGCCGCCGCGCTGACCCAGGCTCGCGAAGCACGCCTGCACATCCTGAACGTTCTGAACCAGGCTATCGACGCTCCGGATGAACTGAACGTCAACGCTCCACGAATCATCTCCGTGAAGATTCCAGTGGACAAGATCGGCGAGGTCATCGGCCCTAAGGGCAAGATGATCAACCAGATCCAGGAAGACACCGGCGCTGACATCTCGATCGAAGATGACGGCACCGTGCTGATCGGCGCAACCAACGGCGAGTCCGCTGAAGCTGCCCGCTCGGCCATCAACGCTATTGCCAACCCTCAGGTTCCTGAGGTCGGCGAGCGTTACCTGGGTACCGTCGTGAAGCTGACCACCTTCGGTGCGTTCGTTTCGCTGACCCCGGGCAAGGACGGCCTGCTGCACATCTCCGAGCTGCGCAAGATCAACGATGGCAAGCGTGTCGAGGACGTCGAAGACGTCGTCGGCGTTGGCCAGAAGCTGCAGGTGGAGATCACCAAGATTGATGACCGCGGCAAGCTGTCGCTGGCTCCAGTCGTCGAGGAAGAAGCTGAAGAAGCAGTTGCTGCTGAGTAGTCTTTAGATTCTTGCTGAAAACCCCGATTCGCTTGGCGAATCGGGGTTTTTGCTTATTCTTGCCCGGGAGCAGGTTCCTGCCAAAGTCTTTGGCGGTCCTGGTTGGAGGCATGACCTGATGACGCAGCCAATTGAACTCTCATAGATCTTCTCCAAGTTCCAAAGCGGGTGCCGCTTGGCGGAGAGAACCTATCGCGGGGGCTCACGCTTCCAATTCAAGAAGCATCTGCAGTGCCTCGCGAGAAATTGTGCGCAAGGCATTTCCACTGCGCCGCGCTGCCCTTTCGGACGACCTCAGTGGAGTTTCTCAGGCGCTAGCTGCCAGCCTGATACCCAGTACCTTGCGGGCCGCAGCTAGCGCCGGACAACACGTGCTGTACCCCATTGCCGCTTTCCAGCCACGTTGGCTTTGGGCGGAGGCAAGCACTGACCTTAACCAGATAAAACCATCTGGGTCAGATGGACTGCGGAGAGTTGAACCAGCGGTCCTAGTGTCCAGAGTGTACTCGTCCCGGTTCGCTCAGGCGCAGAGCCGCAGGCGGGAAGGCGCTGATACCCCTGATTCGATCGCTGGCCACCTAGGATAGGAACGAGGAATAGAAAAAGTAGCCGTAGCGCAAATGAAGGACGTTGAACCAGTGGATATCGGGGGAACGAAACTGCAGCACCAGAATCTGCTGGTGACGCTGTACGGCCTGTATGGCGAACCGGCCAATGGCTCTTTCCCTGTTTCTATCATCGTCGAGATGTTCGATGCCTTGGGAATCAAGTCGCAAGCAATCCGCTCCACCATTTCACGGTTGAAAAGCCGCGGCGTGCTCATTAACGAACGCGCAGGGAACGAATCCCAGTACCAGCTCTCCGCCGAGGTTATGGACAGCTTCCGGAAGGACGACCAACGGATCTTTGCTCCTTCGCGTTCAACCTCCGGGGACTCCTTGGTGCTGGCTATTTTTTCCGTACCCGAGAGCGAGCGGAATCGCCGGTACGAACTGCGCACCGAGCTGGCTAGCTTAGGGTTCGGGATGGTCTCCGGAGGAGTGGCTGTGGGGCCGCATCTGGCATTCGAGCAGGCTAAGGTCCGCTTGGATGCGCGAGGATTGTCCAAGTACGTCGAGTTCTTCAAGGCTGACTACATGTCCCCTGCCGATATCCGGGACAAGGTTGCCCAATGGTGGGATCTTGAAGCACTGGACCAGCAGTACACCGACTTCCTCCAGTTGTATGTCGGACGCTTAGGAACGTGGCAGCAACGGCTAGCTGATCCCGTCGAGTCAGCCGAGCAGCGCTCGGAACTGGAGCGGGCGGCTTTCGCCTTCTATATTCCGATGCTTACGCGCTGGCGGCGTTTCCCTTATCGGGATCCGAATTTGCCCTTCGAATACCTGCCTGATGGGTGGAAAGCTCCGCAGGCCAAGAAGACCTTCCTGGCGTTGCACGCGCTGTTGTCCCCGCATGCGGAGCTATACGCGAGTCGGCTACTCGGCTCGCGCGTCGACTAGTACCTGCCGCATCCAGGTCTGCACGGCCTGCCAATGATGCTGCTGCGGGTCGATGATTTCAAAGTGGTCCAGCGACCGGTGGATCATTTGTTCCGGCAGAACGTGTCCGGCCAGGGAATCCAGGTATTCCCGCGTGTGCTCCAGCGGTACCCGGTCGTCGTTGAACCCGTGGACCAAGAGCGTTGGCACCGAAGGCGGTGGGGCCTGGATTGGCGAAGCATCGTGGTAGATTACCGGAATCCCGGCCGGAGAATCGCCGAAATATTCCATTGCTGCACCATCGCCGAGGGATTCTGCATGCACCTTGGAAGCATCGGTGACTGGAGCGAGGCCTACCACGGCATCGGCGAAATTGGAGTTCAGCAGCGCCAATTGACCGCCGACCGAATGTCCGATAAGAATAGCTGCCTCGGATTGGCCCTGGTATCGCAACGTGCTGCGCACGAGCTGGATTGCCGCGGCCACATCGAAAGATGGGGTGGGCCACGGGTGGTCCGGACCGCGCCGGTATTCCACGTTGGCCACGCTCCAGCCAGAGCGCAGCAAATCGTCAGCCATCGGTTGCATCACGCTGGCGGTGATCCGCTGGCGCCAGTAGCCGCCGTGGACCAGGACCGCAGTGCCCAGGGAAGGCTGTTTGAACGGGTGCGCCAGGATGAAATGCTGGTCGGGATGATCCCCGTACTTGAGCAACTCGGACTCTCGCGTATTTTGCGGCACTGCGCTTTTTCCTTCCATCCTGCGGCGGCCGGCAGGAGTAACCCTGCCGGCCACGTAGTAATTTCTGCCAATGCTAGTCTGCGCCGGGTACGGATCCCGGTGGCAGGAAGTCCACGTCACGCAGTGCTGAGAGGCGGACAACTTCCTCCGGGTCAGACAAGTTGTGAAGCTCATCGAAGAGCGTGGACAGTTGTCCCGAAGGGCTTACCCAAAAGAGCGATTTGCCCGGTGCGCCATCCTTGACGTAGTAGGCGTGAGGAAGTCCCATGGGCATGCGGACGGTATCGCCAGGCCCGGCCTTGAACCATTCGCCGTCCAGGTACAGGGTGTAAGTGCCTTCCATTATGTAAATGTGCTCATCTTGCTTAGGGTGCACGTGCGGAGGCACACCGGTTCCAGTGGGATCAAGGGAAAGCCATGCAAAGCTGCTGGAACTCTCGACCTTGGAGAGATAGGTGTGGCCGAGGACATTCCACGTCTTGTTGCCCATTGATTCACTGGCCAAAGTTATGCCCTTGGGCAGATCGCCCAGAATGATTTCTTGGCCTTGCTGCTGTTCCATGATGACTCCTTAACGGGTAGATGGCTGGTGCGTCCAGCATGGCATGAATCACATTAGATATGCAATAGGTCTTGCGATCGCAAAATTCGGTGTATATGATTTCTATCACTTCGGCCTATGCTGCCGGACTCTTCACTACCCTCGCAATTCACGCATCGCGGTCCAAGGGACCCGTTGCTGCACTCTACGAGTAAGGCACCAATGTGAATACCACTCAGGTAAAAGGAATGAGCGTCTACACGCTTGGCACCGGAGGCGGCCCGATCGTTTCCAGTTCCCGTGCTGGCACCAGCACGGCGATTAGGGTCGATGGGGCAACCTACGTGATTGACTGCGGCATGGGAAGCATCCGCAATTACCGGTCGCATGCCGAATGGGGCGAATTGCGCGCGGTGCTGCTGACCCATCACCACTCGGACCACATCTACGATCTCGGCGCCTATCTGGTGACCGGGTGGCAGGTCCCGGGGGAGTCTTTCGCCCGGCCTATCCAAGTTTTCGGCCCTGGACGTCCCAATCGCATCCCCGCCCTTGGCCCGGAGCACGAGCAGCAGATCGCTTCGCGCGTCGCCGAGCGGGAAATGACCAGCACCGAAGAAATCGTCGATGCGCTGCTGGACAAGGTCTTCTCCTCCGACGTGTTGATCCGCATGGCCGATGAAGGCCGCGACGAACCCCACGAATGGATCCAGTCGCAGAACATCCAGATCCCCGAGGCATCCGGGGCCTGCGCAGTTGAAAACCGCCACCCGGAAATGGAGCCCTTTGAGATCTACCGAGATGAGCTGGTGGCGATCTCCGCGATTCTGGTCGACCACCGCTTGTGCTTCCCGGCATTCGCCTTCCGGATCGACTCGCGCTACGGTTCCGTCGTGGTCTCCGGAGACACCGCCTACTCCGAGAACTGCATCAGGCTCGCCCGCGGAGCTGACTTGCTGCTGCATGAGGTCATCGATCTGCCTGGCATCCTGGCGACATTCCCGGACGGCCCGACGCGCGATGGCATCGAAGTGCATTTGCGTGAATCGCACACGCCGTACAGCGAGGTGGGCAAGGTCGCCGCGAAAGCCGAAGTCGGCGCGCTGGTGCTGCATCACATCGTTCCCAACACCCCCGGTGCCGCTGATCTGGAAGCTATGCTGGAGACCGCACGCGGTGATTTCGCGGGGAATGTATCCATCGCCGAGGACAATGACGTCTTCAGCATCGGCCCGGCGGCGCTGGGACTCTCCGCGGCCGATTCCAAGGGGAGCTTGGTATGAGTACGACACAGAATCTCGCGGACCACACCTTGCGTGCGGCCATTGCCAACGGCAAGATGAACCGGCGCGCCTGGATGGTGACCGGCATGCTGGTACTCTTCCAGATCGTGAACTTCGCCGACAAGGCGGTCCTGGGGCTCGTGGCTGATCCCGCCATGCGCGAACTCGGGTTGACTGCCGGTCAGTTCGGCTTCATCGGCAGCGCCTTCTTCTTCCTCTTCGCCATTGTCGGAGTTATTGTCGGCTTCCTGGCCGGAAAGGTATCCACCCGCTGGATCCTGCTGACCATGGGCATTGCCTGGGCGGTCCTGCAGTTCCCGATGCTCTTCGGCGGAGGCGCGGCAATCCTGCTGGTCACACGCATCCTGCTGGGTGGAGCCGAGGGGCCGGCGACCCCCATTTCGCTGCAGCATGCCCACGGCTGGTTCAATGCGAAGGAACGTGGGCTGCCCAGCAGCGTCATCGCTGCCGGTTCAACCCTGGGGCCGATCCTCGCGGCTCCTGCCCTTGCATGGATCATCGCCAACCCGGCCCTGGGCTGGCGCTGGGCCTTCGGTTTCCTGGGGATCTTCGGGCTGCTCTGGAGCGTAGCGTGGCTGCTTCTGGGCCGCGACGGCCCGTACAGCCATTCCACGGCGGGCAAGGCACAGGCGAAAGCCGGTGCCATCTCATTGGCGGAGGACCAGCAGCAGGCTGGGCAGAAACCGGAACCGGTCGCCGAATTCGACCTGCAGGGCAAGGGGAGCATTGCGGATTCCTCCGATCTGCTGAAAATCGTGCCGATTCGACGAGTCCTGGGCTCGTGGATGTTCGCGGCGGCGGTGCTCGCAGGTGCCGGCTGCTTCTGGGCGCAGGGATTCTTGACCACGTGGTCCCCGAAATATCTGGCATCCGTCGTTGCCCTGACACCGGAAATGATCGGTTTGGTCTCCACCTTCCCCTGGGTGATCGGCGCTATCGCGCTGCTGGTTTTGGGCTTCGGCTCCCGCTACTTGATGAAGCGCGGCGTGACGGTTCGCTGGGCCATGGGCGCCCTGTTCGGCGCAACGTTGCTGATTTCCGGGGTCTGCTTCTCGATCCTGCCCTTCCTCTCCGGCTACGCCGCCGTGGCGATGCTGACTCTCGGTGCCGGTACGGCAATGATCTATCCCTTGGCTCCCACGGCAATCGCCTTCAGCGTCTGCTCCAGGCAGCGCGCGGCCCTCATGGCCACGCTCACTGGACTGGCTTCGGTGGGCGGCGTGGTCGCTCCCGCAATGGTCGGTGGCCTGATGGACAGCGCGGGCTATATTCCCAGCCCTAAGGGCGTGGCTGACTCGGCGGAGATGGCCGAGTTGCTGGCTCAGGGCATGAATGCCTCATTCGGGATGATCGGAATCTACCTGGTTGTTGTTGGCATCTTCTGCGTCTTGATGCTCAATCCGGACCGGACAGCGCGCAAGCTGCAGACCAGCTTCACGTTCACCGGCTAGCCAAGATCGCCCCGGATCGAGCTGCAGGATCCCATCGGCCAAGTCGCAACGGCCGATGGGATTCTGCTGCACATGGCGATCCGCGGCCTAGCTCCTATGGATGCCGGTGGGAGTGATGGCGCAGGAAGCATGGCCGCACTCAGGGCAGGCATTCATGGAATGCGCTGCAATGCCTGCATGGCTGTTTCGCCTTTTGGAAAATCCCTTTGCATTCCACCCGGCCATCGTTTCCCCGGTGCCAGCGCACTTGCATTTCGCAAGTGCGATCTTGCCGGCAAGCGGACCCTTGGCAGGCCTGGGGGTGCTGGAAAAGGATAAAACCGTGGCACACCGCTGTGCGCGGTGTGCCACGGTTCAGGACGTTCGTGCTGGAAGGTGCGCAGAGCCAGGGCTAATCGGACGCGAAGGCCTGCTTGGCCTTGGCAGATCGGGCAGCATCTGGTTTGATGCGTGGTGGAATCATCGCCACGGAAATGGCGGCGACTACGCCGACGATGGCGAAGAATACGAAATTGAACTCGAAGCTGATGCCCGAAGCCGCGATCCAGCCGCCGATGATGGGGCCGGAGATGGCGCCGATGCGGGCGAAGGACAATGCCCAGCCCGTGGCCGTGCCGCGCTGCGCGGCCGGGTAGTAATCGGCAATGTATCCGGTGAGAACCAGCGACGTGGAAATCGAGCCGATGCCGGCGAAGGCCACGAAGAACAGATTGACCAGCATAGTATTGGGGAACATCAGCAGGAGGATGCCTCCCGCACCGAGCAGGTAGAAAATCACCAGAATGGTCTTCTGCCCGTACTTGTCGGCGAGGAAGCCCAGGGCCAGTCCGCCGGCGGCTGAGGCGAGGGAGAAGACCAGCAGGAATGTTAGCGAGGAACCGAGGTTGTACCCTGCGCTGCGCATGATCTGCGGCAGCCAGGTATTCAAGCCGTAGACCAGGACCATGCCGCAGAATAGCGAGATCCAGAAGAAGATGGTTGATCGCAAGTACGTTGCGGAGAACATGGAAGCCATGACCTGGCGCCAGGGGGCCTTGCCGGTGCGAACCGGTGGCGCCACGGGCTCGTAATCGGGGATGCTGTGCCGGGCGGCCAGTGCTTTGGCTTCGCTGATCCGGCCCTTGGATACCAGATATTCAAGGGATTCGGGAAGCATCCAGGCAACTAAGGGAAGTAGAACTACAGGTAATGCGCCCACCGCGATAACCCCGCGCCAACCTATCGCGGGCAGAAGCGACATAGCGACCAAGGCAGCGGCGACGATTCCCAGGGAATAGCCTGAGTACATGATGCCGTAGTTAAGTGAGCGTTTCTTGGGTGGCGAATACTCGATGGTCAGCGCGGCGGCCACCGGGATGATGCCGCCCATACCCAGTCCGCCGATCAGCCTGAAGAGGCCGAATATCTCGGGAGTAGGAGCTAGCGCGGCACCGGCTTGGGTGATTGTGAAGACTAGCATGGCCAGCAGGAGCATGCGCTTACGGCCGATGATGTCGCTGAGCGTGCCGATGAACAGTGCGCCGAAGAGCATGCCCACCAACGCGTAGGCTCCGAGGCCGCCGAGCTCCATGGGACTCAGCGACCATTCCTTGTATTCGGCCAATGCCGGGAGCACTGCACCGAGCACGCCGACGTCGTAGCCTTCGGCCAGGATGGCCAGCCAGCAGGCGAAGAGCACCATTGAAGTGGTTCGTTTGGGGATTTTCCAATCCGCGGCTGCGGGGGATTTCGGCATTTGTTCAATCTCCTTGTGTGGGTAGGGCGGAGTTCTTGGAACACCAATAGGATTATCACGTTAAAGTGACGTGCGTTACAATAGCTATACACTTTTTAATTAGGGGGATCTTGATGCCTGCATTCGCGGGAATGGACGAATCCGGGCAGTTGTTGCAGCAGCTCGCCGCAGACTTCATCGCGTCGGGAATCGCAGGAACGGCGTTGGAGCGAACCATTGAATGGGTTGATACCGATGCTGCGGGGCATCATCATAATTCAGCCATCTTGCGCTTCGTCGAGGCGGCCGAAGCCAAACTGTTTCGCGAGGCTGGCGCGGAGTCCTACTTCTCCATCTCGCCACGAGTCCGCCATGAGGTCGACTATCGGGCCAAGCTGTATTTCGGCCAAGCGGTGACCACCGCGATTCGCGTGGAGAAGGTCGGGGCCAGTTCGATGTCGTTCGGATTCAAGGTCTGGGGGCATGCGCACCAAGGGCGCGGGTTCGCGCTGGCCGCTGAAGGCCGTTTCGTGACAGTGTGCGTTCCGGTTGGCGGTGAGTCATCTGCCCCCTGGCCCCGTGAAATCCTCGCTGGCATTGATGCTGGTTCCTGAGCGCGGCACCGCGCCCCGTGCGAGCTGGTGGATATATGCGCGAGCCAGATTTGCGGAACTAGGTCTTCGCCCCTGGTTCTCCTTCGGGTGGCCTGTTGGCTAGCAGAGGTGGTGCTGGTAGATTGAAGCTAATTCCGCGAATGTGACGACCGTCAGGATCTCTCTATCGTCGGAATGTGTCCTGGACCGTCTCTGCCCAAGGAGAAACAATGCCTGCTGCCGAAGAAACTTGCACGAGCGCGATATTGTCCGCTCTGGCCTCCGGGACTGTCCAAGTCCATGACCTGACTGCCCCGCTGTCGGACAGGACTCCAACCTTAGTACTGCCCGATCCGTTCTCGAACCTCATTGATTTCAGTCTCGAAGAGGTCTCGGCCTACAACGAGCCCGGACCATACTGGAAGCACCACAATATCCATACTGGTGAGCACATCGGAACGCATATAGATGCGCCGATCCACTGGATTTCGGGACGAGGGGGCAAGGACGTGTCGCAGATTGATCCGCAACGCCTGGTAGGTCCGGCCGTCGTGTTGGACTTCAGATCCTTAGCAGCAGATGATCCGGATGTTCTCATCGATGTGCACCATTTGGAAACGTGGCAATCGGAATATGGGCGGTTTCCTTCCAACGCGTGGCTGCTTTTCCGCACCGGATGGGAGCAATACGGTGATGACAAGACAGCTTTCCTGAATGTCGATGCCACCGGATCGCATACTCCCGGGTTTACTGCGGAGTGCGCCAGATACATCGCCGAGAAGCTGGACATTTCCGGCATCGGCGTGGAAACGGTGGGGATCGATTCCGGCAATGCCGGAGCACTGGAGCCGCCATTCCCCATGCATTACTTCCTGCTCGGTGCAGACAAATACGGGATCACCTCGCTGAAGAACTTGGACAAGCTGCCCGTGTTCGGAGCGATGCTAGTGGTTGCCCCTCTGCCCATAGTTGGCGGTACCGGCGCACCGACCCGGGTGCTGGCATTAGCGCCCCAAAACACCAAGAAAATGGAGGCACAATCGTGAACGTTGCTGAACTGGTCGGCAAGACGCTGGCAAACTTGGGCGTAGGGCACGCTTTCGGCGTGGTGGGAAGCGGGAACTTCGATGTCACGAATGCACTGATTGCCAACGGGGTGCCATATACCGCAGCGCGGCATGAGGGCGGCGCAGCAACGATGGCCGATGCCTACTCACGGACCAGCGGCCAGATCGGCGTGGTCTCGGTGCACCAGGGGTGCGGCCTGACCAACGCGGCCACCGGCATTGGAGAAGCCGCCAAGTCACGCACCCCGATGATCGTGCTGGCCGCCGAAGCCGCCCCGAGCGCCGTGTATTCGAACTTCGCCATGGACCAGGGCTCCTTCTCAACCTCCGTCTACGCCGTCTCCGAACGAATCCACAGCGCCCGCACGGCAGTGGCCGATACAGTTCGCGCCTACCGCAGAGCAGTGAACGACCGGCGGACGGTTGTACTGAACCTGCCATTGAACATCCAAGGGCTCGAAGCTCCGGAATCCCCGGTGGCAGCCGAGGTGGTTCCGGCGGAGCCGGTCCGCCCCTCGCGTGCCGCGGTGCGAGCGCTGGCGGTACTCATCGAAAATGCCCGGCGCCCGGTGTTCGTCGCAGGGCGCGGCGGACGCGGGGCCAAGGCCGAAATCCTGGCGCTGGCCCGGCACAGCGGGGCGCTGGTGGCGACCTCGGCGGTGGCCAAGGGCCTGTTCAACGACGAGGAATTCAGTCTCGGGATCTCCGGCGGGTTCTCGTCGCCGCTGGCCGCCGAATTGATTGCTGGAGCAGATCTGATTGTGGGCTTTGGCTGCGCGCTGAACATGTGGACCATGCGCCACGGTCGGCTCATTTCCGAGGGCACCAAGGTAGTGCAGGTGGACCTGGAAGAATCCGCCCTGGGGGCGAACCGGCGCATCGACTTGGGCGTGATCGGCGACTCGGCGCAAAGCGCACGCGATGCGCTGGAATATCTGGAAGCGCAGAAGATGCCGGCGCGCGAAGGCTACCGCACCTCCGCGGTGAGCCAGCAGATCGCCGAGGGGGCCAACTGGAGTCAGGTAGCCTACCGGGACCTGTCCACAGACGACCGCATCGATCCGCGAACTCTGACCAAGTCGCTGGATGAGCTGCTGCCGGCCGAGCGCATCGTCAGCGTGGACTCGGGCAACTTCATGGGATACCCGAGCCAGTTTCTCGCCGTTCCAGACGAGCACGGTTTCTGCTTTACCCAGGCGTTCCAGGCGATCGGCCTGGGGCTCTACACGGCCATCGGAGCGGCTTTGGCGCAGCCCGGGCGCTTGCCGGTGCTCGGCACCGGAGACGGCGGATTCCACATGGCCATCGCCGAACTGGATACCGCGGTTCGGCTGAAGCTGCCAATGGTGTGCATCGTCTACAACGATGCCGCCTACGGGGCGGAGGTACATCATTTCGGCGATACGGGTACGGCACCGAATATGGACTCGGTGACCTTCCCTGACACCGATTTCGCAGCCATCGGCCGCGGTTTCGGAGCCGATGGCATCACGGTGCGCAAGCTGGAGGATCTTGACTCGGTAGCCAGCTGGCTCGGCTCAGAACCCACGGGGCCGTTGGTCATCGACGCGAAAATCGCTTCGGACGGCGGCGCCTGGTGGCTAGCGGAGGCCTTCAAGGGGCACTAGCCCAGCCCTGGAACCGCGATTGCTGGTGGGTGGCCCCGGTGCGGCGCATGGTGCGCTGCGCCGGGGCTCGCTTGCACCTTCAAGGCGTCGCTGATCTTTTCAGGCTCGCGCGGCTGGCTTGAGCCGCCAGTCTCCTCATTCCCGGTGCCTGGACCTGCCTGTGCCAGTTTCATGCGCTTGCGCATCAGGAAGTACAGGGCAGAGACGGTCAAGGCGAAGGGAATGCCGAACAGCAACGTCATGGAGAATTGCTCGGTGAACAAGGTCGTGACCAGCAACGCGGCCATCAGCTGCGCCCCGGCCGCGGATCCAGCGGGATAGTACGGCAGGCGGTATTTAAGCGGTGCTGCACTGCGCCGATGGGAACGGCGGAAGAACAAGTGCGTGATGAAGATCAGCATCCAGGCCATCATTGCGCCGAACATCGACAGCGCCATCATTATTGTGAAACCGGATTCTGGATTCGATGCGTAGATGATGGCGGCCACGGCGATTCCGCCAGCCGAGAGCAGCAGGGCGTTGACCGGCGCGCCGTTCTTCTTCAACTTACCCAAGCTGCTCGGAGCCTGCCCGCCGCGGGATAGAGAGAACATCATTCGCGTGGAGATGTACAGCTGCGAGTTCATGGCGGAGAGCGCGGCGATGATGACCACGAAATGGAGAGTGGAATCGGCAAACGGAATGCCGATCACCTGCATCACCGTGACGAACGGGCTGTCGCCTTCGAGGATCTCGCTGACCGGTGCGATGGCAAGGATCAGCGACAGGGTCAGGATGCAGAAGAGGAAGAGCCTGAACAAGGTCACCTTGAAGGCCTTCTTCGCTGCGACTTCGGGATCTTTTGCCTCACCGGCTGCGACGGCGATCATTTCGATGCTCAGGTAGGAGAAGATCGCCACGACAACGGCAAACCAGACACCTTGGGCCCCGCCCATGAAGAATCCGGATTCCGCGGTGTAGTTCTGGAATCCGAAATCATTGCCCCTCTGGCCGAAGACCAGATAGGCAGCAAGCAGGATGAACGCGGCAATAGCGAATTCCTTGGTGGCGGAGAACCAGTATTCCAGTGTTCCGAAGGCTTTGACATTGAACATATTCACCCCGATCAGCAAGGCCGATAGGCCGATGATCCACACCACTGCGGGCAAATCCGGGAACCACATTCGCATGCAGCCGCCCACCGCCGTGATTTCGGTGCCTACGGCCAGTACGAGGCAGGACCAGTACAGGTATTTGAGCAGGAACCCGGTGAATGGGTTGATGTAGTGCTCGGCGAAGGCGCCGAAGGAGCCGGTCGTCGGGTGCGCCAGGATCATCTCGGCCAACGCCCCCATGAGCAGCACGGCGATCTACCCGCCGATGGCGCCGCCAAGCGCAATCATGCTCAGCTGGCACGAAGTTAGCTCCTTCGACAGGCCGGCTTCTCGCTGTGCGATTTGATCCAGGGAAGATTTCATTGAATTATCCAAAGGTGGTTTGGTGGCCGATTTGGGATCCGAGCCGAGCCGCCAAGCGGTTCCCGTGCCCGGCAAAAAGCCGCAGGATCGGCAGCCCAAACTGGGCCGCCAATCCTGCGGCTGGCAGCAACAGCTAAGCGCTGGTTACCAAATTGGAGGTTTCGGATTTCCTGGCCGGAATCCAGCGCAGGTGCGTTTGTTCCTGCTCCTCGGCTTCCCGAACCAGCGAGAGCCGCGGGCGGACCGCGTCGGTGCGGGCGGCGGGCGGCTTGCGGCGTCCGGCCTTGAAAGGCAGCGGCCAGGTGGCGCCGTCACCGGTATAGTCCTGCTCGGCGGCTGCCTGCAAGGTCCACTGCGGGTTGTACAGGTGGGTGCGTCCCAGCGCCACCAGATCCGCGCGGCCTGCCAGCAGGATCGAGTTCACGTCGTCGTAGGAGGACACCGCACCCACCGCGATCACCGAGACCCCTGCCTCGGCGGCGACCTGGTTGCGGATCCTGTCGGCGAATGGCGTCTGGTAGCTGCGCCCGAAAGCCGGCTTCTCGTCCTTCACGATCTGCCCCGACGAGACATCGATGAACTGGGCGCCGTGGGCGATGAAGGCCCGGGCGATGTCCACGGCATCTTCTTCGGTATTCCCGCCTGGCGACCAGTCGGTAGCCGAGATGCGCACGCCGATGGTCTTGCTTGCCGGCCATGCTTCGCGGACCGCATCCAGGACCTCAAGCGGGTAGCGCAGCCGGTTCTCCAAGCCTCCGCCGTATTCGTCGGTGCGCTGATTGGACAGCGGCGAAAGGAAGGAAGAGAGCAAGTAGCCGTGGGCCATATGCACTTCCAGCACGTCGAATCCTGCCTCATCGGCGCGGCGTGCTGCGGCGGCGAACTGCTCGCGCACCTCGTCCATCTGCGCACGGTCCATTTCCACCGGCACATGGCAGCCTTCGCCATAGGGCAGTGCGCTGGGGGCGAGCACATCCCAGTTGCCTTCTTGCAGCGGCTGGTCGATGCCTTCCCACATCAGCTTCGTCGAGCCCTTGCGACCCGAGTGGCCGAGCTGGGCGCCGATCTTGGCGTTCGAATTTCCGTGCACGTAGTCGGTCACGCGCTTCCAGGCAGCCGCCTGCTCATCGGTGTACAGTCCGGTGCATCCCGGGGTGATGCGGCCGATATCGGAAACGCAGACCATTTCGGTCATCACCAGCCCGGCCCCGCCCATGGCCTTGGAGCCCAGATGGACCAGGTGGAAGTCCCCGGGCACCCCGTCGGTGGCCGAGTACATGTCCATGGACGAAACCACCACGCGATTGGCCAGATCGGTGTTGCCCAGCTTGTGCGGCTGGAACATCGCCGGCGCCACGGAAGGCGAACCGTTGAGCCGGGCGAAGTTCTCATCGACCTGCTGCGCGAATCCGGTATCGCGCAGCTTCAGGTTCTCGTAGGTGATGCGCCGGGAGCGGGTGAGCAAGTTGAAGCAGAACTGCACCGGGTCCTGGTCCTTGTACTGCCCGATGTTCTCGAACCATTCCAGCGAGGCCTGGGCCGCGCGCTGGGTGGATTGCACTACCGGGCGGCGCTCGGTCTCGTAGGCGGCCAGCGCCGAATCAACATCGGCATGCTCATGCAGGCAGGCAGCCAGGGCCAGAGCGTCCTCCATGGCCAGCTTGGTGCCCGAGCCGATGGAGAAGTGGGCGGTATGCGCCGCATCGCCCAGCAGGACGACGTTCCCATGGCGCCAGTTCTCGTTGCGCACCGTAGTGAAATTGATCCACTTGGAGTTGTTAGTCAGCACCTGGTATCCAGCCAGTTCCTCGGCGAAGATCCCGGCCACCTTGTCCACCGACTTCTGGTCACTCACGCCGGGGGCGAAGACCTCATTTTCGGTTTCGTCGAAGCCGGCCGCGCGCCAGACGTCCTCGTGCATTTCCACGATGAAAGTCGAACCCTCGTCCGAGTACGGGTAGCCATGGATCTGCATGGTTCCGGCATTGGTTTCCTTGACGAAGAACTTGAAGGCCTCGAAGACCTGGTCGGTGCCCAGCCACATGTACTTCGAGGTCCGCGGATCAAGGGAGGGCTTGAAGGAGTCCGCGTACTTGGTTCGCACCGCGGAGTTCAGCCCGTCAGCGGCCAGCACCAGGTCGTACTCGTCCGCCAGCTGCTCCACATCCGGGGCAACGGTGGAGAAGCGCACATCCACGCCCAGTTCGATGCAGCGGCGCTGCAGCAGCTGGAGCAGTTCCTTGCGGCTCATGGCCGCGAAGCCCTGACCGCCCACGGTGTGCATCTGGCCGCGGAAGTGGATGTCGATATCGCTCCAGCGGGCGAAGCGCCGGGACATGTATTCGGCCACCACCGGATCGGCGTTGCCGATGCCGCCCAAGGTCTCATCGGAGAACACCACGCCGAAGCCGAAGGTGTCCGATGCGGCATTGCGTTCCCACACGGTGACATCGTGGTTCTCATCCAGCTGCTTCATCAGAGCCGCGAAGTACAGGCCGCCAGGGCCGCCGCCGATAACTGCAATCTTCATGGTGTGTCCTTTCATCAGCCCCGGAGGGCGATTGGGCCGGGGCCCGAAAAATATCTGGGGAGTTTATGCGACCGGGGAGCCATTGAAGGCCTCGCGCAGCTTGAAGTGCTGCAGCTTGCCGCTGGGATTGCGCGGCAGCTCGGTGACAAAGCGGATTTCCCGCGGGTACTTGTACGGGGCAATCGTGGCTTTGACGAAGTCCTGCAATTCCTTGGTCTTCGCCTCATCGGCTTCGGCGCCTTCGACCAGAACCACGAACGCGCAGACGATTGATCCGCGGTTCGGATCCGGGCGGGCGACCACCGCGTTTTCCAGCACATCGGGATGCTGGTCCAGGGCTTGCTCGACTTCCGGGCCGCCGATGTTATATCCGGAAGAGACGATCATGTTGTCGCTGCGCGCCTGGTAGGTGAAGAAGCCGTCCTCGTCCCGGGAGAAGATGTCCCCGGTGATGTTCCAGCCGCTTTCGACGTAATTGCGCTGCCTCGGGTCATTGAGATAGCGGCAGCCGGTCGGTCCGATAACCGCCAGGCGCCCCGGCTCGTTGGCCGCGGCTTCGTTGCCCTCGGCATCCAGCACCGTGGCGCGGAAACCGGGAATGGCCTTGCCTGTGGTTCCCGGCTTGATGTCCTTGCCGGCGGCGGAGACGAACACGTGCAGCATTTCGGTGGAACCGATGCCGTTGACCAGTTCCAGCCCGGTTGCCTCCCTGACATGGTGCCAGGTGTCGGCAGGCAGGTGCTCGCCGGCGGAGACCGCCACGCGCAGGGGCCTGAGCAGGTCGGCCTTGCCGTTCTTCAAGATGGCCCGGTAGGCGGTGGGGGCGGTGAACAGGATGGTTGCCCCGGCCGCGTGGGACTGCTCGGCCAACTGCACCGGGGTGGCGCGTTCGGTCAGCAGCGAGCTGGCGCCGAAGCGGAAGGGGAAGACCACTAGCCCGCCCAGTCCGAAGGTGAAAGCCAGCGGCGGGGAACCGGCGAAGACATCGTCCTTGGTGGGTTCCAGGATGTAGCGGGCAAAGGTGTCCGCATTGGCCAGGATGTCCCGGTGGAAATGCATGGTGATCTTAGGGACGCCAGTGGTTCCCGAAGTCGGTCCCAGCAATGCCACATCATCTGCGGCTGTGGCCACCGCGGCGAATTCGCCGGATTTGCCTGCTGCCTGCTGGGCCAGGTCGTCGCGGGACGTGCCGCCGTAGCTGATCACAGGGTAGCTGCCGCCGCTGGCCTTGAGTGCGTCCTCGGCGAAGCGGTGGTCGGTGATTAGCGCCACCGGGCCGGTCAGCGTGGCCAGCTTGGAGATTTCCGCAGCGCGCAGGGCAGCCATCGTGGTGACCACAACACCGCCGGCCTTGATCACTCCGAGCCAGCAGGCCACCAGCCATGCGTTGTTCGGACCGCGCAGCATTACCCGGTTGCCCGGCACCAAGCCATAGTCCTCGACCAGCACCTGGGCTACCTGATTGGCCCGCTTGAGCAGCTGCCCGTAGCTCAGGCTGGTGCCATCGGGGGCCAGCAGCGCCGTGCGCTGGGCGCCGAACTTCTCGACGGACTGGTCGATCAGCACTTCGGCGGCATTGAGCCGGTCCGGGTACTGCAGCTCGGGCAAGGTGAATTCCAGCGTCGGCCACAATTCGGGGGATGGAAGATGGTCGCGGGTAAAGATATCGACATGTGCAGAAGGTGAAAGTTCCATAAGGCAACTCCGTTGGCAGGTTCGGTGGGAAGTCCTAGTTGGCGTTCCGCCCGGGGCGGATCATTCCTTCTTGGGCTACGGTGGCCAGCAGCTTGCCATCGCGGGCATAGAAGCGCCCGATGGCCAGTCCGCGGTTGTCCTGGCTCGAAATGGCTTCCTGAGCGTAAAGCACCCAGTCGTCCATGCGCCCCTCGCGATGGAACCACATGGAATGGTCCAAGCTGGCGGTCACCAGGCCCTCATCGCCCCAGCTCAGCCCGAGGCCGCGCATGATCGGCTCCAGGATGGTGTAATCGCAGACATAGGCCAAGGCTGCCTTCTGGATCACCGCATCATCGGGCAGCGGTGAGAAGGCTCGGATCCAGACCGCTTGGCTGCCGGTCTTTTCGCGCTCGCCGGGAAGGTAGATGGCTTCGGGAACATGGCGCATGTCGAAGCTGCGGCCGCCGGCCCAGTACTTGGCGGCGTCGCCCTCCACGCCTTGCAGGGCCTCGGCGGCGCTGGCCAGGGACTGCGGATCCAGGTCCAGCGAAGCGCCGGGGGCATCGAGCGCGAATTCGGCCCCGTCTTCGGGAACGTGGAAGGAGCCTAGCGCGCAGTAGACCGGCTTGCCGTTCTGGAAGGCGCGCACCTGGCGGGTGGAGTAGCCGCGGCCATCGCGCAGGTGCTCCACCTCGTAGCGGACCGGCTGGTGCATATCCACTGGCCGCAGGAAGTAGGAGTGCATGGAGTGCAGTTTGCGGTCGGTGCCTACCGACTTCATCAGTGACAGGGCGCCCTGGGCGACCATGTCGCCGCCGTAGGCCTTGGGCCAGGGCACGTACTGAGGGATGGCGGTGAACGCCTGGTCGAAGACCTCCGCAGCGCATTCGGCCAGGTTGATGGCGTCCAGGAAGACCTGGGCGGACAATGCTGTGGTGCTCATGCTCGGCGGTATCCTTCCAAGGTTTCGTCGGCGACATCGGGCAGGTTGACCACGATGTTCTCCGGGGTCCGGGCGGTGAGCCACACCAGTTCCTCGGTGACCGACATGTTGGCCTCGACATGGGGCATGAACGGTGGGACGAAGACCCAGTCGCCGGCCTTCATGTCGGCGTACTGCTCGTAGTTCTCGCCGAAGTAGATCCGGCCGTGGCCGCGCAGCACGTAGCCGCCGGTTTCCGCTTCACCATGGTGGTGGGGGAGGGAACGGTAGCCCGGGACATTGGAGACCTGGCCGAACCAGATCTTTGTGGCGGGCGTGTGCTGGATGCTGACGCCCGAGACGCGGATGCAGTCCCCGGACTGGGCGGTGTTGGTGTCCTCGGATCCTGCCCGGGTGACTACGGGGACAACCTGGCCATTTTCCGAGGCATAGATCGAATTGTCGCCTTCGGTGCGGTAGGTTATGGGTGCTTCGGTCATGGTGTGCTCCTTCAATTTCGGTAGAGGGATGTTGCTGATGGTCATTGGGACAGGGCCGGGCTGTTCACTCGGAGCCGGAACCTGTTGGAGAGGATGCCGATGCCAGGGATTTCGGTTTCGAGCCGGTCCCCGTCAGCGAGGAAGCGAGGCGGAACCATGCCCATTCCGACTCCGCCGGGGGTCCCGGTCAGCACGATGTCCCCGGCACGCAGCGTGGTGAATTCGGAAATGTAGCTGACCAGCCGCGCCGCGGAGAACACCAGCGTCGAGGTGTTGCCGCGTTGCACTTCCTCGCCGTTGATGCGGCAGATGACCTCCGCGCCGGCCACCGGGTCGATCTCATCTGCCGTGGCCAGCACGGGACCCAGGGGAGTGGTGCCGTCGAAGGCCTTGCCTTGGAACCACTGCAGGGTCCGGCGCTGCCAGTCGCGCATCGAGACGTCGTTGGCTACCGTGTATCCGGCAATGGCGGCCTGGGCTTCTTCCAAGGACGCTGAGCATGCATCTGAACCAAGCACTACTGCCAATTCAGCTTCCCAGTCGACATTGGCGGAGGAAGCGCTGGAAATCTCGGCGTCGGGATCTGCCAGGGTGTCGGCGAACTTTGCGAACAATGTGGGATATTCGGGCAGTTCCCTTCCCATTTCCAGGATGTGGTCGCTGTAGTTCAGCCCGCAGCAGATCACCTTGGCGGGCGCTGGCAGCGGATTAAGCTGCCGGGCCTGCTCCGCGGGGATAAGATCGCCTGCGGTACTGGATTCCAGGGCTTCGGAGGCGATTGCTTTCCAGTCCTGGTGCTTGAGGAACTCGCTGAGATCGCCAGCTGGCAGGGGCAGATATCCCTGATCGGTCTGGATTGCCGCCAGGCTCTTCCCGCCGGCGTGGATCGTTGCGAGTTTCATGTGTGGATTCCCTTTGTCAGTTGGGTGAAAAGCTATGTGTCGACTTTTTTACCGCCGTCACGTAAGCTCAATGTAGCACGCATCACAAAGATGGCGCTAGAGCCAATTGGGGCAAATTTCATGCACCCGGTACAAGGAGTAGGAAATGACTGAAACCAAGTTGCACCGCAACGAGACAATCAACCCCGCATCCATGGCGAAGCCCTCTGGCTATGCCCACGGAGTCAAGGCGGGGGATACGGTCTACCTCGGCGGGCAAACCGCTCTGGACAAGGATATGAAGATCGTGCCCGGCGGCATCGTGGAACAGTTCAAGCAGGCATTCTCCAACGTGCTGACCACCTTGGTTGAAGCCGGGGGCCGCCCCGAGGACCTGACCAGCGTGACCATTTACTTGACCGATGTGGATGATTACATGGCCCATGGCAGGGAAATCGGGCGCCTTTGGCGCGAGATGGCCGGTTCGGAATATCCTGCGATGGCAGGGATCGGGGTAAGCCGGCTTTGGCAGCAGGAAGCCTTGATTGAAATCCAGGGCGTGGCTGTCATCCAGGACTGCAACTAGTCCCTGGATGCGGAACAGGGCTGCGAAACCAATTGGTTTCGCAGCCCTGTTCCTATCGGTCGAGGCGCAAAGATCAGCGTTGCTCGCCGATCACCCGCTGTACATGGCGCGAAGCCAGTGGCGACAGCAGCGTATGCAGGTCCTTGAACAGCGCTTCAGCCTTCAACGCGTTCCAATCCTCCGGGAGCAGCTCGGCCGGCAACCCGGGATCGGAATAGGGGAATCGGCGCCACTGGGTAAGCAGGACCAGATGGTCCGCGAAGCCCTGGGCATCGATCTCAGGGCTGTGCTGCGTGCCGGCGCGTTCCTTCCAGAATTCCAACCGTCCCTGGTTCTCCTTCAGGAATTCGGAGTACATAGCTTCCAGGGTCCCTAAATCCCACCAGGAATCCAGGTTCTCGCGCAGCTGCGCGCCGCCGATGTGCTCGGCCAGGAAGAACTCGAAGTACTTGTCCAGGCCGTGCCGGGCGAAGTAGGCCAAGGCAGGATCCTTGGCATGTTCCGGTGCAATCCAGAGCCCGGGGACCACCGAACCGAAACCCATGCGCACCAGGGAGGAACGGATCTTGTGCCGGATGTTGCGCTGGGTTTCGGGGACCGTGAAGGTTGCCAGCAGCCAGCGGTCTTCGGCCGTTGCGCGGCGTGGATGGAAAATCCGCTCGTCGCCTTCGCCAAAGGTGGTCAGCACCGATTCGGACAACGAGTATCCGTTGCGACCGCGGACTTGCACGCTGTCGATGATGCCGCGCTTCTTCAATCGGGAAATCGAGGAACGAGTGCCTGCAGGCTCGACTCCCACGTCCTGCATCAGGGATATGATTGCCGCCACCTGCAAGGCGCCGCCGTGCTGGCGGGCATGCATGCCGAAAAGCGAAACGATCAGCTGGTGGTGGCGGGGCATGGAGAGCTCTGCTGCACCGACGTGTGGTTTTGCCTGTGCTGTCATGGAACAATCTCCGTTCGCTGCTGGTGTTTCAATTCTAGAGCTAACCTTCGGTGGAAGGTCCCGGCGGCAGTCTGCTACCCCAGGTGCTTGTCGTAGAACTCGCGCAGCTGGACGCTCTTCTGCTTGGCGATATCATCCCATTCGTCGATCGACGCCGAATCATCCGCGTAATCGGAAGGGATCTTGAAGATCTGCAGCGGCACGTTGAAGCGTTGGCAGATGCTTGCGTAGGCGTAGCCTTCCATATCGACCAACGAAGCGCCCAAGGACTTGATGTGGATACGCTGCTCATCATTCGAGACGAACACGTCGCCGGTAGCCATGGTGACCTGGAAATCAGGAAGCAGGATGGCGCCGGTAGGGTCCACATCTGCCGATGGCAGCGGGAAATCATGCTGGATCAGTTTGGTGATCTGGTAAATAGTGTCCAAGCTCGGGCGGTCTTCACCGGCATGGCCAACAACTCCAGCGGTGCCAAGCACGACGACGTTTTTGATGTTGCCTTCAGCAAGCGCGCCAGCCAAGGCTACCGACGCGTTGACCTTGCCAACACCAGAAATCAGGTGCTCGACATCTGCAAAGGCTAGGGCTTCGTCTGCATGCGCAAAGACGAGCAAGGACTTCTGGTCCGACATGAACTTCCCCTCTAAAGAAATCAGTTCGGGAATTGCTGCCCCGAACGTCCTAAGAAGTCTATCGGTTACCTCCTTCGATAAGCTCTCGATTCGCCAGACGGTGAGCAGATAGACTTTGCATATGAGTGATATTGAACTTGCTGAAGTTGAAAGCTTTGCACTGGACCACACCAAGGTCAAGGCGCCGTATGTGCGCAAAATCGGGGTGGAGCACGGTCCCAAGGGAGACGCCATCTCCAACTACGACATCCGTTTAGTGCAGCCGAACCACGGTGAGATTCCAACGGCAGGTTTGCACACCATCGAGCACACCATGGCTGGTCTGCTGCGTACCCGCATCGATGGCCTGATCGATTTCTCCCCATTTGGCTGCCGCACCGGCTTCCATATGATCTTGTGGGGCGAGCCGACACCGGAGGTCGTCGCCGCTGCGATCAAGAGCTCGCTGGAAGATATCGCGGAGAAGGTTACCTGGGAAGATGTTCCAGGAACCGAAGCCGTAAGCTGTGGCAACTACCGCGACCATTCCCTGCACTCTGCTCGCGAGTGGGCCAAGGTCGTCCTGGAGCAGGGCATCAGCCTTGATGCGTTCGATCGTTCCAAGCTTGCCTGAGCAATAGCTTGAGATCTGGAAATCCCGTGTGTTCCGTTTGGAACGTGCGGGATTTTCTTGCTTTGTTGTCCCTTCGCCGAAAGGAAATGATGGCCGCCGATTCGCCAACTTGCAGGATCCCGTCGGTAGCATGGAGACTATGCGCAGAGTTCACTTCTTAGCTGCAGCACTGCGCGCCGTGGCATTAGCTATCAGCGGATGCGAGAATTTCGATGCGGCTAGGACATCTAATATCGGCGAGGAATGCCAGTCGGCAATTCAAAAGCAGAACGAAGCCTGGTCTGATCATGAAACGCCGCAAATTAAGATTAGCGAAGCAGAGAAAATGGCGCTCAATGCTTGCAAGAACCTCGATGAGTGGAGCACTGCCGTCTCCTATAATCCCGGATCAATGGGATATCCGGAATTGAGCACAGAAAATGCAGCGAACACTGTTTATCTAGCCTGCGCTTCAAGTGACCCAGGACGGCAGACCCCAGTGTGCGCTGACGCCGAGAAACGCGGATATCTCGACGCAACTTAGCCCACCAACCGAGCTAGTGAGTATTGCCGCAGTCGCGGTCCGATCGCGTAATTTCCCAGAATGTGATGGCTCCGTCACCACTGAGCTATTGCTTTCAAACCGCGGTTCTATGGGAGAATGAAAGACAGTGTACTTAGCTTGAAATGGCTATTCTCGACGACTTAAGGACGTATATTCGTGGCCATGATTCCATTGCCGTTGCATTCGGTGGAGACCACGCAGTTTTCTCCGATTGACCCGGCGGACCCGACGTTGGTCCACCGAGGCGAAGGCGGCTCTGAAGTCCGGCGCAGCATCCTGCCCGGTGGCGTACGAGTCCTGACAGAAGCGATGCCCGGACAGCGGTCCACCACAGTGGGCTTCTGGGTACCGGTCGGTTCCCGCGACGAGGAATCAGGGCACTTCGGCTCCACGCACTTCCTGGAGCACCTGCTGTTCAAGGGCACTGCCAAGCGCACTGCCTTGGAAATCGCCCAGTCCTTCGATGCCGTGGGCGGCGAATCAAACGCAGCCACCGCCAAGGAATCGACCTGCTATTACGCCCGCGTCCTGGACACGGAGCTGCCAATGGCCCTTGAGGTCATCGCCGACATGGTTACCTCTGCAGTTATCGACCCGCAGGAATTGGAACAGGAACGCGGGGTGATCATCGAAGAGCTGGCCATGGATGCAGATGACGCGATGGATGTCGCCCACGAGCGGTTCGTTGCCAATGTCTTGGGCGATCACCCATTGGGACGTCCCATTGGAGGAACTCCTGAAGAGATCATGGAGATCTCCCGCGAGGCAGTCATGGAGCACTATCGTGCGCACTACCGCCCAAGCGAGTTGATTGTTACTGCCGCCGGATCCCTGGAGCACGACAAGCTGTGCGAGCTGCTTCTCAAGGCGCTGACCGAAGCAGGCTGGGAACTGGACCCGATGGCTGTGCCAGAACCACGCCGCATGGGTGAACCAGCGCAGATCACTTCGAAGGCCGGGCTGGAAGTAATCAACCGTCCGGGCGAGCAAGCCAACATCATCATGGGATGCTCCGGCATCACCGGACATGATGACCGCCGTCAGGTTCTCGCAGTGCTGAACGCTGTTCTCGGCGGCGGCATGAGCTCAAGGTTGTTCCAGGAAATTCGCGAGAAGCGTGGACTGGTGTACTCGACCTACTCCTTCTCCGCCGCCTACACCGATGCCGGCTACTTTGGCATGTACGCGGGCTGCGCCCCGGCTAAGGCTGCTCAGGTTATCGGGCTGCTGGGGGCCGAGCTTGATCGGTTGGCCAAGGACGGCATCACCGAAACTGAATTGGCGCAGGCCAAGGGCCAGCTATCTGGTGGAACGGTGCTGGCACTGGAGGATCCAGGAAGCCGCATGTCCCGTTTGGGCCGGGCAGAAATGATTACCGGAGAATTCCAGGACATCGACGAAGCACTGTCTCGCGTCAATGCCGTCACGGCCCAGGAAGTTCAGGATCTGGCCCAGGAACTGGCCTCCAAGGATCGAGTGATCACCGTGGTGGGACCGTTTGAAAGTGAAGCCGACTTAGGCCTCTAGAGCTGGATGCCGTGCCCCTGGAATCGAATCCGAGGATTTCGATTCTAGGGGCATCGCCGTTTTCTCTGGGTCATGCCGCGGCATCTACTAGCGCTGCAAGCTCGGGCGCATGAGAGAAATTGAAGCCATGCGCACCATGACGCATGACGGTGAGCTTGGCTTGCGGTGTTCTTGCGACCAGGCGAAGACCGAACTCGGGTGGAGACAGCGGATCCCGGGTGCCGCACACGACATCAATCGGGCACTGGACCGTACGGAGCAAATCAACGGTGGAGTAGTCCAGCATCTGGGCGCAGCTTTTGGCCCACCACGGGATGCCGCAGCGCAGGTAATCCACCAGCAAAATCGCCTTCACCGAGTTCAACTCGTGCGGGAAATCTTCAAAGAGCCGACGTGCCTGCCTGAAGAGCGTCGCTTCACGGTCGTTGACCGCAGGAGCCGCAATGACCAGGTGCTTGACCAGATCCGGCCACGCGCGAGCTAGCTCAATGGAAACCTGCGCGCCCATGGAATGCCCGAGGACGATAGCATTCTCGACCTTCAGCTCGCGCAACGCCAATGCTACTTCGTGCGCGAAACGCGGTACGGTCACCGGGCGGCCATCATCCAGATTCTTGCCGTGGCCTGGAAGCTCGGGAACGATCACTCGATACTTCTTAGCCAAGATGTTGGCCAGCGGAGTGAAATAGCGGCTGGATGCTCCGAGCCCGTGAATCAGCACCACGTCGGGGCCATGGCCCGCGACACGAACCGAAAGCCTGGTCCTGAGGGATTCGGGCAATTGCCCAAAGTAATCGTGGCGCACGCCAGCCTTTCATCGTGCGAAAAGTGCGCACACACTATCGGTAGGGAAAATCGGCACGCTCACCTGAAATGGCGAGACAGGCAAAAAGGAATTAACCGCCCGCCCCGGTCGAATGCTGGGTAATAGCGGAACGAAGGTCTTCCGGGAAGAGCTCCTGCACGCCTTCCTCGTATTTGGAACCGTCATCTGGACGGCGCAGTTCCTGCCCGTCAATGCGGAATGGGAAGGCATCCGCCTGGGCAGCGGTGTCCGCCGAGTCCTGGCTATCGGGTGCGCAAGTAGCCCAGCCGTAGGTCGTGGAGTCCTCGATACGGAAAACCTCAACCTGGCAAGTCGGCGAATCGATGACCGTTCCCTGTTCTTGGACGACATCAGTAATAGTTGCTCGCTCGTCATCGGACAGGGTGATCGGTTCATCGCCTGAACCGCAGGAAGTGATTGCAAAGGTCGCGACAAGCGTTGCGCCGATGCCGAAACCAAAGCGCTTAATTTTCTGACCCATGGCCCTGCTTACTACTTGGAGACTCCTGACACATATTTTTCCCCTATTTGCTAGGCAAAACAAGTTGGGCTGGCCGTAGGGAACAAGCAGAAGCAAATATCTGGGAAATCGCCTCAGGGTATTCGCTGCAAAACTCGCGTGGGATCACGTAATCGTTGGCAAGGCAGGTGCCTGCAGGGCGATAGGCTTAAGCCCATGAGTGCACAGATCAAGGTGGCCGTGCTCGGCGCGGCCGGACGAATGGGCTCGGAAGCGGTCAAGGCCGTAACTGAGGCTGCAGACATGGAATTGGTAGCAAGCTTGGGAAGAGGCGACGATTTGTCGCAGATCCTTGAAGCCGGAGCAACGCACATCGTTGACCTTTCTGTGCCGGCATCCACCGAGGCCAATGTGCATTTTGCCGTCGAGAACGGGCTTCATGCAGTGGTTGGCACCACTGGCTGGGATGATGATCGCCGCGCGAATTTGGAAGGGCTGCTGGGCAAGCATCCGCAGGCAGGTGTGCTGATTGCGCCCAACTTCGCCCTGGGCTCGGTGCTCGCCAGCGCTTTCGCGGCTACGGCCGCCAAGTACTTCGAATCCGTAGAGATCATTGAGCTGCACCACCCGAATAAGGTGGACGCGCCTAGCGGCACCGCGGTGCGTACCGCTGAACTGATCGCGAAGTCGCGTGAAGCCGCTGGAGTCCCCGCGAGCCCGGACGCTACCGAGACCCAGCTCGATGGCGCCCGTGGCGCAGTCGTCGATGGAATCAACGTTCATTCGGTACGCCTGCGCGGCCTCGTAGCCCACCAGGAAGTGCTCTTTGGCGGCCCGGGGGAGCAGTTCACCTTGCGCCATGATTCCTTCGACCGTGCCTCGTTCATGCCAGGCGTCCTCCTGGGCCTGCGTACTGTTGGCTCCCGCCCGGGCCTGACCTATGGCCTTGATGGCTTCCTGGAGCTGGGCCAGTGAAAACGAAACTTTGGGTAGGCGGCATTCTGCTGCTGTTCGCGCTGTACATTGGAATGACCTTCACCCAGGCGATCCGTCTGCTGAAAACCGGGGAACTGGTCGCGCAGGTCATGGGCATTGCAATCCTGGTTATTCCTGCACTGTGCGTCTGGATCCTCATTCGCGAGGTGCTCTTCGGGCTGCGCACTGAGAAAATGGGCAAGTCCTTGGCCGCCTCAGGTGAGCTGCCAGAGGATCTTCCCCGCATGCCGTCGGGACGTTTCCTCCGTTCGGCCGCCGACGCTGATTTCCCTATCCATCAGCAGGATGTGGAAGAGAACCCGGAATCATGGAAATCCTGGTACCGTCTGGCACTGGCGTATGAAGCCTGCGGTGACAAGCCGCGCGCCCGCAAATCCATGCGTACTGCGATCGAATTCTGGCGAGCAGACCAGAAGGTCAGCCAGTAATTGCATAAAGCAGCATCCTGTTGATGGCCCGGACTCACGAGAGTCCGGGCCATCGCTCTAGAATTTGCTCTTCGTCTCGGGGGTGCTGTCAGCTCCGCTAAGCACCCGGACGCCATATTCCAAAGGGCCAGAGGCCTTGCTGAAGCCAAGCCAAATTCCGAAGACGGCCGTCGTTGCACAGAGAACCCACCAAATGGCCATTGGGTCCAAGTGCTCTTTCAGCGCCGGCAGCAAGATAACGTGCCCTGCATACAGGGTCAGCGGGGCCCGGCCGGCGCCAGCCAGAATCCGGCCGAGCGCACCCAGACGACCAATGATCAGCTGGAGCAGGCCGATGATAGCGACAGCGCAGGCGGCGTTGTGCAGCGTTGAGAGCGAAGAATTGCTGTGACCGGTCGGCAGCCAGAGATAGGCTGGATTGTCCAGGAATGGATCCAGGTTGGCGCCCGGCAAACGCCCGGTGGTGATCATTGTGGGAACGAGGGATACCTCCAGGCCCAGTTCACGGGCTATGAGCCCGGCATTTTGCATGCTCACCGAATGGCCCACCCATTGGGTTGCCGCCGCGATAATCGAACCGCCCAATGCAAGCAGACTCGCGGTCCTCGTGCTGTGCAGGTTGCATCTTGCAATGGCTATTCCAAGAAGGCCGAAACCGAACCAGACCATCAATGGGTAGTATCCGGTGACCGTTAGATCCTTGAGGAGCAGTTGCAGGGTGAGAATGTCGCCGAAGCTCGGATTATGGCCCAGCGAGTCCGCAATCCAGTTGCTGGCAAGCGGTCGCCAAAGAACCGGCATAAGCAGCAGCCAAAGGGCCGAGACTACCCAAATGGTTATTCTCGACAGCTTCAGCGCCAGTGGAAGCAATAGAAACAGTAGCCCATAGTGGACAAGAATGACTGCGATGGCTTCATTTACTGACCCAATTGCCATTCCGAGCACGGCAATAATTAATGCTCTCAGCACAAGGACTGAGTAAACCTTAGGGTGGGAAAAGCCCTTTCGAGCCAAGGATTTCGAGAGCAGAACCAGGGATAAACCCGCCAGCACCATGAACAGGACAGATGCTCGGCCGGAGGCGAAAGTCCCGGTAAATGTTGGGGAGTAGGCGGGTGCGCCGCTGGTTTCATAGAGCGCGAAAATGTGCGCGGCGAACATCCCGAGGATGGCGGCAAGCCGTGCCGCGTCCACGCCCAGCAACCGCTGGGAACTACCCAAATCGTTCATGGAATCATCGCACCACGAATTGCGCGGGGGATGCCATTGCAACATGCGCGAGTGTAGATTTAATGCCATGGCTACAAGTGCAATTGATAATCAGGCATACCCGTTCGGTACCGTGCTGACCGCTATGGTCACACCCTTCGATGAAGCGGGTGAAGTCGATTACGCGATGGCTGCCAAACTGGCAACGAAGCTGGTTGATGATGGCTGCGACGGACTGGTCGTCACCGGCACCACCGGCGAGACCTCGACCCTGACCGATGAAGAGAACATCGAGATGTTCCGTACCGTCGCCAAGGCGGTGGGGGACCGTGCCGCAGTGCTGGCCGGTTCCACTACCAACGACACCCGCCATTCCATCAAGCTCTCGCTGGCTGCCAAGGAAGCGGGCGTAGACGGTGTGCTGTTGACCACCCCCTACTATAACAAGCCAAGCCAGGCCGGCGTCATCGCCCACGTCAAGGCCATCGCCGAGGCCGTTGAGCTGCCCATCATGCTCTACGACATCCCGGGACGCACCGGCATCGCGCTGGCGCCCGAGACCATCATTGAACTGTCCAGGATTCCTCAGGTCATTGCCCTGAAGGACGCCAAGGCGGATTACCAGTCCACCACCACCGTGCTGGCCACAACCGATCTGCACGTGTACTCCGGCGACGATGGGCTGACTTTGCCGCTGATGGCGGCAGGTGCTGTCGGCGTGGTTTCGGTCACCGCTCACGTTGCGGCCGCTAAGTACCGTACGCTTGTTAATGCAATGCATGCAGGAGATCTGGCGACTGCACGCACCACACACTTTGAGCTGGACGCGATCCAGCGCGGCATCATGGGCCACATTCAGGGCGCCGTAGCCGCAAAATATGGACTTCACTGGCAGGGTGTCCTGCCGAACACCGTCGTCCGACTGCCGCTGTTGGCACCGTCGGACGCAGAGCTCGATGCCATCCGCGCGGACCTACGTGAAGGTGGATGGGATCTGTAACGAAAGGGACTAACCACATATGACTGAGAGTTCAGTAGGCAAGGCTGACGCTGCGCGTATGCAGACTCCGGCGAAGCTGAAGAAGGGAACAATGCGAATTGTTCCCCTCGGCGGCTTGGGCGAGGTCGGCCGAAACATGACCGTTTTCGAACTCAACGGGAAACTGTTGATCATCGACTGCGGCGTGCTCTTCCCCGAGGAGCACCAGCCTGGCGTGGATCTGATCCTGCCAGACTTCTCCTACATCAAGGACCGCTTGGACGACGTGGTGGGCCTCGTGCTGACCCACGGCCACGAGGACCACATCGGTGCTGTTCCGTACCTGTTGCGCCTGCGCGAAGACATCCCTTTGTACGGGTCGAAGCTGACCCTGGCCTTCGTCGAAGCAAAGCTGGCAGAACACCGCATCAAGGCCAACACCAATATCGTGGTGGAGGGCGAGATCGCGCAGGTTGGCAACTTCGAATGCGAGTTCGTAGCTGTGAACCACTCGATCCCGGATGCCTTGGCAGTATTCCTGCGCACCGAAGCCGGTACCGTGCTGCACACCGGCGACTTCAAGATGGACCAGCTGCCACTTGACGGCCGCATCACCGACCTGCGCCACTTCGCGCGCCTGGGCGAGGAAGGCGTGGACTTGTTCCTGCCGGACTCCACCAACGCCGAAGTTCCGGGCTTCACCGTTGCCGAACGCGAAATCGGCCCGGTACTCGAGGCCAAGTTCGCGCGCGCCCGCCGCCGCATCATCGTCGCTTCGTTCTCCTCGCACGTCCACCGCGTGCAGCAGGTTCTGGACGCCGCAGCGGTGCACGGCCGCAAGGTGGCCTTCATCGGCCGCTCGATGGTGCGCAATATGGGCATCGCCGAACGCTTGGGCTACCTCGAAGTGCCACAGGGTGTCCTGGTCGACCTGAAGCAGATCGATTCGCTGCCAGACCACAAGGTCGTGCTGATGTCCACCGGTTCGCAGGGCGAGCCGATGGCTGCACTGTCCCGCATGGCCAACGGCGAGCACAAGGTCCAGATCAACCCGGGCGACACCGTCATCCTGGCCTCCAGCCTGATCCCGGGCAATGAGAACTCGGTCTTCCGCGTGATCAACGGCCT
Source organism: Glutamicibacter sp. BS14 (assembly GCF_056934375.1). NCBI lineage: Bacteria > Bacillati > Actinomycetota > Actinomycetes > Micrococcales > Micrococcaceae > Glutamicibacter > Glutamicibacter sp. BS14. The sequence goes on along the minus strand of NZ_CM167801.1, from coordinate 3,214,295 downwards.
GATGCGCTTGGGTGCCGAGGTCATCCACAAGGGCATGGCCAAGGTCCACGTTTCCGGTCACGCATCGGCTGGCGAATTGCTCTACTGCTACAACATCCTGCGCCCGAAGAACGTGCTTCCGGTGCACGGCGAAACCCGCCACCTGATTGCCAACGGCCGCCTGGCCGCGCAGGCCGGTGTCCCGGAGGACAACGTGCTGCTGGCAGACGACGGCTCGGTCATCGACATGAAGGACGGCGTAGCAAAGCTCGTTGGCCAGGTCGAATGCGGCTACGTCTACGTTGACGGTTCCAAGGTCGGCACCATCACCGATGATGACCTGAAGGACCGCGTCACCCTGGGTGAAGAAGGCTTCATCTCGGTCATCACCGTGATCAACCGCCAGAACGGCACGATCATCTCCGGCCCGGACATCCACGCACGTGGTGTAGCCGAAGAGGACTCGGTCTTCAACGAGATCAAGCCGAAGATCGCAGCTGCGATTATGGAAGCGGTGGGCAACAACCCGAACCACTCCACGCACCAGCTGCAGCAGATCACGCGCCGCGTGATCGGCTCGTGGGTATCGCGCAAGCTGCGTCGCCGCCCAATGATCGTTCCTGTAGTGCTCGAAGCCTAGGCTTCCAAAAATATTGCCTCGAACCAATTAAGGTTCGAGGCAATATTTTTTATGGGCAAGCGCCCGCAAGCCGTGCGTCACAGCTCAAGCGTCAGCCAAAGAAGCCCAGGTATGCAGGACTTGGCGAGTCATCGAGCTCGATTGCCGGGGCGGGACTGTGCGGCAGGATTTGCCCTGTTTGCGCGTCGACTACGACGACCGAATCCCACTGGTCCATATCGATCTGCTCCAGCACCTCGCCGGTGCGGGCTTCCATGGACACTGAGCTGTCCCAATCACCGGATGGGGCGACGTCTTGCTGGCCAGCGAGTGCCGGTGATGAGAGTGCCAGGGCGCCAACGATTAAGGTTGCTGTCGCGATGCCAATTGAGCGTATGCGCAAGGTCTTCTCCAAATGCAGTAAAGATGATTTTCACTGACTCTACCGATGTTCCCGAAGGAAACCGGGAACCACCACGCAGCCTGAAACTGGCTATTTCCCGGACATCTGGTGCTGTCACAGCACTTTTAAGGCAGAATTGGGCTCAACGCCAGCTCAAGGAGACGAAATATGCCCGGGCATCACCCAATGGGTTGGATCGAAGCCGCTGTGGAGGAATGTGCATGATTGAGTTCGATAACGTTTCCAAGCACTATCCGGATGGCACCGTTGCCGTCAAGGATTTCAGCCTGCAAATTCCGGCACACCGCACCACAGTCTTCGTAGGTTCCTCAGGCTGCGGCAAGACAACATTGCTGCGGATGATCAACCGCATGGTTGATCCGAGCAGCGGTACGCTCCGTATCGACGGCGAGGACATCGCCAGCAAGCCGGCGGTGGGCCTGCGCCGCAGCATCGGCTACGTGATGCAGAACTCCGGCCTGCTGCCTCATTTCACTGTCGCACAGAACATTGCGACCGTGCCGCGGCTCATGGGTGAAACGAGCAAGGCATCACGAGCGCGTGCCTTGGAACTGATGGGCACGGTTGGGCTTGCCGGCTCCATGGCCGACAGGTATCCGCATCAGCTCTCTGGAGGCCAGCAGCAACGCGTTGGCGTGGCACGCGGGCTGGCCGCCGATCCGAACATCCTGCTCATGGACGAGCCCTTCGGCGCAGTGGACCCTATCGTTCGCGCCGAGCTGCAAGAAGAATTGCTTCGTCTCCAAAGAGAACTCGATAAGACCATTGTTTTTGTCACCCACGATATTGATGAAGCCTTCCTCCTGGGGGACCAGGTGGTAATTCTGGCGGCGGGCGCACAGAAGCTCCAGGTCGGCAGCCCCAGCGAGATCATTGAAAATCCGGCCAATGATTTTGTCGCCTCCTTCATTGGCGCGCAGCGTGGGGCACGGGCGCTGAGCTTGAAGCAGACGGAGCACGGAACCGTCCTGGTTGATGCGCAAGGCCGGACTCAAGGCAAGCTCGTCGAGGATGGGTCTGTCCAGTGAACTGGGTCCTGGAAAATCTCGGACTCATTGGTTCGCTATCGCTGGAGCACCTGCGCCAGTCCCTGATAGCAATCATTCTCGGATTCGTTCTGTCGATTCCGCTGGGTTGGGTGGCCTGGCGCTACAAACTGGTGCGCGGACCGGTCGTGAGCATCACCGGATTGCTCTACACGATCCCTTCGCTGGCTCTGCTGATGATCCTGCCCGTACTCACCGGGATGAGCGCGATCAGCGAAGCCAATCTCATTCTCGCCTTGGCGATCTACGCGATAGCGATCATGGTGCGCAGCGTGGTCGATGGGCTGAACTCGGTGGACCCGGCGACCAGGTCGGCCGCAACTGCCATGGGCTACGGATCGGCACGCCGCTTCTTCGCTGTCGACCTTCCCTTGGCCGGTCCCGTAGTTCTGGCTGGATTGCGAGTGACAGCGGTCAGCACCATCTCGCTGGCAACGGTCGGCATCCTGGTCGGGGTAACCAACTTGGGCTACCTGTTCACCAACGGTCTGCAGCGTCGCATCATTGAAGAAGTCCTGGCGGGGATCATCGCGGTGGCAGCGATCGCGTTGCTCGTTGACCTGTTGTTGCTCCTGGCCGGCCGTTGGCTGATGCCTTGGGCTGCAACGAGCACCAGGCAAAAACGAACTGCAGCGCAGCCATCCACGCAGAAGGTGTCCTCATGAATCTGATTTCCGATGCGCTGGCGTGGATCTTCGCTCCCGAGCAGTGGCAGGGCGATGGGGGACTGGCTAGCTTGCTGGGGCAGCACTTGCTGTTCACGGTGGTTGCTGTGCTGATTGCTAGCGCGATTGCCATCCCTGCGGGGTGGGCCATTGGGCATACGGGGCGAGGAAGGGAATTGGCCGTCGGGCTGGCCGGCGTTGCGCGTGCGGTGCCATCCTTCGGACTGCTGATTCTGCTGGTGCTGCTTCTGGGGGTACTGCACAAGCCAGAAGCGGCCATGCTGACCTTCGTCGTGCTGGCGATTCCATCACTGCTGGCCGGAGCCTATACCGGCTTCGAAGCAATTGACCGCAAGACCATCGATGCTGCCCGGGCCATGGGGATGACCGAATGGCAGATCCTCGTCAAAGTCGAGATCCCACTGGGACTTGCGCTGCTCGTAGGCGGGATCCGCTCCGCAGTGCTACAAGTGGTCGCCACCGTTACTGTTGCCGCCTACGTGAATCTCGGCGGCCTGGGATTGCCCATCATCACCGGTCTGAACCTGCGGCGCTTCGACATGGTCCTGGGCGGCGCCTTGATGGTTGCCGCGCTGGCCTTGGTGCTGGATTTGGCATTTGCCATCGCCCAGAAAGCGGCAGTACCCCGCGGGCTGGGCGTGCCCTCAAAGAAGAAGACTTTCCAAGATACCGATGACTCAATCACCCGCGAAAGGGAAATGTCATGAAAATCAAGCAGATTTTGTCCACGAGTGCTCTCGTGCTGGCCGGAAGCCTCGCACTTGCTGGATGCTCCGGTGCGGATCCGTTGGCCACCGAAAGCGATGCTGCCCAGGAGGGGGGAGAATCGATCGTTGTCGGTTCGCAGGCCTACTATTCCAATGAAATCGTTGCTGAGATCTATGCCCAGGCGCTTGAAGGAGCCGGCATGGAAGTGGAACGGAAATTCAGCATCGGGCAGCGCGATGCCTACATGCCGCAGTTGGAAGACGGGAGCATTGATGTCTTCCCTGAATACACCGGCAACCTGCTGCAGTTCTACAAGGAAGACACCGAAGCACGCTCCGCCGATGAGGTGTACAGCGAGCTGAAGGAATCCTTGCCGGAATCATTGGCCGTGCTCGAAGCCGCGCCAGCTTCGGATCAGGACTCCTACACGGTGACCAAGGAATTCGCTGAAGCCAATAAGGTCGCGAGCATCGAGGATTTGGCCGGCATTTCCGAACCCTTGACCGTGGGCGGCCCGCCTGAATTGGCCCAACGCCCCTATGGACCCCAGGGCTTGGAGAGCGCATATGGCGTCAAGGCCGAATTCTCGGCAACTGGCGACACGACCGTTGAAGACCTGGCCGCCGGCACGGTGAATGTCGCCAACGTCTTTACCGCGGATCCGCGGATCCAGACGGAGGACTTGGTAGTCCTTGAGGACCCGAAGTCGCTATTCCTGGCATCGAATGTGGTGCCATTGGTGGCCGCTGATCAATCCGGGAAATTGGCAGAAGTCCTGAATCCGGTCAGCGAAAAACTGACAGCGCAGGTTCTGGTGGACCTCAACGTGCAGAGCACCGTGGACAAGAAGTCTGCCGCCGACATCGCTTCGGCATGGCTGACTTCCGAGGGGCTGTAGCCCGGCAAGCCAGCATAAGAACATAGCTTCACCGCAGCCGCACCGCCCACGCAATGACGGGCAGTGCGGCTGCTTTTCCTTGTCCGGAAACGGCAGCGGCTTGGCTGAGGGGTATTCCGTGGCTTGCTCGTTTTGACAATTGATAATGATTCTCATTAGTGTTTAGCTCTGTTGGCAGAGGAGCTCGCCGGATCTCGGCGGCCGAGGCCTGCCCGCCATGAATGGAGCACTGATAGATGAAAAAACTCAATCCCTGGAAGTTGGCCGTGCCGGTTGCCATCCTGGCCCTGGCCACCGGATGCGGCGCGCCAGCCGGATCTGCCAGCGGTGCACCGCAGGGCACCGGCGCCAAGAGCGTTTCCCTGGACAGTTGCGGAAGGCAGGTCGTCTTCGACAAGGCGCCGGACAGCGTTCTTGCAGTCGGGTCGGAAGCCCCGGCCCTGCTGGCCGCCGCTGGAGCGGGAGACAAGCTCACGCACTACGCAGGCAGCTGGCAGGTGCCTTTCGACGAAGAGACCATGGGGGCAGTGCGCAACGCGGAGCGGATTACCGAGGACTCGCATGATGTCTCCTACGAAATGATCCTGGACTCGGGAGCAGACGTGGTGATCGGCACCGATATCGCTGCTGGAATCGATCTCGACTCGTTGGCTGAACGCCTGGAAAGCGCCGGAGTGAAGATGCTGACCGTCAGTGGATATTGCGCCGGATTCGAGGATCGATCCACCGGCGGGCTGAGCGGCTTCGACCAGATCTACAAGGACGTCCAGTCCTACGGCCAGCTCTTCGGCACCGAGCAGGCGGCCGAGGACTCCGTGCAGCAGATGCGAGCACGCGTCGAGCAAGCCGCGCGCAGCGTCAAGCAGGAAAGCCAGCAGCGCGGGATGCCGCTGTACGTGCCCACCGCAGGCACCTTGGGATCCTACGGCCATGAATCGCTGGTTGCCGAGCAGATGGAACTGCTTGGCCTTCAGAACGTCTTCAACGACGTGCCCAAGCGCTACTTCGAGCCCTCCACCGAAGAACTCGTGAACAGCGGCGCCGACAAGGTCTTCGCCATGTACCTGCCGACAGGCTCCTCGAACTTGGAAACCGACCAGCAGGTCATCGAGGCGCTGCGCGACCGCCCCGAATTGGCCGGATTGCCCGCCATCGAGCAGGACAGCGCCATCGTGCCGCTGAACTACTACTATTCCTCGCCCGGTCCGCTGGCAGTGGACGGGGTCGAGCTGATCGCCGACCGGCTGGCCCGTTGATGAGCCAGCCAGCGGCGCTGCGCCGGCAAGCGGCCTCATCGCGCCGCGTGGCCCGCCCGGGGCACGGACGCGGCCCCAACCGCGGCCTGGTCCGGGGCGCCACCCCCGTGGAATTCGTCAAGCTCAGTCCGGCATCGAATACCACCGTGCTGGTGACCAGCCGGCACCCGGCGGCGCACTACCGCAGTATCGCTGACCGGCTGCTGCGCGCCGAGCATGTGCACGCCGAGCAAGTCGGGTTCATCCTGCCTCCCAGCTCGCCCCGGGCCCAGGCCCGGCTGCACATGGCCGGTGGCGAATTCTGCGCCAATGCCGCGATGTCGCTGGCCGCGCTGCAGGCCGCGCGCCGCGCCCGCAGCGGCCCGCTTGAGCTGCTGATCGAAGCCTCCGGCGCCGCGCAGCTGCTGGGCTGCCGGGTCGAGCCGGCCGGTGCCGCCTACCGCTGCCAGCTGAAGATGCCCTGGCCGCTGCGCATCGACCCGTACCCGTTCCCGGGCGTCGCCGGCGCCGGGCTGGTGCGCTACGCCGATGCGGTGCATCTGGTCGCCGAATGCGACGTCTCGGATCCCCAGCTGCGCGGGCATGCGCAGCAGCTGGCCCTGGATCTGGGCGCCAGCGAAGCGGTGTCCGTCGTGGGCATCATGCTCTACGATCCGGACCGCGGGCAACTGGCCCCGCTGGTCAGCGTCCCGGCACTGGGCAGCCTCATCTGGGAGGGCAGCTGCGGCTCGGGAAGCGCCGCGCTGGGCGCCTACCTGGCAACGAAAGCCGGCGCTCCGGTCAATGCCAGCGTGAAACAGCCCGGAGGCACCGTGCAGGTGCACGCCGATGGCAGCCGCGCCAAGGCCACCGCGCTGCAGATCAGCACCGAAGTAAGCATCGTGGCCGAAGGGACTGCATATATCCATGACTGAAACACCACTGGCCACCCAGGCCGCCGCCGCCGGCCTGGCCGGCGTGCTGCACGGCTACCTCGGACGGTTCGCCGAAGCCGCCCGAGACTATGACGGATCGACGCGGCACGCGGCGGCGCTCGAAGAGCTGCTGGCCGGCTATGCGCAGCTGGTCACCGACCCGGCCAATGAACCGGGCTATGCCCAGATGGCCGCCACCGACCAGGGCACGGCGCTGGTGGCGGCGCTGCGCACCGAATCGGCGCGCTGCGTCGCAGTCATCGAGAAGTACCGGGCGCTGCGCCTGCTCGAAGGCCGCAGCGGAGCCGAGGGCTACTTCGCCAACATCGAATCGTGCATCGCCGGGGAATTCGGCGCCGTCGCCCCCGACTCCAGCTCCAAGGTGCTGCTGGTCGGTTCGGGTTCCTTCCCGATGACCCTGCTGAACCTGGCCTCGCGCACCGGGGCCAGCGCCGTGGGGATCGACATCGATCCCGAAGCGCTGGAGCTGGGCCGCCGGGTCGTGGCGCAGCTGGGGCAGGGCCTGGACATCGGCCTGCAGGGCGATCAAATCCACCAGCTGGACTTCCTGCCGCAGGCCACGCACATCGTCTTCAGCTCCACGGTGGCCGTGAAATACGAGCTGCTGCACCAGCTGCACGCGCGCACCCGGCAGGACGTGGTGGTCGCAATGCGCTTCGGCGACGGGCTGAAGTCGCTGTTCAACTACCCGATGCAACCAGTGGACCCCCGGCGGTGGCAGCTGGACGGAACGATCCGCCAGCCCGGGCAGGTCTTCGACATCGCGCTGTACACCAAGGCGCGCACGAGAACGGAAAGCAATTAGCCCATGGATGAACTGGGAAATATCCTCATTGCCGGAACCGGACCGGTTGCGGTGCAAAGCGCCGTGCTGCTCGGGGCGCTGCCCGGGGAACTGGGCATTGCCGGGCGCGCCTCGCAGCGCTGCGCCGCCTTCTTCGACGCGCTGGAGGCCAACGCCGGCACCGCCCGCGTCCAGGTGCAAAACCCCTCCCATGCCGCACTGGCCGGGCAGGTGCGCATCGAGCACCGCTACCGCGGCTACCAGCAGGTGCGCGGCGGCTGGGACACCCTGGTACTGGCGGCCACCGCCGACGCCTACCTGCCGGTGCTGCGCGAACTGCCGCCGGGGGTGCTCGCATCGCTGGCGCGGATCGTGCTGCTCTCGCCCACGCTGGGCTCGGCGGCACTGGTGCGCGAATTCGCCCGCCGCAGCGGCGCCGACCCGGAAATCATCAGCTTCTCCAGCTATCTGGGGGACACCCGGCAGGTGGAGGGGACCGGCGGAGCGCTGGTGCTGACCGCCGGCGTCAAGGCCCGCATCTACGCCGGCTCCACCGGCGGGGCCACGCCCGCGCTGCAGCGGCTGCGTGCGGTGCATGCCGCGGCCGGCACCGAAGTGCAGCTGGCGGGATCGCCGGTTGAAGCCGAGGCGCGGAACATGTCGCTGTACGTGCATCCGGCCCTGTTCTTCAACGAGCTGGCGCTGCGCGCGGTCTTCGCTCCCGCCCCGCCCGTCCAGTACGTCTACAAGCTCTATCCCGAAGGCCCGGTCACCCCGGCGCTGATCCACTCCATGGCCGAGGCCTGGCGGGAACTGTCGGCCATCACCGCCGCACTGGGCGGCCAGCCGGTCAACCTGCTGGCCTTCATGCTCGATGACGGGTATCCGGTGCACCCCCAGAGCATCGACCCGGGGAAAGCGGCCAGCTTCGAGCAGCTGCCGGCCATCGAGCAGGAGTACCTGCTCTACGTGCGCTACGCCTCGCTGCTCATCGACCCCTTCTCGCAGCCCGACGCGCAGGGCCGCTACTTCGACTTCTCGGCCATCGCCTTCCGCCCGGTCTTCCGCGATGACCAGGGCCAGTGGGATGTGCCGCGGATGCCCAAGGAAGACTACTACCGCACCAGGATCATCGCCGGCCTGGCCCGGGAACTGGCCGTGGCCTGCCCGATGATCGACGCGCTGCTCGCCGCCTACGAAGACGCCCTGGTGCAAGCGGCCTCGGCCCGGGAGGGCCAGGGCTGCTCGCCGGCCTTCGCGGTGCAGGATTTCGCCGAGGACCTGGCCATGATCAGCGCCGGAATCGGGAGTGCGGCATGAGCCAGCCAGAAGTCGAAACAGCGCAGCAGCTGCCCAGCGAACGGCGCATCATCGCCGAGATCTGGCCGGCGCTGCTGGCCTCGGCGCTGGGCCTTTTGCCCTTCACGGTGCTGAGCACCTTCCTGGTGCCCATCGCCGACTGGGCCGGGGCCGGCTATGCCGAAACCGGCACCCTGCGCGGGCTGGCCGGCGTCGGCGCGGTGCTCGCCGGGGTTGCGCTGGCCCCGCTGATCGGGCGCATCGCCCCGGGCACCGTGGCCGCCGCGGCGCTGGGGCTGATGGGCGCCGCCGCCATCGCGGGGACCTTCTCGGGCCTGGCGGCACTGGCAGTTTTCTGCCTGGCCACCGGGGTGTCCAACGCGCTGCTCTACCCGGCGCTGTCAACCGCGGCCGCGGACCGCTTCGGCACCACCCCGGCCGCGGGCCGGGCAGCCACCTTGGTGATGACGGCCCAGACCCTGGCCTCCACGATCGGCGCGCCGCTGCTGGTGCTGCCGGCGATGTTCTGGGGCTGGCAGGGAAACCTGGTCGCCATCGCCGCCATCAGCATCGCCCTGATCCCGGCGGTGCTGCGCTACGGCCGCCGCGGCGCCGGGCACTGCGCGGCAGACCCGGCTCCGGCTCCAGCCCGGCTGGGCTACCTGGCTGCCTTCCGCACCCTGGCCGGCGTGCCCGGAGCCCGGGCGCTGCTGCTGGTCTCCTTCGGCCGCGCCGGCGCCTTCATGGGGCACCTGGCCTTCCTGGCCCCGCTGTACGCGGAGAAGTTCGCGCTGACCGCCAGCTGGTTCGCGTTCATCTGGTCGGTCAGCGGCGGGGCCTTCTTCCTGGGGCACCTGCTGGCCGGGCGGATGCTCAACGCCGGGGATTCGCAGCGGCGCACCCGTGCGGTGATGGTTTTCAGCCTGGGCATTTCGCTGGTGGCGCTGTTCGGCGTCTACCTCTCACCGGTGCTGCCGCTGGCGGTGGCCGGCACGGCGGTGCTTTCGGCCAGCCACGCGGTGGTCTCGGCCGCCGTGATGAGCCTGCTGGTGAGCCGTTGCACGCAGGTGCGCGGCACCGCGCTGAGCCTGAACGCGGCCGGCATGTCCCTGGGCCTGTTCCTGGGCACAGCAGCCTCCGGAGCGGCGTTGGCCGCCGCCGGATACCTGGCCGCCGCTGCCGTGCTTGGCGCATTGACCCTGATTGCGCTGGGTGCCGCACTGGGCCTGCGCACCGATTCCATTGGCGAAACCCCCGAAAGGCAGCCATGACCCCGTTGGAACCTATCGTGCGAGAACCCCGGGAACCGCTGGCCTGCGCCGGCGATGACCTGGACCATGACCGGCGGGCCCGGCACAGCTGGCTGTGGATCGCCGGGCTGCTGGCCGTACTCGTGGCCACCTTGCCGGTGGCCGTAGGGCTCGGCCCGGTGTCCATCGAGCCGGGCACCGTGCTGCAGATCCTCAAGGCGCACCTTTCCGGGATGCCCGCACCTGGTGCATTCAGCGCCTCGGACCAGTCCATCGTCCTGCTGCTGCGCGTGCCGCGGGTGCTGCTGGGTGCCGCCGTCGGGGCCGGGCTGGCCCTGGCCGGGGTGGCGCTGCAGGCGCTGACCCGCAACATCCTGGCCGAGCCCTACCTGCTGGGCGTGACCTCCGGGGCCTCCACGCTCTCGGCGGCCGCGATCCTCTTCGGCGCCACGGCCGGCATCGGCACGGCCTCGCTGGCGACGAGCGCCTTTGCCGGGGCGCTGGCCGCCGGGATCTTCGTCTACCTGCTGGCGCGGGTCGGTTCGGAGATGACGTCCACCCGGCTGGTGCTGGCCGGGGTGTCCGTGGGCTATGTGCTGCACGCGCTCACCTCGCTGCTGATCTTCGCTTCGGATGATCCCAATGCGGGCCGTTCGGTGCTTTTCTGGACGCTGGGTTCACTGGCGCAGGCGACCGGGCAATCGGCAATGATCACCTGGATCGTGGTGATCGGGACCGCCACGCTGCTGGCCTATTGGTCGCGGCCGCTGGACGCGCTGGCCATCGGCGATGGCACCGCGCAAGCGCTGGGAATATCTCCGGCGAAGCTGCGTGCGGCCGTCATGGTGGTGACCGCGGTGTGCGTGGGCGCGCTGGTCGCGTCCTCCGGCGGCATCGGATTCGTCGGGCTGGTGATTCCGCACGTAGCCCGGCTGTGCGTCGGTGCCACGCACCGCACCCTGATTCCGGTAGCCGCCCTGCTCGGCGCGATCTTCCTGGTCTGGGCCGATGTGCTGGCCCGGACGGCCATGGCACCGCAGGAATTGCCGCTGGGAATCGTCACCGCATTGCTCGGCGCCCCGCTGCTGTTCGCGCTGGTTCGCAAGCTCAATGCGGCCCAATAGGAACCAAGGACCTGGAAGAAGGCAAGAACCATGATTACTGCTACAGATATTTCGGTGGGCTATGGCGGAAAGCTGGTCATTGAATCGGCGGGGCTGCAGGCAGGCCCCGGGGAAGTGGTGGGGCTGATCGGCCCCAACGGCAGCGGCAAGTCCACCCTGCTGCGCACGCTCTATGCGGCGCTGCGGCCCACGGCAGGGCTGGTGCTCGTGGACGAGCGCCCGGTCAGCGGACTGCGCGGCAACGAACTGGCCCGCAGGATTGCCGTCGTGGCCCAGGAAACGCCGAGCGAACTGCCGGTCAGTGTCACCGAAATGGTGCTCCTGGGCAGGGTTGCGCACCGCAAGGCGCTGGCCGGCTTTGCCCGCGAGGACCACCAGGCGGTTGCTTCGGCACTGTCCCGGGTCGGCGCCCGGCATTTGGCCGACCGCCGCTACTCGACCCTGTCCGGCGGCGAGAAGCAGCGCGTGCTGGTTGCCCGGACACTGGCCCAGCAGGCCGAGCACCTGCTTCTGGACGAACCCACCAACCACCTGGATATCCGCTACCAGCATGAGCTGCTGCGCATGGTCGGGGAACTGGGAACCACCACGGTGGTGGTGCTGCACGATTTGAATCTGGCCGCCCGCTACTGCAGCAAGCTGGTCATGCTGGCCAACGGCGGGGTCATCGCTGCGGGCACGCCCCAGGAGGTGCTGGACCCTGGGCTGCTGCTGCAGGTCTACGGGATCCACGCGGAGCAGGTGGTGGTGAACGGCATCGTGCAACTGGTCTTCAGCCTGGCCGATGAGCCCAAGGTGCAACATAGTGGCACTCCAGTGCCCGGATGATAGCCTGCCCGGTAGGCAAGCATTGGCCAAGCGCCTGCCTGCCGGGCCCCAGCATTGACCGTGAAAGGTACCCCTGCCATGACGTCTTCCGCCGCAATCGAGGCAGACAAGCACTACGATCTGATCATCCTCGGCACAGGTTCTGGCAACTCTATTCCGGGTCCAGAATTCGATGGAAAATCCATTGCCATCATCGAGAAGGGCGCTTTCGGCGGTACCTGCCTGAACGTCGGCTGCATCCCCACCAAGATGTATGTCTACGCCGCAGACGTCGCCCTGGAAACCAGGCAAGCGGCACGGCTGGGAATCGATGCCCAGGTCAATTCCGTGGACTGGCCAGGCATCGTGAGCAGGGTCTTCGATAAGCGCATCGATCCCATTGCCCAGGGCGGCGAAGACTACCGCCGTGGCGGGCAGACACCGAATATCGACGTCTACGACCAGCACGCGCGTTTTGTCGGCGAGCGCACGCTGCGTACCGGGCAGGGAACAGAAGCCAGGACCATCAGCGCGGACCAGATTGTCCTGGCCGCCGGGTCGCGCCCGTTTATTCCGCAGGAAATCATCGATTCCGGCGTAGCCTTCCACACCAACGAGGACATCATGCGCTTGGCCCGCCGGCCCAAGTCCATCGTGATCATCGGTGGCGGCTACATTGCCATGGAGTTCGCCCACGTTTTCGAAGCACTGGGCACCAAGGTCACCATCCTGGCCCGTTCCGAGCTCATGCGCCAGCTGGATGCCGATCTGCGCGGGCCATTCAACCAGATGGCCGCAGAACGCTATGACGTGCGCCAGGGCAGGAGCATGGTCAGCGCCGTGCAAGAGCCCGACGGGGTGAAGCTGACCCTGGATGACGGTTCCACCGCCAGTGCAGAGGTGCTGCTTGTGGCCACGGGGCGCATCCCCAACGGCGACCAGCTGGATCTGGACCGTGCGGGCATCGACTCCGAGGACGGACGGGTCAGCGTGGACGAATACGGCCGTTCGACGTCTGCCGAGGGCATCTGGGCGCTGGGCGACATTTCCTCGCCATTCTTGCTCAAGCATGTGGCCAACGCGGAAATGCGCGCGGTGCGCCACAACCTGCTGAACCCGCAGAACATGAAGAAGATGCCGCATGAGCACGTGCCGGCGGCGGTCTTCACCCACCCGCAGATCGCCTACGTCGGAATGACCGAGGAAGAAGCCCGCGAGGCCGGGCATGCCATTACCGCCAAGGTGCAGAAGTACGGGGATGTGGCCTACGGCTGGGCGATGGAAGACAGCACCGGTATCGCAAAGCTCATCGCTGATAGGGAAACCGGCAAGCTGCTGGGCGCGCACTACATGGGACCGCAAGCTTCAACGCTGATCCAGCAGATGATTACGGTCATGGCCTTCGGACTGGATGTGCGCGAGGTCGCCACGCAGCAGTACTGGATCCACCCTGCCTTGCCGGAGGTCACCGAGAACGCATTGCTCGGGCTGGACTTCTCCTAGCGGCGGTTTTTCGGACCGGCGGCGAACGGATGATAGCTGGCAGCAGAACCCGAAAGGCAGTAGCAAATAGCGCCTGTTCGTCCTAGGCTGTAGCCATGAATGGGAAAACTTCAAGGACCGTGGCCTCGATGACCCGAAGCATGTTCGCGATCGCTGCAGGGGTGGGCATGGCGCTCGGTGCGCTGGCGGTGCTCTGGATGTTCTGGCCGATCCGCGGGGACGGCTATGGCAGCGGTCTGGGTGATCTCGGCCTGCCCTTGGCCTACGGCGCGCTCGCAGGAGTGCTGATGGGGCTTGTCTGCTGCAGCGGTGCGTATGCGGCCATTGAGATCCAGGCCATGGGGAACCAGCCGGCCACGGCTGCCAGGCAATCGGCCGCTGCCGGAATCGGCGCGGTCCTCGCGGCACTGCTTCCGGCGTTGGCCATAGCCGCGCTGGGCCTGGGCGAAATCGATCCGGCCCCGTTCCTAGGCACGGCCCTGGGGTTCCTGGCAGTGTGCTTTGCCTCGGGCTTCGCTATCCTGGCTGGGCTCAACCGCTGCGCGGCCCGCGGCTGAGGCCATCCGGGCTCCGCGGCCAGGCGCTGGCTGGATCTTGGCTGGAAGCTGCTGGCAGTGCAGGGCGTGCTGTGGCACTTTTGGAAGCGGGCGCTTGGCCCAAGCGCCGGGGACGAAAGCAGACCAGGAGTGCAAATGAAGATCAAGAGCCATCTCGCCGCATGCGCCGTGGCCGGCCTGCTGGCCGGGGCGGTGGGGCTGGCCGGAATTCCGGGGGCCCACGCCAGCGGCACGACCTACACCCAAGAGGTCTCCAGCGCCGCTACCTGCGCCATGATGGAAACCGCCACGGTGGATGCCTTCAAGGCGTCCGGGTACGAAGTCGGCAGCCACGCCTGCCTGGAAGGCAATGGCCGCTACACCTTGGTGATCGAGTACTCGCAATAGTTCCCGGGCGCCACGTGACGATTATCTAGCTGCTGGCGCACCCCGTGCAGACGTGTAAATTCTGGGTGCATCCAGCCGGGGGCGATACCCTTGGAGTATGGCCCCACGTACCCAGTCTCAGGGGACGAAGAAGACCGCGGCGCGCAAACCCAAGGCGCCTGGCTCCTCGTCCTCCAAGAAAACGCCCGAGAACCCGGATGCGGAACTCGCCCTGCCGCTGCGCGCAATACGCAGCGTGTGGATGGGCATTGCCCGGATCTTCGGCGGCGCATTCCGCCGCATCGGCGGAACCGTCAAGCCTGACTACGAGCTGCGCCGCGACGGCACCGGACTGTTCCTCGCGCTGATCTCGATGATCGTCGCGATCATCGAATGGTGGGGCCTGCGCGATGCGGGGTGGTTCGGCACCGGCGTGCACGCGGTCGCCGGCGGCACCCTGGGCTTCATGGCCGTGCTGCTGCCGGTGATCTTGTTCATCGGCGCCTTCCGGCTCTTCCGCTACCCGGAGGCGGTCACCGCGAACAACCGCATCGGCATCGGCCTGCTGATCATGACGCTCTCCGGCTCGTCCATCGCCTCGCTGGCCAACGGCTCGCCAGCGGTCTCCGACGATTTCCAGGCGCTCTGGAATGCCGGCGGCATGGCCGGTTCCATCCTGGGCACCCCGCTGGGCCTGCTGATCTCGGTCCCGGGCGCCATGGCCGTGTTCATCTTCCTGGTGGTCATGTCCATCCTGATCGTCACCGCCACGCCATTTACGCAGATCCCTTCGCGCGTGCGTTCGGGCTACAACCGCCTGCTCGGCCAGGACCCGGATGCACCCCGTGCCGCCCGCCCCACGGCCGCAGTGGAACTTGATCCAGCCGGCGAGGACCATGACCAGTCCTACCTCTACCCGCAGGACGAGGCTCCGGCCCCCGCTGCCAGGAAGAAGAAGCCCGGCTTCTTCGAACGCCGGGCCGCGGCCGCCCGCAAGGTCACCGAGGTCTACGACGTGGACGGCGGCGAGCACGCTGAACGCCCCGGCGATGTCGCCTACGACAAGGCGGTCATCGGCCAGGATGATCCTGCCGAACAGTCCACCGGCGCGATGCCTGCCGTCAACCGCAACTCCGGCAAGATCTTCGACGCCGACGAGGCCGCCACCCAGGCCATCGCCCGCCCGGACTTCGAGTCCGCCGCCGCCCCGGCCCAGGAAGACACCGCCACGGTTGCCATCCCGAAGCCCTCCGGTCCTCCGCCAGGGGTCAAGCGCCCGACCAAGGCCGAATCCGAGATGGCCGAGATCATGGCCAATATCGGGCTGAAGGCCGAGCCCGAGGCCACCACCTCCGCGATGGACCAGGTCTCCTCGCGCGCCGCCGGGCTCTCCGCATCCCCGCAGGCGCCGATCCCGGCACGCAGCGAGCAGCTGCAGCTCTCCGGGGATGTCACCTACACCCTGCCCGAGGAGCACTACCTTCCTGCCGGCCCGCCGGCCAAGGAAGCATCCGAGGCCAACCAGGTGGTGGTCGACGCGCTGACCAACACCCTGCAGCAATTCAAGGTCGACGCGAAGGTCACCGGGTTCTCCCGCGGGCCCACGGTGACCCGCTACGAGATCGAGCTGGCCCCGGGCACCAAGGTGGAGAAGGTCACCGCGCTGTCCAAGAACATCTCCTATGCGGTGGCTTCCTCGGATGTGCGCATCCTCTCGCCGATTCCGGGCAAGTCCGCCATCGGCATCGAGATCCCGAACACCGACAAGGAAGTCGTGGCGCTGGGCGATGTGCTGCGCAGCTCCAATGCCCGCAAGACCGAGCACCCGATGGTGATGGGCGTGGGCAAGGACGTGGAAGGCGGCTTCGTCGTGGCCAACCTGGCCAAGATGCCGCACCTGCTGGTGGCAGGCGCCACCGGCGCGGGCAAGTCCTCGTTCGTGAACTCGATGATCACCTCGATCCTGATGCGCTCCACCCCGGACGAGGTGCGCATGGTCATGGTCGACCCCAAGCGCGTGGAGCTGACCGCCTACGAAGGCGTGCCGCACCTGATCACCCCGATCATCACCAACCCGAAGAAGGCCGCCGAGGCACTGGGCTGGGTGGTCCGCGAAATGGACACCCGCTACGACGATCTGGCCAACTTCGGTTTCAAGCACATCGACGACTTCAACAAGGCGGTCAAGGCCGGCAAGGTGCACCCTCCGGAGGGTTCCAAGCGCGTGCTCAAGCCCTACCCGTACCTGCTGGTGATCGTCGATGAGCTCGCCGACTTGATGATGGTCGCCCCGCGCGATGTCGAAGAGTCGATCGTGCGCATCACCCAGCTGGCGCGTGCCGCCGGCATCCACCTGGTGCTGGCCACCCAGCGCCCCTCGGTGGATGTGGTCACCGGCTTGATCAAGGCCAACGTGCCCTCGCGCATGGCCTTCGCGACCTCATCGGTCACCGACTCCCGCGTGGTCCTGGACCAGCCCGGGGCCGAGAAGCTGCTGGGCCAGGGCGACGCCCTGTTCCTGCCGATGGGCACCTCCAAGCCGATGCGCGTGCAGGGCGCCTGGGTGACCGAATCCGAAATCCACCGCGTGGTCGAGCACGTCAAGAGCCAGCTGAAGCCCGAGTACCGGGAAGACGTGATCCCGGCTGCCGAGAAGAAGAAGCAGATCGATGAGGACATCGGAGACGATCTGGATCTGCTGCTGCAGGCTACCGAGCTCGTGGTCACCAGCCAGTTCGGCTCCACCTCGATGCTGCAGCGAAAGCTGCGCGTGGGCTTCGCCAAGGCCGGACGCCTGATGGACCTGATGGAATCGCGGGGCGTTGTCGGCCCTTCCGAGGGCTCCAAGGCCCGCGATGTGCTGATCCAGCCCGATGACCTGCCCATGGTCCTGGCCGCGATGCGCGGCGATGACCCGGCGACCAGCACCCCGTCGGCCACCGAGGCCGCGCTGGTGGCCGAAGCCAACGTGAACCACGCCGAGCCGGTCACCGACTATGCCGAGGACCTGGTTGCCAAGGATCTGGAAGATCGCCCGCAAGCCGTCGACTACTTCGATGGCTCCGACGAACCTGGCGAAGACGCCTGGGACCTGACAGGAAGAAACTGAAACCCATGAGCGAGCAAGCTGGCCGCAGTGCCCAGCCACCGGTACCGACGCTGAATATCGCCAACGTGCTCACTACCATCCGCATCATCATGGTGCCTTTCTTCGTCTGGGCCCTGATGGCCGATAACCACGAGCAAGGCCTGTGGCGCTGGGTCGCGCTGGGACTTTTCGTGGTGGCCATGTACACCGACAAGCTCGACGGGGACCTGGCGCGCAGCCGCGGGCTGGTCACCAACTTCGGCAAGATCGCGGACCCGATCGCCGACAAGCTGCTCACCGGTTCGGCGCTGGTTTGCTTCTCGATCCTGGCCGAGCTGCCTTGGTGGGTCACCATCGTGATCCTGGCGCGCGAATGGGGCATCACCTTGCTGCGCGTGGTGGTCATCCGCTACGGCGTGATTGCCGCGAATATGGGCGGCAAGATCAAGACCGTGTTGCAGGCCATCGTGATCGGCCTGTACCTGCTGCCCTACACCCACACCATTGACTGGCTGGGCACCGTGGCGTGGTACCTGATGCTGCTGACCCTGGCCGTCACCGTGGTCACCGGACTGGAATACCTGGTCAAGGCCGGCCAGCTGGCAGCCGCGGCCAAGAAGCAGAAGTAGGGCCGGCACCATGAAGCCCCAGGCACCCGAGGTGATCGCCAAGGCCATTGAAGGCGATGTGCAGCTGGCTACGGCCGAATCGCTGACCGCTGGCATGATTGCCGCGCGCCTGGCCGAGGTGCCCGGCGCCTCGGCGGTGCTGCGCGGGGGAGTTGTCAGCTATTCCTCGGCGGTGAAGTCATCGCTGCTGGGCGTCGACGAGATGCTGCTTGCCTCCAACGGATCGGTGGATCCCGAGGTTGCCCGGCAGATGGCCGTAGGGGCGCAGCGTGCCTGCGGTGCAGACGCGGCGATTTCTGCAACCGGGGTCGCTGGACCGGACCCGCACGATGGCAAGGCGGTGGGAACCGTGTATATTGGGTGGGCCATGGGCGCTGACTCGGGATCCGAAGTCCACCACTTCGTGGGAGACCGGGCACAGATCCGCGAGCAGAGCACCCTGGCGGCACTTCACCAGTTCGCTGCCATCTTGGATAAAGCTTCTTCACAGTAAGACGCGAAATACTCTTCTTCCCGAGATGTTACGCAAAAATCACGGCATATGTGGCGTAGGTCGCATTTAAGTGATTAGGGTGAATGTACGGGAACAAAATCGTATGACCTGTCGTTGTACGAATTGCAGGGCCGCAAGGATGGCCCCCGTATTTGATTAGATCTTCGAGATGGACCTAGGAGCAGAGGCTAAATTCATGGTCAAGCAACCCGTAACTGTCAATGGTGTCGTCCGTTGGCGCGATATGGGAGAAGCCCATATGGTCCAGCCCGAGAAGGAGGAGCACAAAATGGTAGTACTCCGTCATGAAATCGGCGATGTTCTGCGCGACGTCCGTCAGCGCCAGGGGCGTACCCTTCGCGAGGTTTCGCATAGCGCACGTGTTTCCCTTGGCTACCTGTCCGAGGTTGAGCGTGGCCAGAAGGAAGCCTCTTCGGAGCTGCTCTCCTCGATCTGCGTGGCGCTGGAAATCCCATTGTCCCTGATGCTCCGTGAAGTATCCGAGCGCGTTGCCCTGGCAGAGGGCATTGCTATCCCGGATACCGTCCCTACGGATATGGCCAACGAGTTTGCGGCCAAGAGCGGCAACAAGCCATTGGCCTCGGTCTAGAACCAAATTTTTTAGGGCTACCGCTACTCAGTAATCGAGACTGCCGGCAGCCGTGCAAGGAGCCTGCGCGAAATGCGTGGGCTCCTTGCCTATGCGTGGGAGAATAATTAGGTGAAAATCAGCGATTTCTGGCGCAACATGGAAAACGAGTTCGGCGCGCGGTACTCCCACGTGCTGGCCGATTCCATGGCCCTTACCGAACTTGGCAGCCTTACCGCCGCGCAGGCGCTGGACAAGGGCATCAAGCCCAAGCAGATTTGGAAAGCCCTGTGCAAGGCGCAAGACATTCCGGCCGAACGCTGGCTTGGCGTGGATATCGAGCCGAAGGAATCGTAGCGATTCCGTTCGAAAGTCCCGGCACTGGATCTTCGAACACGCCGTGTTGAATTTCGAACACCTGTTCGGATAGGGTTATCCTAGAAGCAACGCAGGAAACTGCACCAAGAACTTAAGCACTGAGACTGTCCACACTTGAGGGCTATCGGAGTCCAAAGTGTCGGTGGGCAAGCATACTGTCTATTGCAGGACAAAATTCATGAGCAAGTACGTAGCAGGCTTGCAAGAGCAAAGGTGAACCATGGCAGCAAAAAATGATCGGGAAAAGGCGCTAGAGGCTGTCCTGGGCCAAATCGACAAGGCCTACGGCAAGGGCTCGGTCATGCGCCTGGGCGATGAAACCCGTGCACCCATTGAAGTAATTCCTACCGGTTCGGTTGCCTTGGATGTCGCCCTTGGCATTGGCGGCCTGCCACGCGGCCGCGTGGTTGAAATCTACGGCCCTGAGTCCTCGGGTAAAACCACGGTTGCCCTGCATGCAGTCGCCAGCGCGCAGAAGGCCGGCGGCGTTGCGGCTTTCATCGATGCTGAGCACGCGCTTGATCCGGAATACGCCAAGAAGCTGGGCGTCGACACCGACGCACTGCTGGTCTCCCAGCCGGATACCGGTGAGCAGGCCCTGGAAATCATGGATATGCTCGTGGGCTCCGGCGCTCTGGATATCATCGTCATCGACTCCGTGGCAGCACTGGTTCCACGCGCCGAAATCGAAGGCGAAATGGGTGACAGCCATGTCGGCCTGCAGGCCCGCTTGATGTCCCAGGCTCTGCGCAAGATCACCGGCCGCCTCTCGGCCTCGAAGACTACCGCAATCTTCATCAACCAGCTGCGTGAAAAGATTGGCGTCTTCTTCGGCAGCCCGGAAACCACCACTGGTGGCAAGGCGCTGAAGTTCTACGCTTCGGTTCGCATCGACATCCGCCGCATCGAGACCCTGAAAGAGGGCACCAACGCGGTCGGCAACCGCACCCGCTGCAAGGTCGTCAAGAACAAGATGGCTCCTCCTTTCAAGCAGGCTGAATTCGACATCCTGTACGGCCACGGCATCTCCCGCGAAGGTTCGCTCATCGATATGGGTGTCGAGCATAACCTGGTCAAGAAGTCCGGTGCCTGGTTCACCTACGACGGGGACCAGCTGGGCCAGGGCAAGGAAAACGCCCGCCGCTTCCTGCGCGACAACCCGGATCTGGCCGACGAACTCGAGCGCCAGATCTTGCAGAAGCTCGGCGTTCTGCCACAGGAAGAAGTTGAAGAAGACGAGACCGAACTGCGAGTCGTCGAGGGCGATAAGTAGTGGCCCCAGGCTTCCAGCGACGTAGCGTCCGACCCGGAAAGAATTCCGGGTCGGACGCTACGTCCGTTTCCAAAGAGTTCCAGGGGGATCCCGAGGACATGCCGGACTGGGCAAAACCCAGCCCGGAAGAAGTGGAAGCACAAGCGGCTGAGGAATCAGCTAGGCGGGAACGCGCCGCCCGGCGCGCCGCAACCCCAGCCATGCCAGCGGGCAGCACCTCCCGCACCATTGCCAGCTTCCCGGAGGAATCCAGGAAACCGGGCAGTGTTGAAGAGCTGCGTGCGGCGATGGAACAGATTGTTGCCGCGCCCGCACCGGCCAAACCCTCGAAGCAGGAACGCCGCGAAGCACGCGAAGCGAGAAAAGCGGCGCGCGAAGCCGGGGAGCCTGAAGAGCTCAGCGATGACCAGTGGCGGGAAAAGGCGCGTGGCATTTTGCTGCGCCAGCTCGCAGCCAGCGACAAGACCGCGAAACAGCTCAAGGACAAGCTTCTTGACAACCAATGCCCTGAGGATATCGCTGATGAAGTCATCGACCGGTATGCCGAGATCAATCTCGTTGATGATGAACGCTTTGCGAAGTCGTGGGTAGTTGCCCGCGCGCGCTCGCGCGGTTTGGCCCGTGGGGCGATCAAGCGCGAGCTGCGCACCAAGGGCGTAGACGATGAACTGGCCGCTGAAGCGCTTGAGCAGATTGATGATGAGGCCGAGGAGCAGCGGGCCCGTGAACTGGTTCGCGCGAAACTGCGCCCGGAATCCATGGGCGCAGATCGGGATAGGGCATTACGCCGACTAGTAGGGATGCTGGGGCGTAAAGGCTACAACGGCGGCTTGGCCTTCAAGGTCGCGCGCGAAGAATGGGAAGAGCGCTTCGGTAGCCGCTACTGATTGCGCTTCGGATCCTGGGCAGGTGCTTTGCTGCGGCGTCCAAGCCAATCGTCAATGCCCTGGTATGCCCACAGGATCAAGGCGGCGATCCCGGCAAGCACCGAGCCAACACCGATATTGAACAGCAGGTCATCGGTCTCGTGGTCCATCGGCGGGAGGAGGCCGATGGCGATCGGGATGGCGAAAAGGAAAAGTGCGGATATTCCGGCCATCCAGATATGGAAGACCTTCATGCCGCGTGACAAGCGCAATGGGCGGGATTTCTCGGGTTCCGGTTGTGGGCGGGGTGAATGGTTTTCCACGGAAATCTCTCTCATAGGCCGAATTGGCTAGTTGATAGTCTAATTCAATCCTAACCCTTCCGAGGGAAGCGGTGAATCCGGCGATTAGCGGGCACGCGCTGCGAACAGCACGCAGGAGCGCGTCCCAAGGTCACCTGTATTTCAGCAGTACCCAATCTTCGGTAATCTTGAAGAGTGACTGAGCAACATACCTTGAGCAACATAGGCAGTGGAGAACTACCCCGTACCTATGAAGTACGTACCTTCGGCTGCCAAATGAACGTGCACGATTCCGAGCGGCTCTCCGGTCTCCTGGAAGATGCGGGCCTAAGCCGCAAATCCGAAGAGCTGGCCGAAGAAGCAGCCGACGTCGTCGTCTTCAATACCTGCGCAGTGCGTGAAAACGCAGACAACAAGCTCTACGGGCATCTGGGCCTGCTGAAGAACCTGAAGGCCGAACGCCCCAATATGCAAATTGCCGTCGGCGGGTGCCTTGCCCAGAAGGACCGGGACACCATCGTCAAGAAAGCCCCATGGGTAGACGTGGTGTTCGGCACGCACAATATCGGTTCGTTGCCTACGCTGCTGGCCCGCTCGCGCCACAACCAGGAGGCGCAACTGGAGATCCTGGAATCACTGGATGTCTTCCCATCCACCTTGCCGACTCGGCGCGAATCCGTGTACGCAGGCTGGGTCTCCATTTCCGTGGGTTGCAACAATACCTGCACCTTCTGCATCGTCCCATCCTTGCGCGGCAAGGAGCGCGATCGCCGCCCGGGCGAGATCCTCGCCGAAATCCAGGCCCTGGTCGATGATGGGGCCATCGAAGTGACCCTGCTGGGCCAGAACGTGAATTCCTACGGCGTGGAATTCGGAGACCGCTTGGCCTTCGGCAAGTTGCTGCGCGCTTGCGGCGAAATAGAAGGACTCGAACGCGTGCGCTTCACCAGCCCGCACCCAGCGGCCTTCACCGATGACGTCATCGATGCCATGGCCGAGACCCCGAACGTGATGCCGCAGCTGCATATGCCGCTGCAGTCCGGCTCGGACAGGGTGCTCAAGGAAATGCGCCGCTCCTACCGGTCCAAGAAATTCCTGGGCATCCTGGAAAAGGTTCGCGAACGCATCCCGCATGCGGCAATCACCACCGACATCATCGTTGGCTTCCCGGGCGAAACCGAAGAGGACTTCCAAGCCACCCTCGACGTGGTTGAAGCGTCGCGATTCTCCTCGGCATTCACCTTCCAGTATTCCAAGCGGCCGGGAACACCGGCAGCCGAACTTAAAGACCAGCTGCCCAAGGCCGTGGTCCAGGAACGCTACGAGCGACTGACCGCGCTCCAGGACCGCATTGCCAAGGAAGAGAATGCGAAGCAGCTGGGCCGTACCGTAGAAGTGATGGCCACCGAGCAGTCCGGACGCAAGTCCGGGGAAACCCGGCGCCTGTCCGGACGCTCGCAGGACCAGCGCCTGGTGCACTTCTCTGTGCCTGACGGAGCCCAAGCCCCGCGCCCAGGCGATCTGGTCACCCTGCCTATTACCGAAGTGGCATCATTCCACCTGATTTCCGATCCCACCGCTGACCAGTACTCCCTGCGCCGTTCGCGTGCCGGGGATGCCTGGGACCGTGCCCAAGCCGAAAGCTGCGGGGTACCTTCCCCAGCTGCGAACGGTTCCATCGGCCGCACGAGCTTGGGCATGCCAACCTTGAAAGTGCGTAGCTAAGTACATGACCAATTCGAACCTGCCGGTCATCGCCATCGTCGGCCCCACCGGCACCGGCAAGTCAGATTTGGCTATTGCCCTGGCCCGGGAACTGGGCGGGGAAATCGTCAATTCAGATGCCCTGCAGTTCTACCGCGGCATGGATATCGGCACCGCGAAGCTGCCGGTGGATGAACGTGGCGGCATCGAGCATCATTTGCTCGACACCATGGCCATCACCGAGGAAGCGTCCGTCGCGGCCTTCCAAGCCCAAGCCCGCGACCACTTCGCCCGAATCCAGGCCCGCGGCAAGATTCCGGTGATGGTCGGCGGCTCTGGACTGTATGTACGCGCAGCACTTGACGTCATCGATTTCCCGCCGACGGATCCCGGGGTCAGGAAACGGCTGGAGGCTGAGGTCGAGGCCGAAGGCGACGGACCCCTGCGCCGCCGATTGGCCGAGGTGGACCCGGTGTCAGCTGGGCGCAACCTGGATTTGCGCCGCGCGATCCGGGCCCTTGAAGTCTACGAGATTTCCGGGCGGGCCTTCAGCTCCTTCATGCCGCAACGCGAGTATGCCGCACCGGCAATCCAGATCGGTTTGAACTATGACCGGCA
The DNA here is from genome assembly GCF_056934375.1 of Glutamicibacter sp. BS14. NCBI lineage: Bacteria > Bacillati > Actinomycetota > Actinomycetes > Micrococcales > Micrococcaceae > Glutamicibacter > Glutamicibacter sp. BS14. The sequence continues at coordinate 3,190,114 of NZ_CM167801.1, read as the reverse complement.
TGCATTGCACGAAGCCCTGGAGGCCCGCGTGCACAAGATGGATGCCATGGGATTAGCCGAAGAAGTCGCAGGACTTCTTGAACAAGGATTACGCGAAGGCAAGACCGCTTCGCGTGCCATCGGGTACCAGCAGTACATTGACTACTTGGATGCGCTGATCACCCGAGCCGAAGCCATCGACCAGACGATCATCGCCACGCGCAAGTTCGCGCGACGGCAGATCACCTGGTTCAATGCAGACCAGCGGGTCAACTGGCTGAACCCGATCGAACCGGGACTGCTGGAAAAAACGCTGAAGATCATTGGCTAGCCAACATACGCAGGAAAACTCTAGGAGCATTGATGTACCGCACCGAACTAGGACAGCTGGCTGGACAACATTTTGCCAAGGGCCACGCTACCGGCAACGACTTCGTACTGGTTGCAGACCCTGAAGCAAAGCTCGACATCACCCCCGAACAGGTAGCGGCCCTGTGCCATCGCCGCTTCGGCATTGGCGGCGACGGGCTCATCCGTGCCGTGCCAACCTCCAAGGTTCCGGGATACGAAGAGCAGTTCCTGGAGAACCCCAAGGCCTACTGGTTCATGGATTACCGGAACAACGACGGTTCCATCGCCGAAATGTGCGGCAATGGCGTGCGTGCCTTCGCGCACTACCTGATTGCCGAGGGGCTGGTGAGCCTCCAGGTGGGGCAAAGCTTCCAAATCGGCAGCCGTGCAGGGGTCAAGGAAATTACCCGCCTGGTCGATGGCTACGCAGTGAACCTGGGTCCTTGGGGCCTGATCTTCGAGCAGGACGCGGCCGAAAAATCCGTGGACTCCATGGTCAAGCCGCGTGGCTGGGAACAGGCCCTGCCGGCCTTGAGCATCACCATGGGCAATCCGCACACCGTTGTGGCGTTGCCCGATGCCCGAATGCTCGAAGAATTGGACCTGTTCCAGGCACCAGAGGTATCTCCCGTTCCTGCCCACGGCACCAACGTGGAATTCGTGGTTCCATCCGAACCGCTGATTGAAGAAGACGGAGTTGCCCAGGTCCAGATGCGCGTCCATGAACGCGGGGTAGGCGAGACCCTCTCTTGCGGTACCGGTGCCTGCGCGGCTGCAGCTGCCGTACGCTACTGGGCGCGCAGCACCGCGCTGATCAACCAGTGGGCTGTTGCGGTGCCAGGCGGCGTGGTCGGCGTTGAATTCCGCGGCAATGCAAGCGGCGGAGAAGATACGATCCTCAGCGGCCCCGCGGATCTGGTGGCGCGCGGGATCCTCGGTGCGCAGTAGAACTGATCCGGTTCTTCGCAGAACCGCAGATTGGCTCGGCTAGCGGATCTGCGGTTTGCCTTCGGTCCTCTAGGCCGGGCGCGCTACCTTCAGCACGCGGAAGGCCTTGGCGGTCGCTTCGCGGGTGATCTTCCACTCCGAGGGAAGCTGCTCAACCAGCCACTTCTGCAACGAGTCACTGCCAAGGTTCTTCTGCACCACCATCCAGGCCTCGCCGCCCGGCGCCAAACGGGGCAACCACAGCATCAGCAGCTCATGCAGGGCATCCTTGCCGATGCGAATGGGCGGGTTGGACCAGATGGTGTCGAATTCCAGGTTCGGATCCACGGATTCAGGAGTGCCGACAACAACGTTGGACAAGCCCAACGCCGTGGCGTTCAAGCGGGCCAGATCGATGGAACGCTCATTGACGTCGACGCCGTAGACCTCGGACTGCGGGGACTGCTCGGCAGCGGCCAAGGTGATGGGCCCCCAGCCGCACCCGATATCCAGGATGCGTCCGCGAGGGGCCGGCACGTACTGCAGCAATACCGCTGTGCCCTTATCCAGCCCGGCAGGGGAGAAAATGCCGGAGGCCGTCTGCACTTTGCGCAGCGAGCCATTGAGCTCGACTTCGATGGTGCGACGTTCGTCTGCCGAGGCCGGGCTGGCGGTGAAGTAGTGATCCGAGGTCATAGGCAAAGTTTATCGCCCAGTACGGTTACCCCAAAGAACAGGGTCTCCAACGTGAGCAAAGCGATATAGGCACGACACGATATCACTGATAGAGTTTTCCCTATGACTTTCATTTTCGTCTAATACGTAATCCTCTTGGTTACCCGCGATTCCACGAGCTGGCCGTGCACTTCTTGCGCGCCCACCTGCATGAATCAGCAGACAGCAAAGTCATTTCCCCTTCTTGGCAGTTCTTCTTTTTGGAACCCCGCATTCGCCTTTGCTCACCGGTAACCATGCATTCACCTGTCTGCTCATAGACCTTTACTCCTTGCAAAGGACCACGAATGTTTGATGAACCAACCGAAACTGAACGCGCCACGTCGCAAAGTGGGGCCCACCCGCACTATTCTGGAAAGCGAAGTACTTCTAAGGAGACCATGACTAACTCCGAGTCACACGAGCACGATTCGGCATCTATGGATGATGCCCAGATCCAGGCCGCCATCGATCGAATCCTCGCAGCCGACGATGCGCAGAGCCCGCAGGTCCAGCACTTCGGCGAAGAAGAGAGTTCCATCTTCGCCGGGCAAGCCTCTGCACTGAACCGTTTTTCCTCCGGCCTCACCCATTTCGACGGGGACCAGGAAGATTTGGACGACCGCCGTGCGCTGCGCCGCGTCGCAGGCCTGTCCACGGAACTGGAAGACGTCACCGAAGTCGAGTACCGCCAGCTGCGCCTGGAACGCGTCGTGCTGGCTGGCATCTGGAGCGACGGCACCGTCACCGACGCCGAGAATTCTCTGCGTGAGCTCGCCGCTTTGGCAGAGACCGCCGGCTCGGAGGTCCTGGACGGGCTGGTGCAGCGTCGCAGCAAGCCGGACCCATCGACTTTCCTCGGCTCGGGCAAGGCTGAAGAGCTGCGCGGAATTGTTGCTTCCACTGGCGCCGATACCGTGGTTGTCGATGCAGAGCTGGCTCCTTCGCAGCGTCGCGCCTTGGAGGATATCGTCAAGGTCAAGGTGATCGACCGCACCAGCCTGATCCTGGATATCTTTGCGCAGCATGCCCAGTCGCGAGAGGGCAAGGCGCAGGTTGAACTGGCCCAGCTCGAATACCTGCTGCCGCGCCTTCGCGGTTGGGGAGAATCGATGTCCCGCCAGGCCGGTGGCCGCGTGGGTGCCGCCGGTGGCGGTATCGGTTCGCGTGGACCGGGTGAAACCAAGATTGAAATGGACCGCCGCCGCATTCGCGACCGCATGGCGAAGCTGCGCCGCGAGATCAAGGCCATGAAGCCTGCGCGCGAAGCCAAGCGTGCCAACCGCAAGCGCAATGAGGTTCCGGCCGTAGCCATTGCCGGCTACACCAACGCTGGCAAGTCATCGCTGCTTAACCGACTGACCAACGCCGGTGTGCTGGTGGAGAACGCGCTGTTCGCTACCCTGGACCCGACCGTTCGCCAGTCGGCGACCGAAGACGGGCTGACCTACACCCTGGCCGATACCGTGGGATTCGTTTCCAACCTTCCGACCCAGCTGGTGGAAGCCTTCCGTTCCACTTTGGAGGAAATCGCCGATTCGGATCTCATCCTGCACGTCGTTGACGGGTCCCATCCGGATCCCGAAGGGCAGATCCAGGCCGTGCGCACCGTGCTCGGCGAAGTCGACGCGTTGAACATCCCAGAGATCATCGTGGTGAATAAGGCTGATGTGGCTGATCCGTTCGTTATCGAACGCATCCGCAACAAGGAATCCAACACTGTGGTTGTCTCTGCGCATACCGGTGAAGGCATCCAGGAGCTGCTGGAAAAGATCAGTTCCTCGATTCCACGCCCCGGAGTCCAGCTTGAGCTACTCATTCCCTACAACCGGGGGGATTTGATCGCCAAGCTGCACCAGAGCGAATCCGAGATCCTGGAAAGCGAACACCTGGAGGAGGGCACCCGGCTGATCGTCAAGGTGCGCGATTCCTTTGCTGCAGAGTTGGAGACCTTCAACCTTCATGGATAAGCAAGAGCAGGCCCTGGGGCTCCTGGAGGCCGCGGTCACTTCCATGGGCGGCGCCATGCGCACCGGCCAGCAGGAAATGGTCAAGCACGTGGTCAGCGCGTTGGAAGACGAAAAGCATTTGCTGGTGCAGGCCGGTACCGGAACGGGCAAGTCCATGGGCTACCTGATTCCGGCACTGGCCCACGCGCAAACCAGCGCCAAGCCAGTGATCGTCTCCACCGCGACATTGGCGCTGCAATCGCAGATTGTCGGCCGTGACGTACCGCGATTACTCGACTCGCTCAAGGGCAAGCTCTCGCGCCCGATGGATGTCGCGCTGCTCAAGGGGCGCTCGAACTACCTGTGCCAGTACAAGCTCGGCGGCGGATACCCGGATGACGAAGGCACTCTTTTTTCCATGGACGAGCCGGCAATACCTGCCGGCACAACTTACTCGCCGCTGGCTAGCGAAGTAATGAAACTGCGTGAATGGGCCGAAGAGACCGACACGGGTGACCGCGATGAACTGGTGCCCGGGGTTAGTGACAAGGCTTGGAAGCAGGTCTCGGTTTCGGCCATGGAGTGCCTCGGCTCGCAGAAGTGCCCGATGGCGGACGAATGCTTCTCGGAAATGGCGCGTGCCCGTGCCGCCGAGTCCGACGTGGTCATTACGAACCATGCGTTGCTGGCGGTTTCGGCCTTCGAGGGGCTTTCGGTTCTCCCGGACTTCGAAGTCGCGATCATCGATGAGGCCCACGAACTGCAAGATCGCGTGACCAGCTCGGTTTCGGGCGCGCTCTCCTCGCGCATGGTGCTTACCGCCGCTGGCGGTGCCAAGCGCCATTGCGGTATCAATGCGGATGAGATGGTCAAGGCCGCAAACCGCCTGGAAAAGTCGTTGACCGGGTTGCCGACAGGCTTGCTGGAACATGGTCTGCGCGAAGACATGGGCATTGCCCTGAACGACATCGTGGAGCAGGCCCGGCTGGCTCTGGCGCTGTCCAAGCCCGAAGCCAATGCACCGGCCGATGGCGGCCGCCAGACTGCCCGCTCCCAGCTGCAGGCAGTGATGGATGATGCGATTCGCATGCTCGAATCCGAAGAACGCCGCGAGGTCCTGTACACCACCCGTCCGCGGGAGTTTGTCGAAGGCCGGGGCTACGTCGAGGCCGATGAGAGCCAGCCTGCAACCTTGAACGTGGCACCGTTGTCGGTGGCCGGCAAGTTGCGCGAGGGCCTCTTCGACGGGCGCACGGTCGTATTGACCAGCGCCACCTTGGCCATTGGCTCGCAGTTCGACTCGGTAGCAGGCTCCTTGGGCCTGATGGGCGCCGGCGCTCCATCATGGACCGGCGTAGATGTTGGCAGCCCTTTCGATTACCCCAAGCAGGGCATCCTCTACGTGGCCAAGCACCTGCCCAAGCCAGGACGCCAACTGGCGGCGGAGACGCTGGATGAGATCGAAGATCTCATCAAGGCCTCCGGTGGCGGCGCCTTGGCGCTGTTCACTTCCAAGCGTTCCGCCGAGGAAGCGGCAAGCATCTTGCGCGAGCGCCTGGACGTGGAAATCTTGTGCCAGGGTGAAGCCAGCATGAAGTCGCTGGTCGAACAGTTCAGCAGCGAACGCGACACCTGCCTGTTTGGAACCATGACCTTGTGGCAGGGCGTGGACGTGCCAGGCGATTCTTGCCGGCTGGTCATCATCGACAAGATTCCTTTCCCGCGCCCGGATGATCCTATCTCCAAGGCCCGTTCCGAGGACGTGGCCAAGCATGGCGGAAATGGCTTCATGCAGGTTGCCGCCACCCATGCGGCGATTCGCCTGGCCCAGGGTGCTGGGCGCTTGATTCGTTCGGTCGGGGATAAGGGCGTTGTGGCGATCCTTGATTCGCGCATGGCCACGGCGCGGTACGGCAGCTTCTTGAAAGCTACCCTGCCGCCGATGTGGCCGACTGTCGATAAGAAGGTCATCACTGGTGTTCTCAAGCGATTGAACCCGGGCGGGAAATAGCCGCGGCCAGAGTATGAACTTGAGCTGTCCTTCGGGACAGCTCAAGTTCTTTAACCGGTACCAGCATGATGCTTCCAGATGCACTAAGGTCTGTGACAAGAACTGATGAAGCTCGAATCGGAAGGCACCATGGAGTCCATGCAGGAATTGGCGCACCAAGCCGCGATCGACACCCACCAGCGGTTCGGGCATCGCCTCATGGGGTTGCCCGGAACGTGGATTGGACAGAGCTACAGCAAAGCGCATCGGTTGCGCGACGGAAGCATGCTCAGCAATCTCAATGGTTTCGCGCACCCGCTTGCGGAGTGGAACTATTGGTGGCAGGCGCACTATCTGGATGCCATCATCGATGAGGGCCGATCGTACTGGGACGAAGGCAACGAACACCGGGCGCGCGAAGCGCTTGCCCGGGCCAACGGCCTATTGCGCGGCATTCGAATTCGAAACTTCGGGATCTTGCCCAACTACTTCTTCGACGACATGGCTTGGCTTGCCCTGGCCAGCGGCCGCCTGTCAGAGTTCACGCAGCTGGTGACGGGACACAGGAGCCGTCCTGCCGAGGCGGCAGTTCGGACGCTGGGACGGCAGCTCCATGCCGGCATGGATGGGGTGCTGGACGGCGGCCTGTACTGGTCCAGAAAGCGGGATTTCAAGAACACGCCAGCCAACGCGCCGGCGGCACTGTTCTTTGCCCGTACCGGGGAGAAAGAGACCGCGCGAGAGCTTCTCCAGTGGCTGGAAAAGAATCTGTTCAGCGTGGAGCGAGGACTGTATCTGGACGGACTTCGGTTGACCACGCAGGGACACGCCGTGGAACCAGCGGTCTACACCTATAACCAGGGCCTGGTGCTCGGGGCATTGCTTGAGCTTGGCGAGCCTGCTGATCTGGCTCACGCTAAAGTACTGATCGATGCCACCACGAAATCGCTGTCAACTGCTGCCGGGGTCCTCTCGTTCAACAGCGGGGGAGACGGCAACCTGTTCGCGGGGATACTCTGCCGATATCTGGCCCTCGCCGGTAATGATGTCCGCATAGAAGCCCGGAGCCGGGAGCAGGCCAGGAGGCTGGTCATGGCAACGGCGCGCCATCTGGCTGACCAGGAACCACGCCGGCTTTCGGCGGCAATCCAACGCTGGATGATCTTCTCGGCGGCCGCTCAATTCGAGCTGAACGCCGGCCAATAGCGGGTTAAACGAGAATTGCGCTGGTGCCAAGCACCGGCGCAATGACCGTACGTATTCTAGAGCGAGCGCATCACCGAGACGACGCGTCCCATGATCGTTGCGGCATCACCCAAAATTGGTTCGTAGCGCGAGTTCTGCGGAAGCAGCCAGGTATGCCCGTCACGCTGCCGGAAAGTCTTTACCGTGGCTTCTTCATCGAGCAGGGCAGCTACGATGTCGCCGTTGTCCGCCGTCTGCTGGCGGCGGACAACTACCCAGTCGCCATCGCAAATCGCAGCGTCAACCATTGAATCGCCGGAAACCTTGAGCATGAACAGTTCGCCGTGGCCTACGAGCTGACGAGGCAACGAGAAAACATCTTCGACGGACTGTTCGGCAAGGATCGGACCGCCGGCAGCGATACGGCCAACCAGGGGAACCATGGTGGTGTCAGCGGAAGTGCTCAATTCAATGATCTTGGCGTCTTCGCTGGCATCTGGCTCGACCGGCTTCGAAACTTCGGCCTTCTCGGCGTCTTCGGCCAGCTGCAGAGGCAGCAGGATTTCCATTGCGCGCGGACGGCGTGGATCTCGACGGATATAGCCGAGCTTTTCCAGCTGGCTCAGCTGGTGGGTGACGCTCGAAAGGCTCTTGAGCCCTACTGCGTCACCAATCTCACGCATCGATGGTGGATAACCGTTCTTGCCGATTGACCGCTGGATCGTCTCCAGGATCTTCTTTTGGCGAATCGTCAGCGAACGTGCATTCGATCGGGGAGTGCGTTGTGAAGCTGACATGAGATTTTGCCTTCCCTAGCAATCATTCGAAAGTTCGTAAGTCCAAACTGTCGGCGCTAGATGGTGAGATGTTTTCATTGCTCGTCTACTTCGAAATCTTAGTAGATAAGCGAGCTTCTTTCAAAGATTTGTTCGAAAACTTCTGGACAAGTTCCGCAAACCTCTGTTAGAACAGATATACGAGGTTCGAATAAGTTTTCGAATCTACGCTTTCGAATACAAATTCGCATCACTTGAATTTCTTGAGGAGACAAAGTCATGGCAACCGTCGCACTTGACTCAAATCAGACCCAGGCACCACTGAAGATCCGCATCAACCGTCGCGGATGGGCCGTGCTTGTGGGTATGCCCATTTTCGCACTCACCATCGCCGCAGCTTTCTTCATCTCCATGTTTGCCTCTGACGCGCATGCCGCAGCCGATACTCCTGTTGGAGTCGGAACCGTTGATGTCACCGTTATTCCAGGGGATACGCTGTGGAGCCTGGCCCGGGATTACGCCACCGGTTACGACGTGACCTCGGCAGTGGGCCACATCGCCGAACTCAATGCCCTGACCGGCAGCGAAATCCAGGTTGGCGAAACCTTGTCGATTCCGGTCCTTGCCGGCTAGCTTCCCCAGCCTGCTTCGAGTTTGTTACCTGTGGCCGTAGCGGATTCACCGGCAGGCGCGCTGCGCACGTAGACTTGATGCGTGAATGACCGCAGTGAACTTTTGAGTCAGCTGCCCTTGCGTGAGAATCTCCGCGGGCTATCCCCTTATGGCGCACCACAAATTGACGTGCCCATCCAGCTGAACGTCAACGAGAACACCCATCCGTTGCCACCGACAGTCGTCGATGCCATTGCACAAGAGGTGGCCAAGGCGGCGGCAATGTTGAACCGGTATCCGGACCGCGAGTTCACCGAGCTTCGCGAACTCCTAGCCGATTACCTCGGCCACTCGCTCACCAAGGACAATATCTGGGCCGCTAACGGTTCCAATGAAATCCTGCAGCAAATCCTGCAAGCCTTTGGCGGCCCCGGCCGTGCCGTGATGAGCTTCGGCCCAACCTACTCCATGTACCCGCTGCTTGCCAGTGGTACTGACACGAAATATATCGCCGGTGAACGCGCCGCAGATTTCACGTTGTCCGCCGATTCCGCAGCCGCACAGGTTCGCGAGCACAAGCCGAACATCGTTTTCCTCTGCTCTCCGAATAACCCCACCGGCACGGCCCTTGGCCTGGACGTCATCACCGCGGTATATGAAGCCATGAGCGAGCATAACGGCATGGTGATCGTGGATGAGGCGTACGCCGAGTTCTCCTTGGCCAGCACCACCTCGGCGCTGAGCCTGCTCGAAGGCCGCCAGCGGCTGATTGTCTCGCGCACCATGTCCAAGGCTTTCGGCCTGGCCGGTGCGCGCGTAGGCTACCTGGCCGCTGCGCCAGAAGTCACCGATGCCATCCGCTTGGTGCGACTGCCGTACCACCTGTCGGCAGTGACCCAGGCAACCGCCATCGCGGCCTTGAAGAACATCGAGTTGCTGTTGGCCCAGGTCGAGGACATCAAGTCCCAGCGGGACCGCATCGTCGCGCGCCTGAAGGAACTTGGCCTCAAGCCATCGGTCTCCGACTCCAACTTCGTCTTCTTCGGTGGCGTCGAAGACCCCCACAAGATTTGGGAAGGCCTGTTGGAAGCCGGCATCATCATCCGCGACAATGGAATCCCGGGAACCTTGCGTGTTACGGCAGGAACCGAATCGGAAACCACAGCCTTCTTGGAACGACTTGCCGAACTGCTCGGCTCGCAGAAGTAATCAAAGACAAGCGAAGGAAGACATGTCTGCCGAATTGATTGGCGCACGTCGCGCCCGCATGGAACGCGTGACCAGCGAATCGTCCGTATTCGTTGAACTGGACCTCGATGGCACCGGTGTCTCTGAGATCAGCACCTCGGTGCCGTTCTACGACCACATGCTGACTGCGCTATCCAAGCATTCGCTCATCGATCTCACCGTGCGTGCAACCGGCGATACCCACATCGACGTTCACCACACCGTCGAGGACACCGCGATCACCATTGGCGAAGTACTGCGCGTGGCACTGGGCAACAAGGCCGGCATCCGCCGCTTCGGCACCTCCTACGCTCCACTGGACGAAGCCCTGTCCCGTTCGGTAGTCGATGTGTCGGGCCGGCCATACCTCGTGCACTCCGGCGAGCCTGCGGGCCAGGAATACCACCTGATCGGTGGTCACTTCACCGGTTCGATGACCCGTCACGTCTTCGAAGCCATCACTTTCCACGCACAGATCTGTGCTCACATCGAGGTGCTCTCGGGTCGCGACCCGCACCACATCGTTGAAGCGCAGTTCAAGTCCTTCGCGCGCGCATTGCGCGAAGCGGTAGAGCGCGATGAGCGCATGGGCGACAAGATCCCATCCACGAAGGGTGCACTGTAAGTGGAAAAGAAAACAGTAGTTGTCCTGGATTATGGGTCCGGCAACGTCCGCTCCGCTGTGCGCGCTTTGGAAGCCGCCGGTGCCGAAGTGGAACTGACCGCAGATCCGAAGAAGATCGTGGCCGCCGACGGCCTGGTAGTCCCCGGTGTTGGCGCCTACGCCTCGGTCATGGAGCAGCTGGCCAAAACCGGTTCCCTGCGCTGGATCGGTCGCCGCATTGCCGGGGGCCTGCCGGTTTTGGGTATCTGCGTGGGACACCAGGTCTTCTTTGAAGAAGGCGTGGAACACGGTGTGAAAACCGAAGGCATTGGCGAATGGCCGGGCAAGGTTGAACGCCTGCAGTCGGATGTCATCCCGCACATGGGCTGGAACACGGTACGCCCGCCGGAAGGATCCAAGCTGTTCGCCGGCATCGAGGGTGAACGTTTCTACTTCGTGCACTCCTACGCTGTTCAGAAGTGGGAATTCGACGTAACCCAGCCAGCGATGACCCCGCCACAGGTGACCTGGTCGACGCACGGAACGCCCTTCGTGGCCGCCGTCGAGAACGGCCCGCTATCGGCAGTGCAGTTCCACCCGGAGAAGTCCGGGGACGCTGGCGCGCAGCTGCTTCGCAACTGGTTGGGGACGCTCTAGGCATGTGGACCCTTATTCTGGGCGTTGTCGGGGCCTTCCTGATTGGCGGAGCCATTTCGCTGAAGAGCCAGAAGGCCCATATCTCATGGATCATCGCGCTGTGGGTACTTGCAGGCCTGAGCCTGATCGCAGCCTGGTCCTTGACCTACTAATCACATTACTTCTTCACTAAGGACATCATGAGCGAGCAACCAATCCTCGAACTTTTGCCTGCAGTAGATATCGCTGGCGGACAGGCAGTGCGCCTGGTCCAGGGCGAAGCCGGTTCCGAGACCGGATACGGCGACCCGCTGGAAGCTGCGCTCTCCTGGCAGAACGCCGGCGCTGAATGGCTGCACCTGGTCGACCTGGACGCAGCCTTTGACCGTGGCAGCAATGTTGAGATTGTCCAGCGCATTGCCAAGGAACTGGATATCAAGGTCGAGCTCTCCGGCGGTATCCGCGATGACGCTTCACTTGACCGGGCCCTGGAATTCGGCGCTACCCGCGTCAACCTCGGAACCGCCGCGCTGGAGAACCCGGAATGGACCAAGCAGGCCATTGCCCGCCACGGCGACAAGATCGCCGTGGGCATGGACGTGCGCGGAACCACCTTGTCCGGCCACGGCTGGACCAAGGACGGAGGCGACCTGTGGGACGTTCTGGCCCGCCTCGAAGATGCCGGATGCGCCCGATACGTCGTCACCGACGTGACCAAGGACGGCACCCTGCGCGGACCGAACGTTGAACTATTGCGCGAAATCGCTGCCAAGACCAGCAAGCCGATTGTCGCCTCGGGCGGCATCTCCTCGCTCGAAGACCTCCGGGTCTTGCGCGAGCTGGTTCCAGAAGGCATCGAAGGAGCCATCATGGGCAAGGCGCTGTACTCGGGCCAATTCACCTTGCAAGAAGCGCTCGATGTAGCAGGTCGCCGCTAGGCCCCATGCTGCAGCAGGGAAAGACGATTCAGAAGCTCGCGCTTTTGAATCGTCTTTTTTTATTCGTGAAAGCGGATCCCGGTCTTTCCCTCCTCGGGCCCGCGACTGCGCGCAGGTGCTGGGAAAGAAATCTGAAATCATCGGATAGGGGTGTCCAAGCTCATGACTGCAGTTTTGAAACTTCCCTCCAACAACCCCGAAACCACCGATAGCATGGAGCTATGAGTACCGAGCAACCTGAATCTGCACCCAAACGCCACCTGCCGGGACATATTGTCGCTGCACTGGCGCAGGCAGGCTCTAGCACCGACTCTGCCGGTCAGGACTGGGAAGGCCGGGACCTGAGCGGTGAAGGCAACCCCCTGCATAATTTCGACAAGGACGACGGCAAGGCCGACGCCAACGTCGTTGCCGCACTGGCGGCCTTGCGCGATGGCAGCGCAGGGGAGGGCGAGGTGCATAAATCCTTGTCCGAGGCACGCGTTTTCGTTGCGGTGGTAGCCCAGCTCGGCGAAGAAGCCATGACGGAACACGGCTTCGCATCCGACAAGGAAGCCGATATGGCGCTGGTGAAAATCAAGGCTCCAGATGGCCGCATGGCCCTGCCGATCTTCACGACCGTCGAACGATTGCAGGCTTGGCACAAGGAAGCTCGACCAGTGGCGGTTTACGCCCCGCGGGCGGCCCTCTCGGCAGTCAGCGAGGAATGCCAGCTGCTGGTACTCGATCCCGGAAGCGAATTCACCTTCGTGCTTCGACGACCGGGGGTCTGGAACCTGGCCAAGCAGATCGACTGGATTCCGAGTTATCAGAACCAGCAGATCGCCAACCTAGTGCAGGATGCAACCGAAGGCTTTGGCCAGTTGCAGACCGTCAAGGTTGCCCCGGGCAGGGGAGTCGGCTCACGCAGCAAGGACGGGCAAGTGGTCCTTGGCGGAGGTCCCGGACCGGAACTGAACTTGCAGTTTGTTTTTGCTCCCGGAACGAGCGAGAACGACGCTCGCGAGACGACTCGCGCAATCCACGGACGTTTGTCCCAAAACACCGAATTCGCTGAAGCAGTGGATTCCCTCGAACTCAGTTTGCACAGCGCGCCGAACTAAACCGGCGGGCTCCTTTCGACCAGACAAGGAACTTTCCGGGCATGAAAAGCTATTGGCAGATTTTGCGTCAACCGCAGATCTCACTTTTGTTGCTGATTGGCATGATTGCCCGACTTCCGCACTCCGCATTGAGCATGCTGCTGCTCCTGCATCTGGTGAACAACCTCGGCCAATCCTGGGTTTCGGCCGGTCTGGTCACGGCCGTCATGACCTTGGGCATCGCCATTGGCGCCCCGTGGCGCGGTGCCCGCGTAGATGTCTGGGGATTGCGCCGCGCGATGATCCCATCGGTGATCGTCGAAACACTCGTCTGGTGCACGGTGCCGCATGTTCCACTGGTCTGGGTGTACCCGCTGGCCTTCATCGGCGGACTCTTCGCGCTACCGGTCTTCTCAGTGGTGCGTACCGCGCTGGGCATCATGACCACCGGCGAACAACGCCGTACCGCCTTCGCCTTGGATGCCACCGCCACCGAACTGGTGTTCATCGTCGGACCTGCAAGCGCCGGCATTGTCGCCACCCAGATCAGCAGCGTCATTGGATTGAGCGTCATCGGCGTGACCTCGACGGTTGCCGGGTTGGCGCTGATGATCCTGAATCCGCCAACGCGCAGCGATGATCCCAAGGCGATCGCCTCGCGGGCCAACGTGCACGAGGAACGCTTGGGGGCGGAGGCCAGCTTCATTGCGGCCGCGCCGATGGGTGTACCCGAAGTCGAGGGCGAGCTGATCGCAGCCGGCATGAAGTCTGCCCGCGCCCGCATCAAGCAGCGTGGCCGCAACTTCAAGAACCGTTTCAACTGGGTCAGCGCTTCGGTCCTGGCAGTATTCATTGCCGCGGCCGGAGCAGGCATGCTGCTCACCGGCACAGAAGTGGCCATCGTGGCCGAATTGGACGCGTCGGCGCAGAGCCACCAGCTGGGTCTGGTGTTCTTCTTCTGGTGCGGAGCTTCGCTGGTCGGCGGCCTGATCTACGGGTCGATGAAGCGGGTTATTTCTCCACTGGTGCTGCTGCTGAGCATGGCCGTGCTGACGATCCCCATGTACTTCGCGTGGGATACCTGGTCATTGGCGCTGTTCTCCGCACTCCCCGGCTTCCTGTGCGCGCCGACGCTGTCGGCGGCCTCTGAGTGGCTCACCGACTTGGTGGCCGAAAAGCGTCGCGGCGAAGCCATGGGCTGGTATGGCTCTGCGATGACCGCTGGCACCGCGTTGGGATCGCCGATCACCGGCATATTCGTCGACAACCTCGGACCCGCCCCGGCCTTCCTTGGCATCGGCGCCATGGCTGCAGTGGTCGTGGTGATTGCCTTGATTGCGCAGCAGATCCGCCGCCGCGTTCGCCGCGCCCGCCGCCGTCGCCTGGAAACGATCGCCTAGGCTGGTGGAGCTGCCCTGAGCCGCGAGTACATGTACATGTCCCTGCGTGCGGTGCCCACCTGTTCCCAGCTGCGCAGCAAGCCTTCACGCTGGAAGCCGCACGCTTCAGCGGCCCGCCACGACCCCTCGTTCCACGGCTCCACGTAGAGCTCGATCCGGTCGATTCCCGGATGCTCCAATGCCCAGGCGCCGAGCGCAGCCAACGCGTGCTTGGCAATGCCGCGCCTGCGGTGCTCCGGTGCGATCCAGTATCCGATGCTGGCCCTGCCGTGGTCGGCATTGCGCAGCCACAAGCCGATTTGCCCAACGGCACGATCCGTGGCCGTTTCGGCTATGGCAAATGAATACCCGCTGCCCTCGGCCACCCGGCGGTGCTGGCGCTCGATGAATGCCGCATAGCCGGCTTCAGTTCCTTGCGCCGGGACCGTGGTGATTTGCGTAATGTAGGGGTCCGTGGAGGCCTGCCTCACGGCAGGAATGTCGCTGGGCTGGAAGGGGCGGAGCCGGAAAGCACCGGCGTCGATCACTGGTTGTTCGAGCATCTGCATGATTCCAACCTAGCTTGGTGATCCAAACAACAAATGGACCCGTTTCCCTGGGGAAACGAGTCCATGATGTTAATCTCTTAAAATTCAACCAATATTACCTAGTTGACCGGTCCGGTGAACTTCTCGCCCGGGCCCTTGCCTGGTGCATCCGGGATGATTGAAGCTTCGCGGAAGGCCAGCTGCAGGCTGCGCAGGCCGTCACGCAAAGGCGCTGCGTGCTGCGAGCCGATCTCAGGCGCACCGGCGGTGACTAGGCCTGCCAGTGCGGTGATCAGCTTGCGGGCCTCATCGAGATCCTTCAGCTCATTGGCATCTTCGCCCTCTGCAAGTCCGCACTTGACTGCTGCTGCACTCATCAGGTGGACGGCGGCCGTGGTGATGATTTCAACGGCTGCAACTTCTGCGATATCGCGCACCTGCTGGTCGACAGCGTGCTGGTGCGAGTTGGTGTCTTCGTTAGTCATACTGCTAAGCTTGTCACAGACCGACTCGATGCCGGTACTTCTCGCAGTTCTCCAGCTAGCACTGGATGAGGGATTCGTACTAGTATTGAGCCATGCAAGTGGAGGCCAACTCCCACCCGCTGTCGCCGTTTCCAGGCTTCCGGGTATTTCGGCAGGATTGCAGCAATGCATTCCCCAAGCGCTTACGCAGGAGCAATCCCGTGTTCGGCTTTGTCGTTCTTTTTGGCCTTCGCCTGCAATCGCAGACGGGGGCCTTCTTTGTTTGCGGTCATGGATTACGAATTTCAGGAGTGACACATCAGCGATCCACGCATTAATGAGCGCATTCGCGTGCCAGAGGTACGTCTCGTCGGCCCTAATGGCGAGCAGGTAGGCATCGTCCGTATCGAGGACGCGCTTCGTCTTGCTCTAGAGTCCGATCTGGACTTGGTCGAGGTGGCACCCAGCGCCAAGCCTCCAGTGTGCAAATTGATGGATTTCGGCAAGTACAAGTACGAAGCCGCTGTCAAGGCTCGCGAAGCTCGTAAGAACCAGACCAACACGGTCTTGAAGGAAGTCCGCTTCCGCCTGAAGATCGACACCCACGACTACGAGACCAAGGTCGGCCACGCACTGCGCTTCCTGGGCGCCGGCGACAAGGTCAAGGCCATGATCCAGTTCCGTGGTCGTGAGCAGCAGCGTCCAGAGATGGGCATTCGCTTGCTTGAAAAGTTTGCAGCAGACGTCGCCGAAGTTGGAATCATTGAATCCAGCCCGCGCATCGATGGCCGAAACATGGTCATGGTTGTTGGTCCGCTGAAGAACAAGGCAGAGGCTCGCCGCGAACAGCAGCAGAAGTCGGGTGGCCGCAGCGCGGCCAAGCGAAAGATCCGCACCGACGCGCCGGCTGAGACCGAGGGCCAGAATGTCGCAGCTTCCATGGATGATGAAGCCCGCGCCAAGTTGGAGCAGGCACGTCAGGCAGCTGAAGGCGACGCCTAGCCAAGCCTGTTGGGCTTTCGAGCCCGTCACCGTTCACGGTGAAGGATCTTCTTCCGGGAAGGTCCAACTACAAGAGAACAACAGCGGTCACCTTTATCGGGGCCCGCTTCGGATGATCCCCACCCGGTGCTTTACCGGGTGGAGCACGTAAGGAGAACGGCAGCTATGCCGAAGTTCAAGACTCACAGTGGCGCCAAGAAGCGCTTCAAGCTCACCGGTAGCGGTAAGCTCGCTCGCCAGCAGGCCAACCGTCGCCACTACCTGGAGCACAAGTCCTCGCGCGTTACCCGTCGCCTGGCTTCTGACCAGATCGTCGCTAAGGCCGATGTAAAGACCATCAAGCGGATGCTGGGCCTCTAAGCTCTCCCTTTCGCAATACGGGGAAGCAATACCCCACCACCCATAGATTTCACCCATCCCGCAAAATCGCGGGCACTGGGGAACTGACTTGAAGGAGTACACACGTGGCACGTGTGAAGCGGGCAGTAAACGCCCACAAGAAGCGTCGCGTCGTTCTGGAACGCGCAAAGGGTTACCGCGGTCAGCGTTCGCGCCTGTACCGTAAGGCCAAGGAGCAGCTGCTCCACTCGTTCGTTTACAGCTTCAACGACCGCCGTAAGCGCAAGGGCGACTTCCGCCGCCTGTGGATCCAGCGCATCAACGCTGCATCCCGCGCCAACGGCATGACCTACAACCGTCTGATCCAGGGCCTGAAGGCTGCTCAGATCGAGGTTGACCGTCGTATGCTCGCAGAGCTGGCTGTTTCGGACTCGAACGCTTTCGCTACCCTGGTAAAGCTTGCCAAGGATGCACTTCCAGCTGACGTCAACGCCCCAAAGGCTGCCGCTGCTGAGGTTGCTGCACCTAAGGCTGCCAAGGCTCCAAAGGCTGCTGCCAAGTCCGTCGAGGGCGAAGGCGTAGTCAAGGCCGTTGAAGGCGAAGACGCACCTGAGGGCTTCATCATCAAGGGCAACGCCGGCTCGAACAAGTACCACGTTCCAGGCTCGACCTGGTACGACCAGACCGAAGCCGAGTTCTGGTTCAACTCCATCGAAGCTGCCAAGGCTGCAGGCTTCGAACCAGCTGGCGGCGAATCCCGTCAGCAGATGAAGTAAATCTCTTCTCCCTTTGAGCTGAGGCTCAGGTAGGACAGATCACACCGAAGGGTGGGTCCCGCGCACAGCGCGGACCCGCCCTTTGCGTGTTTCTACCGGTATTCTCGAGACATGAGCAGTTTTCCTCCAGAAGTGATGTCCAATCCACGCGCCGAACGAGTCAAGGCCATCGCGCGTCTGGCCAAGAGCAAGGGGCGCGAAGCCACCGGCGAATACCTCGTTGAGGGCCCGCAGGCGGTACGCGAAGCACTCAGGGCCCATCTGGAGGACGACAACCTGGTCCAGGGCGTCTATGTTGTCGGCGGCTTTCTGGAGAGCCACGAAGAATTCGTGCAGCTGCTCGATAGCGCCAAGGTTCCAACCCGCATCGTCACCGGCGAAGTGCTGCACGCCATGGCTGACACCCAGACCCCGCAGGGCATTCTTGCCGTGGTCGCCATGTCCCAGCCGCAGCTGAGCGAGGTGCTGGACACCAAGCCGAAGCTGATCGCCGTGCTCTGCCGCATCCAGGACCCGGGCAATGCCGGCACCATCCTGCGTGCCGCCGATGCCGCCGGAGCCGATGCGGTGATCCTGACCAAGGGCAGCGTGGATATCTACAATCCGAAGGCCGTGCGCTCCACCGCCGGCTCGCTGTTCCACGTACCGGTGCTGAACAACATCGAATTCGACCACCTGGTCGCCGCCGCGAAGACCACCGGAAGCCAGATCCTGGCCGCCGACGGCTATGCGGCGCACAACCTGGACACCCTGCAGGATGCCGCCGTGCTGCGTGCAAGCCAGCCAGGCACCGAAGCGCCAGAAGCACAGCCGGTGCTGGAAGCGCCAACCCTGTGGCTGTTCGGCAATGAAGGCCAGGGGCTGGAGGAGCACGAGAAGGACGCCGCCGACTACCGCGTGGCCGTGCCGCTCTACGGTGTTGCCGAATCCCTGAACGTGGGTACCGCATCCACCGTCTGCCTGTACGCTTCGGCCCGCGCCCAGCGCTCAGCGAATCGGAGCGCACTGGACTCCCATGGAAGCTGAACTCAAGCAAATTGTTGCCGTGGCCATCGTCGATGACCTGGCCCGGCCCACCAGGCTCCTGGCCGCGCGCCGCAACCGCCCTCAAGCCCTTGCCGGGCTCTGGGAATTCCCCGGTGGAAAAGTCGAACCCGGCGAGAGCGAAGTCCAGGCCGTGCACCGCGAGCTGCGCGAGGAACTCGGGGTGCAGATGCGTCTTGGCGCGCCCATCCCAGGCCCGCATCCCCAAGGGTGGCAGCTGAACGAGAAGGCTGCCATGCGCATGTGGTTCGCCCAGATCACCGAGGGCGAGCCAGCGACCCTGGACGGGCATGACCAGCTGGCCTGGCTGGAACTCGATGACTCGCTGTCCGCCGTCGTCCCGTGGATTCCGGCCGATGCGCCGATCGTGGCGGCATGCCTGGCCCAGGCACGTGCCGGGGCGCAGCGCTAAACACCCGTAAGCTTATTACCGCGCCAACTTCTGGCACTGTGCCTATAGCCGATATTTTGAGGAGCACTTTTCGTGAAGCGATTTATGAGCGTTATCGCTCTGGCCTTCGCCGCCGTCCTAGCACTTTCTGGTTGCGTCAACATGAACGCAGAAGTCAACGTCTTGGGCAAAGACAAGGTCGCCGGGGCCGTGCAGTTGACCCTGCACAAGTCGACGCTCAATGGCGTCAGCTTTGAAGAAGTCCTCGAGAGCCAGATCGACATCGAAATGATGGAACAGCAGCTGGGGGACCAGTGGAGCTACAGCAACATCGATGATGGCGAAAACGTCGGCCTGCGCTTTGAAACCACCAGCCCGATGACCTACGTCCAGCTGGCTGACGCATTCCGCGTCTTCGGATTCGAGATCAACCTGGGCGATGACGGGAAGGAATACTCCTTCTCGATGCCGGGCGACAAAGCCACCGTGGATTCTTCCTTCACCGAAGCGAACCTGCACGTCACCTTCCCCGGCGCAGTCACCTCGCACACCCCGGGTTCCGTCGAGCACCACACCGTCACCTTCGACATGATCAAGGGCGCCGCCGCCTACCAGGCCACCGCCAAGGTCGACCACACCATGTTCTACTCCGCCGTATTCGGCGGGGCGCTGCTGGTTTTGACCTTCGTCTTCGTTGCCGCTTTCGCGCCAAGGGGTGCCAAGGAATCGCGTTAATGAGCAGCAATCCTGCTTCAAGGTAAGAAGCTTCACGCCAAGGGCCCGTCATCGGTGAAACGATCACGGGCCCTTAGCCATAGAATGGAAGCAAAGTGTTCTACGCGTAAGTACAAGATAAGAGTAAGGATCGATCGATCCCATGTCTGATCAGACAACTGAACAAGCTCCTGTCGGGGAGTCCAATGTTCCGCACCCAACCGATGAAGCCGGCATCCAGGGCGCGGTCGACGCCGCCCTGACAGCCATCCAGGCCGCTGGCGACCTGAACGAGCTGAAGGAAGCGCGCCTGGCCCACACCGGCGAGAAGTCCGCGCTGTCCCTGGCCAACCGCCAGATCGGCAAGCTGGACAAGACCCAGAAGGCTGTTGCCGGCAAGCTCGTCGGCGGTGCCCGCGGACGGGTCAACAAGGCCCTGGCTGCCCGCACCACCGTGCTCGAAGAAGCCGAAGCCGCCCGCATCCTGGTCGAAGAAACCGTGGATGTCACCGCGGCCGCCCGCCGCCGCAGCGTTGGCGCCCGCCACCCGCTTTCGGTCCTGCAGGACCGTGTATCCGACATCTTCGTCGGCATGGGCTGGGAAATCGCCGAGGGCCCGGAAGTCGAATCCGAATGGTTCAACTTCGACGCGCTGAACTTCAAGCCGGACCATCCTGCCCGCGAAATGCAGGACACCTTCTTCGTGGAGCCTGCCGACGCGCACCTGGTGCTGCGTACCCACACCTCTCCGGTGCAGGTCCGCTCGATGCTCGAGCGCGATGTGCCGGTCTACGTGCTGTGCCCTGGGCGCACCTTCCGCACCGATGAGCTCGATGCCACCCACACCCCGGTTTTCCACCAGTTCGAAGGCCTGGCCGTGGACAAGGGCCTGACCATGGCCGACCTGCGCGGCACCCTGGAGCACTTCGCCCGGCAGATGTTCGGCGCCGAAGCGCAGATCCGCCTGCGCCCTGCCTACTTCCCGTTCACCGAGCCATCGGCAGAGCTGGACATCTGGCACCCAGGTGCCAAGGGCGGACCGCGCTGGATCGAGTGGGGCGGCTGCGGCATGATCAACCCGAACGTGTTGCGCGCAGCTGGCATTGATCCCGAAGAGTACTCCGGCTTCGCCTTCGGCATGGGCATCGAGCGCACGCTCATGTTCCGCAACGATGTCCCAGACATGCACGACATGATCGAGGGCGACATCCGTTTCAGCCAGCACTTCGGGATGGAGATCTAAGCAATGCGTATTCCACTATCTTGGCTGCGCGAGTACGCGCAGGTACCAGCCGACGCATCGGCTGAAGACGTCATGGCAGACCTGGTCAAGGTCGGCCTCGAAGAAGAAGATGTCCACCGTCCAAGCGATGAGCTCTCGGGCCCCATCGTGGTCGGCCAGGTGATTTCCCTGGAAAAAGAAGTTGCCTCCAATGGCAAGACCATCAACTGGTGCCAGGTTCGCGTGGTTCCAGAAGGCGCCGAGCAGACCCTGACCGGCAAGGGCATCGACCCCTCGGGCGTGCAGGGGATCGTGTGCGGTGCGCACAACTTCGTGGAAGGCGACAAGGTCGTTGTCACCCTGCCCGGCGCCGTGCTGCCAGGGGACTTCAAGATCTCGCCGCGCAAGACCTACGGCCACACCTCGGCGGGCATGATCGCTTCCTCCCGCGAGCTGGGCATCGGCGAAGACCACGACGGCATCATGGTCCTGTCCAAGCTGGGCCTGGACCCGGAACTGGGCACCGACGTCTTCGAGCTCTTCGGCCTGGATGACCAGGCGGCGGAGATTAACGTGACCCCGGACCGCGGCTACTGCTTCTCGATCCGCGGCGTAGCGCGCGAATACGCGCTGGCCACCGGCACCTCCTTCACCGATCCCGCATCGATCGTGACCGTTTCGGAAGCCACCGAAGCCGGCCATGAGGTAGTGCTCCGCGACGAAGCGCCGATCTACGGCGTACCGGGCTGCACCCGCTTCGTGACCCGCGAGGTCACCGGCATCAACCCGAGCCTCCCGACCCCGCGCTGGATGGCTTCGCGCCTGCAGCTGGCCGGCATGCGCTCGATCTCGCTGGTAGTCGATATCTCCAACTACGTCATGCTGGAACTCGGCGCGCCACTGCACTTCTACGATGCTGACAAGCTGGCCGGTGCGATCACCGTACGCCGCGCCAACGCCGGCGAAAAGCTGGTGACCTTGGATGCCAAGGAACGCGAGCTGTCGGTCGAGGACCTGCTGATCACCGATGAGTCCGGCGCCATTGGCGTTGCCGGCGTCATGGGCGGCGCGGCCACCGAGGTCTCGGATTCGACCAGCCGCGTGCTGATCGAAGCCGCTCACTTCGACACCGTGTCCATCGGCCGTTCGCGCCGTCGCCACAAGCTGCCTTCCGAAGCCTCCAAGCGCTTCGAGCGCGGCGTGGACCCACGCATCATGCAGATCGCGGCCCAGCGTGCCGTGGACCTGCTGGTGCAGCTGGCCGGCGGCACCGAAACCACCAAGGCCACCGACGCGGGCCAGATTCCTGCCGACACCCAGATCCAGCTGCCGGCAGGTTTCGCTGGAGCCCTGATCGGCGTGAACTACACCGATGAGCAGACCATCACCGCGCTGGAAGGCATCGGCGCGAGCGTTGAGCAGAACGCCGAGGGCTTCCTGGTCACCGCACCAAGCTGGCGCCCGGATTTGGACATCAAGGAAGACCTGGTCGAGGAAGTAGCCCGCGTAGTCGGCTATGACAAGATCCCGGCGACCTTGCCTGTGGCCCCTCCGGGCCGTGGCCTGACCCGCGCCCAGTCCCAGCGCCGCCGCCTGCTGCAGGGCTTGGCAGATGCAGGGCTGACCGAGGTCTTGAACTACCCGTTCGTTTCCGAAGCGCAGAACAGCACCTTTGGTGCTGCGCAAGCCGGTACCGAGGTCAAGGCCATTTCGCTGGCCAACCCGATTTCCAAGGAATTCCGCTTCCTGCGCACCTCGCTGCTGCCGGGCTTGCTGGAAACCGCTCGCCGCAACATCGGCCGTGGCTTCCGCGACCTGGCGCTGTATGAAGGAGGCCTCGTCTTCCTGCCAGGTACGCAGCTGGGCTCCTCGGTTCTGCCTCCGCTAGGTGAAAAGCCAAGCGATGAGGTCCTGGCCGAGCTGCTCAACGGCGTCCCTGACCAGCCATGGCACCTGGCCGCGGTTCTCACCGGCCGCGAAGCATCGGCTGCGGCCGGCTTCGCACCGCGTGCCTGGGACTGGGCCGACGCGCTGGATGCGGCGCACTGCGCGGCAGATGTCCTCGGCGTTGAGCTTGAGGTTGCCCAGGGCAGCCACCAGGCCTTCCACCCGGGCCGTGTTGCAGTACTGAAGGTTTCCGGGCAGGTCGTTGGCTACGCCGGTGAACTGCACCCGCAGCTGCTCAAGGACCAGGACCTGCCAGCACGTACCGTGGCCATGGAACTGAATGCTGCCGCACTGATGGCTGCTGCACCTGCAGTGGTTGTTGCCCAGCAGCACCTGTCCGCCCAGCCGCTGGCTACCCAGGACGTGGCCTTGGTTGTCGACCAGGACGTCGTGGCTGGAGATGTGCTTGCCGCCCTTCGCGAAGGCGCCGGTGAACTGCTCGAAGACATCGCGCTGTTCGACGTGTACCAGGGCCAGGGCATCGAAGACGGCAAGAAGTCGTTGGCCTTCGGCCTGAGGTTCCGTGCCGCCGACCGCACCCTGACCGCCGACGAGGCGTCCGAGGCTCGTGCCGCGGCGGTGGCTGCGGCTACCGAGAAGTTCGGCGCGTCCCAGCGCTAGGCTTTTGGCCTGCCAGATGCCCTGCTGCTCTCCTGATGATCGGGAAGCGGCAGGGCATTTTGCTTTGTCGCCATGCCCGGGTTGGACAGGTTGAGGACTACACTTGATCTGGGATATCCCGACAAGGCGACTAGATGAGGGAAGAGGCTTGAAGTGAAGGGATTGCGGTCATGCGGTGCTGTGCTGCTGGTGTTCTTCCTCGGGATCCTGGCCGTTGCCGTCCTCATCGCGGCAGGCTGGGCAGCGGTGCTGTTTATCCAGCGTGGCGCCGGAACCCACCTCGAAGAACCGGCGACCCCGAGCGCTACGGTAGAGGAAGAAGCACCCGATAGGCTCCGCCCATCGGAAACCTACACGCCCTAGCTGGCTGGCGGCACCGGTACAGTGGGAAGAACCCGTGTCAACGTTATGAGCCCAGGGCCTTCCTTCGCCTGCGCGATGAACCCGTAACGGGCAAGCACTTTCAGCGAGGCGATATTCGAGGCATCGGCACGAGCGATAAATGCGCTTCGACCGGTTTCCTGCAATTGCGCGAGCCCCTCGCTGACTATTTCCTTCGCCAAGCCTTGGCCCCAGCATTCCGGGGCGATCCAATAGCCGATTTCGGTGGCATGCCTGCGTTCGGTAGCGGTGAAAAGTCCAACCGGAGAATTCTGGCGGCGCGCGATAAACCAGGAGATCTCCGGACTGCTCAGGGCATGATCCACGCGTTGCGCGGTGTACTCCAGGCTCCAAGTGCTTCCGTCGCCGATATGGGCCATGACGCGTTCGTCTGCAGCCAGGCGCGCAACGAAATCTGCATCCCCCTCGGTCATTGGCGTTAGCAGCAGTGAAGGACCCATGGGTTCAGCCTATGCGGGAACGAAGCGCGGGCAAACTTGTTTCATTGGCCGTAGCTTTCCCGAAAAGGTACAAGGCCAGCCCTAGATGCGGGATTCCGCTGCTGCTATCGCCAGACGCGAAGATGCGAGTTGATCTTCAGAGGCATTCAGCCTCTGCCTTAGGGATAGGGAACTGCGGAAACAGTCCAGGGCTTGGCCGATCAGGCCCCGGTCGAAATAGAGCTTGCCATGGTGTTGCAGGGCAAAAGCTTCAAGGGTGGTGGCGACGTGTTTCTCTGCAGCGGAGGAGCAGTCCCTATTCTGAATAGACGCTCGCGCTGACTCAAAGATTGCCTGGGCGAGTTCGAAACGACCCTGCCAATGCAGAACATGGGCTAAGCGAAGCGCTGCAGCAACGCCAGAATAGGGCAGTGCATTGCTGCTCGCGAAATCCTGGCTGGCAAAGCCGCTTCGACGCAGGCAGCTCCATGCCAGCTCTTCGGCTTCTTCCAGTCGCCCGGTCATTCTCAGCCACCCGATGCGTTCTGCTTCGCCTGGTGTCCCGAGTTCTTCCAGATGGAGGATTCTTGCCTCCACGGCTGAAACGTCGGTAACAATTTCACGCAGCGTCTGTGGATCAATCGAATATTCCGCTGCAACGGATTCTTTGCTTGTCGAGTTGGCAGTCATGTTCGAATCCACATTTGCGCTCCGAACCTTTCAAACTCTTCCAATTACGGGGCCGATCCCTGTATGCGCGTAGCCACATGTTTTTCCAATTCTTCATCGACGCGAGCTCGCCATGAAGGCAACCAGCTTCTGATCTGCAAATTCATCACTGATGCACAGAGGTCTTGATCAACGCCGAAAAGATTAGCCAGATCAGCTATTGCAGTTTCCCAGTCTGTAGCCTGATCCACTATGGCAAAAACTTCATCACGGCGGTCTAATACCATTTTCATTACTTCAAGGGTTTCTTCGGTGAGAGATTTCGCTGGATTGGCCATGACCCTATCCTGCCAGACCTTTGGGAACTGACGTGATTGGAATTTCGGGTGATTTAAGCCTGCACCGAACGCCCATCTGGAGGTCCCATTCATGGACAAGAACTAGATATCGGAGCATGCTAAAGGCATGAGAAAGGATGGACGTGTTGATGCGGCCACGCCGGATCCACGCTTGGCACAAGCAGAACAACTCAAGCTCATGCCTGTTGCGATAATGGGACTGCGCGCACAGCCACTGTCGGACGATGCGGGATACCTGAGTATTCAAGACAACTATGACGACCATGGTCTGTGCGATATGAGTGTGACTGTCAGCTACACCCTTTGGGATGCTGCGGATGATCGATCGAAATTCCTGGGTGGCTTGGAGCAAGGTGCAGTCGAAGGGGTGGTGCCTGGCTCCGTTCACCAGTACAAGCGGCCGCGGTGGCTGGAAGAATACGTCCGTCGCATGAACTATCCGCAATTATTTGAGGCCGTAAGAACTACATGGACGCGTGATGCAGAAGCAGCTCAGCCGTTGGCCGCAGCGCTGGTTGATCATGCCAACTACGTACTTATCAACCAATTTCGGCAGGAGCTCGGATTGCCTCAGGAATCGTCGGCGATACCGCCGATGATGTTGACCGAGAAGACGGTCAACGGCCACGCAGAGGTCCAGATTGAGGATAGTAAAACCGCAGGTGCTGAGATCGACACCGACCCGTACATCTACGCGGCCGGGGTGGAATTTCCTAGCGGCGCACTCATGACCGCGGTCCTGCCACGCAAGTACTTGCATCAGCTGGAGCTGCGATTTGCGGCTCGCCCGCAAGGAAAGGGATCAGCCGCCTAGAGGCGAGCATTTCTTTTGATAGACCGCTTCATGCTCGACCGGCACAAAGCCGATTTTCTCATTGATCGCATGCATCCAAGTATTCTGGTCGTCGCTGCTTGTTCTTACCCGGTGAATCGTCCCCAGACGTTTGGCAGCGTCCAGGCTAGCTGCCTTCACCGCTGTCCCGAGCTGATGTCCTCGATGCTGGCGAAGAACGAGCGTCCCGTCGATATTCGAAGGGCTCTCCGGTGCCGGCGCAACAACAAGGCAGGTCCACGCAGCCACGTCACCGTGCTTGTCCAGCGCAATGGATTCAATGGCCGTGGAACCTTGGGCGATCCATTGCGTGATTTCCTGAGCGTATTCTTCCGCGGAAACCGCTGACTCGCTCCAGCCTAATTCGCCATTTGGAGCCTGCGCATCTACGAGCCCCTTGATTTGTCCAACTTGTTTTCGCAGGTGCTCCGGAACGCCGTTGACGTGGGTCGAAACTTCGTAGCCACGAGTGGCTCCTTGGCACCAAGGAGTCCAGGAATCAAGGTCCAGCTCCAGCACGGTTTCAGTAGTAGCTACGTGGTAGCCAAGCGGGGCAACGAATTCCTGTTCCAGGGCACCAAGTTCAGCGGAAGTGCCGCGGTAGGCGCTGGAGACGAATCGTTTCACCGATGAAGGGCTAATCTCTTCAGCAGCGGAAACTAGCGCGCTTCCGATGGAACGCGACTGGTGGATGGGATCGACCCAAACATAGATCCACGACGTGTCGGGAGCGGAGTGGTGGGTCATCGATGCCGAGAAGCCGAGTAAGGAAGAACCTTCCCAAGCACCGCGGAGGTTCTTGCTCCATCCGTCAGCGGCACGCCACTGGAGCATTCGAGCCTCGACACCGATTCCTTGCCAACCAGGACGGGCCTTCTCGTTCGCGGCAGCCTCGATTCGGCTGGCAGCGCGAAGCGCGTCGTCGTCGAAAACGCTGAGGCTGCCAATTCGCATGCCAACATCTTATGGCCTCGCTTCGCTGACTTCCGCCAGGCGCTGCCGGAAGATGATAATGAACGGGAAAAATTCATGGGGCGCACGCGGCGCACCGAAAACGCTTCTAGGATCGATGCATGAGTACTACTTCGAATAGCATTCGTCGCGCCAGATCAGGCGATACCGCGGAGATCTACCGTCTGGCGCGTCTGTTTACGCCGAGTTTAGGGCTGGACGCAGAAGACTTTGAAAAGAATTTCCAGTCGCTGGTAAAGGATTCCAGCTGGTTCATCTGCGTTGCCGAATCCGTCCAGGGGCTATCGGGCTATGCGGCGGCCCAGGACTACGGACGGGGGCTGCGCGCCCCGTTCAGCGTTGGCCGATTGCATGACTTATTTGTGGCACCTGCCGCCCGGCGCACGGGTACCGGAAAGAAGCTGGTTGAAGAAGTTTTCCACTGGGCTAGGCAACGCACGGTTCCGATGATTTTGGACTGGCAAGCCACCCCCGAATCAATTGCCTTCTACGAGTCCTTCGGGATGGAAGCCGACTTCACCGGGGACTTTCCGCAATGCCCCGGATTCAGCCTGGACCTGCGCCCGCGGCAGTAGCTTCAAAACAAAAGCAGGGAACGGCGAAAGCTCGCCGTTCCCTGCTGAAATTCAAATACTTTACTTGGCTGCGCCAGCGGTAACTGGTGGCAGATCCGACCATGGGAAGGTAATCCACTTGTCGGTGCGGCGCCATTCGTAATCCGGGACCATGATGGTGCGCGGCTTGGTGTACAGGCAGACGGTCTTGACCTCGGCGCCCCAGGCGGACACCAGATCGACAACCTTTTCAAGGGTGCGGCCGGAGTCGGAGACATCGTCAACGATCAGGATCTTCTTGTCGCGCAGGTGGCCATCGTCCAGCATTGGAGGAAGAACCACTGGCTCCGGCAGGACGGTGCCGATGCCGGTGTAGAACTCCACGTTCAGCGCACCGCAGGCCTTGACGCCCAGAGCGTAGGAAATCGAGCCGGCCAGCAGCAGGCCGCCTCGTGCTACTGCCAGAACGATGTCCGGCTCGAAGCCGTCGTCGACAATGGTCTGTGCCAGTTCGCGGGAAGCTTCACCGAAGGTGTCCCAAGTGAGGATCTCGCGCTCTGGTTCTGAAAGGACGGATGCCCCGGAATCGTCAATGCTAGTCATTCTGCAATTTTAGCCCCGAATTTGGTGCGGTGCTGTCCAGTTCAAACCAATCGATCATTTTTTCCTCCCATGCCCGGAGGATTCCCATCCGTTGATTAGGCATGAATAGGCATGCAATGCACCTGCTTGAGGAATCCATCACTTTTCGGCGAATCCCGGTTGGAACAAGCGCGTTGCGGCCCCAATGCGCCGAAAGCCGTCTTAAGGATGATCGATGCCACACCCCGGCTCGCTAGGATAGGAGAAAGGCCATCAGCCGGAGATAACCCGGAACTCGAAAGAAGGAGACGCATCGTGGGCCCACGAACCCGGAGCATTCGACTAGCCGGTACCGCAGCGGCACTTTCCTTGGGGCTGGCTGGCGCCCTGCCTGCCGCGCAAGCTGCCACCGGTGTGCAGGTCGTGGCCGGGCAGAACCTGGAATCAGTCACCATCGAGGATTCCACCGGCAAGCTCAATGAGCAGCGGCTGCGTGATGCACTGGACGAGCTCGATTTCAACGAGCCCACGGACGTGGCAATCTACGCCCGCAACGGAGAATACTCCGATGACATCAACACCAAGACGCTGGAATACGCCAAGTCATCCCATCCGGAATGGATATCAGGGAAGCCCGAAGACTATGGCGACTACTGGGCCGACGGCCTGTTCATCATCACCTTGTCCATCGAAGGAGAAGGAGATGGACAGATCGGCACGTACTTCGGCGAAGACCGCAAGGTCTCAGAGAGCTCCATGGAGAGCATCCACGAAGCCGGCTACGACGACTTCAATCTATCCCGGTGGACCGACGGCGTCATTGCGGTAGCCGATCAGGCGGCCGTGATCATGAATCGGCCCTGGTACCAGCACCCGGCCTTGTGGATATCCACGGGCGTCGGAGGCCTCGTGGCTGCCATTATCGGCGGCGTCGCACTGCACACTCGGTCAACGCGTCGGAAAACTTTCGCGGAAGAACTGCATCAGGGGACCTTGCACCTGACCAACGTCACGATGGATCTGGAAGAAACCGAATTGGCGGCTCGTACGCTGCCGTCGGCTTCAGGGCATGCAGCCGAGCTGGAGCAGCGCTTCACCAAGTTCATGGCCAAATACCGTGCTTGTTTTGCAGCGCAGCAGGCACTGGAAGACTCGGGCAAGAAGGAGCGGTCCGGCTCCGAAGGCGTTCGCTTCGCCAAGGAATTCCGCGAAACAGCGCAGTCCCTGGACCTGACCGATGACGCCATCATTGCCGCGGCGGCGCTTTATACCCGTTCAGCATCCTGGGAAGAGGCGTGGCATGCACAGACCGAGCCGCTAGAAGAGGACCTCGACGAGATCAGGGAGTTGCTCAACGACGTAGAGCCGGAACTGATGGGCAGCGCGGCCGCCTTGGCTTCCTACCGGGAAATGGCAACCACGCAGCTCGGCGAACTGTCAGTGCAGCTGAAGGAAGAATCGATCACGGTGGATCAAGCGCTCGATGGATTATCGGAGTTGCGTGCCGAATTGACCGAAAAGCTGGATGTCTTCGCCCAAGCTCAAATCGAAGTGTATGCGGAAAGTGCCGAAGAGAAGGCCGACATGCAATCGGCATTGAAGAAATCCCGCTATGAATCCGGGGCATATGACGGCCGTTCCGGCACCATCCTGGACGTTTTGAATCCCGCATCGATGTATTGGCGCGTGGGTGGCTACCACCACGGATATTCCGCGGGCGTCAGCGCAGTGGCTGAGTCGCGTGAAGCAGCGAGCTCGTCGGGCGGAGTCTCCGGCGGATACTCTGGTGGCGGAAGCTTCTCCGGCGCTGGCGGATCTTCGCGCTTCTGATGGAAGGCAACGATATCTTCGCAGAGCTGCTGCCGTCTTCGGTACATATGGTCCAGTCGCGTACCGAGCTGGAAGACGGCCGATCCTACGGGGAAGAAGAACGGTACATCGCCGAGGCGGTGCCTGAGCGGCAGCAGGAATTCCGTACTGTCCGTGTCTGCGCTCGCCGAGCGCTGGCACAACTGGGCTATGCGGGCGTTGCCTTGGTTCCAGATCAAAAACGGGCACCGATCTGGCCAGCTGGCGTGGTGGGGAGCATGACCCATTGCGCTGGCTTCCGTGCAGCGGCGGTAGCCTCCACCAGCGATATTCGCGGCCTTGGCATCGACGCCGAACTGCATGCTCCGCTGCCGGCAGAAATCCTCGACATCATCTTGCTTCCCGAAGAGCAGGTGATGGCCGCCGAGCTATCGGCGCACCATCCGGGCATCGCCTGGGACCGGCTGATTTTCAGCGCCAAGGAAAGCATCTTCAAGGCGTGGTTCCCACTGACCAGGCAGTGGCTGGATTTCCTGGAATGCGAGATTCGCGTCGATGCGCAGTCCCACCGTTTCCACGCCGGAATCCGGGCTACGGGACCGGTCGCCGCGCAGCATGCTCTCGCATCGATGAGCGGTCGCTGGATCGCCGAAGGACCGCGCGGCCAAGGGCTGCTGGGGACCTGCGTCATCGTTCCCTAGCAGCGGTGCACCGGGAACGGATCTAGAATTCTTCGCCGTGGGTAATCACCTTGGCCGCGCGGCCCACGATTTTCGGATCGGGGGAGCCTACCAGGTGGTGGTCCTTGCCCTTGTACTCGAAAAGGTTCAGCACGTGGCGCATCGCCTGCAACCGGGCGCGCTTCTTGTCGTTGGACTTCACCACGGTCCACGGTGCATGCTCCGTATCGGTCTTGAGGAACATTTCCTTTTTGGCTTGGGTGTACTTTTCCCACTTATCCAGGGACTCGAGATCCATGGGCGAGAGCTTCCACTGGCGCACCGGATCGATGCGGCGGATGGTGAATCGGGTCAGCTGCTCGCTGGCGGACACCGAGAACCAGAACTTCACCAGGTCGATGCCCTCGTCGACGACCATCTTCTCGAAGGCGGGAGTCTGCTCCAGGAAGTGGTCCACCTGGGTTTCGGTGCAAAATCCCATCACGCGTTCGACGCCGGCACGGTTGTACCAGGAGCGGTCGAAGAGCACGATCTCGCCCGCCGAGGGGAAATGCTGCACATAGCGCTGGTAGTACCACTGGGTGGACTCGCGCTCGCTCGGCTTTTCCAAGGCCACCACGCGGGCGCCACGCGGGTTCAGGTGTTCGGTGAAACGCTTGATCGTGCCGCCTTTGCCGGCCGCATCGCGGCCTTCGAAAACGATCATGATCCGGCGGCCATGGGCTTTCGCCCATTTCTGCAGTTTCAGCAGCTCGATCTGCAGTGCCCGCTTTTCAGCCTCGTAGGTGGCGCGATCCAGTTTCTGGAAATACGGGTAGTTCTCCCGCCAGGTATCGACGATGCTTCCATCGGCGCGGACGAGCACCGGATCGTCATCGTCGTTATCGAGGACGGAATAGCCCTGGAAGGCTTCATCGAGCAGGGGGATCTCTACAGTCATGCAATGACCGTAGAGCCATCCGGTGAACAGCTTGTGAACAAATGCTAAACAAGACCAAGCCAGAGGGTTATTTGTGATGAAGGACAACAGCCCTGCGGACCTGGCCGGAACATCATGGCACCGTGCGCCGATCAGGCAGGGAAGGGCGGAAGCGCCTCGGAAAACAGCCATGCGTCCAGGATGTCCTGGATCTCTTCCGCCGGTGCGTAGTGGCCCAATAGGTCAGCGAATTCCTGCGTGCTCACCGTCGAATGCTGATGCGTGGCGGTCCATTGGCGAAGCATCGTGTAGAAGTCCGTTTCGCCCAGCCGCCGCATCAGCGCATACAGGGCCAGCGCTCCGCGCTTGTACACCCGGTCATCGAACATGTCCTGGGGCCCGGGGTCCCCGACCATGATGTCCTGCGGCAAGCCTTCGAGCATGGCCCACGCGTGGCGGGCACGCTCGTCCAACGCCATCACCTGGGCTTCTTCGGAGTACACCCATTCGCTGAAGCAAGCGAAACCCTCGTTGAGCCAGATATCCTTCCAGCGCCCCGGAGTCAGGGAGTTGCCGAACCACTGGTGCGCGAACTCGTGGGCGATCAGGCGCTGGGCTTCCCACTGCAGCGACAAGTGGTTCTTGCCGAAGATGCTCAGGCCCTGGGCTTCGAGCGGGATCTCCAGTTCGTCATCGACCACGACGATCTTGTAGCTCTCGAACGGGTACGGGCCGAATTTCCGCTCGAACAGCTCGGCCATCGCCGTCTGCTTCGCGAACGCGCCGCGCACCGGCACCTCGGTTCCCGGAACCGAGTAGGCCACCAGGTGGCCGCCTTCATCGAAAGGAATCTGGCTATAACGGCCGATCTGCACGGTGGCGAGGTAGCTGGCCATCGGCTCACGCTGCTCGTAGACCCACATCTCGCGGCTGGCCGAACGGCGATGGTCCACCAGCTGGCCATTGGCCACGACGCGGTAGCCGGCATCCGCCGAGATCTCGAAGCGGTAGCTGGACTTGTGGCTGGGGTGGTCGTTGCACGGGTACCAGGTCGAGGCGCCTACTGGCTGGCCGGAGACCAGGATGCCATCGGTGAGCTCTTCCCAGCCAAGCTCGCCCCACAGCCCGTTTTCTGCCTGCGGGCTGCCGGCATAGCGCAGGTTCAGCTCCACGCGCTCGCCGGCTTTCACCACTGCTGGCAGGGAAACGACCATCCGGTGGTGCTTCTTGGCCACCGGCACCTTGCGCCCCTGGCAGGTGGCCTTGATGATCTTCAAGCCGCTGAGGTTCAACGCGACCTCATTGATATCCTCCACGGCGCGGATGCGCAGCATGGCCCGGCCATCGAGCAGGTTGCTGGCGAGCTTGATGACCAACGACAGGTCATAGTGCTCCACCGTGTACGTCGGGGACCCATGGTGCTTGGTGTACTCATCGAGTATGCGGTGGGGCATCGGCGGGGAATCCTCAGGCTTGTTGGTCAGCCGGTTGCTCGGCTTTGGTCTCGGGTTCGATGTTCCAGCGTACCGCCGGATTACCGCGCCAGTAGGTATTTGCCGGAAGCACCTCGCCGCGCAGCACCAGGCTGGCTGGCCCGGTGGTGGTGCCTTCGGAGATCCGCGCGGCGGGCAGGATGACGCTGTGCGGGCCGAGCGTTGCCCCGGCGCCCAGGGACACCGCGTCGATGGACATGATCCGGTCGTGGAACAGGTGGGTTTGCAGGACACTGCCGCGGTTCACCGTGGCGTGGTCTTCCAATGTCACCAGGTCCGCTTCCGGGAACCAGTAGCTCTCGCACCACACGCCATGGCCGATCTTTGCCCCCTGCGCGCGCAGGAACCAGACCAAGGCCGGGGTGCCCGAAGCCAAGCGGGCGAACCATTGGGCGCAGACCAGCTCGGTGAAGGAATCCACCATTTCGGTGCGCCATATGAAGGAACTCCACAATGCGTGCTCGCCCGGGCGAATCACGCCAACCACCAGCCACTTGGCGGCGACCGCCACCAGGGCGGCGACTGCTCCGGCCAGGACCAGCACCGCGCCGGAAAGCAGGATCGCGACCAGCGGGTTGAAGTAGGCGGTCAAGGCGGACAGCGCCCAAAGCACGCCGCCGGCAATTCCGACCGTGGTGAACACCGCGAGGCCACGGGTCAGCTCCCACCCCGCCCGCATCGCCTTGAGCTTCAGGGTTGGGCGGTAGGTCAGATCCGATTCGCCTTCCACGGTGGTGCGGCGCAGCTTGTGCGGGGGCGAGCCGATCCACGAGGTGCCGGCCTTCATCTTCTTCGGCGTGGCCGACAGCACCGCGATCAGCGAGCGCTTGGGCACCCGGCGCCCGGCATGCAGGATGCCGGAGTTGCCCAGGAAGGCCTTCTTGCCCACGCGAACCGGGGCAATGTGCATCCAGCCGCCACCGAGCTCATAGGAAGCAACCATGGTGTCATCGGCCAGGAACGCACCCGAGGAAATGGTGGTCATCTTCGGAATCAGCAGCACCGTGGAGATCTCCACGTCGCGGCCCACCTTGGCACCGAGCAGGCGCAGCCAGATCGGGGTGAAGAGCGAGGCGTAGAGCGGGAAGAGCAGGTCGCGGGCGGTATCCAAGACGCGTTCGGTAGCCCAGGCCTGCCAGCCAACGCGGGAAGTGACCGGATGCCACCCCTCTGCCAGGCCGATGGAAAGCAGGCGGACAATGGCGATGGTCAGCACCATGGTGGCCAAGAACCACACGGTGGCGCCCAGCAGCACGGCCGGAATGAACCGCCAGCCGATCCCGGCCAGCGATTGCGCGCTGCCAAGTACCGGGGCTATGGCCAGCAACGCGGCAATCACCGGAAGCCACTGTGCGAGGTTCAACGCCATGGAACCGATGCCGCCCAGAATACGGGGCAGCGCCTTGTGCTCCGGTTCCTGCGTTGGCCACTTCGGCTTGGCCTTGCCTTCGCGCTGCGCCGGCGAACCGGCATAGCGGGAATGGCTCCGGGCCTGGCCGTAGACCGCGGATCCCGCTTCAACGATGGTGTGCGCACCGATGGCTGCCCCGGGGGCCAGGGTGCTGCGGGCGCCGATGGAGGCGTGGGCGCCGATCTCAATGGTGCCCACGTGCAGCTTGTCCCCGTCGATCCAGTAGCCCGAGATATCCACCTCGGGCTCGATGGAGGCTCCGGGGCCGACTCGCAGCATGCCGGTGACCGGTGGCAGGGTGTGCATGGTCGCGGTGCGGTCGATCTGCGCACCGAGCATCCGCGCATACCAAGGCAGCAGCGGAGCGGACGCCAGGGACACCGGATCGACCACGTCGGCGATGTGCTGGGCCAGCCAGAGGCGCAGGTGCACCGAACCCGAGCGGGGGTAGGTCCCCGGCTTCAAGCCGCGGAGCAAGAGCTTCGTGGCCGCGATGGACAGGCCCATGCGCCCTACCGGGGTCACGAAGACCAGCCAGAGGCCGGCAAGCACGTACCACGGGGTCGGCAGGTGCGCCTCGAAAACACCGAGGAACACCAGCAACAGGTGTCCGAGCATGAGGTAGGTGAACCAGCGCAGGCCCGAGAGGATGAACAGCGGCCCGGCGGCCAGGGACTGCGCCCATTGAGTTCCCCGATGGGTGCGCTCGACCGTGCGCGGCTGCGCCGGCGTCACGGATTGCTGCTGGCCGCCGAGGTATTCGAGCAGTGCGCCAAAACGCGGGTAGTCGTAGAGCTGCGCGACGGTCAGGTCAGGGTAGCGGGCACGCAGTGCCGAAACCAGCTGGGCCGCGGCCAGCGACCCGCCACCGGAAGCGAAGAAATCGGCGTCCAGGCCGGCGGCCGAAGCGCCCAGCGCGCCGCGCCAAGCTTCGGCAAGAAACTGCCCGGTCTCATCGAGTTCGGGCAGGCCGGAGCCCTCGGCAGCCAGTTCTGCGCCCGGCAACGGCCACGGCAGCGCATTGCGGTCCACCTTGCCGCTGGTCTTCATCGGCAGGCTGCCCATCACCGCCAGGATCGGCACCATCGGCGCTGGCAGGTCGGCAAGCAAGCGGGTGCGCGCTGCCCCCAGATCGTAGTTTTCCGCTGCCTGCAGGTAGCCGACCAGGACCTTGTTGCCGGTGGCGGTCTCGCGTACCGCTACCGCCGCGGAAGAAACTTCGGGAAGGGAGTTGAGCGCGGCGTCGATTTCGCCCAGCTCGATACGCCGACCGCCGATCTTCACCTGGTCATCCACGCGGCCGATGAAGATCAGCCCCAGCGGGTCATTGATGACCATATCGCCCGAGCGGTAGGCGCGCTCCCAGCCCAAGGTGGGCATCGGCGCGTACTTCTCGGCATCCTTTTCCGGATCCAGGTAGCGGGCCAGTCCCACGCCGCCGATGATCAGCTCCCCGGATTCCCCTTCGGCGACCGGGATCCCCTCGGTATCAACCACCGCCAGATCCCAACCGTCCAGCGGCAGGCCGATGCGTACCGGCACGCTGCCGTCCATGGTGGCGCCGCAGGCTACCACGGTCGCTTCGGTCGGTCCGTAGGTGTTCCAGACTTCGCGGCCTTCGGTGGCTAGCCGCCCGGCCAGTTCCGGCGGGCAGGCCTCGCCGCCGAAAATCAGCAGGCGCACCGAGTCCAGGGCCTGCGCCGGCCACAGCGCCGCCAGGGTGGGCACGGTGGAAACGGCGGTAATGGAACGGGAAATCAGCCACGGGCCCAGGTCCATGCCGCTGCGCACCAGGGCGCGCGGGGCCGGGACCAGACAGGAGCCGTTGCGCCAGGCGATCCACATTTCCTCGCAGGAGGCATCGAAGGCGACCGACAGTCCGGCGAGCACCCGGTCGGTGGTGTTCAGCGGATCGCCGGGCAGGAACATCTTCGCTTCGGCATCCACGAAGGCCGCTGCCGAACGGTGGGTGACCGCGACGCCCTTGGGCTTGCCGGTGGAACCGGAAGTGAAGATGATCCATGCGTCATCTTCCAGTCCAGGCATTCGCGGGTTCGCAAAGGGCTTGGGGCGCTGGCTATCGGCCACGACGGTATCGCGTCCCTTGATGATGCCCGCGACTTCGGCCTCGGTGAACACGGTCTTGGCGCGCTCGTCGGGGTCATCGGCATCGACCGGGACATAGGCGGCCCCAACCCACATGATCGCGAGGATCCATTCATACAGGTGCCGGGTGCCCGATTCAACGCGCACGCCGATGCGGTCGCCGGCGCCCAGGCCCTGGGCATGCAGCCGCCGGGCCTTGTTCTTGACCTCTTCGAGCAGCTCCGCGTAGCTCTCTACGCGTTCGCCGTCGTCAATGGCCGGCGCATCGGGATGAGCCTGGGCGGTGGCCTGCAGGACGTCCATGAGGGTGCGCGCAGCCGGCGCCAGGGTTCCGGAGGGGAACTGGGGTGGATGGATTGGTGCATCCGGCGCTGGAGTTCGTTCGTTGTCCATGCTGATCGGATCCGTCCCTTCACTAAGAGTGCAAGATGGGTCGCTGGGGGAGAGCGTCCCAGAAGTGAAGTGGATCCTGGAGGGGTGGAACGCAAGGGTTCCAGTCACCATTAAAGCGTGTTACGGGTTAAGAGCGGAAAAATTTGATTGAAGTGTCATGCATCTCTCAACTGTTGCGGACCGGCGGCAGCAACGAGCCGCGGTGGATGCCCGGCATCGCCCCGGTGCTTTCGGGGCAGATGCCGGCATGCCCAGCCTGCGGATGCCCGGCCATCGCTAGGGAACCAGGATGACCTTGCCGGTGGTGGCGCGCGATTCCAGCGCGGCATGGGCCGCGGCGGCTTCGGCCAGCGGGAATTCGGCGCCGATGCGCACATCGATGTCCCCGGTGGCGACCCAGCCGAAGATATCGCCGAAGCGCCAGTGCAGCTCCTGCTCGGTGGCCAGGAAGTCATCGAGCTTCGGCCGGGTCACGCTCAGCGAACCGCCGGCGTTCAGCCGCTGCAGGTTGAAGTCCGGGACCTGGCCGCTGGCCCCGCCGAAGAGCACCAGGGTGCCGCGCCGGCGCAGGGCTGCCAGCGAGGTCTCGAACGTGTCCTTGCCGATGCCGTCGTAGACCGCGTGCACGCCCGCGCCGCCGGTGACCTGCGCGACGGTGTCCGCCACCTGGTCGTAATCCACCACGTAGTCGGCTCCGGCCGCCTTGGCCAGGTCCTTCTTTTCCTGCGTGGAGGCGGTGGTGATCACGGTGGCGCCCTTGAGCTTGAGCAGCTGGGTGAGGATCAGGCCCACGCCGCCAGCGCCCGCGTAGGTCAAGACGGTATCGCCGGAGCGCACCATGTAGCTCGAATGCACCAGGTAGTGCGCGGTCATGCCCTGCAGCGGCAGCGCGGCGGCGATGCTAAGGTTCACCGCATCGGGCACCTTGCCCGCGCGCTTGGCTTCCACCAGCGCGTACTGGGCGTAGCCCCGGGAGCCGGAGGCGGTGGCCACCCGGTCGCCCACCTGGTAATTCTGCACGCCCTCGCCGATCTGCTCCACCACGCCGGAGAATTCGCTGCCCGGGGTGAAGGGGTAGTCCACCGTGTACACGCCGCTGCGCTGGTAGGTTTCGATGAAGTTCACGCCGGTGGCCGCGACCTTCACCAGCAGCTGGCCCGGGCCCGGGGCAGGGACCGGGATCTGATCCGGGACCAGCCCGCTGGCATCGGTCGGTTCGTGAACCACAATGGCTTGCTGCTGCATAGTGCCGCGCTCCTTAAGCTGCGTGTTTCGATCCCGGCACGCGATGCCGGGACGGTCTCTAGGGCCAGTTTAGGACTTCGGAGCGCTGCGCGGGCACCGTGGGGCGGATGTCGGGTTACGTGACGAAGAATTTTATGAATATTTATTAGCCTGCATGAATATTTCGCGGTAGAATCAGGTCATGACGATTTCAGTAGCTGTTTCCGGCGCCAGTGGATACGCCGGTGGCGAGGTCCTGCGCATCCTCGCGGCCCACCCAGAAGTAGAGATTGGCGCGATCACCGCGCATTCGCAGGCCGGGCAGCGGCTCGGCTCGATCGCCCCGCACCTGCATGCGCTCGCCGATCGCGTCCTGCTGGACACCACCGTGGAAAACCTCGCCGGGCACGACGTCGTGTTCCTGGCCCTGCCGCACGGCGCATCGGCCGCCGTGGCCGCGGCGCTGCCCGAATCCACCCTGGTCATCGACGCCGGCGCGGACCACCGGCTGGAATCCGCCGAGGCCTGGGAGAAATTCTACGGTTCGGCGCATGCCGGCTCCTGGCCCTATGGCCTGCCCGAACTTCCCGGTGCGCGCGAAAAGCTGGTGGGCACCAAGCGCGTGGCCGTCCCGGGCTGCTACCCGACCGGCGCGCAGCTGGCCCTGGCTCCGGGCTTCGCCGCTGGCCTGCTGGAAGCCGACGACGTGGTTATCGTCTCCGCCTCGGGCACCTCGGGCGCCGGCAAGTCGCTGAAGCCCAACCTGCTGGGCAGCGAAACCATGGGCTCGATGAGCACCTACGGGGTGGGCGGGTCCCACCGCCACATCCCGGAAATGGAGCAGGGCTTCTCCCAGCTCGCCGGCGAACCGGTCACCGTCTCCTTCACACCCACCCTGGCCCCGATGCCGCGCGGCATCCTGACCACCGCCACCGCCAAGGCCAAGCCCGAGGTGAGCGAAGCGCAGCTGCGCGAAGCCTGGTCCGCGGCCTATGCCGACGAGCTCTTCGTGCACCTGCTGCCCGAGGGCCAATGGCCGACCACCGGGGCGGTGCAGGGATCGAACCACGTCCAGCTGCAGCTGGCCTTCGACACCCACGCCAACCGCGTGATCGTCACCGCCGCACTGGATAATCTCACCAAGGGCACCGCAGGTGCCGCGGTCCAGTCGATGAACATCGCACTGGGACTGGAAGAAAATACCGGATTGCTCATGCAAGGAGTTGCACCGTGAGCCTCGCGCACACCAACACCCACCCATCCGCTGCCGCCACCGGGGTCACCGCACCGGCGGGCTTCGCCGCCGCCGGCGTCCCGGCAGGCCTGAAGTCCACCGGCAAGAACGACGTGGTCGTGGTCAAGAACCTCGGCCCGCAGTTCACCGCCGCCGGCGTATTCACTTCCAACCGCGTGGCCGCCGCCCCGGTGCACTGGTCCAAGCAGGTGCTGGCCGACGGCCGCATCGACGCCGTGGTGCTCAACTCCGGCGGGGCCAACGCCTGCACCGGCGCCGAAGGCTTCGCGAACACCCACAAGACCGCCGAATACGCCGCGCAGCTGCTCTCGGTTTCCGCCGGCGACGTGGCCGTGGCGTCCACCGGGCTGATCGGGATGCAGCTGCCCATGGACAAGCTGCTGCCCGGGGTCCAGGCTGCCGCCGGGGCGCTGGCCGACGACCAGAACGCGGCCGATGCGGCCGCCGCGGGCATCATGACCACCGACACCGTGCCGAAGCTGGTCTCCCGTATCGTCGGGGCACCGGGCTCCGGCCAGGTCATCATCGGCGGCATGGCCAAGGGCGCGGGCATGCTCGCCCCGGCGCTGGCCACCATGCTGGTGGTGCTCACCACCGATGCGGTGCTGACCTCCGCACAGGCCGATGCCGCGTTGCGCGCCGCCACCGCGATGAGCTTCGACCGCGCGGACTCCGATGGCTGCATGTCCACCAACGACACCGTGCTGCTGCTGGCCTCCGGCGCCTCGGGCGCCGCCCCGGACCTGGCCGAGTTCACCGCGGCGCTGACCGACGCCTGCTGCGAGCTGGCCGCGAAGCTGATCGAGGACGCCGAGGGCGCGCAGCACACCATCGCGATCCGCACCTTCAATGCCGCTACCGAGGCCGACGCCCTGGAAGTATCCAAGGCCGTCTCGCGCTCCAATCTGGTCAAGACCGCGGTCTTCGGCAAGGATCCGAACTGGGGCCGGGTGCTCTCCGAGGTCGGCACCACCAAGGCCGCGTTCGAACCCGATGAGCTGAACGTGTCGATCAACTCCGTGATGGTCTGCAAGAACGGCGGGGTGGGCGAGGACCGCAGCCTGGTTTCGCTCGAAGAACGCAACGTGTTGATCGAGATCGACCTGAACGCGGGCACCGAGGAAGCCACCGTGCTGACCAACGACCTGACCCACGACTACGTCCACGAGAACTCCGCCTACTCCAGCTAGGCAGAAACTAGGAACACTCCCATGGCCCACACCGCCCGCACCAACCTGGGCATCGCCCAGTCCAAGGCCGAAGCGCTCATCGAGGCGCTGCCCTGGATCCAGCGCTTCGCCGGGACCACGATGGTCATCAAATACGGTGGCAACGCGATGGTCAACGACGATCTGCGCCGCGCCTTCGCCGAGGACATCGTGTTCCTGCGCCACGCCGGGATCAACCCGGTGGTGGTGCACGGCGGGGGACCGCAGATCAACAGGATGCTCGACACCCTCGGGATCGACTCCGAATTCCGCGGCGGGCTGCGGGTGACCACCCCCGAAGCCATGGACGTGGTGCGGATGGTGCTCACCGGCCAGGTGCAGCGCGACCTGGTCGGCCTGATCAACTCGCACGGACCCTACTCGGTGGGCATGTCCGGCGAGGACGGTGCCACCTTGCAGGCAGTGCGCACCGGCACGGTCGTGGACGGCCTGCCCGTGGACCTGGGGCTGGTCGGCGAGGTCACCACCGTGCGCACCGACCAGGTGGACTCGCTGGTGGATGCCGGGATGATCCCGGTCATCTCCACCGTCGCCCCGGAGTTCGACGAATCCGGCGAGCCCACCGGCGCGGTGCTGAACGTCAACGCGGATACCGCCGCGGCCGCGCTGGCCACCGCGCTGGGTGCCGCCAAGCTGGTGATCCTCACCGACGTGGAGGGCCTGTACGCCGCCTGGCCGGACAAGTCCTCGCTGATCAGCTCGATCACCAACGACGAGCTGCGCTCCATGCTGCCGTCGCTGGAATCGGGCATGATCCCGAAAATGGGCGCCTGCCTCAAAGCCGTCGACGGGGGCGTGGGCCAGGCCCACATCGTCGATGGCCGCGCCCCGCACTCGATGCTGCTGGAAATCTTCACCACCGCCGGCGTGGGCACCCAGGTGCTCCCGGCCACCGCACAAAAGAAGGACGCCAAGTGAGCGAGCACGCCGCTGAAACCACCTCCTCCGCCCTGGCTGGAACCGCTGAAGCTGCCGGGCTGGCGCAGCTGTCCTCGGCCGCCCTGGCCGAACGCTACTCCAGCTCCCTGCTCGGCGTCTTCGGCACCCCGCAGCGCGTGCTGGTGCGCGGGGCCGGCTGCCATGTCTGGGACGCCGATGGCAACCAGTACCTGGATCTGCTCGGCGGCATCGCGGTCAACACCCTGGGCCACGGGCACCCGCTGCTGGCTTCCGTGATCAGCAGCCAGCTGTCCACCCTGGGCCATGTCTCGAACTTCTTCACTTCCCCCAGCCAGATCGCGCTGGCCGAGAAGCTGCTGGACATCTCCGCCGCCCCGGCCGGCTCCAAGGTCTTCTTCGCCAACTCCGGCACCG
This sequence comes from Glutamicibacter sp. BS14, assembly GCF_056934375.1. NCBI lineage: Bacteria > Bacillati > Actinomycetota > Actinomycetes > Micrococcales > Micrococcaceae > Glutamicibacter > Glutamicibacter sp. BS14. The sequence goes on along the minus strand of NZ_CM167801.1, from coordinate 3,148,075 downwards.
AAGCCAATGAGGCCGCGCTGAAGCTGACCCGGCGCAACGCCGGCACGCCGCAGGCCCCGCGCACCAAGGTGATCGCCCTGGAGCATTCCTTCCACGGCCGCACCCTGGGCGCGCTGTCGCTGACCTACAAGGAAAAGTACCGCGCGCCCTTCGCCCCGCTGCCCGAAAACGTCAGCTGGATCCCGGCCGGGGACATCGACGCGCTGCGTGCCGCGGTGGACGAAACCGTCGCGGCGGTCTTCATCGAGCCGATCCAGGGCGAAGCCGGCGTGAAGATGCTCTCCGCGCAGTACCTGCAGGCCGCCCGCGACATCACCCGCGAAGCCGGCGCCCTGCTGGTCTTCGACGAGGTGCAGACCGGCATGGGCCGCACCGGGGCGTTCTTCGCCTCGGCCCCGGTGATCCCGGACGTGATGACCCTGGCCAAGGGCCTGGGCGGAGGCTTCCCGATCGGCGCGATGATCGTGTTCGGCGAGCAGAACACCGCCTGGCTGGCCCCGGGCGACCACGGCACCACCTTCGGCGGCAACCCGGTGGCCTGCGCTGCCGGCCTGGCCGTCATCCACACCATCGAATCCCAGAACCTGCTGGCCCACGTGCGCGCCACCGGCGCCTGGCTGCGCGAGCAGCTGGCAGGCGTCGAGGGCATCGCCGCCGTGCGCGGCGCCGGGCTGCTCACCGCCTTCGAACTGGAATCCGCCAACGCGCCGAAGCTGGTTGCCGCGGCGCTGGATGCCGGATTCATCGTCAACGCCACCGACGAGAAGACCATCCGCCTGGCCCCGCCGCTGGTGATCACCACCGAGCAGCTGGGCACCCTGATCGCGGCCCTGCCGCAGCTGATCAGGGCCGCCAGCTAGCGGCCGGCAGCAACTTCGCGACCACCCCCTGCGACAGCAAAGGACTAACACCATGAGCGCAACCCGCCACTTCCTGACCGACCTGGATTTCACCCCCGACGAGCAGTCCAAGGTGCTGGACCTGGCCGCGGCGATGAAGGCCGACAAGTACGGCTACCAGCCGTTCGCCGGCCCGCAGAGCGTCGCGGTCTTCTTCGACAAGACCTCCACCCGCACCCGCGTGTCCTTCCACGCCGGCATCGCCGAACTCGGCGGCTCGCCGCTGATCATCAACTCCGCCGATTCGCAGCTGGGCCACAAGGAGTCCATCGCCGATTCCGCCAAGGTGCTCGAGCGCATGGTCTCCACCATCGTGTGGCGCACCTTCGCCCAGTCCGGCCTGGAAGAAATGGCCGCGAACTCTTCGGTTCCGGTGATCAACGCGCTATCCGACGACTACCACCCCTGCCAGCTGATCGCCGACCTGCTCACCGTGCGCGAGCACAAGGGCAAGACCGCCGGGCTGACCATGGCCTACCTGGGCGACGCGGCCAACAACATGGCCAACTCCTACCTGCTGGCCGGGGTCACCGCCGGCATGCACGTGCGCATCGCCGGCCCCGAGGGCTACCTGCCCGAAGCCCGCATCATCGAGGCCGCGCAGCAGCGTGCCGCGCTGACCGGGGGATCGGCCACGATCACCACCGATGCCGCCGCCGCGCTGCAAGACGCCGACGTGGTCGTCACCGACACCTGGGTGTCCATGGGCCAGGAAGCCGAGAAGGCCGAACGCCAGCAGCTGTTCACCGGCTACTCGGTGACCGCCGAAGCCATGAAGCTGGCCAAGGACGACGCGATCGTGCTGCATTGCCTGCCGGCCTACCGCGGCTACGAGATCGACGCCGAGGTGATCGATGGCCCGCAGTCGGTCGTGTTCGACGAGGCCGAGAACCGCGTGCACGCGCAGAAGGCCGTGATGGCCTGGCTGATGGTCGTCTCCGGCCTGGCCGAAGATCCACGAGTGGAGCTCTAGGATGTCCGCCCAGCCAAGCACCAAAACCGCCCGCCAGGCCCGCATCCGCGCGTTCCTGGGCAACAACTCGGTCAAGTCCCAGGCCGAGCTGCTCGGCCTGCTCAAAGACGACGGGCTGGAAGTCACCCAGGCCACGCTCTCGCGCGACCTGGTGGAAATCGGAGCGGTGCGCATCCGCGACAACTCCGGGCAGCTGATCTACGCGGTGCGCCAGGAAGGCGGGGACCGTTCCCCGAAGACCGCGATCACCCAGGAAGTGCTCGACGCGCGCCTGGCCAAGATCTGCGCCGAGCAGCTGGTCACCGCCGAGGCCTCCGGGAATATCGTGGTGCTGCGCACCCCGCCGGGCGCGGCGAACCTGCTGGCCCTGGCCATCGACCACTCGCAGATGCCCTCGATCCTGGGCTGCATCGCGGGGGATGACACCATCATGGTCACCACCCGCGCGGCCGACGGTGGCGCCGAAGTGGCCGCCCGCTTCCTGCAGCTGGCCGAGCCGCGCTGACCGGCGCCGCCAGTCCATCGGGCGCTTGCCGCCGCGAACTTCTCCACAGTCCGCGGCGGCTTTGCCATGCCGGTCGAGATGGCGCCCGATGATCGGGGCATGGAACCACTTCAGAGCGCCAGCGCCACGAGCACCGCGGGACCCGCACTGGCCGCCAGCCTGGGGACCGTGGCGCAGCAGCTGGCCAGCGGCACCCCGCTGGACGCCGCCAGCTTGCTGCGCGCCGAAGCCGCGTGCCTGTTGCTGTTCCAGAACCTCTGCGCCCAGGCCTCGGGCTGCGCCGATCCGCGCCTCGCGCTAGCCCACGCCCACTTCGCCGAAGCCTTCAGCCGGCAAGCCGCCCGCACTGTCGTCATGGCGGCTAGCCAGGTGGAGACCAGCGCCGCCCACGCCCTGGACCTCGCCGAATTCGACCACCTGCGCGCGGGCACCACCGATTTCAGCGCCCCTGCGCAATTCGCGCCCGGCCGCACCCTCTACCTCGATGCGGCCACCGTCCTGTCCCAGATGCTGGATGTGAATTATTTCGAGGCCGACCGCCGCGTCAAGGATGCCCATCTGGTCCACGCCCGCAAGGATATCGCCGGCGCTGCCTGCGCCCCGCGTTTCACCCTGCTCGCAGAACACTTCGCCGGCACTCCCGCCCCAGGCACGCCAGTCGCAGATCCGTCCACGGAGGCCTTGCTGTCGCCGGCCGGCTGGTCCCTGCCTGGCCTGCACAGCACACCGGATCCCCGCGAGGTGCTGAAAATCGCCCGCGCGCTGGACAAGTTCGAACCCGAGGACACCACCTTCGACGGCCTGCCCACCACGGCCACTGCCAAGGCCGCCGACGGCACCTTGCTGGAGGAGCATGCCGCCGCGCATCTGAGGGAAGACCAGATCCGCATCCGGCAGAAGCGCATCAATGGCTTGATCAAGGAGTACAAGGACGCGCACGACCAGGCTACGACCCCGAAGCTGGGCCTCTTCCGCAGCAAGGTGGTCAACGGGGTCCATGAATTCATCGTCCGTGTCCGGGAGATCGACGCGGAACTCTGGGAATCGCTGATCACGCAGGCCGACAACAAGCGCACCAAGGCCGGCGCCGCCGCCCGCCAGGCCGCAGGCGCCGCCAGCGACAGCCCTTCCGGCGATGAGCACGGCGATACCGCAGAGCCGTCTTCCAGCGGACACCCCGTCCCGGAGCCCGACCCCGTCCCGGAATCCGACGGCGGCGAGCAAGCGCCTGATGGCAAGGCCGGGTGGGAAGAACCCGCGGAGCACCTCTGGAACAGCGACCAACCTGCTCCGGACTGGGCGGGCGTTGGCCTGCCAGCTCCTGCGGATGATGCCACGCCAGATCCCGACCCGCCGAACCCGCCGGGCACACCACTGCCGGGCTTGCCGGCAACTTGTTCGGTGCCCGAACGCCGGCTCAATGCGCTGAACGCAATCCTGCGCAATATCGGCCCCGACAGCCAGGGCAAGCGCATCACCCCCGAAATCGTGGTGCACGCGCGCTTCGAGGATCTCCAGGATCTCGCATCGCTCACCGGCATCAGCGCGCACGGCGTGCAAATTTCCGCGCCCCAGTTGCGCACCATGCTGTGCGAAGCCAAGGTGATCAGCCCGATCTACAACGCCGACGGGGTGGTCATGGATATCGGCCGCGACGCCCGGCTCTTCCCGCGCTGGATGAAACTTGCCGCCCGCGACCGGGACGGCGGCTGCCTGGTCCCAGGCTGCACGGCAGACCCGGCACTGATCGAATTCCACCACTTCAAACCGTGGGCCAAGGGCGGCCATACCCGACTCCAGGACTGCTGCCCGCTCTGCGCACTGCACCACACCATGGTCCACAGCGGCTACCTGAAACTGGTCAAGATCAAGGGCCTGCCCCATGTCATCCTGCCCAAGCATCTGGATCCGCAGCAGCTGCCGCGGCGCAACACCTATTTCGCCCGCGCCTAGCTGCCCGACCTCGCAAAACTGCCGCGCCCTCGACTGGGAGTGCGCGGCAGAGTTCGTGCGTTAATGCCATTCGGATTCGGTCAGGCGGCAATATCCTCCACGGCATCCAGCGAGAACGCCCGCTCGAAGGCGGCCTGGACCTCATCGGTATGCGCGACCAGGATGATCTTGTGGATCGGCGAAATATGCTTATTGGTCTCGATCCACCGGCTGATCGCTGCATGGGCGATGCTGGCAACCTGCTCAGGATCCCACCCGAACGCCCCTGCGCCAATCGCCGGGAACGCGACCGAGTGGGCCTCGTGGCGGGCCGCGACATACAGGGAGTTCACGAAGCAGTCGTCGAGGATCTTGGGGTTCGGCTTGATCAGCGCCAAGTTGGGGGCCGCGGTGTGGACGACCCACTTGGCATGCAGGTTGCCGGCCTTGGTGACGACGGCAATGCCCGAAGGAATCCCGTCGGGGTAGCGATTGGCCCGAATTTCCCGGCAGGCGGCCAGCAGGCTGGGACCAGCAGCTGCATGGATCGCGCCGTCGACGCCGCCTCCACCGAGCAGCGAAGGATTGGCCGCATTGACGATGGCATCAACATGAAGGGTGGTGATATCACCCCGGTACAGCTGGATTTCCATTGGGTACCTCCGAAGAACGTTCCGTATCGGCTCTATGATCACACCATACGCCCGGGCGCTGAGTACTGGAAGAGGCAAAACTTAAGGTTTCCTGCGTGTTCCGGAGCCTGGCCAGGCCCCGCAGAGCAGGCCGCAGTGATAAGCATGTGATGCATGAATCGGCACACCGTTGCATAAATATGAGTTACATTGCATAAAGTTTTGCTAGAGTAGGGTGCAACGTCAATTTTCTCCGGCAGAAAGGAACGGGCCATGGCCTCGTCAACAAATGAAGGATCGCTCTGGGGCGGTCGCTTCTCCGGCGGCCCAGCGGATGCAATGGCAGCGCTGAGCAAGTCCACCCACTTCGACTGGCGCCTGGCCAGCTACGATATTGCCGGATCCCGTGCCCATGCCAAGGTGCTGAACCGCGCGGGCCTGCTCACCGATGCCGAGCTGGCAGACATGATCGCTGCCCTGGACCAGCTCGAAGCCGATGTCATCTCCGAGGCCTATGTCGCAGCGCCAACCGACGAAGACGTCCACGGCTCGCTGGAACGCGGCCTGCTGGAGCGCGCCGGCACCGCCCTGGGCGGCAAGCTGCGCGCCGGCCGGTCGCGCAATGACCAGATCGCCACCTTGGGCCGGATGTTCCTGCGCGACCACGCGCGGATCATCGCCCGCGGCGTGATCGACACCCTTGACGCGATGGTCGAGCAGGCCAAGGCGCACCCCTATGCGCCGATGCCCGGGCGCACCCACCTGCAGCATGCCCAGCCGATCCTGCTCTCGCACCTGCTGCTGGCCTACTCCTGGCCGCTGCTGCGCGATGTGCAGCGCCTGGTCGACTGGGACAAGCGTGCCGCCGTGTCGCCCTATGGTTCCGGTGCGCTGGCCGGCCAGACTCTGGGCCTGGATCCGAACTTCGTCGCCGCCGAGCTGGGCTTCGACTCGGCCGTGCACAACTCGATCGACGGCACCGCCGCCCGCGACGTGTTCGCCGAATTCTCCTGGATCGCGGCCATGATCGGCGTGGACCTCTCGCGCGTCTCGGAGGAGGTCATCCTCTGGGCCACCAAGGAATTCAGCTTCGTGAAGCTGCACGACTCCTTCTCCACCGGCTCCTCGATCATGCCGCAGAAGAAGAACCCCGATATCGCCGAGCTGGCCCGCGGCAAGGCAGGGCGCCTGATCGGCGACCTGACCGGCCTGCTGGCTACCCTCAAGGCCCTGCCCCTGGCCTACAACCGCGACCTGCAGGAAGACAAGGAACCGGTATTCGACGCCGCGGACACCCTGGAAATCCTGCTGCCGGCGGTCGCCGGAATGATGGGCACCTTGACCTTCAATACCGAGCGCATGGCGGATCTGGCCCCGCAGGGCTTCGCCTTGGCGACCGACATCGCCGAATGGCTGGTCCGCCAGGGCGTGCCGTTCCGCGATGCCCACGAGCTCTCCGGCGCTGCGGTGCAGCTGGCCGAATCGCGCGGCGTGGAACTGTGGGACCTGACCGACGAGGAATACGCCGGCATCTCCGAGCACCTGACCCCGGCGGTGCGCGAGGTGCTCTCCACCGAGGGTTCGCTGAACGCCCGCAACGGCCAGGGCGGCACCGCCCCGAGCGCGGTCGCAGCGCAGCTCGCCGAGTTCGAGCGACAGCTCGACCAGATCAAGGCCTGGGCCAAGTAGCACCGGGCAGGGCCAAGCGGCCGCCGCGCGGGAAGAATCCTGCCCGGCGGCCGCTTGCGCGTTAACCACGGCTTCGAGCCCTTGCGCATTTGCGCCCGGTTCGCGCTAAAGTGTGATTCATGACTCGACTCCTGGCCCCTGCCGAACTCATCGCGCAGGTCACCACCGCATTGGATGAACTTTCCGTACAGGTGCGGGAGGTTCCCGACACCCAGTACAGCAAGCCCAGTTCGCTGCCGGGCTGGAGCACCGCCCAGCTGATCGCGCATCTGGCCTCCTTCGCGAAGGCCGCCGTGCGCCAGTTCGAGAACGCCGGAGCCCAGCGGCCGCCGCTGATGTACGACGGGGGCGCCGAGGGCCGGATCGAGGCGATCAACATGACCGCGCTGATGCGCCCGGAGTCCCTGCGCGCCTTGGCCGCCGACGCGTTGGCCCAGTTGCGCGCCACCCTGCCTGGTGCCGAAGCCACGTGGGAGCAGCCGGTGGGGTACCGCCCGGGGGCCAAGGCCGCGGACCTGATGTACGCGACCTGGCGAGAGATGCTGATCCACGCCACCGACCTGGACGAATTCCTGCGCCCGGCCGCCAGCTGGCCGCCGGCATTCAGCGCGCATCTGTTCCGGGCGCTCGAAGCCCGCGTTCCGGAAGGAACCCGTCTGGTGCTGCAGCCGCATGGCAAACCCCGGATGGTGCTCGGGGACGGGGCGAAATCGTGGGTGCTCTCGGGCGCCGATTTCGACTTGGCCGCATGGATGGCCGGACGCCCTGCGGCCGGGCCGGTGCAGGTTACCGCGGCCGCCGACGGGGCCGCGGACCCGCAGCTGCTGCCCTGGCCCAGCGATCGCTTGATGAACCGCTAGCCTGGATGGTTAACCGCCGTACCGCATGGACACCGCCCAAAATGTGCTCATGATTATGCACGATCGTGCGGCGTGCGGCGCGCGGAGGGACTAAAATTACTAGGCGTGACTACTTCTGAGAGCATTAGCGACCTGCTGGATCGACTGTGCGAGATCGTGCCCGACTACCCGCAGCCAGGGATCTCCTTCAAGGACCTCACCCCGGTCTTCGCCGACCCGACCGGCCTGCGCCGCATGGTCGACGAGCTGATCGCCCCCTTCGAGGGGCAGTTCGACATCGTCGCGGGCCTCGAAGCCCGCGGTTTCGTGCTGGCGGCGGCCGCCGCCTACGCCTCGGGGAAGGGCATGCTGACCATCCGCAAGGCCGGCAAGCTGCCGCGCGAGGTCTACCGCGACGAGTACACCTTGGAATACGGCACCAGCTGCCTGGAGGTGCACAAGGACGAGATCGCCCCGGGCACCCGCGTGCTGATTCTCGACGACGTGCTGGCCACCGGCGGCACCGTGGGTTCAGCGGTCCGCCTGCTGGAGCAGACCGGTGCCAGGATCGCCGGCGTCGGCGTCGTGCTGGAACTCGATGGCCTCGAAGGACGGGCCAAGCTGCCGGGGCACAAGGTGCTCTCCTTGCAGGTCGTCCACTCCTGAGCCGGGCAGCGCGGTGCCGAAGCGGCAGCCGGGAAGCGGCGCGCAGGTAACAAACCGCCACGCTTCCACGCCGCTGGCGAACAGCCCGGCAGCGGGCCCGGCCAGCGCTTGGCACCGGTGCGCGCGATTACCTGCGCCGGGCCAAAGGCGCGTATCATTATCTGTCCTGTGTTTTTACGTGGGAACCGTTTTACGTAGGGCCCTGTGCTTTGCGCAGGGGCACATTTTGAGCGCGAGGGGAAACTGGGTTGACCGATACGATCGAGGCCGATCTGTTAGCTGAATCCGACTATGTGGGCCGCCTGTACGCGCGGCTGGACGAGTTGCGCGCCGAAAAGGTGGAGCAGCTTGAGCGCACCCGGGCCCAGGGGGCGGTGGGCACCTTCCAGAACATGTCCGAACGCGACTCTTTCGCCACCCTCTACGAGGACCGGATTGCCCAGCTCGACGCCGTCGAGGACCGCCTGGTCTTCGGCCGCCTGGATATGGCAGCCAACGGCCAGGGGCAGGAAGCCGGCAACGGCTCATCCTCCGGCACTCCCCGCTACATCGGCCGCATCGGCCTGTCCGACGAGGACCTGAACCGGCTGATGATCGACTGGCGCGCCAGCGAAGCGGCCCCCTTCTACCAGGCGACCGCGCTGAATCCGCGCGGGGTGCGCCGCCGCCGCCACCTGATGCTCAAGGGCCGGACCGTGGCCGGCATCGAGGACGACGTGCTCGACGAGACCTGGCTGGATGAGGGGCACACCCACCACGGCGAGGGCGCGCTGATGGCCGCTTTGCGCGAGAAGCGCACCGGCCGCATGGGCGATATCGTCGGCACCATCCAGGCCGAGCAGGATGCGATCATCCGCGCGCAGCTGCCCGGCGCCGTCGTGGTCCAGGGCGGTCCGGGCACCGGCAAGACCGCCGTCGCCCTGCACCGCGCGGCGTTCCTGCTCTACGAGTACCGCGAACGGCTGAAGAACGCCGGGGTGCTGATCGTCGGCCCGTCCACTTCCTTCATGCGCTACATCGAGCGCGTACTGCCCTCGCTGGGCGAGACCGGCGTGGTCATGTCCTCGGTGGGCGAGCTCTACCACGGCATCCACGCCGTGCCGGAAACCAACCGCACCGTCGCCCGGCTCAAGGGCCAGCTGTCCATGGCCAGGGTGATCGCCACTGCGGTGCGCAACCGCCAGCGGCTGATTCCGGAAACCCGCACCCTGGTCGTGGAGGGAACCCGCCTGACCCTGACCCCGAAGATGGTCAAGAACGCGCGCGAACGAGCCCGCCACACCCACAAGCCCTACAACGAGGCCCGCGAAACCTTCGTCAAGGTGCTGGTGGGGGACCTGGCCGAGCAGTTGCGCCGCAAGCTGGAGGAATCGGCCGGGCAGTCCTCGACCACCGACCGTTCCTACCTGCCCCAGGAAGTGCGCGAATCGCACGATGTGCGCGTGGCGCTGAACCTGTGCTGGATGCCGATGACCCCGCAGCAGCTGGTGGCCGAGTTGTTCGCCACCCCGCACCTTTTGGCCGCCGCGGCCCCGCACCTGAAGGAAACGGACCGCGACGCCCTGTACCGCCGGGCCGGCTCGCCGTTCACCGAGGCCGATGTGCCGCTGCTCGATGAGGCATCCGGGCTGCTCGGCGAGTTCGCCGACCCGCTGGCCGGCACGCACACCGCCCAGTACGAGGCCGACGTGGAAAATGCCAAGGCCGCGCTGCGCAATATGCACACCATGCTGGAAAACGCCGGCATCGACGGAGTGGTCACCGCTGAGCAGGTGGCCGGAGTGAACCAGGAAACTGCGGCCCGGCTCACGGCCGCTGAACGCGCCGTCGCCGATCGCACCTGGGCCTACGGGCACATCGTGGTCGACGAGGCGCAGGAGCTTTCGCCGATGCAGTGGCGCCTGCTGGTTCGCCGCTGCCCGATGAAGTCCTTCACCATCGTGGGCGACATCGCCCAGACCTCGGCCGCCTCGGGCGCCAGCAGCTGGTCCCAGGCCCTGGAGCCGTTCTTCGGTGAGCGCTTCGAGCTCGAAGAGCTGACCGTCAACTACCGCACCCCGGCGCAGATCGCCGACGCGGCGGTGCGCGTGGCCCAGGCCGCCGGCCTGCGGATCACCACCCCGCAGGCGGTCCGCGAAGGCGACTGGCCACCGGTGCTGACCAAAACCACCGAGGCCGAAGTCCAGGATGCGGTCCTGGCCGCGCTGGGCGAGGAGCTGGAGTACTCGGCCGGGGGACTGCAGGCGATCATCGTGCCTCAGCAGGATCTGGCCCGCATCCGCGCGGCGGTCCAGGACGTGCATGGCGACCGCGTTGGCGCCGGTTCGGGCGGATTGAGCCAGGACATCGTGGTGATCACCGCGCGCGAGTCCAAGGGCCTGGAATTCGACGGCGTGCTGATCCTGGAACCGGCCGAGCTGGTCGACGAGGTGGACGGCGGCGTGGGCGATTTGTATGTGGCGATGACCCGTACCACCCAGCGCCTGCGCGTGGTCCACACCCGCGAACTGCCTGAAGGCCTGGAAAGCTAGCAGCGCACCGCGGGGTCGGCTATGTGACCAAGGGGCGGGCCGGGGAAGTGGCACGAGCCTGCCACCAAGCGATAACCTTAAACCCATGCGCCGGGAAGGCAACCCCAACTCCCGGTGCGATCACAGGTGCACGCAAGCAGCAACGCGGGCACTCGGGGCAGAACGAAGACAGAAAATGGTCACAGTGAGCATGTCTGATACGAAGCAGAATCCCGTGATTGCGGGACAGAGCAACGACGCATCTTTCGAGAACGTCTGGCAGGAACTCAAGTGGCGCGGCCTGGTGCACGTGTCCACCGACGAAACCGAGCTGGAACGAGCCCTGTCCGAAGAGTCTGTGACCTACTATTGCGGGTTCGATCCGACTGCGCCGTCCCTGCATCTGGGCAACCTGGTGCAGTTGCTGAATATGCGCCGCCTGCAGCTGGCCGGCCACAAGCCGCTGGCCCTGGTTGGCGGTTCCACCGGCCTGATCGGCGACCCGCGCCAAACTGCGGAGCGCACCTTGAACACCAGGGAGACGGTGACCGAGTGGGTCGCCAAGCTCCAGGCGCAGGTTTCCCGCTTCCTCTCCGATGAGGGCGAGAACGCGGTGCAGCTGGTCAACAACCTGGACTGGACGCAGCAGCTGTCGGCCTTGGACTTCTTGCGCGATGTGGGCAAGTACTTCCGTGTGGGCACGATGATCAAGAAGGAGATCGTCGCCGCGCGACTGAACTCCGACGAGGGCATCAGCTACACCGAGTTCTCCTACCAGGTGCTGCAGGGCTACGACTTCCTGGAGCTGAACCGCCAGTACGGCTGCACCCTGCAGACCGGCGGCTCGGACCAGTGGGGCAACCTGACCAGCGGCACCGACCTGATCCGCAAGGTCCAGGGCAACTCGGTGCACGCCTACGGCACCCCGCTGATCACCAACTCCGACGGCACCAAGTTCGGCAAGTCCGAGGGCAACGCCATCTGGCTGGATGCCGAAATGTGCAGCCCGTACACCTTCTACCAGTTCTGGCTGAACACCTCCGACGCGGATGTGATCGACCGCTTGAAGGTATTCACCTTCCTGACCCGCGAGCAGATCGCGGAACTGGCAACCGAAGTTGCAGAGCGCCCGTTCAAGCGCGTCGCCCAGCGCACCTTGGCCTGGGAAGTCACTTCCCTGGTTCACGGTGTGGAGGCTACCGAGCAGGTGATCGCCGCTTCGGCTGCGGTCTTCGGCAATGGCGATCTGGGCGCGATTGATCTTCCTACCTTGGAATCGGTTATCGCGGAGCTGCCTTCGGCGAAGGTTGCTGCGGACGATCTGGGCATTTTGAATGTCCTGGTTGCCTCGGGCCTGAGCAAGTCATTGTCCGAAGCACGCCGTACGGTCACTGAAGGTGGCGCCTACGTCAATAACGGCAAGGTTGGCGGCATCGAAACTGAACTGGCCGAGGCGGACTTCCTGCATGGCCGCTACGCGATCGTGCGCCGCGGCAAGAAGAACATGGCAGTGGCTGAACTGGCCAAGTAGGGCCCAGTAACTACCGCACTACACGAAACCGCCGGAAAAGCTTGTGAACCAAGACACTTTTCCGGCGGTTTTGTTGTACCTAATTATGATAATCCCTAGTCAAGTTGGGATTAGTGGCTGAAATTCGACCCGGAGGCCGATTTTGCGTCGTGGCTGAACCCGTGTAGAGTTTTATCTCGCGCCGCTGATCCGGACAGCCTGAGAGGGCGAAACGGAAACGGCGGGGTGAACAAGACTGAAACGTCGAGTTGACAACGGTCAACTTGGTGGTAAGCTTGTAAAGTTGCTCCGGAGCGAAGCAGTCATCGAAGGATTGGTGGTTGTGGTGTCGAGAGTGTTTGTTGTTTGAGAACTCAATAGTGTGCCAAGTTTGTTGATACCGAATATTTTTATTTGGTGAATACATAACATTTGCTTGAGGCATTGCACCCCCGTGCAGTGTTCTTGAGTGTTTTATTATTCGCCAGGACTTCATTGGCTTCGCCCTTATTTTCCAAGGGGTTGCCGGTGGCTTTTTATTTTTTTATGGAGAGTTTGATCCTGGCTCAGGATGAACGCTGGCGGCGTGCTTAACACATGCAAGTCGAACGATGAAGCCCAGCTTGCTGGGTGGATTAGTGGCGAACGGGTGAGTAACACGTGAGTAACCTGCCCCCGACTCTGGGATAAGCCCGGGAAACTGGGTCTAATACCGGATATTACCTTTGACCGCATGGTTGTTGGTGGAAAGATTTATCGGTGGGGGATGGACTCGCGGCCTATCAGCTTGTTGGTGAGGTAATGGCTCACCAAGGCGACGACGGGTAGCCGGCCTGAGAGGGTGACCGGCCACACTGGGACTGAGACACGGCCCAGACTCCTACGGGAGGCAGCAGTGGGGAATATTGCACAATGGGCGAAAGCCTGATGCAGCGACGCCGCGTGAGGGATGACGGCCTTCGGGTTGTAAACCTCTTTCAGTAGGGAAGAAGCGAAAGTGACGGTACCTGCAGAAGAAGCGCCGGCTAACTACGTGCCAGCAGCCGCGGTAATACGTAGGGCGCAAGCGTTATCCGGATTTATTGGGCGTAAAGAGCTCGTAGGCGGTTTGTCGCGTCTGCCGTGAAAGTCCGAGGCTCAACCTCGGATCTGCGGTGGGTACGGGCAGACTAGAGTGATGTAGGGGAGACTGGAATTCCTGGTGTAGCGGTGAAATGCGCAGATATCAGGAGGAACACCGATGGCGAAGGCAGGTCTCTGGGCATTTACTGACGCTGAGGAGCGAAAGCATGGGGAGCGAACAGGATTAGATACCCTGGTAGTCCATGCCGTAAACGTTGGGCACTAGGTGTGGGGGACATTCCACGTTTTCCGCGCCGTAGCTAACGCATTAAGTGCCCCGCCTGGGGAGTACGGCCGCAAGGCTAAAACTCAAAGGAATTGACGGGGGCCCGCACAAGCGGCGGAGCATGCGGATTAATTCGATGCAACGCGAAGAACCTTACCAAGGCTTGACATGTGCCAGACCGCCTCAGAGATGGGGTTTCCCTTCGGGGCTGGTTCACAGGTGGTGCATGGTTGTCGTCAGCTCGTGTCGTGAGATGTTGGGTTAAGTCCCGCAACGAGCGCAACCCTCGTTCCATGTTGCCAGCACGTAAAGGTGGGGACTCATGGGAGACTGCCGGGGTCAACTCGGAGGAAGGTGGGGATGACGTCAAATCATCATGCCCCTTATGTCTTGGGCTTCACGCATGCTACAATGGCCGGTACAATGGGTTGCGATACTGTGAGGTGGAGCTAATCCCTAAAAGCCGGTCTCAGTTCGGATTGGGGTCTGCAACTCGACCCCATGAAGTCGGAGTCGCTAGTAATCGCAGATCAGCAACGCTGCGGTGAATACGTTCCCGGGCCTTGTACACACCGCCCGTCAAGTCACGAAAGTTGGTAACACCCGAAGCCGATGGCCTAACCACCTTGTGTGGGGGGAGTCGTCGAAGGTGGGACTGGCGATTGGGACTAAGTCGTAACAAGGTAGCCGTACCGGAAGGTGCGGCTGGATCACCTCCTTTCTAAGGAGCTAACCATTATTGGTTGCCCATGCTGGACACGAGTGTTGTCCGGGTGGGTTGCTCATGGGTGGAATATCAATGGACTCAATACCGGAAAACGTGCTGGCTGATGCTGGTGCGGGGTATTGGCTGTGGCCGCGTGGTGCTTGGGCATCTGCTAGTACGCATTGCAGGGGGTTTTCTTCTTGCGGTGCTGGAATGCGGTGTGTGGGTGTTGCGTGGTTTGTATGGTTTGGCATGCTGTTGGGTTTTGAGGCAACAAGCCTCCTTTCCTGGTGAATGGTTGCTGGGGTTCTTCCTGTGGGGAGGGTCCTGGTGGTGTTCGCTTGGGTGAGGGGTTCTTGGTGTTTCGGTGTTTGTCCTGTGTTTGCTGCAAGGATGTCCTGTTGGATTGATGCTGGCCTTTGGTTGGTGTTGGTTTTGGGGTGTTGTTGCGGGGGTGCGGGGTTGTTGTTTGGGAACTGTATAGTGAACGCGAGCATCTTGCAGATGAGATGAGCTGGGTAGTCCTTTTCCTTGGATTGCCTGGTGTTGGAGTCTTGTCTGCGTGATTTTGTTAGATTGTTTTATTGCTCATATCTTTTGACTTTGATGTTGTGTTGAAGTTTTTAAGGGCGCACGGTGGATGCCTTGGCATCAAGAGCCGATGAAGGACGTGGGAATCTGCGATAAGCCTGGTGGAGTCGATAACCGGACGTTGAGACCAGGATTTCCGAATGGGGGAACCCCGCACCATGTTATGTGGTGTGACCTGCAGCTGAATGTATAGGCTGTGTGGAGGGAACGCGGGGAAGTGAAACATCTCAGTACCCGCAGGAAGAGAAAACAACAGTGATTCCGTTAGTAGTGGCGAGCGAACGCGGATGGGGCTAAACCGGTTGGTGTGTGATAGCGGATAGGCGTTGCATCACCGGGGTTGTGGGGTCGGCATGTACCAGCGCTATCTTGCTGGTGGGATGAGGTGCAGGCGTATAGGTGAATCGGTTGGAATGCCGGACCATAGAGGGTGATAGTCCCGTAGGTGTAATGCGTGTCTGCCGTTCTAGTGTTGATACCCGAGTAGCACGGGGCCCGTGAAACCTTGTGTGAATCTGCCAGGACCACCTGGTAAGCCTGAATACTACTTGATGACCGATAGTGAATCAGTACCGTGAGGGAATGGTGAAAAGTACCCCGGGAGGGGAGTGAAATAGTACCTGAAACCGTGCGCTTACAATCCGTTAGAGCTGGGGACTTGTTCCCTGGTGATGGCGTGCCTTTTGAAGAATGAGCCTGCGAGTTAGTGTTACGTCGCGAGGTTAACCCGTGTGGGGAAGCCGTAGCGAAAGCGAGTCTGAATAGGGCGTTTGAGTGGCGTGATCTAGACCCGAAGCGAAGTGATCTACCCATGGCCAGGTTGAAGCGCGTGTAAGAGCGTGTGGAGGACCGAACCCACTTCAGTTGAAAATGGAGGGGATGAGCTGTGGGTAGGGGTGAAAGGCCAATCAAACTTCGTGATAGCTGGTTCTCCCCGAAATGCATTTAGGTGCAGCGTTGCGTGTTTCTTGCTGGAGGTAGAGCTACTGGATAGGCGATGGGCCCTACAAGGTTACTGACCTTAGCCAAACTCCGAATGCCGGCAAGTGAGAGCGCAGCAGTGAGACTGTGGGGGATAAGCTTCATAGTCGAGAGGGAAACAGCCCAGAACGCCAACTAAGGCCCCTAAGCGTGTGCTAAGTGGAAAAGGATGTGGAGTTGCTGTGACAACCAGGAGGTTGGCTTAGAAGCAGCCACCCTTGAAAGAGTGCGTAATAGCTCACTGGTCAAGTGATTCCGCGCCGATAATGTAGCGGGGCTCAAGCACACCGCCGAAGTTGCGTCATTCAAATATTAACCTGGTTTCGATTGGGTGTTTGGATGGGTAGGGGAGCGTCGTGTGGACGGTGAAGTCGCGGTGTAAACCAGCGGTGGAGGCCACACGAGTGAGAATGCAGGCATGAGTAGCGAATGACGGGTGAGAAACCCGTCCGCCGAATGATCAAGGGTTCCAGGGTTAAGCTAATCTGCCCTGGGTTAGTCGGGACCTAAGGCGAGGCCGACAGGCGTAGTCGATGGACAACGGGTTGATATTCCCGTACCGGCGAAGGACCGCCCATACTGAGCTGTGGATGCTAACCATGATTGACGCTAGCTGTTGGTGCCTTCGGGTATCTTGCTGGTTGATGTGGTGGGAACCGATGCAGTGAGGTCAGCGTATTAACAGGTGTGACGCAGGAAGGTAGCCGAGCCAGGCAATGGAATTGACCTGGTCCAAGGGTGTAGGAAGAGTGGTTGGCAAATCCGCCGCTCATGTTTCTGAGACCTGATAGGCGCCCCGTTTTCGGGGTGATTCGGTGATCCTATGCTGCCTAGAAAAGCATCGGCGCGAGGTCCAAGTCCGCCCGTACCCCAAACCGACACAGGTGATCAGGTAGAGAATACTAAGGCGATCGAGAGAATCATGGTTAAGGAACTCGGCAAAATGCCCCCGTAACTTCGGAAGAAGGGGGGCCTGCCCCGTGATGAGAACTTGCTTCTCTGATGCGGGTGTGGGCCGCAGAGACCAGGGGGAAGCGACTGTTTACTAAAAACACAGGTCCGTGCGAAGTCGCAAGACGATGTATACGGACTGACTCCTGCCCGGTGCTGGAAGGTTAAGAGGACTGGTTAGCAGTAATGCGAAGCTGAGAATTTAAGCCCCAGTAAACGGCGGTGGTAACTATAACCATCCTAAGGTAGCGAAATTCCTTGTCGGGTAAGTTCCGACCTGCACGAATGGAGTAACGACTTCCCCGCTGTCTCAACCATGAACTCGGCGAAATTGCAGTACGAGTAAAGATGCTCGTTACGCGCAGCAGGACGGAAAGACCCCGAGACCTTTACTATAGTTTGGTATTGGTGTTCGGTGCAGCTTGTGTAGGATAGGTGGGAGACTGTGAAGCTTGGACGCTAGTTCAGGTGGAGTCATCGTTGAAATACCACTCTGGCTGTACCGGTCACCTAACTTCGGACCATGATCTGGTTCAGGGACAGTGCCTGATGGGTAGTTTAACTGGGGCGGTTGCCTCCTAAAATGTAACGGAGGCGCCCAAAGGTTCCCTCAGCCTGGTTGGCAATCAGGTGTCGAGTGTAAGTGCACAAGGGAGCTTGACTGTGAGAGTGACAGCTCGAGCAGGGACGAAAGTCGGGACTAGTGATCCGGCGGCACCTCGTGGAAGGGCCGTCGCTCAACGGATAAAAGGTACCTCGGGGATAACAGGCTGATCTTGCCCAAGAGTCCATATCGACGGCATGGTTTGGCACCTCGATGTCGGCTCGTCGCATCCTGGGGCTGGAGTAGGTCCCAAGGGTTGGGCTGTTCGCCCATTAAAGCGGTACGCGAGCTGGGTTTAGAACGTCGTGAGACAGTTCGGTCCCTATCCGCTGCGCGCGTTGGAAATTTGAGAAGGGCTGTCCTTAGTACGAGAGGACCGGGACGGACGAACCTCTGGTGTGTCAGTTGTACTGCCAAGTGCATCGCTGATTAGCTACGTTTGGAAGGGATAACCGCTGAAAGCATCTAAGCGGGAAGCCTGCTTCGAGATGAGATTTCCATGCACCTTGAGTGTGAGAGGCCCCCAGCTAGACCACTGGGTTGATAGGCAGGATGTGGAAGCAAGGACTAAAGACTTGTGTAGCTGACCTGTACTAATAGGCCGATGACTTTCAACACACAATAAAACAATATTTGAACTGATGATTTCAATGCTGTTCGCGTTCACTATGCGGTTACGAGACAACAACCTCTAACCAGCAAATGCAAGATGAGTTACAAGACTTTGTAGCACCGGAAAACATTGACCAGGAAACGTTTTGGTTTGTGTGCTTCGTGATTGTTACGGCGGTCATAGCGTGGGGGAAACGCCCGGTCCCATACCGAACCCGGAAGCTAAGGCCCACTGCGCCGATGGTACTGCACTCGTGAGGGTGTGGGAGAGTAGGTCACCGCCGGACTTAACTTGAGTAGATGGTTTGAGGCCCTGGTACCGTTTGGTGCCGGGGCCTCACCTGTTTAACCCGTCCCCTGGTAATCGACTTGCTACAGCCTATGGGTTCAGTTTCATGCTGGGCCCTTTTTGTCGTTAACCCCTTTTAGAAGAGTTGAATCTATCAAGGGGCTTCGATCGGCTACGCATGCGTCGATGGCTGGGGGACAACCTTAGGGCCGCCACTGAGTGTCTTGCCACATTGGACCCGTTTCCCTATGGTATGACTCGTGCCTCCCGTAGACTTGAATTTAGATGTACATGCCTCGAGGGCATGCTGAATAGTTAATAGTGAAGTGATTTGCAAAGGCAAACACGAAGGTTGCGGTATTGAGATAGCCGCTGAAGGGGACATTAGATGTCTAACGAATTCCGCCGTAACTCCGACAACGGACGAGGCGACTTCCGGAACTCAGATTCAAACCGCAACAACTCCCGCGATGGCTTCAAGCGTCGCGACGACCGTAGTGATTTCAAGCGCACCGACGATAACCGTGGTGGCTTCCGCGGTGACCGTAATGCTGACCGCGGCGGTGACTTCAAGCGCGACGACAACCGTGGTGGTGGCTTCAAGCGTGATGACAACCGTGGTGGTGGCTTCAAGCGTGACGATAACCGCGGTGGCGGTTTCCGCAATGATGACCGTGGTGGTTTCCGCGGCGAGCGTCGCGATGACAACCGTGGCGGTGGCTTCCGCAATGATGACCGTGGTGGTTTCCGTGGCGGTGGCTTCAAGCGTGATGACAACCGTGGCGGTGGCTTCAAGCGTGATGACAACCGTGGCGGTGGCTTCAAGCGTGACGACAACCGCGGTGGCGGCTTCAAGCGTGACGACAACCGTGGCGGTGGCTTCAAGCGTGACGACAACCGTGGCGGTGGCTTCAAGCGTGATGACAACCGTGGCGGTGGCTTCAAGCGTGACGACAACCGCGGTGGCGGCTTCAAGCGTGACGACAACCGTGGCGGTGGCTTCAAGCGTGACGACAACCGTGGCGGTGGCTTCAAGCGTGATGACAACCGCGGTGGCGGTTTCCGCAATGATGACCGTGGCGGCTTCAAGCGTGATGACAACCGCGGTGGCGGCTTCAAGCGTGATGACAACCGCGGTGGCGGTTTCCGCAATGATGACCGTGGCGGCTTCAAGCGTGACGACAACCGCGGTGGCGGTTTCCGCAATGAAGACCGTGGTGGTTTCCGCGGCGAGCGTCGCGATGACAACCGTGGCGGTGGCTTCAAGCGTGATGACAACCGTGGTGGCGGTTTCCGCAATGACGACCGTGGCGGCTTCAAGCGTGATGACAACCGTGGCGGTGGCTTCAAGCGTGATGACAACCGTGATGGTGGCTTCAAGCGTGCCGACGACCGTCGCTCGAAGGGTGAGTACCCAGCACGTGAAGACCGCTTTGCTGATAAGCGCGGTGACGCACCGCGCGCACATAATCCTGGCGATCTTCGCATCTCGAACCGTGCCGATCGTGAACAGTCCCCAGATATCGATGAGGATGTTACCGGTAAGGAGTTGGACCGCGTAGCACGCGCCCAGCTGCGTTACCTCGAAGAGCGCTCGGCAAGCTGGGTCGCAAAGCACCTGGTGATGGCTGGCCGCCTGCTGGAAGACGACCCAGAGCTGGCATACGAGCACACCCTGGCAGCATCGCGCCGCGGCGGCCGTGTCGCGGTGGTTCGCGAGGCCGTTGGCATCGCTGCCTACCACGCTGGCAAGTACGCCGATGCACTGCGCGAACTGCGTACCCACCGTCGTATTTCCGGTTCGGACTACAACCTGCCATTGATCGCTGACTCGCTGCGTGGCCTGGGCCGCCCAGAGAAGGCAATCGAGCTCGCCCAGTCCGAGGAATGCGCCAATCTGGAAAGCGCCGTCAAGGTTGAAATGCAGATGGTTGCTGCCGGTTCGTATGGTGACTTGGGCAAGCTGGATAAGGCACTGGCTGAGCTGGAGTCGCTGGAACAGCTGAACTTCAACCGTGCCTTCTCCTTCAGCCCACGTTTGTTCACTGCCTACGCTGATCTGCTGTCGGCTGCCGGCCGTGCAGAAGACGCGAAGCGCTGGAACGCTCAGGTCGAGGTTGCAGAAAGCGCCCTGGGCATCGAGCGTGAAACCGAATCCTTCATCATGGACCTGGCTCCGGAGATGGATGAGGAAGAGGAAACCCCACGCGCCAAGGATCTGATCGAGCCTTCGGAAGCTGAAGAAGCAGATGCCGACGCCGAGGCTGAAGAAGCAGATGCAGAAGCCGAGGCCGAAGAAGCAGAAGAGGCAGAAGCCGAGCAGACCGGCATCGACGAGGAAGATGACCTGAACGAAGTCATCGAATCCGACACGGAAGCTGGCGAAGCTGACGTGGAAGAAGAATCGGCGAAGTAAGCTTTGGCGTAGTAGCCAAACACCTCAAGTAGTAGGAACCACCACCGAATGCTGATTTCCGGATTTGATTCCGTCCTCTCCGACTTGGACGGCGTCGTCTATGCTGGCCCGAACGCCATTGACGACGCCGTGGAGTCGCTGAACACCCTCGCAGAAGTGAATGTCACCTTGGCGTTCATTACCAACAATGCTGGGCGTTCGCCGATGTCCGTCGCGGCCCACCTGCGCCAGCTGGGCGTGAAAACCAGCGCTGAGCAGGTTTTCGGTTCTGCCGACGCCGGTGCGGAGATGCTGGCCCGCGAATTGAATCCGGGATCCAAGGTTTTGGTGGTGGGTTCCCCCTACCTGCGCGAATGCATTGCCGTGCGCGGGTTGGAAGTCGTCGAATCCCATAAGGAAGAACCCGTAGCGGTGATCCAGGGGTTCGACCCGGACATCTCGTGGAAGAACCTGGCCGAGGCCAGCTACGCGATCAATCACGGTGCCCAATGGGTTGCCACCAACACCGACCTGACGATTCCGCGCGCCGAGGGCCTGGCCCCGGGCAACGGATCGCTGGTCAATGCGGTGAAACTGGCCACGAGCGTGGAACCACGCGTGGCGGGCAAACCCGAATCCTACCTGTTCGCTCGGGCCGCGGACCGACTGGATTCCCAGCGCCCGCTGGTCGTCGGCGACCGCCTGGATACCGACATCCTTGGAGGCTTCCGTGCCGGGTTCTCCACCGCGCTGGTGCTGACCGGTGTGGACACTCCGCGCACAGCACTGGGCGCACCGGTCGAGCAGCGCCCCAACTACCTCATCAATTCGATGGCTGATCTGTACCGGCCGTACCCGACCATCAAGGTACTGGGCTACGGCGTGCAGGTCGGCGACGCGGTTGCCAAGGTCGATAACGGCGCGATCGAAGTCTCGGGCAGCGACCAGGACCTGAATGCCTGGCGCGCCGCCTGCCATGCCTGGTGGCTGGCCCATCCGCGCCAGTCGGGGCACGAAGAACCGGAAATCCGGTTTACCGAACGCGGGCTCGATGCCCTGCGCAAGATCCGGGGCTAAGCATGCAGCCGCAGAATCCTCTTCCGAGCCCTGGCCCTCGCGGGCCGGATGATGCAGCAGTGGAGCAGGCGCTGTCTTCCCTGGCCGACCATGACATTACCGAGCATGCCGGAATCTATGAGCAACTGCTCGCCGGCCTGCAGCAAGAACTGAATCGTACGGAGCACGGCGCGTGAATCGCCTGGATCAAGAACTTGTCACCCGTGGGCTGGCGCGCTCGCGCACCGAAGCAGCCAAGCTGATCGATGCCCAGCGGGTGCTGCTGAACGGGCAGGCCGCCACCAAGGCCGCCAAGAAGGTTTCCGCCACCGATGAGCTGGCGCTGGTGCCCAGCGAAGGCGAAGAATACGTCTCCCGTGCCGGGCATAAGCTCGCCGGAGCCCTAGATGCTTTTACGACTATTGACCCCGCTGGCCTGCACTGCCTGGACGCCGGTGCCTCGACCGGCGGCTTCACCGACGTGCTGTTGCGCCGCGGTGCGAAATCTGTGGTCGCAGCCGATGTAGGCCATGGCCAGCTGGTCGACGAGCTGCGCGAAGACCCCCGCGTCACGGTCCACGAAGGACTGAACGTCCGCTATCTGGCCCCCGAAGATATTGGGGGACCAGTCGACCTCGTAGTAGCCGACTTGTCCTTTATTTCGCTGCGCCTGGTGATCGACGCCTTGGCCGGGGCCGCCAAGGACGGCGGCTTCCTGCTGCTGATGGTCAAGCCGCAGTTCGAGGTCGGGCGCGAACACCTGAACCGCACCGGCGTGGTCACCGATCCCGCCCTGCGCCGCAGCTCCGTTGAAGCGGTGGTCGCCAGCGCGCAAGCCGCGGGACTGCACCTGCGCGGGCTGGCACGCAGCCCGCTGCCGGGACAGGACGGCAATGTCGAATTCTTCCTTTGGCTTGCCGCAGGAGAGGATCCACAGCCTGCCGATGTTCCACGCATCGGGCAGGATGTTGACTATTCTTAGTAGTGACGTGTTTTAGCCGTGGTCGATAACCACGGTCATTTTGCACCTCGCGATGCTGAGAGGGGCCGACCGCCTTGCGCCGAATCCTGATTTTCACCCATACCGGACGCCAAGAAGCGATCACCGCGGCCATAGAAACCTGCGCCCTGCTCAACGCCGCCGGAGCTATCCCGGTGATGCGCGGCAAGGACCAGCTGGCGATGACCGAAGCGATCGGCGCGGCTGTGCCTTCGGTGCAGGTGCTCGGCGAGGATTGCCAGATCGAGGACGTCGACATGGGCGTGGTGCTCGGTGGCGATGGCTCCGTGTTGCGTGCCGCGGAATTGGTGCGGGAATCCCCGATGCCGCTGGTGGGGGTAAACCTCGGGCATGTGGGTTTCCTCGCCGAAGCTGAACGCAGCGAACTGGCCTCCACCGTGGAAGCACTGGTCAATGAGACCTACACCGTGGAAGAACGCATGACCATGGAGGTCAAGGTGTGGCTGGACAACGTCTGCCTCGCCGAGACCTGGGCCTTGAACGAGGCCGCGGTGGAAAAGGCCAACCGCGAACGCATGGTCGAGGTCGTGATCGAGGTCGACGGCAGGCCGATCTCCACCTTCGGTTGCGATGGTGTCGTGATGGCCACGCCTACCGGTTCCACCGCGTACTCCTTCTCCGCCGGCGGCCCGGTGGTCTGGCCGGACGTGGCGGCGCTGATCATGGTGCCGATCTCCGCGCACGCACTGTTCGCCAAGCCCTTGGTCATTTCCCCGGATTCGATCATGGCCGTCGAAATGCTGACCCGCACCGATGCCGGGGCCGTGCTCTGGTGCGATGGACGGCGCACCATCGAGCTGCCGCCGGGAGCCCGTGTGGAAGTAACGCGCAGCGACCGCCCGGTGTACATGGCGCGATTGAACACGACGCCGTTTTCCGAGCGCCTGGTCAACAAGTTCGAGCTGCCCATTACCGGTTGGCGCGGACCAGCGAAGGAAGAGGCGCGCCGTCCGGCCACTACGGCACTGCCGGTGATCGGACCAGGCCTGCAAAGCGTCGATCCGCATTACCGCGATGAACCGGGCATTCCCATGGTGGGACGCCCCGAGGACCAGGACTGAATAGCGGCCTCGAAGAAAAACTTTCCACACGCTCGAACATAGTTACGAAAAATAGGGTTAGAACACATATACTAAAAGCGCACGGTACGACTTGAACTCGACATTCGGGAGCAGGCATTGATTCAGGAAATCCAGATATCCAACCTTGGGGTGATCACCGAGGCCACGCTTCCGCTTGGTCCGGGACTCACGGTAGTCACGGGTGAAACCGGCGCTGGCAAGACCATGGTGATCACCGCCTTGTCCCTGCTGCTCGGGCGCCGGGCCGATGCCGGTGCGGTGCGCAACGGCGCCAAGCACGCCCTGGCTGAAGCCGTGGTGCACTTGCCGCCAGATCACCATGTGCTCGATGCCGCAGGCCAAGCAGGCGCATTCATCGAACCAGCAGGGGAGAACAGCGAACTGCTGCTTTCACGCTCGCTCTCGGCCCAAGGCCGTTCACGCACCACCATCGGCGGACGCAGCGCCCCTGTCGGCCTGCTGGCCGAGCTGGGGCACGATCTGGTGGCCGTCCATGGCCAGTCGGACCAGATTCGCCTGAAAGAGCCGGTAGCCCAACGCGATGCCCTGGACCGCTTTGCTGGCAGCTCGCTGTCGCGCACGCTAAGCAACTACCAGCGAGCCTACCGCCAGTGGCGATCGGCTTCCAAGGAGCTGGCGGGGCTCAAAACCGAATCGCGCAACCGTGTTCGCGAAGCAGAGAACTTGCGCCTGGCGCTGGACGAGATCGATTCCCTGGATCCGCAGCCGGGCGAGGACGAAGCCTTGCGCGAGCAATCCATGAAGCTGGGCAATGTCGAGTCCCTGCGCACCGCCGGCCGGCAGGCGCAAGCCGTCATCGACTCGGAGGATTTCGAGAACCCGGGCGTTACCACCCTGGTGGAGACCGCCCGCGGCGTGCTGGCCCAGGCCAGTGACGATGACACTGCGCTGGCCGCCTTCGCGGAGCGGGCAGCGGAACTGGGCATTCTCGCCTCGGAACTCTCCAATGATCTTGCCGCCTACGTTGCCGACCTCGATGAAGAAGGCCCGGAGCGCTTGGCGCAGATTGAAGCCCGCCGTGCCGATTTGAGCAAGCTCATGCGCAAGTATGCACCGAGCATTGATCAGGTGCTCGCCTGGGCTGCCGAATCCCGTACCCGTCTGGAAGAACTCGGTGGGGATGACTCGCGCATCGAGGAGCTGGAAACAGAAGTCGTTGAATTGGAGCACAAGGTGGCCTCGCTGGCCTCGGACCTCTCCGACGCGCGCCGCAAGGCTGCCAAGAAACTCTCCGCGCAGGTTTCAGCCGAGCTCAAGGCCCTGGCGATGCCGGATGCCAAGCTCGTCATCGAGGTGAAGGAACTGGAAGAACCAGGTGCCTTCGGCCAGGACGCGATTTCCATGCTGCTGGCCCCGCATGCCGGAGCCTCGCCGCGACCGCTGGGCAAGGGTGCCAGCGGCGGCGAGCTCTCCCGCGTCATGCTGGCCATTGAAGTCGTCCTAGCGGCGGTCGACCCGGTGCCGACCTTCGTCTTTGACGAGGTGGACCAGGGCGTGGGTGGCAAAGCGGCGGTGGCCATTGGCGAGCGCCTGGCGATGCTGGCAAAGCATGTGCAGGTCATCGTCGTGACCCACCTGCCCCAGGTGGCCGCCTATGCGGATCGGCACATTCGTGTGATCAAGAATTCAGATGCCAAGTCGAAGGCGGGAGCTGGCTACACTGCCAGCGATGTCATCAGCTTGGATCAGGAAGCCCGCGTCAAGGAACTTGCGCGCATGCTCGCCGGCCAAGAGGAATCCGGCACGGCGCAGGCGCATGCTGAGGAGTTGCTTGAAGAAGCGCAGAACCTAGTGTCATCGCTCACCTCCAAGAAAATGGCGAAAGCCTAAAAGTCTTGGTGAGCCCCTGAATTACGGCAATGCTAGGGCATTGGCCGGAGGTGCACTAGAGTCTTATGAGGATGCGAAATATTGGAATGGTGATAGGATGAAATCCCGTGGTGCAGCGTAATTCAACTCGTGATTCTCGGTCGTCTGAAACGACAAAGCATATCTTCGTCACCGGCGGTGTGGCCTCTTCCCTGGGTAAGGGATTGACGGCATCCAGCCTTGGACATCTACTTCGAGCTCGTGGTCTCTCAGTGACCATGCAGAAGCTCGACCCGTACCTGAACGTCGATCCAGGTACTATGAACCCCTTCCAGCACGGTGAAGTCTTCGTTACTGACGATGGCGCAGAAACCGATCTGGATATCGGACACTATGAGCGTTTCCTGGATGAGAACCTTCCGGGTACCGCCAACGTGACCACCGGACAGGTCTACTCGACCGTTCTTGAACGCGAACGTCGCGGTGAATACCTCGGCGATACCGTTCAGGTCATCCCTCACATCACCGATGAGATCAAGCGTCGTATGCGCTTGGCAGCAACCGAACCAGGGGCCGGCAAGTCGGCACCTGACGTGATCATCACCGAAATCGGTGGCACCGTCGGCGATATCGAATCCCAGCCATTCCTCGAAGCAGCACGCCAGGTCCGCCAGGACATCGGCCGCAAGAACGCATTCTTCGTACACGTTTCCCTGGTTCCATTCATCGGCCCAAGCCATGAACTGAAGACCAAGCCTACCCAGCACTCCGTTGCCGCTTTGCGTTCGATCGGTATCCAGCCAGATTCGCTGGTAATCCGCTCGGACCGTCCAATCCCGGCAGAAATGCGCGCCAAGCTCGGCCGTACCTGCGATGTGGACACCGAAGCAGTGATCAACTGCGCCGATGCTCCAAGCATCTACGACATCCCAAAGGTCATCCACTCCCAGGGCCTGGACGCTTACATCGTCCAGACCTTGGAGATGAAGTTCCGCGACGTCGACTGGGCTTCATGGGATCGCTTGCTCGAAGTCGTGCACAACCCCGCAACCGAGCTGACCGTAGCTTTGGTGGGCAAGTACATCGATCTGCCCGACGCCTACCTGTCGGTCACCGAAGCTCTGCGTGCCGGCGGGTTCGCAAACAACGCCAAGGTCAACATCCGCTGGGTACCAGCAGATGACTGCGCTACCGAAGCAGGGGCCGCCAAGGCGCTTGAGGGTGCAGAGGCAATCTGCGTCCCCGGTGGCTTCGGCATCCGCGGTCTGGAAGGCAAGCTGGGCGCGCTGCGCTTCGCTCGCGAAAACAAGCTGCCAACCCTGGGCCTGTGCCTGGGACTGCAGTCGATGGTCATCGAATACGCCCGCAACATGGCTGGCCTCACCGATGCATCGTCCACCGAATTCGATCCTGAAACCTCGACCCCGGTCATCGCGACCATGGAAGAGCAGCTGGACATCGTTGAAGGCAAGGGCGACCTGGGCGGCACCATGCGTTTGGGCCTGTACGACGCAAAGCTGCTTGAGGGATCGGTTCTGGCTGAGACCTACGGCAAGACCGAGGTTGCGGAGCGCCATCGCCACCGCTACGAGGTCAACAACTCGTACCGCGCGCAGCTCGAAGAGGCTGGCCTGGTCTTCGCTGGCACCTCGCCAGATGGCAACCTGGTCGAGTTCGTTGAACTGCCAAGGGAAGTACACCCGTACTACGTTTCAACGCAGGCTCACCCTGAGCTCTCCAGCCGCCCGACTCGCCCGCACCCGCTGTTTGCAGGTCTGGTCGAGGCAGCTCTGGAGCTGCGCAAATAAGTAATACAGCTTGCCGGAGGTAAAACTCTGAAGGCACTGCGCGCCGGTCGTTACTGACCGGCGCGTAGCTGTTTAAGCTGGAAAATACCGACCAGCTTTTTCTACCGAAGGACGATCCTCGTGCCGCTGCATCCTATAGCCGATGAATTCTCACCACGTGAATTGCTGAACCGTGAAACCGTGTACGAGGGACGGATCTGGGACGTCATCCATGACACGGTGAAGCTCTCCGAATCCGGGGCGACCATTGAACGCGATTACATCAACCACCCCGGTGCTGTATGCGTTCTGGTCATGGATGCTGAAGAACGCATCTTGATGGTCAACCAGTACCGCCACCCGGTAGGCATGCGGCTGTGGGAAATCCCTGCCGGGCTGCTCGATGTGGCTGGAGAACCACCTTTGGAAGCTGCCAAGCGCGAATTATGGGAAGAAGCGGATCGTACCGCCGAGCACTGGTCGATCCTCACCGATGTCTTCTTGAGCCCGGGCTCCTCGGCCGAGGCAGTGCGAGTCTACCTCGCGCGCGATGCGAAACTGGTTGCCGCCGATCAGCGCCATGAGCGTACCGAGGAGGAAGCTGAAATGATCAGCACCTGGGTGCCGCTGGAGGAAGCCGTCGCAGCCGTGCTGGCAGGCAAGATTCATAACCCCACCGCGACAATCGCGATCCTTGCCGCTCATGCAGCCCGTACCAGCAAGTACTTGGACCTGCGCGATGCGAACGAGCCATTCGATGTGCACCCATACCTGCGCGAAGGATGAGCGGCCACTTCGAGACCCCGCTCAAGCGCTACCTGCAGCATCTGGCGATCGAGCGCGGGCTGGCCGAGAATACACTGGCTTCCTACCGGAGGGATCTGCTTCGCTACGTTGAAGCGCTGCAGGCAGCCGGCGTAGCACAACCGCAGCAGATTACCGAGCTGGCCATCAGCGGCTACCTTCAGGATCTATCCCGCGGGGACCAAGAGCATAAGCCGTTGAGCGCCCGCTCCGTCGCTCGCCATTCGGTAGCCATCCGCCAACTGCACAAGTACTGGGAGCTCGAAGGGATTTGCGCGCCTAACCCGGCCCGCGAGATCCAGCCTCCGGCTATCGGGCAATCCCTGCCCAAAGCGATCTCCATCGACCTTGTTACCAGGATCCTCGAATCGGTGAGCATCGAAACTCCTGCCGGGCTGAGGGATCGCGCGATTCTGGAATTCTTGTACTCCACCGGTGCGCGCATTTCCGAAGTCGTTGACCTGGACGTCGATGACCTGCACTTTGCCGACGATGCGGTGGTGCGCTTGTTCGGCAAGGGATCCAAGGAGCGGGTCGTTCCGGTGGGCGGTTATGCCCAGCGTGCGGTGAGCGATTATCTGGTGCGTGCCCGTCCCGGGCTAGCCGCCAAGGGCAAGGGAACTCCAGCGTTGTTCCTGAACCAGCGCGGGGGACGGCTTTCCCGCCAATCGGTGTGGCTGTTGCTTTCGAAGGCCGCTGAGCGCGCCGGGGTTTCCACCGAGGTCTCTCCGCATACGCTGCGCCACTCCTTCGCCACTCATTTGCTGGAGGGCGGCGCGGATGTGCGGGTGGTCCAGGAGCTGCTGGGACATGCATCGGTCACCACCACGCAGATCTACACCAAGGTCACCGTGGATTCGCTGCGTGAGGCCTACCAGCTGGCCCACCCGAGGGTGAACTAGTGGTCGCCGGCCACCAGGTGCGTTCTGCCAAGCAGGTAGCCCTCGTGGCGCTGCTGCAGGAGCGCGAAGGACGGCTGCACGTGTTGCTCGGACGCAAGCGTCGCGGATTCGGCAAGGGCACTATCGTGTTGCCCGGCGGCAAGATCGAGCAGGGAGAGAGCGCGCGGCAAGCGGCCATCCGGGAATTCTCGGAGGAAACCGGACTGCTTCTCGCTCCGGAGGAGCTGGAGCCTGCGGCGCAGGTCAATTTCCGGTTCCCCGCCCAGCCGGCAGCCGACATGGAATGCGCCACCTTCATAGCCCGGAAGGCATCGGGCCAGCTGCACATCACCGAGGAGCTCGAGCCGCTGTGGGCCGATCCGGCGGCCTTGCCCTTGGAGCAGATGTGGCAGGATTCCCCGTTGTGGCTGCCGCAACTCGTAGCCGGCGGGAAATTTACCGTCGAGATCGTGCTGGCGCAGGACAACACCTCGGTGCAGAGCATCAGCTTCGAGAACTGGGACTAGCCAGCGAGCTGCATCTAGTCCTGTTCGGTTTCGAAGATCAAGAGGTCGCCGGGCTGGCATTCCAATTCCCGGCAGAGGGCTTCAAGGGTGCTGAAACGTACGGCCTTGGCGCGCCCGTTCTTGAGCACCGCGAGGTTGGCCGGGGTGATGCCGATGCGTTCGGCCAACTCGCCGACGGCCATTTTGCGGCGGGCCAGCATCACGTCTATATCTACGCGGATTCCCATTAGATCACGCCGCCCAGTTCGGTACGGAGCGCATCGGCTTGGGCTTCGGTCATCGCCGCTTGTGCGAGCAACTGCCGCAGTACGAGCACGATGATGCTGATGCCGATCATCAGCACTCCGGCTCCACCAACAAGAAGCACGACTCCGGGTGCAATTTCCGTGCTGGCGGCGAAGATCGCTCCGAGGGCAAAAGTGGATAGGGCGCCGATCGTGAAGGCAATGATGATCGGTGTTACATAGCCCAGGGAAGCGGGATCGAAAACGGTGCCGCGTTTAACTCTCGTGGCTAGTTTCCACACGCTGTAGACGCAGGTTTCAATGATGAGACCGGCGAGAAGCAAGTAGCCGAGGAAAGAGGCTTGAAAGAACTTGTCGGTGCCGTTGCTCGGCGACTCGTGGATCAAGATCATCGGGATCATGAACACCTGCACAAAAAGCGTGCCGGCCAGGATCACGGCCAGAACTACCTTCAAACCGATAATGCTGAATTTTCCCATGGCAGTAGACCTTATCGTTCTTCGGAATGTATCTATCGTTAAACGATAGGACCATTGGCCTGGGACTGCAACTTTGGGCAACGATGGCAAGCCGATGCCGTCCCGCAGCTGGCACGGCAATGGCCACGGGCTGGCACGGCTGTGCCATACCCGCGGCCTATGCCGTGAGTCGAAGTGTCTACAGCGAGCGCTGCTCCACGCCGTTGTAGGCCGAAAGCGGGCGGATCAGCGCATTGGCTGCGCGCTGCTCGAAGATGTGGCTGGTCCAGCCGGTGATGCGTGCCGCGATGAAGATCGGGGTGAACATCTCGGTGTCGAAGCCCATCAGATGATAGGTAGGGCCGGCCGGGTAGTCGAGGTTCGGCTTGATGGACTTGGCCTCGTCCATGGCTGCCTCCAGGCCGTCGTACAAGCCCAGCATCTCATGGCGGCCGTAGTGCTCGATCATGCGATCAAGCGCGGCCTTCATGGTTGGCACGCGGGAGTCGCCGTGCTTGTAGACGCGGTGGCCGAAGCCCATGACCTTCTTCTTGGCGGCCAGCGCCTCTTCCATCCACGCCTTGGCGCGCTTGGCGGCATCCTCGCGGGATTCTTCCTTGTCGATGCCGATCTCGTTGAAGGTATGCATGACAGCTTCGTTGGCGCCGCCGTGCAGGGGGCCCTTCAGTGCGCCGATCGCCCCGGTGACGGCCGAGTGCAGGTCGGAGAGGGTCGAGGTGATCACGCGGGCGGTGAAGGTCGAAGCGTTGAAGGAGTGCTCGGCATAGAGCACCATCGATACGCGGAACGCGTCGACAACCTCGGGGGCTGCTTCTTCGCCGAAGGCCATCCACAGGAAGTTCGAGGAGTAATCCAGATCTCCGCGCGGTGCTACCGCGTCCTGGCCGCGGCGGCGGCGCTGGTCGTAGGCAACCACTGCGGGGAAGGCCGCGAACAGCTCTTTGGCCTTGAGCAGCTCTGCCTCGGGGGAGGAGTTCTCGGCCTCGGGGTGGTTGGCGCCGATTACCGAGACG
This sequence comes from Glutamicibacter sp. BS14, assembly GCF_056934375.1. NCBI lineage: Bacteria > Bacillati > Actinomycetota > Actinomycetes > Micrococcales > Micrococcaceae > Glutamicibacter > Glutamicibacter sp. BS14. Next base: position 3,116,718 of record NZ_CM167801.1, on the reverse strand, counting down.
GCGGTACGGCCCACATCCATGGGATGGCAGTCAGCTGGAAGCAGGTCGATGGCGGCCTTCACCCGCGGGTCCAGCGCGCGGTTGGCCCGCTCGAAAGCACTGAACTCGGTCAGTTCGCTTTGCGTTGGCAGCTCGCCGGTCCAGAGCAGCAAGGCGACCTCTTCGAAGGACTTGTTCGCGGCCAGGTCCTGGACCGGGTAGCCGCGGTAGAGCAGCGAGTTGGTGTCTGGATTGACCTTGGAGACGGCGGTGTAGTCAACGACGACGCCTGCTAGGCCCTTCTTGATTTCCTCGGTGGCAGTCATTCTTGCTCCTCTTCATTGCCGGAGAATAATAATGCTTTGGGTCGCGCCGGCCGGCGGGTGCCGGCCGGCGCAGGGGGTAGTAGGTGCTTGCGAGCCTAGAGGTTCGCGCTGTTGGAATCAATGTCCAGGGTTGGGACCTGGAAGTTGAAGATTCCGGTGTCGAAGCGGTTGTAGGCCTCGTAGTCCACGAGCTCGTACAAACGTGACCTGGTCAACATGCTATCCACTTCACGGGCCTGGGTGCCATCCTCGCTGATGGCATCCAGTACGCGTTCAGCCGCGCCCATGGCGCTGCGCAGCAAGGTGACCGGATAGATGATCAGCGCGACGCCTGCATCGGCCAGTTCCTGGCGGTTGAACAGCTCGGACTTGCCGAACTCGGTCATGTTCGCCAGCACTGGCACGTCTACCGCGTTGCATACTGCCTCGAATTCGGAGACGTTTTTCATCGCCTCCGGGAAGATCGCGTCGGCACCAGCATCGACCATCGCCTTGGCGCGGTCGATCGCCGCATCCAGGCCCTCGACCGCACGGATATCGGTGCGGGCCATGATCAGGAAGTTCTCATCGATGCGAGCATCAGCGGCAGCGGCGATGCGCTTGAGCATGGTCTCGGTGTCCACCACGTTTTTGCCATCCAGGTGCCCGCAACGCTTCGGGTTGAACTGGTCCTCGATGTGGCAGCCGGCCAGGCCGGCGTATTCGAGTTCCTGGATGGTGCGGGCCACATTCATCGGCTCGCCGAATCCGGTATCGGCATCCACGATCGCCGGCAGGTCCGACATGCGCGCGATCTGCCCGGCGCGGGTTGCTACCTCGGTCAGCGAGGTCAGGCCGATATCCGGAAGGCCCAGATCGTTGGCCAGGACCGCGCCGGAGATGTAGATTCCGTCGAACTGCTTCTCGCTGATCAGCTTGGCCGAGAGCGGGTTGAAGGCTCCGGGGAACTGGCGCGCAGCTCCCGGGGTGAGCATCTCGCGCAGCGCAAGGCGCTTTTCTGCGGGGGTTTTGGTTGAGTACAACATGTTAGAACAGGCCCTTCGGTGCGGCCGCGGCGTCGATGACACCCGCTGCGGCGGCGATGTTCAGCTGATCCAATTCGCCGGCGGCCAGGTTTTCCAGGTTCTGGGCGGCCGCGATGAAGCGGTCGATCTCAGCGTCGTCCACCAGGCCGGTGGCCAGGGTGCGGAACTTGTTGATGTACTGCTCGCGGGCGAATGGCCGTGCGCCCAGTGGGTGCGCGTCGGCTACGGCAATTTCATCGGTGATCACGGTGCCATCGTTCAAGGTGATTTCCACCGAGCCGCCGAAAGCCTTCTCCGCGATATCCAGCGAGTGGTAGCGTCGGGTCCATTCGGCATCTTCTTCGGTGGTGACCTTGTTCCACAGATCCACGGTGTCGGCGCGGCCGGCACGCTCTGGCGAGTACGAATCCACGTGGTGCCATGCGCCATCCTGCAGGGCCACGGTGAAGATGTAAGGGATCGAGTGATCCAGGGTCTCGCGCGATGCGGTCGGATCGTACTTCTGCGGGTCGTTCGCTCCGGAGCCGATAACGTAGTGCGTGTGGTGGCTGGTCTTGATCAGCACCGACTTGACGTTCTCCGGGTCGGTGGCCTCCGGGTGCTCGCCGTGCAGCTTGCGGGCCAAATCGATCCAGGCCTGCGCCTGGTACTCGGCCGAGTGCTCCTTGGTGTAGGTGTCCAGGATGGCGCGCTTGGCTTCGCCAGCCTCCGGCAGTGGCACCTCGTAAGCGGCATCCTTGCCGTCAAGCATCCAGGCGATAACGCCGTCTTCGCCTTCGTAGATTGGCACTGGGGAGGTCTGGCCGCGCATCGCGCGGTCGGCAGCCTCGACGGCCATCTTGCCGGCGAAGGCCGGGGCGTGGGCCTTCCAGGTGGAGATTTCACCCTTGCGCGACTGGCGGGTGGCGGTGGTGGTGTGCAGGCCCTGGCCAACGGCCTGGAAGATGGTCTCGACATCCAGTCCCAGCAGGGTGCCGATGCCGGCAGCGGCCGATGGGCCCAGGTGCGCTACGTGGTCGATCTTGTGCTTGTGCAGGCAGATGGCCTTGACCAGGTCCACCTGGATCTCGTAGCCGGTGGCGATGCCGCGGATCAGGTCCTTGCCGGAAGCTCCGGTGTGCTGGGCAACAGCCAGGATCGGCGGGATGTTGTCGCCCGGGTGGGAGTACTCGGCAGCCAGGAAGGTGTCGTGGTAGTCCAATTCGCGCACGGCCACGCCGTTAGCCCATGCGGCCCATTCCGGGGAGACCTTCTCGGAAATGCCGAAGACGCTGGCGCCCGCACCGCCGGTGGATGGGGCGTGGGCCAGTGCCTGGGCACGGGCGGCGACGATCGGGCCGCGGTTCAGCGAAGCGATCGCGACCGAAGCATTATCGATGATGCGGTTGATGATCATGTCGGTCACTTCTGCGGTGACCTCTACCGGATCGGCAGCAACCGTGGCGATCTTATGTGCCAGCTGGTCTTCGCGAGCCAGGTTTTCCTCTGAGCGGTATACGCGTACTGGGTGGTTGATCATGGTAACTGCCTTTCTGATCCGGCCGCGTGGGCCATGATGTGGGTGAAGGATTGGTGCAGGTGAACTGTGGTGGCCGCGGCTGCGACCTCGGGGTTTCCGCTGGCGATCGCTCTCGCGATGGCCGCGTGCTCGGAGGCGGAAGCCTTGAGCCTTTCGGGATTGTCCTTGGCCATGCGCCGCACCCGTTGCAGGTTCACCCGCAAGGTGCGCAGTGCGTTGGACAAGTACTTGTTGCCAGCTGCTTCGTCGATGGACTCGTCCAGCAGCTGCACCAGCTGGTAGTAGGACTCCCGGGATCCGGGAAGTTCCACCTCCGTGACGGCTGCTTCGAAGCGGCCGGCCAGCTGGTTGAAGGCCGATCGCTGCGCGGACTTGGCAGCTTCGCGTGCGCTGGCGCATTCCAATGCCAGGCGCAATACGAACAGGTCTTCCACGTGGTCTTCACTGACCTCGGAGACGACAGCACCGCGTCCGCGATGCTGTACCGCCAAGCCGTCGGCGACCAGTCGGCCCAAGGCCTCGCGCACCGGAGTGCGGGAAACGCCCAGGCGTTCTGACTGTTCCACTTCGGCAAGAACGGTACCTGGAGCCAGCCGCCATTCGACAATGTCGGCGCGGAGGCTCTCGTAAACCTTGTCGCTTGCTCTCATGGCTCCAGTGTATACATGAAACCCGAAAATGTGTGAGTTGCGCCAAATTCTTTTGGTATTTTTTCGAAATCTGTATACAAAGTGGTTGCGGTGATGTGATCGTACTCATACAGTTAACGCCAAGAGGACGACCTCAACCACCACACAGGTGCCGGATGATGATGCCCCGGTGCCAGGAGGAGAGAACCATGGTGCAGGAATACCGCCAGGCCTATGACCAAGCCACCAATGACCCCGCCGCATTCTGGCTGCAAGCTGCCCGGGATATCCATTGGGACAAGGCGCCGCGGATTGCGCTGGATGATTCGCGCAAGCCGCTGTATGGCTGGTTCCCGGATGGCATGCTGAACCTTTCGGCCAATGCGCTGGACCGCCACGTCGAAGCCGGACGCGGAGAGAGCGCCGCCTTGGTCTACGATTCGGCAATGCTGGGCACCGCCACCACCTACTCCTACTCCGAACTGCTGCGCGAAGTGGAAATCTTCGCCGGCGTGCTGGCCGGACGCGGCGTGAAGGCCGGTGACCGCGTGCTGGTCTACCTGCCGATGATCCCGCAGGCGGCCATCGCGATGCTTGCTTGCGCACGCCTGGGTGCAATCCACTCGGTGGTCTTCGGCGGCTTCGCGCCCAAGGAACTGGCGGCCCGCATCACCGACTGCGCCCCGGTCGCGATCATTACCGCCTCCGGCGGCATCGAGCCAAGCCGCCGCATCGAATACCTGCCGGCAGTGGCCGAAGCGCTGGGCCTGGCCGAGCCTGCGGTCAGGGACGTGATCGTTGCCCACCGCGATGGCTTCGAGCACGGCCTGGACGAATACCAGGCAAAGCCGGTCAACGGCCAGCAGATCAATTGGCTGGACTGGGAAGAGCAGGCGAAGACCGCCTCGCCGGCCGGGCCGGTCTCCGTGCCATCCACCCACCCGCTCTACGTGCTCTACACCTCGGGAACCACCGGTGCCCCCAAGGGCGTGGTGCGCGACACCGGCGGCTACGCCACGGCCCTGCAGTACTCCATGAACGCGGTCTACGACGTGCATCCGGGAGACACCATGTTTACCGCCTCCGACGTGGGCTGGGTGGTCGGACACTCCTACATCGTCTATGCGCCGCTGATCGCCGGGGCCACCACGGTGCTCTACGAGGGCAAGCCCATCGGCACTCCGGATGCCGGCGCGTTCGGCCGGATCATCGAGGACCACAAGGTCACCACGATGTTCACCGCGCCGACTGCGCTGCGCGCGGTGCGCAAGGCCGACCCGGAAGGCGCGATGATCGCCAGCCACGATCTGTCATCGCTGCGTGCGCTGTTCGTCGCCGGCGAGCGGCTGGATCCGGATACCTACCACTTCGCCTCGAAGCTGCTGGGCATCCCCGTGGTGGATAACTGGTGGCAGACCGAAACCGGCTGGCCGATCGCGTCCAACCCGCTGGGCCTGGAAGAGCTGTCTGCCAAGGCCGGTTCGCCCACCACCCCGGTACCGGGGTTCGACGTGCAGATCCGCGATGCGCTGGGCGAGCAGCTCGGCGCGAACCAGGAAGGCAACATCGTAGTCCGGCTGCCCTTGCCGCCCGGCGCCTTGACCACCCTGTGGGGCAACGACCAGCGCTTCATCGACACCTACCTTTCGCAGATCCAGGGGTGCTACCTCACCGGCGATTCCGGCTTCCTGGACGACGACGGCTACCTGTTCGTCATGGGGCGAACCGATGACGTGATCAACGTGTCCGGGCACCGCCTGTCCACCGGTGCCATGGAGCAGGTGCTGGCCAGCCATCCCGCCGTGGCCGAATGCGCGGTGATCGGCCTGGCCGACGCGCTCAAGGGCCAGCGGGCCAGCGGCTATGTGGTGCTCAAGTCCGGTGTGCAGATCCAGGAGGAAACGCTGAAGAAGGAAATCGTCGCGCTGGTGCGCCAGCACATCGGTGCGGTGGCCGACTTCCGCGAAGTCACCGTCGTGGCGGCGCTGCCCAAAACCCGTTCGGGCAAGATCCTGCGCAAGACCATGCGGCAGATTGCCGATGGCAAGGAATACTCGGTCCCGTCGACCATCGAGGACACCGCGGTGCTCGACGAGCTGGTGCCGCTGCTGCGTCCCGAAGCCTAGGGGAAACCAGAGCCTAGCTGCGCGAGGCTGCCCGGTATTCGTATTCCGGGCGGCCTCGTGTGCCATGCCGGGGCTGCTTGACCACGGCCTTGACCTCGGCAAGATGCTCCAGATAGCGCCGGGCGGTGACCCGGGAGATGCCCAGCTCTTCTCCGAGCTCGGTCGCTGACAGGCAGGTATCGGGCTTGCTGCGCAGATGGTCGGTGATCTGCGCCAGCGTTTCCGGAATCAGCCCCTTGGGCAGGGACGCGGAAGCGCTGGTGGTGCGCAGGGCCGAGAACGCATTATCCAGCGCGGCCTGGCTGGTATCCGGGCCGGTGGAGCTGATCTCGGAAATGAACCGCCGGTGGTTCTCCAATTTCTCGCTGAACGCCGCGAAGGTGAAGGGCTTGATCAGGTACTGGGTGATTCCGGTGGCTACCGCCGAACGCACCACAGCCAGGTCCCGCACCGCGGTAATGGCGATGATGTCGGTGGTCAGCCCGCGGCCGCGCATGCGCTTGGCGACGTCGATGCCGTGCAGGTCGGGCAGGGTCATATCCAGCAGGACCAGGTCAAAGGGGTCGTGGGCATCGCGGGCCGCGGCCAAGAGCCCGAGCGCCTGCTGGCCGTTGGCGGCAATGGCGCCGGTGGCGAATCCCGGAACGCGGTTGACGTACTTGGCGTGGGAGGCGGCAGTTTGCGGCTCGTCGTCGACCACGAGCACCTTGAAGCTGTGCGAGGCGGTGCCCGGCGGGGGCGTGGCTGCAGGGGATTCGTGCACGGTACCCTCCTGGGCTAGTCGCTGATTCTCAAGGGCAAGGTGACGGTGAAGATTGCGCCGGCATCGTTATCAACACCCATTGTGCCACCTAGCCGCAGCACCGCCTGCTGCACCAGTGCCAGCCCCAGGCCGCGCGGCTGGCCGCCGGCCTTGGTGCTGGCCCCGAAGCGCAGCAGCTGATCGAGGAACTCGGGTTCGATGCCCGGGCCGGAATCGGCCACCGCGATGATCAGCTCGTCATCGGCCGCGGCCACTTCCACCCACACCGTCGCGTCCTGGGTGCCCGCCGAAGCATCCAGCGCGTTATCCAGCAGGTTGCCGACGATGGTGACGATGTCGGTGGCGGCAAAGGCATTGCCCGGAATCATGCCCTGCGCGTTGATATCGAGCTTCACGCCGCGCTCATGGGCTTGGGCGGCCTTGGCCACCAGCAGGCTGGAAAGATAGACGTCGTCGATGGAATGCACGATCGCATCGGTGAGCTTCTGCGAATGCTGGCGGTCATCGACCGCGAAGGCCAGCGCCTTGTCGCTCTGGCCATTTTCGATCAGCGTGGCAATGGTGTGCAGGCGGTTGGCATGCTCATGGGTTTGCGCTCGCAGGGCGGTGGAGAAGGTCTTCAGCGATTGCACTTCGCCGGCCAGTTCCTGCACTTCGGTCAAATCGCGCAGCGTCATGACCTGGCCGGTCACCGGCTGGGAACCGAACCAGCGGGCCGGCAGCCCGCCGCGGCGGGGCAATCGCGCGTTGGTCAGGCGGGCCGGGCCCTGGGAAATGGACAGCACGGTGTGGGTGCCCAAATGGATTTCGTCCTTGCAGCTGCGTCCGGTCGCCATCAGGGTGCGCAGGGTTTCGGGGATCTGCACCTGGTCGAGGTCCAATCCGCCGGAAGGCACTTCCTCGGGGAAGCCGAGCAATCTGGAAGCTTCCTGGTTGTAGAGCACGATGCGGTGCCGCCGGTCCAGCAGGACCAGGCCCTCGCGAACCGAGTGCAGGGCCGAGAAGTAGAAGGCGTAGAGCCGGCGCAGCCCGTGCGGGCCGAAGCCGAGCGTGGCCTGGTTGACGTAGCGGGAGAAGGACCATGAGCTGAAACCCGCCAGCAGCAGGGCCAGCGCCGAAACGGTCATGATCTGCGGAAGTTCGCTGCGGTAGATCGACTCCAGGCTCTCCAGCGTGATGCCCGAAGAGACCATCCCCACCAGCTCGCCGTCGTGGTAGACCGGGGCGATGGTGCGCACCGAAAGGCCCAAGGTGCCCGCGGCCACCTCGTTGTGGGTCTGGCCGGCCAGCGCTTGGTTGATGCTTCCCGAATATCCCTTGCCCAGCTGCTCGGGGTCGGGGTGGGTGACGCGCAGGGCATCGGGGGTCATGATCGTAATGAAATCCACGCCTTGCCCGCGGTCCAGGATCTTGTCGGTGTAGGGCTGCAGCTGCTCGGTGGGGTGATCGCCGGCCAGGGCCTGGGACACGAAAGGATCGTTGGCCAGGGTGATGGAAATCGTGGCCACCGTGGCCTGCTTGTCATCCTGGATCACCTGCGCCTGGTGCTGGTAGGTGGCGACCGCCAGGCCCACGACGACGAAGATGACCACCAGCATCTGGGCGGCGAAGATGACTACCGCCAGGGACCAGCCGTCGCGGCTGAGCGGTGCGGGGGAGGCGGCCTCGCGGGTGGGGCGGGCCAGCGACAGGTCGGTGAAATGATCGGTCACTGCGCTCATCTCCTTGTGCTGCCTGGTCCTTGTACTGTTCACCGCGTGACCAATATGAACGCAATGGAGATGCGGATCACTTCGAGCCGCACCATGGATACAGAACGATTCTACGTAATGCCGGCTGTGCAAGGGTGCACGGTTCGGTTCCATGCGCTCACAAGGGTAGGACTACCATGGCTGTCACAGACCAGATGCCGCCGGCAGGCAATTCGCCGCAGGCCGGAACGAAGAAGAAAGACAAGACCCACTGGCTGTACATCATGGTGATTGCCGCCGTGGTGCTCGGCGCAGCGGTCGGCCTGCTGGCCCCGGAGGTGGGCAAGGCCCTCAAGCCCCTGGGCACCGGATTCGTCGCACTGATCAAGATGCTGATCGGTCCAGTCATCTTCTGCACCATCGTCCTGGGCGTTGGTTCCATTGCCAAGGCGGCAACCGTCGGCAAGGTCGGCGGCCTGGCGCTGCTGTACTTCATCACCATGTCCACCTTTGCGCTGGCCATCGGCCTGGTCGTCGGCAACATCATCCACCCGGGTTCGGGGCTGAAGCTCGAGCCGTACGAGTCGGGATCCGGCGGCGGGGAGAACTCCACCGTGGCCTTCCTGCTGGAAATGATTCCGGGCGACATCCCCGTGCTGCCGACCCTGGTGCTGGCCCTGCTGGTCGGCTTCGCGCTGCAGTCCATGGGCAAGTCCGGCGAGCCTGTGCTCAACGCAGTCAAGCACATCCAGGCGGTGGTCTTCCGCCTGATGATGATGATCATGTGGGCTGCCCCGATCGGTGCCTTCGGTGCCATTGCCGCAGTGGTCGGCGCTACCGGCTGGGCCGCCATAGGCTCGATGGCGATCCTCATGGGTGCCTTCTACGTCACCTGCGCGCTCTTCATCGTCGTCGTCCTCGGTTCCCTGTTGCGCCTGGTCACCGGCCTGAACATCTTCCTGCTGCTGAAGTACCTGGCTCGCGAATACCTGCTGATCTTCTCAACCTCATCCTCCGAGTCGGCACTGCCGCGCCTGATCGCCAAGATGGAGCACGCAGGGGTGTCCAAGCCCGTCGTGGGCATCACCGTGCCTACCGGCTACTCCTTCAACCTCGATGGCACCGCCATCTACCTGACCATGGCGGCACTCTTCGTCTCAACGGCCATGGGCATGCCCATGAGCCTGAGCGAGCAGATCGGCCTGCTGGTCTTCATGATCATCGCTTCCAAGGGCGCAGCCGGCGTGACCGGCGCGGGCCTGGCCACCCTGGCAGCCGGCCTGCAGTCGCACCGCCCGGAACTGCTGGACGGCATGGGCGTGATCGTGGGCATCGACAAGTTCATGTCCGAGGCCCGCGCGCTGACCAACTTCACCGGCAACGCCGTGGCAACCTTGCTGATCGGCAAGTGGACCAGGGAGATCGACATGGACCAGGCCAAGGCTGTACTGGCGGGCAGCCTTCCATTCGACGAGCGCAGCGTCGAAGGCCACTAGGACCTTGCTGGAAATCCGTTATCCGACACGTTCGGGTAACGGATTTTCTGCGTCTGGGCGCCTTTGGCAAGATAGGGCCCAGCCGGGCGCAGCAGCCAGCAGGCGGAAAGGCATCATGGGTTCAGCGGTACGAGTGTGCTTTGTCGGCGATTCCTTCGTCGCAGGAGTCGGCGATGAAACCCATCGCGGATGGGCAGGGCGGCTGGTCGCCCGGGGAATCGAACGGGGCCATGGGCTCACCGGCTACAACCTCGGTGTTCGCGGCGATACCAGCGCCATGATCCGGCAGCGATTCGAAGCTGAATGCGCCGCACGCTTTCCGCCAGGGGATTACGCGCCAGGCGTGGTGCTCTGCTTCGGAGTCAACGACGTGATCCGCTGGGACGCGAAGTCGCGGGTGGCCGCCGGAGAACGGATCCAGAACCTCGAGGCCATCCTGGATGCGGCAAAGGAACGCAATTGGCCGGTTCTCATGATCGGTCCGCCGCCGATCGCCGATGATGCATTGAACGCGGAACTGCGCGAGCTGGATGCGCAAATGCGGGCACGGTGCGCATCGAGGAATGTGCCTTATCTAAGCGTGTTCGGGGATCTCGCGGAACATGAGCTGTGGCGCCGCCAAGTGGCCGCCGATGATGGAGCGCACCCGCGCGCAGCAGGCTACGACCTGCTGGCGGGGATGGCCAGCCAGGCTTGGGACCCGTGGCTTGCGGAACTGGGCAGCTAGGCTGGAGCAATGAACGGGACACCGCACCGGCAGCAGTATCGTGCACTGGCAGACGCCGAAGAAGAACTGGTCGAACTCGCCCGGCGGACCATTGAGGCAGCAACCGACGCGCCCGATGGCGGCGACGGAGTGCACACCATGGGTGCCGCGGTGCTGGCTGCCGACGGCGCCATGCACGCGGGCGTGAATTTCTACCACTTCACCGGAGGCCCGTGTGCAGAGCTGGTGGCCTTCGGTGCGGCCCGTGCGGCCGGGGCAAGGGATCCGCAGGTGGTGGTGGCAGTGGGCAACCAGGGGCGCGGCATCAAAAACCCGTGCGGGCGCTGCCGCCAGGTGATGGCTGATAGCTATCCGTGGCTGCGGGTCATCGTCGATACCCCGCACGGGGCGCGCAGCATCGGCATTCGCGAGCTGCTGCCGTTGTCTTTCGACTGGTTGGCCGAGCAAGCCTGAGAGCCTGATGCCCGGCTCAGCGCGAGAGGCCGGGCAAGGGCGAAGCGAGCATCACCCGGTTGCCGTCGGGATCCTGCAGCTGCACGATCCGTGCTCCGCCGCCGGGCTGCGGGCCGTGATGCCCGATGCCCGCATCCAGCAGGCGCGCGGCCTGCGCGTCGAGGTCGGCCACTTCCAGGACCAGCGTGCTGTATCCGGCACGGTCGGGCTCCGCGAAGACCTGGACTCCGAATCCCGGGGCCAGATGCCATTCGAGCAGCCCGTCCATGGGCCGCTGGTCCGGCGCCCGGTTGAAGAGCCGCGCGTACCAGTGCTCGGCTCGGGCCAAATTCGATACCGTGCAATTGCTGAGCATTCCCGTGAACATCTGCCTCGCCCCTTATGCCGCCGGATGCCGGCGCGTGTGGAACCATTCGACCACCGGAATGCGCCAGGATCAAGAACTTATCCGAATAGCCAGCGGATGATCGGGCTGGGCACCAGGGCGCTGCCCAGCCGGGGACTCCACGGCAGGATCACCCTCCAGTGCCTGGCCGGTGGCTTGGGCCAGATCGCAGGGGTGGTCGAGCAGGTCGCGTACCGTCCAAGCGGTGCATGGCGCGGGAATCCTGGCTCATGATGATTCCGGTTTTCGGCCCAGAAGCACACAGGTCAGTGGCCGGCCGCGGTGAGCAGGCGCTGCAGGCGCGGGCCGAACTGGACCTCATGATCCAGAGCCATCAGCTCGTCGATCGACGCGTGCAGCTGTTGCGCAGCGAGAATCGACTGGATGTACTCCCAATAAGCATGCAGCTCCTCGGCCCGTGTCCACCCCGGTGCCGGTTCATCCGGGCCCACCACAACCAACGCGGTTTCGCGGATTCCGGCCGGCGTCACCTGCGCCCATTCTTCGCTGCTGGACCATCCGCGGTCGTCGAGCACCACGATGAATAGCCCGTCGTCCAGTTGGGCCTGGAGGAGCACACGGACCCTTGCCTGCTTGCTGCCTGGCTCGGCTTCCGCCCAGCTGGCGAGCTTTTCAATGGTGCGCATCGCGCCCTTCCCGTAAATGCCAGATTGCGTTCAGCTCGCATACAACATTAGAGCTAAGGTTCAAGGTAAAGGCTCGCCGTGGAAGAACCCAAAAAACCAAGATCTTTTGCTTCGACCGATAACCTTGAAAAGAGCTTACAGCTCGAAGAATCAGGTTTATCGAACGGGAAGTGTGGTTTACCCATCGTGAGCGAGGAACAGGGAAACAAGCACCGCGGAGCGGGGATGCTCAAGGAGCCTCGCCCAGTGGGTCCTACTGGCAAGCCATTGACAGATTTCCCCGTGCCAGCACCGTTGCCATCGCACGGCCCGGCACGCGTGATCGCCATGGTGAACCAGAAGGGCGGCGTTGGCAAGACCACCTCCACCATCAATCTCGCCGCCGCGCTCGCCGAGTACGGCCGCAAGGTGCTGCTGGTGGACTTCGACCCGCAGGGCGCGCTGTCTGCCGGCTTCGGAACCAACCCGCATGAAATGGACATCACCGTCTACAACGTGCTGATGGACCGCAAGGTGAAGATCACCGACGCCATCGTGAAGACCGACGTCGAGAACATCGATCTGCTGCCAGCCAACATCGATTTGTCCGCAGCCGAGGTGCAGCTGGTCAACGAGGTCGCCCGCGAGCAGGTGCTGGAACGTGCGCTGCGCAATGTCATCGACGACTACGATGTGGTGCTCATCGACTGCCAGCCATCGCTGGGCCTGCTGACCATCAACGCGCTCACCGCCGCCCATGGCGTGATCATCCCGCTGACCGCAGAGTTCTTTGCGCTGCGTGCGGTGGCATTGCTGATGGAAACCATCGACAAGGTCAAGGACCGGCTGAACCAGGTGCTGGAGTTGGACGGCGTGGTGGCCACCATGTACGACGCCCGCACCCTGCACAGCCGCGAGGTCATCACCCGGCTGGATGAGGCCTTCGGCGACAAGCTCTTCGAGACCGTCATCAAGCGCACCATCAAGTTCGCCGACGCGAACGTGGCCGCCGAACCGATTACTTCCTACGCCGCCAACCACCCGGGCGCTGAGGCCTACCGCAACCTCGCCCGCGAACTGATTTGGCGTGGTGGTGCCCCGTAATGAGCGCCACGCTCAGCGAAGAAGCCGCCACCGATTCCACCACGCCAGCAGGAGCTGAGCAGGAATCGGCTGGCGGTTTTCGCCTTGCCCTGCAGAATTTCAACGGGCCCTTCGATGTGCTGCTGCACCTGATTACCAAACGCGAGCTGGATATTACCGAGGTCGCGTTGGCAGAGGTCACCGACGAATTCATCGCCTACCTGCGCGAGCTGCAAGCCACCAGTGCCGCCGAGGGGAGCGACGGGATGAAGGTGCTCGATGAAACCACCGAATTCCTCGTGGTCGCCTCCACGCTGCTGGATTTGAAGGCGGCCCGCTTGCTGCCGCGCGGCGAAATGGCCGATGAGGAGGACTTCGAGCTGCTCGAAGCCCGCGACCTGCTTTTCGCGCGGCTGCTGCAGTACAAGGCCTTCAAGCAGGCCGCCGAGTTCTTGGGCGAACGCTACGGAATCGAGGGAGCGCGCCATCCCCGCGAAGTCTCGCTGGAACCGCAGTTCGCTGCCCTGCTGCCGGAACTGGTGTTCAGCATCGGGCCCGACGCCTTGGCCGCGATGGCGGCCAAGGCGCTGGCGCCGAAGCCGGAACCGGAAACAGAGGTCGGCATCGGGCACCTGCACGGGGCGAACGTCACCATTGCCGAGGAAGCCGATGCGATCACCGCCCTGCTCGAAGCCCGCGGCACGCTGGCATTCACCGAGCTGGTGGCAGACGCGGATGCGCAGCTGGTGGTGGTCGTGCGTTTTCTGGCATTGTTGGAGATGTTCAGGCAGAAAGCCATTAGCTTTGCGCAGGAAGATCCGCTCGGCCCGCTGCTGATCTCGCTGGTCCAGGAGTCCAGTTTCGATGCGCAGGCCGTGCAAGACGACTACGAGGGGAGTGGTGGTGAGGTGGATCATGAGTGAGATTGCACCCATTGACCAGCTGCCAGGAGGCCTGGAATCGGGCCTTGAAGCGGTGCTGATGGTCGCCGATATCCCCGTATCTTCGGCGCGTTTGGCCGAAATCTTCGAAGTCCCCACCGCCAGGGTTGCCGCCGCTTTGGAGACCCTTGCTACCGAGTATGATAGTAAGGATCGCCCGCGCGGATTTGAACTGCGTCGCGTCGCCTCCGGGTGGCGCTTCTATTCGCGGGCCGATTACGCCGATTTCGTCTCCAGTTATGTGCTCGACGGGCAGACAGCACGCCTGTCACAGGCCGCCCTAGAAACCCTGGCTGTCATCGCTTACCGACAGCCGGTCTCGCGTGGACGTATTTCGGCGATTCGAGGTGTCAACGTCGATTCAGTGGTGCGCACGCTGCTCACCCGCGGATTGATCACGGAGTATCCGGAAGTTGGGGATGGCGGAGCGACGCTGTACCAAACCACCGAATACTTCCTGGAACGACTGGGACTGGGCTCGCTTGATGAGTTGCCTGCGCTGTCCCCGTATCTTCCCGGGGTGGCCGACCTCGAATCGCTCGATTCGGCAACCTACGACGACTAGGTAGCTGCCAGCCGGCAGCTACAACGGACCAACCACGCGTGAAGCCCCAAGACTGGCGGGCTCGCGCAGCGAACACGTAACAGCAAGGGACACAGGCAAGCATGAGCAGGGGACCATCCTCAGGCCGCAACGATCGCGGCAACAATTCAAACTTCGGCGGCAAGCCAGCAGGCGGCCGCGGCACTACCGGCGGCAAGGCCTACGGCAAGCCAGGCGGTGCAGGCCGCACCGGTGGCAAGTCCTTCGGCGAGAAGCCATTCGGCGAGAAGCCGTATGGCAAGTCCGCCTCGGGCAAGCCAGGGGAAAAGTCGAATTCGGCCAAGCGCAACACCGCAGCACCGCGCAAGAACTCCGAGCGTGCTTTCGGCAAGGAACGCTTCGGCAACTCCGTGCCGACCAACTATGCGCGCCCGACCCAGCGCGCCCGCGCCCAGGCTCGTGCCGAAAGCCAGGCAGCTCGCGAGATCAACGGCGAGCAGCAGGACGGCATCCGCCTGCAGAAGGCCATGGCCAACGCCGGGGTGGCCTCGCGCCGCGTCTGCGAGGAGATGATCCTCGAAGGCCGCGTCGAGGTCAACGGCAACCTGGTCGTCGAGCTGGGTTCGCGCGTGGATCCAGCCAAGGACCGCATCCACGTCGATGGCATGCGCATCCAGATGAACCAGGCAAACCGCTACTTCGTCTTCAACAAGCCGAAGCACGTGATGTGCACCATGGATGACCCGGAGGGCCGCCGCACCATCGCCGACTACTTCAAGAACGAGCACCACTCGCTGCGCTTGTTCCACGTTGGCCGCCTGGACTACAAGACCGAAGGCGTCTTGATCCTGACCAACGACGGCGAGCTGGCCAACCGCCTGCAGCACCCGAAGTACGAAGTCCCCAAGACCTACCTGGTGCAGATCCCCGGCCCGCTGCCGCGTGCGGTAAGCAACCAGCTGCGCGAGGGAATCAAGCTCGAAGATGGCTGGATCAAGGTCGATGACCTGAAGATCATCGCCACCACCCCGAAGCACGTGATGGTCGAGGTGACCCTGCACTCGGGCCGCAACCGCATCGTGCGCCGCATGTTCGACGCCGTAGGCCACCCGGTCCAGCGCCTGGTGCGCGTTGCCGTGGGTCCGGTGCTGCTGGGCGACCAGAAGCAGGGCACCATCCGCTCCCTGGGCAACCAGGAAGTCGGGCACCTCATGGCCATGGTGGGGATGTAGCCCATGGCGTCTTCTCACCTTGCAGGCCCGGTGCTGGTCATCGGCACCGGCTTGCTGGGCACCTCGGTGGGATTGGGCCTGCGCGCCAAGGGCGTGCACGTCTACCTGTCGGATATTTCGCCAACCGCTGCCGGAGTAGCCCAGGACATTGGCGCCGGGGTGCTGCTGGAGCACCAGCAGATCGCCCCGGAACTGGTCGTGATCGGTGCTCCACCGGATGTCACCTCCGCCCTGGTGGGCGACGCGCTGCTGGCCTATCCGAACGCGGCCGTGGTGGACATCGCCAGTGTCAAGGGCTCGATCCTGGCCGGCGTGCTGGCGGACGAGCGGCTGGGCGAGGCCGAGACGTCCCGCTATGTGGGGACGCACCCGATGGCGGGCCGGGAGAAGTCCGGACCGGCCGCGGCCCGTGGCGAATTGTTCACCTCCATGCCGTGGGTCATCTGCGCCCATGAAGGAGCGCAGGCTTCGCGGGTCAAGGCCGCCGAATCCCTGGCCATCGACCTGGGTGCGACCATGTACCGGATGAGCGTGGTCGAGCACGATGAGTCCGTCGCGCTGATCAGCCACTTCCCGCAAGCGGCCAGCTCGATGATCGCCTCGCGCCTGCTGAACGCCGAAAGCCACCAGCTGGCCTTGGCGGGCAACGGGCTGCGCGACACCACGCGCATCGCGGCCAGCGACGAGAAGCTCTGGATCCAGATCTTCTCGCACAATGCCGCCGCACTGGTGCCGATCCTGACCGGGATGAAGGAAGATCTGGACCGGCTGATCAGCACGCTGCAGAACCCGCAGGGCCCCGGAGCGCTGCTGGACCTCTCGCAGCTGATGACCGAGGGCAACGCCGGCAAGGCCCGGATTCCGGGCAAGCACGGCGCACCGCCGCAGGCGTTCGCGTTGGTCACCGTCGTGATCGATGACCGGCCGGGGCAGATCGCCCAGTTGCTGGCCGAAATCGGCGACGCGCAGATCAACATCGAGGATTTGCGCATGGAGCACTCCGCGGGCCATCAGGTCGGCATGGTGGATGTTTCGGTCGTGCCCGGCCGGCGCGATGAATTGATAGATGTATTGACCAAGAACGGATGGAAGGTAGCCCAGTGAGCACCTTGAACAACGACAAGCTGGTTATTGCCATCGACGGCCCTAGCGGCTCCGGCAAGTCCTCGGTCTCCAAGGCCGTCGCCCGCAAGCTGGGCGCAGCCTACCTGGACACCGGCGCCATGTACCGTGCGATCACCTACTCGGTGCTCGCCGATGGCACCGATCTGTCCAACGCCGAGGCCATTGCCCAGGCCGTGCGCGATGCCAAGCTGTCCATCTCGGTCGATCCTGATGCTGAACTGGTTGAAATCGGCGGTGTAGACGTGACCGCGGCAATCCGCGAACCACGCATCTCCGAGCAGGTTTCCGCCGTTGCCACCAACCTGGACGCGCGTGCCGAACTGGTCCGCCGCCAGCAGGAAATCATTGCGGCCAACACCCGCATCGTGGCCGAAGGCCGCGACATCACCACCGTGGTCGCCCCGGATGCCGATGCGCGCATCCTGCTGACCGCATCGGAAGAAGCCCGCCTGCGCCGTCGCGGCCTGCAGCTGGGCGGATCGCAGAACGAGTCGCAGCTGGCTACCCAGGTGCTGGCGCGCGATGCGAAGGACTCCACCGTGGTGAACTTCACCCAGGCCGCCGACGGAGTCATGACCGTAGACTCCTCGGACCTGGATTTCGAGCAGACCATCGACGCAGTGCTTGACGCAGTCGGCACTGCAACGAAAAACTAGCCTAAAGCTGGTGCCCATCCTCGGCGAGAGCCGATGAAGATTACGATCGCTGTGAAGGGAAAATCATGAGCGAGAACAACTCCACCCACGACGAGGAATACATCCCCGTTGGAGACGACGATATCGCCGAGCGCCTGGCCGAACTGAGCGAGGAAGAGGCCGCGGTTCGCGCCCAGGCCCTGCTCAGCGGACTGGAAGACTACGAACTGGACGAAGAGGACTCCGCCCTGCTTGCAGGCCTGGATAGCTTCGATGACGACGATGAAGACGTTGTCATTCCGCCGGTCCTGGCTGTTATCGGACGACCTAACGTCGGCAAGTCCACCTTGGTTAACCGCATCCTGGGCCGCCGCGAAGCGGTAGTCGAGGATACCCCGGGCGTCACCCGCGACCGCGTGTCCTATTCCGCCGAGTGGGTGGGACGCCCATTCACCATCGTCGATACCGGTGGCTGGGAGCACGATGCCAAGGGCATCCACGCCTCGGTTGCCGACCAGGCCGAAATTGCCGCCGACGTCGCTGACGCCATCCTCTTCGTGGTCGACTCCCACGTGGGCGCGACCGCAACCGACGAGGCTGTGGTGAAGATGCTGCGCAAGAAGGGCAAGCCGGTCTTCCTAGTGGCCAACAAGGTCGACGACTTCAACCAGGAAGCCGAAGCCGCCGCGCTGTGGGGACTGGGATTCGGCCAGCCATGGCCAGTCTCGGCCCTGCACGGCCGCGGCACCGCCGACCTGCTGGACGCTGTCATGGAGAAAATGCCGGCCCATTCGGCTTTCGGCGGCATGATCCCATCGGGCGGTCCGCGCCGCATTGCGCTGATCGGCCGTCCGAATGTGGGCAAGTCCTCGCTGCTGAACAAGGTGGCCGGCTCCGAGCGCGTAGTTGTCGACGATCTGGCCGGCACCACCCGCGATCCCGTGGACGAACTTGTCGAGCTGGGCGGCGAAGTCTGGCGCTTCGTGGATACCGCCGGTATCCGCCGCCGCCAGCACATGGCCGTCGGCTCGGACTACTACGCGTCGTTGCGTACCCAGACGGCGCTGGAGAAGGCCGAAGTCGCCGTCATCCTGCTGGCTGCCAATGAAACCATCTCCGAGCAGGACGTGCGCATCATCCAGCTGGCCATCGAAGCCGGCCGCGCGATGGTCATCGTCTACAACAAGTGGGATGAGGTGGATGAGGATCGCCGCTACTACCTGGACCAGGAGATCGAGCGCGACCTTGCCCATATCGAGTGGGCACCGCGCGTGAACATCTCGGCGAAGACCGGCTGGCACAAGGACAAGCTCGTTCCCGCACTGAATACCGCGCTGGAATCCTGGGACAAGCGCATTCCAACGGGCAAGCTGAACGCCTTCCTGGGCGAACTTGTCGCAGCCCACCCGCACCCGGTGCGCGGCGGCAAGCAGCCACGCATCCTGTTCGGCACCCAGGCTTCGGCCCGTCCGCCGCGCTTCGTGCTGTTCACCACCGGCTTCCTGGATCCAGGCTACCGCCGCTTCATCACCCGGCGGCTGCGCGAAACCTTCGGTTTCGAAGGAAGCCCCATCGAGGTTTCGATGCGAATCCGCGAGCGCCGCGGACGCAATCGCTAAATTTCGAATTTAGCCCTTCACTTGGTGTAGGCTAATAAAGGAGCTTTTCGCAGACGGCACCCTTGGTTCTCACGACTTGGGGATAACGGCTGCGAGGGCATCGGGCTATGGCGCAGCTTGGTAGCGCGCCTCACTGGGGGTGAGGAGGTCGCAAGTTCAAATCTTGTTAGCCCGACGATCCAATCGGAAAACCCCGTCGAGAGTTTCTCTCGGCGGGGTTTTGCCGTGCCTCCCCAGAATTCCACACCCACGGCGAAGATCCGGAAGATGGTCCAATGCAACGCAGATTCCAGCAGGTCGATGTCTTCGGCGCCACCCCGTACAAGGGCAACCCGCTAGGCGTGGTGCTCGACGGGCAGGGCCTGGATACCGAGTCGATGCAGGACTACTCGCTCTGGTCCAATCTCTCCGAGGTCACCTACGTACTGCCGGCCAGCGATGAGCGGGCCGACTACCGTTTCCGCATCTTTGCGCGCGAACGCGAATTCCCATTTGCCGGCCACCCTGCCTTGGGCACAGCGCGTGCCTGGCTGCAGGCCGGGGGAGTGCCGCAGGATCCGAAGCAGCTGGTCGTCGAGTGCGAAGCTGGTTTGGTACCGATCAGGATCGAAGGTGAAACGCTTTCCTTTGCTTCGCCGCCGGCTGTTCGAACCGGTGCAATTGCGCCGCACGAACTGACGGAAATGATCCAGATCCTGGGCATTGAGCCCGAGCAGATTGTGGATTCGCAGTGGACGGACAACGGGCCGGGGTGGGCCGCGGTGCTGCTGGAAAACTCGCAGCAGGTTTTGGACATCGCACCGCGGATCCCCAATAGGCCGGGACGCTGGAAAATCGGGGTCTTCGGCGCACTGCCGCAGTCGTCGGCACCGGAAAAATTCGAAGTCCGAGCTCTGGCCATCGAAAACGGGGGCTTGCGCGAGGATCCGGTCACCGGAAGCCTGAATGGAGCGGCCACGCAATGGCTGATGGCCACCGGGCACGCCACCGCGCCACTGGTCAACCGGCAGGGTGCGAAAGTCGGGCGCGATGGGCATGTGCATCTGGACTTGGCCGACGGCCAGCTTTGGGTTGGCGGGGCCGCGAACGTCCTGATTGAGGGCATCATCGAGCTGTAGTGCGCAAAACCTTGCCTGTTGTGATGGCTTGGGCTTAGCCTTGAATGGTGGGAACGTTAATTCATGGAGTCCATTTCCTCTAGGCGGTAACCAGTGTCGAGCTTCGCTCCGCTGACGCCATATTCATTGCACCTTTGTGGTGCCCGCCAACCACCAGCACCGCACCGGCCCTGATTACTCGGCGAACCGGTGCTAGGCAGGAAACTCCCATGACCCAGTCCCAAAATATCCACCAGTCTTCCCAGCATGAGCGCGAAACCGAACCGGACTACGTATGCTCATTGCAAGGCATCGCAGTCAGTTTCGGCGAACGGGATGTGCTGACCGGCATCGACCTTGCAATTTCCGGTACCGACCGCATCGCAGTACTTGGCGATAACGGTTCGGGAAAATCCACGCTGATGCGCGTGATTGCAGGGAATCTCGAACCCGACCACGGGCAGCGGAAGATGAACGCGCCCGGTGCCGTTGCCTACGCTGCGCAGAACCCGAGCTTCGCTGCGAACATGAGCGTGCAACAGGTGATCGATTCCTATCATCGGCGCTTCCGTGAACTGGAAGGCTTGATGCGCGTCGTCTCGGCCAAGCTCGAAGATGCTCCAGAACCTGTCGCCGAACGTTTGATGAAGCAGCTGCAGCAGGTTACCGACCTGTATGAGGCGGCCGACGGCTATTCGCTGGCTCCGCGCCTGGATAGCGCTTTGGCGCAGCTGGGCCTAGGAGATCTGGATCGCCAGCGCCTTGTGTCCCAACTTTCCGGTGGGCAGCGATCCCGGCTGTCGCTGGCCTGTGTCCTGTGTTCGGGTGCGCAATTGCTCCTGCTCGATGAACCAACGAACGACCTGGACGAGGCGGCCATGAACTGGCTGGAGCGCACCCTGGATAAGCATCGCGGTGCGCTGGTGCTGATCAGCCATGACCGGATGTTCCTCAAGCGTTTTGCCCGATCCATCGTGGAGGTTGCCGACGGGTCGGTCGCGCATTACGGCAATGGCTATGACGGTTATCTGCATGCCAAGGAGCAGGAGCGCATCGCGATCCGCGTCGCCTACGAAAATTGGGTGCAGGAGCTTGAGCGTTCACAGAACTTGGTTGATAAGTATGCTTCACGCGTCAGCGCCATTCCGCGCAAGCAGGAGAAATCCAGTTTCGGACATGGAAATTTCCGGGCCCGCGATTCCAGCCATGGGTCGACCTCCAAGATCCGCCAGGCAAAATCCCGAATCGAAGACCTCGAAACCCACCGGGCACCCGAGCCGGCTGCTGAGCTGTCCTTCTTGATGCCCGGCAGCACCCAGGACCAGGCTGGTGGCGAAACCTTGCTGCAGGTGATGAACGCCCGGCGCGGCTCGGATCCGAAACTGTCCACGCCACGCTTCGACATCAAGCTCGGCGAGCGCTGGCTAGTCACCGGCCCCAATGGTGCTGGCAAATCCACATTGCTCAAAATGCTCGCCGGAGAACTGGAATGCGCCGAGGGGAAGATCGAGCGCGCTGCCAACTTGCACTGCGGTTGGCTCCGCCAGGAAGTCGGAATTTTTCCTGGCAGCACCCTGGTTGAAGCCTTCGCCGCGGCCACCGGCCAGTATGTCCAGTACGCCGGTGCGTCCCTGGCCCAGCTGGGCCTGTTTTCGCCGCAGGATTTCCTGCGGCACCCCATGGCGCTTTCGGTAGGCCAGCGCCGCCGCCTGGAACTGGCTATTGCGGTCAGCACCAAAGCGCAGATGCTGTTCCTGGACGAGCCGACGAACCATCTCTCACCGGCCTTGGTGGAGCAGCTGGAGTCAGCGCTGGCGGAATATCCGGGCGCCGTGGTCACGGTCAGCCACGACCGGCGCTGGCAGCAGAAAATGCGCGAGCATTCGGTGGTGCATCGGCTCGGGGTGGAAGCAGGACGCGTCGAGCTGATCAGGTAGCGCTGGAGTTCTGGCTTCTCAAGTTCAGTCCGCCATCAAACAGGTGCTGCGGGTCAGTTCTCTCGGACAGGGCACGCAGCCGGGTTCCGGTCTGCCCAGGCCAGGCGAGCTCGGCAGCCGAACGGCGAACGTCCGAAGAGTAGGCGCCGTACGCGCCGGTGCCCAGAACCTGCAGGGCAGCGAACGACTGGTCCTGCTCGGCGATGCCCAACGGGTGGATCCAGGTAGCTGCCAGCACTTCTTGATGCCGCGACCCCCAGGCGGTGGCGTGGGCCGGAACCCGGGCTACGGCACCGCCCAAGGCCCGCAATTCGCCGACCAGGCTGGCCCGATGGGCCAATGACTGCGCCATGGCATCGCCCAACTGCTCATCCGCCTGATCGACCAGGACATCACGCATTTTGATGCGCTGCTGACCGGCATGCGGCGAATTCGGGGCTGGCACGATCAGCGGATAAGGTACTAGCTCGGTGCGCGAATCGTGAAGTTGGGCCAGGCCCAGGGCCTCGCGCAAGACCGGTGCTGCCTGGTCCTGGCCATCATTCGCGAGGGAGCGGATCGGGAACCATCGGCGATCCTGCCATTTGCCGCGGATTGCGCTGCCACGGCCAGCATCATCCGCCCCGATCTGTCGGCCACCAAATGGAAGCCGTGGCTGGTCGGAGATATCTCGTCCTCGCGCGACTTGGAGATTGGCGGGAAGTTCAACGCGGTGCACGGAGCCTATGGGCGTTCGCAACTTAATGAAGAGCAGATGCTGGAGTATGCCGGACCCGAGTGGGAGCATCGGTAGCAGCTGGCATCAGTGATGGGCCCCGGCGCGAGGTTATTGCGCCGGGGCTTCTGCCCATCTGCGGCTTAGGGTGGCCGGCGCAGCGTGCGTGAACTTGTGCCTGAGCTCACAGATTGTATATGATTAGTGTGCGATAAAAGATCATGCAGTTCTAATATCGAACATCATATTTATTGACTGAGGTCATCACAGGGAATTGGGGGATGAAACGGTGCAGTTTCACCACAACGGATACATTTCAGCCGATCCACGGGTGCAGCCAGCGGCTGGCGTGGGCATAAACCGTCCCATGGAGATGCCCGATGTCATGGATGTGCTGATCGTCGGTGCCGGTCCCGCAGGCATCATCACCGCCGCCCAGCTTTCCCAGTTCCCTGATGTGCACACCCGCATCATCGACCGACGGCCCGGCCGCCTGGAAATCGGCCAGGCCGACGGGATCCAGTCACGCACGGTGGAGACGTTCCAGGCTTTCGGTTTTGCCGAGCGCATCACCGCCGAGGCCTACATCATCAAGGAAACCACCTTCTGGAACCCTGATCCGCAGAACCCGGATCAGATCATCCGCACCGACCGCACCGCCGATGATCCAACCGGCGTCAGCGAATTCCCGCACCTCGTGGTCAACCAGGCGCGCGTTATCGACTATTTCGCTGATTTCGCGGCGAACTCCCCAGCTCGCACCGTCCCGGACTACGGGTGGGACTTCAAGGAACTGGTCGTTGAAGACGGTGAAGAGTACCCGGTGAAGGTCACCCTGATCGGCTGCGGCGAGAGCAATGACGGCATTGAGCGTGTAGTGCGTGCCAAGTACGTGGTCGGTTCCGATGGGGCCAGAAGCAATGTCCGCCGCTCGATCGGCGCGAAGCTCTCCGGTGACAAGGCCAATCACGCTTGGGGCGTCATGGACACCCTGGGCCTGACCAACTTCCCGGATGTGCGCACCAAGTGCGCCATCCATTCCAAGGCTGGTTCGATCCTGCTGATTCCGCGCGAAGGCGGGCAGCTCTTCCGCCTCTACGTCGACCTGGGTGAAGTTCCGGAAGGGGATAACGGCAAGGTCCGCGAGACTCCGCTGGAAGAAATCATCGAGCGCGCCAAGGCGATTTTGAATCCCTATACCCTCGAGGTCAAGGACGTCGCGTGGCACAGCGTCTACGAAGTAGGCCACCGGCTGGCTGACCGCTTCGATGATGTGCCGGTTGAAGAGATCGGTACCCGTGAGCCGCGCGTGTTCATTACCGGCGACGCCTGCCACACCCACTCGGCCAAGGCCGGCCAAGGCATGAACGTCTCCATGCAGGACGGGTTCAACCTGGCCTGGAAGATCGGCTATGTGCTCTCGGGCCAAGCTCCGGAAAGCCTGCTGCGCACCTACTCGGACGAGCGCAAGGTGATCGCCAAGGACCTGATCGACTTCGACAAGAAGTGGTCCTCCATCATGGCTGCTACTGCGAAGGAGCTTGAAGGCCAAGAAGGCGTTGCCGAGTTCTATGTACGCACGGCCGAATTCCCTGCCGGCTTCATGACCGAGTACGCGGCATCTGCGCTGGTCGCCGGCAAGGAGCACCAGGAGCTGGCCGCCGGATTCCCCGTGGGCAAGCGCTTCCGCTCTTCGGAAGTCATGCGCTTGGCCGATGCCAACCCAACGCACCTGGGCCACCACCATCGTGCCGACGGCCGCTACCGCATCTACGTCTTTGCTGATCAGCAGCCGGTGGGAGAGTCCCAGAAAATTGCCGCCTTGTCGAGTTGGCTGCTGGAGAATGAGCGCTCGCCACTGGTTCGCTTCACGCCGAAGGGTGCCGACGCCGACGCGCTGTTCGATGTCAAGGTGGTCTACCAGCAGGACTACACCACGATGAACGTGAATGACGCGCCGAAGGTGTTCCGTCCGGACACCGGCGTGTTCGGCCTGATGGATTACGAGAAGGTCTACACCGCATTGGACGGCTCGGACATCTTCGAGGAGCGCCAGATCTCCCGCGATGGCGCGATCGTGATCGTCCGTCCGGATATGTATGTTGCCAGCATCCTGCCATTGGATGCGGCCAACGAGCTGGCCCGTTTCTTCGAGCCGATCCTGCTGGAGCAGAACTAGTAGCGCCCTCGCTCCACATATCACCGATGGCACCGCGAGTATCTCGCGGTGCCATCGGTTTCCCTGCGCAGGGCGTCGCGTGGAAGTGCGGAATATTTTTCGGCGCAACGTGGTTGAACCACCAAGGGACAGGACTTCGATGAAAGGTGCCACGGTGAGCCAGGAATTCAGCTTTGACCTTCAGCAGGTGGTCGATTCGGATATGGTGTGTGCCGACGGCGTGTGCTTCGTGCCGCCTACGGACCAGAGAGCTGATCGAGCAGATAGTCACGCAACACCACAGCATGATTAGCCTGCTCATTTTTTGCTCCGTAGACCAAAGTGACCACGGGATGCTGGTCCAGTACTTCCAGAAAGCCATCGACAGCGGGGTTCTGATCTAGCTCGGCGCGATAGTGCTGCGCAAATTCGCCAAAGCGGTCGGCATCGTGATCCCAGCCTTTGCGAAGCCCGGTGCTCGGTGCCAAGGCCTTGGCCCAGTGATCCAGCTGAAGGGCAGCCTTGCTCTTCCCGCGCGGCCAGAGCCTGTCAACCAGGATCCTGTAGCCGTCCTCGACGCTGGGCGCGGTATACGCGCGTTTGAGAAGTATCTTCGTCATGATTCACCTGAAAGTTCCTGAATTCTCATTGCATCGCCTCCATCTGTGGGAAAGGATCGAAGTGCAGGGGCTGCCAAGGCATCATCGTCTCTCTTGGCATCTTGCCACACTGGCAATCACTTGCAGCGGAAAATATGTACTTTTCTGTTATCAGTTGGGCAGTGAGTAGGCTAATCTGTAAATAGTTTGGTATTACTGACTGTGCCAACACAGAACTCAAGGTCGTCACGCACGAACTGTTAACAGAATTTTCTGGAGGACCCCATAATGTCGGAACATCGGCCGGTTGACCCGCACAACGAGTCTGCCTCTGAGACGACCAATATCGCTCTTCCTGCGGTGCACAAGGGTGCTGAACCTTCGGTCATCTACACCCTGAGTGAGGATGAGAAAAACGCAGTTAACGCCCTGCCAGCTGGTTCTGCGCTGCTGATTGCCCATTCCGGACCAAACAAGGGCGCACGCTTCTTGCTGGACACCGACGAGAGCATCGCAGGCCGCCATCCAAACGCGGATATCTTCCTGGACGATGTGACCGTTTCGCGTCGGCATGCCAAGTTCTCCCGAACGGACGCGAGGTTCACGCTCAGCGACATCGGATCGCTGAATGGTACCTACATCAACGGCGACCGTATCGACGAGATCCCGTTGAGCACTGGTGTTCAGGTTCAGATCGGCAAATTCCGCCTGAATTTCTACCAAAGCGTTCCGAACCTTTAAACTAGTAGAGTTCGAGGTTTTGTCCGCCGGCGTCTGGCACGCCGACATATCCATACATCCGAGGTGTAGACCCTTTGCCGATCTTTGACGCAGCCCGCAGCCCACGTCTCGAGGCTCAACGCCACGAGACCTTCCGGCAGGCCGCGCTGAATATCGGCGAGGTGCTCTCGGAACTCAAGGATGAGTTCCCACGTGTCACTGCGTCCAAGATCCGCTTCCTGGAAGACAAGGGACTGATCATCCCGCAACGTACCTCCGCTGGATATCGAAAGTACTCCGCGTCGGATGTGAGCCGCTTGCGTTTCATCCTTTCGGTTCAGCGCGACCAGTACCTGCCGTTGAAGGTCATCAAGGACCATCTCGACTCGGTGGATCGCGGTGAAGCGCCAGCAGCATTGCCTGGGGGAGCCCCGGTGGCGCCACAGGCGGTCAACGATGACATGGCTGAGGCCGTGGAGCGCAAAACCCGTTCGGTGTCCATGGCTGAACTGCAGGGGCTGACCGGTGCCAGCGAGGAGCTCGTTGGCGAATTGATAAAGTTCGGCTTGATCGAACCGGTTGCTGGCCTGTTCGACGCCAACAGCATCAAGGTCACCAAATCGGCCGTTCAGCTGGCGGGCCATGGCGTTGAACCTCGCCACCTGCGGCAGTTCCGTACCGCAGCTGATCGCGAGTTCTCGCTGATTGAATCGATTGTCGGCAACGAACTGAAGAAGCCTGAAGTCTCCGCTCGTGCCCGCGCTGCGGAAGAGGCCCAGGAAATCTCGCGCCAGTGCCTGGAAATTCACGAGGCCCTGGTGCAACGTGCTATTTCCCAACTGGATCGCTAGGCTGAATTCGAACAGGCAACAACAACTCTAAGGGGCTAGCATGCTGGAACTGGAGTTTGCCGGAATCCGTATTCAATTGCCGGCGAATCAGCCGCTGTTGCTGCTCAAATACCCTGAGCGTAATCTCTACCTTCCGCTGTGGATAGGTGCGCCCGAAGCCTCGGCCATCGCAATGTCTGAACAAGGGCTCACTCCGCCTCGGCCGATGACCCATGATCTGCTGCTCAGCGTCATTGAAAGCATGGACGTGAAGCTTGAGCGGATCGAAATAGTCTCGGTAAACAATGCCGTGTTCGTCGCGGAGCTTGTCCTTTCCAACGGCAAACGCGTAGATTCCCGTTCCTCGGATGCCGTCGCCCTTGCCGTGCGCGCCCAGTGCCCGATCATGTGCGCCGAGCACGTCCTGGAAGAAGCTGGCGTGGCCATCGAGAATGAAACTGGCGGCGAAGAGGCACCCGAAGAGCAGTTGCGCGAATTCCGTGAATTCTTGGACAATATTGATCCAGAAGATTTTTCTTCGTAGATATCGCGCGTTTGGTTTCAGTGGAATATTGGCCTTGAATTGGGTAATTCCCCAAGCCTGCGCGACACGCCTTAAAGTTAAGCTTGAAGGTCTTTGACCATTAGTCGTTATCGCCGTACCGTCTTTGCATAGGGACATTTAAAAAGAGCTGTTTTTTGATGGTCATCACTCGCATCTGCGCGGTTCTCATTCGGTCCCTGGATACTCGTTTAGGAACGTGCTGACACGCAAGGAGCAATTGGATGGAGTCTCGCCAGACTGGGCCTCACTATGGGGTCGACGGTGGCAACAAGCAATCCAGCACCCAGGGACTGCTCTTCACCGATGACCTGCCTGAGCTGGATGAACATGCCGGCTACCGCGGTCCAATTGTGTGCAAGGCAGCCGGCATTACCTACCGCCAACTCGACTACTGGGCACGTACTGGCCTGGTAGAGCCGGCAGTGCGCGGAGCCAAGGGATCCGGCAGCCACCGCCTTTATTCATTCCGGGATATCCTCGTGCTCAAGGTTGTCAAGCGGCTGCTGGACACCGGAGTATCCCTGCAGCAGATCCGTTCGGCCGTTTTGCACCTGCGTGAACGCGGCGTTGAGGACCTTGCCCAGATCACGTTGATGAGCGATGGAGCTTCGGTCTACGAATGCACCAGCGCCGACGAGGTCATTGACCTTGTCCAGAAGGGCCAGGGCGTATTCGGCATCGCCGTAGGCCGTGTTTGGCGCGAGGTGGAAGGTTCCCTTGCCCAGCTGCCTTCAGAGAGCTCTGTGCAGCAGACCCTGCCAGAAGATGAATTGGCTGCCCGTCGAGCTGCCAAGGCGGCGCGCAACGTCGGCTAGGGCCGGCAGATAATTCAAGAGCTTAAGCAATTGACCGGATCTTCCTTGAAGGAAGATCCGGTCAATTGCTTAAGCTGCTATCCGTATCCGGGCCTAGGTGTTGTTCGGGCCTGCTGCGGACATGACTTCCTTGAGCAACGCGTCGAACTGCGCCAGCATCGGAGCAGTAGCCTTGGAAGGCCACTGGTGCACCGAGTACGCGGCACCTTGGATCTGCTGCCATTCCGGGTGTTCGGGAATCTCGGGCTTGACCATGGAGTCGCCGAACATCTGGCGCATTTCGCCCAAACGGAAGGTATGCTCCGCGGAGTCCTTGCGGACGCGGTTGGCGACAACACGTACCGGTCCCAGGGAAGGAGCGAATTCACGGCGGAAGAGTTCCAATGCGCGCTGGGTGCGCTCGGTGCCGGCCACGGAGAACAAGCTGGGTTCTGCCACTAGCACGAGCTGATCCGACGCGCTCCATGCCATGCGGGTCAAGCCGTTCAGCGATGGCGGGCAGTCGATGAGAACCAACTGGTAACCGCTGGTGCGGCTCAGAAGCTGGGAGAGGCGGCGTAGGTCGCGGGTCCGCAGATCTGGTCGATCGTAGATGCCGGTGAATGCGTCGCCAACGGCAACATCGAGCACTGGAATGCGGGTACGGGATTTCTTCTCTGCTGCCTTGGACTGCCAAGCGCTGGCGACAACCTGATCTTGCAGACGGGCGCGACGAGCGTTCTTGAGCATTTGCCCAATTGGCTGCTTCCCATTAGCCCGGACTCCAAGGCCAGTGCTGGCATCCGCATGGGGATCCAGGTCAATGACGAGAGTCGGAATGCCGGCGGCAAGTGCTGCTGAAGCCAATCCGAGTGTCACGGAGGTTTTTCCTACGCCACCCTTGAGGCTGCTGATGCTCACTACGTGCACGGACCAGACCACGCCTTTCACTGTTCGTTAGTTTAAACGTCCCACCGAATTTTTAGTCTCTCATCATCATAGTGTGCCGAGCCGTGTTTCTCCGACTTTGCAACGTCAGTTTTTGCCATTAGGCACCAGTTAGTGATTAAAACTTCAAAGATCCAATTATTTCATGTGGTCTGACCACAAGGCGAAATGTTTGGACGTTCTGGAGAATCCCCGTGTAGTGTGTTTCACAGAAGTGGCAAATGCTAGCTGCTTTTCGAGACCCGACACGCTGGGATGGCGGGCCTGCACCTGAGGGGAACAGTCCTGATTGTGCCGTTGAACCAGCGTGTACAGATTCGATGTAGGGACACTATGTTTGAAAAGATCTTGGTCGCCAACCGCGGTGAGATTGCGATTCGCGCTTTCCGCGCCGGCTACGAGCTGGGCGCAAAGACCGTTGCTGTCTACCCACATGAGGATCGCAATTCGATCCACCGTCAGAAGGCCGCAGAGGCCTACCAGATCGGCGAAGAGGGCCATCCGGTCCGCGCCTACCTGGATATCGACGAGATTATCCGCGTTGCCAAAGAAGCCGGCGCGGATGCAATCTACCCGGGCTACGGCTTCCTCTCGGAAAATCCTGACCTCGCACGAGCTGCCGAAGCAGCAGGCATCAAGTTCATCGGTCCAAAGGCGGACGTGCTTGAACTGGCCGGCAATAAGGTAGCGGCGCTGAAGGCTGCTCGCGAGGCAGGCATTCCGGTACTGGAATCCTCCGAGCCAAGCGATGATGTTGATTACCTGATTGCCGAGGCCGATCGCATCGGCTTCCCGATCTTCGTCAAGGCTGTAGCCGGCGGCGGCGGTCGCGGCATGCGCCGTGTCGACAAGCGCGAAGACCTGCCGGAGCTGATGGGCGCGGCAATGCGCGAAGCCGGCACCGCCTTCGGGGACCCCACCGTTTTCCTGGAACAAGCAGTGCTGCGTCCGCGCCACATCGAGGTGCAGATCCTCGCCGACGAGCAGGGCAACATTGTCCACCTGCATGAGCGCGACTGCTCGCTGCAGCGCCGCCACCAGAAGGTTGTCGAAATCGCTCCAGCACCGAATCTGGATGAATCGATTCGCCAGGCGCTGTTCCGGGACGCCGTGAAGTTCGCGCAGACTCTGGGCTACCAGAACGCAGGCACCGTCGAATTCCTCGTTGATACCGTGGGCGACCGCGCCGGGCAGCACGTATTCATTGAAATGAACCCGCGCATCCAGGTTGAGCACACGGTGACCGAAGAGGTTACCGACATCGACCTGGTGCAGGCGCAGATGCGCATCGCTGCTGGCGAGTCGCTGAAGGATCTGGAGATCAGCCAGGACACCATCCAGGTGCGTGGCTGGGCCTTGCAGTCCCGCATCACCACCGAAGATCCAGCCAATGGCTTCCGTCCGGATGTTGGAACCATTACCGTCTACCGCTCCGCCGGCGGCTCGGGTGTCCGTCTGGATGGCGGCACGATCTACACCGGCGCCGAGGTGTCCCCGCACTTCGACTCGATGCTGGTCAAGCTCACTTGCCGTGGCCGTGACTACCAGACGGCTGTGGCTCGCGCCCGCCGTGCGCTGGCCGAGTTCCGCGTGCGCGGTGTGGCCACCAACATCCCGTTCATCCAGAATGTGCTCAGTGATCCGCAGTTCCTGGCCGGTGATGTCGCTACCGACTTCATCGACTCCCGCCCGGATCTGCTCACCGGCAATGAATCCCAGGACCGCGGTACCAAGGCGCTGAACTTCCTGGCCCATGTCACGGTGAACCAGCCAAATGGCAGCCGTGTCGAGGGAATCGACCCGCGCAAGAAGCTTCCTGCTTTCCCGGGTGACAAGACCGACGAGCCAGAGCGTTCGCCATTCGATGGCCCCTCCAAGTCCGCCGTGCCGGCCGATGGCTGGCGCCAGAAGCTGCTGGATCTCGGTCCGGAAGGATTCGCCAAGGCCCTGCGCGAGTCGAAAGCGGTGGGCATCACCGATACCACCTTCCGCGATGCGCACCAGTCGCTGCTGGCCACCCGCGTCCGCACCCGCGACCTGCTCGCGGCAGCACCGGCCTACGCGCACAACGTCCCGCAGCTGTTCTCCATGGAAGTCTGGGGCGGTGCCACCTACGATGTGTCCCTGCGATTCCTGGGCGAAGATCCCTGGAAGCGCCTGGAGCTGCTGCGTGCGGAGCTGCCGAACATCCCGTTGCAGATGCTGCTGCGCGGCCGCAATACCGTGGGCTACACTCCATACCCAACCGAGGTCACCGACGCTTTCGTGAAGGAAGCCGCGTCCGCAGGCATCGACATCTTCCGCATCTTCGATGCGCTGAACGATGTTTCGCAGATGGCTCCGGCCATCAAGGCGGTACGCGACACCGGCACCGCAGTCGCCGAAGTGGCCCTGTGCTACACCGGCAACCTGCTGGATGCCAACGAGAAGCTGTACACCCTGGACTACTACCTGGAGCTGGCACAGCAGATCGTCGACGCTGGCGCGCATATCCTCGCAATCAAGGACATGGCCGGCCTGCTGCGCCCAGCGGCAGCAACCAAGCTGGTCACGGCCCTGCGCGAACGCTTCGATCTTCCGGTGCACCTGCACACCCACGACACCTCCGGCGGGCAGCTGGCGACGTTGATGGCTGCCATCGACGCCGGTGTGGACGCCGTCGACGTGGCCAGCGCGGCCATGGCGGGCACCACCTCGCAGCCATCGGCCTCTGCCCTGGTCGCAGCGCTGGAGTTCACCGAGCGTGATCCCGGCCTGTCACTGGATGCCGTGGCGTCGCTGGAACCGTACTGGGAAGCAGTGCGCGCCATGTACAAGCCATTCGAATCCGGACTGCCAGCGCCAACCGGCCGTGTCTACCAGCACGAGATTCCGGGCGGCCAGCTTTCGAACCTGCGCCAGCAGGCCATTGCATTGGGCCTGGGCGAGCGTTTCGAAGCCATCGAGTCGATGTACGCCTCGGTCAATGACATGCTCGGCAATGTGGTCAAGGTGACTCCATCGTCCAAGGTCGTCGGCGACCTGGCCTTGCAGCTGGTGGGTTCCGGAGTCCCAGCCGCGGACTTCGAAGCGAACCCGCAGAACTACGACATCCCGGATTCGGTCATCCAGTTCCTCTCGGGAGAGCTGGGCAACCCTCCAGGCGGCTGGCCGGAACCGTTCCGCACCAAGGCGTTGCAGGGACGCAATGTCAAGGCCCATGTCGAGGACCTCTCGGCAGAGGACCTGGCAGCGCTGCAGGCGGATTCGGACACGATTCGCGGTACCCTGAACCGGTTGCTCTTCGCTGGCCCAACCCGTGACTTCGAGAAGTCGGTGGAGAACTACGGCGATTTGTCCGTCCTGCACACCCGCGACTACCTCTACGGCCTGGTTCCCGGCTTTGAGCATGTCATTTCGCTGGGTACCGGTGTTCGATTGCTGGTCAGGCTGGTATCGGTATCGGAAGCCGATGAGAAGGGCCTGCGCACCGTCGTGGTCAACCTCAACGGCCAGCCCCGCCAGCTCAAGGTCCGCGACGAATCGGTAGAATCCACCGTGAAGTCCGCGCCGAAGGCCGATCCGAACAACAACGGCCACGTCGCTGCACCCTTCGCGGGAGCGGTGACTGTGAACGTCAAGGTCGGCGACCTGATCGAGGCCGGCCAGTCCGTGGCCACCATCGAAGCAATGAAGATGGAAGCTGGCATCACCGCCAACGCGGGCGGCGTGGTCAGCCAGGTAACCCTGAATGGCACCAGCCAGGTACAGGGTGGCGATCTGCTGCTGGTGATCGAACCCAAGTAGCATCCGCAGTACCCAGAGCACGGGGGCTCGTGACCAAGGTTGCGGGCCCCTGCGCTCTGCCAACTAATCGTGCGAACCACAAAGCAGAAGGAGCTGTGATGCGCCCAAGCAAGATGACGCCCGGGGCTGTGCCCGCCCGGCTGAGGCAGCAGGTTGCCGAGCTGGGATCCAAGGGCCAGCCGATCACGGTACTGGTCTTCACCCTCGACACGCATCTTCCGTTCTGCGAAATCGCAGAGCACCTGGCCGAACAATTCGGCGAATTGGATTGCAAGGCCCAGGTGGCCACGGCCGGACCGCAGCGCGTGCAATCGGTGATGGACGGGAAATTCACAACCACCAACGTGTTGGTGGTTGTGGGCGATACCAGTGCCGACTCGGAAGACCGGCTCATGGAATTGGTCGAATGGCTGCTGGCCAATGGCCGCAAGGACCTGGCTGGGAACCTGATCTACGCGGTGCTTGGCCACGAGCACCAGAATCACGCCACCCAGGCATTCAGCCGCGTGGTATTGCCGCGCAGCTACTATGCCCGAACACAGCAAAGCGGCCTCAAGTTGCCTTGGGCCGCCTCAGCTCGCGAATCGTGGGAGCTGGCTAATGCAGTGCTGGACTATGCTGTCGGCTTGGGCGCCGAGTAGATGCCTTCGATCACGGCCTCGTAGTCCTTGAGCACTACTGCACGCTTGATCTTCATCGAGGGAGTCAAATGACCGGTTTCCTCGGTGAAGTCAGCAGGCACAACGCGGAAGGACTTGATCGCCTCGGCCTTGGATACCGAGGTGTTGGCCTTGTCGATGACCGCCTGCACGGTTTCGAGCACCTTTGGATGGGTCGATAGCTCGTCCAGCGACAGGTTCTGGTCCATCTGGTGACGGGCCAGCCAACCTGGCAGGGCTTCTGGATCCAAGGTCACCAGGGCCGCAATGAACGAGCGGCCCTCGCCGATGACCACGCACTGGGAAACCAGCGCGTCGGCGCGGATCTGGTCCTCAAGCAGCGCAGGAACCACGTTCTTGCCGCTGGCGGTGACGATGATTTCCTTCTTGCGCCCGGTGATTCTCAGGAATCCGTCGGCGTCGAGTTCGCCGATATCCCCGGTGCGGAACCAGCCATCGGTGAAGGTCTCATCCTGCAGCTCTGGACGGTTGCGGTAGCCGCGCATCACGCAAATGCCCTTGGTGAGGATTTCTCCGTCCGCGGCGATGCGCACGGCGTTGCCCGGCAGCGGCTTGCCTACGGTGCCGATCTTGATCCGGTCCAGGGTGTTCACCGTGATCGGTGCGGTGGTTTCAGTCAGGCCGTAGCCTTCCAGAATGGTCACCCCGATGCCGTTGAAGAAGTGGCCCAGGCGCTCGCCCAGCGGACCTCCGCCGGAGACCGCATGGCGGATGTTGCCACCCATCGCGGTGCGCAGTTTCTGGTAGAGCAGGGCGTCGAAGAGCTTGTGCTTCAGGTTCAGCACCAGCGGAACCTTGCCCTCCTGCTTGGCGCGGGAGTATGCCACTGCAACGTCAACGCCGGCGTGGAAGATCTTGCCCTTGCCGCTATCTTCAGCCTTGAGCATGGCCGAGTTGTAGACCTTCTCGAAGACGCGCGGCACAGCGAGGATGAAGTTCGGCTTGAAGGACTGGAGGTCCTCGAGCAGGTGCTTGACATCGGGGGTGTGCCCGGTGCGGCAACCAGCGGCAATGTTGACTACCGAGATGAAGCGGGCGAAAACGTGAGCCAGCGGCAGGAACATGATGGTCGATGCGCCCGGGTAAACGGCGCCGGGCAAGGTAGCCACAGCGTTCTCCGCCAGCTCCACGAAGTTGCCGTGGGTCAGCTCGCAGCCCTTGGGACGGCCGGTGGTGCCCGAGGTGTAGATGATCGTGGCGATGTCATCCAATGCTGCGCCCGAACGGCGGGCTTCGAGCAACTGGTCATCGACGTTCCGGCCATCTTCGGAGAGCTGTTCCAGCCCGCCATCGAACTGCCAGACGTGATCCAGTCCGTCGAGCTGTTCCTGATGGGCGGCGCGGCGCACCACGGCTTCCTGGGCGGCGGCCTCAACGACGACGGCCTTGGCACCGGAATCGGAAACGATCCAGGCAACCTGGCTAGGGGAGGAAGTTTCATAGACGGGGACAGTGACACAGCCGGCGAACCAGATGGCGAAGTCAACCAGCGTCCACTCGTAGCGGGTCTTGGCCATCAACGCGATGCGGTCGCCAGCTTCGATGCCATTGGCGATGAACCCCTTCGCAATGGCCCGGGCGTCGGCAGCGAACTGCGATGCCGTGACATCATTCCACGTTCCGTCGGTTCCCGGCTTTGAGAACAATGCCGGGTTGGCCGCTGAATTCGCGTGGCGTAATAGCAGATCTGTAATATTCGACTGCTGTGGCGAATGAATGCGAATTGGCGAGCTGTATTCGCGCATCTGGTCTTCAACTCCTGAAACTCTGTGGGACCCCATTAGCAATAGCGGGTAACCCGCATCACATCTTTATTACTATAGAGTAACCTACCGTGTGGTGTACTCAAAGCCGTTTTCTATACTTGAGCCCCATCATCTCCCGGATCGCGTTCAGTGGGAAGACGTTTGAGCAAGTAGGCGATTCCGAGCAGGGCGGCGAGTGCCAGTCCGAAATAGATGAACACCGGAGCTGATCGGAAAAACACCACGCACAGCAGCAACCCAAGCGGACCGCCAGCGGCGCCAACCCAGGCGAGGTTCAGCATCGGATCACCCGAACCCAGCGCGGCGGGTTCTTCTGGAACGAACTCTTCCGGGGTCTGCTCAGCAACATAGTCGCGCGGTCCGCGAACCGCGGCAGGCCCGGTGTTGAAGAGCTTCTCCAGTCTCGCCGCGCGCTCGTCGGCGCTGGGTTCGCGGGGTGCCGAGGCATCAAGCTGACGGAAATTCTCGACTAGCTCATCCCACTGCGGATCATTCTGGTTTGAAGGATGGGCATCTTCCGGATTCATGCGCGCTCCTCCTTGCGCTTCTGTTCCGTGGCGGCCAGCTGCGCGAAGAAGCGAGCGGATTCGTGGAAAATCTGCTCCGCATCGTAGTCCAGTGTGGCTACGTGCTTGGAGTGCAAGAGCATGTGGTGCTCGGCCAGGGTGCCTGAGTTCAGGCCCTCGACCAGCTCGCGCACCGACTGCTCTGAGACTACGTTGTCGACGGTGGAACGGAAGAGCTGCACCGGGGCGTTCACCAGTTCCAAGCGCCGGCGGGTCTGGGCAAAGAGCGAACGGAGTTCGGCTACGGCTGCTACCGGGGTGCGCGGGTAGGCCCCTTCATCGACACCGCGCTTGGCGATGTCATTGCTGATAGGGGCAACGCTGCGCACTACATGCTTGAGCCAAGGAGTATAGGGGGACAAGGGGGAGTCCACGACCAGGCCCGGATTGACCAGCGAAACACCGGCTACATTGCGGCGGGTCGCCAGATGCAGGGCCAGGGCGCCACCCATGGAAAGGCCAGCGGCGAATACCTGCTCGTGCGTGCGCGCGAGCCTGTCAAAAGCCGCTTCGGTAGCGTGGATCCACTGGCCATAACCTCGACCGACCATGTCCTGCCATTGCGTTCCGTGCCCGGGCAAAAGGGGAATGTCCGTGTCGAATCCGGCCTGCTCCAAGGAATCCGCCCATGGCTGCATGGAAACAGCGGAGCCGGT
This sequence comes from Glutamicibacter sp. BS14, assembly GCF_056934375.1. Classification (NCBI taxonomy): domain Bacteria; kingdom Bacillati; phylum Actinomycetota; class Actinomycetes; order Micrococcales; family Micrococcaceae; genus Glutamicibacter; species Glutamicibacter sp. BS14. The sequence goes on along the minus strand of NZ_CM167801.1, from coordinate 3,079,977 downwards.
AAAACCGTGGATCATAAGTACTGCACATGGACGTTTGCGCTCGTCCAGCGGAGTATTGCCTGCATCAAGTTTCATCGTGAACCCTCCGGATTTCTGCCTTCACCTTCGAGCGTAGTGCACAATTGAAGGGTGCGGAGTGCGCTTCGACCAGTAAGGTCGCGGTTTCTCTTCCCGCGTAGCTGGTCAACTAGAAGAAGGAATTTTCCCGCTGTGCTGTACGACTTCCTCAAGCGTTTCGCTGTCCGGCCGCTAATACGAATTTTCTTCCGCGTCAAGATCCAGGGCATCGGCAATGTGCCTGAAACCGGTGCGGCGATCTTGGCTTCCAACCACCTGTCGGTGAGCGACTCGGTGTTCCTCCCAGCGGCGCTGGATCGTACCGTGATCTTCCTGGCCAAGGACGAGTACTTCAACGGCAAGGGCATCAAGGGCCGGATCACCGCGTGGTTCTTCCGCAATATCAACCAGCTGCCCATGGACCGTTCAGGCGGGCAGAAATCGGCTGCTTCGCTGGCCAGTGCCAAGAACGCACTGGCGCAGGGCCAGGTGCTGGGCATCTATCCGGAAGGCACCCGTTCACCGGATGGACGGTTGTACCGGGCCAAGCTCGGCGTCGCAAAGCTCGCCCTGGAAACCGGTGCACCGGTGATACCAATTGCAATGATTGGCACCGACAAGGTCCAGCCCATCGGCCAAAGCCTGCCGCATCCGGGCCGGATCGGGATCAAGATCGGCAAGCCGCTGACCTTCGAGCACCTGAACGGCAGGTCCGCGAATCCTGAAACGCTTCGCGCTTGCGCCGACGAAATCCGCAAGGCAATCAATGTCCTGTCGGGTCAGAGCTACGTCGACATCTATGCTCCACGCAAACCAAAGAAGTAGCAGGCCGCTATGCGCAGTGTTACGGCGACTTGTTACATTCGTCGCGGTCCTTTGAGCTGATGCCACGTAGAATGGGCAAGGTGAGCGAAGAAAACCGAACCCCATTGCCAGGCTCCTCCGTAGCCGGCCCCGCCACCGATCCGCAACTAGATTTGTGGCGTGAATTGCCAATTGCCCAGCAGCCGACTTGGCGTGAGCACAAGGACTATCAGTCCTCCATCAACGAATTGGGTTCGCGTCCGCCACTGGTATTTGCCGGCGAAGTCGACGTACTGCGCGAACGCTTGGCCGCAGCAGCCCAGGGCAAGGCCTTCTTGCTGCAGGGCGGCGACTGCGCCGAAACCTTTGCCGATGCAACCGCCGACAAGATCTCCTCGCGAGTTCGCACCATCTTGCAGATGGCTGTGGTGCTGACCTATGGCGCTTCGATGCCGGTAATCAAGATGGGACGCATGGCTGGCCAGTTCGCCAAGCCGCGCTCCTCGAATGACGAAACCCGAGATGGTGTAACTTTGCCGGCATTCCGCGGCGACATCGTCAACGGCTTCGACTTCACACCCGATTCCCGTGCCCACGATCCGAAGCGCATGGTGCAGGCCTACAACACCTCATCGGCCACGCTGAACCTGATCCGCGCGTTCACCCAGGGCGGCTTCGCAGACCTGCGCAGCGTGCACTCGTGGAACAGCGGATTCATGGCCAACCCGGCGCACTCCGCCTACGAGCAGCTGGCCGGCGAGATCGACTCGGCCATCCGCTTCATGGATGCCTGCGGTGCAGACTTCGAGGCGCTCAAGCGCACCGAGTTCTTCGCCTCCCATGAAGCACTGCTGCTGGACTACGAGCGTGCGTTGACGCGTACCGATTCGCGGACCGGCCTGCCGTACGACACCTCCGGCCACTTCCTGTGGATCGGTGAACGAACCCGTCAGCTGGACCACGCACATGTGGACTTCCTCTCGCGCGTGCGCAACCCAATCGGCGTGAAGCTGGGCCCGAACTCGGATCCGGAAGATGTCCTCGCGCTGATCGAAAAGCTCGATCCGAACCGCGAACCAGGACGCCTGACCTTCATCACCCGCATGGGTGCGAAGAACATCCGCGAGAAGCTGCCAAACCTGATCGAAAAGGTCACGGCCTCCGGCGCCCAGGTGCTGTGGGTTACGGACCCAATGCACGGCAACACGGTCACCAGCCAGAACGGCTACAAGACCCGCAACTTCGAAGATGTCATGGACGAAGTCCGCGGCTTCTTCGAAGTGCACGACGCGCTGGGCACCTTCCCAGGCGGCCTGCATGTGGAGATGACCGGCGACGATGTGGCTGAGTGCCTCGGCGGAGCGGATCCGATCCGCGAGGAAGACTTCGACTCGCTGTACGAGTCGCTGTGCGACCCGCGCCTGAACCACCGCCAGTCCCTGGAGATGGCCTTCCTGGTCTCCTCGGCACTGCAGAGCCGCAGCCGAAACCGCTAGCAGCTAGAGAATAATCCGGTTCCCGACAGCGGGAACCGGATTATTTTTATGCCTGGGGAACGGCGCAGGCCTCAGAAGGCGTAGATGCTGATCTCGCTGCCGCGCACGGCTTGCTGGTGCAATGGAGACTGCATGCGAACGGTCTGGCTGAAACCGCCAAAGACATTGTGCGTCTTCACGGAAAAGCCGGCGGCTTCCAGTGCAGAGAGTGCTTCCTCGACGCCCATGCCGAGCACGGATGGGATCTGGACGTATTCTGGTCCTTCCGAGAGATTCACTGTCACGGTGCTGCCGTACGCAACGGTGCCCTGGGCCGGGTCCTGGACGGCGACTAGGCCTTTTTCGGTCGTCGTGGAATGGACGGATTCACCGGTTTCCAGCTTCAAGCCCATGGACTCAAGCTTTTCCTTGGCCGCATCCTTGCCAAGACCAATGACCGCAGGAACAGGAACCGGAGCATGTCCCTTGGAAACAGTGAGGGTGATGATGTTCTTCCGCGGCAATTTCTTGCCGGCGGCAGGGGAGGAACTGATAATCTCGCCCTTCGTCACCGATTCCGAGTAGGCCTCGGCTTCCTGGACATCTTCGAAACCGATTTCATCGAGCAACTTGGTGGCCTGATCCAGGGTTTTCCCGGTGAAATCCGGAACTGCAAAAAGCTGAGGGCCTTGCGAAACGATCAGATCGATTCCCTGGAACTTCATGATGTTCTCGCCGGTCCCCGGCTGCGAGTCGACCACCCTGCCGATGGCAATCTCATCGTTGTAGGTCGTGCCTACCCGAACTGGAACACCTTGGCCATCCATTTGCGCGACTGCCTGCGATTGAAGCATGCCGGTCAATGACGGGATGCGGATGACGGTTCCGGGGCCGCGGCCGAAGAACCATCCGGCACCTGCGACCAGAGCCACGATGAGGATCCACATCACGGTGATGACGAACTTCTGCGTACCCGAGCGAGGCTGACGCAACCGGTGGGTGGGTACCTGTGCTTCCTTGCGCCACTTTCTTGCAGCCTGCTTCTGCGCACGCTTTTGGCCACGTACCGACAGCGGTGCTTCGGAATCGGCGTCATTCTCGTGGGCCGGTTCCAGATCGCGGCCGCGGGTGTACACCGACGTTGCGGCTATGCCAGAATCAGCGGCAAGATCAGTGGGACGAGGCTGGGCCAGTGTGGCTTGCGCATCGCGAAGATCCAAGACTTCGGTGGCGTCAACCGCGGCAATGACGGTTGTCTGGTCAGGATCGGCGGGGGCATCATCGATAACGTAGCTGTCCTCGTGCTGAGCAGTATTCCGCTTCAGCCATAGCTGTTCACGCTCATCTTCGCGCTCGCGTTGCATCGCATCAAGACGCTGCTGCAGCGTAGTGGGCATCTGCGCCATAGTTTGCGGGGTGAGATCTTCAATCCCGCCGAGGTCCTCGGCGCCCAGGTCCAGTTGCGCATCGTTGAGCGTTGAGCGGATCTGGATGATCTCCTCCAGCAGCAGCGAAGCATCTTGCGGGCGCTTCTCTGGATCCTTCTCGGTGCACCATCGAACCAACTCATCGAGATCTTCGGCCAATCCCGGAACCAAGTCCGAGGGCATGGGCATGGGGGAGTCCAGATGATGCTTCATTAATGCAGCGGCATTGGTCTCGGTATACGGTGCTTGTCCAGTCAGCATCTGGTAGATCATGATGCCCAGTGCGTAGATGTCGCTGCGCGAATCGGCTGGTGCCCCTGAAACTAGTTCGGGGGAGACATGGGACAGCGTGGCGACGAGCGTGGCTGACTGGGTATGGGCGCTGGCAGCACGGGCCAAGCCGAAGTCGGTAACTTTCACTTCGCCGGTATCGGAGAGCAGCACATTTGCCGGTTTCATATCCCGGTGGATGATTCCCTCGCTGTGCGCGGCGCTGAGACCGTGGCAAATTTGTTCAAGGACGCTTAGCGCCTGACGCGGAGTAAAGCGGCCGCGTTCTTCAATGACCTGTTCGAGGTTCCGTCCTCGAACATACTCCATCACGAGGTACACCAGATTATCGCTCACGTTGTGATCGCGGATGGAGACCACATTCGGATGAGTGATATTCGCAGCGATGACAGCTTCGGATTCGAATCGCTCACGCACTGTATGCTCGCTGGAGAAGTTGTCGTTCAGGATCTTCACGACAACCGCTCGATGCAGGCGCTTGTCCATGCTGCGGTAGATGCGTGACATGCCACCCAGGGCAAGCAGATGGTCCAGTCGGTATCGACCATCCAGCGTCTTGCCCAGGTTGGGGTCGGTCAGGGCCGGGCTCATTTTGCGGTCGCACCTGCCTGAACGGTGCACGCGAAGCGGGCCAGAGTCACTAACGGATCCTTTCGAACATGAATACTACTTTTAATGTACCTAGCTGAGCTGACAATTTGTCGCTTAAACTCGAAATCCGCCAGTGGTGTTTACCTCTGGCGGATTTCGTATAGCGTCTCGGGTTGCGAGAATTACCTCGAGCGCAGCTTAATTAGGAAGCGCGGCGAGCTCGTGCTGCACGACGCTTCAAGGCACGACGCTCATCTTCGCTCATGCCACCCCAGACGCCTGCATCCTGGCCGGACTCAATAGCCCACTGCAGGCAGGTTTCGGTTACTTCACATCGACGGCAGACGCTCTTGGCCTCTTCGATCTGCAACAGGGCCGGACCGGTGTTTCCCACTGGGAAAAACAGTTCCGGGTCCTTTTCCAGACACGCCGCGCGGCTACGCCAATCCATGCTTATTGATGCTCCTTGAAATCTGAGAGGGTGTGAAACACCAACGACAATCAACACACAGGCAAAAAATAACTAGGAGTGAAATGAAATCCTGGTTGCCTAGCGGTTAACATCTGGCGTCTCGAAAGGTCGGAGAAGTCCATTCGGGCACTTCGTTTAACCGACCACATAAGGTTTTCATGTAACGCGGAAGTAAACAAGAGTCACGGTAGCGAAATGTTGCTGAATGCCTGAGTGCTTTCTCACATGGCATTTGGCACTAGGATCCGCTAGTTATCAGAGGTGTGGCGCGAGCAACAGCAAAAGTCAATTGTTGCGGTTTGAGTTCCTGCAGAAGGTCAACGAAAATTGTTGATGTGAGCAACGAAAATGCAATCTCGTCCCGCCCAACCAGTGTTTTCGTGGTTGCCGCGCTTGTCCTAATTGAGGCCCTGGCTGTTCTGGCGTACGCCATCAGCTACATGTTGAACCTCGACACCAACGGAACAGTCAATATGGGCGGGCAGTTATTCATGCTGGCCCTGTGCTTGCTTCTTGCCGTTTGGCAAGGCTCGGTAGCTGTCAACTTCTTCAAGGGAAAAGCGTTCACTCGTGCTCCGATTGTCGTTTGGCAACTATTCCAGCTCATCCTCTCTGTTTCATTCCTGAGCTCCAATATCCCGATGGTGACGGCCGCGGCGGTACTTTCCATCGTGGTCGCCGGAACCACTGTGGTGATGCTCTTCGCGCCGAAGACCACCGCATTCCTCGGAGACCGGCCAAACCGCTGAATTGCCAGCAGATAATTCGTACGGAATATGAATCATCCGCGGTTTGCCTCGTTTGGAGATGACCGCGCACCAATAGTCTTTGGCTCCTTGATGAGGCACCTGATGGATTGGCTGCCAATTCATCGGTTGAAGATCTTGCGGATGATGGGCTTCGACAGCGACTACCTGGCGATCATCGAACCCGTTGGCGCTCAATCCCAGGTCGAAGGCCATCCTGCTGGACGGCGGAACGAATAGCGCGACACCGATTCCCCTCGAATTCAGAGCGTTCAAGAGCGGTGGCAACCGAGAGTCATTGGTGGTTTCGAGGAAGAGGCAAAGCAAGTCCTGCCGAACACGGTACGAGCCGTCCTCGAGAGAACGTACGAACCGTTCAAAGTCCGGTAGGCCGCAAATATGCGGGGAGTTCCAACGCACAGCGAGTACGGCAGTCAGCTGCCAACGCTGTTGCGTATCGGGGCACAGCACAACAACCATCGGACCTGCTGGTCGAGGGACCGCCTCACCATCGAAGGGCGAGTATCCCAGAAAGTTTGCCGGTTGAAGGGCAGAACCTGAAGGCATCTGCCAAGCCGAAGGCACTTCGGGCCAGGTGCTTCCCGGGATTTCAGCTAATTGAACTTCGGTGAGTTGGAAGACCTGCGGAGGATGCCCCGAACTCAGCTTGACCCCTCGACCCGGCAAAAGCGAACAGGCCGGGATCTTGGGCCACATCATCTTTAATGACTCGGTAGCGTTGAATGGGAAGAACCATTGCTCTGTACAAAGACCGGTGGACTTCAACGCGTTTTGGTCGCGGTCAACTGAACAAATCACCATAGGCGATTGCGGGCCGCCGAAACGCAATATCGTACCGAGTGCTTCGTCCAGGCGTTGGAAATGTTGCGGGTGGATATTGGACTGCAACTGGGCCAGTGAATGAACGAGAATGATCAATGCTGGATCACTGGGCATGGATTCCAGGAAGTCGACAGCATCGAAAAAGCCATAGGGATCCTCACCCGTGACAACCTTGACGTTTTCAGTGGCATCCGGGATCGGCGACGGACCGAAGCAAAGTATTTTTCTGGGCGAACGGGCGAGGGAAGCGAACAGGGTTCGGGCACCGGCTTCTGGCAAGCCGCAGATCAATGTTGATCGTGAACGGGCAGGGTCAAGAATCAAAGGTTCAAGCCGGGCCAAATGCAGATTATCTGCAACGCCGCAGTAAATCGTTCCTCGTTCCTTCCCATCCCACGTATCTGGCGAGTGCGTTGGTTCTGCTGGCCGAGGCAACGCTGGAGCAAAACCAGATACCGGGAGCTCCGAAGTGGACCACTGTGAGGAAAGTTCTGCTGCATGGTTTTGCAAGCGATCTCCAGCGACTGACGCGATGCTCTTTTCGAATCGGCACAACGGACGAAGGCTGAGATCTTGACGATTCCGCTCGAATAGTTCGCCGTGCAGTGGCGGCTCGATGGCCAACTGGAATTGCATGTTCCTAGTGGGCTTGGAAGCGCCCTTGATGATCGCCTGTCCGGGGTGGAGGAGTTTGGACACCTCGGTGGAGCCCACCAGTTCCACGGACTCACCCGGGTCGTTTACCCTCAATGCGATTGTCGTGTTTAAGTTCGCCTTGGTTTGTCCCGTCAAAGCGCCAGCCGGACGCTGCGTGCTGAGAATCAGATGGATTCCTAGAGCTCGACCCACCGCAGCTAAACGATCAATTCTGGCGCTGGCTTGAGGAAGCGTTTCGACGAAAACACGGAATTCGTCAATGACTACCAGCAAGCGAGGCAGAATCGGGCCTGATTCGTCGAGATCTTGATATTCCGCAATGTCGCTGCAGCCTTGTGCTGCCAGAAGCTCCTCGCGCCGCCGCACCTCATGTTCTAGTTGTTCCAACGTGCGCTGAGCCGCTGCCTCATCGAGGTCGCTTGCGAAGAGCTGGACATGGGGCAAACCTGCATAGACGCCTAGTCCAGCTCCACCCTTGAAATCAATAAGTGCGAAGGCAAGCTGAGTCGGCGGGTAGTTCCGGGCAAAATCAGCAATCAGGCGCCTGAGCGCTTCTGACTTGCCTGACCCTGTAGTGCCGCAAATCAGTACATGCGGACCATCCTCATGAAGATCAAGGAACACGTCCTCTTGCTGTTCATCGAGGCCCAGATGTGCCCGTACGGCTAGTGACGGGGATGCAATGGATTCTGCGTTCTTGGTTATTGCCTGCTTTTGCAGCTGCACATACTGCTGCACCATCCTGTCGAACCGCGAAAGGCTCAGCGTGCTTAGGTTCTGCAGCACTAAGCGTTCGTCGGGCAAACGCGAGGACACGGGGCTTGGAACAATCCAATTCTCCACGGATTCGGCCAGCACCGGTGAAACGCCCAGCACCAGGGCGCCGGAAATAGGTTGAGGTTCCTGGGCAGTGACGTACAACGTCGCCAGGTTGGTTTCCTCTTTCCTGGTGAAGCTCGATTCTTCGGGAATCGACAGGTGGGCCACGGAAACGTTGCTCACCAAAAGCAGCGACGCCGGAAGACACCTGACACTGGGATCGAGCACGAGCCGTATCTGGCCGGAATGTATGGCCGGGAGATAGCGTGCAAGTACTGCGGCCAGAATAGCCCCAGCGCTTTGCCCTTGTGCAGAATTCAGCTGCCAGACGCTCGGGGTACTCGGGAAAAATACTGGACCGAACCAGGGCGCGTCCGACTTCGTCTTCCTGAGGCTACGAAATACTTTGCGGATCCCCGTGGGATCAGAACGAGAGGTGTCCTGCGGAGACCACAGTCCCTCGCCCCAAACCAGTGGTGGTATCCGGGCATGCGACAGTCCCAAAGAAGCGGAATCCAGTCCGGCTACGAACGATTCTCCGAGAGCCGGAGAATATTTACTTCTCGCGATAATGGCGGAAGCTCGTTGCACTTCCATTTCCCTTTTCCATTCGCGACGCTCCACGAACAGTTGACCGGCAGGCACCATACCCATAAGGGCCGAAACGCCACTCAAGATCAGAAAGAGCATCGAACCGGTAACCAAGGCAAGCAAGACGCCGGAGATGATCGGAACGAATGCTGCGAGGACCAGAGCAATTAAGCGGGACAGCTCGGGCTTGGAAGGTACTTGGATTTCCAATTGTTCGGGGGTTACCAATTGACCGGATTGGGCGGTTAATGGATCGCCGACAGCGAATTCAGTGTTGCCCAGAAAGAAGCGCGATCCGTGTTCCAATTCCACGGACTCGCAGCGGCTGCCATCTGGCATGGCAAGTTGCTGCTCAGAGCAGGCTACCAGGCGCAAGCTCCGGGTTGTCACGAATAACTTCGCGTGAACCCGGGACACCAGCGGATCTTCTAACCATAATGGGGCGGTTCTGCCGATGACATGTTCTCCCTTTGTGAGCGGAATCCAGGCACCAGCGTCGGGGCCGCGAACTACATATAACTTGAGGCACGAAGCTGTGGTGCTTGTGGCGCGAACAGGTTGGGGCAATTCATTGAGCAGAAGACGTTCAGACGCATGCAGGATCCCCAACTCTTCTATCCGCGTTATTCCCGAATACCATCGTTGTCCCGGGAAATGCTGCTGCAGCAGTGCGGCGAGCTGCTCGCCCGATATTCGTCCGGACATGACAAGTTCGAATTGCCGCGGATGCTGGAATTTTCGGGAAATCAGAAGTAATTCATAGCGGACCATGAGGTCTCCTGAATGTAATGGAATGTTGTCGTTCCCATCTAAACCAGCATTGAGGGCGGCGCTGGAAGATAAGAATCTTGGTGTGGAGAAAGTACCAAGAACTATCCACAACTTCGGGAACCTCTTGAAAGCGGTCTCTGCTGCAGATAGCATCCCTTGTCATACGAATAGGTATGCTGCACCGACGACGCGCTCGCCGATAGTCCCCGAGATCGGGATCCTCCAGTAGGGAAGCCAAAGGAGTCAGTCGTGGATGCGCTGTCCATTGTCGAAGACGAAGTACGCGAGCTGGTTCGCCGGCGTGGATTGGACCCGGCAAAGCAGCCAGCGATGATCCGATCACTTATTGAAGAGGTCATTCGCGACTACGACGAACGCGCATTGCTTGGCGCCGTGCCTTCACTTGGATCGCTAGAGGCCGCCCAACGTTCAGTATTCGATAATGTGGCCGGGTTCGGAGCGCTGCAACCCTTATTGGATGATCCTTCTGTTGAAGAGATCTGGGTAAATTCTCCACATCAAGTATTTTGCGCCAGAGGTGGCCAAAGCGAACTGACCCACATACGCATGGAATCGGCAGAAATCGCGGCTCTAGTAGAACGCATGCTCAAAACGTCGGGCAGGCGTCTGGACCTTTCCCAGCCATTCGTCGACTGCCAATTGCCTGATGGGTCTCGTCTTCACGTCGTGATTCCAGACATCACCCATGAGCATTGGGCCATCAACATTCGTAAGTTCATTGCTCGCGCGGGAAAACTTGAAGATCTAGTTGAGCTGGGAGCCTTGAGCGAACAAGCAGCGAGGTTCCTTTCTACGGCGATCAGTGCCGGTCTGAATGTCATCGTTACTGGCCCTACACAAGCCGGCAAAACGACAATGCTCAACTGTCTGGCATCAGCGATCGGCCCCAGGGAACGCATTATCACCATCGAGGAAATCTTTGAGCTGAATCTTTCACTAAGAGATGTCGTTGCCATGCAAACTCGCTTCGCCAATCTTGAAGGCACCGGTGAAATCACGATGCGCCGGCTGGTCAAGGAGGCCTTGCGCATGCGCCCGGAACGGATCATTATCGGCGAGGTCCGCGAAGCAGAGTCCTTGGATATGCTCATTGCCCTGAACTCGGGAATCGCGGGGCTATGTACCTTGCATGCGAATTCTGCCCGCGACGCTATCACAAAAATTTGCACTTTGCCGTTGCTTGCAGGACCAAATATCACCAGCGACTTCACCATCAAGACCGTGGCTGCATGCATTGACCTTGTGGTTCATTGCGTGCGGAGTCCACAGGGCCATCGCTATGTCAACGAGATTCTCAGCGTGCGCAACCGCGTGGAGGAAGGGCAAATTGAGTCCTCGACGCTATTCGAGCGGCAAGCCGATCGCCTGCTGCCGGCTCGGGGAGCCGATTGGTCCCATGAAAAGTTTGATGTCGCTGGAATCAATATTGCCGAATTGATGGCGGTGTAGCGGTGGTTGCTTTCTTTGCTCTCCTTGGCGGGCTAGGCATTGCCCTCATGGTTGACTGGTTGCTCTTCGCCCCGTGGGCAAAATCGCCCAAACGTAGCTCGGCCATCAAGAATGCTCTTTTGCATGCAGGAATGAGCAATCTGGCTCCGGCAAAATTCATCGTGATTTGCCTGGTCTGCGGGCTGACTTCCGCGTTGGTGACGTTGGGACTCACCGCTTCGTGGCTCTTCGCCTTGGTGTTTAGCATCTTCGGTTCATTCGCACCATGGGTCTACCTGCGCCATCAAGCCACCAAGCGCCGCACAACATTGCAAGAACAATGGCCAGAGGTGGTTGATCACTTGCGAAGTGCCATCCGGGCGGGCCTATCTCTTCCCGAAGCATTGAGCCAATTGGCTGTCGTCGGCCCGCAGGTATTGCGTCCGCTATTTCGGGATTTCGCATTGGACTATCGAGCCACAGCGAACTTCTCCGTGGCGCTGGACCAGCTGGGCGAACGCTTGGCAGACCCGGTAGCCGACAAGATTCTCACGACATTGCGGATTACGCGTGAAGTCGGGGGCACCGACTTGGGGCATACGCTCACAACTTTGTCGGCATTCTTGCGCGATGACGTGAGAACACGAGGGGAACTCGCTGCCCGCCAATCATGGATTGTCTCGGCAGCGCGTTTGGCAGTCGCCGCGCCATGGATCTTGCTGTTGGTCTTGGGCACCCAGGAAGCTGCGAAGGATGCATATATGACGTTCGGGGGAGTGATAGTGCTATGCCTGGGCATGCTGGTTTCCCTCGTTTGCTATCGAATCATGCTCCGGCTGGGCACCTTGCCAGTAAAAGAACGAGTCCTGGCATGAACAGCTATACACCGTGGGCGGCGCTTTGCGGTTTGGGACTTGGCATAGGCCTTGGGCTGGTCTTTGTGAACCTGCCGGGCTGGCGAAGAATGGCCTTCGCTGATCGTATTGCGCCCCATGTTCGCGTTGGCGTTCGAAGCTCACGCATGCTGGAAGACTCATGGCACTCTGACTCCGGGCACTCGGCTTTAGGCCAACTCGCTGCCCCCATGTTGCTGCAAATCAAGAAGCTGGCTAGCCTACACAGTCCTTCGGCAAGTACTCTTCGGAAGCGTCTGAACGCTGCCGGATTGGACATGAGCGTAATTGACTACCGGTCTCAAGAAATTGTTTATGCTCTGGCAGGCCTAGTAGCAGGATCTGCGCTCATGGCCTTTGCCGCCGTTCAGTATCATGTCTCTTTGATCCTATCGGTGCTAGTCGTTATTGGTTTCGGGATTGTTGGCTATGCATTGCGTGGTTGGTGGCTTGGCGAACAGATCCATCGGCGGGCCAGGAAAATATTGACTCAGTTTCCAACCGTGGCCGAAGTGCTGGCGCTAACTGTCGGCGCAGGCGAATCAACCACCGGGGCCATCGAAAGAATTTCACGAATCTGCCACGGGGTGATCGGTGACGAATTCACCAAGACTTTGAACGACATTCACGCAGGCACACCGATGGTCCAAGCGATGCAGAATATGTCCGACCGGATGCAAGTTGGAGCCATGACGCGATTTGTCGATGCAATCGTTGTTGCAACAGAGCGAGGCACACCATTGGCTCAAGTGCTCAGAGACCAAGCACAAGATGTCCGCGATGCGTCCAAACGAGAACTTATGGAAGTTGCAGGAAAACGCGAGATTTCCATGCTGGTACCGGTCGTGTTCGGAATTCTTCCTCTCACGATCGATTTCGCCGTATTCCCCGGTCTGGCGTTATTGGAGATGAGTTATTGATCGGAGCATAGAAAAGCTTGAATCTCCCACTTTGAAATCCTTTAGCAAGTTAGAAGGGCCGTCATGAATCACATACAAGAAATGATGCTCAAACTGGTATTGCAAATCACTGCAACCGGTGAACTACTCTTTCGTAAGGTTTCCCCGAAACTCAGGGATAGCAGAGGCGACGTGCCCGGATGGGTCATGATTACACTCATGAGTATGCCCCGATTGCTACTGGTTACTGCCCCCGTGCGAACGGTCCACCATGATGCTAAGGCACACGGCAGCTTTGGGTACTAGGTCGAAAGCTTGGTCTCGGGCTGTTTCGTAGTCATCACCGATGACTGACACGGCGCCGGGTTCGCCGTCTTGCAGGTAGTTCACTTTTACTTCCACAACGCGAATTCTATCGGGCTTCTTGTTGGTAGACGGTCCATGGGTCTGCCCGGTATTTGATTCTCTCGTCCTCTGTCTGGTGCCAGCCGTGGTCGTCTTCGGTTGAGAGCCAAATACTGTCTGACCGTCGGATGCGGACGGCAGCAGCAGTGGGCACCCACATGACTTCTAGTTGTCCGGTGGTTACGTAGTCGAGAATTTTGATCGGATACTCAATGAACACTTCCCCTGGGATCCAGCCGATAACCCGCGCATGGTACTTCCCTAGGTCTGGACAGGTAACTTGCACGTACGGTCTGCGCCTTGGTTCGTACCGGCTCATACGCTCGAAACGCGGATCCCGTTCAGTCATAACCTAATTGTGCCTTAACGCAGAAATCCGCCCCACCCTCGCTATGAGGATGGGGCGGTTCTGTCTATTCGTCCAGGGGCACGGTGCCTTCGACATTGCCTGCGGGTGGTTCGTCGGTCTTGGTGCCTGCTGCCAGCCACGGCAGGAAGCGCTGGAAGAACGCCTCCACACCGGGCAGAGCCAGTATGCGGGTGATCGCCGCAGCGATACCCAGTGCCAGCGCAGCGGCTCCGGTGGCAGCCTCTGGACTGCCCATCGTGGCCGCGGTGTAGATCGAGGGGGCCATGCCCGCGAGAGCGACGATGACCGCGAGGATCGTGCGGACGGTAGCTCGCCAGGGGTGCTGGGACTGGGTGGTGACGGCTGCATGCTTAGCCATGGTGTCTCCTAGTTGTTGTCGTTGAGCCATCGCTGGATGGCCTTGCCGGTTTCCTTCAACGGCTTACCGTCGAGGCGCCACTTGCGGGTGTCGTAGTAGCCCTTGCCGCGGTGTCCCAGGTCGTCGGCCAGCATGCGCTGGAACTCGACCCAGAACCAGTAGCCGGCCTTGCCGTCCTTCTTGAGCGGGGTGCCCTTCTTGGCACCACGGGCGGCGAACGGGGTCTTGAGGTAGTAGCCGTTGCGCTGCATGAGCGTCATGGTGTCGGTGATGGTCAGCTTCTCGAACTTGCCATCCCACTGCTTGTTGAGACCGTTCACGACGTTCTCCAGAAGGATCTGCAGCGCGCCGACCTCCCAGGACAGGAAGTTGCCGTTGATCTTCAGATCGGCGTAGTTGTCCGGGAAGTTCGTGGAACCGTTCGGAACGTTGGTCGGCGACTGATCCTCGACCTTCGGACGCGAAGCCACAGGCACCGTCTCACCGGTGACCTTGCCGCCCAGTTCGTTCTCCCACAAGGCCACGGTGTCCTCGACGCTGCGGTTAGCAGCCGTCCAGGAGAACTCAACATGCAGGTGATCGGTGTGCGGGTTCACGCCCGTGTACTTGTACCAGCCGGTGTACTTGTAGCCACCGGAGAAGATCTTGCGGTTGAAGATGATGCACTGGATGCCCAGTTCCTTGGAGTTCAGACGCAGCTGCTCGGCCAGCTCCTGGAACACCTCGATCTTGTCGAACCAGCGCAGACCAAGGTCGAAAGCACGACCTTCGCCGTGCAGCGAGGTCGTGCGCTTAGAACCGCGCACTGGCCGACAGTTGTAAATGCCTGAGTTTCGGCCGCCCTGCTCCTTGTACTTGGCCAGGAACCAGGACATGGCGCCCTTCGCACCGGTGGTCGGGCCCTGGGTGCAGGTTTTGGCGCCTGCGTAGCCTCGGTAGATCGCCATGCTTACTTGCCTCCTAGCGGCTTGATGCCCTCGGCCGGCGCCACGTAGTCCGGGTGGTCCGGGTCAGTGATCTCCTCGGGGTTCGGGTCCTCGTAGTTGTCCTGGTCGATGGCTTCCATCGGGTTACGGTCCGACATGATGCGTTCCTTTCGGGCATAGAAAAACCCAGACACCGTTCGTGTCTGGGTGAGTACGAGAGAGTCGCGTATTCTGGCTCTGGATTCGAATAATGTGGTGAGATTGTTCCTATGAATCAAATAGTTGCTTTGTGCCCCGACCACGGAACATTCCCTAGTCGGCTAGTTGGCGGCACCATAAACGGACTCACTCTAAGTGGGAATATCGAATCCTGTCCAATTTGCGGAAAGCCATCGAAAACCATCGAAGGTACTTTCAATGTCGGCCCGGATTACATTCAGGTTTTACAAGCTCCGACCTGGACGAAAGACGTTCTAGCTGGACTACGTGACGCCGTCAAGAACACAAAAGCACAGGCGGAACTGGCCGCAACTAACGATCAACTATTTGAAGCAATTGAGCAGTTGACTGATAAAGTAGGGAAAATTGATTCAACGCTGGCAAGCTTTATTCAGGAACAATCCAGAATCACGGCGGATCTCACCGATCAACTCGGCAAATCAGACCGTCGCGGTCGGATCCTGAACCTACTTTCGTTTCTTGTAGCTCTATTGACTTGGGCTGTTCCAGCGTCAGATGTTGCCGATTTCACGAGAACTAGTATTCAACCAATTATCGAGCAACTTGCTGAACGTTACTTAAAGTAATCCCCTACTGCGTGAGTATCACTTTTCTGGCGCGTATTTCGATTTCAACTTTCCTATATCGGCAATGAGTCGTTCCTGGGCCTTGTCGGAATCCTTAGCGATGACGATATGTTCATCGAGCTTCTCGGTCGTCTCAGCGAGCTTGTATGCGGTTTCATTCCCTCGTTCTTCAATGCGTTTCACTGCGTCCTTGATCGAACCCCCATGGTTTGGTGTCACCTCATGGTGGATTCGCTCAGTCTTCTCTTCCAAGGTGAGAATGCGGGCCGAAACGCCAGGTTCGGCATGTTGCACGATCTGGCCAGAGCGGTCTTTCTTCTCAGCTTTCCCGTTCCATTGGTCGAGGAACGCCGCAAACTCTTTCAGTCTTGAGTAGATAACCCTTACTGGCTTCCAGAAAAACGCGATCAACAGGATCACGACCGCTGTATAACCGAGCCACCCATTCGGCCCACCCAGGAACTCTGGAATCACCGGCATGCACACCCCCTCGGCGGGTTGCGGGACGGCTGAAAAACATGAGTCGGCATGGAGCCTCCTAAAGGTTTCGGGTATGACAAAGGCCCTCACCCGCGAAGGTGAAGGCCTTTATGCATTCTGAATTTATCGAAGTTGGTTTTCAGCTTGCTCCCACAGATATCCCATCCTATAGGACAGTGGAGCATGCATCTTTTCGCGGTCTTCATAGTAGAACGTTCCCGGAACGAGTGTGAATTCTCCAAAGACCGGACCATTCAAGGTGTCGTACATGTCCACGCGAACGAATGGAGACGGAACAGCCACAGATATTCGCTTGGCGATATTCAGCATGCTTTTCCAGTTATCCGGGCGTGGCTCCACAATTCGTTCAATGATCTTGGTGTTGACTTCGATTAGTCGATCTTCAGGGTCAACGATTGGTTCGAAATTTCCGTCGAAGAATGCATGTTTGTTCTTTTTGGGATCGCGAATCGTTCTGTGGATTAGACCTATCTCACCCTGGAAAGTAAAGAATTTATAATCGTCCGGAACGGGATTCCCTTGAGGGTCAACAATTCTCTCTTCGACTATCCACTCGTGCTTGGCCCTTGGAGTCTTCTCAGATAGCTCGGTCTGCTCAGCAACAATTTGCTCGGCTGTGAGATCTCGGTGTCGAAGATGATCGTGATAACCCTCCTCTTTTCGTTCCAGAACCATAACGCCGAATGACGATGAAGAGAACGTTGGCTTCAGTACGAACGTGTCAGGAAGTTCGTCTAGACGAATGTCATCAGCCGAGGTATACGTAGCAAGTAGTTTTGGAACTGGGCCTCCAATGCGTTCTACGAACTCTCGGCCTTTGATTTTGTCGTGTAGGTACGAGGGCACTCCTCGTTCTTGCCCAGCGCCACGTTCTCGTATCCTCGTTAGATAATCCACTCATGCTCCCTTTTCATCGTCTTATAGTTAGATGTTAGCAAGTTGAAAATGAGTGACAGGATTTTTACGGTGAGCACCAACAGTTTTAGTGATCTTTCGGATGATGAATTGTTCGATGTAGGTATGCGTCGCTGCACATGCGGAGCCGCCGTTTATCCAAACGGCGACCCCGACCAGAAGCATTGCTCTGAGGACATTCGCTCCTAGGTTGAAAACTCCTGGTAAGCGTTCGGCCGCAATTGATGGATGTAGTCCCCGCTGAATCGATGAATGGTTCCGGCGGGGACTACTTCGTTAGTTGCCCACAGCTTTTGGTAGTGCTTGAGGATCTGCCCGCCTGCCCTGTGCTCCAACCACGCCCGTGTCCCTTCCGGATTCTTCCCCGGCTGGCCCCGGCGAGTTGTTTCAGCCGGGTTGTTGTAGCGGAACGCAGCTACGCTATCCGGTGAAGCCGACGAGAGGAACGCCCATGACGTGCCCCAGTCCGATTCGGGAAGGTTGGTATTAGTTCCCTCCTGCGCAACTGTGTTTGGGTACGAGTTTCCAATCGGGGAAATAACTGTGTCGAAAACTGCTGAATTGACCGGATTCATCAATACGTACGTGTTCGTTACTTGGATATCGAAGTTCACGCGAATCTTGCCTTCGATCGTCATCCGTCCAGAGGGGTGGATCGTGGTTGTAGTCCAAATATCCAACAGGTTCACGCTGGGCTCGTCAGGGTTTCTGCCGTAGACATGCTGGACGATGCTCACTGGCCCCGTTGCGTCGTATGGCTGGCCGACCTGCAACCAACTGATGCTCAGTTCCCGGTTGCCGTCGTAGAACCTTGGGGCTTCAGCGTTGAAAGCCGTTTGAGCGGTATGGTACGGGACCCAACGAGCGGTCTGCTCTGTGGCAGCCCGCTTGATCCACCACGCAAATTCGCGGTTCGACTCTATACCCTGCTTCGTTCCTTGTACCCAACCACCAGAAATGTCCGGGTACTGAATGAGCGCGTATTGGCCTGGATACTGGTCGGTTCCGGGCGTGCGTGCCAGCCAACCTCGCGCTGTGCCGCCGATCGGAGGATTCGCCGGGTCCGCACCAATGAACTCCGCGGTTAGCAGCTGGCTGCCCGCAGACACCTCCGGTGAGGATACCAACTGGCCATTAGTTTCACGCGAAGCTGAAGCTGAGTATGTGGAGAACTCTGTGACTTGCCCTCCGATACTGTAGCGCCAGATCCCGCCACGGTTGTCCTTATATGGATGCACTCTGATCTCTGCGCCCTTGAACGGAACGTTTACGAGCACCGACCATTTTGCGCCGACCTGTGTCGTGTACCCATACTGTTCACTTGTTGCGACGAACGTCCCAGTAGTGGTGAGGGCGCTGTAAGTCACTTCTTTAGCTGGAAGCTTTCCGGCGTAGACGTCGCCGACTATGCGGTAGTCGTCGCGCCCGGACGTTGCGGTATTTCCCTCCATCAGGTGAGCTGTGAAGTCACCATTCGGGGAATGAGACACAATCTGAAGCGATTCGCCGGAATCAGTTTTCAGTATTTGGACGCCATTCATGGGCGACTTCGAATCAAGCAAACCAACGTAGTCAGCCTGTCGCTGATGTCGGATTTCCAGTGGAGCGGGCATCCGATATTCTTCGTCCACAGGTACGAGACGGTCGGCCATTGTTTATCCTCCTATGAGGTAGAACCCTTCCGGGTCTTTGACGAGTTTGTTTTGCTTCAAAGCGATAGCTGTCGCTTGCGGGCCTGATACGGGTTTGTTCGCATCGGTGGTGTTGTCCACGTTGCCCAATCCAACAAGGGCGCCCGTGATGGTGTCCCAAACAGTGCCATTCCCTGTCGAATCCTTGCGAAGCACCTGACCAGCTGCACCGCCGGCAGGTACTCCCGGACCAGCAGGACCAGCCGGGCCCGGTGCGCCCCCGCCGCTCGCAACGAGGATGGAAGCGCCGAGCATATGCTGACCGTAGGTATTCAGGTGGGTGCCATCGCCCGAGTCGAAATCAACGCGCATCAAGCCATTCGCATCAGATACCACCGAGACACGGTCATGGCTGACGAGGGTATTCGCCGGCAGCGTTTTCAGCCAGGCGTTGAACTCTTCACGCACCGCCTTGATAGCTGCCGTTTCGGATCTACGCGGGAACACGTCAGCGGATTCAAAAGCATCGCCAAGGTACTTGCGCACCCACACAGCGAACGCCTCGAACCGTGACTTCATAACGCTCAGCGAGTTTCCGCCATAAACGTCATTCGAGCCAGGGTTTCCAATAACCTTGTCAGCGCGGGCGATGGTGGAGAACTTGCCACGGATGTAGTTGTTCGCTCCCACCCACGAATCCAGCGTGGTGCCGGACTGCCCGATCAACGCGGGGATCGCCCCATGTGCTTCTGCGTGCCGCCATCCCCACACGTCACGCAAAGGGTAGTCGGTGTTCAACCCGGTTTCGGAAGACGACCCTGGATAGACGTAGAAAGGAACGTCGGTGGAGGCTTCCAGCTTCAAATACACATCCAGCGGGGTGTACTGCGACCACTGGTTGGAAACGCTCATCGACTGCACACCAGCCGGGTTTGTTCCCAAATACGAACCGCCAATACCCATATGGTTCGGTGTTCCGCCCGGGGTCGTGTACGCGTACGAGAGCAGATACTCAACGTTGGCTTCCAACTGGAAATGAATATCCGTGATCAAGTACCGCTCAGACGTAGCACCGGCACTGTATCGCACAGGAGTGCCAAGCTTCGTCGGGGTTTCCGCGAAATTCTGCGTGTACCCTCCGTTGCCGTCCGAAGCGCGCTTCGCAATGAACACGTCAACGAAATCCAAGGCTCCGTAGTTCGCGGAGTTGCGGTCGTTGAAGTTCTTGAAGGCCAGTTCCCACGAGTCAATCGTGGAGAACACCTTGATCGGCAATCGCACGTGACGGGTCGGCTCCGTGTCCTGGGTGGCCGGAGAGCCAGGCATGGACAGCTGGTGCAGGACAGTGCGAGTGACCTTGTCGATACGCTTCCAGTCAGTGCGGTTGCTGGAGCTAGTGGAAATGATCTTCTCGAAGGTGCGCCGTGGAGCCTGGTATTCAGTCCACGTGACCTTCGAACCGCCACTGGCCATTGGTTCGATCTGCGCGAACGCAGGCCCGTCAGCACCCAACGGACGATTGATCACTGCTTGGGCAGCATCCGAAGTGATGAACCGGTAGATTCCTACTAGAGAGGTGCCGAGCCATTCGGCAACGTTCAACGTAGGCAGGTCCGAGGTTGGTCGGAAGCTGATGTCACCGGGCCGCCCCTGGATTCCCTGAATCCCTCGCGGACCCCTGTTGTTTCCAACAACAATGTATGCCAAGTCTGGTCACCACCATCTCGTAATAATGTCGCCCAGAGTGAGCGAGGAAATTGGTCCGGTTTCCCGGTCTGGGTCGGCTGGATCAAGGTAATTCCAGATGTAGCCGCGTGCAGGTGGCGGAGTGAGTCCGACCCACCAGATCCAGGGGTTAGCCCCGCCCCCGCCGATGCCGTTCAGATTCGCCAATTCCGACAGCGTGCCGCCGCCGGAGGGGACCCTGATCTGAAATTCCAGATAGGCAATCAAGTTGCCCTTGTCGTCCAGCCATTCGACGCGTACGTTGTACCAGGCGTCAGCGAGCATCGACACTGTTGGTTCAAGGTTCGTGGAGAATTTCCCGTCCGAAGTTGGAGTCACCTTTTTTGGCTTGTCCGGTCGTATGCCTCCACCGTTGGCCATGATGTTCGGACGGTTTAGGTTGAATATCACCACGGCGTTATAGGCCGCCATGGATTGCCCGCCTAGGTCAAGTACGTCACCGCTCACTATCGCCATGTCGTCCCCCTTTGGGTATGAGAAAACCCACCGTGCTATGCGGTGGGTTGGTTTGAGATATTGAGTAGTGCCTGCGTTTTCCACAGCTCGAACTGCGACGCGTCAAGAGCTTCCTGGTACTTCGGAATTACTGATTCAGCGACCAGCACCTGCTGTCGAAGCGACCTTTTCTCTAACCGAAGTGCGGCTACTTCTTGCTGTAGCTCTTCGATCCACTCAAGAAGTTCTGATTCCGTATCGTCATGCTGAGGCATGCTATGGCTCCTTACGGGGTCCATGTTGAGCGGTACACCTGACCGCCCGAAGTGATGTGAAGGTTCGGTGGGTTCGACGTTGACGGGAGATTCGGAGCGTAGAACCCCACGCCTTGGAAGCGGGCAATCCCGGCAACTTCCATCTGACCGGTTAGCCACGTTTTGGCAGCGTCCAGATCGATCGCTCCGGCGCGGGCTTTGACCAGAGTTGTCCCGAAGCTGAGCTGAGCTTTCGACCCGTCCAAGGTGGTTTTTGCTGCGCCCTTGTAGTCCAGTTCGGCTCGGGTGGAGTCCAGAGATACCGACGATGAGGAAGAAGACGACAATGAAATCTGATCAGCGGCACCTGAAACCATGTTTCCGCCCGGAGCCTGAATCATGTAGATGCTGTTCGGGTCAATGACCACGTCCCCGAACGTTGCTTTCCCAGTTGGCTCAATCGTGGTTTGACCAGCAATCAGCCGGCCCCCAGCAATCAGCTCCAGATCCGCTGCAACAGTCGTCGCGCCTTCAATGTCTAGCGTTCCTGAGATCGTCGTGGGGCCGTCAACGGCGAGCAAGCCAGTAATCGTGGTGTCTCCACCAATATCCAACACGCCGTCCAGGGTGGTCGGACCGGTCACGTTCAGTTCACCAGTGATGTTCGTGTTGCCGCCGATAGTCGTCGTACCAGTGACGTTCAGTGGGCCGGTGATGCCGGTTGAGCCCGATAGGTTGATCGAACCCGACGCGTTCAACGTACCTGTTACTGACAAGACACCAGAGACTGTGGCTGTTCCAGCAACACCGAGGAACCCGTCAATATTGACGTTTGACCCCTCGGCCCAATGCGTGTTACCGCGTTCAACCGTTGTGGACGAAAGGTCGGTCTTGGTGCCGTAGTTCCGTTCCTTACGCCGCTGCCGGGTAACGTCCTCGCCGGTGAGGTCAACGACTCTCACTGCTAACCTCCCTTGGGCTGGAACTCGATCGTCACGAAGTCACTGTCAATATCTCCGGAGTACTTGAGCACTCGCCATTCACGCCAACCGTCCGTGAAGTACGGGTCACCGCTGATGTACCAGCGGACGATCGTGCCCGGTCGCAGTTCCCACAGATTCCCGAGGATGGGCGAGTCAAGCTTCAGTTCGAAACCTGCCTGCCGAACAGCACTGTTTGTCGCGACTAGCGCGGACGCCGCTTGGTCGTAGAGTTCGGACCCCTTCTTGATGTTCTTGAACTGCTCCACCCGCTCTAGTGCCGGGTAGTCTGCGATGTTTGCCGATTGCGACTCGCGCACCAGCATTCCAGGGCTCTTCGCGGTCTTCTTGCCGGATCCTTCACCGACCGCGAACATCTGGGTTGCCACGTCGCGGGCACTGGTCTTGATCCACAACTCTTGCGCCGGGGTCTCCGGGGCCGAGAAGTTCACCTCGATAGTGTTCAGCGAGAGGTCGCCGGTGCGCAGGGTGAAGCGGATGCCACCGGCGCCGTCCCATTCGGGCCGGAAATCAATATCAGGCCCATCGGAGAGGTCCATGATTTCTTCCATGGCGCTTAGCGCGGTGTCCATGTTGTACCCGTTATAGGTCCGGGAACGGCCACCTGTGTAGTCGTCCTCGTAAACCATCGGCACACCACGGCCGGACCCGACTACGGCTAGCTGGATGATCCGCTTCACGATGGTGTCGTATTCGAGCCCGGAGTACGTTTTCTCCCAGTTCACGATGTTCTCGTCACGAATCTCACTGATGAGGCGCGCATCCCAGAGCGACCAGATATCCTCATGGTCGATCGTGAGCATCTGAGTGTTGCGTTTGTAGTGCGCTTCCCAGATGATTCCCGCGTAAACGACAACGTTGTCGTAGTCCACGACGATGGCACGCTGCCCAGGATAGGAATCGTTGAGCCCTGCGACCGCTGCCACGTCAGGATCGGACAAGACCAACGACGTTGAACCGCCAGCACTATGGTTGAACGTCCGCTCCCACGACGTGGACTGAACTTTCAGTTCAACCCGGTCAGCCCACGTCTTCGAAGAAACACTCCATACACGGTAACCCGCCATTAGATCCGCCCATCAAGACGAGCACGAATCGCCGCAACGTAGGCACCTAAGTGAGTTTTCGAGCGAGCCCCAGGGATCCAGCCGCCCCAATCCGCTACCACATAGCCCTGGAAGGACTCCAACTCAATCTTGTGGTATTCGATAGACCGGAGCCAAGCAACAGAAATACTCATGATCCCTCCTAGATGTAAGTGTCGGAATAGCGGACGGTGATCGACCCGTAAGATCCGGTGCCGGTGCTGATCGACATGTTCTGAGCCATACCAGGGTTGACGGGCGCAAAGTTCGCTGTGCTTAGCCCGCCGCGGACAACCGAACCCCCGACCCGGAGGATGCCCGTCCTGAAATCAATCTCATGCGGGCTAGATGAAGCAATTGCACGCGTAACCACAACCTGCCTGCCATTCAGCGTGAGGGTGTACCCGCTGGACGAAGACGCTGAAACCGTCACCACAGGCCATGCAGGAACCGTCCCACGATGAAACAAAGAAGCCGCATCAACGGTGTTTCCCGGAACCGCATACGACTCGCCATACTTGAACGGGTCGATCGCCTCCAACGGGATCTGGAAGTTTAGATACGTGTCGGTCTCGAAGCTAGTCTTCACAGAATCGCGAGGATCGACCATTGCCCATTGCGTCGGCCCGTGGCCTTGCACCAAGAACTTAGTATTGCCGCGGTGCCCTAACGCGGTGAGAATCCCTGCCGTCTGGTGCAGGTAGTCGTGGTTCTTCGATATGATCCGGCCTTCGTAGGTGATCAGACGATTGCCGTACTCGATCGGAGTGCGGAAGCTGCCGTCGCCGTTCGTTCGGTCGGCACGCTGCCGGCGGGGTGGCGGGCTGTCCCACCACCCCTCGATCGATCCCAGACGCTTCCACACCCCGTCGCGTGTGATCCCGGTCAGCGGATAACCGTCGAGTGTCACTAGCTCGTTATCCAATGCGCATCCCCACCTTCGCCAGCTTGTGGCTGATCGCGTCAGTTACTTCACGAGCAACACGGTTAGCATCGGTCGCCCCCGTGATTTGGACGGTGATCGGCGGCAGGCTGGATCCGGATGAGATGACCGGGGTCGCAGTGGACTGCATAACCGAAGCCGTAGGAATACCCACCGATACGCCTCCGATCTCGCCGCCCGTCGCGTGACCAGGGATGGACCCAGCATTCAGCGCTGCACGGAACTTGTAGACGCTGTCGTGCCCACCCATGAGCTGGACTTCCTTGGCGGTGAGCATGTGCTCGCCGTTGGAAGCCATGATCGGCACATCATCCGAAGTTCCGGATCCAGGGCCGAAGATCGCACCGCCGGTAGCCTTCGTCTGGCCACCACCGCCTCCACGACCGGTGGAAACATGCGTCTCCGAGTAGATGGATTTCTCATGCGTGGTGATCCAGACGTTGGCCGTCTTCCCATCCACTGCATCAACCGCGGCCTTGGTTTCCTCAGCGGTCTTCTTCGCCGCCTCGGACATCCAAGACTCGACCTTGACGTCCTCGGGGATGCCCATGATCTCGCGCGCCATCGCGTCGGCCTTGTCGCCAGTGATTCCGAACTGGCCGGCAGCTACGATCAACGACTCATAAGTCGAAGACATTGCCGCCTGCAGTTCTTCCTCGGTGGCGCCGCCGGCGGCGAGCGCTCTGACGTATCCTTCGCCGCTTTCGGCGAGGGCATCGAGGGCGGCTTGGTTGGCGCGTCCTTTCTCGGTGTGCGCGTCCAGTGACTTGCCGTTGGTTTCGATGGAGGCGCCGATTTCGTCGATCGCTGCCTGGTATTCGCGGAAGGCTGCGCGTTCGTCGCGGGTGATGACTCCTGCTTGGAAGAGGATGTCGAGGAATGCTTCCATGTCATCGACTACACCTTCGGCTGAGACTCCGACTTCTTCTAGTGCGCCGGTGAGTTCCGCGCTGCCGTCTGCGGCTCCCTGGGTCTCGGCTGAGGCCCGGTTGAGTGCATCCGAGTATGAAGGGAAGAGATAGGCTGCTTGCTCCGCGGAGACGCCGGCATCTTTCAAGCGGTCCTGGACTTGGCCGAATACTTCGGCTGCGTCTTCGGCGTTGCCCGATGAGACGAGGCTGGCCAGCTCTGCGTCGATTCCTCCGAAGGTTTCTTCGGCGATTTGCTTGCCGCCACGGATGCCGGTCAGCGAGTTGACGACGTCTTGGCCCCAGCGGTTGAATTTCTGGCCGGGGTCGTCGGCGAATAGGTAGTCGATGGCCGAGTTGATGCCGTCAATTTCGCCGGTGATGCCTTCGCCGTTGCGGTTCTTGAATACGCTGTCCAGTGCTACGCCTGCACCTGGCGCTTCGTTGACGATGCGTTGGATGCTGTCTGCGACGTGTCCGGTGCCTTCAATCAGGTCGCCGGTGTAGGAGAGCTCCGCGAGCTTCGCGATGCCGACACCTGCGGCCATGATGGTTCCGGCCGCGCCTGCAGCCCGCGCCGCGCCGCGCATCCCTCTGGATACGCCATCGAGCGCCCGGCCTGCACGCGTGCCGTCGGGAGCCAGATCCCGCAGTGCTGCACGGGTGTCGCGGATCCGAGGGATGAACGTGATCAGTGCGCCACCGGCGAGCGCTGCGCCGCCGGCGATTCCGGTGAGGATGCCGCCTGCTGCGAGTACTGGTTGGGGGAGGTTGCCGATGATGTCGACGAAGCCTTCGGCTGTTTGGACGAGGCCTCGGAGTGCGTCGTTGGCTGCCGAGCCGGATTGGAGGAAGACGGTGTCGAGGGATCCGCCGAGTTTTTCGAGGTCGCCTGCGAGGTTGTTTTGCATGGCGGCTGCGGTTTCTGCGGCGTAGCCTGCGTCGTTGACTGCGTCTTCCCAGTTCTGGATGCCTTCGGCGCCTTGTTCGTAGAGGATGTTGGCTGCGCGGACTGCGTCGGATCCGAAGATCGTTTTCAGGGTGGCGTTGCGTTGTTCGTCGGACATGTCCTTGAGCGCGATTTGGAGGATGCCTGCGTATTCGGACATGCCTACGAAGGTGCCTTGGGCGTCGTAGGCGCTGATGCCGAGTTCGTCCATGAGGTCTGCGGCCTGCTTGGAGTTCGGTGTCAGTGACTGCAGCATGGTTTTGAAGCTGGTGCCCGAGTCGGAGCCGGTGAGGCCGGCTGAGGCGAAGGCGGTGAGCGCTCCGGTGGTTTCCTCAATGGTGAGGCCCACGGAGTTGGCTACGAGTCCGGATTGGTTCAGGGCCATGCCGAGGTCTTCGACGCCGCCCTGGGCTTTGCCGGCGCCTGCTGCGAGCAGGTCGGCGACGTGGGGGACTTCTTCGCCTGCGAGGTTGAACTGGGTCATCGCTGAGGCGGCGATTTCGGCGGCTTTGGCCACTTCGATGTTGTCGGTTGCGGCCAGCGACAGTGCACCGGTCAGCCCGCCGTTGATGATGGCCTGGGTATCCACGCCTGCCTTGGCCAGTTCCTTGATGCCGCCGGCAGCCTCGGAGGCGCTGAAGGCGGTGTCTGCGCCTGCACCCACGGCTGCTTCGCGGAGCAGGTTCATGTTGCCGGCGGTCTCGTGCGTGGCTGCCTGGACCTCGGACATGGACTTGTCGAAGTCGGCGTAGGTGGTGAGCATCTTGCCGAAGGCGAGGGTGAGCGCGCCACCGGCGATCGTGACGGCAGGTGCGAGGGTCTGGTAGGCCTCGGCCTGCTTGTCCACGGCCGCTTTGGTGGCTGCAGCCGCATCCTGCGCTTCGACGTTGGCCAGGTACACGGCATCGGAGAACGCATCGACACCGTGTGCCGCGGCCTGGGAAGAAGAAACGATCTTCCCGTTGGCGTTCACCAGCTGGCCGTTGGCGTTGTAGAGCAGGCCTGCGGCCTTGGCTGCCTTCTGGTCAGCGTCGGCAACGAGCTTGATCTTCTTCGCCGCTTCTTCGGAGAAGCGCGAGTTCTCCTGGATCGCCTTGTTGGCGTTCTGGGTGGACTGGGTCAGTTCTTCGGTGGACTTCTTCGCGTCCTTGAACCCGTTGATGAAGTTCGACACCACGGCTTCAAGCCTGGCGACTACTCGGCGTTCGGCCATGTGCCCTCCTTCGGGTTATCCCGGCAGGTCGCGGATTGGCTTATCCGCTGGCCTGTCGTAGCTGGTGTAGACCCGTTCGCCGGGGTCGGGCTTGTACTGCTCTTTGCCGATTCCCTGGGTGGAGCGCTCACGGGCTGCGCAGGACTGGCAGACTTTCTTGTGTGCCGTGTACCAGCCGTCGTTGTCCGGGTGGTGGGCCAGCTCGGTGGGCTGGCCACAGGAGCACAGGCCGTCCTCGTAGATGGTGAGGACCAAGGACAGGAGGTAGTCCTTGTCCGTCCAGTCGCCGCGCTGGCTGGTGAACCAGTGCATGGGCGGCTTCTGGACGGCTCGGGCTGTGCGCAGGACGTTGACTACTGGCCGGAGTCTTGGCTGGTACCAGAGGCATCGGGCAAAAAATCTGCGTCCGGGGCTGGCGCTTCGGACTGCACCTGCTGACGCTTGGTAAGGAGCTTGGAGAGCTGGGCCGCTCCGAGTTTCGCTTCCAGGGTGGTGATCAGCGGGATCGTCATTTTGATGTCGCGCTTCTCCAAGGTCGGGGACTCGAACGCGACGATGGACTCAGCCAGCAGCGCACGGTTCAATGCAACGCGCTGCGCCATCTGGTCTTCACGGGATGCGTCATCGGAGAGCGGGTGCTGATCGACCAGTTCCTTGATCTTGGACTGGGGGAGTGCGCGCAGATAGAACGTGACCTCGGACCGGGCGAAGTTCTTCATCAGCTCTTCGCGTTCCTTCCTTAGTCTCCTCATCAGCGGAGATCCTCCGCTGACAGTCTCGCCGCCGATCGCTTCGGACTCCACGCGGATCTGGCGGGCTAGGTGGTTGATCTTCGCAACGAGGTCGCCGCGCTTGAACACGGTCTCCGAATCCTCGGGAAGTCGTGCGTCATCCATCCACGCTTCGAAGTCGAATTCAGCAGGGTTCAGTTCAGTCATGGTGGGCTCCATTTCAGGTGTGCGGGCTCTTATGGGTATGGGAAAGCCCGGTGACGCCGGAGCCCATCCGCGTCACCGGGCTAGATTGAGGAACTGGTCGGGCTAAGCGCCGGCCGGTACCAGTACTTCGCTGACCATGTTTTGTGGCAGGAACTCCACACGGCGCTTGATGTTGCCATCGTTGCCCGGGCGGGTTGGCGAATCGGTCTTCACTTCGCCACCGAGGAAGATTTCATCTCCCGCAGCCCACGGCTCTGTGGAGTCCTTATCGGTCTCGCGCAGATAGATCCACACGGTGGTGTCCTTGACCTTCACTGCCTGGTAAGCAGCGTCCAGACCTTCAATGTCTGCACCGGTGCCGGTGGTCAGCCATTCGCGGATGAAGGTCAGCGCGGTCTCGTAGTTCGAAGCGCCCAATGCCTGGGAGTTGCCCTTCTGGCACGAGGTCTTCTCGTTGAAACGATCCGATGCGGTAGGCGACCACGTCACGTCAGAATCCAAGATCATGCAAGAGGGATCGATCATGGCATTCAGCTCGGTTGCGGTCGGGATCGGGCTTGCAGGCTTAGTGAGCGAAAGAGCCCACTTCTTCTTGCCGTCAGAAGAAAACTTCACTTGGCATCCCCCTCAGCATTGCTTGCCGGCTTGACTTTCTCCTTGGCGCCGGTGTCGCGGATGGATGGCACTTCGACGAAGCCGAGTGCCGGATTGGTCAGGTAGTGCTCCGGAACTAGCCGGATGCCCCCGCCCCCTTTGGGTCGGGCTTCCACAAAGCCAGGCTTAGCCATGGTGTTGTGTCCTTTCGGTCAGACCCGAGAGCCCATGAACGGGTATTCGTCCACGAGATACACGGGGTTAGTGGTTTCCACGGAGACCCGGTTATCCGGTTCAGCCGTGAGTACTTCGACTTGGCGAAGACGAGAGAACCGCCAGCCGGCTACCACCGGACGCTGACGGTTCAAGGACGTGCGTGAAGTGCGGGCCAACGCGTTCAGCCCCTCCAGCGACAAGGCCACGACCGTGCAACGCAACGTGAACGCCGTCTGGTCCGGAATGTCGTCGCTGGAACGGTCGCCGCGTTCACCCGAGGTTTCCTCGCCCCACCCTCCGTTCAGCACCACGTACGGGAAGTCGGAGAGCTTCGGAGGACTGGACAACTTCGCTTCGTGGATATGCACCCGCGTGCCAGCAGGGAACATCGCCTCGATGCCGCGGAACACTTCAAGACTCATATCAGCCCCTCCAAGACATCCAGCAGGTACTTCTCGAAGTTCGGAGCTTCATCGGCGAGCGCTTCGGCTGGGTCGCGGACTGTGCCGCCACCGCCGTTGGCGCCGCCGAAGTATGCGATGCCGGCGAGTCCGGCAGCTGCGTGCCGGGATTTGTTGGGCCCGATCTCTGCGGCGATATTGGTTTGCCCGAATGCGCCGGAGCTGACTTCTTCGAAGTCGACAGAACGTGCTGCGACTTTGAAGTAGTTAGACGTTCGAAGGTCCTGCTGCATCGCGGTCTTGACGTTGAGAGCGCCTTTCTTGACGACCCCTCGTACCTTAGGGACTAGTCCGTCTGGAACAAGTCCAAGGTCTTGGGAAAGCATGCGCAGTTCCGAGTCATCGAGGCTCACGAGGACACCGCCCTCCATCGTTCCGCTGTGCGGTGGGTACCGTCAGCAAGTTCGACCAGTTCGGCCTTAGTGCCCGGACGTGGCAGATCAAATCGGGAAGAAGTGATTTCTACCAGGTCGCCCTTTTCAGCTCCGGAGAGAATGGGCAACTTGGCCAGCATGTTGGTGATCTGGAAGTTAGCGCCTGCCAGCAGGAGATCGGTTGGCTGTGCGGTCTCCACTTTCAGAGCGCATCGGCCGGTGTAGATGGTGTCGTAAGTGGCCACCTCGTGCCCCAGCGCGGGGTCGTAGGTTGTTCCGTTTGGACGCTTCACGATGCACTCGGAGGTCATCGCGAAAAGCGCGTCTCGCCGTCCCTCGGCGATCATCTGGGAGTCGAACAGATCCATTGCCTACCCCCAGAGCGAGACGCTGTAGGCGCCGGCCGGGAGTATCGCTGGCTTTGGTGTCACCAGAGCCAGTTCGTGTTCGTTGACATACAGCTCGCCAGTCGATACCGAATTATCGAACGTCTGCGAACGGGACCAATCGTCATAGGACTTTGCGAGCTGGCGTACCGAGTCCGGATTCTTCAGCACTCGAATGATCATCGAGATCATGGCCGATGCCACCGACTCCAAGGAGACTGTGCCGTCAGCCAAGTGCTGTTCCAGTTCCGGGCGTGGCACGAGCAACCTGATCCATGCCTGGTTGGACAGGCCTGGAACAATGACAGATTCCGCTTCGGAAAGAGGCCGCCATACACCAGCGATGTCCTCAGGAGTTACGCTAACGGGCATGACGGCCCCTTTCTTCTGCGGAGTTTGCTAGTCCTCGATCAGTTCGGCGGTGGTCGCGCCGGTGTCGATGTTGCGGGTGACCTTGAACAAGCCCTTCGGCCCACGCTGCTCGTACACTTCGACGCGTTCCTTTGGCTTGGCCTTTGCCGGGGCGCGACGATTAGCTGCGGGCTTCGACGCCGTCTTGGCATCGGGAGCCTTGGCTCCCGGCTTCGGCTCGGACTTGGCTTTGGCCGCTTCATCCTCGTCCTTGGCCTTCTGGTCTTCGATAGCCTCTACGCGGGCCTTTTCCTCGGCTGCGTACAGTTCGGCTTCGGTCGGTTCCTTCTTAGGCTGAGTTGCCATGTTTGTCGCTCCTTAAGCGTTCTTGATGCCGCGCAGGCGTGCAGCGGCCTTGCCGCCGAACAGTGCCAGCCCGGTGTAGAACTCGATGCGGGTACGGTAGGAAGGCTTTTCCTGCAGCTCGCCCAGGTCATCGACCTGCACGCCGCCGTTGGTTAGGCCGGTTACGCCTCGGTCGCCTTCGTCCTGGCCGAACTTCACGGCGTAGATGGAGGAGGTGTCGAGGGAAGCGCCCATGGTCTCGGACTGCGGCAGGATCAGGTTTCCTGCTGCGTCGTCCGATGGATCCAGGATCGCGATGCCGTTGTACTGCAGTACGCGCTTGCCGGTCAGGTCCTCACGGACAATCTCGGTGCCACCGATGCGGCGGCCGGCCGAACGGATCTTTCCGGAGATCTGCGCGTTGGCGTAGATGGCGCCGTTGGAACCGTTCAAACCCGGCACCTGGGCAATCAGCGCGTCGAGCATGTCGAAGAAGTCGTGCGCTGCGTCGCCGTTGGTACCAAGCACCGGAGCGCCATCAACGTCAGCGTCCAGCACCTGCGCTCCGATGAGACGCTTCTTCAGGCCGTCGAAGCCCAGAGGCTCGGTCGCCACGTCGCCGTTGAAGAACGAGTTCTGGAACTTGTACGAAGCGGCCTTGACCTTCATCGCGGTCTGCACCGCACGCTGGTCGTTCAGGTCGCTGCGGGTCTTCTGGATGAAGCGGTCTACGTCAGCGTCGCCGCCGAGGATGACCAGCGACTCGGTCGACTGGTTCACGGTACCGGTGGACTCCGAGTACGCGCCGTTCACGGCACGGAACTCAACGCCTGGCAGGGTGCCTTCAGCGTTGTACGCGTAGGCGTTGCCTTCAATGTTCATGAAGGGAATGCGGTCCAGGATGGAGGATTCCTGAACGAAGGTCTCGATGACGCCTCGCTGCAGGTGGGTGGTCGACAGCTTAGCTGCCTCGGGCAGAGTGAGAGCCATGGTGGCTTCTCCTTTCAGAGTTGCGTGTCACCGCGGCCCATCGGCCGAAGTGTCTTACTTTTTGGGTGACTGCGAGTAGCCCAGGCGCATGCGTGCCATGCCGGGAGCTACTTCTTCCGTTCCGGAACCGATGTGGCCAGCGCCCGGGACAACACCGTTGCCCGAGGCCTTTCCCCACTTCGCGATCCATGCATCAGCGTCCGCTTCAAGTTCTTCCTTGGAACTGCCGCGCAAGCGCTCGGCCGCTTCCAGATCCAAGCCCTTAGCAGCGGCAACTTGGTACTGCAGGACCGCCAGTTGGGTCTTAGCCAGCTCCGATTCGGTGGTGCTCTTGCCGTTGCGAAGATCTTCAAGCTCCTGCTCGCGCTTTTGCTCGTCGGTCTTCCCAGCGTCCTCGAAACCCTTGATCTTCGATTCGCGTTCGGCCAGCTGGGCCTTGAGCTGCTTCACGGTTTCCCGTTCCGCTTCCAAAGCCTTGATACCTGGGGCGCCCAGTGGTTCGTTTCCTGCCGGCGGCTCGCCACCTCCCGCGGGAGTGCCGCTTGGATCAGTGCCAGCACCGCCGCCGGCCGGATCACCTCCTCCAGCAGGTGCCCCGCCAGCAGGATCACCAGCGTTCGCGGACATGACCGCGTCACCGAACTTGGCACGGTTGAACGCAAGCAGCTGCTCAAGCCCACCAGGTGCAAATGGGTCAATGAACCCGTGCATCAATGCAGGTGCAGTCGTAGATTCAGGCATTTCTTTTCCCCTATCGCAGGGTTAGTCCTCCCGGCGTCGCACCGAGAAGAAGGTTTACCGTGTGAAAATCTCGCCAGCGGAACCGATCCACCGGCGATAGTTCGTCTCAGCCTGCGCACGTATCTGCGGGGTGAGAGGTCCTTTACCAAACGGGTTACGGCCTTCCTGCACCGCATCCCATGCCAAGGTGGCTCGCTGCACACGCTTCTGGGCCTCGCTCATCGTGGAGACAGGCCTAGAAGGGTTCGCGATGACACCGTTGGGGTTCTGACCGCCGGGCTGGATATATCCGAACCGGCGAAGCTGTTCAAGCGTCTGTTCTCGCGGAAGGTTCTGCGCGTAGATCCCTTCCGGTGTCAGGCGCTTCTGCACTGTTCGTTGGTACTTGCTCCGAGCCACTGGCTCGAAGCCCTCAGAATCGGCCCTGAGCCGCTCGGAGGAACCAAAATCACCGCGCTTGGTCGTGCCTTCATCCGTATTCAACGAAAGAAGGGACTGGCCGCGTCTCGTACCGTCCTGAGAAATTCCCGCATAGGACATGCCTCGGCGGGAGTTGACCACCTGGAACAAATCCGAACCGTCACGAATCGCCTGCGCGCCCGCCGTGGTGAAGTGCTTATCCTGTTCCTCCGGCGACAGCGAGTTGAAGTATTCGTACGGATCAACTCGCAAATCGTCGGAATGGGACTCCTGCGCGGGAATCCCGCGGCAGTCACAGCGAGGATGCCGGAGGAACCCGGCATTCCACCGATAGAACCGCCCAGCAAGCACCGCGCAACGGCTGCACGACGGCGGGTTGAGCATCCTGATATAACCGACACCTGCACGAGACGCGCGGTCCACAGAAGCAGCCCCACGGCCTGTGTCAGACAAGACCGTCCGAGTGATCCTGTCCAGATCCTTACCGCCCATAGCCAAAGCCTGCTGAGGCACCATGCCAGCACCAATCAAGCTCTTCGTCTTCGTCACCGGCGAATACAGCAACGACTCCAAAGGCCGTCCATCAGGCGCAGACAAAGCGAACGCCCGTGGATTCACGAACCCTTGAGGAAACACGTACGCGCCCTGCTCGGCGAGCGCCATGGCCCCGAAGGCGGCTCCTTCGGTGGCGGCGGCGGTCATGAGTGCTTGGACGCTTCCGGTGAGTTCCGGTGCTGTTTCTGCCCATGATCGGTCGAGGTCCACGAGGGAGATGTTCCGCCAGGCGTTGCGGGTTACGCGCAGTGCTTTGAGTGCGAGTAGCCGCATTTGGCGGTCGTGCTCGGTCGCGGCCGCGGAATAGGTGATCATGGTTGGATCAGTTTCTGTTCCAGGTCATTGATCATCAGGTCCTGCATTTGGCGCTCTGCGTCGGAGTTCGACACCCACTGTTTGACAGCTGGCGGCGTTGCGCCTGGAAGCATCAGCCATGCGTCCTTGCGTGCCATGCCACCGGCAATGAGCTTGCCGATGGCATCAACAATTTGCGCGAAGGAACGAGGCTCGGTGTCTGCCCAGATTATTTCGCTGCCTGCATCCTCGTGGGATTCGCCGCGGGCCCGGTTTGCCAGGCGCATGACTTGTTCCAGCGACTCGCCTGCGGATCGCTTGAGGTCCTTCACCAGTGCCTGCAGCGTGGATTCCGCTCCTGCAAGTGCATCGCCGGAGAGGTTGGCCATGCGGGAGAGCATGTACTGGGGAGGGATCTGGCCGATTGCGAAGAAGTCGGTGAGGAATTCGGAGAGCACCTTGATGTAGTTGTCCAGGTTGGACTCCGGCAGATCAAATACCTTGGTGTCTGAGCCAGGGAATACCAATGCTCGGTCTACACCGAGGCGACCGGGACTGTTGAGCATCGGCAGCGGAAGCCCGTTGCCGTCTAGCACTGGTTTTCCGTCTGCACCCATGCGGATGATCGGGTTGCCTGAGCTGTCTCGAACGACCGGGTCGTAGCCGGTGAAGACTCGTTGGCGGTAGGCCGAGAACTGCATGGCCAGCAGGGTATTAAACCGTATGGTGTTCAATGCGTCCTGCTGCGGGATCAGCGTTTGTATAGCTGATCTCGGTTTGCCGTCTGCATTCAGGTTGTAGTCGAATCCGACGAAAGGAAGTGCGTCCAGTCCGTGCCGGCCATAGTCTGATAGCGACCAGGCGGAGGATCCGCCCGCGGCTTCGTACTTGAACCATTCGTTTTCGTCGTAGACGAACGCGATCCTATTTGACGCCGAGTATTTTACGGAGGATGGAAGTATCAGCGAGGAACCGCGGCGCTCCTGCACGCTGAAAATCTTGACCGCCCAAGTATGCGTGAACGGATCTTCCGCATCAGCACCAAGCCAGACTCGCCGGCCGCTTTCGGGGCGGATCTTCGGGGTCTTCTTGTTCTTCGGGTTCGCAGAAACCGACATGACGCCGCGGCCATGGGTGTACATCTCCTGGAACGGGATTGCCTGGCGGGAATCCAGCCGGTTCGGCTGCCAAATTTCATTCCAGACAGTTTCGTCAGCGGTGTCTTTGCGTCCGGTCTTGATGCCATCGACTTGCAGTCGCTGCGTGGGTGCTTTGACCGCAATTTCCATCCAGTTGGCAATGGACATGTCCTGCAGCTGCCGGTACTCGGCATTCACGCCTTCCGGGGCGTACGGCAGGTCCTGGTCGCCGGCAATGTAGCGTTCCCGGTAATCCCAGTCCTGCTCCTGCTGCTTGAGCTCCCATTCGCCAACGTCCAGGCGCTCACGTGCAATTACCTCTGCATCAGCCACAGAGCACCTCCTTGGTCTAGTTGAATCCGTAGGCTTGCCGGGAGATGCCGTCTTGCGGCTTCCACCCGGTGGACCAGCCCGCGGCGCGAGCGTCACAGGCAGCCTCGTGCGCGAGCACTGAGGTGACGGCCGCATCGATCTTCTGGTGGGCCGAGGGCTTGAGGATGATGTAGCGCTGGTTGGTTCGGGCGAACATTCGCGCGTTGGAAATGTGCAGCGCGGTGATGGGGCACGCGTCGTGCAGCAGTGCGCCGGATTCCAGATCAACGATGAATCGCTCCAATGCGGAGTGCATCGGTGCTTGCCGGTAGGTTTCCCACTGAATGACCCGGTCATCACCGTATTTCGAGGACCAGGCTTCTATCTCGGTCTTCCACAACGGTGGATCGCAGTACATGCGTTCCACTTTGTGGGCCGTGAATAGCTCTTCCACCGCCGCGTGCACTTCCTCGCGTGGAATACGGCCACCGAACTCTGCCGGATCCCAGATGGTCGGCCGGCGGTCCGGCCCGTAGGTGGGCGTGAATTGCCAGCCGCCCAGAGTCTCGGCACGAATCGCCGTGAAGTCGTGCTTCTCCGAACCGTCGAATGCAAGGCAGATATTCACGCAACAGACTCCGTTCGGCTCCACAGCCCTTCAGGCATCCACGCGCCCTTGCCCTGGGAAAGAATGTTCCCGTAGAAGCGTTCTGCTTCCTCCGGGTCTTTCTCCATCATTTCCACGGCTTCAGCTTCAATGCCGTCCAGATCCACCCAAGGTGAACCGCGATAAACGAACTCGAGGATCTTCCGGCGGTCACGAGCATTCTTGAATTTCAGATGCTCCGGCGGCCGCCGGAAGAAACGGAACACGTCTTTCGCGGATGACTCATAGGTTTCCTGTGCAGTCGAAGCCTGCGACGGGTCGTAGGCGTTCGTGGTCTCAATGCCTCGGCCACCGATGCCGGCCAAGCCACGGCGAGCTGTCTTAGCTACGTTCTTCAGCTTGTTCGTATCGGTGAATGTTCCGGTCTCGTCGAACAGGCCGAACGTGATCGGGTTACCCAGGCGGGAGAGAGCCGATGAAGTGACCGCTTGGATCAGCCCGTCCTCCCCGATTCTGGCGAAGCTCTCGGTTGTTCGTATGAACTCGGACAGTGGCCCGTCCTTGACCATGCCCTGCAACGGACCGTAGGTGTTGTCGACTTGTTCCTGCGATGTGGCGAACAGCTGGATCAGGGGAGTAGGCCAGGGGATTCCCTTGGCTTCTCCCTCCTCGTACTCGTACACGAAACCGCAGCTGCAGTCGTATGTTGAGCATTCGAATGCTTCACCGTCATGTGCCCAGCCACCGAATAGTGCCGGACCGCGAGCCTCGTTCAACGTTATCGAGGCAGCCCAAGGGCCTTTGCCAGTTTTCTGCGGTGCAATGACCTGGGAACGGCGGTTTTCGAAAGCCGGGGCCAAGATCGGACGTTCCGGACGCCACATCGCTTTTTGCTTCACCCGATAGTGGTTGACCGTGCACCACAACTGCCAGTCACGGTGCACAAACGGCAATCCACGGTCGAAACCGGTAGGAATCGGGCAATGCGCCTCGATCCAATCTGCGGCAAGGAACCCTATCGTTGGGAAATCGACAACAAACTCGCTACTTTCCTGATCCATTGCGCACTACATGCATGCGATCACGGGCAGACTCACGGCGAGCGCGGTTATTCGTCTGCTTCTTTTCTTCGCGCTTCTCGCCGAGTTCGTCCGTGGAGATGCGCCAGCGGTTACGGAGCAACGCTGTTTGAGATAGGCCGAGGCGATCAGACCATTGTCGCGCTTCGCCTGCTGCCTTGAGGTTGCCTCGTTCGCCTGCAACCAGGACTCGGACGTACATTCCTACGTCGTGGCGCCACCCCAGCCCGTCCCAGGCGACCGCTTGGGGCGTCTTCCAGATTTCCCTCCACACAGCTAGTTCGCGTGCGTCCAGCGCCTTGGCTAGGGCCTCGTCACGCTCTTCTGCGGGTTTGAACTTTTCCTGGTCACGCCATTTCTCCAAAGGGAATGCTGGTGCGTTCCCCTTGCGACCTTCGGCAGGAAGGGTGGTCCATCCTGAGGAGTCGGTCTTGCGCATCCGGCGAAGTGCGTTCGGGTCTGGCGCCGGGCCAGAGTTCACGCGTGCTCCTCCACTTCCCATGAGATACCTGCTTCCATACCGCGTCGCGCGGTGTGTTGAGAGGGGCATCGCGCCCACTCTTTTCAATGCATTTCGTGGATTCAGACTTACTGGTTTTGATGCTGAATCCAGAACCAGATTTGAACCTGACAGACC
Source organism: Glutamicibacter sp. BS14 (assembly GCF_056934375.1). Lineage (NCBI taxonomy): Bacteria > Bacillati > Actinomycetota > Actinomycetes > Micrococcales > Micrococcaceae > Glutamicibacter > Glutamicibacter sp. BS14. Next base: position 3,042,307 of record NZ_CM167801.1, on the reverse strand, counting down.
AGTGAAACTTGAACCTGACTAGGGTTTTCAGAATTCCTTGAACCTGACAAACTATTTAGAGACCTCCCCGGCGGTACTGGGCACCCCGGGCGGGAAGGGGGCTACCCCCAGGGGTCACGAGGGTCGTTCGAACACCGCATGCGAGGCGATACCAGCTGCTCTAAGGTTGCATCTGATGTGCTCAGGGCCGGTCCAAGCTTTGCGGTCATCGGTGTGGCCGAGCTGGAATGGTTCGCCGTGTTCGAATTGATTGCGGCACTTAGCGCATGCGAAGTTGTGGATGCCAGCCTTGATGATTCGCTGCCGTTCCTTCTGATGCGCTGCGTCGTACCCGCGCTGGTAGCTGTTGCCGCGCTTCTTCTCATAGGCCCGGGCATGCTCGGGGCATCGCTTCTCCGTGCTGAGTGCGGGGCAACCATGCTCGGTGCAGACTCGCATGCGCGCCATGATCACCTCACTGCGTCCGGGTACGACGAAGCCCCGAACCGTATGGCTGGTCCGGGGCTGTGGTTGGCTAGGCTGACATCTCGTAAATTGTTCGCAACACGTAATGTGTCACGTCGAGAGTCTTTATAGCTTGCTCTTTCGGCGTGCTAGCTAAGTCGTGAGTTGCTCGGTTGCCACGTTCACGGATACCGTCAATGACCGGCATCATCATGCGTGGGAAAAACCGCTCTTCATCTAGCTTCTTCACGTACGCTGTGAAGTTCAGTCCTTCATCCATATCGAATTGGTCGACAGCGATATGCATCAGGATCTTTCGGCACATCAGTTCGGCGGCAGTCCATGCTGAAGCTCTGCCCGCGTTCAGCACTTCGTCCCATGCTGACTCGATGTCATCGGGAAGGTTCTTCAGTCGGGGCATTGGTAGCGGCCCAGGAGACAGTGTGTACATGTCTGCATTGTTCACGGCTGAACGTTGAAGCAATTCAATTTCCTCCCGCCGTCGCCCTTGCTTGTACTGAAGTTTCAGATTTAGTACAGATCCGCTGTTGCAGCGCGGACAGATGAAAACTTCGAAGTCATCGACTGGGAAGTCTTGTCCATATTGAAAGTTGGTGGAGACCCTCAGCTTTGTAAGGCTGACTTCTTTACCGCAAGTACCACAGATGGAATCAATTAGGTCGAGATTGCTCATGACGTAATCGTCTCACGACGAAGCCCCGAACCACTGTTGTGATCCGGGGCTATCGCTTGAGCCAGTAAGGCCATTCAATCAGTAAATTTACGCCACTAAGTCAAGTCCGTCAAACCCGGCCCAGACGGGGAGGCCGAGCACCTCGACGCTGTGGCCGAGACGCCTTCAGCATCTTCGACCAGGTGTCCCATTGCACCGCGTGATGGGCATCAGCTGCACACCTGACAGTCTTCACACCATCGGACCTCTCGGCAATGAACAACTGGCCTTTGCACCCGGGGCGCTTGCAGTACTGGTCCGGGAGCTTGGCCGTGGTCTCGACACCGTACGTCTTGGCCGCGATCTGATCAGCTGCCTCGGCAACCCACCAATACGCCTGGCGGGTGAAGCTCTTGTCGGTGGCTCCTGCGATCTTCACCATCTGCCACCGGGCCAGCCACTCGGCCAAGCTCGGCGTGGTCTGATCAGCCGGCAACATGAGACCAGGATGATCATCGATCAGCCTGAGAGCCACAGACCAGATGTTGTCGCGCACGATCATCAACGCATCCGATACCGAGACGTTCAATGGCAACGGTGCTTCAGTGCGCTGGGCGTGACGCTCGCTGTCACCACCTCGCGACGGATGCAATGCGTCCTGAGCTTCATCCCAACGATCAGCCACCAGGTGAAGATCAGCACGCATCCGGTCATCGCAAGTCGGGCAGAGATTCAGATCAGCCGACGCAGCCGGTGGAACCTTGTCCTGCTCGGCTACTAGATGAACCACGCACACCCCAGCACCTTCACGAGCGATCGACTGGCAACCCCAGCAACCACAATCCGCAGCATCCTTATGCTCTGGCAACGGTCGCACCTCCTCGCAACACCTGAAGAATCCGGCCAGACACCCAATCAGATGGGCGCCACACCTCAGCCACCTGGCCACCCAAACGAAGATCATTCAGCCACGACTCCTGCGCTGGACTCACTCGGCCGGCCTGGGCCTTCAACTCGGCAAACATCAACATCTTCGTCCGCCCATGGATCAACACCAGATCAGGAAATCCCGGATTCGAACGCCGAGAATCATGGGTGTGATACTGCTGCGTGTAACCCAACGACTTCGCAAGGCTCTGCACATGAGACTGGAACTCTGATTCACTCCACAAGAGGACAGGGTTCTTGAACAGCTTCTGGTTGTACTTCATTAGCTCTTCCTCCTACGAGGTCTTCTACGTCTTGAACGGGGCTGAGTATTGTTCGAAGGCTTAGCAGGAGGAGGGGAATCAGCAGGTGAGTGATCGCGCCACCCAGCCCTGCCAGACCCTTCCCGGCCCGACCCGTCCCGACCCGTCCCGACAGATCCAGATCCGACACCCTCAGGTTTCTTGATGATCAACTGATTATTTTTTGATTCGGAGTTGATCGGTGACTGGGCGGGGGACGAGCCGGGGGTATCCGTTGCTTCGTCGCCGGCCGGAGCCTCACCCTGGCGGGGAGTCTCTACGGCTTCGCGTTCAAGTGCTGCGATCATTTCCGAGTATTCGATGTCGTGGAGCTCGGTGGCCATGTCCGAAGTGGACAGGCGTTCTTTCCGGGCCGGGTTATCCGTTGCCTCGGAGTGCTCAACCTTGCTGGCTGCCGTCGCATTCTTGCCGGTGGTGGTGGACGAGCCGGTGGTATCCGTTGCTTCGTCGCTTGCCGTTACCTCGGTGGAGGCCGGACCATTCACTGGGCTCGATGCCGGAGCTGGCTTAGGAGCGTGGAGCTCTACACGTTCAGTCGAGACCTTGACCAGGATTCCCGCCTTGTCACGCAGCCATGCGGCCGCGGCGGCGGTGAAGTACGGGGTTCTTGGTGCCGGTCTGAGTTCTTTATCCCAGAAGTCACCTTCCTTTCTCGTTGAATTGCAATCCAGGCAGGCAACCACGAGCCGGTCAATGGGCGTGGGGTCGCTGGTGTCCAGATCGGTCGGGTCAAGGTGGTCTATGGTGTGGGCCTTGATCGATTTGCGGTCATTGCCAAAGGTGACAATGCGGCCACACCAGCGGCACTCGGCGCCATCGCGCTTGATGATGGCGCCCTTCTTGGCCATGTCGTAGGTATCCGCGCGACGGTTCTTCTCGCGGTCCTTATCCGATTTGAGGATCATGTGGAAGAGGTCTTCCTCTTCCACGAGCTTGAGGACCCGACGCTTCTTGCCGTTCTCCTCAATTTCCTTCTCCTCGAAGATCCCGCAATACAGCGTGGTCTTCAGCAGCTCGGCGTACCGGCTCAGGCCGGCCAGCATCCTGGCTGTGCCGACCTCTACGATGTAGTCCTTATCGAATGCAGCCGATTGCGTGGCGCACCGATTCACCCACCCGTAGACCTCGTTCAGTAGGCGATCATCGACCCAGTTCACTTCCAGAACACGCAAAATCAGTGGATGATTCGCCGATACGTCCGACTGCTTCAACCACGACATTGGCGTTCCTGTTCATGTTCTTAGGCTTCGGCAGCTTCCGGGCTTGCGCCCTGGCTACGGCGAGCGCTTCTTTGGGGTGTTTGGTGTCTGCGAGGGCGTTGCCGCGTTGGAGGGTGATCCAGCGGCGGGAGTGCGGGTTTCGGCAGACGTAGATTTTTTCCGAGTCGTCGGTGAGCGCTCTGATTAGCATCATTGGTGGGCCTCGATTCTTATTACTTGTTCGGGGTCGCTTCGGTGCTTGATTTGGACGCCGTTCCAGGTGAGTTCCACGACGGTGGCGTGGAGTTGGTGGGTTATGTAGGTGATGCGCCCGTAGAGTCGTGGTTCTCCCGGGATGTTGATGCAGGCGTGGAGCCCTAAGTGGTCGAGGTTGTTGAGCCGGCTGGTATGGATTTCATCCATGTCCCGGAGCGGGTCGAGACGTGGGACTGGGCCATCGTTCCTGGGGCGTTTAGGGGTTGCTGGTTCAGTCACTTTTCCTCCTGAGACTGGTTAGCGCGGGCACGGAGCCATGCGGTGATTGGCTGGGCTACGCGCAACCGGTCTTGCAGGCTGCCCTGGATCAGTTCGTTCCATGCCTTGTACTGAAAAGCGTTGGCTACCTCGTTGAGCGCTTCTGTTTTTGCTTCGGCGCGGACGGTTTCAAGCCAGCGGTTGAACTGGGCAGCGCGACCCGGAATAGGGTTTCCGTCAGTGTCGCTTGTATAGAACGTTCGTATGGTCGCAGTGTCCGGCGTGAATTCCCCGCCGTGGTAGGTGGCTTCATGCTTGTCATTAGCGCCCATGGGAATCATCTCCTATGTTTTTGATTAGTAATTCCTGTGCCCCGACCTGTATTGTTTTCCCTTGTGCATCTCAGTCCTGATGCTGAACGAAGTCACTCGATCCCAACAGGAGGAAGTTATGGGTTTCATTGGTTGGATTGTTTTAGGCCTTATTGCTGGCGCGATCGCTAAGGCGATCAAGCCCGGTGAGCAGGGTGGCGGCTGGCTCGCTACCCTGGTGCTTGGTGTTGTTGGCGCTATCGTAGGCGGATGGATTGGATCCGCGATCTTCGGAGTCGGAGTAAACGAATTCTGGGATCTGTCTACATGGTTGCTGGCCATCGGCGGCTCGCTGATCGTCCTCGTTATCTGGGGACTGATCACACGCAAGAAGGCGTAGTTTGCGCGACAGAACGGGGTCTTACCTTTCGAGGTGAGGCCCCGTTCGCCATGCCTAGGCATCGTTCACCTCCGGTCCGTCAGCAACGGCATGGATCGAGTAGAAGCGCCACCAGGCTGTCCTGCCGTCGTTTGCCGCGTCGTCCTCTTCTTCAGCTGTCCGGCACATGCTCTGGTGTGGCCCTGTCATGGATTCAATGGCTGATTCGATACTCGTGTGGAGTTCACCGTCCCAGTCAATCGCGTTGGTTTTCTTGTCGACGATGATGTACCCGCGAACTTCCGGCTGGGCGACGGCGAGGACAGCGCGTGCGTTGCCCCGGTAGTGTTCCATGCTGGTTTCGGTGAGGTCTTCCCAGTTCGGCGGTTCTGGGCATTCAATGCTCGGCGTGTGGTACTTCCTTTCACGCATGAACAACGCTTTCGCGCCAGCTTCGAGCGCGTCCGGGTTTAGCGGGGGCTGGTCAGGCATTGGGGATCTCCTTGGATTTCGTCTCTTGGCTCGGGCGCTTTCCAGCCCTGCTCGATCATGACCGGGACGATCAACTTCAGCGCTTCCGCGATGTCCACCTTGTGCTGATACCGGTTGAACGCTCCAGCGCCGGCCCAGCTAGGCATCGGCAGCTCGCCATTCTGGATCCTGGTCTGCTCGTAGGAGACGATGGCTACCTGCTGGACCAGGTCCTCAGTGATGTAGGACTTCGGGGCGATCATGACTGCACCTCTGGCTTCTTCATTTGTCCGGTGATGGTGATCTTGTCCGATGGCTGCAAGATGTGGTGCTGACCGTCCAGCACGACTCCGACAAACTTCAGCTTCTTCCCGGCTAACGTTTCGTAGGTGCTATGCGAAATGGACTCCAAGGTGCCCTTCGAATCCGTGAACTCGACCGTCTTGCCGGTGTCGGTGCCGTTGAGGCGCCGGGCTTCGATGACGGTGCTCATGCCTGCACCAGGAATCCGGTGAAGCATTCACCCTGCGTTATTCCGGTCAGCAGGTAGTCGTCTTCCTCCTGGGAGGCTTCCACACCTCCGACAGCCCACTTCAAGTCGTGGTGCCGTGTGATCTTCAATGGATCGTCGCCGAGGATTTCGTGCAGGTCCACCCCAGTGTCGTAGCTGCAGTACGCACGGACGGCTTCTTCAGCGGCCCTGGCATCACTGGTTCCGGTCACGACCCAGTAATCACTGTCTTCGCCGAGGGTGAGGACGTCGATCGAGTCGCCACCGTTGCTGGTGACGCTCAGATATACGCCAAGGCTGCGGGCCCATGTGATCGCGGCGCCGTGGACGTTGGCACGAAGAAGGCCGATCAGATTGTCCGCCCGGTGGTGGTTCCGGATCATATCGTTGCGCAACGGACCGTCGATGTAGGCAATGACCTGGTCGGTGGTGCCGGTGAATTCGAATGGTGCACCGGCATCGTCTCTGTTATCGATGTCGCGCAAGGTAATCATGGTGGTCATGGTTCCTCCTTACAAGGTGGGTGGTTTGTTAATTTCTTGACAAGGTTTTTGGGTCCTGGTCAGGTCGTTGCAGCACTGTTCTCGGTTTGGTCGGCAAGTGCTCTGTCGAGTTGGTCGGCCGGGATCAGTACTTCTCGTGCTTTGCTGCCGCTGGCAGGGCCAACGATGCTTCGCGCTTCCAGCTCTTCCATGAGCCGCGCGGCTCTAGCGAAACCGATTCTGAGCTTGCGTTGCAGCATTGAAGTTGAGCCGAACTGGGTCGTGATCACTAGGCGCATGGCTGAACGGAACAACTGTTCATCGTCATCGTCGCTATTAGGCTTGGCCGTGACCGTCATGCTGGTGTTTCCGCTGCTGAAGACGATCACGCCTTTGGCGGCCTTGAGTGCTGCGACCGCTGCTGCTTCGGCGCGTTCGGCTTCGTTGTCCGGCCGGCCGGTGCTCCGCTGGCGCAGCGCGTATGCCAAGGCGGGCAGCCGACGGTTCCATCCGTCGCGGGCTTCAATGAGCTTCACGTCGAGGTCGGATCCTTCCTCGGCTCGGATTGGCATCAGCAGGCCGATGAAGGATTCTCCGCAGGTGATCAGCATCCGGGTTCGGGTGGCCGTTGGTTCGACCGCCAGCGGTTCCTTGTAGGCCGCGGCCGCGTGCGCGAAGAGCTGCAGGAGCTTGCCGTTGGCCAGGATGCGGGAAGGCACCTGCTTGGCAGCGGACACGGCTTCTTCGAATAGCCTCGGCAGGTTCGGGAATACCTCGGACGTGTTCCCGTTAGGCACGATGTACGCCTTCCCCGGGAACAAGCCTGAAATGTCGGTGAAGATCAGTTCCTTGGTAGAGACCTTGATCTGCAAGGAATCGCCGATTTCATCCTCAGGCTGGTTCTTCGAAGCTTTGAAGACTTGGAGCAGTTCCTTGACCACGGTCGGGTCCAGGTCGAAGGAGTCTTCTTCGGGGTCTCCGGTGAGCCCTTCGGAATCCCAAACGCTCACGATTGCCAGTGCAGCCGACGCGGTGTTGGTTGCTTGGACGTAGACATTCTGGTCATCGGCCATGAAATGCACGACGTCCAGGCCGGTAGCAGCATCATTGTGAACATGCGGCTGAACTGCGATCAGTGCGTGGCGCAAGTCCGCGGTGTTTACGGTGAGGATCATGGCTTCTCCTTCAAAGCTGGGCGGGGTCTTCTGGTGTTCGCCGAGGCGCGTTTGCGTGCGGCCTTAGCCCGGTCTTCGGGAGTGGTGCCGCCGAAGATGCCGTACTTGAACGTGTCCTTATCGGAGAACGCCGTTTCCCGGCAGGCATACCGGACTGGGCAGGTAGCGCAAATGCTCTGAGCTTTATGCGCTTCCGATGCGGCGATGCTCGATGGGAAGAACGGATCACCGTTCTTCTTGAAATCCCACGGATAGCAAGCTGCCTTGTCCTGCCACGAAGCAATGTCATCGGTCAGCTTGGGGGCTTGGCGGGTAATGCTCGCCATGCTTCTGGTGGCCACGGCTACTCGTTCTCCCCGTCGCAGTCGATGCACAGGCCCTGCCACTCGGAGTCGGCCACGACTTCCTGATTGCAGCCGCCACAGGTCGCGGTGACCTCGTCAGGGAGCGGGACCAGATCCAGATCGCGATTGCGGCCAGGCAGATTCATGGCCGAGTACTCCATGGCCAGCTTCTCGTCGAGGTCGAGTTCATAGCCGAGATGCTCAGTAAGGAACTTGTAGTAGGCGTGACCGTTCTTCCAGCGAGCGCCGTAGTTGCCGTTTTCAAACCCTGAGCGTTCGAAGCCAGACAGCTTGCCCAGCGATTCTTCAGTGCCGATGTAACCAGCGAAGGCCAGCATCATGCCCAGATAAGCCATGGACTGGCGCACCAGGTGCTTGTGCACTTCAGCGTTCCAGCGGTCCAGGAGTTCGGAAGAGCTGGTGATTCCGTCCAGCTCGGGGGCTTTGATGCCTACGACCTCGCCCATAATGGTGCGGCCTTCATCCGAGTAGAGGATCTGCTCCATGATCTTCTTGGCGATGGTTTCCTTCGCCAGCTGCTCCGACGGCTTCACGGTCTCGAAAGCATTCTTGATGAACGCGATTCGGGAGCGCTGCACAATCTTGAGCATGCTCTTGAGCTTGTTCTGGGTTTCCTTGTCGTGCTTCTCCTGCTCGGTCAGCTCGGGCTTGACCTTCTTCTCCTTGACGTACCAGGTAGGTTCAGGATCGCGATAGCTGAAGTAGTAGCGGTGGCCGGCCGTCTTGTGTTCTTCGTCGGTCATTTCGTCTTCGACCTTCGACCACGAGGCGTCGTACTGAATGTTGAAGTCTCCAACTTTGGCGTCCAGCTCTTTCAGCTCAGCCTCGCGCTGAGTCTTCTTGATCGACACCTCGGTTTCAGCAATGACGCGCTCAACGGTCTCCACGCTGGCGCCGTTCGGCATGTCCTCGATGCGTTCCACGGCGCGTTCGTACAGGTTGGGGATATCGGACTTCTCTTCCAGCTCCTGCAAGCGCTGTACTGCGTCCAAGCTCAGTCGGCCGGCGGAGTAGGCCTTGGATACGCCGTCGTTCTTCAGGGCGACCTTGGCGCGAGCCTGGACTTCCTTGCGGGACATCTTGAACTTTTTGCCCACGGTCGTGATATCCAAGCCCAGATCCAGCAGGCCCTGGATGCCCTTGGATACCTCGGCCTCGGACAATGGGCGGTGGTTGCGGCCGGTGGTCAGCATCGTCTCGATGTCAGCGCGCGGGCCACGATCGGCCTTCGGCACTGGAAGCACCACGCAAGGAACTTCAGTCAGGCCGGCCTGCGCGGCAGCAGCACGACGGCGGTTGCCGTCCTGCACCACGAAGTCGCCCTCGCGGACCGGATGCGGATATACCAGTAGCGGGTTGAGCAGGACCAACTCCTTGATCTCGCCGGACAGCTGGGTCAGATCGCCCAAGTCCTCGCGGATGTTATCGGGGTGCTGATGCACTGCGGAAAGGGCAAGAACTTCAAGTCTGCCGTTGAATTTAGCCAAGAAAATACACCTCTAGTGCGTAGGAAAGAATGGAAAGGGAAGAGTTATGCGGCGCGGAAAGCGCGAAGGTCAGATGCCACCCAGTCGCCAACAGCAAGGACAACCCAGCCGAACGCGGCAATAGCGCACAAGCCACTGAAACCGGAAGGCAACTGCACGGTCAGCATGCAGAGCAGCAACAGCAGCCCGATGGCCGGCATATGGACCCAGAACATGCGGCGAACCGCGAAAAGAAGAACGTCTGCAGGACTCATGGCGATCATCCTTCGAACAAGGACTGGGCCGGCACCGGGGGAGGAGCGAGGACTGCGGAGAAGTCCGCGATCTCCATCCCGTTCACGTGCAAGTGGCCCACGCCGTTGTCGCCGTCCGCGATGGTTCCGACCTCCACATAGACGCTGCATCCGCGGTACTTGTTCTTCGCCCACGCGCTCACCGTCGCCTTAGCTGCCCTGGCACGATCAGCCTTAGGGGATTCCAGCCAGGACGTGTGCAGCGTGGCAGACGGCCGGCCGGAGCCCTTCGGATTGATGACCACGCGGCCCTCGACCCGGCTCACAGCACTATGCCTTTCTGGTTTAAAACTTTGTCAAGCGTCTTGGTGACCTGTTCGGCGACTGACTTCCGCGTGGCCACCACCGAGCCGCCGATGGATACGCGAATGGCCTGCCCACTGGGCTGGACCATCATATTTTCAGGCGAGCGCATGGACGGATGATCTGAGCGCTGCATCATCTCCGCCACCTGCTGGCCACGGAACTTATCGACCTGGTCCCGCAGCTCGTCGAGGGCATCGTCCAAGCGGTCGATGTTCACTAGCGTGTGATCGATGGCCCCGTTGATGTTGCCGGTGGAGTCGAAGCCTGGCCATTGCTTCAAAGCAAGCAGCAAGTGAACGGTGGCTTCTTTCGCACGGTCGTACGCCTCTTGGCGGGTAACCAGATTCTGTGCTTCGGCCAGACGTGCTGGGGAAACTGACTGGTGATTCTTCCGGAACCAAAACTTAGACATCGGTCTCTCCTCTTCTTGCTTTGCACTTGCCGCACTGGCACGGTCCGCCCTCGTTGGGGGAGAAGCCAAGAGCGAACTCGCCCAGGCCTTCCACCGAAGCCAGCTTGCGGCCCATCTCGTTCGCTACACGGTTCGCCACCTTCGCGGACTCCACCCGAGTGCGGTTCAACGCCGCTTCGGACTCACGCAACTCAGCGGCCTTCTGGTTGGCCGTCGCGCCGGTCAGGAAGAAATACGTTCCCGAGCTGAGCGTTCCAATCGCGGTCAGGCCGACGCCGGCACCGATGACGGTGAGAATCAGATCGTTCACGCCGCCACCACCTGGACGATGGCCTCTGCGCGCCAGCTGGCTAGCACGGCTCCTGCCTCACGGATGCACTGCTCCCGCGATGGCCGGGCCTCGGCCTGTGTGCTATCAACAGTGTTCGATACACTGGACATTGAAATCACTCCTTACTTACCGTTTGAATGTTTGGTTTCGTTGCCCTCAGCAGTTGCACCTGCTGAGGGCATTTCCTTTTCCTGGCCGGTCCAGACACGGTATGCCCGGTCGTAGACTTCCCAAGCTTCACGGGCCGCCTTGGACTTCTGGCCGGCCAGTTCCTTGGCTTTCTCGTAGACGACGAGGATAGTCGTGTCGGCGGAACCGGTCTTCAACAACTGCTCAGCGATATCCACCGCGGCAGAGCCGACAAGCTCGTTAGCTTCGATGGCATCGTTCCGGGCAGCGCGGTAGCTCTCGCTGGCCCGGTCGTAGTTGTTGCTGTACCGACTCACAACTGACCTGCCTGGTGCGCCTCGAAGGTGAGCCGCACGCAATTGGCGAGTGGCCTTGATTCCGGGTGATCAGTCTCGTGGTCGGCCGGAACCGGGTGTAGCTGCTCGCAGACGAACAGATCACGCTCGAACTCGAAGTGCGTCGCGTACGCCTCGGAGCTGGACAACAGCGAATCCAAGTTCGCGTGAACCTGGGCTCGCATGTCGTCACGCTCTAGCGCATCGCGTACCTCGGTGATGCTGTTCGAGGTGTTGCCGACAGAGTGGCTCTTGACAGCGGCCGTGCTGGCAACCCGGCTCGCGTCTGCCTGAGCGGGTACACAACCGGCGAGCGCGAGGGCTGCGACGGCGAGGGGTGTGAGGTTCTTTTTCATGCCGCACGTACCTTTCCTGACTTATTTTCCGGTTGGCCACTCTTTTCTTCCACTTTGGTCAAAAAAAGATCGTCTACAGCCACGCCTAGGAATTTCGCAATTCGCAACGCTGGTTCTGGCTGCAAAGTGTCAACCTCGCCATTGCAGAGGCGGTTCATGTAGCTATGAGACTTCCACCCCGCAATGCTGGCGAGTTCGCGACGAGACACCTCCTGAATCTCCATGATGGTCAGGAGCTTCTTCCTGTCCTTGAGTTTCATCCAGATATCTCCTAGCTGGATCGGGAACTTTACGACCTTCACTGTACTAGCCTTTCTTCCAAGTGTCCAGATAATCATTACATTAACTGCCCGCTAGTGTCCACTCTTTTTCTACGGATTTACCTAGAACTGCGTGGATTCAGGCATTCTTCGCAATTTATAGCTAGAGTTCTTAGTGTCCACGACATGCTTACAAGAAGTGTCCGCACTGTTTGCGCGTGTCCATGCGATCCGGAAAGACTATGGCTGTGAACGAATTACACCCACTCGGCCGCCTCATCCAGGCAGCGCAAGACCGTGAAGGTTGGTCAACCCGCGACATGGAGAGGGTGGCTGAGCGAAACGGCCACTCGATGAAGCACTCGAATTTTTCTCGGCTGAAGATTGAACCTGTAGTTGCAATCAAAGCCAGCCAGATTCAAGTCCTAGCTTCAGTGCTTGGTGTCTCAGAGCAGGCGGTCGCTTATGCGGCCGTGGCCAGCATGGGAGTCCAAATGGACGCCCAGGATGCATCTTTGGAAAATTCGCTTCGCTATTCAACGGATCTAAGCGTCCGGGACCAGCGATTAGTTTTGTCTCTGGTAGCCGCGATGCATGACGCGGAAAGTGGCATTAATGGACAACGAGGCCAATCTCAAGCAAGCGAAACTTCAACACTGCGAGAGGTGGCGCCCGCGGGTGACGCTCGCCCTGGACAGAAGACCGAACGTGACTACGGCATCACGGAGCTCCACGGCGAAGAAGCCAGGAGCATCCCAGTGCCACCACTCCAGAAACTCGCAGCGCACCCAAAGGTGAAGACCAAGCAAGAGCAACTTGACGCGGAATTGGACCACAGTGTGTCCGATGCTGACCCTGAAGGACGTGATTCCGATTTCTGAAATTGATCTCGCAGCGAAAGACAACGCATTTCGACTTTTGCGGGCTACACTCCAAGGAATCTCGGATAACTTCAACGGCTGGGCTCGGACCTTCAACCAGGCAGACCCTATGGGGCGGATGGCGAGCTCAATCGCTTCGGTAATTGATCAGCACACCAACATGTTCACGGGCTTGGTACTTGAGCATTTGACCCAGGTCTCCCCGGACAAATTTGTCAATCTTGAGCGCTATCTTGACCAGTCCTATAAAAAACTGGATCTTTCTTCTGCCAATACACTTCAAGATCTGACGAGGGTTTTGCACTGGATGGAAGAGGTCTACTTCATGGAGTTAGACCCCGCACACTATATTCCCGAGTTGTCTAACGACCCAACTTACGGCAAGAAGTTCTCCAACCTCCGTCGAGATTTCATAGATCTCCAGTATGCCTTGAAGAAGGAGGAGCAGCAGTTGGCGCTTGATCGCCAAGCAGCAGCGGCGATTGATAAACTCAACTCCATCAATCTGGATCCGGATGAGATATCGAGCCTTCGGAATCGGTTGGAAAGCCAAGCTACTGACTTGAGTTCGTGGACAGTTCGAGCAGAGAATTTGGCGAGGGATCTTGAGGGAACTAAAAGCACGATAAGCCAACTAGAGTCACAGGCACTGGATGCAGTAAATAATTTCTCCGCCGCCCAGGCAAGGTATGACGCAGTTTCTAAGCGGTCCTCGGCAGACACGCTTGTGCAACATTTTCAGTCGTTTCGTAAAAAGCATGATGTGTCAACCATGTTCTTCTTCACAATTGGAATCATGGTCCTTTTCGGAGTGGCAGACTTTTCAGTAACCTTTGCATTGCAGTCCGGGGACGCCGAATTTAATTTGCCTGAACTGTCATGGCGGTTCGCAATTGTGGCCGGGGGCGGAGCGATTGGAACTTATTTGTTGCGACTGGCCACATATCATCGCCGCCTCGCAGTTTGGGCGGACACGATGCAAGTTCAGCTTCAAACGTTTGCCTCCTACACCGAGCAAATCGGAGACGAAGCTTCCAAAAATCAACTTCGCGCCGAATTTGCGAAACGAGTATTTGGCGAAGAGCCAGGGCGCCCTCAATCCGGTTCCGGCGAAAAAATCGAAAGTATCAGCATCGCTGATCTTTCGACGCTCATCGCCAATATCGCCAGAATCCAAGTTAAGTAACGTCACCGACCGCTGATGTCACGGACCTGATTCCAGTCATATTGTGACTTGCAAGCTTTCGAACATATATTCGATTATATGCAAAATGTATGGGCTATGCTGCGCTCGTTCGCGCACGTCATTATCATTTGGAATCGTCCTCACCCGGACATAGTTGCGGCCACGGATGGTCGGCGTATCTGGATCGACCCGAAACTCACCGCAGTGGAGCGGAAATGCTTCCTGGCGCACGAGGCAATCCACATCCGGCACGGTCACGACGGCTGCCAGTCGCGGGCCATCGAACGGCAAGTCTGCCTGGAAGTAGCTCGTTTCCTTGTCAGCTTCGAGAGCCTACAGGAAGTTGCAGGCTGGTCACGCTGCCCGGCCGAAATGGCCGAGGAAATCGGCGTCACCGAACAAGTCATCCTGGATCGGCTGGCCACGTTAGACGGCGACCAGATCCAGGCGCTTTGGCCGCCAGGCGAACATATCGCCTAACCACTTATTCCCATCCCGTAATTAGTCGCGCCCAAAAACTCGCGTCAACGCACAAAGTAGAAGCATCTCCGAAGCACAGGAGTGATTCCGATGAATCCAAAGAAGACCCAGCAACGACCCCGAGCTATCCTCTACCTGCGCCAATCCGTGGCCAAAGAGGAATCCATCAGCCTAGAGCTGCAAGAGGACGCAGGCCGCCGCTACGCTACACAGGCAGGCTACGATGTAGTCGCAGTCGAGTCCGATCACGGTATCAGCGGCCGAACATGGAAACGCCCGGCAGTGCTGCGCGTCATGAAGATGATCGAAGACCAGGAAGCCGACGTCATCATCCTCTGGAAATGGTCACGCCTCTCACGCGCACGCCTGGACTGGGCTGTGGCCATCGACAAGGTTGAAGCTGCCGGCGGCCGTATCGAATCCGCGACTGAGCAAGTCGACGTCAGCACGTCCACTGGACGCTTCGCCCGCGGCATGCTCGCAGAATTCGCAGCCTTCGAATCCGAACGCATCGGCGACACCTGGAAGGAGGCACACCGGCGCCGCATCGAGCAGGGCCTGCCGGCGACTGGCAAGAAACGCTTCGGCTACCAGTACGACAAGAAGACCGGTTTCATCCCGGACCCCATCGAGGGCCCGATCCTTCAAGAGTGTTACCGCAAATACGTCGCCGGGGCCTCCTTCTACGACATTACCGACTACCTCAACGCAGGACCCACCAAGCCTGGGGAAGGCTACACCGGGCCGAAGCCGGGCATCTGGTCAGCAAACACCGTACGCCGCGTCATGGACAACCCCTTCGCCTCAGGCCGCTTCATCTCCAAAGGAGAAGTCCGCCAAGGGATCCACGAACCGTTGATCAGCGAAGAAACATGGGAACAATTCCAGGTGCGCCGCAAGAGCCGTCGGGTCACCCGCTCCCGCACCAAAGGAAAATACCCGTACACCGGCCTGATCTTCTGCGAGCTCTGCGGCCACGGAATGTACGCCGGCCTCTTTGGCTCAGACCACACCCTCAAATACCGCTGCAGCGGGGCCGCCCAATGGAAACTCCACCCCGGCGGCTACGTCATGAACAGCACCATCGAAGCCACCCTACTTCCCTGGCTGTCCGACATAGCGGATGAAATCAACGAGGCCACCCAGGACCACAAGGCACCTAAGCCCCACGACCCCACACCCGGACTTCGGCGAGCGCTGATCAAGGTGGAGTCCAGGTTGGAGGCGTTGACTGAGAAGCTGGTGGATGGGACGGTGCCGCAGGAGGTCTATGAGCGGATGCGTGATCAGTGGGTCGGTGAGAAGAAGTCTCTGGAGGATCAGCTGATGGCGGCGCGTGTCGAGTCCCGGGTTGAGCCCTTGAAGTTGCCTCCTGATCTGATGGAGCAGTGGGGTGAGATGCCGGCGGAGGTGAAGCGGGAGCTGCTGGCCAGGGTGGTGGCGAAGATTGTGGTGAAGCCTGGTCGGCCTCGTGGTCAGGTGCAGATCGTGCCTCGCTGGGGGAGTACTTCCTAGTCAGGGTCTAGGAGCAGTCAGGTACTAGTCATACTCATGTCCGCGTTGCTGGTTGCCGCCTTGCTGGCCATTGCAGGGCCTAGGCTGCAGGACCTGTTCAACCAAGCGATCGATCGAGTTTCCGGATTGGGATAACCGCGCATGTGGTCGAGTGCGGGGTCTCCTGGAAATTCGGAATCTGCGGAACTTGTAGATTGCGAGAACGGGTCTGCTGTAGCCGAATTTGTCATGGTCACAACGTTGCTTGTGGTCATCGCAATGACGCTCATCCAACTCGCGTTGGTACTGCATGTGCGCAACACCCTGATTGACGCAGCATCGAACGGCGCCCATTACGGTGCTTTGGCCAATCGGTCAGTATCCGACGCTCGAAGCAGAACTCGGATGTTGATCACCGAAAGCTTGCATGGCGGATTTGCCCGTGACATTGCTGTGAGCACAACCCGCGTTGGTGATAGCCAGTTGGTAACTGTATCGGTTAACACGAGGGTGCCCTTAATCGGGTTCTTGCCCAACGGGTGGGATTTGCAGGTTCAGGGAGAAGCTGTGCGTTATGGGTAGAGCCAAGTATCTCGCTGCCGCGATGCACAAGAGAATCCGGGCCGAAGATCGCGGCAGCGCGATAGTGGAGTTTATTTTTGCTTCAACTGTCTTGCTGATTCCCATGGTGTACCTGATTCTGGCCGTCGGACAGCTGCAAGGCGGTAGCTATGCCGTGGTTGGAGCTGCTGATCATGCAGCGAAGGTTTTCGCCGCCGCCGATAACCCCGCCCAGGCAAGGTCAGATGCGCACGCAGTCGTACGAAGAACCATGAACAACTTTGGATATGCCGACGCTCGCACATCGATTAGTTGCGACAAGGAATGCTTGAGTCCGGGCAGTGTCGTCACTGTGACGGTAGCGTTGGATGTTCCCCTTCCTTTCGTTTCCGACTGGGCAGAGGTATCTGCTTTCACCGTGGATTCTTCAGCCTCGCAAAGGACTGATCGCTTTGGCTAGGACAAAACGCGCTGCCCTGAATCCACGGGACGAGGATGGACAATCCTTAGTGCTGGCAATCGGCTTGTGCGCCATCACTTTGCTGACAATTTCAGTGGTGCTAGCAGTCAGCGCAGTCAACCTCAAAGCGCGTCAGCTGTTGTCAATTGCCGACGGGGCGGTCGTGGCTGCCGTGGATGAATTCGAATTTGTTGCGGACAATGGCGACCCGAGGATTCAGTTGGACCAGCAGCGCGTGCAACAAGCCGTGCAACAGTACCTTTCGGATGTGGGTGCGGCCGGCCGCGTCGACAATTTACGCATTGGCCGGGTGCAGATCACGCCTGATGGGCAAGGCGCGAATCTCGTGCTGCAGGGCTCGGTGCAACCGCCGATAGTGGGGTGGATCGTTCCAGACGGAGTACCAATATCTGTAGATTCATCAGCAAGAACTGTACTGAGCAGGTGAACACCTCCGCGCAGAGCAGCATGGATGTTCCAGGGAAGCGGGAAATGCACAAGTACGGGGAAGCAAGAGAAAGAACGTGTCAGCGAGCAACGCTGCTGCATGCCCCAGGAGCGGAATCCAAGAAGGATGGATCCAGCGCAACCGGATCCATCATTTTTGCGGTAGTTCGGGCTTCTTTGGAAGCTTGCGGACCCCACCTCCAAATCCCAGTTCAGAAATACTGTTCGAGAACTGACTGGCCGGATTCCCGATCGACCCGTGGATGCAAGCCTTGCAAGTTGGCTAGGGGTTCCACAGCGCGATTTTCAGTGAAAACCTCGATTGGAACTTCTTTTCGGCGATAGCACCGGACTCATTGATCAATGGCTAAATGACGTAGTCTTAGAGGACCATGGCAAAAACTGACTTCTCCGCTGAAATCCGCTCACTGCGTTCTACATTCTCCGCAATTGAAGACGTGAGCGATGTCGAGCAGATCAAAGCTGACATCGCAGTCCTCTCGGAGGAAGCTGGCGTTCCGAACCTCTGGGATGATCCGGCCGCCGCGCAGATCGTTACCAGCAAGCTATCGCATCGCCAGTCTGAGCTGGAACGGCTGACCCGGCTGAAGACCCGCATCGACGATTTGGAAGTCTTGGTTGAGCTTGCTGAACTTGAAGACGACGATGATACGTTGCACGAAGCGGATAGAGAGCTCGTCAGCGTCCAGAAGTCCCTTGCCGAACTCGAAATTGTTACCCTTCTCAACGGTGAATTCGATGCTCGCGGAGCGGTTGTCACGATTCGCTCCGGTGCCGGCGGCGTTGATGCCGCCGATTTCGCAGAGATGCTTTTGCGCATGTACCTGCGCTGGGCTGAACGCCGTGGTTACAAGGCCACCGTTATGGATACCTCGTATGCCGAGGAGGCCGGCCTTAAATCGGCAACCTTCGAAATCGACGCACCGTATGCCTTCGGCACCCTCTCGGTCGAAGCCGGCACGCACCGTCTGGTTCGTATTTCACCATTCGATAATCAGGGACGTCGCCAGACGTCGTTTGCCGCAGTGGAGGTCGTGCCGCTGATTGAGCAGACTGACACCATCGAAATCCCTGAATCTGAAATCCGCGTGGACGTCTTCCGTTCCTCTGGCCCTGGCGGACAGAGCGTTAACACCACCGACTCTGCAGTACGCATGACGCATATTCCTACCGGAGTTGTCGTCTCGATGCAGAACGAAAAGTCGCAGATCCAGAACCGTGCTGCCGCACTTCGAGTTCTGCAATCGCGGTTGCTGCTTCTGAAGAAGGAACAAGAAGACGCCCAGAAGAAGGAATTCGCCGGAGATGTGAAGGCATCTTGGGGCGATCAGATGCGTTCCTATGTGCTTAATCCGTACCAAATGGTCAAGGACCTGCGTACCGAACATGAAGTCGGCAATACCCAGGCAGTACTTGATGGTGAAATTGACGATTTCATTGATGCAGGCATCCGCTGGCGTGCAGGACAGCGTCGCCCTAGTAAGTAAGCGAAATCGCGAATTCCAGCTGGTCTAAACGCTTTTGCCACAGAGGGTGTAAGTATCATCACCGTTACGAACTCCGTTTCGCTAATTCCAGCTAGTCATGCCTAAGCTGGGCATTCTGCGTTAGCTGTATGTACGGCATGAATCTCGCAACACACCTTATATTTCGGCTGGTTAGCTACCTGGCACCGATAGTGTTTGGAAGACTGGCGCACCAAAAGACGTTTGATCTCGAGATTGGTATTCGTGGGTCGCGCCCCGACGAAGACTAGCGATTGAAGACATGATTAAATTCGAAAACGTCTCGATGGTTTACGAGCCAAAGCAGCAGAATGCAGCTTTGGACGATATAAACATCGAGATAGACCGTGGCGAGTTCGCCTTCTTGGTTGGCGAATCCGGTTCGGGTAAGTCGACCTTCCTCAGCTTGGTGCTGCGCGAAAAGCGCTCCACCGACGGATCCGTCTACGTGGCGGGACAGAACCTCAACCGCATTCCGAGCCGCCGTGTGCCTAAGCTGCGCCGTGACATCGGTTTCGTTTTCCAGGACTTCCGCCTGCTGCGCGAGCGCACGGTCTTCGACAACGTCGCGTTCGCCATGGAGGTCATTGGAGCTTCACGGGCCCAGATCCGCGAGCGTGTGCCAGATGCACTTAAAATGGTCGGCCTTGAAGATAAGGCGCGTCGCAAGCCAACTGAACTTTCCGGTGGCGAGCAGCAACGCGTCGGCATTGCCCGCGCCATTGTGAACAGGCCCTCGATCCTGCTTGCCGATGAGCCTACGGGTAACCTCGACCGCAAGAACAGCATCGAAGTCATGAACGTGCTCAACCGCATTAACCAGAACGGTACGACTGTCCTGATGGCTACGCACGCACATGAACTGGTGAGCGAATACCGCCACCGCGTTATTGAACTGAGTCGCGGGCAGGTCATCCGCGATGAAATTGATGGACAGTACGCCCCGATGACCACCGTGGTGAACCAGGACGGTTCGCGCGAACTGCTCGTCGGCGATTCCGCCGTGGAGTACGACGAAGAGTCACAGGTTGCTGAGGACAAGAAAGACGAGGACCAGTGAGACTAGGATTTATTCTCCGCGAAGCGGCGAAGGGCCTGCGGCAGAATGTCGTCATGGTCGTCTCTGTGGTGCTGGTGACTTTCGTATCGTTGACCTTCGTCGGTGCCTCGGTATTACTGCAGCTCCAGATCAACCAGATGAAGGGCTACTGGTACGACCGCATGGAAGTTGCGGTGTACCTCTGTGATGACACGAGCACTTCGCCCAACTGCGCTGGTAGCGCGGTTTCCGAAGAGCAGCGCCAGAGCATTGAAGAGATGCTCAAATCAGAGCAGCTTGCGCCGTATATCAAGGAATTCGCCTACGAGTCGAAGGACCAGGCATACGAAAACTTCCTCGACCAATACGAGAACTCGGCATTGGTTGACCAGGTCACTGCTGAGCAGCTGCCCGAATCATTCCGCGTCGCACTGGTAGATCCGGAGAAGTACCCGGTGATCAACGAAGCGTTCTCCACGGTACAAGGCGTTGACTCGGTCATTGACCAACGGGAACTGCTTGAAAAGGTCTTCCAGTTGGTGCGCGTGGCATCCGCCGCCGCTGCTGTCGTTGCAATCGTGATGATTGTTTGCGCGGTGCTGCTGACCGGTACGACTATCCAGCTCTCAGCCATGCACCGGCGACTCGAAACAACGATCATGCGACTGGTTGGTGCATCGAAAGCAACGATTCAGCTGCCGTTCATTATCGAAGGAGTCATCGCGTCGCTGATTGGTGGATTGCTGGCTTCTGGCACCTTGTGGTTGCTGCTGAAGTTCCTCGTCGAGGATAAGTTGGCCAATGAAAACGTCGGTGTAGCGTTCATCTCCACCAGCGAAATATGGCTAGTTGCTCCGATACTCTTGATTATTGGTATCGTTTTGGCCACAATTTCATCAGTGGTAACGTTGAAGCGTTACCTGAAGGTTTAGCTGAAACGTTATCTAGGCTTGAACTGAAGTACGCAATTTCTAAAAGGAGCTTTATGCTGTCGAACGCAGTGCGACGTAAATTCTTACGCGCCTCCATCGGTGGAGCAATGGCTCTCGCGCTCACGCTGCCCGCAGGGCTGGTAGCCGCCGATGAGCTGGACGACAAGAAAGCTCAAGTCGAAAAGAACATCGATACCCTCGAGAACGACATGGAATTCTTGGATGCCGACATTCAAGAAACCGACAGGAAATTGCGTGACCAGCAAGCACAGGTTCCTGTAGCCCAGCAGGCATTGGCTGACGCGCAAAGCCGCGTAGCCAATGCACAGGCCACCCTTTCCGATCTCAACAACCGCTTAATCAGCGCGCAAGCGACTCGTGATGAAGTGGCTAAGCAGATCGAGGAAAACGCGGCTAAGCTTTCCGACGCTCAAGATGCGATGGCGCAGATCGCTTCTGAGGCTTATAAGCGCGGCGGCGTTTCTGGCGGGCTGGACATGATCCTCAACATGGATTCGGCGACCAAGATGGCCGATGGCCTGGACATGGCCAACCGCGCCATGGAATCCCAGAATGCCGCATACAATGACCTGGCCCAGGAACAAGCCAGCAATGAAAGCAACAAGCTTCGCCTGGTTGCTGTTGAAAAGGAAATTTCCTCCCTGAAAGCCCAGGCTGAGGAAGCCTTGGCGCAGGAGCAGGCGGCGCGAGATGCTGCGCAGAACGCCAAGAACGAACTGGATGCGCTGGTTGCCAGCACCGAAGAACTCAGTGCTGAACTTGAAGCGCAGAAGCCGCGTATCCAGGCGAAACTGCAATCGCAGCAGAAGGAATACGCCGCGGTCAACCAGCAGATCAAGGAACGCCAGGAGCGCTTGATCAGGGAAGCTGCCGAACGCAAGCGCAAGGCAGAAGAAAAAGCGCGCCGCGAAGCAGAAGCCGAGCGAAAGCGCATCGCCGAGGAAAAGGCGGCCTACGAAGCTGAGCAGGAGCGCAAGGCAGCAGAAGCTCGCGCAGAGAAAAAGGCCTACAAGAAGAAGGCCTATGTAGCACCCAAATCCGAGCCAAAGGCACCGACATATGCCGAGCCAAGCAGCTGGGGTTTGGTTAAGCCCACTACCAGTAACCGATTGACCTCGACCTTCGGGTGGCGCCCGACTCCAGCTGGAACAATCGACTATGGCGGCCGTGGCGGCTATGTCCACGCAGGCATTGACTGGGGATTCGGCGGCCAGTGCGGCTCGCCAATCACGGCTGCTGCCTCCGGTGAAGTGTGGATGGCCGGTTGGGGCGGATCCTCGGGTAACAAGGTCACCGTTTCTCACGGCGTCATCAAGGGCAAGGCCCTGGCCACCAACTATCACCACATGTCCCGCATCGCGGTAAGCGTCGGCCAGCATGTGAAGCAGGGCCAGGTTATAGGCTACGTTGGCACCACCGGCAATTCGACCGGCTGCCATCTGCACTTCGAAACGATCATCAATGGTTCACATGTGAACCCCTTGGGACTTCTCTAGCGCTAGACTTGTAATCTGTGCGCGGGAATCCGCCCGCGACATGCAAGGAGTAACGTGGCTAAGAAGAATCAAGAAGATCGAGTAATCGCGAGCAACCGCAAGGCGCGCCACGATTTCGAAATACTCGACACCTTCGAAGCTGGCATGGTGCTCACGGGTACTGAGGTGAAGTCGCTTCGCGAAGGCAAGGCCTCGCTGGTTGACGGTTTCGGCCAGTTCTACCGTGGCGAGCTGTACATCGAGAACGTCTACATCCCCGAGTACCTCAATGGATCGTGGACCAATCACGCGGCCCGTCGTCGCCGCAAGCTCTTGCTGCACCGCCAGGAACTGCTCAAGATCGAACGCAAAATCAGTGAAGCCGGCCTGACCGTCGTCCCGCTGAGCTTGTACTTCAAATCCGGTCGGGCGAAGCTGGAGATCGGCGTTGCCCGCGGTAAGCGCGAATACGACAAGCGCCAGACCCTGAGGGAAAAGCAGGATAATCGCGAGGCGTTGCGTGCCATGCGCGAACGCAACCGCGGAAACGCATAAGGCTAGCTTGTGGCGCATTTCGCATTGGGGGAAACCCGGGCAGTGCGCTATGATTGGTAGACACGCCCTAGGGTGTGGTTGTACCCGGGAGACCGGGACTGACAACAAAATACGGGGATGATCGGTTTCGACGGTGTGAGTCGCGACAGATGAAGCGGGCCGAGGACGCAAAGTTATCTCGTAAACGCCCTTTGCAAACCAATAAGTGCCGAATCAAAGCGCACTGACTTCGCTCTCGCTGCCTAAGCAGCCAGACGGTCCGTTAGCCAGGGGACGCTATCGCCCCTGTTCCTAACGTCATTTAGATAGCCAATGTATCCAGCGGATGTTGCCGCTTCTGGATACACATTCAGGCAACTGTGCCCGGATCAACCACATGTTTGCGTGATGGTTGGGGCAGAGAAAATCCGCAGCAAACTGCGCCCGGAGAAGACCTGGCAACACCACATCGGACGGGAGTTCAATTCTCCCCATCTCCACAATATCCAGCTCCGGAGCCAGGCCCATAGGTCTGGCTCCGGAGCTTTTTGTTTGTTTCGGAGTCCGCAGTCACATCGCGAGCCTGTTCGCGGGATGGAGAATTTACACATAGACTTGAAATGAAAGTCCAAGGCTTTCGAAACGACAGCGTGTGCAGAAACGGAGTGAGATTGAAGTCGATGGGTAAAAACAGTTCCCAGCGGGTATCGCCTTTCCTTTCAGCAAGCTATGCGGCAGTTGCCTTCCTCTTGGAAGTAGGATTGCTTTTCGCCGCGGCACTAGCCGCTATCGCTTTCATCCCATGGCCGACAATTCCAGCAATCCTTGTAGTAGTTGTCCCGCTGCTGATCCTCTGGTCGATTTTCTTCTCGCCGAAAGCCGTCATCAAGTTGAGGCTGCGAACCCGTCTGCTCCTGGTCCATATCATTTACCTCATCGGAGCCTACGTGCTGTGGCTGAGCGTCGACCATTCCTTCTACGATCAATCGCAGATTTGGGCCATCGGAATGCTTGCGTTGACCGGCATCAGCGCCATTCTGGTCATCGCCACCGGCGGATACGTGGTCCCGCACGATCGAACCAAGCAGCCACCGAAGCAAGTTCCGAGCCGGGCACGAGCGGGTGCTCCCAAGGGACGCCGGGCAGCACGCTAGAACTGATGGAATGCCAAGCCGAAAGGCTTGGCATTTTTCGTTTGCGGCTAGAAGAGCCCAGCGACGTGGTAGCCGAGCAATGCCGCGAGCACCGCTCCAGCGAGGGTCCCCAATGCATTGGCCAGGCTGGCTGCGAGGCGGCCGGCCTGGAGCAGCCGGACAGTTTCGAAACTGGCCGCCGAAAACGTCGTGTAGCCGCCGAGCAATCCTGAACCTATGGCCGCAAGCCATTGCGCCGACAACAACTGCTGGGCCATCAGCCCGGTCAGCGCACCCAGCGCGAAGGAGCCGGAGAGATTGACCAGGATCGTGCCCCAGGGCAGCGGGGCCGGAAGCCACCGCTTGATCAGGGCATCGACCACGAAACGCAGGCAGGCGCCAAGGCCGCCGCAGAGCGCAACGATAAGAAATAAGCCGGGGGAGAGCACTAGTGTAGCCCTCCCGATTTCCGGGCCATGCGCCTAGCACCGGCGGCGATTCCGCACCAGGTTGCCAATGCACCGAAGAACACCGTGAACAGTGCGTAACCCAGGGCATGGAGCGCTGCGCCGGATGCGAACATCTGCATGCTGCCGGTGGCCAGCGCGCTGTAGGTCGTGAAGCCGCCCAGGAAACCGGTGCCCAGCAGCAGCCGCAGCCGGTGACGCTTGCCCTCGTCGAGGCCGGGATGCGAAAGCGCCTCGAGCAGCAGGCCGAGCAGGAACGCCCCCAGCATGTTGGCTAGGAAAATCGCGATCGGGAAACCGCCGGGATCTGGCAGCAGCAGGCCCAGGCCTTGCCGGCAGGCAGTACCGGCAGCGCCGCCAAGGAATACCAGCAGCAGGAAACGCGGGTTGAGGAAGGAACCCTGCGCGGGGCGCTGGGCCATGGGTGTTGGCGGACGGGTCATGAATTGCGAATCTGTTCTGCGCGGCGTGGCGGGATGAGGAGCACCGGATGGCGCTGTCGATGGGTCAGATGCACCGCTACCGAACCGTTGAGCAGTTCCCCAATAGTGTTGGCCATGGAACGCTCCCGAACCCCGAGCACAATCAGCGCCGCATCATGCTGCAGGGCAAGATGCGACAGCTGCTGACCGGGGCCACCGGCCGCGGCATGCGCCTGCCATTCCAGTCCCGATCCGCCGAGCTGGGCTTCGAGCTGCTGCAGAAGCCGTGCCGGGAAGCGCTCAATTGCTTCGTCCCCGGATTCGGGATCCAGCGGTGCGCTGCGGATGGTGCCATCGGGAAGCTCTTCGAGCGGATAGCGGGTGGGATCCACGTGGACGCAAAGCAACCGCGCTCCGAGCGCGCCTGCGAGGTCTGCGGCTGCGTCCAGAACGTGGGGATCGAGGCGATCCGGGATGCCCAGGATGATCGGTCGTGTCTCCAATGGCCCTCCCTTTGGCAGTGTGGCGCACCGTGCAGCGCGTCGCTGCTTTTAATTCTTGCACAGCCGGCAATCAGCTAGGCTTTGCGCACCCAGATCAGCGAAGCCTCAATGAAATCCAGCTGATGCGGCAGCTCGATGACCGCCCCGGGAACCAGCCCCTGGGCGGCGGCACGACGCAGGAACTGGGGATCTTCATCGCTGATCCGGTCGATGACGGCCCGGGCACCGGAGAAGCGGTCAAGCCGGATGGCCCCGGAGACCGGCAGTTCCCCTTCCGCGCTGGGAATCGCGTCGCCATGCGGATCGTGGCGCGGGTGGCCCAGCCGGGCTTCCAGGGCGTTGATGAAGCGGTCGGTGACGGTGTGCTCCAGGGCCTCGGCCTCGTCATGCACCTCATCCCAGCCGTAGCCCAGCTCATCACGCAGGAAGGTTTCCAGCAGGCGGTGGCGGCGCACCATGCGCAAGGCCTCGCGCCGGCCGGTGCCGCTGAGCGTAATGGCCCCGCGCGGCACGTGATGGACCAGGTGCTTGGCTGCGAGCTTCTGCACCATGGCGGTGGCCGAGGCAGGGGACAAGCCCAGCTGGTCGGCCAGCGCGCCGGTGCCCACTTCGGTGTCTTCCCATTCGGTGAGCAGGTACACCGCCTTGAGGTAGTCCTCTTCGCTGGTGGTCAGCCCGGCCGGCCCGCGTCGTGCAGTTGCCATCGTCCTCGCGCTGCCTAGCTGCGGTTCAGGTAGGGAAGGATCGCCTCGTGCAGCTTGCCGTTGGTGGCCAGGGCGTTGCCGCCATGGCAGCCCTCTTCTCCGGCCACCGAGGTGAAGCGGCCCCCGGCTTCGCGTACCACCGGCACCAGGGCGGCCATGTCGTAGAGCTCCAGTTCGGGTTCGAAGGCCGCATCGACCGCGCCTTCGGCCAGCAGCGCGTAGGACAGGAAATCCCCGTAGCCGCGGGTGCGCCACGCGGTATCCAGCAGTTCCAGGAAGCCCTCGAGCTTGCCGGCCTCCTTCCAGCCGTTCAGCGAGGCGTAGGCCAGCGAGGAGTCAGACAGCTCGCTCACCGAGGAGACCTTGATCTGGCGGGTGGCGGTGGTACCGGCGGTGGCACCCGGTTCGGTGACGTACGCGCCCAGGCCGCTCGCGGCATGCCAGCGGCGGGTCATGGCCGGGGCGGAGATGACTCCCAGCACCGGTTCGCCGTCGATCTCCAGCGCGATCAGCGTGGCCCAGACGGGTACGCGGCGCACGAAGTTCTTGGTGCCGTCGATCGGGTCGATGACCCAGCGCCGGGAGCCGGTTCCGTGCACGCCGAATTCTTCGCCGAGCACCGAATCATCGGGGCGGTGGGCGGCCAGCTCGGCCAGGATCAGCTGCTCGGCGCCGCGGTCGGCGTCGGAGACCGGGGTCATGTCCGGCTTGGATTCGACCACCAGGTCGTTGGCGCCGTAGCGGGCCAGGGTGAAGGCGTCGACCTTCCCGGCCAGAGCCAGGGCGAAGTCGAGATCTTGCTGCAGGGTGTATTCAGCCATGGTGTTGCGGGCGCCTAGAGCGCGCCGAGCTCCTTTTCGTGCGTGGTTTCCTCGGTGGTGACCAGCCGGCGGTAGGAGGCCAACCGGTCAGCGGCCTGGGTGCCTTCGGCATTTTCGGCCCAGGCTTCCAGCGCGCAGCCCGCCTCGCCGGCGGCATGGGTGCAACCGCGCGGGCAGCCGGTGGCGATTTCTGCCAGGTCCTCGAAGGCGGCCAGGATATTGTCCCGGTCTACCAGTCCCAGCCCGAAAGAACGGATGCCGGGGGTGTCGATCAGCCAGGATCCAGGGGTGTCGCCCAGGCGCAGTGCCAGGGCGTTGGACGAGGTATGGCGTCCGCGGCCGGTGACCGCGTTGACGTGCCCGGTGGCGCGGGTCGAACCGGTCAGGGCGTTGACCAGGGTGGACTTGCCTACTCCGGAGTGGCCCAGCACTACCGAGACGCAGCCGGAGAGGATCTCTTCGAGTTCGGCCAGCGCGCCGGCATCCAGCCGGGCGCTGGAACCGTCGGCGCCGCGCGCGTCCACGCCGGAGGCGTCGGCAGTGGTGGTGCGGGAGATGACCACGGGGAACTCCAGTCCCTCGTAGTGCTTGAGGAAGTCGGCCGGATCCTTCACATCCGCCTTGGTCACGCACAGCACCGGCTGGATGCCGGCGTCGAAGGCGGCGACCAGCGCGCGGTCCACGAAGCCGGTGCGCGGCTCGGGATTGGCGGCGGCCACGACGATGACCAGCTTGTCGACATTGGCGACGACCACGCGCTCGGTGGCGTCGGTGTCGTCGGCGCTGCGGCGCAGCAGCGTGGTGCGCTCTTCGATGCGGATCAGCCGGGCCAGGGTATCGGGCTTTCCGGAGGTGTCGCCCACCAGTCCCACCAGGTCCCCGGGCACGATCGCCTGGCGGCGCAGCTCGCGGGCCCGGGCGGCGATGACGATGCGCTCCGTGGCGGTGTCCTCATCCAGGATTGCGGTGTAGCGGCCCCGGTCCACGGTGATGATGCGGCCGATGACCGCCTGTTCGTAGGCCGGGCGGTCCTTGGTGCGCGGACGGCTGCCCTTCTTGTTGGGGCGGACGCGGACCGAGGATTCGTCGTAGTCGGAGTAGCGCATTAGCCCTGGCCCTTTGCGGTAGCCGCCATGCGGGACCATAGCTGCGGGAAATCCGGCATGGTCTTGGCGGTGGTGGCGATGTTTTCCACGCGCACCCCGTCGATGGCCAGGCCCAGCAGGGCACCGGCGGTCGCCATGCGATGGTCCTCGTAGGAATCGATATCCGCTGCCTGCAGGGCTCCGGGAACGATTTCCAGCGCGTCCGCGGTGGCGGTGATTCTGGCGCCCACCTTGGACAATTCGGTTTCCAGCGCGGCCAGCCGATCGGTTTCATGGCCGCGCAGGTGCCCGATGCCGGTCAGCTTGCTCGGCGAATCGGCCAGCACGCACAGTGCTGCCAGGGTAGGGGCCAGCTCGGAGGCATCGGCGTAGTCGATGCCGCGGATGACTCCGGTTCCGCGCACGGTGAGCACGCCGTCGCCGCCGTGGCTGACTTCCGCTCCCATCGCGGCCAGTATTTCTACCCACTTGCCGCCGACCTGGGTGGTCCTGGCAGGCCAGAAGGGCACGCTCACGGTGCCATGGCTCGCCAGCGCGGCCGCCAGGAACGGTCCGGCGTTGGACAGGTCCGGTTCCACGGTGACGGTGAAGCCCGCCAGCTGGCCCGGGGCGATGCTCCAGCCGCGCGCGTCGGCATCGACGCTTACCTCTACGCCCAAATCGCGCAGGGTCTGGACGGTCATCGCGATGTGGTCCGGGGAAGCGATAGGCCCCGGCGCCGCGCGCAGCTTCAGCCCGCCGGGCAGGGCCTGGCCAACCAGCAGCAGCGCGGAGATGAACTGGGAGCTGCCCGACGCGTCGATGACCACTTCGGCATCCTGCTTCAGCTCGCTGGCATCAATGGTGAAGGGCAGCATGCCGGTGCTCCCGGCGTAGTCGATGCGGGCGCCCAAGGCTGCCAGCGCGTCCAGTACCGG
Organism: Glutamicibacter sp. BS14; assembly: GCF_056934375.1. Lineage (NCBI taxonomy): Bacteria > Bacillati > Actinomycetota > Actinomycetes > Micrococcales > Micrococcaceae > Glutamicibacter > Glutamicibacter sp. BS14. Next base: position 3,013,555 of record NZ_CM167801.1, on the reverse strand, counting down.
GGCCATGGGTCGCACGCGGGCCGCGGCGTCGCCGTCGAAGGCCACCTTGGCGCCGGCGACGGCAGCCAATGGGGGAACGAAGCGCATCACCGTGCCCGCCAAGCCGCAGTCGATCGCCAGCGGTCCGGCGGCCAGCTGGCCCGGGGTGATGTCCACGGTGGTGGAGCCGTCGGCCTGCTCGGTGCGCTTGATCCCGACCCCGAATCCGGCCAGGGCGCTGAGCATCAGCTCGGTGTCGCGGCTGATCAGCGTGTTGTGGATCGTGGATGGCGAGGAGGCCAGGGCCGCAAGGATCAGATACCGGTTGGTCAGCGACTTCGAAGCTGGCACCGGGACGGTTGCATCCAGTCCGGCGGCGGCATAGGGCGCTGCCCACCAGTTCTTTTCTGCGTCGTGCAGCTGATCGAGGGGGCTCCCGGGGGCGCTTGCAGTGCTGATTGGTAGATCCTTAGGCTCGAGGCTTCAATTCGGGGCCGCTGGCAGTACCGCAAGTACTGTGCGCCCACTGCCTAATTCTAGCCGAGATCGGTGCGGGAATAAGGCTTTAGCTCCGCTGGTTATACCTACTGTGACGATACGACAGGACACTTCAAACGCCGGCGGCACCGCTTGCGCCGTCGCCGAGCAACCGCGGCCGGCCCGGGCCCGCGCTGGCACGCGCATAAAGCCGTTCGAACGCGTAGACTCGGCAGTGATGAACAACAAGAGTGTGGACGAGAATTTGCCCGATGTGGCCTCCGAGTCCGAGCAGCAGCGCCGCGAACGCTTCGAGCGTGACGCGATGCAGTACGTGGACCAGCTCTATTCGGCTGCCCTGCGCATGGCGCGCAACCCGTCGGATGCCGAGGATTTGGTGCAGGAGGCCTACACCAAGGCCTATTCCGCCTTCCACCAGTACAAGCCGGGCACCAACCTGAAGGCCTGGCTGTACCGCATCCTGACCAACACGTACATCAATTTGTACCGCAAGCGCCAACGCGAGCCGCTGCGCACTTCCACCGATACGGTCGAGGATTGGCAGATGGCCCAGGCCATGGAGCATTCGCCGACCGGCTTGCGCTCGGCCGAGGCCGAGGCGCTGGACCACCTTCCGGATTCGGATGTGAAAGCCGCGCTGCAGTCGATCGGCGAGGATTTCCGCATGGCCGTCTACTTCGTGGATGTCGAGGGCTTCAGCTACAAGGAAGCCAGCGAGATCCTGGGCGTGCCGATCGGCACCGTGATGTCCCGGTTGCATCGCGGACGCAAGAACTTGAGGGAACTGCTGGCCGATTACGCAGCAGATCGTGGGATCGCCACCGGCACCCAGAGCAAGAGTGCCGCCAAGGCTGACCGAGGAGCGAAATAAGATGGATTGCAATTCAATGGGTGATTGCGCCGATGACCGCATCGTCCGCATCTACGAGTACCTCGACGGAGCGCTGACGCTCGATGACCTCAAGGAGGTCAAGTCCCATCTGGATGGCTGCCCGGAATGCACCGAGCAGTACGATCTGGAGTGCATCATCCGCTCGGTGGTGCGCCGCAGCTGCCAGGAGCATGCCCCGCAGACCTTGAAGGCCAGCATCATCGCGCGGATCTCGCAGATCCGCGTGGAATCAGGCCACTAGCACGGCAAAGAGAAACCCCGTATCTTCCGAGTTGATCTCGAAGGGTACGGGGTTCTTTTTTGTTCGCTTCGCTTAGCTGTTTGGGCGCTTGCCGTGGTTGGCACCGCCACGCTTGCGATCGCGACGCTTACGAGCGCGCTTCGACATGGTGACTCCTTAGAGGGAACAATATTGCTTCCCGAAAATTCGGGCCGGCTCATAGTCTTTCACACTTCCGGCCCATTTTCCTAACGGACCGGCGGTCCCTAGCCCTCGCCTGGCTCAGGCAACTCCAGCCAGGAATACCAGCCGCGGTGCAGCACCAGCCAGGCCATCAGCCCGTAGCCTGCCTGGCCGGGCACCCCGCCGGAAGCGTTCAGATCGGCACGCCACTGGGCATGGGAACGCAGGGGCGTGAAGGTATCGACGTAGTGGTGGTTGCGGCGCAGCGCCACATCCGAGTAGACGCGGTTCAGTTCTGCCACGCGCTGGTTGCGCGCATCATCCAGGCCCGGGGCCGGGCCGACCAGCAAGGCCTTGATGTTCATCTGCGAGGCCGAATCCAGGATGTTGGCCAGGTTCAGCCGGCTGCGCGCGGTGGTGACATCCAGATCGACGTCGCGGTCCGAGAGCGCGATGACCAGGCGGTTTTCGTATTGGTCGCTGAATCGGCGGGAAGCTTCCCCCAGCCAGCGTTCGGCCAGCGCTTCGGATCCCTCGGCCGGGGAAGCCAAGACGAAGGACTGCAGGCGCAGGGCCGGATCCTGGGTGCGGGCCACGACGCGGCCGAACCAGCCCAGGCCCCGCGGGTCGCCATGTCCGGCCAGTAGCTCATCTCCGATTGCGGTAATTCGGATTGTGCGTAACTCCAACTGGGCGACCTTTCGTTGGCTCAAAAATGATGAATCGCTCCCCACCTTAGCAGTCGGAACGCTGGCATCGGGGGAGGCGGTCATTGGTTAAACCCCACAATTCCCTGCGAAAAACCAGCGCCGGGGTTAAAGCGCTGTTGCCGGCGAACCTCCGAGGTGGAACCCCCGGATAATTCGCCGGCAACAGTTGGCCAGCAGCGTTCAGGCGATGCGGTCTAGCGGGCGAAGGCCTGCTGGATCAGCACTGCGTTTTCTGCGTCGTGGCGCTTTGCATTGCCAGCGGAGGTCGCAGCCGATGCCGGGCGGGAGATCAAGGTGATCTTCTGCTCCAGTGCCGGTGCAACGTACAAGCCGAAGAACGGCCATGGACCCTGGTTCGCAGGCTCGTCCTGGACCCAAGCCACCTCGGCGTTCGGGTACTTGGCCAGTTCGGCAGCGATCTGCTCGGCCGGAGCCGGGTAGAGCTGCTCGACGCGTACCAGCGCGGTCTTGGTGTCGTTCGCCTTGGTGCGAGCGGCCAGCAGATCGTAGTAGACGCGGCCCGAGCACAGCAGCACCTTGTCCACGGCGTTCGCATCGGTGATCGACGCATCGCCGATGACCTCGCGGAAGCCTCCGGTGGTGAAGTCCTCTACCGAGCTGGCCGCGGCCTTCAGGCGAAGCAGCTGCTTCGGGGTGAAGACGATCAGCGGCTTGCGCGGACGGGCGTAGGCCTGGCGGCGCAGCAGGTGGAAGTGGTTTGCACCGGTGGAAGGCTGGGCAACGACCATGTTGTTCTCGGCGCACAGCTGCAAGAAGCGCTCGATGCGGGCCGAGGAGTGATCCGGGCCCTGGCCTTCGTAGCCGTGCGGCAGCAGCATGACCAGCGAGGAGGACTGCGACCACTTCTGCTCTGCGGAGGAGATGAACTCGTCGATCACGGTCTGCGCGCCATTGACGAAGTCGCCGAACTGCGCTTCCCACATGACCAGTGCATCCGGGCGTTCTACCGAGTAGCCGTACTCGAAGCCGAGCGCGGCGTATTCGGAGAGCAGGGAGTCGTAGATCCACAGCGGTGCCTGGTCTTCGGCCAGGTGGTGCAGCGGGTACCACTCGGTGTCGTTCTCGCGGTCGTGGAAGACTGCGTGGCGCTGCACGAAGGTGCCGCGGCGCGAGTCCTGGCCTGCCAGGCGGACCGGCACGCCTTCCATGGTCAAGGTGCCCAGGGCTGCCAGTTCTGCGAAGCCCCAGTCGATGCCGCCTTCGCGGGACATCTTCTCGCGGCGCTCGAGCAGCGACTTCAGCTTGGTGTGCATGGTGAAGCCGGCCGGGATATCCAGGTGGGCGGCACCAATCTTCGCCAGCGTCTGGGCGGTGATGGCCGAGCCGCGTGCGCCGTCGACGGTGTTCTCGTCGGCAGCCTGGGCGAATGGCTTCTCCAGGTCGTTGATGGTCGAGCCCGGGGTGATGATCGGGATCGGCGAAGTCTGGGCCGCATGCGTCTCGGCGAAGATGCGCTCCAGGTTCTCCTTGTACTCGGCCAGCACGTTCTCGGCTTCTTCCTGCGTGATGTCGCCGCGGCCCACCAGGGCCTCGGTGTACAGCTTGCGGGTCGAGCGCTTGGCTTCGATCAGGTTGTACATGATCGGCTGGGTCATCGAAGGGTCATCGCCCTCGTTGTGGCCGCGGCGGCGGTAGCACACCAGGTCGATGACGACGTCCTTGCCGAACTTCTGGCGGTACTCGAAGGCCAGCTGGCCCACGTGCACCACTGCCTCCGGGTCATCCCCGTTGACGTGGAAGATCGGAGCCTGCACGGTGCGTGCAACGTCGGTTGCGTACACCGAGGAGCGCGAGGAGCTCGGCGCGGTGGTGAAGCCGATCTGGTTGTTCACGATCACATGGACGGTGCCGCCGGTCTTGTAGCCGGGCAGCTGGCTCATGGCCAGTACCTCGGAGACCACGCCCTGGCCGGCGAATGCCGCATCGCCGTGGACCAGGATCGGCAGCACGGTGTTCTTCTGGTTCAGGCGGTCCAGCTTGGCGCGGGTGATGCCCTCGAGCACTGGATCGACTGCTTCCAGGTGCGATGGGTTGGCAGCCAGGTAGATCTTGGTCTGGTTGCCCGCATCCGAGGTGTACGAACCCTCGGTGCCCAGGTGGTACTTCACATCGCCCGAACCCTGGACCGAGCCCGGGGTTGCGGTGCCTTCGAATTCGCGGAAGACCTGTGCGTAGGTCTTGCCGGCGATGTTGGTCAGCACGTTCAGGCGGCCGCGGTGGGCCATGCCGATCGCGACCTCGTCCAGCTGCTCGTCGGCTGCGTCGGAGATGATCGCATCCAGCAGTGGAATCAGCGATTCGCCGCCTTCCAGCGAGAAGCGCTTCTGGCCAACGAACTTGGTCTGCAGGAAGGTCTCGAAAGCCTCGGCGGAGTTCAGCTTCGACAGGATGCGCAGCTGCTCTTCGCGGCTTGGCTTGGCGTAGCCGGACTCCAGCTTGGCCTGGAACCATTCGCGCTCTTCGGGGTTCTGCAGGTGCATGTACTCGGTGCCGATGGTGCGGCAGTAGGCATCGCGCAGCACGCCGAGGATGTCGCGCAGCAGGCCGCGGTCCTTGCCGCCCAGGCCGCCGGCCAGCCATTCGCGGTCCAGATCCCACAGGGTCAGGCCGTAGGAATTGATGTCCAGGTCCGGGTGCTTGCGCTGGACGTACTCCAGCGGGTTGGTATCGGCCATCAGGTGGCCGCGCACGCGGTAGGAGTTGATCAGGTGCTGGATGCGGGCAACCTTGTTGACCTGCAGGTCGATGTCGACCTGGTTGTCAACGGCCCAGCGAACCGGCTCGTAAGGGATGCGCAGCTGCTCGAAGATCTCGTCGTAGAAACCCTGCTCGCCCAGCAGCAGCGACTCGACCAGCTTCAGGAATTCGCCCGAACCTGCACCCTGGATGACGCGGTGGTCGTAGGTGGAGGTCAGGGTGATGTGCTTGCCGATACCCAGGGCGGCCACGGTCTTCTCCGAGGAGCCGCGGTACTCTGCCGGGTATTCCAGTGCGCCAACGCCGATGATCGCGGCCTGGCCCTTGGACAGGCGTGGAACCGAGTGAACGGTGCCGATGCCGCCTGGGTTGGTCAGCGAAACGGTGGTGCCTGCGTAGTCGTCAGCGGTCAGCTTGTTGCCGCGGGCGCGCTTGATCAGGTCTTCGTAGGTGGCCCAGAACTCGTTGAAGCTCAGGGTCTCGGCAGCCTTGATGTTCGGCACGGCCAGCATGCGGGTGCCATCCGGCTTCGGCATGTCGATCGCGATGCCGAAGTTCACGTGGGCTGGCTGGATCGCAGTTGGCTTCTTGTCGATCACGTCGTAGGTGACGTTCATCGACGGGATCTGCTTCAGCGCACGGATCACGGCGAAGCCGATCAGGTGGGTGAAGGAGATCTTGCCGCCGCGAGCGCGCTTGAGGTGGTTGTTGATGACAATGCGGTTGTCGATCATCACCTTCGCCGGTACGGCACGCACGGTGGTGGCCGTAGGCACGGTGAGGGAGGCATCCATGTTGGTTGCGATGGCCTTCATTGGTCCACGCAGCGGGGTGCGCTTTTCCTCACCGAAAAGTTCGGTGGACGGCGTAGCCTTCGGAGCCTGTGCCGGGATCGGCGCAGTCTTCGGTGCTGGCTCGGCCTTCTTGGCTTCAGCGGCCGGAGCTGGTGCTGCCTTGGCAGCCGGTGCTGGTTCGGAGGCACGGGCCTGGGCTGCGGCGCGTGGCGCGCCCTGCCCGTTGGCTGCAGATGCTGCGGCAGGTGCTGCCGCTGCTGGCGCCGGCTGCGCTGCCGGTGCTGCTGGTGCCTTCTTTTCGGCGGCGAGAGATTCGAAAATATCCCACCATTTCTTATCTACCGAGTTCTTGTCGACGAGATACTGTTCGAACAGCTCGTCTACTAGCCACTCGTTTCCACCAAACTCTTCAGTAAGTCGGTGGTGTGCTTGCTCTGGCACGTGCAACGCCTCTTCCCTGATTTCTACGTTGTTCTAGCTTGAGCCGGTGGTCTTTCGAGGACGTGATACGACCACTGCGGCCCACAAGATTTCTAGACCTGCGCACCAGTCTAGTGACTTTTCCGCCCACTTGGCCACGGCACGTATGTAATGTCACGAAAGTGTTGCGCCTAACATGCCGTTCAGCGTATCCAAAGCACCGCTGGGCGAGCATGTGTCGAAGTGGTGCGCAATGGCCCTTCGTTCGATAGACTAATTCGCACTATGGAATCCCACTCTCCAAGCCGGTGTGCCGCCCAAGGGCGCAGTGCCGGCCACAACAGTCCATGTTCAGGAAGTTCCGCCTCCCTTTTGGAGCCTTCTAGTTGCCGCCCTGTCGGCACTGGAACTGAACTTCGCACGCCAGTGAATAGGCGGCGGTAAACGCCTATGGAATGGCTCTCAATACTTTTCGGCCTGCTGCTGATTCTCGGCACCGGCTTCTTCGTGGCCGTGGAATTCTCCCTGGTCGCCCTGGATAAAAGCACCGTGCAGCGTGCCGTAAATGACGGCGAGCGTGGCGCTAAGCCGCTGCTGCAGTGCCTCACCTCCCTCTCTACCCAGCTGTCCAGCTGCCAGCTGGGCATTACGCTGACCACGCTGCTGACCGGCTACGTGCTTGAACCCGCAATGAGCGCGCTGCTCGAGCCGTTGATGGAACAATTCGGCATTCCGGCCGCAAGCTCGCTGGCCATTGCCGTGGTGATCTCGATGGTTGTTGCCACCTTGCTTTCGATGCTGATCGGCGAACTGGTCCCGAAGAACATGGCAATTGCCCAGGCGATGAAGGTTGGCAAGCTGCTGGCCCGCCCGCAGCTGGTTTTCACCGCCATCTTCAAGCCGGCCATCATCGTGCTCAACGGCTTCTCGAATGCGGTACTGCGCAAGTTCTTCGGACTCGAAGCCAAGGAAGAAATCTCCGCGGCCCGCTCCTCGCAGGAACTGGCATCGCTGGTCCGCCGTTCGGCTCAGCTGGGCACCTTGGATGTGCAGACCGCTCGCTTCGTGGAATCCACCATTGAATTCTCCGAGCGCACCGCCGCCGACGTGATGACCCCGCGAACCTCGATGTCCACCATTGATTCCGAGGCGGCACTTTCCGAGCTGATCGAGGTCAGCGCGGACACCGGATTCTCGCGTTTCCCGGTCACCACCGGCTCCACCGATGAAATCCAAGGCATCTGCCACGTCAAGGCAATTGTCTCGGTGCCCCGCGAACGCCGCGCAGCGCTGCAGGTCGGCGAGTTCGCCCGCGACGCGCTGTACGTTCCGGAAACCATTCACCTGGATGTGCTGCTTGAGCAGTTGCGCGCCGCCGAGTTCCAGGTCGCGATCGTGATGGACGAATACGGTGGAACCGCTGGACTGGTGACCCTTGAAGACCTGGTCGAAGAAATCGTCGGCGAAGTTTCCGATGAGCACGACGAGGACGAGGAGGAAGCAGTCACCCAGCCCGACGGCAACTGGCTGTTCCCGGGCATGTACCGCCCGGACCAGATCAACGAGAACTTCGATACGGACGTCATCCCGGAAGAGTCGACCTACGAAACCATCGGCGGCTTCATGCTCGCCGAACTGGGCCGCTTGGCTGAACTCAATGACCGCGTCGCCACCGAGCACGGCACCTTCACGGTGACCGAGCTCGATGGCCGCCGCATCTCGCAGGTTCGTTTCGAACCAGCAGTGCAGGAGGATGGCAATGAATGACTTCATGGGCCTGGTCTGGCTGATTGTCTTGCTGGCTGGCAATGCCTTCTTCGTTGCCGGCGAATTCGCGGTGATGAGTGCGCGTCGTTCGCAGATTGAACCCTTGGCCGACGAGGGCAATAAGCGGGCAAAGATCGCGCTGTACGCCATGGAGCATGTTTCGATCATGCTCGCGGTGTGCCAGTTGGGCATTACCGTTTGCTCGCTGCTGATCCTGAATATTTCGGAGCCGGCGATCCACCACCTGCTGGCCGAACCGCTGACCATGATCGGCATGGCCGAATCAGCTGCGGACACCGTAGCGTTCCTGATTGCCTTGATCCTGGTGACCTTCCTGCACGTGACCTTCGGCGAAATGGTGCCGAAGAACATTTCGGTTTCCGTTGCGGACAAGGCCGTGCTGCTGCTGGCCATGCCACTGGTCGGCCTGTCCAAGGTGCTCAAGCCGATTACGGCGTCGCTCAATGGCGTGGCGAACCTGGTGCTGCACGCCTTCGGTATCGAACCGAAGGATGAGGTGGCCAGCTCGTATACAGCCGCTGAAGTCCGATCGATCATCGATGCTTCATCCGAGGAAGGCGCGCTGGATGAGGACGATGCCGCACGCTTGACCAAAGCGCTGGAATTCTCCTCGGTTACCGCGCGCAGCTGCATGGTTCCGCTGGATGACCTGTTCACCTTGGAATACGGGCAGACGACCGCGCGCGCTTTCGAGAAGAAGGTCGGCAAGACCGGATTCTCGCGCATGGTGATCACCAAGAACGAGGTTCCGGTGGGCTACTGGCATGTGAAGGACGTGATGCTCATCGATGATGCCCACTCCACGCAGCCACTGCTTGATTTGCCATTGCACCCGCTGGGCCGGTTGGAGCAGGACACCGAAATCGAGGCCGCCCTGGAAGCGATGCGGCAGGAAGGCAACCACCTTTCGGCGGTTGTCGACGAGTCGGGGGCAACGCTCGGCGTGCTCTTCCTGGAGGACGTGATCGAGGTGCTGGTCGGTGAAATCACCGATACCACGCGAAAACGCGTCAACCCGCCTCGCAGCGAAAAACGGGCAAATTAGCTCAAGCTCACCCCTGAGTGCATATTGCGAATGACTCGCAACTGATACGATTGACTGCGGCACCCATTGCGGGTGCCGCAGTTTTTCGTTGCCGGCCCATCCTCAGCCAGCGCAATCCAGAAAGCAGTCAATGACAGAGACCCCCATCGTCAGGTTTGAAGACGCGCGCCTTGCCTATGGCTCCCGCGTGCTCTGGGATGAACTCAACCTATCCATAGCGGCGGGGGAGTTCCTTGCAGTTCTAGGGCCCAACGGCTCGGGCAAGACCAGCTTCATCAACACGATGCTCGGCACCACCGCGCTCAATCGAGGCAGGGTCTCGATCGCCGGGGAGGCCGTGCGCCGGGGGTCGGCTGCCGTGGGGTTGATCCCGCAGCAGCGCCCCTTCGGGGACAACGTTCCCCTGCGCGCTCGCGACCTGGTCGCACTGGGACTGGATGGAACCCGGCCCGGGATTCGCGTGGCCCGCAGGGCCGTGCGCAACAAGGTCGACGAACTGCTGGAACTGGTCGGCGCTACCGCCTACGCCAACCGTGCGGTGTCCGACCTTTCCGGAGGCGAGCAGCAGCGCCTGCGCGCAGCGCAGGCTTTGGCCAGCGATCCCCGGGTCCTGCTATGCGACGAGCCGCTGCTCTCCCTGGACCTCAATCACCAGCAGGCGATCAGCGAAGTGATTCACCGCCAGGCCGCAGAGCGCGGCAGCGCGGTAGTCTTCGTGACGCACGAGATAAACCCGATCCTGCCCTATGTCGACCGCGTCTTGTACCTGGCCGAAGGTCGCTTCCATCTGGGCAGCGTGGATGAAGTCATGCAGTCTGCGGTGCTCACCGAACTTTACGGTGCTCCGGTCGAGGTGCTGCGGGTCAATGGCCGCATCGTGGTGGTCTCGGGCGATGGCAATCGGGCATTGCCGGCCGATGGGCACGACCACGTTGAAGAAATCGATCTAGAGACCGGAAAGTAGGAGCAGGACATGGACTTTTCGGATCTCATCGAGAAGGCGTTCAACTTCCAGGATTACGGACTGCTGCTTCCGCTGGTGACCAATTCCCTGATTGCCGGTGCAGTCCTGGGCGTGGTTGGCGGTCTGATCGGCATCTTCATCATGATGCGGGACATGGCTTTCGCCGTGCACGGCATCGCTGAGCTGTCCTTTGCGGGGGCGGCCTTCGCCTTGCTCATCGGCGCCGACGTGGTGACTGGCTCGGTGTTCGGGTCCATGATCGCGGCGCTGATCCTTGGCATTCTCGGAACCCGGGCGAGGGACCGGAATTCCATCACCGGCGTGCTGATGCCTTTCGGCCTTGGCCTGGGCATCTTGTTCCTGTCGCTGTATGAAGGGCGAAGCGCCAATAAGTTTGGCCTGCTGACCGGCCAGATCGTGGCCGTGGATGACGTGCAATTGACAGGAATGCTGGTCCTTTCGGCGGTGGTAGTGATCGCGCTGCTGGTTATTTGGCGTCCGCTGACCTTCGCTTCGGTGGACCCGGTGGTTGCCAATGCCCGGGGCGTGCGCACTGCTGGCCTGTCCATCGTCTTCATGATGATCCTGGCGCTGGCTGTAGCGGTGACGATTCAAGTGGTCGGTGCCTTGCTGGTGCTGGCGCTGCTGATCACGCCCGCCGCAGCCGCCATGCGCGTGAGCTCCAATCCGGTCATCACCGTCGTGCTCTCCATCGTGTTCGCGGAACTGGCTGTCGTGGGCGGCATCCTTCTTGCCCTGGCTGGTTCCTTGCCGATCAGTCCATATGTGACCACGATTTCGTTCGTGATCTATGTGGTCTGCCGCGGAATCGAAGCGGTGCGTTCCCCTCGCCGCCACCAAGTCTAGGAGCTGCATTCGGCCTGCGCGCCCCCGCTGGTTCCGGGCCCGGTTGACTAGCAAGCAGCCGAACCTCCAAGCTGGAGCATGAGCAAAATTCCAGCCAGTGAGATCTGGCCATTGGTGCATGCCGAACGCCTGGCCCTGATCGACGATCTGGGAACTTTGGATCCGGATCAGTGGGAAGTTCCCTCCCTGTGCGATGGGTGGAGCGTCCATGACGTGGCTGCTCATTTGGCAGATAACGCGCGTGCGACTTTCTTCCGCCTGCTTGCCGGGATGGCCAAGGCCGGATTCAGCTTGGACCGCCAGAACGACAATGGCGTGGCCGCCGAGAAGGCCGCGACTCCCGATGGGACATTGCGCAGGCTCGTCGAGGTCGCGGCTTTGCGGGCCACTCCACCGGTTCCGCTTGCCAGCAGGTTGGTGGAGGAAATCGCCCATGGGGAAGACATCCGTCGTGCCGTGGGCCTGAAACGGGACTATCCTGCAGAATCCCTGGAGCCAGCAATCAAATACCAGGCAGCGACCCCGCAGGGTGTCGGGGGTGCCAAGGAATTAGCGAGCAGGGTCCAGCTGTGCAGCGAAGACGAAGACTTCCGGCTGGGCATCGGCCCGCAGATCGCAGGACCGCGCCTTGAACTGCTGATGCTGGTTTCAGGCCGAGGCAAGCACGCTGTGGGCCTGACGGGTCCGGGGCTGGCCCTCGTGCGGTAAATTGCAGAATAGGGAGGGGCCGCGCGGCAGAACGCGCGCCGCTGCCTAGGTTTCAGTAGTTCCTGGTCCGTCGGGCCTGGTGAGCCGTTCCTTGAAATCAGCGAACCATTTCGAGTCGCGCATTAGTTGCGGGAATGGCTTGTGCATGAATCCAGTTGCCGGTGGCGCAGTGGATCGATAGGACATCGCCGAGCCCGGACAGATCATCATCGAGTGCCGATCGCGGAAAGCGGTGTACTCGTACCAGCCGTCGGCCTGCTTTGCCTTGTTGCAGGTCGCGCAACGGCCCGAAGCATTGGCCACGGTCGTCTTGCCGCCACGTGCATACTGGAGCACGTGGTCTGTTTCTTCGACCAGCCCGTCGCAGAAGGGCGTTCGGCAATGCCGATCGCGAATCCCGATGAACCTCTTGAGCTTATCCGGGAAGATCCGGGCTTTGGAATCCATCGCGATCAGTTCCTGGTCCCCGGGAGCGGTGTAGAGACGAGTTATCTCCGTCATCACTTCGATCCGCTCAATATTCTCGGGGGCGAGTTCGGCTTCCATTTCCGCGAAGGTCAGCTCGTTGGGAATCTGGTGGCCGCCAATGAGTTCCCGCGCAGTCTGCGCGGGGATGAAGCCGTAGCCTTCCAAGTAGGCCGGTTCGCGATCACCCATGAACAGCGCTCTATCGGTCATGACCAGTCCGAGCTGGACGTTGATCTTCTGCTCATTGTTTTCATCGAAGAACATGTAGCGGGCCAGCAGATCGGCCTGGATCTGGGTGCGGGTGCGGGCATCGCCCTTGCGCTTGATCCTGCATGACTGGTTTCGCAGCGTCATCTGCAATCCGGTTCCGCCAACGATAGGCAGACGGGCCTGGAGGAAGACGCACCCTGCTTCCCGATCGGTGCGGAAGCGAACGTAGCGTTGCTGGTTGGCTTCCTTCAGCTTCTTGTCTTCCCGGTCCGATGCGTACTTGATCGTGAAGCTGGTGACCGTCTCCTTGATGCGCTTGGGGCCCATGGATTCGAACATGTCTGGATTCTGCCCGTAGATCGCATCGAACTCGGTGCGGCGCAATGGCCGGACTTCCTGCAGCGGGGTGAGCATTGCATTGATCTGCGCTTCGGTGAATTCACCACGGGAGAATGCGGCAGCGATATTCGGGGTGTCCTCGAAGAGGATGCGGCAATTGGCCAGGTAGTTCCTGGAGCCTCGTTGAGTCTGCTTGCGGGCGATGGCGACGCGGCTGGCCGCTCCGCGGACCTGGTCATCGATGTTGGTGCCGCGCTCTTCATTCTCGCGCAGGATTTCCTTCTCCAACTGGTGAGCCAGGCCGGCTTGCTGATAGCGCAAGGATGAGACCAGTCCTTCGACGGACTCGATAACCCGGGCGCACGCGGCCTTGCCGCCGTGGTCATGGAACCATGACAGGTCGTTCTGCAGCTGGATCAGGTGGGATTCGAAATCCGGCTGATCTGCTGGGCGGGCTAGGCTGTTTCCGTGCGCCTTTGCTTCGAGCATAGTACTAGTATACGCCCATTGTTCGAATATGTCTTCGAATAATTCAGCTGGGGATTACCGAATTCTTGGGGCGCTGAACAGTCCGCTGGACCCAGGTCCAGGCAGCGGAAAGGGCTACGAGGCAGCGGGGGCGCCAGCCTTGGCTTTGGCACGGCAGTCGGCGCAGAGGCCGTAGATTTCCACGGTGTGCTCGGGATCGGAGAAGTCGTGCTCCGCGGCAACCCGAGCGGCCCAGCGCTCGACGGAAGGGGCAAGTACCTCGACGGTTTTGGAGCAAACGCGGCAGACCAGGTGATGGTGGTGGACCTCGGTGACGCACTGGCGGAAGCGGGCTTCGCCATCTCCGCTGCGCAGCACATCGACCAGGCCATCGTCGGCCATGGACTGCAGCAGGCGGTACACGGTGGCCAGCGAAACCTTTTTCTCCGAATCCTGCAGCCAACGATGCAGCTGCTGGGCGGTGGCGAAATCATCGACCTCGCCCAGTGCCTCGGTGACGGCCAGGCGCTGCTTGGTGACCCGGGTTTCTGGCTGGGACATCGACGTGCACCATTCCTTGAGTTTGTTGCGGACCGGCGATGAGCCAGCGAACTGGGCCAATCACCTGCGGTTTCCCTCAATTTTAGCCAACTTTGCGTTGCAATGCGTGTCTGGCTCTGGCATGGGCGGGGCGCTGAGCCTACGCTAAGGATATGCGCATCAAACTTAGGGGCCATTCCTGCTTGGAAGCGAGCACGATCGACGGCAAGGTCTTGCTGGATCCGGGCGGATTTTCGCAGCTTGACGACGCGTTCGACGGCATCAATGCCGTGCTGGTCACCCATGAGCATGCTGACCATGCCGACCAGCCGGCCATTGCCGCCGCGCTGGAGGCGAATTCCATCCTGGAGCTCTACGCGCCGGCCGCGCTGGCGCAGGCGATGCGCGACCAGCTGCCGCCAGCGGCCCAATCCCAGGTGGTGACGGTGCGAGCCGGGGCCGACTTCATTGTCGGCGGCATTCGCGTACGGACTTTCGGAGGCACCCACGCCACCATCCACCATTCCATTGCAGTGGTTGCCAACGTGGGCTACCTCCTGGGGGACCGCGCGGTAGGCCAGCTGGAGGTCTTCCACCCGGGCGACAGCTACCAGGTGCCGGTGGGGGCGCAGCCGGATGTGCTGCTGCTGCCGGTGATGGCCCCGTGGGGCAAGATGGCCGAGGCTGCCGACTTCGCGGTGGCCGTGGATGCGAAGTGCTGGATGCCGATCCACGACGGGCTGCTCAACGCCGACGGACTGGGGCTTTTCGATCGCCAGCTCGGCGCGATCGCCCAGCGGGCAGGATGCAGCTATGTGCGCTTGGAACCTGGAATCGAACATCATCTCGACGAGTTGCTGGGAGGCACCAACGAATGAACCCCTTGATAAGCGCCGCGCAGCTTCGCGAAATCCTGGACGCCGGGGGCCAGCCGGTGCTGCTCGATGTGCGGTGGGTCCTGGGCCGCGACGACGGGGCGCAGAGCTACGCTGCCGGGCATATCCCCGGCGCGGTGTTCGCTGACCTGGAAAAAGAGCTTTCCGGTGCGCCGGGCGAGCATACCGGCCGCCACCCGCTGCCTTTGCCGGCGGACTTCGAGCAGGCCGCGCGCGGCTGGGGCATCAACGCCCAGAGCCACGTGGTGGCGTACGACAACTCCGGAGCCCTCGCCGCGGCCCGGGCCTGGTGGCTGCTGCGCCATGCCGGATTCGACCGCGTGCAGGTGCTCGACGGCGGGCTCGAGGCCTGGACGGACGCCGGCGGAGAGCTGGCGCTGGGCTACGAGCAGGCCGCCAAGGGCAGCGTTTCGCTGTCGTGGGGCCGGATGCCGGTGGTGGAGTACGAGGAGCTGGACACCTTGCCCGGCACCCTGATCGACTCGCGGGCCACCGCGCGCTACCTGGGCATCGAGGAGCCCATCGACCCGGTGGCCGGGCATATTCCCGGTGCGCTGAACCGTCCCACCACCGACAACCTCGACGCGCAGATGCGTTTCCGGGCGCCGGAGGTGCTGCATTCCAGCTTCGTGACGCTGGGTGCCCACAGGCCGGGATCGGCCGCCTACTGCGGTTCGGGGATCACCGCGGCGCACCAGGTATTGGCCGCGGCAAGTGCCGGGATCCCGCTGGGGCTCTTCCCCGGCAGCTGGTCCGAATACTGCTCCTACCCGGATGCGCCGGTCGCTACGAGCGACGAGAAGCACCGCCACTAGAATTCAGCCATCGAGCAAGAAAGGCAGCAATGAGTACGCTGTTCACCAAGATCATCAACGGGCAGATCCCGGGCCGCTTCGTGTGGGAGGACGAAACCTGCGTGGCGTTCTTGTCCATCGGGCCGCTCTCCGACGGGCACGCACTGGTGGTTCCGCGCGAGGAAATCGACGAGTTCACCGATGCCTCCGACGAGCTGGTTGCGCACCTGACCCTGGTCGCGGCCAAGATCGGGCGCACCCAGAAGCGCGTGTTCTCCGCGCAGCGCGCGGGCCTGATGATCGCCGGATTCGAGGTGCCGCACCTGCATGTGCATGTCTGGCCGACCAACTCGCTGGCGGACTTCGACCTGTCCAATGCGGCCGATAACCCGGATCCGGTGGCCATGGACAAGAACGCGCAAGCGCTTCGCGCGGGCCTGCGCGAAGATGGCCACGGGGAATTCGTGCCCGAGGCCTAGCCGGTGCAATTCATCCGCTACCAGGGCACCGAGCCCAATCACCGCGGCGTGCACCTGGGGATTTTCGCGCTGGCCAATTCCCTGGGCCACGGCGGGAAGCTGAGCGCCGCCGAACACGCCATCTGGCGTGCGGGCAACGACTGGTACGACGCTGCCTATCCGAACCCGAGCCGCACCCATCGGGCAATCTACGATCATGCGATCAACCCCGGGGCCGTGGCGTGGTTCAAGGGCAGCGCGCAGCACCTGCTGGAGCGCGTCGAGCCGTATTTGCGGTTGCTCGACGCGCACCGGATCGGCTGGGAGAAGCTGGAAAGCAGTGCTCCGGGCACCATCATCTACGAAGATGACGTGCAGGTGATCGCCACGCCCGCAGTGCCCTAGCCCTTCACCCGGCGCATGGTCATGTGGGAGGTGACGCGGCGGACCGCCGGCAGCGCGGTCAGCTTGGGAATCAGGTCCCGGTCGTAGGCCTCGGCATCGGCCACCTGGATGCGCAGGAAGTAGTCGGGCTGGCCGTAGAGGCGGCGTATTTCGGTGACGCCGGCAACGGTGTCCACCGCCTTCTCGAATTCGTCGAGGCTGTGCTCGTTGTTCATTTCGACGTCAATGGCCACGGTAACCTCGAAGCCCCTGCCATAGGCCTTGGGATTGACGATCGCCTTGTAGCCATGGATGATTCCCTCGGCCTCCAGGCGCTGGACGCGGCGCAGGCAGGGAGCGGGGGTCAGGCCCACCCTGCGCGAGAGCTCGAGGTTGCTGATGCGGCCGTCATTTTCCAGTTCGGCAATAATTGCGCGGTCAAGATCATCCATGCATCTATTATTGCCGATCCAACCCGTCGGTTGGCTAGAATTGGCAACCATATTTGGCTTGGAATTTCCTAATATTGCTTCATGAGCGAAAAACTGGCAATTAAAGGTTCCCGGCCTTTGTCCGACGAGGGCCGATGGCAGCAGATCAGGCTGGGCGCGAAAAATGTGCTTCCCGCCAGTCTGGCGGTCATGCCATTGGGCCTGGCCCTGGGCGTGCTGCTGGTGCGCTCGGGATTGCCCTGGTGGTCAGCTCCCTTGCTTGCCGGGCTGGTGTTCGCCGGTTCCCTGGAATTCCTCTTGATCGGGCTGCTTGCCGCCGTGGCGCCGCTGTCCCATATCGCCCTGACCACGCTGGTAGTCAATTTCCGCCACGTATTCTATGCGATCTCTTTCCCGCTGCACCGGGTCAAGGGCCAGGGGGCGAAGTTCTACAGCATGTTTGCGCTGACCGATGAGGCCTATGCGCTGACCCTGCAGGCCGAGCGGAAGGACTATTCCTCGACGCGGATCCTGGCCATCCAGAGCCTGTTCCATGCAAGCTGGACCACCAGCGTGCTGGGCGGATCGCTGCTGGGCGCAATGATCCCCGAATCCATCAGGGGTCTGGAATTCGCGGTGACCGCATTGTTTGCCGTGCTGGCGATCGAAGCGTTCAAGGCCTACCGCAGTGTGCCGCTGTCCATGCTGGCGCTGATCAGCGCCGTGGCGGCCAGCTGGATCGCACCGCAGAGCATGATGGTGGTAGCCATGGCGATTTTCCTGGCCGGACTTGCGGCGGCCTACCTGCTGCGACGGCGCACCGGCACCGCTCAGCAGGCCGGCGGGCAGCAGGCGGGAGAAGCAGCCGATGCCCGATAGCCTCTACCTCTTCTCGGCCATCGCGTTGAGCACCGCAGTGACCTTCGGGCTGCGTGCCTTGCCCTTCGCCTTCATCGCCAAATTGCGCAGCAACGCGTTCATCAACTACCTGGCGCTGCGCATGCCCTTGGGAATCATGGTGGTGCTGGTTGCTTCCACGGTGCCTGCCGGCATTGCGGATCCGGCCGTGGCGTGGCCGGTGGCCACCGCCCTGGCGGCCACCGTGGTGCTGCACCTGCTCAAGTCCAATGCGGTGCTCAGCGTGCTGGGCGGTACCGCCGTCTACGTTGGGATCCTCAGCTGGCCGCTATAGCTGCGCCAGCGAATCCTTGATCGCCTTGCGGATGCGCTTTTCGCTGACCGAATAGGCGGTGCCCAGCTCTTGGGCGAACAGCGAAATGCGCATTTCCTCCAGCATCCACTTCACCTGGGCCAAGTCCGCCGGCACCCGGGCTCCGGGCGGAACCCGATCCAGGGCGGTATCGTATTCGTCTTCCAGCTTCTGGATCACGACCAGGGCCTGGGAATCACGGGTGACCGCACCTGCGCGCAGCTTCTCCAAGCGCTTCTCGATGCCCTGCACATAGCGCGGCAGGCGCATCAGGTTCGCTGCCCCGGTGGCCGCGATGAAGCCCGGATAGATCAGCTGCTCGAGCTGGGAGCGGATATCGGTGACTGCCGCGAACATCGCCAGGGAGTTGGTGCTCTTCAGATCCTTGTTGATCCGGGTCGAGGAGCCGAAGACCTTCGCCACGATCCCGGTAATCGTGAAGACCGTGTCGATCTGCTCGGCGCGCACCGTCTCGAACAGCGCCTCGAATTCGGCGCGGTTCATCGGTAGCTTCTCGGGCACCAGCTGGTCTACCGCGGCCATGGTGCAATCGGCAATCAGCTTCTCGATGGACCCGTGCGGGTTCTGCGTGAACACCAGCTTCTCAGCGTTCTTCAGGTGCGAAATCACGAACTTCCCGGCAGGCGGCAAGCGCAGCATCAGCAACCGGATGACACCGGTGCGGTGCGCCGCATCGCGCTCGGCCTGGGTGCGGAAAACACTCAGGTCGACCTTTTCGCCGGTGTCCATCAGCCCCGGATAGGCGGTGATCTGCTGGCCCATCACCGTGGTGGTGACCTTGGCAGGCAGCGTATCGCCCAGGGTTTCGCCTGATGATTCCAGCTGCGGCCAATGATCCAGCGACTTCTGGTCCCAGGCGCCGGTGGCCGCCGCTGCGGTGGCCGCGGCGCCCTTCTTCTTGGACTGCGCCTTCGACGCGGCCGCAGGCCTGCCAGGCACCCCCGGCTTGCCGGTGGCGACACCGGGGGAGTTGACCCCGCTGGCCAGCGCGGCGCGGTTGGCCGCGGCGAACTTGTACTGCAAGGCGGCCAGGTCATCGCCGCTGCCCAGCGCCTTCCCCGAAGCATCGGTGACGGTGAAGCCGAAGCGCAGGTGCGCGGGCAGCGTGGAGAAATCGAACACCGAAGGCTCGACGACCATGCCGCGCAGCCGGCGCAGCACCAGCGCCAGGGAATCGGCCAGGTCATCGGCCGCCGGATCGAAGTCCGCCTCCAGCATGGCCAGCGCCTTGGCCGCCACATCCGGGGCGGGCACGAAGTTCTTGCGGATGGCCTTGGGCATCGAACGGATCAGCGCGGTGAGCAGCTCGTGGCGCAACCCCGGAATCAGCCAGGCGAAGCGCGCGGGATCCAGCTGGTTCAAGAACACCACCGGGACCGTGAGCGACACGCCATCGCCTTCTCCTGGGGCGGCCGCCGGGTTGTACTCGTAGGACAGCGGCAAGTGGATGCTGCCCAGCTGCCAGGTGGTGGGGAACGCGGCCTCGTCAACCGCATCGGACTCGGCCAGCAGCGCCTCGGGGTCGAAGTCCAGCAGCGAGGGATCGGTGGCGCGGGCCTTCTTCCACCAGCGGTCGAAGTGGCGCTCCGAGTAGACCTCGGCGCCCACCCGGGCATCGTAGAAGGCGAACAGGTCTTCATCGGAAATGCGCAGGTCATGGCGGCGCATGCGGGTTTCGAGCTCTTCGACTTCTTCGAGCAGCGCCCGGTTCTTGGCGAAGAACTTATGGTGGGTGCGCCAATCGCCCTCCACCAGCGCGTGGCGGATGAACAGCTCGCGAGCCAGGTCCTTATCCACCCGCCAGTAGTGGAACTGGCGGCGCGGGATGATCGGCAGGCCGAAAAGCGTGACCTTCTCGTAGCCCATGACCGAACCGGTGCGCTTGGACCAGTGCGGCTCGGAGTGGGTGCGCTTGAGCAGGTGCGGAGCCAGCTCTTCCACCCATTCGGGGGAGATGGCCGCGTTGGTGCGGGCCCACAGCCGCGAGGTTTCCACCAGCTCGGCGGACATCACCCAGGTCGGGGACTTCTTGAACAGGCCCGAGCCGGGGAAGATCGCAAAACGGGTGCCGCGCGCGCCCAGGTAGTCGCGCTTGCGCTCATCGTAGAGCCCGATGTGCCCCAGCAGGCCCGACAGCAGCGACTTGTGCACCTGGTCCTCATTGGCCGCCGGGTCGATCGGGGCGGCCGCCATGGTGATGCCCAGCGGCTTGGCCAGCTGGCGCAGCTGGGTGAACAGGTCCTGCCACTCGCGCACGCGCAGGTAGTTGATGAACTCGTTCTTGCACAGCCGGCGGAAAGCGGAGGAGGACAGGTCCTTCTGCTGCTCCTGCAGGTAGGCCCACAAATTCAGCAATGCAATGAAGTCGGACTTGTCATCGGCGAAGCGCTTATGCAGCTCCACCGCACGATCACGCTGCCCGGTCTCCTCGCTGGGACGCTCGCGCGGGTCCTGGATGCTCAGCCCGGCAGCCAGCACCATCACTTCCTTGGCGACCCCGCGCTGTGCGGACTCGACGATCATCCGGCCCAGGCGCACATCCAGCGGCAGCACCGCCAGCGCCCTGCCGGTTTCGGTCAGCTTCGCGGCCTTGTCCTGCTCCAGCGCACCGAGCTCGCGCAGCAGGCTCACGCCATCGGTGATGGCCTTGGCTTCGGGCGGCTGGACGAACGGGAAGCTGGCAACCTCGGCGGCCGAAGCGACCACGCCCATGGAGATCATCTGCAGGATCACGCTGGCCAGGTTGGTGCGCAGGATTTCCGGGTCGGTGAATTCGGGACGCGCCTCGTAGTCGGGCTCCGAGTACAAGCGGATGGCGATGCCCTCCGACACGCGGCCGCAACGTCCCGAACGCTGGTTGGCGCTGGCCTGGGAGACGCGCTCGATGGGCAGGCGCTGCACCTTGGTGCGGTGCGAGTAGCGCGAAATGCGGGCGGTGCCGGTATCGATCACGTACTTGATGCCCGGCACCGTCAGCGAGGTCTCGGCGACGTTGGTGGCCAGGATGATGCGCGGGGCGCCACCGGGGTGGAAGACCCGGTGCTGCTCGGCCAGCGACAGCCGGGCGAACAGCGGGAGCACCTCATAGCGCGGCAGGCGCTTATTGGCGGTGACCATGGCGCGCAAGGCTTCGGCCGCGTCGCGGATTTCGCGCTCGCCGGAGAAGAAGATCAGGATGTCCCCGGGCGCTTCGCCGCTCAGTTCCTTGACCGCGTCGGTGACCGCATCCAGTGGGTCGCGTTCTTCCTCCAGCGTGTTCTCCGCGGCCTCGTCCGCGTCGACATCGAGCTCGGCCTGCAGCGGGCGGTAGCGCAATTCGACGGGGAAGGTGCGCCCGGAAACCTCCAGGATCGGGGCAGGCTCGACGCCGCCGCCGGGCAGCGGCTTGCCGAAGTGCTCGGCGAAGCGCTGCGGGTCGATGGTGGCGGAGGTGATGATGATCTTCAGCTCGGGGCGCTTGGGCATGATCTGCTTGAGGTAGCCCAGCAGGAAATCGATGTTCAGGCTGCGCTCGTGGGCCTCGTCGATGATGATCGCCGAGTATTTCTTGAGCAGCTTGTCGCGCTTGATCTCGGCTAGCAGGATGCCGTCGGTCATCACCTTCAGCTTGGTCTTGCGCGAAACCTCGCCGGTGAAGCGCACGTGGAAGCCGACTTCCTCGCCGATTTCGGTGCCCATTTCCTCGGCGATGCGCTCGGCCACGGTGCGCGCGGCCAGGCGGCGCGGCTGGGTGTGCCCGATCATGCCCTTCTCGGCCAGGCCGAGCTCGATGAGCATCTTGGGAAGCTGGGTGGTCTTGCCCGAACCGGTTTCGCCGGCGATTACCACGACCTGGTTTTCGCGGACCGCGGCGAGGATGTCCTCGCGGCGGGCTGAAACGGGAAGGGCTTCGGGATACGTAATGCTGAGCGCCATGATGTTCCCATTCTATTCGCGCCACGCATTTTCGTGGTGGCCGCCGGGCCGAAGCCCGATTCGGGGCAGGAAATGTGCTCCCGGACGCATTGCTCCATGAGTCAAATTTTCAGATTGTCCAAGCAATTGTCGACAAGTTCGGGCCGGTAAATACAAAACTTCCAGATTCTGCTTCCCGGCGGAGCATTTGTGTCCACAAGAATCCGTATCAAGATGCAAACGTCTAGGAATCGACCTTGATTGTAGGCAAGGTGAGGTCGTTCACATGTAAGATCGGGGGTAATCATCGATGTGATGCCTGGACGGTTCCCGCATGCTGCGCACCAGTTGCGCTTCATAACCAGGCTTCCGCGCTATCGGTGGGAATCACTCGCAAGGGAACTTTGAAAGGAACTTCAATGAAGAGCTTCACCGCCATGAAATTCGCTGCCATCGCAGCAGCTGGCGCACTGGCCCTGACCGCCTGCGGCGGCAGTGGCGAGCAGGGCACCGCGGAGGGCGGCGACGAGGCCGTCAAGATCGGCATCTCCCAGTTCGTCTCGCACCCTTCGCTGGACGCAGTGGTCACCGGCTTCAAGGCAGGCATGGAAGAAGCCGGCTACACCGGCGAGAAGATCAGCTACGACGAGAACAACGCCGAAACCGATCAGGCTACCAACACCTCGATTGCCGGCAAGCTCGCCGCTGATTCGGATATCGACCTGGTGCTGGCAATTGCTACCCCATCGGCCCAGGCTGCGGCGCAGGCGATTACCAAGGTTCCGGTGCTCTTCTCCGCTGTGACCGACCCGGTTGATGCCAAGCTGGTCGCCTCCAATGAAGCTCCGGGCGCGAATGTCACCGGCACGTCGGACATGAACCCGGTCGACGAGCAGCTGCAGTTGCTCAAGGACCTGGTGCCCGATGCCAAGAAGGTCGGCATTGTCTACTCCTCGGGTGAAGCCAACTCCGCAGTCCAGGTGAAGATGGCCAAGGAAGCAGCCAAGGGCCTGGGTCTGACCATTGAAGAAGCCGCAGTCTCGGCGTCCAGCGAAGTCCAGCAGGCCGCCAGCTCGCTGGATGTCGACGCGTACTACGTTCCGACTGACAACGCTGTCGTTTCCGCCCTGGAAGGCCTGCTGCAGGTTGCCGAGAAGAACGGCGTGCCGGTCATTTCGGCTGACGGCGAGTCCGTCAAGCGCGGCGCTACCGCAACCTACGGCATCAACTACGAGAAGCTGGGCGCGCAGACCGCTGCCATGGCCGTGAAGCTGCTCAAGGGCGAGGCCGAGCCGGCAACCCTGCCGGTGGAGACCATCTCCGAGGTCGATCTCTACCTGAATGAAGATGCCGCCAAGAAGGCAGGCATCGAATTCACCGACGAGATGAAGTCCGAAGCCGTAGAGGTCTACTAAGCCCCGGCAACAACTTACCGACGCAAGGCGAGGCGCATAACCTGGTGCCTCGCCTTTCGTCGTGATTACCTGCAAAACTTACAACTCAAGGATCCACACATGATCACAGCGGTTGAACTCGGCCTGATTTACGCCATCATGGCGCTCGGGGTGTACCTGACCTTCCGTATCCTGGACTTTCCCGACCTGACTGTCGACGGCAGCTTCACCACCGGTGCCGCCGTCGCCTCGGTGGGCATCGTGAACGGGATGAATCCCTGGCTGGCCACCGTGCTGGCCTTCTTCGCCGGCATGGTTGCCGGTGTCATTACCGGCCTGCTGCATACCAAGGGCAAGATCGACGGCCTGCTCGCCGGCATCCTGACCATGATCGCGCTGTACTCGATCAACCTGCGCATCATGGGCAAGGCCAACACCCCCTTGCTGGGGGAGGAGACCCTGATCAGCCCGATGCGCGTCTCGGGCCTGCTCGGCTCCTGGGCGTCGGTGGCCATCCTCTTTGCCGTCTGCCTGGTCTTCGTGGCAGCGATCGTCTGGTTCCTGCACACCGAGCTGGGCATGGCCATGCGGGCCACCGGCGACAACCAGGAAATGATCCGTTCCTTCGGCGTGAGCACCGACAACCAGAAGATCCTGGGCCTGGCGCTGTCCAACGGCCTGGTGGCGCTGTCCGGAGCGGTCATCGCCCAGTACCAGGGCTTCGCCGATATCGGCATGGGCATCGGCCTGATCCTGATCGGCCTGGCCTCGGTCATCGTCGGCCAGGCGATCTTCACCCAGCGCTACATCTGGCTGGCCGCCATCGCGGTGGTCTTCGGCGCAGTGATCTACCGCCTGGTGATCCAGATGGCCCTGTCGGCAGGCCTGGAGGTCAACGACATGAAGCTGATCTCCGCGGTCCTCGTCGTCGTCGCCCTGCTGCTGCCGAAGTGGAAGGGCTTCCAGAAGATCATCAAGAACTTCAAGCGCACCCCAGCAGAAGTTGAAACCAAGGAAGAGGTTCGCACCAATGCTTGAAATCAAGAACCTGTCGCGCACGTTCTTCCCGGGAACTGTCAACGAGCGCAAGGCGCTGCGCAACATCAACCTGAACCTGTCCGACGGTGAATTCGTCACCGTCATCGGCTCCAACGGCGCCGGCAAGTCCACCGTGCTGAATATGGTTGCAGGCAAGCTGCAGCCCGATGCCGGTTCGGTGTCCATCGCGGGGAAGAACGTCACCAGGATGGCCGACTACACCCGCGCCAAGTACATCGGCCGGGTATTCCAGGACCCGATGGCCGGCACTGCGCCGACCATGTCCATCGAGGAGAACATGGCGCTGGCCTACGCCCGCGGCCGTTTCCGCGGCCTGGGCCTGGGCGTAGGCTCCAAGCGGCGCGAGCTGTTCGTCGAGGAACTCAAGAGCCTGGAACTCGGTTTGGAAGGCCGCTTGAAGACCAAGGTGGGCCTGCTCTCGGGCGGCCAGCGCCAGGCGCTGAGCTTGCTGATGGCCACCTTCTCCAAGCCCAAGATCCTGCTGCTCGATGAGCACACCGCGGCCCTGGATCCGCAGCGTGCCGCGCTGGTCTCGCGCCTGACCAAGGAAATTGTCGAACGCCACCAGCTGACCACGTTGATGGTGACGCACAATATGGAACAGGCCTTGCAGCTGGGCACCCGGCTGATCATGATGCACGATGGGCAGATCATCCTGGACCTGGACCAGGAAGAGAAGTCCAAGATGACCGTCAAGGGCCTGCTGGAGGAATTCAGCAAGATCAAGGGCGCACAGCTCGATGACAAGACCATGCTGCAGTAGCCGCTGGCCAGCATCTGCGCAGGCTCCGCACCCGATGGGTGCGGGGCCTGTCGGGTTTAAGGCAGCGGTTTGCGAAGGCGGTGCTCGACGCGTCCTGAGCTCCGGTCGATGACTTGCTGTCCTGTCCATTGGTACCCGCAACGGCGATAGAGCGCCTCGGCACATGCATTGCTGGCGATCAGCAGACTGGACATGGCTGGGGCAGTGACCAGCAGGATGGATCAGTTCTACACCTGTCGGCCTGCCTGCGCTGTCAAGATCCTAGTTCACGAGGTACGGCATGCTAGAAGACTCGATTTCTGCCGTTTCAACTGCTAGCTCATGAGAGAGCGCGACATGCGCGGCCGCAGCTCTGGCATCGTAGGTGGCATTAATGGGTTTACTCATGCAGCTGATCTTCGATACTCAATATGAATTTGAGAAATATTCATGCAGTTAAAGATGCATTGCTATAAACCTGCCTAGGATTAACACCTTCTGCGAAACGAATGGTGGACTATTGAGAACCCGTAGCGCGTACATAGCTGCAGCGACAGGAGTCGTCGGTCTGGCTCTCATCACTGGATTGCTGTCGGGTTGCTCTTTGACTGGGAAATACTCCGATGAAACCTGCGACGGCCGCAAACCCGTCAGCTCGTTAGAGCAGGCGGGCACGGAATTGGTAGTTGCTGCGTATGCTGGCGATCGCACTGGAGTTTGCCGGGTTACTTCGCCATTTCCAGGAGGAAACCTGGATGACCAGATGGTCAGCCAGACTCGGCAGATTCTAGAGAACCACGGCATTACACCTGAAAATGTGTCGGTCGTGGTTGGAGAGCAGTTTGGAAGCGCAGTATCCATTCACCTGACTGATGGTAGCCAGTATGCTCGGCACTCACTGTGGGTCGGTGGCCATAGTATCCGTGAGGAAGGATTCACTATAGGGCTACCGGAGGAACTGTATCCTGCTGCGCCCGAGCATCCGGCATCCCAGTCATCCACGGTTGATCCCTAAGCTTTGCAATTCTAGTGATTCAGGATTCTTGGCATCCGGGTATCTCGTAAGCGCGATACAAAGCGAAATTTCCCCGGCTATTGCTCTAAGTGGAGCTTTGGTTCCCTCTCGGCAATGCCGGTTAGGCTTTCGCCGAATCATTAGCGCGGACAGTCAGCTGCCGCGCGATGTCTTTAGGCTTTTCGCCTAGTGTCCAAATGAAGAATCGGAAACGCCTGTCTATTCTTCATTCGTGGCATAAACAGTGACCCAGACTCCCACCGGCTCTTTGAATTCGAGCTGTACCTCATTGGTGTTGATTTGATGTGCCGGGGTAGAAAGGCTCGTATATATTTCTGAATTCGAATCGCAACCACTCGCACCGGTTTTTGATCCACCTAGCAGGATAATCTCCCAAGGGGACGTTGCATCACATGAAATTATGAAGCCAACTGAATCAAATCCTCCGGGAAGATCCCCGAGGCGCAGAGTGGTCGAGCCCACGGAATGAGTTTCATTGAGAATCTGGAAGGAGTCTTCGCTCTGGGCGAGGAATTCGGCATGCTTCTTTAGGGGATCTGGCGATTCCGAGGTGCTGGCCGACGTATCTGACGAAGGAATCTCTCCAAGCGCTGTCTCAGGGGAAGTCGAAGGGCTGCATGAAGACAGTGCCAAAGCAATCACAGAAGCAAGTGAAATGATTCCAAAGAGGCGTTTCGTCATGTGTCAAGATTATCTTTTAGCGGGATAAAATCAAGAGTTCATGAGAGTACTTCGATTTCCCGCGTTTTCGCTCGGGTAGTTTGCCGAGGAACTCTTGAATGGCAGCGATGCGAATTCAGTGTCGAGTGGATGGAGTATCGCTCTTTCCATCAAGCGGTGGGCAGTTAGCGGCCGCGGGCAATTTGATGCGGGTATCGCCATCTCGGATTGGTGACGAGCCCGGTCCATGCCGGCAGTAGTTCCCGAATAGGCCGGTCGGGTCGACTCCGAGATCCCCTATGTGCAGTTCTGGATTTGAAGCAAGGTCGCCGAGCGGTCCCAGAGTTGCTTCGCTAGTACCTCATCATGGATCAGCGGGTTGACCTTCGATGCGATCTTTCCCGACTCGTAGTAGGCGCCCGGTTCGAATTGCACGCCAGGCTTCGCCTCCGCAAGCCAGACGAGCTGGTCGGCACCCTTGCTCGAGTCGACCGTGAAGAAGCGCCTAAGCGGACCGTGGTAAAGGAACTTCAATAACCCCTTGGAGTCCGAGGCGAAACTGGTGCCAACGATCCCGGGGTGGAACGCCACGGCGTTAATCCCGGAACCGCCAAAGCGCCGCTGTAATTCCGAGGTGAACAGAATGTTCGCCAACTTTGCATTGCCGTAGGCGGCCCTCGGTGAGTAGCTGTTTTCGCCCTGTAGGTCCGCAATGTCGAATTTGGCCATGAGACGCGCAGCCATGCTGGCGGTCTGAATGACCGTGGCACCCGAATCGATTAGTCGTTGCAACAACAGATTCGTGAGCAGGAAGGGCGCGAGGTGATTGACTTGGAAAGTCTTTTCGAATCCATCCACGGTCAGTTCGCGCTCTGCCTTGATCCCGCCGGCATTATTAGCCAGCACATCAATTCGGGGATACTTCTGGAGCAACTGCGTGGCCAGGCCGCGTACCTGTGCGAGCTGGCTGAAGTCTGCCACGAAATAGCTGGCGCCTAGCTCATGGGCGATGGCCTGGGTTTTGGTTTGCGACCGACCGACAACGACAATCTGGTGCCCCTGTCGTGACAGTTCTCGGGCCGATGCGGCCCCGATCCCGTCGCTGGCTCCGGTAATGAGAATGGTTTTTTTCATGGTGCCCTTATGCGCTAGTTGGTTTATCCGAGTTTAGGGCCTAGCCGAAGCTAAAGGTTGTGGCGACGGGGAAGCTGCCAGAAAATGCTGACAGGAGATTGTTCGCGGCCTCGCGCGAGCTGCGGCGTGAGAAGAAGAGCGAAAAAAAGCAGGCCCTGGTAACCAGGACCTGCAATTTAGGTGGTGCCCCTGAAAGGAATCGAACCTTCGGCCTTCTGCTCCGGAGGCAGACGCTCTATCCACTGAGCTACAGAGGCGTGTTGCTGGGCAACAGGAAAAATACTATCAGGTCGTCACTTGATCTGCGCAATTCCAGCACCTTGGCACGCATGTGTTGCAAAAGTCACCGGGTTGGGCCAGTCTCACAGGCGATGCAAGTCATGAATGCTGAAGAAGCACGGCAATTGCCGGTATTCTTGAACGGTGACTCCTGAAGAACTCTCCGCAGCAATATCCGCATGCCTCACCGAAGCCGTAGCCGCCGGCGAAATCTCCGTCGAGGTGCCAGAGACCGTACGCGTGGACCGCCCGAAAAGCCGTGAACACGGCGACTGGGCGACCAACATCGCGCTGCAGCTGGGCAAGAAGGCCGGCATGGCCCCGCGCGACTTCGCCCAGATCCTGGCCACCCGACTTGCTTCGGTCCCAGGAGTCGGCGCCGTGGACATCGCAGGTCCCGGCTTCCTGAACATCACCCTCGAAGCCGGCGCTGCCGGCGAGCTGGCCCGCACCATCGTCGAGGCTGGTTCCGCCTACGGCAGCAACGAGGCCCTGGCCGGCCACGTGGTCAACATGGAATTCGTTTCCGCGAACCCCACCGGCCCGCTGCACATCGGCCACACCCGCTGGGCCGCGCTGGGAGATGCCATCTCCCGCGTGCTGCGCGCTTCGGGCGCTTCGGTGACCAGCGAGTACTACATTAACGATGCCGGCAACCAGATGAACGTCTTCGCCCGTTCGGTGTACAACCGCATCCACGGCCTGCCAGTGCCAGAGGGCGGCTACCCGGGTGAATACATCAAGGAACTGGGCGACGCCGTCCTGGCCGAAGCCCCGCAGCTGCGCGAGCTGGACGAAGCAGAAGCCATTCCTGCCCTGCGCGACGCCGCCTACAAGGCGCAGCTCGAAGACATCAAGTCCACCCTGGCCGACTTCGGCGTCAGCTTCGACGTGTTCTTCTCCGAAACCACCTTGCATGAGGGCGGTGCGGTGGCTGACGCCGTGGCCCGCCTGCGCGAGCAGGGCCACATCTTCGATCTGGAGGGCGCGGTTTGGCTGCGCACCACCGACTTCGGCGATGACAAGGACCGCGTGCTGATCCGCGCCAACGGCGAGCCGACCTACTTCGCCGCGGATGCCGCCTACTACCTGTCCAAGAAGGACCGAGGCTTCGAAGAGAAGATCTACCTGCTGGGCGCCGACCACCACGGCTACGTCAACCGCCTGAAGGCGATCGCCGCCTGCGCGGGAGATGACAAGGACAAGAACATCGAGGTGCTGATCGGCCAGCTGATCTCTGTCAACGGAGCCAAGCTGTCCAAGCGCGCGGGCAACATCATCGAGCTGCGCGATTTGATCAACTGGATCGGCGCCGACGCGCTGCGCTACTCGCTGGCCCGATTCCCGGCTGATTCGCCGATCGCGCTGGACCCCGAGCAGCTGAAGAAGAACACCAATGACAACCCGGTGTTCTACGTCCAGTACGCCCATGCCCGTTCGTGCGCCGCGGCCCGCAATGCCGCCGCCAAGGGCGTGACCCGTGACGGCTTCGATGCCGCGCTGCTGACCGACCCGACCGAAAACGAGCTGCTGGCCGTGCTCGGCCAGTTCCCGTCGGTGGTTGCCGGTGCCGCGGAATTCCGCGAACCGCACCGCATTGCCCGTTACCTGGAGCAGGTCGCCGGCGCCTACCACTCGTGGTACGCCGCAACCCGCATCACCCCGGTGGGCGAAGGCGAAGCGGTCGCGCCGGTGCACGGCACCCGGCTGTGGCTGAACGACGCCGCCACCACCGTTTTGGCAAATGGATTGGAACTGCTGGGCGTTTCCGCCCCAGAGAGGATGTAAGACCTTATGGCCGTATCGCCGCTAGCCCCGCAATGGCTGCAATTCCCGGAAAACATCAACGCACTTCGACAGATCGAGTGGGCTTCGGGGGTTTCCCGCGAGGCTGGCGGCGAACTGTCCATCCAGGGCCTTCCCGTCTCCCAGCTGGCCGCCGAGTTCGGCACCCCGCTGTTCGTGCTCGACGAGAACGACTTCCGCGCCCGCGCCCGGGGTTTCAAGACCGCCTTCGACGACGCGTTCAGGCAGCTGTGCGGGGGAGTCGACGTCTACTACGCCGGCAAGGCATTCTTGTGCACCGAGGTGGCCCGCTGGGTGACCGACGAAGGCCTGCGCCTGGATACCTGCTCGGGGGGCGAACTGGCCGTGGCCAACGCCGCCAAGGTGCCCGCTGCCAACCTCTCGCTGCACGGGAACAACAAGTCGGCTGCTGAGATCACCCGCGCCATCGAAATGGGCGTCGGGCGCCTGGTCATCGACTCGCTGGACGAGCTGGACCGGGTGATTTCGATCGCTGACGCCATGGGCCAGAGCGCGCAGGTCATGCTGCGCATTACCCCCGGCGTGCACGCCTCCACCCATGAGGCCATTGCCACCGCGCACGAGGACCAGAAGTTCGGGCTGTCCATCCTGGACGATGCCTCCGGCACTTCTCCTGCGCTGCGTGCGGTCGCCCAGGCGATCGAGGCGCAGAACATCAACCTGCTGGGCCTGCACGCCCACATCGGTTCGCAGATCTTCGAGGCCGAAGGCTTCGCAATGGTCGCCCGCACCATGCTCGGCCTGCTGGCCAAGATCCGCTCGATCCATGGTGTGTCCCTGCCCGAGCTGGATCTGGGCGGCGGCTACGGCATTGCCTACACCTCCGAGGACCACCCCTCCACCCCGGCCAAGCTGGCCGGGCAGATGGCCGAAGTGGTCTCGGCGACCTGCGCCGAACTCGAGCTGGAATGCCCGCGCATTTCCATCGAGCCGGGCCGCGCCATCGCCGGCCCGAGCACCTTCACCCTCTACGAGGCCGGTGTGCGCAAGGACGTCCAGGTGGAAGACGGCTCAGGGGCGCTGCACCCGCGCCGCTACCTTTCGGTGGACGGCGGGATGAGCGACAACCCGCGCCCGGTGCTCTACGACGCGCAATATACCGCCGTGCTGGCTAGCCGTATGACGCAAAACGACGCAATTATTTCTCGTGTAGTTGGGAAACATTGCGAGTCAGGTGACATAGTCGTGAAGGACGTTTACCTGCCCGATGACGTGGCGGCCGGCGATTTGATCGCCGTTCCGGCCACCGGCGCCTACTGCTGGGCGCTGTCGAGCAACTACAACTACCTCACCCGCCCCGCGGTGGTAGCGGTACGCGATGGCCAAGCCCGTCTGATCGTGCGCAGGGAAACGGAAACAGACTTGTTGGCCCGTGACATGGGAGTTTAATTGAGCGGCGAAAAGAACCTGAAGGTAGCCCTGCTGGGTTGCGGCACGGTCGGAGCCCAGGTGGCCCGGATCCTGCTGGAAGATGCAAACGAACTGGCGGCCCGCTCGGGCGCCGGCCTGCAGCTGATCGGCATTGCCGTGCGCAACCCGGATGCCAAGCGCGATGCAGTGCTGCCCCAGGAGCTTTTCACCACCGACGCCCACGGGCTGATCGCCCAGGCCGATGTGGTCATCGAACTGCTCGGCGGCATGGAGCCGGCCGGCGAATACATCGCCGCCGCCCTTGCCAAGGGTGCCAGCGTCATCACCGGCAACAAGGCGCTGATTGCGCTCAAGGGCGCCGAGCTGAACGCGATCGCTGCCGGCAACGGCGCCCAGCTGCGCTACGAGGCCGCGGTGGCCGGGGCCATCCCGATCCTGCGCCCGATTGCTGACTCGCTGGCCGGAGACCACATCACCA
Source organism: Glutamicibacter sp. BS14 (assembly GCF_056934375.1). Lineage (NCBI taxonomy): Bacteria > Bacillati > Actinomycetota > Actinomycetes > Micrococcales > Micrococcaceae > Glutamicibacter > Glutamicibacter sp. BS14. The sequence goes on along the minus strand of NZ_CM167801.1, from coordinate 2,981,676 downwards.
AGGTGATGGGCATCGTCAATGGCACCACCAACTTCATCCTCGACGCAATGGACACCACCGGTGCCGCGTTCGACGACGTGCTGGCCGAAGCCCAGGCGCTGGGCTATGCGGAAGCCGATCCAACCGCCGACGTGGGCGGGCACGATGCCGCCGCGAAGGCCGCGATCCTGGCTTCGCTGGCCTTCCACACCACCGTGTCCTCGGACCAGGTCTGGACCCAGGGCATCACCGAAGTCAGCGCCGCCGATGTCGCGGCCGCGGCCGCCGCCGGCTACGTGATCAAGCTGCTGGCCATCGCCGAGCAGGCCGAAGCCGGGATTTCGGTGCGCGTCTACCCGGCGCTGGTGCGCCGCAGCCACCCGCTGGCTACCGTGCATGGCGCGTTCAACGCCGTGTTCGTCGAAGCGCAGAACGCCGGCGACCTGATGTTCTACGGGGCTGGAGCCGGTGGCAACCCGACCGCGTCGGCGGTCATGGGCGACGTCGTTGCCGTGGCCCGCCAGATCGCTGCCGGAGCCCCGCTGCCCAACGGCTCGGTTAACCAGGCGCCACGGATGCTGGACTTCGAGGCCATCGACACCCGCTACTGGATTGGCCTGTCGGTCAAGGACCAGTCCGGCGTGCTGGCCGCCATCGCCACCGTCTTCGGCGAGCACGGGGTCTCCATCGAGTCGATGAGCCAGCAGGTGGATGCCGAAGCCGGCGCGCAGCTGCGCATCCTGACCCACCAGGGCACCGAAGCGGCCCTGGCCAGCACCGTCGAGGCGCTGACCGCGCTGGACGCGGTGCACTCTGTTCTATCCGTTATGCGAGTTGAAGGAAACTAACGTGGCTCACCAGTGGCGCGGAGTGATCCGCGAATATGCCGATCGCCTGCCAGTAGACGAAAACACCAAGGTCATCACCCTGGGCGAGGGCGGCACCCCGCTGGTCTACGCCCCGGCGCTGTCGGCGCAGACCGGCAACGAGGTGTACCTGAAGGTCGAGGGCATGAACCCGACCGGTTCCTTCAAGGACCGCGGCATGACCATGGCGATGACCGCCGCGGTGGCTGCCGGCGCCAAGGCCGTGGTGTGCGCCTCCACCGGCAACACCTCCGCTTCGGCCGCCGCCTACGCTACCCAGGCCGGGCTGAAGTGCGCGGTGCTGGTGCCCGATGGCAAGATCTCCATGGGCAAGATGTCCCAGGCGATCGCCCACGGTGCGGACATCATCCAGATCGACGGCAACTTCGATAACTGCCTGGAAGTGGCGCGCAAGCTCAGCGAGAACTACCCGGTGTTCCTGGTGAATTCGGTGAACCCGGCCCGCATCCAGGGCCAGAAGACCGGCGCCTTCGAGGTCGTCGACTTCCTGGGCGACGCCCCGGATTACCACCTGCTGCCGGTAGGCAACGCGGGCAACATCACCGCGTACTGGAAGGGCTACAAGGAGTATTCCTCCAAGTGGACCAACGAAGCCGGCAAGGAACTGCAGCCGGTGTCCACCAAGAACCCGGTCATGTGGGGCTTCCAGGCCGCCGGGGCCGCCCCGATCGTGGCCGGCCACCCGATCACCGAACCGGATACCATCGCCACCGCCATCCGCATCGGCAATCCGGCATCCTGGGAACAGGCCGAAGCCGCCCGCGACGAGTCCGGCGGGCAGATCGACTCGGTCACCGACGAGCAGATCCTCGAAGCCCACCGCTGGCTCTCCAGCCGCGAAGGCGTCTTCGTGGAGCCAGCTTCGGCAGCCGGCGTCGCCGGCCTGCTCAAGCACCACGCCGCCGGCACTGCGCCGACCGGCAAGAAGATCGTGATCACCGTGACCGGCCACGGCCTGAAGGACCCGGACTGGGCCCTGAAGCAGGCCGACGGCTCGGAAGTTGCGCCGAAGAAGGTGGCCTTCGACGTGGTCGAGGTCGCCGGCGCGCTGGGCCTGGCCTAGCAGCTTTTCGCCGGCCAGCCGCCGGCAGCACGACGGCCCGCCGCGTCATTGGCTCTCCCGGACCGGGGGAGCCAATCGCGGCGGGCCGTTGCGCACCTGATACCTATCGCACCGAATTCTTGAAGGAACCATGACGCAGCAGATCGCCCTGGGCCAGAAGTTGATCGTTTCCCCGCCGGCCACCTCAGCCAACCTCGGTCCTGGCTTCGACTCGCTGGGCCTGGCCCTGGAATACCGCGACCGCCTCGAAGTGCGCACCGTGCAGTCCAGCAGTGTCGAGATTTTCGGCGATGGGGCGCAGGAGCTGCCACGCGATGAGTCGCATCTGATCATCAAGGAAATGCACCGCTACTGGAAAGACGCCGGTTTTGAACCGGTAGGCGTCCAGCTGGTGGCGCATAACAACATCCCGCACGCGCGCGGCATGGGATCCTCGGCCGCGGCGATTGTCGCGGCCTACGCCGCCGCCGATGCGCTGCTTCCAGCCCCAGCTCGTGGCGGGACCGAGCGGATCTTCCAGTCGGCTGCAGCGTGGGAAGGGCACCCGGACAATGTGGCTCCGGCGGTCTTTGGCGGGCTGAGCATCTCTGCCACCGATGCCGCCGGCAGCTTCAGCTCGGTGCAGGTGCCCCTGCACCCGGACCTGCGCGCAGTGCTGGCGATCCCGTCCAACGGCTTGTCCACCGAGGTCGCGCGCGGCGCGCTGCCTGCACAGGTCGACCACGCGGTAGCCGCGGCGAACAGCGCGAGCGCCGCGCTGCTGATCCATGCGCTGAGCAACGATCCGCGCCAGCTGCTGGGCGGCACCAAGGACTACCTGCACCAGGACTATCGCGCCGCGGCCATGCCCGAAAGCGCGGCGCTGATTGCCAAGCTGCGCGGTGCAGGCCTGGCCGCAGTGGTTTCCGGTGCCGGACCGACCGTGTTGACCCTGGTGGCCAGCGATGAACAGGTCGCTGCCGTGCAAGCGGCCATCGATGAATTCTCTGCAGGATCTCCAGTGACTTGGCGTGCTGAAGTTCCCAAGCTGGCCGCCAACGGTGTTACAGTAGAAGTGCTGTAACACCATGGCAGGCCGGATAGCTGGGCAGTAGCCCGGTCCGAATCCTTTGTGGCCAGTGTTGATGCGGATAAATTCGGTTCTCGAACCCCATTTCATCCGTCCAGCCGTCCCGGATCTTCCTGCAGTTCGCAGCAACTTTGATATCCCGCATTCAGGTACGTCTTCGTGCCTAGGAGATGTCAGTCTCTCTAATCCACTGCAGTTTTGCCCCGAATTCTGGGCCATCTTGCGGGGAGAAAGTGAAGTAGCCACGAAATCTTCGGCTGCTGAACATCATTTACGGCATAGTGGGCCTGCCTTGAAGCGGCCCATCCTACGAGTCAGAAGGAACTTTCGTGACCGAAACCACGAGCCTCAACGAAGGCGTGGACACCAAGACTTCCGAAAACAAGAGCGCCGGACTGGCCTCTTTGAAAATGACCCAGCTCCAGCAGTTGGCTTCGCAGCTGGGTATCACCGGCGGTTCGCGGATGCGCAAGGCTGATCTGGTCAAGGCCATCGGCGACCACCAGCGCGGTGGCTCCGTTGCCGCCAAGGACGCCAAGGCCGCACAGGAAGCGAAGTCTGCCAAGACCGAAGCTCCGGCAGCGAAGGCTGAAGCTCCAGCCGAGCAGGCCAAGGAAACCAAGACCCGTGCGCGTCGTGCGCCAAAGGCCGCGGCCCAGGCGCAGGCCGAGACCGAGAACGCACCAGAGGCCGGCGCGGCTGCTGAAGCTCCGGCTGAGAAGCCAGCTCGCGCACGCCGCACCTCGCGCCGCGTGACCGACTCGGGCAAGGTTGCGGCTCCTGCCGAAGCCAACGAAGCCGCTACTGAGGCTCCAGCCGAGAACCAGGCAGCAGCCGAGGAGTCCAAGGCTCCACGCCAGCGCCGCAACTCTCGGAACAACAAGCCGGTTGACCAGCCAGCAGAGCAGGCAGCCGAGCAGGCCGAGGCACCGGCGGAGAACGCCGAGAGCTACGGCGAAGCACGCGAAGAGCGCCGCGAGCGCGGCAACCGCCGTGAGCGTGGCAACCGCCGCGATCGCAACACCGAGCGCACCGAGCGCACCGAGCGCACTGAGCGCACCGAAGTTGCCGAGTCGGAGAACGCTGAAGAGCGCACCGACCGCCGCGAAGAGCGCCGCGAGCGCAACAACCGCCGCAACGAGCGCAACAACGACCGCAATGAGCGCAATAACGATCGCAACGATCGCAACAACGACTCGAACGACTCGGAGAACACCGAGGATCGTTCCGAGCGTGGCGACCGCAATGACCGCCGCGAACGCCGCGAGCGCAACAACGACCGCAACGATCGCAATGACCGCAGCAACCGCCGCGAGCGCAACAATGATCGCAACGATCGCAACAACGACCGTAACGATCGCAACAACCGCAACCGCCGCAACCGCCGTGATGACGACGAGCCGCAGCTGAGCGAGGACGACGTCGTATTGCCGATCGCCGGCATCCTGGACGTGCTGGAGAACTACGCCTTCGTGCGCACCTCCGGCTACCTGCCCGGCCCGAACGACGTCTACGTCACCCTGGGCCAGGTCAAGAAGTACAACCTGCGCAAGGGCGACGCCATCGTTGGCGCGATCCGCCAGCCACGCGAGGGCGAGACCCCGAACCCGCGCCAGAAGTTCAACGCCCTGGTGCAGCTGACTTCGGTCAACGGCAAGAAGCCAGAGGACAACCGCGAACGCGTCGAGTTCAACAAGCTCGTCCCGCTGTACCCGACCGAGCGCCTGCGCCTGGAAACCGATCCGAAGCTGGTCGGCCCGCGCGTCATCGACCTGGTCGCGCCAATCGGCAAGGGCCAGCGCGGCCTGATCGTTTCGCCTCCGAAGGCCGGCAAGACCTTGATCCTGCAGGCCATTGCCAACGCGATCACCATCAACAACCCGGAAGTGCACCTGATGATGGTGCTCGTTGATGAGCGTCCCGAAGAAGTCACCGACATGCAGCGCACCGTGAAGGGCGAGGTCATCGCCTCGACCTTCGACCGCCCGGCCGATGACCACACCACCGTGGCCGAGCTGGCCATCGAGCGCGCCAAGCGCCTGGTGGAAATGGGCATGGATGTCGTGGTCCTGCTGGACTCGATGACCCGCCTGGGCCGTGCCTACAACCTGGCCGCTCCGGCCTCGGGCCGCATCCTCTCCGGCGGCGTCGACTCGGCAGCGCTGTACCCGCCGAAGCGCTTCTTCGGTGCAGCCCGCAACATCGAGAATGGCGGCTCGCTGACCATCCTGGCTACCGCCCTGGTGGAGACCGGTTCCAAGATGGACGAGGTCATCTTCGAGGAATTCAAGGGCACCGGCAACATGGAGCTGCGCCTTTCGCGCCAGCTGGCCGAGAAGCGCATCTTCCCGGCAGTGGATGTCAACGCTTCCTCGACCCGCCGCGAAGAGCAGCTGATGAGTGCCGAAGAAGTGCGCATCATGTGGCGCCTGCGCCGCATGCTCTCGGGCATCGATCCGCAGCAGGCACTGGAAGTGCTCACCGGGAAGATCCGCGAAACCGGATCGAACGCGGAATTCTTGATGCTGGTCAACAAGACCACTCCAAACAAGGATTAGCACCACCCACCGCCATGGCGTCCAGCCAGCTTGCCGCACCGGCAGCTGGCTGGACGCCATCGGCGCGTAGTGACACCTCGCACGCCGGCCCCGGCCGGCGCAGCGTTTAGAATTGAATTCCAGCAGTGCCCCAGCCGCAATAGCCGGCGGCACTGCGCGGAAAACGCCAACAAGGAAGCACACCCACCATGTTCGAGTCCGTCAAGTCGCTACTAGAAGAGCATGCCGCAATCCAGGCGCAGCTCTCGGATCCAGCGGTGTACGCCGACCAGGCGCTGGCCCGCAAGCTCGGCCGCCGCTCGGCACAGCTGAACGGCATCGTCGAGGCCTACAACAAGTGGCACGCCGCCACCGAGGACCTGGAAGCAGCCAAGGAAATGGCTGACGAGGATCCGGACTTCGCAGAAGAGGTGGAAACCCTCACCGCCGCCCTGCCAGAGCTCGAGGAGAAGCTGCGCCGCCTGCTGATCCCGCGCGACGAGAACGACGGCCGCGACGTGATCCTCGAAGTCAAGGGCGGCGAGGGCGGCGACGAAGCAGCGCTGTTCGCAGCCGACCTGCTGCGCATGTACACCCGTTTCGCCGAGCACAAGGGCTGGAAGGTGGAGATGATCTCCTTCAACGAGTCCGACCTCGGCGGCTACAAGGACGCCCAGGTTGCCATCAAGGGCAAATCGAATGACCCGGCCGAAGGCGTCTACGCCCAGCTGAAGTTCGAAGGCGGCGTGCACCGCGTGCAGCGCGTGCCGGTCACCGAATCCCAGGGCCGCATCCACACCTCGGCTGCCGGCGTGCTGGTCCTGCCCGAGGTGGACGAGCCCGAAGAAGTCGACATCCACCAGAACGACCTGAAGATCGATGTCTACCGTTCCTCGGGCCCCGGCGGCCAGTCGGTGAACACCACCGACTCCGCGGTGCGCATTACCCACCTGCCCACCGGCATCGTGGTGGCCATGCAGAACGAGAAGTCGCAGATCCAGAACCGCGAAGCCGCGATGCGCGTGCTGCGTTCGCGCCTGCTGGCCCACCAGCAGGAGATCATCGACAAGGAGAACTCGGCCCAGCGTGCAAGCCAGATCCGCACCATGGACCGCTCCGAGCGCATCCGCACCTACAACTACCCGGAAAACCGCATTGCCGACCACCGCACCGGCTACAAGGCCTACAACCTCGACGCCGTGATGGACGGGGACCTGCAGCCGGTGGTTGAATCCTGCATCCAGATGGACGAGGAAGAGCGCTTGGCAGCGCTGGGCGAGTAACGACGCCTTGGAAGAACTCACTGCCGTGCGCCGCCAGGCGATTGCGGCGCTGGCCGACGCCGGGGTGCCAAGCCCCGGCGTCGACGTCGACCTGCTGCTGTGCCACGTGCTGGGCATTGACCGCTCGGAACTGAAGCTGCGCGAACTGCGTGGCGAGGGCCTCGACCCTGGATCCCGGGAGCAATTCACCGCCCTGGTGGCCGCCCGGCGCACCCGCATCCCGCTGCAGCACCTGACTGGCGTGGCGTACTTCCGCTACCTGGAGCTGAAGGTGGGACCGGGAGTATTCACCCCGCGCCCGGAAACCGAAACCGTGGTGCAGCTCGGCCTTGATTTCCTGGCCGGCCAAGGCATCGGCACCCCGCGGTGCATTGATTTGTGCTCAGGCTCCGGCGCCATTGCAGCGTCCGTGGCCAGCGAAGTGCCAGCAGCCAGCGTCTGGGCCGTGGAGCTCTCGGAGGATGCCATCGGCTACACCCGGGCCAACTGCGAGCCGCACCGGGTCACCGTGCTGCACCAGGATGCCACGGCGGTCCCCGGGGAACTGGAAGGCACCATGGACCTGGTGATCTCCAATCCGCCGTATATTCCGCCCAACGCGGTGCCGCGCGAAGTGGAAGTGCGCGAGCACGACCCGGAAATGGCGTTATACGGGCTCGGGGAGGACGGACTGGACATTCCGCGAGCCATTACCGCCCAAGCCATGAAGCTCTTGCGTCCCGGCGGCTACTACGTGATGGAACACGCCGAAGTGCAGCACGAAACCGCGGCAGCCATGCTGCGCGCGGCCGGATTCACGCAGGTAGCTGGCCATGAAGATTTGACCGGGCGCGCCCGCGCCACATCCGGCTACGCGCCGCAATAACCAAACCACACCCAGTGCATGAAAGAATGATCCCGTGAGCACAACATTTTCGGTAAGCAACGAGCAGGAACACGCTGAAGGCATCGCCGCAGCCAAGGCCGCGCTGGCGGACAAGCGCTGCATCGTCTTGCCTACAGATACCGTCTACGGGATCGGCGCCGATGCATTCAGCGCCCAGGGCGTGGCGATGCTGCTGGCCGCCAAAGGCCGCAACCGCACCATGCCCCCGCCAGTGCTGATCGCCCAGAGTTCCACCATGGACGGATTGGCCAGGGACATCCCCGAGGCCGCGCGCAAGCTGGCCGAAGCGTTCTGGCCAGGCGGACTGACCCTGATCCTGCAGGCCCAGCCTTCGCTGACCTGGGATCTGGGGGAGACCCGCGGCACCGTGGCGCTGCGCGTGCCCAACGACGACACCGCCCTGGAACTCCTGGGCCAGACCGGCCCGTTGGCCGTGTCCTCGGCCAACCGCACCGGCAACGCGGCGGCGCTGGATGTCGAGCAGGCTTTCGCTCAGCTCGGGGAGTCGGTGGATGTCTACCTCGACGGCGGCCCGCGCGGCGAGGCCGGGGAAGAGGTCCTGCCATCGACCATCATCGATTGCACCGGCCAGAACCTGCGGGTGGTTCGCTCGGGCGCGATTTCCATTGAGGAATTGCGCGTGGTCGTCCCTGGCATTCTCGATTTGGGACAGGACGCACCGGAAACCGGCGCATGAGAACATACGTACTGCTCATAGCATTCAGCTTTACGGTTTCGTTCCTGCTCACCCCGATCATCCGCACCCTTGGCCACCGTTTCACCGGCAACCAGTTGGTGCGCGAACGCGACCAGCACGAAAAACCGATCGTGAAGTTCGGCGGCCTGGCGATTATCGCCGCTTTCGCCGCAGGGCTATGGCTGGCCAGCAACTTCCACTTCTTCCGCGGGGTTTTCGGCAATGACGACGCCATCCGCGGAATCGCCTACGCCCTGGGCGTCATCGTGCTCATGGGCCTGGCCGATGACATGTTCGACCTGAAGTGGTGGCTGAAGCTCGCCGGCCAGATCCTGATCGGCTGGCTGGTCGCCACCAACGGAATCGTCATCCAGTCCCTGCCCGTGGGTTCGTGGCAGATCGATGAGCAATGGATGCAGATTTCGGTGACCATTTTCCTGATCGTGCTGACCATGAACGCGATCAACTTCTCCGATGGATTGGATGGCCTGGCCGCGGGCCTGGCCGCCATTGGCGCGGCGACCTTCTTCGTGTACTCCTATGTGCTGGCCACGCACGTGAGCGCCGATGACTACGCGAACATCGGGGCCTTGCTCTGCGCCTTGCTGCTCGGTGCCTGCCTGGGCTTCTTGCCGCACAACTTCAACCCGGCGAATATCTTCATGGGGGAGACCGGCGTTCTCGCCATCGGCATGATCCTCTCGGTGGCCGCGGTGGCGGTGACCGGTGATGTGCAGGGCCTGGAGGCCCGGCGCTTCCGCAACATCCCGGCCTACATGCCGATGCTGCTGCCGATGGTGATCGTCTTCCTACCAGTACTGGACCTTGTACTCTCGGTCTTCCGCCGGCTAGCCAACAAACGCTCACCCTTTTCCCCGGACGCCAAGCACATCCACCACCGGATGCTGGCCCAGGGCCACTCGGTGCGCCAATCGGTAGTTCTGCTCTACCTGTGGGCCGCCGTGATTGCCGTCTCAGTGGTTTCCATCGCCTTCATCCCGGTCATTCTGGTGGTCCCGATGGCCTTGCTGTTGTTCCTAGTGGCAGCGGTAGCAACGTGGCGTCCCCTGGTGATCAAGCGGGTCGAGGCCTTACGCAAGCGCATGGGCAAAGCCTAGCCCGATCAAATAGCAGGGTAACGCACAAGCAATCTGTTTCTATCTCGTGTAGAATTCAATCTGGATCTTCTTTCATCTGCTCTTTAGGGAATAGGTGGAAGTTTCAAGTTTCATCAGCATCGATGGGTGCACGATGGTTCCTCGGTGTTGACGAAGAAAGGTTGCGGACGTGAATTCTGGTTCTGCCCGCGTCAGTGCTTCATCAGCCCCGAAATCCATCTGGTTGCCGATTCTTGGCTTGTCACTGGTGTATTCGCTGATCGCTACCGCCATATTTTTCCTGATTTCATGGTTGGTTGCCGATCTTCGCTACGCGCTTTCTGGCGCGCTGGCTGCCGGGATTGTGATTGGCTTTTTCGCGATTGGCATTCTCATTGCCGAAGCTGCAGGGCGAATTCGCCACTCGTGGGCCATGCCCGCGTTCTTGGGTGTCTTTGTCATCAAGGTTCTTGGCATCGCCTTCGTGTTGTTGAACCTGGGGTTGCCCGATTGGGTTAATCGCCAGGGATTCGTTCTTGCAGCAGCTATCTCCCTTGTTGCCTGGCAGGTTGGCGAGGTGCGCTCTTTCATGAAGGCGCGCCTGGCTATCTACAACGAGGAATAGAGTATTCCGCGCGACTTTGTGTCGGTGGGGTGCTGTGAGTTTGATAAGCTTACTTCGGGTCATTTTTGGCCGTCCGCTCAACTGCGGGCGGAATACGCAATATGCATCCGCGGGGTAACCCGCAGATGGACCTTCATCAGGGTTGATGCTTCTGGCATGGGCCATGATGGGATCCCCGTTTGATCTTTTCTTCACACGGTGAGAGGCAGTTACCGCCAGTCACCGCCTTTTGCCCGTGACCGTTACTGCAGAGAGGACAGCGCGTTGTTCGCGTTTGCGCTCCCAATGGCCTCAGAAGAAGGCGGCTTCGTACCGCCATCCGTTTCCGATACCCACCTCCCGGATCTTTTCCCGTGGATGGCTGAGTACGGCACGGGTTTCGGCAAGCAGATGCTCATGATCGTTTTGTCGATCGTGCTTATCTCTTGGTTCTTCACCGTGGCCATCAAGAACCCGAAGCTGGTTCCAGGCAAGATGCAGTACATCGCTGAGTCCGGTTACGCGTTTGTACGTAACGGAATTGGCCGCGACATCATCGGCGAGAAGAACTTCCGTCCTTGGATTCCTCTGCTGTTCGCGACCTTCTTCTTCGTACTGCTGAACAACCTCTTCGGCGCGATTCCGTTCCTGCAGCTTCCATCGTTCTCACACGCTGGTTCTGCATACGCGATGGCTATCATCATCTACGGCACCTGGATTGCTGTAGGCCTGAAGAACCACGGTATCCGCTACTTCAAGTTGGCCGTCGTCCCGTCCGGTGTTCCGGGCTGGATCATGCCACTGATGATTCCGTTGGAAATCATTTCTAACTTCATCGTTCGCCCGCTGACGCACTCGCTGCGTTTGATGGCAACGATGCTGGCCGGTCACATGATCGTGATGCTGGCAGCTGCCGGCGCTCGTCACCTGATCGTTGTCCAGGACTCCCTGGCCATGAACGGCCTTGGCATCCTGGTCATCGTTGGCTCGGTCGCCATGTACTTCCTGGAACTGCTGATCATGGTCCTGCAGGCGTTTGTTTTCGCCCTGCTGACCGCGATCTACCTCCAGGGTGCAATCGAAGCCGACGCCCACTAGGCCAACACTTCTTTTCTTCCAACCCATAAAGATCTTCCTTGAGTCGCTCAAGGAATACCTCACAACCTACCGGCAAAAGCTCGGTATCTTGAAAGGAACATAATCACATGTTGCACGGCTCCCTGAATATGATCGGCTACGGCCTGGCTGCTATCGGTTCGGCTATCGGCGTTGGCTTGATCTTCGCTGCCTACATCAACGGTGTTGCACGTCAGCCTGAGGCTCAGCGCATCCTGCAGCCAATCGCCATGCTTGGCTTCGCACTTGCTGAAGCACTGGCCATCCTGGGCCTGGTCTTCGCTTTCGTCATCGGCGCCTAGTCTTTTCGCAACTGTAGTGGCCTCGCCACTATCGCGAGGCGTACACACAAGCGGAAACTAGTAGATAAGGAATAGTGAGAATGAACAGCACTGATTTCATCCTCGCTGCGAGCGAATCGGTCAACCCGCTGTTGCCGAACCCGTGGGAAATTCTCGTCACGGGTGTTGGTTTCGCGGTCCTTCTGTTCATCGTCATCAAGGTAATTGCTCCAAAGTTCGAGCAGTCCTATGAAGATCGCGTCACCGCGATCGAAGGTGGCCTTGAGAAGGCTGAAGCAGCGCAGAAGGAAGCAGAGGAGACCTTGGCACAGTACAAGGCCCAGCTTCTGGAAGCACGCACCGAAGCAAACCGCATCCGTGAGGAAGCTCGTAGCGAAGGTGCTCAGATCCTTGCGGATCTGAAGACCAAGGCAACCGATGAGGCAGCTCGTATCACCGAGCAGTCGCACCGCCAGATCGAAGCTGAGCGCGTATCCGCTCTGGCTTCGCTCCGCACCGACGTGGGCGCATTGGCTACCGAGCTTGCAAGCAAGGTTGTTGACGAAGCTCTGCAGGACGATGCCCGTGCCCAGCGCGTGGTTGACAAGTTCCTGACCGATTTGGAAGCTCAGCAGAACGCAGGTGCATCGAACTAATGGCAAGTGTATCGAGCGAGTCACTGGCAAAGGCTTTGGCGTTCCTGGAACCCAAGCTGGCACTGGCATCTATTGAGCTGCCTAAGGAACTGTTCGCGGTCCTGGAAGTACTGGATGCAAATGCCGGTCTCCGCCGCGCAATGACTGACCCAGCCCGTGGAAATGCCGACAAGGCAGGCCTTTTGGCTCAGCTGCTGCACGGGAAGGTCTCGGCTGACGCCGAGGACGTCGTCGCACAGCTGGCTTCTACCCGCTGGAGCTCGGAACGCGACATTAGCGATGCGCTCGAATCGCTGGCTGTCACTGCGGTCACCGCAGTGGCAGAGCAGCAGGACGGCGCTTCGGGGCTGAACAAGCTGGAGCAGGATCTGTTCTCCTTCATCGAGGTAGTGCGTGGCAATCACGAACTGCAGCGTGCGTTGGATGATGCACAGGCCCCAGTCGAGGCTAAGCGCACTCTCGCGCTGAAGCTCGTGCCTAACGCGTCGCAGACCTCGCAGGTTTTGATCTCCCAGGCAGTTTCGAACCCCCGCGGTTTGAAGCCAGCAGCCTTGGTTGGACGTTTCGTAGAGCTCGTGGCCAAGCGCCAGCAGCGCTGGATTGCCTCGGTAACCAGCTCTGTAGAACTTTCCGAAGCCCAGCTTTCGCGCCTGGAGACCAGCCTGAACAAGCTATACGGTCGTCAGCTCAAGCTCAACGCCACTACCGACCCATCGCTGGTCGGTGGACTGGTAGTCAAGGTTGGCGACGAAGTTGTCGACGCTTCCGTGGCATCACGCGTGGCCGAGTTGCGCCGCGCCTTGGCCAGCTAGGACTCATTGGGCTAGGGAGTGATCCTTCGCCTGGTGTTCCTGGCTGCCAGGACCACAACAGACTTCATTCACATTCGATTCGGTCCAATGGACCGGATCACAATTTAGGAGAGCAGGGACTGCAGATGGCCGATTTGACCATCAATGCCAACGACGTCCGCGATGCCCTAAACGAGTTCGCATCTTCCTACGAACCGGGTAAGGCAGAGCGCACCGAGGTGGGACGCGTCGTCGCCGCGAGCGACGGCATCGCCAGAGTGGAAGGCCTTCCTTCCGTCATGGCCAACGAGTTGCTGAAGTTCGAAGATGGCACCCTGGGCCTGGCCCAGAACCTCGATACCCGCGAAATCGGTGTCGTTGTGCTTGGTGACTTCACCGGCATCGAAGCTGGCCAGAAGGTAGAGCGCACCGGCGAGATCCTTTCGGTTCCAGTCGGCGACGGCTACCTGGGCCGCGTGGTCGACCCGTTGGGCGAGCCACTGGACAACTTGGGCCCAATCGCTGCCGAGGGCCGTCGCGCCCTGGAGCTGCAGGCACCAGGCGTGACCCAGCGCAAGAGCGTGCACGAGCCAATGCAGACCGGTCTGAAGGCTATCGACGCCATGATCCCGATCGGCCGTGGCCAGCGTCAGCTGATCATTGGCGACCGCCAGACCGGCAAGACCGCTATCGCGGTTGACACCATCCTGAACCAGCGTGCTAACTGGGAATCCGGCGATCAGACCAAGCAGGTCCGCTGCGTCTACGTGGCAATTGGCCAGAAGGCATCGACCATCGCTGCCGTTCGCCAGACCCTCGAAGAGCAGGGCGCACTGGAGTACACCACCATCGTGGCGTCCCCGGCATCCGACCCGGCCGGCTTCAAGTACTTGGCTCCATACGCAGGCTCGGCCATCGGCCAGCACTGGATGTACGGCGGCAAGCACGTTCTGATCGTCTTCGATGATCTGTCGAAGCAGGCTGAAGCCTACCGTGCCGTGTCCCTGCTGCTGCGCCGTCCGCCAGGACGCGAAGCCTACCCAGGCGACGTCTTCTACCTGCACTCCCGCCTGCTTGAGCGTTGCGCCAAGCTGTCGGACGAGCTGGGTGCAGGTTCGATGACTGGCTTGCCAATCATCGAAACCAAGGCCAACGACGTGGGCGCGTTCATCCCGACCAACGTCATCTCGATCACCGACGGCCAGATCTTCTTGCAGTCGGACCTGTTCAACGCCAACCAGCGTCCAGCTGTCGACGTGGGTATCTCGGTATCCCGCGTTGGCGGTTCGGCACAGGTCAAGGCCATGAAGAGGGTCTCCGGTACCTTGAAGCTGGAATTGGCCCAGTACCGCGACATGCAGGCATTCGCAATGTTCGCCTCGGACCTGGATGCTGCTTCCAAGCAGCAGCTGACCCGTGGTGCGCGCTTGATGGAATTGCTCAAGCAGGGCCAGTACACCCCGTACCCGGTTGAGGACCAGGTCGTTTCGATCTGGGCCGGCACCAACGGCTACCTGGACGATGTCCCGGTTGAGGATGTACGCCGCTTCGAGGGCGAGTTCATCGACTACCTGCGCCACCGCACCGATGTACTGACCGTGATTGGCCAGACCGGCAAGCTGGAGAACGAGACTCTGGAAGCCATGAAGACCGCTGTTGCGGACTTCAAGGCCGGCTTCTTCGGCGAAGGCGACGACAAGCTTGTCGCCGCCGGGCACGAAGAGCACGACGCTCTCGATTCCGAGTCCGTTGACCAGGAAAAGATCGTCAAGCAGAAGCGCTGACAATTTCCTTGCCAAGGGGGAGCGGCGCCGGTAACGGCGCCGCCCTCCCGAGGTAGGGGATAAGGAAAGGACACACATGGGAGCCCAGATTCGGGTCTACCGCCAGAAGATCGGATCGACCAAGTCGATGCGCAAGATCTTCAAGGCGATGGAACTGATCGCTGCATCCCGCATTGGTAAGGCACGTACGCGTGTCTCGGCCTCGCTGCCGTATGCCAATGCGATTACCCGTGCAGTAACCGCCGTCGCGTCCCAGGCCGATGTCGAGCATCCACTGACCACCGAGCCGGCGCAGGTACGCCGCGCCGCGGTCTTGGTGATGACTTCGGACCGAGGACTTGCCGGGTCCTACTCCGCCAGCGTTCTGAAGCAGGCAGAGCACCTCGTGGAACTCCTGCGTGAAGAAGGCAAGGAAGTCAAGACCTACTTGGTCGGCCGCAAGGCCCAGGCTTACTTTGATTTCCGTTCACGCGAGTACGCACGAGTGTGGACCGGGGAAACTGATTCCCCGCGTTTCGAAACCGCACGCGAGCTGCGCGATGTCCTCCTGGAGGACTTCGACACCGATTTCGAGCAGGGTGGCGTGGACGAGATCCACGTCGTCTACACCCAGTTCAAGTCGATGGTCACGCAGGAACCGACGGTCATCCGTCTGTTGCCGTTGGAGGTTGTCGAGGATGAATCCGAGACTCCAACCGACGAGCTGTTGCCACTGTACGAGTTTGAGCCATCGCCGGAAGAAGTGCTTGACGCACTGCTTCCGCGCTACATCGATTCTCGACTGTTCAACTGCCAGTTGCAGTCCGCTGCTTCCGAGCTCGCTGCCCGCCAGCGCGCCATGAAGGCCGCAGGCGACAACGCTGGTGAACTGATCAAGAAGTACACCCGATTGCTCAACAATGCCCGTCAGGCTGAAATCACCCAGGAGCTTTCGGAAATTATCGCCGGCGCCGACGCGCTGAACAGCTAATTACCGATACTCCGACCAGACAAGAAGTGAGAAAGATGACTGCCCAACTCAACGAGCAGGTTACCGCAGGGGCCATCGGTCGCATCGCGCGCGTGACTGGCCCGGTCGTGGACGTCGAGTTCCCAGCCGACGCACTGCCTGCTATCTACAACGCACTGACCGCTGAGCTGACCCTCAACGGCGAAACCAAGAAGATCACCTTCGAGACCAGTCAGCACCTCGGTGAGGGCCTGGTCCGCGCAGTATCGCTGCAGGCCACCGACGGCCTGGTCCGCGGTGCTTCGGTGACCGATACCGGCGCTGCCATCTCCGTCCCAGTAGGCGACGGCGTCAAGGGCCACATCTTCAACGTTCTGGGCGACGCCCTGGACGTTGACAACTCGGAGATCCAGGTCACCGAGCGTTGGCCAATCCACCGCCAGCCTCCGAAGTTCTCGGAGCTCGAGGGCTCGACCGAAATGCTGGAAACCGGCATCAAGTCGATCGACCTCCTGACCCCGTACATCAAGGGCGGCAAGATCGGCCTGTTCGGCGGCGCCGGCGTTGGCAAGACCGTGCTGATCCAGGAAATGATCACCCGTGTTGCACGTAACTTCGGTGGTACCTCGGTATTCGCCGGTGTTGGCGAGCGCACCCGTGAAGGCAACGACCTCTGGGTCGAAATGGACGAGGCAAACGTCCTGAAGGACACCGCACTGGTGTTCGGCCAGATGGATGAGCCACCTGGAACCCGTTTGCGCGTGGCACTGTCGGCTCTGACCATGGCGGAATACTTCCGCGATGTCCAGAACCAGGACGTGTTGCTGTTCATCGACAACATCTTCCGCTTCACCCAGGCCGGTTCCGAGGTGTCGACCC
This sequence comes from Glutamicibacter sp. BS14, assembly GCF_056934375.1. Lineage (NCBI taxonomy): Bacteria > Bacillati > Actinomycetota > Actinomycetes > Micrococcales > Micrococcaceae > Glutamicibacter > Glutamicibacter sp. BS14. The sequence goes on along the minus strand of NZ_CM167801.1, from coordinate 2,965,118 downwards.
TGCTGGGCCGCATGCCTTCCGCCGTGGGCTACCAGCCGAACTTGGCCGATGAAATGGGTCTGCTGCAGGAACGCATCACCTCGACGAAGGGCCGCTCGATCACCTCGATGCAGGCTGTCTACGTCCCGGCCGATGACTACACCGACCCGGCTCCAGCAGCAACCTTCGCCCACTTGGATGCAACCACCGAGCTGTCGCGTGAAATCGCGTCGCGCGGCCTGTATCCGGCGATCGACCCGCTGACCTCGACCTCGCGAATCCTGGATCCGCAGTACATTGGCCAGGATCACTACGATGTAGCCATCCGCGTGAAGGCCATTCTGCAGAAGAACAAGGAACTGCAGGACATCATCGCGATCCTCGGTATCGACGAGCTGGGCGAAGAGGACAAGATCGTCGTTGCCCGTGCACGCCGTATCCAGCAGTTCCTCTCGCAGAACACCTACACCGCAAAGCAGTTCACCGGTGTCGAGGGCTCGACCGTATCGATCAAGGACACCATCGAAGGCTTCAAGGCCATTTGCGATGGCGAATTGGACCACATTGCAGAGCAGGCGTTCTTCAACATCGGCGGTCTTGACGACGTCGAGCGCCAGTGGGCCGAAATCCAGAAGGCCAGCTAATTATGGCTGAGCTTCAGGTCGAAATCGTCGCGGCTGACCACTTCGTGTGGTCGGGCGCTGCGAAGCTGGTCAAGGCTCGTTCGGTGGACGGCGAGATCGGTGTTCTGCCCGGTCACGTTCCGATGCTGTCCGTGCTTGCCGCTGGGGACCTGGAAATCGAACCGGTTTCCGAGTCCCGCTTCTCGGTCCAGATCGACGGAGGCTTCTTCTCTGTTGATTCGGATCGCGTAGTGATCGTTGCTGACAACGCTGTGCTTGGTACCGCAGCGTAGGCGATGAATTGTTTGAGATAACCGCACCAGTTCTGATCGCGTTGCTGATCCTGATCGGCATCGCCATGTTCTTCGGGGCCATGGCCGTGCGCCGCATCCAATTGCGGCGCACGCTGGGCACCTTCGATGCATCCATCCTGGCGCCTTCGGGCAAATGGATGATGGTCATCGGCCGCTACGGCGGAGCGCATGTGGACCTGTTGCGGTTTTTCTCTGTCTCCCCGGTCCCGAGCTTCGTGATCGAGCGCCGTGGCCTGGATATCACCGGGACACGCCAGCCCACCGATGAGGAAACCTCGCGGATCCCGCCAGGATTCATCATCGTGATGCTGGTGCGCAGCGGTGATGAGCTGCTGCTGGCCATGGACTACCGCGACTACACCGGCTTCTCGGCCTGGCTCGAAGCCGGGCCGATCGCCGGGAGCTGGCAGATCTAGAACTTGATAAAGCAAAACCGCCGTTGCAGATGCAGCGGCGGTTTTCGCGTTCCCTGGCCAGTCAATGCTGGCAGGCAGCGTTGGCAGGCTGGGGAGGCCGCTGCGGATCGCCTGCGTGCTCGGCGCACTGCTCAGCTGCGCGTGGCGGCTTGGGGGAGCACCTCCGGATCCCGGGCACCGCAGCCACCGATCCGGAAACGGCCGGCAGGAACTGCGCTGAGTGCGAAATGCCTGGGCGCGTGGCGCAGGACGTAGTTGACTGTTCCCATGAAACGAACCTTGATCCTTGGCGGCACCGCGTGGCTCGGCCGCGAGCTGGCGCGGCAGCTGATCCGCAGTGGCCACGAAGTCACCTGCCTGGCGCGCGGCAATTCCGGCGAGGTTGCCCAGGGCGCGCAGCTGGTGCGTGCCGACCGGAGCCAGCCCGGGGCCTATGATGCCGTGCAGGGCATCGGATTCGACTCGGTCATCGAGCTGTCCTATGAGCTGCAATGGGTGCACGAAGCGCTGGCGGCCCTGGCCGCGAATGCGCGGCACTGGACCCTGGTTTCTTCCATCTCGGTGTATGCCAGCGCGCAGCTGCCCGGTGCCGGCGAAGACGCGCAACTGCATGAACCGTCCGATCCCGGCGACTACGGGCATGCAAAGGTCCTTGCCGAACGGGCCAGCACGGCGATGGTTGCCGACCGGCTGCTCATTGCCCGTCCGGGGCTGATTGCCGGACCTGGCGATCCCAGCGACCGCTTTTCCTACTGGGTTTCGCGCTTGGCCTTGGCCGGTGCCGGCCAGGTCCTCATCCCGCCAACCGCGGGCCGCCATGTGCAGGTCATCGACGTGCGCGATGCCGCCGCGTGGATTATCGACGCCACCGCGCGTTCGCTGACCGGAACCTTCAACGTGGCCGGAACATCACATGGCTTCGCCCAGTTCCTCAGTACGGCCGCACGGATTGCGGGATTCAGCGGGGAACTGGTCACCGCCCAGGACGCATGGCTGCGCGAACGCCAGGTCAATTACTGGGCCGGGGCGCGTTCGCTGCCGCTGTGGCTTGCGCTGGAGGACCACGGCTTCGCCCAGCGCAGCAACCAGCGGTACGCCTTGGCCGGTGGCCCGGAGCGGGACCTGGAGGACTTGCTTGGCGACGTGCTGGCCGATGAACGGGCTCGCGGACTGGACCGGTCCCGGCGTGCTGGCCTCGGCCGGGCCGAGGAGCTTGAGCTGCTCGGCCAGCTCGGGCGGATCCGGCAGGGCTAGCGCAGTCCGGGATTTTCAGTGGGCTAGAGGTATTCCCCGTTGCGGATCGTCTGGACCAGCTGCAGATTGGCATCCAGGATCAGTGCATCGGCGGCGAAGCCGTAGTGCAGGGAACCGACTTCGTCGGCCAGGCCGATCAGCGAGGCGGGGATGGACGTAGCCGAGTTGACCGCCTGGACCAGTGAGACCCCGGCCTGCACGGCGCGCTGCACGATTTCCAGCAGCGTGCAGGTGCCGCCGGCCAGGGAATTGTCGCTGGCCAGCCGTGCCTGGCCCAGGGCCACATTCACATCCTGCGGGCCGAGGGTGTACTGCCCATCGGCCAAGCCGGTGGCCGCCATGGAATCGCTGACCAGCAAGATGTTCTCCGCACCGACCAAGCGGAAGACCAGGCGCACGGTATCGGGGGACAGGTGCACCCCGTCGGCGATCAGCTCCACGAACGCATTGCGGTTCACCGCCTCTTCCAGGCAGGCGGCCACCGGACCGGGTTCGCGGTGGTGCAGCGAAGGCATGCCGTTGAACAGGTGGGTGACCGTAGGGCGTTCGGTGAAGCCGTCCACCCCGGCGCTGCGCAGCTGTTCGCGGGCAAAGCGCAGGGAATCCGCGGTGATCTGGGCGCTGGCATCGGTGTGCCCCAGCGACGGGACCACGCCGTGGGAGACCAGCTGCTCAACGAGTTCCTCGCTGCCGGCCAATTCCGGAGCGTAGGTCATGGTGCGCAGCTGGCCGCGGCTGGCAGCCACCAGCTCGCTGACGAATTCCGGATCCGGATCCTGCAGGAAGCGCGGGTCCTGGGCGCCGCAGCGGTCTACGGAGAGGAACGGGCCTTCGGCATGGATGCCGGCAATCTGGCCGGCCTCCGCCAGCTCGGCGAGCAGCTCGGCGGCCTCGATCATGGACGAGGGCTCTGCGGTGACCAGCGACGCGAGCAGGGTAGTGGTGCCCGAGCGGTGCAGGTACTCCACCGCTTCGGTGACGCTCGAATGATCCGGTGCCGAGAAGTCCGCGCCGAGGGCGCCATGGCAATGCAGGTCGATCAGGCCCGGGATGATGATGGAGCCGGGGGCTACCTCGCGTACCGGGTAGTCGGCAGCATCGGCCAGGGCGTTGAAGTCATCGCGGTTGCCGGCAAAGCGGATGCGGTCGCCTTCCACGGCGAGCACGCCATCGGTGACCTTGAGGCCATCGGAAATCAGGGTGGCATGAAGGGCGTAGCGCGTCGTAGTCATGTTCCCAGCTTAGAAGAGAGAACGCGTCCAGTCACCGACTCGACGGATTATTTTCTCAGCGGACTTGGCATTTAGCGAACCGGGAACGCAGCAGCCCCAGCGCGCCGGGCGCCTGGCCACGGCAAGGAGCTAGCTGCCCTTGCCCGCAGGATCTTCGGAAGCCGGCGCGTTGCCGGTGGCCAGGGCCTGCAGCGCCTGCAGCGTACTGGTCTTCGTGCCGGAGGCCAGCTGCGCTTCGCGCGCGGAGTGCGCGGCGGCCCGGTTCTGCCTGATGCTGCCGACCCGGTTCTTCATTGACCGGTAGACCCGGCGGAACATGCGGTAGAGGAAGAAGCCGATGGCAATGGCAACGAGTCCGAGCACGGCGGCCAGTACCGGAACCAGCACAGCTGCGAAGACGAGAACCAGCGCGCCAAGATCTTCTGCCAGGCTGCGCACCCATTGGGTGATGGGTTCGGGCACGGCATTGGTCGCCGCGGTCATCGACGATTTGCCCAGGCTCACCGACAGCGCGGAGCCCGCACCGAGCAGTCCGGTGAGGACGGCAACCTCGACTCCCGAATTGGCGCCAAGGCCGATGCCAACCAGGGCGCCGAAAACAGGTCGCAGCCACACCGAGATGGTTTCCATGGACAGATTGAGGAAAGGGATCTTATCCAGGCCGGCCTCGCCGATGGCAAGTACGGCACAGATCGCCAGGACCCACGGATTGGTGATGCTTTCAGGAATCTGCCGTGCCGCAGAAGCGATCATGTCAGGTGCGGTATCGGGGATCACGAGTCCCGCGATGCCCAGGGCCAATACCGTGAAATACGGCCGCAGGCCCGCAGCGGAACCGCTGCCAATGGCCATGAGCGAAGCTGTCAGCGGATCCAATGGACCTCCCGAGCCTGGCGGCCCGGGCCGTGCGGCACCGAGCGCTTTTGGTAGAGGAGATCAGACTAGCAGTCGGGATGCAGTTTTCTGCAGGGCCAAGCTAAGGCTGCCAGGCAGCAGCATCCGGCCGGAGGCGGATGCGCCAGGGCCAGGCAGCCCGGGGAGGACCCGCAACCCTAGAAGAGGCGTCCTGCCGAGTCGTCGACTCCGCGCATTGCGTCGTAATCCAAGGTGAGGCAGCGGATGCCGCGGTCTTCGGCCAAGGTGCGGGCCTGCGGCTTGATCTGCTGGGCGGCGAAGATGCCGGTAACCGGCTTGAGCAGCGGATCGCGGTTCAGAAGCTCCAGATAGCGGGTCAGCTGTTCCACTCCGTCGATATCGCCACGGCGCTTGAGCTCTACGGCAACCGTGGCGCCCTTGGCATCACGGGCCAGGATATCCACCGGACCGATGGCGGTCATGTATTCACGGCGGACCAACTGGTGGCCAGCGCCGAGCAACTCGATCTGCTCGGCCAGCAGGCGCTGCAGGTCGGCTTCGACGCCATCCTTGATCAGCCCCGGATCGGTGCCCAGGATGTGGGCCGAGTCGTGCTCGAAGCTATGGAAGTGGATGGTCAGCTTGTCATCGGTCTTCGCACTGGACACGGTCCAGGTAGCGGTGGCACCCAACGCAGCGGCGTCCTCATCGGGATCTGCCTCACGCAGGATCAACGGCGGATTCATCCAATTCAGCGGCTTGTAGCTGCCGCCGTCCGAGTGGATGAGTACCGAGCCGTCGGCCTTGACCATGATCAAGCGGGTCGCCAACGGAAGGTGGGCTCGAAGACGGCCCTCGTAATCAACTGAACACTTCGCTACCACTAAACGCACCCCACACACTTTACTAGCTGGTTGCGACTTGTGCCGGGAGATACGGCATGATTAAAGACATGCCACGTTCCAACCGCCCGCGCCGCTCCAAGAATTCCCGACCCGCCCAAGGCCGGAAATCCGGCTCCGGCTACGGTTCCGGGGATGAAGAGCAGGGCTACGGTTCGGGCCAGGAAGAGTGGATGCAGCGTGCCCGCTTCGGCGTGGTGCTGCGCCAGGATGCCCCCGACGGCCAATGGCATGTGCGCAAGATTGCGCCGATGAACGCCAACAAGCCCTATTCCTGCCCGGGGTGCCACCGTTCCATCGGAGTTGGAGTTGCCCATGTTGTTGCCTGGCGCGCGGACCACTGGTCGGGCGATGACGCCGCGGCCAACGCGCGCCGCCACTGGCATCCGCACTGCTGGGAAACCCGTTCCTACCGCTACTAGGCCAGCTGCCTGGAGGGGCAGGTGCTAGCGGCGGTCCTGCCGGGCGATGAAGACTTCGCGCAGCAGGATCATGGCGCTGGCTGCCACCGGGATGGCCATGAGCGCACCGGTGACCCCGGCCAAGGTGCCGCCGGCAATCACCGAGATCACCGCGACCGCGCCGGGCACTGCCACCGCACGGCGCATGATGCGCGGCGAAACGAAATACGCCTCGACTTGCAGGTAGCCGAAGTAGCACACCGCGTAGATCAGGGCGGTCTGCCAGCCCAGTGACAATGTCACCAAGGTAACCAGCACGCCGGCGATCACCCCGCCGACCAATGGGATGAAGGCCAGCATCGCCACCAGCAAGGTGAGCAGCGCGGTGAATGGAACACCCAGAATGCTCATCAGCACCAGCGCCACCAGGCAGTTCAGTATGGCCACGGTGGCTTGGCCCATCACGTAATTGCCCACGGAGCGGGTAATGCGCACGGTCAATTCGGCCACGCGGTCGCGTTTGGAGCGCGGGGCCAGGCGCAGCGAGAAGCCCATCATCCCTGGCAGGGAAGCCAGGAAGTAGATGGCCAGCACCAGCACGATCAGCACGCCGAACATGGACTGGGCGACGGTCTGCGATACGCCCAGGACGCCGCCGAACACATTGGTCACCGCGCCCGAATCGCCAAAGAAACGGTCGACCTCGGTAGTGATGCGCTGGGAAATCGCGTATTGCCGGTCGATTTCCCGGACCCAATCGCTATTGAGGAAATCATCCACGATTTCAGGCGCCCGCGTGATGAAGGCGGTGATCTGGTTGACCAGGGTAGGGATGATCAAGGCCATGAAGCCGCCGAAGATCGCCAGCAAGCTGACCATGGTCGCGGCCACGGCCAGCGGACGGGTCATTCCCTTGCGCATCATGAAGCGCACAATCGGATCAAGGCCCAAGGCGATGAACAGCGCAATGGCAATCCAGGTCATCAGCGAACCGACGTTGGTCAGCAGGTAGTAGCCGCCCAGGGCGATGCCCACGCCAATGGTGCCCAAGAAGCCCATGGAAATAGGGTGCAGCGCCGGAATCGGTTCCGGCGAGCCATCCAGCGGATGCTCCGGTTCCTCGCCCAGGGCCGCACTGCGCTGCGGGGTGTTGAGCATCTTGCCCACGCGTTCGGCGATCTTCTTGGACCAGCCCTCGCGGGACGGATTAGCGCCCGTCGGCGCAGCGCCCGGATAACGGGCCTGCGCGCTGGCGGCCGCAGGTGATTCCGGTTGGGAATTGCCCTCATGAGGCTGGGAATGCGCTGTGGATTCCGGGCCGGAGGTTGCCGGCCCGGAAGAGCGATCCGACGCGTCGGAACGCTGCTCGGGTACGTGCTTATCGCGATGCGGGTGCGGCTGATCAGGCTCCATGGGTCAGAGCATATCGCGCATCGGCCACTGTTAAGTGGTTCAAGACACCGTGCTGTTGCGTTGTTGAGCCAGTTCACAGGCGAGGATCGGAACCATGATCGGCCGCAACTCGTTAGACTTGTCAAAGAACAGCTGTGAGACGTAGGCGAATAGGTGAACTTGTGCGAAAAGTAATCTCCGTGATCGCGATGCTGCTGGGGGCCGCGGCCCTGGTAGTCGGCATCGGACAGAAGACCTTTTGGGCCCCGCCCGAAACGGTGACCGCGAGCATGCCGCAACTAGCTGATGAGGCACCGCTGACCTTGATTGAATCCTCGGTCAACGACCCCAAGCTGGACCCGGTGGAACTGGTGATCAAGTCGAAGGGTGAATTCACTGCTTCCTTGGGCCGCGACTATGACGTCGAGGCGTGGATCGGCGATGCATCGCATGTATCGGTCACCGGCATCGACACCGAAAACCACAAGATGATCGCCGAGCACGCCAAGGGCAAGGCCGATGCGCCTAATCCCGCCGGTGATGACATCTTCTTCGACTCGCAGACCGCGGATCAGACCATGACCTACCGCTGGACCGCTCCGGATTCCGGCGACTGGTCCTTGCTGCTGGCCGCAGGCGGAAAGGATGCCGCTCCGGTGGATATCTCGGTAACCTACGCGAACGACGACGCCATGCCATTTGCCCTGCCGCTGATCATTGCCGGCTCGCTGCTGCTGGTCTTCGGACTGGCCCTGCTGGTCATGCGCCCGGGCAAGCCGAAGAGCGGGGCGAACACCCAGCACTCGGTCGCCGCCGTGGCCGTGGTGGCCCTGGCGATCTCCGGTGTTTCTCTGCCCATGGCGCCAAGCGACGAGTCCAGCGCCAAGCCTTCGGAATCCGAGCAGAAGTCGCAGGACGCCAAGGCGTCCGATGATGCCAAGGGCTCCGAGTCCGCCTCTTCCTCGGTTGGAGAAGTATCCAGCTTCCCGGTCATCACCGAAGAGCAGCTCAAGCGCGTTCTGGCTGATGCCCAGAAGCAGGTAGCCAAGGCCGATGAGAAGAGCGACGCCAAGGCCCTGGAACCACGCACCGCCGGTGCGTTCAAGTACCTGCGCGATAAGCGCTACGACATGCTCAAGGAGAAGTTCGAGGTAGACAAGCCGCTGGCGCTCAATACCCAGGTCATCCGCTCGGCCGCTGTGCCGAATGCGAATGAAGCCAAGTTCCCCCGCGTAATCTCCGTGGTGACCGCGAAGAACAATGATGCCGACACCCTGCCGCAGGCGCTGACCCTGGTGCAGGCCAACGCCCGCGATAACTTCAAGGTGGTCTTCGCCGGCCAGATGCTGCCGAACTCCACCTTCCCGGGCATCGCCGTTGGCGACCCGTCGACCAAGCAGCTTGCTGCCAACGCCGAGGGCCTGCAGATGACCCCGGAGAAGGCCCTGGAAGCACTGGGCAAAGTGCTGACCGATGGCAATGCCAAGGACAAGGACAAGTTTGCCGAATCGGACTTCATCAAGGCGGTGCACGCAGCCCAGAAGGATGAGTCCAAGGAAGCCAACGAGGCGGACGTCAAGTACAACCGCACGGTCACCAAGGGCGACACCAAGGTGGTTTCCACCCCGGATGGCGGAGCGATTGTTACCGGCAAGCTGAACAACAAGGCGCTCTTCGTGCGCACCGAAGACGCTGACCCGCTCAAGAGCACCGACAAGCTGACCGAACAGCTGCTGGGATCCAGCTCCTCGAACGGCGACGTGGAAAGCACCTACGCCGAACCGGTGATGTTCTACCTGCCAGCCGACGGTTCCAAGGACAAGATCCAGCTGATCTCTGCAAGCCAGATCCTGCTCGATGTGAAGGAAGTTGACTAACCCCCATGACTGATCAGAACATTCCCTCAACCCGCGGTGCGGTAGATCTCTCCGCCCTGGCCAGCCAAGGCCCGGAAGCTACCGGCAGCATGCCGGCTGGTCCGGCAAGCTGGACCACCAATCTGGATGAGGCTGCGTTCCAGCAGTTCGTCGGCATGTCCCAGCAGGTACCTGCCATCGTTTCCCTCGGCTCGCCTCGCGTGCAGGTCTCGGCAGACCTGGATGCGACGCTGCGCAAGCTGGTGGATGCCAAGGGCGGCAAATTCATCCTCGGCCTGGTGGATGCGGAAACCTACCCGCAGATCGCCCAGGCCTTCCAGGCCCAGCAGATCCCGATGGTGGTGGCGCTGATCAAGGGCCAGCCGGTGCCGCTGTTCCAGGGTCCTGCCGAGGAACAGCAGATTGTCCAGGTTTTCGCACAGCTTGAACAGCTCGCAGTCCAGCAGGGCATGAGCGGTACCGCCCCGGCATTCTCCGGGCAGGCCGGCGAACCTGAACCAGAGCTGCCGCCGCTGCACCAGAAGGCCGTGGACGCCATCGATGCCGGGGACTACGCCGCCGCCGAGGCCGCCTACCTGGAAGCGTTGAACGAGAAGCCGAACGACAAGGACGCGCAGATCGGCGTGTACCAGGTTCGACTGCTCTCGCGTACGCACAACCTGGATCTGAACAAGTCCCGCGAGCAAGCCGCGCAGAACCCTGAAGACATCGCAGCCCAGCTGGATGTAGCAGATCTGGACGTGGTGGGCGGGCATGTCGAAGATGCCTTCGCCCGACTGGTTTCGCTGATCTCCCGCCTGGCTGATGAAGACCGCGAGCGGGTCCGCCGTCGCCTGATTGAGCTCTATGCGGTAATCGGCAACAGCGATCCACGCGTGGCTGCCTCGCGGCAGAAACTGGCACGCGTACTCTTCTAGGCTGACGTCCAGGGACTGGACCAAGCAGTTCAACCGCCGTGGCCCAGGGTTTTTCCCTGGGTCGCGGCGGTTGTCTTAGACCTGGGTTTAACTCCAAAGGATGATGCGTTCTGACTAGGGGCATTGCTAGCCTTAAGCTATGAATCAGATCGCACTGGACATTCGGGGTCTTGCCAAGCAATTCGGCGCCAAGATTGCCGTGAACAACGTCAGCCTGCAAGTTCCTGCGGGTTCCTTCTACGGTCTTGTCGGACCCAATGGTGCCGGCAAGACCACCATGCTTTCCATGGCCACTGGATTGCTGCGCCCGGATTCAGGCCAAGCGCTGGTCAACGGCGTGGATATCTGGGCTGATCCGCAAGCGGCCAAGGCCACGTTGGGAGTCCTGGCTGATGGCGTGCGCCAGTTTGACCGGCTGACCGGCCGCCAGCTGGTGACCTACTCGGGATTGCTGCGCGGCATGGAACGCGCAGAAGTTGCCCAGCGTACCGAAGACCTGCTGCGCGTGATGGATTTGCTCGATGACGGCGACAAGCTGGTGGTGGACTACTCGGCCGGCATGACCAAGAAGATTTCCTTGGCTACCGCGATGATCCACTCGCCAAAGCTGCTGGTTCTGGACGAGCCGTTCGAGGCGGTGGACCCGGTATCTGCGGCGAATATCCGCGACATCCTGAATAACTACGTTGAATTCGGCGGCACCGTCATCGTTTCCTCGCATGTGATGGACCTCGTCCAGCGCATGTGCACGCATGTCGCGGTCATTTCCGATGGCATGCTCAAGGCGCAGGGCACCGTGGATGAAGTCCGCGGCGGCATGAGCCTGGAAGATCGCTTCGTCGATCTGGTGGGCGGCCGCGCCAATAATGAAGGGCTGTCATGGTTGCGCACGTCCTAAGCCTGAAACTGCGCTTGCTCGCCAACGGCTTCAAGCGCTCCGTCGGCCAGCTCATCGGCGTCATTATCGGTGGCCTGTACGCACTGGGCATGATCACCATGCTGACCTTGGCCATGTGGTTTACCGCCGGCGATATTCCTTTCCAGAGCGAAATCTTCACCCTGATCGGCTCGGCCGTGGTGCTGGGCTGGGCCATCATCCCGCCGCTGCTGACCGGTGTTGACCTCACCCTGGAACCTTCACGCTTTGTCCACTTCGGGATTCCGGAAAAGACCTTGGGGCCAGCGCTGGTGCTGGCTGGCTTCATCTCGATTCCCGCGGTGCTGACCATTGCGGGCCTGCTCGGCGCCTCGCTGATGTGGCGCTTCGATGCGGGCGCGCTCATGCTGGCCCTGCTGGCAGCGGTGGCGACCGCGGTGATGGCGATTCTTCTTTGCCAGTATCTGGTGATCATGGCGACCGCACTGCGGGCCAAGCGCCGATTCCGTGAATTGACCTTCGTGCTGCTGTTCGTGGTGCTCATCGCCTTGGGGCCGATCGTGACCTCGGCATTGGCTGCCGCGCAGAGCATGAGCGACTGGATCCAGCCGATTGCCTCGGTCTTGGGCTACACCCCGTTGGGTGCCTTTGCCGCGATTCCCGGGGCTTTTGCCTCGGCGCACTACGGCCAGATGGCGATCCATCTGGCGCTGGGCTTGCTCTACCTTGGCGGACTGTACCTCCTGCTGGCTCGAGCTACCGCCAAAGCCACGGTGACCCCGCCGCCAGAGCAGCGCGCTGCCACGGCCAAGGGGCTGGGCTTCTTCAAGTTGATGCCGGCCACGCCAACGGGCGCCGTGGCTGCCCGCGCACTGACCTACTGGTTCAAGGATCCGCGCTATGCCATTGGCGTGCTCATTGTGCCGATGCTGCCGTTGCTCTTCTGGTTCACCGGCAACCAGACCGGCAGCTACGTGATGATGTTCCTGCTGGGCCCGTTGATCGGCATCTTGATGGGCTTCTCCATCTCGGCCGACATTTCCTATGACAACACCGCCTTTGCGCTGCACGCGCTGACCGGCATTTCCGGACGTGCTGATCGGGCAGGGCGAGTGCTGTCCTGTTTCCTGATTGCCATCGTTCCGGTCCTGGCGGCAGCCATTTTGCCGGGCCTCATCTCCGGTGCGCTGTGGCGCATCCCGGGAGACCTGGGCCTGTCACTGGCGGGGCTGCTCATCGCGTTGGGCGTCGCGTCGGTGTCCTCGGCCCGCTACACCTATTCGGTGCCGCTGCCGGGTGATAACCCGATGAAGACCCCTCCGGGCAATGGCATGCGCATTGCGCTGACCCAGCTGGGAATCATGCTTGCCATGGGCCTCCTGCTGATCCCGGTACTCATTCCCTACATCATCGGCTGGGTGAAGCAGTCGCAGTCCTTCGGCTTCATCACCTTGGGCGCGGGCCTGGCCGTGGGTATCGGACTGATGCTCGGCGGCATTGCCCTCGGTGGCAAATGGTACGAAAAGCGCACTCCTGAGCTGATGCAGTCGGTCATCCTCAATAAGTAGGCGCAGCAGCCGAATTGCTGCCTCCGGCCGTCTAGCGGGACGCTGTTTTCCGCTAGGCGGCCGTTTGCCTGCCTTGGGTGCAAGGAGGTTCACAGGATATTGATCGGGTCGCGCCCAATTGGCGCAATATCGACTTCCAACGGCACCGCAACGCATCGCAAGAACATTGAAAAATGGTTGTTGACTTGCAGCGAGGAAGAAATCGATGGGGCGGCCTAGTGCAGCGCGGCAAAGTCAATGTGGACAAGCTCCCATGCTTGCCACGCGGACAGCAGTGGCAATCCGTATTAGACTTGGAGGCATGGTGGAACAGTCTGAAGAAACCCGCGGTGGCACTGCCACGATTGAACGTACCGAGACAACCCAGAGTGTCGAGGCCGGAGATCATGAGCGTTTTGCTCACTACGTGCAGAAGGAAAAGATCATGGAGTCGGCAATGACCGGCGACCCAGTGATCGCTCTGTGCGGCAAGGTCTGGACGCCAGGCCGAGATCCGCAGAAGTTCCCGGTATGCCCCGAGTGCAAGGAAGTCTACGACTCCATGATGGGGTAGTGCTGCGAATGAACTAGCACTACTTCACACAATGCACGCGGCCGGGAAAAGGTAAATGACCGAGACACTCTTTGATTTTGGCGACAAGCTTCCACTAGAAGACAAACTGCCGGTAGCGTATCCGGAACGTGCGGCTTGGGGAACTGGGCCGAAGCTGCGTGCCTGGCAGGCCGAGGCCTTGGCTCTGTACTTCGATACGGAGCCCAAGGACTTCATGGCGGTGGCGACCCCTGGCGCAGGTAAGACCACCTTCGCGCTGCGCTTGGCCAAAGTGCTGATCGACTCGGGCAAGATCAACCGCATGATCGTTGTCGCGCCCACCGACCACCTGAAAAAGCAGTGGGCGGATGCGGCGGCGCGTGTGGGCATCTCACTGGACCCGAACTACAAGAACTCCGACGGCCGGCACGGCTCGCACTACATGGGCGTGGTGGTGACCTATGCCCAGGTCTCGCTGAAGCCCGCGGTGCACCGCGCGAAAACTGAAGATGCCCGCACCCTGGTGATCATGGATGAGGTCCACCACGCCGGCGATGCCCTGTCCTGGGGCGATGGCATTCGTGAAGCATTCGAACCGGCTACCCGGCGGCTTGCCCTGACCGGTACCCCATTCCGTTCCGATGCGGCCCCGATTCCTTTCGTGCAGTATGTGGACGAGGGCGATGGCATTCGCCGTTCCAAGGCGGACTACACCTACGGCTACGGCAGCGCCCTGGCCGACCACGTGGTCCGTCCGGTGCTGTTCATGGCCTATTCGGGCAATATGCGCTGGCGTACCTCCGGCGGCGAGGAGATGGAAGCAAACCTCGGCGAAGGCTTCACCAAGGATGTCACCGCCCATGCCTGGCGTACCGCGCTGGATCCGCACGGCGACTGGATCCCGTCGGTGCTGCAGGCCGCTGACCGGCGGCTCTCGGAGGTCCGCCGCACCGTGAAGGACGCCGGCGGCCTGATCATCGCCACGGACCACGAGGACGCGCGCGGCTACGCGGCCCAGCTCGAAGCGATCTGTGGCGAGAAGGTCACCACCATTCTTTCCGATGACCCCAAGGCATCGCAGAAGATCGACGATTTCTCCGAATCCGACGCGCGCTGGATGGTTGCGGTGCGCATGGTGTCCGAAGGCGTGGACGTTCCGCGTCTCTGCGTGGGCGTTTATGCGACGTCCACCTCCACTCCGTTGTTCTTCGCCCAGGCGGTCGGCCGCTTCGTGCGTAGCCGCAAGCGCGGCGAGGTGGCTTCGGTCTTCCTGCCCTCGGTGCCGATCCTGATGGCCTTGGCCAACGAGATGGAAGTCGAACGCGACCACGCCTTGGACCGTGAAGGTTCCAAGGACGAAGACGGGCTGGACGATTCGCTGCTGGAAGCGGCGAACAAGGAAGACAAGGCCAGCGACGAGCTGACGCGCAACAAGTTCGAGGCGCTGAACTCGCAGGCCTCCTTTGACCGCGTGCTCTTCGACGGCGGCGAATTCGGTACCGGCGCCGACATCGGCAGTGAAGAAGAACTCGGCTTCCTGGGGATCCCGGGCCTGCTGGATACCGAACAGGTTTCCGAGCTGCTGCGCAAGCAGCAGAACAAGCAGATTTCCAAGGGCGGCACCAAGCCCGAGCCGGTCTCGGACCACCGCCGCATGATGGAGCTGCGCACCAAGCTGTCGAAGAACGTCTCGGCATGGGCCGCCCGCACCGGCACCCCGCACGGGCAGATCCACAACAAGCTGCGCAGCGTCTGCGGCGGGCCTGCCGTGCCGCAGGCTACTGCTGACCAGCTGCAGGCGCGCATTGACAAGCTGCAGGACTGGTTCGTCGGGCGAAAATAGGTTCCACGAGAGAACGGCTTTGCCCCTGACCGGAAAATTCGGTCAGGAGCAAAGCCGTTTCTGCTTTCCGGGGGATCATCAACCCAGCGAAATCACCGTTACCCCGGCTGCCCTCAGTTCCTCGCGTATCGCCGGCAGATTCTCCGGCGAGACTGCTGCGGTCAGCGGAGAAATGATGGTCGTGGTGAATCCTGCTTCAGCTGCATCGAAGGCGGTCGCCTTTACGCAATGATCCGCGGCGAGCCCTACGACATCTACAGAGTCAATGCCTCTGGCCTTGAGCCATGGACCTAGCAGTTCTCCGCTTTCATCAGCCTGGTCAGCCGATGGATCCAGCACTCTGGCTTCGAAACCCGAATAGGCTGCGGTGAAGCGCCCCTTGGCGAAGTGCGCATCCAGGGGCACCTCGGCGAGCTGCGGATGCAGGGCGGCGCCAGATGTTCCGGCGACACAGTGCACCGGCCAGGAATCAATGAAGTCGGGGGTTTCCGAGAAATGATTCCCGGGCTCGATATGCCAATCCTGGGTGGTGACGATTGCCGAGTAGGCATCGCGGCGTTCGGCAATATCCGCGGCAATGGCCGTTGCGACGGCGTTGCCGCCGGTCACGGCCAGGGCTCCGCCTTCGCAGAAGTCGGGTTGGACATCAATGATCAACAGGGCTCTGCTCATCGCTGCCTCCTGGCTGGGGGAAGTGTAGAGATTGGAAAACTGCGGACCGCAGGATCCTTGAATCTGGATCCTACGTCCCGCAGCTGGGATTTTCGTGTGTTCGACTAGTCCTGGATCATGACGGTCGGGATGACCGGTTCGCCACGCTGCATCTTGCGTGCCACGCCTGGCAGTTCCTGGACCGATGCGAAGTGGCGCTCGGTGGCGAGCTTGACGCCAGCTGCACCCACGTACGCCTGATCGATCTCGCCATGGCGCACCAACGGGACCACCAGATCCCGCTCGGGGCCGCCGGTGGTGTACTCGGAAGTGGAGACGATTTCAGCGACAGCGCGGTTGCGTTCATTGAGCTGGCGCACCGCGTACTTGCGCCCGCCCACGCTGGCCTTGTTCGCCGCGGCCTTGGCGACCGGAATCCATTGCCCCGAATCGTCTTGGCGGGCAACCAGCTTGTAAACCATCGACGCGGTCGGATGGCCGGAGCCGGTGACCAATGCCGTGCCGACGCCATAGGCGTCAACCGGGGCGCTGGCCAGGGCGGCGATCGCGTACTCGTCGAGGTCCGAGGTCACGGTGATCTTGGTGTTCCAGTTGCCCAGGTCATCAAGCAGCTCGCGAACCCAGCCTGCCTGCTGCACCAGGTCGCCCGAGTCCAGCCGGACTCCGCCTAGTTCCGGACCCGCAACTTCAACCGCGGTGCGTACGCCCTTCTCCACGTCGTAGGTATCCACCAGCAAGATGGTGTCCTTGCCCAGCGAGGCAACCTGCGCTTCGAAGGCGGCGCGCTCGGTGTCGTGAAGCAGGGTGAACGAGTGGGCCGAAGTGCCAACGGTCTTCAAGCCATAGCGGGCACCGGCTTCCAAATTGGACGTTGAAGTGAATCCGGCAATCATGGCGGCCCGCGCGGCAGCCACTGCTGATTCCTCATGGGTGCGGCGCGAGCCCATCTCGATACATGGGCGTTCGCCGGCCGAGGCGATCATTCGCGATGCCGCCGAAGCGATGGCCGAATCATGGTTCATGACCGAGAGCAGGAAAGTCTCGATAACGCAGGCTTCAGCGAAAGTCGACTCCACGGTCAGCAGCGGCGAATTCGGGAAGTACAACTCGCCCTCGGCGTAGCCGGAGATGCTGCCGGTGAAGCGGAAGTTCTCCAGGTACTTGATGGTTTCCGCGTTGACTACCTTGTTGTCGCTGAGGAAACGCAGCTGTTCGTCATCGAAGCGGAAGTTTGCCAACCCTTCGAGCACGCGACCAGTACCTGCGACCACGCCATAGCGCCGGCCCTCGGGCAAGCGGCGAGCGAATGCCTCGAAGACAGACGGGCGGTGAGCTGCACCGGATCCCAGCGCTGCTTGAAGCATGGTCAGCTCATAGTGGTCGGTGAAGAGACTGGTGCGCATGTGACGCTCCTGATGATCGGAAAAGGCCTTATACGGTGCTGCTTGGGAAAGCAGACCGGTTTTACTGTATAACGGCTCACGCTCAAGGTGATATTTGCCGTGTCCGGTGTTGCGTTCAGCTTCCAAGCGTAAAATGGAAGCCATGACCGCAATGCCCGATGTACTTTCCGAATTTGAAACCCTGGTATCCCAAGACAAGCCCTGGCGCTTGGTCGTGTGGAATGATCCAGTGAACTTGATGAGCTACGTATCCTACGTGTTCCGTTCCTACTTTGGTTTCAGCGCGGAAAAAGCCGAGAAGCTCATGCTGCAGGTGCACCATGACGGCTTCTGCACGGTGCGCAGCGGCAGCCGCGAAGCTATCGAATCCGATGTGCAGGCAATGCACGGATTCGGCCTGAACGCAACGATGACCCAGGGAGCCTGAACGTGGCGAAGGCCTTCAAGAACGGTTCCAAGGGCATTACCGGAACACTGCACTCCGCAGAACGAAAACTGATCCGCGAACTCTTCGGCGATGTCATTGGAATGCTCGAGGAGCGTGCGCAGCTGCACCAGCTGCCCGAAGATGTTGATCCGCTTTACGCCCTGACCGGCATGCGGCCCGAGTCCATGGACCTGCCGCCGGTTTCCGATCCAGCGCTGGCCAGGCTGCTGCCGGATGCCAGCGATGACGCAGTGGCCGCCGCGGAGCATCGCCGGCTGACCGAAGCCGACCTGATCGCGCAAAAGGTTGGCCGCCTGCGCGAGGCCCAGATGCTGCTGGACACCGAAAAGCTGGTCTTGGACAAGGACACCGCGACGCGTTTTGCCCAAGCGCTGAACGACGTGCGCCTGGTGCTCGCAGAGCGCCTGGAAATCCGCAGTGAAGAGGATTCGGCCCGGGTCGCAGAGGTGCTCGATGCATCCGAGGTGAACACCCCGGACGAATACATGTCCTTGGTGTACAACCTGATTTCATGGGTCCTCGATACCCTGATGGCTGCACTGATGGATGCGGAGTTCTAATCCATGAATTCCTACTTTGCTACCGGGCAGGTCTCGGCCCCGGAGGCCAATACCCCCATCGGCATTTTCGACTCGGGCGTTGGCGGGCTGACCGTGGCCCGCGCGATCATTGACCAGCTGCCGGGCGAATCGCTGATCTATGTGGGGGATACCGCCAACTCTCCCTATGGCCCGCTGCCCATTGCCCAGGTTCGGGCCAATGCGCTGGGGGTGATGGATGAGCTGGTAGATGGTGGCGTGAAGCTGCTGGTGATTGCCTGCAATTCGGCCTCTGCCGCAGTGCTGCGCGATGCTCGCGAGCGCTATACCGCGCGCTATGGCATCCCGGTCGTCGAGGTCATCCAGCCGGCGGTGCGCCGTGCGGTAGCCGGCACGAAGAATGGCAAGATCGGCATCATCGGCACCCAGGCGACTGTTGGTTCACGCGCCTACGAGGACGCCTTTGCGGCCGCGCCGAACTTGCAGGTCTCCACCGTGGCCTGCCCGCGTTTCGTGGAGTTCGTGGAGTCCGGCATTACCGCCGGTGCCGAGCTGCTGGAGATCGCGCAGGAATATCTGGCGCCGCTGCAGGCCGCCGATGTAGACACCCTGGTTCTGGGATGCACGCACTATCCGTTGCTGACCGGCGTGATCTCCTATGTCATGGGGGATTCGGTCAGCTTGGTTTCGAGTGCCGAGGAAACGGCAAAGGACGTTTTCCGGGCGTTGACCCGCCATGCCCTGGTGCGCAACGACGGCGCCGCGGCGCGTCATGAGTTCCTAGCCACAGGCAACGCTGATAGCTTTGGTGTACTGGCTCGCCGATTCCTCGGACCCGAGGTGCTGCAGGTGCGCCACGTGGACCATGTAGCCGCCCACTATCCGACCGGAGCTATTTCGCGGATTACCCCGCAGATGATTGCCGCGTCGAAAGCGAGTAACGAATGAAGCTGACCATCATTGGATGCACCGGGTCATTCCCAGGGCCGGGATCGCCCGCTTCCTGCTACCTGGTGTCGGCCTTTGATGGCACGCGCGACTGGAAGATCCTGCTGGATCTGGGCTCAGGCGCATTGGGCGTGCTTCAGCGTTACACCGATTTAAAAGACATTGACGGGATCATGATTTCCCATCTGCATCCGGATCACTGCATGGACCTTTGCGGTTTGCATGTGGCGATTCGCTGGGATCCGACGGGCTGGGGCCGGGACCGGATGCTGGTGCACGGTCCGGAAGATACCGCCGAACGCATTGAAACGGCCTACTCCCTGCCCGATGGCGACACCATGGCCAAGGACTACGACTTCCAGGTCTGGAAATCCTTGCAGCCGGTGAACATCGGTCCCTTCACCATCACTCCCTACCCGGTGCGCCACCCGATCAAGGAAGCCTATGCGCTGCGCGTGGAAGCGCATGAGCCGGGCCCCGATGGCGAGTTGCTGACCAGCGTGCTGACCTATTCCGGGGACACCGACAGCTGCGATGGCCTGGTTGAGGCAGCCCGCGGCGCTGACATGTTCCTGTGCGAAGCGGCCTTCGAAGAGGGCCGCGATGACCATATCGACGGCGTGCACCTGACGGGCAAGCGTGCTGGCGAAATGGCGACCGCGGCCGGTGCCGAGCGCATGCTGCTGACGCACATTCCGGTATGGACCGACATCAACAAGGTAGTCGAGGAAGCCAAGGAAACCTACGACGGCGGGATCGCTGTTGCCGTTTCCGGGGTGACTTACGGCGTGTACTCCGGCAGCCTGAAGGAAGACAAGGACCCGGCCCTGTTCAAGGGGGAGCGCGGTACCGACTACCTGAAGACCCGTACCGGCACCATGCCGACCATCAAGTACGAGAAGACCCGCAAGTTCCCCTTGCTCAAACGCAAGAAGTAGGCACGCGGAACCGGGAAAAAGCACTGGCGGACAGGAAGAAATATCCTCTGCGCCGGTGCTTTTCGCGTTCCCGGAAGCAGCCTAGCCGGCGCCGTGCTTGGCGCCCCAGGGCTTGTCGTATTTGCTGGCCAGTCGGGTCAGGGCCAATGCGGCGACCAGCAGTCCCACGTCGCGCAGGGCGACATCGAGGAAGATGCCCATCGAGACCAGATTGACGATGATGCCCAGCAGCCACAGTGACAGCACATAGCTCGCGTAGCGCGGCTTGATGATCATCGATGCGGCGGCAACCAGTTCCACCACGCCAACGAAATGCATGGCGGTTTGCGCGGAGAACGGCACGATGGCAATGATCCACGGGGCCAGGTATTCCGGCCAGTAGGTCATGACGTTCGCGAACTTGTCCAGTCCCATCAGCAGGGGCAGGACGACAAATCCAATGCGCAGGATCCAGAATGCGCTCAACGACGGGTCGGTGTTGACTCGTGCAGCTGTTGTTGCCCGTATGTGCTAGACCGGATGCTTCTCGCTCCATGAGGCGCTCATGGCGATCACCCTCCAAAGGTTTGAACGTATACCCAGAATTCGCCTCTCGGGCCTATTTGTCAAGATCCATTGTTGATAGAATTCTGGCATGTCGACAAAACTGAGCTTGCAGCAAGATGCGGTCCTCAAATCGCTCAACGATCCGGTTCGGCGGCGACTGTTCGAATTCATTTCGCAAAGTCCGCAACCGGCAGGACGCGACGCGGCATCCAAGGCCGCAGGAATCAGCCGGACCCTGGCCGCCTACCATCTGGACCGGCTGGCAAGCGCAGGATTGCTGGCGGTGACTTTCGCACGGCCGGAAGGCAAAAACGGGCCGGGGGCCGGGCGCACCGCGAAACTTTACGCGCTCGCCCAAGAGGAAGTATCCGTGAGCTTGCCAGCGCGCAATTACCGCCTCTTGGGCAGCTTGCTGGCGAACGCGGCCAGTGCCGATGCCTCGGGGGCTGTGCTCCAGGCGCTGCGTCAGGCGGCACGTGGCGAGGGGCAGAACCTGGGGCAGGCCGGTGACGGGCTCGTGCCGTCGCTGGACGAGCTGGGCTATGCGCCTGAAACAGACGAGCGAGGAGAGATCTCCATGGGGAACTGCCCCTTCCATCTGGTCGCGCAGCAGCAGACCGAACTGGTCTGCTCCATGAACTATGAACTGGTTTCAGGCGTCTTGGAGGGGTGCCAGTTGGATTGCAGCCGGGCCGAGCTGAGCCCGCGTCCGGGGCGATGCTGCGTTGTGGTGCATCCTCAATAGTTGCCAAGGATACGCCACGAGGTGCATTTCACCGTAACTCGCGGGTTCACCCGTACAGATCGAGCGGTGCGCGTGGTTAGGATGGAAGCATGACTTTACGCGCTGACGGCCGAGGAGCCGCGCAACTTCGAGACATTACCATCACCCGTGGCTGGTCCGCTCAGGCCGAAGGCTCGGCGCTGATCGAATTCGGCGACACCCGCGTGCTGTGCACCGCGTCCTTCACCGAGGGCGTGCCACGCTGGCTCAAGGGCGAAGGCACCGGCTGGGTCACCGCTGAATACGCGATGCTCCCACGTGCTACCAACACCCGCAACTCCCGCGAATCGGTCCGGGGCAAGCTCTCGGGCCGCACCCATGAGATTTCCCGCCTGATCGGCCGCTCGCTGCGTGCCGTCGTGGACACCAAGGCCCTGGGCGAAAACACCATCGTGCTGGACTGCGACGTCCTGCAGGCCGACGGCGGCACCCGCACTGCCGCCATCACCGGTGCCTACGTGGCACTGGCAGAAGCAATTTCCTGGGCCCGTTCGCAGGGCATCGTGAAGGCCAACGCCAAGGTGCTCACCGACTCGGTCGCCGCGATCTCGGTGGGCATCATCGATGGCACCCCGATGCTGGACCTGCCCTACGAGGAAGATGTTCGCGCCGAGACCGACATGAACGTCGTGGTCACCGGATCCGGCGACTTCGTCGAGGTCCAGGGCACCGCCGAAGGGGTTCCATTCAAGCGCGAGGAGCTGGATGCCCTGCTGGACCTGGCCCTTGGCGGAACCAACGAGCTGGCCGAGATCCAGCGTGAAACCCTGAGCAGCACCAAATGAGCAAGCCGGTACTGGTGCTTGCCTCGCGCAACCAGGGCAAGCTGCGCGAATTGCGCGAATTGCTGCGCGGGCAGGTGCCGGGCTTGGATGTTGACAGCCAGGTCATCGACGCCGCCACCGCTGGGGCTGCCGATCCGGTTGAAGACCAGGTCACCTTCCAGGGCAATGCGCTGAAAAAGGCTCGCGAGATCTCGGCATCCACCGGCCTGGTGGCGCTGGCCGATGATTCCGGCTTGAGCGTGGATGTGCTCGGGGGAGCGCCGGGAATCTTCTCGGCGCGCTGGTCCGGGGTGCACGGCAATGACGAAGCGAATATCGATCTGCTGCTCGGCCAGCTCGGCGATATTGCAGCCGAGCACCGCGCAGCGCAGTTCGTCTGCGCCGCGGCACTGGCTACCCCAGAGGGTGCCGAGCACGTGGAACTGGGCAAGGTCGAGGGCGTGCTGCGCACCGAGCGTGCCGGCGAGCATGGGTTCGGCTATGATCCGATCTTCGAACCGGCCGGTGCCGGCAAGTCCATGGCCCAGCACACTCCGGAGGAGAAGAATGCGATCTCGCACCGGGCTCGCGCCTTCGCCGCGTTGCTGCCCAGCATCATCGATGAGGTCACCAAGGCCTTGGCCAAGTAGCCTCCAAATCCCGGATAGAACAAGAACGCCAGCAAATCCTGAAACGGATTTGCTGGCGTTTTTGCGCTAGTGCGGGAAGTTCTCGCCGGACCGTGCCAGGGCCAGGTAGGGCCGCTCGTCGAACTCGGTCACCAGGTATTGGGTTTCGCATGCGCGGCACTGCCACTGTGCGGGAGGCCCCACAGGCATCATGCAGCCAGCGGTGACGTACTCGTCGTCATTGGGCATGAAGCTTGGCATTCCCCAGATGATCTTCAGCGGATTGCGTTCCCCGCATTCCGGGCAGGCAGGCTTCGCGAACTTCCGGAGCTGTTCCAGGGTTGGCTGGTGGGCCATGTCGTGGCAGCCACGGCAAAGCAGCACCACCTCATCGGCATGGTCCTGGATCTCCCAACGCAGGCCGTTGTGATGGCTCTGCGGCAGATGGACCTCGGGTCTGGCAGAAATATCCCGATCGCAGATTTCGCAAGCAAGCGGTTCATACGGTGAAGCCTTCTGGAGGATGGCCACAACGCCCAGCACCTCATTGGCCTTCGCAGGCTGCGAGGGAGTGCAAGGTCCGGCGGTGACGAATATCGGGCGGGGGCGTTCGAGAAGATCCCCGATGCTGCCCAGAAGCTTCTGGGCAAGGGAATCTGCCAAATACTGCGAGCGTCCTGGAAGTTCTGCGCCGATCATGGACTCGAGCTCAGCCACGGAGATCGGGTCGGTGAAGGTCGCCAAATTGGTGAAGGTGAGCCGCTCCGCCTCATCGGCTTCGGTGATTTCAAGGCTGGCAATCAACGCTGGAGTGCCCTCCAATGCCGTCAGGACGAGATCGCCTGCCCGCAGGGGTTCCTCCAAATTCCAGCGGAATGACTCGTTCTCCTGCCCCAGGGCCGCCGCGGAAGCCAGTGCATTTGCCTGGCGGCACCAATATACCGGCTGGCCCTTCGTGCCGGTGAGCAGTGCGCGATTCAATGCCGCTTGGTTCGGGCGGCGCAAGGGGTAGTCCAGGATATTGCGGCCGGGACGCTGCATGGTGCCAGCGCGCGAGTCCTGGATTCTGGCGATCAGCTCGCGCCGGGTAGCGCGGGCCATTTCTTCACCGGTGGATTCGGGGAAAAGCACCTTGTACAGCCCGAGCAGGATCTGGCGATCCAATGCTCCGAGAAGCGGATCCGGAGCCTCAAGGCGATTGAAAAGTTCTTGCATGGTCCCTCCCATAAAGGCCTGCAATCCGTGGATTGCGGTCATTGCCCAGCGTGCGATCACTATTTTCCTGGGCCAGATACTGCAAATTATTCGTAGCCATCGCCAGCCCTTCCCGGTTTCGGGTTGCGCCATGCGTTGTCTCGGTCTGCAGCTCCATTTCCGTGCTCACCACGGTGAACGCACCATCGCCGGTGCCCGTTCCAGGCAGCCCCG
This sequence comes from Glutamicibacter sp. BS14, assembly GCF_056934375.1. Taxonomy (NCBI): domain Bacteria; kingdom Bacillati; phylum Actinomycetota; class Actinomycetes; order Micrococcales; family Micrococcaceae; genus Glutamicibacter; species Glutamicibacter sp. BS14. The sequence goes on along the minus strand of NZ_CM167801.1, from coordinate 2,941,037 downwards.
TCGACAGTTCCCAGCATAGATAGCGAGGCGGACAGTTTGGGGTACCGGATTTTCCGTGGATATTTTGCCGCCCCGCTATTGCACAGAACCGAACTAGGTTCTATGGTTAGTTACATGAGTAACTAACCCACTAACTCATCTAGTGGAAATGAGCACGGAGAGGAGCCAGCATGATTGATGATTCAAAACCGATCTTCTTGCAGATTGCTGAGCTGATTGAGAACGACATCATCTCTGGTGTTCTTGCAGAAGAAGCGCAAGTTCCATCAACCAATGAATTCGCAGCGTTCTACCGGATCAATCCGGCCACAGCAGCCAAGGGAATCAACCGGCTCGTGGAAGACGGACTGCTCTACAAGAAGCGGGGGATCGGCATGTTCGTCACCGAAGGTGCACCGCGGCGGCTGCGAGAACAGCGCCGCGAGAAATTCCAACAGCAATTCATCACCCCATTGACCGCAGAAGCCTCCAAGCTGGGCATTGGCCTGGATGAGCTGGTCGCCATGATCAAGACCGGTTCGGATTCTTGAAACATCTCTACTAGGCAGGGAGGAACGACATGCCACGAACGACAGCAATCGCCACACGCGAGCTGAGTAAGACCTACAAGGACGTGCGAGCGCTCGACAACGTCAGCCTGGAACTGGAACCCGACCGTATCTACGGGCTGCTTGGACGAAACGGGGCCGGCAAGACCACGCTCATGTCCATCCTGACCGGGCAGAACTATGCGGACCAAGGCACCGCCGAAATCTTCGGCCACGCCCCCTTCGAGCATGATCCGACGCTCTCGCGCATCTGCTTCATCCGCGAATCCCAGAAGTACCCCGATGACTTCAAGGTCCACCAGGCCTTCAAATCCGCAGCCCTGTTCTTCGAGAACTGGGATGAGGAACTGGCCCAGGATCTCGTCGAGGCGTTCGCACTGCCGACCAGGCGCAGGATCAAGAAGCTCTCCCGCGGGCAGCTGTCCGCGGTGGGCGTGATCATCGGCATGGCCTCGCGGGCTGACATCACGTTCTTCGATGAACCCTACCTCGGCCTGGACGCGGTAGCGCGGCAGATCTTCTATGACCGCCTCGTCGAAGACTTCGCGGAATATCCACGCACCATCGTGCTCTCCAGCCACCTGATCGATGAAGTCGCCAACCTGCTCGAGCACGTCATCGTGATCGACAAGGGGCGAATCGTCATCGACTCGGATGCCGAAGAGCTGCGCGGCACAGCGGTAACGGTAACTGGCGAGGACGCCAAGGTCCAGGAATTCATCGGCTCCGCGCAGGTAATCCATCGTGATGCACTCGGCGCCCTGGCCAGCGTCACCATCAAGGCCAAGCTGGATTCGGAGCAGCGCGAACAAGCGAAGCTCATGGGCCTGGACCTGAGTCCGGTGTCGCTGCAGCAACTGGTAGTCCGCAGCGCCTTGAGCAGCACCACCGAAACAGGGATCGACGAACGGACGGAGGCAAGAAAATGAACCGCATCATCAAAGTCGCCCGCATGCAACTGATCAACAAAGCCACTTTCATTGGAATCCCGCTGATAATCCTGGGTGGATCGTTCCTCTTCACACTGGCCATCTGGTGGCTGGTCCGGCGCAACGGCAGCGACGAAGGGCTGTACAGCGGTGGCGCCCAAGCGCCGATGTGGTACTTCTTGGCCCTGGGCATCCAGGCGCTGACGCTGACTTTCCCGTTCTCCATGGCCATGAGCATTTCGCGGCGTACCTTCTATCTGGGAACCGTGGCACTGTTCTCCGTCTGCGCACTGGTTCTGTCGGTGTTCTACTACCTGATTGGATTGTTGGAAGTCGCCACCGGTGGTTGGGGCATGGGTGGCCAGTTCTTCGCCCTGCAATGGATTGCGGATAACAACTGGCTGGTCCAGATCCTGTTCTACTTCGTGCTGATGGTGCTGCTGTTCATGGTCGGCTTCCTGATAGCGACCATCTACATGAGGTGGCGCACCACGGGCATGGTGGTTTTCTTCACCCTGCTGGGTGTGGTGGTGCTGGGAATCATCGCCCTGTTCACCTTCGGCAATTACTGGGACCAGTTCTGGAGCTGGGCCTTGACCTGGACCGCCGCGGGGATCACGCTGTGGGGCGGCCTGGTGGCCCTGCTGATGGCAGGAGGATCCTATCTCACCTTGCGCAAGGCAACCGCCTAGCCCGGGTCCGAAATGCAGGGCATATGGGCACCGGTTCCCTTTCCCTTGGGGGAAGGGAACCGGTGCCTGCTTTTGCAAGAAGGCGCCCAGCGGCCCGGGACCGCGATTTGCTATTCTTCAATGACTGCCGGTGAAGGCGCTGGAGCCGCCCGTGCCGCGGCGGCAGGGGAGCAACCCAGGAGAGAAATCATGAGCGCCTCGCCGACCGGAATTCGAACCGCAGACGGAGCGCTGGAATTGCGCCGCGAGTTCACCCAATCCCCGAGCAGGATCTGGCGCTATCTGGCTGACTCCCAGTGCTTGGCGCTCTGGTATGGCCCATGGCACGGGGACCCGGAGCGCGGCGCGGTGGACGTAGTGATGCTGCTCGAGGACGGTTCACCCACCGAACGAGTCGAAATCCTGCGTTGCGATCCGCGCATGCACCACCTGCAGGTGCAACTTGGAACAGGCCCCTCGGCATGGCGGCTGGAGCTCGCGGTGCAGTCCTGCGGCGAGGGCAGTTCCCTGGTCTTCCGGATGCCGGGCCTTGACCCGCAGCTCGCCGGCTCCGTCGGGCCGGGCTGGGACTACTACCTGGACCGCCTGGCAGCCGTGGTGAACGGAGCCGATGCCGACAGCGTGGACTTCGAGGCCGATTACTATCCGGCGCTCAGTGAGCATTACGAGGAGCTGTTCGGGCACTGAGTTCCCTGCGTGCAGGGTTCGACTCGCTCAATGCGGCCGGCTGATGATTGTGAGATGCCCTGCCTTGCGCCCAAGCCAGCCAGGCCGCCGATAACTTGATCGATACAGGTCAAAATCGGGTTGCAGCGAATTATTGGCACGTTATCGCCCGGCGGTCACCGCGCGGTGCACGGTGCGCGAATGTCACGCATGCCGGTGCCAGCGATTAAGCGAGTAAGCTATTGGGCGTGGCATTGGACTTCACAGCAGTAGATTTTGAGACAGCAAACGGTTTTATCGGCTCCGCCTGTTCGGTGGGCCTGGTCAAGGTACGCTCCGGGCAAATCGTCGAAACCGAACAGTGGCTCATGCAGCCGCCGGCAGGCTTCGACCACTTCGACCCGCGCAACGTCTCGATCCACCACATCACCCCCGACATGGTGAGCGCCGCGCCACGGGTGACCGACAGGATTCCGGAACTGCTGGAATTCATCGGATCCGACGTGCTGGTGGCCCACAATTCTTCGTTCGATTCCGGAGTGATCCGCGCGGCGTGCGAAGCCGGCGAACTGCCGGTACCGGAAATTGCGCACCTGTGCACCGTCAAGCTCTCCCGCAAGGCCTACGATCTGCCCAGCTACTCGCTGCCGTTCGTTGCCGAAGAAGCGGGACACCCTATCGAAAACCACCACGAGGCCCTGGCTGACGCTGTGGCCTGTGCCTGGGCAATGATCGATATCGCCGGGCGCAGCGGACAGCAGTCCGTGTTGGAGACGGCAGACCACTATGGCGTCCGGCTGAGCCTGACCCAGCCGTGGCAGCCAGGCCACGAACTGTCCCGCGCCACCCGCGACGCCCAAGGCTGGCTGGCTGCAGGCAACCCGTTGCCGCCGCAGGATTCCTTCAACAACTGGCCGCAGGAAGGGCCGAACCCGAAGCCGAGCGACAACGCGGATCCCAGCCATCCGCTGTTCGGCCAGATCATGGTGTTCACCGGCAACCTGTCCATGCCGCGCCCCAAGGCCAAGGAACTGGCCGCCGAACACGGCGCGCAGACCGCCTCGCGGGTCACCCGCGCCACCACGGCGCTGGTCGTCGGAGACGGCTTCGTCCCGGAGGATCTGGCCAACGGGCGGCTGACCAACAAGGCCAAGCACGTACTCCGGCTGCGCGAAAAGGGCCAGTGGGTCAGCATCATCTCCGAAGGCGAGTTCATGCAGATGGTTGGCGGGTTCGGGCTGACCGCCTAGCAGACCGCAGAAGCCCGGCCGGCACAGATCGAATCTGTGCCGGCCGGGCTTCTGCCATTTTTTTCTGGGCGCGGTTCCTAGACCAGCAGTGCCATCCAGCGGTCATGCAGCTCGGAGATGATGTCATCCAGTGCGCTCGCGGGGCGCTCGCCGACGGCTTCGGTGCCGTAGATGGCAGCCAGCAGCGCTACAGCGTAGGCGTCGACCTCGGGATCCCGGGCAGCTTCTTCTTCGGCGGTTGCCGCCGGGGCGGCCTCGATGTCCGATTCCGCGTCCTGCTCGGCGGCATGCTCGCCGAAGTACGCCGCGTAGGCCTCTTCGGGGGACAGCGAGATGTTCTCGGCGATCCTGGTGGCCACCTCGCGCAGCGCATCGGCCGACGGGCCCTGCAGGCCAACGAGCAGCTCGGCCCATTCGCCGGCGGCGGCCTCGGAGCGTTCCATGGCCGAGCGGATGATCTTCGCCGCGGCAATGGCGGTCTTGGCCGCCTGGTCGTCGTGGGTCAGGAAGGCGGCCGAACGGGCCAGGGTCTCGGTGGTGCCCACAGGGACCCGGGCCAGCAGCGCGGCAATCGCGGCACGCGGCAGCACGCCGGTGGAGTCGGCGCCAGCGCCGGTGGGACGCCCCGGCTGTCCCATGTCGGGGCTGTCCAGGCCGGCGAGGTTCTGCGGATCGCCGTCCAGGATCTTCTCGAAGATCTCGACGTTGGCGAATTCCTTGTCGATCCAGCGGCCCAGCGGTTGCGGGGCGCGTTCCGGGAAGGAGCCGGCGATCTTGCTGTAGCCGCGCAGGGCCGCAAGCCACATGCAGGCCGCTTCGTCGCTGGCGACACCGTCGTTGGCCCATTCCAGCGCTTCCAGCAGGCCGTCGGCCAGGTAGAGCGGGAGGATTTCGGTGGCCCCGGGGTCAATTTCGTCACGGGCGTGGGTTGCGCCATCGGCTAGGCCGAGGAGGATCGCAAACACCTTGTCTGAGTAGTTCTCTGGCAGGAGTGCAGTTTCACCGGTTTCATTCACATCACCATTCTAATGTCCAAGTTGTCCGCGGCATTGCATAAGGTTGGACACATGCGATTGCTTCACACCTCGGACTGGCATTTGGGACGGACCTTCCACGGGGCCTCCCTGATCGAAGCGCAGCGCGCAGTGCTGCAGGAAATCATCGATATCACGATTAATCAGCAGGTTGATGCGGTGCTGATTTCCGGTGACATCTACGACCGCGCGCTGCCGCATGTGGATGCCGTCCAGTTGTGCAACTGGGTGCTGCGCGAGCTGCGCGCCACCGGGGCCGCCGTCGTGGTCACCAGCGGCAACCACGACTCGGCCTCCCGTCTGGGCTTCGGCGCAGAGCTCCTGGACAGCGCCGGGGTGCACATCATCGCCGACCTCCAGCGCATGCTGCTGCCGGTTATCCACGATGCCGGCGATCACCGGGTGGCCATCTACGGTATCCCGTACCTGGAACCGCGCATGGTGATGGAACGCCTGGGCGTGGAAAAGGCCAACCACGAAGCGGTGGTCCGAGCGGCCATCGCGCAGATCGAAGAAGATCTTGCGCAACTGCGGGCAGGGGAAAAACCGGTAGTTTCCATCGCGATGGCCCACCTGTTCGCCGCCGGCGGCTACGGCAGCGACTCCGAACGCGAGCTGAGCACCGGCAACCTCGACGTGGTTCCGGCAGAGCTTTTCGAGCGCTTCGACTACTCGGCGCTGGGGCACCTGCATGGACGGCAGAAGGTCAAGGAGCACGTGCGCTATTCGGGCTCTCCGCTGGCATACTCCTTCTCCGAGGCAACGCAGCGCAAGGGCGTATGGCTGATCGACACCAACGCCCGGGGCATAGAGTCCGTGCAGGAAGTCCTGCTTCCGGTGCCGAAGAAATTGGCCATCCTCAAGGGCAAGCTCGCTGAGCTCCTGGCGGATCCGGAACTGGAATCCGCCGCCGATGCATGGTGCCAGGTCACGCTGACCGATAGCGAACGCCCCGCCGACGCGATGGCAACGATTCGAACCCGTTTCCCCGACACCGTGGTGCTCAATTTCGCCCCCGAACACGCCGGCGGGGATGCCAAGCCGGCGAGCTATGCCGAGCGCATGGCCAAGGCCGCCAGCACCGAACAAGTGGTGGGGGACTTCATGGAACATGTCCGCGAACGCGCGGCCGATGAACTGGAACGGGAAGTCATCGGCGCCGTCATCCAAGCCACCCGAGAGGCACAGGCCAGCCAGTGAGAATCCACAAACTCCAGATCCAGGCGTTCGGGCCCTTCGCAGGCACCGAAGAGATCGACTTCGATGAATTGGCCGAAGGCGGGCTGTTCCTGCTTGATGGCCCCACCGGTGCCGGCAAGTCCAGCATCCTGGATGCGATCTGCTACGCCCTGTACGGTGCGTTGCCCGGAAGCCGCGCCGGCAGCCGGCAGATCCGTTCGGACCATGCCCCGGCCGGTTTGGCTCCGGAAGTGGTCTGCGAGCTGACCATCGGCGACCGGCGCTTCGAGGTCACCCGTTCGCCGGCCTGGATGCGCCCGTCCAAGCGCGGCAAGAACAAGACCACCGAGCAGAAGGCCGCCAGCTTCCTGCGCGAGTTCACCGGTTCGGGCTGGAAGGAACTGTCCACCCGCAACGACGAGGTGGGCCACGTCCTGGGCAGCCTGCTGGGTCTGGACCGCGAGCAGTTCACCAAGGTAGTCATGCTGCCGCAGGGCGGCTTTGCGGACTTCCTGCGGGCCAAGGCCAAGGACCGCGAAGATCTCCTGGTGAATCTCTTCGATACCAGCGGCTATGCGCGGATCGAGGATGAATTCGCCGCCCGGCTGGCCGAAGAGCGCAAGAAAACCGAGAGCCTGGAAGCACGCCTGAGCGCCAGCGAAGAGGCCATCCATTCCGCTGCCCGGGCGTTCCTCGCCGGCCGCGAAGCCAGCGATGAGCCCGCCGAGGCCGACGGCGAAGCGAACGCCGACGCCGATGGCGCTGGACAGGCCGCGGCGGTGGACCTGAGCAGTGCCGAGCAGTTCGCCGGCTATCACCGCCGGATCGCGGCGGTTCACCGGGACTCGGCCCTAGAAGCGGCCAAACTGCGCACCGAGATGACCCGCACCCGCGAGCAGGCGCAGGCCCTGGAGGAACGCCGCCGGATCTTCGCGCGCCTGGCCGAGCTGCGCGGCATGCAGGCCGGCTATGCCCAGAACCATGAAGCGGCCGCAGCGGCTGCCGCGCGCTTGGACAGCGATGCCAAGGCAGGCGCGGTGCGTGCCTACCAGGCCCAGCTCCAGGAGGCATCCGTCGCCCAGGAGCAGGCCAAGGCAACCTGGCTGGACAGCAAGCTGTGGCTTGAAACCGAACAGGGGCTGGACCCCAGCGCCGACGCTGCCGGTCTGGAGCAGCTGCGCCTGCCGGCGCAGCAAGCGGCCGAAGAACTAGCGGTGGCCAAGGCGGGCCTGGACGATGAAAAGCGCCGCGGCGTCCTGGCCGGCCAGGCACGCAAGGCCGCCGAACTGGCCGCTGCGCAGGAAGAGACCCGTGCCCAGGCCGAAGCCGAAGTTGCCTTGCTCAAGGCCGAACGTGCTGCGCTGGAAGCCGCGGACCTCGACCAGGTAGCCGCCGGCGGCAAGGTCCAGCAGGCCAAGGAACACGTGAATGGGCTGGAGACCAGGATCCAGCATGCCACCGAGCGCGACACCCTGGAGAAGCAGGCGCTGTCCGCACGGGAGAAGTCCAGCGCACAAGAGCTGGAGATTGTAGGCGTAGCCAATACCTTGCTTGACCTGCGTACCGAGCAGCTGGCCCAGAGCGCTTTGCGATTGGCTGCCGCGCTGGAAGACGGGCAACCGTGCCTGGTCTGCGGTGCGCAAGAGCATCCCGCCCCGGCCCGGGCGGATGCCGATGCGCCGCTGATCGACGATGAGCAGATCCAAGCGCTGGAAGCCGCGGTGGCTGCGGCAAGAGCTGCCGGGCAACGGGCCGCGCAGGCGCGCGACACCCTGGTGGCCAAGTTCCAGGCCGCGCAGGAAGCCGCTGGCGATGCCCCGGTCGCGGACCTGCGGGCGGAGCTTGCCACGGCGCAGGCCGGGCTGGAACGGGAGCAGAAGCAGCAAGGAGAAATCGCTGCCCGCGTGGCAAAGCTGGATGCGGTGCGCCAGCGTACCGAGCAGCAGAACGCGCGGGCATCCGAGGCCGTACTCGAGCACGCCACCGCGAAGCAGCGTGCGCAGTCCCTGCAAACCCAGCTGGCAGAACTCGATGCCAAGCTGGAGCAGCTGCGCCAAGGCCGGGAGAACCTGGCCGAACTTGTGGCGCAGCTGTCCGCCACGTCCCAGGGCTTGGCCAGCGCAGTGCAGAACCTGCGCCGTTTCCTTGAGGCCGGCGAGGCGCTGGAGAAGGCCGAGGCCACCTGGAATAGCCAGCGCACGGCCGCCGGTTTCGAGAATCCGGCTGCCTTCGAGGCCGCCTTGCTGGACAGCGCCGAACGCGAGCGCCTGCGCCAGCTGCAGCGTGCCGATGCCGATCTGGCCAGTGCCATTGCCACCCTTGAAGCGTCGCAGGACTGCCGCAAGGCCCAGGAATTATCCGCGCAGGGCCTTGAAGGGCCAAGCGAAGAAGGGATTGCCGAAGCGAAGCTGCTCTCTTCCCTCGCCGAAGAACGCTTCGAAGCGGCGCGGGAACAAGAAGTGCTGGCGCAGACCCAGCTCGCTCGCCACGAGCAAGCAGCCACTGACCTTGAACGCCAGCGGACCGAGGCAGGCCCGGTCATCGAAGACTACCGCCGGCTGCGCGGATTGGCTGAAGTGATTCGTGGCGGGGGAGAGAACCTCTACAAGATGACGCTGAGCACCTATGTGCTCGCTGCCCGGCTGGAGGAAGTGGCCATCGCCGCAACACAGCGCCTGGGCATGATGTCCGGCGGCCGCTACTCGCTGCACCATGATGATTCCAAGCAGGGCAATTCGAAGTCCGGGTTGGGGCTGCAGGTGCTCGATTCGTGGACCGGGAAGCGCCGGGAAACCCAGACGCTCTCCGGAGGCGAGACCTTCATGGCCTCGCTGGCCCTGGCACTGGGCCTGGCGGATGTCATTTCGCACCATTCCGGGGCCGTGGACATGCAGACGCTCTTCGTCGATGAAGGCTTCGGTTCACTTGATGCCGAGACGCTGGAAGAAGTCATGCAGGCGCTGGAAAACTTGCGTGCCGGGGGACGGACCATCGGCTTGGTCTCCCACGTGGCGGAAATGAAGCAGCGCATCACCAATCGGATTTCGGTCAGCAAGACCCAGCACGGTTCCACCATTGAACGCGATGGCACTGTGATCTTGGCTGGATAGATTGGACTTGCCCCAGGGCAGTAGCTATCTTGAAAGTAGTGCCATCAGGCATGCCTGGGAAATTTTGTGCGTCGGGGGGTGTGGGACGACGCACGCTTCGTCATGGAGTTTTGTTGACTCAGCCTACTTTGTCGAAGGAAAACAGTGAGGAATCCGAGAAGATGTCCGGATACTCCGCGTTAGTTCCTTTGGTGGGAGCACCCTTCCTGCCGCTTACTTTCCTTGCACGCCTCCCGCTGGCGATGCTCACCATCGGGTCCATGACCCTGGTAACTGCTACCACCGGCTCATATGCCATGGGCGGCTTGGCCGCGGCCATGGTTGGCCTGGGGTCCGCCATTGGCGGTCCGAGCATCGGCTATCTGGCTGACCGGGTGGGCCAGCGCCCGGTATTGACCACTGTCGCGGTCATCCACACCATCCTGCTGGTTGCCCTGACGCTGTTTGCCGATTCGGGACCGGACATGTCCGCGGCCTTGCTCTCGATCATGTGCCTGGCCGCCGGTGCTACCGGCCCGCAGGTCGGCCCGATGTCCCGCGTCCGCTGGATTGCAATCACCCGCCAGCAGAAGAAGAACCACAAGGTCCTTTCGGCGGCACTGAGCCTGGAGTCCATGTTCGATGAACTGGGCTTCGTCTTCGGCCCGGTTGCCGTGGGCCTGCTGGCCTCCCTGGTGGATCCGGTGCTGCCGCTCTACCTTGCCGCCCTGCTGACCCTGGTGCTGGTGCCGGTGTTCGCCTCGCACCGTACCGGCAATGCGGTGAAGCCGGCGAGAACCGCCGAGCACACTCCCAAGGTCTCGATCAGCGGCGCGCAGGTTGCCGCGATCGGTGCCCTGGTCCTGGGCATGATGGCGCTGGGCACGGTCTTCGGTTCCTCGGCGGCCGGTACCCTGGCCTTTGCGGGGGCGCAGGGCGATTCCAACTCCGGCGGCCTGCTCTATGGCGCCATGGGCTTCTCCAGCGCGATTGCCGCGATCTCCGTGGCCGCTTGGCCGCAGGCCTTCAAGCAGATCAACCGCTGGATCCTGTGCGGCGCAGCACTGACCGTGCTCAGCTTCGGGCTGCACGTGGCCGGCAATGTCCCGCTGATGCTCGTTGCCCTGTTCATCGCAGGATTTGCGGTAGGGCCGGTGATCGTCACGGTCATGACTCTGGGCGGCGAAGTCGCTCCGCCGCAGCGCCTGTCCACCGTGATGACCATGCTCTCTGCCGGCATTGTTGTGGGAACCGCGATCGGAAACGGCTTGGCCGGCGTCTTCGCCGAGACCCTGGGCTACCTCGGCGCCTTCTGGGTCTCCACCGGTGGCGCACTGGTGATCTTCCTGGCCGCTGTGGCAATGAAGATCGTTGTCGCGAAGTCCCCGTCGCTGGCCCGCGTCCGCTAGGGCAAGAACTCTGCGCACGAGACCGCCGTCCAGCAAAGCTGGATAAGAAGCATCCCGTTGCACCTCGCCCAGCAGGCGAAGGGCAACGGGATGCTTCTTTCCCCGCCGGGAATTGCTAGTGCGCGAGCTTTTCGCTGATGCGCGCCGCTGCGTGCTTGAGTTCCTCGATCATGCGCTCGTACCCGCCGACCGTGCTGGCGGCGAAGACGACGGCCAAGGCCGCCGGGGTTTGCCCGGAATGCTGGATCGGAACGGCAATGGACGTCACGCCCTGGATGACTTCATTCTCGCTGGTGGCATAGCCGTCAATCCGGGCCGCGACGGCAGCTTCGCGGTACTCGATGCCCGTGTCCAGGGCATCCCACTCGGCCTTGGCATAGCGCGACTGGATCGCGATGCCGGCTGCTCCCACATCCATGCCGTGCACCGAGCCCGGGCGATGGACGATCGCGCGCTGGGAGTTCAACGGGGAGACCGACTGCAAGGTGGTGCACAGGTCGTGTTCCCAGACGGCTACGAAAGCAGTCATCGACAGCTCGTTGGCCAGCGCGGTGAGTTCCGGGGTGGCGGCCGCCTGCAGGTCGCGCTGGACCGAGCGGGCGAGCACGGCCAAGCCGGAAGCGGAACGGATGTGCCCGGCCTCGTCGCGGTTGAGCAGGTGATGCTGCTCCAGGGTGCGGATGATGCGGTAGGCAATGGAGCGGTGGACTTCCAGTTTCGCGGCGATTTCCGCGATGGAAAGGTTGACCGGGGAATTGGCGACGATTTCAAGGACGCGGATTCCACGCGAAAGCGTCTGGGAGGTAGGCATTGCTCTTCAATCTGGCGTGCGGCGCTGCTGGAACGTCGTCGAGGGCCTTCGTAGTGAACCGGGGGACCAAGCGGTCGGTGATCTATATCCGATTTTAGTCGTTCTCTATTAGAACACCGAATTCCCGGCCCGTTGCGGGAGAGGGCGCCTGGTTGGAGCTGGTCATGATTTGGATAGATCTTGTGATCTGCTTCACTGAGGGCATATGATGGTGTGCGACATAAACCGTCCGAACGGTCGGTAAACAACTCGCAAAAGGCCAACTCATGTCATCGACTGTCACTCGCACCCAGGAGGAGCGCCGGGTTCTTGCCGGCACCCTGGTGGGCACCACCATTGAGTGGTACGACTTCTTCATTTTCGCCCAGCTCACCGCGACCCTGCTGACCCCGTTGTTCCTCGAGCCCCTGGGGCAGTCGAATCCGGGTGTCGCGCAGATCCTTTCCTTCGCAATGATCGGCATCTCCTTCTTCTTCCGTCCCCTGGGCGCAGTGGTTGCCGGCCACCTGGGCGACCGCTACGGACGCAAGCGCATCCTGGTGCTCACCCTGATCCTCATGGGCGTTGCCACCGCGGCCATCGGCCTGCTGCCAACCTACGCGTCCATCGGCGTGGCCGCGCCAATCCTGCTGGTGCTCCTGCGCGTGGTCCAGGGCTTCTCGGCCGGTGGCGAATGGGGCGGTGCAGCCTTGATGGCGGTAGAGCACGCACCAAAGGATCGCCGCGGCTACTTCGGCGCCTACCCGCAGATCGGCGTGCCCATCGGCATGATCCTGGCTACCGGCCTGCTCTACATCCTGCGCGTTGCGATGAGCCCGGAAGAGTTCGCCGCATGGGGCTGGCGCATTCCGTTCCTACTCTCCATTGCGCTGATCTTCGTGGGCTACATGATCCGCCGTGCGGTTGAGGAATCCCCGGTCTTCAAGCAGCTCGCCCAGCGCAAGGCTTCCGAGCACACCCCGCTGCGCGAGCTGATGACCAGCCATTCCAAGCAGGTCCTGCAGGCCGCGCTGATCTTCATCTCGAACAACGCCGCCGGTTACCTGGTGATCGCGTTCTTCATTTCCTACACCACCAAGGTCCTCGAGATGCCGGTGGCACCGATCCTCCTGGCTACCACCATCGGTTCGGTGGGCTGGCTGATCTTCACCCTGGTCGGCGGCTGGCTCTCGGACAAGATCGGGCGCCGCAATACCTTCGTGATCGGCTACGCGCTGGTGTTCATCTGGATGATCCCGATGTTCCTGATGGTCGACACCGGAAACATCGTGCTGTACACCATTGCGATCTTCGTGCTGACCGTCGGCCTGGGCTTGTCCTACGGCCCGCAGTCGGCGATGTACGCGGAGATGTTCCCGGCGCAGATCCGCTACTCGGGCATCTCCATTGGCTACGCCATTGGTGCTATTCTGGGCGGTGCCTTCGCGGCCACCGTGGCGCAGATCCTGCTGGAGACCACAGGCTCTTCGATCTCGATTGCCATCTACATCATGGTGCTGACCATCATTTCCGTGGCAGCGGTGTTCTGGGTGGGCGAGACCCGTGGACGCAACCTGCACGTGGAAGAAATCGAGGGCGAACAGGCCGACTCGCGCGTGGCGCACTAGTTTCGCGGCAGCACCATGCCCGCGCAGGCAAGGGATCAAGCGATCCTGGCCCGCGCGGGCATTTGCGCGTCTGGCGACCGGTGGTTTGGCGATCAGCAGGCGGATGCAGCGGGCAGTTTGCTGCACGGCCGACGTCCGGCCACCGCCATCCATTGCGCCTATGCCGCCGGCATGCGGGACCCGACTGCCTGGCCAGGTTACTGGGCGGGGCGGGTGGTGGAGGAACGTACGATCAGCCGATGGCCCAACTCGTGGGCTTGCGCCGGTTCCTGGCCACGGATAGCACGCAGCAGCATGGCGACCGCCAGCTGCCCCTGCTCATGCGGACGCTGCTCGACGGTGGTCAAGCCGAAGAGCTCGGCCAGGTCGTGATTGTCCACGCCGATGACCGACAGGTCATGGGGCAGCTGCAAACCGAGATCGCGGGCGGCCAGGATCGCGCCAATGGCCATTTCATCACTGGCTGCGAACACTGCCGTCGGTCGGGATGCCGGGTTGCCCAGCAGCTGCTTGGCCACCGCGTAGCCCTGGGCCATGGAGAAGTCCGCGCTGGCGAACAGCGACTCATCCAGTTCAAGTCCAGCCTCGGCCAGCGCCCGCTCGTAGCCGGTGCGGCGGTGGGTGGGCACCATGAAATCCACATCGGTTTCCGCGTTGCCGCCGATGAAGCCAATGCGTTCATGGCCCAGGGAGATGAGGTGCCCGGTCGCGAGGGCAGAAATCGCTTCGTCATTCACGTGCAGGGTCGGCACACCGGGAAGCGGTCCTCCCACGCCAACCAGGGGCTTGTCCATGGCCAGCAGCGCATGGACCTCGTCCTCAGCCAACTCGACGTTGACCGCGATCACCGCATCCACGCGCTGGCGCAGCAGGAAATCGGAGAAGATCTTCTCGCGCTGGGTGCGGTCCTTGGTCAGCTGATAGAGCGTGGTGTCATAGCCCTCGTCCATCAAGCGGCTGGAAATGCCTTCCAGCACGCAGGCATAGAACCAGTGGTTGATCACCGGAACGAGCACGCCGATGTTGCGGGTGCGTCCCGAGGCCAGCCCGGACGCGGAAGATGAGACCACATAGCCCAGCTCGGTGGCGGCGCGCTGCACAGCCTCCTGCGCTGACGCGGAGACAGAACCCCGGCCAGACAATGCGCGCGAGACGGTGGCAATGGATACGCCAGCGGCTTGTGCTACGTCTTTGATCCCGGCCACTTCTCTTCCTTCCTTCATAGGCACAGCCGTGGCTAGGGGAAATTCCTTCCCCTGGCCACGGCTCCTGCCCAACATTACCCGGTGCGGCTGCAGCCGGTCAGCAGATTGCCGGCTACGGCAACTGGAACCAGAGCGTGGTTTCGCCCGGAATCATTTCCGGTTCCGCCGAAATCTCGCTTTGGCTGCGCACCAGTTCGGTTGCGCCCTGCGCACCGGCAGGCAAAGGCTGTGCAGTTGCAGCGTAGTTGGCCACGACCAGCACTGTGCCGTTGGCGAAAGCCAGAACATCATCTCCGGTGCCTTCGACCCAATCCAGGGTGCCGGTGCCCAGTGCATGATCCTGGCGCAGCTGCAACAGGCGGCGGTACAGGTTCAGCGTGGAGGACTGTTCATCGACCTGCGCATCGCGGGCGTAGGAGTCCCAGCCTGCCGGCTGCGGCAGCCAGCTTTCACCGGTAGCGCTGAAGCCGAAAGCGGGCTTGCCGCTTTCCCAGGGCAAGGGCACTCGGCAGCCGTCACGCCCGTAGCGCTCGCCATTGGTGCGCAACCAGGTAGGATCCTGGCGCGCCTCATCTGGCAGTTCAACGGCTTCTGGCAGGCCCAGCTCTTCGCCCTGGTAGATGTAGGCGCCACCTGGCAGGGCCAGCATCAACGCGCTGGAAGCACGAGCGCGACGCAATCCCACGGCAGCCTCCGGCAGGTTCGGGGTGTTCAGGCCGATGCCCTCGCCCTGCGGGTTCTCATCGGTCAGCGCCAAGCGGGTCGCATGGCGCACCACGTCATGGTTGGAGAGCACCCAGGTGCTCGGGGCGCCGACCTTGCCGAACTCCTCCAGAGACTGGTCGATGGTTTCGCGGATCTGCTGGGCATCGAAGTCGCAAGAGAGATAAGGGAAGTTGAAAGCCTGGTGCATCTCGTCCTCGCGCACCCACTTGGCCATCAGCGACAGGGGATTGACCCAAGCCTCGGCGCACAGCACGCGCTCGCCGTCGTACTCGTCCATGACCTTGCGCCAGTCGCGGTAGATCTCATGCACGCCATCCTGGCCCCACCACGGAGCCAGTTCGTCGGTGCCGCCCATGGAGGCACCGGATGGGTCCGGGGTGAAGTCCGGCAAGCCCTCGGCCTTGATCAGCCCGTGGGCCACGTCAACGCGGAAGCCGTCGGTGCCCCGGTCCAGCCAGAAGCGCAGGACGTCGCGGAACATCGCGCGCACTTCCTCGTTGTGCCAGTTGAAGTCCGGCTGCGAGGAGTCGAAGATATGCAGGTAGGACTGGCCGGCGCTGCCATCAGGATTCGTGGTTTCGGTCCACATGGGGCCGCCGAAGACTGAATCCCAATTATTCGGGAGCCCGGTTGCCGGGGTGTCCTTGAAGATGAAGCGGTCGCGTTCGGGGGAGCCGGGCGCGGCCTTGAGCGCTTCCTGGAACCACGGGTGCTGGTCCGAGCAGTGGTTCGGAACCAGGTCGATGATGACGCGCAGGCCCAATGCGTGGGCCTTGGCCACCATCGCGTCGTAGTCCTCCAGGGTTCCAAACAGCGGATCCACATCGCAGTAGTCCGACACGTCGTATCCGGCGTCCTTTTGCGGGGAAGTGAAGAATGGCGAAAGCCAAATCGCGTCGACCGAAAGCTGCGCGATGCTTTCCAGGCGTTGGGTAATGCCGCGCAGATCACCCATCCCATCGCCATTGGAATCGGCGAAGGAGCGCGGGTAGATCTGGTAGATCACCGAGGAGCGCCACCACTGCGAGTCTTCGGATTGCAGAAGGGAATCAGCTGCTGAACGAATTGAAGTCATGACGGTAACGATAAATGATTCACCACAGTTTGTAAACGCTTGCAATTATGCTTCAAAGCCTTCGTTCCATGATGAGGTCTGAATTCGTGCCTCGGCCGATAAAAACTGATTTTTATCGGCGTTGTTGTCAATTTTCATGATCTGTGCCACGCTGTAAACGCTTACAATCAATGTGTTACTCGCACCACTAAAGACCCGACCGGCAGGCCCAGCGGAAATCGCGGCCGACCCGGTCCCTGATGACACAGTTGTCACGAAAGGACATCCCATGAAGGTGAATAAGCACCCTTGGCTTCTCGGCGGAGCACTGACGGCCATTGCCGCACTCTCGCTCACCGCCTGCGGCGGGTCTGGCTCCAACACGCCAGCAGTTTCCTCCAGCCCCGCAGCGGCGCAATCCTCGCCGGCAGCTGCCTCCGGCGGCAAGCTGACCGTCTGGGTCGACGCCAACCGCGAGCCAGTGCTCAAGGATGCAGCAGCTGACTTCGAGAAGCAGTCCGGGGTCAAGGTGGACCTCGTGATCAAGGACTTCTCCAAGATCCAGGAAGACTTCCTGCGCCAGGTTCCAACCGGCAAGGGCCCGGATATCACCATCGGCGCCCACGACTGGTTGGGCAACCTGGTCAACAACGGCGTAGTCCAGCCAGTTGAGCTGGGCGACAAGGCCGGCGAGTTCCAGGACGTCGCGGTCAACGCCATGAGCTACGAGGGCAACACCTACGGCGTTCCCTACGCCACCGAGAACCTGGCCCTGCTGCGCAATGCGGATCTGGTCAAGGAAGCTCCAAAGAGCTTCGATGACATGATTGCCGCCGGCGAGAAGGCCGGCACCGAATTCCCGTTCCTGGTCCAGGTCTCTGACGTCGGCGATCCATTCCACGCCTACCCGTTCCAGACCTCCTTCGGCGCACCGGTGTTCGGCACCGATGATACGGGCGCCTATGACCCGGCAGATCTGCAGATCGGCAACGAGGGCGGCATCGAATTCGCCAAGTGGCTGGCTGAAGAGGGCGAAGAAGGCAACCTGAAGACCAGCCTCGACGGGGACATTGCCAAGGAGAAGTTCGTCTCCGGCGACTCGCCATTCTTCCTGACCGGTCCATGGAACGTGGAAGCAGTAGAAGAAGCTGAAATCAACCTGGAAATCGACCCGATTCCATCGGCCGGTGGCGAGCAGGCCCAGCCATTCGTCGCCGTGCAGGGTTTCTTCGTTTCCGCGAAGACCGAGAACCTGCTGGCCGCTACCGAATTCCTGACCAACTACATCGGCACCGAAGAAGTCCAGACCGAACTGTACGAGGTGGGCAACCGCCCGCCGGCAAACAAGGCGGCATTCGAAGCGGCCAAGGCCGATGAAACCATCGCTGCCTTCGGCGAGGTCGGCGCCAACGGCGTGCCGATGCCGAACATCCCGGAAATGGCTGCCGTATGGGAGTTCTGGGGCGTAGCCGAGGCCGAGATCATCACCGGCAAGGCTGATCCGGCCAAGCGCTGGAAGCAGATGACCTCGGATATCGAAAAGGCCATCTCGAAGTAGGAACGCCTGCCACCAGGCACAACGATGGGCGCTGGGGCCGGGAGGAACTCCTCCGGGTCCCAGCGCCTGCAATTCACCAGCGCTAACTGCACTTGATCGACAGGGACATCTGGAAGATGACAAAGACCGCCCGCCAAGGGCCGCAACCCGGCACCGAGGAGACGAAGCCCAAGCTGTCACCGGCAGCCAGGCGCTTCGCCAACGCCACCAGCACCTCCACTGGCGCCATGCTCGCCAAGATCATCCTGGTGGCGATCGTCGATGCGACCGCGCTCTTCGCGGTCTTCACCGCACTGGGGCGCGAAGCCTGGGCGATCGCCGCGGTGATCGCGGCCATTACCGTGCTGATCAACGTGGTCTACTTCAAGCGCGGATGGCTGCCGGCAAAGTACCTGCTGCCGGGCACCATCTTCCTGCTGATCTTCCAGGTCTTCGTGATCGGCTACACCGGGTATATCGCCTTCACCAACTACGGTTCGGGGCACAACTCGGATAAGGATGACGCGATCAGCGCGCTGCTGCAATCCAACCAGAACCGCGTCGAGGGATCAGCCGGCTACCCGGTGTCCATCCTCGAGGGGCAAGACGGGCTGGCGATGCTCATTGAGCGCGATGGCCAGCAGCTGCTCGGCGATGCGGATGATCCTTTCGTCCCGGTAGACCCCGCTGGCCTGGGGGACTACTCCGAACTGGCTTTCGCCGATTTGCTGGGCCGCCAGCAGGAAGTCACCTCGCTGGCCGTTCCATTCACCGAGAACCCGGCAGATGGCACCGTGCGCACCAGCGATGGCCGCACCGCCTACCAGTACACTTCCTCCATCAAGCATGATGAAGCCGCGGACACCATGACCGATCAGCAGACCGGCGTGGTGTACCGGGACACCGGCGTGGGCGCGTATACCGCGCAGGACGGCTCGCAGCTGATGCCCGGCTGGTCCATCAACGTGGGCTTCGAGAACTTCACCCGTGCGGTCACCGATTCCTCGATCCGCAACGCCCTGTTCTCTGTCACCGTGTGGACCTTCGCCTTCGCCTTCCTGTCGGTGGCGACCACCTTCTTCCTCGGGCTGTTCCTGGCGATTGTCTTCAACGACCTGCGCATGAAGGGGCGGAAGGTCTACCGCGTCATCTCGATCCTGCCTTACGCATTCCCTGCGTTCCTGGGCGGGCTGGTCTGGGCCGGCATGCTCAACCGCGACTTCGGGTTCGTCAACCAGGTGCTCCTGGGCGGAGCGCAGATCCCTTGGCTGACCGACCCGTGGCTGGCGAAGTTCTCCGTGCTCTGGGTGAATCTGTGGCTCGGATTCCCGTACATGTTCCTGGTCTGCACCGGGGCGCTGCAGTCCATTCCGAATGAACTCTCCGAAGCGGCCACCATCGACGGGGCGAAGCCGTTCCAGATCTTCCGGTTGATCAAGCTGCCGCTGCTGCTGGTCTCGGTGGCTCCGCTGCTGATCAGCTCCTTCGCCTTCAACTTCAACAACTTCAACGTGATCTACATGCTCACCGAAGGCGGGCCGCGCATGCAGGATGCAGGACTGAACGTGGGATCCACCGACATCCTGATCTCCATGGTCTACAAGGTGGCCTTCGTTGGCTCCCAGCGCGACTATGGGCTGGCCAGCGCCTTCTCCATCATCATTTTCGTGATCGTCGCGATCATCTCGATTATCAGTTTCAAGCAGACCAAGGCACTGGAGGAGCTGAACTAATGAGCACCGAAATCACCGGCAGGCCGGTAGCCGGCGCACCCAAGGGACGCGCGGGGCGCCAGGGCCTGGGCAAATGGTTCGCCTCCACCGGCTGGCGCCACCTGATCGGCGTGGCCCTGTGCATCTATGCGGCCTTCCCGCTGCTCTACGTGCTCTCGGCCTCGCTGAACCCCAATGGAACCCTGCTGTCTTCCAATGGATTGTTCACCACCATCGGCTTCAACAGCTATGTGGAGCTGTTCCAGAATCAGCAGCGTCCCTTCGGCGCCTGGTTCATCAACACCTTGGTGATCGGCCTGACCACGGCGGCCGCTTCGGTGTTCCTCGGCGCCTTGGCTGCCTACAGCTTCTCGCGGATGCGCTTCACCGGCCGCCGCGTGGGCCTGGTCAGCTTGCTGATTGTGCAGATCTTCCCGCAGCTGCTGGCCGTAGTGGCGATCTTCATCCTGCTCACCTCGCTGGGAGATGTCTTCCCGGTCTTGGGCATCGATAACCAGATCGCATTGATCATGGTGTACCTGGGCGGGGCACTGGGTGTGAACACCTATCTGATGTACGGCTTCTTCAACACCATTCCGGTGGAAATCGATGAAGCGGCGAAGATCGATGGTGCTGGCCATGCCCGCATCTTCTTCACCATGATCCTGCGCCTGGTGGCACCGATCCTGGCCGTCGTGGGCCTGCTGTCCTTCATTTCCAGCACCTCGGACTTCGTGATCGCCTCGGTCATCCTGGTCTCCCCGGAGAACCAGACGCTGGCTGTGGGACTGTACTCCTACGTCTCGGAGGAATTCACCTCCAACTGGTCGGTCTTCGCTGCCGGTGCGGTACTGTCAGCGATCCCGGTGATGGCATTGTTCCTGTTCTTGCAGAAGTACATTGTCGGCGGCCTGACCGCCGGCGCAGGCAAGTAGCCCGCAGCAACTGACCGCTTCGGGCAGATGGGGCAACGCCACTGGCGTTGCCCCATTTTGCCTGCGTCAGCCCATGGGCCGGAGCACGTAGAGTAAAAGGCATGAAGCCCTACTTGCCGCGCGCCGCCCGCAACTACCTGGAGCAACTTCGCCGTGCGCTGGATTTCTTGTCTTTGCAAGAACGCAACGAAGTCATTGAAACCACCAAGCAGGAGATTCTCCGCCTGCCTGGCGGCGGACGCCGCAAGAGCGATTTGATCCGCTTGCTCGGCGAGCCTGCCTCGCGCGCGCTCAAATTCGAACGCCATGAGCCCGAAGCCCTGGAAGTGGGCAGCGGCAAGTACTTCTTGACGCGTATTCTGGCGTGGCCAATTTTCGCTCTCGCACTGCTGACCCTGATGGTGGTGCTTTTCGCCCCGCCGCAAGCCGCCTTGGCCAACGAACAGAGCTTCGGCTTTGTTGCCGGGGGAGTTGGCGGGCTGCTGGGGCAACTCGAATTGCTGATCGGATCCCAGCTGATTTGGCTGGCGTTCATTCCGGTCATCCTCAGCCTGGTTCCCTTGTGGCTGCCCAATAGTGCCGGCACCACCATCCACATCCTCGGGGCTGTGATCATGACCGTTATCTGCGCGGCCGGTGGCGGACAGCTCTCGCTCTTCTTCATTCCGGTGACCGTGCTGCTCTGGGCACAGGTTTTCACCCCGCTGCTGATGATGCGCGGTTCCATGGCAAGCCCCGGGCCCGGCTGGCTGGTGTGCGCGGCGGTGCTGCTGATCCTGGTCCTGGGGTATGCCAGCTACCAAGGCCTGGCCAGCTTCAGCGCTGCGCCATGGCTGATCCTGGCTCCGGCCGCGCTGCTGGCCGTGCTGGCGATGCTGTTGCCCTTCCGCTGGAAGCTGGCTCATATTGCGCTGGTCGCAGCCGGCCTGCTGGTGATGGCCGCTGGATTCGTCGCTGCGCTGCCAGGAACCTACGGGGCGGTCCTGGCCTGGCCGTGGCTGGCTGGCGGCATGAGCTTCGCCGTAGGACATCTCGCGCTAGCTGCCGGCATGTGGCACGAACGAGCCAGGAAATTGCTGGCCCTGTTTTAGGAGTTTCAATACTTGTAGGCGCTTAATGGGAATTTACAGAGAAAATGCGTATATCCTCGTGACATGGCCGAGAATAAGGAAAATTCCTCTCCTGAACCGACAAAACGTGGTCGCGGGCGCCCGCGCAAGGACTCTGAATTCCAGTCCCTGAGCAAAGAGCAGCTGGCCCAGAAGGCTCTGGAAATCGCCGGTGCCGAGGGCTACGACGCGCTGACCATGCACCGTCTTGCGGCCGAATTCAATGTCACCCCGCGGGCGTTGTACAACTACGTGGCGGATCGCCAAGAAGTCATCAACCTGGCGGTGGGGCGCTTCATCTCGATCAATCCGCTGATCGAGTTCGACTGCAACGACTGGAAGCTCGGGGTGACCGAAGCGTACAACGCGACGCGCCGGGCCTACCGGGCCTACCCCCGGGCCTCGCAATTGACGCTCGACGAAAAGCTCAAGGTGGAGCCCGGCCCGTTCCGCAATGAATTGATGGAACGGATCCTCGCCTTCTTCGTGGATATCGGGCTGACGCTCAAGCAGGCAGTGGCCATGGTCCGCGCCCTGGAACGGGATGTCCTGGGTTTCGTGATGCATGTGGATTACTACTATGACCGCCGCTCGAAGGACAGCCCGGACTACGTGAGCTCGCTGGTGCCGGTCCAATTGCTTGACGCCTACCCGGAAGTTCCGACACCGCTGGCACGCCAAGCGCTCGAGCTGCCGCAGCAGGACAGCGATGACCTTTTCGGGGAAGTCGTCGAGTTGCGGTTGCTGGCTATTGCGCAGATGCTCGAGCTCAACCGGGCCGCCGAAGACCACAAAGAGTGAAATAAGCACCTCGACAGGGAATATTAGCCAGCTGGCCAACGCTGTAGGTTGAAGGACCGCAGGATTGTGCGGCCTGGAATTCGTTTGAAAGTTGGCCCATGTCCCAGAGCAAGCCGCATCCGGTACCAGTTGCTGAAGAACTCTCGGCCGGAGCACGATGGCGATTGCTGGGCGTGCTGCTGGCAGCGATGTTCATGTCGCTGGTTTCGGTCAGCATCGTCAACGTGGTTCTTCCTGCCATCGGTTCCACCCTGCACGCCACCGAAGCGGACCTGCAGTGGGTATTGGCCGGATATGCGCTGACCTTCGGCGTGGTGCTGGTTGCTGCCGGACGCGCCGGCGACCTGCTGGGCCGTGGCGTGATGTTCGTGGCGGGTTTGGCGATCTTCACAGCCGCCAGCATCCTCGCAGGGCTGGCCGCGGATCCACTGGTATTGAACATTGCCCGCTTCATCATGGGCGTTGGCTCGGGCCTGCTCAACCCCCAAGTGATGGGCATGATCCAGCAGCACTTCCGTGGCGCGGCCCGTGGCCGGGCCTACGGGCTGCTGGGCACCGCCGTCGGCTTCTCGGTAGCTATTGGGCCGGTGCTGGGCGGATTGCTGATCAACTGGTTTGGCGAAGACGCCGGCTGGCGCGCCACCTTCTTGATCAACGTCCCGGTCGGCGTGCTGGCTATTGTCCTGGCGCTGCTGTGGCTGCCTAAGCCGCTGTTCAACAAGCCAGCGGGCAAGGTGGATCTGGACCCGGTTGGCGGCCTCCTGCTGGCGGTTGGCATTTTCGCCCTGCTCCTGCCATTCGTCCAGGGCCGCGAAACCCCATGGCTCTGGTCGCTGCTGGCCTTGGCAGTCCTGGTCATGGTGCTCTGGGTCTGGTGGGAGAAGAAGTACAAGAAGCTCGGGCGCGAACCAATGGTGGAATTGGCCCTGTTCAAGATCCGCAGCTTCACCAACGGCACGCTCATTGCGGGCCTGTACTTCATGGGTGTTTCCAGCGTCTGGGTGCTGGTGGCCATTTACGTCCAGCAATCCCAGGGTTTCAGTGCCCTGCAGGCAGGGCTGATCTGCCTTCCCGCGGCCCTGCTCTCCGCCTTCAGCTCCGACATCGCCGGACGCTATGTCATGACCGTGGGGCGAAAAATGGTCATCGGCGGCATTCTCAGCGCCCTGTTCGGCCTGCTGGCCACCATTGCCGTGGTGGTCCTGGAGGATCGCGGGCTGCTGAACATCTGGTGGATGCTGCTTTCGCTGGCCTTCATCGGCGTAGCCCAGGGCTTCATTATTTCGCCTAACCAGGCGCTGACCCTCATGGAAGTTCCCGTGGCCAACTCCGGCAGTGCCGGCGGCTTGATGCAGACTTCCCAGCGCGTGGGCACTGCGGTGGGCATTGCGGTGATTACCGCTGTCTTCTACGGCATGAACCACGTAGCCGGGTATTCGATCGCCATGGCGCTCTCATTCGCTGCCATTTCCCTCTTGGTCCTGGCCACCTTGCTGGTCGGTATCCTTGATCTGCGCCATAGCCATGCTGCCCGCAGCAAGCCAGTTGCCGAAGAAGTCGTTCCCGTCAGCACCGGCGTGCAGCGTACGGTGACCGGGGCAATCGAGGTTGTCGGGCCGAAGGAGCCTACCCAGCCAGTAGACTCCCAGCCGTAATCCGGTACTGGCCAGCGGGTGGGCCGAAGACCTAGGCTGGGGGATATGAAGCGATTCTTCCTGCGCACCGCGGCACTGTCTTTGGCTTTCGGTGTTGCCGCCTGCGGGGCGACCCCGGGCGAGCCGGGCGCCAGCCAGCCAACTGAAAGCGAGACCAGCGTGATACTCCAGGATCCGGTCGGCTTGTGGGGCAGCAAGGAGCAAGGCCAGCCGTGGCTGGAGCTTGCCGAAGACGGCAAGATCACCGGCAGCGATGGCTGCAACCGCCTCGCCGGTACCTGGAGTGCATCCGAAGACCTGGAATTCGCCGCGCTGGCTTCGACCAAGATGTTCTGCGAAGGCGTGGATGACTGGCTCTCGCGCGCTGCCTCCGCCAAGCTGGAGGACGGCGAAAAGATGCTTGTCCTTGACGCAGACGGGAAAGAGCTAGGAACCCTTGCCTTTGGTGGCAAGGGATCCTAGCTCTTTGCTGCTTCAGCCTGAACTATGCGCTGACGCGGTAACCGGAGATCATCGGGCACTCGAAAGGATCCCGGGCCGATAGCCCGACCTTGTTCAGGTAGGTGATCACCTGTGCGTAGGATTCGCGGACACTGGCCACGGTGTACGGGACCTGGTGCTCGTCGCAGTACTGGCGCACGATGCGCGAGACGCCGGCCAGGTTGGCGCGCGGCATGGACGGGAACAGGTGGTGCTCTACCTGGTAGTTCAATCCGCCGTAGACGTGGGAGAGCACGCGGTTTCCCCAGCTGGACTTGGCCATGACATTGCGTCCGGTCAGTACCTGGCGGGAGAAGAAGTCGATGCGGGCGTCCTGGGGAACCATCGGCATGCCCTTGTGGTTCGGGGCGAAGGAGGCACCCATGTAGACGCCGAAGACTGCCAGCTGCACGCCGAGGAAGGCGAAAGCCATGCCCACTGGCAGGAAGTAGAACACGATCGCCAGGTAGATGGCGATGCGCAGTGCAATGCCGGTCATCTCGCGCTTGCGGTTCTTGACCCGGCCGGCCTTGAACAGGTACTTGATCGAATGCATATGCAGATTCAAGCCCTCAAGGGTGAGCAGCGGGAAGAACAGGTAGCCCTGGCGGTTGGTGATCCACTTGAGCAGGCCGCGCTGGCGCTTGGCGTCCTCGGTCTGGAAGGAGATGGTGTCCCACTCGATGTCCGGATCCTTGCCCACGGTATTGGGGGTGGCGTGGTGCTTGTTGTGCTTGTTCATCCACCACTGGTAGCTGATGCCCACGACGATATTGGCCAGGAACTGGCCCAGCTTGTCATTGCGCTTGTGCGAAGCCAGGATCTGGCGGTGTGCCGCCTCGTGCGCCAGGAACGCGAATTGGGTGAGCAGCAGGCCCAAGGCTGCGGCCATCAGCAACTGGAACCAGCTGTCGCCCAGGAGGATGAAACCGGTAACGGTACCGGCTAGCAGCACCGTCAGCACGATGCCCAACCCGAGATAGTGCCCGCGGCGGCGGCCGACCAGTCCAGCTTCGGTGACCAGCTTCTTGACGTGGAAGAAGCTCTTGGGGTCGCCCGGCTTGACCGTTGGCCCTTGGGGATGGAGTGTTGCAGTGCTGCTCAAGAAAATATCCTTGGGTACTAGGCGTCGACCTCGCAGTCGAAAGAACTGAAAAACTCGGCTCCCATAGTGCCAATCCTACGTTGGATAGCTGTGAACTTGCCAGTGCAATAAGTGCCCAAGTGAGGCCCTAGAAATGGGCCGTTAGTTGACCCTGTGCAACTTCCCATCGGGCGTCCAGTCGCACATTCTCCAGCAAGCGCCGATCATGGGTGACCAGCAGCAGTGCTCCGGTGTACGCTTCCAGGGCTTCTTCGAGCTGTTCGATGGCCAGTACGTCCAGGTGGTTGGTCGGCTCATCGAGCACCAGCAGGTTCACCCCGCGGGCCTGGAGCAGCGCCATGGATGCGCGGGTTCGCTCGCCGGGGGAGAGCGAATCCACCAGGGCCGAGGACTGGTCGGCCTTCAAGCCGAACTTGGCAAGCAGGGTGCGCACCTCCGCGGCGGAGTACTCGGGCACTTCCAGTTCGAAGGCTTCGCCCAGTGGCAGGTCGCCGGGCAGCTGGGTGCGCGCCTGGTCGATTTCTCCGATATTCACCGAACTGCCCAGGGATGCCGAGCCGCTGTGCGGGGCCAGCTTGCCCAGCAGCAGGTTCAGCAAGGTCGACTTGCCTGCTCCGTTCGGGCCGGTGATGCCAATCCGGTCCCCGGCGTTGACCTGCACCGAAACCGGTCCGAAAGCGTAGTCCCCGTGGGATACCGAGGCCTCGTTGAGCGTGCACATCACCGAGGACCCGCGCTCAGCCGCGGCGATGGAGAACTGCAGGACCCATTCCTTGCGCGGTTCGGCCACTTCGTCGAGCCGGGCGATGCGCGATTCCATCTGGCGCACCTTGGCGGCCTGCTTTTCCGAGGACTCGGAGTTGGCCCGGCGGCGGATCTTGTCGTTGTCCGGCGCCTTGCGCATGGCGTTGCGCACGCCTTGCGAGGACCATTCGCGCTGGGTGCGGGCGCGGGAGACCAGATCGGCTTTCTGGTTCTCGAACTGCTCGTAGGCCTCACGGGCATGGGTGCGGTTGATGGCCCGTTCGGCAAGGTACGAGTCGTAGCCGCCTTCATAGGTGGCTACCTGGTTCTGGGCCAGGTCCAATTCGATGATGCCGGTGGTGCAGCGGGAGAGGAACTCGCGGTCATGCGATACCAGGATCACCGGCGCGCGCAGGGAATTGATGAAATGCTCCAAATGCTCCAGGCCCTCGAGATCGAGATCATTGGTCGGTTCATCGAGCAGCACCGCATCGAAGCGGGAGAGCAGCAGGGCTGCCAGAGCCACGCGGGCTGCCTGGCCGCCGGACAGGGCAGTCATCTCGGTTTCTACCGGGAGGGTGAAGCCGAGCTTGGCCAGCACCTCGGGGATGCGGTCTTCCAGATCCATGGCGCCACAGGCCATCCAGTGGTCGAATGCAGCGGTGTAGGCGTCATCCGCACCGGGCTTGCCGCTGCCAAGTTCTTCGGCGGTGGATTCCATGGCGGTGGTGGCGGCGGCGCAACCGGTGCGGCGGGCCAAATACGCGGTGATGGTTTCACCTGGAACGCGGTCGTGTTCCTGGGGCATCCAGCCGATGAACGCAGAATCCGGGGCGGTGCTCACCGTTCCGGCCTGCGGGGCCGCGGCCCCGGCAAGCAGCGAGAGCAATGTGGACTTGCCAGCGCCGTTGGCACCCACTACGCCGTAGACATCACCGGGTGCGGCGGTGAAGTTCAGATTCGAGAAGAGGGTTCGGTGGGCGTGGCCGCCAGTCAGGTCCTTGGCCACGAGCGTTGCAGTCATGGCTCCAATTCTAGTTCCAGTCGGACGCGGAATATTTCCGGTGTGCCCTAGGCAATACCGGGCGAGAGTATTAGTCTATTAGCATGCATGCAGATAATAAGATTTATGCTCCGGATCCTTCCTCGGATTTCGTGGAGCTGGCCGCGGAAGTCTTCGGCTTGCTGTCCGATGCCACCCGGATCCGGATTGTGCTGCATCTGCGCCGTGCCGGTGAGCTCTCGGTCAACGCGCTCGCGGAACTGGTCGAGAAGAGCCCTTCGGGGGTATCCCAGCACCTGGCCCGTTTGCGCATGGCGCGCATGGTGACCACGCGCCAGGACGGAACCAAGGTCCTGTACAGCCTCACCGATGAGCACCCGGCGCGCCTGGTCAGCGAAGCGATCAAGCAGGCGGAGCATTCGGTATCCAACGGCCAGCTGCCGCTGCACCACGAAGCCCCGCAAGGCTAGCGGCAAAAGATACGGGAGTCGGCAAAGATGCTCGCAGTACTCAGGGACCAGGCGTACGCCAAGCTTTTCAGCGCCCAGATGATTGCGCTGCTGGGCACGGGCCTGCTTACCGTTGCCCTGGGCCTGCTGGCTTTCGATATTGCCGGCAGCAACGCGGGATTAGTGCTTGGGCTGGCTTTGACTGTGAAGATGGTCGCCTATGTGGCCGTTGCTCCTGTGGCCAATGCCCTGGTTTCCCATATTCCGCGCAAACCCGTGCTCATCGGGTCCAACATCATTCGTGGACTAGTGGCGCTCTGCCTCCCATTCGCCAGCGAAGCGTGGCAGATCTATGTGCTGATTTTCGTACTGCAATCAGCATCGGCGACCTTCACCCCCGCGTTCCAAGCGGTCATTCCCTCGATCCTGCCCGATGAGCGGGATTACACCCGGGCCTTGTCGCTGTCGCGGCTGGCCTATGACATGGAGTCGTTGGCCAGCCCGATGCTGGCGGCCGCGCTGCTGACCGTCACCAGCTACCACAACCTCTTCGCCGGGACCGTGCTCGGCTTTGCCGCGTCCGCTCTGCTTGTTGCCGCGACGCGCTTCCCGGCGATCCCGCCGCCCCAGAAGTCGCTCTTCTTCCATCGCCTCACCGGGGGAACCCGGGCATTCTGGGCGGCACCGGAACTGCGCAGCCTGATGGCGCTGAATCTGGTGGTCGCCGCGATCTCCGCCATGGTCATCGTCAACACAGTGGTGCTGGTGAAGGGGGATCTGGGCCGTTCGCAGGTGGATGTGGCGCTGCTGCTCGGAGCATACGGTGCAGGTTCGATGGCGGTGGCACTGGGCATGCCGGGGTTGCTGGAGCGATTCGAAGACCGCAGCGTGATGCTCGCAGGCGCCGTGATGGTGCCGCTGCTGCTGTTCGTCGGTGCCGCTGTGATCGGCTGGGGCGAGGGTTCTGGCCAATGGGCCGGGCTCCTTGGCCTGTGGCTGGCCCTGGGTGCGGCGACCGCAACTATCCTCACGCCCTCGTCGAGGCTGCTGCGCCGCAACAGCACCGAGCAAAACCGCCCCGGTGTTTTTGCCGCGCAATTTTCCTTGTCCCATGCCTGCTTCCTGTTGGCCTATCCGGTGGCCGGCGCCCTGGGCGCTTCGATCCGCCTGTGGGGTGCGGCTCTGGTCCTGGTCGGCATCGGAGTGGTCGGTACGGTGCTGGCATTTGCCTCGTGGCGCCCGGAAACGGTTTCGGCGCACCAGGCTGATCCGATACCCAACGCCAATTCTTGAGCTGTCGTCTTCGGGATTTATGCGCGGCTGCACGGCAACAGGCCGGTGGATCGTGTTCCAAGTACCGTGCAGCGGCGGAGCGGTGCGCTCATCCTGCCACCGCCGGTCGGCCAATTACTAGCTGGCGAGGCACGGGCGCCGATGACAGGATGGTTGCCGTGTCTCGCGGGACGGTGAGATGAATCCACTTATTTCAAAAAGTTCTTGCTGTGTTGTGGCTCACTTGCTACAGTCTTACCGCTAAAAGGGATTCCGATCCCATTCAGTGGGAACACTTACCTTCAGATTAACATGAAAAGGGGTCATTCTGATGGACGATCAGCTGAACCTCGGCGAGAACAACCTTCCGTTAGCAGGCGTGCGCGTGCTGGAACTTGGAAACTTCATTGCTGCTCCCTTCGCTGCCCGGATCTTTGGCGATTTCGGCGCTGAAGTAATCAAGATCGAGCGACCTGATGGGGGAGATGAACTGCGCGACTGGCGCAAGGCCCGCGGTGAAACCTCCATGCTCTTCCGCACTATCGCGCGCAACAAGAAATCTGTCGAGCTCGATTTGCGCAGCGAGCTAGGTGCGAGGGCAATTAAGGAAATCATCAGGACCACAGATGTGCTGATCGAGAATTTCCGTCCTGGCACTTTGGAAAAGTGGGGGCTTGGCCCTGAGGTGCTCAGTGTAATCAACCCTGAACTGGTGATCGTGCGTATCTCGGGCTACGGTCAGACTGGACCCTATAAGGACCGCGCCGGATTCGGCAGTTCTGCTGAATCATTTGCCGGATTGCGCTACATCACCGGCGAACCCGACCGTCCCGCAGGACGGGCCGCCGCCTCCTTGGGTGATACCGTCGCAGGTCTCTACGGAGTCATCGGCGCCTTGATGCTGATGCTCAACAAGGCCAAGGGAGGGAGCAACCAGGAGCAGAACGTCGTCGATGTGGCACTGTACGAAGGTGTCTTCTCGCTGCTCGAATCACTGGTCCCGGACTACGATGCCTACGGCATGGTCCGCGAGCGTACCGGCGGCCGGCTTCCAGGAGTGGTGCCTACCGGCTCCTATACTTGCCAGGATGGCCTGGAGGTGGTTATCGGAGGGAACTCCAACTCGGTATTCACCAGGTTGATGCGCGCTGTCGGGCGCGAGGACCTGGCCAACGACCAGTCCCTTTTAACCACCGAGGCTCGCGGTTCCCGCGAGGCAGAGCTCAACGGAGCCATCGAGGCATTCACCGGATCCCTGCCGCTGCCGCAGGTGCTCGACGCGTTGGATGCGGCCGGGGTTCCGGCGGCTCCGGTCTACGACGCTGCCTCCATCGCCCAGGACGAGCACTACCTTGCCCGCGGCATGATCGAGACCCACGAAGTGAAGGTCGACCAGGAGCCCGAACTGATCCGCTTCCCGGGCGTGGTGCCAAGGATTCCCGGCCACCAGGGCGAGGTCAAGTGGGTCGGCCCGGACCTGGGGGAGCATACAGAGGAAGTCCTCAAGGACCTGGCTGGCTTCGATGAAGGGCAGATCCGGGCCATGGGCAACAAGGCGGTGAAATGATGCGGATCGAAATCACCGACGTGTTCTTGCGTGACGGATTGCAGGACGAACCGGTCATCGTTTCCACGGCCGACAAGGTGAAGATCGCCCGAGCCACCATGGACGCAGGTGTCGAGCGCATGGAGATCGCGTCATTCGTCAACCCGAAGCGCGTGCCGCAAATGGCCGACGCCAGCGACGTGTTGTCCGCGCTGTCCATGGAATCCAGGGTGCGTTTCACGGTCCTGGCCCTGAACGGCCAGGGCATCGCCCGGGCGGCAGCTGCCGGAGCGCGCGAAGTCCAGGTGGTGGCGTCGGCCAGCCAGGCGCACAGCAATGCCAACGCCGGTGCTGGCATCGAGAAGTCACTGGCCTCGCTCGCGGGCGATGTCGCAGCCCACCCGGAAACCGGATTCCACGCCGGGATCTCCACCGCCTTCACCTGCCCCTACGAGGGCGAGATCGACCCCTCTCGTCTCCTGCAACTGGTACGCGCCTTCAAGTCCATGGGCATCACGGACATCGGGCTGGCTGACACCCTCGGAACCACGCCACCGCAACGCCTGATCGACAGCGTGAAGCACATCCAGGACGCTGAACCCGACCTGGCCTACTCGTTGCACCTGCACAATGCCCACGGCCTGGCCCTGGACACGGTGAAATTGGCCATCGATGCGGGCATTACCCGCTTCGATGCCGCACTGGGCGGCTATGGGGGCTGCCCATTCGCTCCGGGCGCGGCAGGAAACCTGTCCACAGAAGAGCTCGTGGATTTTCTGCACGCCGAAGGGCACATCACAGGAATTGATCCTTCAGGGCTCGCAAAGGCCACCGATCTGGCCCGCGCAACGATCTCCAACGCACCACCTGTCCAAACAGATTCCCTCTCCATCCACTAGGCAACCAGGCCTGCCTTCACGGCTGGCCATGCAACGGCCTTCCGCGCAAAGACGCCGGTAGCCTTGCAAGCCACGAAACATCGGGAGAATACGATGTCAAAGACCAACCAGGAAGCCCAGCTTCCGCGTTCCATCCAGGGTGAAGACCAAGACCTTCTGCGGCGGCTGAACGAAAAGGCCCAGCTGCCCAAGGGCGCCCACCACGCCAACCCCCGGCACTTCGCCATCTCGGGCCTGCCGATCTGGCTTTACCTGACCATGGCCGCGGTAGTGCTCATCGCAGCCGTGACCGGCAAGCTTCCCGGCGGCATGTTGCCAGGCTTCGCCGTCGCGATGCTGCTGGGCGGCCTGCTGATCTGGTTCGGCAACCTGTTCCCGATAGTCCGTGACTTCGGGCTGCCGACGATCCTGTGCACCTTCGTCCCGGCGCTGGTGATGTTCTACGGGTTCATGCCGGAGGCGATCATTACCGTGGTCACTGACTTCATCACCACCCACGGGTTCCTTGACTTCTTCGTGGCTGCGGTGATCGCCGGCTCGATCCTCGGCGCGCCGCGCGCCCTGCTGCTCAAGGCAGGTCCGCGCTTCGCGATCCCGCTGGTTTCCTGCATCCTGATCTCCTTTGCTGCAATCGGACTGATCGGAGCCGTAGCAGGATTCGGTTTCTGGAACGCGATGCTCACCGTAGCGGCCCCGATCATGGCTGGCGGCCTGGGCCTGGGGGCGGTGCCGATGAGCGAAATGTACGGCGCCCAGACCGGGCAGGATTCCTCGGCATTCATGGGCGACCTGATGTCGGCTGTGGTCGTCGCCAATGTCTTCTGCATCCTCTTCGCCGGAATCCTCAACGGACTGGGCAAGCGCAAGCAGCTGTTTATCGGCTTCAGCGGCAACGGCGACCTGATGCGCGTGAAGGGAACCAGCAAGGAGCTGTCCAACCCGCCCAAGCGCACCATGGCGAGTTTCCTCACCTTGGGCAAGGGACTGGTGCTGACGGCAGGGCTCTACGTGCTGGGGGAACTGCTCGGCGGGTTCTTCGCATTCCTGCATCCCTACGCCTGGATGATCATCGTCGTGGCCGCGCTGAAGATCTTCGGGTTGCTGCCCAAGGATATCGAGGAAGCCACCACCGACTGGGGCGAGATGATCACCTCGGTGCTGGTCCCGGCGCTGCTGGTGGGCGTGAGCATTTCCTACATCGACATCAACGAGGTCTTGGCTTCGCTGGGCGACCCGATGTTCATCGTGCTGGTGGTCATTACCGTGCTGATCGCCGGACTGAGCGCCGGAATTGTGGGCTGGCTGCTGAAGTTCAACTTCGTCGAAGCGGCCATCACCCCGGGCCTGGTCATGGCCGACACCGGCGGTTCGGGCGACGTGTCGGTACTCAGCGCGTCGGAGCGCATGCACCTGATGCCGTTCGCGGCCCTTTCCAACCGCATCGGAGGGGCCTTCGTGCTCTTCTTGACTACACTGCTGGTGCTATTCATGGGCTAGCGAACCGCGGCGTGCTCGCCAAGGATCCGGTCCA
Source organism: Glutamicibacter sp. BS14 (assembly GCF_056934375.1). Taxonomy (NCBI): domain Bacteria; kingdom Bacillati; phylum Actinomycetota; class Actinomycetes; order Micrococcales; family Micrococcaceae; genus Glutamicibacter; species Glutamicibacter sp. BS14. The sequence goes on along the minus strand of NZ_CM167801.1, from coordinate 2,908,060 downwards.
CGCATCGATGGCGGGGCCGGATCCTTTTGGTGATTGCCGGGGTGGCGCTACCTCTGGTCGCTGAAGGCCGCGGAGATCCTCGCTGCGGTGCCCGCTACCAGCTGGCCGTGATCGGTGCCGGGGGAGACTTCGCATCGCGAGAGCGGCATGGCCAGGCAGATCGAAGCAATGATGTGATCACTCTGGAGTACCGGTGCGCTCACCGATCCCAGCCCGGGAGTGCGCAGCCCCACGGATTCCACCCAGCCGTGGCTTTCGATCGAGGCCATGGCCTCCTGGTCGAAGGCCAGCAGCCGTCCGCTGGAACCATGCGGCAGGGCGAGGCTTGCTCCTGGGGGCAAGGTCGCCTTCAATTCGTGCCGGGAATCCACGGAGCTGATGCAAACCCGATGATCGCCGCGGCGAATCCATAGTTGCGCCGTCTCACCGGTCGCATCGCGCAGTTCGGTGAGGTGTCCGAGTCCGACCAGTTCAAGCCGGCTGCGCACGAACCGCCTCCCCAGGCTGTAGTTGCCCGACGGCTCGCGCTTGAGGAAGTCGTACTCGACTAGGCTCAGTGCCAGCCGGTGGGCGGTGGAAGTGGACAGTCCGGTTTGGCGGGCCAGCTCGCTGGCCGTTGCATCACCGAATTCGAGCGCGTCGAGGAGCTGGCAGATGCGTTCCAGCTGCCGATTGGTCGTGGGTTCAGTCATGGAGCGGGCCTTTCAGGGTAACGGGTAAACGGGCGGTGGCGTGGTCGGTGCTCGGGGATTGAATCAGTGATTCCTACTGTATGGGAAGTGGATTTCGCTGGCCAGTAATGAATACTGCCCTGGAGTCTAGTGATCCTCGATACATACTGATATTGTATTCCCGCTGAATAGAAATTGAATCCCACTACATAGGAATATCAGGAGGTTGTCATGGCCAATTACAGGATTACGGTCATTCCCGGTGACGGGATCGGGCCGGAAGTCGTCGACTCGGCGCTGAAGTTGCTCGGAGAGGTCCAGGAGCAGTTCGGGTTCACCCTTGACTACGTCACCTACGATTTCTCAGCTGACCTGTACCGGCGCACCGGGCGCAAGATCACCGCTGCCGACATGGACGAGATTGGAAAGAGCGACGCAGTGCTCTTCGGGGCCATGGGGCTGCCCGACGTGCGAGACGAAGAAGGCCTGGAACTTGGAGCGCAGGTCGAGATGCGCGCCCACTACAAGCTGTTCGCCAGCCTGCGTCCGGTCAAGCTCTTCAAGGGTGTTCCGAACGCGGTACGGGCTGAGAACATAGACATGCTGGTGATCCGTGAGACCTCCGAGGGCATGTTCGCAGGTCTGCACGACAAGCATGAACCCAGCGATGTGGAAGCCACCGACCGGATGACCATCACGCGGGCGACCTGTGAAACGCTCTTTGCTGAGGCCTTCGACCAGGCCCGGTCCCGCCGCAAGCGCGGTACCCCCGGCCGGGTGACCCTGCTGCATAAGTCCAATGCCCTGCGCAGCAACGTGCTGATGGAAAAGGTCTTCGACGAAGTCGCAGCGAAGAATACCGACATCGATAGCAGCAAGTACTATATTGACGCCGGTTCGATGTACATGGTGACTGATCCGGGGCGGTTTGACGTGATCGTCAGCGAGAACATTTTCGGCGACATCACTTCGGAAATTGCCGCCGGTCTAGTTGGCGGACTGGGCGTGGCACCTTCGGCTGATGTGAGCCGGACCCACGGGGTCTTCCAGCCGTCGCATGGCAGCGCGCCGGATATCGCCGGCACTGGCAAGGCCAATCCCACAGCAATGATCCTCTCTGCCGCCATGATGCTCGACTGGCTGGGAGAAAAACGCGAGGATGAAGCGCTCGTCTGCGCTGCACGCAGCATTAACTCCGCTGTCCAAGAGGTGCTCGCCACCGGTCCGCGCTCGGCCGATCTGGGCGGGAATGCCAGCACCGGGGAAGTGACCGACGCGGTACTCCGCGCCCTGCAAGCCTCCGCAAGTATCCCGGCCGGATCCTGAAAGGATAATCATGACCTGGAAAGTCCTATTCATCAACCCATTAAATGACTACATCGACGGCCTGAAAGCATCGACTCCCGAAGGGTTCGAGCTGGTGGTATTGCCAGCTGGCACCAGCGTGGAGGAGCTGGTAGCCGAGGCAGCTGACGCAGACTTCATCATTTCGGGCATCGAGGTCCCCGAAGAAGTCTTCCGTGCAGCCACCCGCGCGAAGTTCATCCAGTACATGAGCTCGGGTTACGGCCAGCTGCCGTTGGGGGTGCTCAACGACCTGGGCATTCCCGTGGCGCAAATGAAAACCCATTCGATCTCGGTGGCCGAGCACGCGGTGAGCCTGATCCTTAACTTGTTGCGCCGTATTCCGTCCTCGATGCAGCTTTTGCGCGAGGGCAAATGGCGCCAGGACCTGGATGAAGCCTCCTATGCGGAACTGTATGGCAAGACCGTGGGAATCGTAGGCCTGGGAAATATTGGGCGTTGGGTTGGCAAGGTGGTGCACCATGGCTTCGGTGCCAACGTCGTCTACTACGACACTGCCCAGATCCCGCTGACAGTGTCCGAGCTGATCTCGGCACGGGCGGTGTCATTGGAGACTTTGATGCGCGAATCCGATGTTGTCTGCGTAAGCCTTCCGCTGAATCAGGGGACCGGCAAGCTCATTGGACGCGAGGAACTGGCCATGATGAAGGCGTCCGCCGTGCTGGTCAATGTCGGTCGCGGCGAGGTCATCGATGAAGAGGCATTGATTGACGCCTTGCGCACCGGGAGCATTGCCGGTGCCGGGCTGGATGTCTTCGAACTGGAGCCGCTGGAACTGGGCAGCGAGCTATTGAGCCTGGACTCGGTGATCTGCACGCCCCATATGGCGGGGGTGGGCTGGGAGAATGTGCAGCGGAGGCTGGCCACAGTTTGGGACAACATCGATGCCGTTTTGCGCTCAGAAGTTCCTCTTGGGGTCGTCACCGAAACCAGGCGCGTCCCGATAAGCGGTGCCGTAGGTTGATCCGCCGGTTGGCCAGGCCTGTCTATCCTGAACAGGAAGACCGGTTTGGCTGACTAGGTCCTGGGACCTCACCGCGCGGAGCGCAGCATTTCCAGGACCTGGTCCTAGCCCACTTGCCCGAAGTCCTCGTAGAAGGCTCCGACGGCAGTGAAATTTTCCGGGGTGAGCAGTTGGCAGATGCCATTGACCCGGGGTGCCAATTCGGCAGCCGTTCCAGGCGAAGCCACCGGAACTGCCAGCGTGATGGAGGCGGGATCCAGGTCCTGGATAAGATCCAGCGCGGCCTTCATCGTGGCGCCCGTGGCCATTCCGTCATCGCAAAGCAGCAGGTCGCGCTCGGCCAGATCGGGGCAGTAGTCCTTGAAGGTGCTGGCCAGAGCCAGCAGGTCGGCACCGGTGCCGCGTTCCAGGGATTCGAGTTCGTCCTTGCCGAAATACTGCAGAGCCCGGCGGTAGATCGCCTCGTTGATGTGGCGAGCGCTGCTAATCCCGTACCTGGCAATGGCGCCGAATGCCAGTTCGGGATTGCGCGGCACCCCGAGCTTGCGCACTGCCACCGCGCCCAGTGTGGCCCCGAGGGCCTTGGCCACTTCATGGGCGATGGGCACTCCGCCGCGCAGCAAACCCAGCACGGTGTATTCGCCGGCGGGCAGCAGGGTGGACAGCTTCATGCCCAGCGCGGCGCCGGCATGGCTGCGGTTTTCGAACACTGTGCTTCTGCCTGTTGCCATAGTCCAAGTCTTGCCCAATGGCGCCCGATTGCAAGGGGGCTGCGGGAAATATCCAGCATTCCGAGTTCTGCGCGGTGATCAGGTGCCGCCACCGGATGCCGGCGAAGAAGTGCTGGCCGTGCGCGGCGGGGATCTTGAATGTTTATGGCCAGGAACTATTTCCGGGCAGACCCGGGTTGGACCCAGGATTCCGGGCGCTGCTAGAGACCCAGGAGGGACCGGGTGCGCTGGTATTTCTTGGCCAGCCGTTGCCGGGTAGCCTGATCCAGCTGGCTTGTGCGTTCCGGGTCGGTGTTATCGGCCAGGTCCGCTTCCTTGACCAGCAAGGCCAGCGCATTGCCGCGCACCCCGGCGCAATATTCTTGCAGGCTCTGCCCGGGCCGCTTGCTCAGCAGTTCCACCGCCACGATGACCGTGTCGGGAATGCCAGCGGCACGCAGGTCCGCCGCGCTCACGTCGCAATCCTCGATCACATCATGCAACCAGGCGGCCGCGATGGCTTCTGGCGAACCGCCGAGGTCGCGCGCGTGCCCGGCCACTCGTGCCGGATGCCCGATATACGCGGCGCCGAGCTTGTCGACCTGTCCTTCGTGGGCGCCGGACGCGATGTCCTTGGCCGTATCGATCATCGATTTGCGCTCGCGCATAGTCCGCCTCGCTGGGTAGTTCCTGTCGAGTCCCACTCTACGCAGGGCGGCCGGCATTTGGGGAGGTAGCCTGATCCTTGAACTTCCACGTGCCTGCAGCGTGCAGCCGGCCGGCCCGGCGAGGGCAGCCAAGCCAAGGGCCGGTCCAGCAGCCGTTGCCGGACCGGCCCGGTGTCCCAGTGCGGAACTAGCTGGAGGCTCGTCCCAAGTTCTGGAACTTTTTCTGCCGGCGCTCCAACCGATCTGCCTCGGGAATGGCAAGGGCCAAGGAGATCTCCGCAGCAATAGCCGTTCCGAGTTCCTGGCAGAACTCGCGCGGCCGGGTGGCAGCGTCATCGAACTCGTCCACCACGTGGTCCACCAGGCCAAAGTCGCACAGCGAAGCAACGCCGATCTTCTGCTGGCGGGCCATATCCGGGGCATGGCTGGTACTGCGGTGCATGATGGCGCTGGCGCCCTCGGGCGGCAACGGCGAGAGCCAGGAATTGCGGGCTGCGATGGTCCGGTCCGCCGGCAGCAGCGCCAGTGCGGCGCCGCCGGTACCCTGTCCGAGGAGCACCGACACCGAGGGGGACCGCAAGCCGATCAATTCGCTGAGCGAACGGGCAATCTCTCCGGCCAACCCGCCTTCCTCTGCCTGCACCGAGAGCTCGGCGCCGGTGGTGTCGATGATGGTGACCAGCGGCAGGCCGAGTTCCTGGGCCAGCTGCATCCCGCGGCGGGCCTCGCGCAGCGAGGCGGGCCCGAGGCTGGCCGTATCCGGGTGCCGCGGCCGCTGCTGGCCGAGCACCACGCAGCGCTGTCCTGCGAACCGCGCAAGCGCCAGCATCAGCCCGGGGTCTTTCTCTCCCTGTCCGGTTCCGTTCAAGGGCAGCGCGTCGTCAGCTGAGGCCAGCAGCATCCGGGTGTCCGGTCGGCGCGGGTTCCGGCTGGCCTGCACAGAGCGCCAGGCGTCTTCGTCCGCACTGCACGAGATGCTGCCCACCGGTGCCGGGAAAGCGCCGGAATCTCGTACCGGCTGCAGGATCTGCAGTGCCCGGTCCACTAGCTGCGGAAGGTCCTGCGGCGGGACAACCGCGTCGATCAAGCCCTTGCGGAACAGGTTCTCCGAGACCTGGACGCCCTCCGGGAAGTCCTGTCCGTAGAGCGCCTGGTAGACCCGTGGACCCAGGAAACCCAGTAGCGCCCCTGGTTCGGCAACGGTGATGTGCCCCAAAGAGCCCCAGGAGGCCATGACACCGCCGGTGGTGGGATGGCGCAGGTAGACCAGATAGGGAAGTCCTGCCGCCTTGTGCCGGCGGACCGCATCGGTGATGGCGACCATCCCCAGGAAGGCCAAGGTGCCTTCCTGCATGCGGGTGCCCCCGGAAGCGGGCCCTGCCAGCAGCGGCAGTCCGGCCGCCGTTGCGCGCTCGATGGCCGCGACGATGCGCTTCACGGCGGCCTGCCCGATGGAACCTGCCAGGAAGTTGAATTCCGAGACGATCACCGCAACTTCGCGGCCCTGGATCAGTCCCTTGCCCGTGAGCACCGATTCATCGGTGCCGCTTTTTGCGCGGGCGGCATCGAGGTCGGCCGCATAGGATTCGCTGAGCTCGGGCTGCTGCGGCTGGCTGTCCCAGGACTCGAAGGAGTCTTCATCCAAGACGATGGACAGTAGCGCCGACGCGTCAATCCGTTGGGTTCTGGTGCTCATGACTGGTCTTCCTTCCGCTCTTCGAGCCAGCGGTCCACGTCCGCTGCATCTGCATTGAGCAGGGGCGGAGCGGTATGCGCCTTGCGGGTGGTCTCCTTGCTGGTGGCGGCATCGAAGAAACGCAGGGGAGGGCCGGGCAGGCTGACCCTGCCCAGCACTTCGTGCTCCACCTCCACGATGAGCCCTTGGGATTGGACCTGGTCCCAGTCATAGACCTCCTCGATGGAGCGCACCTTTCCCGCTGGAATGCCGGCTGCGTCAAGGGAGTTGAGCAGCTGCGCCGCATCGTATGCGCTAAAAGCCCGTTCGATTAGCTCATTGAGCGCCGCGCGGTTCTCCACGCGCTGGGAGTTGCTGGCAAAGCGGGGATCCCCGGCGGGCAAGCCGAACCGGGAGGCGAAGGCCTGCCAGAGCTTTTCGCTGCCGATGCTGATCTGCACTTTCCCATCGGCACAGGAATACAGGCCGTAGGGTGCAATGGAGGGATGGTGGTTGCCGATGGCTTGGGGATTCTCCCCGGCCACGGTCTGCCGGGTGCCCTGGAAGGCATGGACCCCGATGATCGAGGCCAGCAGGGAGGTGCGGACCACTTGGCCGCGACCGGTCCTTTCGCGTTCCAGCAGCGCTGCCAGCGCCCCGTACGCTCCATACATCCCCGAGAGCAGATCCGCGATGGGCACCCCGACCTTCTGCGGATCCTCCGGGCCGGAGCCGGTAATGGACATCAGCCCGGCCTCGCCCTGCAGGATCTGGTCGTAGCCGCTGCGGTGGGATTCGGGGCCGTCGTGCCCGAAGCCGGTAATGGACAGGATCACCAGCCGCGGATTCAATTCATGGAGCACCTCGACGCTGAAGCCGAGCCGGTCCAGCACGCCGGTGCGGAAGTTCTCCATGAGCACATCAGAGTTCCTGACCAGGTCGGCCAGCTTGGCTTGGTGCGCGGAATCCTTCAGGTTCAGCGCAACAGACTGCTTGTTGCGATTGCATGACAGGAAGTAGGTGGCCTGCCGGTTGTCTTCCGGCCCGACGAAGGGTGGGCCCCAGCCGCGGGTGTCGTCCCCGGTGCCCATCGCTTCGATCTTGATGACCTTGGCACCCAGGTCGCCCATCATCATTCCGGCATGAGGCCCGGCCAGTGCACGGGTCAGGTCAAGGACCACGTAGCCGCTCAGGGGGCCGGTGCCGGTGGCCAGGGTTTCTTCGGGTTGGACTGTAATCGAGCTCAAGAGATACCTCCTAGGAGTGGAAAGATTGGCGATTCCGCTGGTGCCTACAGCCAGCCGGGCAAGACCAGCAGCGCCCAGGCCAGGACAGGGCCGGCCAGGACGATGATGCCGCCGTAGCCCAGGACCTGCTTGTAGAAGCGGTCCTTGTCGGTGCCTTCCGGGGCGTTGGCAAGGACCAGGGCGCCGTTGGTGGAGAAGGGCGAGACATCCACGATGGTCGAGGCGATGGCAAGTGCGCAGATCAATCCGGTAGCGCTGATCGAGCCCGAGCCCAGGAACGGGATCGCCAGCGGGATGAGCGCGGCCAGGATGGCAGTGGATGATGCGAAAGCCGAGACAACGGCGCCGATGTAGCAGATGAGCAAGCCCGCAAGCAGCGGTGCTCCCAGGGTCGCCACGGCGTTCGAAGCGTATTCGATGGTGCCGGCTTCCTCCAGGACTCCGACGAAAGTGAGCATGCCGCAGATGAGCAGGACCGTGGACCAGCTGATCTTGTTGACCGCCCCCTTCTGGGCAGCGGGGTTGACCAAGGCCAGGACGACAGCGATGGTGATCGAAACGAAGCCGACGTCCACCTTGAAGCCCAACGCGATCACGGCCAGGGCGACCAGGCCGAGGATGGTCATTGCCTGGCCGAAGCGCTGGCCCGGGGCATGCGGCGCGGCGCCGTCGCCGGCAGGATCGCGGGGACCGTAGGTTCCCGAGCCGCTTCCCTTGAAATCGACATCGGCTGCCTGCGAGCCCACGGAGACCGACAGGCGGGCCTCGGCAACGCGTTCGGCGATGGCGCTGGCCCGCTGGCCAGCCAGTTTGCGCCCGCCCAGGACCAGGAACAGCACGATGGCGATCACCAGGTTGAAGGCGAAGCTGGTGAGGAACAGGGCGGTGGGGCTGAAGGCGAACCCGGCTTCCTGGATCAGCCCATTGACGATCACGCCGTAGACGGCGATCGGGGAGAAGCCGCCGGCTTGCGCGCCGTGCACGATGAGCATGCCCATCATGAGCGGGTTGATCTCGTATTTCTGCGCGAAGCGCAGGCCGATAGGGGCGATGATCGCCACCGCTGCCGGGCCCAGGGCGCCGATGGCGGTAATGGCTGCGGTGATGGCGAACATGACCCAGGGGATCAGCGAGATCCGGTTGTCGACAAGTTTCACCGCCCGGTCAACCAGGATGTCGATGGTGCCATTGTTCTGGGCTATGGCGAAGAGGTAGGTGACCCCGACCAGGGTCAAGAACAGCCCTCCGGGGAAGCTGGCGAGAATGTCCTTGGCATCCATGCCGAGGAATATCGTGCCGAGCAGGAAGGCGCCAACGAAGGCCAAGGCTCCCATGTTGATCGGGAACATCGTGGCAATTATGAACATCACCGCCAAGACGATGATGGAGACGAGTGCGACAGACATGGGAAATCCTTTTCGGGAGGCTTTGCACTGAATGGTTTTGGTGTGACGGGTGTCACTGGCTCACTGGCCTAGCCTCCTAGACTCTCGGTGTCTTGTCAAGGTAATTTTCGGTGTAAGTTTGAGGAAGAACACATTTTCAGGTGGGGAGTGGTTGTGGCTGAAGCCAAGAAGGCCAGGGCGTTCGCGAAGGTGCAGCGTCCTCGGCTCTATGAGCAGTTGATGCAGCAGATCCTGGCTTTCGTCGAAGCAGAGCAGTTGGGGCCCGGTGACCATTTGCCGGCCGAGCGCGAGCTGGCAGAACAGCTCGGCGTCTCGCGAGCGACCCTGGCCCAGGCCCTGGTGGCGCTGGAAGTACTCGGGGTCATCGACGTGCAGCATGGAACCGGCGCGGTGCTCGTGCACCGTCCGAGCGTCGCCACGGTGCTGCGCGAACTGCGCGAGCACAAGAGCCGGTTGCCTGATATCGTCGAGGCGCGCAGTACCTTGGAGGTCAAGCTGGCCGCGCTGGCTGCCGCACGCCGCACCGAGGCGGACCTGCGCAAAATCGATCACGCGCTGGAGGTGATGGCCGCGGAAATTGGCGAGGGCGGCCGTGGCGAGCGCGGTGATGAGCTTTTCCACGAGGCAATTACCGCTGCAGCTAAATCAGCGGTTTTGCAAAAACTCATGACGTTTATCGCCGAGATGGTGCTCGAAACCCGCATCGAATCGTTGGGGCAGCCAGGACGCCCGGAGCGCTCGCTGGAGTCGCACCTGAAAATCGCCGATGCGATTCGCCGCGGCGATGCCACGGGTGCCGCCGCCGCGATGGGCGAGCATATAGAAATGGTCTCCGACGTGGCCCTGCTCAGGGACGGCAGGTAGCCGCAAAGCCGTTCAGCCAGTTGCTGCCGGGCGTGGCTGGCGCTTTTCCGCCGGAGCCGTTTTCTTCGATGTCCGGGCGGCTCGAGGTGCTGCCGGCCGCTAGCTTTTGCTATTCTCCCGCGCGCAGTGCGCGGAAGGCCTCCGTGGCCGGAGGTTGGCCTGTTGCGGAAAGTTCGCAGTTATCAAAAGGCGATGGGCGATGGGCTGGAAAAGCGCGGCCACTGCCGATCTATGGACCACGCTGCGCTGGAATTCAACAGATCTTGGCACTCCAGTCCAGTCGCCAGTCCTGCCGCTACGCGATGCGTTACTTGCTGGTTTGCTTGTCCCGCCTCAGCGCCCCGCTCACTTCCGGCTGCGATGCCCAGTTCTGCAACGAATAGTATTGAACACCCGCTCTCACCTTGTGACAGTAATGTGTGATTGACGATAGTGTGTGACGCACGGTAATGTGAGCGGCATGGAAGAGTTCGACACCCAACTGCAAGAGCTGCGACGCGGCACCGTTGTGCTTGCCTGCCTGCAGCTGCTGCGCAGTGCAGGATACGGCTACAGCCTGCTGGAGCAGCTCGACGACCACGGTTTCTCCACCGATGCCAACACCTTGTATCCGCTGCTGCGGCGTCTGGAGAAGCAGGGTTACCTCACCAGCGAGTGGAACACCGAGGAGGCCAGGCCACGCAAGTTCTACCGAACCTCGCCTGACGGTATCCGTCTTGCCGACACGTTGACCACGGAATGGCGATCACTGGCAACGGCGATCGCCTCGCTCACCGAAGAGGAGCACTGACATGACTGCCACATTGACCGAACGCTACATCTCGGCCACGATCCGCAGCCTCGAGCCCGGCATGCGGAACGACATCCGCGCCGAGCTCGAAGCCTCCATTGCCGACGCCATCGAGGCGCGCGTAGCCCAAGGCGAAGCCGCGCAGGAGGCAGAACGCCGCGTCCTGGCCGAACTCGGCGACCCCGGCATCCTCGCCGCCGGCTACGCAGACCGGCCGCTGCACCTGATCGGGCCGAAGTACTACCTGGCTTGGTGGCGCCTGTTGAAACTGCTGCTGTGGATTGTGCCGCTCTGCGTGGCAGGAGCAATGGCGCTGGGTTTGCTGGTCTCTGGACAGGACGTGGGCGAAAGCATCGTCCAGTCGCTTACCGTCGGACTGCAGATCATCGTGCACGTGGGCTTCTGGACCACGCTCGTGTTCGTCGTGCTCGAGCGCACCGGCGCGGCCACTGGCGTGAAGTGGGATGTCGACCAGCTGCCGGAAATTCCCGAGGATGGCGCGGGCCGCAGCGAGTTGATCGCGTCGCTGGTATTCCTGGGCATCGCCGCCGGCGCGGTGGTGTGGGACCTGGTCCGAGGATTCTTCCCCACAGGCGGTGAACCGATCCCGATCCTCAACCCGGGGCTGTGGCCGTGGTGGATCGGCGTCCTGTTCGCACTGATCATCCTCGAGGCCGTCTTCGCCGTCGCGCTGTTCCGCCTGTGTCGTTGGACAACTGCCATGGCGGTGCTGAACACCGTGCTCGCCTTGGCCTTCGCGGCCTGGGCGCTGATCCTGCTGCTGCGCGGCGAGCTCGTCAACCCGGAGTTCCTCTCGTTCGTTGCGGTTGCCGGAGGCGACGGGTTCGCCGCCGGCAACGCGCAGGCCGCTGGCAATGGCGGCATCTTCCGCATTCTCGCCGTGCTGCTCGGGTGCGGAATCGCGGCCGGCATTGGCTGGGATATCGTTGACGGCTGGCGCAAGGCTGTGCGGGAACGGGGCACAGCCCGGGGCTGAACGCGCTGAAGGGCAGGTGGGAGTCCGTGCCACCGTGTCCAGCGCTGAGCTGCCTGCCGGCAATGATACGAGCTCGCGGGTCACTGCCCCCGGCTTGTGTTCCGGCACGGAAGCCCCTCCATCAATTGGGCCGACAGTTGCTCGAAAGGCACCTAGGAAAGCACGTCATCACGATCAGGAAGAGCGCCGTCAACCACGACTGCTCCGAACGCTTCCGGCGCTCGCTCGGCTCCGCCTGCGCAAATACTCGCCGTTCGAATCCCGGGTGCACCCGACGAGCGAAGCCTCCGGCAATCAGCGATCCCTCGGAGGGGCCATCACGGTACATGCGACTGCCTCCGTGCCGCACCGCCACCCATTAGCTGGGGCCGCTGTTCGGCCAGTAGAATCCCATGCCGGCCCCTGCGGCGAGGCCGCCTTCTTCCCTGATCAGTATTCCTGCATCAGGGCCGTGATCTGCTGGATCAGCGCACTGACCAAGGCTGGTTGCCGTCGTCGCGGCATGGTGAGGATCTGTGCGCTGCGTTCGGCCAGAGCCGGATGGTCAATCGGGATGAACCTCAGCCCTTGGCTCAGCCCATCGCGACGAGCGAAGCGGCTGAGCAAGGTCACCCCCGCGCCGGAACGCGCGAACTCCATGGCCGGATTGATGTGATCGGTAGTTAGCGCGATCTTCGGCGTGAGTCCGGCCATGGAGGTGGCGATGTCAAAAAGCTCGCGCTGGGTGATGCCCTTGGCCGGCATGGACATCGGGTACTCGCAGAGCTCGGCCAGCGACAGCTGCGTCCGCTCAGCCAGGGGGTGGTCGGCGCAAACCACGGCATAAGCCGGAGCTGGGCAGGAATGCTCGACGGTTACATGGCGCTGCGGGCCCAGGGCAAAGATCGTCGCGAGATCCGCAGTGCCTTCGATAACCTGCCTGGTGGCCTCGGCCGAGGGCAAGACGCTCAGGTGAACCGTCACCTCGGGATGTTCCTTGCAGAACGCGGAGACGGCGCGAGGAGTCACCGAGGCAGCAAGTCCTTCCGAGCTGGCCACCTCGATGACTCGTGAAGCCCCCGAGGAGAGCTCGCTCAGATCCTGAGCCAGTTGCTCGCCTTCGGAGAGCATGCGGCGGGTATGGGCCAGCAGCAGCACCCCGGCATCGGTCAATTCCATGCCGCGGGCATGGCGGCGGAAAATTGCCGCGCCGACGTGGCGTTCGAGCTGGCTGATCTGCCGGCTGATCGCCGACGCGGAAACATGTTGCGATTCGGCGGCATCGGAAATAGATCCCGTGCTAGCCACCTCATGGAAGTAGCGCAGCGCCGTTGGCAATGTTTGCATTCTCTTGTTCCCGTTCGATCAGCATTTTGCATTTAACTCAAACCTGATGCACGAAACGGCACTGGTTCCCGTCGCGCCCATCTCCTAATGTGATCTACAGTACAACACGCCGAGCGGGGAGAAATCATGCCGAATAGAGAAGATTTGCTAGTAGCTGCGGACAAGTATGTCGACTCGGGGGAGCTGTTCGAGGACTTGTCCGAGCTGGTTGCCTGCCCGACAGTCAGCACCGACCCCAGCCAGAGGGTTGCAACGAACTCATATCTGGATAAGAACTTACGATCGAGGCTCGAAGGCATGGGCTTTACTGTGCGGCTTGATCTGGACTGGCGGGGATCGGGCAATTCTTTCCTGCGCGCGGTTCGCACAGAACATCGGGATTACACTACGGTGCTGTGCTACGGGCATGCCGATGTGGTTGACGGCCAAGCGGGGCAATGGGAGCAGGGGCGCGATCCTTTCGTGCTGGATGCCCAGGGCGAGCGCTGGTACGGACGCGGCGCGGCGGATAACAAGGGCCAGCACCTGGTGAACCTCAAGGCCTTCGAGATGCTGCTGGCCCAGCGCGGGGAATTGGGATTCAACGCGGTCTTCCTGTTCGAAGCCGGCGAGGAAATCGGGTCCCCGCAGCTGGATGAATACGCCGCGGCGCACCGCGAAGAACTCGCCGCAGATCTCTTCATCGCCTCGGACGGCCCCAGATTGTCAGCCCAGGAACCCACGATATTCCTTGGCGCACGGGGTGGGGCGACCTTCGAACTCAGCATTCCGCTGCGCGCGGGCGGCTATCATTCAGGGAATTGGGGCGGCCTGCTGCGCAACCCCGCAACCACGTTGGCTGGCGCGATCGGTGCACTGGTCGATGGGCATGGGCGTATCCAAGTACCAGGGCTGCTTCCCGACGAACTGCCCGACTCGGTGCGCCAAGCGCTCCAATCGGTGCAGGTGGGCGGAGGAGCGCAGGACCCGCAATTGGCCGACGGCTGGGGCGACACCAGGCTGAGCGCGGCAGAACGGCTCTACGCCTGGAATACCCTGGAGGTGATCGCGCTGCAATCGGCCGACGTCGCCCGGCCGGTCAATGCCATCCCGGGTGAGGCCCGGGCGGTCCTGCAACTGCGCTTCGTCGTTGGAACGGATCTGGCGGGGCTGGAAGCGGCGATCCGGCGGGCACTGGACGAGGCCGGCTACCCGATGGTGCAGCTGGCCATGGGACAGTGCTTCCCGGCCAGCAGGACCAACCCCGACAACCCTTGGGTGCGCTGGGCCAGCGAGTCCATCCAGCGGAGCACCGGCGTGCCCGCGGTGGTCTTGCCCAATATCGGCGGTTCGCTGCCCAATGCGGTCTTCGAATCGACGCTTGGCCTGCCGACCTTGTGGGTCCCGCATTCCTATCCGGGGTGCCAGCAGCACGGGCCCAACGAGCACGCCCTGGAGCCGGTGCTGCGCCAAGGACTGAAAATGATGTGCGGGCTCTTCCATGACCTGGCAACGAACACGACCTTGCCGCGCACGGTAGCGGCTAGCAGCGAGAAGATCTAGGACTCCAGCATGGAAAATCAGCAATTACCAGTTAAAGACCAGACAGCGCCGGCCCGACGCCAGTCCACCGCTCGCGGTATCGCCGCAGCCACCATTGGCAATGCGCTGGAGTGGTACGACATGGCCATCTATGCGCTGTTGGCAATCTATATCGGCCACAACTTCTTCCCCTCGGAAAATCCGGCCGTAGAGGTCATCCAGGCTTTTGCGGTCTTCGGTATCTCCTACCTGATCCGCCCTCTAGGTGGACTTGTACTCGGATCCTATGCGGACCGCAAGGGCTTGAAAAAGGGGTTGATCCTCACTATCAGGCTGATGGTAGTGGGTACGGCGATCATTGCACTGCTGCCGGGCTACGACACCATCGGCATCTTCGCTCCGCTGGGGCTCATCCTGGGGCGGCTCATCCAGGGCTTCTCCGCCGGTGGCGAGTTCGGTGCCGCCACCTCGTACCTCTTGGCGCAGGACAAGGGGCGCAAGGGATTCCTGGGCAGCTTCCAGTTCGCAAGCCAAGGCCTGGGCGCGATGATGGCTGCCATCACGGTGGTCGCTTTGACCAGTATCTTCACGACGGAGCAGATGAACGACTGGGCCTGGCGCATACCGTTCTTCATCGGTCTGCTGGTGGGCCCTGCCGGCTGGTGGATCCGTCGCCACGTCGATGAAGCGCCGCTGCCCGAAGCGGCCCCGGGGGATCGGCACAGCGCCAAGAACGCGGTGCATGCCCCGGTGCGCGAGCTGTTCCGCTCGAACAAGGCCTCGGTGTTCATCGCCGGCGGAGCGCTGGCTATTTCGACAGCGCTGAACTTCGTGCTGCAGTACATGCCGACTTTCGGCATCAGCCAATTGGGCATGAGCCCTACCGTTTCCTTCTCCTCGCTGATTATCTCCGGGGCGATCTTGACCTTCGCCACGCCAGTGGTGGGCCACCTTTCGGACCGCTTCGGACGATTGCGCATCATGATTCCCGCCGCCCTGGCGATCATGCTGCTGACCATCCCGCTGTTCCTCTGGTTGATTGCGGGCAAGACCTTCCTGGTCCTCGCGGTCGTAATGGTCATCCTGGGATTGCTCAAGGCTTTGTACTTCGGTGCGCTGCCGTCGGTGATGGCTGATGTCTTCAGCGATTCGTCGCGGGCCACGGGCCTGTCCTTCAGCTACAACACCTCTGTGGCGATTTTCGGCGGATTCACCCCGATGATTTGCGCCTTCCTGATCGAGGCCACTGGCCAGCCGATTGCCCCGGGCTACTACCTGGCGGTGCTGGCCATCGTGAGCATCGCGGCGCTGGGCTCCGCCTTCCGTTTCCGGGCGGTGCGCTGACCCCGTCACTGGTGAAGCAGCGCAGGAAGCACAAGGCCGGCAACCGCAGCGGTTGCCGGCCTTTGCGCGCTCGCGACGATCACGAACGATCCGGCTCTCCGGGCACCGGTGCGGCGGATGGATCCTGATGGCGCGAAACCAGATCGGTGGCCAGCGCGCGAATCATGTCACGTGCCGCTGGGGGACCAGTTACGTGGATATGGTCGGCAAATTGGAGCAGTTGGCGCACGTCTTGGATTTGCCGGAACACGATAGTGATCGGGTACCACCCTCCTTCGGCTGCGTCCACGTCCCGGAGACGCTCGCCCAAGATTCGCCGGGCCAAATCCAGTCGAGTTGCACGCAGGCGGGCCGTGATCATCACGTCCCCGGGTGCCTCTGTGCGTTCCTTGAGCGAGAGCCACACCGTGCGCAGGGTGGCATCGACCTGCAAGTTTGCCGGCGCCTGCAGGATTTCGAATGAGTAGAGCCGCTCCAACGAGAACAGCCGCTGCTCACCTTGCTGTTCGGCGACGAGATACCAGCGACCGGACTTGGCCACGAGTCCATAGGGATCCACGAGCAGGAACGCTGGGTGCGCCTCGGTACTGCGCCGATACTTGATGCGCAGCTGGCGCCGAAGCCGCAACGCGGTTGCCAGATCCGCGATATCGACCAGCAGGCTCCGGCCCGACAGCCAGGCAGAACTATCCACCATGACAATATCGGCCAACGTAGCCCGGGGATGGGCCGCTGGAGCTGCGTCCTGCTTCAGCGCGACCTTGCGCGCCGCCGTAGCATGTGCGTCCCGCAAGCCCAGAAGTTCCAAATGCCGTTCATCGAGCCCCGCCACGGACAAGGCTTCCAGCTCCGGCGGCTCCAGATGGGCCAGATTCAATCGGGAGCCCGGCAGCAAGGCGATTCCTCCGTGGCGCCCGCGCTCGGCGTAGACAGGGACGCCAGCCATGGACAGCGCTTCGACATCGCGCAGGATGGTCCGTCGCGAGACCTCCAGCGTCTGGGACAGTTCCGAGGAGCTGATGCGCTGACGAGTCTGCAACAGCAAGAGCAGGTGCAACAGCCTGGAAGCTTTCATGACCTCCAAGTATCCCAGAAAAGAAGACATGTTCTGTCGTGATTTTCTGGTGGACTGCTAATGTCCACTAATTCATTGATCCCAGGAGTCCCCGATGCCCCGCCCGAACCTGTTCCTCGTTTATGTCAAGGATGCCCGGAAAGCTGCCGAATTCTATGGCGATTTGTTCGATATGGATCCCGTCTTCGTCTCGCCGCGCTATGTGGCATTCGCCCTCAGCGAGCAGGTGAGCTTCGCTGTGTGGTCCGGCAAGAATGAAGATGCGGTCCCGGAAACCCCGCGCACCAGCGAGGTGGGTTTGATGGTCCCCGGCTCCGGCGGTGACGTTGACGAAACTTGCCGCCAATGGTCCGCC
Source organism: Glutamicibacter sp. BS14 (assembly GCF_056934375.1). Classification (NCBI taxonomy): domain Bacteria; kingdom Bacillati; phylum Actinomycetota; class Actinomycetes; order Micrococcales; family Micrococcaceae; genus Glutamicibacter; species Glutamicibacter sp. BS14. The sequence goes on along the minus strand of NZ_CM167801.1, from coordinate 2,891,082 downwards.
AAGGGAGTGCGCATCGTGCAAGAACCTTACGACGAAGTCTTTGGCAGGACCTTTGTTGCCGCGGATCCAGATGGCAACCTGATCAGGGTCTCGCCGATGGACTAGGAATTAGCGTGGCCAATAAAAGCAGAATCCCGGGGCATCGGCGAAGAAATTCGCTGATGTCCCGGGATTCTTGTGTTGCAGCTCAGGGAAGCTGCCAAGCTCTGGGTCTAGAAGAGCTTGCCTGGCTTAGAGCTGGTTGCCCAGCTTGAAGCCCTTGGAAGCCTGGCCATGGTACGAGCCGTCTTCGTCACCGGCACGGGTGAAGGAGAAGCCGTCGGCGCCAATGGTGACTTCCAGCTCGGAGTCATCGGTGCGCTCGATGACTTCCTGCACGTTGCCATCCAGGTCCAGGACCTTGGAAGCTTCGGTGTACCACGATGGAACAACCGGGTTGCCCCACCAGTCGCGGCGCTGGTTGTCGTGCACGTTCCAGGTGATGGTCGGGTTGTCCGGATCGCCGGTGTAGTAATCCTGGGTGTAGATCTCGATGCGGTGGTCATCTGGATCCAGGATGTACAGGTAGAACGCGTTGGAGACGCCGTGGCGGCCGGGGCCGCGCTCGATGCGGTCCGAGATGCGCAGTGCGCCCATCTTGTCGCAGATCTGGATGATGTTGTGCTTCTCGTGGGTGGAGAAGGCCACGTGGTGCAGGCGCGGGCCGTTGCCGCCAGTCAAAGCGGTGTCGTGCACGGTGCCCTTGCGGTGCATCCAGGCTGCGTAGGTGGTGCCTTCGTCGTCCTGGATGTCCTCGGTGACGCGGAAGCCCAGGTCCTCGAGGTAGGCGCGCCCGCGCGGCACGTCCGGGGTGACCTGGTTGAAGTGGTCCAGGCGGACCAGTTCGCCGGCCGAGTACAGGTCGTAGCGCATGTGCAGGCGCTCAACGTGGGTGGTCTCGAAGAAGAACTCGTACGGGAAGCCCAGTGGATCCTCGACGCGCAGTGCATCGCCGATGCCCTTGACGAAGCCTTCCTTGCGGCGCTCGGTGCGGCAGCCCAGTTCCTTGTAGTAGGCCTCGGCCTTGTCGACCTCTTCGGCGCTGCGCACACGGAAAGCCATGGCCTTCAGTGCTGCCACCGGGCCCTTGGTCAGCACCAGGTTGTGGTGGATGAATTCCTCGAAGGAACGCAGGTAGATCTGGTTCTCGTCTTCGTAGGATACGTGCAGGCCCAGTACGTCCACGTAGAACTTGCGCGAGCGCTCCAGGTCGGTGACGACCAGTTCAGCGTAGGCGCAGCGCAGGATATCCGGTGCTGGAACCGAAGGGGTTGGGATCGGGTTTGCGATCTCTTTGCTCATGATTTGCTCCTTTGCAAGCAAGAAAAACTAGGGGCGGGAAGCGCGTGCTTCCTAGACGCCGAACTTAGGGGAGTGCGCTTCGTTCAGGGTGATCTGGATGGACTGCTGGGTGGTGTAGAAGTCCACCGAGCGGTAGCCGCCTTCGCGGCCCAGCCCCGAAGCCTTCACGCCGCCGAATGGGGTGCGCAGGTCGCGGACGTTGTTGGAGTTCAGCCACACCATGCCCGAATCGATCTGGTGCGCGAAGTTGTGCGCGCGCTTCAGGTTGGAAGTCCACACGTAGGCTGCCAGGCCGTACTTGGTGTTGTTGGCCAGTTCCAGTGCTTCCTCGTCGGTGTCGAACGGGGTGATGGCAACAACCGGGCCGAAGATCTCGTCCTGGAAGATCTGCGCATCCGGGGCAACGTCGGCGAAGACGGTCGGAGCAACGTAGTTGCCCTCTTCGAAGCCTTCGGCACGGCCGCCGCCGGCCAGCAAGCGGCCTTCGGTCTTGCCGATCTCGATGTAGCCCATGACCTTCTCGAAGTGGTTAGGGTGCACCAGTGCACCGACTTCGGTCTTCGGGTCACTCGGCAGGCCAACGCGGATGTTCTTGGCGCGTTCTGCGAACTTGGCTACGAAATCATCGTAGATATCGCGCTGGACCAGCACGCGGGAACCGGCGGTGCAACGCTCGCCGTTCAGCGAGAACACGCCGAAGACGGTGGCGTCCAGGGCGGCTTCCAGATCAGCGTCGGCGAAGACCACTGCAGGGGACTTTCCGCCCAGCTCCAGGGACAGGCCCTTGAAAAATGGCGCAGCCGCGGTGGAGATGGTGGCGCCGGTGGAAGAGTCGCCGGTGAAGGACACCAGTGGCACATCCGGGTGCTTGACCAGGTAGTCGCCGGCGACGCCGCCGGAACCGAAGATCAGGTTGAAGACGCCCTCTGGCAGGCCGGCTTCGCGGAAGATTTCTGGCCACAGGCCAGCGGAGAGCGGGGTGTAGCTGGCAGGCTTGAGGACCACCGAGTTGCCGGTGGCGATGGCCGGAGCCAGCTTCCAGGATTCCTGCATGAATGGAACGTTCCACGGGGTGATCAGCGCGGCGACGCCAATGGGCTTGCGGTTCACGTAGTTCATCTGGCGTCCCGGGACGCGGAAGGAGTTATCCACCTGTGCGACGATCAGGTCGGCGAAGAAGCGGAAGTTCTCCGCGGCGCGGCGGGCCTGGCCCTTGGCCTGGGTGATCGGCAGGCCGGAGTCGTAGGACTCGAGCAGCGAGAGCTCTTCGTCGCGGGATTCGACGATGTCAGCGATCTTGTGCAGCACGCGGGAACGCTCGCGTGGCAGCATCTTGGCCCAAGGGCCTTCCTTGAAGGCCTTGTTGGCGGCGGCAACTGCCAGGTCCACGTCTTCGGGCTGTGCCGAAGCCACGGTGGCGTAGTTGGTGTTGCTTACCGGTTCCTGCACGTCGAAGGTGGCTCCGCCGATGGAGTCAACGAATTCGCCGTTGATGTAGTGCTGCAGGTGGGTCGGAAGGTTTTCCGGTACGAAGTGCTTGCTCATGGCAGTTCCTTTCGTGCTGTTCCGGTGTTTTCACCGGATGGGTTGTGGCAAATCTATGAAAGTTCTCGGTGCTGCTGGCTAGATGGCGCTAGGTGCCATGCCGGCCGCTTTCAAATAGGCGTTGAGCGTATTCGAGCGGTGGTCCCGGCAGGCGGCTTCGATCTGCGCCGGGGTGGCATGGTTGCCGATCAGATCCAGCAGCGCCTCATGTTCCTGAACCGAAGCGCGAGCCCGGTTGGGAATGTGGGTGAAGCTGCTGGCCCGCATGGCCGCCAGCCGGCGCCATCCGCGCTGGACCAGGTCCAGGATGTGCGGATTGGGGCACTGGCCGTAGAGCAGCTGGTGGAATTCGGTATTCATCCGGGTGAAGGCCACCGGATCGAAATCCTCCAGGCACTGGCGCATGTTCTCGTTCAGCGCCCGTGCCTTGGCAAGCCAGGCGGCATCCATGGCATCGGCAGCCAGCGCGGTAGCGGCCGGCTCGATGACCATCAGGGTCTGCATGGTGTGCAGGTACAGGGTGGAATCCACGTGGGCCACCGTCGCCCCGACGTTGCGGGTGAAGTGCACCAGGCCCTCGGCCTCCAGCCGGCGGATCGCCTCGCGCACCGGAACCACGGAGCAGCCCAGCTCGTCGGCAATGGTGCCCAGCACCAGCCGGTAGCCGGGGGAGTATGCCCCGTTGACGATGCGCTCGGAAACCAGCTGGTAGGCGGCTTCGGACTTGGAGGCGGTCATTACAGCGACCATGAGTCCAGATCCGGGCTGCCTGCGTCCTTCCAGGCGTTGTACTTGCTCTTCCACGCATCATTCATCGGGAACAGGCCCTCGATGCCGTGGCCGCGCTGGACCATGGCGAAGATGAATTCGTCATTGGATTCGGTCACCGCGGCTTCAGCGGCCACCTCGGCCACCATTGCTGGCGGGATGACCACGATGCCATCGGAGTCGGCCACGATCACATCTCCTGGCTGCACCGATACGCCGCCGCAGGCCACGGTGATGTCCTTGTCCCAGGCCACGTGCTTGCGGCCGAGAACCGCTGGGTGGGCGCCGTTGTAGAAGACCGGGATCTGCAGGTTGGACACGGCGTCCAGGTCCCGTACGCCGCCATCGGAGATGATGCCGGCGGCGCCGAGCTGCTGGGAGCGCAGGGCCAGGATGTCGCCCAGGGTGGCCGAGCCGGTTTCGCCGCGGGCTTCCATGACCAGGATCTCGCCGTCATTGAGCGAGTCGATGGACTGCTTCTGCATGTTGTAGCCGCCGCCGTGGGCCTTGAACAGGTCCTCGCGGTTGGGGATGTAGCGCAGGGTGCGGGCGGTGCCGATCACGCGCTGCATGCCCTTGGTGGCACCGGGGACTTCGATGTTCACGTTGTTCAGGCCGCGCTTGCGCAAGGTGGCGGACAAGGTGGCGGTAGCCACCGAAGCCAGCTGCTCGCGGACCTTGTCGGTCAGCACGTCCTTGCCGGTGATGATCGGGGCCATGCCGGCGGTCTCGCGATCGCCGTAGGCATCTTCCTTGTCCTTGTCGGTGACCTTTGGCTGGTTGCCGAAAGCGGCGAAGGCCGCGGTGCCCTCGATGGCGGTGGTCTCCAGCTTGCCGGTCGTGGCGCCGGAGACCAGGTCGGTGACCTCGACTTCGACAACGTCGCCGGGGAAGAAGACGGTGGAGCCGGCCGGGGTGCCGGTGAGGATCATGTCACCTGGCTGCAGGGTCATCTGCTGGGACAGGTCGGCGATGATGGTTGCGAAGGAGAAGAGCAGCTCGGAGGTGTCGGCGTCTTGGGCGAGGTTGCCGTTGACCCAGGTCTGCACGCGCAGCTTGGCAGGATCCAAGGTGGCAGCATCCAGGGCGTTGGGACCCACCGGGGTGTAGCCGTCGCCGGACTTGGAGCGGATGTTCGAGCCCTTGTCCGCGTACTTCATGTCGTGCACGCCGAGGTCGTTCGATGCGGTGACCTGCCCGACGTAGCCCCAGGCTTCGTCTACCGAGACGCGGCGAGCGGTCTTGCCGATGATCAGTGCGATCTCGCCCTCGAAGGCGAGCAGCTCGGTGCCAGCTGGGCGTTCCACGGTGGAACCGCTGGCGGCCAGCGAGCTGGTGGCCTTCATGAAGTAGCTGGGGAACTTCGGGGTGCGTCCGCGCTGCGCCGCACGCGAGGAGTAGCTAAGGTGTACGGCCAGGATCTTGCCTGCCTGCGCGAAGGTCTCTTCGGTTACTGGGACAATATTGCTCACCGTTGATCGGCCTGCTTTCATCGAACATCATCTCGTACATCAAATCGTATACGATCAGTGTGCGCCGAATCTCAAACGGTGTCAAGCGGGCTTTGGAAATCTTTGGAAATGATTACCGTGAAGGCCTGGGAATCCGCAAGATCACGCGGAATTCTCCGGGAGCGGGAATGTTTCGAAATGGACAATTGCGGGGCGCCGGAACGGATGTACTGCAGCACACAATCGATAGCTGGAATCCTGGCTAGCCAGTCGATCTGATGCCGGATTCCCTGCATGGCCATCGTTGCCCTGTAGCCGGCAAAGGATGCCCGACCGGCGCTATCCTCTTGCCAGCTGGGCGGCAGGGGCAAGCTCGCTCGCGAACCGAAGCCGAGCTACGGCAGGCTCTTTTCGGCCGATCATGGAAATCGGCCAGTTCACTGAGGGTGAGGGTAGGTGGAGTTATGGATTGTTCACGAGAAATATTCCGTTGCTCCCTCCTGCATGCCGGGTAATTGTAGATAGCCTGTATTTATGGGGAGTGTATTTAATATCCGAAACTCGCTGAGATGAGAGTGCAAGGAAAAAGATGTCTTCAGGTCAAAACACAGGCGTGATTGATTCGACCCTGCCGTCGCACCCTACCGAGGTCCACGCAAATAGCTGGATGTGGGGATCCGTGGCGTTGGTCGCCAGAGTTCCGGCATCTTCGATCACGGAACCTGATGGAAACTTGTGGTGGGTTCCGTCGAATGCCGCGGATATCACGTGGAAGATGTTCTGCAAAGTTCTGCAAAGCGAAACCTCTGAGTTTCTCCAAAACGACGCGGGAAATCTGCATAAAGCATCAAAAAGCTGGTTCGACAAGACTTCGGTCGGACCTCATTTCCTGGCCATGACTGCCGACGCGAAGCAAGCACTATCGGGTGCTCCAACGTTTGCTTTCGACAACCAGAAGGTAATCAGCAAGCTGACCGGCGCCGGTATCCGGATCGCTGGAATTTCACGTTCTCGTAGTGAGGCGGAAACAGGAGCCGGCAACGCTGAATACGTCGCCTTGCACGTGAAGCTTTCGAAAGAGGCATTGCAAACCCCGGGTTGGGTGACCTCTGCGCTGCACCGGCCGACTCGTGCTGGGCTACTGCCGGGCACAAACATCGATGGCAAGGACTTGCGAGCGGGTGTAAACAACGCCTTGCGTTCAGCAGGCTTGGCAGTAGAACTGAATAATGGCGGCGCTCTGCAATCAAAAGACAAGCAGGATCCATGGGGGAACATCTATACGATCTCCACTTTTATTCCGCAAGACAAGATTCCTCAGTGCCAAAAACACTGGCACGGACCGAGCGCGATGGACAACCCTGCAGTGCGCTGGGCGCATGCACTGAGCATTGCTCAAACCGCCACGCCTAAGCCAACTTTGAGCGACTGGTCCGACCTCGGAGTTAGCAAAGCCCAAGTCTCCCTTGGCCCGTCAATTGGTTGGTGCAGTGATCGGGGGATGGGGATTGTTGCCCAGTCCCGTCCGGATGGCGATCCTGAACACTGGATCGCAGAGACTGGGCATACGGTGGCCTTAGCGCATTCAGTCTTCGTCGATTTGGCGGTCTTGACGATGCAGCAAGATGAATTCTTGACCCAGCGCGCCGGACACCTGGCCAATCTAGCGGCAACCGGAAACCTTGAGGATTCCGCTGCTTCGCTTAAGCGATACAAGGACATTCAAAAAAGGTTTATCGAGTTCCACGGCAAGCGCTGGTTGCAGGAGATACCCGGACGTGAATCTGCAACTCGGGTGCTGCAAGCCATGCAGAACGTGCGCATGCTGGAAGAAAGAATCAAGCATTCACTGATCGAGCAGAAATCCATCATGGATTATCTGGAAGCCAGCCAGCGCGCCGAAGAAGAGCAGGTGAATCGCGAACGAGCCGAACAACTGCGCGAAGAGGCGGTTAAGCGTGAGAAGTTCAGTCACCGAGTGAATATTTTTGCGTTTATATTCCTGCCGGCCACACTGATTTTCACCGTTACCGGAGGTCTGGGGATCCAGTTATCCACACTTTGGGGAACTATTTGGATCGGCATCGCTGCTGTCACTACTATCGGGTTGATTGCTTGGATGAAGACGGAAGATGGAAAGAGGAAGAAGGATAGAAATCGCGCGTCCGGAGGCGCATCGCGCAGCGACGAATCCCTCCCTGCCGTGAACAAGGGATAAACAGATCAGCTCAACACAGTTCGCGGCCACTGAGCTGGAGAAGAACCTCTTGGTTTGCGACCTCGGCGACGGAGGCTTTCTCAACGGTCCTCGGCTACCGCAGTTAATCAGCCGACTCACCAGGGGTACGCAGAAGGCGCTGGAACGGAAGTCATGTTTCCGTTCCAGCGCCTTAGCGGCATCTGCATATTAGACGCGAATAGCATCCACAATCTTGACTCGGGCTGCCACCAGCGCGGGAAGCACACCGGTCAGTGCGCCTACGGCGATGGAAACTCCCATGCCAAGTAGGGCCGCACCGATAGGGAATGCCGGCATTTGATCCAGCTCGGTAGCCATCACCATATTCAGCAGATTCTCGTTGGAGACCAAGGCAACGGAGATGAGCACGCCAATGCCACCTGCTACGGCCGTGGCCACGACGCTTTCCATCATCACCGAGAAGAATACGCGTCCGGTTGTTGCACCGAAGCTGCGTCGGATACCCACTTCGCGGATACGCTGCTTCATGGTCACCATGGCAACATTGAGCAGACTCAGGGAACCAAGCAGCAAGATGATGATTGCGATCCCGGCAACCACCATGGTCAACATCTTCAAGCTCGCATCAGCACCCCACATCAGATAATCTTCGCGGTGCGCATCAACTGTGAGACCAGGAAGTTCTGCCTGCATTTGCTGGCCGAAGTGCATGGCCAGCTCTTCGGATCCCTCGATGGGCACCCACAGCTTGTAGCTGACCTCATTGAGCGGAGCTTGCATGCCGAACCAGTGCTCATAGGTGGCCGGCAGCATCCACAGCTTGCCGCCCATGCCGTAGCTAGATGCTTTGGTGGTTCCGATGACCGTAACTGAGACGGTGTTCCCATTGCTCATCAAATCCACGGTTAAAGGCAGTCGCTGGCCTTCCAGTCCCAATTCTTTGATGAAGGTGTGGTCAACCACCGCCGCTGGGGCAAGATTCTGTGCATCTTCGGCTTCCAGCCAGCGGCCGTCAGTAACAACTAACCGGTGCATTGGAGCGTAGTCGGGATCAACCACCATGATCTCGGCATCAAGGCTCAGCCCTTGGGCTGAAGCTTTCTGGTCGTAGCTGCGTCCCATCATGGTGGTGTGCTCGACCTTGAACCGGTCACTGGTCTTTTGAAAGGCCTCATCGATTTGGTCGTTGCCCGCAGGACCAGCATCCGAGTTCGGGTCGTAGGCGTAGACAACAATCATTGCTGGCCGACCCTCGCTTTCAAGGCTTTCGGTCATCATCTGACGCGCCATGCCAGCTCCGGCCAATGCCGTAGTCAACGAGGCCACCGCAATGGTGACACCAACCAAGGAGAGCAAGACGCGCAACTTGTGAATACGCAGTTCCTGCCATGCCTCCAGCAGCGCAGCAACAAAACCGGTTCCTAAGCGAGTTAAGGATTTCATCTTGCCGCCACCTCACTGAGCGGATGCAGCCGCCCGCCATCCAACTGCAGCTGTTCTCGGGCCAAGGCCGCAACATTGCTGTCGTGCGTGATGGTGATCAGGGCAGCGCCGGAATCAACCGTGGCGGAATCCAAGAGATCCATCACCGCACGTCCGGTAGTGACATCCAAGGCACCGGTGGGCTCATCGGCCAGTACGACTCGTGGCCGGCGGACCAGGGCGCGAGCGATGGCCACACGTTGCTGCTCACCACCGGAGAGGGTCTGGGGCATTGAATCCAAGCGTTTGCCCAGTCCCACGCGCTCCAAGGACTCGGTTGCTAGCTTGCGCCGATTCCAGAAGTCGCGTCCACCGGCGTACATCAGTGGAGCCATGACATTTTCCAGGGCAGTGCGTCCGGGCAGAAGGTTGAACTGCTGGAAAACGAAACCGAGGTCGCGCCCGCGTGCATGGGCCGCCTGTTTGGCGCTCAGCCGGGTCGCATCCTTGCCTCGCCACAGCAGGCTACCGTTGGTGGGCCGATCAAGCAGGCCAAGGATATTCAGCAGCGTGGACTTGCCCGTACCCGAACGGCCGACAATGGCTATGTGATCGCCTTCGGACACCGTGAGATCAATCCCGTTGAGGATATGCAGCTCGCTGTCATCGGGCAGCAGGACGCTGCGCGTGACATTCTCGAGCTTCAGCAATGGCTCACCACTCATCTGAGTAGGACTCCATATCCATCATTTCTTCAGGTGCCGGGGTGGATCCTGGGACGAAGCGGAGAATTTCCGTCTCATCCTTCAGTCCTGAAATCACCTCGATGACCTTTCCGTCGGTCACGCCAAGCTCTACCTCGGTGCGGATTTCCTTGCCGTTTTCATCCAGCCGCCACACCGCACCCTGGCCAACCAGGCCGCGAACAGCCGATACCGGTACGGTCAATACGTCCTCGGCGGTGCCTGCATCAATTTCCATGTTCATGCTCAGGCCGTCGAAAACCACGATGTCTGCAGGTACGGCACAAGAAATCTCGCTGCCCGAAGAGCTCTCCGTGGATTCTCCGGATGCCATTGGATCCATCTGCGATTCCATGTCCTGGTCTGCGGAGCCGGCGCTGGTTTTCTTCGAAGCGCTGTCACCGACAGACAGGTCCTTGCAGGTGAATGGCTCCGGTCCGCCGTCAATGGTGATCGTTGCTTCGAGGCTTTCATCGAGCAACCGGTAGCGGTCCAACGGATCGATTGAACCGGCGGCCAAGAATTCTTGGGGTTGGATCGCGCCGATTGCCGTGCCCTTGGTGACGTCATCGCCAACCTCGATCTGGAAAGCGCCGACCTTGCCTGTGGCCGTTGCGTAGACGTCGTGGTACTTCACCACTGGTGCAGCTTCCTGCGGTTGCTGCTCGTCTTGTGAACCTTCACTATCCGTGTTGTTGGCCTCAACGCTCTCTGGCTGGGATTCGGCGCGGACCTGGAAGATTCGATCGCCGAGGGAGACATTGTCGCCTGGCTTGACGAAAGCCCAATTGACAACGCCGTCCACGGGCGCATTCAGCTCTTTCGATTCGGTGAGCTTAATGGTTCCGGGAATGGACAGCTTGTTCTCTACCGTGGCTTTCTCGGCAAAGATGGTCTCTGCCGGGATCTCTCCGGTGGGGAACAGGTCATCGTCGGCGCTGGCAGTGCCGCCGGCAAACGCGAGTTTCACGAGGCTGACGGCGATCAAGGCGCCGATAACTAGCCATGCAGCGGGAAGTAATATGCGACGGAACGCGCGTCGTTGGCTCATAGGGTTGCTCTTTTCACCATTCAATGATTACCAAAGTGTTCAGCAACTACCAAGCTCAAACGGAGAAAACACGCAACCTTTATCAGATTGAGATTTATTTTTACTTTGCAGGTCAGACAGGGTACTCAAATTAGTAGTTGAAGGTCGTAGTGAATCTTCTCGACGTCCCGGGGTGAAGCGGGGCAGTCTCCGGGGCTCGATGCCGCGGAGCTCTTCGGTGGATGTGGAGCTCCCGAGGCGTAGTGCCATTGCTTCTGCTCTGGCCCCGGGGTCGGCAGGATTGCGCCAGGCCGGTTTCTGCCAAGCCTCTCGGGTGCCGCGGGCGAGCGGGGGTGCCAAAGCCGCTGTCGCAGAGCATCGACCTTCATTGCTGTCCCCTAGGGCCTGAATCGTGAATTTGGCAGGTGACAAGCACGTTTAATCCATGGGCAAAGAAGTGCACCGATTGCTTCATTTTCAGCCAAATTTATTTCCTTCCATTTGCTGGCACAAAGCCGAATGCCGGCGTAGGATGTCGGCATATCGTTGTCTTGAATTGGGGGATTTAAAGACGAATTGAAACACTCGCATTCATTTCGCATCTTTAGGTGCATTGGGGAACTTATCCTGAGCAGTTGAGCCACATGGGGTGGCTGAATCATGGGCCAGGCTTTCATTATCTGAGGTCAAAGCCTTACTATAGCTCGCTCTTTTTCGGGTGGATCGCTCCTGCACGCCGCGCGATCCACTCAGGACATTCTTGTATGGGGGAGAAATGTCTAGGCATCAAAGGCGTGGCACTTTTGTGCCAAATTTGCGCCGTAAAACAGCTTTAAACAGATTATTAAAAGCATGCTTGGCGATAATTTCGTCGATTTCCTTGTGCTTTGTCATGACCATTCCGGGCATGGCAGTTGCTGCCGAAACTTCTGTTGGGGAAGAAGCCGAGGCCACACAGCAGGGGACTGAACCGGAGAACTCTGAATCGGTCCTGGCCACCGGCTCGGCCGAGGAAACCAAGGCCGAAGCCGACGAATCGTCCACGGCTGACACGGGGGAAGAACAGCCTGCTGCTAAAGCAGAAGTCAGTGCCAAGACCTCGGCGCCAGAGGAAGAAGCAGCGGCCGAACCCGAGTCCGTCCCTGCACCGGCACCGGCAACTCAGAAGCCAGAAAAGCCAAAAGCTGTGGAAACCACGCAGCCGGCACCCGAAGCGCAACCTGTGGAATCAGCTGCGCCCAAGACAGAGAAGAAGCCAGTGGACAAGGCTTCACCGGAACTTGCGCAGCCGAAGGCCGAAGTTTCGGAATCGGAAGATTCTACCGGGTCCTCGACAGCGGCCCGCGAGCCGATCACGGCCGCTGCCCTTGAGCCAGGTGCTCCGCGGATTTGCGAATACAACGAGAATGAAGGCGCCATCAACACCTTCAGGCAAAAATCCGATGAGATGCCCGACTACGCCAACGGCAATGTCCACGACGGGCTCTACGAAGGCGGTGTGGTCCACCAACGCTTGGAAATGACCCTGCCGGCAGGCGAGAACGAGCTGGTCATCAAGTACCAGGTCAAGCAGGCAGGCAAATGGGCCTATGACTATTTGCTCAACGAGACTGTGGACGGCGCGATGATCGCCGGCTGGACTATCGACGAAGGCAGCGGGGACGACCGCGTCGACACCGTCTTCATCACTTTGATGGTCGACGGAGAAGAAGGCGACGAATCAAGTGTCACCCTCTACTTCGACGCGCACATCGCCTCCGAGCTGGACCACGGATCGGGAACCGGTGCGTCGTCCATCAACGGCTCGCCATATCACGTCGTGATCTCATCGCTGAACTGCAAGTCCGTTGGACAACGCGACAACCAGATCCAGGCCGGTGCGGTCCAAGCCGGTTCCGTAACCGTCATCAAGGACGCGGTTCCTGCCGACGGCACGGATTTCGACTTCACCCTCGCCGAGGACCGCTTCGGCGACTCGACATCATTCAACCTCGATGACAGTGCCGATTCCGATACCGGCGCGAGCTTGCCGCAGAGCGTCACCTACACCGTGGCGCCAGCTACGATCACCGTCACCGAAGAGGACTTGCCAGCTGGCTGGAATCTTTCCTCGATCGCCTGCACCGGCGCCGCCGCCATCCGCAGCGGTTCGGCCATCACCTTCGAGCTGGGCGACAACGATGAAGTCACCTGTACCTTCACCAATACGAAGACCACCTACGACGAGCTCACGGTCCACAAGGATGTGCAGGCATCCTATGACCGCGACTACGACTGGGATCTGGACAAGTCGCTGGCCCAGGGCCAGCAAGCCACAGTGAAGGCCACGGCCACCGGAGTGGACGTCGACTACAACGTGGTCGCCACCGCCAGCGAGGCCCAGGACAGCAACTTCCAGCTCTCCGGCACCATTACCGTGATGAACCCGAATGACACAGAGATGTCCGGGATCACGCTGGCCGACCAGCTCGATGGCGCCAATTGCGTCATCTCCGCTGGCGGATCGCCGATCGCCAATCCGGTGACCATCCAGCCCGGCGAGAATTCCTTCACCTATGAATGCGACCTGCCCGAGGGAACCAGTGCCGCCAGCGACGGCACCAACACGGTGAGTGCAACCTGGGACCCGGAGGCCTACTATGGCACCGATGGCCAAGCCAGCGCCTCGGCCGACTACGATTTCGCGTCCGTCTCGCCAACGGTGACCGACGATGAAGTCACCGTTACCGATAGCGAAATCGACCTTTCGGGCATCGCCGGCGGTAACACCGTTACAGCCGGGGAAAGCCCGAAGTCCTTCGCGTACACCATCGAGTGGGACGGCGTGCTCGGAGAATGCACCGACTACCAGAACATCGCCAGCCTCGCCGCAGACGACGGCGAAACGCTGACCGACAATGCCACCGTGGAAGTCTGTATCGGCCAGGACCTGGCCATCGAGAAGCTGGTCGTGTCCAGTTTCAACCGCAGCTACGACTGGAGCATCGCCAAGGACGCAGTAGGCGAGCAGCCATTCACCGCGGATCCGGAAACCGGCGAATTCACCGCGCAATACTCCGTCACTGTCACTCCCGAAAGCTATTCGGACAGCGACTGGGCCATGAGCGGAACCATCACGGTATCCAACCCGAATGACTGGCAAGCCATTGACGTGACCGTCACCGACCAGGTCGATGTGGGCGGGGACGCAACCTGCCAGGTGGTCGGCATTGCCGGCGAACCGGACACGCTGGACGCCGATCCGGTGGCACCGGGCTTCCAGGCAACACTGGATGCCTCCCAAACACTGACCTTCAGCTACAGCTGCACCTTCGGATCGCAGCCGAATTACGAGGGCAGCAACACCGCCGAAGTGACGTGGTCCTCCAGCGAGGCCTCCACCGCTTCGGGCAGCGCCACCGAAGTTGTACCGGTGGATGCAGGCGACTGGACGCAGACACCACTGAACCAGACGGTGACCGTGACCGACCCGCTGCATGAATTCGATCCGGCCTGGACCATCAATTACTCCGATGGACCGCAGACTCGGACCTATGAATACACCTGGACGGTGGAGGAAGCCGGCAAGTGCCAGAGCTTCATGAACACCGCCACGATCACCGGAAGCAACCAGCTGGTCAAGAGCGATGACGCCCAAGTCGAAGCGTGCCGCCAGGCAGGGCTGACCGTCACCAAGGACGTGACAGCCTCCTATGACCGCACCTATTTGTGGAGCATCGACAAGCAGCTGGCCGAGGGCCAATCGCCAGATGCCGTCGTCGAGGAAGACGGAACCGCCACCGTTCACTACACGGTGCTGGTGGACAATACCGGCTACGAGGATTCTGGGCAGCAGCTTTCCGGGTCCATTACCGTGGCCAATCCCAACGAATTCGAAGACCTCGAAGTGACGATCAGCGACGAGAATACCCTCTCGGCCGCCTGCACCATCATTGCCGAGGACACGAATCCGGGAATGGAAGGCATGCAGCAGGTGGTGCCGCGCAGCGGCTCGATCACCGTGGACTACAACTGCGATGCATCGGCCGTGGCGGAGGCCGACTACACCGGCCACACCAACACCGCGGTGGTCACCTGGGGTGATGGGCTGCAGGCTGAGAGCCAGCCGGTACCCATCGAATTCACCCTGGATGAGAGCACCGATGAATCAGTTGGCGTCTGGGATGACCAGGCTGATCCTTCCGGGGACCCGGTACTGCTGGGCACGGTCCACTACGCCGACGCCCCGCAGAGCTTCAGCTACGAGATCACCTACGAAGTGCCGCGTGATGAATGCCTGGTCTTCACGAATACCGCGTGGGTGGATCTGGCCGGCGAGGACATCGAGGACTCGCAGGACGTGGGCATCTGCGACCAGAAGAATCTGGTTATCACCAAGGACGTGGACGCCAGCTACGCACGCGACTACGACTGGTCGCTTCACAAGCAGGTGGACCGCAGCGAATTCACGGTCGCCGGCAACGGCACGGTCACCGCGCACTACACGGTAGTGGCCACCGCCGGCGAAGCGCAGGACAGCGCGAAGCAGGTGTCCGGGACCATCACCATCAGCAACCCGAACACGCAAGTCGGGGACCTGGCGGCCACGGTCACCGATGTGCTCTCCATCCCGTCGGCCAGCTGCACCATCGAGGGCACCGATGCGGATGGAAGCGCCGGCGGTTTCCAGCTCGTGCTCGGTGACGGGGAAAGCACCACCCTGGGCTACAACTGCCAGGTCCCGGCGGACACAGACATCACCGCCCAGTACACGAACACCGCAACCGTGGCCTGGGGCCAGGAGCGCCAAGCTGAAACGGACGTCGATTTCGGGTTCGAGCAGGCCCTGCTGACCGACGGCGAAGTCGCCATCACCGATGACCAAACCGTAGAAGGCCAGGAAGTGGTGCTGGGCACCGCGATGGCCGGGGAATCGCCGAAGGCCTTCGAATACGACCTGGAACTGCAGGGCGTGGCCGGAACCTGCACCGAGTACACCAACACCGCGGTGCTCGATGAGGCCACCGGCGAGGGCAAGGAGAACACGGCTTCGGCCAGCACCACGGTGTGCGCCGGAGCAGATCTGGATATCGCCAAGAACGCCGTGACCTCCTTCGACCGCTCCTACCTGTGGTCGCTGGACAAGGAACTGCTCTCCGGGCAACCGCTGGCAGCCAACCCGAATACCGGCGAAGCCACCGCGAACTACCGGATCACCGTGACCCCCGAAGGCCACGAGGACGGCAATTGGGCAATGAGCGGAGAAATCACGCTGGCCAACCCGAACGACTGGCAGGACGCGCCGGTCACGGTGCAGGACTTCGCCGATGTCGGCGGGGACGTGGCCTGCACGATCACCGGGGTGCAGGGCGAAGCGGTGGCTGACATGTCCGCCGAGCAAGCCGGCTTCCAGACGGTGATCCCCGCAGGGGCCCAATGGGTGATGGCCTACTCGTGCACCTTCGCATCCCAACCGGACTACGAAGGCAGCAACACCGCCACCGTGGACTGGGACGCCCAGGCGCTGAGCACGGCCAATAGCCAGGACTCGGACACCGTGGGGATCTCGGAACAGGACTGGAACCAGACGCCGCTGAACGACACGGTCACCATCACGGACAGCGCCCACGAGTTCGATCCGGCGTGGACAGTGGATGTGGCCGATGGGCCGCAAAGCCGGGACTACTCGGTGACGTGGAACGTGGAGGAGGCAGGCACCTGCCAGGTCTTCGAGAACGTCGCCACACTCACCGGCGATGACGGCTTCACCGCGACGGACAATGCGCTCGCCGAAGCCTGCCGCGAGGCGGCCTTGGAGATCAGCAAGACCGTCGAAGCCGCGTACGACCGCACCTACCAATGGCAGATCGACAAGTCCTTGGCCGAAGGCCAAGACCAGGAGATCACCACCAACGGGGCGGCCAGCGAACCGGTGGACTACGTGGTCAAGGTGGAGAACACCGGGTATGAGGATTCGGGATGGGTGCTGGAAGGCCAGATCACCATCACCAACCCGAACCAGTACACGGGCATCGACGCCACGATCCAGGACGTGGTCGATCTGGACGCGGTCACCTGCACCACCTCTGAATCGCTGGTGGGCATCCCGGCCAACGGGACGATCACCGTCGGCTACAGCTGCGATGTCTCCGCGGGAGTCGATCCCGGCTCCTACAGCGGCGGCACCAACACCGCCACGGTCAGTTGGGGCGATGACCGGGCATCGAGCACGCAGGTGCCCATCGAATTCGCCATTGATTCCCACATCGATCGGCAGGTCGAGATCTGGGATGACCAGTCGAATCCCCAGGAGCCGGTGCTGCTGCGCACCGTGGACATCGATGATTCGCCGGTGCTCATCGAGTACCAGCTGGAGCATGATGCTCCGGCCGGTGAATGCATGAGCTACACGAACACCGCCTGGGTCGATATCCAGGCAGGGGAGGATCCGAGGGATGAGGCGACCGTGCAGCTATGCGGCTTGCTCGATCTGATGATTGCCAAAGATGCCGAAGCCAGCTTCGATCGGACCTACCTGTGGGACCTGGAGAAGAAGGTTGACCGCACCGAAACCATCGTTGCCGAGGACGGCACCGCCGACTTCTCCTACACCGTGTCGGCCATCCCGGACGGAGCGGAGGATTCCGGCCATGAAGTGCACGGAATGATCGTGCTGGTGAATCCGAACCGCTTCGCAGCAGCCTCGACGGTAGCCACCATCACCGATGAGATCAGCATCGAAGGGGTCACGTGCACCATCGACGCCGAGGACGCCGATCCGCAAACCGGGGGCCTGCAAGTCGCGGTCCCGGTGGGCAGCGACGGAACCGGCGCCACGGTGCAGCTGCCTTACAGCTGCTCGGGCACCCCCGGCCAGCTGCACGGCAGCAACACGGTTACGGCAACCTGGGGCGAGGGTTCGGTGGCCACGTCAACCGCACCGGTGGACTACCTGCTGGATGCGGAAACCGATCAGCAGGTCACCGTCATCGATGACAAGACCAATCCCGAGTCGCCGGTAGTGCTGGGCGAAGCGATCTGGAATGCCGAAGGCACCCCGGTCGACTTCGACTACACCCTGCGCCACCAGGCCCAGGCCGGCACCTGCACCGAGTTCACCAACACCGCGGTGATCCAGCAGACCGGGGCCGAGGATTCGACCACCGTCACCCTCTGCGGACAGAAGGCCCTGGGCCTGCAGAAGACCGCGCAGGGACTGGTGGATCTGGATTACGAATGGGAGGTGGAGAAGCGGATCGACCAGAGCAAGCTCACCGCGAACGGGGATGGAACCTTCACCGCGCACTACTGGGTTCAGGCTCGCAACACCGCAGCCGTTGAGCAGAACTTGCGGCTGGCCGGTGAAGTGATGGTGCAGAACCCGAATGATTTCGGTTCCATCACCGCCACCTTGGAAGACCGGAGCGATACCGCTGGCACCAGCTGCCGGATCGATATGGAAGATGCCGATGAAGCGGCCGCTGGATTGCAGGTCGTGCTCGATGCCGGGGAGAACTTGGGGGCCCGGTATGAATGCGACCTCGCTAGCTGGCTCTCCACCGATGCCTTCGAAGGAGCAGTCAATACGGTGATTGCCACCTTCGATGACCGCGAAGTGCGTGCCGAGGCACCGATCGGCTTCACGATCGATGCAGTCACGGACGAATCGGTGAGAGTCACCGACGACATGATGGATCCTGGCGCCGAACCGAAGGTGCTCGGAGAAGTCCACGTCCAGCAAGCTCCCATGCAGTTCGAATACGAACAGGTGCTGGAACCCGAAGCGGGAACCTGCACGGTATACACCAATACCGCGGCAGTGCATGAGAGTACCGACGGCAACGGCAAGGACGAATCCTCGGTGGACCTGCAACTGTGCATTGAGCAGGGCCTGATGATCGCCAAGAGCGCCGCCGCCCAGTACGTCAGGGACTACGATTGGTCGGCCCGCAAGGAGGCGAAGGAAACGAAGTTCGAGGTTGACCCGGACGGGCAGGCCACGGCCAAGTACACGGTCCAGGCGATGCTGGAGGGCTACGAAGACCAGGACTTCACCGTCACCGGTGAGATCACCGTGGCCAATCCGAATGACTTCAAGGACACGCAAGTGCTCCTGGAAGACAAGCTATCCATCGCCGGGGCCAGCTGCTCCATCGAAGGATTGGCGGAGGGGAAGCTGGAGCTTGCGGCCGGGGAAACCCGCACCGTGAAGTACAGCTGCACCTTCGAAACACCTGTTGCCGAGGCCGACTACACCGGCCACGAGAACACGGTGAACGCCAGCTGGACCGACGTGGAGGGGACAACCCGCACGGTCAGTGCCAAGGCTCCGCTGGAATTCGAGGCGGCAACGGCCACCGATGAAATGGTGACGGTCTTCGATGACTACACCAATCCCGGCCAGCCGCGGGAACTGGGCACGGCCAAGGCCGAAGAACAGAGCAAGAAGTTCACGTACGAACTGGTCTTGGACGGCGTAGCCGGCAAGTGCCAGACGATGACGAATACGGCCTCGATACCGGAGAAGTCCGGCGAGGATGGGAACAATTCGGATTCGGCGGACGTGGAAGTTTGCTCCGAGGCTCCGCAGGCAGCGCCACCGGCACCACCGGTTCCTCCGGCTCCGCCAGCGCCGGCAGCGCCGGCAGCACCACCTGCCCCGCCAGCACCGCTTGCGGCAACCGGCCTTGACCAGGGCTCGTTGTGGCTGGCAGGGGCTGCAGGGATGGTGATTGTCGCCGGAGCATTGATCCTGCTTCGGTACCGTCGCCGGAACCCATAGTCCGCGCGCCAACTGGATGCCGGTCTTGCCTTTCGGGGCAGGGCCGGCATTCGGCGTGCGGGGAACAATCCCTGCTGCTTCGGGGCTAGTGCCTTGGAAACAGAACAGGCCCGGTCCGCTTATTCGCATAAGTGGTCCGGGCCTGTTGCCATGGTCAAGCCTTCTGGCTAGATTTGGGCTGCGCTTTGGGCTGCGGCTTCACGCTCATCGGCTTCGCGCATGGCACGTTCTACGCGATCCACGTCGCGGACTGCACCCTTGTCAGCGGACAACGCCATGGCGGCGTAGGCACGCAACGCAGGGGAGACCACGCGCTCGCGGCTCTTCGGGCGGTAGCCGGTGGTAGCGATCAAGCGCTCGCGGCGTTGTGCCAAGACCTCGTCAGAGACGTTCAGGGTCAGCTCGCGGGTCGGGATATCGATGGAGATAGTATCGCCATCTTCCACCAGGGCGATCATGCCGCCGGAAGCGGCCTCGGGGGAGACGTGCCCGATGGACAGGCCCGAGGTACCACCAGAGAAGCGGCCATCGGTGATCAGTGCGCAGGCCTTGCCCAGGCCGCGGCCCTTGAGGAACGAGGTGGGGTAGAGCATTTCCTGCATGCCCGGCCCGCCCTTGGGACCTTCGTAGCGGATGACTACTACGTCGCCTTCCTTCACCTGCTTGTTCAGGATCTTCTCGACGGCTTCATCCTGTGATTCGCAGACCACTGCTGGGCCGGAGAAGGTCCAGATCGAAGGGTCAACGCCAGCGGTCTTGACCACTGCACCGTCCACGGCGATGTTGCCGCGCAGTACGGCCAAGCCGCCGTCCTTGGAGTAGGCGTTCTCAACCGAGTGGATGCAGCCTTCTGCATCATCGGTGTCCAGCGCCGCCCACCGCTCGGACTGCGAGAAGGCGGTGGAGGAACGCACGCCGCCCGGGGCTGCGTGCCACAGGTCGAAGGATTCCTCCTTGGCCTTGCCGCTGCGGATATCCCAGTCATCGAGCCATTCGCCCAGGGTTGCCGAGTGAACCGTGTGCACGGTTTCATCCAGCAGGCCGCCGCGGCGCAGCTCGCCGAGGATTGCGGGGATGCCACCGGCACGGTGGACATCTTCCATGTAGTAGATGGTGCCGTTGCCGGCAGCGTTGGGTGCAACCTTGGCCAGGCACGGTACACGGCGGGACACTTCATCGATCTCATCGAGGCCGAATTCCACGCCGGCCTCGCGGGCGGCGGCCAGCAGGTGCAAGATGGTGTTGGTGGAACCGCCCATGGCGATATCCAGCGCCATGGCGTTGCCGAAGGCCTTCTTGGTGGCGATGCTGCGTGGCAGCACCGTCTCGTCGTCTTCGCCGTAGTAGCGGTTGGCGATATCGACTACCAGCTTGCCGGCGTTTTCATACAGGTCCTTGCGGGCCGTGTGGGTAGCCAGGGTGGAGCCGTTGCCCGGCAGGGACAAGCCCATGGCCTCGGTCAGGCAGTTCATCGAGTTGGCGGTGAACATGCCCGAGCAGGAGCCGCAGGTCGGGCAGGCCGACTCTTCGATGCGCAGCAGGTCTGCATCCGATACGTTCTCGTTCACGGCCTCGGAGATGGCATCCACCAGGTCCAAGGTGCGCACGGTGCCATCTACCAGGGTGGCGCGGCCGGCTTCCATCGGACCACCGGAGACGAAGACCGTAGGGATGTTCAGGCGCAATGCGGCCATCAGCATGCCCGGGGTGATCTTGTCGCAGTTCGAGATGCAGATCAGCGCGTCGGCACAGTGGGCATTGACCATGTATTCCACGGAGTCGGCAATGAGGTCGCGCGATGGCAGCGAGTAGAGCATGCCTCCGTGGCCCATGGCGATGCCGTCGTCCACGGCAATGGTGTTGAATTCGCGGGGGATGCCACCGGCGGCGGTGATGGCGTCGGAGACAATACGGCCTACCGGCTGCAGGTGGGTGTGCCCTGGAACGAATTCAGTGAAGCTGTTGGAGACAGCGATAATCGGCTTGCGCCCGAGGTCAGCGCCGTTCACGCCGGCTGCGCGGAACAGTGCGCGAGCGCCGGCCATATTGCGGCCATGGGTGACAGTGTGTGAACGAAGTGTGGTCATACCTAAAATCTCACCATATATTTGCCCTCAAACCCAGACGGTGACGATACTAGTAGTACTACTACCATGCAATGAGGTTTACCCCGTGACTCCAAGTCAAAGACGTCGCGAAGAACTCGCCGCGTTCCTCAAAGACCGCCGGGCCCGGGCTGACAGGGCTTCCCATGGATTGCCGGAGATCGGACGCAGCCGCGTGCGCGGCCTGCGCCGCGAAGAGGTCGCCACCTTGGCTGGCGTTTCTGTTACCTGGTACACCTGGCTTGAGCAGGCCCGCGACATCAATCCCTCGCGCCAGGTTCTGCAGTCCTTGGCACGGCTGTTCCGGCTCACCCCGGTGGAATCCTCGTACCTGTTTTCTCTGGCAGGGCACGGTGAACTTGACCCCATTGGCACCGGCGGCATGACTCCAGCCCTGCAGCGTTTGCTCGATGCTTTGCAGTTCCCTGCCTTCCTGCTCTCCGCCGACTGGACCATCCTGGGCTGGAACGAGGCCTATGAACAGCTGTATCCGCGGGTGGCTTCACTGGACAGTGAGGATCGGAACCTGTTGTGGCTCGTTTTCACCGATGCGCAATTGCGTGAGATGCTCCCGGATTGGGAAGTGCAAAGCCGCGGTTTCGTGGGAAGCTTCCGTGCCGAAACGCGTGGATGGCTCAGCCCGTCGGGGGAGAGCGGCATCGTTGCGCGGGTCTCGGCGGCCTCCCCGGAATTTGCCGCTATCTGGAATGAACGCGACGTTGCAGGTTTCCGTACTGGTGAACGGGTGTTCCGGCACCCAGCTAAAGGCCTGACCCGCTATGAGCAGCACAACCTGACCCCTACCGAAGCCTCGGACCTGACCTTGTTGATGTACACGCCGCTGTAGATGGAACCGATTTCGCAATGAGTTTGTCGTAGGGAGAGCTTCGTAACAGAACGCATCACATTGCCATTCGGTTCCAGTACTGCAAATTAGTCCCGAAACCGAACGCTCCGTTTAAAGATCCTTATCCCAAATTTCACTGTATTCCGTGCTGAAGGCGGGCCAAATTTTGGATCGAACATCATCGAGACACGAAATGCCCTTCATATCGTCGCCTGTGAGGACAAATTCATGAGGAATGACTCGGCCCGATCTGTCCTTGCGGTCCAGCGGATCAGCGAAACGAATAGCTATGGAATCGGCGTCTCGGTGGAATACTTCTAATTCGTCGTCGACTTCAGAAAACGCTCGATTGTAGAATTCCAGAGGCTTTTCGTGACTCCCATCTCGAAGAAATCGAAATCCCCAAATCCTGCCCCGTGTGGCCCAAATGACGCTCAACGTGGGCTCCTGAGCAATACCTTGTCAGATTCAGCTTGTGAGAGTTCTAATTGGAAACCCGCAATAATGGCACTGATAAAGTCCTTCTTCTGTATTGCCTTCTTCTGGAGTTTCTCCAAACCTTCATCCGCCATGTTTGCTACGTGAGCCATAGCTTGTGGCTGGACTTTATTAAGCAGCGATGCGATGCGATTGGGGAATCGATGTTGGGCCAGTTGAACCGCCGCAGCGATTAGTCCTACGCCATTTAGCAGTTCTTTCGCAACCTTGCCGGGCAGGACACGTGCATTCGCCCAGCGAAGATGGCGTTGCATTGGCAGTGCTGAAGCGAGGGGTAGGACCAGATTGATGCCAACGCGATCACCGAGATCGATATGGCCAGATTCAAATTTCGCTGATGATGTCAGCACGAAGTCTTCCCCCACAGACAGTGCTTCATTTCCAGTGACAAACCCTGACAAAATTTGCCGGAGATCTGCGATTTCGCCTGCGACCTTACCGATCAAAAGATCGCGAAAACGATACGCATCATAATCTGGCAGCAAGTCACATTTCGTCAGTGCAAACATCCAGATTCGAGGGAACCTGACGAGCTTCTTGCCATCATGCAGCAATTCGTCTTGAAGTGATAGGAGAGTGCTCTTGAGATTTCCTAGCAAGGACTTGAGATAACGCTCGATGTCGTCGTCATCGTCAAGGAGTCGCGAACTGTCGACGAGGATCAAGGCAACGTCCGACTGGATTAAGTTGTTAAAGGTCTTCAGGCGGGTCTCAGCTTCTTCCTCAGAATCGGCTCCGTGGCTGAGCCATTCGCCTGGATAATCGTGCCATACGAGCCTGAGCGCATTGAAAGGGATGCTCGGATGGTTTTGTCCGTTGTTTTCTTTCAGCTTTAAAGTGAATGAGTACGTTTCGTTATTGAAGCGGTTGGCTAGCGGTGTGCGCGAATTTTCCCGCATTCCCAAGTAGTTCTTATGAAGTTTTGCACCCTGCTTAAAGTCGTCGGCAACTATCCGATAGAGGTTGCGTTCGGTGAACTCCGGTTCTTGCGCGGCTCCGTATAAAGCGGACAGTAGAACTGTTTTTCCGCTACCACTTTCGCCGAAGACAGCAATGTGCTGCTCAGGTGTTTTAGTACTCGCCATGGAATCATTCCTCAGGCTTATCGCGCAATTAGCGCTGTCAATCGATTTCTGTTGGGATCAGCTTATAGGCATACAGCGACGAAAGGGCGGAGGTGTATAATAGGCGAACTATTTTGACTGCAGAGTAGCGGCGAAATGTAAATTATAAGAATTCAGCATTAACGAAGTTTAGTGCCTTTTCCTTGAACTCGCGGCTGGTTACCGCGTTGGCGTGATTGCGTCCTGCCAGCCACAGCACTTCATTGCGTGTTCCTTCGTCCTTCAGGAGGCGACGCAAATGCGGCATGGTGGTCGCCAGATCGTCCTGGTCTCCGGCGACCAGCAAGGTGGGAACTGACGGCACCTTGGCTGCCGGATCGTAAGGCTCGGATTTGATTGCTTCTATGAGCTCAAAGAGCGCTGATAGATCATTGGACGGTTCAGCCTCGGCAATCCGCATGATGGCGGCGGTGTAGTCGTCATGGATCTTTTCGCCCGTCTCGACGTAGGCACGCGCCTGGCCCAATTCGAAGGCGGCCAGCGGATCACCGGCTCCTGGACCCCCGATGACCAAATGATTCACCAAATCCGGATTGAAAGCGGCGAATTCCCAGGCCAGCCGGGAACCCAAAGAGTAGCCGATGACATCTACGGGTCCATCGTCCAGATCCATCACGATGGCAGCCAGGGCCTGGCGAATCTGGCTTGGTGCCCAGCTGCCGTCGTTGCGGCGAGGATCTTCTCCATGGCCCGGCAAATCAACCAGAAGGACATCGCGTCCTGCATCAGTGAAATATTTCAGCCACCGCGAGCGGTCCCAATTCAGTTCGCCGGATGAGGCGAAGCCGTGGATAAAAAGCACGGATGGGCTTTTCACCTCAGCGTTTGCGCGAACCACTCGAAGATTCAGATCCAATGTCATGCCATTGATCATAGGCCATTCACCCTCGAAATGTGATCTGGGCTAGCGCCTCAAGAGCGTTAATGTCAGAATGACTCTAACGAATCCGAATGTGCTGAAAACGAGGCAAATAAGAAATGTCATCCGTACCGGGTTGGGCGAACGTCGATGAACGCCGCAACCTCCCGCCCGCTCTTGCGGTTTCCACTGTGATCCTGGGAATCCGTGAAGGCAAAGATGGCGGACCCGACAAACTCTGCTTGCCAGTGGTACGCCGCATTCGCCAACCCCACACCGGAATGTGGGCGCTGCCAGGCGGACCAGTTGATCCGCGCGAATCCCTCGGCCAAGCGGCAGGGCGCAACCTTGCTGAAACCACAGGCCTACGCCCCACCTATCTGGAACAGCTCTACACCTTCGGGGATATCGACCGCTCGCCAACCCACCGCCTAGTCACCATCGCCTACTTTGCGCTGCTGAACGCTGACCAGGTCGGTGCCACCGTCCAAGACGACAACGTGGCCTGGTTCGATATCGATGATCCGCAGATTGCCCAGATGGCTTTCGACCACCGAAAGATCTTGGACTACGCCATGTGGAGGCTGCGCAACAAGACCGAGTACGGGCAGATAGCGCATCGATTGCTAGGAGAACGCTTCACCCTGGCGGCCCTGCGCGGAGTCTATGAAGCTATCCTCGGACGCCGCCTGGATCCTGCGAACTTCCGCCGAACACTCAAGAACACTGCCTCCATCGAGGAGACCGATGAGTATCTGGCCGGCGGACAGCACCGGCCGCCACGGTTATACCGCTACGTGGGCCACGGACCAGACCCGTTGGAAGTCGACCCGCTGCACGACTAGCAAGCACCATTCATACTTTTCACCGTCATCCTGTAAGAAACGGACGAACCCATGAGCACCCAAATCACTGACAACGCCAATGCCTCGGTAGCCCAGAACATCGCTCGGCTCAATCTGCTGGCTCCGGAATCCACCTGCTCCACCGATCTGGCCTCCAACCCGTGGGACACCCCTGCGGGCTACGGGCCAGGTGCCTCCCAAGAGGATTCGGTTCCAGCTGGTTACCCGGTGCAGGGTTCCATCCCAGAGGAATACCTGGAGGCTAGCGACGCCGAGCTTGATACTCGCATCATTGCTGCCAAAGAAACCCTGGGGGACAGGGCAGTGATCCTAGGGCACTTCTACCAGCGCGATGAAGTGGTGAAATATGCGGATTTCGTGGGTGACTCCTTCCAGCTGGCCAACGCAGCATTGACCCGCGACAAGGCGGAAGCCATCGTGTTCTGCGGTGTGCACTTCATGGCCGAAACGGCAGATATTCTCAGCCGCGAGGACCAATCGGTGATCCTTCCGAATCTTGCAGCAGGTTGCTCCATGGCAGACATGGCAGACGGTCCGAGCGTGCAAAAGTGCTGGGAAGAGCTCACCGCCCTATATGCGGATGAAGCTGATGATGGGCGGATGCCGGTCATTCCGGTGACCTACATGAACTGCTCTGCAGAGCTCAAGGCCTTTGTCGGTCGCAACGGCGGACTGGTCTGCACGTCCTCCAACGCTGCAACTGTTCTGGAGTGGGCTTTCGAGCGAGGACGCCGCGTCCTGTTTTTCCCGGACCAGCACCTTGGACGCAACACCGCTAAGGCCATGGGCATTCCCATGGAGCAGATGCCGATGTGGACTCCGCGCAAGGAATTGGGCGGCAACGAAGCCGACACGCTGCTCGATGCCAAGGTCATTTTGTGGCACGGCTTCTGCTCCGTGCACAAGCGCTTCAACCCCGCGCAGATCGCCAAGGCGCGTGAGGATTTCCCTGGCGTGCGCGTGATTGTGCATCCGGAATGCCCCATGGAAGTTGTGGACGCGGCAGATGAAGCCGGCTCTACCGACTACATCCAAAAGGCTATTGCCGCTGCTACCGAGCCAACTGCTTTTGCCATCGGTACCGAAATTAATATGGTCAACCGCTTGGCTGCCCAGTACCCGCAGCACAACATCTTCTGCCTTGATCCAGTGATCTGCCCATGCTCCACGATGTACCGAATCCACCCGGGCTACCTTGCCTGGGTGCTCGAAGAGCTGGTTGCCGGACGAGTCGTCAACCAAATTTCGGTACCGAAGGAACAACAAGGGGATGCAAAGATCGCCTTGGAGCGCATGCTAGCTGCCAAGCCATGAGCCAGGTCCAACAAGAACCGAAGAAGCTGGTGATCGTCGGCTCCGGTGTGGCTGGACTGTGCGCAGCTTTGCACGCCGTAGAGCTGGGCATCCAGCCGGTATTGCTGACCAAAGGGAAACTGGGGGACTCGAACTCCGAGCTCGCGCAGGGCGGGCTGTCAGCTGTTACCGGAGCATCCATGGCCCAAGGCGACTCTGTTTCCAAACACGTTGCCGATACGCTCAAAGCTGGCGCGGGCCACTGCGGCGTGGAACCGGTGGAACACCTGTGTTCCTCAGGCGAAGAGCTAGTGCAGGCTTTGGAATCCTATGCAGTGGATTTTGACCGTAATGCAGATGGCTCCTACCAGCTTGGCCTTGAAGCCGCGCACAGCGCACACCGTATTCTGCATATCAATGGGGATGCCACCGGCGCTTCATTGGTGCAAACCTTGGTTCGTGCCGTGCGCCAACTGGAAACTGCAAACAAGCTCAGCATCTTCGAGGATGCAGTTGCCACCGAACTCCAGCTGCATGATGGAAAAGTCTCAGGGGTGCACTACTTGCGCAACGAGGCAGAACAACTGCTCCTGGCAGAAGCGATCCTGCTGGCTACCGGTGGACTGGGCCAGTTGTATTCAGCGACCACCAATCCTCAAGGAGCAACCGCCGACGGCCTGGGACTGGCCGCCCGGGCAGGTGCTGTCATCGCGGATGCCGAATTCATCCAGTTCCATCCAACGCTGGTTGACCCCGCCCGATATCCAGAAGCCGGGATGGTTTCCGAAGCCGTACGTGGTGAAGGTGCCATTTTGGTCAATGACGCCGGGCAGCGCTTCATGCCTGGAATTCACCCGGATGCTGAGCTGGCACCCCGTGATGTCGTGGCCCGAGGCATCCATGAACAGATCCAAGCCGGGCACCAGGTCTACCTTGATGCGCGGGCCGTGGAAGAAACGCGTGGCACAGGATTCCTCGCAGGCCGTTTCCCATCCATAACCGCCCGGCTCGCAAGTTGCACCGCGGGCGGCTCCGGCCTGGACATGGCTCATGACCTGATTCCGGTGGTAGCGGCCCAGCACTACTTCATGGGCGGGATCCACACCGACATCTCAGGACGAACCTCTGTCCCAGGCCTCTATGCGGCCGGCGAATGCGCCAACACGACAGTTCATGGTGCCAACCGCTTGGCCAGCAACTCCTTGCTGGAAGCAATGATTTTTGCCCGAGAAGCCATCCTGGCCTTGATCAGCGACCCACCAGATGCTCGCTGCAATACCGATGCGCTGACTATCCAGCAACTCTCCGAGCCTGCCCCGGAAGCACCCCTGGATCTTGAACAGCTGCAAACGGCAGCCAGCAGCAAGCTTGGTGTCTACCGCACCGGCGAGGAGCTCGAAGAAATGGCCCAGATACTGGCGACGAGCGCGCCTGTCGCTGCCACTGCGCGAGAGCAGGCGGAACTGCGCAATCTGTGGATCGCTGCAAGGATCATCGCTGCAGGTTCCATGGCACGCACAAAAAGCCTGGGTGCACACCACCGCTTGGATTCAACCGAATTCACCAGCAGCCTGTCAGATGAGGGTGTGCGCTATGGCTGGACCCTGCACCCAAGCGAGCTGAACAACGAGAACCTTTTGAGCAAGGAAATGAACGCGTGAACACTTTGATCCATCCGGTACCCAACGCTGCCATGGACCGCATCATCGAGCTGGCGCTCGCCGAGGACAATCCGCGCGGCGATATCACCGCACTTACCATCGTTCCCGAAGGCGCGACAGCTACCGCCGTGGTGCAGGCGCGCCAGCCAGGCGTACTCTCCGGAGGGGCAGTATTCACCCGGACTATGCAGCTAGTCGATGCGCAGCTGGAGGTAGAGCAGCTGATTGCCGACGGAAACACGTTTGCCGCCGGTGACAGCTTGCTCAAGGTCTCCGGGCCGGCGGCGAGCTTGCTGACCGCTGAACGCGTGGGGCTCAATCTCCTGCAGCGCATGTGTGCCATCGCCACGGCGACCGCTGAGCTCGTCGGCCTGGTTGCGCATACCAAAGCCCGCATTGTCGATACCCGGAAAACGACGCCGGGCCTTCGCGTCCTTGAACGCTACGCAGTGCGCTGCGGTGGAGGAGTCAACCACCGGGACAACCTATCGGATGCTTTCATGGCCAAGGACAACCACCTGGCTTTGCTGGATAACGGAGAGCAGCTTACCGCTGCCCTGAAGTCGGTACGTGCGCGGCTGGGGCACACCACGTCGATGGAAGTTGAAGTAGATTCCATTGCACAGATTCCACCAGTGCTCGCCGCCGGAGTGGACATCATCATGCTGGATAACTTTGATCCCGCTGACATTCCCGCAGCCATTGAACTGATCAACGGGCAAGCAGTAGTAGAAGCCAGCGGAAACATCAACGCATCAACAGTCGTGGCTGTCGCTGAAGCCGGTGTTGATGTCATTTCCTCGGGTGCCATTACACACTCGGTGAAAGCAATTGACCTTGGACTGGATATGGTTATTGCATGATCTACATGGATGCCGCATCCACCGCGCCACCTCGCCAAGACGTTCTCGACATGCTCAATCCGTTGTTGACCAAGGATTTCGGTAATCCGGCATCTTTGCACGAAGCCGGGCAGCAAGCCAAGCGGGCTAACGACTGGGCAAGAACGCAGCTGGCTAGCCAGCTGGGCGTGGCAGCAGAGGAAGTCTATTTCACTTCCGGCGGCACCGAGGGAGCCAACACTGCCGTGATCGGGGCGGCCTTGGCCAACCCCCGTGGACGTGTGGTGGTCTCAAGCTCCATTGAGCATCCAGCGGTACTGGAAGCCTGCAAGTACCTTGTTGAATTCCACGGATTCGAACACCGCATCATCCCGGTATCGGCCACGGGGCTGGTCGATCTGGATGCGGCCGGCCAGCTGATCGATGCAGCTGTTGCCGTGGTTTCGGTGATGGCAGTGAACAACGAAGTCGGCACCATTCAACCGGTAGTGCAGGTTGCCCAACTGGCCCGCAACGCTGGGGCGATCATGCATACGGACGCCGTGCAGGGCGCCGGCTGGATCGATCTCAAGCCGTTGTGCGCCGCAGTGGACGCATTGAGCATTTCCGGGCACAAGCTCGGCAGCCTCAAGGGCAGCGGAGCACTGTACCTGTCCGCTAAGCATCGCTTTGTGCCGCTGCTGCACGGTGGCGGACAGCAGGGCGGAATGCGTTCGGGAACCGAGAACCCGGCCGCTGCCGTGGGCATAGCCGCGGCATTGCAGGCAGCGACCGCACAGCGCGAAGCAGGACTGGGCGCAAGCTTTGGCCCGTACCTGGTTGAACGGATTCTCAAGGAACTCAATGCCAAGCATCCGGGCAGCGTCCAGCTGACAGGGGATCCGGAACATCGTGTTGGAGGCATAGTCTCCTTCGTTTTCCCGAAGACCGCCGGTGAAACTGTGCTGATTGAATTGGCCCGCAGGGGAGTCCTATGCTCTTCAGGTTCTGCATGCGCAGCAGGCTCGACCGATCCTTCGGCGGTACTCACTGCGATGGGCTATGAAGAAGAACTGGCCCATACTGCTGTCCGTCTTTCGTTCATGCGCACCGCAAAAGAAAATGAGATCAGCCAGGTGGCCTCGGCTGTAGTTTCCTGCGTCTCCGGGCTCTTAAGCTGAAAATCCTGCTTCCCGGAACAGAAAAGTTCTTGGAAGCAGGACTGCAGCCAGCCGATGCCGGCGCCCTAGCGCAAGTACGTGCCGGCGACCCAGCCGTTCTTCCCGGCATACTTCACCGGGTACCAGCCGGACTTCTTCGAGCCGCGGATGGTCACCGTCTTTCCTTTGGGAATAGTGAGGATGACACGCTTGCCTGTTCCCGCACCACTGCGCATGTTCAGGTTCGCGATGGTCTTCTTGGACGAGGACTTTGAGCTCTTGGGATTGGTGGTCTTCGGTGCAGTCCCGGAGGAGGAGAAATTGCTCAGGTAGGTGCCCGAGACCCAGCCATTCTTCCCTGCGTACTTCACCGGGTACCAGCCGGACTTCTTTGCGCCGCGAATGGCGATCTTCTTGCCATTCGGAATAGTCAGCACGACGCGATGGCTGGTGCCTGCCCCGGCAAGCATATTCAAGTTCGCAGTGGTCTTGGCAGACTTGGCATTGCTGGTGCTCTTCTGAGGCGCGCTCTTCTTCGAATCCTTCTTCGGTGCTGCCGGCATCGAGATGTTCTTCAGGTACTTGCCCGATACCCAACCGGTTTTCGAGCTGTAGCGAACCTGGTACCAACCGGACTTCTTGGATCCGGTCAGTTGGACGCTCTTGCCTTTCGGGATGGTCACCAACAGTCGGTTTCCGGCGCCTGCCCCGGTGCGCATATTCAGATTCGCGGTGGTCCGCGCTGTGCCCTTGGTCTGCTTGGGAGTGCTCTTGGCTTTCTTGCCAGAAACCCCATAGAAGGCTTCGAGGCTCTTGGCGCCGGAGTTATTCACGCTCTTGGCCAAGGAGGTACCCAGGTAGCGGAAGTGCCACGGCTCGTAGGAGTAGCCCGTGACGGATTCCTGGCCCTTCTGGTAGCGCATGATGAAGCCGTACTTGTGTGCGTTCTTGCCGACCCACTTGCCCACGGGAGTGTTGGCGAAGCAGGCCTGCAAACCGCAAGCGCCGTTGGCATTTCCCACGTCAATGGCCAGGCCAGTCTGGTGCTCGCTGGTGCCCGGTACAGCGGAGATGCGTGAAGCGTAGCTCTTGCCATAGATGCGGGTGTAGTAGTTGAACAGCTCAGCCTGGCGGTTGTATGAACGATAACCGCTGACAGCCCGGATCTTGACACCGTCCTTCGCAGCTGCCTTGGCCATCTTGCTGTAGGCCTTGGCCGCCGAGGACTTCAGCCGGACGTTGGTGCCCTTGACCGCTACCGTCTTCGGTGCGTACTTAACGGGACTGAGCGGGTACTTCTTGTTGACGAAGACGTCATCCTTGCTCGGATTGCGCTGGATTTTCTTGGCGGCAATCTGCAGTCCGCCATCAACTGCCAGTGCCTGAGCCTGTACCGCTGAAGTTGCTGGAGCAGGGGCTGCGGCTAGTGCCGGGGTTGCCGGAAGCACTGTTGCAAGCAGTGCGGCCGACAGGACGGCAGCCATTGAAGTCTTGAACGCCCGAGGCAGTTTCATGGAACTCTCCGATAGAGGTGACAAGCGATGCGACCATCATTCCATCATCTATCCATGACTCGTTCAAGACGTTACTGCAAACGTTAGAGAAGGAATAGTCTCGTTGGGCGCATCTTTTGAATCAACTAGCGCGGCAGTTCCGCACTTGGCGCCAGAGGCCGGCAACCAGTTGCTGCTGGCGGTGTGGATATGGATAAACGGCCTCCCACTTGAGCCACCGCAAGTATTCCATGGGCCGTGGCCGCAGGGTCTTCGCAACTGGGTTTTCCAGTCGGCCAGGCGTGCCGCAAGGAGCACGGCCTGGGAAAATGCTCGCTGAACTTTGCTTGCAAGAAGTCGCAATCCTCACGCCAGCCGCCAGGAAAATGCCCCGTTCCTGGAGTCAAGTTGGTGGAAGAACACGAAGGGCCAATTTTTCTAGCTCGGCGAGATTTGGTAGGTTTGCGTGCATGCGTATCCGTCCAGAAGTCTTCGATGACCGAGCTGCGGTGTATGCAATAACCCATGCTGCGTTCTCCGGCATCGATCCGATGGTTGAGCCTGAGGAAGTCGGACTGCTGCAGCGTCTATTCGACTGCGACCAGTACGATAACCGTTTCTCAATCGTTGCCCTGGATGACACAACGGTCATTGGGCACGTCATCGCTACATGGGGAGAAGTGAATGGGGAACCCTTGCTGGGACTTGGCCCGCTAGCTGTCGCCCCGGAATACCAGCACCGAGGTGTCGGGTCGATCCTGATGCAAGAAATTCATGACAGGGCCGAGCAAGAAAGCATCAGCGGTATCGTTCTGCTGGGCGCCCCTGGCTACTACCGCCGCTTCGGCTACGAATCGGCGCAAGGTCGCGGGATCCTGCCTACGCGCACCTCATGGGGCGAGCACTTCATGGTGCGGGTCTTCGACGATAACCGCCTGCCGCGCGGCAACTACCGCTATGCCAAGCCGTTTGGCGTCTAAGCGCTAATTTTCGCTGGGAATTTTCCCATATCTATTGTCACTAGTGCTCTTCGGGCGTAAACCTGTCTTATGGAACCACATGAAGAGCTTCGCGAACTGTCCTTCACCGTGTCGGGAATCATTTCCAAATCGATCAGGCAAGTATACGAAGCTGTGGCTGATCCAGAACAGCTTTCACATTACTTCACTACCGGCGGAGCATCCGGGCACATGGAAAACGGTGCCACCGTGACCTGGGACTTCCATGATTTCCCCGGCCCGTTCCCGGTCAAGGTCGTGGAAGTGGAAGAGCCAAAGCGCATTGTCCTGCAATGGGGCGGCCAGCAATCCACCGCTGCCGATGGCATGAATACCGTGACGTTCGAATTCGCTTCTCTGGAAGACAGCACCCGAACCAAGGTGACCATCAGCGAGGCCAGCTGGGTGGCGACCTCCGAAGGAGCCAAGGCCGCCTTTGGGAATTGCGAGGGCTGGACCGGGATGCTGGCCGCGATGAAGGCGTGGCTGGAATACGGGATCAACCTCCGCGAGGGGTTCTACAAATAGCCGGGATCGGCAGCTAGCGGCGGCGCTGGTAGTAGACGTGCGTGGCAAGCGTCGTTTCGCGCCGCGACACGCGGTCCATATGCGTTTCTATATCTTCAACGCTGATCGGTTCGCCATGCCCGAGGCGGATGGGCGCGATATGCAGCCGCAGCTCGTCAATGAGGCCGGCTCGCAAGAACTGCACAATGGTGTTTGCTCCACCGGCGATGGCCACTGGATTCTCTCCCGCCGCTTCCTGGGCTTCGGCGAGGGCTTCCTCGATCCCATCGGGGACGAATTGGAAGCTGGTCCCGCCCTCCAGGCAGAGCATCGGCTTCGGATGGTGGCTGAGCACGAAGACCGGGGCATGGTACGGAGGGGTCTCTCCCCACCACCCGATCCAGTCGGCGTCTTCCTCACCGGCTGGAGGGCCGAACATCTTGCTCCCCATGATGAAAGCCGAGGCTTCGGTAATAGCGGAAATTTCCGCCTGGTTCTCGTCGAGGCGCTCAAACTGCCAGCGGTGCAGGGCTTCGGCTCCCTCGCCCAGCGGATTATCCATGCTCTGATTGGGTCCAGCGCAGAATCCGTCCAGGGAGACGGTGACATCGCAAACTACCGAGCCCATGGCAAATGCCTCGATTCAACCTACATGCCGGCGGGAGAGTGGCTACTCCTACAATGAACCTGCCCGGAGGCAGAATCAAGCCCAGGTTCGGGACAATGCACCCAGACGCCTAGCTCTCCACGTCTTTTGGCGCACCGGCAACATTCCACAGCGACAAGTGGTATTTCCGGATCAGCGCTGCTTCCAGGAGCAGGGCCGCCTTGCGGTGGATGCAGGTGACCCACCGGCCTTCAAGATTCAAGCGGTCAATGGCCAGGCGTGCCACTTGCTGGATTGAGCGGGATTCACCGCGGTCCGCCTCGATTGCCAGGTCCCGCAGCCACTGGGGATCCGCTAGTCCTTCGTCAAAAGCGTACTTGCCCATGCCGGAGGTCGCGCCCTGGCCGCTGGAATAGATCTTCAGTCTTCCGCGAAGTCCCTTGCCGCTGCGTTCACCAGCCTGGCCCACGTAGATTGGCTCATGGTCCGAGGCGCCCGCGCGGCGGAACATGTAGACGCCCGGGGCCACTGGCGCCGAGTCGGCGGTGGCTTCAAAGGAGTCCCACGGCGACCAGTCCAGGGATTCAATGACCTGGTCGTCAATGGGCGTGAGGTAAATTTCCAGCCCCGGCGCGCCGGCGAACTGAAGTTGGGTCTGCAAAGCGGCGGAGACATGCCAGTTGCCACCTGGCTGAGGCGGCTTCTGGATGGCGCCCTTGGGACGGTGCTGGCGCAGATAGCTGCGCAACTCCTTGGTTTCTACGCCAAGGGTGCTGGCAGCTTCTTCCAAGCTGAATAGCTTTTCGTCCTTCAAGAGTGTTCTGCCTTCTGTGCGCCGGGATTGAACAGTTGATGCTGAATCAATTTAATCCCATGGAATGCCCGGGAGCCCGGAAGGAGCTGCCTATGGCATGTCCTTCCGGGCTGGGGCAAACGCTACTGCACCGCTTCACGCAGTTTGGTGCTCAAGCGTTCCAACTCATGGAATTCTTCTTCGGTCAGTGCGGTGCCCAGCAAATTGTGCAGATGCTTGACGTGTTCCCTTCCGATTTCCTGCTGGAGCTTGCGGCCTGCCTCGGTCAGCGAGAGCTGCATGGCACGGTGGTCATCCGGGTCGGCCTCGCGAACTACCAGCCCCTGGTCTTCCAATCGGGTGACCATGCGGCTGAGGCTGGGCTGCGAAATCAGCAACTGCTTGTTCAGGTCTACCATCCGGCTTTTGCCGCCGGGGCAGGTGCGCAAGTTGAACAGCACGTCGTACTCGCGCATGGACAGCTTGCCGAACTCCGGCATTGCGGTGATCTGGCGCATGACCGCCACCTGTGCCCGGAAAAGCGCCTCCCAGGCATCGGTGGCGACCTTCAATGAGGCTGCTGGATTACTGGTCCCGGTCACTTGCTACAGGCTCCTTGGTGTTTGCTTGCTCAGCTTCCAGTTTAGCGTCGCGAGCAGCAACCAATCCCGCATGGGTAGGAGCCGGGGTAAGGTCCTTCGGTGCCCGGGAATCCATTTCCTTGAGCAGTTCAGGCAGCACGTACTCGCCGAACAGGTCCAGTTGGTTCAGCACGGTCTTCAGCGGCAGGCCGGCATGGTCGATGAGGAACAGCTGGCGCTGGTAGCTGCCGAAGTACTCCTGGAAGGACAGTGTCTTCTCCAGCACCTGCTGCGGGGAGCCAACGGTCAGCGGGGTCTGGGAGGTGAAGTCTTCCAGCGACGGGCCATGGCCGTAGACCGGGGCGTTATCGAAGTACGGGCGGAATTCCTTGACTGCCTGCTGGGAATCCTTGGCCATGTAGAACTGGCCGCCCAGGCCAACCACGGCCTGGTCGGCGCGTCCGTGCCCATAGTGCTCGTAGCGCTCGCGGTATAGGTTGATCAGCTGCTGGTAGTGCTCCTTTGGCCAGAAGATGTTGTTGGCGAAGAAGCCGTCACCGTAGTAGGCGGCGATTTCTGCTACCTGCGGGGTGCGGATCGAGCCGTGCCAGACGAATGGTGCCACGTCATCGAGCGGGCGCGGGGTGGAGGTGAAGTTCTGCAGCGGGGTGCGGAACTTGCCTTCCCAGTTCACCACGTCCTCATCCCACAGGCGGCGCAGCAGGTGGTAGTTCTCCACGGTCAGGTTGACCGAGTCCTGCATGTTCTTGCCGAACCATGGGTAGACCGGCCCGGTGTTGCCGCGGCCCAGAACCAGGTCCACTCGTCCATCTGCCAGGTGCTGGAGCATGGCGAAGTCCTCGGCGATCTTCACCGGGTCATTGGTGGTGATCAGCGTGGTCGTGGTGGAAAGGATGATGCGCTCGGTCTGGGCGGCAATGTAGGCCAGCGTGGTGGTAGGGGAGGAGGAGAAGAACGGGCGGTTGTGGTGCTCGCCGATGGCGTAGACGTCCATGCCGATTTCTTCGACCTTCTTGGCGATCGCCACCGATGCGTCGATGCGCTCTTTTTCGGTAGGGATGCGGCCGATAGTCGGGTCGCGGGTGATGTCGCTGACTGAGAATACTCCGAATTGCATGTCCACTCCTGTTTTCCTGGTGCAAGCGTTATGTCCTGACACCAATTTATATGCGTATGCATGTAATAACAAGTTGATGCGTCAAATATTCCCGGGCTCCTCGGAGATCTTTCTTCCTGGGGTGCACCGTCCGGCGGGTGCCCGCCGCACTGCCGGCAACGTGCAATGAGTCAATGGGCAACGAGTCAACGGCGGGTGGGGATGAAACCGCCACCCCAGAACAAGTTGCCTTGCTCGTGGGCCGGTTCCAAAGAGGGCTGCCCTGGCACGCACCGGCAATTGCGCCTGTGCTTGCGCAACTGGCGCAAAGCCCGTCGCAGCTGGCGCGCAGTCAGCGCGGATCCGGTATCCGTACCGGATTGCTGCTCCTGGATGCGAGCGAGCAGGATGGTGCATGGCGGAAT
The DNA here is from genome assembly GCF_056934375.1 of Glutamicibacter sp. BS14. Lineage (NCBI taxonomy): Bacteria > Bacillati > Actinomycetota > Actinomycetes > Micrococcales > Micrococcaceae > Glutamicibacter > Glutamicibacter sp. BS14. Next base: position 2,854,066 of record NZ_CM167801.1, on the reverse strand, counting down.
CTGGGTTGCGTTCATGAGTTGGCCTTTCGTAGAAGTTCATACGACAGCCAACAGGCTCCAGCTAACTTGAGGTCAAGCGGCCGGACCTGAATAATTTCTCATATGACATCCTCCAGCCACTCCGCAGTTCCAACAAGGAAAAGCCAATTAGGCATCGGGGATCTCGCTCGGCGCGCGGGAGTATCAGTGGCGGCGATCAGGTACTACGAGTCGCGGAACCTGATTTTCTCCACGCGGACCAACGGGAACATGCGCGTGTTCCCCAAGCACACGTTGCGCAGGCTGGCGATTATCGCTGCTGGCCAGCGCGTGGGCCTGACCCTGGCTGAAATCGCCGGCACGTTGGGCGAGCTGCCCGAAGACCGGGCGCCGCGGCAGAGTGAATGGGAACAGCTCAGCACGCATTGGAAGCAGATCATCGATCGCCGCATGCTCCAGCTCGAATCGCTGCGGGATTCGCTGGATGGATGCATCGGCTGCGGATGCCTGTCGATCAAGAATTGCTCGCTGGTCAACCCCGGAGATGAGGCCGCCGCGGAAGGCGAAGGCTCTCGCTGGATCCGCAAACTCGATGCGAACTCCAGCCACGGGTTTACCGGCGCCGTGGAGTGACGATTCCGCCCTGATAGGCAATCAGGGCGGCCTCCACGCGGTTGCGCGCCCCGAGCTTGAGCAGGATCGCGGTCATATGCCCCTTGACTGTCGCCTCGGTGAGCACCAGCCGGGCGGCAATCTCCGCATTGGACAGGCTCTGGCCCACCAGCGCCAAGACCTCGCGTTCGCGCACGGTCAAGCCGTGGACCAGGGACCGGGCCCGGGACTGCGCGGCGGTGTCGATCCCGCGCACCTTGTCGATCACCCTCCGGGCAATGCGCGGGGAGAGCGCCGCGGCGCCTTCGGCCACCGCATGGATGGCGCCGAGCAGTTCCTCGGGTCCCGAGCTCTTGAGCATGAATCCGCAGGCTCCGCCGGACATGGCCTGGTCGATGTATTCTTCCTCGCCGAAGGTGGTCAGGACCAGCACCTTGGTTTCCGGAGCCTGGCCCAGGATTGCTTCCATGGCTCCCAGTCCGTCGAGCTGCGGCATGCGGATATCCATCAGGATCACTGAAGGGTCCAAGCGCGCGGCCAGTTCGATGGCGCGCACCCCGTTCTCCGCTTCCCCGGCAATGACGATGCCCGGGTCGCTGGACAGGATCGCGCGCAGCCCGGCGCGGATCAGCGCATCGTCATCCACTAGCAGGACGCTGACGGGGGTGTCCATGCTCATCTGCAGTTCCTTTGGCTAGCCGGCGGGGTAGAGGTGGTCGGTGGAAACCAGTACGTTTTCGGTGAAGCACAGGCGGAACATCTCGCTGCCCAGATCCAGCAGCCCGGTCCGGGCCGCATAGTAGCGGCACTGCGCATCCCCTGGCGGTGCCGGCTCGTCGATCACGGGCAGCGGCTCATCCAGGCCCGGGGCGTGGACCAGCGAAGCAACCTGCCGTGCGTCCATGCCCACCGAGAGCTTCTGGAAGTCCGAGGGGTGCAGGGCGGTGGCCTGGTAGGTGGCATGCTGCAACAGCAGCAGGGCCGCGGCAATCACAGTGACGGCGAGGACCGGCATCAGCACCAGCATCGAGGTGCTCGCGCGCTTCACCGGCGGCTGCACCCCGGCAGGCGCCGGGTGCGGGGATGCCTGGGCAATGGATGCGCGCAGTTCGAAACGCTCCTTGGTGCGGTGCACCGCCAGCGAGCCTCCGGCAGCTTCGAGGGTGCCGCGCAGCGACGCTATCCCGGTGGCCCCAACCCGGCTGGGAGGCAGGGGGCCATGCAGCGGATTGGAAATGCTCAGCACCGCCTGCTCCGAGCGCGTATCGAGCTCGAGGTCCACCTCGGCGTGCGGCGCGTACTTCGCCGCATTGGTCAACGCCTCCTGGGCCACCTGGCGCAGCACCGCGGCCCACCGGATGGACCCGGGAGCCTGGGGCGAGGGGCCCTTCCGGGAGAAATTGATCTTCATGCCCTTGGCCCGGGCCTGTTCGACCAGCTGCTCCAGCGATGAACCTGCCGGGCCCAGCGGCGCTTGTTCGCCGTCCTCGTGCAGCACCCCGATGATCTGGTGCAGATGCCCAATGGACTCATCGGCCTGCTCGCGGATCCGCTTTGCCTGTTCGTAGGCCGGCGTGCCCTTTTCCAAGGACACCTGCAGCCCGCCGGTGGACAGCGCCAGCAGCGCCAGATCGTGGCCCAGCTGGTCATGCATGGCTTCGGCAATGCGCGCCCTTTCCCGCAGCTCGGCTTGCACCACCACATGCCGGCGCTCCTGGCTGCGGAACAGCACCGCATTGCGCCGCGCCCGGCCCGCCCACCAGGGCAGCAGTGCAAAGAGCACCAGGCCGGTAAGGATATTCAGTGCGAAGGCCAGCAGGCTCAGGTGCGAGGACCATGCCAGCGTCACCCCGGAGGCCAGCGTTCCTGCCCCGAGGGCCAGCAATCCATGGGCCAGCGCGGAAACATGCCGTCCGGCCAGGTAGCTGCAGGCCGCGGCCAGGGGAGCGAGCACAACCCAGGCCCCGTTCGTGGAGATCGGAACCAGATAGGCGCACAGTGCCAGCAGCAGCAACAGGACCGGCTGCTTCCACGAGGTAGTCATGATCAACATGCTACGCAGAATCGGCGCAGCCAGACACCGACCAAGGTAGGGGTTCGGGGCCGCGCGTTGGCAGACTTCCAGCCAGTGCGCGGCAGCCCGGGCGAATCCTAGGGTTGAGCGCAGAACCAAAGGAGCACACCATGATCGCACTTGAAGCGCTGAGCAAGGACTTCGGCGCCACCCGCGCAGTCAATGCGCTGACCGCCACCATAGAACCCGGGCAGGTGACCGGATTCCTCGGACCCAACGGGGCCGGCAAATCGACCACCATGCGGATGATCCTCGGACTGGACGCGCCCAGCAGCGGGCGGGCACTGGTCAACTCGGTTCCCTACGCGCAGCTGCGCTACCCGCTGCAGGTTCTCGGAGCGCACATCTGCGGCACGGCGGGGCACCCGGGGCACACCCCGCGCACCTTCCTCGCATCCCTGGCGCAAAGCAACCGGATCCCGGCAACCCGGGTGGATGAGGCACTGGCCGACGTCGGGCTGCAGTCCGTGGGCACCCAGCGGATCGGCGGATTCTCGCTGGGCATGCGCCAGCGCCTGGGCATTGCCGCGGCGCTGCTGGGCGACCCCGAGATCCTGGTCCTGGACGAGCCGATGAACGGGCTGGACGCCGAAGGGATCGTCTGGATCAGGCAGCTGCTGCGCGCCCGGGCGGATCGCGGCGGGACCGTCTTCGTCTCCAGCCACCTGATGAGCGAGGTGCAGCAGGTCGCGGACCAGCTGATCCTGATCGGCCGTGGAGAGCTGATCGCCCAAGCCCCCACCAGGGAGCTGATCAGGCAATTCACCCAGCAGGTCATTACGGTGCGCTCGCCGCAGCTCGCGGCGCTCGCCGGGCTCCTGCAGCAACCGGGCATCGAGCTGAACGCTGGCGAGGACCGGCTGGAGATCGTCGGCCTGCCGCTGGAAAATGTCGGCGCGCTGGCCTTCGCCCATGGCATCGAGCTGCATGAACTGAGCGTTGCCCACGGATCGCTGGAAAACGCCTACAACCAATTGACGCATGGCATGGTGGAGTACTCCGCCGAATCAGCTAGGGGAGCGGGAAGCAAATGAGCACGCTGCAGATCAAAGAGTCCGCATCCGGATACCCGGGCGCAGGGCTGCTGCCGGCGGCCCGCGCCGAGGCCGCTAAATTCTTCGGGCTGCGTTCGCTGCTCTGGCTTTATGGCTCGGGAATCACGCTGTCCATCGCCCTGGGGTGGCTGCTGGGTGCCAGTGCGAAAGCCAGCGGGGACAATGGCTTCGACACGGCGATGCCCGCCCCGCTGATGGTTTTCGCAACCCTGCAATTCGGCCAGCTGTTCTTCGCTGCCGCCGCGGCCCTGCACATCACCAGCGAGTACTCCAGCGGCACCATCACCACCTCCTTGCAAGCGGTACCGCGCCGCGGGCTGCTGCTGGCAGCGAAGTCGCTGCTGCTCTCCGGGCTCGGTTTCGCTGCCGGGGTGGCGTTGATCGGCGTGGGCACCATCCCGGCAGCGCTCAGCGCGGGGCCGTATGGTACCTTCACCTTCTCCGATCTGGTTTCGGCCTGCGTGGGCGCCGGAATCTACCTGGCGCTGCTGAGCTTGATGGTGCTCGGGCTCGGGTTGCTGTGCCGGAATTCGGCCGGGGCGATCGTCTCGGCGATCATGCTGGTGATCGGGCTGCCGCAGATCCTGCAGCTGATTCCCTTCTCATGGGTGCAGACGGTGGCCGACTACCTGCCCAGCAATGCGGCGACGTTCATGGCCACCGGCGCCACCGAACCCTATGGGCCGGCAGCGGCGCTGCTGGTGCTGGCAGGCTGGGCCGTGGCCCTGCTCGGAGCCGGATATGTTTCGCTGAAGCGGCGCGACGCCTAGCCGCAGGCAGCGCACAGCGGGGTATCGGGCATGATGCCCGATACCCCGCTGTGCGCACGTGGCTGAAGTTGCTAGGCCTTGGACCGAAGCTGGGCCCGGTCCCGCCATGCAGCGGTGCTCCATAGGGCGAGCGCTACCAGCGCTGGCTGGAAGAAGAGCCGGGCAAGCCGTTTCCCGTCGGTGTCCAGGCCGAACGCGTCGCGTCCCTCCTGCCACTGGGCGAGATTGCCGGGGAACACCGCGACGAAGAAGAGCGCGGCGATCCAGCCTACGGCGACCCGCTTCTTGAGCAGCGCCAGCAAGGAAAGTCCCAGGCCGATTTCGGCGACACCGGAAAGGATGACCGTCAGGTCCGGATCCAGCGGGAAGAAGTCCGGGACCTGGGCGCGGAATTCCTCGCGGGCAAAGGTCAGGTGGCTGACCCCGGCGAAGACCAGGAATGCCCCGAGCGCAATCCTTGCGCCGTGCCGGGCAAATCCCAGGGGCTTCGCCGCGGGAGACCTAGTCATCGCTGACGCTGACAAGGACATCGATGTTGCCGCGGGTGGCATTGGAGTAGGGGCAGACCTGGTGGGCCGCGTCGGCCAGTTCCTGGGCCAGCGCAGGTTCCATGCCGGGAATGATGACTTCCAGCTCAACCGAGAGCTTGAACCCGTTCTCTCCGTCGCGGTTCAGGTGGACTCGGCCGCCGACGCTGGAGTCCTCGATCTTGACCTTGCGGCCGCGCGCCACCATATTCAATGCCGAGTGGAAGCAGGCGGCGTAGCCCGCTGCGAACAGCTGTTCCGGGTTGGTGCCGGCTCCCGAGCCGCCCAGCTCTGCCGGGGAGGCCAGGGCCAGATCGAGCTTGCCGTCCGGGGTCTGGACGCGGCCTTCGCGGCCTTGGCCGGTGGACAGGGATTCAGCGGTGTACAGGGTTTCCATGAAACTGCCTTTCGATGAGGGGGAAATCTGGTAGCTATTTTCCGGAGGGTTGGTCGGGAGCGGGGATTTGCTGCATGGAGGCGGTGATGCGGTGCAGGGATGCCAGCAGCGCTTTGGCGCTTTCCATATCCGGCAACCCGGTGCCGCAGGCGATCTGCGCCGGGATATGCGCCAGTTCTTTGCGCAGGGATACGCCAGCGGGGGTCAGGCGGACGTTGACGACGCGGCTGTCCTTGTCATCGCGTTGGCGTTCGATGAAGTCCTTCTGTTCCAGCCGGCGCAGCAGCGGGGACAGGGTCCCGGAGTCCAGCTGGAGCATCTCGCCGATTTCGCGCACCGGCTTATCGCCTTCGGACCACAGTGCAACGAGCACCAGGTACTGGGTGTAAGTCAGCTGCCAAGGGGCGAGCAGCTCGGTATATGCGCGGGTGGTGGCCCGGCTGGCCGAGTAGAGGGAGAAGCACACCATGTCGTCAACTATTGCCATGGAATAATGATTGCACGCAATTCAATTGTGCGCAACTTAAATTATTGATTCGCCAGGCACGGCGCTGCGCGGACCGCAGGACGGGGGGCTTGGAATCGGATTTGGAATTGGAGCCGGACCGGCACTGGAATCGGGGGACAATGACGGGTCGGAGCACCGGCAGGGATCTTGTCCCGCCGGTTGATGGGGTCATGTTTCGCGGCCTTGCGGTGGCGTCGCTAAGCTGGGAGCCATGAGCATCGGCAACTACCTGGCGAAGGCCGGAGGGCGCACCTGCCCCCGCCTGGCGGTAGTCCGCTCGCTGCTGCTGATCAGCGCGGTGCTTTTCGGCTTGTTCTCGATGCATGTGCTGCATCATGGAGCCTCGGCGCAATCCCCGGCCACGGCCCCGGTCGCGCAGGCGCATCCGGCTCACACCCAGCCCGCGCACCATGCTCCGCCAGCCGATGCGGGCGGCGAGGAACAGGGCTGTACCGACTGCCCGATGGGCCATGAGATGGCCGCCGCCGGTTGCGTCTTGGCGTTGCTGGCCATGCTGCTGTTCCTGCGGCCGCCGCAGACCGTAGCCGTTCTCCGGTCGGTGTTCCCGCGGACCCTTTGCGCGGCACCGGAACTGCGGGGGATCGCACCGGATAAACCCGATCTGGTTGCGTTGGGGATCTGCCGAACGTGAGAACTTGGCCGGTCGATGCACTGGCCTCCAGCTAGTTCCGGCGCCGCCGCAGGCGGGCGCCGCTCACGTTCCAGATCCACCAGGAGAATCACCATGAACAAGCAGACCCTCATTTCCAGCGCCCTCGTACTGGGTGCAACTCTCGCCCTCGCCGGATGCGCAGGGGAACCATCAAGCACCGAGGCGCCCAGCGCCTCGGCCTCCGGTTCGCATTCCGGGCATTCCATGGACCAGTCCGCATCGGCCAACGACGCCGATATGGCCTTCGCCGCGGGCATGAAGGTGCACCACGAACAGGCGATAGAGATGTCCGGCATCCTGCTGGGCAAATCCGGGATTCCCGCCGAGGTGGCATCCCTGGCCGAAAGGATCCAGGCTGCGCAAGCCCCGGAGATCGAACGCATGGACCGCTGGCTTTCCGAGTGGAATATGCCCGGCGGGATGGATCACGGGGGCATGGACCACGGCGACGGGATGGTCCCGGAGGAGGGCATCAAGGCGCTGGAAGACGCGACCGGCTCCGACGCTGCCCGGCTCTTTCTCGAGCAGATGATCATGCACCACGAAGGCGCCGTGGAGATGTCCAAGACCGAGATCAGCGAGGGAAGCTACCCGGCGGCCATCGACCTGGCCCAGCAGATCGTTGATTCCCAGACCAGGGAAATCACTGAGATGAAGCAGCTGCTTGAGACGCTGTAGCCCGGAATTGGAGACAGGAAGATTGGGAGTGGCCATGTCCGAGAAACTTTCCGGCGGCAAGAGCTACCGTGCCCGCATTGCGGCCAGGGGCGCCGGTTCGCTGCTCGCGCTGGCCGTGCTGGCCGGATGCAGCACCGCCGCGGCACCCGTCGCGCAGCCCGAGCCTACAGTAGTTGCAGCCGAGGACACCGGTCAGTTCCTCGCCGAACTGGGACTGGAAGGACTCGACGCCAAGGCGGCCATCGACCGGCTCGATCGCTTGCCGCAGGAGCAGCGGCCGGAGAACTTCACCGCCATGGTGCAGCCAACGCAGCTGGTGCTGGCTGATGCGTCGGGACGCACCGCGAACCTGCCGCTGCCCCAAGACCAGTACTATCTCTCGGCCGCGCCCTATGTGGACCAGACCCACAGCTGCCATTTCCATAGCCTCACCACCTGCCTTGGGCAGCTGCAAGGCAGGCAGATGGAGGTCAAGGCCGTGAACGCCGAGACCGGCGAGGTGCTGGTTGACCAGGGCATGGAAACCTTCGACAACGGATTCATCGGCCTCTGGGTTCCGCGGGGAATCACGCTGGACCTTGAATTCACCTACCAGGGGAAGAGCGCCAAAACCACGGTGTCTACCGCCGGGCAGTCCAACGCAACCTGCCTGACGGAGCTGCGCCTGGTCTAGGGCCAGCGGCCGCGGACAGCGCGCAAACGGACTCGGGCCTGCAACCACGAAGGTGGTTGCAGGCCCGAGTCATAGCGTCGCCAAAGCCTAGTCGTTGGGCTTTGGCGGTGCCTGCTTCATCAGCTCTTCGAAGGCCCGGCGTTCCTTGCGCGAGACCGGGATCTGGCCGGTCAACGGGTTGACGACCTGGCCAGCGGCTTCGGCAGGCGCAGGCTTAGCCGCGGGGCTCTTCCCGGCATCCGCGGTCTTCGAGGCCTCCGTGGCCGCGGCTTCTGGCGCAGCGCCCGGAACGATCTTGGCGCTGGCGCTGTCCATCGCCCGGGACAGGTCCTGGGCAGCGGTATGCTGCTGCGCCGAATGCTTGCGCGCGCGGCGGGCCTTGGCGTTCTTCTCCTTGCGGGACTCGACCAAGCGGTAGAGCACCGGCACCAGGATCAGGGTGAGCACGGTGGAAGAGACCAGGCCGCCGATCACCACCACGGCCAGCGGCTGGGAGATGAATCCGGACTGGCCGGTCAGGCCCAGGCCCATCGGCACCAGCGCGAAGATGGTAGCCAGGGCGGTCATCAGGATCGGGCGCAGGCGCTGGCGGGCGCCGTGCATGATGGCATCCTCCAGGGACATGGCCGGACGTTCGGCGCTGTCCTGGCGGTACTGGTTGATCAGGTCGATCAGCACAATCGCGTTGGTCACCACGATGCCCACCAGCATCAGCATGCCGATCAGCGAAGGCAAGCCCAGCGGGATCCCCGAGATCAGCAGCAGGCCGATAGCGCCGGTCGCCGCGAAGGGAATCGAGACCAGCAGGATCAGCGGCTGGATCAGCGACTTGAAGGTGGCCACCATGATCACGTAGACAATCGCGATGGCCGCCAGCAGCGCCAGGTACAGCTGGTTGAAGGACTCGGCCTGCTCGGTTGCGGCGCCGCCGATCTCCGCGGTGGCGCCCTCGGGCAGCTGCACCGAGTCCAGGCTCGTGGCGACGTCCTTGGAGACCTCTCCGAGCATGTTCTCCACGGGAGCAAGGGTGACCGTAGCGATACGTTCGCCGTTGGAGGTGGTGACCTGCTGGACCACCTTGGCACGCTCAACGGTGGCCAGATCCTGCAGTTCCCTGATGCCGGTGGCGGTAGGGATCTGCAGCTCGCGCAGCTTCTCCAGGCTGTCCAGATCCATCCCCTCGCCGATCTGCACCGTCATGTCGGTGTAGTCCAGGCGCAAGGTGCCTGCCGGAACAGGGGAGACCTGCGAAGCGACCATGCCAGCGAGCTGGGTCTCGGTCAATCCCGCCTCGGCAGCCTTCTGCGCATCGATATCGATGGACACCTGCTCGCGTTCGGCAGAGAGGTTATCGGAGATTTCGGTGACGTTCGCGGTACCTTCCAGTGCTTCGCGCATTGTGGAGGTCGCCTCGCGCAGGATCCCCTCGTCCGGGGCCTTGATCTCGATGGTGACATCGCTGGACATCATGGCCGAGGAGTTCGAGCCGAAGCTCAGGTCCAGGTCCTCGGCCAGGTCCAGGCCTTCCACCTGCTCGCGCACCGTGTTCGTCAGCGCTTCCTGGTCGGCATCGGCATTGGTGATCACGGTGAAGCTTGCGGTATCCGAGCCGGAGGAGAACATGGCAGCCATGCCGCTGGCGGTGCCCACGGTCAGCTGGACATCTTCGATTCCCTCGATATCAGCGAGCCCGGTCTCGATCTTTGCCGCTTGCTTTTCGGTGGTTTCCATGGAGGTGCCCGAAGGCATCTTGGCGGTGATGGAAATGGAGTTCTCGCCGGTGGAACCCAGCAGATTGGTGTTCAGCAGCGGGGTCATGGCCACGGTGCCGGCAAGGACCAGCACCGAGGCCAGCAAGGTGATGACCGGGTGCTTCTGGGTCCCCTCCAGCACCGGAATGTAGGCACGCTGCAACCACGACTTGTCTTCGGCCACATGCACGGTATGGGTTTCGCCGCTGCCCGGGCGGTGCGGCAGGAACCAGTACGCCAGTACCGGAACAATGGTCAGCGATACCAGCAGCGACGCCAGCAGTGCGATGGTCATGGTCAGCGCGAACGGGCTGAACAGTTCGCCGGCCATGCCGCCCACCAGGGCGATCGGCAAGAAGACCGCCACGGTGGTCAGGGTCGCCGCGGTAATGGCGCCGGCCACTTCCTTGACCGCCAGCAGGATCGACTGCGCCTTGGATTCGCCATGGGACAGGTGGCGCTTGATGTTCTCGATCACCACAATCGAGTCATCCACCACGCGGCCAATGGAAATGGTCAATGCGCCCAAGGTGAGCATGTTCAGCGTGTATCCGAAGGCATTCATCCCGATGAAGGTGGCCATCAGGGATAGCGGAATGGAGATCGCGGTGACCAGGGTGGAGCGTACCGAGAACAGGAACACCAAGATGATGATCACCGCGAAGCCCAGGCCCAGGGCGCCTTCCAGCGCCAGGTGCTTGATCGAGTCTTCGATGAAGGGCGCCTGGTCGAAGATCGTGGTCATGGTGGCCTTGTGGCCCAGCTCTGACTCCAGGTCGGCAAGCATTGCGGTGACCGCGTGCGAAATGGCTACCGTGTCTCCATCGGGAGTCTTGGTGACCTGGATGGACAGGGTCTCCTCGCCGTTGGTGCGGGTAATGCTGGTGGCCTCATCGGCCTTGACCGAGACCTCGGCGACGTCCTTGAGCAGCACCGGACCGCCATCGGTGACCAGCGGGATATCCTTGATGGCCTCCAAGCTGTCCGGGGTGGAGCCGGCAATGACCGGCAGTTCCAGGCCATCGACGTCCATGTTGCCAATGGGCATGGGGGAGCCGGCGTTCTCGATGCCGTCCTTCAGATCCGTGACGGCTAAGCCGGCATCGCGCATCTGGTCGTCTTTCGGGATCACCGCAATGTGCTGGGAGGCGCCACCGGAGACCGAGGCCTCGCGGACCCCCTCGATCTTCTGCAGCTTGGGAAGGGTCAGGCGCTCCACGTCGTCGTTGAGCGCTTCCAGCGACTGGTCCGAGGAGACGGCCAGGGCCAGGACCGGGAAGTCCGCGATGGAGCCGGCGAAGGCGGTAGGCTCGACATCCTCGGGAAGCTGGGCCTTGGAATTGGCAATGGCCCGTTCCACCTGGGTCCGGGCACGGTCCATGTCCGTGCCGTATTCGAAGGTCAGCGAGATGCGGGTGAAGCCGGTCTGCGAGGTAGCGGTGGAGGATTCCAGTCCCTCAACTGCCTGCAAAGCGGTTTCCAGCGGCTCGGCCACCTGCTCGTCGATCACCTCGGGGCTGGAGCCCATTTGGGTTGCCATGACCGAGATCTGGGGGAATTCCAGGGCGGGGATCAGCTCCTGCTTGAGCGATCCCATGGAAATCACGCCGAAGACGGCGGCGAAAACCGTGATGAGCGCAATGAGCGCCCGGTTTTTCAATGACAAGATGGCCAAGCGCTGCATGCGGGTGTGGTCCTAGCTGTGTCGCAGTGGGAAGGGCTGATCTCAACTTTAGTTGGTTGCCATTGCTCAACAGTCACCGGGAGATGTAAAGCACGCAAAATCATCCCAATGGATTACCCCGAAGCTGCCTGGGGCCCGCCCGCCCGCACGTGCCAATGCTGCCGATGGCGCGGCGCGCGCAGCGCTGCTGGAGCGCATGCCCGATTCTTAGGGAAGGCGGTGGCTGGTGGCCGCATGGAATACTGGGGACATGAGTCTGCAGATGCCGATTGCGGTGCAAGCCACCGCACAGCAAGGGATCCGGCGGCTGATCAGGATCCGCTACCGCTATTTCAGCTACGCCCTGCGCTACGCCGACGGGCGGGAAGTCTCCGGCCTGGGCTGGGCCGAGGCCGATAAATTGCTGCAAGGGCACCGGTATCCCGCCGATGCCTCGTGCACGCGCCACGGCGCCGAACGCCATTGCCCCGACCTTGGCGCTGGTGCCTGGGTGGACTACCCCTACGGCGAGCCGCTGGACCGGCCATAGCCCGACCAGTGCCCGGATACGCGAGAACCGCCCACCAATGCTGGTGGGCGGTTCTCGTTGTGCTTGGTGCCTACAGTCCCAGGGACTTGTCGGTGGCTGCCTTGACCTCAGCGTAGAGTGCTGGGTTCTCGTTCAGCTTCTGGCCGTAGGAAGGAATCATGTCCTTGAGCTTCGACTCCCAGCCTGCGAACTGCTTGGGGAAGCAGCGCGAAAGCAGCCCGACCATGATCGGGGTAGCGGTCGAAGCGCCTGGCGAAGCGCCGAGCAGGCCGGAGATCGAGCCGTCCGAGGAGGTGATGACCTCGGTGCCGAACTGCAGCACGCCGCCCTTTTTGGCATCCTTCTTGATGACCTGAACGCGCTGGCCAGCGGTGATCAGCTCCCACTTGGAACCATCTGCATCCGGGAAGTACTCGGCCAGCGCCTCGTCCTTCTTGGAGCGGGACTTGAGAACTTCCTTGATCAGGTAAGTGGTCAGATCCAGGTTGTCCTTGCCAACAGCCAGCATCGGGATGATGTTGTGCGGGCGCAGGGACAAGGGGAGATCCAGCTGGCCGGTGGACTTCAGGAAGTTCATCGAGAAGCCGGCGTAGGGGCCGAACATCAGCGAGCGCTTGCCGTCGACAAAGCGGGTATCCAGGTGCGGTACCGACATTGGAGGAGCGCCCACCGAAGCCTGGCCGTAGACCTTGGCGTGGTGCTGGTTGATGACGCTCTCATCGGTGCAGCGCAGGAACTGACCGGAGACCGGGAAGCCGCCGAAGCCCTTGATTTCGTCGATGCCGGCCTTCTGGAGCAGCGGCAGTGCGCCACCGCCGGCACCGACGAACACGAACTTGGCCTTGACGTTCTTGACTGCGCCCGAAGCGTTGTCCTTGACGCTCAGTTCCCAGCCGGCGCCCGAACGCTTGATGCCCTTGACCTTGTGGCCGTAGTTCACCGAGGCGCCAGCGGCGCCCAGCGAGTCGGTCAGGTCCCGGGTCAGGCGGCCGAAGTCGACATCGGTACCGGAGACAACGCGGGATGCGGCAACCTTCTGCGAGGCATCGCGGCCCTTGGCCACCAGCGGGGTCCACTGGTTGATGGTGTCCAGGTCGTTGGTGATTTCCAGTTCCTCGAACAACGCATTGGGCTTCAGTGCCTCGTAGCGGGTCTGCAGGTACTTGGAGTGGTCCTCGCCGATGACGAAGGACATATGCGGCAGGGCGCTGATGAAGCTGTTGTCGGCAACGCGGTTGTTCTCGACGGCCCACGAGTAGAACTGGCGGGAAACCTGGAACTGCTCGTTGATGCCAATGGCCTTGGCCGGATCGACCGATCCGTCAGCCTTGGCAGCGGTGTAGTTCAGTTCGCACAGTGCCGAGTGGCCGGTACCTGCGTTGTTCCAAGGGGAGGAGGATTCCTGCCCGGCCTTGTCCAGGTTCTCGAAAAGACCAATGGACCAGGTTGGTTCCAGCTGGTTGATCATGGTGCCAAGGGTGGCACTCATGATGCCGGCACCGATTAGTACTACGTCAAAAGATTCGGTTGACGTTTCAGAAGGCACGAGGATCTCCATCGACAGTGATACTTTGCTCTCTCCCAGAGTAGACCTATATCCCCGGGGGTTAGAAATCGTTAACTGGGTTAACGGTCACTAACTTGAGATAGACGGCGAGTTTGCCATCTGCACATCCGCGTAGCACTCATTGAGCATCGGCGAGGGAGGATAGAAGGTGACGTTGCCGTTAAACGCCAGCGCAGAGATCGGAAAGACCAGTGGGAGCGCGGGCAGATCCGCGTTCAGGGTCTTGAGGATATCGGCATAGGCGGCGGTCCGTTCCTCTCCGGAAGGGATGGAACGGGCCAGCATGATCTGTGAGTCAAGTAACGCCGAGGTGTATCCGAACTCATTCTCCTTGGCCGCCAAAATGCCGGAAAGGAAGTCATCTGCCGAACGGTAGCCGCCGGAGAAGCCCAGCAGGTGCAGTCCCTCGAAGTCCTTGGACTGCACGGTCTGCACGTAGCCGTCGGTCCATGCAATCGGGCGCGGCTTGATGCGGATCCCCACTGCGGCGAGGTCCTCGGCGATCTGCGCGAAAGTGCGTTCAGGCAGCGGCAGGTAGTTGCGCGAAACCTGCAGCGGGTAGGCGAACTCGATCTGTTCGCCCTTGTAACCCAGCTCGGCCAGCAAGGTCTTGGCCTTCGACGCATCGTGGTTCGGCGTATCTTCCGGTGCCGGAATGCTCAAGGCAGAGGGCAAGAGGGTCGAAGCGTGCTTGGACCCTTGCAGGAACAGCTTCTCAGCCAGCGAGCTGCGGTTGACCGCGTGCGCAATGGCCATGCGGAATTCCGGCTTGGCCAGCCACTTATTGCGCTGGTTCATGCCGAGGTAGAGCACGGAGAAGGGATCGCGCTGGACAACCACCTTGGCATTGCGCACCAGCGTGCGCATGATGTCCACCGAGACCATGTCGAAGCCGTCGATTTCATCGGCCAGCAGCGCGCCTTCGCGGTTGTAGGGCGAAGGCACAGCAGAGATCAGCGCAACCTCGGGATGCGCGGTGTTATTGGATAGCCGCGGTTGATTCCAATAGTCCTTGAAGATCTCCAGGCGCACCACATTGTCCTCATGGGAAACGAAAGTGTATGGCCCGGTACCTACCGGGTGGGTGGAGAGCGACTCGGCCGGGTTCTGCCCAGGGCCGCCGGTCAACGCACTGGGCGCGGCAATGGCCATGCCCGGCAGGGTCAGCGCTTCGATCAGCCCTGGCAGCCGGCGGCGCAGGTTCAAGGCGACCAGGTACTTGCCGGTTGCCTTGACGGATTCGAAATAGCTGGCGGAACCGGCTGCGGACTTGCCTTCGAAGAGCTTGGTGTCGAATTTCTTGGTCAGCTCTTCAAGCTGCTTGGTGCGCAGCTGCTGGGTGGCCAGTTCCTCTTCGCTGGCGTCGGCAGCGCTCTTGAACTCTTCTTCGAGTTCCTTGGCAGTTGGAAGCTTGGGGATGTCGCTGTCGAAGTGGAAAACATTGGCAAAGCCCTGGCTGGATGAAGCGCGCAGCTGCGGGGACAAGTTTTCCCAGCGTTTGAAGTTGGCGACCACTGCTTCTGCGGTCAATTCGGTGCCGTCGTGGAAGAGCACGCCTTCGCGCAGGGTGAAGGTGTAGCGCAAGCCATCAGGGCTTTCGGTCCAGGATTCGGCCAGGCCGGCTACGGCGCCACCGGTATCGGGATCGATATCGACCAGCGTCTCGTACACCTGGCGGGTGATCCGGAAGGATTCGTTATCCGCCACGATGGCCGGATCCAGCTTGACCGGGGGAGCGGCTGCTGCCAGGCGCAGGGTCCGGGGAATGCGCGGTGCGCTGGCCGAGGCTGTGGGCGAAGCGGAGGCCGCGGGCCCTGGGTTTCCGGTGCAGGCGGTCAGTGCCAGTGCGGTAGTCGCCAATGTACCGGTCAGCAATGCGCGTCGTGATACGAGTTTCAATGGCAATTCGGGCACTGGGATGACTCATCTTCCTATGGCAGGCGGTACTGCTTCGCGCAGGGAACAAGCAAGTAAATGTGCGCAAAGGTATTTATCAAAGATAGCGCACCACGGCCACGGCTCCGGGAGCCAAAACTCCCGGAGCCGTCAACTGTCGCTAAATTGTTAGCTGCGGTGCACGAGGTTCTCGCCGTCGTTGCCCGCTGCCCAGGCCTGCACCTGCTTCTTGAGCAACTTCACCATGCGCGGGAAGAACGCCTTGGTGTTGCCGCCGTTGTGGGGAATGACCAAGGCATTAGGGTGCTGCCACAATGGGTGATCGGCCGGCAGGGGTTCTGGGTCGAATACATCCGATGCCATGTTCAAGCGGCCCGAAGCGACTTCTGCCACGATTGCGTCGGTATCCACCACCGGGCCGCGAGCGACGTTGACCACGGTTGCACCGTCAGGAAGCTTGGCCAGCAGATCAGCGTCGACCAGATGATGGGTGGAATCGTTGAGCGGCACGATCAGGATCAGCACTTCGATCTGCGCCGCGCGTGCTGCGAGATCAGAAGTTGCGAAGATTTCGCCATGCTCATCGGTGCGGGCCGTGGAGCCGAAGCGCAGGAGATTGACCTCGAAGGGCTCCAGGCGCTTGCGGATCTCTTCGCCGATGCCGCCCACGCCAACCAATGCCACCGTCCGATCAGCCAACCCGGGCCACTGCTGGGGATTCCAGCGGCCTTGCTGCTGGTCTCGGACCGCGTGCGGGTAGCCGCGCAGGGATGCGATGGCCAGGCCGATGGCCATCTCGGCGGTAGCCGCTGCATGGACGCCGGCCGCGGTATTGATATTTGCGCGATCGCCAATCAGGTCAACCATTCCGTCGAAGCCGGTGGTCTGCGTCTGGACGATCTTGACGTTCGGTGCCTTGCGGATGTTCTTCAGCGTCTGGGGATTCGACATATAGGGAAGGATCGCAATGTCGATTTCTTCCAGCGCAGTTCCGGGGGTGCTCTCCAGGTCCCAGAGCACAGCTTTGAGGTTTTCCGGGATCGGACCGACCGCATCAATCAGATCTTGTGTCGGGAATGAAATCGTTCGTTGGGTGCTCATGGAAACACTGTACAAACCCCATCCGCGCTTTGGTAGTAACCCCTAGTCATGTCCTGTAATGAAGGTCACCGCAGAATACTGGCCCCCGAATTTGCGCTGAGGGAAATTGCTGGTAAAGTTTTATCTCGTTGCGAAAGCGCGAAGCCCGAAAAGCTTCTAGAACATCGCAGCGGGCGCCTCTAGCTCAATTGGCAGAGCAAATGACTCTTAATCATTAGGTTCCGGGTTCAAGTCCCGGGGGGCGCACGAACAATTTGTTCGGTTCACCAGACAACTTGTTTGCATAAATAAATACGCGCTTTTAGCTCAATTGGTAGAGCAAATGACTCTTAATCATTAGGTTCCGGGTTCGAGTCCCGGAGGGCGCACAAAACAAAGGTCAGGCTTCGGTCTGGCCTTTTTTGTTTATCCCGGTGGTTATTCTTCACGTTCAGGACGGCGCTCGGCAAGGACAAGGGGCCATGGTCTCCAGGCAACCACGGTGTTCGCATCCGAAGCTCGGGCGTTGATCGCACTCTTCAAGATATGAACATCAAGTGAGTTCAGCACGTCGATAGCGTTCGAGCAGGCTCATCTTGACTCCCTCGCATGAACGCAGCCCCGATAGATGGCTTCGACTCATTAGCTGGCTCGATGATTGGCTTAACTTCGACCTCGATAGCCTCAGGGGTTACCGACTAGGGCGAGGGAATCCAGCGTAACCAGAGCTGTTACTGTCTTTTTGACCTAGTCCTGCGAGGTTTTTGCCGCCACGGTTTCGACCACCACATTGTTGTCGGTCTTCACGGTGACGTTTGTGAGTTCAGGGGATTCGTGGCCAACCGTGATCAAGACCAGATTCGCATAGGCCTCCAGGTCTTCTGAAGACCAGCCATCCTCTACGGTAATCACAAGCTTGCCTTCGGCTGGGGAGCTCCAACGGATCGTGTCACCTTGCGCGCTACCAGGGAAAGCGTCGAAACTATGAGCGCCATTTCCATTTAGGTACTGGGTTATTTTTTCATCTGCCCATTCCTGGCTGACTTCGCTCATCGTCTTTGGCGTGCTTTGGGTGTTGGCTGTCGACCGTGGGGTAGGGCTCGGCGTGTTCAGCGCCTGAACAATAGGGGTTCCGGCATTTGCTTCAGCAGTAAGCTTCGCGTCGTTCTTCAGCAACGTGGGGCTAGTCGCTGAAACCACGAGTACGGCCACAAGTGCGACAAGTACAACAAATACAGAGACGTTCCCGAGAATTCGTTTGGCCGAGCGCGACATGATTCCTCCAAGTGATGGTTGATAAAAGCCTAGCCTCAACTGACGACATTATGAACCTAGTAGCTTTCGCCGGCCATGGTCACTAGGGCGGTCACTGTTGGCAGTCTGCAATCGACTGCATGCTTCGCTGGTGTTTGCCGTTCGATGCCTAGATAGGTTGCCATGCCGTCGCGATAGTAAGTGGACAATCATTCCATTGTTTTCACCACCCGGATGGTGGAAGTCGAACCCATGCCAAGAGTGCCTGCATTTCAGTGTTCGACGACTACTGCAGAACAAGATGTTATATGTGTTTTAGATTACTTTCAAGCCGGACAAATAGTGATATTATGAATCTGACTTGGACTTTTATGTTCTCAGGTCGGGCACTGGCCGATTTTTGCTTTTGCACCATTTCTGCCTATGATTGTCTACGTCGCAAAGACGAGTTCTGAAAAAGAACTAGTCAGAGCGAGGAAGCGCTTTTAGCTCAATTGGTAGAGCAAATGACTCTTAATCATTAGGTTCCGGGTTCGAGTCCCGGAGGGCGCACAGTAGATCCGATCTGATTCGTCAGGTCGGATTTTTTGTATACCGCAAAGAAAAGAGGATCAGCTCATGAGTACTTCCGAAAAGACTAACCGTCTGTCCATCGGTGACCAGGCCCCTGATTTCACCTTGCAGGACGCTGCTGGCAAGTCTGTTGCCTTGGCTGATTACCGCGGCAAGAAGACCATCGTGTACTTCTACCCAGCCGCATCCACCCCGGGCTGCACGAAGCAGGCCTGCGATTTCCGCGATTCACTCGAATCCTTGCAGTCCCTGGGTTACGCAGTTCTGGGCATTTCCCCGGACAAGACCGCCAAGCTGGAAAAGTTTGTCGCCAAGGAAGAATTGAACTTCCCGCTGCTCTCCGACGAGGACCACGCGGTAGCTGAAGCCTACGGCGCCTGGGGAGAAAAGAAGAACTACGGCAAGGTCTACGAGGGCCTGATTCGCTCCACTATCGTGCTCGATGAAGAGGGCAAAATCGCGCTGGCGCAGTACAACGTTCGCGCCACCGGCCATGTGGCCAAGCTGCGTCGTGACTTGGGCATTGATCCCAAGTAGACCCCTCCTCTGGCTGATTTCATATCAGGCAGAACTTCCGCTACACTAAATGAGGTCGCCTTCGAGGAAACAGTGTTTCCGGTGTAGCGCTAGCGAGTATGGCGGAATTGGTAGACGCGCTGGATTTAGGTTCCAGTGTCTTCGGACGTGAGAGTTCAAGTCTCTCTACTCGCACCAACTGAACCCTGCGGTCTGATTCCATCGGCCGCAGGGTTTTTGCATGCATCCGCAGCGGTTGACCAAGCGTATGATCCAAATAAGGCAAGCGGCCGCGATCCGAGGAGGAGGGGCACCATGGCAGCCAAGGAACTGCCCACCATGTATGGGCTTTCTGAATCCGATCCTGGCCAGGACCTGATCAAGCGGGCGGGCATAGCCCCTGCCAATCTGGAGCAAATCGACCGCATCATGGCTGAAATGGGCCGGATGCGCCAGATCGAACGCCGCATCATGCGCAGCTCCCAGCAGTTCATGAAACTGAACGAAACCGACATGCGGGCGATCCGCAAGATGATCTCCGCCAAGCATGCGGGCCAATCCGTCACCCCGGGTGCGCTGAGCCAGTATCTGGGAATTTCCAGCGCATCGGTCACCAAGATGATTGACCGCTTGGAAGCCCACGGCCATGTGCGGCGCACCAGGCATCCAACCGACCGGCGTTCGCAATGCGTCGAGGTCACCGAGGAAACCCACCTGGCAGCACGGGAGCAAGTGGGGCGGCACCATGCCAAGAGATTCGAAGTGGCCAACTCGATGAGCCCCGAGGAGCGGGACGTAGTGATCCGGTTCCTTGCCGGGACCTCTGATGCCTTGGAAAGCAGCCTCGATTCAACGACTGCCGGCGAAGCGGACTAGTACCGGGACGTGCTGGATCCTCAGCCAGCCGCCTGCTTCTCCGCATCGCGCACAATGTTCTTGATGGTGGCCGGGAAAATGGCCCCATGGAACGGGTATACCGCCCACCAGTAGCAGCGTCCGGCCAAGCCCCGCGGGAAGAACACCGCTCGCTGGATCAGTTCGCTGCGCCCGTCAGCTCGCTTGTCGATCCGGTAATCCAGCCATGCCTGGCCCGGGGCACGCATCTCCGCGCGTAAGCGCAGCAAGCTGTTTTCCTCCAGGGCTTCCACGCGCCACCAATCCACCACATCTCCCAGTGCCAGCGTGCTGTGCGAGCGTCGTCCGCGCCGCGACCCCACGCCGCCTGCCAGCTTGTCCATCAGGCCGCGCAGCTTCCACAGGGCGGGGAAGGCGAAATACGGTGATTCCCCGCCGAGCCGATGCAGCACGCTGAAGAGCTGCGCCTCGGTTGCCGTGGTGCTGATGCGGCGGATGTCGGTGTAGGCCTTGCGCCCTGACCAATCCGGATCAGAGGGCAGCGGTTCGGCGGGTGCCGAAATCGGCTGGGCGGTAGCCCAACTGGTTTGCACCGCGTCGGCATCCATCTTCTCCAGTGCCAGCTGCACCGCTCGCGGATAATCGCACAAGCCCTGGGCCGGCGGGGCAATCAGCTTGTCGATGTCCCGCGAGCCCATGACGCAATCATGCTGCAGCGACTGCACCAGCGCGGAAGCCAGGGTGTGCGGCAGCGGCGTCACCAGATTCACCCAGTGCGAAGCCAGCCGCGGGGTGAGCAGCGGCAATGGCCAGACTTTCGGCTCGCGCAGGCCGGCCACCTGGGCATAGATCTTCATCAGCTGCGCGTAGCTGTAGGTGCCGGGGCCGCCGATGTCATAGGTTCCCTGCGCGGGCTGCGCCAGCTCGGCGCAGGCCGACAGGTAGTGCAAGGTGTCGCGGATGGCGATGGGCTGGACCTGGTTCAGTACCCAGCGCGGGGCCGGCATCACCGGCAGCACATCGCTCAGGTGCCTGACCATTTCGAAACTGGCCGAGCCGGAGCCGATCACCAGGCCCGCCTGGAGCACCAGGGTGCTGGCGGCCGCTGACAGGATCTGCCCCACGGCCACGCGCGAAGCCAGATGCTCGCTGAGTTCACCTGCAGGATGCAACCCGGAAAGGTAGACCAGCTGGCTGACGTCCTGTTCGCGTACGGCCTGCGCCATGACCTGCGCGCACGCTTTTTCCTGAGCCGCGAAATCCCGGGTCCCGGACATCGAATGCACCAGGTAGTAGAGCAGGTCCGCGTCCTTGCAGAGCTTGGCCACTGCGTGCTCATCTTGCAGGTCGCCCTCGACGATCTCGACTTGGCTGCGCCATGGGGTATCGCGCAGGCGCTGCGCGTCACGGGTGAAAACCCTGACCTGGTGCCCGTTGCGCAAGAGCAGGGGCACCAGCCGTCCGCCGATGTATCCGGTTGCTCCGGTCACTGCTATCAGGCTCATGGAGTTCGAACACCGCGCTTGCGCCAGGCGATCACCATGGATCCGAGCAGGAGCAGCGCGGCGCAGCCCAGCGCGGCGTACCCGGCCAGTTCAGACTGATTGGTTCCGGACAGCCGGCTCACGCCGATCCAGCCCAGGCCCCAGGCGATGGCCAAGGCGGTGAAGATCCTGCCCGAGTAGGCGGTGGTGCCCAGCCCGATGGCCGCTGCGACCACCAGCAGTGCCACTGCCGCTCCTGGTGCCCAGGAGGCGTCCTGGCCAAAGCCCAGGGAGAGCAGCCATGCGGAGGTGTTGGCGATGCTGGCTACGCAGACCCAGCCCAGGTAGATGCCGAAGGTCAGCCACATGATCCAGTATTCGGTGCGCGAAGACGGGGTGCCTGCCACCATGATGGTCAGCATCCAGGCCAAGCACGCGACGAGGATGAAGATCACCGCGACGCTGGCCCCCAGCCAGCCCAGCTGGACCACGGTAATCCATGCGGCGTTCAGCAATGCGGAAAGCAGCGCGGGAATCCGCAGCTTGGCAGCCCAGGCCGAGCGGCGTCCGGCGGGGGTGAGCTGGAAGATGCCGTAGACGGCCAGCCCGGCGTAGATCACGCTCCAGATGGAGAAGGCCGGACCCGCGGGGGCCAGCAGCGTCGAGTCAGCGCCCAGATAGCCGCCGGCTGCCTGCTGGACCGGAGTTCCGCCCAGGGCCCCGCTTCCGATGAATGAAACGGCAATGGCCAGGACCAGGGCAATCGCCGTGAACACCGGCAGTGCCCAGGATGTTGCTGACGCGGGGGCTCGATAGGGAAAATTCGGGGAATCCGTGGAACTGCTCATCGTGTGCTCCTGATGTCGGTTGAAAATTTTCCCGCTTCGAGTCGACAAAACGAGATAGTTAAACCATGATGTATCTAGAAAAGCTAAATATCAACTACGCGAGAGAAGTTATCATGGATTGTTCACGTCCGCTGATTGCCTCGGAAGTGTTCCGGTTGTTGCTCAAGCTCCAGCGGTCCTATGCACTGAGCGAAGCGCGCCTGCGCCACAGCCTTGACCTGAACGATACAGATTTGCGTGCGGTGAACCTGCTGCGTTCCATGCAAACGCCCAGCTCCGGGGAACTGGCCCGCGAACTGGGAGTGTCATCGGCAGGAATCACCTCGGTCCTGGACCGGCTCGAAGTCCGCGGGATGGTTGAAAGAAGGCACCATGCCGCGGACCGGCGGCGCACCCTGGTAGTCCCGGGGCGCAATTTCCCGGTGTCCACCGGGCCAGGGCAGGTGCTGCTGCGCAAGCTGCACACGTTCTACGCGCAGCTGGACGAGCCGTCCCGCAGGAATCTGGGCGCCCTGCTCGAAGAAGCCCGGCGAGAGCTGGAAACGCGGGACACCGTGACCAGCGAAGAGAACCAAGCAAACCCCACCACATCCTTTCAGTAGGGAACCATGAGAATGCACACCACCACACACCAGGCCCCGCAGGCCGCAGCGGCTGGCGCGCCAGCCTCAGGCGGGCTCATCGATGCACCCACCCGGCGCGCCATCAGCGATCGGCTGGAACTGCTGGCCACGCAGGCCCAGCGCCGCAGCGCCGCCTACTCCGCGCAGACTGCGCTGCTCTGGTCCCGGATCTCCGAACGGCTGGCTACCGGCAAGCTGATGCGCCCGGGGCTGGTAATGCTCGGCTACCGTGCCTTCGGCGGCCGCAATGAGGCCCGCGCCATCGACCTGGGCTGCGCCTTCGAGTTGCTGCACGCCGCCTTGCTGATCCACGACGACGTGGTGGACCGCGACTTCGTGCGCCGCGGGGAAAAGACCATCTCGGCGCTCTACCGCGACCACGCCATCGCCAGCGGCCGGAACCGGGCCGATGCCGAGCATGCGGGCAATTCCGTGGGAATCATCGCCGGGGACCTGCTGATCAGCGAAGCGATCAAGCTTGCGGCCAGGGCCTCGGCCGGAAGCGACAGCGAGGCCGGGGTCCAGCAGGCCTTCTTCCAAGCCATCGAGCAGGCAGGGGCCGGAGAGCTCGAGGACCTGCTCTACTCGCTGGCCCCGGCTCCGGCCACCACCAGCCAGGTGCTGCGCATGGAACAGATGAAAACCGCGGCCTACTCCTTCCAGCTGCCGCTGCAGGCCGGAGCGCTGCTGGCCGGGGCGCACCCCGGGCAGGCCGAGGCCCTCGGTGCAGTGGGCTGCCAGCTCGGGGTGGCCTACCAGATCATCGATGATGTGCTGGGCACCTTCGGTGACCCGGCACGCACCGGCAAGCCGGTGGAATCGGACTTGCGCGAATTCAAGAGCACCATCTTGCTGGCCCTGGCCAGCGAGCAACCCGAATTCGCCAAGCTGCTGGGCGGATTCCGCGAAGGAACAGTGGATGCCGGCCGGATCCGCCAGGAACTGGCCGCGCAGGGGGCCGAGCGCTTCGCCCGGCAGCTGGCTAAGCAACTCTGCTCACGGGCCACCGGCTCCGCGGCCTTCCTGGACCTGCCCGAAGAAGCCCGGACGCTGCTGCGCGAATGCACCAGCCTGATCCTGGATCGAAGCAGCTGAACGCCATGAAACCCGACAATTCCCCTCACAGCACCGCAGGCACCGCCGCCTTGGAGCACTATTCGCGCACCGCCCAGCGCAGCGCCAGGGTGGTACTGGGCGAATACTCCACCTCGTTCTCGCTGGCCTGCAAGCTGCTGGATGCCGCCAGCGCCAGGCACATCGCCAATATCTATGCGCTGGTGCGCCTGGCCGATGAAATCGTGGACGGGGTGGCCTGCCAGGCCGGCCTGGACAACCAGGCCATCGCCGCGTGCCTGGACGAGCTGGAAGCAGAAACCCTGCGCGCCATGGAACGCGGGTACAGCACCAACATGGTGGTCCACGCTTTCACCATTTCCGCCCGGGCCACCGGCATCCACGCCGAGCTCACCGCCCCGTTCTTCGCCTCCATGCGCGCGGACCTGGGCACCGGGCAGCATGATGCGCGCAGCTTGCAGGACTACATCTACGGCTCGGCCGAAGTCATCGGGCTGATGTGCCTGCAGGTCTTCCAGGCGATGCCCGCCGCGCCGGACTTGACGCCTGCCCAGGCGCAGCGCGCCAAGCACGCCGCCCGCAGCCTGGGCGCGGCCTTCCAGAAGGTCAACTTCCTGCGCGACCTGGCGGAAGACAGCGAAGATTTGGGACGCAGCTACTTTCCCGGCCTGGACCCGGCAGGATTCGATGAGCCAAGCAAGGCGAAGCTGGTTGCGCAGATCGAGCAGGACCTGGCCCAGGCCCGTGCCGGCCTGCCCTACCTGGCCCCGTCCGCTGCCCGGGCCGTGCGCCTGGCCCATGACCTGTTCCGCGAACTGAACTCCCAATTGGACAAGGCCCCGGCCGCCCAGCTGCTGCGCACCCGCATCTCGGTCTCCGCCCCGCGCAAGGCGCTGATCGCCGCCCGCGTGCTGCTGGGCACCCGGGGCACCACCGGCCGCAAGCCAAGAATGGAAGTAGCAAGCAGATGAACCACGCACAAAGAGAAGTCGTAGTCATCGGGGGCGGATTCTCCGGCCTGGCCAGCGCCGGGTTGCTCGCCGCCCGGGGCTGCAAGGTCACCTTGATCGAGCAGCAGCCGCATCCAGGCGGTCGCTCCGGGCGCCTGGAGCGCGACGGGTTCCGTTTCGATACCGGCCCCTCCTGGTATCTGATGCCCGAGGTCTTCGAGCACTGGTTCAAGCTCATGGGCACCAGCGCCAGCGAACAGCTGGAGTTGCGCGAACTGGCCACCGGCTACCGCACCTTCTTCCAGGACCGCGAAGGACCGGTGGATGTCGGAACCGGCGCTGCGGCCAGCGGACTCTTCGAAGCCCTGGAACCGGGCAGCGGCCCAGCCTTGGAGCGGTACCTGCGCACCGCGAAGGAGGGCTATGAATTGGCCTTGGAGCATTTCCTCTATGACGATTTCAGTTCGCTCGCCTCCCTGCTGCACCCGCGGATCCTGCGCCGGAGCCCGCAACTGGCCAAGCTGCTGGCCTCCAGCTTGGAAAGCCATGTGGCCCGGCGCTTTTCCAGCAACGAGATCCGCCAGCTGCTCGGATACCCGGCGGTGTTCCTGGGCTCGAGCCCGAGCCGCACCCCCGCGCTCTACCAGCTGATGAGCCACCTGGACCTCACCGACGGGGTGAAATACCCGATGGGAGGCTTCGCTGCGGTGGCCGATGCCATGGCCGAACTGGCCCGGAAACACGGCGCGGCCATCCATTTCTCAGCCACCGCAACGGCCATTGAAACAAGCGCAGGAAAAAATCCCCGGGTCAGCGCGGTGCGCTGGATCGACGTGCACGGCAGGCAGCAGCGCACCCCGGCGACCCATGTGATCGCAGCCGCCGATGTGCGCCAGCTGGAAGGCCATTTGCTGCCCGAGGAGCTGCAGACCCATACCGCCAAGAGCTTCCAGCGCAAGGACCCTGGCCCCAGCGCGGTGCTCCTGTGCCTGGGCATCAGCGGCAAGCTGCCGCAGCTGGAGCACCACAACTTGCTGTTCACCACCGACTGGAAAGAGAATTTCTCGCGGATTCGCCAAGGGAGGATGCTGGAGGCTGAAACCAGCATCTATGTCTGCAAGCCCAGTGCCACCGACCCTTCGGTGGCCCCGGAGGGTTGCGAGAACCTGTTCATCCTGGTTCCGGCTCCGGCCATGCCCGAATGGGGGATTGGCGCAGCCGATGGGGCAGGAGATGCCGCGGTGGAAGCGGTGGCCGACGCGGCCATCGACCAGCTGGCCGCATGGGCTGGCATCACGGATCTTCGCGAGCGGATCGTGGTGCGCCAGAGCATCGGCCCGGGGGACTTCGTCCAGCAGTACGGCGCCTTCAAAGGCGGTGCGCTTGGCCTGGCCCATACCCTGGGGCAAAGCGCCATGCTGCGTCCGGGCAACGGCAGCGCCAAGGTGGGCGGGCTGCACTATGCCGGCAGCACCGTGCGCCCTGGAATCGGCGTGCCGATGTGCCTGATCAGCGGGGAGCTGGCTGCCAAAGCGGTGCTCGGGATCAAGGCCGCGGGGCCCATGGACGAAAACTGCGCGGCCACGGTGCGTCAGGAGGCCGGAGCATGATCTACCTGGGCATCTTGCTGGCACTGCTGGCCTGCATGGGGCTGCTGGACGCGAAGGGAAAGCTCTTTATCTTCCGCCACCCGGTGCGCGGGATCCTGGCCCTGGGGCTGGGCACCGGATTCTTCGTGCTCTGGGATGTGCTGGCCATCAGGCAGGGCATCTTCCTGCACAAGGAATCGGAGCTCATGACCGGAATCATGGTGGGCGAGCAGTTCCCTGTGGAAGAAGTCTTTTTCCTGGTCTTCCTGTGCTATTGCGCCATGATTGCCTTCACCGGGTTGCCGGTGCTGGCCGGCATGCTGCGCAACCGGAACCAGAAAGCATCCAAGCGCACGTTAGGGGAGAACCATGTTCCTTGAATTGAGTCTCTGCTTCCTTCTTGCGGCCATGGCCGTCTTTGCCGCCGGGCTGGCCGCCAGCAAGCAGCGCCTGCGCTCGGTAGCCAAGCCGCTGGGCGCCGCCATGGCCCTGATGCTCGTGCTCACCGCGATCTTCGACAACCTGATGATCTACGCCGGGTTGTTTGGCTACGGCAGCGGGACGCTGTCCGGGCTGCATCTGGGCCTGGCCCCTATTGAAGATTTCTTCTACGCCGCCTGCGCGGTCTTCCTGCTCCCCGGGCTGTGGTGGCTGCTCGGTGGCCGCAGCCACAGAAAGGACGCTTCATGATCCGCGGAATCCTGGCGAGCTCACGCCCCATCTCCTGGGTGAACACCGCCTACCCGTTTGCCGCCGCCTATCTGCTGGCCGGTGGCGGGATCGATTGGCGCTTGGTCCTGGGCACGGTGTTCTTCCTCTTCCCCTACAACCTGCTGATGTACGGCGTGAACGATGTCTTCGACTACGAGTCGGACCTGCGCAATCCGCGCAAGGGAGGAATCGAGGGGGCGCTGCTGTCCAGGCAGAGCCATAAGGCGCTGCTCGTCGCCTGCGTCCTGTGCGCCGCGCCGTTCCTCGCGGTGCTCGTGGCGGCCGGGGATGGCGCAGCCAATCTCGTTCTGGCCGTGTCCATCCTTGCGGTGCTGGCCTACTCCGCACCGCGGCTGCGTTTCAAGGAAAGGCCCGGGCTGGACTCGCTGACCAGCGCGGTGCACTTCGTCTCTCCGGCGGTCTACGGGTGGGTGCTGGCTGGCGCCAGCGTGCAGGCCGAGCAGTGGCTGGTCTTCGGCGCGTTCCTGCTCTGGGGGATGGCCAGCCATGCCCTGGGCGCAATCCAGGATATTGTTCCCGATCGCCAAGGCGGGCTCTCCTCGATCGCCACCGCCTTGTCGGCCCGCACGACCATCTACCTGGTCTTGGCCGCCTACCTGCTGGCCGGAGCGCTCGTGGCGGTGGGCCTGTCGGGCCTTGGCCGCTGGGCGGCGGTGCTGGCCCTTGCCTATGTGCTCAACGTCCTACCCCATCTTGGAATCAGCGATGCAAGCTCGGGTACGGTTAATCGAGGATGGAAGAGATTCTTGTGGATCAACTACCTGTGCGGTTTCCTGCTGACCATGCTCCTGATCTTTTCGGCACTTTTCACCTACTAGACCCGGATGGGGATTCAAGGATTTCAATGGACGTCATTTTGCTTTCGGATCAAGGCCAGCCTATTGGCACGCACCCGAAAGAATTGGTTCACACCACGGATACCGTGCTGCACCAGGCATTCTCCTGCCACGTGCAGAATGAAGCCGGCCAGGTGCTGGTGACCCGTCGCGCCCTGTCCAAGGTGACCTGGCCAGGGGTCTGGACGAACTCCTTCTGCGGGCATCCCCAGCCCGGCGAGAGCTTCGAAGAAGCCATTACGCGCCACGCGGCCCATGAGCTCGGCTTCAAGGTCAACCGCATCGAATCGGCGCTGCCTGACTTCCGCTATCGCGCCGTGGATGCCTCGGGCATTGTGGAAAACGAAATCTGCCCGGTCTTCACCGCGATAATCGACAGCGAGATCTCTGCGAACCCGGACGAAGTCATGGACTACTGCTGGGTGGATCCGGCACAACTCGGTGAAGCCCTGCGCGCCACCCCGTGGGCCTTCAGCCCGTGGCTGGTGATGCAGGCTGCAGGGATGTCCCTGTACCAGGTCGAGCAAGGCTGATTCCGGGACCGCCGCCGGCGTGGAATCCGTGCAGGGTGATTCCTGTGGAATTGTCCGGGTCATTGGCTATGCTCGATTGCATGGTGCTTCAAGTAATTTCTTCCGGTATCCAGCGGCGCTGCGTGGCCATCGATGCGTTGCGCAAGGCCAGTGTGGTCGCCGGCGGCTTGGTGCTGGCTTCGTCCTTGGCCAGCTGTGCCCCGCTCCAGTTCGAAGCATCCGCGCAAACTCCTGGCGTGAGCCCGCAGATCGCGGCCTTGCCGAAGTATGCCGACAACCTCCAGGAAGTCGAAGGGCGCCAGGAATGGGCGGATCAGAAGATCTTCCAGTACCTCAATGGCCAGGGCGCCGCCGGCTTCCATTCATTCGCCGAGGATTCCATCCAGTACGCCACCGTGGGGTGGCTCTCTCCGGTCCAGGGCGTGCTCGCCATTGTCGTGGAGGGCAGCGATTGGATCGCGGAGGGCAGTGCTGCCGGCTATGCCGAGCGGGTCATGACCTCCGTCGGCTACGAATCAATCGAGTTGGACCGGGTTGAGATCCTCACCGTCGAAGGGCAGCTGCTCGCCTCCGACTACCGCGGGAATCATCCCGGGGCTTTGTAAGCGAAAAGGCCATCTCGCCGCGTAGCTCGTAATGGAGCTAGCTGGCGGGATGGCCTTTGCTATGGCGAATTCTCTTGCTGGTTATACGAAGTTCTCGGTGCCTTCGATGGTGTTCATGAAGTGGTCCATGAAATCAGCGAAGTCCTCTGCATCTGATTTCTGGTCAATGGTGGCACCAATGCTGATGGCATCATCGACATGCAAGTCGATGCTCGGCGCTTCGGGAATGCTGAAGCGGAACACCCGGCCCGAAGAGATCGCGATTTCGTAGCCGCCATCGCTGAGCTCGGCGAGCTGGTTCACATTCGTATTGTTGATGTTGATCGCATCCTCGGATGCTTCCAAGCTGCTGGCATTCACTGGCGCAATAATCAGTTCCGCTGGTTGGCGCCGATATCCAATGACCTTGAGCCCTCCGGAGCCGGCGATGCCGGTGCCCGCCACGAGATTGTAGCTGGCGAAGTTGGGGATCTGCGAGTCGAAGGCCTCATGGAGGCGGGCCTTTACCTGCTGGGTTGGATTTTCGTCTGGGCGCTTGTCCATAACCAATACTCTACCGATAACTTTGGACAATTTGACCAGTCGCAACATTTATCGAAATGTGTCATCGGCACGTCATGGGTTATCTGATTGGTCATATTGACTTCTAGAATGGGATTAATGAGCCAGGATGCTAATTGAGTCGTCAAGCCATGCGCCCGTGTGGCCATCGACGGAACTCATGCCTTTCCCGGCTCAACGCTGCAAGCGAAACCAACTGCCTGGCAGGTGGCTTCCTTGGAGCAAGGGGTGCGCAGCGCGAGCGATGCGCGTCCAAGGCAGCTGGTGCTTGTCTCCAGCTAATCCCGTTTCGACAGGCGCTGTTGGTGCCTGGGAAGCGAAATAACCAAGTCTTGTTCGCGGTGTCGCGTCCAAGGTTTGGACATCCGTCTCATATAATGAGATAAACAGGGTGTCTAGTTGCTCTTTGCCGTGAGGTGGAGAAAACTAGAGGCATGCAAACAAACACCGATGTACTACTAGTTATCAGGCGCGGAGCCTGAGACACTGTCCAACACCACGGACAGTACGTCGGTAACGCGCAAGCCCCCTTTCGTCAGTAGTGACGGCCGCGGGGCGTTTTTTATGCGCAAACGAAGAGATAGATATGGAAAGGATCCCGATGAGCAACTCAACACCCGCCAATCCGGCGTCGGTTGCGAAGTCAATCAATCGAACCAAGGATGCCGCCGCCGCTGTCTCTTCCGTCGTGGAGGCTTCGAACCCGGTACAGGGTCCGAATAATATCGTTGCTCCCACGCAGATGACGGGCTCACAAGCCATCGTCCGCTCGCTGGAAGAACTGGGCGTCAAAGACGTCTTCGGATTACCAGGTGGGGCCATCCTTCCCACCTATGATCCACTGATGGATTCGACCAAGATTAACCACATCTTGGTCCGCCACGAACAGGGTGCCGGCCATGCCGCACAGGGTTACGCCATGGTGAGCGGGGAAGTGGGCGTATGCATCGCTACTTCCGGACCAGGCGCAACCAACCTCGTCACCGCACTGGCCGATGCCAATATGGACTCGGTACCAATGGTGGCAATCACCGGTCAGGTCAATAGCGCTTTCATTGGCTCTGACGCATTCCAGGAAGCAGACATTGTCGGCATCACGATGCCGATTACCAAGCACGCTTTCCTGGTCACCAACGCGGAAGACATTCCGCGCACGCTGGCCAGCGCGTTCTACCTGGCGCAGACCGGCCGTCCCGGTCCGGTGCTGGTGGATATCACCAAGGATGCCCAGCAGAGCGACATGACCTTCTCATGGCCGCCAAAGGTCGACCTGCCGGGCTACCGCGTGGTCACCCGCGGACACAACAAGCAGCTGCGCGAAGCCGCCAAGCTCATCGCTTCGGCAACCCGCCCGGTGCTGTATGTTGGCGGTGGCGTGATCAAGGCCAACGCCCATGAGCAGCTGAAGGAATTCGCGGAATTCATCAACGCTCCGGTGGTCACTACGCTGACCGCACGCGGTGCCTTCCCGGACTCGCATGAACAGCACGTGGGCATGCCAGGCATGCACGGTGCCGTCTCGGCGGTCACGGCACTGCAGCAGTCGGATTTGCTCATTACCCTCGGCGCCCGCTTCGATGACCGCGTCACCGGCGTGCTCTCCACCTTCGCGCCGAACGCGAAGGTGATCCACGCCGATATCGATCCTGCGGAAATCTCCAAGAACCGCGTGGCCGATGTGCCGATCGTCGGCTCGCTGGATGAAATCATCCCGCAGCTGCACGAGGCCTGCGCCTCGCGCTTCGAGAACGAAGCCCAGCAGGACCTGGCCGGCTGGTGGGGACTGCTCAACCGCCTGCGCGAAACCTACCCGATCGGCTACACCGAAACCCACGACGGCCTCTCTGCTCCGCAGAATGTTATCGGGCGCATCGGCGAGCTGACCGGTCCGGAAGGCGTCTACGTGGCAGGCGTGGGCCAGCACCAGATGTGGGCAGCGCAGTTCGTCAAGTACGAGCGCCCGCGCTCGTGGCTGAACTCCGCCGGCCTGGGCACCATGGGCTACTCGGTGCCTGCCGCCATGGGCGCCAAGGTGGCGCAGCCGGACCGCGTGGTCTGGGCCATTGACGGAGATGGCTGCTTCCAGATGACCAACCAGGAACTGGCTACCTGCGTGATCAACCGGATCCCCATCAAGGTTGCCATCATCAACAACTCGTCGCTGGGCATGGTCCGCCAGTGGCAGACCCTGTTCTACGATGGCCGCTACTCCAACACCGATTTG
Organism: Glutamicibacter sp. BS14; assembly: GCF_056934375.1. Classification (NCBI taxonomy): domain Bacteria; kingdom Bacillati; phylum Actinomycetota; class Actinomycetes; order Micrococcales; family Micrococcaceae; genus Glutamicibacter; species Glutamicibacter sp. BS14. Next base: position 2,822,356 of record NZ_CM167801.1, on the reverse strand, counting down.
AACACCGGCCACGGAACCGCCCGGATTCCGGACTTCGTGAAGCTGGCCGACGCCTACGGCTGCGTGGGCCTGCGCTGCGAACGCGACGAGGATATCGATGCGACCATCCAGAAGGCATTGGAAATCAATGACCGTCCGGTAGTCATCGACTTCGTGGTCTCGGCCGACTCCATGGTGTGGCCAATGGTCCCATCGGGAGTCAGCAACGACCAGATCCAGATTGCCCGCGGCATGACCCCTGAATGGGAAGAGGAGGACTAGGACATGGCAAAGCATACGCTTTCGGTACTGGTTGAAGACGTTCCCGGCGTGCTCACCCGCGTCGCCAGCCTCTTCGCCCGCCGTGCCTTCAACATTCACTCGCTGGCCGTAGGCCCCACGGAAATTGCCGGCATCAGCCGCATGACCGTGGTGGTGGACGCCGAAGGGGATTCCCTGGAGCAGGTCACCAAGCAGCTGAACAAGCTGGTCAACGTCATCAAGATCGTGGAACTGCTGCCGGAAACCTCGGTGCAGCGCGACCACATCATGATCAAGGTGCGCGCCGATGCGGCGACGCGACTGCAGGTCACACAGGCCGCGGAGCTGTTCCGCGCATCGGTGATCGACGTATCCACGGACTCGCTGGTCGTTGAGGCCACCGGCAATGCGGCGAAGATCGAAGCACTGCTGGCAGTACTTGAGCCATTCGGCATCCGCGAGATCGTCCAGGCCGGAACGCTGGCCGTGGGACGCGGAACAAAGTCGATGAGCGACCGTGCCCTGAAGACGCTATCCGCCTAAGCGCACAACGACTTCAAGAGACACGAACTACAAATTTAGGTATTTGGCACCTAGCTTAGAAGAAAGCAACAGTGCCTAAGCACAAGACTTCTTTACCAGAAGCACAAATAAGGAGAATTACAGTGGCTGATCTGTACTACGAAGACGACGCAGACCTCTCGATCATCCAGGGCAAGAAGGTAGCTGTCATTGGCTACGGCTCCCAGGGCCACGCCCACGCATTGAGCCTGCGCGACTCGGGCGTCGAGGTTATCGTCGGCCTGGCTGAGGGCTCCAAGTCCCGTGCCAAGGCCGAGGCCGAAGGCCTGAAGGTAGCTACGGTTGCCGAAGCAGCGGCTTGGGCAGATGTCATCATGATCCTGACCCCGGACCAGGTCCAGGCCCAGGTCTACACCGAGTCGATCGCCGAGCACCTCGAAGAGGGCAACGCGCTGTTCTTCGGCCACGGCTTCAACATCCGCTTCGGCTTCATCCAGCCACCAGCCAACGTCGACGTTGCACTGGTTGCTCCCAAGGCACCAGGGCACACCGTGCGCCGCGAATTCGAAGCCGGCCGTGGCATCCCTGACCTGATCGCCGTGGAGCAGAACTTCACCGGCGGCGCCAAGGAACTGGCACTGTCCTACGCTGCAGGCATCGGCGGCACCCGTGCCGGCGTTATCGAGACCACCTTCACCGAAGAGACCGAAACCGACCTGTTCGGCGAGCAGGCTGTGCTGTGCGGTGGCACCTCCCAGCTGGTCCAGTACGGCTTCGAGGTCCTGACCGAAGCTGGCTACAAGCCGGAAATCGCCTACTTCGAGGTGCTGCACGAGCTGAAGCTGATCGTCGACCTGATGTGGGAAGGCGGCATCGCCAAGCAGCGCTGGTCGATCTCCGACACCGCTGAGTACGGCGACTACGTCTCCGGCCCACGCGTGATCACCCCAGAGGTGAAGGAAAACATGAAGGCTGTGCTGGCTGATATCCAGTCCGGTGCTTTCGCCAACCGCTTCATGGAAGACCAGAAGGCTGGCGCTCCGGAGTTCAAGGAACTGCGTGCCAAGGGCGAAGCGCACCCAATCGAGACCACCGGTCGCGAACTGCGCTCGCTGTTCTCCTGGATCTCGGATGCATCCTCGGATGACTACGTAGATGGTTCGGTAGCCCGCTAATCGCGAGGTGACAACTAGCTTCATAAGCTGAAAACCGCTGGCTCTGAACGATAGGAATATCGTTTAGAGCCAGCGGTTTTCGTTTAAATGCATGTTGCGTCCATTCTGCGATGAGCGCATCGAAAAGGGAGCTGCACTCCTGCTGTGTGCTGAAGTGCCGCGGCCTGAAGGAACTTTAGTATTCAATCTTTTAGTGTAAGAATTGTTCCGGGCGAGAGCAGAACGAACAATGCCGCCGCCGCTGTTCAATAGCTGATAGTTCAAGGAGCAAAAGTGGCTAGCGAAGATATTGAGATCGTTTCTGATGGAAATGGCGTGGCAGTCCTTGGCGAACGCAGCGCCGTTGACAAATTCGTGGAATCCGTCGGCTTGATTTCCAAGGAACTGCCCTTGGAACGCGTAAGCAAAGCAGCTGGCCTCAGTGCAACCGCGATGCAAGCCGGTAGCGGGATTGCGCAGACGTCCGGACGCTGGATCAAGCTCTCGGAAGACTCAGCACGGATCTTCAATGCCAAGAAACTGATGGCTGGATCGGAGAACGGCCTGGCGCGTGCAGTCGTCATGAAAGATGGCAAGATCAGCAATTTGCTTGAAATCGTCACCAGCCCAACGGCGATGCTTTCAAACCCGGCTGTGCTGGCAGGCGTGGGTGGGATTATAGCCCAATACGCGATGCAGCAGAGCATGGATGAGATCACCGATTACTTGAAGGTGATCGACGAGAAAATTGACGATATCCTCCGTGCGCAGAATGACGCGGTCCTAGCGGATCTTGATGGTGTTGGAATGCTCATCGATGATGCCATGGTCGTGCGCGACCAAGTGGGGCATATCGGCGAGACGACATGGTCAAAGGTTAATTCGAATGCCAAGACCATCGCAACGACCCAGTCCTATGCGCTGCGGGCCTTGGCAGGATTAGCTGAAAAGCTGGAAGACAAAACGAAGATGGGTGAACTGGCCAAGATCACCCGCGAGATCGAATCAAAGGCCACCCAGTGGTTGGCAGTACTGGCACGTTGCTTCCAACTCGAAGACGGCATGTCTGTTCTGGAACTGGACCGTGTGCTCAACGGGTCTCCTGACGAACTGGAGAATCATCGAATCGCGCTGCAGATCGCGCGCGAACGCAGAATCGCACACATTACGAAGGTGACCGAGCAGCTTCTTGAGCGAATCGCTGTCGTCGCCGGACTGGCGAATTCAAAGGTGCTGCTGCATCCGAAGTCATCGAGCGAAGTCGTGAAGGCGACGAATGCCGTCTCGAATGATCTAGTGGAATTCCAAAGCCGATTGGGAATCGAGAGCGCCTACGGGGCACTGGAGTCAAAGAAGTGGCTCAAGGCTGTCTCCGAGGTTCGGGACAAGGTGACTGATGCAGGCGCTGATGGCTTGAGCGCAATCAAGCAGTTTGGGGACGAGACGAAGAACCGTGCCTTGGACAAAGCCGAGGACGTAGCAACTTCATTTGCCGAGAATATCAAGAAAAGCCGCAGTGGGGAGTCCGCGAAGGATTCTCCAGAAGCCATTGAGAAGTAGGAGCTGGCGGAACTAGATTCTTCCCTCGCACTTGGCTCCATTGCATTTCAAATAAATCGACCTCGGTTGCTTCCCATATGGGAAGCAACCGAGGTCGATTTTTTAGTTTGCTGGGTCGGATACCAGCCAGGCAGGTTTAGAGCTTCGAAGCCCGGTAGCCGGCCTTGCGCGCATCAGCTGCAGTCTTGAAGCATTCTTCTGGCTTCGTGATGTTGTAGAAGCGCTGTCCCTTGACATGGTACTTCCACTCCTTCTGGCTGCCGGTGCGGTTGCCCTTCACCGGGTAGCCTGCAGGGCAGTTCTTTGCCTTGCCGCTCATCTTCACGGAACGCTTGGCGGCCGCCTTCTTCACCAGCAAGGTCTGCGTCTTCTGAATGGTCGAGGTCTTGCCCTTGAGCTGGTACTTGACCGTGGTGGTGACCTTGTAGGTGCCCGCTGCGAGCTTGACGGACTTCTTCTTGCTGGCGACGGTCTTCTTGCCCTTGACCACCTTCAGCAACGCCGACTTGATCTTCACGTTCTTTGCCTTGGAATAGCTAGGCTTGATGGTTGCCTTGGCTGAACCCTTGACAGTCTTCGTGCCAATTTTCTTGATCGTTACCGCAGGAGCCTTTTTCTTCGCAGCAACGATGCTGGCAGATGAAATGCTGGTGGGCAACGGAGCGGCCGAGGCCGCGGAGACACCGGAGAATACAAGTGCTCCCGAAGCGATGACAGCGAGTGAACGCTGAACTAATTTATTCAATTTCTCCCCATGGAAAGTCGAACGAGCATGGGCACTGATCGGTCCCATGTGCTGATTCTAATCTGGACTGGGAATAGAAACTATGGCTGGACGCGATTGTGATCGATTGCGGCTATTGCAGTCAAAGCGTTACTCGATCAGTCGAGTGTTTTCCCAATGATTAGTTGAAGCCTTTGCTAGGCTCGGGCAAAACCATGCAAAGGAGCGCGCCCGTGCCACAGGAAAGCAACTACGACGATTTCGCCCAGGACTACGCTGACGAGAACGAATTCAGCATGCTGAACGCCTACTATGAGCGGCCGGCCACCTTGGAACTGGCAGGAGACGTTGCCGGCCGGAACATCCTGGATATCGGCTGCGGCGCCGGCCCGCTGTCGGAACAGCTCATGAGCCGTGGAGCGAGCGTCTCGGGCTTCGACACCAGCCGGGCAATGGTGGACCTGGCACGCCAGCGGCTGGGCGAAGATGCCGACCTGAAAGTGGCGACATTGGGGGAGAAGCTCCCGTATGCCGACAACAGTTTTGACGATGCCATTGCTTCCTTGGTGTTCCACTATTTGCCGGACTGGGACTACGCACTGGAGGAAGTCCGCCGGGTCCTCAAGCCCGGCGGCCGGCTCATCATGTCGGTGAACCATCCGATTCTCTACCCGTTCAACCACCGAGGCAAGGACTACTTCCAGCTCACCCAGTACACCGACGAAGTGACTTTCAAGGGGAAGCCTGCCGAACTGACCTATTGGCATCGGCCTTTGCATGAAACTATGAAGGCACTGATCTCCGCAGGGTTCGCGGTGGAGCGTGTTTGGGAGCCGCCGTATGCCAAGGATGCGCCCGAAGGCGTGATTCCAGAAGCCTTGCGTGAACGCGACGCGTTCTTGAGCTTCCTGTTCTTCTCGCTGCGCTCGACGCGCTAGCCAGCGCACTGCTTCCGGGTGCCAACGGCGTCCGGAAGCCGCGAAGCCCTCGAATATCAGCTGATAGCCGGCATAGCGGCAGGACGCGTTGAATGATGGGGATCGACGAAACTGTTTTCTGCCAGCTGAAGCAAGTAATCGCCATACCCGCTCTTGCCCAACTCCCGGCCCAAAGTGCGCAACTGGTCATCGCAGATGAACCCCTGGCGCCATGCAACTTCCTCGGGAGAACCGATCTTCAAACCCTGCCGCGCTTCGACAGTGCGCACGAAGTTGGAGGCGTCGTTGAGCGAATCGAAGGTTCCGGTATCAAGCCACGCAGTTCCGCGGGCCAGCACCGTGACGTTGAGGTTGCCCTCTTCGAGGTACAAGCGGTTGATGTCGGTGATCTCAAGCTCTCCACGGGCCGAAGGCTGCAATGTCCGGGCTTTGCCAACCACGGAATTGTCGTAGAAGTACAATCCCGGAACAGCGTAGTGGCTTTTCGGGTCCAGCGGCTTCTCTTCCAGCGATACGGCCCTTAGGGAGCTATCGAACTCGACGACGCCGTAGGACCTGGGATCCTTGACCCAGTAGCCGAAGATCGTCGCGCCGGTCTGGTCGGCGTAGCTTCCCAACTGGGTGCCGAACCCCGGTCCATGGAAGATGTTGTCACCCAGCACCAGCGCCACGGATTCCCCTCCGATGTGCTCGGCGCCAAGCATGAACGCTTGGGCCAGGCCTTCAGGCCGGGCTTGCACGGCATAGGACAGATTGATGCCGAACTGCGAGCCATCGCCGAGCAAGGACTTGAACTGCCCCTCATCCTGCGGCGTCGTGATGACCAGGATGTCCCTGATTCCAGCGAGCATCAGCGTGGTCAGCGGATAGTAGATCATCGGCTTGTCGAAGACAGGCACCAATTGCTTTGAGATGCCTCGCGTGATCGGGTGCAAACGAGACCCGGTTCCCCCAGCTAGAATTATTCCCCTCATGGCTATCGAGCCTAATGAAGCGGGCAGCGATCTTGTCAGAGTAGTCATACTCGAGAATTGCTAGGAAGCTGCTTGGCCGCGGTGCCCACTGGCTACATTGGTGAGATGAAAAGAATCCTTGTAACTGGGGGAGCAGGATTCATTGGGGCAAATTTCGTGCACCATATGATTGCGCATTCCGACAGTGAAATCACCGTATTGGATAAGATGACCTACGCCGCCAACCGGCAGTCGCTGGAAGGCTTGGACAGCAAACGCGTCAACCTTGTTGTTGGCGACATCTGCGACTACGTGTTGGTCAACGAACTGGTGCCGCAGCATGATGCTGTGGTCCACTTCGCGGCAGAGACGCACAACGATAATTCCTTGCATGACCCGCGCAGCTTCGTGAATTCCAATGTCTTGGGAACTTTCGAACTCCTGGAAGCCGTGCGCAACCACGGTGTGCGCCTGCACCATATTTCCACCGACGAGGTCTATGGAGACCTGGAACTCGATGATCCGCAGCGCTTCACCGAAACCACGCCCTACAAGCCATCCAGCCCTTATTCGGCTACCAAAGCCTCCAGCGACCTGCTGGTCAAGGCCTGGGTCCGTTCCTTCGGGATCGAGGCGACGCTATCCAACTGCTCGAACAACTACGGGCCGTACCAGCATGTGGAGAAGTTCATCCCGCGGCAGATCACCAACGTCCTGGGGGGATTGCGGCCCAAACTCTACAGCAATGGAACAAATGTGCGCGATTGGATCCACGCCAGCGACCACTCCTCGGCGGTGCAGCTCATTCTGGAAGCGGGCCAGACCGGGCGCACCTATTTGATTGGTGCGGACGGAGAGAAGAGCAACCGCGAAGTGCTCGCCCTGATTCTGGAGCTGATGGGCAGGAAAGCCGATGACTTCGATGCGGTGGCCGACCGGGCCGGCCATGACCTGCGCTATGCCATCGATTCCACGGTGCTGCGCACCGAGCTTGGCTGGCAGCCGCGGTACACCGACCTGGTGCAGGGCCTGGAGCAGGCCATTGGCTGGTACCGTCAGCACCGCTCCTGGTGGGAGCCGGCCAAGGCACAGACCGAGCAGCGCTATGCGCAGCAGGCCGATGCGTTCAAGGTTGCCAGCTGATGGGCGGCGCGGCACAGCTACGGGTAGAGGACAGCCCGATTCAGGGACTCAAAGTGGTCAGCCTGCCGGTGCACCGCGATGAGCGCGGCTGGTTCAAGGAGAACTGGCAGCGGGAGAAAATGGTGGCTGCGGGTTTGCCGGACTTCCGTCCGGTGCAGAACAATGTCTCCTTCAATGGCCAGCGCGGGACCACTCGCGGATTGCACGCCGAGCCATGGGACAAATACATTTCGGTGCTGTCTGGGGAGATCTTCGGCGCCTGGGTGGACCTGCGTCCCGGGCACGGTTTCGGCAGGCTGTTCACCGCTCAGGTGGGCGAAGGCCAAGCGGTCTTCGTGCCCCGCGGGGTGGCCAACGCCTTCCAGACCCTGGCCTCGAATACCGTGTACTCCTACCTGGTCACCGAGCACTGGACCGAGCCAGCCCGGTTGGAATACAGCTACGTCAATCTGGCCGACCCGGATTTGGACATCCCCTGGCCCATCAGCTTGGATGAGGCCATAGTTTCACAGGCGGACAAGGAGCACCCACCGCTGGCGCAGGCGAAACCAGTGCAGCCCAAGAAAATTGCGGTGCTCGGCGGGAACGGTCAGCTCGGACGTGCCTTCGCCCAGCTGGCGAAGTCAGATGAACGGATCGCTTTGTATACCCGCGCCCAGACCGACTTGCAGTCCCCGGGCTTCGCGGCATCGCTGGACCTTGCAAATTGCAGCCACGTGGTCAACGCGGCGGCGATGACCTCAGTGGACCGGGCGCAAACCCCTGCGGGCAGTGCCGAAGCGTGGCAGGTCAATGCCGTGGCCGTGCGCCAGCTGGCGTCACGATGCGCCGAGCGGGGGGTGCCGCTGGTGCATGTGTCCACCGACTATGTGTTCGATGGCGCGCAACGCGAGGTTGATGAGTTGCATCCGATCGCGCCGCTCGGAGTCTACGGCCAAAGCAAGGCCGCCGGCGAGCAGGCCGTGCTGGCCCACACCAGAAACTATGTGGTGCGCACCAGCTGGGTTATCGGGCAGGGCAACAATTTCGTGTCCACCATGCGCCGGCTCGCCGAGCAGGGAATCGCGCCCAGGGTGGTCGATGACCAAATCGGCCGGTTGACCTTCGCCAGCGAGCTGGCCCGCGGCATCATGCATTTGATTGATGCCGGCAGCGCCCCGGGGACCTATCACCTGCAGGGTGGCGGCGAACCCGCCAGCTGGTACCAGGTTGCCTGCGAGGTCTTCGCCTTGTGCGGCCATGACCCGGATTCCGTGCAGCCGGTTTCCACCCGGGAGTATGCCTTGGGCCGGCCGCAGTTGGCACCCCGGCCGGCGAACAGCACGCTGGACACCGCAAAATTGCAAGCGACCGGCTTCGCGCCGAAGCCGTTAGCCGACTTGCTGGATCAGTTCCTTGGCCAGAATCGCGTAACGCCATAAAAACCGGGTAGGTAAAAATCGGGTGTGGTCCCAGTGAATGGCAGGTGAACGGCCAGAACCCCTCATCCAGGCTCGGCAATCCTTCCCAAGGTGCGAGTTATTCCAAGTCAACTAGAAAAGTCATGGGGACTAACTCGTTGTTCCCGAGTGAAGGCGAAGTGTTGTGCAATCACTGGGAAAAGAAGAAAAAGTGACTGAGCTTCATTTATCCTGCCGAACCCAGTGTTCTCGCTGCCTTTAAGTCCTAGGATGGGGAAACACGAGGAAGAGTCCTGACAGATTCTTTCACGGTTAATTTGGGGGAACGAACCGATTGGGGCGGTTTGAATAATGGAATATTCACGAATTCTCTCGCTGGCGGGCACTCGCAATGCTCGATCGCAGCGGGGAGATAGCAAGACAACTTCGAAACTTTCGCGGATTTCGCAAGGCATTTTGGGCAGGGTCCTGAACGACCCGCATTGCGCCGGAGCTGTGGTCTCCGGACCACCGGGCAGCGGTCGAAGGGCGCAGCTGGAAACCGACTTGGGCCAGATGGCCGAGCCGCCGAAGCTGATCCGGCTGAACGGAAGCAACTTCGGCACGAAAGTGCCTTTCGGTGTGCTTTCATTCCTGCTTGCCCAAGTCGACGTGGCCGGAGCTTCGAGCCGTCATGAGCTGATCCACCAGCTGGGCCGGGTGCTGTGCACCGACCAGCGCCCGTCAATGGTGGTGCTCGGGCGGCCTGAATTGATCGACGAGCAATCCAGCTCCTTGCTCGCCCAGCTGGCCACGATGGGCAAGATCAAGCTTTTCGTGATCTGCGAACACGTGCAGGATCTTCCTGGGGACCTGTTCGCCTTGTACCGTTCGGGCCGGCTGGCGCACCAGCGCGTCGAGCGCATGGGCAGCATGGAAACGCACGCTTTCGTCCAGCAGGAATTGGAAGGGCGGGTCTCCGCCTACGCCTCGGCAACCCTGTGCTACTTGGCCGGGGGCAACCGCTCGCTGATGCTCAAGCTGATGCACAGCTGGCGCGAAGACGGCCAGCTGCTGCAGCGCAACGGTACCTGGGCCTTGCGGATGAACGCGCTCGATTCCGGGCCAGCGATGCAGGCCCTGCACGCTTCGCTGGTCCATGGGCTCGATGACGGTGAACGCGAACTGCTCGGGGCCCTGGCACTGGGCGGGCCGGTGGAACTCAACCGCATCCGGCGTTCGGGCCTGACCTGCGAGCTTGACGGCTTGCTGAACCGTGGCCAGGCCAAGTACCTGCCCGGCGCCGCCTACAAGGTAGGCATATCCAATCCGCTGCTGTCCCTGCTCGTGCGCGCCGAATCCAGCAACCAGGCCCACCCTCACGGTGTGGAACTGCTGGCCAAGCTGCACAAGGACCCATTGGCTGCCCGGATCCTTGCGCAACTGAAATCCCTGAACGACCTTGGCGACTACGAATCGCAGCTCAGGGTGGCAGAAGACTTCCAGCAGCAGGGCTATCACGCCGAATGCTGGCCAACTGACCCGCGCACCCGGGTGGCCATCGTGGAGATGCACGTGCGCGCGCAGGCCATGCTCGGCCAGCTTTCCAACGGACTCGAAGCAATCGACCTGGCCAGGGCGGGACTGGCCCAGGCCGCCAGGGAGTCCGGTCCGCGCGAATCCCTGGATACCGCATTCCAGGAACTGGAACTGCTCAGCACGTTCGCGACCTTATTCAGCACCGAGATGACCAAAGAAACGAGCATCGCCGGCAGCAGCGAGTCACTGCTGTCTTCGTCAGGCTGGATGAGCGAGTCATTGCACCTGCGGTCCCTGTCGTTGCAAGCTGCCAGCTGGGCGGCGCAGTCGCGACAGGCCGATGCCATGAAGCTGGTCAGTTACGTGGACGGGGAACTGCGCAATATCCGCTTCAACGGCCCGACGGTCTCGAATTTTCATTCCGAGGACGCAGCAGATATAGAGTTCCAGCTGCTCCAGGCCGAATTGCTCTCCGGAGTCTGGAACGCGGCATCAGCCCGCGCCCAGCGCCTGGCCGAAGGGCAGTACATCAGTCCCTTGCTCATTTCCTACGGGGACATCATGCGGGGGATCCTGCTGGGACTGGGCAATGACTACGACGCTGCCTTGCGCCTGCTGGAACCGAACCTGCACCAGATGCAAGTGGCCGGAGACCGGGGAACCGAAGCGCTGATTGGGTCGGTCATTGCCTATGCGCTGGCTTGCTCCGGGAGGCGGGTGGAGGCATCCGCACTGGTATGCCCTGAATACGGGACCCCCGGAGCGATGCAGATGCCGCTGAGCTTCTACTCCTGGGCGGCAGAAGTCTTCTCCTGCCTTGCGTTGGCCGAACTCGGCTCGCCGCAGGCTGCAAGGCTGCGGCTGGCAACCTTCGCCCAGCGTGCCCGCGGCGGCCAGCACACCCTGCTCGAAGCGCTGACCTTGGGGTTCGCCGCGCGGCTGGGAGACCAGCTGGTGCTGCCGCAGCTGCGCAGCGCCGCCAGACGCTGCGAGGGCCTTGTCGGACAGAATCTGGAGGCGCTCGCAGACGCGGCGGCGGCCAAGGACTCGCCGCGCTTGGCAGCGGCTCTGGACAGCATGGTCGAGGCCGGGCACTTGCTCATGTCCGTGCCATCGAACAACGAGTTCGTCACATCAATGGAAGCCAGGGATCAGCGCAAGCTTGCCCGGGCAGTCAACAGCCGCAAGCGGGACTCGGCTCCGCAGATCCAGCAGCACGACGAGCTGCAGTTTGAAGCCATCGAACAGCAGCCGGGCTGGATGCGCGAGTTGACCAAGCGTGAGGCCCAGATCGCCAAGATGGCCATAACTGGCAAAACGAATTCGGAAATTGCAAAATTCAATGGCGTCTCGATTCGCACCGTGGAGGGGCATCTGTACCAGGTATATTCCAAGCTCCAGGTCCGAAATCGCCAGGAGCTCACTGCGCTTGACCGCACCAGCCGCCGTACCGCAGGGCTGCGATGAAACAGCATCAACTGATTACCAAGACCAGGCCAACTGAATACAACCGGCTGCTGCAGATCCTGCAAAGGCCAGGTCCCGCCGGCGTCTTGCTGCTGGGCGAGCAGGGCGTGGGCAAGACAAGCCTCGTGGAGGCAGTGCTTGCCTCCTCGGGCGCGGGCGAGCCGGTCATGACGCTGTATGGCACGCCGTCCTTGAGCACTGTTGCCCATGGTGCCTTGTCGCCATATCTTGGGGCCCTGGAGAGCATCGACGAGCCGGTGAGCGTGCTGCGCGAACTGAATCGGAGCCTGCTTTCCAGCCGCGGGCAGCTTGAACCGCATATCGTTGTCGTCGAAGATGCGCAGTTCCTGGACCCGCAGTCCTGCTTTATCCTCTCTCTGCTGGTGGAAAACGCCGAGGTGAAGGTGCTGGCTCTGGGCAGCGGGTCGTTGGAAGCGGATAGCCCGCTGGGCGCGCTGGCCGAGCTGGGATCCTTCACCACCATGGCCCTGCAGCGCTTGGACCGCAAAGGAGTGCGCGCGGTGGCCGAAGGCGTGATCGGACGCAAGCTCGCCGAGGGCACGGTGAGCCTGATCGACGTGGTCACCGGCGGTAACCCCAGCTTCGTTGAAGCCTATGCTGCATCCTGCCTGGAACAAGGCACGCTTTTCCACGATGACAGGTTGCTGCAGAGCCACGGGCTCCACGAGCCGGTATGGATCGTGGCCCGCGCACTTCCGGAAATCGATACGCCAATGTTGACGCTGGGCCGGGAAATCACCCGGACCCTGTCCGTTCAGGAGCAGCAGTCGCTGTTGCTGTTGGCTTTGGCTGGCCCGCAGCCCCCAGAAGTGCTGGAGCAGTGCGGATTGCCTTACCAACGGCTGCTGAAAATCGGTGAGCTGATGCAGCAAGGCCCGGCAATGGTCTTGAAATCCAAGCTGATGCAGCGGATCGTCCGCGCCTTGGCCACCGAACATGACATCGCACAGCTGCATGACCTGTGGGTTACCGCGGCGGTCTCGCTGGGAAACGAGCCAAACGCCCGCGAGGTGCTGTGGTCCTTGGAAACCGGTAAGCAGGTGCCCATGAAGTTGGTCCTGGATCTGGCCGAGCAGGCCGCTCGGGAACTGAATTTCGGGTTGGCCCTGCGCCTATGCGTCCTGGGTAAGCTCGCCCGGCATCATGGGCAAGGAGCGCTGCTCGAAGCGCGGATGCTGCTGAGCATGGGGCGGCACCATGCCGCGCGCGCGCTGTTGCTGCGCCTGATCGATCAGCTGACCGATCTGGCGCTGCTGGGGCAGGCCTACGCCTACCTGCTGGAGGTCACCACGAATATCGGAACCGATGGCGTCGAATTGGGGCGGATCCTGGACGATTGGAAGCATCGGGCCCTGGGGCACGCGGACGCAGAAGAGGTAGCCAGCTTCTTGGCCCTGCATAGCGCAGGGGCCAGGGTCCTGGATTTCTGGCTCAGGGTCAATACCGCCCGCGGTCCACTGCCGAGCGTTTCCGAGCTGCAAGAATTCCTGGAGGACCGGCTGCTGCCCGCGCAGGTGCGCTTCATCGGCATGATGGTGCTCAGCGACCTGCACACGTCCGCCGGCCGGTGCCAGCAGGCCTTGGATCTGATGGAACCGGCTTTGCAAGACCTCAAGGAGTACCCGGCCCCGCAGTCCATGTACGAGGTCCGGGTGTTCTTCCGCATTGGCTGGAACCTGCTGTTCTTGGGACAATACGAGCGCGCCGCGGCATTCATCGACTCCTACCGCCATGCCCGGCTCCGTTCCATCCAGTACTACCAGGGGGCAATCTCGCTGCTCGACGGCGTCAGCCACCTGCTGCAAGGCAGAGTACAGCTCGCCATGGCCAAAATGGCCGAGGCCGTGACGGAACTGCAGATTGCGGACACCACTCAACTGCTGGCCTTGGCCAGTAATCTGTACCGGCTGCTGCTGGCCCGGTTGGGCTTTCCGGTGCCTGAAGCCCTGGTCACCGGGCCCGAGTCCTTCAGTTCCAGCGGTACGATTTCGCTGAACGGACAACTGGGCGAGGAGTCGTCGAAGCAGCGCATCTTCGCACGGGCCTTCGCAGCGGGACTGGGCCATCCGTATCCGGGTGAGTCGCTGGAGTGCTTCCCGCTGGTGGAACGCGAATTCCTTTTCAGCATGACCCGGCAGCTGGGGGACCAGGAGCTGGCCGAATCCCAGATGGGTGAAAGACTGCGTGCCTTGGCTGCGGGGCAGCAGGGATCGCGAGCGGCGTTTTTGGCGCGCCTGATGGACTTGCGAGGCTCAGAGCTTGGCGAGCCGCTGGAGCAGCTGGCCCAGGACGCCCTGGCCAAGAAAGAATACCTGGTGGTGATCGAGGCCTGGGCCCGGGCGGCCGAACGCTACGCCCAGTCCGGGGACCAGCGGCGCTGCGGCGCCTTGCTGCGCCGGGCCGCCCAACTGATCGACCAACAGGGGATGGACCCGGGAAAGTACATCGCCCGTGTCCTGGCGCTGACCGAATTGACCGCCCGGGAAGCGGAAATCGTCGGTTTGGCCCGGCAGGGATTGAATAACGCGCAGATTGCCCGGACCTTGACGGTCTCGCAGCGCACGGTGGAGGGGCATCTCTACCGGGTATTTTCGAAGTTGGGGATTACCGAGCGCGCGGAATTGGATCACGCAGGGCTTGAAGCGGGTACAACCGGCAGGTAGCACGTGCCGGTTTGCGCAAACTTGGAGTAGGTACCACCCGTGCCCGGCCCAGCACAGGTGGGTAATGTGATTTGCGGGAGCTGGAGACTTACGCAGGCGTTCTTTTGCGAACGAGTGCCTATCCGTAGGGTGCGCGGTCGGTGCCGTGGCGGCGAAGCTCTTCCCTGAAACGGGGCCGGCGGCCAGCGAATCCGCGAGGATTACCCCCAGCGCTACCGCCGGTCCCTTCCCGAAAAGGCCCTGTATCGGCAACCCCTCTGCGCCGGTGCAGGGTTTTTCCATGCCCGGAAACTTCCTTCCAAGTAGCGAGCGAGTATGAACCAAGTGCCGTGTGAGTATTTGAAGGATATGCAGGCCATCTTTTGAGTGTTCTTCCACTCGTGCATCGGATGCATTCGCATCATAGGCTCAAGGTCGAGAACGGCAGCCGGGCTGGTGGGACAGCGCGATTGCCATGTGTATTGGGGAACTCGCTTATTTCTTGGGGGAATACAGATGATTGACGTTGTGTTGCCGGTCTGCGACCACCCTTGCTGCGTCGAATCGCTAGCCAGGGCGGGAACAAGACATGTCGCAAATTAGCAGCAGGCTGCGCGAAGATCGCGTATCTTCTCTCGGCACCTGGACGTTCGCACCTCCAAGGACAAATCAGGAAACCGGTACCGCCAGTGCCCGGGGCCGCGCTTATCTGCGTCGGCTTTACGGCACTGATCTGCTGGTCATTTCCTTGGTGAGCTCCTTGCCGGCAATCACGCAATTCCAGAGCTCGCAGATGCCGCAGTTCATTGCGGGTAGCACGCATTACTACGTGCTGGCCGGGTTGCTGCTCACCTTCGCCTGGATGGCCAGCTTGCTATCCTTCAAGGCCCACCGGCTGGGAAGTGTTGCCGTGGGGATGCAGGAATACAAGATCATGGTCTATTCGGGGCTGGCACTGTCGGGCTTCATGGGGGTACTTATCGTGCTCACCGGCCAGGACAGCCTGAAAATTTTCCTGGTCCTCTCTTTGCCGCTGGGACTGCCCGCACTGCTGCTGAGCAGGTGGACCTGTCGCCAGTGGCTGAGCTGGCGCAGCCGAAGCGGCTACGCCTTGAGCAATGTGCTGATCTACGGCCAGCCCACCGACGTCCCGTACGCCGTCCGCCAGATTTCCAAGAAATCCGGGCCCGCCTACCGGGTTGTTGGCGCGCTGATGGACGGCGCGGCGGATCCGGAAGCCGAACGCGATATCCGCAAAACCGATCCGACCCTTCCTCTGGCCTACGACACCGGCGCCATCGAGCAGGAAATCCAGCGGTTGCATGCTGATTCGGTGATCGTGGCCGGACCATTACCCGGTGGCAATGAAGCCTTGCAGCAACTGGGCTGGCGGCTTGAGGGCACCGGGACCAGGCTCATCGTGGCCTCCTCGATCATCGGGGTTGCCAGCCGCCGCGTGCGGACCAGCCCCGTGGATGGGATGCCGCTGCTGCATGTGGAACTGGCAAAGTTCACCGGAGCGCGATACCTCTGCAAGCGCGGCTTCGACATCGTCTTCTCGCTGCTCGCCTTGCTGGCCTTGTCACCGGTTTTCCTGGTGATCGCCTTGCTGATCCGGCGCGAGGGCCCGGGGAAGATCTTCTTCCTCCAAGAACGGGCCGGACAGGACGGCCGCCCCTTCAAGATGATCAAATTCCGCACCATGGTCCACGATGCCGAAGCGCAATTGGCCGCCCTGCAAAAGCTGAATGAAGGGGCAGGGCCGCTGTTCAAATTGAAAGACGACCCGAGGGTCACCCGGTGCGGCAACTGGCTGCGCAAGCATTCATTGGATGAGCTGCCGCAGTTCCTCAACGTCCTGCGCGGGGACATGTCGGTGGTCGGACCCCGTCCGGCGCTGTTCGCCGAAGTGGAAACCTATGAGGGCCAGGCCCGCCGCAGGTTGCTGCTGAAGCCGGGGGTGACCGGACTTTGGCAGGTCTCCGGACGGTCAAACCTGGAGTGGAAGGAAAGCGTGCGGCTGGATCTGTACTACGCAGAGAACTGGACCGTGCTCAGCGATTTGCGGTTGATCTGGCGTACCTTCCAGGTCATGATCAAGCCCGACGGTGCCTACTAGGAGCCAGGATGAGAACTTGCAGCTTGCCCGCGGGCACGCCGTGGCAGGGCCACTGGGACAAGCAGATATCGGGCCGGATCAATTTGCAGCCAGGATCCGCAAGCATGCGCTACCTCTCATCGGGTGCCAAGCGCAACCAATGTTCGAAAACAAAGCAGTACGGATTCTGTGGGGGATCAGAAAATGCGTTCGTTGCGAGCACATGAGCCTGGAAGCACTCGGGCTATCAACAAGAATTGCTCTGGCGGGACACCACCGGATGCGCATCAACCAGTCCATCCGATTTCCTGCGCGGGAGAATTCCCGCTTGCGAGTTCCGGGTGGGCTCATGAGGCGGAGTCGGCGGCATGTCAGTCGCGCGAAAACACGACTTGCCCCCCAGCTGCCGCCGACTCCTTTGCCACGAAACCCGCCGGACGGATAAGAATTCTGTCAACGCTGGCGATGCTCTGCTCGTCGATCTTCTTGCTTGCAGCGTGCACTTCAGCTGCGCCCCAGGCGAGCGAGCTGGACAATGCGGCGCCGCAAGAACAAGCACCATCACCGTACGCACCGCCAACTGGGAAGCCCCAGGCCAATCCGACGAAGGCACCGGAAGACAGTGCGCCGCAGCTGGAAGCTACCAAAGTGCCCAGCGACGAGCCAACACCCGAAGTAGAGAAGCCAGCGGACTACAGCGGGATAGCCTTCGAAGCCGGCGATGGAAAGCTGCCGGTGGTGAAGCGCTCCGGTGAAGCAGTCAGGGCCGCAGACCGCATGCCGGCGAATATGAAGGATGCGACACAAGCCAGCTATCGGGACGGCGTCAACGTCACGGTTGCCGCGATCGGCAATGGCATCGTGAAAAGCGAGGGACCAGGCTATTTCACCGGAGCGAAATACCGGGTGTACGAGGTCCGGATTAGCAATGGATCCGGTGAGGAACTGGACATCTCCAGTGTGATCATTAACCTCGTGCCGGGCAAGGGCCAGCAGGCAGCACTGCCGCTATACGGCGAGGTCGAGGCCTATGACTTCTCTGGCACGATCGAGGCAGGAAAGCAGGCCAGCGCCCACTACGCCTTCATCGTCCAAGATGCCGGCGCCGTGGCAAAGGTGCAGGTGGATCTGGACAACCAGCACGCTCCAGGGTTGTTCACGTTGAAGGCAGAGAAGAAATGACTCTAGCCAGAACCCTGCTGAACAAGATTGCCGGTGTAGCTTCATCTTCCACGGCACAGGCAATCCAGTCCCTGACGAGCCTGATTGTGCTGATGCTGGCCGCCAAGCTTCTCGGGCTGGAGGCGCTGGGCCTCATTTCGACGCTTTACGGAGCGCTGATCCTTGCAGCCGCCGTCATCTCCGGCTTTGTCGGCGACTCGCTGACGGTACTGGACCGGCATGATCCGCATGTGCGGGCCGGACTGCGCTTCTGGCTCGCGTTGCTGGCCCTGTCCTTGGGGGCCATCGGAGCGTTGCTTTGCTGGGCGGGTACCGAGCTGGGCTTGCTCGGAGCTGTGCTCTACGGCCTGGCAGTGGTTGCCTACGTCGCTGAAGAGCTGGTTCGGCGCAGTTACATGGTGATCCTCAGCTTCGGAAAGCTGATCGCGGTGGACCTGGTGGTATTGGGAACCACCAGCATGGTGCTGCTGGGATTCGGCGTCTTCTCCACCCTGACGCTGGAAGCGTTCTTCTTGGCGGTCCTGGCCGGGCAATGCGCCGGAACCGCCTTCGGTTGGCTGCGCCTGCCAAACAGCGAAAAAACGCTGGCCCACCGTCCGGCGCAAATCCGGGCTGTGGCCAGATTCGGAATCTGGCGCTCTGCCCTGCAAGGACTGCGCCCGGCCCAGCTGACCGTGATGCGCGTGCTCGTCACCGCCTTGATCGGCCTGGCCGCAGCCGGCGCGCTGGAGGCGGCTAGGCTTTATGCTGCTCCTGCGATGCTGCTGGTCACCGGCACCTGTGCCTACCTGTTTGCGTCACTGGCCCGCGACCGAGATGCCGGTCCTTGGCGCCAGCTGAAGAACACTGATTCGGTGGTGCTCAAGCTTTTGCTGGCCACCGCAGGCTGCGCGGCCATTGGGCTGGTGCTGCTGCCTTGGGGCGGACCTCTGCTGACGGGCATCCGCCCGTCAGGTCTTGCTGTTACCGGGTGGCTGGCGTATGCCAGCGCGGTGGCGGCATCCACGCCGTATGGCCTGCTGGCTGCGGTACACGAGAATGCACGGCCGGTATTTGCTATCAGGTTCATGGACAGCATCCTGTCCGTGGTGCTGATTGCCTCGGTCCTGGTATTCACTTCGGACTACCGGCTGGTTCCGTGGGCCGCCGCCGCTGGTGCCTTGGCCGGCGGCTTGGCCATGCGGCGGTGGCTGCAGAAATCGGTTGCCGTGCACTTGCCCCGGCAGGGGCAACCAGCGGGCCGATTCGCCCAGCAGCGCTGACTTGGCAAAGACCCGGTATCAACAATGAACGGAATGGACATGGAAGAGCAGCAGATAACGGCAGGCCGGCGCACACCCGTGCGGCGATTCACACGGGTGCTGGCTTCGGTCGCCGCGGCTGTGCTGGTCATTGCCGGCCTGAGCGCAATTCCGGCGACAGCCGCTGGCGAAGAGGAAATCGAGCTGCCCGAGACGGTCAGCGCAAATCATCTTCCTACCCCGCAGCTGAACGGGGTGGCTTGGGACCTGCGTGTGCGCGGGAATGTGGCTTATGTGGTCGGTTCGTTCACCCGGGTACGGCCAAGCGGTGCGAATCCTGGCGGCGCCGGGGAAGTGGTTCGCAATAACGCCATGGCCTTCAACATCACCAACGGGCAAATCCTGCCCTGGAACCCGAACTTCAACGCTCCAGTCATGGATATCGAGTTCTCTCCGGATGGAAGCCGTTTCTACGCAGGTGGACAGTTCACCGCCGTCAGCGGCCAAGCCCGCAGCAAGATCGCTGAATTCACCACTTCCAACGGGGCGCTGACTTCCTTCTCCGCCAGCGTGGGCGGGTCCGTGGAAACCCTTGCAGTGACCAGCGACGCTGTCTACCTGGGCGGCTCCTTCAACTCCGTGGCCAACCAGACCCGGCGCAATGTCGCCAAGCTGAACCGCGCCAACGCGGAACTTCAGGCGTGGGCACCGGCCACCGATGATATCGTCCACGGCATCATCGCCACCGACCAGAGCGACCGCGTGGTCATTGGCGGACGCTTCCAGACGATCAACAACGAGCCCAAGGTCGGCATCGGCGCCGTGAATGCGACCACCGGCCAGCAGGCGGCATGGAGCTCCACTCCGGTCCCGGCGCGGATCGATGACAATGCCCGTGCATGGGTCGTGGACCTGAAACTGGAAAACGGCGTCATCTACGCGGCGAACAACGGCATGGGCTGGCACTGGTTCGACGGCCGATTTGCCGCCGATTACGCCACCGGAGACCTGATCTGGCTCGATAATTGCTATGGATCGACCTCATCGATCAGCATCATGGGCGACGTGGTGTACTCGACCCCGCACGCCCACGACTGCTCGTCGGTCAACGGGTTCCCCGAGGAGAATCCGATGATCTGGAAGCGCGCGCTGGCGGAGACTGCCTTCGCCACCGGTACGGATGCCACTGCGCCGTCGAATAATTCGCTGGTGCGCAACCAGCCAATCCCGACCTTGCTGCACTGGTATCCCTCGATCAATACCGGTACCTATACCGGGCAGTACCAAGGTGGCTGGGCCATGGACAATAACGGGGACTACCTGGTTCTCGGCGGCGAGTTCACCAGGTTGAACAACACCAACCAGCAGGGCTTGGCTGTCTTCCCCAAGCGGTCGCTGTCGTCGAATTCGATACGGCCCGAGTACACCGCGGGGCTGAAGCCGTCGGCGATCTCCCAACGCAGCGGCTCCGTGCGCGTGGCCTGGCCGACCACCTGGGATATCGATGACGAAACGCTCACCTACGAGCTGCTGCGCGATAATTCGCTCACCGCCATCGACAGCCAGGATGTGTCCTCCATCTGGTGGAAAAAGCAGTCGCTGGGCTTCCGCGATGACAGCGTGGCTCCGGGCAGCACCCACACCTACCGGGTACGCGTCTCGGACCCGTGGGGCAATAACTACATCGGTCCGCGCTCGGATCCGGTGACCGTCAGCAACAGCGCCGAGAGTCCGTATACGCAGGTCCTGCGAGAGACCGGCGCGGATATCTACTATCCACTGAACGAATCCGATGGCAGCGTAGCCTTTGACAACATCGGCTTCGTCGATGCCGACGCCAGCGCGGCCCTGCAGCGCGGCCTGCCCGGTGCGATCAGCGACGATGATGCCAGCGGATTCAGCGGGCAGTCGCTGGCGAGCCGAAATGCCGCGACCGCGCCGGACACCTTCACCACCCAGCTGTGGTTCAAGACCGAGAGCGACCAGGGCGGCAAGCTGATCGGCTATGGCAGCTCGGCCACCGGCGACTCCGGTAGCTACGACCGCCATGCCTGGATGGACAATTCCGGACGCTTGCACTTTGGCACATGGCTGGGGTGGGCGGCAACGGTCAGTTCCTCGGCGAGCTACAACGACGGGCAGTGGCACCAGCTCACCGCAACACTGGGCCAAGCCGGAATGCACCTGTACGTTGACGGGCTGAAGGTCGCCGAACGCACCGATGCCAGCAGCGGCCAGGCCTACTCCGGCATGTGGCGCATCGGCGGGGACAACCTCAACGGCTGGCCGAACCAGCCGTCGAGCAAGGCCTTCAACGGCGAGCTGGACGAGGTGGCGATCTTCAACGAGCAGATTGACGCAGCCACCGTGCTGCAGCTCTTCCAATCCACCGGGCGCACTGCGGACATTCCCGAGCCTCCAGCCGATGCCTACGGCATCGCGGTCTACGCCGATGAACCGCAGATGTACTGGCGCCTGGATGAAACCGGGGGCAACGTGGCCACGGACAGCACCATCGCCCGCAACGACGGAACCATCAACGGCCCGGTCCGCTACGCAGAAGATTCCGCCATCGGCCACGGCACATCGCTGGGCTTCGGGGAGTCCGATGCCGCGGTGGTCTCGAACCGGGCGGTGCAGAACCCGACAGTGTTCTCCACCGAGGCCTGGTTCCGGACAACCACGGGCAATGGAGGCAAGATCATCGGTTTCGGCAATGCGGCCAGCGGCCTGTCCTCCAGCTATGACCGGCATGTCTACATGCGCAATGACGGCACCTTGGTCTTCGGCGTCTACACCGGAGCTGAAAATCTGGTCACCACCGGCCGGGCCTACAACGACGGGGACTGGCATCATCTGGTTGCCACGTTGTCCGGCGAGGGCATGAAGCTGTACGTAGATGGCGGGCTCACCGGCACCAACCCGCAAACCGCGGCCGAGCCGTTCAACGGCTACTGGCGCATTGGCGGGGACCGGGTATGGTCCGGAGCCAGCTCCGCATGGTTCGATGGCGAAATCGATGAGGCCGCCGTCTACGCCAGGGCACTGAGCCAGGCCGAGGTCAATGAGCACTACGGGATTGCCGGCGAGCCGAACCAGGATCCGCTGGCCGACTTCACCAGCACCAGCCAAGGTCTGGCGGTGGCCTTCGACGCCAGCGGATCAACCGATGCCGACGGCACCATCGCCAGCTACGCCTGGGACTTCGGCGACGGGCAAAGCACCACCGTGCAGACCGAAGGAGTGCTTCATGAATACGCCCAGGCCGGCACCTACACGGTGGTGCTGACCATTACCGATGACCGCGGTGGCACTGCCACGAAGACGCAGCAGGTCGAGGCCAAGGCGGTCAACCAGCCGCCGGTGGCCGCGATAGCCAGCGAACAGACCGGTTTGAAGGTAAGCCTGAGCGGTTCCGGATCCGAGGATCCGGAACAAGGAGAGCTGTCCTACGAATGGGACTTCGGCGATGGCAGCCAGAAGGCCTCCGGCCAGGACGTGGAGCATGCCTATGGCGCAGGCGGAGAGTACACGGTGACCCTGACGGTGACAGACAACGCTGGGGCCACCGCCCAGGCGCAGAGCATCCTGACGGTGGAAAACTCCGCTCCGCTCGCGGCCATGGAAGTGGTTGTTGACGGCCTGGGCATCCAAGTCAACGGATCTGGCTCCGCAGACCCCGAGGGCGGGGAACTGGACTATGCCTGGGACTTCGGCGACGGGACCGAGGCCACCGGGGCCGAAGCCGCCCACGAATACGCGGAACCGGGAACCTACGAGGTCACCCTCGTGGTGGCCGATGAGCACGGGGCCACCGGCACAGTGGCGAATTCGGTGCAAGTGAAGGTGCCGAACACGGCACCGGACGCTGCCTTCGAATCCACCGTCGACGGACTGGCCGCCGTCTTCACCGCTGCACCATCGCAGGATGCCGATGGGCAGATCGTGTCCTGGGAATGGGACTTCGGCGACGGGACCACCGGAACCGGGGCCGAAGCCATGCACCAGTACTCGAGCAGCGGCACCAAGACCGTGACCCTGACCGTCACCGACAACGAGGGCGCCACCGGCACCGCTTCCAGCGAAGTCACCGTGCAGGACCCGGCCGAGCTGGATCCGACCGCGGCCTTCACCTGGGAAGCCGATGAGCTCGCGATTACCGTGGACGCCTCCGATTCGCTGCCTCCGGCAGCCGGCGGGGAGATCACCGGGTACCTGTGGGAGTTCGGCGATGGAACCCAGGCCAGCGGAGTGGCGGCCAGCCACAGCTACGAGTCGGCCGGCACCTACTCGGTGACGCTGACCGTCCAGGCAGGGGAGCGGGAAAGCACCATCAGCCAGGTGGCCACGGTTGCCGCCGCCCAAGGTCCGCAGGCGCAGTTCAGCACCTCGGTCCGCGGACTCGCACTGGGCGTCGATGCCTCGGGCAGCACGGCCGGGGATACGCCGATTACCGGATACCAGTGGGACTTCGGCGATGGGCAGAACGCTCTGGGAGAAACTGCGCAGCATCGCTACGCCGAGGACGGCCGGTACACGGTCACCCTGACGGTCAGCGATGGGAACGGGCTGGAATCACGCACTGAAACCGAAGTGGATGTCCAGAATTCGGCACCGGTGGCGGCCTTCGCCCTGGAAGTGAACGGACTTGAAGTCCAGGTCGATGGCGCCGCCTCCAGCGATGCTGATGGCCAGATTGCCACTTACGCATGGGATTTCGGAGACGGGAACACCGCCAGCGGCCAGAATGCCTCCCATGAGTACGCCGAGCCAGGCGGCTATCCGATCAAGCTGGTGGTCACCGACGAGGACGGCGCAAGTGCCGAGCTGGTCCAGCAAGTGCAGGTCGCGGCCGTCGCCGAACCGGCCCTGCTGGTTTCAGATGCATTTGGACGCACCGTTTCCGATGGCTGGGGTGACGCCGATACCGGGGGAACCTGGACGCGGCAAGGCTCATCGTCCAACTTCAGCGTGGCTGGAGGCACCGGAACGATCCGCATGTCCTCCGCCGGCAGTGGACCGCTGTCGTGGCTGCCAGCCACGGTACGGGAAGGCGACATGCGCATCAAGCTCAGCCGCGACAAGGCTGCCACCGGCGGAGGCATCTACCAGACGGTGACCATCCGGGATATTCCTGGCGTCGGGGCGTACCGCGCCAAGGTCAGGTTCCTGTCCAACGGCTCGGTGGCGGTGACCCTGGAGAAGGTTGTCTCCGGCAGCGTCAGTGCGTTGAGCGCCGAGACCGTCATCGGCCAGGTAGACGGTTCGCCGGGCAAGGCCGTGTGGCTGCGTTTGCAGGCTCAGGGCAGCAGCTCCACCAGCTTGCGGGCCAAGGCCTACAACCAAGGCCAGGATGAGCCGGTGAACTGGCAGCTCAACGTCACCGACTCCACCGCCGCACTGCAGGCCGAAGGCCGTTTGGGGTTGTCGGTCTACCTCTCCGGCTCGGCGGGTAACGCGCCGGTCAACGGCGGGTTCGATGATCTGGAGGTGCGGGAAATCGCCGAATGAGCCCGGCCGTTCGCGGTTCGTTGCGCCAATGCGGTGCGAATCGCGAGCGCTGGCTCAGCGGCTTCGCCTAGGAATGGGAATTCGATGGATAGAACACGGGAAATGAACTAGATTGTTTTCAGCTTGGGTTGTCCCCTGGGGATGCGCTGCACAAATGCGGTGCTTGGGGACAGGGCTGAATATCGGGGGCGCTTGCGGCCGATCGCGGCCGCAAGCACATAAGAGTTCACTGGGGAGGACTCACATGCTGCAAGAACAACAAGGATACCGTTGGGCAGTCGCAGAACTGCGCCAGCGGCAGAAAACCAATAAGGGAGCGCCAGCCTACTCGCGCTTCGTCAACAGGCCACTGGGCCGCCGGCTGGCGGCACTGGCCTATCTGCTTCGGCTAACGCCCAACGGCGTCACCGGCATCAGCGCTCTATGCACGGCTGGCGGACTGGCGGTGATCGCGCTGCTGGAACCGTCCTTCGGCTCTTCGCTGCTGATCACGGCTTTGCTGGTGCTCGGCTACGCGCTGGATTCTGCTGATGGGCAGCTGGCCCGTCTCCAAGGCTCCGGATCCGCTGCCGGCGAATGGCTGGACCATATTGTCGACGCGATCAAGACCGCCGCCCTGCACGCGATGGTGCTGATCTCGTGGTACCGGTTCTACCCGGTAGAAGGCGCCTGGTACCTGGTGCCCATTGCCTACCAGGTCGTGGCCTGCAGCCTGTTCTTCTCCATGATCCTTACCGATCAGCTGCGCCGGCTGAACTCCGGAAGAACGGGGCACTACCTGCAGGGCCAGGGCAAGAGCTCGGCCCTGTATTCATTGGCCGTCGTGCCTACCGACTTCGGCCTGATCTGCCTGGCCTTCCTGACGCTGTGGCTGCCATCGGTGTTCATTCCGGTGTATGTCCTGCTGCTGCTGGCCAACGCAGGCTTCCTGGCGCTGGCCCTGGGCAAGTGGTACCGGGAGGTGAAGGGCCTTGGCCAAAGCGCTTGATTACCAAGAACATCGCACCTGGCCAGCTGCACCGGAATTGGGCTGGGGACAGCATGCGCATCGGGAGGCGGCAGGCATGGATCTGAGTGATTTCCTCTTCGTGCTGCGAACCCGCATGTGGTGGATCGCGGCCAGCACCCTTGCCGGGATACTCGCCTCCATCGCCATCACCCTGGGGATGACCCCGGTCTACACCGCGAAGTCGACCTTGTTCGTCAGCGTCAATTCCAGCCAGGACACGGCCTATGCCCGTGGCCAGTTCGCGCTGCAGCGAGTGGGGTCCTACCCGCAGCTGGTCAATGATCCGCAGCTGATCAACCAGGTGATCCGCGAGCTCGATCTGGATCGCAGTTTCCAGGACGTCAAATCCAATGTGAACGCCACCAATCCGGTCGATACCGTGCTGCTGGCCGTGACGGCGAAGGCCCCGGAGGCCCAGCAGGCCGCGGACATCGCCAATACGGCTGCCGGGTTGCTGGCGGAGTCCATCCAGAAGCTGGAGAACACCGACCCCAAGAAGCTCGAAGTCAAAGCGGAGCTGTCCGTGCCGGCCGCGGCACCGCAGTACGCCACCGCGCCTCGCAAATCCGTGAATCTGGCCCTGGGCCTGGTTTCGGGAGCCAGCTTGGGATTGCTGCTGGCCCTGGCGCTGCACAAGTTGGATCCGAGGATCCTGCGCGGCCGCGACGCCGAACGGCAATTGCGCATGCGCGTGCTGGGCACCGTGGCGGCCCGGTCCAAGGACGGAGCCCGTGCCAACCCGACCGGCATCCAGGTCGGTTACCGCCAGCTGGTATCGAACCTGCTGATGGCCAATGACGGGCGCCTGCCGCAACGCATCCTGGTGCTCAGTACCCGTGCCGATGCGGTTCTCGATGGGCAGCAGCTCGCCCAGACCCTGGCGGCCATGGGCAAGCGCTCGGTGATCGTGCAGGCCGACCGTCAACTGGAGCCGCTGCGCCGCGACGAGGCAAGTGGAACGGGCCTGGCCCAAGTGCTCGCTGGCACCAGCGAGCTGCATGATGCACTCACTCATATCGAATCGGTGCCGATGGGCTACCTCCCTGCCGGACCGCAACCTGAAACGCTGCGCCGTTTCGATGTGTTCGCCGGATTGGACAGCTTGATCGCTTCCCTTGAAGAGGATTTCGATGTAGTGATCTTCGTAGCCAGCATGGAGGGCCAGCCGGTGGACGCCACCGCAGTGGCCCTGCACAGCGATTGCGTGATCCTCACCGGTCGTGAACGGCGAACCACCTACCGACAGGTTGCCGATGCCCTGCAGGAGCTGAACGCTGTGCGAGTCGGAGCGACCGGGCTGGTGCTGGTGCGCAAGCCTTCGCGCTTCCGGCACCGGCGGGGTACCTGATCATGCCTCCGGCCGTCAGCGCGTCCTGGACGCCGGCGGAGCAGATTCCGGTGCCACGGCGCTACCGGGTTCCGCGTCTGTGGCAGTTGAACCTGCTGTGGATCCTGATGGTCTTCAGCGTGGTTGCTTGGCGCCAGGGAACGCTGTTCACCGGCGGACTGGACCTCGTGGTCGTGCTCAAGGCGCTGTTGCAAGGCGCCGTGCTGTGCTGGGCGATCCTGCTGTGGATGTGGAGTGGGGCCAGCCAGCCGGTAGGCGTGCGCAGTATCGCGCTGCTCGCTCCGGTTCTGGCCCTGAGCGTGATCGGGGCGATGGCAGAAGGCAATGTCATGGCCTCGGCCATCATCGCGATCCGCGTGGCGATGCTGGCAGCGACAGTGCTGTTCATCATGCGGGTTTTCCCGGCCCACCAGGTGCTGCTGGCCATGTGCGTCGGTTTGGCCGCGGTGGGCATCATCAGCGCGGGGACCGGGCTGGCGCTGGGCGGAGGCGGGCGCTTGACAGGCGGCATCCCTCCGCTGAGCCCCAATGAGATTGCCTTGCTTTCCGGTATCCCGGCACTGGTTCTTTTCCACCAATCGCTGCGCGCGCACGTGCGGTGGTGGCACGTGGGGATGCTGGTGTTGCTCAGCGCCATCCTTCTGCTCTCCGAGTCGCGCACCGCTCTCATCGCGGCTGCTTGCACGGCAGCTGGCATGCTGCTGATGCTCCGCCGAATCCCGTTGCAGACCATCGTGGCGGCGCTGGCGGCCCTTCCGCTGGTGTTCTACCTTGCGTTCCTGACTCCGGTTTTGCAGAATCTGATGGCTCGCGAGGACAGTGCCTCGGTGATGACGTTGAACTCCCGGACTATCAGCTGGTCGGTCGTGCTGAACCTGCCCAATGATTCATGGCAGAGATGGATCGGTGCGGGATTGAGCCAGAAGACCATTGCTGTCGAAGGGCAGTACTGGGACGAGCAGGTCTTCGATTCTTCGTGGATTTCCTTGCTGGCGCAAACTGGAATCATCGGAACGCTGCTTGTGGCTTTCTGGGTTCTGCTGACGGTTTTCGCCGCATTGCGTTCAAGCAGGCTGCGCAGCTTGCTGTTCCCGCTGCTGGCATTCGTGATCATCCGCAGCGTGATGGAAAACGGGCT
This sequence comes from Glutamicibacter sp. BS14, assembly GCF_056934375.1. Taxonomy (NCBI): domain Bacteria; kingdom Bacillati; phylum Actinomycetota; class Actinomycetes; order Micrococcales; family Micrococcaceae; genus Glutamicibacter; species Glutamicibacter sp. BS14. The sequence continues at coordinate 2,794,547 of NZ_CM167801.1, read as the reverse complement.
GGTAGATGCCGGTGCGCTATTCCTGATTTTCCTGGTGTTCGCCCTGATGCTGGAACCGGCCAGCAGCCGAGCGGCCTTGGACTGGGAACACGCTGCACCACTGCAGCGCAAGCAGCCGCCGGAGCCGCCGGATCCGCCGGTGGCGATGGGCAACTGAACCCGAATGCACCGGATCCCGGCTGGGCACACTGCCGATCCGGGATCCGTTGCTTGTACTGCCGGGGTGGCCCGGAGCCTAGCGCGGGTAGCTGCCGATGCGCTTGGAAGCGGGGGCCTGTCCTATCAGGGAGGCAATATCGCTAGGCAATGCGGTAGCCTGGCTGTTCTTGCCCGTAACGCTGGTAGTCGGATTATTGGTACTGCTCAGCACCGTGCTGGAGGTGAGTTCAAAGGAATTCAGCTCTTGTCCGGTGGACTTGGCGAAGGCCGGCAAGGTGGTGAACACCGCGGGGTTTCCAGCGCCTTTGGACCAGACGGAGGACCACTTCGGATTCGTGGAGTTGACGCGGTGATAGGCATTGGACGCCAGGGAGATCTTCATCTGTTCCGCCGTGTAGCTGCCCGAATAGTCCTCGACGGCAAGAATTGCGTTGCCACCGCCGGTATTGGAGAACACGTTGTTCTTCGCGACAATGTTCTTATTGATCCAGGTCATGGTGGTGTCAGGGAATGGCTGGCGCGGATCGTGCCCGGGGTCGGACTTGTTCGCTGCGCGGCGCGCATCCTGCACGATGTTCAGCACCCGGTTCTTGCCGCTGATGGTGTTGTTCCAGATCTTCACATCGCTGGTGTTGTTCAGTTTGAAGGCGAATCCGGAATTCTTGGTGATGCGGTTGTTGGCCACCACTGCTTTTGCGGAGATCTCCAGCGACAGTCCGTGCCCGGTATTGGAGACCAGGTCATTATTCAGGATCTTGGAATCGTAGACGGATTCATCCAGCCATAGTCCCGGACCGTCGTTGCTGTTGAGCTTGGAATCCTTCACCGTCACGCCCCGGGTGCGTCCGATCTTCAGCCCGCCGGAGACAGGCGAAGTGTTGAACCGCTCGTGGTTATTGCCTGTGGAGGCCAGTTTGTTGACGACCAGTCCGTCAGCGTACACGGCGTTCATGCCCAGCATGCCGCTGCGCTGGATCTTCACGTTGCTCACGGTGTTCTTCACAGCGCTGACGTTCAAACCCGTGGTTGCCGTATCCTCGATGGTCAGGTTCTGCACAGTGATGCCCGGCTTCTCCGCGGTGACCGCACCCATGTCGGGCACCGAAGGAGCGAACTTGCGCACATTGATACCCGAAACGCTGGAATTGTCGCTGCGGATGCTCAGGGCCTTGACCAGCGTAGAAGCGCGCACGGACTTTCCGGTTGGGTCGGTACCGAGGTGCAGCTTGTTATTGGCGCGGTCCACATAGAAGGCACCCGGTTTGAGCTTGGCAACTGAGGATACCTGGGTCTGCTTGGTCCCGTTGATCCATACCTGGTCGGGATGGGCTGCCATGGGATAGCTGGAATTGATGAAGCCCCATGCTTCAGCCATATTGTCTGTGGCTCCCCGGGTGTAGGTCGGGCTGGTATCGAAATCGTAGTCCCAGCCGGATTTCACCCATCCATTGCTCGCGGCGGAGAAGCCCGTGATTGCCTTGGAACCATCGAGCCAGACGGTCTCTCCCGGGTATTCGCGCAGCTTGAGGCTCTTGCCTGCGGGGATCACTACCGACTCATGGTAGCTGCCACCACGCACCACGATGGTCTGTCCGCTGGAGGCTTTGGAAATGGCCTTGGACAGGGTGCGCAGTGGCGCTGAGGCGGTACCGCCGGAGGCATCATTTCCGGATGCCGAAACATAAAGTGCTGTTGAAGGGATGGCGCCCAGGGTTCCCGCCTGCGGTGCCTGCTCGCCAACGCTGACCTCTGCGGAGTGGGGAACGGTTCCTTCGGCCTCAGGTGCAGGTTCGGGAGTTGGGGAAGGCGATGGGGCAGGTGCCGGTTCCGGGGCCTGCATCGCCGGTTCGGTAGCTGAACGCGCCACCAGATTATCAACGTGCAGACCGGAGTTGCCGGCGGCGCTGGCCGAAAGGTAACCGCCTATGCGCAAGCTGCCTTTGGCCGAGGCCAGCGCTGTGGATGCATCTTCCGATTCCAGCTGCCATTCGGGGGTTCCGCTGCCAGCTGCGAAGGCTCGGGCCTTGAGCGACGCGGTGCCGCTTCCGGTGACGGCGAAGTCAACATGGTACGCAGTCCCCGGGCGGGCCGCTGCGCTGATCTGCCGAGAATCGAGCACGATCTTCTTACCGCTGACGGTCCGTGAAATTTCCAGGGACAGATTGCCAGTGCTTTGCAGCCGAAGCGAAGCGGTGTATTGGCCAGCTGCGGTACTTCGGGCACCTAGGTGCGCATAGGACGAACCCGTGCTGGGCAGCGAGTCGAAGGAAATATCGACGCCGGCCTGCATGTCGGCAGCGTTGATGGCGGCGGTGGCATGGCTGAGCTTGCCGGGGACCAATGTAATTTCACCCTGGGAACCATCTACGGCGAAACTGCTTGGACTGTTGGCTAGGTAGGGGATTCCACTTGAAGCAGAGCCCCAGCCGGAGCCAACTGTGCGGTTCATGGCATCGGCGACCAATGTGGTCGAAGCGGCCACGGGCACCGGGTTCAAGGAGGTGGCGACGATGCCGCACGCGGCGGCTAAGGCCAATACCGCGATCAGGCGCGGCCGCTGGGAAGATTGGCCAGATGTATCCGGACCTAGGGGCAAGAGGTTCTTGGGGGAAAGGTTCTGCAAAGGATCCTCGGAGCTTAACCCGTGCTCCCCAGCAAAACAGGCCCTGCTCATTCAATATAGACGATGGTTTAAGGGTCACGCGGGCCCTGCTGTAAATGGTGGCATGGAATGAACCGTTATTCAATCGTGATGTTTCTCTCTCGATCCCTGGACTTCGAGGTTGACGAGGAAACTTCCCCAGTGGCCAGTGAGTATTCCAAGTACCCCCGAGCAAGTAATTCGCGGGTAACGCAAGTACGGGTGCACTCGTGTGCCGCAACGGCACGACACATATGCTCGGTAGATGAGAAACGCATGCTTGCGGCATGTTCCGGAACTCGCCGTTGATTTTGGGGATCGACGCTGGTGCGGCAAGCAAGCGAACGTTGATTCTGCTGTTTAAATTTGGGGGAACAGAATGCAACGCACCGAGCACCATGACTCGCGCGCCAAGCTGCGCATCGCCTTGATCGGCACCAGGGGAGTACCTGCACGCTATGGCGGTTTCGAGACCGCTATTGAAGAGGTAGGGCGCCGCCTGGCCGATCAAGGGCACGAGGTGACCGTATATTGCCGTGGCACTGCCAAAGACGAGCGCATGAGCGAATACCAGGGCATGAAGCTGGTGCATTTGCCTGCCATGAGGCGAAGGAGCCTCGAGACGCTGAGCCATACTGCACTGTCCGTGATCCATGCCCTCTTCAACCGGCCCGATGCGGCGATTGTCTTCAACGCGGCCAATGCCCCGCTGCTCCCGCTGCTGCGTTTGGGAAGGATTCCCGTCGCCACGCACGTGGATGGGCTGGAATGGAAACGGGCCAAGTGGGGACCTATTGGCCAGAAGTACTACCGGCTATGCGAGCGCCTCTGCGTCTGGTGGAGCAGGGAATTGATTGCCGATTCCCTGGGTATCGCCAACTACTACGCGGCGAAATTCTCGCGGGCAACGAGGCTCATCACCTATGGGGCACCGCAAATTCCCGAGGCTGCTGCAGTGAAATTGGCTGAGCTCGGCTTGGAATCCGGAAAGTTCCATCTGGTAGTGGCCCGCTTCGAGCCGGAGAACCACGTGGAGATGATTGTCCGTGGCTACAGCCAGTCGCAGGCCAGGCTCCCGCTGGTGGTCGTCGGTTCGGCGCCCTATGCCGAGCAATACACTCAGCAGGTTCATGCCGCGGCCACGGAACAAGTCCGCTTCCTCGGCGGGGTATGGGACCAGCAGCTGCTAGATGAGCTCTATGCCCATGCACTTGCCTACTGGCATGGCCATTCGGTCGGCGGTACCAACCCATCATTGCTCAGGGCGTTGGGTGCCGGTACGGCGATCAACGCCTATGACGTGAACTTCAACCGCGAAGTGGCCCAGGCAGCCGGCGAATACTTCGATGACCCGCAATCCGCGTCCAGGCTCTTCGACCGCACCGAATCAAAAGACGATGCCGTTCGCCAACGCGCCCAGCTCGCACGAAAGCGCGCTATGGACTATGACTGGGACGATGTTGCCCAGGCCTACGAAAAGCTGTGCTTGGATTTGGCCGGTGCCGGAGAGCCTTCGGTGGAATTCGACGCAGTACCGTCTGCGGAAACTGGCCGACGCCGCGCCTGAGGCTGGCACGAGAGTTCTGGGAAACAGTAAAGCGTCCAGGCCATGGGGATGGCCCGGATGCTATGGGGAATCGAATCAGCAACTGGTTCATGAGAAATTGGGGAAAATAATGATCACTGGGTACGCCGCAGGTGCTTTCGACCTGTTCCACGTCGGGCACCTGAATATTCTCAGGCAAGCCAAGTCCAGATGCGACTACCTGATTGCCGGTGTGGTCAGTGATGAAAGGCTGCTCCAAACCAAGGGGAAACGGCCGGTGATACCCGAAAGCGAACGACTGGATATCGTCTCCTCGATAGGCTTCGTGGATGAGGCGGTTCTCGATTTTCATCCGAACCGATTACTGACGTGGGAGGATGTCAGATTCGATGTGTTCTTCAAGGGAGATGACTGGAAGGGCACCCGCGAAGGAAAAGGACTAGAAGAGCTCTTTGCAACCGTCGGGGTGAGAGTCGAGTACTTCCCCTACACCGTGCATACTTCCAGCACCAAGCTCAGAGTGGCCTTAGGGCAACTAAGTTCGCCATCTATGCAGGTCCAGCGGGCCTGAGCGCAGAACCAGACAGATCATGCAACGCGCACAAGCAACAGAACCTCCGGCCTTCGGCCATGTCCCAGCCAAGATGCGCATCGTTCCGATGCTGCTCTTGCTGGGAATCGCCCTGGTGTCCTGCACGGTAGAACCCCAGGCTTCGCCGCAAGCGGCCATGCCTGGGGAACCAGCCGAAACTACATTGGCGACTATCGATCAGCAGCTGCACGAATCAGCCTTGGCGGCGCCCGCCACCAAGGCGGGCAAAGCCGCTGAAAAATCCGAGGATTCAGCTGCTCCTGCCGAGAAAGCAGAGAAGTCCACATGGAAAAAGGACAAGGACGCGCAGAAAGTGGCGCCGGACGCCCAAGCGGCTGGCAAGCCGCCTGCCACAGCCAAGGCAGTGGACCTTGCTGAAGAAGTCCAGGCGGGCCCGCATGCGCAGATGCGGATCAAGCGCATCGAGCAAACCCAGTCCGAAGCAGAAGGCATCGGGCAAATCGCAGGGGCCGCGACACTGGTTGAAATCGAGTTATCCAACGACGGAGTCACCACGCTGGACTTGGGCAAGGCCCAAGTGCGCTTGTTCTACGGCGACGGCAGGGAACCGGCGGCCGTGCTCACCGACACACGCAGCACCGTACTTCCCGCACAACTGGCGGCAGGCAAGCAGGCTACTGCCACCTATCTCTTCAGCGCCCAAACAGAATCCGAGTCTGACGTGACCCTAGAATTCGAAACCGGCGCAACTAAGAAAATCCAACAGCTCGCAGGTGAGGTATCGCCATGATCCGCAGATCCGCCCCGGCCATCGCCCGATGGGCCATGACCATGATTGCTGCAACCGCGCTGATCGCGGCCGCCGCATTAGCCACGCCGCCGCAGGCACTTGCAGATAGTGTGCCCGCGGATCCGTCAGACCCGCTCACCCCTGCGACCGTCACCGCCGATGCCCTCCCGACCGTCCAGATCGATGGCGTGGTCTGGAGCCAAGTGGTCATTGGCAACACGGTATATGCGGGAGGAAGCTTCGCTACCGCACGTCCTGCAGGTGCGGCGGCCGGGACGCAAACCGCAACACGCAAGAACATCCTCGCCTACGACATTCGAACCGGAGAACTGCTCAACAGCTTCACTCCGGAATTCAATGCCCAGATACTCACTCTTGCTGCCTCGCCGGACGGCAGCCGGCTCTACGCTGGCGGCGACTTCACCACCTTGGACGGGCAAAGCGCCTCGCGCATTGCGGCACTGGACCCGGTAACCGGAGAACGCATCGAGGAATTCGACCCGCAGCCTTCCAATTCCGTGCGCAGCATTGTCGCCACGAACACCACGGTGTACCTGGGCGGTTCGTTCTTCCGCATTGGCGAAGCCTGGCGCGAGCAAGCGGCTGCGTTGCGTGCCAGCGACGCGGCCCTCCTGTCGTTCAGGCCCGTGGTCGCAGGAGGGCACGTCGAGTCCATGTCGCTGTCGCCCGATGGGACAAAGCTGGCCTTGGGCGGCAAATTCACGCAGGTGAACTCGACCAGCGACTTCGCCAACGGCCTGGCCGTCGTGAGCACCGAGACCAGCGGGAAGTACCCATATCCGGCAGCCTCGCATGTCCGCAATGGCGGGGAGACTGGTTCCATCACGTCCATTGCCACAGACCAGGACACTTTCTACGCCAGCGGCTACACGTTCGGTCGAGCGACCACCCTGGAAGGCGTGGTGGCCATCAAATGGGCAGACCTCGAAACACGCTGGGTAGAGGACTGCCACGGGGATACTTACTCCGTGCACGCCACCGGAGACCTGCTCTACCTTGCCGGGCATCCGCACTATTGCGGAAACATCGGCGGATTCGCCCAGGAACCCAACTGGCAGTACAACCGCGCCATGGCCTTCAGCAAGGAAACGGCAGGGACAATTGACCGTGAAATCCACGGATATACCAACTTCGAAGGACTGCCGCATCCGCGGCTGCAGACCTGGTTCCCGGCGTTGAGCACCGGCACCTATACCGGGCAGAGCCAAGGCCCATGGAGTGTCACAGGCAATGACGAATTCATTGTCTATGGTGGGGAATTCCAGCGGGTGAACTACAAGAACCAGCAGGGGCTGGTCCGCTTCGCCATCCGCAGCCTGGCGCCCAATGACAGGGGCCCGCTGCCAAGCGGCGAGGACTTCGTTCCGACCCTGAGCTCCACCACTGCAGGCGAAGTGCGCATCCGCTGGCAGGCAGCCTCGGACATGGACAACGGGACCCTGGCCTACAAGGTGATCCGGGACGGAGCGAATAACGCGCCCATCCACACGGTCCAAGCCGACTCGACCTTCTGGATGCGCCAAGGCATGTCCTTCGTGGACAAGGACGTGGAGCCGGGAAGCACGCACAGCTACCGGATCTTCGCCGTGGACCCGACGGGGAAGGAGGCACGCAGCACCACCGAAAGCATCACGGTGGCGCAGGACACCGTTGCCTCCACCGCATACGAAAAGGTCATCAAAGCTGACAAGCCCAAGGCCTACTGGCCATTCGGAGCAGCTGACAACTCCACTGCCCTTGACGCCGCCGGAAGCGAAGACCTGCAGCTCGCAGGAAATGCAGGAGTCGATTCCTCATCAGCTATTGCCGGGGGAAATGGCCGCAGCCTGTCCCTGGGCGGCAGCGGGGCGCAGGACATGGTTCGCTGGCAGCGTCCGCAGGAGTTCACGACCGAATTGTGGTTCAAGGCCTCGCCCCTGCAGCGTGGCCGGCTCATCGGCTATGGCAATGGACAGAATGCGGACTCGACCGACCATGACCGGTTGACCTATGTGAATTCCCTGGGACGGTTGTCCTTCGGCGTGACCGAACGCGGCGCTCGCCGGGTGATCACCTCTTCCGGGATCTACAACGACAACAGGTGGCATCATGTGGTCTCAAGCCTGGGAGAAGATGGCATGCGCCTGTACGTGGACGGGCAGCAAGTAGCCTCGCGTGCAAGCACCAAATCCGCATTGGAACTCGACGGCTTCTGGCGAGTGGGCAATGACCGTGTCAGCGGATGGAGCTCGGCGCCAACTGGCGGTTTCGCCGGACGGGTCGACGAAGTCGCGGTCTACGGCAAGCAGCTGAGCCCGGCCGCGGTGGCGAACCATTACCAGGCTGGAATCGGACGACCTGCCAATGCCAGTCCGACGGCTGAATTCACCCATGAGATCCAGGGCCAGCAGCTCTCCGTGGATGCATCGGAGTCCACGGATCCCGACGGCACCATCGCCAGCTATGGATGGGATTTCGGAGATGGAAACAGCGCCGAAGGCATCACCGCCGGGCATAGCTACGCAGAACCCGGGACCTATCAGGTGAAGCTGACGGTCACCGATGATGCCAACGGGACGGATACGGCCACGAAGCAGGTCACCATTCTGCCGCCGCCCGAACCCAACCAGCCTCCGGAAGCGGCCTTCGAAATTACTGAAGTGGACGGGCTGAAGGTTACCGTTGATGCCTCGCAGAGTTCTGATCCCGATAATGATGAGCTCAGCTACCGCTGGTCCTTCGGCAACGGCAGCGACTGGGTGGAGGGCTCAGCCATTGAATCGTTCAGCTACAGCGAACCAGATGAGTACACGATAACCCTGGAAGCCAGTGATCCGGACGGCTTGGTGGATAGCCACACCGAAACGGTGAAGGTCTCGCTACCGCCAAGGCCGGTGGCAGTTGACGCCTTTAGCCGCAATGTCACCGGCAATTGGGGCGCTGCCGATACCGGTGGCACGTGGACGCGGACCGGATCCGCGGCGACAGCCAACGTCGCTGGGGGAGTCGGCCAGCTTCTGGGCCTGAATCCCGGTTCAGGGCCGGCGATCTACCTGCCGGTGGTCGACAGCACCACCACGCAAGCCGCTGTCCAGGTGCAGCTGGATAAACAGCCGACCGGCAATGGAACCTATGTGTCCTTCTCGTCGAGGTATCTGGGCAATGCGAACCAGTACTACCTCAAAAGCCAGTTCACTTCCTCGGGCGGCATCCAGATCCAGCTGATTCGTGCCGTGGGCGGTGCGGAGAGTGTTCTGGCCACGCAGTACCAGTCCTCCTTCGGCTACCAGGCTGGCCAGGCGGTCCACTTGAAGCTGTCGGTGACAGGAACCAACCCGACGCAGCTGGCGGCAAAGATCTGGGCTGCCGCAGACAGCGAGCCAGCCGACTGGCAGCTCAACGCCAGCGACTCGACCAGTGCGCTGCAAGTTCCAGGAGGCATAGGCCTGCGCCTGTACCTCTCCGGCTCGACATCCAATGCACCGGTGACCGCGTCCTTCGACAACCTGTCCGTGATCGGTTAGCTAGGATCCGCACAATGCCAGACCCGCCAGAGCCCAGGCTTTGGCGGGCCTGGGCTGCCGAGGGGGCATCATGGAAACCGGAACTGCAGGGCCGCTCGCGGTCAGCCGCCGCACGTTCCTGGGCTTGGCTGCCGGCGCATTGCTGCTGGCCGGGTGCTCAGGGGAATTGGTGGCAAAGCGCGCCTCGCCCAAGGCAGTCAGCGCGGCAGACCTGCTCGGGCAAGATCTCTTCTACATTGCCCATCGCGGGTCGGGGGATAACTGGACCGAGCATACGCTGCACGCCTACCGGCAAGCCCTGGCCCATGGCGCCCAAGCCATCGAGATCTCGGTGCACCGGAGCAAGGACGGCCAATTCATTTGCCACCATGACGCCAGCCTGGAGCGCCTGTGCGGAGTCCCGCGGCTGATCAGCGAAACCGCGTGGGACGAGCTCCAAGCACTGCGCAACAATGCTCGCCAATGGCTTGGACCGAATGCTGCGTTGGAGCCCTTGGTACGCCTGGAAACCGTTCTGGAAGCACTGGCGGACCAGGCGGTCCTCTTTATCGAGGACAAGAGCGGACAGCACGCCGCCGAGCTGATCGAGATGATTGCCGCTTCCCCGGTTCCTATCGAATCGACGGTGTGGAAGCAGCCGGCAACCGGTACCGGAGCCGAATTGGCATCGGCCGCCGGGATGAAGACTTGGGGCTACTTCGCCCCGGAGAATTTTGGCGGCATTGAACAGCTTGCTGGTGGGTTCGATGCACTAGGAATCCACGATTCGGCTGACCCGGGCACCATTGAACGCGCAGTGGACACGGGGCTTCCAGTGATCTGCTGGGAAGTGCACCGCAGAAGCCAGAGGGACTGGCTGGCACGGCAGGGCGTGCGGGGGATGATGTGCTCGAACTTGCCCTACGTAACTTCTTCACCGCAAGCCGTGCCGACGGTTGCAGACGGCTTCACCAGCGGCCTGCGGGCCGCGGGTGATCTGCCCGATGCGATCACCTGGAAAGCGCAGCCGCAGATCTCTGCCGCAGAAGGCATTCTCACGCTTGGCGACTCCCGCAAGGCATCCTATGCCCTGGGATCAATGGCCTTGGCTGGGGCCGGGAATTGGCGTTTGACGGCCCAGATCCGCTGGCCGCAGCGGGGAAGCGGGAACCAGATTGCCGGACTGGCCTTCGGATTGCCAACGGATGAGCCCTACCGGGCATTCGAGGAATCGCAGGCAGACGGATTCCACCTCCAGCTCGAAAGCCAAGGCGAAGTATCGCTTTGGCGAGCAGGCGGCAAAACTCCGCACAAGCTGGGAAGGGCAATGTGGAATGCGCCTTCTGGGGGTGAATGGGTGCAGATCGAGCTGGTGATGGCGGATGGGCGGATCCTGGCCGAATGCGGTGGCGAGGCATTGGCCGCGGAACTGGGCGAATCTGTTGCACCTGGCTACCTGAACCTGATGAACCTGATTCCGGCCGGGCATGGGGTGGACTTCCGAAAGGTGTCGCTGGAGCTGGAAGCATCGGCGTAACCGGGGCAGAGCATGGAGCTGAAGATTATCCGGAGGCAAGAAGCGATTTCAAGGCAGAATCCATGCGCTGTCCGAAGAGCTCGGGGTCGTGGAATTCTCGCGCCTTCAGCGCCGACTGCTTCGCCGAAACTCTGAACTGCTCCCACCCGCTGCGAATCGTCTCGATGGCCGCCGCCAGCTGTTGGGGATTTCCTGGTTCAACGAGTACCGCGCTGGAATACGGTTCCACGGCTTCCTGCAAGCCGCCGATGCGCGAGGCAATGACCGGACGTTCGGCGAGTATGGCTTCCACCGCGGTGTTCCCGAAGGATTCTTCGAGCTGCGCGGGGACCACAGCGATGTCCGCGGATTCATAATGGGGCCAAACATCGGATTGGAATCCCAGGAACTCCACAAGTTCGGGTCGCGGCAGAGCCTTGACGCGATCTTTGAGCGCCTGTTCGAAGGCTTCGTAGCCTTCGAATACGGCCCCGACCAGGCTCAACGACACGTCCACGCCTTGATGTTGCAGTATCGTGACGGCATCGAGCAGCACCAGCAACCCTTTTCGCTCAGAGAGCCGTCCGACGTAGAGCAATCGCAAGGGGCCGTTAAGTTTCTGCCGGGCCGGCGCTGGATGCGGGGGTCCTGCGATGCCGTTGTAGATGACTTGGCTGTTCTTCTGCGCCCAAGGCACGTGCTGGAGGTACGCGGCATTGGTGAAGCGGCTGTTGGCGATGATCCTGTGAGCGAAGGTCCCGGGCAGGGACAAGCCCAAGCGCATCGGTTTGGGGGAATGGGATTCGGACTCGTGCACGTGCAGGGCAACCTTGTGCCCCGACAGGCGGGCATAGGCGACCCATAAGGGGATGATGGTGGTGTTCACCAGGACAGCGGATGGCTTGGTGCTCTTGAGCAATGCATGCATTTGGCGCACGCCTTGGAAAGTGTCTTTGGCAAACCCCACGGCCCCGCGCGGGGTGAAGATTGACTTGCGCAGCACCGGCGTATTGCAGACCACTACCTTGGCGCCCTGCTCACGCAAGGCCGACGCCAGCAGACCCTCGGCAGGAAGTCCGACGGTGACCCTCCAACTTCCCCGCAACAAGCCTTTGACGTCCTCCAGCAGCATTCTGTCGGATCCATACATTTCGGAACCTGGATGCGCTACCACGATCGTTCGGTTCGATGCCTTTGCCCCCATGAAGTGATCTTCCCATTCGAAACTGATATCCGATAGGAGCAGTCAGTCTCAGATCTTGTATCCAAGTAAAAGTAGGGGGACCGCAAAAAATCCGCCAGCAATGCGGCGAAGTTGGTGTGGATCCGGAAACACAGGGATGAGAGATGGCATCCTGAGCGGAAACGTAATGTTTCGCACCGGCATTCGATACATCCTATCCAATAAGTGAAAGTTTTCACAAAGTCGGTTTTTCCCTGCGTAACATGCATGAATTCGAGGGAAAACGGGGGATGCATAGCGCTACTCTGGAAATGTAGGCAGTGGAAAACAGCTGCCTCCAAGCAAGCATCAGCCCAAGAAATCGCAAAGGTGCCACACCCGTGTCTGACAACAAGCCAATCGTACTTCTGGCCGAACAACTCTCCCCAGCAACCGTTGCTGCTCTCGGCCCCGACTTTGAAATTCGTCAGACCGACGGAGCTGACCGCTCCCAGCTGCTCGAAGCCATTGCCGAGGTAGATGCAATCCTCGTTCGCTCCGCAACCCAGGTGGATGCCGAAGCTATCGCCGCAGCAAAGAACTTGAAGGTTATCGCCCGTGCCGGCGTGGGCCTGGATAACGTAGACATCAAGGCAGCCACCCAGGCTGGCGTCATGGTGGTCAACGCTCCAACCTCCAACATCATCTCCGCGGCTGAATTGACCGTGGGCCACATCGTGTCCCTGGCACGCCGCATTCCTGCTGCCAACGCATCGCTGAAGAACGGCGAATGGAAGCGCAGCGCCTACACCGGCGTTGAACTCTTCGAGAAGAAGGCCGGCATTATCGGACTGGGCCGCATCGGTGCACTGGTTGCTGCCCGACTGCAGGGCTTCGGCATGGAGATCGTTGCCTACGACCCATACGTCACTCCTGCCCGTGCAGCACAGCTGGGTGTCACCTTGCTGACCTTGGACGAGCTGCTGGCTGAGGCCGACTTCATCACCATCCATATGCCAAAGACACCGGAAACCCTGGGCATGCTGGGCAAGGATGCCTTCACCAAGATGAAGAAGTCCGCATACGTGGTCAACGTGGCCCGTGGCGGTCTGGTGGATCAGGATGCGCTTTACGAAGCATTGAAGAATGAAGAAATTGCAGGCGCCGGCATTGACGTGTTCGTCAAGGAGCCAAGCACCGATCTTCCATTCTTTGAATTCGAGAACGTCACCGTCACCCCGCACCTTGGCGCTTCAACAGATGAAGCACAGGAAAAGGCCGGTGTCTCGGTTGCCAAGTCGGTTCGCCTGGCACTGGCCGGCGAATTGGTCCCGGATGCTGTGAACGTTGCCGGCGGCGTCATCGATGAGAACGTGCGCCCTGGCATCCCGCTGATTGAGAAGCTGGGCCGTATCTTCAACGCCTTGACTTCCGGCTCGCTGACCAGCATTGACGTTGAAGTTGCCGGCGAGATCGCTTCACTGGATGTCAAGGCACTGGAGCTCTCGGCACTCAAGGGCGTCTTCATGGACGTTGTTTCGGATCAGGTCTCCTACGTGAATGCCCCGGTCTTGGCTGAGCAGCGCGGTGTTGCTACCCGTCTGATCACCACCCCTGATTCGCCTGAATACCGCAACCAGCTTACCATCAAGGGGTCCACCAACGAGGGCACCCAGCTTGCTGTGGCGGGCACCTTGACCGGGCCTAAGCAGATCGAGAAGCTCGTAGGCATCAACGGCCACGAAATCGAAATCCCTATTTCGGATCACATGATTGTCGTTCGCTACGCGGATCGTCCAGGTGTCGTTGGCTCGCTGGGCAACGTGCTGGGGGAGCAGGGCGTCAACATTGCAGGTATGCAGGTATCGCGCGATGAAAAGAGGTCGGAAGCCTTGGCGGTCATCAATATTGATTCGGCGTTGCCGCAGGGCGTTCTGGATGTCGTTGGTGCTGCCATCGGTGCAAGTGTGGCGAGGGAAATAAACCTTCGTTAGATTCGTTAAATCTCAACTATAGTATAGGGTAAGGCGCTGAGCTTTACCCTATACCTATTTTACAATCTATATTGCACATTGAACGGAAAATCTTGAAAGCCGAGCAGATAAATCAGGACGCCTCGAATGTAAATATTCGTAAAGTCTATAACCCAACTAAGTTGGATATCGACCCCCATGAAACAGTATCTCGGTACGTCTACGAATGGAATATGGCTGAGCTCCATGCGCTCTTGATTAATAAGTCCTCCGATACGCTAGTCGTAAGCTTTCATGGCGCAGTCGATCGAACCTCCACGCGACTTCCAAGGTTTGAAAGACTAAAGAGCCTAAAAGAACGAGACCATAGTTCAATGTTCATAGCTGATCCGACTTTGTTCTTGGATAAGAACCTCAGCTTGTCTTGGTATGTAGGTTGGCAACAAGTCGACGTTCAGCGACTTATTGCAAAATGGATCGTAAAAGTTGTAGAGCAACTTAATATTCGAAACTTGATACTTTGCGGATCTTCTGGTGGGGGATTCACTGCTTTACAAGTTGCTTCGTTTATTCCTAATTGTGTTGCACTGGCATTTAACGCTCAGACAGACATATCAAAATATTTAGTTGACGGTGAAAGCCCTGCCGCGAGAAAAAACTTCATCAGGGTTTCGCGGCCGGACCTGTGGGAGGAGATGAATGCCGAAGAACGCCAACTTGGGGAAATTGACTGGGAAACAGGTTTCGATTCGAGATATGCACCTGTCGAGCGATACAAACAACGGGTCGAGAACTTTGTTTATATAGTGCAGAACGAAGAGGAATTTCATTTCCATGATCATTATCTGCCATTCGTCAAAGTCCTCCAAACATATCAGAGGAAAGGTACTTACAGAACGGCGATCACCCGGGAAGGCACGAGACATAACCCGCCTTTGATGACTAATTTCATCGAACACTTGGATAAATCTATTGCTTGGGCAAGTAAATTGCCTCCAGCGGCACGGTCGACTTCGCGGATTCCAGGAAGAAACTCTTGGTTTGACCTTATGTCGGAACGAATCGCTGGGAACGACAGAAGCTACGACACACAACTTGAGAACAAGATCCATTTCGATAGATTCTGCCGCGAAAATTCTATTCCCACACCTGAACTGTTAGCTGTACTTTCAGACTTGAACGATTTGAATAAACTACCAAAGAATGATCAGATCGTTTTGAAGCCTGTTGAATCGAGTTCAAGTAGGGGAGTTCTTGTATTAAAAAGACATCCAAAAGGTTTCCTCAACCTTGCTAATAATGAAATTTATTCGGCAAAAAATCTTATTGATTTTTACAAAGACCTGTTTGAGAAATATCCTCAAGAAAATAACCAGCTGATGGTTCAGGTAAAAATACACGATAGAGGAAAATATACGATACCCAGAGATTTCAAGTTATATGTGTTCAACGGAGAAGTTGAGATAATCCAGTGTATCGATCGGAATGAGACACCAAACGCCGTATCGTGGTGCGATGCAAACTTCGTACCACTAAGCAAGGATCAAGTCGACGTTAATAGCACTTTGGCCCGAAGGACGACTTTCGCTTCACCAACAGGGTTAGCCGACATGAAAATACTCGCATCAAAAGTAGCAACTCTTATCGGAACGGAATTCTTAAGAGTAGATTTCTACATGTCGGGCCTGGGACCTATTTGCGGCGAAGTAACCTTCACACCTGGCGGGCCGTATTTTGAACAGATTGAAACTTTTACTGCAGGTTTCCAAATGGAACTTGGACTCAATTGGTCGCAAAACAACCGTTCCAATGGCGCATGATGCGCCCATCGATGAACTACATGTAAGGGAATTAGGATGATATTTTCAAAAGACTGGCATATTTCAGGAAAGAATAACAGTGTATCTGTAGAGATTTCCGACGAATTTTATCGCGTCGTCGTCGACGTACAAGATGACAAACCTTGTTATCTTGTACATCGTCGTGATGAGGCAAACTTCACGGAGGCGCCGGTGCGGTCGAGCATTGATATTGGTGGTGCGGGGTGGCTGAGCCTGACTTACGAATGCGAAGTTGAACAAAGTACCGTATCGAGCCGAAGAATAGAGGGAGGGGTTGCCACGTACGTAAAACGTGCTGGATCAACCCACGAGAAACACCTCTACTTCGCTGAGAATAATAGCCTTTGGAATGAAATTCCCGATCATACAGATTCATGCACTTTGTTTTTCAGGATTTCAGGCAAGGGGATATACACAATCTCAGAAATTGATCTAGTCTGGTTTGACCAGTTGTTCTATGACGATGTGAACACGCTAGGATTTTCGTCCCGTGTTCTCGACAGCATCGATGACTCGAATTCTGTCCACATAAATGTCAACTCGTACTCACCAACTGGATCCGAATCCAGCGCTATCATCACGGCAGCCTGGAGCGATTCGCAAGGCCATCAAGTGCCGGGAGTGCCAGAGTACGCGATTAATTCCCAACTCGGTCCATACCAGTATCTTGAACCTTCAAAATCAGTTTATAACTTTTCTGTACCTCAGTATGCATCATCTGTCGAAATTCAGATACGTTCATGGAAGAAAAAAGGAGACTTTCTCCTTTCCAGAGAATGGACAGTTGAGGGTTTTACTGAACCGTTGAATGACGATCTTATCGACGAAACTAATTTGAATAGTATCCTTGGCTTGATCCCGTCCGATGATAGATTAGTTGTACTTCATACAACTGCTCCACCGTTGGGCCATGCCACATTGTCACTGCGACCTAATCGTTTGGCAGCAGAATTCACCAAACTAGGTATTTACGTAATTTTCTTGCCATTTAGCAAGGTGCCTGGTGGCATAGAACGACACAGTGATAAAGCATGGATCGTATGTCGCTCCTTGTGGCCCAAGCTTCAGTATCTTCTTAGTAAGAGAAACAATTCTAAAGACGTATTTGTTTGTACTTCGTTTCCAAACTTTGAAGCGGTCTCCGCGCTTGATCTCTTGAACTCTTCTGGATGGACAACAGTCTATGAAATTCGAGACGATATGGAAGAGTTCAATCGGGTCGGTTATTCGAAATGGTTCGATAATCAGCTCGAACAGTACGTGCTGGAGCGCGCGGACCACGTAACCACAGTTAGTCCCCGTTTGGCAGAAAAGGCGGCCATCATTGCAGGACGCAATGACGTCAGAGTCGTACCAAACGCCGTATCGGACTTTCTACTTGAAAATGGCAAGCCCCACCGCACCATTGAGTCTCAGCGGCGAAAGTATGGGTCTAAAGTCGTGGGATATTTGGGGCATTTGACTGACTCTTGGTTTGACTGGTCCACTCTATTGGACGTAGCGACACAACTCGAAGAATACGAGTTCAGGGTAATTGGGCACGGTATGCCAAACCATATGGTTGATAGACTCCCGAGCAACGTAAACTATCTTGGTCCAATGGACCACGCAAGTTTTGTGGAAGAGTCAAAAAACTGGGCAGTAGGATTGATTCCATTCAAATTATCTCCTCTCACTTTTGGTGTAGACCCCAATAAACTCTATGAGTATTTGGCGTTGGGAGTAAAAGTAGTTTCCGCGCCAATGGGCGGCGTCGGCTCCGCACCTTGGTCAAAGGTCTATCGAGGGGCCGAAGAAATGAAACAGTCGATTGTTGCAACCTCATCCGAAAGAGTGACAGAAGAAGATATAGCAGAGTTAGATGCGTATTTGAATTCTTCGAGCTGGGGCGAAAGAGCTCAACAAATGATTAATATATTCGAATCTGAGGTATCCTAATGAAAAAAATTCTCGTTGTTTATCCGAATTGTAGCATGGGGGGAATGGCCTCCGTTTATCGTAACAGAGCATTGTCGGATGAAAATAATCTTTATCACTTTATATTCAATAACGATAAAGGTGGCGTGTCATTTTACGAGGATTTAGAAAATGCTCAAATAACCATTGTAAGAAAAGATAGACTTGTTAAATATTTAGAATACTTAATTAGCATTACTGAATACGATGAAGTATGCATAACCTCCATTCCTGAGGTTGTCAAAATTTTCAGCGATTCAGATATTCGAGTCACCTATGAATTTCATACTTCTACCGATAGCATCATTGAAAGCGAATGCAAAGCGTTTGATGTTCAAGAGGTCGATAGCATTAACGTACCGAGTGAGTATCTAAAGGCAATCGTGAGCCAGTTTGTGGATTCCCAGGCAATAGGAAAGCTTTCGGTAGTTCCCAATCTCGTTGACGTAAGCATATTCAATTCTGAACCGATTGCAGGGTTGGACTATAAATTCGGGTCTGACGAAAAGAAACCGCTTATCTGGATAGGTCGTCTTGATAAGGGCAAGAACGTGAACGACTTCTTAAGGCTGCTGAAAGTCCTTGGTGAAGACTATGTTGGAATTATACTGCTTGGACTGGAGGATGATCCTGAGCGATTCTCTAGATTTATGGGCTACGCATCTTCGCTCGGAGTGAAAAATCGTGTGTACACGCTCGTCAATGTTCCTCAGCCCGGGATTGCGAGCTTGTTCTCCATGGTGAAGGCCCGTAATGGGTTCTATGTGAGCACGAGCCTTGGGGAATCGTTCGGGTATGGGGTGCAAGAGGCTCTAGATAGCGGTGTTTCTACGGTTGCTTATGATGTCGGCGCATTGTCGGAGAGGAATTCTCGGTCATCCGAAGTTACCTACGATCTAGTTGATGTGGGGTCAATCTCGGAAATGTCACGAGCGATTAGAGGACATTAAATGGTACTAAGTCCAGCGTTTGATACAGGTATATATGGTTGAACTAAAGAATTTCATCTATAGAGGCTTTTCGGCTGAATATGACGATCTGATGAAAATGCCTATTCGAAGGTTTGGATCAATTAACAAGTTGGTAGTTGATCCTGATGTTTCGTGCAGATATATCATTCAAGAACATAGTTGTGATTTACCAATTGACTTCGTCTACATTCCAGGTAGTGGAAATAGGTTATTAGTAGGATTTCACGGTGCAGAAATGCGCAAAATAGCCGATCTGCCAAAATTTCAGTTTGTAGGATCATTGCGATCTCGTACTGAACCTTTTGTATCTTTTTCTGATTCCACTCTTCTCAAGAATGAGAAGCTTAGTATCGGTTGGTACGCCGGCGATTCCTTATTTGATTTATCGCGTAATATTGCTGAAGTAATACGTAAGATCGAAAAGGTAATGAATTTCACAAAAACAATATTAATGGGACATTCGGCGGGCGGTCTAGCTGCTATAGCAATTGGTATGCAAATCCCCAACTCCCACGCAATATCTGTAAACGGCCAAACTATCGCGGGAATTCATCGTCCATGGGTCATTAAGAATCTGTATAATTCCGCTTTTCCGGAGCTTTCCTCATCGGAAGAGATGCTTGAACGCTATCCGGATCGTTTTGACATCAGAAGAATGTCAAGCGATAGGAGTAGCGGTGCAACTTTCACCTTATTTAGTCACAAAGACGACCCGATTTCTTTCTCTGAATATCCGCATTTCCCACTGCTTTCTGAGTATTTCGGATTGGGTTCAGAAGGAGGGCTTACTGAATTCGGTGATGCGCTGGTGCCTTGCCGTTGGGAGACCCTGAATCCGAGCGCACATGCACTTCCAGGAACAGTTCTGCCATTTTTGCAGGCTACTCTTGGGGAGGCTGTTGGCGTTCCCATTACATACGATTTTGTTCTTCCGTCCCGATAAATACCACAACGCAATGGATTGTCCCCGAAAGCGTTCGGCGCGAACCAGGCCTGGGCGAATCTGGCGATGTTCGCTTTGAACCTGGTGACATGGCTGCAGCTGGCGGTGCTGCCGGCCGAGCATGCCGCCGTCAGTTGGGATTTGAAGCGGTGGCGATATCGTATCTGGTCGCTGGCCGGGAAGCTGGTGACCGGCAGCCGAAGGCCGCGAATACTGGTCAACCAGGACGCACCAGAAGCGGGTCTGGTGCTGTTGTTGCAGGAGCGGATCAGCAGGCTGGCTGGCAGGTGGCGAGACGGGCACTTGGCAGCCTGAGCCGCTGGCGTCCGGTCCTTGATTCCTTCAACGGCAATGCAGTTTTCGGTGGGTGGTGGCCGGTGCATGCGCCAGCGGGTGGCGCTCTTCGTCGTGCCCGCAAATGGGGAAACCCACCAGTGCGTGGCTTACGCCAGTCGTAGGTGGGTTTCCGGACCGTCATGAAAAAGTTGGGCTAGGGCCCGTGACCACGGCATGGATTCTCATGGCCTATTCTCACAATGGGCGCGTTCATTCTGAAGCTGCGTTTGCCGCTCTGGCTGGCGTTGCTCCGTTACAAGCTTCGTCGGGAAACTATGAGCGTCACCGCCTGAACCGTCATGGTGACCGGCAACTGAACAAGGCGTTGGACGTGGTCGCGCGGACGAGGGTGGGACATGCTGAGGCAACGAAACGCTATGTCGAGAAACGTACGGCTGAAGGTTTGAGCTCGAAGGATATCAAACGGATTCTTAAGCGCTATATAGCTCGGAGCATCTATCGTCAGTTGCAGGTGATTACGGCTTGATAAAGGTCATAGAAGGGTCTCTCGTGCTGCTGGTACGCCCACGACCCAACGTCGTAGCGGGTTGCGTCATCGATCAGCTGGTAGACAGTGCTGACCTTACCGCCGCCGGTCCGGTATTCGAAGACATCCAGCTGCCATGATGCCTTGGCCTGAGCTGGTCAAGTTCTTGAGACACGATCTTTGATCTTTTCTAAATATTCTCAAGCCGCCAAGGCTAAAGAATTTCTTTCCTGGTACGAGTCCAGAACTGCCTGAGGGCTGAGCCCTCCGTTAGCTGTATGCGGTCGCTTCCGGTTGTACCAAACCTCGATGTATTCCATCACCGCGGTACGCGCTGCTACTCTGCTGGTGAAAGCCCGGTGGTGATACATTTCGTTCTTGATCGTCGAGAAGGTTGACTCTGCGACGGAGTTGTCCCAGCACACCCCCCGTGCGCCCCATCGACTGCCGCACCCCTTGCTCAGCGCACCGTGCCTGGAACGCGCCAGAGGTGTACTGCGTGCCCCGGTCTGAATGGAACACGGTGCCAGACTGGATAAAGCCCCGCGACGCGGCAAGCTCCATCGCGTCAATGACCAGCTGAGTTTGCATGTTCTCGCCCATTGACCAGCCCACGATCTGACGCGAATACAAATCGATGACCGTCGCCAAATACAACCAGCCTTCGCCGGTGCGCAGGTATGTGATATCGCCAACCAGTTTCGCCCCAGGACGGCAAGAGCGGAAGTCCCGCCGGCCGAGCTTATCGACCATATGGTTCTTGATATGCGCCGTCCGGGCCTGATGATCACGCACCGTCGTGGTCTTGAACGCGCTCATCCGCTTGGCTTGGATCCCCAGGTCTTTCATGATCGAGAGCACCGTGGACTTCGGGATCTCTTCTTCATGGTTGTTGCGGAGCAGGTCCACCAGTTGGCCGGCCCCAGCAACCTGGTTGGATGCTTCGAACTCGGTATGGACCAGTTCGGTGCGGCGCATGCGCAGTGCTTTGGCCTCGCTCAGCTCCTCACAAGGGTTCAGCCACCGGTAACAGGACGCCCTGGAAGCCTGCAGTTTCTGGCACATCCAGTTCACCGGGTACTGGCCGGCATGGGCTTTGATGAAGGTGAAGATTGCGCTTATTTCTTGCTGTTCGAGGCGAAATAGGCGCTGACATCTTTTAAAAAGTCGTTCTCCCGTTTCACCTCCAGCAGTTCCTTGCGCAGCTTCTCGTATTGGGCCCATTCCACTGGACCGCGTTCCTCGACTTCCGATTCTGGGTGCTCGGACCGGTAAGCACGGACCCAGTTGCCCAGGGTCCCTTCGTTGATGCCTAGAGAGGCTGCGACCTCGACCAAGCTCTTCTGGGAGGAGATCACTAGTTCGACTGCTTCGGCACGGAACTCCGGGGTGAACTTCTGACGTTTGGACATGCACTCATTCTCCTACGAACGCGTGTCTCACAACATCATGACAGCTCAGCCGTTGACTTGACGAAGGGCAGGTACGAGGACTTCGGTCGCTTGAGCTGTTTCCGGATGCGGACCAGCTCGTTGACGACCTCGGGTCCGTATCGTCGGGCAGGATGGTGGGGCGCTCTGGACTGTGGATGGAGTGCGGAGGCGGACTCGATGGAGGCACGAGAACAGATGCGGTAGAAAATGCTGCGGGAGATCTTCTGTGTTTTGCAGAATTCACTAATCGTCAAAGCGTCGGGTTGGGCCGGATCGAAGTTGATGATCATGGCGCGTACGCGCGGTGGCAGTGGCTTGTTCATGTATTGAAACTGCCAGATTACCCACGTGAAACTGTCCACGATGTATTGAGACATTCTGTCCACAATGTCATGAGATCGGTTGTCAACGATGTGACGAGATTCGGTGTCCACGAAGTCACGAGATTTCACACCCGGTTGCCAGAACAGAGGTACCTTCAAACGCTACTCTGCAGACCATCAATCCAAAAAGTATTGAAGTTCCTGATCAGGCTCATCGCCAAAAACGGGTGGAACGTGAATTCTATCGACAACGCGACGAGTTGAGCAGGGCTTTGCGGAAACTCTTTCGCTAGATTGTGTCAAAATTCAGCTCTTCCAATCGAACCGCTAGAATTACTTGTGGATAAAAATACAAAGTTGAGGGAGTTTCCTCGTTGAAACGATCGAATCGCAAGACCGCTCAAGCAATGAGTTCGCGTGCCGAACTTTTTAGCATTAGACAGGAATATCTGAATCTTGAAGGTGACTTTGAGACCAGGGTACTGGATGATTTGGCTAAGTACCGTGCGCAATCATCGAAATTATCGCGGGAGAACGAGTCTCTGCGATCGCGCAAGGTGAAGTCAGATGGTCTAATCGCAAGGCTCGAACGAGAACTTGCTGCCGCTAAGGACGCACGACAGAAATTCAGCCGTGAGGCATCGATTCTCAAGACGCAACTCGCGAATGAGCATGACCGGGCCGAGAAATTCAAAACGGCGTATGAGAATCTAAAGAACCATCCGGTCGTTAGAGCCGCACGCGGTTTGAAGAGCCCCTTTGCGCGTAAGCCTGTTGCTCCTCGCCAGATTCAAAAGAATGTTCCAGTCCTGGCGGCATCACCAAGCATTTCCAACTTCGACAATGTAAGTCGGCCAGGCAGTCCTGCCGGAACCGGCATCGAAGAAAGCTTCATCGATGCTATTAAGCGTGAAGCGGATGCATATATAGCCCGTTACCGCGACCAGGGCGAGATTGTTGAACCGTCAGAAGGGTTAGTTGCTCTTGCTGCGAAGGAGGAATCGCCTTCAAGCTTCGGAGCCTTGCACGATCAGATTCTGGGACAAGCCCGACTATTCGATTCCTTGCCGGTAGTTCCGGCGAAGACCTCTACGCCTGCTTATATGCCGCAGCCGGATAAAGTGATGTATTGCGCGCACAGCACTGGCGAATACAACAGCAACGGTTATTCGACGCGTACGACTGGTCTCACCACTGCCGTCACCGAAGCCGGCATGGATCTCTTCATTGCAGCGCGACCTGGCTACCCTTGGGACTCCAAAGTCAACAAGAAGATGCCGAAAGAAAAGCGCCTGATTCGCGAGTACCAGGGCGTCGATACGTACTTTAACCCGGGTGTGTCACTACGTAGCGATCCACTGGATAAGTTTGTGCAGATCGCGGCGGATATCTATGTTCGCGAAGCGATGATGAATCGACCTTCAGTGATCGTTTCTGCGTCCAATCACATTACGGCGTTGCCAGCATTGATCGCAGCTCGTCGTCTTGGAATCCCGTTCATCTACGAAGTACGTGGGCTTTGGGAAATTACCGCAGCCGCTGGTAACGAAACCTGGCATAAATCGGAACGATTCGAACTAGCACGCCGCATTGAGACTCTGGTGGCGAACGAAGCGGATCGCGCCTTCGCAATCACGGAGGAAGTCCGTGAGGAACTGGTGAAGCGCGGTGCAGAAAGAGACAAGATTGAAATCTTGCCGAATGCTGCGAACATTTTTCAGTACGTCCCTCTCCCAGCTGAGCGATCGAAGGTCGTTGACAAGAAAAAGAAGGGCGAGTTCCTTCTTGGATATGCTGGCAGCCTTGTGGACTACGAGGGGCTGGATCTACTAATCAACGCGGTAGCCGAGCTACCAGAATCTCTGTCGCACGTTGGCGCACTAATCGTTGGCGACGGCTTGGTCTTACCCGCGCTCAAGCGGCAAGTGACCGAATTGGGCTTGGAAGAGCGAATTCGTTTCACCGGGCGCGTACCGAATGAACAAATCAACGATTACCTGGCAATTTTTGACGCCGTGGTCTGCCCGCGAAAATCGAATATTGTTACAGAACTAGTTTCACCATTGAAGCCTATTGAGGCAATGGCTGCAGGCCGTCCGGTGATCGGTTCCAACGTTTCGCCAATTGCTACGTTGCTTGGTGCCGATAGTGCTCGAGGCTTGCTCTTCGAAGCGGATCATGTGCAGTCCTTGGCTGAATCGATCGCCCTCCTGGCTAATGATCCGAGGACCGCGCAGGATATGGGGCGTCGTGCCCGTAAGTGGACGGTAGAGAACCGTACATGGCCAATCGTGGCAAAAACTTTCGTTGCCCAAGCTGCCACTGTCCAGAGCCGTAGGCCAACGGGCAAGAAGCTTAATGAGATTCGTATGGCTCTTATCGCTGACGAATTTACGACCTCAACCATCAGCCGCGAAGTTAATGTGGTGTCGCCAACTCCTGAGAACTGGCGAGAAGCCTTGACATCGAATCCGGTCGATGTGCTCTTCGTAGAATCGGCGTGGGCAGGCAATGATGGAACTTGGACCCGCAAGGTCGGTTACTACGATGATGAGCAATGTGCGGATCTAGTAGCGCTAATTGGCTACTGCCGCAGCAAGAACATCCCAACAATCTTCTGGAACAAGGAAGACCCGGTTCACTTCAATCGATTCCGCCGTACCGCAAAGTACTTCGACGTTGTTTTGACTACTGACGCCAACTGCTTGCGGGACTACTGGGATCACCGTGGTGGAAATCTCAAGGCGTTGGGCAGCCTTTCCTTCTGGGCGCAAGCGGAAATCCACAATCCAATGGGATCTTCCCGCACCTACTCGCATACTGTGGCGTACGGTGGCTCCTATTATGGTGATCGTTATGCGGAGCGTTCGAAGGAACTGCGCGCAATCCTCGAGGGAGCACGTCCCCAGGGGCTGACCATCTATGATCGCCAAGCCGATAATCCTGAATCGCCATACAAGTTCCCACCAGCATTGCAGGACTATGTCCAGGGCGGTCTGACTTACGAAGAAATGGTAGAGGCTTACAAGTCTCATCCGGTGCACGTGAACGTTAACTCGGTGAATGCCTCGCCAACTATGTTCTCCCGTCGAGTTTTCGAGCTTGCGGCATGTGGTACTCCGGTAATTAGCGGCAAGAGCTTCGGCGTTACTTGGATGTTTGATGGGTCGGTTCCTGTGGTCGGTTCGCGCCGGGAATCGGAACTGATTTCAACACTGTGGATGAACTCCGAAGCTGATCGCGTGGCCGATGCTTGGGAGCCATTGCGTGTGACCTTCCGCAAACATCTGGCGCACCATCGTTTGGCCATGGCGCTTCGCATGGCTGGTCTCGCAGTTGATATCCCGACTTTGCCATCACTTGGCATTGAACTGAAGACGTTAACCGAAGAAATTGCTTGGGATCTTGTAGCAGCTAGCGTGCGACCTATGCAGGTATACGTTGCCGGGTTCAGCGACGATGATACTGCAGTAAACATTCTGCGAACTGCAGGAATTGCAGTAATGAGCAATGACGCAGTTCGTGAAGCAGAGGTGATTGCCTCCAACGCTGAAGAAATTCTCCAAGATCATCAGGTTCTTGAAGACATGCTAACTGCCATGTTCTATAGCCAAGCTGCAACGGTACAGGTCTCTGACAAGTACGTGGGTACGCAGGGCCTGCCGCTCTGGATGCGCGAGCACGTGGATGCGCAGCTGCCCACCTTGACGCGCAGTAGCAACATCGCAGATTCTGCCGTAGAGACCATATGCCTTCGACGCCCACTTGACGTCGAAGAAGCGGACGGCACGCTCATTGACAATCCTGCGTCCAAAGACTCGCAGAACATCCTAGTCGCGGGACATGACCTGAAGTTTGCCGGGTCAATCATGGCCGGGATATCCGAACACGGGCACAACCTGAAGATCGATAAGTGGGACGGCCACGCTCAGCACAATGTTGAAGAGAGCCAGGATCTTCTAGAAGATGCTGACACGGTGTTCTGCGAATGGTCACTTGGCAATTTGGCGTGGTATTCAACGCATTTGAAGCCCGGGCAGAAACTGGTTACCAGATTCCACTCGCAGGAACTATTCACGGATTACCCTCGATCGGTGAACTTCAAGAAGGTTGACAAGGTGATCTTTGTCAGCGAGTTGATCCGAGGAATGGCGATTCAAAAGTTCGGAATTCCTGAGGAAAAAACGATGGTCATTCCTAACTCTGTGGATACCAGGAAGCTGGATCTTCCCAAGTCCGATGATTCTCAATTTGTATTGGGCTTCGTCGGCATGGTTCCGCAGATGAAGCGATTCGACCTCGTGCTTGATCTACTGGAAAAGTTGCGTGCAATCGATAGCCGCTTTACGTTGCGCGTCAAGGGCAAACGACCGGAAGATTACCCCTGGATGGCTGCACGCGAGGAAGAAATGGCCTTCTACGAGGCGCAGTATGCTCGTATTGAAGAATCTGATCTACTCCGCGGTGCTGTGGTCTTCGATCCTCAAGGCGATAATATGGCCCAGTGGTACCAGGAGATCGGTGTTGCCGTATCCACCAGTGATTTCGAGTCCTTCCACTTCACTCTTGCAGATGGAGCGGCATCTCGTGCGTTGCCGGTAGGCCTGGCCTGGCCGGGAGCGGAATGGCTGTACCCGAATGAGTGGTTGCATGCAGACACTGCGTCAGCAGCTCAATACGTGATCAGTCAGGTACAGGATCAAGCGAAACTGGCAGAGCAGGTTGAAGCTGCACGCGAGTTCACTGTGAAGAACTACGATTCCAACGATGTGCTTGCTCGAATCATGAATGAAATTGAAGCTAACTAGCGCTCTTTAGTGCTTTTCTCTAGTGAGGTGCGTTCAGTGGCAATCGCCACCGAATGCACCTCACTGTATTATTGATCTAGTCTGCATTGAAGATAAAGTGAGTTGAGAAGTGAAAATTGCATTAGGGGACTTCCGAAAAGCACTTTGGCATCTTCGCCAGGGTGGTCCACAGCAATTGCAGGAGTGGTACCAGCGCCGCAACTATGATTTGCGCATCGGGGGACAGCAGCGCTACTTGCGAACAGATGTTGAGAAATTGCTTGGACTGCAATTCCCACCGGTAGAATTTGAACCTTCAGAGGACCACGATGGAAAGTTAAACGTTGCCGTCATTCTTGATGATTTCAGCGCGAAAGCTTGGGCGCCTGAATGGAACTGCACCTTTATCACCCCCAGCTCATGGCAGGATGAACTTGAAACACGAGAATTTGATCTTCTCTTCGTGGAGTCGGCCTGGGCTGGAAACAACAAGTCTTGGCAGTACCACCTAACCGGTCCGTCGGCACCTCGACCAGCGTTTGTCGAGATGGTGGAAGCGTTTAAAGAACGATCTGTTCCAGCAGTTTTCTGGAATAAAGAAGACCCACCGCACTTCGCCGACTTCCTCGATTCTGCAAGGCTGTTCGATGTCGTTTTCACATCAGATTCCCGCAAAATTCCGGAATACCATGAAGCACTGGGCCATGAACGTGTCGCAGCGTTGAGCTTTGCAGCTCAGCCGAAGTTCCATAATCCGGTACTGACACTTAGCCAAGAACGCCGAGATGTAGCTTTCGCCGGAATGTATTTTGCGGACAAGTACCCCGAACGACAAGAACAGATGGAGATCGTGCTTGGCGGAGCCATGGATATCTCGCCAAAGCTCACTAGCGGGCTAGACATTTTCTCCCGGCAGCACGGCGGAGACGCGAAGTACCAGTTCCCGGCACCGTATGACCAGAATGTTGTCGGCTCGCTCGACTATGACAAGATGCTTTCTGCGTACAAGAACTACAACGTTTTTCTGAACGTCAACTCCGTGGTCGATTCGCCAAGCATGTGTGCCCGTCGAATATTCGAGATCACCGCCGCTGGCACTCCTGTGATTTCGGCTCCAAGCGCTGCGATAGAGAATTTCTTCACGCCTTCAGAGGTACTTCAGGTATCCACCAGGGAACAAGCATCTAACTCGATTCGCAGCTTGGTTCGGAGCCCAGAACTTCGCCAGCGAATGGTCCATATGGGTCAGCGCAGGATCTGGAAGAACCATACTTATGCGCATCGTGCTCAACAGGTTGAACAATTCGTTGGGCTCCGTTCTGCTCACGGTCAGCCAATGTCCATGTCCTGTACTCCAAAGGTAAGTGCGATTGTTTCGACCATAAGGCCTCACCAGCTTCAGCATATATTCGAGACTGTAGGGAAACAGAAGGATGTTGAAGTTGAGCTCGTCCTCGTGGCTCATAAGTTCTCGGCCGCCACTGGACAACTGGCCGATATGGCATCAGCAGCTGGAGTAGCGAACTACCAACTGCTTGAGATGGGTGAAGAAAATACTTTGGGTGACTGCCTGAACGCCGCGGTGGCCATGGCCAACGGCGACTTCATCACCAAAATGGATGATGACGACCTATACGGGGAGTACTATCTCTTCGATCAAGTTTCAGCGCTTCGATACAGCGGCGCCTCGATAGTAGGCAAGCAGGCGCATTACATGTACCTCGCGGATTCAGATGCTACTTTGCTGAGATTTGCCGAACGTGAGCACCGCTTTACAAACCTCGTGATGGGTCCGACGATGCTTGGCCGCGCGCACGTTTTCCGCGAGACACCCTTTGATACACGTAACCGTGGCGAAGATACAAGATTCCTAAAAGACGTCATTGAACGTGGAGGAACCATTTATTCGAGTGACCGTTTCAACTTTACCCAGATGCGCGGGAATGATGGGCTAGCGCATACCTGGGATCTGAGTGATGCGGAGTTGACTGCAACTGGTAGTATTCAGTGGTTTGGACGCAATGATAAACATGTCTTTTTCTAGGAAAGTCTTATTGTGCAAATAGTACGAGGTAAATCAGGGGAGTGAAGAAGATGAAAGTTATGCTTCTGACTCACTCGTTCACGCCTGAGATCTCGCCACCTCAGCGACGCTGGTCAATTATTGCCGACGAACTGGGGCAATTGGGGCACGAAGTTACTGTAGTGACCCCGAAATCAAATCGGATTGCAACTAAACGGCAAAGTCGTCTTCTTGATAATCATTATTTGAAGCTGCAACACTATCCATCAATGCGTCGTTCCAAAACGATGCTCGGAAAAGTATTGAAGCATGGCGTTGATGCAGTTCTGAGCGTCCCTGCTGCATTCCGAGGGCAAAAGCCTGACGTTATTATCGCAACTGTCCCAGCAATTCCAACGCTAATTGTTGGCTTCGTGGCCAGCCGTTTACGGGGTGTACCCTTAGTTGTCGACCTCCGGGATGCTTGGCCAGATTTGCTCAGTGAATCACAAGTTATCAAGTTCCGCTGGGTCGAGCCAGCTATTTCGAAGATCATCAGTTTCGTTGTGAATAAAAGCGATATGCTCGTCACGGTGACGTACGGCCTGGCGGGGAAGATGAAGCGAAATGGCGTGAAGAACGTCGCCACAATCACCAACGGCGTTGAAACCGAACGCGAAGATCTTACAGTTTCTCAACGCGAGATCGATGGCGAATTCCATATTCTCTATCTAGGGAACATTGGTCGGAGCCAGGGTCTGGAGACCGTTATCCGAGCGATGGAGTACGTACCAGAATTTGTACGTCTGCGCATTGTTGGCCAGGGTACTGAAAAGAGTAAATTGATGAGCCTAGCGATGGATCTTGGGCTTGATATTGACTTCCGAGACCCTGTCTACGGCCAGGAGGTACTGGAAAATTACTCGTGGGCAGATACATGCCTAGTTTCTCTGCGTCCTGACTGGCCGAGCTTTAATCACACAGTGCCTTCGAAACTCTATGAACTTCTTTACTTGAATCAGCACATCAGCGGTTTGGTCAGAGGAGAAGCAGCGGAAATTATTCGTGATTCCGAGGCTGGGACTGTGATTGAACAAGATGTACCTTCCCTGGCCGCTTACATTAACAACTTGGTTGCGAACCCTGGAATTTTGCGGACCGATCGTCGCGGGACCGACTGGGTCAGGAAACATGGATCGCTACGTCAAGCCGGGCGGGAATATGCCGAACTACTAGCCACAGTCGTCGATGCGTACTCCAAGAGATAGAGCAGAACTTTTGAATCTAAAAGTCATTCCGAATGCAATCAACACCGGTAATTTGGTACTTTCCAACATTGCTGATGATCCTACTTATTTTGCGCTCCAAGTTGCTCGCCGCTTCAAGTCCAAGCCGGTTCTACGCTCGTTGATTATTACTCTTGGGAGTGATAAATCCAGCATTCGGCTACGCGCGCTCTCGGCCATGCTGAAGGATGACACTAGTGCCCTGCTCTCTGCCTGCAGAGAATGGTTAAGCTCCGACAGCAACCCAAGGCAGTCAGTATTCCTGGCTAACCTTTGCATTGCTTCCAATGAGTGGGAACTTGCAGAAGAATTACTCAATAGGGGCAAACCTTCCATCGCCCACGTACGTGCCAAGGCCCGTCTATTGTGGTCATTGGGCTGGATGACAGATGCCATTGAGCTGTTGCAGCAGAATCGCAGTGGCCGTCAACTTCGTCACTATGAATCAGAATTGGCATCCTTCAAGGGGGCAGAGCCCTGTCTTTCTCCGCTCCGTACCGCCGGTATATCGACTAGCGCGACTCGTTCTGTTCTTTACGTTGCTACCAATTCGTTGCCACACACTGGTAGCGGTTACGCACAACGAACTCATTCAATTCTCGCGTCATTAAGGGATGCAGGATGGGGAGTCAAAGGACTTACCCGTGTGAATTATCCCTTGAATATCGGCAAACTATCCGTCTCAGAAGCTGACGTGGTTTCTGGTATCGAATACCAGCGCTGCCTGCCTTTTCCAGCGAAGCATGACTTCACCGGAAGAATCCAGCAACAAGCTGAAGACCTACTGAGCAGAGTCCTTCAAGAGGCCCCTTCTGTACTTCACACGACGACAGATTTTTCTAACGCTCTAGCGGTTAAGTCCGTTGCAGAAGCGACCGGTATACCGTGGGTTTATGAAGTTCGCGGACAGCTGGCAGACACGTGGCTTTCTACGCGTCCCGAGCGCTCGAAAGATTCAGAACGATACCGACTATTCGTGGAACGCGAAGCGTTTGTAGCTCGGCATGCCGATCATGTCTTCACCTTGGGCGATGCCATGAAACGCAACCTGATTGACGCGGGCGTTGATGAATCAAAGATTTCAATATTACCGAACGGGATAGGGGAAAAGTTCCTAGAGGAACCCGTGCCCAGGGTCCAAGCTCGTGCGCAGCTGGACCTCGATTCTGAAGCATTTTATGTGGGGACGGTTAGCAGCTTGGTCCCTTATGAGGGGCTTTCGACAGTTGTCCGTGCTGTTGCTGAACTTGCGAAGCAGCACAAGGAGTTACGTTTGTTGATCGTTGGCGATGGTACGGATCGCGAGAATCTGATCAGTCTTGCCAAAAGTCTAGGCATCGCCGCGCGTTGTGTTTTTCCTGGTCGCATTCCGCGGGAACAGTCGCATGTCTATCATGCTGCGTTGAACGCTTTCGTCGTGCCACGAATTGACTCTGCTGTCACTCGCTCGGTAACTCCGCTCAAACCAGTTGAAGCAATGGCATCGAACGTACCTGTCTTGGCATCCGATCTTCCTGCCCTGCAGGAGCTGATCGCTGACGGTGAGAACGGTCACTTGATACTTGCGGGGGATGTGGCTGAGTGGGCCGAAAATATCGAAAAGTTGATTTTAAACCAAGGGGCAGCTGAACGCATGGGCAAGTCAGGGCGGGAATTCGTGCTTGCCAATAGAACTTGGGAGCAAAACGCGCTTAGCGTTGTCCAAGTTTACGAGCAAGTAATAAGTAAAGCTCCGTGACAATGAGGCTGTCGCTGAACTCAGTGATGGGATATGGTTTATAGGGCTAATCTTGCACTTCTTGTGCTTCAAGATCAGCTTGCAGGCCCTTTCGTAGGGAACATCGCTCGTACCAGAAGGAAAGTCACTTTAGTGAACAACATTAAAGAAGTCGCCGTAATCGGTTTGGGTTACATCGGATTGCCAACTGCTGCAATTCTTGCCTCGAAGGGCATCACCGTAAAAGGCGTCGATGTAACTCCTCGAACTGTAGAGGCAGTCAACAAGGGCGAGGTGCCGTTCGTAGAGCCGGCGTTGGGCGAATTCGTTTCCGCCGCGGTGACTGCAGGTACCTTGTCTGCAAGCTTCGATACTCCAGAAGCTGAAGCGTACATTGTTGCTGTGCCAACGCCGTTCAACGATGACTACACCGCTGACCTTTCATACATTGAGGCTGCAGCAGAGGGCATCGCTCCAAAGCTGAAGGGCGGCGAACTGGTTATCCTCGAGTCGACCTCGCCTCCAGGTGCAACCCAGCACCTCTTCGACTACCTGCTGAAGAAGCGTCCCGACCTGAACAAGGACAGCCTGCTTGTAGCACACTGCCCAGAGCGCGTACTTCCTGGCTACGTCATGGAAGAATTGGTCACCAATGACCGTATTGTCGGCGGTATCACCCCAGAAGCTGCAGAGAAGGCCAAGGCTCTTTACGAGACCTTCTGCCAGGCAGCTATCCTCACCACCGATGCTAAGACTGCTGAAATGGCAAAGCTGGTCGAGAATTCGTACCGCGACGTGAACATCGCCTTTGCTAACGAATTGTCGGTCATCTCCGACAAGCTGGGCATTGACGTTTGGGAACTGATCTCCCTGGCCAACCGCCACCCACGCGTAAACATTCTTCAGCCCGGTCCAGGTGTTGGCGGTCACTGCATCGCAGTTGATCCATGGTTCATTGTCTCGGCTGCTCCTGAAGAATCAAAGCTGATCCGCATGGCTCGTAACACCAACGATGCAAAGCCGAACTGGGTTATCGACAAGGTTGTAGAAGCTACCAAACTCCCATCCTTCAACGGCAAGGTAGCGGTCATGGGTTTGGCTTTCAAAGCGAACATTGACGACATGCGTGAATCGCCATCGATTGCGATCGCTCGCAAGTTGGCTGAAGCCAACCCAACCGTCGAGTTCCTTGCAGTGGAGCCACATGTAGAAGAATTGCCTAAGAATCTTGCGGGCATCGCCAACCTGAAGCTGGTTGCAACCGATGAAGCCCTAGAATCGGCAAGTGTAATTACTTTGCTGGTCGACCACGACCAGTTCAAGTCCGTACCAGCAACCGCGCTGGCCGGCAAGGAAGTTATCGACACTCGCGGTCTCTGGCGCTAGTTCTCCAAGCTGACAAGGTATATATCTATGAAGAAGATCATGCCGATCTATGGCACTCGTCCTGAGGCCATCAAGGTTGCGCCGATCGTCAAGGCTTTGAAAGAAGCTGACGAGTTTGAATGCGTTGTTGTCGTAACTGGACAGCACCGGGAAATGCTGGATCAGGTCAACGAGCTCTTTGGCATCACGCCGGACTATGACTTGGACGTCATTCAGCCGCGCCAGACCCTGAATGGTCTGCTTACTAAGACCATTGCTGGTCTTGACGAGATTTTCGAAAAGGAAAAGCCTGACGCTGTAGTGGTCCAGGGCGACACCACCACTTCGACGGCTGGCGCAATCGCTGCTTTCTACCGTGGTATCCCAGTGGTTCACGCTGAGGCTGGACTTCGGAGCTATGACATCTTCTCTCCATTCCCGGAGGAAGCTAACCGCAAGCTGACCAGCCAGATCGCCAGCCTGCATTTGGCTCCAACGTCGTTGAGCAAGCGTAACCTTGAGCGTGAAACGTTCAAGGGAAGTGACATCGTTATCACCGGTAACTCTGTCATTGACGCACTGCTGACTGTTGTCGAAAAGAAGGTTCCTTTCTCGGATCCCAAGTTGGAAGAATTGGTTTCTTCTGACAAACGCATTGTTCTGGTGACGACGCACCGTCGTGAGAACCAAGGCGAACCAATGCGCGGCATCGGCCGTGCATTGGCAAAGCTCTCCAAGGCGGAACCAGATGTTGAATTCATCTTGCCGTTGCATCGCAACCCTGCGGTTCGCGAAGCGTTGCTTCCGGAAATCGATGGACTGCCTAACGTGACTTTGACCGAGCCGCTGGCTTACGGCGAATTCACTCGCATCATTGATGCTTCGACCGTCGTCTTGACCGATTCCGGTGGCGTCCAGGAAGAAGCTCCAAGCCTCGGCAAGCCTGTTCTGGTCATGCGCCTGAACACCGAGCGTCCTGAAGCTGTTACCGCGGGTACCGTACGCCTGATCGGCACCGATGAAAACCGCATCTTCGAATCGGTCACTGAGCTGTTGCATGATGAAGCGGCTTACAACGAAATGGCTAACGCTGTAAACCCTTACGGTGATGGCAGGGCTTCCGTACGTACCGTCGCTGCAATTGCAGAATTGCTTGGCGTAGGTTCGCGTATCGAGGAATTCGATTCCAGTCTGTCAGATCCAGAAGACATGATGCGGGCAACCAGCATCTAGTTCCGTTCAAAAGACCAGTTCAACACCAGTTGAACTGGTCTTTTCTGGTTTATACCGGAAAGAGTCATGCGATGCAGGCCCTTTCAATATGGTTTGCCTAGTTTTATCAGTACGATCGAATCATGATGAATCAAACTGCAATATTTATTGATGCCGGATTTCTGCTCTCACTAGGCGGTCATCGTGCCGCCGGAACGACCTTAAGATCAGCCTTTACAACCCATTACGAGGCGCTGGTACGCGGGATCGTGCAAACCGTAAAGAAGAATACGGGTCTTAATAACCTCCGCGTGTATTGGTATGACGCCTCGAAAGACGGGCTATTTACTGAGCAGCATAAGCGGATTGGCTTGATACCCGGCGTTAAAGTGCGCTTAGGTCGTATCTCTTATAACGGCGAGCAAAAAGGTGTGGACCTGAGACTGGCGCTGGACCTTGTAGGGGTTGCCCGTAATGGCTCGGCATCAATTGCTTACTTGGTCTCCGGCGATGACGACCTCGCCGAGGCCGTCGAAGAAGCGCAAGACTTGGGCATGAAAGTAGTGTTACTAGGCGTAGCGAAATCCGATAGCCGTCTTGGAGTAGCCTCGGTGGCTGAACACCTGGCTTTGACCGCTGACTACATTGAAATCGTTCCGAATCAACTATTGGATAGCGCATTCACCAAGGTTCTTGAATGGGACAAGAATCATTCTGAAAAGACGTCTCTAATTGCTAGTGCGTCTTTGGAGACAGAAGCAAAGCCAGCAGCGAAGCCATCGGTTCCTACTCCTGCCGTCATGGCTCAGAAGCCAGTTATCAGGCCAGCCGTTGAACCGGAAGCCGAACCTGTGGTGATCTACTCCAGTGGTGGTGAATCTTCTGGCTATCAGGGTTCCGCGGCTTATGAGCAACAAGAGTTGAAGGTTGCAGAAGAGATCGGCGCAAAGGTTGCTGAATCCTGGCTTGCCTTCACGACACAGTCTGACGTAGTAGAACTCATTGCTGACAAGCCGCAGCTGCCACCCGAAATTGACAGGACTTTGCTCAAGGATTGCGCTCAAGTGCTTGGGGAATGGAAAACTGATCAGCAGATCATCCGCCGCACACTTCGTGGCGCCTTCTGGGAGTATTTGGGCAAGATCATGTGACGAGTCAGTACAATCTGGAAATCCGCTTTCCGACGCTAGCTAAGGTAAATTTATATCGTGACTTCTCAGCAGAAACCTTTTTACATCACCACGGCTATTTCTTACCCGAACGGTACCCCGCACATTGGGCATGCCTACGAGGTAGTGGCTACCGACGTTATGGCTCGATTCAAGCGCCTGGATGGTTTTGACGTCTTCTTCCTGACCGGCACCGACGAGCACGGCCAGAAGATGATGCAGACCGCAGAGAATCTTGGGGTCACGCCGGCTCAGCTGGCCCAGCGTAACTCGGATGCATTCCAGGCCATGAATGATGAGCTGGGTACAAGCTACGACCGCTTCATCCGTACCACTGATGCAGACCATCATGCGGCTGCGCAGGAACTCTGGCGCCGCATGGAAGCCAATGATGACATTTACTTGGATAAGTACGCAGGATGGTACTCGGTACGCGATGAGGCCTTCTACACCGAAGACCAGACGGAAGTGCGCAAGGACGGTATTCGTTATGCCGTTGAAACCGACACTGAAGTTACTTGGACTGAAGAAGAGTCCTACTTCTTCCGCTTATCCAAGTACCAGGACAAGTTGCTGGAGTACTACCAGAACAACCCTGAATTCGGCGCGCCACGTTCCCGCTTCAATGAAGTAGTACGGTTTGTCGAAGGCGGTCTGATGGACCTTTCGATCTCTCGAACGACCTTTGATTGGGGCATCCCGGTACCGGGCAACGAGAAGCATGTAATGTACGTCTGGGTAGACGCCCTGACCAATTACCTGACGGGCGTTGGATTCCCGGACGTTGAGTCTGCTTCTTTCCAGAAATACTGGCCGGCAGATGTCCACGTGATCGGCAAAGACATCTCGCGATTCCACGCGATCTACTGGCCAGCATTCTTGATGTCTGCAAAACTGCCATTGCCTAAGCGCGTCATGATCCATGGATTCCTGCACAATAACGGCGTGAAGATGTCCAAATCCCTGGGCAACACTGTTTCCCCAGATGATTTTGTGAACCGTTATGGCTTGGACCAGGTACGCTACTTCTTCTTGCGTGAAGTTCCGTTCGGTGCCGACGGCAGCTACAACCACGAGACCATCGTTGCCCGTATTAACGGTGACCTGGCCAATAACTTCGGCAACCTTGCACAGCGTTCACTTTCGATGGTCGCAAAGAACTGTGGGGGAGTAGTCCCGACCCCGGGCGAATTGCTGGAAGCTGATCAGCAGATTCTGGAAGCAGCCGGCAAGCTGCTGGAGATCAACCGAGATGCTTTCTCGCGTCAGGAATTCAGCAAGGCACTTGAATCCGTTTGGCACGTTCTGGGCGATACCAATGCCTACTTCGCTGAGCAGGAGCCATGGAAGCTGAAGAAGACCGATCCTGAGCGTATGGCTACTGTCTTGTACGTGACCATTGAGATTGTCCGCAAGGTGGCGTTGCTGCTTCAGCCAGTATTGCCGCAGGCCATGACTTCTATGCTCAATGCGTTGGCAGTTGGCGAAGGTTCGGCGCGAACCTTCGAGTCCTTTGATAGCGCTTTGGTCCCAGGCACTGAGCTCCCAGCTCCTTCTCCTGTGTTCCCACGTTACGAGGAAGAGAAGTAAGAATTTTCCTGAGAGGAAATTGAGGAGTTCTGCTTGATTCTGAATCCGAGCAGAACACCTCAATTTTTTTCATTCAGTCAGGGTGTGACGACTCCGGTCTGGTAGGCGATGACTACAGCCTGGACCCGGTCACGAGCTTCCAGTTTGGCCAGAATATGACCCACATGGGTTTTGACTGTAGCTTCTGACAGGAATAGTTTTTCTGCGATTTCCGGGTTGGAAAAACCTTCTGCAATCAGGCCAAACACTTCCCGCTCGCGAGGCGTCAGCGATTCAACCGCGGCAATCAGGTGATCCTTGTGCTGTGACGAGCTCTTCTTGAGCATTGGCGCCATGTGGTCCAGCAACCGTCGAGTGGTCGATGGCGCTATGACGGCGTCTCCTCGATTGACGGTGCGTACTGACTCCAAGAGTTCTTCTGGGGGCGCATCCTTCAAAAGAAAGCCGCTGGCGCCGGCTTGAATGGCGCTTAGCGCATATTCGTCCATGTCGAAAGTCGTCAGCACGATGATCTTGGGACCATCAGCGGCCTTCTTATCTGGATCCAATAGGCGTTCGGTAGCTTCGATGCCGTCCATTTCCGGCATTCGCACGTCCATCAAGATGACATCCGCCTGAGCCATCAGTGGTGCAGCTAGTGCTTCACGGCCATTGCCAGCTTCAACAATGACTTCCATATCCTCTTGGGAATTAATGAGCATTCTGAAGCCACTGCGAACCAAGAGCTGATCATCGACCAAGCCGACCTTGATGGCATCTGTATTAGGCATTTGAATATTAGTCCTCGGTGTAAGGGATGAAAACATTAACGGCGAAACCGCCCCCGGTCCGGGGGAGTGCAGTGCAGGTACCTTCATATAAGGCTACGCGTTCTTTCATTCCCTGCAGACCTTGTCCTACGCCTTCCAGGACGATGGAACCGGCACCTCGCCCATCGTCGCTGACGCTCAAATTCAGGCCCCGGGAAGTCCACTCAATATGGACTTGGGTCTGTGTATCAGGACCAGCGTGCTTAATGACATTCGTGAGCGATTCTTGAACGCATCGATAGATTGTGAGCTCCGCGCCTGCCGGTAGTTCTTTCCGCGGGGTTCCAGAAGTTTCGAGATGGACATTCAGTCCGGACACGGCAACGCTTTCTACGAGTTCAGGTACGTTTGCCAATGACGGAAGAGGGCGATTCTCCAATTCCTCATCTTTGCGTAGAACTCCCAGAAGCCTGCGCATTTCTTTCAGTGAAGCGCGGCCAGTATCTGAAACTGTCTTCAGGGTCTCGATGGCAATCTCCGGGTCTTTCGCCGCCGCATATCGTGCCCCGTTAGCCTGGGTGATGATGACAGAGAGCGAATGGGCCACGATGTCATGCATCTCGCGGGCGATGTGGTTTCTCTCGTCGGAAGCTGCCAGGGCGCGCTCGGTGAGGCGTTCTTTCTCGAGGCGTTCGGCGTGATCCCTCAGGGACTTCATGGCCAGACGCCTCGTTCGCGCTAAGTCACCGAAGGTCCAAGAAAGGGTGACAACCAATGCAAGACCCACGAAAGAAATCATCATGTCGAAGGTGAAGACGGGGGATGGATCAGGCGAGTACCTTGAGGCGCCGAACATGCTGAACGTCGCCAACAACGCGCCAATCAGACCCAGCCCCAGCGTGCTGAATGACTGCCAGCGTTTCCCGTAGACAGCCATGGTATAAACCATGATTGGAACGGATACTTGCGAGAACATCATTAGCCCGTCAAAGCCCAGTTGCAATACATGCCCGGTGGCGACAACGAGGGTCGCTGCCCATGGGCAGCGACGCCGCACCATCAGCGGAGCTGACTGGAGAAGAGAAAGGCTCAGCACGGCGAGAACGGCGGCAACTGACATCGAAGAAGCGAGGCTGAGGGCGGCCGGTATGCAGAACAGCGTGTACAGCAGGCCGGTGATGAAATCTACCCGTCCGGGATTCTCGCGGATCCAACCGTCAATTCGACGGTGGGGATTGGCAAAGATCAAGAGTTCCTGCAATTCAACGTTTTAGTAGCTGTTGATCCGTATAGCGAAGCAAAGGATCTGTTTATCCAAGGTTATCGGCAATGGAGACGGCGATGCCTCATGCCCAGGGAGGAAATATGTCGGCGGAAACTCATCAAATCTCATTATTTGAGATGAACTCTCAAATGGCGGACGCTAGTCGATAGAATCTGTGCCATGGGAAATGTAATTGATATTGCGGTCATTCCGGGTGACGGTATTGGCCCAGAAGTTGTTGCCGAAGCGGTTAAGGTTCTGAAGTTCGTCACTAATGGTGGCAAGAACGAGATCAAGCTGACCGACTACAAGCTTGGTGCAGAGCATTGGCTGGCGACTGGCGAAACACTTCCGGATGCGACGCTGGAAGCTCTTAAGAAGCACGATGCCATTCTCTTCGGCGCTGTTGGCGCTGCCCCTGGAGATACGCGCATTCCGTCCGGAATTATCGAGCGCGAAATGCTTCTGAAGCTCCGCTTCTCGCTGGATCATTTCGTGAATCTGCGTCCGGCTAAGCTCTATCCTGGAATTGAGAGCCCCCTGGCTAACCCCGGTGAAATTGACTTCGTGGTGGTTCGCGAAGGTACCGAAGGCCCGTATGTAGGCAACGGCGGTTCGGTGCGCACGGGCACCGCGCATGAAATCGCTACCGAAGTATCGGTAAATACCGCCTATGGTGTGGAACGTGTTGTCCGCGACGCATTCCGCCGTGCATCAGAGCGTGAACGCAAGCGTGTCACCCTGGTGCACAAGCACAACGTGTTGGTGCACGCCGGGCATTTGTGGAAGCGCACTGTCGAAATGGTGGCGCAGGAATTCCCAGAGGTTACCCACGATTACCTGCACGTGGATGCGGCTACCATCTTCTTGACCACGGACCCATCGCGTTTCGACGTGATTGTCACTGACAACCTCTTTGGCGACATCCTCACCGACCAGGCCGGCGCCATTACCGGTGGTATTGGCCTGGCAGCCAGTGGCAACATCAATATGGACCGTACCTACCCATCGATGTTCGAGCCGGTTCATGGTTCGGCTCCGGATATTGCCGGCCAGCAGAAGGCAGACCCAACCGCGGCGATTCTGTCCGTGGCACTGATGCTTGATCACCTCGGGTTGGCTGAAGAAGCTCGCACAGTTGAGCAAGCTGTTGAAAAAGAGATCACTTCACGTCAAGAATTGACCGATAATCGCACCACAAGTGAAATTGGCGATGCAATTGTCGCGTTACTGGCATAAGCTGAAAGTGACGTTTCTGGTTAGCTGATAACCAGTAGCCAAATCCACGAACGGATGTTCCGCAGAGGCGTGGAGCATCCGTTCTTTGTTTATTGAACTAGGAAGTCCAGGGTAGATGGAATTCACCGAAAATCTCTCAACGAATCGCAAGAGCGAACAGGACCGAGCCGGCGTCTTGGCTAATCCTGGGTTCGGAGACTTCTTCACTGACCACACCGCAGTCATCGACTGGTCAGCAGACGATAGCGGCAGTAACGGTGAATGGCATGATGCTCGAATTGAGCCATACGGCCCTATCGCCATGGATCCGGCCGCCTCGGTCCTGCATTATGGCCAGGAAATCTTCGAAGGCCTGAAGGCCTACCGCCACGCCGATGGTTCGGTATGGACTTTCCGCCCGCAGGCCAACGCTGCCCGCATGAACAAGTCGGCTCAGCGCCTAGCACTTCCGCAGCTGGATGAAGACGTTTTCGTCGACTCGCTGCGCAAGCTGGTGGCAACGGATATCGATTGGGTTCCTACCGGTGACGGCGAAGCCCTGTACCTGCGTCCATTCATGATTGCTACCGAAGCATTCCTTGGTGTGCGTGCAGCGCGTGAGGTTTCCTACCGCGTCATCGCATCTCCAGCAGGCAATTACTTCGGTGGCGAACTCAAGCCAGTGGCTATTTGGGTATCGAAGAACTACGCACGAGCAGGCCGAGGCGGTACAGGTTCGGCTAAGTGCGGTGGCAACTACGCGGCCTCGCTCGTAGCCCAGCTGGAAGCTGAAGAAAACGGCTGCAAGCAGGTTCTGTTCCTTGACTCCTTCAATGACAATGCCGTTGAAGAGCTCGGGGGCATGAATGTCTTCTTCGTAACGAAGGACAACAAGCTGGTGACCCCAGCGTTGACCGGAACCATCCTTGAAGGCGTGACCCGTTCGTCGGTCATCCAGCTCGCGAAGGATCGCGGCATGGAGGTCGAAGAACGCAAGATCACCCTGGATGAGTGGCGTGAAGGCATCGCCTCAGGCGATATTGCCGAGGTCTTTGCTTGCGGTACAGCAGCGGTGATCACCCCAATCGGCCTGCTGAAGAACGGCGAAGAGCTCATTGGTGAGGAGAATGCTGGAGCCGGTGAGGTGACCATGTCCATTCGCGAAGAACTGCTGGGAATTCAGCGGGGTACCGTGGAAGACCGTCACGGTTGGCTGGAACGTTTGGCGTAAAGCTAGCTCAAAGTTGCTGGTCTCGAGACTTGTAGTCTCGGGACCAGTGGTTTTTAAACCGAATTGGTCATGTGCAAACGCAGTTGCTAGCGTCAGTACGTAGCAGACGCTGCTCCACTGCAAGAAGTTCTGGGGCCGATCGAACGGAGTAATGTTTGTCTGGAGAAGAGCGCAGGGAAACTAGAAGCATTGCAAGACGAAGCTTGCTCGGTCTGGCTGTTGTTGGTGGAACCGCCGCAGGGCTTTCTTTCCTCTTCCCGGACCGTCGGGCCTCTGAGATTAGCGCTCCTTCAGTGACCCCGTCTC
The DNA here is from genome assembly GCF_056934375.1 of Glutamicibacter sp. BS14. NCBI lineage: Bacteria > Bacillati > Actinomycetota > Actinomycetes > Micrococcales > Micrococcaceae > Glutamicibacter > Glutamicibacter sp. BS14. The sequence continues at coordinate 2,752,518 of NZ_CM167801.1, read as the reverse complement.
CGAGCCCCACGCCGAAACCGACTCCCGATATGCGGTATTTAGCGAATCTGAAGAGTGGGAAAGAAATTAGTGGCCATGAAAAGGTCTTCGGCAGAGCATATTCGACGCTGAAGATTCTAGAGGCGGTACCTCTAACCAACTATCGCAATTCTTCGAAGCTTCGGTTGGCGGTGTCTGTTGTCGGGCATATCAATGAACTGCAAATAATCGATCCCTCCGTCGGCAACGCTATTCACACGTTGAATTTGCCCGATGACAGCGGGCACGGAATTGATTCGATGGTTTGGGATGAACCCCGGCAAAGACTTTATGTCAGTGTGGACGGGAGTGTTCTCGCATGGAATCCAGCAATTCCTGAGCAGTTCAATACCTTGGTGGACGTTGAAGGCGCCTCGGTTGCATATGAGCTTCGGCTTGATTCGAGCGGCAATTTGTGGGGAGGAACCTATCCACTCGGCGCAAGCTTCAACTACAACGTCGAAAGCAAGAATCTTCGAGTATTTGATCGTGTAGCCGAAGACACCGACTATATCCGCCGGCTGGCATTGGATGGCCGGGGCAGAGTATGGATGGGAACGGGGTCTCGGAATCCTAGGCTATTCACCTTCGAAGCGGGGAAGCCGGACGCAGTACGTGAAATAAACCTTCCAGTGCATGTGGCCCATGGATTCATTGGGTCGCTTGACCCTATCGGGCACTACCTCGCTGTTACCGTTAGCTCCGTTTCCGAACAATTCATACTCGATACCCGGACGATGAAATGGCACGAGCCAGTGACCCGGGTATGGGCATCGCGCGAGATTTCCAAGTCCAGTGCGGGGAGATTCTTCAGCATCACTTCCGGCCATCTGCATTCAACTGCATTCCAGGGAATGGACGACAAGCAACTCGGAAAAGTCGAGGCGCGCGGCATCTTGTGCATCATTCCGCAGAATGGGCGCATCCTCATCATCAGTACGACAACCGATGGGATTCTCTGCGAAACATTCGATCTGGGTTTGAATCGCGTACGCGCTACCCGCGAAATCAGATTGACCCCGAGCGCCATCAAGATCCAATCGCTGCTCGGACACAGTGACGGAAACATCTATATCGGAGGATACAAGGCGAACGGTGTCGCCGCATTGAATCCGGAAACTGGCGTTCGTTGGAACTCCGGCGATGACGAGCAGGTGATCAACCAGATCGAAGGAATGGTCGAATACAACCAGAACAAGACCTACATCGGTTCCTACGGTAGCGCTGACCTGGTCCTCATGGAAACACCTCAAAACAATGCCGACAGAAAATACGATCGCATTGCACGTCTGATCACAGAGTACTCGCAATCGAGGCCCTTCGGCTGGGCAGCGAATTCATCCAGCGTGTTTTTCGGAACTGTTCCGGAATATGGAGTCTCAGGCGGTGTTCTGGGGAAGATTGATCCTGCTACTGATACGGTCTCTTGGGTTCTTGACGGGGACGGCAAAGGATTCGTTTCAGGCCATTCCATCATCGGGCTAGCCGCCGATGAATCGTATCTCTATGGCACCACTTCGGTACGCAACGGATATGGCGTTGAAGATACGACAAGTCCTGCCAAGGTCTTCAAGATGCACATAGCGTCCCGCAAGATCCTCTGGGAAACAAGTCCTGTGGAATCCGCTGGCGCGTTGTATTCACCTGTGATCATCGGCGGTTGGCTGGCCGTAGCCGATCTGCAAGGTGTAGCCTTGCTGGACTTGGACAGCGGACAGTTGAAGAAACGGCATATCGTCAACAACGTTAAAAACACTTCCTATCGTCCTGGATGGCTAGCTGCAGACGTAAGGGCAACGCCGGATGGGCAGAAGATGGTTCATGCTGCAGGGGGTGGAATAACAGTGATGGATTATGTTGCAGGAACTACTCATTCCGTCGTGTCCACACGAAGCCATGACCGGCACGGCACCAGATTGACCGTTGGTGCCGACGGCCACGTGTACGGGATTCTAAATCAAACCACACTGGTGCAGCTTGCCCTGGCGCCGGAATTGACCTAGCCAAGTTCGCGGCGACGAGCCGAGGTGGATTGCCGTCCGAGGATTTCCTTCCCTTCATTAGCCGTATTTCGCAGTCGCAGTTCCTGCAGTGAAGGAAAAGCCGAGACGTCATAGTTTAGGCTTGTATTCATGCGCATTGCACGATTTGTAGTAGATAGCGACCCGCTGTACGGCGTAGTCGACGGTAACGATATCCATGTTTTGGCTGGAGACCCATTTTTCCAGGGGATCAAGACCACTGGTGCTACGCACTCTTTGGATGATGTTCGGTTGGTAGCGCCGATCATCCCTCGCTCAAAGGTCGTGGGCTTTGGCCGCACGTACCGCGAGCACGCCAAGGAACTTGGAAATGAAGTTCCTGCTGAGCCGCTGATGTTCTTGAAGCCGAATACTTCCGTAGTCGGCCATGGAGACCCCGTCACCCTGCCGGCGTTTTCAAATGAAGTTTCCTTCGAAGGTGAACTTGCCGTGGTGATCGGCCGTATCTGCAAGGACGTTCCAGCCGACAAGGCGCAGGACGTGATCTTCGGCTACACCGTAGCAAACGACCTGACCGCCCGCGATGCTCAGCGCACCGATCCGCAGTGGGCTCGTGCCAAGGGCTTTGACGGTTCTTGCCCGCTGGGCCCGTGGATTGAGACTGAGATTGCCGACCCGGATGATCTGGGAATTATCAGCCGCGTCAATGGAGAGGTTCGCCAAGATGGAACTACCAACGACATGATCTGGCCAGTCAACGAATTGGTTGCTCGTGCTTCCGAAGCTTTCACCTTGCTGCCAGGCGATGTCATCATGACCGGCACCCCGGCAGGCGTCGGCCTAGTAAATACAGGCGACGTTGTAGAAGTGGAAGTCGAAGGTATCGGTTCATTGCGAACCGTCTTCCGTCGCTAGGAACCATCACTGATGTTGTGAGGCTTTCGATCGCTAATGTGATCGGGAGCCTCGCGCTTTAACTGCAAGTTTCTTTGCAGAAGGCATAGAATGAAAACATCATGACTGATCTTTCGTTGATTCCCGTTGTTACCGAAGATACCCCGGTACGCGTTCGTTTTTGCCCATCCCCAACTGGTACCCCTCACGTAGGTTTGATCCGTACTGCCCTCTTCAACTGGGCCTACGCGCGTCACACCGGCGGCAAAATGGTCTTCCGCATCGAAGACACTGATGCCAAGCGTGACTCCGAGGAAAGCTACAACCAGCTTTTGGATGCTCTGGCTTGGTTGGGTATCGATTGGGACGAGGGCGTTAACGCGGGCGGTCCGCATGAGCCATACCGCCAGTCGCAGCGTGGTGAGATCTACGAGGACGTCATTGCCAAGCTTCGCGCTGCAGGCCATGTTTACGAGTCCTACTCGACCCCAGAAGAAGTCGAAGCACGCCACAAGGCAGCCGGCCGTGACCCGAAGCTGGGCTACGACAACTTCGACCGCGAACTGACCGATGAGCAGAAGGCTGCGTTCAAGGCCGAAGGCCGTGAACCGGTATTGCGTGTACGCATGCCGGATCACGACATCACCTTCAACGACCTGGTACGTGGCGAGATCACCTTCAAGGCTGGATCCGTTCCCGACTATGTGGTGGTGCGCGCCAACGGCAAGCCGCTGTACACCCTGGTCAACCCAATCGATGATGCGCTGATGGGCATTACCCACGTACTTCGTGGCGAAGACCTGTTGTCCTCGACCCCACGCCAGGTCGTCTTGTATGCGTTGCTGCACGATATCGGCGTTGCCCAGTACATGCCGCGTTTTGGCCACCTGCCATACGTTATGGGACAGGGCAACAAGAAGCTCTCCAAGCGTGATCCAGAATCCAGCGTATTCTTGCACCGCGACAATGGATTCATCCCGGAAGGCCTGCTGAACTATCTCGCGCTTCTTGGCTGGTCGCTAAGTGCTGATGAAGATATCTTCTCGCGTGAGCAGCTGGTAGAAGCCTTCGATGTAGCAGATGTGTTGTCCAATCCTGCCCGCTTCGATGTGAAGAAGGCAGAAGCAATCAACGGAACCCACGTGCGCATGCTCGAAGCACAGGATTTCCGTGATCGTTTGGTTCCTTACCTGCAGGCCGCTGGCCTGGTGGGCGAAGAACTGACTGAACGTGAAAACGACATCCTGGACCAGGCTGCGCCACTGGTACAGGAACGTATTGCCCTGTTGGGTGAAGCGACCGACATGCTTGAATTCCTCTTCAAGTCTGATGACGAAATTGTCATCGACGAGAAAGCGCTCAAGGGAATGCCGGCAAACCTGGTTGAGGTTGTCGATGCTACTGTCCAGGGCCTCGAAACCCTTACCGAATGGAACGCCGAAACCATCCAGGCAGCACTGCGCACGAAGCTCGTGGACGAACTGGAACTGAAGCCTCGTCAGGCATTCGGACCAGCCCGCGTTGCTATCTCCGGAAAGCGCGTATCTCCACCGCTCTTCGAGTCCATGGAAATTCTTGGACGCGAGTCGAGCCTCAAGCGTTTGCGCGCATTTGGTGAGTCCCGCTAGCTATTCGCCGAAAGCCCGCTGAAAAGCACGTTGAACGCCTCGGATGGTTCCAGTCCTGTGAGCTGGTCCTGTCCGAGGCGTTTTCGTTGAGATTGTTGACGCACTCGTAGATGTGCGAACGGCCGCAATCCGCGTTTATCGTCCATGTCCGAGCCGGAGCTGGCTCATCTGTATCTTGAGCGACTGGCCGGGATTGAGGCAGGTTTTGCGGATGATGGTGCTTATGCCCGGGAAAGGTACATGGCAGGCGGGCTTATGTTCATGGGGCAGCGAGAAGTGCGGTTGCTGCGTGCGTGGAGTTTGGCAAGATTAACCGCGTCAAGCGGAGAAGCCTAAACCCCATTTGTGCCCCGTTCCTTGGCCGGTGCGCTGAACTAGAGGGTCTGCCGGCACAGGCGCTTTGCATAGGGGATGACCCTGTTGGCGGCTATCAATGTGCCGTTGACGCGGGACTCCAGTATTTTCTCACGGACAGTGCTTCACTTCACAAGAATTTCCCTGCTTGGCTAGTGGCGGATTTGGGATGACTGGCAGCTGTTCTTTGCTGATTTTCCGCGGATTCTGCGTGGGGCACCGGTCGCGAGGCTCGATTTGTGTACTGAACATTAGGCCGGTATAGTTTTATCTCGTGCTACGGCAGTGGCCGGAATGACGCTCAGCTGAATTCCGGAAAGGCCAAGTCACAGTGGGATATGGTGTAATTGGCAACACAACGGTTTCTGGTTCCGTCATTCTAGGTTCGAGTCCTGGTATCCCAGCGCTTCACCAAAGAGATTTGGTGAGCTGAAGATTAATCTTCAGCATACGGCCCCATCGTATAGCGGCCTAGTACTCCGCCCTCTCACGGCGGCAACACGGGTTCGAATCCCGTTGGGGTCACCACAGTAAAACCGCGGAGAATTCCGCGGTTTTTGCGTTTCCCGGACAAAATCTGCATCAGGCTCGCGGGTTTCCCTGTTGGCATGAGGCAAGATAGTTCTCATGGAGTCGAATTCAGATCTGGCTAAGAGCTCAGGGCAGGAAACTGCCTCGCAAACCGAAATTGGCAGTGATTCCGCGGCGCGTTTGAGCGAGCTCCAGAAGCTGCTCGAAGAGCTTTCCTTTGTAAATGGCCAGCCACGAGAAGCCTCTGCGTTCGAAGAACTGCGCAACAAGGCATTGCATCAAATCTCGGACTACCTGATTCCACGAGTTTCGAATCTCGGCGCACCGCTACTGGTGGTCGTCGGTGGCTCCACGGGCTCGGGCAAATCGACTCTAGTCAATTCCCTTCTGGGAGAACCTGTCAGTCTCTCCGGCGCCGTGCGTCCGACCACCCGGACTCCGGTCTTGGCTTTCAACCCTGTTGACCAATCCTTCTTTGAATCTGAACGGATTCTTCCCGAACTTAAACGCGTAGCCGGACGTGGCTTCAATGCCGATGCCGGAGCAGCCAGTAATCATGCGCTGTTGATGACGCCCCGTGAGCAGGTACCACGAGGTTTGGCCATCCTCGATGCCCCGGATATCGACTCGGTTTCCGACGAGAACAGGGAATTGGCGGGCCAGCTTCTGAACGCAGCAGATCTGTGGATTTTTGTCACCACAGCCAATAGATACGCCGATGCTCTTCCTTGGGATATGCTCACCGAAGCCGGCGCACGGAAAATTACCGTCTGCGTCGTCTTGAACAGGGTGCCACCTGGAGCCGAAGACGATATTGTTCCGGATTTGAAACGCCTGTTAAGCGAGAAGGACCTGGATCCGTCGTTGCTGCATGTCCTGAACGAGACGCAACTGGATGACCAGAAGTTGATTCCAAGTGAGCATGTGGAACCCTTGCTCGCGTGGCTGAACTCACTGGCAGCAGATTCCGCTAAACGGCAGCAGATTGCGGCCCAAACACTTGACGGCGCGTTGCGGCGCACCACCGCAGATGTCAGTGAGCTTATCGCTGAACTGCAAGAGCAGGAGAAACAGCTCGTTGAATTGCGCGCCATTACCAATGAGCGCTTTGAGCAATCGCTGGCCAGAATTAACGATTCGCTCAATGACGGCTCATTGCTGCGTGGCGAAATCCTGGCCCGGTGGCAGGACTTCGTAGGAGCGGGCGAGCTGCTGCGCGGAATCGAAGGCGCCATTGGACGGATGAGGGATCGTGTTGGCGCATTCTTGACGGGAAAACCGCCAGCGACCCATCGTGTTGAACAAGCCATCGAATCAGGCCTGCACATGGTCTTCATTGCCGAGGCAACCAAGGCCTGCCACGACGTTGACAGGTCGTGGAAGAACACGCCATTTGGCCAAGCGTTACGCTCTAATCTGCAATCGCCGCGCCCGCCACAGGATCTCAATGAGCAAGCTTCGGAAAGCATCCGGCTTTGGCAAAAAGATGTCTTGGACATGATTCGGCAGGAGGGCGCCGGGAAGCGCAAGACGGCCCGCATGGCGGCATTTGGAGTCAACGGGGTGGCGGTCATCCTGATGGTCGTGGTCTTTGCGTCAACAGCGGGCCTCACCGGTCTGGAAATCGGTATTGCCGGCGGCTCCGCATTGGTAGGGCAGAAACTGCTGGAAGCAATCTTTGGCGAGGATGCGGTACGTCGCATGGCCACCAAAGCCCGCAAGATGCTTGACACCCGGGCACGGGATCTACTGGATAGGACCTCGTCGATCTACCTGGACGAGCTAGCCGCAAAATCGCAGCCGGAGCTTGCCGATCGTTTGGGCAAGATTACCTCAGCCTTGAGCAGCAAAGGGGCTCACTAATGTCCGAGCGCAAGATTCTCAGAGCAGTCAGCGGTCTCAACTCTCAAATCAACAGCATCGTGGAAGCGATGCAGCTTGCAGAACCATATCTGGAACCAGAAACCATCGATCTAGCCGCGGACGTTATCACGCGTGCTGAATCTCGGCGCCAGCTTTCATCCGAACATGTGGTTGTAGGACTTTTCGGTGCCACGGGCAGCGGAAAATCAACGATGTTCAACGCTTTGGTAGGGCATGAGTTGGCGGCCACGGGTGTCATCCGCCCGACTACTACTGATACTGTCGCTGCAATCTGGGAACCAGAAGGATCAAGCGAGTTACTGGACTGGCTGGAAGTTACTACTCGTCACGTCATGGGCGATCAGGACAGCCGGGCGCAACCTGGAAAGAAAAAGAAGTTCGACTCCGGTCTCTTGCTGTTGGACCTACCGGACATGGATTCCACGGCAGTGGATCACCACAAGATTGCTGCTCGTTTGGTGGGCCAAGTGGATTATCTGGTATGGGTGCTTGATCCGCAGAAATACGCCGACGCGTCAATACACCATGGATATCTCAATTCCTTGCGCAGCCAGCAGGGGAACCTGCTGATCGTCCTGAACCAGATTGACAAGATTACAGAACAAGAACGCAAGCAAGTCGTCGATTCCTTGCGCGGCATCTTGGCAACCTCCGGCTTGGAGAACCTTCCCATCGTTTGCGCCTCTGCTGCCACGGGTGAAGGCGTCGCAGATGTGCATGCCAAGATTGCGGCCGCGGCGAAAAACAAGGCACTTTCCACACGTCGGCTCCGCGCAGATGTTGATCAAGTCATCCACCGCCTGAGTGAGGAACTCCAGGTGGAGAAGGTGCGCCTGCCTAGCCAGCTGCACCAAGCGGAGTTGGAGCGTGTGATCGCAAAAGCGCACGGCGCCCAGTACATTGCTGACGCAGTGGAGACCTCCTACCTGCTTCGGGGTGCTTCGCGAACAGGATGGCCTTTGACCACGTGGCTGGTGAAGCTGCGCAACGATCCGCTGAAGCGGATGAATCTCGGGCGCCGGCATGAAGACCCGGAATTGTCCTTGACTTCGCGTCCAGAGCTTTCTGTCGCGGAGACTGCGGCTATCGAACATGGCATCGACCAGTATGTTTCCGAGGCTTCCAATGATCTTCCGGAAAGCTGGAAAGAGCCACTGCGTGAAAAGGTGCACGCGAATACGGAGGTACTAGATGACGGCATCGATGCGGCTATAGCCGGGACACCGCTGGGTGTTGAACGGTCATCCTGGTGGTGGCCGGTAGTCAAAGTCATCCAATGGGTGGCACTTGTTGCCGCCCTGGGCGGCGCCTTGTGGCTCGCGGGCTATCCGGTGGCTGGATACTTCCAATTCGACCTGCCGCCGGCTCCCCGGGTCGAAGGAATCGCCGTCCCGACGCTGCTGGTTTTCATAGGAATACTGCTGGGTATTGTCCTTGGCTTGGCTTGCTCGTTTGTCAACCGAATAGTCGCTAAAGTTAAGCGTAGGAAAGCGTTGAAGAACATTGAACGCTCGGTATCCCACTTGGTCAGGCAGGCCGTGATTGATCCTGTTGACCAGCATTTGGACACCTTCAATAGTTATTCTGCATTGATCACCTCAGCAGCCAAGAAAGCCGATTAGAACTCTGTGACTACAAACCAACCAAACGCCGATGCAACGGTAGGTGACCTTGGGGAACAAGGCATCCTGGACGCGATGTTGCCGCTGCTTGATTCAGAACAAGCAAGTCTTGGGCCCGGCGACGACTCAGGTGCGCTGCGCGTGCGCGGAACGGAAGTTCTCGTCTCCGTGGATACCCTGGTTGAGAATCAAGATTTTCGGTTGATCTGGCCCAGCGGGCTAGAGCACAGAGCCTATGACATCGGGTGGAAATCCATTGCGCAGAATGTTTCGGACATTAATGCAATGGGCGGTCAAGCTACTGGCGCCGTGATTTCTTTGTCCCTGCCGAAGGACACTTCCTTGGAATGGGTCAGGGACTTCAGCCGCGGCGTTGCCGAGGCTATACAGGGACTTGGCGCACAGGAACTTACCATTCTCGGGGGAGACCTCGGGAAGTCCCAAGAAATTTCCGTTACCACTACAGTTCTGGGCGAATGCGAGCATGGCAAGGTCCTGAGGAGCGGAGTCCGAGTTGGCGACCGCATTGCCGTGGCGGGACGTGTCGGTGCTGCGGGGGCAGGGCTTTCGGTGCTTGAGCATGATCGCAACGAACAAGGCTGGAGCCGGGCAGTGCGCCGGCTGGTCCAGGCGCAGTGCCGTCCCGTGCCACCGTTGGAATCCGGCCCGCGTGCCGCGGAAGCTGGTGCTGCAGCCATGATGGACATATCTGATGGGCTGATCCGTGACGCTGGGCGCTTGGCCAAAGCCAGCCATGTGAATCTCGAGTTAGAGTCTTCCGCGCTGCAGGATTATGCTGTTCGCTTGGAAGCCGCGTCAGAACTGACCGGCACCGATCCGATGTCGTGGGTATTGTACGGCGGCGAAGATTTTGGACTCCTTGCTGCCTTCCCAGAGGGAATTGAAATCCCAGAGGAATTCACCGTAATTGGTGCTGCCAAGCCGGCTAATGGTCGCCGCGCAGTGGTGAAACTTGATGGCAAGGTAGCAAAGCCTGAGTCAGGCTTTGACCACTTCGGCTAGCTGCTCCGAACGTGCTTCATGAGCTGGCTACGCGCGGTCATTCTGGATGCGCAGCAGTTCGGAAAGCTCGTGGGCGGCGCTAGTCACGGCTTCGTGGTGAATCTTCCCTGGCTGGCGCGTGAGCCGTTCAATCGGGCCGGATAAGGACAGGGCCGCAATGACTCGTCCGGACTGCCCGCGAACTGGTGCTGATACGGAAGCTACACCTGGCTCGCGTTCGCCCAGCGACTGGGCCCAGCCACGCCGACGGACGCCAGCCAGAATTGTCGGCGTGAAGCGCGCGTGATGCAATCCGTCGACCATGCGTTCATTGTCTTCCCAGGCGAGCAGAATCTGGGCTGCCGAGCCGGCTTTCATGGACAGCTGGGTTCCAACAGGGATGGTGTCACGCAGGCCGATTGGACGCTCAGCACTGGCGATGCACACACGATAATCGCCCTGCTTGCGGAAAATCTGCGTGCTTTCACCGGTGAGGTCGCGAAGCTTGATGAGCACGGGGCCCGCTGCGCTGACCAATCGGTCTTCGCCAGCGGCGCTGGCGAGTTCCACCAGACGGTTCCCCAACTCAAAGCGGCCGTGCATGTCGCGTCCCACCAATCCATGGTGAACCAGCGATTGGGCAATACGGTGCACCGTAGGACGCGAAATTTCGGTGAGTTCCACCAGCTGGGATAGGGAAGTGGGTCCATTCTCCAATGCGTTGAGAATGGCCGCTGCCTTGTCCAGTACGCCTACGCCGCTGCCTGTTGTCATAGTTCCAGTATCACGTCTCAGTATTTGAGATTCAAGTCCGCATACTGGAAAAGTCGATCTATGAAGTGTCAAAGTTGGAGTATCAAATGTTCGTAGCTTGAGGAGTGTGTCGCATGTCCGCCATGCAGTCGCCCCAGACATTGGCAGAAAAAGTCTGGAATGCGCATGTTGTGCGCCGAGGAGAAGGCGAAGGCGAAGCTCGCCAGCCAGATTTGATCTACATTGATCTCCACCTGCTGCACGAGGTGACCTCGCCGCAGGCCTTCGAGGGCCTTCGCCTGGCTGGCCGTCCACTGCGTCGGCCGGACCTGACGATTGCGACCGAAGACCACAACACCCCAACGCTGGATATTGACAAGCCCATTGCCGACCTGACCAGCCGCACCCAGATCCATACCCTGCGGGATAACTGCAAGGAATTCGGTGTCCGCCTGCACTCCTTGGGCGACAAGGAGCAGGGCATCGTTCACGTGGTGGGTCCGCAGCTGGGTTTGACCCAGCCAGGAATGACTGTTGTCTGCGGTGATTCGCATACTTCGACCCATGGCGCCTTCGGCGCCCTGGCTTTGGGCATCGGCACCTCGGAAGTCGAGCATGTCATGGCCACTCAGGCGCTGAGCTTGAAGCCATTCAAGACCATGGCCATTAACGTCGAAGGCACCTTGAAGCCTGGTGTCACCTCCAAGGACATCATCTTGGCGGTCATCGCCAAGATCGGTACCGGTGGCGGCCAGGGATACGTGCTGGAGTACCGTGGTTCTGCGATTCGCTCGCTGTCCATGGATGCCCGCATGACCATCTGCAACATGTCCATCGAGGCTGGCGCCCGCGCCGGCATGATTGCTCCGGACGAGACCACCTTCGAATACGTCAAGGGACGCCCGCATGCACCGGCAGGCGAAGACTGGGACGCCGCCGTCGAGGACTGGAAGCAGCTGCACACCGATGATGGCGCGCGCTTCGACGCTGAAGTCTTCTTGAATGCAGATGAACTTGAACCATTTGTCACCTGGGGCACCAACCCGGGCCAGGGTGTCTCGCTGTCCGAGAATGTGCCTTCTCCGGAAGACTTCGAAGACGAGAATGATCGCAAGGCCTGCGAGCGTGCCTTGGACTACATGGGTCTGACCGGCGGCACGCCGCTGAAGGACATCCGCGTGGATACCGTCTTCCTGGGGTCCTGCACCAACTCCCGCATGGAGGACCTGCGTGCAGCAGCTCAGGTCATCAAGGGCAAGGAAAAGGATCCTGATGTCCGCATGATCGTGGTACCCGGCTCGGCGCGTGTTCGGCTGGAAGCCGAAGCAGAAGGCCTGGATCAGATTTTCAAGGATTTCGGTGCTGAATGGCGCTTTGCAGGTTGCTCCATGTGCCTGGGCATGAACCCGGACCAGTTGGCCGAGGGGGAGCGCTGCGCGTCCACCTCCAACCGCAACTTCGAAGGACGACAGGGCAAGGGCGGACGTACCCACCTGGTGTCGCCACTGGTGGCCGCGGCTACCGCAATCCGTGGAACCCTCTCGTCGCCTAGCGACCTCGTCAACGTACCGGCTTCGGTCTAGGAAGGATCACCGTCATGGAAAAGATTGTCAGCCACACCGGTATTGGTGTTCCACTGCGCCAGAGCAATGTGGACACGGACCAGATTATTCCTGCCGTTTACCTCAAGCGCATCACCCGCACCGGCTTCGAGGATGCGTTGTTCGCGGGTTGGCGACGGGATGAGAAATTCATCCTGAACCAGGAACCTTTCAATACCGGCTCCGTGCTGGTGGCAGGTCCCGACTTCGGCACCGGTTCTTCGCGCGAGCACGCTGTCTGGGCGTTGAAGGATTACGGATTCAAGGCTGTGATCTCCGCTCGGTTTGCCGATATTTTCCGTGGCAACTCGGGCAAGCAGGGACTGGTTGCTGCTGAAGTTGCCCAGAGCGATATTGAATTGATCTGGAAGGAACTGGAGAACAATCCGGGCACCACGGTCACCGTTGACCTGGAATCGCGTACGGTCCAGTGCGGTTCCATCTCGGCACCGTTCCAGATTGACGACTACACCCGCTGGCGCTTGATGGAAGGCCTGGACGATATCGGCCTGACCTTGCAGCATGAGGAAGATATCACCGCATACGAAGCCAAGCGTCCTGCGCATAAGCCGCAGACTTTGCCGGCACGAACCGCAGGCTAAGCACCGAGTTCAAAGTAATTGGAATGGTCCGCTCCTCCCTGACGTTGTTAGGGGTGAGCGGATTATTGCATTCCTGATGGAATGAATTTCGGCAGAGCATAATAGGTCTGTCTGAAAGCATGCTCACAATGTGTGCGCCACGAGATGATCTGGGCATACTGGCAGGTGCAGAGGCGGTATGCTTACTTAGTCCTGCCAGTTCGAAAGCCTAGAAGCTTCGGCGGGCGATAACGACTACGCGATGAGGTAATTCATACATGGGTAAGATCCTGACGATCCATGGTGGTGTCCCGCTCAAGGGCACCGTACGAGTCGGCGGAGCAAAGAACCTAGTGCCAAAAGCCATGGTCGCGGCTCTGCTTGGCGATACCCCTTCGGTATTGCGCAACGTACCGGAGATCAAAGATGTAGCTGTCGTGCGCAGCCTCCTTGAAATCCACGGTGTCAAGGTTGACCAGGACCCTGAAACCGGCGATCTGACCATGGACCCTACCCAGGTCAAGACCGCCTCGAACCAGGCGATCGATGCCCATGCCGGTGACTCGCGTATCCCTATTCTTTTCTGCGGACCATTGATCCACGCCTTGGGCGAAGCGTTCATCCCGGATCTGGGTGGCTGCCGCATCGGCGACCGTCCGATTGACTTCCACCTGGAAGTGCTGCGCGACTTTGGAGCGATCGTTGACAAGGCTGCCGATGGCATCCGCATCTCGGCCCCTAATGGGCTGACCGGCGCCAAGGTTGAACTGCAGTACCCAAGTGTCGGCACCACCGAACAGGTACTGCTCTCGGCCGTTCGAGCCAAGGGTGTCACCGAAGTCAGCAACGCGGCCATTGAGCCAGAAATCCTTGACCTGATCTCGCTTCTGCAGAAGATGGGCGCCATCATCTCCGTGCACCGCGACCGCGTGATCCGCATCCAGGGTGTCGAGAAGCTTACGGGCTTCGACCACTCCGCGTTGCCTGATCGCAACGAAGCCGCATCATGGGCCTCTGCCGCGCTGGTCACCAAGGGCGATATTTTCGTCCAGGACGCGACCCAGCGTGATTTGACTGCTTTCCTGCACGTCTACCGCCAGATCGGTGGTGAATTCGACGTCAAGTCCGACGGCATTCGCTTCTATCACCCAGGTGGAGACCTTAATCCACTGATCCTGGAAACCGACGTCCACCCGGGCTTCATGACTGACTGGCAGCAGCCGCTGGTAGTGGCCCTGACCCAGGCCAAGGGCGTATCGGTCATTCACGAGACCGTGTATGAGAACCGCTTCGGATTCACCGATGCGCTGGTTCGCATGGGTTCCACCGTCCAGGTTCACACCGACTGCCTCGGGTCCACACCTTGCCGCTTCGGACAGCGCAACTTCAAGCATTCTGCTGTTGTCGTAGGCCCAGCGAAGCTGATCGGTGCCGACATCGATGTTCCTGATCTTCGTGGCGGTTTCTCCCATTTGATCGCTGCTCTGGCTGCAGAAGGCACCAGCAAGGTCACCGGCATTGAGATCATCAACCGAGGCTACGAGCACTTCATGGAGAAGCTGCAGGCCCTGGGCGCAAATGTCGAGCTGAGCAACTAAAGGGGATCCGATTCGTGGTAAAGATTCTGGCCCCTGGCGAATCTGCTAAGACTAAACGGGTTTTCTCGCTATTGGCGGGCATTGTCCGTTCTGCCATGAACGGTTTGATGGGCAAAACGTGGAAGGGCTTCGAAACCCTCCCTCCGGGCGGGTACATCCTCTGCCCCAATCACCTGACCGAGATTGATCCGCTGGTTGTCGGCCATGCTATTTACAGCAATGGCCGGCTGCCACGCTGGCTGGCCAAGGAATCCTTGTTCAAGATTCCAGTGCTCGGATGGATGCTGCGCGAGACCGGACAGGTCCCGGTGTCACGCAGCGCATCCAATGCTGGCGAATCGCTGGCCGCGGCCCGAAAAGTCCTGGACGCCGGCGGGGTCATAGTCATTTACCCGGAAGGGACGCTGACCCGCGACCCTGGTCTGTGGCCAATGGTAGGGCGAACCGGTGCCGCACGTTTGGCCCTGCAGACTGGCGCACCAGTGGTACCGATGGCTCACTGGGGCGACCAGGAACTGCTGCCGCGCTATTCCAAGAAAATGTATCCGTTCCCGCGAAAGCATGTCACCGTGTCAGTTGGGCAGCCAGTGGATCTTGATGACTTGCGTGATGGCCCGCGTACTCGGGCAGTGCTGCAAGAAGCCACTGATCGCATCATGGACGCGATCACCGCACTGACCGCAGAACTGCGCCAAGAAGAAGCACCAGCTGCGCGTTGGGATCCCAGCAAGCATGGCCAGTCGAAGACTGGCCGCAATTTCGATACCCCGGATAACTAATTACCTTGATCAACACCTTCCAGAGGACTGACATTGAATAAGCCGCTACCACGCAAAATCGCCGTCATGGGCGCTGGCAGCTGGGGGACAACCTTCGCCAAGGTGCTTGCTGATTCCGTTGCAGACAAGGGCATCGACGTTCAGATTTGGGCCCGTCGCGAAGACGCCGCCGATGAAATCAATGAACGCCACACCAATTCACGCTACCTGCGCGAAACCAAGCTTCCGGCCAACATCACGGCATCATCGGATCCGAAGACCGTTCTCACCGACGCTGACCTTGTCGTCTTGGCGATTCCGGCTCAGTCGTTGCGCCAGGAATTGGCGAAGTTCAAAGAATTCTTTGAACCCGGTGCGGTATTGCTTTCACTGATGAAGGGTCTTGAACGCGGGACCGATCTGCGCATGAGCCAGGTCATCGCCGAAGTCACCGGGCTGCCTGCAAAGCAGATCGCTGTGCTGTCCGGACCAAACCTGGCAATGGAAATCGCACGCGAGCAGCCAACGGCTTCGGTCGTGGCCTGCACCGATTCTGATATTGCGCAGTGGATTGCTGAACTGTGCTCCGCTGCATACTTCCGTCCCTACACTAATGACGATGTCTTGGGTGTTGAGCTTGGCGGAATCGTCAAGAACATCATCGCCCTTGCCGTTGGCATGTGCGATGGCATGGGAATGGGCGATAACACCAAGTCCACCGTCATCACGCGCGGCTTGGCTGAAACCACTCGCTTGGTCCTCGCCCTGGGTGGCCGTTTGGACACCTTGGCAGGTCTTTCTGGCTTAGGCGACCTTGTGGCTACCTGTTCTTCCTCGCTCTCCCGCAACAACACTGCAGGACGCCTGCTTGGCCAGGGGCTCTTCTTGGAAGAGGTCAATGACCGCATGTCGCAGACTGCGGAAGGCATCAAGTCAGCACGTGCCGTATTCGACTTGTCCCAGGCCCATCACGTGGAAATGCCAATCACCGAAGCAGTGGTCATGGTCCTGGAGGGCACCTTGAGCGTTGAAAATATGGCTGCACGCCTGTTGGCGCGTGAATTGAAATCTGAAGGAGAACGTCACTAATGACTGAACGCAAGCTCCGTGTCCTCTTGCTCTTCGGTGGCCGTTCCTCAGAGCACTCCGTTTCCTGCGTTACTGCGGCCGGCGTCATGCACGCCATCGACCGCGAGCGTTTCGAAATTGTTCCGGTGGGTATCACCCGCGACGGCGGCTGGACCCTGCTGGACGAGGATCCAGAAGGCTGGGCACTGAATACTGGCAAGCTGCCAGAAATTTCCTCGGTGGATCATCCGGTGCATCTTTCCACCGACGCGCAGAAGACATCATTGCTGTCCTACTCGGACTCCACGGTGGCAGATCTGGGCGAGATCGACGTGGTCTTCCCGTTGCTTCATGGTCCGTTTGGCGAGGATGGATCAATCCAAGGCATGCTGGAAATGGCTGGCGTTTCCTACGTTGGCTCGGGTATCGCAGCCAGCGCGATGGGCATGGACAAGCATTTCATGAAGGTAGTCTTCGAAGGGGCAGGCTTCAAAGTAGGCCCGTACGAAGTCATCACCAACAAGCAGTGGCTGCGCAACAGCGAAGCTGCCATGAAGCGTTGCGAAGACCTGCAGTACCCGTTGTTCGTCAAGCCGGCCCGTGCAGGATCTTCGGTAGGCATCACCAAGGTAGACGAGTCTTCGGGGCTTCGTGCCGCTATTGAAATTGCCCGTGCTGAAGATCCCAAGGTGATCATCGAGCAGGGGATCGTTGGCCGTGAAATCGAATGCGGTGTTCTTGAAGGCCGCGGCTGCGAACCTTCGCGTGCGTCATTGCCAGGCGAAATCGCGGTGGCAGATAACGAGCACACCTTCTACGATTTCGAAGCGAAATATGTTGATGGCGCCGCGGCCGAGCTCAGCTGCCCAGCAGATCTGAGCGAAGAAGCCACTCGCGAGATCCGCGAACTTGCAGTCAAGGCCTTCGACGCTATGGATGCAGAAGGCTTATCTAGAGTTGATTTCTTCTACACTCCCGAGGGGGAGTGGATCATCAATGAAATCAACACCATGCCCGGCTTCACGCCTTCAAGCATGTACCCGCAAATGTGGGCCAAAACGGGAATTGAGTACCGTGAACTTATTGATGAGCTGATTGGGCTGGCTACCGACCGGAATATCGGTTTGCGCTAATCCGGGAATAGCCGTTAAAGCTTGAGGGTGTGTTGAAGAATCAACACACCCTCACGTTTTGCTTGTAGGCGATCCGCTTACAAGCTCACTGACTTGTCAACACTAACGCACTTTTTGGAAGCCGGGATCTTCTGGGCTGCATCCGACAGCGTGGCCAGCACGGTACTTGACGGGATGACGTTAGGATCCAAGACGACTTCGGTCGCCGGCGTCCGGCCGTAAGTAGTCAAGGTCCAGATACCTGATTCTTCATCCTCATTCGCTACCCAGTCGACGTCATTCACGGATACGCAGGGGTCAGTAGTGGGTCCGGGAACTTCGACACCGCAACGCAAGACAACTTTTGACGGGTCGCCCCAGGCCGAGGTTGCCTGCGAGGTCGTTGAACGGCGCTCGGCATCATCGATGGCTTCGGGCAGGACAACCATCATTTCCGCACAAAGCGGGTTGGCTGCGTCCGGGGCAGCATCCACGGAAGCGACTGATGCGCAGCCTGCAAGTACTGGTAGTAATAAAGTACCGCTCATCACCAATGCCGAAGTTTGAGCAAGTTTTCGGTTAAGTTTTGGTGACAGTCGGGCTTTCAAGCTGATTTTAGACACGTTATAAGACTACATCGGCACTCTGAAAGATAGGATGTACAGAGTTGAAACTGTGAAAGGTAGCAAATGTCCTTTGAAGAGCACCCAGCGCGACCGCGCAAAAAGAAAAAGCGCACCGGGCGAGCCATCGTCTTAAGCGTGCTTGCCCTCGTCATGGTCGCGGCGCTTGTTGCCGCCGGTTACCTTTGGAACCTTGGCAGAACTTTCGACTCTGAAAGCCAGACGATTACGGATGCCTTCCCCGCGGAAGAAACTCGTCCTGAAGTCAATGACGAGTCCAAGGACGCCGTCAACATCCTGCTGCTCGGAAGCGATACTCGCGCAACTCGTGAGGCGGATGAGGACAGCGAAGACTTTGGTACCCTGCCTAACGGTGGCCGCTCAGACACCATGATGCTGGTTCATATTCCTGCAGACCGCGAGAATGTGTTTGTCACCTCCGTCATGCGCGACACCTGGCTTGATATTCCGGGCGTAGGAACTGCCAAGATCAACCGTGCTTTTGCCAGCGGTGGAGTGCCCAAAGCAGTCGAAACCCTTGAGGGGCTCTTTGGCGTTCGCATTAACCACGTCGCGTCCGTCGATTTCGAAGGATTCAAGGGTCTAACCGACGCAGTGGGCGGAGTTACCGTTAATAACCCGCGAGGCTTCAAGCAGTCAATTGTTAATGGCATGTACTTCCCAGAGGGTGTTCAAACCCTGGACGGTGAACAGGCACTGGCATTTGTCCGTGAACGCAAGTCCTTCCCAGGCAGCGACTACGAGCGCGTCAAGAACCAGCAGCTTTTCGTCAAGGCTTTGCTTGGTCAGTTGATGTCCAAGGAAACCCTGACCAACCCGGGTAAGGTCTCTGAAGTTGTTTCTCAAATTGCACCGTTTATTGCAGTTGATGAAACTCTGGATTCTGGCAAGGTTGCCTCTTACGCTTCCTCCATGCTGAACCTGCGTTCGAGCGATATGGAATTCTTCACCCTTCCAAACAAGGGCCCGGGACGTTCGGCCGACGGACAGTCAATTGTCATTCCGGATATGGAAGTGATTGAGAAGTTTGGCAAGGCACTGCAAGAAGACAAGATGGCAGAGTTCGTAGAAACTACTGACCTGTCACGATAACTCCACTGAAGGACCAACTTTCCATGACTCCCCAAAAACTCGATACCTCGGTGCGTGCCATCAGAGAATGGCTCGCACGGAGTGTCAAGAGTCTCGGGAACCATTCTGACCGGCTCAATGCCATCAACGTTTTCCCGGTAGCAGACGGAGATACGGGCAGTAACCTGTATCTGACTGCACGGGCAGGTCACGATGCAGTGAGTAAACTGGAAAGCGACGACATCGGTGGCTTCTTAGAAGTTGCCGCGCGCGCGTCAATGGAATCGGCGCGCGGCAACTCTGGAACCCTGTTGGCTGTATTCCTCAGCGGCCTGAGTGAACCGTGGGTCGGTTACGAGCGGCTTACCGCGCCGCTGCTAGCCCTTGGGCTTGAACGTGCCAAGGTGCGCTCCTGGTCAGCACTGAGTGAACCAGTCGAAGGCACCATGCTCTCCGTGATCAACGCCATCGCGTTGGCCGCAGGATCGACCCTTGCTCACTTGAAGTGTGATTTAGAGAGCCGTGCAGCGTTGGACACGGTATTGACCCAGATGAGCCAAGCGGCTCGATTGGCAGTGAAGGGAACTGAAACAGAGCTCCCGTCCCTCGTTGAAGCCGGTGTAGTAGATGCGGGCGCGGTGGGCATGCTGATCATCATCGATGAACTTTGCGCTGCTATTCGAAGCGACGCCACTGATTTTGAGTCCTACGAGAAATTCCATGGCTATCAGGTCCAGGATCCGCATGTCCATCTGAACAATGACACTGAAACCGGCGTCGAAGTCATGTGCACTGTCTCTCTGGATGCATTAGGCGCCGCTACTCTGCGCGGTCAGCTAGATGCCATGGGCAATTCCGTGATCATGTCCCCGGTAAACCAGCTTGAAGAAGACACCTACCGTTGGCGCGTACATGTGCATGTCCCGGAGTCTGAAAAAGCCTTGGACCTGATCAAGAAATACGGTGACCCAGTGAATATCAGCGTCACCGATCTGTGCACCCACGATGGCTGAAACAACGCTGACCACGTTTGAGAATGCAGAACTCTCAACATTCCTCGGTAATAAGAACGCCACCGCGCTGGAAAAGGCATTCGGCTACAGCACAGTGGGGGAGTTCCTCTGGCATTTTCCTCGGCGCTATGTCGAAGTAGGCGAACTTACGCCAATTTCAGAGCTTCCCTTTGACGAGCACGTCACCGTTGTAGCCCAGGTGGTCAACGTTAGCCAGCGGCAGATGCACTCGCGTCGCGGTTTCATTTTTGAAGTGACCGTTAGCGATGAGCTCAGTGCAGGCGGCCAAGAGCTGAAGATGACCTTCTTCAATGGTTACCAAGCCCGAACGGACTTGGATATTGGAACTATTGCAATGTTCAGCGGCAAGGTTGGCTGGTACCAAGACCATCTGCAGCTGAGCCAGCCCGAATACGCGATCCTGGATGAGGCATCACAGGCGGATCCGCGCCCTATCCCGATCTATCCGGCTTCGGCGAAGATGCCGAATAAGCGCATCAGGGATTTGATGGCGTTGTTGATGGAACAATTCACAGATCAGAATCTTCCTGAATTTCTTCCAGCAGAACTGCTACGCACCCATCATTACCCAGTACGCCATCAAGCGTTCTTGGATCGACATTTTCCCAAAGAAATCAAGCAGGCTTACGTGGCTCGACAGCGCTTTGCCTTTGAAGAAGCCTTCATGCTGCAGCTGGCATTAGGGGAACGCGGTCGCCAGCTGGGAGCGCAGAAAGCTATCGCGCGTCCACAGGTGCCAGGACGACTGGCCGATAAATTTGATGCCATCCTGCCGTTTACCCTGACCGAAGACCAGCTCCTTGTCGGAGAACAAATCTCTGCCGATCTGGCACAGCCACATCCGATGCATCGCTTACTGCAAGGAGAGGTAGGTTCCGGCAAGACCATTGTCGCGCTTCGCGCCATCTTGCAGGTGATCGATGCCGGAGGACAGGCGGCGCTCCTAGCGCCGACAGAAGTCCTGGCCGCGCAGCACTATGCGTCTATCAAGAAGATGCTTGGCAACCTCGCAGAACCCGGATTGTTTGGCGAAGGCGAAGGAACTGGAGTCGCGCTCCTGACAGGTTCTGCAAAAACTGCACAGCGTCGTGAAGCTCTATTAGGTATTGCCAGCGGCGAAACAGGACTGGTTATTGGTACGCATGCCCTGCTGGGCGATCAGGTGCAATTCGCTGAACTTGGCCTAGTCGTCGTGGATGAGCAACATCGTTTTGGCGTTGAACAGCGCGATGCCTTGCGGGCTAAGGCGGCCGGCTCAGTCCCGCATACCCTGGTCATGACTGCTACGCCGATCCCGAGAACCGTCGCTATGACCGTGTTCGGCGATTTGGACACGTCGACAATCAAGCGCCTGCCCGCCGGGCGCGCACCGATCCAAACGCATATTGTGCCCATGCAGCTGACCGGTTTCCGGGACAGGTTGTTCTCAAGGATCATTGAGGAAGTCGGGAAGGGCCACCAAGTCTATGTGGTGTGTCCAAGAATTTCGGACACGACAGCGGAACAAGGCGTTCTCCTAGCGACCTATGAAGATTCTGCCGGACAAACCATGAGCGTCGAAGCCATGCAGGAGTTGCTGGGTGGGATGCCTGAATTTGTTGGGATACGTACCGAAGCGCTGCACTCGCAACTGGATGCAGCAGACAAGCAAGAAACCATGGATTCCTTTGCACGTGGCGAAATTGACGTGCTGATTTCTACGACTGTCATTGAAGTTGGTGTTGACGTTCATAATGCGACGTTGATGGTGATCATGGACGCTGAGCGCTTTGGCATCTCGCAGCTCCACCAGCTGCGTGGCCGCGTAGGCCGTGGCGGATTTCCCGGGACGTGCCTCATGACCACATGGTTGGACGCGGACCATCCGTCGGTAGGACGATTGAAGACGATCGAGTCAACAATCGATGGCTTTGAGCTAGCTGAAGCAGACTTGGCGGAACGCAAAGAAGGAAATATCCTTGGCGTTCAGCAATCGGGTAGCCGATCGTCGTTGCGGGAACTGAGCATCATCAAGGATCGCACGCTTATTGAGCGGGCTAGAACCGATGCGGGTCTCCTCCTTGCCGATGGCAACTGGGGACGTCAACACCCCGGACTCCTGGCGGTTGCCGGGAATTGGCTTGATGAATCCACCAAAGAATATTTGAATAAGAACTGATTGAAGGTAGATCTAGGCAATGAGCCGAATAATCGCTGGAGCCGCTGGCGGGCGTCCACTGAAGTCCGTACCTGGTGATGCAACACGCCCTACAACGGACCGGGTCAAAGAGGCTCTCTTCTCCCGTTTGGAAAGCTGGGATATCCTCTCTGGCGCACGAGTACTGGATCTCTTTGCAGGATCAGGGTCGCTAGGCGTCGAGACAGCCAGCCGCGGGGCGCGGCAGGTTGTTCTGGTAGAAAAGGCGCCCAAAGCGGTCTCTGTTTGCCAGCAAAATGCGGCACTGGTGAATAAGGTTCTGAAGACCGATACAGTGACGGTTCAGCGCGGGAGTGTTGATAGCGTCCTCGATGGGTATTACAACGCGGTTTCGGGAGTGCCCAGCAAGACCTTTGACGTGGTCTTGCTGGATCCTCCTTACCCGCTGACTGAAGAAGAACTAGCTGTCACGCTCGAGAAGATATCCAGAATCCTAGCTGAAGATGCCACCGTGATCGTCGAGCGTTCCGGTCGTTCACCAGAACCAACATGGCCGAGCGCCATGGAGAAGTTCGCCGACAAGAAATACGGCGAAACGCACCTATGGTTTGCAGAACCCATCTAGATCCATCGAATGGCGAACCTCTGACGGGTGTGGTCCCGCTGCCTGGCATTGGAGTATTAGATCGTCCCGGAATCGTTGGCGGGACGCTGTCAATATCAAGTTCCCGGGGAAGCGCTTGGTAAACATTTCCGGACTTGAACTCAGCATCACGAATTCAAAGCTGGAACCTGCTGCCTCAACTTGAGAACAAGTGAAATCCAAGGGAGGATCATCGCCAATGTTCACAAACAGCAATCCGTCGTTGGCCAATGAATTCTTGAGTTCTGCGTAGTAGCCGTCGGTGGTGAGGTGTTCTGGTGCGTCCGGCCCAGAGAAGATATCCAGTACGATGACGTCAAACTTTTCATCGACCAGTTGTTCGGCAAGCACGCTCCTTGCATCGGCAACAATTGGGGATAGATCGCAGCCTTGAGGCAAAGGCAGATGCGTGAGAACGAAATCAAGAAGTTCCCGCTCAATGTCTACAGCTACGTGAGTACTCGACGGATAAACCACACTCGCCCAGCGAGCCAGAGTCAAAGCGCCTGCGCCGAGATGCAGCATCTTCATTGGACGCTCCTCTGGGCGCAGGACCTTCAGATGATTGGCAATGCGCGCGAGATATTCGTAGAAGACTTCTTCCGGATGCGAAAGATTGACATGCGACTGGGGCGCGTCGCCTATGGCGAGTATTTTTGACCCGGGGACCAAGTCATCGTCGTAAATCGTGGCGTGTTCCTGTACGAAACCAAGCCACCGTTTAGCCGGCTTTCGTGTCAATTGGACAGCACCTCTGGCAGGCGCTGCAATCGCTGAACCGCATCGGAAATCACGTCAGGCTTTTTGCAGAAGGCGAAGCGCAGCAGGCCCTGGTAGTCACTTCGGTTTTCGGGATGGACAAAGGTCGACATCGGTATCGCCGCAACGCCGAGGCACTCGGGCATCATTCGGGCTACTTCAGCAGCATCATTCAATTCAAAGCCACGTACATCAGCAACCAAGAAGTAGGTACCCTTCGGGCGAATTACCGGGATGCCAGCTGTTTCCAGGCCGGATGCGAGAATTTCTCCCGACTGTCCGAGATCGGCGGCGAAGCGCTCGAAGAAGGCGTCTGGAAGTTGCAGGGCTTTCGCTACTGCCGGTTGGAACGCTGGGCCCGAGGAGTAGGTCAGGAACTGTTTCACTGTACGGACAGCAGTGATCAGTTGGCGAGGACCGGTTGCCCAGCCTACTTTCCAGCCAGTAAAGGAGAAAGACTTGCCCGCTGAAGAAATGGTGATGGTTCGCTCTGGTCCACCGGGCAAGCTCGCGATGGGAACATGTCGCACACCGAAAGTCAGATGTTCATAGACCTCATCGGCGATGATGATGCAGTTGTGCTGATGCGCCAGGGCAATGATTTCTTGGAGCACTGAAACATCTAATACGGTGCCAGTTGGATTATGGGGATTATTCACGAGGATTACCCGCGTCTGGTCAGTGACTGCACGTCGAAGGTCATCCAAATCTGGTTCGAAATTCGGAGCCTTGAGCTGAACGACCTTATGCACAGCGTTGGTCAACCCAATCATGGCTGCATAGGAGTCGTAGTAAGGCTCAAAGGTCACAACTTCATCGCCAGGTTCCAGGAATGCCAGCAGAGAAGCGGCGATGGCTTCAGTTGCGCCTGTGGAAACGACAATCTCAGTCTCCGGGTCAAGCTTCAACGAATAGAACCGTTCCTGATGCGCAGCGATAGCTTCGCGGAGGTTCAGGGTCCCTGAACCTGGTGCGTATTGGTTAGCGCCATTTTGAATTGCGTCGATGGCAATTTGCTTGATTTCTGGTGGACCCTCGGAATCGGGAAACCCCTGGCCTAGATTGATGGCCTTGTGGTGATTCGCTAATGCGGTGATTTCTTCAAAGATCGTCACTCCGGGCTGTCCATTGGAATCTAGTAGGTTGGCACCATATGCGGTTCGCTGCCATGGAGTGAATTCAATGCTCATAAGTCCATTATCGTCTCGTACAGAGGAACGAGGGTATTAAGTCATGGAATCTTTACGAGACATTCACACCAGATCGCTAATTTGACATGAGTTCTTGATAGATTCAGTTCATGCGAAGAGCGGTATGCCCGGGTTCTTTTGACCCAATTCATAATGGACACGTCGAAATCATTGCGCGTGCGGCGAGCCTTTTTGATGAGGTGATCGTGGCAGTGTCCACGAATTACTCCAAGAAGTATCGCTTCAGCGAAGACGAACGAGTCGCCATGGTAGAAGAAACTGTCGGTGGACTGCGTGGGGTTTCCGCTGTGCCGATGGGCCAGGGGCTGCTAGCTGATTTCTGCAAGGAGCAGGGAGCGGAAGCAATCGTCAAGGGATTGCGTAGCACTGTTGACTACGCCTATGAGATTCCCATGGCCACGATGAATCGGCATCTGACAGGTGTTGAAACGGTCTTCCTTCAGGCTGATACGCGATACACGCATCTTTCCTCATCTCTGCTCAAGGAAGTACAGGCTCTTGGCGGGGACGTTGATGAGTACTTCCCGCGCGCTGTAATCAAGAGGCTTACTCATCCGTAGGTAGTTGCGCAATACTGTCGCCATTAACTAATCCGAAGATAGGGGATTCAACACTATGTCTGCACCTCGCGCTATTACCAAAGCGGTCATTCCGGCAGCCGGTTTAGGCACACGTTTCCTTCCTGCAACGAAGGCAATGCCAAAGGAAATGCTCCCAGTCGTCGACAAGCCAGCGATTCAATACGTTGTCGCCGAAGCTGCTCGTGCTGGGCTTAATGATGTCCTGATGATTACCGGACGAAACAAGCGCGCTCTTGAAGACCATTTTGATCGTGTTCCGTCACTGGAAGCGTCTTTGGAAGCGAAGGGTGATACGAAGAAGCTCGCGTTGGTGCAAGATGCCACAGCGTTGGGGGATATCCATTATGTACGGCAACGCGATCCTCGCGGGCTGGGTCATGCAGTCTTATGTGCCAAGCAACATGTAGGGGATGAACCATTTGCGGTTCTTCTCGGTGATGACTTGATCCATGAAGATGATGACTTGCTTTCTTCCATGATTGACATTCAAAAGTCGACTGGCGGTTCAGTTATTGCTCTGATGGAAGTTGATCCGAAACAAATCAGTGCTTATGGATGTGCAGATGTGTCCCCGGTAGCGGATGCCGACTACGTCAAAGTTAATGGATTGGTTGAGAAACCGAGCGTTGAAGAAGCACCGAGTAATCTAGCTGTCATTGGACGTTATTTACTGCATCCCCGTGTATTCGAGATTCTGAAGCACACGGCTCCCGGTAGGGGCAATGAAATTCAGTTAACGGATGCTCTACAAGAGTTGGCGACTGCCGACGGGGAGGGAGCTGGTGTCCACGCTGTAGTTTTCCGAGGTCGGCGTTACGACACAGGCGACAAACTAAGTTATCTGCAAGCGAACATTGCCCTTGCTGTGGAGAACGAAGAACTCGGGGCCAACTTGAAGACTTGGCTGAAGAATTTCGTTAGAACTCTAGAAGACTAGTTCTTGACCTAGGCTACTCAGGATAATCACATTTATCTTGGGTAGTCTTTTTCATTGCGCGAAGTCACCCAGGTTGCCGTTGACCTTGGGGGATCGTTGCCCGGTGGAGTAGGAATGAGAATAGTGCAAGACCAAGATTCAGTCTTTTTGTCGCGGAGCGCGCGGACTCGATCTGAACGTCGGAAAAAGAAGAGAACACAAGGCATCGTCGTGTCTGTAGTTGTAGTGCTCCTGGTGGCAGTGCTCAGCACCGGCTATGTTCTTTTCGATTTGCAGCGCCAGTTCAACACGAAATCTAATACCGTGGATTTAGGATTTTCAGACGCCGAGGAGCAAGCTCGTCCGATCAAAGATCCTGAAGATAAGTCCATGAATGTCTTATTACTGGGCGTCGATCATGCAGATGAAGGTACCGCCGATGCTCAAGCTCTTGATGGGGCAGTTTCACAACGTAGCGATTCAATGATGCTTGTTCATATCCCGGAAGACCGCTCACAGGTCTACGTTATGTCGATGGTTCGAGACATGTATGTGGAGATTCCGGGGCATGGAATGAACAAGCTCAATGCCGCGATCTCGCTTGGCGGGGTTCCTCTGTTGATGCAAACGATTGAAGGACTCTTCAGCACCAAGCTTGATCATGTAGCCATGGTTGATTTCGAAGGGTTCCGTGAATTATCGACTGCTCTCGGTGGTGTGACTGTAAATAATGAGATCCAATTCACGGCAAACGACACGGACTACTTCTACCCAGCCGGCGACATCACGCTGGAAGGCGACCGCGCACTTCGGTTTGTGCGCGAGCGAAAGTCGTTTACCAATGGTGATTACCAACGCGTCGCGAATCAACGCAAGTTCATCGCTGCAGCAGCAAATCAGGTGCTCTCATCAGGCACATTAACTAACCCTGTCAAGCTGTACGAAATCGTCGACAAGGTTTCTCCCTATCTCACCTTTGACGACAACTTTGATGCCGCAACCTTGGTCGGACTGGGTTTGCAACTCAAAAACGTGGACACGGAGAATATGGAGATGTTCACCATGCCAACTGCTGGAACATCGACTAGTGCAGACGGGCAATCAATAGAATTGGCAAGCGAACTCGCTATTGCTCAAATTAGCGAAGCTTTGCAAGGCGATGCCATGGCTGACTACCTTCGCGAAAACCCGCCTGAAACACCGTAAGTAGTAGATGTGGGATGTACTACACCAAGCTGAAGAGCGAAAGCCAGAAGAACAGCTCTCCATCTACTAGACTTTGTACATCTATGCTTAGCCGATAATGCATCAAGAAGCATTCGAACAAGAGGACATAATTCGCATGACAGTTGCAGATGAGGCCGAAAAATACGGCTTGCACCGTGTTGGTGCAAGACCAACATTGGTCAACTATCTGAAGCAGACATGGCAACGCCGCGAGTTCATTTATGAGCTGGCTAAAGCACGCGTCCAATCGCAGAACCAGCGAAATCGCCTGGGGATGGTATGGATCGTAATCAAGCCGACATTCAATGCTTTGGTGTACGGATTTGTCTTCGGCATCTTGCAGGGCGGCGCACGAGGTGTCGATTTCCCCGTTTATGTCGTGATCGGCGTTTTCCTTTTCGAGTTCTTTTCAACCTCGATGAACGGCGGAGCCAAGTCGATCACGGGAAATGCGGCTTTGGTGCAATCTCTTGCCTTCCCACGATTATCTCTGCCTGTCGCTCAGGTTACCCAGAACTTGCTGACTCTCATGCCAATGATCGCAGTGATGTTCATTTACGCTCTGATTCTTGGTACCAGCCCTAAGTGGACTTGGTTTGGGATTATACCGATCCTTGCGATCTTTACTGTTTTCAACCTCGGAGTCGCGTTAATTTGTGCTCGCATCACTGTGCACGTCCGTGACTTCTCGAACGTGTTACCCATGATTGGCCGCGTTCTGTTTTACACCTCAGGAGTGCTTTTCAGCGCAGAACGACTTCTGAATCATTGGCCCTGGATGATTGCAATCTTCGACATACATCCGATATATCAGACCCTGCAATTGGCTCGTGGATTCATCATGGATCATGCTGAGTATGACCCGCAGGCATGGTGGGTTATATCTGTTTGGGCAATTTTCATGCTTATCGCTGGGTTGATCTTCTTCTGGAAGGCCGAAGAAAGGTACGGACGTGCGAATTAGTTTCGATGATCTGATTAACCCGCAGCTGCATCCGGAGTACGAGCCAGCGCCTATATTCTCAGATGACACCTCCTTCATCGATGTTGTGATGCCTGACCAAGTCGAGTCGCAGTCGATTACTGTGGATTCGTCAAGGCAGCCTGTCGTCATCGTCGATAATCTGCATGTGAAGTATGAGGTGTTTGCAAGTGGCAAGGCAATTGGAAACGCAGGCGCCCGCCGCCTTCTCCAACCAAAGCTCAGAGGTGTTCGAACAGTTCATGCGCTCAAGGGAATTTCCTTTGTCGCCTATGAAAATGAATCAATCGGTGTAATTGGTTCGAACGGCTCGGGCAAATCCACGTTGCTTAGGGCCATCACTGGACTGACTCCGCCATCGGATGGCGCAGTATTCGCTCGTTCACGCCCCAGCCTACTTGGCGTAGGCGCAGCTTTAATCCCCGATCTTTCAGGCGACAAGAACATTACCCTAGGCGGGTTGGCGCTTGGATATAGCCGCGCTGAAGTCGAGAAGATGCGGGAAGAGATTACGAAATTTGCCGAGCTCGAAGAGTTTATCGACCTCCCAATGCGTACATATTCTTCGGGCATGGGCGCAAGGCTAAAGTTCGCGATTGCAGCTTCTAAAAAACATGACATCCTCATTGTTGATGAGGCTCTTGCTGTAGGCGATGCGAAATTCCGAAAGCGCAGTGAGGCCAAAATCCGCGAAATCCGGGATAGCGCGGGTACCATTTTCAATGTTTCCCACTCTATGAATTCCATCAAGGAAACCTGTGATCGTTGCATCTGGATTGAAAAGGGTGTGCAAATGATGGATGGTGACACTGCTTCAGTGATAAAGGAATATCAGAAATTCTTGAAAGCGAAGAAGTAGGGCCCGCATGACTCAACTTCCTGGCGTTTCCTATGTCATGCCCGTGCTGAACGAAGCGGACTACCTTGAAGAAGCGGTAAGTTCGATCTTGGGGCAGGACTATTCTGGCGAGAAGGAACTTGTACTGGCATTAGGGCCCAGTACTGATACAACAAACAACGTTGCCCGACGCCTGGCTGATGCCGACGCAAGAATCGTATTAGTCCATAATCCTCTTGGCAGAACACCCATTGGTCTCAACTTGGCTATTCGGGCGTCTACTTTGCCGATAGTTATTCGCGTCGACGCCCATAGCGAGCTGCCGTCGCACTACACACAACGTGGAATCGAAACTCTTTTTCGCGTGAATGCGCACGACGTTGGGGGACTGATGGACGCAAAAGGGCGTACACCTGTCCAGCGAGGAATCGCAGCGGCTTATCATTCGAAGTTTGGTTTTGGCGGACCGGCATATCATTCGGGTGCCCCAGAAGGCCCTGCTGAATCTGCGTACCTCGGTATCTTTCGTCGCGAAGTATTTGAAGAAGTCGGTTACTACAACGAGGAACTATGGCGAGCCCAGGATTGGGAACTCTGCTTGCGTATTCGCCAGGCGGGCCACACCGTTTGGTTCGATCCAGAACTAAAGGTCGGCTACTATCCGCGTGATAGCTTCAAATCCTTGATTAGCCAGTCCAAGGCCTCGGGGACTTGGCGAGCAGAAATTGCGCGGCGCTTCCCTGAAGGTAAGTCGTTGCGCCACGATGTTCCACCACTATTGCTTTTGGGGGTTGCAACGGGACTAGCGGCAACTGTAATTGAGCCGCTAGTTCGCGAAGCAGCCCCAACCGGTGTGAGCGTAGTTTTGAACTTGGCCAAGGCCGTACCTGCGGTCTATGCGGCGATCGCGTTGGCTGCGGGGCTGACTAGCAACGCAAAAGGATTGAAAGACAAGTTGCTGGCAGCATGTGCTTTCCCCGCAATCCATTTGCCTTGGGCTTTTGGATACATCAAGGGTCGTTTTTGCGGGGCAGCCGGCACTGTCGACAAAGGGCGCGTTAGGTAATCATGGTTGAACGTCCAAAGAATCCAACGCTCGAACAGCTGCGTGCGGTCTGCCAACCTCCGGAAGTCCGTGCGCGTAAGAATGCCGAGCACTGGACAGCTGAGCTGTACCTGCGCCATATCTCCATTTACCTCACCGCAATACTGGTGCGCACGCGTATCAGTGCCAATGGCGTTACCGGCTTGATGATTCTTGCGGGTTGGTTCATGTCTCTAGCGCTGTTGATTCCTGGCATCTGGGGACCGTTGCTGGCAGTAATCTTGTCGCAGCTCCAGCTGTATTTTGACTGTTCTGACGGAGAAGTCGCACGTTGGAGGGGAACTCAATCTCCCCGCGGTATTTTCATTGACATGGTTGGGCACCACACAACAGAGGCGCTGATCCCAATTGCTTTGGGCTACCGGGTCTTCATAGAACTGTCTGCGGATGATTCCTCAGTTGAGCAGGCCTGGCCTACACTGTTCATGGCCGCTTGCCTGTCGGTTCTTCTGGTCCTGAACCGTTCGCAGTCACTCATGGTTCATGCAGCCAGAGGCATGGCTGGCCTCGGAAAATTGCCGGATACTGCAGCCGCCAGATCAGTTCCAACAACTTCACTCGTTGGAAAGCTGCGTTCCCTGGCTCGCTTCTTGCCATTCCATAAGCTCCTGCACGCAGTTGAACTATCGCTGATCATTCTTGGATGCTCGGTTATCTCCGCAATCGTGGGTATTCCAGGAGCCGCCGAAAAGTGGATGGTCTGGATCCTATTGCCGGCATGCGTCCTAGTGAACTTTGGGCATTTCCTTTCCAATATGGCCTCGTCCCGGCTCAAAGCATAGTTTGACCTGATTCCGTATAGCCCACCGCCTTAGAGGACAAATGCCTGCAGAGATCAAACCGACCATCGGCGTAGTTGTGTTGACCATGGGTAACCGCCCGGTTGAGCTCCGACGCGCCCTGGAATCTTTGCTGGCCCAACGTTCAGTGCAGATTGACGCTGTAGTCGTAGGCAACGGATGGGATCCAACGGATATCCCTGAAGGGATCAAGACTCATTTTCTTCCAGAGAATTTGGGCATTCCGGCCGGCCGCAATGCTGGAGTGAACCAGATAAATGGCGAATACTTGTGCTTCCTCGATGACGATTCATGGTTCATCGATGATGACTTCTTGATTACGGCTGTCGAACGGTTCAAGCATTACCCTCGCATGGGGCTGTTGCAGCCGCGCATCACTGATCCTGAAAACGAAGAACAGAATCCACGACGTTGGATCCCGCGCTTGAAAAAACGAACGGCAGTGGAACCAAGCAAAGTTTTCCACGTGGGGGAAACTTGCCTAGTTACTACCCGTAGAATTTTTGATTCCACGGGTGGCTGGGCGGGGGGATTCTGGTACGCGCATGAAGGCATCGAACTTGCCTGGCGCGTATGGGACACAGGCACTTACGTCTGGTATGCCGGCGACATGCAGATTGGCCATCCGATCGTGGATCCACGACGCCACGACGAGTTCTATCGTTTGAATGCCCGAAACCGGGTGTGGCTGGCTCGCCGTAACTTGCCCGTGCCGCTGCGTTGGATCTATCCAACAACCTGGATGCTCATTGAGTGCTTGCGGCTGCGACACAACAAAAGCGCTGTGTCCCAGTACATAGCCGGATGGCGGGCAGGTTGGACCGGCAGCCCCTGGTACCGTGAACCACGGCCTAAACTTAGATGGAAAACAATAGTTCGCATGACCCTCGCGGGTCGTCTGCCTATTATCTAACGACGAACACAAGTGAGCGCCACTAGCTAAGCAAGCGAAGCTATTACCTTACTTCGAAAGGGACCCATGACTAAAACTGTTTTGACGTACGGAACTTTTGACCTGTTCCATATCGGCCACCTGAATATCCTGAAGCGTCTCAAGGAGAAGGGCGACCGCCTGGTTGTTGGCGTATCCACTGATGAGTTCAACGCCATCAAGGGCAAGAAGCCTGTAGTTCCTTTCGAACAGCGTCTTGAGATCGTCCAAGCCATCAAATACGTAGACCTCGCCATTCCCGAAGAGAACTGGGAACAGAAACGTACTGACATCAAGAAGTACGATGCAAAGGTCTT
This sequence comes from Glutamicibacter sp. BS14, assembly GCF_056934375.1. Lineage (NCBI taxonomy): Bacteria > Bacillati > Actinomycetota > Actinomycetes > Micrococcales > Micrococcaceae > Glutamicibacter > Glutamicibacter sp. BS14. Next base: position 2,719,936 of record NZ_CM167801.1, on the reverse strand, counting down.
CGGCATCGGCGAAGACTGGAAGGGCAAGTTTGACGACCTCGGTGATGAAGTCGAAGTTGTCTACCTTCCACGTACCTCAGGTATCTCGACAACCGAAATGAAACGTGTCCTGAGCGAGTTCGATGAGCGACATGTCACGTCGTTAAAGAACACATTGGACACTTTGAGCCAGATCGTGAAGGAACTGAGCTAGTAAACTCGTTTAGTTGTAAGTTGTTGTTTTCGAGATTTGAAAGTACTCATGGCTAGCGAGCACATCACAGACTCCATCAAGTCCAGCGTAAAGGGCGCCCTGCAAAAAGTGGGGCGACGTCCGGAAGCAAAACGGATATCCCGTCTGATGGGGCTAACCGGTCGTCCGTCGGCCAATGTGAATGTTGGTGTATCCAATATTCCGGTACCAGGATCTGTAGCGGTTTACTTCGGAGATGGCGCTGACAAGATCTATCAGGTGACTCAGTGGCTTCCGGTGCTTGAAGAACTGCATGTGAAAGAAGAAGTACTGCTGGTCTTCCGTACTTTGAGTGCTTTCAAAGCGGCGGAGAAATTTACAGACCTGCCAAGGATCTATGTACGCCGATTGACTGATCTCATGGATCTGTATGATGACAATGACCTGAAGCTGGTCATATACACCAACAATTCGCGCACGAATTTCCAGTCCCTGGATCACCCAAGGCTTGTTCACGTGCATGTAAACCATGGTGAGAGCGACAAACTCTCGATGGTTTCGAATAAGGCCAAGGCCTACGACAAGGTTTTTGTCGCAGGCCCTGCAGCCATCAAGCGCCACGAGGCAATGTTGCTTGACTTCGAGTTCAACAAATTGGAAGTCACCGGTCGTCCGCAGCTGGATATCAACTTCGAACTCGAATTGGAACCAAGCGAGAAGTTCGATGTCATGTATGCGCCGACGTGGGAAGGGGAAAACGAAGACAACAACTACACCTCGTTGGACAAATATGGTGTTGCCATTGTCGAGTCATTGTTGGAGAACCCTTCTTGGCGCGTCGTCTATAAGCCGCACCCACGAATTCAGGAAAGCAATACTCCTGGCGTTGCTCAGGCACACGCACGCATTCTGGAAATGATCGAAGCTGCCAATGAAGCCGGCGCAGAGCACGTGATATCCGAACAGGGCAATATCTTGGCCATGTTCGAGTCGACCGATGCGCTGATTACCGATGTTTCCAGCGTAGGCCTGGACTACCTGTACCTCCACCCGGGCAATCCGTTAGTCATTTCCGACCGACGTACCAACCGCGAAATTCTTCACCGCGATGCACCAGTTGCGCAGGCCTGCCACGTAGTAGACCAAGATAGCGTGAAGAACGTTGGAGACCTGCTCGCCGATGCACTGACTCGTGACGGACACAAGGATCAGCGCATTGAAATGCGCCAGTTCTACTTTGGCGACCTGAACCGAGGGGATTCAACTAAGCGATTCCAGAACGTCATTCAGAAGCTGATTGTTGAACGTCAAGGAAAGCTGGAGAACTTCCGGGGTTGGCACAGCTAGAGGTCCGCTGACTCCTTGGTCCCAATTCGTACCATACGAATTGGGACCAATTGCTTTAAGCGCCAGATAATGACAACGCTCCAGTCGAAGCAGACTCTATGGCCATTTGCAGGTGTCCGTGGCGGTTTCAAACTGATTTGATCGCCCATGGGCGGTAATCTTAGACTGTGGATCACATGAAATGACGGCCACTGCCGTGTGGTGCTAGCGGCCTATTCATGTTGTACACGCGCGATTTCCAGGCTGTTCCGCTGAACGACTTAAGCGGGGGATAGCAGCTAAAACATTGAAGGACACTATTCGTGGCAGTTGAAATTCGAGCTATGCAAGACTTGGCGCAGTCAGCGATGCAGACTTTGCGTACCCAGCGGTTAAAGCGCAAAAAGTATCGCTACTACAGCGGCTACCAAGAGCTGAACCTTGCAATTCGTGATGAAGTTCTGCATCTGGACGCTAGCGTTGCCCATCCCGTGCAATCCGTTTCGGTATTACACGGTAGCCACATCGTTCTTTCTGTTGCGCCACTTACGTCTGATCTAGTCAAAATCGGTCACGATGAATCCCATCGAATCTATGCTGAGATCTCTCTGGATCCCCTTCTTGATCGGTGGCAAGACTATCGCGAACTCGCTTCCAGCAACGAAGAGCCGGAATCCAGCGTTCCTGATTCGGATGACGCAGATGACAACCAAGTGACTCTGGAAAATGACCTGTACGCCGGTACGGTTCGTCTTGCACTGACCTTCAGCTCCGAATTCGATCAATTGCCTCCGGGAATCGCATGGTTGCAGCTAACTGAAGACGGTGAACTGCTCAGGCGCAAAGAGGTCCGGGAACGGATCGACGCCGGGGAACTAATCCTCAACGGCCCTGTTATCGCCCACCGTATTCTGGGGCGGTTTTCGTCGACTACTTTTAGCCATGACACGGTCTATAATTCAGGCGAACGCAGCGTAGGACTTTATATCAATAAGAAGGCCGAAGTGGCTTTGGCCCTGAACCGTCCTCTACGCTTCAAATATCGAATTCGTACTGACATCACCCGGATCCACGACGGCATGCTGTCGTTGGGCGGAGTTCTGGAAACGCAGAGCGACCGGTTGTCCTCAGTCACTTTGCAACTGGTTGGACGTAAATCGGAATTTGCAGTTGAAGTTCCAGCGGAGCTGGTTTTCGACGAAAAGCATGCAGCAAAGCGCTTTGGACGTGCTATCTACAGCTGGTCAGCAACCCTGGATTTCAAATCTGCTGACTGGGAGGCGATCGATCGTGGCGATAACTACGATCTCTATCTGCTGGCGACTTCGAATTCCAGCGGTGAGCTTGCACGCATTCGAGTGACTCGTACCCCGTTTGCCGTGCGCAGCACGACGCGTGCAGATGCGGTGACAATCGGTGAAAAGACTCTAGCGATTTCTCCATATTTCACCTTCAAAGCAAAATCAACATCGGTGATTTTGGAAGTGTTCGACAAAGAAGCCTTTGCCGTACTTGCTAACGCTAAACAGCGCAGTTTCCCAATCAGCCAGCCATCGGATTCGAAGCCGATTTGGATCGTCGGCGAACTATCCTACAAGGCTCAGGACAACGGGCTGCATCTGTTCAAATACCTGCGTAAAGAACGCCCAGATATTGATGCATACTATGTCATCGATGAGAAAGCTCCCGATTTACGGAATTTCGATTCCATGGATCACGTCGTTTTCCATGGCAGCAAAGAACACTTTGAATTGGCCATTCGTGCGCAACGAGTCATCGGCACGCACCATGCCGATTACTTATACCCAACAAGGCACCATAGCTTCTCGTCGCGTTGCCGCGCTACTCGGGTGTTCTTGCAGCACGGCGTCATGGGAACCAAATGGATGGTTCCCAACTACGGCAAGAATTCACCTGGCTTTGCGACGGACCTTTTCATGGTTTCCTCTGAGCGCGAGAAGCAGTACATCGTTAAGGACTTCCTTTATTCGCCTGAAGAAGTCAAGGTCACCGGGCTATCCCGGTTCGATTCCTTGCTAGCGACGGATTTGAGTGTTAACGAGAACATGCTCCTGATCATCCCAACGTGGCGTGATTGGTTGCAGAATGAGGAAGTTTTCCTTGAATCGGACTACCTCGAGCAATGGAAAAACCTGCTTAATTCGGCGGAACTTGCAGAATTAGTCCAGAGGCATGGCCTGGAAGTTGTTTTCTGCCTCCATCCCAACATGATGCAATTCAGGGATCATTTCGCTGGCGCGCCCGCTCGACTAATTGTCCAAGGTGAAATTGACGTCCAGGAACTAATCAAGACCGCGGCAATCATGGTCACGGATTACTCTTCAGTGAACTTTGACTTCAGCTTCCTGCACAAGCCTGTTCACTACTACCAGTTCGATCGCTCTCGCTTCTTGGGACCGAGCGGATCGCATTTGAACTTGGACGACGAATTGCCAGGCCGCATTGCCTTTGATGCAGAAACATTGCTGCATGATCTTTCGCGTACCCTGCAACGAGGTAAAGCCATGGAAGACAAGTACCGTCAACGTGCTGACGTGTTCATGACCCACCGGGACCAAAACAATTCGCAACGCATAACGGGAGAAATAGAGCGAGCCGAGTTGCGTGGCAAACCCAACGTTGGCTGGCGTGCCGAATTGCCGGTTAAGTTGAAGAACAAGTTCCGAAGGAACAAGCGGTACTTTGACGTCATGCGCAAGCTATACAAGTTGTACAAGCTTGCTCCCATGGAAGAAGACCTCATCGTCTTCGAATCGGGTCTCGGGAATCAGTACGGCGACTCTCCTCGGTATATTTACGAGGAATTGCTGCGACAAGGTGACACACGTCGCAAGGTATGGGTTTACTCGGGAAAGCACTGCTTCTCCGATCCTTTGACGACTACCGTTAAGCGATTGTCCCCAGAATATTTCTGGCATCTCGCACGGGCAAAATACTGGGTGAATAACCAGAGCTTCCCGCACTATGTGAAGCGTCGCGCGAAGGGAGTGTTCCTGCAGACCTGGCACGGAACACCACTCAAGCAGATGGCACTCGATGTTCGCGAAGTTCAAGGCCGCGATGAGGGGTATCTTGAGCGTGTTACACGAGCAACGCGCCAATGGACGCACCTCATTTCGCCTTCTCGCTACACGAGCGAGATCATGCGATCCGCCTATGCATTCTCAGGCGAAGCCGTGGAGCTTGGCTATCCCCGAAACGACATCTTGACCGGTACCGACGTTGCTGAGCAAGAAAAGCGTGTTCGCGATGAGCTTGCGATACCCCCAGGAATCAAGACCGTACTTTACGCGCCGACATTCCGTGACGATGCGGCTTCAAGCCGCGGTAAATTCAGATTCGACTTGCCAATGGATCTGGAGGAGTTCGACCGTCGTTTTGGCGAAGACACCATCTTGATGTTGCGCATGCATGTGCTGGTATCAAATGCCGTGTCGATTCCGGAGAGCCTGCGGCACCGCATTATCGATGTCTCGAGTCATCCAGATATTCAGGAACTATACCTTGCTTCTGATGTATTGATTACTGATTATTCGTCGGTATTCTTCGACTACTCGCTGTTGCGACGACCAATTATCTTCTATGCATACGATCTGGAGAACTACCGGGATAATCTGCGTGGTTTCTATTTGGACTACGAGAGTGCGTTGCCTGGCCCAATTGTTGAAGAAGAGAACGACCTTTGGGATGCACTATCGTCAGCTTTGGCGGGGGCTGATCTGCCAGGGGTGAATCGAGACGAATTCATTCAAAAGTTTGCCCCAAATGATGACGGGCATGCCGCGCGGCGCGTTGTTGAGCGCTTCTTCAAATAAGGAAGACACCGCAGCTTATTGAAATTGCGGTGCCGGGCCTCCTGCAGGCCCGGCACCACTATGCTGCTGAAGCTGGCTAGTGATCAGTGACGCTGTCTTCTTGCACTAGCGCCAGCGTTTCTGCAATGAAACGTTGCATGCTGGCACCGGGGGAAACGTCGCCAAAGTAGTAATTGACCAGACCTCGTAGCTGCGGGTTGTTGCCGGCCAAGGCTTCTCGCGCCAGCCGGCTGATTTCCGTTGCCGCCGCAGCTGTAAGGGCAGGCACCTGTTGCAGCGCTGGAGATTCATCAACGGTAGCCTCGGTCGACACCGGTTGCGTCACGAACATTGGTTTTCCTGTAGCTAAAAAGTCATAAGCAACTGCGGAAATGTCAGTCACGCAAAGGTCGGCAGCTGACCACTGCCAGCCCCAGTGGGCCGAGTCATCGAAAATGAATTGGGCTTTCGAAGTTTCGCTGTGCGCCCTCAGCTGTTTTCGGATTCTTTCTACGCCTTGCCCATAGGGTTTCGCACCCAGTCCAGAACGTGGATGGGGGCGAAAAATAACGTTGAATCCGCCGTCCTTGATCAAGGCGTCAATTAATTGTTCACCATGGGATAGTACGGAGCCATAATTCATGGAAGGCCGGTCGCCTTCCCAGGTTGGGGCATAGAGAAGCGTCGGTAGTTCCTTATTCAGGTCGACAGGCGACGCATAATCCACATCTATTTGCGGACGCCCAATTAACCGGCATCGCAACGAAGCGTCGAAATTGCGCAAGTGATTTACCAGGCGATCTCTAGCTGCTTCACCGGCTGAAAATACATAATCGTAGGCCTTGAGCTGGTTGGACCACATGTAGGCTTTTTCGCTTTCGCCATGGCAGATGAAGACATGATTAGGCGCATTGAACCGCATGATTTGAAAGTTCCGGATATTTTGATTCACGTAGAACACCACACGTAGATCCTGGGATTGCATGAATCGCTCAACATCTACCACGGCGGGGGCGAAGTGAATCGGTAGCGGGCATTCCTTGCGCAGCGACAGCGCAGTATCTGGACTTCGTGCGATGATTACCACCGGCACGAACTCTGCCAAGGCTAAAAGCGGTTCGTACCATTGCCTGATCTGGTAGGCGTTGGCCATCTCATCGGGAAAGTGCAGCGCTACCTTGTACCGGTCAGCGTCCACGGGCAGGTGGCGTAGTTCTGTGGCGTGGTTCTGAATGAACTTCAGGTGTCGCCGTGTCTCAAAGCGCGATTGCACTTTCTTGACGACGCTATTGACGGTTCGTAACACTTTCACGGAGAATCCCTCACCACTTAATTCGAAGCATGACCAAGCATAATTCGCTGGGCAAGCTTTCTTCGGGATGTTTGCTATAAGCCGTTTTGCGTCGCGCTCGTCCCTGGCGTTATTCCGATTCTTCTTCGAAGTCCGCGGCGCGGATTGCAAGGTCGGGAATGTTGGATTAGCAACGCGTGCAAGTAGGGATTGGCAGGTCGTCTAGGATATGCTGTGGTGAGTGCAACACCGGCATCGAGCTCTGAAAACTGGTTTCAGTTTGGGAACTTGGCCTACGGCAAGCTAAGATGAAATGTCGGACTATGTTTCTATAGGAGTCATCATTAGCGAAAAGCGTTCTGATCGATCGTCACACGGCGAACTCGATCGCAACTCGCCTCTGGTTTTTTCAACCAGGGAGCTCGGCCGTTCGCCTGGCTCAATGAAAACTCTCAATGAGCAGGTTTCGGCACCCGCAGATGTGGGAAATGCACTTATCGGTATTCGTGGAGGATCTGAGCTTGACTTAGATCTTCGCTTTGAAGCCGTGCATGAAGGAATTCTGGTATCGGGTACCGCTACAGCGCAAATCGCTGGGGAATGTGGACGATGCTTGGAGCCCATCGAGTACGACTTCGAGGCTGATATTCAAGAGCTCTTCTATTATGAAGAGAGCGAAGAATTCGAAGACGATGATGATGTGGATCAGTATTGGGTGGTCGGTGACTTGATTGACATCGATCCGGTAGTACGGAGCGCAGTGGTTACCGCCCTGCCGTTCCAGCCGGTTTGCCGGGAAGATTGCTTGGGGCTCTGCAGTGAATGCGGAATCAGTCTCAACGATGACCCTCAGCATGATCATGAGATCCTGGATCCACGTTGGGCAGCGCTAGCGCAGCTGTCCGATATTGTCGCAGAGGATGCGACAAATGATAAAACGTCAGACAAGAGAGAAGAGAAGTAGTCGTGGCTGTTCCAAAGCGGAAGATGTCCCGTGCGAATACTCGTGCCCGCCGTTCTCAGTGGAAGGCTACCGCACCGAACCTGGTGAAGACCGTTGAAAACGGTCGCGTAACCTACAGCCTGCCTCACCAGGCTAAGGTTGTCACCGACTCGGCTGGTACCGAATTGTTCCTTGAGTACAAGGGTCGCAAGGTCGCAGACGTCTAAGACATGTCTTCAAAAGAAGAACTTATGAAGCGTCTCGGAATCAATATTGATTCCGAGACGTTTCGTCTTGCATTTACCCACCGCTCATATTCCTATGAGAACGGTGGCATTCCAACGAATGAACGCCTTGAATTCTTAGGTGATTCAATTCTTGGCTTCTGCGTTGCAGAATACCTATACGCAACTTTCCCGAATTTGCCAGAAGGCGATCTCGCGAAGCGGCGAGCGGCTATTGTCAGTACCCGCGCCTTGGCGATCATTGCCCGTGATTTGGAAGTGGGGGAGCACCTGCTCCTAGGACGTGGGGAAGCCCAGTCCAACGGAGCCAATAAATCCTCCATTCTGGCAGACACCATGGAAGCAATTCTTGGGGCCACCTACTTGGTTCAAGGCATGGAAGCTGCGCGCTCGTTTGTGCTTCGCTTCGTCACTCCACTGCTGGAAGATCATCGGCTGCTGGGCGCGACGACTGACTGGAAAACTGTAATCCAGGAAGAAGTAGCCTCCCAAAAGCTAGGCGAGATGCACTACCAGGTCACTGGTTCCGGTCCTGACCACGCACGCACTTACCTTGCCGAACTCCGCATCGGAAACGAGGGATACGGCCAGGGGCATGGGCCATCCAAGAAGGAAGCTGAGCAGGAAGCGGCACACAAGACTTGGCTGTTGCTGCATCCAGGTGAGCAGCTACCTAAGGGATAGCGTTTAGTTCATGCCAGAACTGCCAGAAGTTGAAGTGGTCCGAGAAGGACTGGATAAGTGGGTTCGCACTCGAACGGTACTAACCGCTCAAGTGCTGGACCCGCGGTCCGTCCGCCGTCATACCGACGGCGTTGAAGATTTTGAACAGACATTGAGCGGTTGCTCTATCGCTTCCGTGGTTCGCCGGGGCAAGTTCCTCTGGATGGACCTCGAAGGCCTTTCAACTCCGGCAGCATTGGTTGCCCACCTCGGCATGAGCGGCCAACTTCTTGTCGAAGAACCTGATGCTCACGATGAGAAACATCTAAAAGTCAGGCTCTCACTCAGCGAGAGATCCGATTTCCCCAGCGAACTGCGTTTCGTAGACCAGCGAATCTTTGGGGGAATGTTTATCTCCCCACTGGTTGCAACAACCGATGGGTTGCCTGCCGGAGCCGGGTCGCTAAAAGCATCGATCCCACAGGCGGCTGCTCACATTGCCCGAGACGTGATGGATCCTCACCGCAAGACCGAAGACCTGTACGTCGCGCTTCGCAAAAAGACGACAGAACTCAAGAGAGCCATTCTGGACCAGGGGATCATTTCCGGAGTCGGCAACATCTATGCGGATGAAGCACTTTGGCAAGCAGGCCTTTCAGGTTTGCGCAATACTGGCACTATCAGGCGTCCAGAAGTGCAACGCCTCAATGATGCTTTGGTTGATGTGATGACACGCGCCCTCGCCGCTGGTGGTACGAGCTTTGATTCTCTATACGTGAATGTTAACGGCGCTAGCGGTTATTTCTCCAGGTCCTTGAACGCCTACGGGCGCGAAGGCAAAGCCTGTTTGCGTTGCAGAGAAAACGGCCGTGAGTCTCTGATTCGTCGTGATCCCTTCATGGGCCGTTCTTCCTATAGCTGCCCAGTGTGCCAGCCGCGACCACGCCGTGCACCGAGATAAGCTACTTTTCTGAAATTTGGTCGAATACTTGCACAAGGATTTCCTGATAGTACTCCGGCTGATAATGATACGGTGAACTACCCCATTTATGATTTTCATCGGATAGGCTGATATCCAGAGACGGTTTTATTGATCTAAAACCCAATTCTCGAAGGTACGAAAAATATGGTTCGTATAACTTATTCGCGTAATGAGCGGACCAGTTTCTGAATTTAGGAACGTTACTGCCTTGACAAGAATGATCAGTCCAAATGGTCTCAATGTATATGCTATTGCTGAATAGACCACATTCTACGAGAATATCTTTGAGGGTAAGTACTCCTTGTTTCCAAAGCTCAAAGTGTTGGCTGGTGCCAAAATGAATCTTAGCCTTGGCATACGGAAAATCATCTAAAAGACTTGATTTGGATAGTTCCGCGGAGTTCGTGATGTATCGCCCGCCCTGGAGTCGATAAACTCCTAGTCGTTCACTTAAGATGTCAAATAGGAATACTTCGACTTCATTCGATTTTTCACGCAAAGTAGAGAAGAGCGAGGACTTAATGTCTCCGACTACCATCCGGGAATTAAAGTTTGTCGATGAATTTGCTGTGTTAATTCGTGTCTCGGGTAGCGAGTTGGCGCTAATAAGCGACTGGCGAGCGATGTAACCCGTTAAATAATGTTCATCCTTGACCAGTTCATAGGCATCCCTAGAAACGCAGCCACCGTATATGAAGAAATTTACCATTGTTCCTGCGAAATAAATATTAGTAGTTATGAGAGAAAAGATTATCGGATACTGAAGATCTTAACCTAGTAAGACTATTCTTAATTACCCGAAACTGAGCCAAGACATGATGCCACCCAAACTGTAAAGATCACGGAGTTGCTTCTTGTTTAGTGAACTTGCAGTTGATAATTTACGAATGTATTCGATATCGACAGTTCCCTGTAAAGCAGTACCATTCGTTTGTTCGAGAGCGCTAGATAACAGTTCTTGTCCAGTCTCCTTGTAAACTACCTGCCAAAAATTAACTCCCAATCCGTTGGCTTCCTCCACCTTAGCTTTGCGTTGCGCGGCATTAAGTTTGGGTTCGGTGGCATTTAGGCGTCGAAGAACGGATAGGAAAGTGCTATCAGCTTCACATTCAGGTGTGAGCCCTTTTACAAAATTAATTTTCTCGTTATTCTTTGGCCATGAACGTAATTCTCGTCGATTTCTTAGTTGTAATAGGTCTTGGCTGAACCTGTCGTAATCGAAGGGCCATGATAATAGATCAGGTTTCAGCGAGTCTAGTAAATCATGGCCAATGAGATTTGCCGATCTGACATGTTGCGTAGATCTTCTGGCTAATTCGAAACCAGCAACAGAATACAACGGGTCAAACCTAGAGCCAACACGACTCCATAATAAAGACGTCTGACCGATATGGTAGCGATTCCGATTATGCGTATAAAACGCATCGCCTATGAAACTGGCATCCTGATAAAGATGGGACAAGTGATCGAATTTTTTTGTTAGTAATGATGAAACGTTCGCGATTGCTTCTGGCGAAAAATAGGTGCTCTTGGTATTTGCTGTGGGCAGATAGCTTGATATAAGGAGGCTGCTATCAAGTCGACCAAGTGAGTCGGTAATTTTTCTGTTTCCAAAGAATGTTCGAAGCACTTCTCCGTAGCCGCCGCCCATTGCGCTAACTGGTACAGAGATTTCTCGACCGAACGGGCCCGTATTAGTTATTCCACCACTCGCAAAGAGTGCGCCCATTAGTCGTTCTGACATGTTCGTCGTTGGTGCAGTCGTGAGCCCTGCCCCGTCTACTCGTTGTAGGCCGTATTGTCTCGTCAGGCCATCGGCGATTATTCGATCGGTGGAACCTTCAGGGCCGGAACAGAATATATTGACTCGATCTCGCAGTTCTAGGTTCAATACTGCGGAGAGAACTAGGCGTGAGTCAAAACCGCCTGTCAAGTGTGCGGTGATTTGCTGAGAATTCGTCTCTGCTATTGCTTGGACAGCGCCTTGGACGTCAGATCGAAGAATTGTAAACAAATCATAGAGCGATGCAGAGTCAAGGCTCTCGCGAATCTTGTAATTCTTTGTAAAGATTTGATTTCCGTACAATACGAAATACTGAAAAGGCTCAAGTGAATGTACACCCTTGTAACTTGCAGGTGTGAGCCCTCCGTTGCCAAGCATGAGACGCTCTACCTGAAACAATGGATCCTTTTCCAAGATGATTCCATGTGTCTCGGCTGCATGTACAAGTTCTACGATGCTGGTAGAAACGAATGCTTTGCCCTGCTCATTGAGAGAGAACGCAAGTGCACCGCCCAGTGGGTCAGGCAGACAAGCGCTCCATGAATCTACTGAATCTTCAATGAATAGTGCACCAGGGTTTCGTGCACCTTTCGACCACCAATCAGCAAGTTCTTCAATACTCCACCGTTCCGCTGCTTGTGGTAGTGACGAATCGAGATCCGCAGTTCGCTGAATGCATGTTCCGTTTAGAATTACGCTTCCATCGAGCCAGAATCGTCGTGAACCACGAATAACGGGATCTTCATTCCGTTTCACAACTGTGTTTATTGGCGCCGAACTGATTGAGGTATGCGGTAACCCCGTAATCACCGGAGCATAGGTCTTAGTAGAAGCCATACGTCTAACCTTACTATGTGATGTTTGTTCAAGTCTCGGTGGGCAGTCCCCGTGACTACGAGCAACCTGAACCCAAGATGATAATCACGAATGAACGGTGACTAGAACTGGAAGTACGGGTGCCTCAACTGGCAAAATTTGATAGCCCTGCGTTCCAATTCGGAGCATGGTTAACGAGTGACTTAAGAGGTTCCATGTATTCGTTCGCAGGAGGGACTATGTGCCCCTTTCCCCAATTCTGGATCTTAAAATGAATATTTGATTGCTCACGCGTAGCAGCCTCAAAGCGCGAGAAATGATTCTCGTAATACAGTCTGTCACCAGTATTTTGTATGTATGCCACGGTATTTTCTCTTCCTTTGGCGTACCACTTTGACATGCTTGTTGGAATTTTTGCGGCAATCATTTGTGGGTTCCATCCCGGATACGCTTTTCGGGAGTAGTCGTCAAAGCGATCAGGTTTTCCGAGAAGTTCAATGCGAGGATTCATCACTAATGCAACTGACTCTGGAAAGTAGGTACTGTAATGAAGAGCCGCATATCCGCCAGCGGAGGAACCAAAAAAAATAAGATGTTTTTCTTGCCCGGGACGTTGTGTCAGGGCGATGATTGACGGGATGAACTTACCAGACGGAACTCGTTTGGTGCTTTGGTGCCAAAAAGTGAGTAGTTTTTCTGCTCCGCCACAAGCGGAGTCGGCGAAGGCGAGTAAGTTGACACCGAGCTTCTCAGCGAAACGCGATCCGGTAAAAATAGGATACTCAACGGTTTTAGGTCCAGTTGCCGCATGGAATGTGACAAGGGTCACCGGAGAATTTCGGTCTTCGAAATAGAAATCGAAATATCGTCCGTTGGATTTGATAATGGTAAGCCCTTCAGAAAGACCTGCACGAAGTGCGCTATCAAAGTCGTCAAATATGCGTCTACCGCGGGAAGAGTGCTTCTTAATGTTCCTGGTACGATTCAGCATATCGAGGACCTTATCTGGGGCTGGATAGTTATTTTGACGGTCGATGGCTTCGTGTTATCGCAACGAAATCTCATTTGACCCATTGCGGGTAAACGAGGAGCGCGCATTTTGTTTCGTGACTCCGGCTTTAGGGTAGGAGTGTCCCGCTCTTCTTCATATCGAAAACATGGGCAATTTTCGAGGGATGAACCTAGGTCGGACAGTGCGAGCTGCTTAGCGGGAAGCATTGTCAGTCTCACTGGCTTCCGTTTTTTGATGAAGTCAATTTGAGTTTGCTTCTTAGAATTTTAAATCTTTGGCATTCATCGAGAGGTCCATTAATTGTTCCAAGAGGCTACCGATTAGGGTGGACGGTGGTGGTGCGTGCCCTTCGGCGAATTCCCTGACGAAGACGATGTGATTATCGTCCAGCGAATTGATCCCTTCTTGTAGTTCTTTTTGCGTCGTCATTGACCAGAGGGGCTTGAGGTGTTTGCTCCGATGCCAATCAGCACTGTTCTGAAGGTAAATAACACGTCGGGGCGCGGTAAGAGTCTGGCTTCGCAAAACGTGGGTGTGTACTTTGGAATCGGTTCTGCTCTTACAAAATTGTTTCCAATCGGGTGAGCCTAAAGTCGCAAAGGCGAAATTAAACCGACTTCTCAAGTATGCTTTTACGAAGCGTTCTGCGTATTCATATATATCCGTTTGTGGATTCCAAACCAGCGCGGTCGAGTCTCCTTTGAACCTTGAAGCGATATTTAGCGCAGCAAATCCACCTCCTGATCCACCTATGAAAATCAACTCGCGTTTAAGGCTCTCCTGAAGGACAGTTAAAGTCGCGAGTAGATTAGCTGTGAAGTTGTCGGTTGGACCACCTGTGTACCAAGCTAGGCTTAAGGAAGCGTCATCATCGAGGCTTGGGTCCGCGACGGCGATTAGTGGAAGTTTTTTATTGTTCGTCAGTCCCAGTCCGGAAAAGAATGGCCCTTTCTTATCTCCTCGTGAAGAGATGGCACCTGTGAAGAACACTGGTTGTGCTTTAAAATCTGACGCATTAATATATTCATTTACATAAATGTCAATTGGGGATTCATCTTTACCAAATTGAATGGTGTGGATCCCCGGTAGCATAATCCAGCGATTTTTAAAATCTGACAAGTTGTCCCATACGTAGTGCAGAACTTGCCACTGCCTGTAGTTTTTATCAGTCATTGAAATCCTCGTTAGTTCTGGATGATAGGTGTTGAAAGGAGTGAGCTGTAATAGTGATTATGCTTAGAATAGCTGTGATTCACACTGTTTCTATATCTGTTGATCAGTCTAGCTGTTTTGATCGAAGATCAAACTAAAGGATCGTAGGCAGACTGACTCGGAATAACTAGTTATTCCGAGTAATTTTCGTGGCGACTAGAACTTGGTCATTGAACGGGGCCCAAGTGTCAACAGCCCACTGGCCAAAGCTTTTATCGGTGAGCGTCACACAGGCCAGACGATGTTTAGGGTCCACCCAGAGGAACGTACCAGACTGCCCAAAGTGTCCATAGGTGGACGCTGGATGGCTTGCGCCTGTCCAGTGCGGCGCTTTGGACGATCGGATCTCAAACCCGAGTCCCCAGTCATTCGGGTTCTGCCGGCCATAGCCGGGCAGAATTCCAGCGAGGTTCTCGAAATGCACACGCGTTGCCTCGCTCAATGTTTCTTGCGCCACGATAGTTGGGGTCAAAAGTTCGGCAGCGAATTTTGCCAGGTCGGCAGCGGTGGATCGGCCATCCTTTGCGCAGCTGCCGGCAATTTCTGTATCAGCCATCCCCAGGGGAGCGAAGACCGCTTCCTGGGCATACTGGGCCATGCTGATTCTGGTCTGTTGTTCCAGATGCTCTGCGAGCTTTTCAAAGCCGTAATTCGAGTATCCGCGTTTAGTCCCTACGGCAAAGCGGATGGTTCCGGAATCAAAGTCATACCCGGCTGTGTGCGCCAATAGGTGGTGCACGGTTGAACCCTCTGGCCCTGCAGGGTCTTCGAGGGTGATGGCTTCTTCTTCCAGAGCAACCAAGAACGTGTAGGCACTGAGCAACTTGGTCACCGAAGCCAAGGGGTAAACACGGGCAGTATCACCGTGCTGGTCAACGATTGCACCATTGCCGTTCACCACCACGGATACCGCGTTGTCACTTGGCCACTGGTCAATCTGCGTCAGAATGCTCATAGAATGATCTATCCCTCGATTTTCTTCCTCGGATTTTGCGAGCACAACCAGATAATCCCCAGTGCGCTTCGCTAGAATTGCGACAAGGATTGGGTTTGATTGCCCAACCCAACTTTAGCGATTTCGCCCAAA
The DNA here is from genome assembly GCF_056934375.1 of Glutamicibacter sp. BS14. Classification (NCBI taxonomy): domain Bacteria; kingdom Bacillati; phylum Actinomycetota; class Actinomycetes; order Micrococcales; family Micrococcaceae; genus Glutamicibacter; species Glutamicibacter sp. BS14. The sequence continues at coordinate 2,704,589 of NZ_CM167801.1, read as the reverse complement.
CATAGGAACTTCACGCCGTGCATCTCAAGACTCTCACCGTTCGCGGATTCAAGTCTTTCGCATCGGCGACCACTTTTGAGTTTGAACCGGGCGTCACGGCTGTTGTAGGACCTAACGGTTCCGGCAAGTCCAACGTGGTTGACGCGCTGTCCTGGGTCATGGGTGAACAGGGTGCCAAGACGCTTCGCGGCGGCAAGATGGAAGACGTGATCTTTGCTGGCACTTCTGGCCGCCCACCACTGGGCCGTGCCCATGTGTCCCTGACAATCGATAACTCTGATGGCCAGCTGCCTATCGACTATGCAGAAGTCACTATCTCCCGCACGCTGTTCCGTACTGGTGGATCCGAATACGCCATTAATGGAAGTTCTTGCCGTCTTCTGGACATTCAAGAGCTGCTTTCGGATTCCGGTCTGGGTCGAGAAATGCATGTGATTGTCGGTCAGGGACAGCTGGACCGCATCTTGCACGCTACCGCTGAAGATCGGCGTGGTTTCATCGAGGAAGCGGCCGGCGTGCTCAAGCACCGACGGCGCAAGGAGAAAACCCTGCGCAAGCTGCAAGCGATGCAGGGAAATCTGGATCGTCTTGAGGATTTGAGCGCCGAGGTTCGCCGCCAATTGGCTCCGTTGGGACGGCAAGCGAAAATCGCTCGCCGTGCGCAGACGGTGCAGCTTGATGTCAGGGATGCAAAGTCCCGTCTGCTGGCAGATGATTTGGTCACACTGAACAACAAGCTGGCCCAGGATATTGATGACGAATCCAAAATCCAAGCTCAGCAAGAAGACGCTGCGGCACGCCTGGAACGCATCAAGAAGCACATCGCTGAACTGACTGCCCAGATGGAAACCATTACCCCGCGACTGGTTCAGATCCAGGAAACGTGGGTTTCGTTGAGCACGCAGGCAGAGCGTTATCGATCGCTGGCCGCGTTGGCTCGTGAACGCGGGAAATTGCTGGAAAGCAATGAAACCCATTTCGATTCCAGCCGTGATCCTGAGCGTTTGGAAGCTCAAGCTGAGCGAATGAGCGAAGAACTTGAGGAACTTGAAGAAGCTCTTGAAGACCGCCACGAGATTCTTGCTGAAGCTGTAGAGGCTAAAGAGCAGGCCGAGGAAGCATCACGCGCCGAACAGCAGCGGATGGCTGCCATGCTCCGTGCCGCGGCGGACCGTCGAGAAGGCATGTCACGGCTCGCCTCGCAGGTGGCTTCCGCACGCAGCCGTGTCGACGTGACCCGGGCCGAAATATCCCGCCTCCAGGAAAGCGTCCAGTCCTTCGACTCGGACCTTGAACTGGATTTGCGCTCTCACGCAGAAGTTGCCAGTGATCTTGAAAAACAATTGGCGGGCGAAGCCCAACTGAATATCGATTTTGAGAGTGCTGATCGGGAACACGCAGCATTGTCAGAAGAGCACAATGCCGATAGTCAGCGTGAACGCGAGCTATCGGTGCGTGTTTCCGGATTGCGTGCTCGCCTTGAAGCCCTGAAGTTGAACTCCAAACCAGATGATCAGTCATCACAGCTTCTTGGATCAACATCCGGACTGCTCCTCGGCCGTTTGGGGGAGCTGATTACGGTTAATCCGGGATATGAACAGGCCATCGCCGCGATTTTGCGTGACAGTGCAGAAGCTTTGGTAGCCAAGAACCTTGGTGATGCGTTGGAGCTCATCGAAGCCCTGCAACAGCAGCAGGCCAGCCAAGTATTCCTGCACGCCGAAGTTCTGCCAAGTGGTGCAAAGGCTACTGCAATGCCTAATGCCGTCAGTGCTCGTGAAGTTGTAGCTGCCGATGGCCCACTGGATAGCTTGCTTGATCAGCTTCTTGTTGGCCATTACATCATTGAGGAAATGAGCCAAGCTCCTGCGGCCTTGGTGCAGAACCCATCTGCGTTGCTCACCACCTTGGATGGCATCACTGTTTCGGCAGTTCGCAGTTCCGTGGGGGACTCAGCAGGCGCTTCCCTGATCGCGCAGCAGGCCTTAGTGGAACAGACGGAAACTGAACTCTCCCAGTGCCAGGAAGAACTTTCCACAGTCGAGCACAGATTGGCTCAGCGGGGACCAGAGCTTTCCATCGCTCAGCAACAACGCGATGAGGCCCTGTCGGCGCTGGCTGAATCTGATGCCGCCATTGATGAATTATCCTCGTATTTGGCACGTCTTGGACAGAAACTTCGCAGCGCGCGATCGGACAAAGCCAAGCTGGAAGAAAAGCTCGAAGCAACGCTGGAGAAGCTGGAAATCGAGCAGGAATCTCTGGAAGAGATTACCGAGCGCATGGAGCTAGCTTCAACGGATCAAGATGAAGAAACCGTTGATGACGCGGCACGAGCGGCTCTTGCAGATGCTGCAGCCGCGGCACGACAGCAGGAATTAGAAGCCCGGCTTGCCTTGCGCAGTAGTGAAGAGCGCGTTTCTGCGTTGCGTTCGCGCGTTGAGGGTCTGCGCCGCACTGCGGCAGCTGAGCGCAATCACCGTGAAGTTGCAGCTCGTCGAGCGGAGCAGCGCAAGGCGCAAGCAGCCAATGCGATCCGTATTGAGCAAGCTGCTGAGCGCGTCCTGCGTTTCATTGAAGTATCGGTATCGATGGCTGGCCAAGAACGCGAAGAGCTGGCTGGAAAGAAATCCGAACTGGAATCCATGCTGGGCAGCCAACGCAAGGAAGCGGAGCAGCTCTCCGCCGAGCTGGCCCGTCTTGCTGATGCTGTGCATCGTGATGAGATGGCCCGTGCGGAACTGCGGATGCGCATTGAGAATCTTGAGACCAAGGCCCTGGAAGAACTCGGATACACCCCTGATCACCTCATCGCCAACTACGGTCCAGACCAGCTGATTCCGGAGGCCCTCGACGAAGATGACAAGTGGGGCGCGCTGCGGCAAAACGTTGATGAAGAAGGCAATCCTGTCGGCACCCGGGCATATGATCGCGTCGAGCAGGAAAAGCGGCTGAAGAAGTCCGAACGCGACCTGGCGGCCTTGGGCAAAGTCAATCCGTTGGCACTTGAAGAGTTCGCTGCCTTGGAGGAACGCCATAAGTTCCTCTCCGGCCAGCTCGAGGATTTGAAGAAGTCCAGAGGGGATTTGCAGCAGATCATTGCCGACGTTGATTCCCACGTCGAGCGGGTGTTCACCGAAGCCTACAACGACACCGCCGTTCAGTTCAGGCGGATCTTCGATCGCCTCTTCCCAGGCGGCGAGGGCCAGCTGGTGCTCACCGATCCCGAGAATATGCTCACCACAGGCATCGAGGTGGAAGCGCGTCCGGCCGGCAAGAAGATCAAGCGGCTCTCGCTGCTCTCCGGTGGAGAGCGTTCGCTGACTGCTGTCGCGTTGCTGGTCGCCATCTTCAAGGCTCGCCCGTCGCCGTTCTACGTGATGGACGAGGTGGAGGCGGCCTTGGACGATATGAATTTGGGACGCCTGATCACGATCTTCGAAGAGCTGCGCGAGTCATCGCAGCTGATTGTGATTACCCACCAGAAGAAGACCATGGAAGTAGCTGATGCTCTGTACGGCGTCACTATGCGCGGAGACGGGGTTTCTACAGTGATTAGCCAGAAAATGGAACGAGCTGTGACGACGTAGCTATTGCGGTAAAGTAGGGATTTGCAGGGGCGAACTTGCATGCTCCGTAATTCACTGTCTCTACTGAGGATGACATGGCATTTTTCCGTAAACGTATCAATGATAACCCTGCTGTTTCGAAGAGTCCGGCACATCGGGAAACAGGGGAGGAGGATGTCCTCCCGAGCGGGTCGATGCTCCAGGGATCTTCTCCATTGGTGAGTGTGGTTATTCCCGTTTATAACGCCATGCCGTTCCTTACGGAACTGCTTAATTCTCTAGAAGCCCAGGACCTGGAACCAGAAGAATTTGAAGTCATTGCAGTGGATGATGGCTCGACGGATTTTGGCGGAGAGATTTTGGATGTCTATGCGAAGCGAAATTCGAACTTCATCGCCTTGCATCAAGAGAACAGTGGTTGGCCGGGCAAGCCGCGCAATGTAGGCATTGAAAATGCGCGTGGAGAATATGTTTTCTTCATCGACAGTGATGACCGGCTCGGTCCCCAAGCGCTCAGGCGCATGACTTCATTTGCGCTGGAGCATGACGTGGATGTCCTCGTTCCGAAAATGGTCGGTTTGGACGGCCGGAGAGTTCAAGCGAAGCTGTTTGAAAAAACAATTCTCGATGTGGACTACGACTTCATTCTGCGGACCCTTTCGCCGCAAAAGATGATCCGGCGACGGCTTCTCAATTCGCATGGCATCCGCTTTGTCGAAGAAAAAGTCAGGCTTGAAGATGGCATCGCCATGGTCGAAGCCTATTCCGCTGCTCAGCGAATCAGCATCCTGGGCGATTACAACTACTACGAGATCCGGCTAAGGTCGGACGGCCAAAATATTAGTACGCAGCAAATCGATCCTGCCGGTTACGTAGGTTCTTTGACCAAGATCGCGGAAACTATCGCGACGTACACTGGGCCGGATCTGGAAGTGGCCAGGAAGCGCATTGCCGGATTGTTCGTTCGCAAGGGTTTGCGTTTCTATGACGGACAACGTTTCCTGCGTTATACCGCCGAACAGCGCGCAGCATGGGTGTCGAGCCACAAGAGCTTCTTGGAAACCTTCCATCTGGATAATTCTGCAGCGCTCTTCAAGCCGCAAGAGGCAAAGCTGGTCGACGCCATCCTCGCCGGCGACTTGGAATACCTGGAGCAGCTTGCCCAGAATAAAATGGAAGCTGAGAAAGCGCCTGCAGTTGTTTCGGTCGAGAATACTGCTGAACGCATCTGTCTGGTCGTCGATTTTCCAGTCTCGGGACCGTCGCCAATCGGCATTCATATAAGGGATCGAGACACCGAAACCGTGGCAAGAGGCGAGCTTGCAGTTGACGAAAGCGGATCGCGGCTCACTGCATCTTTCCCGCGTGCCGCCGTGCTTGAATCGATTTCTCGCTTGGGCAACATCTTCATCGAGTATCAGGGCGTTCCTGCAAAGCGGATCAGGATGGGGAAAAGCGTTGCGAGCCAGGAATTCTCGGGTTTGCTGGTCTACGCAACAGCCAATGGGTATATGAGCATAGATGCTCGCCAAGCTAAGTAGCACCGCGCTATAGGGAGCCGGGGTACCAGCCTTTCCCGGGACAGGCTCCCTCCTGCAGAACACAGAGAGGCTCGTAGTTGCCCCAAACAGCAACTACGAGCCTCTGTGCAGCTAGGCGAACCCTAACTCGCAACGCCTACGAACACGTATTGAGGGTTCCGTCATTTCGGTAGGCAACAGTCTCGTCGAGAACCAGCGGACCGCCAATCAGCACATTAGTCCAACCTTCCATGCCGGTCAGCGCTGAGCCTATGGACTTAGGCAGGCAGGACTTTTTAGCCAGCAGCATTGGCGCGCCGTTGTAGCCTGCAGCAACGGCACCGCTCAGTCCGTCGGGGAAGCTCTTGCCGTTGGCAATGAACTGGCGCTGCGCACCATTTGGCCAGAAGGCCTTCGCGATGACAGCACTGGTGTCATAACGTGATTCTCCGCCGTAACGAGCGATCCTGGCATTCGGAAGCGCTTTTCGGATCTCGTTTTCCGCATTTCTGGAGATTGCCAGTGGCCCACCAGCCAAGTACACGGTGGAGGGATTCAGGCGCTTGAGCTGCTTCAAGATGGTGCTTGGCACGTATTTCTTACTGCTCAGCAGCAATGGAGCCTTGCGGTCTGCCGCGACAGCTGCCATGGACAGGGCATCAGGGAACGAGCGTCCAGATGCCACAAACACGTTCTTGGCAGAAGACCAATTCGTAGCAATCTCTGCGCTGGTTCCATAGCGCGTGTTTCCTGCTTCTCGGGATACCGGTGCATACTTCTTCAGCTGCGTGAACGTCTTGCTGCTGACTGCGGTTGGGCCACCTGCAATGACGATGCGGGACGGATTGAGCCGCTTGATTTCCGCAGCCACTGCGCTCGGCAGATAGGCCTGCTTGGTCAGCAACAGGGGTGCATTGTGGCGGTTGGCCAGCGAGGTAACTGATAGTGCGTCAGCGAAGTGCTCGCCGGAAGCCACGACAACAGTTTTGGCCCCGTAGGGGAAGGTGCGCTTGGAGATCGCAACAGGCGTTCCATAACGGTTGGCGCCAGACATGCGTGATGGGCCCAAGCGGGTCGGCCAGACATCCATATTGCCAAAGTAGCTGGTAGTCAGCTTGTACTGCGTGCTGCGGCGGTTCTTCGCGAAGTCGCGCAGCGACGTCAGATCGCCGTTCCACACGTTGGCATCCACATTCTTCGTTGACCCCAACAAATTGGAGTTGGAAGAATACTGCCAGACATTGAACGTGGTCCAGCCTTCAGGAAGTTCGCGGGGATTCTTCGCAACGTCAGCGGTGGGGAAGATCGAGACATGCAGTGGCCAGGACTTGAACGCTGCGGAATCACCCGTGCACTCATCCCACCACGACTGGGCCGTGTAGATCATCGGCAGGCGACCGGTCTTGGCCTTGACAGTATTGCCGAAGTCCTTGATCCAGGTAACCAATTGGGAAGGCGTCATGCCGTAGCACATATCGCCCTTGCCCTGCGGATAAGCGGTCTTGTTGTACGGGTTCCACTCGATATCCAGCAGTGGGGGCATGGTGTACCCGTCATTGGTCCACCCACCACCGTTAGCCATGAATTCCCTGGCCTGAACAGCACCGGAAGAATGGGCAGGCATGGCGAAATGGTACGCACCGCGAATCAGGCCGGCATTGCGCGACTTGGTGTAGTTCTGGCTGAACTTAGGGTCCTTGTACAAGGAAGAAGGCCACGACTGGGTGGCCTTGATGTAGGCGAAACGTGCCCCGTTTGCCTTGGCAGTGGACCAGTTCACGTCGCCTTGATGGCGGGAAACATCGATCCCAAGGGTGCCCGGTGGACGCCAGGTCCGCAACTCATCAAGGGAAGCCGGCGCGCCCACCTGGAACGGAACTGAAGTCGCAGAATCATTTGAAGACAGCTTCGCGAGATCCGCTAGCTCATCCATGGTAGGGATCGTCGCGTCACCGGTTTCGGCAATTCGCTTGGCACCCTGGCCCAGCTGGGCATCGAGGTGCTCGAGCTCCATTTCGGCCAGCGCCTTGTCGGCTAGCTGTACGCGTTCTTTCTTGGAAAGATCATCGTCTTTGGACAGTGCCTTGGAAATTTCTTCAGCTGCTGGAGTGGCAATAGCAGCCGGCGCACTTGGTGCTGGCGCCTCGGACTCAACTTCGCTGGTGCTGGTCCCGGTGGCCTCGGCCTCGCGAGACGGCGTAGACGATGGTTCCGGCGCATCAGCCACGGTAGCAGTGGGCGAGGGAGACTGAACAGTTTGAGCGGAGGGCTCTTCTGTTGGCGAGGCGAACCCCGGACCAGCAGAAAGCGGGATGGAAAGTGCGGCTATAACCGCAATTGATAGAGCTTTGGATCGTCGCGTCCGGATAGCCGGCATGGATTCCCCTGAATAATCGAGTGCAAGTGAAATGGCGAAAGCCTTTGCTAGTATATCTACCCGATGTTTCCCGGCAAGATTCCGGGAATTAATATCGCCGCCGATGCCAAGGGAAATCTAAAACTGCGGAATTGCTTAATCGGCCAATTCCACCGGTTTTATGGTCTTTGGAACCAACAGCCAGGCAACCACTCCGACCAGGCCCACGACAGCCGAAATGTTGAAGGCTAATTGGAAGCTGATCATGTCGGCCATGGCCCCGGCCAGCAGCGGGCCGATGATGGAGCCTAGATCGGTGCACATCTGGAATCCGGCCAGTGCCTTGCCGCCGTTGCGGCCGGAACCAATCACGTCAGCCACGGACGCTTGCTGTGCTGGGCCCAGCAGCCCGCCGCCAATGCCTGCCAGGACCGAGAAGACGATGAAGCCAACCAGGGAGGTCGAATACCCCATCGCGCCAATGGACACGAGCAGGACACTCATGCCAAGGACCACGGGGATCTTGCGTCCAATGCTGTCTGTCAGGCGACCGGAGAACACCAGCGCGCAACCATTGCCGATGGCAAACACCGTCATGGAGATTCCGGCGGCCGTGGCACCCATGGTTTGGCCGAACACGGCCAAGGCGAAAAGCGGGATCATGCTGTTGCGCACGCCGAACGCCAGCCAGCCGTAGCTGAATCCGGAGAACAATGCCGCCCGGTAGGCGGGGGAGACCAGCGCCTCGCGGGTGGTCACCACTTCAATATCGGAATGCCTTGATCGCGGGTTTGCCGCATCTGCATCCAGATCGCGGCGACGGCCCAAGGCCATGTAGACCACGCCTGCGGCAATCACCAGGGCGGTGCCGTAAATCAAGAACGGAATACGCATGCCCAGCGGGGCAAGCAAGGTTCCAAGAACCGGGCCGAAGACGTTGCCCAAGAGGAACGAGCCGGCATACAAGCCCGAGATGCGTCCACGGGATTTCTCCGGAGCCAGGCGCGCAATTAATGCCATGGCTGAAATGGTGAACATGGTCGACCCGAAGCCGCCCAGTCCACGAGCAATCAATAGCTGCGTATAGTCCTGGACCACAGCGCAAAGCAAAGTCGATACCGCAACTAGCAGAACGCCGGTGACGTAGATCTTGGGCTCGCCGAGCTTCCCTACCAGGACGCCTGCTACCGGTGCGAAAATCAATCGGGTAAAGGCGAAAATGCTGACAATAATAGTGGCGGCCGCATTGCCGACATCAAAGCTCACTGCATACTGGGGCAAGATGGGGGCGATGAGCCCGAAACCCAATGCGATGATGAATGCCGCAACCAGCAATACGCTGATCTCTTGGGGGATGGGCGCCTTGGCAGCACGGGTGGTTTTCAATGCCATATCAATTGAACAGATGGTTCTGCCGCTCAGCGAGCAGTAACCCTCAGCCTTTCTGGAACGACGAACGGGGCTAAGCAACCCACCTGCCAGTCTAGCCTTGAATGCAAAATGCGCTGATGCTGGTGCTGCCTGCCATATGATCCCTAAATGGTTGGAGATATGAGACGATTTAGAGCGTGTCTGATTCGCTTATATTAACCATCATCATTGTCGCGGTTGTTGCCGTGGTGGCCATTGGCGTCATTGCCTTCGTCACCAAGGGCCGCAAGCCTAAGACTCCGTATACGTCAGAGCGCGATGCAGACGACTTGCCAGCTGGCCAGAGTGCTGAGGGCGATACTGATGCCGCAGCGGACACTGCCGGTGCAAGCGATGCGCCTGTCGCGGTCCAAGAGCCTGCCGCACCTGCTGCGCCACAACTCGATGTTCCAGAACCAGTGCAGGGCCGTCTGGCCCGGCTGCGTGCGCGACTGACAAAATCCAACAGCATGTTCTCCAAGGGCCTGCTGGCCCTGCTCAGCCAAGACTCGATTGACGAGGATGTCTGGGAAGAGATTGAAGAAAACCTGCTGATGGCAGACCTGGGTACCGAGCCTGCACTTGAGCTTGTTGACGCACTGCGTGAACGAGTGAAGATTGAAGGCAGCAAGGACCCGGCTCGCGTCAAGGCAATGCTTCGCGAGGAACTGCTCAAGCTGGTGGATCCTAGCTTGGACCGCAGCTACCTGCCTGAACCGCATCCGGACCGCCCAAGCATCATCATGGTGGTCGGTGTCAACGGTGTTGGCAAGACCACCACCATCGGCAAATTGGCGCGAGTACTCGTTGCGGAAGACAAGGACGTCCTGCTGGGCGCTGCCGATACCTTCCGTGCGGCCGCCGCCGAGCAGCTGGCTACCTGGGGCGACCGCGTGGGCGTGCCTACCGTGCGTTCCGAGATCGACGGCGCCGACCCGGCCTCCGTTGCCTTTGAAGCCGTTTCCGCGGGCATCGAGCAGGAAGTCGACATCGTCATGATCGACACTGCCGGCCGCCTGCAGAACAAGGTCGGCCTGATGGACGAGTTGGGCAAGATCAAGCGAGTGGTCGAGAAGAAGGCCACCATTGACGAAGTCCTGCTGGTCCTCGATGCGACTACCGGGCAGAACGGCCTGCAGCAGGCCAAGGTCTTCTCCGAGGTTGTCAACGTTTCGGGCATCGTGCTGACCAAGCTCGACGGTACTGCCAAGGGCGGCATCGTCGTGGCTATCCAGCGTCAGCTCGGTGTTCCGGTGAAGCTGGTGGGATTGGGTGAGGGTCCGGATGATCTCGCGCCATTCAACCCGGAAGACTTCGTGGACGCACTGCTCGAAGGCTAATCGATAATGCCATATTTTCTTGATCTCCCCGTCGTTTCCTGCGGCGGGGAGATCTTGCTTAAGCGGGCGCTGCGCATCTGTAATCCTGCACAGAGCGGTTTTGTTCCTGCTGGGCCATGGGGCGCGCACAGGGGTTGGAATCAAGGGAATCTTGCAGTGAGGTCAGTCACACCACTCGCTCCTGGGTCCGAAACTTTCCTTGGGGCCTCTACGGAAAAGATCTAGTCAGTGAGTGAATGGAACTTTTCGGGCGCCTTCTGGCCGCAGGTCACCCAAGGAGGCAGTGACCAGCGCTACAGAAAACGTCCAGACTACTTGGGTAAAGATGTTTTCTGGGGAAATGTGTCCCTTCAATCTGTACGCACTGCATGAGGGATACTCCGGTTGGTTCTGGATGCCCCCGTGCGGTCAGACCAGCCGGTAAAGGATCCATCCAGAAGTGTCGTCGAACCAAGACCTGCCCATACCAGTCAAGCAGGACCCTAAGCCCAGGGCTTTCCGCATGGACATCCAGGGCCTGCGCGCCATCGCCGTAGGTGTTGTCGTGCTGTACCACTTCTGGGGGCACTATCTGCCCGGCGGCTTCGTCGGAGTCGACGTGTTCTTCGTGATCTCGGGATTCCTGATCACTTCGCATCTGCTCGCCAAGCCGCCGAAGAATATTGGCGATGTCGTCAATTTCTGGATGAGGCGAGTCAAGCGGCTGATCCCTGCCTCCTTCTTGGTGATCCTGGCCAGTGTATTGGGCATCTGGTTCTTCGCACCGTCCACGGTGTGGCAGGACTGGGGGCTGCAAGCGATGGCCGCGACGTTCTACTTCCAGAACTGGTACCTGGCACTGACCAAGGTCGATTACCTTGCCGAAGGCGAAGCTCCAAGCCCCTTCCAGCATTTCTGGTCCCTGTCTGCAGAAGAGCAGTTCTATTTCGTATGGCCAATTCTGATCGGCGTGCTGATCTTCGCCGCAATCAAGTCCGGAATCAAGCCGGCAACCGCCGCGTTGGCCGGAATCAGCGCCGTCTTCTTGATTTCCTTCGGATACTCGCTATACGCAACCGCGACTGAACCGGGCAGCGCGTACTTCTCGACCTTTACCCGAGTCTGGGAATTCTCGGCAGGCGCCCTGGTGGCGGCTTTGGGAGCGCGTGCGCATGCGGCCAAGAAGGATGCGATGAGCTTGATCGGGTCGTGGGGCGGAGTCCTTGCCATCGCATTCAGCGCGGTGGCCTTTACCGGGCAGATGCCGTTCCCCGGATACATCGCAGCGATTCCCGTATTCGGCACCGCACTGATCCTGCTCTGCCATTCCACGCATAAGTACTCGCCGAACATGTTCTTGAGCAGCAAGCCGTTCCAGTTCTTCGGTGACAATTCCTATGCCATCTACCTCTGGCATTGGCCGCTATTGATCCTGATGCCGTTCATGGTGGATGACTTCAAATGGCCCCAGAAGATCATTGCCCTGGCCTTGACGCTGGTTTTGGCTGTTTTGACGCAGAAGCTTGTCGAGGTTCGATTCCGTAAGTTCATTGACGCCTCGGTACTGCTCACGGCGCCACGCTTCCTTGCCACGGGCAGCCTCGTCTTGGCTTTGGTTGCCGGAGCTTTCTACCTCAACACCGAACGCATTATCAATGACGCCCAAGACGTCGACAAGGCCTTGGCCCAGGTCGAAAAGGAGCTGGGCGAAGACTGCTTCGGTGCCGCGTCGCTCAGTGAATCATGCGGTGAAGCAGTGAATATCGAGACGGCCTACCAGCCGGTGGCTCCCGCCCCGGTAGTTGCGAAGACCGACAAGCCGGTTGTCTACAAGGACGATTGCTTCGCCAGCCAGGACGCCGACTACAAGGACCGCCCGGTATGCAACTACGGTGATGGCAAGATCAAGGTAGCACTGGTTGGAAACTCGCATGCAGGCCAGTGGATTCCTGCCTTGGAACCTATGGCGAAGAAGAATGGCTGGAGTATTGATACCTATTTGGCCAGCCGATGCGCCGTCATGGGCGAACCCCAGGTCTTTGACTCCAAGGCACGGGAAAAGGGCTGCGCTGATTATGGCAGCTGGGTGACCAAGCAGATCGAAAAGGAAGACTATGATCTGGTGATCAGCTCCAACCGCCAGTCCCTTCCGGTTTCCGGATACGAAATGGAAAACACCGCTGAGCCTGCCCAGAAGGCCTACGAAAAGATTCTCCAGGACTGGGCCGGCACCGGCGCCGCTGTAGCGGTCATCCGGGATACGTCCTTCCCGGGGGAGACCGTGGAGAATGTGCCTGACTGCGTGGCCTCCAGCGATGGCGAATTCAGCGAATGCAGTGGCGAGGCGAAGCAATGGATTCCGATGGATCCGCAAGCCGACGCGGTGAAGGCCCTGGATAAGCCGAATATTATCGACGTCGACATGAATGACCAGCTGTGCGAGGACGGACGCTGCTTTGCGGTAGTCGGTGGCATCGTGGCCTATTGGGACCACTCGCACCTGACCGAAACCTTTGCCGAGTCCCTGTCCCAGACCCTGGAATCCCGGCTGAAGAAGGAACTGGATTCGAAGGAACTGTTCCCGGCAGCATAGGGCTTTGCGGCACCTTGCTCGATAGGCTCTGGCTTCAACGCATTAATTGCGTTGCAGCCAGAGCCTATTTCTGATTCCTGATGCCCGTGACTGCCCCAGGAGCATCGCGGCCCGGGCGAAAAGCGGAAACGCTTGGCTCATCGGGCAGCCAGAATCGCCAGGGGAACTGCGGACCGCCGGCTATCCCCGCGACGCCAACACGGGGTCCGGTGCGCAAAGCCTCCGGGGGACCAGAGGCAGCATGGAGGGTAAAGGGTGCAGCGAACAGATCCAGCCCGTCATGTTCCAATCTCGTGAGTCCCAATGCGGTGGCCAAGTTCCCCGGTCCACGGGCCAGCTGGATTTCCGGGATGGGATTGCGGGCGTAGCGGATGGGCCGCTTCTCCAGTCTTCGTGCGTGGGCCAGGTCGGCGCCGGAAATAATTTCGCCAGAACGTATCAGCACCCCGGACGCAGCTCCTGGCGGTGAGCAAACGAAATTCAGGGCGTAATGCATTCCATAGGTGAAGTACACGTACGCGTGCCCGGGTTCCAGGAACATGGACGCGTTGCGATCGGTTTTCCTGTCCTTCGAGTGGCTGCCCGGATCATAGGGCCCTGCGGTTCCCAGGCCCATGTACGCTTCGGTTTCGGTGATGCGCACGCTGACCGGTCCATCACTGGAATCCACGGTGAGTACTGCCCCGAGCAACCGGGGCGCAACGTCCAAGGCATCGGGCAAGAAGAAAGATCGGTCCATGCTTCCAGTGTGCCTGCTCCAGCTAAATTGTCCCCGGCCCCTGTAAGGATCATGGGTACTTGAAACTTGGGGGTTCAAGCAACTCGCACTCGTGAAATGGGGAATGAGCATGAAAAGGTTCTTAGCAACTGCAACCGCACTGGCCGGAATTCTATCGATGGCTGCCTGCGGGGTATCGGCAGAAGAGTTTGAGGCTGCGCAAACCTCGAGCGCAGCCATAGCTGCTGAAAAGGAAGCACTGCAAGCCCAGCTGGCAGAAGCAGAAGTGCAATTGGCCCTGGCCCCAAGGAAGAAGCAGCAGAGCTTCGCGCAGCCGCGGCTGAGAAAGCCACGGCTAACAAGGCCAAGAAGGTCACCAAGCGTGCTCTGGCGCACATCATGAAGCAACCGGACTCGCACATTGATCAGAATGTGATTCTCTACGGGCTGGTCACCCAGTTCGACTCCGCGACCGGTCCATGCACCTTCCATACCGAGCTGAGCCACGCGCAGGTGGGCAAATACGACTACGAGCACAATCCGATGTTCACTGCCGGTGACGGCCTGGCGGACTGCGAGGCGCCGGATGGCGTCGTGGCCGAGGGCATCGTCCAAATCACCGCCACGGTGACCGGATCCCTGAGCTACGACACGAGAATCGGCGGATCCCCTACGGTGCCGAAGTCCCGAGTCGTGAAGATCAAGCGGCTATAGCCGCTGCCGGCGTCCGCCCCGGGCTGTTCTTTTGACCGTCGGCCAGCAGCACCGTGAACTGTTCGAAACGGCGGCGAAACATTGCCGAGAAGCAAACGTTACCCCCGGCAGGAACTTGATACACAGCGGAAACGAAGCAGCGAGTGTTCGGAAACATCGGGCGCGTTAGATAGTCATAACACCACCGATACACCGAATACCTTGAGGGGAAGTGATCCAGATGGAGTTGGATGTAGCCAGCTTATGGATCCTGATAGCTGCCGCACTCGTATTGCTGATGACACCGGCACTGGGACTTTTCTACGGCGGCATGACTCGCGCCACCGGCGTGGTGAACATGATGCTGATGAGTTTCTCCGCCGCGGCGATCACCGCCGTTGTCTGGGTGCTCTGGGGCTACTCGTTCTCCGCCGGGGAACCAGCCATCGCCGGAATCGTCGGCAATCCAATCAGCGACTTTGCCATGCACAATACCGAGCAGTCCGAGCTGCTCGCCGCCGGATTCGCCGGTACCTTCGCCATGATCTCGGTAGCCATCATCTCCGGAGCCATCGCCGACCGTGCCCGCTTTGCGCCATGGCTGTTCTTCGTCCCGCTGTGGGTCACCCTGGTGTACGCACCTGTGGCCTTCTGGGTCTGGGGTGGAGGCTTGCTCTCCGCAGACGGATTCCTGGGCAGCATCTTCGGCGAAGCCATTGACTTCGCCGGCGGCGCAGTGGTCCACACCAACGCAGGTATCGCAGCCCTGGTCCTGGCCCTGAAGCTGGGCCAGCGCCACAACTTCCACGATCGTCCGCAGCCGCACAACACCCCGCTGGTCATGCTCGGTGCCGGCCTGCTGTGGTTCGGCTGGTTCGGTTTCAACGCCGGTGCGGCGACCACCGTCGAGCAGGCTGGACTCATCTGGGTCAACACCCTGGCAGCTCCGGGTGCGGCCGTCCTTGGCTGGATCCTGGTTGAGAAGCTTCGCGGTTCCCGCCCCAGCTCGCTGGGTGTCGCCTCCGGCCTGGTGGCCGGCCTGGTCGCCATCACCCCTTCCTGCGCAGATGTGGCCCCGTGGGCCGCGATGCTGCTGGGCGTACTGGCTGGCGCCGGTGCAGCCTGGGCAGTGAACTTGAAATGGAAGCTGGGCTACGACGACTCGCTGGATGTTGTCGGCGTGCACCTGGTCGCCGGCTTGATCGGAACCCTGTTCCTGGGCTTCTTCGCCCTGCCAACCGAGGAGAGCGCTGGCGGACTGTTCTACGGCGGAGGCGTCGCCCAGCTGATCGCCCAGGCAGCCACCCTGATTGTGGTCATGGTCTTCTCCGCGGTGATGACCTGGGTCATCGCCACGGTCATTGGAAAGTTCAGCCCATGGCGTGTCGCGGCAGATATCGAAATTGCCGGCATCGACGAGGCGGAGCACAACGAAAATGGATACCAGCTGGTTTCCAAGTAAGGAGCGGAATCTGGAAAATAACGCAGCACAAGCACGAGGGGCAGGGCGTTTCTGAAACGTCCTACCAGGACCGCCGGTGGGCCATGCAGCCACCGGCGGTCCTGGCGTGTTCACGCCCGGGGGCGGGCACATGTGTAAATCATGGGAATCGCCTAGTTCGCTGGCATCAGCGGTGCACCGGCCCCTAGCGTGGCATTCACCAGCCGATTATTCCCAAGCAGCTAGGAGAGTGCCATGGCCAGCGAACCACAACAGCAAGCAAGCCCGGGAGGGGAACCGGTCTTGTCCGGCCCCGGCCAGGACAGCGAATTCCTGACCACCAACCAGGGAGCTCCCGTCAGCGATACCGACCACTCGCTGAAAGCCGGAGAGCGCGGGCCCACCTTGCTGCAGGATCACCACCTGCGCGAGAAGATCATGCATTTCGACCATGAGCGGATTCCGGAGCGCGTGGTCCACGCCCGCGGGGCTGGCGCCCACGGCTCCTTCATCAGCTACGGCAACGCCTCCGAGCTGTGCCGGGCCGATTTCCTCAAGCCGGGAAAGCAGACCCGGGTCTTCGTGCGGTTCTCCACCGTGGTCGGTTCCCGCGGCTCGATGGACACGGCCCGCGATACCCGCGGCTTTGCCACGAAGTTCTATACCGAAGAGGGCATTTTCGACCTGGTGGGCAACAACATCCCGGTGTTCTTCATCCAGGATGGCATCAAGTTCCCGGATCTGGTCCATGCCGCGAAGCCGCACCCGGATACCGAGATCCCGCAGGCGCAATCGGCCCACGATACCTTCTGGGATTTCGTCTCCCTGCATACCCCTGCCCAAGCCCACGTGATGTGGCAGATGAGCGACCGCGCGATACCCCGCTCGCTGCGCATGATGGAAGGCTTCGGCGTGCACACCTTCCGCATGGTCAACGAGGCGGGCAAAGCGTCACTGGTGAAGTTCCATTGGAAGCCCAAGCTCGGCGTGCACTCGCTGGCCTGGGAAGAGTCCCAGCTGGCCGCCGGCGCGGATCCGGACTTCCACCGCCGCGATCTGGCCGAAGCCATTGATGCCGGAGCCTACCCCGAATGGGAACTGGGCGTGCAGATTTTCCCCGACGACGGTTCGGGGGTCTTCGAGGGCATCGACCTGCTGGATCCGACGAAATTCGTGCCAGAAGAACTGGCCCCGGTCCAGCCGCTGGGCAAGATGGTGCTGGACCGCAACCCGGAGAACTACTTCGCGCAGACTGAACAGGTCGCCTTCCACCCCGGGCATCTGGTTCCGGGCATCGATATCAGCGACGACCCGCTGCTGCAGGCGCGGCTCTTCTCCTACCTGGACACCCAGCTGACCCGGTTGGGCGGACCGAACTTCGCGCAGATCCCGATCAACTCGCCGGACTCTCCGGTCAACGACATGTTCCGCGACGGCTTCCACCAGCACCGGGTGCCCAAGGGCATCGCGCCGTACAAGCCGAACTCGCTGGATGGCGGCTGCCCGTACATGTCGCAGGTTCTCTCTGGCCAGCAGCCTCCGCTGGACTTCCCGCAGCCTGTGGCCTCCGGAAAGAAGGTGCGTTCCGAGCCGGCCAGCTTCTCGGACCACTACAGCCAGGCGCGCCTGTTCTACATCAGCCTCTCGGCCGTGGAGCGCGCCCACGTGCAGCAGGCCTACTCCTTTGAACTGGGCAAGTGCACCGATACCGCGATCCGCCAGCGGCAGGTGGAATGCCTGGCGAAGATCGATACCCAGCTGGCCGCCGGGGTCGCCCAGGCACTGGGCCTGCCGGCACCGGCCGCAGTGCAGCTGGATGATCCGGTGGCCAGCCCCGTGCTGTCCCAGATCGGAAAAGCCTGGCCAGTGGACGGGCGCAAGGTCGGGGTGGTATTCAACAGCGGAAACCACCAGCACGTGCCAGCAATAGCCCAGGCGCTGGCCGAACGGGGCATGTCCCCGCTGCTCGTTTCGGCCTCCGGCGGCGAGGTGGCCCCGGACCTGCCCATTGACCGCACCTACCTGACGGCGCGCTCCATCGAATTCGATGCGCTGGTGCTCATCGGCCCGTTGCCGCCGGCCCCGGACGCCGCGGTTGCGCTGGATGCCAAGGCCGGCGCCTTGGGGGCAGGCGGGGTTCCCATCGACCCGCGCGTGGCGTTGCTGGTTGCGGAGGCCTACCGGCACAACAAGGCCATCATCACCCTGGACGGGCTCTCCGATGGCCTGCTGCAAGCGGTGGGCCTGGAAGATGACGCGCCGGGCATCGCACTGGTCGAGCTTTCGGCGGTGGCCGAAAGCGCGGAGCAGCTGCTGTCCACCCACCGCGCGTGGGAGCGTTTCCCGGTCGCCGAGTAGCAGCGCGGCCCAGCTGGCCTAGCAGGTGGCGCGGCAGGTGCATGATTCGATTTGCCTGCCGCGCCGGCCTGGCCCAGCAGCAGGGCCGGCGGCAATCAACTGGCACAGATAGCTGATGAAAAGAGGTGCAAGATGCCTTCAGGAACCGATAGCCATGCCGGGAACGGGAACGCGGCCGAAACCGCTGCCAAAGCCCGGCACGCTCCTGGACCCGATGCCGAATCCAAACCCGATTCCCCGCCGGATATGCACTCCAGGTCATGGAAATACGCGGCCAAGCGCTCCATCAGGGAATTCTCCCGGAAGAAATGCACGGACATGGCGGCCTCGCTGACCTATTTCGCGATGCTCTCCATTTTCCCGGCCCTGCTGGCGGTAGTCTCCCTGCTCGGAGTTGCCGGCCAGGCGGAGAACATGACCCGCAACATCCTCTCGCTGATCCAGGAACTGGCCAGCAAGGAAGTGGTCGAAACCCTGCGCCAGCCCATCGAGCAGCTGGCCTCGGCCCCGTCGGCAGGCCTGGCGCTGATTGCCGGTCTGCTCGGTGCGCTATGGAGCGCCTCGGGGTATGTCGGGGCGTTCGGACGGGCAATGAACCAGATCTACGAGGTGGCCGAAGGCCGGCCGTTCTACAAGCTGCGCCCGCTGATGCTGCTGCTGACACTGGTGCTTCTTGTGGCCGTGTCCGTGCTGGGGATGCTGCTGATCGTCTCCGGTCCGCTGGCCCAGGCGCTGGGCAACGCCATGGGGCTGGGCGAGGGCGCGGTGGCGATATGGAATATCGCCAAATGGCCGGTGATCGTGCTGTGCGCGATTGTGCTGGTGGCCGTGCTCTACTACGGGGCTCCCAATGTGAAGCAACCGAAGTTCCGCTGGATCAGCCTCGGCTCGGCCATCGCGCTGCTCGTGCTGGCGGTAGCGACCGTCGGCTTCTTCTTCTACGTTTCGAACTTCGGCAACTACAACAAGACCTACGGCGCCATCGGCGGGGTCATCGTGCTGCTGCTGTGGCTGTGGATCGCCAACCTGTCGCTGCTGTTCGGCGCGGTCTTCGACGCGGAAGCCGAGCGCGGGCGCCAGCTGCAGGCGGGGATTGCCGCCGAGCGCTCGGTCCAGCTTCCGCCGCGGGATACCAAGGCCAGCATGAAGCAGGAGGAAAAAGAAGAGCAGGACATCAGCGACGGGCGGCAGCTGCGTTTCGCCAGCGAGCTGGACGCCGAAGAGCAAGCGGATCCGGATTCCAGGCGGAACCCGGAAAGCTGAGCAGGAGCCGAAGCTGGCAATCGCCTGGGCGCCCCTTGGCGCGGGCCAGCACCTCGGTAGCGTGTGAAACGACCAGATCATTCCAAGACAAAGGAGCTCTTCATGGCCAACGACGAGGCAAGCAAAGTCATCAGCATCATCCAGGACCTGCGGATCGCCATGGTCTCAACCCTCAGCGCTGGACGGCTGGCCAGCCGCCCCCTGACGCTGATTGAAGCCACCGACGAAGGAGAACTCTGGTTCTTCTCTACCGCCGACGCCGGGATTGTCCAGGAAATCCGGGCCCAGGGACTGGTCAATGCCGCGTTCAGCGGATCCAAGGCGTGGGTGTCGGTCAGCGGCCACGCCGAGGTGGTGCTCGATGTCGCCAAGAAGAAGGAACTGTGGAACGCCGCGGTGGAGACCTTCGCCAGCGAAGGCCCGGAATCTGCGCAGACTGTGCTGCTGCGCGTCGATGCCGACTCCGCTGAATACTGGGAGAACCCCGGTGGGGCAGCGAGCCTGGTGGCCGGCTGGGTGAAGCAGAAGCTCACCGGCAAACCTGCCGAGCCCGGGGACTCGAATAGCGTCGAACTCTAGGACGCCGAAAACCGCCAACGGCCGCTGCTCCAAATTCCTGGAGCAGCGGCCGTATTCCTGTGCACATTGCCTGGCGCAGAGCTATGCCCCATGGATTCGTATCCATGGGGCATAGCTGGTGGTGCGGTTTAGGACAGGTCGTCCTTGACATCCTTGGCGGCGTCCTTGACGTGTTCTCCTGCTTGCTTTGCCTTGGCGGCGGCCTGGTCCTTCACGCCTTCGGCTTGCAGGCGCTCATTATCAGTGGCATCGCCGTAGGCCTCCTTGGCCTTGCCAGATGCTTCCTGGGCCTTGTTCTGGATCTTGTCTCCAATTCCCATGATTCTTACCTCCTGTGTGGATCTGGTTACTGACAACTTGAACTATAGGGCAGATTGCAAATTGGGGTCCCGAAGCTGAAAGTTTGCTTGCGGCCAACTTTGCAGATCATCACAGTGCCGCCGTCGCGGCGGCCAATCCCATAAACTGCCTCGCTGCGTTGCGCTGTTCTTTGCGGTTATCAGGAGTCATTCAGCTGGGCCGGGCACGAATGGGCCGTGACCTAGACTGGCCAAAAGTTCCGCGCAGAGAAGGAGAATCGATGGACCAGCGGCCGGTGTCGTTTAGTGCAGCCGAACCAGGATCCCGCCCCCGCAACAGCGAGTCATGGTGGGGCGCCGAAGAAGCGGTGCGTGCGGCCGCCGTGCACTGCGAGGGCAACCCGGAAGCGATGCTGCGTACGCTGGAAAGTTCGGGGGAGGAACCTCCGGTGCCAGCGGCCGGACAGACCCAGCGCCTGTGGGAGCTGCTGGCCTCCGTGGCCGCCACCGACCTGGTCGCGGCCAGGACGCTGGAACCGCATTTGGATGCCGCGGGAATCCTGAACCAGGCGGGCATGTCGTGGCCGGCCGGCACTGCATGGGGCGTTTTCGCCGCGCAGCCGCCCAACGCCACCCTGGAAGCGGTTCGCCAGTCCGGCGGGGGATGGGAGCTGAACGGCACCAAGCCCTGGTGCTCGTTGGCCGCGCAGCTGACGCATGCCCTGGTCACCGCCCCCACGCCCGATGGTGGCCGGCTGTTCATGGTTTCCTTGCGGCATCCGGGCGTTGAACCGGCATCGGATGCCTGGGTCAGCCGCGGCATGGCGCAGCTGCCCAGCGGCAGCGTGAACTTCACCGGCGTGCCGGCACAACCGGTGCAGGACGCCGGCTGGTACCTGTCCCGTCCCGGGTTCGCTGTCGGGGGCGTTGGCGTGGCCGCCTGCTGGTTCGGGGCAGCGGTGGGAATCTACCGCCATCTGCTGCGCAGCGCCCAAGCGCGCACCCCGGATCAGCTGGCCCTTGCTTGGCTCGGCGAAGCAGACCGCTTGCTGGCCGGCTGCGCCGCGCTGCTGGAACAGGCCGCCGGGCTGGCCGATGCCGGAGCGCTGGATGCCATTTCGGCCCATCGGGTCCGCGGCCAGGTGGCCGGGGCCTGCGAGCGGGTGTTGCAGCTCAGCGGCCAGTCCACCGGTCCGGGCCCGCTGACCGCCGATGAGGAGCATGCGCGGCGTGCAGCTGACCTGGGCATATATCTGCGCCAGCACCACGCGGCCCGCGACGACGCGGCGCTGGGCCAGTTGATTGCGGACCGCGCCGGAACGGAAAGTGGCAGCGCATGGTGAACTTCACGCATCAGGACCAGGGAACATCTGCAAGCTGCTGGCAGCAGGCTGGGCTTGAGCGGATCGCCGCACTGGATCCGGAGAAGCTCTTCCACGCAATCGCATCGGTGGTTGTCCTGGCCGCCCACCCGGATGACGAGACGCTGGGAGCCGGAGGGCTGATCCGCATGGCCCTTGGCCGGGGGATCGATGTCCACGTGATCGTCTGCAGCTTCGGGGAAGCCTCGCATCCGGACTCCACCACACACTCCCCGGCCCAGTTGGCCGCGCTGCGCCAGGCCGAGCTGGCCGAGGCCATGGACACGCTGCGCGCACAAGGACCGCGCAGCGGAACGCTGCATCTGCACTGCTTGGGCCTGGGCGACGGGAAACTCGAAGCGCAGCAGGAGCCGATCCGCGCAGCCCTTGAGCAGCACGCCGGCGAGCGCTGCCTGATCGCCAGCACCTACCGCGGCGACGGGCACCCGGACCACGAAATCCTGGGCCTGCTCGCCGCGGACTGCGCCCTGGCGCACAATGCCTGCCATCTGGAATTCCCCATCTGGTTCTGGCACTGGGCGCAACCGGACCGGCAGCCCAGCTTCAGGCATTGGCGCCGGCTGGCCCTGGATGCCTCCAGCGCGGATGCCAAGGCCCGCGCCCTGGAGGCCCACCGTTCCCAAACCCGGCCGCTGTCCGCCCTGCCAGGAGACGAAGTCCTCCTTAACGAAGGCTTCCTGCAGCATTTTTCCCGCGGCGCCGAGATCTTCCGCGCCACCTGGCCTGGCCACAAGGACGCCGCGTCGGCTCCGGTGGTCTTCGACGAGCTCTACGGGCAACGCGAAGATCCGTGGGAATACCGCAGCAGCCGCTACGAGCAGCGCAAGCAGCAGATCCTGCTCGCCTCCCTGCCCCGGGAACAGTATGCGGCGGTTTTGGAGCTGGGATGCTCCATCGGGGTGCAGAGCGCCGAACTGGGCCGCCGCAGCACCAGCCTGCTGGCGGTGGATGCCAGCGCTACAGCGCTAGTCCAGGCCCGGCGTGCCGTGGCCGGAATGGAGCATGTCAGCTTGCTGCAGGCCACGGTGCCCCAACAATTTCCGCAGCTGGAGCCGGGGAGCGTGCAGCTGGTAGTGCTCAGCGAGATCGGCTATTTCCTGGCCGCCGACGAATTGGCGCAGGTGCTCGCCGCCAGTGCTGCCGCACTGGAAGCCGGCGGAGAGCTGGTGCTCTGCCATTGGCTGCATCCCATTGAAGGCTGGCCGCTGGACGGGGAGGATGTGCACCGGATGGCGGGAGAACTGGGGTGGGAGCGCATCGTGGAGCATCGCGAGGCCGATTTCCTGCTTGAAATACTGCGCAAGCCCGCTGGTGCCCATGGGTAGGCAGCTGGCGGCCATGGCGGTCATCATCCCGGCCCATGACGAGGAAGAACGCCTGGGCCGCTGCCTGGATTCGGTGCGCGCGGCCATGGACCGGTTGGCGCGTGCCCGCCCGCAGCTGCAGGTCCGGGCCATCGTGGTTGCCGATAGCTGCACCGACGGCACGGTACAGGTTGCCCAGCGGCAGATCAGCTCAGATCAGCGGATCAGCTTGCTGCAGGCCAGCTTCGGCAATGTCGGAGCCAGCCGGGCTGCCGGGGCGCGCCACGCCCTGGCCAGCTTCGGCGCGGACGCGGACCCGAGCGCCATCTGGCTGGCCAGCACCGACGCGGATACCTGCGTCGCCGAGCATTGGCTGGAGGGCTTTGCCACCCTGCACGCCAGCGGGACCGATGCGGTGGCCGGAACCGTGGAACCGGACCGCGGCGAACTCGATGAGCACATCTTCGCCTTATGGGAGCAGGCCTACCAGCCGATTGAGGGGCATGGCCATATCCACGGCGCGAACTTCGGAGTGTGCGCTGCTGCCTACCTGGATGTTGGAGGCTTCGAGCCCTTGGCGGCCCGGGAGGATGTGGCCTTGGTCGAAGCGCTGCGCCGCGCCGGCTACCGGGTCCAGGCCACGGCCCGGCTGCAGGCGATCACCTCGGGGCGCTTGCGCGGGCGGTTGCGCGAGGGCTTCGCAGACTATCTTGCCGCGCTGGATCACCGGATGCTCCACGCCCGGTAGCGCCCAAGTAAGCGGTCCCGGTCCCTGCCATAGGAACGGCCCCCGGGGAATCTGCGCGGATGCGCGGTTTCCCTGGGGGCTGTGCCCGTTGCGGCGGTGCTTGCTGTTACACGCTGCTGCCGGACTCCTGCGTGGCGTACCTGTGTCCCAGCATGCTGGCGTCGAAAGCCGGAACCGCGTGGGCGAGCGCAGTGTATTGCCAGTACTTCACACGGAATGCAGCCATTCCGCTGTGCTCGGCCTGGCCGAACAGATCCTTGATCTTGCTGCGCGGCGCGCTGGCCTGAACCACTTCCAAGACTGGAGAAGGCTCGGAAATGTGCAAGAACTTCAGTTCCTCGCTCTGCGGTTCAACCATCGCGACCAGCACCGGCCGCTTGTGCACCGAGACCAGGCCCATCACATCATCGAGCGCTTCCAAAGGCTGTGTCATGACCACTGGCATTCCTTGGGTCCAGCCATAGCTGCTCAGATGCCTTCTTCCCTCGCGTGATCCCAGCAGCTCTGCTACGCGCAACGCGGTCTGGGACCTGACTAGCCTTCCTGGCATGTGAACTACCCTCCACTTCTAGACGATACTTCTCACTTCAACAATGCAGTTATCCGTCCCTCCGGACTGGGCAGCGTGGCCCTTAGAATACGCTGTGGACCATGCGGCCAGCGGTGGGGGACTCGATAAGAAATTATCATTGGCACACCAAGTTGTTGCGAACAGACCGTGATTCTGAGGAAATTCCCAGACTTTATTCTCTACTAGTCAGTATCCCTATTCAGCTACCGTGATTGCGCGGCTCAGTCCCGCCCAAGATCACGCAGCGCCCGGTGCGCCGCATGCCAGCCGGCCATGCCATGCACCCCGCCGCCCGGAGGGGTGGAGGAGGAGCACAGGTACAGTCCCGGCACGCCCAGCGAATAGGGATTCAGCGAGGGCGAGGGGCGGAAGAACTGCTGGGTGCCGGCCAGTGATCCGCCGCCGATATCCCCGCCGACCAGATTCGGATTCCAGGCCTGCAGCTGCGCCGGGCCGGTGACTACCCGCTGCACGATCCGGTCCTTGAAGTCCGGCGCGAACCGCTGGATCTGCGCATCGATCAGCGCCCCGGCATCCCCGCTGTAGCCTTGGGGCACGTGGGCGTAGGACCAGATGATTTGGCAGCCGGCCGGGGCGCGCGAGGCATCGGCGCTCGAAGGCTGGACCACCATCACGAATGGGCGTTCGGGCATTGACCCGGCGGCGACCTGGCGCTCGGCCCGGGCCAGCTCGGCGGCATCGCCGATGACATGCACGGTGCCGGCCTGCGCGGTGCGCGCATCCTTCCAGGGGATCGGTCCATCGAGCAGGTAGTCCACCTTGTAGGCCGCGGTGCCATAGCGCCAGCGCTCGAACCGCCGGCGCAGTCGTGCCGGGAGCTGGTCGCCGGCGAGCTGCACTACCTGGCGGGGCGTGGCATCCAGGAAGGTGAGGTCCGCGTCGGGAAGCTGCGCGAGGTCAGTGATCTGGTGCCCGGTGTGGATCTGCACCCCCAGCGCGTCGAGCACCCGCAGCAGCGCGTCGATGATGCTGCCGGTGCCGCCGTGCGCCACCGGCCAGCCCCAGGATTGGCCCAAGGCCCCGAAGAGCGCGCCGAATCCCGAGGTGAACGGGTGGGAGAGCGGCAGCATGGAATGCGCGCTGGATCCGGCGAAGAGCGCCGCGGCCTGCCGGGTCCGGAACGCGGCGGAAGCCAGCAGCTTCGCCGGCGGCAGCGCGCGCAGCCCGAAGCGTGCCATGAGCACCGGATGCGGCGGGATGCCCAGCAGCGGGCTGGTGGCGTTGTCCAGGATCTCCTGCGGATGGCGCACCAGCGGGCCATGCAGCAGCTGCCAGATCTTCCGGTCGGCGGGGAACTGCGCCATGGTGGCTTCCAGGTCCTGGTGCAGGAAGACCGACTCGGCGTCGTCCAGCGGGTGGGCCAGCGGATAGCCGTGGAAATCCCACTGCAAACCATGTCCGGCCAGATCGAAATGCGCGAAGGCGCGGCTGCCATAGGCGAAGGGGTGGGCGGCAGCTCCCAGGTCCACGATGGTGCCTTCGCCCAGCGTGCTGCCGGAGGCCGCGGCACCGCCGGGATGGGCATTGCGCTCGAAGACCTGGACATCGAATCCCTGCTCGGCCAAAACCGCCGCGGCGACCAGCCCATTAGGGCCGGCGCCAACAATGTTCGCTTTCTTTGGTGTCATGGGCGGTGTTCCCCCTGTTCATCGTTCACTGGCGGGGCGAAGCGCTCGGGCCAGGTTTCGTCGCTGAGCGCCTTGAGCTGGCTGATCTGTGACTCTGCGCGGTGCGACAGGTCCTGCAGCAGCGCCTGGTCCAGGCGCGGATCATGAGGCAGCATCATCAGCAGCGTCTGCCACATGCGCAGCTTGGCATTGAGCAGCCCTGTGAGCACATCGAGCTGCACCTGCGCGGCGGCCAGCTTGCGCATGCGCAGCGGATTGAACGGGTTGACGTGCCCGGCGAGCTTGGCCGCCGGAGCGAGCAGGCGGGCCATCGGCCGCTTGGTGCAGCCCAGCCGGTCCATGATCCGTTTCAGGTCATCCTGATCTGCTTCGACCTGCTGGTGCAGCGATTCGAAACGCTGGGCATAGGCGGTGTCCGCCCAGGTGCCGTGGGCGGCCTTGAAGTGGTTCAGACCCGATTCGGAACCCAGCAGGTGTTCGCTCAGGTACCGGTGCAAAGTCGTCTGGTCGATGGTGTTGTGCGGCATGGGCCCGTCCTTAGTTCTCGCCTGGGGTCGCAGTCTTCTGCTGGCTGAAACGCTAGGGCACCGGCCGCCGCTGGCCAATGGCCGGACGCTGATCCGCAGGCAGCACCCAGCATCCGGCGGCTAGGGGGCCGGGAAAGGCCGGGCCTTGAGCAGCCGCGCCAGATGCGCCGCGTTGCTCGTGGCGATCTGCGTGGCGTTGGCCGTGACCTGCGGGGTCTGGTCCAGATCCTGGTAGTCGGTGGTGTGCATGGCCTGCCCCACCCAATAGGTGGAGCCCTGGGTCGGCAGGGTGAACCCGACATCGGCCAGGCCCTGGCCCAGATCCGCAATCACGTGGTGCGCGCCGTCCTCATTGCCCACCACGGCCACCACGCCCACCTTGCCGAAGAGGATCGGGCGGCCCTGCTCGTCGGTCTGGGACAACTCGGCATCCAGCCGCTCCAGCACCCGCTGGGCCAGGCTCGAGGGGTGGCCTACCCAGATCTGGGTGGCCAGCACCAGGATGTCCGTGGCCAGCAGCTTCTGCCGGATCCCCGGCCACTGGTCGCCGTCTCCCATGTCCTTGAGCACTCCGGGCTTCACGTCGAAATCGGCAATGCGCAGGATCTCGGAGTGGACCTGGTGCTCCGTGAATTCCGCCGCCACCTGCCGGGCCAGCAGATCGCTGCTGGAGGCTTTGGGCGAAGGGGAAAGGGTGCAGACCAGGATCAGTGCATTAATCGGTGTCTGGGCCATGGCTATCATTCCTTGTCATCGAGGGTGCTCCCGGGCAGCCGGATCAGCGCTTGATGCGTGCATCAACGCGTGCGGCCAGCTGCGCGGCGGTCTGCATCGCCCGCTCCAGCGATGCTGCGGTATCCCATAATCCGGAGTGCTGCGCGTGCGCCGGGCCGAAGGGCAGCTGGGACAGGTCGTAGCGCAGGTTGCTGCTGGCGGCCTGCAGCACTGCGCGGACCATGCCCAGCGCTGCGGCGACATCGGCCACCAATTGCGGTTTCGCATGCTGGTCAAGCCAGCGCAGGTCATTCACTGCGGTCATGGCCAGCGCACCGAGTGCGGCCGAGGATTTCGCGGCCTGCAAGCAGGCCGCGGCGAGCTGGCGGTCGCGCTGCTCCGAGGGCGGTTGCGCGGAGGCTTCCCCGAAATCCGCGGAGGCCTTGGCATCCCGGTCGGCCAGGCCCAGCGCGTCGATCCGCAACTGCTTGGCCCGGGCCAGCAGGCCGGCGAATTCTGTGTGAACGGGTCCGGAAGCCGAGCCGTAGCCCGCGGACATGGACATCAGCGCGGCGGCAGCACCGAGCATCAGTGCCGCCGCCGCTCCGCCGCCCGGATTCCCGTCCGACTCGGCCAGCTCTTCAAGCCAGCGTCCAATGCGCGCCTCGCTGATCGGACGCTGCGGGCCGCTATTCGCCATGCCCCTGGTCTTGGCTCATCGAGCCTTCACCGGGAGGGGTTTCGCCCGGCGGCACCGAACCGCCCGGCTCCAGTCCGGTAATCAGTTGCTGCTCTGGGTCGGGGTTGGATGTGGCTGCGGCTTCGCGATTGGCCTCTTGGGCTTCATCCAACTGTGCGTCGGGCTGCGACGCGGAGGATTCCTGCGGGTCCATCGGCTGCTCCTGTCTGCATCTGGGCTGCGGGCTGGGGATCCAGCCCTTGTCCGCTCACGCTAGGCCAGGGCCCCGGCGGGCTCAACAGCACCGGGCGATTCACACGGAACGCACGGATTGCGGTGTGCTGCCTGCCGGAATTCAGCTGGCCGGAGGCAGTCCAGGCGCCAGGTGCTTGAGCACTGCGGCGTGCAGGCGCACATCGGCCAGCAAGCGGAAATGCCCCAGTGTAGGCAGCTTGATGTTGGTGGCTCCGGCCAGGTCGCAGCCGCCCGGGATGTGCGGGTCGAAGCTGCTGTAGATGGAGATGATCCGGGAATTCACGCTCAGGTTGGCCGAGAGCTTGAGCAGGCCCTGGTCGTTGGGGGACAGGGAACGCAGGGAGCGGACCGGCGCATAGCGTGCATAGCGCGAACCGGAGAAGGGGGTGCCAATGGCGATCATCCGATTGATCCGGTAGCCCTGCGGCGAGGCGGACATCAGGTACTTGCCGATCAGACCGCCCTTGCTGTGCGCCACCAGCACCGCATCGTCGAGCTGCGCCCGGCCCAGGTAGCTGGAGACCACCTGGGACATCTCCGGCACCGTGCCGCGGTTAAAGCCGAGCTGCGGGATCACGTGCACCGGGTGGCCGGCCTGGTGCAGCGCGTCGGCCAGCGGGAGCAGGAATTTCCAGGATTCCCAGATACCCGGAATTAGCACCACCGGTTCGGCTGCCGGATGGCTGCCGGAGCGCAGCCGGCCGGCCTCCGTACCTGGCAGCAGCGAACGCAGCTGCCAGGCACCGGCATAGAGATAATCCTGCAGCCAGGCGCGGGACAGGACCGCCCACCGCGATAGCCTGCTGGACAGGGTGCTGGTCTCCACCGGTGCTCCTTTGCTGCGTGTTGCGCTGTGGGACCGGTTGCGCCGCGGCGCGGTCCCAAGAGCATTATCACCACATGAGTAGGGCTGAGTCCGGCAGCGACATCGCCCGGCCTGGGAAATTCCGGGACTCGGGCCGCCCGCCAGACCGCTGCCGCGGCGAGCTGAAGCCCTCTTCACGGCCCATGCCAGCCCACGTGCCACGTGGGGCCTTAAAAGGCTCAGCCCAGCAACCAGCGAAGATGCGCCCCGCGAGCTGCAGATTGCATCCAGTTAGCGCACGCCTGCCTGCTGGCTACTCCGGATTGACGTTGGATTCCCGAGCCGATTTTAGGGTGCCGCAGGACTCGCACAGGTCCCGAAACCGCATCGAACCGGTGCTGGATTTCCACGCGCGTGGCGTGGCCGCGATGGCGCAGGGGGGAAAGAGGTGGTGCATGGAATCCTCACGCTGCTGAAGAGGCTTCAACTAGCCATGGATTAATCATCGTGCCGGGGCTATTCTGAGGTTCTGTTGAGTAGTTGCAGTTTTTGGGGGACTGGCAAGTTATGAAACGACAACATCATGGTTTAAGCAGTTCTGTGCCGCGCGGCGTTTTGGGGAATGGCCGGCGGCTTCCGTATGGGGCGCTGGCCATTGCCGCGGCTTTCGCTTTAAGCAGTGCATTGGCTTGGCCCGGGGCGGCCGGTGCAGTGCCAGCCAGAACCCAATCAAGCACACTGGCCTTTCCCGCCGCGCCAGCGCCGGCGCTCGGGAGCGAGGCTGTCACCGCACCGGATCTGGGCGGAACATCCGCTCTCCAAGTGCTCGGACTGAGTTCACTTGGCGGAAGAACTGGAAGGTCCGCGCCCGACCCGCTGGCCCACGTGGCCGCCAATCGGGCAGCGATGACAGCAAAGACAAGCCCTGGAGCGCTGGCACAGCCCGCGCCGCTAGCTGCCGACCAGGGCATTCGTCCGGCAATGCTGAGCCCTGGTTTGCTCTTGGAGCATCCAGTGGCCACCCGCCGGATTTCCAGCCCGTACGGTTGGAGGTTCAATCCGACCGGGTTCGGCCGCCAAATCCATATCGGCCAGGACTATCCAATTTCCTGCGGTTCGCCCGTGCGCGCCAGCGAGTCGGGCCGGGTGGTCGTCGCGGGCTGGGCCGGGCACTCGGGCCAGCGGGTCACCATCGACCACGGGCATGAGGTGCAGACCGGGTACAGCCACAATTCGCTCTTGCTCGTCAGAGTGGGCGAGCTTGTTGTCCAAGGCCAGATCATCGCCCTGGCCGGGACCACCGGCAACTCCACGGGGTGCCATGTGCACTTCGAGGTCATCGTCAATGGCCAATGGCATAATCCGCGCAACTACCTTCCTTCAGGCGGAGGGCAGCGCCAGGCATTGTTCGCTTCGACGCAATTTGCAGTCGATGCCGGCAGCGCGATCCGCCATCAACCGGCAACAGGAAGAAGCGGGCAGTACACCGGGGCGGCCAGGCATCACGGATCGGCCCGAACTGAGCATCCAGCGCCGCCGAAGACCACGAGGCACTCCCACGCGGATCCGCTCCAGCCGCCAGCGGCGAGCAAGAAGAAACAAGCCGCGCCAGCCAAGCCGAAGGCCCAGCTGAAAAAGGAATCCGGCAAACTCCGCCCGACCCCGCGTCCGGCGCAACCGGCACCAGAGCCGAGCAAGAAACACGAGCCGCCGCAAAAGTTGAATACCGGAAGCCCGAAGGCCACGCCATCTGCATCAGCGTCACCAGCACCCGTTTCGGCCAAGCCGAGCGCGCCGAGCGTAGCGCCGACGCCCAGCACTGCACCAGTTGCTGAGCCGAGCCCGTCGACGGCGCCGACCGCCTCGCCAAGTCCTTCGGCACTACCTTCCAGCGTGTCGCCATCAGCTCCGGATAGCGTTCCGGAGGCAACGGAATCGACCAACTCCACGCCAACCTCTGAACCAACCCAAGTGCCTGGACCCAGCGAGGAAACTGTCGTCGAGCCCCGGGAGGACCAGGGCCCAGGCGGTAAGGATGCTCCAGCCAGCGAGGAACCCACCGACCCTGCAGCTCGTGTCGAGCGCCAAATAGGTGCAGCCCAACCCAAAACCGTGGACTTGCAAGCACAAGAGCCGGAGAAGAAACCGCCAGTGGCCAAGGCCCTGCCACCGGCCAAGTCCACA
This sequence comes from Glutamicibacter sp. BS14, assembly GCF_056934375.1. NCBI lineage: Bacteria > Bacillati > Actinomycetota > Actinomycetes > Micrococcales > Micrococcaceae > Glutamicibacter > Glutamicibacter sp. BS14. The sequence continues at coordinate 2,673,653 of NZ_CM167801.1, read as the reverse complement.
ACTGCGAAAAAGCCGGCCGTGAAGGAAGCGCCGGCAGAAAAGCCCAAGCCCAAGCCCGAGGTTGCAGTGCCGGCTGCGAAAAAGCAGGCCAAGCCGCCAGTGAAGCCCAAGGCCGCGGCCCCGGCCAAGCCTAAAGTTGCAGCGCCCGTGAAGCTGGTCGCCAAGGCGCCGGTCGCAACCCTGCCCAAGCCCAAGCCTGCTATCGCAGCGCCGGCCGTGCAGAAAGTTGCCCCGGCACCGGCCAAGCCGAAGCCGAAGGCAACAGCGGCGGTGAAGCCCGAGGCGGCCGCTCCGGCCAAGCTCGCGCAGGCGCCGGCAGCGGCCGCACCACCTGCCAGCGAGGCCAAGCCGTAGTCCGTGGCTGCCCGGTTCCCTGACGCTGCTCCCGTCCCTTTGGGCGGGAGCAGCGTGGCGCTGGGGAAGAGACAACGGGTGAAACGCTGCACAGCTGGTTAGTCCAGCGCCCGATTATTGATATTCTTGGGAGTTGAGTCCTGTGCGATTTTCCAATGCGCACCACAAGACCTATCGAAAGAAGTGCCCGGCACGTGTTTAATTCACTTTCCGATCGCCTGACAGCAACCTTCAAGAACCTGCGCGGCAAGGGCCGCCTGACTGAAGCGGATATCGACGGTACCGCACGCGAGATCCGCCGCGCCCTGCTTGACGCCGACGTTGCCGTACCGGTGGTCCGCGGCTTCGTGGCCCAGGTGAAGGAACGCGCTCTGGGTGCCGAGGTCTCCGAGTCGCTGAACCCGGGCCAGCAGGTCGTCAAGATCGTCAACGAGGAACTCGTTGGCATCCTGGGCGGGGAAACCCGCCGCCTGAACCTGGCCAAGAACCCGCCGACGGTGATCATGCTCGCCGGCCTGCAGGGTGCCGGCAAGACCACCCTGGCCGGCAAGCTGGCCAAGCACCTGAAGTCCGAGGGCCACACCCCGTTGCTGGTGGCCTGCGACCTCCAGCGCCCCAACGCCGTCAAGCAGCTGCAGATCAACGGCGAGCGTGCCGGCGTGCCTGTCTACGCGCCGCACCCGGGCGTCTCCTCGGAATTCGACACCGCCACCGGCGACCCGGTAGCGGTAGCCCGCGACGGCGTGGCCGAGGCCAAGGCCAAGCTGCACGACATCGTGATTGTCGATACCGCCGGCCGCCTGGGCGTGGACACCGAGATGATGGCCCAGGCCGCGAACATCCGCGCCGCCATCAACCCGGATGAAGTCCTCTTCGTCATCGACGCGATGATCGGCCAGGACGCGGTCAACACCGCCCAGGCCTTCCACGAGGGCGTCGACTTCACCGGTGTCGTGCTCTCCAAGCTCGATGGCGATGCCCGCGGCGGCGCCGCCCTGTCGGTCGCCTCGGTCACCGGCAAGCCGGTCATGTTCGCCTCCACCGGCGAGAACCTGGACGACTTCGAGATCTTCCACCCGGACCGCATGGCTTCGCGCATCCTGGACATGGGCGATGTGATGACGCTCATCGAGCAGGCCGAGAAGAACTGGGACAAGACCGAAGCCGAGCGCATGGCGAAGAAATTCGCCGACCAGGAAGACTTCACCCTGGACGACTTCCTGGCCCAGATGGCCCAGATCAAGAAGATGGGCTCGATGAAGAAGCTGCTGGGCATGATGCCCGGCGCACAGATCTCCCGCCAGCAGCTCGAGCAGTTCGACGAACGCCAGATCGACCGCGTTGAGGCCATCGTCCGTTCGATGACCCAGCACGAGCGCGTGGCTCCGAAGATCATCAACGGCTCCCGCCGCGCGCGTATCGCCAAGGGTTCGGGTGTTTCGGTCTCCGAGGTGAACCAGATGCTGGAGCGTTTCGCCGAAGCGCAGAAGATGATGAAGAAGATGGCTGCCGGCGGCGGCATCCCGGGCATGCCGGGGGCCGGCAAGGGCGCTGCCCGCAAGGCGAAGGCCAAGGGCAAGGGCAAGAAGCAGCAGAAGTTCGGCAACCCGGCCAAGGCCGCGCAGGCCGAGCTGGAGGCCAAGAACAAGAAGGCCGCCGCCCCGAGCGGTGCCGCCTTTGGGCAGGGCGCCAACCAGGACTTCGATTCTTCGAGCCTGAACCTGCCGGCGGGCTTCGAAAAGTACCTTGGCAACAAGTAGCAACCAGTCCTTGCAGGGCGGCGACCAGGAGCACACGCTGGTCGCCGCCCTGACTCTTTTCTTCGAAGAACCCCAGGCGCAGCAGGCCGAAGCCAAGGTCCGCGAGCTGCTGGCCGCCCGCGAAGTGATCTCGCTGGTCTCCGTGCCGGTGCCCTGGAACGGGCTGGCGATGATCGAGGCCAGCCTTGCGGTGAACCACGAGGGGCTCTTGCTGCTCGCTGGCGCCGCGGGCGCCATCAGGCTGGGCCAGCAGGTCGAGGACTTCGCGCTGGCGCTGAAGCTGGGCACCGGTGCGCTGTACATCGACCAGGACGACGCCGAGGTGCAAACCGGGGAGCCCATCGAGGATCCGCGGCTCGATGCCATGCCGCCGGGGCGGACCGTGGCCATCGGCGCGCTGAACGAGCCGGACATGGGGGTGTGGGCCGCGGCGAGCAAAACCAGCTGGCAGCTCCTGCCGCCGGAATCCGCCGGCGCGGCCGTGGCCGTGCACGAAGGCTTCCTGGTGGGCGGCGTGCTGGCTGCCAGCCAGCATCCGGCGATCATGCTCAGCCGCACCGGCGCGCGCTTCACCGCGAGCTTCTGGTTCGACAAGCAGCCTGCCAAGCTCGGCGGGCACCCGGCCTGGGTGCACATCTGGCCGGTCGCGGCCAGCCCCGCCTTCTGGCCTCAGGCCTCAACACCCGCCCGGCGCGAACTGGACTGGCTGCTCGCCAACCAGGACAGCGTGGATGGCCAGGAACTCGACGAGCTGGCCGGGCTTGTGGTCGATGCCGAGAACATCGAGCGGCTCAAGCTGGCGCTGGTGGGCACCGGCAGCCTGCAGTCGGCCCAGCGGGTGCTGGAGACCTTCGGGCATCCACCGGTCCTGGCCCGCTATCTGGACGACGCCGATCTTCCCGGGGGCGCGCGATGGATCGAACCGGTGTCAATGGCCAGGGCAGTGGGCCGTGCACTGATCACCGAATCCCGCACCTCTGGTGCCCGGCCGCGATGGTACAACACGTTGTCGTGGAAACCCGCCGCGCAGCTGGCGCTGGGGCTCATCGAGGCCCTGGTATTCTCGCTGGTGCTTGCGGCCACCCATTGGCAGCAGCCCTGGGCGCCGCCCTGGGTAATCGTGCTGCTGCTGGTGCTCGGCTATGTTGATGCCACCGGGAACACCGTCCTCGGCGCGGTCCGCTGGTTCCGCGCCCGGCGCCGGCGCTAGCGCCAGGCAACCACCCGGGCGCTGCCTGCCAGGACGGCACGGGTTACCGCCTATGATTGACTTATCGCCATATCCAAATAACCAAAGGGGTTACTTTTCGTGGATTCAACCGGGTTCAACTACCTCAACCTAGAGTTCATTTTCATGGGCGACAAGCCTGAATCTGCACAACTGGTACGCACCGCGCTGGCCGATCGCCGCCTGCTGGGTTTCATCGGCGGAGCTGTTGAGCGCGAGAATTCCACTGAAGTAGCCGCCGAGGTGGCCACGGTGAGCGAAGCCCGCGATGCGGTGCTCTACCGCATCGATGCCAAGGGCAAGCTGCGCGAAGGCTCGCGCGTGACCAAACTGGTCCACGAACTGAAGAACTCCACCGGCGCCGACTACGTACTGGTTGACGGGGACGAAATTGACGGCCCCAACCCGGATGACGAGCAGCTCGGCGAGTACGGCGGCACCAACGAGCTGCTGCACGGGCCAAAGCTCAAGGGTTCCGAGCTGGTGCTGGCAGCCGGCTTTGCCGAGAACGAGATCACCGTTTGGGAAAATGCATCCGGGCTGATGGCCATGCCCAAGGAACCGGTCTATGCCCCGAGCATCTCGCGCTCGAACCGCCCGTACCTGTGCTTGGACCGTACCGGCAATGTCATTACCGCAACCATCGAGGCCAAGGGCCCGCGCCGGACCATGTTCGGTTCCTCGGTGTCCATGGTGGTGGACCTGGAACGCACAGCAATCCTGGAACCGGAAGCCGGCTCGCCGGCAGCGGTGCGCCTGGATGAGCTCAACAGCTTGCTCTTCGGCTGGGACGAAGAAGAAATGCAGATCATCGAGCAGCTGATTCCGGATCCGGCCGACCGCTCCGAGGCCCAGCAGCTGCTGTGCAGCAGCGGGGACCTGAAGGACATGAAGCGCCTGGTCTCGCTCTTCGGCTTCGACCCGCGCAGCATCGATTATCTCACCGGCCGCCCGCTGCCCGAAGACCGCAGGGTCATTGCCACCGGCGGCCCGTTCAAGACCTTGAAGTCCGCACTGGCTGAGCAGGAGCGCGAGGCCAAGGGCCTGGAACGGCTGCTGCACCGGCACAACTGGAATCCGAAAGCGCTGATGGGTTCGGGTGCCGCCGTACTGGCCTCCGGCGCGGCAGCGCACCTGGTCCTGGCCAAGAGCGGCAAGTTCGCCTGGTTGCCCAAGCCGGCGCGCCAGCTGCTGATGCTGGCCTGGTACGCCGACGGCGCCTTCTATCTGGGCAAGGGCATCGTCGATGCGCTGAAGGCCAAATGAAACATTGAAGCACTTTCTTTAACGCCGGACCGATCGTCCCTTGATGCGTACTGAGACTTTTATGATACCTATCTGAGAAATTTCCTTCAGTCGCGCTGAGTTCTAGTTTTCTGTCGGATCAAAGTAAGTAGTATATTTAAACGAAACGTTCTCTTTTCTGGTGTCAAGACTTCAAATTTTTGTGCAACCATAGCGTTTACGCGGAATCATAATTTCACTCCAATCACCCTGAAATCTTGAATTCAACAAAATTTAACCAACTTTCTAACAGTATTGCCGCTACTTGTTGTATGGTTCCTTGCATTATTCAACCAGAATAAGGGTTTTGCGGAACTTATCGTATACTCGATCGCTAGAGGCTGGTTCGGTTTTCTTGAGAAGGAATTTCGGTAAATGAACTTAATTTGGGAAACTCTTGCATCTATCTGTCTCGGTGCAATTGCAGGTATTCTACTCAAGCCTATATTTCGTGCTTATGCGTTGGAGTGGCCTGCGCAGTACTCTGATGTAGCCAACGTCGTAGACTCGGGCAGTAGCCGAAATCACTGGGTATATTTTGTTTTTCGCTTCGTTCCTGTGCTTCTTACTTCTGCGCTGCTTGTTGGAGTAAACAGCGCTTTCGAATTGAGTTCTTTCTGGTCGATAGTTGCACTTATTGTCGTTCATCTCGCTGTTACGACACTTTCTCCAGGTGTCTGGCGTGACGTAGGTCGTCAGTCATGGGGAACTAAGGTCAGGCGAGTGCTTGTTCATACATTGTCGCTTCTGATAGTGGTGTTTGCGGCAGTGATCCCGTACCTGCTTCGAAGATTCACGGATGTCTGGACTCCGAGTGCACTTGAGTTGAAGGAAGCCTTCTGGGGCTCTTTATTGATAGGCGCGTTGTTTCTGCTTTATCGCAAACTGACTAGGTTTACTGAAGCGCAGTCGCAATTATCGATTCAGGACATCCTAGGGAAAATTAGCAAAAGTAACCAGTCCTTAGTTCTAAAATATGCAAGGAAGTATTCGACTTCTCCAAGATTTATTATTTCGATAGTCGCCACGGAAAACATTAATCGCCCTGTTGTTCTGCGTCGTTTCGAACGTGCGGTGGGTTTGATTTTTCCAAAAGGCACCTATGGAATTGCTCAGATCTTCTCAGAGAATCCAATTAACGATGAAGAGTCGATTCGACGTTTATGCAGAAAATATGAGGGTTTTTTTCCTGTTGAATTAGACGATCGCTTCAAACGGGTAAACCTTATAGCCAAATTTGCGGAACATAATGTTGGGTCGAAATTCATAGATCAGGCAACGAGTATTTACGACTTATTTATGGAGGAGTTCCACGCGAAATCAGATAATGTAGATTATGAAAATGATCTACCTGTATTGATGTTGGTTAATTCTCGTGTGGTCGGCGCAGGTGTTCAAATTCGCTTTTCAGTTTCGTCAGATGTTACTCAAGTCAGTCTTGAATGCGATGGTGTTCCGATTGGATTAAAGCGCGAAGAAAGTACTTGGTTGGACAGAGATGTGCATGAAGGAATGTTGACTTGTCCTTTGTCTGGTTCGATTGTGATTAGGGGACAATCTAGTGGCTATGAGGACGAAGTTACTCTAAAAATTGGTAGTGATTGGGCCCTGTTATCTTAGCTATCCCATCTGAAGAGACACGACAGGATCGGGCAGCAGTTTGGTGCGCACGGTGACTGTATTGGCATCGTCCGGAAAATTTTGTCGTCCGACGAGGACAGGCTGCACCGCTCAAATTTCATTAATCCTGTATCTCAGTATGCGGATTTCATCTGAAACGATTGCGTCAAGCACAAAGGGTGCTATGTAAGGCCTTTACTCACCCGCGTTCCTTCAGCTCAGGGAAGTCGGTATCGCGGTATTCGCCGCTCGGGGTCGTGCCGGCCGCATGCTGCTCTTCCTCCGCCAGGCGCAGCTCCACGCGGCGGATCTTGCCTGAAATGGTTTTGGGCAGCGCGGAGAATTCGAGCCGCCGGATCCGCTTGTACGGCGCCAGGTGCTCGCGGCAGAAGCCGAGGATGTCCTTGGCGATCTCCGCGCCTGGCTCGACGTGCGATGCCAGCACCACAAAGGCCTTGGGCACCGAGAGCTTCAGTGGATCCGGCGAAGGCACCACCGCCACCTCGGCCACCGCGGGATGCTCCAGGACCACTGACTCCAGCTCGAAGGGGCTGAGCTTGTAGTCGCTGGATTTGAAGATGTCGTCGGCACGCCCCACATAGGTCAAGACGCCCTCATCATCGCGTTCGGCGATATCTCCCGTGTGGTACACGCCGCCACGCAGCGCCTCGGCGGTTTTCTCCGGATCGGCGAAATAGCCCTTCATCAACCCGGCAGGCCGGGGATCCAGTCGCAGGCAGATTTCCCCGATTTCGGCCAGCTGCCCGGTGGTCGGATTGCGCAGCTCCACCGCATAGCCCGGCATCGGGCGGCCCATCGCGCCGACCTTCACCTCGGTACCCGGCGAATTGGCAATCTGCACGGTGGTCTCGGTCTGCCCGTAGCCATCACGGATCACCTGCCCCCACGCGGTGCGCACCTGGTCGATGACTTCGGCGTTCAACGGCTCGCCGGCAGAGACCAGCTTGCGCGGGGGAGTCTGCAAGCTGCCTAAGTCCGCCTGGATCAGGTAGCGCCAGACGGTGGGCGGTGCGCAGAAGCTGGTGACCTTCTCCGTATCCATCTGGTTCATCAGCGCCAGCGGATCAAAGCGCTCGTAGTTGTAGACGAAGACCGTCGCTTCGGCGATCCACGGGCCGAAGAAATTCGACCAGGCGTGCTTTCCCCACCCGGGGGACGCCACATTCAGATGGACATCGCCTGGTTCCAGGCCGATCCAGAACATCGTTGCCAGGTGGCCGATGGTGTACGAGGTATGGGTGTGCTGGACCAGCTTCGCCAACGAGGTGGTGCCCGAGGTGAAGTAGAGCAGCATGTTCTCATCGGCCAGGTTCGGGGAGTCCAGGCGGAATTCGGCCGGAGCGTCGTGGGACTTGGCATAGTGCAAGGTCCCTTCGGCGGCCTGCCCGCGGACTTGCACGATCCGGTAGTCCCCGGGGACTGCTTCGAATTTGGCGACCTGGTCATGGCTGGTGATCACCCAGTTCGCGTTGCCGCGCTCGATGCGGTCGGCGAGGTCCGCGCTGACCAGCTGCGTGGTGGTCGGGATGATGACCGCACCGAGCTTCATGCCGGCCAGCATCACTTCCCAGAGGGCCACCTCGTTGCCCAGCATGACGATGATGGTATCGCCGCGCTGCAGGCCTTCGTCGGAAAGCCAGCGGGCCACCTGGGTGGAGCGGCGCGAAAGTTCGGCCCAGCTGTAGCGTGCCGAGCTGCCATCGGGTTCGGTGAGGATCAGTGCCGGTTCGTTGGCTCGCGCCGGGTCCTTGGCTACCTCGTCGAACCAGTCATAGGCGAAGTTGAAATCGGTGAATTCCGGCCACGTGAACTCCGCCCGAGCCCGGTCGTAGTCATCGCGTGCCGCCAGCAGCAGATCGCGTGCTGCCCGGAACTTCTCGGTATTGCCCATGGGGGTCCTTTGCGTGATGGGCGCCTGCGCCCGACAGAATTCTTCGGTCTTCAGGATTCAATATACTTCAGTGCACAGTTCTGGCGAATTGTTGCGTCACCATGCGTGGTGCAGGTGCTGAAGTTCACGAATTTTGTCCACTAGCTTCCTGTGCGGGCATGCATAGTGACCGAATGCCCGATCCGGCTGAACCCGCTGGCGGGGACGCTGCCGGTGGCGGGCTGGCCAAGGCGCCTGCGAGCAGTGCCGGGTAGGCAACTGGACTCGCAGATGCCGATGGTCTAGCGTCTGGAATATGCCAAAGGAAGAGACCCCCGCCAAGAAGCACAACCCCTTGTTGGTCTTGGGAAAAATCAGTTCCATCCTCGATTCCTTTTCACTGCGCCAGCCGGTGATGAACTTGGCCGATATCCGTGAAGCAACGGATTTGCCTGCCTCCACGGTGCAGCGGCTTGTCGCGAATTTGGTGGGACAGGGTTTCTTGGACCGCGAGGATGACGGCTTCCGCATCGGGATGAAGATGGCCTACTGGGCCGCGCCGGCGACCCGGGGGCGGGAAGTGCTGGACGTCATCAGCCCATCGTTGCGCGAACTGCGCGACTTCACCGGGGAAACAGCCTGCCTTTTCCGTGCCGAGCAGCAATTCCGCGTGTGCGTGGGCATTGCCGAAACACGCCACGCGCTGCGCAGGGAAATGCACCTGGGCGAGCTCGCCCCATTGCATGCCGGATCTGCCGGCCGCGTGCTGCTGGCCTGGAAGCCCGAGCTCATGCAGCGGTTGCAGGAATCACAGCTGCAGCCGTTGACCGATGCCACGATTACCGGCATGGCCAACCTGGAAAAAGCGGTTCAGCAGACCCGCGCCGATGGCTTCGCGATCACCACGGGGGAGCGTGAAAGCGGGGCCTCGGGACTGTCCGCACCGGTGTTCGATTCCGCGGCGGGCCTGGTGGCGGCGGTGACCATCAGCGGACCCACCCTGCGCATGCCGCGGGAGATCTGCCAGAGCTGGATCGAGCCGTTGCTGGACACTGCTGAACGGATGACCCGGCTGATCGGCGGACGCTTCCCGGGCGAAACCCACCGGCCTTCCGCCTAGCGCCGCCCGCCCGGTCCGAGGGCTGCGGCGGCACCAGGCAATAGCGGCACTAGAGGCTGGTACCGCAATCCGGGGTGGCATCAGAGGGGATCACCCAGGCAAAGGCTTCTGCCTTGGAACGCGCCCCCTGGGCCGACTTGGAGCGGTTCGGCTCGCCCAGCTCCTGCAGCAAGGATTCGGAGAGCCCGACGAGCCCGGCAAAGCGCTGCGGCGTGAGCCATGGCGGCTGGGTAGCGAAGAGGATGTCCTCGCTGGAAGTGTTCCCGCTGGCCCCGGGGGCGAAGGGACAGCCTCCCAGGCCGCCGAGCGCTCCATCAACCAGGGTGGCTCCTGCCGAAATGGCTGCCAGCGTATTGGCAACACCCAGCCCCCAGGTATCGTGGCCGTGGAACACGATGCGCCGTTGCGGGGTTTCGCCGCGCACCCTGGAAATGAGCGAGGCGACCTGTGCCGGAACTGCTTGGCCCAGGGTGTCGCAGATGACGATGTCGCTGGTGCCCTCGGCCCGTGGATCGTTGGCGATGTCCAGCACGCGCTCGGCGGGGACTTGCCCCTCGAAAGGGCAGGTGAACGAGGTGGCCAGGCATAGCTGGATGCGCCCGCCGGCTTCCTGGGCATAGCGCACGGCTTCTGGCAGGGCGGCGAGGCTTGCCTCCGTGCTGCGCCCGATATTCGCCTGGTTGTGCGCATCGGAAACAGAGAGGCAATACTGGAAGTTCCGGATGCCCGACTTGGCCGCCTTGGCCACATGCCCCGGGGTCGCCACCCAAATCCAGCAGCGTTCCAGCTCGTCGGGGCGCAGCCCCCGGGCAACTTCGAGGGTATTGGCCATGGGCGGCACCAGGTCGGCACGCGCCATGGAGCCGAGCTCGATTTCCTGGACTCCGAGCCGGATCAACTCGCGCACGGTCCTGATTTTCTCCGGGGTGCTCAAAAGCTTCCCGGTCAGCTGCAGCCCGTCACGCAGCGTGACGTCGCGCAACGCGGCTGCGGGGGTGAATGAGTAGCTCACGCGATATTCCTTTCGCCAGCCGAGGCTTGCGCAATTTGCGCATCGGTCATTCCCAGCAATCCGCCCAGTACCTGTTCGGTATGCTCGCCGAGGTCGGGGCCGAGGTTCCGAATAGGCAGCGAGGTGCCTCCCATGACCGGGACGATGCCGGGGAAGCCGACACCTTGCAAGGTTTCCTCGCCGGTGGAGACATCCAGATGCTGGATCATGTTCCGGCAGATGTATTGCGGCTCGTTGGCAATGTCCTTGGCGGTGTAGATCGGGCCGGCAGGAACTCCTGCCGCATCGAGGATGGCCAGGGCCGTGCTCGAATCCACGCTTGCGGCCCACTGGCCAATGGCGGCATCCAGCATTTCCCTTGCCTCCCAACGCTGGGCATTGCCCTGCAGCCGCGGATCGGCCCCGAGCTCCGGCCTGCCGATGGCTTCCATGTAGCGGCGGTAGATCCCGTCACCGTTTCCGGCGACCACAATGCTGGCCCCATCGGCGCAGACATAGGCATTGGATGGCGCAATGCCTTCCATGCGTCCACCGGTGCGGGTCCGGGTTTCGCCGTAGGCGCCGTGGTCCGGGAGCAAAGATTCCATCATGGAGAACATCGCCTCGTGCAGCGCCACATCGATCACGCGATGGTCCAGACCGAGGGAGGCCTTTTCCCCGCGCGCCATCTCCCGCTGGTAGAGCGCCATCACCGCGCCGAACGCGGCATACAGTCCGGCAATGGAATCGCCAATCGATACGCCGACACGAACCGGCGCGCGATCTGGATCGCCCACCAGATTGCGGAAGCCGCTGAAGGCCTCGGCCACGGCGGCAAAGCCCGGGCGCTCGGAGAGCGGCCCGGTCTGGCCGAAGGCCGAGATGCGGGTGATCACCAGGTCCGGATTCACGGCGCTGAGTTCCTCTGGACCCAGGCCCCACTTCTCCAAGGTGCCCGGACGGAAGTTTTCCAGCAGCACATCGCAGTGCTTGGCCAGTTCCAGCACGGCCTCCCGGCCGGCGTCGCTGCGCAGGTCCAGGACGATGGACTTCTTGTTGCGGTTGATCGTCCGGTACAGCATCGAGACGCTGCCCTTCTTGAGCCGCCAATTTCGCAGCTCGTCCCCGGTTCCCGGGCGTTCCACCTTGATGACTTCGGCGCCGAAGTCCGCCAGGAGCCGGCCTGCAGTGGGGGCGGCAATGTAGTTGCCCAATTCGAGAACGCGGACACCCTTCAATGGGGCGATGTGCTCTGACATGTTCTGCCGTTCCTTTGCTGTCGCGCTAAATGAAGATGTTGAGGATCATGACCATTCCAAGGGCCACGATGGATGCGACCGACACGCCTACGCTGACGGTCTTAAGGGCACCGCGCACGGTCTGCCCGAACAACGACTGCAGGAGCCAGAAGGTGTTCGAGGTGACATGGACCATGAACAGCGCTCCGGAACCTGCCGCCAACGCGATGAGCACCGGGTCGATGCCCAGGCTCGGGGCGATCGGTGCCAAGAGGCTTGCGGCAGTAATCCCGGAAAGGGTCACCGAGCCAACGGCAATGTGAAGCAGGGCCGCGATGCCCCAGACAACTACCAGTGGTGCAACGGTGCTGGCCGAGAAGAACTGGCCCATGATGTCGCCCAATCCAGCCGTGGAAACCGTGGCTGCCAAGGAGCCGCCGACACCGGTCAGCAGCAGGATCTGCCCGCTTTCCCTGAACCCGCTGGCCACGCCGCGGTCAATCGCCTTCTGGCCGATGGTGTAGCGTGCCACGGCGATCGTTCCGACCAGGCCGATGAGCAGGGCAACTACCGGATTGCCGACCAGCTGGATCCAGCTGGCCTCATAGCCGAGGATTTCGGCCAGCGCGCCGCTGGCGATGAGCAGCAAGGATGCGAGCAGCGGCAGGAAGAGCAGGAACAGGGGCGCCTCGCGGCGCTGCCCGGTCTGCACCGCGGTGGCCGCGGCGGCCGTTCCGGCGTTGCCGGTGCGTGCCGCATCCTGGCCGGTCCCTTCGCCGCGCTCCAGCTTGCGGGTTCCCGGTGTCGGCTCGTCTTGCGCCAGCAGCTGCTCATCGCTCTCGGCTTTCCAGAAGCCGCGGTCGAAGAAGAAGGACATGATGGCGACGGAAATCAAGACCGTGGGCACGACGACCAGCAGGCCGAAGATCAGCATCTTGCCCAGGGGAACTTCAAGCATGCCGGCCAAGGCGACCGCGCCGACGCCAGGAACCATGAGGACGATGCCGACCTCGCCGGCGATGGCCATGGCCGTGGCAATGCGCGCGGTTCCGTGCTTGCCGATTTTCGGCGCCATGCGCCGGGCCAAGGGGGCCGCGATGACCAGCAGCACATCGAGGAAAATGGTCTGCAACGCGGTGCTGACAGCCAACGCCATGGTGTATGGCAGTCGTTTGGGGCCGAAGGTGTTCAGCAGGTGCTCGACCAGGCGGCGGATGGCGCCGGTCTCATTGAGGATGGAACCCATCAGCACGCCGAAAGCCACCAGGAGTCCGACTTCCACCATGATGTCGCCGAAACCCTGGGTGATGGTCTCGATGGTCTTGGTGACTCCCAAGCCGGTGGATAGGCCCAGGTAGAGCGAGCCAATGACCAAGGCGATGACTGGGTTGACCTTGAATCTCACGATAAGCACCACGGCGGCAAGCACGGCCACCGCGGTATTTATCAGAATCGCGATATCGGACATGTTGGATCCGTTCTAGAGGAATCGGGGAGCAGTGTGACATAAGCCACGGCATAAGAACTCATAGTATGAGTGTCAGCTCACGATGTAAACTATTGGCTTCTTAAGCGGGAAACCTCTGGAAATAAACCCGATGCGAACCCTGGCGGCTTGACGCGAGGAAGGGGAGTAGCGATGGGCTGGCGAAAGTTTCGAGGGAAGAGAAAAATCCAGGGCGCCTGCCGAAGCCATGTCCGGAACGCGCCCTGGATGCTCGAGGTCTCTACCCCTTGAGATTCGGGAAGTCGGTGTCCCTGTATTCGGTGCCCGCCGGGGCGCCGGCGCGGTGCCGGTCCTCTTCAGTCTGGCGCAGCTCCACCCGTCGGATCTTGCCCGAGATCGTCTTGGGCAGGTCCGCGAATTCCAGCCGGCGGATGCGCTTGAAAGCCGAAAGGTGCTCGCGGCAGTAGGCCAGGATCGATTCGGCTAATTCCGGTCCGGGCTCATGCCCGCCGGACGCGACGATGTAGGCCTTGGGCACCGTGAGCCGCAGCTCATCCGGTGCTGGAACGACGGCCGCTTCGGCCACGCCCGGATGCTCAATCAGAACCGATTCGAGTTCGAAAGGGCTGATCTTGTAGTCGCTGGATTTGAAGACGTCATCGGCGCGCCCCACATAGGTCAGGACGCCGCGTTCGTCCCGCTCGGCGATATCCCCGGTGTGGTAGACCCCGTCCCGGAAGACCTCATTGGTCTTTTCCTCGTTCTCGAAATAGCCTTTCATCAGCCCCAGCGGGCGCTGGGCGGTGACCAGGCAGATCTCGCCCACATCGCCTTCTTCCCCGGTGACCGGATCGCGCAGCACGATCTCGTAGCCGGGCATCGGGCGCCCCATGGCGCCGATGGTGATGGGCTCTGCCGGGGGATTGGCGATCTGCACCGTGGTTTCGGTCTGCCCGAACCCGTCGCGGATCACCTGCCCCCAGGCCTTGTGGACCTGGTCGATGACCTCTGCGTTCAGCGGCTCGCCGGCCGAGACCAGTTTCTGCGGCGGATGCTCCAGCGCACCGAGGTCGGCCTGGATGAGCAGGCGCCAGACGGTCGGCGGCGCGCAGAAGCTGGTGACCTGCTGGGCGTCCATCTGGTTCATCAGGGCCACTGGATCGAAGCGGTCGTAGTTGTAGATGAAGACCGTCGCTTCGGCGATCCACGGGGTGAAGAAGTTGGACCACGCGTGCTTTGCCCAGCCCGGCGAGGCGACGTTCAGGTGGACATCGCCTGGTTCGAGGCCGATCCAGAACATCGTGCTCAAGTGCCCGACCGGATACGAGGTATGCGTATGCTCGACCAGCTTGGCCTTCGAGGTGGTGCCGGAGGTGAAATAGCGTAGCAGCGTTTCATCGGCGCGGGTCGGATGCTCCAGTGCGAAGGCCGCTTCTGCCGCGGACGACTGGGAGTAGTCGAGGATGCCAGCCGGCGGCTGCCCGCCGATCTGGATCAGCGTGTAATCGCCCGGCACCGATTCGAACTTGGGGATTTCGCCCTCGTTGGTGACGACCCATTGGATATGGCCGCGGGCAATGCGGTCGGCCAGATCGGTGGGCGTCAGCTGCGTGGTGCACGGGACCATGACCGCCCCCAGCTTGATGCCTGCCAGCATCGATTCCCAAAGCTCTACTTGGTTGCCCAGCATGATGGCGATTGAATCCCCGCGCTTGATGCCCTGGTCGCTGAGCCAGCGCGCAAGTTGGGTGGACCGGGTTGATAGTTCTGCCCAGGTCCGCTGGGTGCAGCTGCCGTCGGATTCGGCGATGACCAGTGCTGGGCGCTCGGAGCGCTGCGGATCCCGGGCGACGTGGTCGAACCAGTCGAAGCCGAAATTGAACTCGGTGAATTCCGGCCATGCGAACTCGGCGCGAGCCTGGTGGTAATCCTCCCTTAGCTCCAGGAGACGGTCACGGGCTGCTCTGAATTCTTCGGTAACGCTCACAACTAACCTTCCGTAGCTCTGGGTAAACCACCAAAACCCAAGGTGAGGTGGATCACCAGTCAATATACTTGGAAGTCCTAGCGAGTGGCAGATCGCCACCGATATAAAACCGGGCCACCCCATGATTGCTGTGCGAAGTCGGACTGAATCCCGGTCCCTGGTTACGCGGTGGCCAGAGCCCAGCTAGCAGTTTGTTCCCGATATCCCGTCTGCAGCCGCGGCGTGTGGCCTTGCATTATTTCTGGGGTCCGACTGCCCGGATGCAGGCTTCTTCGTTGTTGGCCTTTGAGGTCTTCGGCCAGGGCTGTTAATGCTGCATTTCCAGGGCAGTGGTTTTACCGATCCTCGCGGATGCAACCCGTACGCCGGGGCAACGGCATGGAATGCAGTGGCTGCAGTGTGGCCCGGGGCCGCTGCGGAATCTGCCTGATCGGCGAGCTCGTCTGCCTGTTCCATTGTTGTCGCATCAGCGGTTTCGCTTGCGACCGGAGTAGTTGAAGCGGGTAGAAACGTGCTGTTGA
The DNA here is from genome assembly GCF_056934375.1 of Glutamicibacter sp. BS14. Taxonomy (NCBI): domain Bacteria; kingdom Bacillati; phylum Actinomycetota; class Actinomycetes; order Micrococcales; family Micrococcaceae; genus Glutamicibacter; species Glutamicibacter sp. BS14. Next base: position 2,658,212 of record NZ_CM167801.1, on the reverse strand, counting down.
TTGATCTGGATCCACGAGCAGTCCAGGCCTATCCTCTATTAAGTGCCGACGAAGAAATGGGACTGGGTGACCCATGGTTAAAGCCAAGCGGCTTTGTCCGGGCAGCCCATTTTCCGTGAAATCTGAGTATCAACTGCGATGCCCCATGGAAACAGGGATCGGGTTGCACTTGGGGATAGAGTCTCTCGAAGACGGCTAGAAGTTGTACCATATCCAGTACTGACCAAGGAGGGGCATGGCAATCACAGCGAGTGAGGCGCGCCGCGATCTTTTCGGCTTGATCGAACGAGTCAATCTTGACCGTGCCGAAGTGGAGATCTTGTCAAAGCGCGGATCTGCAGTCCTCATGTCAAAAGATGAGTATGACTCTCTGGTGGAAACGAGCTACCTTCTGCGCTCGCCGAGGAATGCGCTCCGCCTGCTTGCTTCGCTGGAAGCGGTACGCGGTAGCCAAGTGTCCGAGCGTGGACCTATTGATCCCTGAGTGAAAGACTGCTGACCTGGACGGCTGCCGGCTGACTATTTCCACTGGCAGACCCAAGATCGCAAAACGCTCAGGCGCATCCATGCGTTGATTGAGGCTGTGCTGCGCTGTGACCCATTTGAGGGTATTGGCAAGCCTGAACTGTTGAGGCGTACCCTGGCTGGCGCGTGGTTGCGCCGCATTGATGAAGCTAATTGACTGGTCTATATTGCCGATGATCGCGCGGTGGCAATCCTGCAGGCCAGATACCGTTAGTGAACGGTTTCAAGCATTCGGTCGCCTGGCAGGCGTGCGTTGTCGCGGCGCTTCGAGGGGAACGCGCGGGCGATATCTCTATTGATGGGCAGATCGCTTCCAGGGACGGCCGCAAGGGTCCGGCACGCATGGTCCGTGCGGGGCACGTTGTAATCCCAAGCTGACTCTTTGTCCTGCCGGCAGGGCGTGCTCAAGATATTCGGCAGCCGCTGGCCCGAGGCATTTGACCCCATTGCCCGGGTGAATGGCTTCGGGGATGTCGATGTTCAGCAGCTGGACTCGAGTTTCTGCGCCCGCCACCCTGGCATCCATGGTGTCGCCATCGCCATCGGCAACCCGGGTGGCCGTACCGCGATTCTCCGATCCGCCACTGCTGGTGAGTTCTATGGCACTGGCAAACAGCGACCTTGCTGCCGCAAGGAAATCCGGATGGCCTTCGTAGTTTTTGCAGCGGGGTTCTTGGTGTGCGAGCAGGGGAGGCTAATGCCATCCCCGGAACAGAATTCGCTGTGATCGGCTGAACATCCCAATTTCATTGAAGCATCAAGTAATTTGCGATAGGCTGTTAATCAATAGGGAATCGATGCACTTGGAAAAGGAGCTTGCCATGTCAGTACTCCAGCAAGACAAACTAGCGGCCAACACCCACATGAACGCAGTCCAGCTCAAGGTCGGCGACATGAAAACCATGAGCGAGTACTACCAGAAGGCCCTGGGCCTTGAAGTGCTGGCCGAATCAGCCGAAGGCACCCGCCTGGGCCGCGGTACCCAGGAACTGGTCAACCTGCAGAACGCGCCAGGACTGCAGCTCCCGTCGCGCAACGAAGCGGGCCTGTTCCATACCGCGCTGCTCTTCGACACCAAGGCTGATCTGGCTGCGACCGTCCTGTCGGCAGCCCAGTTCGACCAGAGCCGCTTCGTGGGCAGCTCCGATCACCTGGTATCCGAAGCGTTCTACTTCACCGACCCGGAGGGCAACGGCATCGAGCTGTACTGGGACCGCCCGCGCGAGACCTGGAGCTGGAGCGGCGGCGAGGTGGCCATGGACACCATCTACCTGGATCCGAACAAGTTCCTCAATGAGCACCTGACCGAGCAGTCCATTGCCGGACAGCGCAAGGCCGCCGCGGATGTAGGCCACGTGCACCTGCAGGTGGGCGATGTCGCAACCGCCCGCCAGTTCTACGTCAGCACCCTGGGCTTTGACGAAACCACCACCCTGGGCGAGCAGGCACTGTTCGTCTCGGCTGGCGGGTACCACCACCATATGGCCATGAACGTCTGGAACTCGCGCGGAGCCGGCCCGCGCAAGGACACGCTGGGGCTGGGTGAAGTGCTGATCAACGTCCCGACCGAAGAAGAAGTGGGCAAGCTGGCCGAGCGGCTGGCCTACGCCAAGGTGGCAAACCACCACACCGGAGCCGAACTTCGCTTCCGGGACCCGTGGAACAACGAACTGCGCGTCGCCGTAGGCTAACGCGGATCCAACGCCCAGAGGCTTTAGTGCCCCCGGGCGCTCGCCGAATCGGCGAGCGCCCGGGGGCACTTCCTGTCTTCACCCGGTTCCGGTGCCCAGGGCCTCCAGGTGCTCGGCAATGGTCTTGGCGGTCAAGGGCCTCGTCTGGAATGGCCGCACAGTCCCTGCCTCGGCCTGCTCGAGCACCTGCTGGGCGAAGGCGGCCGGGTTGGCCACGTCCAGGTGGGTCAGGTTCTCCGGGGCGTACTGCCACCACTGCGATGCCTGGAGGGCCTGGACGGTCGGCGCATCGAAGCGGTCGCGGATCTTCTTGGCCGGCAGGCCGCCGACCACGGTGTACGGCTCGACGTCGCTGGTGACTACGGAATTCGAGGCGATGACCGCGCCGTCGCCGATGGCGACCCCATGGCCCAGCGTGACCTTTTCGCCGATCCATACATCGTTGCCGATGGAGATCTTCCCCGGCGTGTAGCCGTACTTCGTCGTGCCCAGATCCACGCCGTGATCAGCCGCGTAGGTGCGCATCAGCAGCCGCTGGTTGTAGAACACCGGGCTGGTCGATGCCCACTCCAGGGGGTGCTTGGCTCCCATGACAGTCATGCCCTTGGCGATCGAGGTGAACCGTCCGACGCTGATGGCCTTGTTGAGCTTTGAATGGGTGTAGGAGAACGCGCCCATGCGCGGAAGGGCTGTTCCGCTGGTTCCCCAGAAGGTGGTGTAGGGATCCAGCGCGAGGTCTTCCCGGTAGCTGATCCACGCCTCGGGATTGCAGGTGCTTCCGGTGTCCTGGAAATCCTTCATGCCCGGAACCGTCATGAGGATCCGGTGGCTTTTGAGCAGCGGTCGCAGTTGGGACATCTGAATTCGCATGCGATCGACTTTATGGGACCGGACTTGGAGAATTGTCAGCAAGTCCCGAACGCGCGCTGGATGCGACCTGCTGCCCGGCTACTGCTTGGGGCGGAAGGAGAGGTTCTTGTGCGTGGTGAAGTACGGCAGGATCATTGATTCGGGCAGACCCAGGCGCTTCATTTCCATGGCCCTGCCCACGCGCAGGCGCAGGTTCACGTCCACCGCCGCATCCTGTTCCTGGGTCTCGCCCAAGAGCTGCGGTTCCACATCGAAGACCGCCAGCTGCTCGTCCACACTGCTGCTGGCCACGGCCGCGATTTCTTCCTTGCTGTCCCGATTGACGAAGACCAGCTCGAAGGTTGCCGGATCGGGCAGGTCTTCGACGTGGGCCCGATGCTCCACCCGCACCTGCAATCCCTGGCCGTCAGGGAAGTCGACGCCCCGCAGCCTTGCTTCGAAATGCGGGACGCGGTTCTTCGCGCCGAGCTTCTTGAGCATCTTCGCTATGGACATGGTGTCCTCCCAAAGTGAGACTAGATCGCGGGCTTGGTACTCGCTGGCAAAAGTGCGGGCCTGCTGCGACATCCGGGCGGCCAGGGCGGGATCGTCCATGAGCTGCTGCACCCGGTCGGCCATGGCCTGGATATCGCCATGGCGGACCAGGAAGCCGTTATGCCCATCGGTGATGCTGTCGGCAGGGCCGAAGTTGATGTCGAAGGACACCGGGATGCATCCCTGGGCCTGGGCCTCGAGGATGACCAGCGCCTGGCCCTCGTTGGTCGAGGTGAATAATTGGGCCGTGCAGGAAGCGAAGTGCCGGGGGAGCTGGTCGGAGTAGCCGTGGAAGATCACCGACTCGCGCAGGCCCAGCTCGGCGGCCCGTTCCGCTAGCGCGTCGCATTCGCTGCCCTGGCCGACAATGTGCAGGGTTGGCCGCTTGCCGCGAAGAGCCAGCTCGTGGAGGACATCCAGGGCGGCGGCTACGTTCTTGTTGGGGGTCAGCGAGCCGGCCACGATCAGGCTGGTCGAGCTGCGTGCCGGTACCGGCGGTTGCACGGTGGACGGGTTCAGCGGGTTGGGAATGACGAATGCCGAGTCGGCTTCGCCGAAGCGGTCGACATAGGCCTGGCGCTGGGCGTGGGTCAGGAAGACGAAGGCATCCCAGTTGGAGCGTTCTTCGATGATGGGCCCGTGGCCCTTGGAGAGCTGGCCGCTGGCAAGGTCCTGCCCCTTGGCCACATGGATGCTGTGGAACGCGAACACCTTGGGCACGTGCACCGGTTTCCAGGAAGCGAGCATGGCCGCGGTGTACTTGCTGTCGATGACCACCAAGGAGTTCGGGTGGTCGACGATCTGCGACAGCCAATGGCGGTAGAACGACGCCGCGCTGGGGAAGCGGGCCACCAGGGTTCCGCTGCGGTCAAAAGCCTCAACGATGCGGCGGGCCTTCCCGTCGTGGAACTTCATATCGGACAAGAAGGCGGTGCCATCGGCCCGGTAGTACGTGGTCTTCTTGATCCCGCCTTCGGGGCCGGCAACGCTGTGCTCGCAGAACAAGGCGGCGTCCTGGCCAGGGTGGTGGACGGACTCGCGCACCGTGAAGTCCAGGCAGCCCGGTTCGGCCTTCCGCTCGGGGATGCTGGTCTGCGGCTGCAGGTCATGGTCCGCCAGGTGGAGGTAGGGATTGAGCACCCGGACCGTGGGCGAAAGCTTGCCGCGCGCGACGAGTTCCTCGACGATCTGCGGGAGCTGTTGGTTGGGGCCGAAGGTCACCACCGCGGCAGAACCGTGCCGCTGGGCGAAAGCGGCCGCGCGCTGGGTACAGACGGTGGTCATCCCGCCGAATTCGCGCTCAAGCTTCCACGTGACCATGTAGGCGTCCAGCTGCTGTTCCCTGATATCCACGGAGAATGATCCTTAGTTTGACCACGACAAAGTTAATTTCGCGCGAGGATATGCAGTTCCTCGCGCCACATTCCAGACTACGCGGTGAAGCTAGGCGGGCGCTGGGAAGACGCCGTCGTGTCGGCCTCGATTTCCCTGGCCTGCACCGCAGGGATGGCCCAGTGGCCGAAGAAGCCGCCAACGCGGATTCGAACGTATCCTCGAAAATGCCATGGCGCTCGCCGAAAGCCGTGGGAGAATCGCCGGGAAGGCTCCAGCCCTTGCTCTTCGGTGCGAAACTTCCTATGGTTCAGGTTATGGGGTACTCTCCCCACATTTGTTGGAGGCGCAGCGCGTCTCCGGTAAAGGACGGCACGTCATGTCGAGCAAATCCCCACGCAAGGGCGAAGCGAAAAAACCAGGCAAGAGCATCAAGGAAAAGCGCGCTGAGAAGCGGCTGAAGCACGCGGAGGTCGCTGTCGATCCGGTGCGCAAAGCTGCCAGATAACCACTGATTGGCACCGGTTCCCGCGCGCGGAGCCGGTAAATGAATCGAGTCCCTGCCTACGGCGAACGACGCCGGGCAGGGACTCGAGTATTTTAATTGCCGGTTTTCCGGGCGCCGCTTAGGGCAGCTGCGGGTCGACCTCGAAGTGCTCGGCGACCTGGGTGATGACCTCGTGGGCGCCCTGCAGCGACACCGAGGAGAGGAAGATCGAGTCGTCGACCTGCATGACCTCGCCTTCCAGCTTCTCCCACAACGGGTTGGAGGTGAACTTGTCTTCCTGGGCGCGCGACGCGTCGCCCTCGGCGCCTTCCGGGGCCCAGGTGGACTGGAAGATCACTTCGGCGTCGGCCTTCAGGATTTCCTCCGGCGACAGCGGAACGAAGATCGACTCGGTGGTATCCGGGGCATCCTCCGGGCGCGGAATGCCCATGTCCACCATGATCTCGCCGATGAACGAATCGGTGGCGTACAGGCGCGCGGTGTCCTCGCCGGCGAAACGCACCAGCGAGTAAGTGGTCTCGGGCTTCTTCGCCAGGATTTCCTTGCCCACCGCGGCGGCGCGGGCCTCGTAGTCAGCCACGGCCGTTACCGCCTGCTCCTTCTTGCCCAGGGCCTCGCCCAGCAGCACCACGTTTTCCTTCCAAGTTGGTCCGGTGGACTCGGAGAAGATGGTCGGGGCGATCTTGTTCAGCTGGTCGTACATGGCGCCCTGGCGCACGTCGGCGGAGATGATCACGTCCGGCTCGGTGGCCAGCAGCTTTTCCAGATCCGGTTCGGTGATGGTGCCGACGTTCACGGCTTCGTCGGTCTGCTCGGTGATGTCGCCGAGGTACTCGGGGAAGGGATTGTTGCCCTTGCGGTATTCGGTGTAGGCCACCAGCTCGGCTCCCAGCAGCATGGCGGCATCCACGTAGGAAGGGTCCAGTGCGGCGACGCGCAGCGGGCGTTCGGCCAGCTCGGTGGTGCCGCGGAAGTGCTTGATGGCCGCCGGGAAGCTGGAATCGGCTTCCGCGGTGGCGGCGGTTTCTGCTGGCTCGGTGCTCGGGGAAGAGCTGGCGCAGGAGGACAGGGCCAGTGCGGCCGCGGCCAGGGCGGCGCTCAGGGCGAGAATGCGGGGAGTGTGCATGCGAGTGCTTTCCATGAAGGTGATTGACTAATTAGCGCATGATGTATTTTTGCTTGCCCCACTTAGGCAAGGGTAAGCTTAGCGCGCGAGAAGAACAGTAGCATGGATCCGGCCGTCCTGGTCAAGGTCCTGCGACATCATTGCTTCGCATATCCTGCACGCACCCGCCGCGCACTCCGCGGCCCGAGAAAGGCCACCGACCATCGACCGCACCACACCGCGCATCAGCTCGCTGCTGGCCCTGGCCGCCGGCGTGGGCGCCGCCATCGGGCTCAGCCTGTGGATCGGCAGCACCACCTCCAGCTTCGCCGAGCTGCGCCACGCGCTGCTGGCCCCCGACGGCCAGGTCAGCGACATCGCCATTCGCGAGATCCGCTGGCCGCGCACCGTTACCGCGCTGGCCGCCGGCGCCGCTTTGGGCATGGCCGGCACGCTGATCCAGGGCCACACCCGCAACCCGATAGCCGAACCCGGCCTGCTGGGCATCAACCAGGGCGCGGCCCTGGCCATCGTCTCGGTCGCCGCTTTCACCGGCCCGCTGCCGGCGTGGACCCAGGCGCTGCTGGCCCTGGGCGGAGCGCTGCTGGCGGCCCTGGTGGTCTTCGGCATCGGGCGCATCGACGGGCGCGGGGGATCGCCCATCACCTTGCTGCTGGTGGGCGCCGCGGTCACCGCGCTCTGCGCCGGAGTGGTGTCGGCCATCGTGCTGCTCAGCGAGGCCGCCCTGGAAACCCTGCGCTTCTGGCAGGTCGGCTCCGTGGTCCAAGGCTACGAATCCTTCTTGTCGCTGTGGCCGCTGCTGGTGGCCGGTACCGTGCTGGCGCTGGCCAATGCCCGCGGGCTGAACGCGCTGACCCTGGGCGAGGATTCCGCCCGCAGCCTCGGGGTCACCGCCCTGCATGCCCGCGGGCTGGGGCTGGCGGCGATCGTGGCACTGTCCGGGCTGGCGGTCACCCTGGCCGGGCCGATCGCCTTCCTGGGCCTGCTGGTACCGCATATTTCGCGGCGCATCTTCGGCGCCGACTACCGCTGGGTGATTCCCGGCTCGGCCCTGTGCGGCGCGCTGCTGCTGTGCGTGGCCGATGTGCTCGGCCGCATGCTGGCCCGCCCCGGGGAACTGCCCGTGGGCGTGGTCATCGCGCTGCTCGGCGCGCCCTTCTTCATCTACGTGGCCCGGCGCCGCAAGGCGGTCACCGTATGAGCGCCCCGGCGATCCGCACCCCCGCTTCCGCGGTGCGCGCCCGGCGCGCTGTGGCTACCGGCCTGATCCTGCTGGCCGTGGCCCTCGCGGCCTTCTGCCTGCACCTGGCCATCGGGGGCACCCCGATCGCGCTGGGCGATGTGGTGGCCACGCTCTTCGGCGCGGCCCCGGATCCGCGCACCGAGCTGTCGATCATCGAGTTCCGGCTGCCGCGCAGCGTGGCTGCGGTGCTGGCCGGGGCCGGCTTCGGAGTGGCCGGGGCGCTGACCCAGAACGTGGCGCGCAACCCGCTGGCCAGCCCCGACATCCTCGGGGTGACCAACGGCGCGGCCCTGGGCGCAGTGGCCGTGCTGGCCCTGAGCGTGCACGCCGGCGGGCGTTCGGAACTGCTGGTGCACTACGGGCTGCCCATTGCCGCCACCTTGGGCGGCTTGCTGGTCTCCGCCCTGGTCTTCGCGCTGGTCTGGCACAGTTCCCTGGAAAGCAACCGGCTGGTGCTGGTGGGCCTGGGCTTTTCCGGGCTGTGCGCCGCACTGACCTCCTGGATGCTGACCCTGGGAGAAATCTACAACGCCCAGCAGGCGCTGACCTGGCTGGCCGGGACCATCAACGCGATCTCCTGGGCCGACCTGGCCTTCGCGCCGGCGGTCATCGCGCTGGGACTGGCCGCGGCCGCGCTGCTGCGCAACCAGCGCGAGGTGCTGGCGCTGGATTCGGATACCTCCCGCGCGCTGGGCATGAACCTGGGGCGCGACCGGGTCCTGATGCTCGGCCTCGCCTCGCTGCTGGCCATCGCCGCGACCGTGATCGCCGGGCCGCTGGCCTTCGTTGCGCTGGCCAGCGGGCATGCCGCGCGGCTGGTGGCCCGCGGCACCATCCCGCCGGTGCCCCATGCCGCGCTGATCGGGGCGATCTTCGTGCTGCTGGCCGACCTGGTTGCGGCCCGGGCTTTCCCGGTGATCCTGCCCGCCGGGGTGGCCACCGCGGTGATTGGCGCCCCGTACCTGATCTTCCTGGTCATCCGCCAATCCAAGGTCCGCCAACGCGGCTAGCGGTTTATCCACAGTTGGCGATGGCTGCCAGCTCGGGCCTCTGGCCGCGCCCATGATGGGTCCATGGGCATCCACCAGCTAGCCGCAGCGATCCAGATCCTGCGCGAATCCATCACCGGGTCGCTCCCGCGCGGAGCGATCCAAGTGCTCCTTGAGCTGATGGCTTCCTGCTGCGCGCTGCTGGCCAAGCTCTCCTGCACCCTGCGCGAGTCCGATGACCCGCGGGTGGCGGCGGGGCATGCACGGCTGATTGAAACGCTCTACCGCTACACCCTGCGGGAGCAATTGCACTGCGCTATCCATCTCGAATCAACCGGCGCCCACCTGCTGGAAGACGATGAGCTGGCGGCCATTTCCGCATCGCGGACCAGCTACGACCGCCCCGCCCGCCAGCATTCAGGCCGCGCCCACTACCAGAACACCGGCGACTTCCTGGCCAGCTGGCTGGGGATCAACGCCCATGAGGGGCAGCACCGGGTGAATGACGCGCACCTGCTCATCGCCCGGCGCCTCATGGATGGCAGCACCGCCGCGCCGCGCTTGTCCCAGCTGGCCAGGCTCTACGCCGAAGCGCCGGACCTGGACCCGCGGCTGATTGCCCGCACGGCCCGCGCACTGGACAAATTCGAGCCGGCTGACACGAGCTTCCAAGGCCGGCCGCTGGAATCGTCCGCCCGCAATGAACAGGGCCAGCTGCTCGATCACCAAGCCGCGGCCCTGCTGCAGGAACCTGACCGTGCCACCCGCGAGACTCAGCTCGCGGCAATGCTTTCCGCTGAGCGCAAGGCCCGCAAGCAAACCAGGAACCCGGCACCCGGCATCTATCCGCGAGGCACCGTGGGCGACTGCGACAAGTACGAGCTCTACATCGCCGGGACCCAGCGCGAGGAATTCCGCTCCACCCTGGCCCAGGCCGATAACCCGCGTACCAAGGCAGGCAAAGCCGCCCGTGCCGCCAAATCCGGTTCAGGCGCTGCCCCTGATGATGGCCAGAACGCCTCAGAGGACCAGCAGGAAGCGGATCCCGGGGCAAATGCCGGGCAATCAGCCACCGACGACCTGTTCAGCAGCAAGGAACCACCACCGCCATGGGCCCAGGACGGGCACGGGGAGGAAGAATCCTTGTCCGGAGCGCAGCAACAACCTGACAAGCTTGTTGATGAGCAGGAAACGCGCGGCGCAGGCCGAGCAGGTGAAGGCCTCCAAACGTCCCTGCTGCTTGGCTATGGGGAGGTTCCGGTGGCCCAGCGCCGGCTCAACGCACTATTGGCCGCGCTGAGAGCGCGCACGGCAGGTGCCGCGCCCAATGGAATCATTCCAAGGATCGGCATCCATATCCAGTTGCGCGATCCGCAGGATCTTGGCGATCCGGCCAAGCTTCGCGCCACCTCCGACCACGGGGTGAAACTCGATTCCGCGGACACCGCACAGCTGATCTGCCAAGGCGAGATCTACCGGGTGGTCTTCGGACCCGATGGGCAACCGCTGGATGTAGGACGCAAGGAACGCTTCTTCACGGATGCAATGAAGCGCGCAATTTTCGCCCGCGACCGCGGATGCATCGTCCCGGGATGCACCGCACCGCCTGAAATGCTCGAATACCATCACGACAACTGGTGGGAACGTGGCGGGTGCACTTCATCGCGCAATGGCAGCTGCCTGTGTCGGAGGCACCACCATGCCATTCATGCAGGATTGCTGACCCTGGTTACCGTTGGGGGACTGGCTCACATCCTGCTGCCCAAGCACCTGGACCCGATGCAGGTACCGCGAAGAAACAGTGTTCCGGTGGCCGCCTGAGCACCCGGAGCCGCGAACTGCTGCACCTGCCGGCGTGGCCAAGATGCTATGGGCGCGAGAGCGCAACTTTCAGTCCGAACCCGATCAGCACTGTCCCGGTGATCCGGTCCATCCAGGACACCGACTTCGCGGAGCCCAGCCAGCGGCCAGCGATCCGAACCCCGTATACCAAGGCCACTGCCCACACCAGGGTCAGTGCAACATGCACCGCCGATAGCCCCATGCCCATGAATAGGGCGTTGGTGCCCGCCGGGGTGAACTGCGGGATCGCGGCGATATAGAAGACGCCGATCTTCGGGTTCAGCACGTTGGTCACCAGCCCGGTCAGGTAGGTTCGATACCTGCTGTGCGATACCGGGACATGGATCGTGGCCAACTGCTTGCCCCGCAGGCTCCGATGGATCATCTGCCCGCCCAGGAACACCAGATAGGCTGCGCCGGCATAGGCCAGCACCTGGTAGGCCAGGGATGAGGCGGCCAGAATTGCCGAAGCTCCCGCGGCCGCGGCCACACCCCAAACGAATACTCCCGTGCAGATCCCCAGCGCCGCCAGCAGCGCTTCACCGCGTCCCCGGGCAATGGCCGATCGCAGGATCAGCGCGGTATCGACACCCGGAATCAACGTCATCAGGGCGGCAACTATACTGAAACCCAGCAAGGCGGAAGCAACGGTCATGCACTCAATGCTAGAAGCTGCAGCTGGGCGCAGGCCCCAGGGTGAGCAAGCTCATGATCTTCGCCCGACGCGCGGGGCCAATTAGAGTTGGCCACCGCGCACGCTCTCTGGCATAATTGCAGGGTACTCGATTCGCAGTGGCCCCTCTCTCCGCTATGAGTCCTGTCCTTTTAGAATCCGACCAGTAAGGCCTGCCCCACAGGTGCTAAAAATTGGATTCGACCATGTTGAGAAACAGGAGACCACAAAAGTGGCCGTAAAGATTCGTCTGAAGCGCTTCGGTAAGATGCGCGCACCTTTCTACCGCGTTGTCGTCATGGACTCGCGCGCTAAGCGCGATGGCCGTGCCATCGAGGAGATCGGCAAGTACCACCCAACCGAGAACCCATCGGTTATCGAGATCGATTCGGATCGTGCACAGTACTGGCTGTCCGTTGGCGCTCAGCCAACCGAGCAGGTACACGCACTGCTGAAGATCACCGGTGACTGGCAGAAGTTCAAGGGCATCGATGGCCAGGAAGGCACCTACAAGGTTGCCGAGCCTAAGCCAGCATTCGTTGCTCCTGACAAGGGTTCGGTGATCCTCCCAGAGGCAATCACCAAGAAGGCTGAAAAGCCAGCTGCTGAAGAGGCAGAGGCCGAAGCTACCGAGGCTGAGTAACAGTGCTCGTTGACGCGCTAGACCACCTGGTACGCGGGGTTGTCGAGGAACCGGAAGACGTCAAGGTCGCCTTGAAGTCCACCCGCCGCGGCGACCTGCTCGAAGTACGTGTGAACCCTGAGGATCTAGGTCGTGTGATCGGACGCCAGGGACGCACCGCACGAGCACTGCGCACCGTAATGGCAGCGTTGGCCAAGGAGCCGGTACGTGTCGATGTAATCGACACCGACCGTCGCCGAGGCTAAGCAACTTAGAGGTCTGGCTTTTAAGTTGGCTTCGAAACGAAAGGAGTTTCCGTCCTAACTAGTGACGGAAACTCCTTTCGTGTTTACCCCTAGAATTTCCATTCCAGTCTCCCGGCACACGCCACGGAACACAGTGCAGAAAGAGCAGCAGACTATGCGATTGCAGGTTGCCCGCATCGGCAAGCCCCACGGCATCCGTGGCGAAGTCACCGCCCAGGTCATGACCGACACCCCGGAAGAGCGCTTCACCGCTGGCGAAGAACTCATCGTCGTCGACGGCCCGGTCAAGACGCTGACCATCGCCAATGCGCGCTGGAACAAGACCATCCTGCTGCTCTCCTTCAAGGAAATCGCCGACCGCAACCAGGCTGAAACCCTGCGCGGCGCGCGCCTTGAGATTGAAGTTTCCGATCAGCCGGAAGATGACTCGGACGAATGGTACGAGCATGAACTGCTGGACCTGAAGGTCATGCTCGATGGCGAGCAGGTCGGTACCATCACCGCACTGCGCACCAATCCCGCCCAGGACCTGCTGGTCTTCGAAGACGCTGACGGCCAGGAGATCTACCTCCCGTTCGTCGACGAATTCGTCCCGGAGATCGATCCGGAAGCCGGCATCGTAGTCATTACCCCGCCGGCAGGCCTGCTGACCTTGAACAGCGATGAAGACGGCAGCGACGAAGAGGGACAAAAGTAAGCCATGCGTCTTGACGTCATCTCGATTTTCCCTGAGTACCTCCAGCCACTCTCGCTTGCGCTGATCGGCCGCGCCGCCGAAGACGGCATCTTGGATCTGAACGTCACCAACCTGCGCGACTTCACTGCCGACAAGCACCGCAAGGTCGACGACACCCCGTACGGTGGCGGCGCCGGCATGGTGATGATGCCGGAACCATGGGGACAGGCACTGGACGCGGTGCGCCCAGCCGATGCTGGCGGCCCCAAGCCAACCCTGATTGTCCCTTCGCCTGCAGGCGCCGTCTTCAACCAGCAGATGGCTTACGACCTTGCCGAGGAAGAGCATCTGGTCTTCGCCTGCGGCCGCTACGAAGGCATCGATGAGCGCGTCATCGAATACGCGCACGAGAACTTCAACGTCATCCCCGTATCCATCGGCGATTACGTGCTCAACGGGGGAGAAGTGGCCGTGATGGTGATGGTGGAAGCCATCGCCCGGCTGATCCCAGGAGTCATCGGCAACCCGGAATCGCTGGTAGAAGAATCCCACTCGGATGTTCTGCTGGAATACCCGGTGTACACCAAGCCGGCCTCCTGGCGCGGCCGCGATGTCCCCGAGGTGCTGCTCGGTGGCAACCACCAGCGGGTGGGACGGTTCCGCCGCGACGAGCAGATCAAGCGCACCGCAGCGCGTCGCCCCGACCTGATCACGCAGCTGGATGCCGAGAGCCTGAACCGCAGGGACCGCGATGCCCTATGGCACAGCGGATTCGCGCTCGTTGACGGTGCCATAACCCCCAAGTCCGAATTGGACTGGGCTACCGGCGCCGGCACCGAGAGCGACTAAGAGGCCAAAATCACTCGAAAGCCATTTCGGGCAAACTCGCATCGGCTTCGCTGATACGGCATAATTGTTTCTTGGTGTGTTTTTGTTCGACTCCTGCCGCAGGGGGAAGCTCGAGCCACAGAAGACCGCCGCACCGTTTGCTAGAGGCAATCGGTGGTACAACGTTCCGGGGATTTCACTGGTTTCGACCGGTGTCGGGCCCCGCTACGAGGATTCGGTGACCTGCGGCATTGATCCTAGGAGATGCACTATGCATATTCTTGACTCTGTTAACGCAGCCTCGCTGCGCTCCGACGTTCCAGCCTTCGGCCCAGGCGACACCCTGAAGGTTCACGTCAACATCATCGAAGGCAAGAACTCCCGTGTTCAGGTCTTCCAGGGCTACGTCCTTGGTCGCCAGGGCCAGGGTGTTGGCGAGACCTTCACCGTTCGCAAGGTTTCCTTCGGCACCGGTGTTGAGCGTACCTTCCCAGTTCACTCCCCAATCATCGACAAGATTGAGGTTGTGACCAAGGGTGACGTTCGTCGTGCAAAGCTGTACTACATGCGCGATCGTCACGGCAAGGCTGCTCGCATCCGCGAGAAGCGCGACTTCAGCGCAAAGAAGTAATCTGCGTTCTTCAATGAACCGGATTGCACGCACTGAGCGGGCAACAATGAAGCGCCGGGCCTTTTCATGGGTCTGGCGCTTCGCTGTACTCGCCATCACTCTTGGTCTGCTAGCCACCATCGTCATTCGCGCCACCCTGATCGACGTCTTCCATATCGAGTCCAACTCCATGGAATCCACGCTCAACCCTGGCCAGAGCATCGCCGTAGACCGCCGCGCTTACTCGGATGCCGAACCGCAACGCGGAGACATCATCGTCTTCGATGGCCGCGGCTCGTTCCTGCCCTACGCCAAGGCCAGCTTCGCTGATGATCTGCTGGGGGCGTTCAGCCTCACCGGGAGCAGCAATAAGTACGTCAAGCGCGTCATTGGCGTTGGGGGAGACACAGTGGAATGCTGCAGCGCCGATGGGCGACTGCTCGTCAACGGCGAGCCTGCAGACGAGCAGTACATCTTCGCCGGGGACGCTCCGAGCGAACAGAAGTTTTCCGTAGAAGTGCCGGTTGGCCGCTTGTGGGTCATGGGCGATCACCGCTCCACTTCCAAGGATTCGCGGGCATTGCTGGGCGCAAGCGGCGGCGGAATGATCAGCGTCGAGCGCGTCACGGGCAAAGCGACCGAGGTGATTTGGCCGCTCGATCAGCGTTCAGTAATCAGATGACACGCCGTAACAACCGGCGATTTTGATAGCGCCAGATGGGTAGAACTACCCATCTGGCGCTATTTTTCTAGGTTAATGGAATTAATTCGGATGGATTTCCATCCCACCCGATTTGCTGTGCAATTGGTGTGTAAATTTCGCGACAACACTCAGGATCCACCAAGCTGACTAGGGATTAGAAAGAGAAGTCCAATCTTAAACCAATACTACTGGCACGTAAGTTGTAACCAAGCTCGATGAGGGTAGAGCTATTTGACTAGGTGAAACGGGTTCTGGAATTTATATTTTTGTTGGATTCGATGGTTGAAAAGCTGTGTCGGAACAAAGTATTGTTTCATTTTGGTAACAACACCTGTGCTTACGCGCGCGCCCTTAGGTAAGGGGACGCGCGGGCACTCGCACCATAAATCTGGGAGAAGCATTAATGCCACATCCAAAAAAGAAGACTGCGCAACGCGGCATCGTTGCAGCAGCCGCGACCGCCTTGGTGGTCGGCTCTAGCTTCATGCCTGCCGCAGCGGCGCCAACGGCCTCCGAATCGCCGTCTGCGTCCGCTACGGCAAGCGAGAAGCCTTTGGCCAGCGAAACCGCTCTGGACACCGAGGGGCTCGACAAGGCTATTGAGAAGGACCTCAATAAGTCCGTTGAAGAGTACGTCAAGGACGGGGAGACCAGCGACGCTGCTTCCAAGGTCCGCGATGAACTGAATGCGAAAGGCATTGACGCCACTGCCTCGGTGAAGGACGGCAAAGCCGAGATCACCGTAAGCAAGAAGGACGCTGCCAAGGCCAAGGAGATCGTCAAGGCCAGTGCAGCTCCGGCTCCTATCGTAGTGACCGAAGTTGACTCGCAGGTCAAGACCGTAGACAAGGTCTACACCGAGCTTTTGGCCAACATCGAGCCGAAGGAACTGAAGCGCATCACCGCTATCCTTCAGACCAACGATGGCTTGAAGATCTACGCAAAGGGCTTCGACGAGAAGGAAGCTGCGGACGAACTGAAGTCCAAGTCCGCTGGCTCCCTGCCTGAGAAGCTGACCGTTGAGCAGTTCGTCAGCGAAGCTACGCACGTTGACGGTGTAGAAAGTTCGGGTGTTGCCAAGACCACCGCCGCAGAGGATATTTACGGTGCCCTGGGTTACGCAATGGACAAGTCCGGCGCACCTACTAGCACGTCGACGGTCTGCTCGCTCGGATTCACTGCGTGGACCGCAGAGGGTGAAGATGCCATCATCTCGGCTGGGCACTGCTCGGAAGATGGCGCCACCAAGATTTTGGGCCTTGCCGAACAGTCGGTACCAGGCCAATCGCCAACGCTGGGTGCCGAGCTGGGTACCTTTGGATTCAACCAGTTCGGTGGTCCGGGTAATTCGGGCCTATCTGCCGAAGAACTGAACTCCTTGACCGAGGAAGAGTTCAATAACCTGGAACCAGGCACGGATATCTCGGTGATCGATAACATCAATCCTGCGCTGAACCTGCATGCTGCCGTGTCCGAATGGGTTGACGGCAAGGAACCTCGCGACGACGTTATCAACGTGACTGGCACGACCAAGGCTCTCGTCGGGTCGGAAGCTTGCTCTTCGGGCCGTACCACCGGTTGGAGCTGCTCCCCGATCATCGGCGAAGGTGTCTTCTTCGTCGGCGGCTCGGACCAGACCTACCGTTCAGTTGCTGGCTATGTCGCTGAAAATCCTGGCCAGAGCGTGCTTGACCAGGGTGACTCCGGTGGCCCAATGCTGGTTGGCAGCAAGGCTGCAGGCATCAACTCGGCCAACGCCGCAGGTGAAGACCTGGAGGAAAACACCGCTGATGACATCGCCATGTACACCTCGCTCGATGATGTCTTCGACAAGGGCTACATTGATGGCTACACGCTGAAATTCCATATCAATACCCCTGCCATCACGGTGGAAAACGGTACTGAAGTTGAACCTGGTGAAGCAATCACCGGTACCCTTGCCAATGCTCCGGCTGGCACCATCATCCGTGTGGTCGTTGACGGCAAGCTCTACAAGAAGGTTGAGCTGGACGCTAAAGGAAACTTCTCGTTCCCAGCCCCGGAAGAACCAGGAAAGTTTGCGTTCAGCGTTGTGGCCAAGAACGGCTTCAACACCTCTGAGCGGGTCAACGCCAACGTCGTGATCGTTGCTGCGCCGACTCCAACTCCGACGCCGACTCCAACCGAGGAACCGACTGAGGAGCCAACCGAGGAACCTACCGAGGAACCAACTGAGGAACCAACTACGGAGCCTTCCGAGAGCACCTCGCCATCGCCTTCCGAGGAACCAACTACTGAGCCTTCCGAGAGCACCTCGCCATCGCCTTCCGAGAGCACCTCGCCATCGCCTTCCGAGGACGAAAGCGACAAGCCATCGGAGAGCACCTCTCCTTCCGCTTCGGAGGACGACGACAAGTCGGAAGCTCCGAAGGACCAGAAGGACGACGAGCCAAGCAAGTCTGCAACTCCAAAGGAAACTCCTAAGAAGGACGATCCTTTGGCGGATACCGGTTCGAACAGCGTTCCGCTGATCGCCGCCGGTGGCGCAATGGCCCTGGCCGGTGCGGCATTCCTGCTGTTCCGCCGCAACGCACGTCGCCACGGCTAAGGGATTCTGATCCGGCGGGACTGGGTCCTGCTGAAAATGCCCCGCTACTTGAGAACAAGTAGCGGGGCATTTTTACTTGGCACACATGTAGTTCCTTGGTTGCTCTACGATTTCGGCACTAGTCTCAAAGCTAAGATCGTTGCGGCAACGTGAATATCACCGAGGTGTAAATTATGAATTTCAACGCTAGAACTTCACGCACGCCAATCATGCTGGCCTCTACTGCCGCCATGGCTGCCCTATTGCTAACCGGCTGTGGTCAGGGAACTGATCCAGGTGCGCAGGCTACGGCCAGCGCCACGGCTTCGGAACCCTCGCAGCAAACAGAAAACTCGAGCGGGAACACCGTGGACCAAGACGCATTGCTCCAGACTAATGACCAGCTCTCCGAAGCCTTGGGCGATGAATACGTCCAGGGTTGGATCAAGGACGGGCAGCTGAACGTTTCGACGACCAGCGAAGAGCAGCTATCCGTTATTGAAGAAGCCGGGGCTATCGGGCACCTAGTCCAATTCAGCAGCGAGGAGCTTCGTTCGGCGATTTCCGAAATCATGAAGTGGCAGGGCAAGCAGGAAAACCCCGTGCGCACTGCCATCCATGCATACACGCTGAATCCTGAAACGGGCGGCATCACCCTGTCGGTGGATAAGAGCCAGCTGGACGAAGTCCAAAAGCTGATTGAAGCTGAGAAGCCCATCGGCGAAATCCCCGTGGACTACAAGCAGAGCGGTGGCATCATGTCGCCTGCTGCCACCCAGTAGCCCGCAGCCCGCTTGAACGGACGCACCAATGGCCAGGCCCGGCGACGGACCTGGCCATTGGTGCGTTTCTGGGCAACTGGCCGTGGCTATGCAATGATCCGTTGCGCCTGGCAAGACACGTAAGATGGGGATTACACGCGACAATGGAAGGTACTAATCGAATCGTGAGCGCAGCATCAGCAGAGACTCCTCCAAGCAGGGGACCCCTATACACAATATGGCGCTTCGTCCGCGAGATTGTCATCATCATCGCGATCGCGCTGTTGCTCTCGTTCGTGATCAAGACCTTCTTCTTCCGTGCCTACTACATCCCGTCAGGCTCCATGGAGCATACCCTCGAGGTCAACGACAGGATTTTCGCCAACCTCATGGTTCCCGGGCCGTTCGAGCTGGAACGTGGCGACGTCGTCGTCTTCCGCGATGACCAGGAATGGTTGCCACCGCTGACCGAGTACCCCACCGCGTTCCAGAATGTGCTCTCCTTTGTCGGAGTGCTGCCAGCGGCTGATGAGCAGTACCTGGTCAAGCGCATCATCGGCATGCCCGGTGACACCGTGGAATGCTGCACCGCGGAAGGTGCCATCACGATCAACGGCGAGCCCATAGACGAGCCGTACATCTTTGACGGCGACAGCCCGTCAGACATGGAATTCAAGGCGACCGTCCCAGAGGGAAAAATCTGGGTGATGGGTGATCACCGAGGTGCCAGCGCGGATTCCCGCTTCCACGCCGATCGCCAGGGTGGCTTCGTCGACCTCGAATCCGTCCAGGGCCGCGCTTCGGTGATCTCTTGGCCAACCTCGCGCTGGGGCATCGTCGACTCGCACGAAGAAGTCTTCGCCAACGTCCCGCACGCAGTGGCGAAGTAGGGGCACCGCCCATGGCCGTTTTGAAGAGCAAGGCAACCACGCTAGAACATGAGCGCGCCTTGGCAGCCAAGCATGGGTTCCGCTATATCGCAGCGGTCGATGAGGTGGGACGCGGCGCCTTGGCTGGTCCGATTACCGTCGGCATGACGGTGATAGATATTGAGCAGGTCACGGAGTTCCCAGCGCTGCGCGACTCCAAGCTGCTGAGCCCGGAAACCCGTACGGAACTGGTCGATCCAGTTCGCCAGTGGGCCGTGGGCTATGGCGTCGGGCATGCCTCTGCGGCTGAAATCGATGAGCTGGGAGTTACTGGCGCCCTGCGCCTGGCCGGATCGCGGGCCATGGAGCTGTGTGCGGTACAGCCCGAGGCGGCGCTTCTGGATGGCAGCTACGACTGGCTGACCGCACCGGAACCGGATCTCTTCGACATCCTGGCCGATGACCGCGAACCAGTGGGCCTGCACATCCCGGTGACGACCATCATCAAAGGCGACATGACCTGCCAGGCGATCGCCGGAGCTTCCATCCTGGCCAAGGTCGAACGCGATGGAATCATGGTTGATCTGGCCATCGAGCATCCGGCCTTCGGCTGGGAGATCAACAAGGGGTATGCCACCGCTGCGCATCGTGCCGCGATCGTTGCGCAGGGTCCCTGCGACTACCACCGCAAGAGCTGGAACTTGACTTCGGGTGCTGATCAGGCCCAAGGTGAAGCCACGACAAAGAAAGCAAAGTGATGGCTGCCGACGACCTGGAAAACTACGAGTCCGACATGGAACTGCAGCTATACCGCGAGTACAAGACCGTGGTGGGGCTGTTCAATTACGTGGTCGAGACCGAGCGCCGCTTCTACCTGGCCAACCAAGTGGACGTGAAGACCCTGTCCAACGCCGGGGAAGTGTACTTCGAGTTGAACCTCACCGACGCGTGGGTCTGGGACATCTACCGCCAAGGGCGCTTCGTGAAGTCCGTCAAGGTGCTGACCTTCAAGGACGTCAACGTCGAAGAACTGAACCCTGACGAGTTCCAGATCCCGAAGGATGGGCTGGGCTCCTAACAAGAGGCACTGCGGCATTCGATCGCTGGCTCTGTTCCTGGAACAGAGCCGGCGATCTCGCTTAAAGCGAATTGTCCACATTCCGCGGCGGGCGCCGCCGCTGTGGACCATAATTCTCCGACGATGTTTCCATTACGGATCGCAGACATCGAGGAGCAAACATGCAGACCGCGAAGCAACGCCTAGGGACCGATGGCGAACAAGCTGCCGCCGCATTTCTCACCGGGCAGCACTACGAAATTCTCGATCGCAATTGGAGATGCCCAGCAGGGGAGCTGGACCTGGTAGCAAGAGCCGGCAACGGTCAGATCACCGCCATCGAAGTCAAAACGAGGTCCTCGCAACGCTATGGATCAGGCTTCGAGGCGATCAGCGCGGCAAAATTCCGCCGGCTCAACAGGCTGCTGATTTCCTGGGCCCAATGCCATCGCATGTTTCTCGCCGAACTTCGCGTGGACATCGTCGAGGTCTATCTGACAACAACAGGGTTCGAATGCCGGCTGCATGAGAACGTGCGCTCATGAGCACCGCGCGCACCAGCGCAGTGGCCCTGCACGGGGTCAGCGCCTCACTGGTGGAAGTCGAGGCCGACCTCGGCAACGGCATCCCAGGATTCGTCCTGCTGGGCTTGCCCGATGCATCTTTGAGCGAGGCCCGTGAACGAATCAAAGCCGCGGCAAGGAATTCAGGGATTCCTCTGGCAAACCGGAAACTGACGGTCAATCTTTCGCCAGCCACCCTGCCCAAGTATGGATCAGCTTTCGATCTGGCCATCGTCATCGCCGCCTTGGCCGCTGATCAACAGCTGTTCGCGTCACCGAGCACGCTGTACATGGCGGAACTCGGCTTGGATGGCACCTTGCGGCCAGTACCCGGGGTGCTGCCAGCGGTGCAGCTAGCCAAGGTCCATGGTCTTGACCGGGTGATCGTGGCCGAGTCTAACGGGGCAGAAGCGAGGCTGGTGCATGGAATCGAGGTCATGGCGCTACGCCATCTGGGACAGGTTCTCACCTGCTGCGGAGCCCCAGCCGAACAGGTCACCACTTACCTGCGCCACCGGCAGCCGCAGGCGCCTACCGAATCTGCCGGCCCTGCCGCAGGAACTGCTGCCTCGGGCGATGCGGACCTGGGCCTGGTCAACGGGCAGCAGGAAGCACGGCTCGCCTTGGAACTGGCCGCGGCCGGCGGGCACCACCTGATCATGGTCGGACCGGCCGGCGCCGGCAAAACCATGCTGGCCAAGTGCCTGCCATCGATTCTGCCGCCACTTGATGACGTACAAGCCCTTGAAGCCACCGCGGTGCATTCCATTACTCGGGGCGGATCCGGGGAATTGGACCAGCTGCAACGCACCCCGCCTTTTGTGGCACCGCACCACACCGCGTCCCGCTCAGCCCTGATTGGCGGCGGAACCGCACAACTCATTCCCGGGGCCATTACCCGCGCGCACCAGGGCATTCTATTCCTCGATGAAGCAGCGCAATTCCAAACCGGAGTACTTGATGCGCTTCGCCAACCGATCGAGGAAGGCTATATCAACCTCGCGCGGACACGCGGCCACCAGCGGTTGCCGGCCCGTTTCCAACTCATCATGGCCTCCAATCCGTGTCCCTGCGGAAAAAACTTCGGCACCGGTACCGGGTGCACCTGTACGCCCATGGCCCGCCGGCGCTATTTCGCCCGGCTTTCAGGACCCATCCTCGACCGTGTGGATCTGCAAGTCAGAGTCAATCCGGTAGCGCAGGCACAGCTTCTTAGCGGAGTACCAAATGAATCCAGTGCACAGGTGCGTGAACGCGTCTTGGCCACCCGGGCACGCAGCAAGGAGCGGCTGGGAAAGTTCTCTATTGCTTGCAACGCGCAAATACCAACTCAGATCCTCAGGAATGAACTGGAATACTCGGCCAAGACCCGGGCGGCGCTTGAACAACTCGCCACACGACGCGGGCTCTCTGCGCGTGCCATCCACCGCCTCCTGCGGGTCGCGTGGACGGTTGCAGACCAGCAAGGGCATGCAGCACCGACCGAGGATGATCTGGCCATCGCCGCTCACCTTCGCCAGAACTTGGAAAATAGCTAGGTAAGGCCATGACTTTCAACGATGTGAACACTGCCGGAAAAGCTTCGGCTCCAACCAGCCAGGAGCGCCGGGTCTACGCCCATCTGAACCAACTTATCGAGCCCAACGACTATGTGGCCACGGCCTTGCTGGAATTGATGAGCCCACAGGAACTGCTGCGCCTGATCCAGCGGGAGGATTTCTATCCGGCCGCGCTCAAAGCGCCGGTCGACGGAATCCTCGGATTCCACCCGCCCGGAGATGGCGCACAAGACTTGAGGGTAGCCTTGGCCCGATGGAGAAAGCGCCTGTCGCTGAGCAACCCGGCGGGAGCCTTGGATGCCGCTGCGCACGCGGGTGGCGGATTGCTGATCCCGGACGATGCTTCGTGGCCGCGACAGCTAGCCGACCTGGAACTGGGACGTCCCCTGTGCCTGTGGTGGCGTTCAGCGAACCCGCAATTGCTCGACGGCCAAGAGCTGGCGCGCAGCGTGTCCATCGTCGGCTCCCGCGATGCCAGTGACTACGGTGATCAAGTCACCTTCGATCTTGGCCGGACCCTGGCCTTGAACGGGTACACCATTGTCTCGGGTGGCGCTTACGGCATTGACGCCAGCGCGCACCGGGCCGCTCTGAGCGTGGACGATTGGCAGCATCCGAACCCGCCAACGATCACGGTTATGGCTGGCGGCATCGATCGGCTCTACCCTTCGGGCAACAGCAACCTGCTCAACCAGATTGTTGCTCGCGGCGTGCTGATCTCAGAGGTGCCTCCCGGAACCACATCAGCACGCTTCCGCTTCCTGAACCGCAACCGGCTGATCGCGGCATTGAGCAGGCTGGTTATCGTCAGCGAAGCGCGCCACCGCTCAGGAGCGCTGAACACCGCCAGCCATGCAGTCGAGTTGGGACGCGATGTAGCGGCCGTTCCCGGAAGCGTTTTCGCGCCCAACTCCGCAGGGTGCCACCGATTGATTGCAGAAGGCAGTGCGGCCTTGCTCGCCAGCCCGCAAGATGCGCTGGGCCTGGTTGGCCACCACTGCCAAGCAGAGCCGCGGAGTGCCAAAGTTCAGCAACGCCCGACGGACATCCTGGGTAGGGACGAAGCAATGGTGTACGACATCATGTCCTTCACCAAAGGACTGCTGGTCGATGAGATCTCTGCCCGCAGCGGGGTGCCGCTGATCCAGACGCTACGCGCCATCAATCGATTGGAGACACTGCAAATGGCTGCCACCGATGGCCTGGCATGGAAGTTGGTGCGCCAAAACTGACCGGTGACGCAGCTGAGGGTATCCTCAATAGTGATGAAGCAAGAATCAACGACGCACGCCAGCAATGCGACGTCAGCAAAATTCGCTGAGCCGGTGGCAGACTACCTGGAGTACCTGCAACGCGAACGCGGCCGCAGCACTAATACCCTGCGAGCCTACGAAGTGGATTTGCGGAACCTCGGCCAGTTCTTGCTCCACCATGCGCAGGATCCGAGCCTCAAGCAGATTTCAGTTGATACGCTCCGCGATTGGTTGGCACAGCTTCATGAATCGCAGATTTCCCGCACCACCTTGGCCCGCAGGATCTCTGCGGTGAAGAGCTTCTTCGCGTGGGCGCTGAAGCATCAGCTGATCGACGCGGACCCTGCCCTGCGGCTGGCCGCGCCCAGGAAGGAACGGCGTCTTCCGCATGTTTTGCAGCCAAGCCAGATCGACCGCTTGCTCTCCGAAACAGCCCAGCCGCCTGCTGGAAAAGAAGTCAGCGAGAGCAAGCCGGAACCTGCCCCCGATGCCAAGAGCCAGGCAGTAGCGGCACGCGATAAAGTCATCGCCGAGTTGCTGTACGCATCCGGCCTGCGTATCAGCGAGCTCGTGGCCTTGGACGTTGACGACATCGACTTCGAACGACGCACCGTCAGGGTTCTCGGCAAGGGCAACAAGGAACGGGTTGTTCCGTTTGGCAAGCCCGCCGAACGCGTGATCATCGGGTGGATTCGGTCGCATCGCAAGGTCCTGGCCCGCCAGGAAGCTCAAGGCGCTTTGCTCGTAGGGGTGCGCGGTGCGCGCTTGAATGTACGCCAGGCACGAGAGGTCATTTCCAAGGCCTTGCAATCGCTGGGGGATACCGCTGCCAGCGGCCCGCACGCGTTAAGGCACACCGTAGCCACGCATCTGCTGGATGGCGGCGCAGATTTGCGTGCTGTCCAGGAATTCCTCGGGCATGCTTCGCTGGCAACGACCCAGCTATATACTCACGTTTCGGTTGACCGATTGAGGCAAAGCTACCGCCAAGCCCATCCCCGAGCCTGACTATTTGGTACCAATCTGCAAAAATAGCCTTTCTGGGTGGCGAAAGGCCTCTTCATCGGGCAAAATGGAAGTATCGGCGGCGATGGCACCGGAACGATGTTGACGTAGGGGAAGACGATCAACACCGCAACGGAGGATGGCATGTCTGCACCGATGTCCAGAGGCGTGATTTATATTCATTCCGCCCCTGCAGCGCTATGCCCACATCTGGAATGGGCAATCGGGTCCGTGCTCGGTACTCCAGTAAAAATGGAGTGGACCGAACAGCACGTCGCACCCGGATTTTGTCGCGCCGAAATCGAGTGGGTAGGTACGCAAGGTACAGGCGCTTTGCTGACCAGTGAGATGCATGGTTGGCAGCACCTTCGTTTCGAAATCACCGAAGACCCAAGCCCGGGTGCCGACGGCAGCCGTTGGTCCGTGACCCCTGATCTTGGCATCTTCCACGCCACCGTTGATTGCGCTGGCAACGTCATGGTCAGCGAAGAACGCATCCGGTGGGCCTATGAAAAGGGCGACGGCAATCCCTCGGTCTTCTACCAGGAGATGTCCATCGCTCTCGGCGAGCCCTGGGATGAAGAACTTGAACCCTTCCGTCACGCAGGCGAAGACGCGCCTGTTCGATGGCTCAACCAGGTGGTTTAGCAACTGGTTATCTAGTCCCTGAGTGACTTATCAACAGACACTCAGATACAACCCCGATGGTGCGGGGTTGTTACCCAAAAGAAGTGGGATCCCATGCCGGGGATCCCACTTCTTGCTTTAAAAACTGCGGTTGTGGAGAAGTGCCGAAGCGCAGTGCTATGCTCGATGGCGATGAAGACCAGTCAGGCCGCATGCGGCCACTCCCGGAACGGCAAACTGGTCGTTCCCTGATCCGCGGCCCTCCCGTGCCAGATGCATTCCACCAAAGAACAGCACATCTGAACCACGAAAGGGAGACATGACCGCACAGTTCAACCACACCATCATCGCTTCACTCGACCCGCAACGCATGGCAAAGTTCTATCTTGAGTTGCTCGAAGCCCGCGCGGAATCAAGCTGGGGACCATTTACCAACATCAGCCTGGCCCACGGGGTGCTGCTTCAATTCGCTGCACCACCGATGGACTTCCCAGCGCAGCACTATGCCTACCTGCTCGATGACGAGCATTTCGACCGCGCCTACGCGACTATCCGCGAGGGGAAAATGGAGCATTGGGCCGATCCCCAACGGCAGCTGCCAGGGCAGATTAATCATGAACACGGCGGCCGGGGAGTCTATCTGCTTGATCCTTCCGGGCACTACCTGGAATTGATCACCCGGCCTTACCTGCCCGCAGCCAGCTAGGACCAGCTAGCGCTGAACCTTGAACACGTTCTTCTGGATGCCGTTGGAGTAGACCTGCGAATCAATAAGGGCCAGCTTCTGCGCGTCCAGGCTCGCGTCGCTGAAAAGGCGCTTGCCTGCACCAAGCAAAACCGGGAAGACCAGCAGGTTATACTGGTCGATGAGCTGATGTTCTTGCAGCGAGTGGACCATCGTTGCCGATCCATGGATACTGATCGGGCCGCCGTCGCCGGCTCGAAGCCGCGCCACATCGGCGACCGAGCGCAAGATCGCAGTCTCGCCCCAGTTCCCGGCCAAGTCCTTCTCCCGCAAGGTAGTGGAGAGCACGTACTTGGGCATCGCGTTGTACTGCGGGAACTGCTCGGTCATCGAGGGCCACACCGCGCAGAAGGCCTCGTAGCTGTGCCGGCCCAAGAGCATGGCGCTGGCTTCTTCTTGCTCGGCGCCCTTCAGTTCGTAGGCGGCGGGGTCGAACTCGACCGAGTTCATCGTCCAGCCTGAATTGCGGTAGCCGGGTTCGCCGCCCGGGGCTTGGACGACACCGTCCAAGGAGACGAAGGAAGTGGCGATCAGGGTGCGCATGGGAAGGGATCCTTTGCTCGTGGCATGTACCGTCAGTTGCCTCCGACATGAGGCGGTACTTGAGCTTAACGAACATGTCAGGACCGAAGCAATGGCTCTGAGCCAATTCTTTCGGGGTTAAAGACCACTGGGCTGGTTGAAGATTACTCTTCAACCAGCCCAGTGGCGCGCTCGCCTGCAGCTGCCGGAACGGCTAGACGCTGCGGATGGCGACCACGGCGTTATGGCCGCCGAAGCCGAAGGAGTTATTCAGCGCAACGATGGAGCCCTCTGCAGGCAGCTGCGCAGGCTGGCCGGTGACGACCTTCAACGGGATCTCTGGATCCTGGTTGTCCAGGTTAATGGTCACCGGGGCCTTGCGGTTGTAGATGGCCAGTGCGCACAGCACGGACTCCACGGCACCGGAAGCGCCCAGCAGGTGGCCCATCTGTGACTTGGTCGCGGATACCCACACGTTCTCGAGGTGATCGCCCAGGGCGTTCTTCAGCGCAGCGTATTCCGGCTTGTCGCCAACTGGGGTGGAGGTTGCGTGGGCGTTCACATGGACCACGTCCTCTGGCTGGATGCGGCCATCGAACATGGCAGCCTTCAGCGCACGGGTTGCACCCATGCCTTCTGGATCCGGTGCGGTGATGTGGTGCGCATCGGAGGTGACCGAGGAGCCTGCCAGCTCGGCGTAGATGCGTGCGCCGCGGGCGATTGCATGCTCTTCGGCTTCCAGTACCAGCGCGCCAGCGCCCTCGCCCATGACAAAGCCATCACGGTCGGTGTCGTAGGGACGCGAAGCCTTGGTCGGATCATCGTTGCGGCGGGAGAGTGCATGCATGGACGCGAAGGCGGCCATCGGCATGGGGTGGATCGCGGCTTCTGCGCCACCGACCATGACCACATCGGCCTTGCCCGAACGGATCAGTTCCAGGCCAACGTGCATCGCTTCGGTACCCGAAGCGCAAGCCGAAACCGGGGTATGCGCGCCACCGGCGGCACCCAGGTCCAGCGACACGGCAGCTGCTGGGCCGTTAGGCATCAGCATTGGCACGGTCATGGGCAGGACGCGGCGTGGGCCCTTTTCACGCAGGGTGTCCCAGGCGTTGAGCAGGGTCCAGACGCCGCCGATGCCGGTAGCGAAGGCAACGGCCAGCTTGTTCTGGTCCATCTCTTCCTTGACCAGGCCTGAGTCGGCCCAGGCTTCACGGGCCGCAACCACAGCGAACTGGGTCGATGGGTCCATGCGCTTGGTCTCCGGGCGGGAGAGTACCTCGGTCGGCTGCACAGCAGCGCGGGCGGCGAAGGTGACCGGCAGGTCGTATTCCTTAACCCAGTCATCTTCCAGGGTTACGGCGCCGGAGACGCCCTTGAGGGCGTTTGCCCATAGGGTGGGGACATCCCCGCCGATTGGGGTGGTGGCTCCGAGACCGGTGATCACTACTTTGCGCGCCATCATCAAACTCTCTACTGTGCGAATAAGAACTGTGCTTGGAAATTCAGGGGGCCGGCTTGACGTACCGGCCGGTGTGCGCGGCTTGCCCGCACAACGGTGTGGCGAAAAAACGCCGGGAAGCTTAGGCCTGTGCCGCAGCGATGAAGTTGACGGCGTCGCCGACGGTCTTCAGGTTCTTGACCTCTTCGTCAGGGATCTTGACCTCGAACTTTTCCTCAGCCTCAACGACGATGGTCATCATCGAGATCGAGTCGATGTCCAGGTCCTCGGTGAAGGACTTGTCCATCTGCACGTCTGCTTCGTCCAGGCCGGTCTCGGAGTTGACGATTTCGGCGAGGCCCGCCAGGATTTCTTCGTTGCTAGCCATGGATGGCTCCTTTTCTTCTTAGCCGGAGGACTCCGGTCATTTTTGTGGCTGGGCGCAGATCCTGTTTCCAGGAACCGGTTCCAGCCGGCTTAATGAAACTTTGGTGGCGCATCAAGAATGCGCGGCACGTTTCGTCGGTTTAAAGCTTAGGCCAGAGACGCGCTCGGCGGACGCAACATGACGTTCCCGGCGTGCACAATCTGTGAACGGCGCAAAAGCCTAGTTGGCGGTGTGCTCGGCGATGAACGCCTTGGCAGCTTCCAGATCCGCTGGACTCTTCACCGCCAGGGTCTTCACGCCCTTGAGCCCGCGGCGGGCCAATCCCACCAGGGTTCCGGCCGGTGCCAGTTCCAGCACACCGGTCACGCCAGCTTCGGCCAGCGTCTGCATGCACAGGTCCCAGCGGACCGGACGCGATACCTGGGCGACCAGCGAATCGAGGTTCGCCTGGCCATCGGCTACGGCCTTGCCGTCGAAGTTCGAGAGCAGGGTTTCCGCTGGTTCCTTCGGGGTGATGGTTCCGGCCAGTTCCTCCAGGATGCCAACTGCGGGCTGCATGTGCGCGGTATGGAATGCGCCGGCAACCTTCAGGGGGATCACGCGAGCCTTGGCCGGCGGGTTCTCGCCCAGGGCCGCGAGCTGCTCCATGGTTCCTGCGGCCACAATCTGGCCGCCGCCATTGGCGTTGGCCGGGGTCAGGCCCAGTTCGTCGAGCTTGGCCAGGACCTCATCCGGGTCGCCGCCGAGCACTGCTGCCATGCCGGTCGGAGTCGCCGCAGCGGCTTCGGCCATGGCGTTGGCGCGGACCTTCACGAAATTCATGGCGTCAGCTTCGTCCAGCGCGCCGGCCAGGGCCGACGCGGTGATCTCGCCAACCGAGTGGCCGGCCACCACGGCGCCTGCCGGCAGCGAGCTGCCAAAGAGCGCACGGGCGGTGACCAGGCCGGCAGCGACGATCAGCGGCTGGGCGACGGCGGTGTCCTTGATGGTCTCTTCATCGGAGGTGGTGCCGTGGGCGGTGAGGTCGCGCTCGGTGATCGAGCTGAGCGCCTGCAAATGCTCGGCCACGCCATCGACGTCGAGCCATTCGGTGAGGAAACCTGGGGTCTGGGAGCCCTGTCCGGGGCAAACGATTGCTAACACTCTTACAGCTTTCCAAATGTTGGGAGCTTTTGGCGCTTCATTTGAGTACCAAGCTCGTGGTGACTGTTTGTAGGATCTCTACAAAAGCCTAGCGTATCCAGAAGCTGAATTCCGCTGTAATGCGCGATCAACTCGGAATTATCGGTGTCGGGAGCTCGACGCTCTTTGGTTGAAGCCTACAAGTTCGATTCGTGGAGCCGTCCGAAAAGCAGCGCGGTTTGCAGGACGAAGGCATCCCGGGGAACCAGTGGATCCCAACCGGTCACTTCGCTGACCCGCTTGAGCCGGTAGCGCACCGTGTTTGCATGGACAAACAGTTCCCGGGCGGTGCCTTCGAGCGAGTGGCCAAGCGCCAAGTAGCTGGAGAGCGTTTCAGCCAGGCCATTGGAGGCCTGCTGCAGCGGAATGTAGACCTGGTCCACCAGCGCCGTGCGGGCCAATTCATCGCCGTTGCAGGCGCGTTCTGGCCACAGGTCATCGGCACCGACCGGATTCGGCGCTTGCGGCCAGGCCTTGGCAGCGCTGAATCCCGCCACGGCTGCCACCGCGGCGTGGTGCATTTCCTTCACCGTCGGAGCCATGGGGGAGTAGACCAGCGGGCCGGGCCCGAAGAACCGGGTCAGCCGGCTCAGATCCGCTTCTTCGAATTTGGTGTCCGAAAGCATCAGCACCGAGCGGTCGCCGAGCACGCCCACCAGCGAATCGCGCGAGTAGCGGATGGCAATACGACGCAGGGCCGAGACGAAGGTGGCCGGGTTGGACGAAGGGGTGGTGCCCACCAGGATGCGGATATTCTTCTGCGACTTCCAGCCAATGGCCGCAATGCGCGAGGAGAGCGAGTCGTGGGCCTCGCCGTGCAGCACCGCGTCGACCACGTGGGCCTCCAAGCGCGAGTCCCAGGCGCCGCGGGTTTCGGCGGCGCGGGCATAGACATCGGCGGCGGCAAAAGCGACCTCGCGCGAATAGCGCAGCACCGCTTCGCGCAGGGCTGCCTGTTCATGCTCGGCGGCGATGTCGGGCACCTGGGATTCGACCACTTCCACGATGGTGCGCAACAGGCCCAAGGCCTTCTGCAGGGAGATGGATCGGGTCAGTTCCGTGGGAGCGGCGCCGAAGACGTCGGTCACCACCCAGGACGGGGTGGAGGAGGGATCCTCGTACCAGGTAACGAAGGTGGAGATGCCCTTCTGGGCGATCAGTCCCAAGGCGGCGCGCTCATTGGGCGCCAGCGATCGGTACCAGGGCAGTTGCTGGTCCAGGTACTTCAGCGCGGTGGTGGACAGGACGCCAATATGGCTTTTGAGTCGCTTGAGCGTTTCACTGCTGGGTGCCTGGGATCGGCTGGGACGGTTCTTCGGAGCTGCGGCGGCATCCATTTCAGGACTCATGGGTTCCAGCTTAGTTTCTTTTCTTCCCCCGCGCCCGGCACAGCAGGTAAAGGTGAGATTAAATGAGCCAGCTGCCCGGCAACGAGGAAAACCTCGTCATCGGGCAGCTGCTCAATGCGGCGCCAGAGCAAGCTCCGGGCACCTGGACCCTGGGGCCTAGGCGTCGCCGCCAGCGTTGCCGGACTGGCCGGCGTTGGCGTTGTTCAGGTCGTACTTGGCGTGCGCCTTCACTGCGGTGTCCGCAGGGATTTCGCCACGCTCAACCAGCGACTGCAAGGTCTGCACGACCAGCGAGTGCGCATCGATCTTGAAGAAGCGGCGGGCCGCGGCACGGGTGTCCGAGAAGCCGAACCCGTCCGCGCCCAGGGTGTGGAATTCACCTGGCACGTACGGGCGCAGCTGCTCGGGCACGGCGCGCATGTAGTCGGTGGTCGCGATGACTGGGCCCGGGGTGGACTCCAGCTTCGAGGTCACGTACGGGGTGCGGCGCGGCTTCGATGGATCCACGAGCACGTCGGCGTCGGCGCGCTGGCCGTCGCGGGCCAGTTCGTTCCACGAGGTGACCGACCAGACATCAGCCGAAACGCCCCACTCCTCGGCCAGGATGGCCTGGGCTTCCAGCGCCCATGGCACGGCCACGCCCGAGGCCAGCAGCTGTGCGCGCGGGCCGTCGGTGGTAGCTTCCTTGAGCAGGTGGATGCCCTTGATGATGCCTTCGATGTCAACGTTCTCCGGCTCAGCTGGCTGGCTGATCGGCTCGTTGTACACGGTCAGGTAGTACATCACGTTCGGATCGGCGTGGGTTCCGCCGTACATGCGTTCCAGGCCGGAGCGCATGATGTGGCCGATTTCGTAGCCGTAGGCCGGATCGTAGGTGATCACAGCAGGGTTGGTCGAGGCCAGGATTGGCGAGTGGCCATCTGCGTGCTGCAGGCCTTCACCGGTCAGGGTGGTGCGGCCGGCGGTAGCGCCGATGATGAAGCCACGGGTCATCTGGTCCCCGGCTGCCCAGAACTGGTCGCCGGTGCGCTGGAAGCCGAACATCGAGTAGAACACGTAGATCGGGATCAGCGGTTCATCGTGGGTCGAGTAGCTGGTGCCGGCAGCGGTGAAGGCTGCGACAGCGCCGGCCTCGTTGATGCCCGGGTGGATCAGCTGGCCCTGAGGGGATTCCTTGTAGGCCAGGACCAGATCGCGGTCCACGGACAGGTAGTTCTGGCCGCCCGGGTTGTAGATCTTCGCAGTCGGGAAGAACGAGTCCATGCCGAAGGTACGGGACTCATCTGGCACGATCGGCACGATGCGGTGGCCGAATTCCTTGTCGCGCATCAGGTCCTTGAGCAGGCGCACGAAGGCCATGGTGGTGGCCGCCTGCTGCTTGCCCGAACCGCGCTTGGCGATCGCGTAGGTCTTCTCGCCTGGCAGGGCCAGCTTCTTCGAAGCTTCCTGGCGGCGGGTAGGCACCGAACCGCCCAGGGCCTCGCGGCGCTCCATCATGTACTTGTACTCAGCCGAATCCTCGGTTGGGCGGTAGTACGGAGGAGTGTAGAGGTCCGCTTCGAGCTGCTCGTCTGTGATAGGGATGCGCAGGTGATCACGGAACTTCTTCAAGTCCTCCATGGTCAGCTTCTTCATCTGGTGGGTCGCGTTGCGAGCCTCGAAGTGCGAACCCAGGCCGTAGCCCTTGACGGTCTTGGCCAAGATGACGGTCGGCTTGCCCTTGAACTCCGCAGCAGCCTTGTAGGCGGCGTAGACCTTATGGTAATCGTGGCCGCCACGCTTCAGGTTCCAGATCTCGTCGTCGCTCATGTCGGCAACCAATTCCTTGGTTTCCGGACGCTGGCCGAAGAAGTGCTCGCGAACGAATGCGCCGGACTCGGCCTTGTAGGTCTGGTAGTCGCCATCCGGGGTCTGGTTCATGATGTCAACCAGCGCGTTGGTCTTGTCTGCTTCGAGCAGGGCATCCCACTCGCGGCCCCAAGCAACCTTGATGACATTCCAGCCGGCACCGCGGAAGAAGGCTTCCAGTTCCTGCATGATCTTGCCATTGCCGCGAACCGGGCCGTCAAGGCGCTGCAGGTTGCAGTTGATGACGAAGTTCAGATTGTCCAGCTTTTCGTTGGCGGCCAGCTGCAGGAAGCCGCGCGACTCCGGCTCGTCCATTTCGCCGTCGCCCAGGAAGGCCCAGACCTGCTGGTCCGAGGTGTCCTTGATGCCGCGGTTCTGCAGGTAGCGGTTCAGCTGCGCCTGGTAGATGGCGTTAGCTGGGCCGATGCCCATCGAGACGGTTGGGAATTCCCAGAAGTCAGGCAGGGAACGCGGGTGAGGGTAGGAAGGAAGCGCATGGCCTTCCTTCGACTTTTCCTGGCGGAACCCGTCCATGTCCTCTTCGGACAGGCGGCCTTCGAGGAATGCGCGGGCGTACATGCCTGGCGAGGCGTGGCCCTGGAAGAAGACCTGGTCGCCGCCGCCTGGGTGGTTCTTGCCGCGGAAGAAGTGGTTGAAACCTACTTCATACAGGGTCGCTGCACCGGCATAGGTGGAGATGTGCCCGCCAACGCCGATATGAGGGTTCTGGGCGCGGTGCACCATGATGGCGGCATTCCAGCGCATGAAGGCGCGGTAGCGGCGCTCGATGGCCTCGTCGCCCGGGAATTCTGGTTCCTGGTCCACAGGAATGGTGTTCACGTAGTCGGTGGTGGTCACGTGCGGCACGCCCACGGACTTGGCACCTGCACGCTGCAGCAGCGAGCGGATAATGAACTGGGCACGCTCGGTGCCCTGGGTCTCTACGAGGGAGTCAAACGAGTCCATCCATTCCTGAGTTTCCTCAGGATCCCGATCGGACAGCTGGTAAGTCAACCCGCTACGGATCTGGGAGATGTGTTCCTCTACAGCCACGGAAGCTCCTTGATTGAATTGCGGCTCCGACGCTGTGCAGTTTTGCGCTGCGGTGCATCGGTATTGGGACAACGGGTGCAGTAGCACTGGAATGATGTGCACTGCCGGTTCATA
This sequence comes from Glutamicibacter sp. BS14, assembly GCF_056934375.1. Classification (NCBI taxonomy): domain Bacteria; kingdom Bacillati; phylum Actinomycetota; class Actinomycetes; order Micrococcales; family Micrococcaceae; genus Glutamicibacter; species Glutamicibacter sp. BS14. Next base: position 2,624,272 of record NZ_CM167801.1, on the reverse strand, counting down.
TGCAACTCTAGTGTTAAACGATCCAGTTTTGTGGCGCGTTTTCCAGCAAAAACCGGTTTAAATCAGATATTTGAAGTGACTTGCGCAACTAGGTACGGGAGCTAACTTCCCGATGGCCATGTCAATATGATGCGGGTCACTGGAATGTGGGTTATATTTGTTCGGCGTGTTATCGCTGTAGCGCTTGAACGGAGCGGCAAAACCGTGTTTCGTTGGTAGTAACGCTTTGCACCAGCAGGAGGAATGAAGTGAGCGACGCCGTATCGGCAAACTTGGAGCCCGCCAAAAAATTGGGTTTCGCTAATGAAGACCTTATTCAGGAACTGGGTTACGACGATGACGTGGACTACGATCTGCGCGAATCGATCGAGGACCTGATTGGTTCAGAGCTGCTCACCGAAGAGGACCATGACGTTGTCGACGCAGTCATTTTCTGGTGGCGCGACGGCGATGGAGATCTAGTTGACGCATTGATGGACGCGCTGAACTGCTTGGACGAGAGTGGCATCGTTTGGCTGCTTACTCCTAAGCAGGGCCGCGAGGGACATGTATCCCCAGCACTTATCCAGCAGGAGGCGCCAACCGCTGGCCTGCATGTAACTACTAGTGAAGGCGTTTCGGAGGATTGGTCCGCAATCCGCCTCGCCCCGCGTAAGAAGAACTAATGATTCAAACAGGTTCACGCCTGTTCGACTTCTCGCTGGAAAATCAGTACGGCGAAACGATAACCAGTACCGGGCTGTCTAGCGGCCGGGTGCTGGTTGTCTTTTATCCCTGGGCATTTTCGCGGGTATGCGGGTCGGAACTGGCAACACTCCAAGAGCACTACGAATTCTTCACGCAGCACCAGGTGCGCATCGTGGCCATTTCGGTGGACCATAAATTCACCCTGCGCAACTATGCGCAGTCGCTTGGCTTGGACTTCGAGCTGCTGGCCGATTTTTGGCCTCATGGGGCGGTGGCGCAACAGGCCGACGCCTTTGACCCTGAGCGTGGGGTCGCGGCCAGATTGACGCTGTACCTGGTTGACGGTGAAGTGCGCGATATTTTCCGCAGCGAGATGACGCAGTCAAGAAGCATTGATGATTACAAGGCGGCAGTGGAACGCGCCGTTTAGCGTGCCGATATGGGCTGTGCTCCAGTTCACGAAAAAAGTCGGCTCACCGATTTGCCCGGACGCAGAAACCTGTGTAGAGTTATTCCTCGTTGGCTTGCAAAAGCGAACATGGTAAGGGCCTTTAGCTCAGCTGGTAGAGCGTCACGTTTACACCGTGAATGTCATCGGTTCGATCCCGGTAGGGCCCACCAAATAAGAATCCTCGATCCATTCGGATCGGGGATTTTTTGTCTCCTTGAGGCGATTTTTCCACTCGGGCAAGTCCTGCGGTGCCCATAGTGCCGCCTTCATGGAATATTTGATCCTCGATGACGCTGGACTCCTGGCATTGTCGTCCGAAGCCAGCGTGGCTGAGCCGGTGGCCCTTGCGCGGCACCGGAGGGTGCTTCGAATCTGCGAACCCGGTACAGCGATCTGGCATCGCTGTTTTCCAATGCCCCGTGGAGGGTGGCGGCGTCGTCTTCGATCACCGCTTCTTGGTACGTGCTATCGCTCATCGAGCTGCTTCGCTTCCACCTGCGGGGTAAGTCCGCAGATCCAGGCGCCTCGTGTTCTTCCGCGCTGGACTGAGCTCGCGCCTCGGTGGCGCTGGTCCCAGTGGTGCAGCGGGGAATAAGCAGGTGTGGGGGCGATGCTGGCGATTGCGGATTACCCGTGCATGCGAACAGCCTCGAACTTGCCGGCAACGCCACTGGAGAGTAGGTTCCAAGATCAGGCGATGTGGTGACGCTCGGCACTCTTTTATGAAAACCTCCATTTCAATTTGCCAAGTCAGTTCGGGATGCATTAGATTATTACTTGTTGCAGCGAAGGACTGAAGGAAAGAAACTTCCCGATTTCACACACTGCAGGAGGGCCTTTAGCTCAGCTGGTAGAGCGTCACGTTTACACCGTGAATGTCATCGGTTCGATCCCGGTAGGGCCCACCAAAACGAAGACCGCTTCAATCACTCTGGAAAGAGCGATTGAAGCGGTCTTCTTCGTATTCCCGGCCGGCGCCAGCCAATCGCCGAATGCCAGCGAAAGTGCGAAACTGGATGCATGACTGCACCAGAAGAAAACCTTTGGCTCGCCACCGTTCGCAAGAACCCGGACCACTCGCAGAATTTTGCCCAGCGCTGGCGCACGCTTGCCGCCGAAGGCCAGGATATTTTCGGGGAAGCTCGCGCCGTTGACGCGATGGTTGCCCGGGGCAGCAGAATTCTGGATGCCGGATGCGGGACCGGGCGGATCGGCGGCTGGCTTTCCGAGCAAGGGCACCAAGTGGTTGGCGTGGACCTCGACCCGCATTTAATCGATGTTGCCCGGGCAGATTACCCCAAAGCCCAATGGCAGGTCGGCAATCTGGCTGACTTCACCATCGCTGACGCAGCGGGGGAGAACCAGGAATTCGACCTGATAGTTTCTGCCGGCAATGTCGTCACCTTCCTCTCCGAGTCCGAACGCCGCCCGGCGCTGCAGCAACTGCGCGGGCATCTGGCGGCAGACGGGCGCATGATCATCGGCTTCGGCTCGGGACGCGGCTACGGGTTCGATGACTTCGAGGCCGACGCTTTGGAGGCGGGGCTGGCACTGCAGCAACGCTATTCGACCTGGAACTTCCATTTGCCTGCCGCCGATTTCCTGGTGGCCGTGCTCGGGCGCAAATAGCGCCAAGCGCAAACCGAGCGCTGCAGGAAAAATCCACTTCGCTTCCATGCGACGTGCAATCGCTCTTGAAGGGCCCTGGCCTGCGGCTTCTGCCGTGGTCAGGAAACCGCGGGGTGCGAGTCTGCGCGGCTGCTGCCGCCAGCAGTTGGCATCGGCACCGCAGTTGCCTCATTCCTCATTGTGATCGTGATTTCCGCCGTGCATTCGGCCAAGCGCGGGTCTGGGACCAAAGGGCCGCCGATGGCGCAAGGGGCGATCTACGGCAGCACTTTCAGTCTGGGCATGATCATCACCGCCTTGCTCGGTTGGCGGCTGCATGCCGAGGGGCTGAGCTCAATGGGCATGGCGACTTTTGCCCTCACCGGCCTGTGCCTGGTGATCGGCGTGCTCGTGGTTGCCGGCTCGGTGCTCTTCAACGACCGGGCCCAGCTGGTCTTCGGGTCCTGGATCCTGGCTATTGCCCTGCTCTCACTGGCCGCGCCGGCACCGCATAACCTCTTGGCCGGTGCAGTTGGCGGGCTGGGATTCATCGTGCTGGGCCTGCTGCACGGCAGCAAGCCGGAACTGGTCTCAGGAGCCTTGATCCGGGGTGGGCATGCAGGAGCTTGACCCGCTGATCCACGCCCAGGCACGGCTGAGGACCGTCACGGTCCTGGACACCTTGCGGGCCGGGGACAGCATCTCGTTTCCCAAGCTGCAGGGCCTGCTGTCGATGACCTCGGGTAATCTGGCCACGCATTTGCGCAAGCTGGAAGACGGTGACTACGTGAAGGTGGACAAGATCCTGGAGGGGCGCAGCCCAGTGACCTACATTGCCTTGACCCGCGCTGGGCGAACCGCCTTCGAAGAGTACAAGGAACAGCTTCGCGCACTGCTGGATGCGGTGTGATCGCCGGACGAACGTGCAAGGATACACGCAATTGCGCAGCCGGGGAGGAACCGGGAAAATCTGCCAGCTAATGCAGAGGCCCGGGACAGGTGAATCATCTGCGCGGCCCATTAGGCTGGAGAAGGTACGCTGTCGAATCAACTGCAGAAGGAGATTTTCCAATGGGCCTAGGCGATAAGATCCAGAATAAGGCGCAAGAAGTTTCGGGCAAGGCCAAGAAATCCGTAGGCGATGCGACCGGCAATGAACGCCTGCAGGCTGAAGGCGTTAAGGACCAAGCCGCTGCGAAAGCCAAACAGGCCGGCGAGTCAGTCAAGGATGCGGCCAAGGACGTACGCGACGGCCTGGACAAGTAGCAACAGGCACGCAGGAGCTTAAACGGCAAAGGTGCCCGCGAATTCCGCGGGCACCTTTGCCGTTTCTGCATGGAACGCACTCGGGGCTACTTGGCCTTGAGCCTCCACAATGAAGTGACTTCCTTCGAACGGGCCGCATGCAGCACGTCCTGGGCATCCTGTGCGCGGTGGTGCCTTGGCGCGGTGTCGATCTTGTCGATGACTTCCAGGCCTGCCGCCTCGATGGCCTCCAGCAGCAGCGCGCGGGTACGCAAGCCCAGCAGCTCGGCGAGATCCGAGATGATCAGCCATCCTTCGCCGCTCTCGGTCAGGTGACCGGGCAATCCGCGCAGGAACTGCATCAGCATCTTGCTCTCGGGATCGTAGATGGCCGCATCCAGGGTGCTCGGCGCGCTGCCCGGAAGCCACGGGGGATTGCACACGACCAGCGGGGCCCGGCCCTCGGGGAACATGCTGGTCAGTTGCGTACGAGCGGCGCCGGAAATGCCCAAGCGCGCGAAGTTGTCGTTGGCGCAGTCCACCGCGCGCTGGTGAATGTCGGTTCCGATGACCTGCTTGACTCCGCGGCGGGCCAGCACTGCCGAGAGCACTCCGGTTCCGGTGCCGATGTCGAAAGCCAGCGAGCGATCCTCCAGCGGAGCCACCGCCACCAGATCCACATATTCCTGGCGGGTGGGCATGAACGTCCCGTAGGCCGGGTGGATTTTCGCTCCCAGGGCCGGAACGTCCACACCCTTCAGGAACCACTGGTGGGCACTGAGCATGCCAGCTAGTTCCTGCAGGCTGGCCACAGCCCGGTGTCCAGCCAGGTCCGCGGCCTGCTCGTAGCCGAATGCCACCGCCGGACCGACGATCGGCGCCCGGGGCAAGTCCAGGACGGCCAGGCCGTCCTCGGCCTGGAAATCCAAGGGAACCAGGATCAGCGACAGCATCCGTGAACGCTGGGCCCGGGCCTGCCGGATGGCGTAGAACTTCTGCGCATCATCCAGGACCTTTTTCTTGGCCTTCGCGCTGCTGGCCTTGGCCGCGTTGGCGGCCGCCATGCGCCGGTCCATGGCGGCAAGCAGCTGCTTGGCGTTGTGGAAGTCGCCGGTCCACAGCATGGCCGTGCCGCGGGCCGCGTGGCGCATGGCCGCATCCGCGCTCAAGCGGTCATCGGCCACCACGATGTGTGCTGGTGCCCGGCGGGAATTGGCGGACAGCCAGATGGCTGTGGTGCTGGTTCCTTCGTGGTCCCAGGAAACGGTCACAGGGGCGGTGGCGGAATGGGAAGCGATGGGATAGCCCTGTCGATCAGCGTTGCTCAAGCGCATGGCAACCGCGCATGAGCTGTTCTGTTGCGAGGGGCTGGAGTTCCAATTCTACCGGTCCCGGCCAGGCTAGCTGGGCCGGTGCCTGGCGCCCAGCTGTTCGAGGATCCTTATCACTGGAATCGAGCTGTCCGTTTCGGCTGCCAGCTGCCGGGCAATTCGCCGGGCGCCATCGGCCAAGTCCTCATTGGCCAGGACTCCGGTAATCGAGGACGCGAGCCGCTGCGCAGTCAAGTGCTTGTAGGCAATGGGCTCGGCAGCCGCGCCGAGCCGGTGGATGCGCTGGGCCCAGAACGGCTGGTCGGTGAAGACCGGAACCGGAACTGCGGGGACGCCTGCCCGCAGGCCAGCGGCCGTGGTGCCGGCCCCTGCATGGTGCACGACGGCCGCCATCTGCGGAAACAGCCAGTGGTGGGGTACCGCGCCGATGCCCAGGATGCCGGGTTCGTCGATTTCCGGTTCCCCTTGCACGATAGTCCGTCTTCCGGTGCGCCGGGCAACATCCGTGATGAAGTCCGGTTCCAGCGCCTGCGTGCTGCCGAAGCCAATGAAGACTGGCGCCGGCCCCTCGTCGATGAAGTCGAGCAGCCTCTGCGGCGGTGTCCATGCCGGATCGGCTGGCGGCCACCAGTACCCGCAATTGACGATCCCCTCATGCCAATCAGCGGACCGTGGAACGATAACTGAACTGAAGCCGTGGAGAATGGGGCTCCGGTGCTGGCGGCGAAGGCGTTCGGAGGCGGCACGGCTGCGTGCGGGCAATCCCAGGGATTCGCGTACCCGCTTTGCTGGGAGGTCGTAGGGCGCCTTGGAAGCGGCGAAGAGCTGGCCGAGCAGCTTGTTGCCCAGAGGCCCGAAGCTGCGCGATGCACCCAAAGCCATGGGCGAGTACGCTGCACTGGGTTCAATGGGTTGCAGGTGCGCGCCGATCGCGGGGATGCCCATGGCCTCGGCCACGTCGTAGGCATAGGGTGCTACCGCATTGGTCATGATGATATCGGCACCTCGCTCGGCTGCGGCCATCGTTCCGGTAGCTGCCAGTTCGAAATAGTCCCGGAGCTCCCGGAGGTACCGGCGCAGATCCTTGGGGCTGGCCTTAGCGCCCGGAGCTGCCGGCTTGACCAAGGCGCCCATGTCGCCGGGGAGCTCCCGGAATCGGCAGCCTGCGGAAACGGCAAGGTCCTTGTATGCCGGGTTTGCCGCAATGGATACATCGAAACCATGGAGCGCCAGCTTCTGGCCGAGGCCGGCCATCGGCGCGACATCGCCTCGTGTTCCCGGTGCGATCATCAGCAAGCGCATGGTTCCTCCTGTAGAGTTAAATGCGAACAGTGTTCGCGGTTAACTATACAGCCAGAGCACGGCGCGTGACGCGCCCTGCGGGAAAGGACGGGCGATGACCGGCAACCAGCCTCGCACCGGGCCCAGGCCCCGGCACTCCCGGGCCAAGATCGCCCAGGCGGCGATCGCGCTGGCCGATGAAGAAGGCATGGGAGCGGTATCCATCAGAGCCGTAGCTGCAAAGATCGGAGCAGGAGCCGCCTCCCTGTACCGTTACGTTGAGTCCCATGAGGAGCTCACCGGCCTTATGGTTGAGCAGATCAGCGCCGAATATGAACTGGAATCGCTGGCCGGTTCGGCTGCCCAGCAGCTGCTCGGCCTGGCCACCCAGGGCCTGCAGATCATGCGCAGGCATCCCTGGGTGCCCTCGCTGGCCATGGGCAAGGCGTCCATGGGGCCGAACGCCTTGGCCTACCTGGAACGTGGATTAGCGGCCCTGGAAGGCAGCGGGCTGGAGGCAGGGGCCAAGCTGCATTGCCTGGCGATGCTCAACGCCATCACCGCAGCATTCGCGCTCAATGAGCAAAGCCAGCAGCGGCCCGAAGACCCGGCGGCGCTGTTCGCCCAGCTGGAAACAGGCCGCTACCCCCACCTGTCGGCCGCGCTGGGCCAAGCGGCAAGGCCCGTGGACCAGCAAGAGGCCTTCGTGAACGCGATCATGCACTATCTGCGTGGTGCCGGTGTTATTCCCAACTAGCCAGAGGCCATTCTTTGACATCTTCTAGGTGGTGCGGGAGCAATATGGAAACATGAATCCATAGCATCATCGCCTAGAACCAGGAGCTGAAATGCCCGCGCCCAGCGAAGCAAGCATGAAAGAAATCCACGAGCTCATCGCCGTGGACACCACTAGCCGCGACAGCAACCTTGCGCTGATCGGGAATGTCGTGAAGAAGCTGGACGCCTATGGCATCAGCTCCCAGCTGATCCACAACGAAGAGGGCACCAAGGCCAACCTGCTGGCCACCATCCCCGCCGCCGATGGAACCCGCACCGGCGGCATTGTGCTTTCCGGGCACACCGACGTGGTGCCAGTGGACGGGCAGAAATGGAGCAGCGATCCATTCGACGCCCAGGTGCGCGCAGACAAGCTCTATGGCCGCGGCACCTGCGACATGAAGGGCTTCCTCGGGGTGATCCTGGCCAAGCTGGACCAGTTCACCGGCGCAGAACTTGCCGAACCAATCCATCTGGCGCTGTCCTATGACGAAGAAGTCGGCTGCGTCGGCGCGGTGTCGCTGGTGCAGAGAATTGTTGACGAGAAGCTGGCGCCTCGCGGATGCTTCGTGGGGGAGCCATCGAGCATGCGGGCGATCCGCGGCCACAAGTCGATGAACGTTTTCCGCGCCGAATTCAACGGCGTCGCAGCGCACTCCTCGCTGCCTTCCGAGGGGGTCAACGCAATTTCCTATGCGCTGCGCTTCGCGAATTTCGTCGAGGAGGTTTCGGCCGAGCTGCGCAACCATGGCCCGCGCGATGAAGCATTCATCGAACCGACCACCACCATGAACGTGAACAAGTTCGACGGCGGTATCGCGGTGAACACCATTCCCTCGCAGGCGGTGGTGTTCTTCGAGTACCGCTCGCTCGCGGTGGTGGACCGCGAGGCGCTGACCGCGCGCTTGCGCGAAGAAGCGGCCAAGCTGGAAGCCCAGATGCGCGAGCAGAACCCGAGCTGCTCCGTGGAGTTCTCCCAGCAGGCGGGCGCTCCGGGACTGGATACCGCTGCGGAGGAAGGGATTGTGTCCTTCGCGGCCGCCTGCGGCGCCATTGCCACCGATGAAAAGGTCACCTATGGCACGGAGGCCGGGCTGTTCGCCGCGGCCGGCATCCCCACCGTGGTGTGCGGTCCTGGCGATATCGCCCAGGCCCACGCTCCGGACGAATACATCGAGCTGGAGCAGATCGTGGCGTGCGAGAACTTCATCGATTCGCTGATTGCGCAGGTCAGCTCGTGAGCGCAGAGGTGAAGGCGACACCCGAGCAGATCGTCAAAGCCCGCAAGGCGGTCATTTCCAGTTCCATTGGCGCGGCGCTGGAATGGTTCGACATCATTGTCTATGCCACCTTCGCGACCACCATTGCAAAGGTGTTCTATCCAGAATCGGACGGCACGTTCGCGCTGATTCTCACCTTCGCCACCTTCGCGATTTCCTACCTGATACGCCCCCTGGGCGGCATGGTGCTGGGCAGCTACGCCGACCGCAAGGGACGCAAGAACGCGCTGACGCTCACGCTGGGCCTGATGATGCTCGGTACGCTGATCATGGCCGTGGCGCCGCCCTACGAGGTGGCGGGCGTAGCCGGTGCCTTGATCATCCTGCTCTCGCGCATGATCCAGGGCTTCTCTGCCGGTGGCGAGTTCGGCACGGCCACTGCATTCCTGATCGAAACCGCACCGCACAAGAAGGCGTTCTACTCTTCGTGGCAGGTCGCCAGCCAGGGTGCATCCATGCTGCTGGCTTCTGCCTTCGGCTACTTCCTGACCACCGGCCTGAGCCAGGAAGCCCTGGAGAGCTGGGGCTGGCGCGTGCCGTTCTTCGTTGGCCTGCTGATCGGGCCGGTAGGCCTGTATATCCGCGCCAAGCTGGATGAGACCGACGAGTTCGTTTCCGCCGCCAAGGAGAAATCGCCACTGGGCACGCTGTTCACCCAGCACTACGGCCGCCTGCTGGCCGCGGCGGCTACCATTGGCGTGGCCACGATTTCGGTGTACATGATCCTGTACATGCCGACCTTCGCCGTCACGAACCTGAAGATCCCTGCCGACGCGGCCTTCCTGGGCGGCATCTCGGCGGGCATCATCACGTTGTGCGGCGTCCCGCTGGTGGGCCATCTGGCCGACCGCATTGGCCCGGCCCGGGTGATGACCTACGCCGCGGTCGCGGCGTTCGTGCTGGCCTATCCGCTGTTCAAGCTGATGACGTCGAACCCGAGCGTGATCGTGATGGTGATCGTGATCGCGGTTCTCGGCGTGATCATGTCCTTCTACTTCGGTCCGCTGCCGGCGTTGCTCTCCAACCTCTTCCCGGCTGCCATCCGTGGTTCGGGCCTGTCGGTGGCCTACAACGTGGGCGTGACCCTTTTGGGCGGAATTGCCCCGCTGGTACTGACTTGGTTGCTGGACCTGACCGGGTCGCTGGATGCACCGAGCCTGTACTACATGGCAATCGCCGTGATTTCGCTGATCGGCCTTGTGGTCGTGCGAAAGCGCTACGGCCAGCGCTAGTCCAGCCTGGGATTCAGCCAAAGATCGCCGCAAGCTTCCTCGTGGAGCTTGCGGCGATCGCTTTTTCCAGCGGGTGCGCCCTTACAGAGCCACCAGAAGCACAGCCGTCCAGTGGCACAGGAAGGCCATGACGGTGCAGGCATGGAAGAGCTCGTGGAATCCGAAAATGCTCGGCAGCGGATTTGGCCGCTTCGTGGCGTAGAAAACCGCGCCGATCGTGTAGGCCAAGCCGCCAGCGAGAATCAGGATCATCACCGCGGGGTTCGCGGCCCAGAACGCTGGCAACTGCATCAATGCGCCCCACCCGAGCAGGATGTAGAGGCTGACTCCAACCCAGCGGGGTGCCGCGGGCCAGAATGACTTGATGGCAATGCCGGCCAGTGCACCGGCCCAGATGACGGACAGCACGATGATCGCCTGCGGACCGGGCAAGGTCAATGCTGCTACCGGAGTGTAGGTGCCGGCAATGAGCAGGAAGATGTTCGCATGGTCGGCCCGGCGGAAGAGCCCCATGACCTTGTCGGTCCAGTTGCCACGATGGTAAAGCGCCGAGGTGCCAAAGAGCAGGATCGAGCAGAGCGCGAAGACCGCGGTGGTCCATTCCGCCAAGCGTCCGTTGGCCAGTACGACCAGCACCAGGCTCATGATGATAATGCCCGGGGTGGACCAGGCATGGATCAGCCCGCGCCAGCGAGTACGCTCGGTGCCGATGTGCGCGAAGGTTCGCCCGGCTCGGCCTTTGCCTGCAGATGGTAGCGGTGCGGTAGCCATGGGTCTCCTTAACGTCGTGCGCGGGCACTGGGCCCATCATCGAACTATACGATAATCGGCTGTCAGCGTGCTGTGGGGTCATCGCGATTAATCCCGATTAGGATTCGAATATGGCAGATGACCAAGAAATTACCGACCACCTGAAGACTATTGCTCAACTCAATGAGCCCGGAGAAGTGCTGGCCAATGATTCACCGTTCATCTCCGTGCGCAACCCTGACTGGTTCGAAGAAGTGGCCCCGGGCTCGTGGAAGGCGATCGGGGAACGCGACCAGTTGCATCGGCGGTTGATCGACCAGGAACTGCGGGCAGCGGGCGGCGCCCAAGCGCAGCGCCAAGCTGTTGTGCTTGCCGGAGCTCCGGGAGCCGGCAAGAGCAGCCTGCTGCGCGAACTGCTTGGCGGTCATGAAGATGACTATGTGGTGATCGATGCCGATGAATTCAAGGCGAATCTGATGCGCGAAGCGCAAGAAGACGGAACTTACGAAGGATTCTTCAAGCCTCGGGAAGTCAAAGAGCGCGAGCAGCGCGGTGAGCAGTTCTTCCCGATGGACATGGCGAGCCTGGTGCATGAGGAATCTTCCATGCTCAGCGAGAACCTGCGTGCCGCATGCTTCGAGCAAGGGCTGAATGTCGTCATTGACAAGGTCCTTGCGTCCGAGGATTCAGCGCAGAAGCTGGCAGCTCAGCTGCAGGAGGCCGGATACGAGATTCAGATCGTGGAGGCGTACGCGCCGCAAGATGTCTCGGAAGAACGGATCGTTGAACGCTGGGAAAAGCAGCAGGAAGCTTCCCTGGATGGCGACGACAACCTTGGTGCACGCTGGGTTCCCGAAGGATTTACCGATATGGTCTTCGACGCCCCGGGCCAGCGGTCCCGGCCTGCTGCCGTGGCCCAGATGTTCGCACGCAACTGCCCAGCGGTACTGAGCTTCAAGGTATTCCATACCGCACTTGGGGAAGCCTCGGACACGGAGGGGAGCCTTCTGCTTTTCGAATTGCGCAGGGAAGCCGTGGGCTCTGAGCTGCTGCGGGTGAAGTAGCCAAGACAAGAGAAAAACCCGCCGAGCAGCAGTTGGTACTGCTGCTCGGCGGGAATTCAAGATCCGCAGGACAATGGTCCCTCGGGAGGTGCCTTAGGCCCGTCGTTTGGTGATGAAGCCCCAAATGACCAAGACGATCAGGGCGCCGCCGATGGCAAGAAGCCAACTTGAGATCGAGAAGAACTCATCCACGCCCTCACCGAAGATAGCACTTCCGATCCAGCCTCCGAGTAGGGCGCCAACGACGCCGAGAATCAGGGTAGCGATCCAGCCGCCACCTTGCTTGCCGGGCAGAATGGCCTTTGCGATCGCTCCGGCAATCAAGCCCAAAACTATCCATCCAATGAATCCCATGATTCGCTCCAATGGTCAGACTGTGCAGTGGTCGGGTTCGATCCACTTAAAAACCGAGAGTACATGGCATTGAGCTGGGGTTCTACAACGACCTCGAAGAAATTCAGCATTTTCAAAGGCTAGGTTCAAGCCATGCTTGAACCTCGGGCCAATTGATCCGGAAATTCCCCTTCTGGCCACATGTTTTGCAGAATCTTCCCGGTGGACCAGGTGCAACCTGTTGACAGCGTCCGCTGCCGCTCCTACTCTAGTTAAATCATACTTTATGACTTTGGCTACAGCATAAGTCATATATTAGGTTCACGTACGACGGAGTAAATGGATGAGTGAACAGGTCCCGCCCCTTGTTGTAATGGGTGTCTCGGGCAGCGGCAAGACCACCATCGGAAAGATGCTGGCTGATCGGCTGCATCATGAATTCATTGATGGCGACAACCTGCACCCCAAGGCCAACAAGGAAAAAATGGCCGGCGGACAGTCTCTGGATGACGCTGACCGTGAGCCGTGGCTGCAGCTGATCGGCGCCAAACTGGCCGAAAGCAATCGGCACCAAGCGCCGCTGGTTATTGCCTGTTCTGCACTCAAGCGAAGCTACCGGGATCTCATCCTCAGCTTGGAGCCAGCAACGATCTTCATCCACCTCACCGGTGTCCCGACGCTCATACGGGACCGGATGAACGCGCGTTCGCATGAGTACATGCCCACCAGCCTGCTTGACAGCCAGCTGGCCACGCTTGAGGCTCCCGATGCGGACGAGCCGGTGCTCAGCGCCGATATTGCCGATAGCCCCGAGGACATCGTTCGACAGCTGATCGCCAAACTGTCCTAGTGCAGTGCGCCGACAGCAATCCACAGACCACCTATGGCATAAGCCTCCCATTGATCAAGGATGACAATGACAACTGAGCTTGAACTGAACTGGACGTTAAGTACGCCCGGGCTCCTGACGCTAGCGGTCGCGGCGGTAGCGCTGCTGCTGGTGCTGATTATCCGCTTCCGCGTCCACGCGTTCCTCGCACTGGTGCTCACCAGCTTGCTGACCGCGGTCGCTTCCGGCATCCCGGCTGAATCGGTCATCACGACGCTGACCGGCGGCTTCGGATCCACCTTGGCCAGTGTGGCCCTGCTGGTCGGCCTTGGCGCAATGCTCGGACGCATGCTGGAAACCAGTGGCGGCGCCGATGTGATGACCAACTGGCTGATCTCCAAGTTCGGCGAGAAGCGCGCGCCGCTGGCACTGTCAGTTGCCTCGCTGCTCTTCGGCTTCCCGATCTTCTTCGATGCCGGGCTGGTAGTCATGCTGCCGATCATCTTCACCGTGGCCCGCCGCTTGGGCGGCTCGCTGCTGCTCTACGCCATCCCATCGGCCACCGCATTCTCGGTGATGCACGTCTTCGTTCCGCCGCACCCGGGCCCTGTGGCCGCATCCGGCCTGCTGGAAGCCAATGTCGGGCTCGTGCTGGTGCTCGGCCTGGTCGTCGCGATTCCAACCTGGTTCGTTGCCGGCCATCTCTTTGGAAAGTTCGTTGGCAAGAAGTTCAACATCCCGGTACCGAATATCCTGGATGCGGCACTGGGCAACGGTGCAACGAAGGACGAGTTCAAGTCCTCTCCTTCCGTGGGCACGGTGTTCAGCTTGCTGCTGCTCCCGCTGCTGCTGATCTTCATGAACACCGGACTGAATATGCTCGGTTCCGCCGGCATTGTGGAACCGGAAGCCTCCTGGGTGCGCTGGCTTCGCCTGCTGGGTGAAACTCCGGTGGCCCTGCTCATCACCGTGCTGCTGGGCATTTTCCTGCTGGGCTTCCGCAAGGGCAAGGACAAGACCCTTACCGAGACCATCGTGGACTCCGCGCTGGGCCCGGTCTGCTCGATCATCCTGATCACCGGCGCTGGTGGCATGTTCGGCGGAGTGCTGCGTGCCAGCGGCATCGGCAACGCCATTGCCACCTCGCTTGAATCGGTGGGCATGCCGCTGATCGTCGCCGGCTTCCTGATCGCGGCCATCGTCCGGCTGGCTCAGGGCTCGGCAACAGTGGCGCTGACCACTGCGGCGGCCATTGTCCAGCCGGCGGTGCTGGCGGATGCCTCGCTGACCGCATTCCAGGTCGCCGCCATGGTGCTCGCGCTGGCAGCAGGCTCGGTCTTCGCCGGCCACGTCAACGACTCGGGCTTCTGGCTGATCTCGCGCTTCCTGGACATCGATGTGCCAACCACCTTGAAGGTCTGGACCGTTGGCCAGGCGCTGGTATCGGTGGTCGGCTTCGCCTGCGTCATGGTGCTCTACGGCCTGGCGACCGCGCTGGCCTAAAAAGGGGCAGCGAGCAGGACAAAAAATCCGCCGGGGCAGCGATGCATTCGCTGCCCCGGCGGATTCGCTTTTAAGAAGGAAATGCCGGGTTACTGGGCGCTCTTGGCCGGGTCCACGAACAAGCGCGGCGCGCCGTCCCAGAGGCTGCAGATCTCGTTGTGCGTCCGGCGCATGATGCTTTCCATGTTCTTCCGCGCGCTGGCGGAGTCCGAATTGGAGATGGCATCGGCGACCGACTGGTGCCAGAGCAACGCTTCCTCGTGCGGGCGTTCAGGCATCAGGCCCAATTCGGTGCGGCCGCGCAAAATCGCTCCGATCGGGGTGGAGAGGTTCGCGAACATCTCATTGCCGGAGGCGGCCAGCACCACAGCGTGGAATCGGATATCCAGTTCCAGGAAACGTCGCAAATCGCCTTGGCGCCCGTAATGGTTCATCTGCGCCGAGAGCATCATCAGCTCCTTGCGCATCGCTTCGGGGGCGAACTCGGCCGCCAGTTCCGCGGCCATCGGCTCTACGGAAATGCGCAGCTCGGTCAGCGAGCGCAGCTGTGCGCCCTTCTGGTCGCTGGCCAGCCGCCAACGGATGACATGATCGTCGTAGGGGTTCCAGCGCTCCGCTCCCAGCACGCGGATGCCCACGCGCTTAGTGCTGGTGACTAGGCCGCATTGGGCCAGAACGCGGATGGCTTCACGGATCACCGAACGCGAGACCTGGAGCTTCTGCTCGAGGTCGGCGGCGAGGATGATGGAGCCGCGCGGAATTTGCCCGCTGATAATGCGAGAGCCGAGGTGCTCAACCACATGAGCGTGCAGACTAGTTGCCATGGGGTCAGTTTAGCCAATGACTTGCGCCAAATCGGACTATGGCGAGTCGATCCGCGAAATAAATATGCTTTAATTTACGCGATCCTCTGTAAAACACGGGCGTCGCCCTTGTAGGATGGAAAGGTCACGTGGCCGTGAACAGGGATCGTGACTCATCCGGTCTCTGCTTGGCGGTTCAACTCCCCGTAATCGATGGAGACTTATTTTTATGCCTGCACAGATTGGTGTCACAGGTCTGGCCGTCATGGGCGCAAACCTTGCCCGTAACTTCGCTCGCAACGGATACACCGTCGCCCTGCACAACCGCTCGGTCGGCAAGACCGACGCGCTGCTGGAAGCTCATGGCGATGAGGGCGATTTCATTCGCACCGAAAGCCTGGAAGAGCTGGTAGCAAACCTCGAAACCCCGCGCCGCGTGCTGATCATGGTCAAGGCCGGCGGTCCAGTGGACTCGGTCATCGACCAGCTGGTGCCGCTGCTCGAAGAGGGCGACGTGGTCATCGACGCCGGCAACTCGCACTACACCGACACCCGCCGCCGCGAAGCTGCCCTGGCTGAAAAGGGCCTGCACTTCGTGGGCATCGGCGTTTCCGGTGGCGAAGAGGGCGCACTGCTCGGCCCATCGATCATGCCCGGCGGTTCCGCTGAATCCTACAAGTCGCTGGGCCCGATGCTGGAGAAGATCTCCGCCAAGGCCGACGACGGCGCACCGTGCTGCGCTTGGATCTCCACCGACGGTGCAGGCCACTTCGTGAAGATGGTCCACAACGGCATCGAATACGCCGACATGCAGGTCATCGGCGAAGCCTACGATCTGATGCGCAGCGCCGCCGGCATCGAGCCAGCCAAGCAGTCGGAGATCTTCAACGAATGGAACCAGGGCGAACTGTCCAGCTTCCTGATCGAGATCACCGCTGAAGTGCTCGGCCACGTCGATGCCTCCACCGGCAAGCCGCTGGTCGACGTCATCCAGGACTCCGCAGGCCAGAAGGGCACCGGCCGCTGGACCGTGCAGTCCGGCCTGGATATGGGCTCGCCTGTTTCGGCCATCGCCGAGTCGGTCTTCGCCCGTTCCCTTTCCTCGCAGCGCGATATCCGCGCCGTGGGCCAGAAGGTGCTGACCGGCGAAACTGCCGAGGTCACCTTGCCGGAGAACTTCGTCGAGGATGTGCGCCAGGCACTGTTCGCTTCGAAGCTCGTCTCCTACGCGCAGGGCCTCGACATGCTCACTTCGGCTGCCGGCGAATACAACTGGGACCTGAAGCTCGACGAGATCGCTGGCCTGTGGCGTGAAGGCTGCATCATCCGCGCAGCCCTGCTCAAGGACATCACCGCTGCCTACTCGGCAGGCGAGAAGCCTTCGAACCTGCTGTTCGCTCCGGCATTCGCTGAAGCCATCAACAAGGCAGTTCCAGCATGGCGCCGCGTGGTTTCCGTTGCTGTCCAGCTGGGCATCCCTGCACCAGTGTTCTCCTCGTCGCTGGCTTACTACGATGGCCTGCGCCGCGACCGTCTGCCAGCAGCCCTGACCCAGGGCCTGCGCGACTACTTCGGTGCGCACACCTACCGCCGCACCGACAAGGAAGGCACCTTCCACACGCAGTGGAGCGGTGACCGTACCGAAATCGCTGCCGAGGACACCCACTAAGCGGAGTGATTCGACGCTAGCAGCTGCTGGCTGATCCGAAGCCCACCAGTTCAATTCGATTGAACTGGTGGGCTTCTGCCATTTGAGCCCTTCTGCGCGCTGTCCCGCTTCGCTGGAACTGGCAGCCGTGGGGCATGCTCAGCCGAATGCTGGGTGGGACAGAGGCAGGTCCCGGCCAGTGCCATGCGCTCAGGGGAGTACGGATCCCAGCGGTGCGGAAAATCGGCGCAGCAGCCAAAAGCAGTTGGATTTTCTGCGGCAAGCGTGACGATTAATGCCTGCTGCGTGCGAACTGATCTGCCACGCATGCGCCGGTGATTGGCTGCGGCCGTCGAAGCGCAGGAGCCGGACTATTTAATCGGATGAAAAGCAGGGGTTCCCGTATCCAGCACGCGGCAGAAAACTCGCTGAATGCAGAACGAACTGCCGCTGGCAGTAGGCGGCAGGGCACCCGCGCAGCGAGCCGGCAGCCCTCTGCGGTGCAATCACTGAATTGATCCGTGGATCAGTGCCTGGCTAGAAGCAATCCGGGAAAAGGTGCCCCGGGCTTGCGGCATAAGCCCGGAAAGGAATAGGGGCAGCAAACCGGTCCTAGTCATCTAGCAAATTCTCGGCGCATTGCAACAAGCGAACAGCTTCGCTGGGGGAGATGCGCACCAGAGTGAAAGCCGCTACTACCAGACCGGTGATGGTGTCGCTCAGCAGGGCATGGCGTTCAACTGAAAGATCCGGGCGAATGGCACGCAAGCCGCGGCCCATGGCTTCATCAAGTTCTTCCCGGTACGCGGAAATGATGGCGGCGATTTCGTTCTCTGCTGCGATCGGTGCGCTGGCGGTGTTGATCAGCAGGCACCCATGGGCTGCAGGCAGGGACTCTGGCTTCGCGAAAACGGCAGCAAGCCCACGCAGATAGTCTCTCAATGCCTGTGAAGGTACTGGGTCCTGGAGCAGCGGACGCAACCGTGGGCGCACAATTTCGTTCAAGTAGCTGTCTACCACTGCGTCGAACAGGCCGCGCTTGGAGCCGAAGGAGTTGTAGATGCTTGAACGGCTCAGGCCGGTGGCATTTTCAAGTTCGGGAATGGACGTGGCCTCGAAGCCCTTGGACCAGAACGCCGAGCGGGCGTTCTGGATAGCCGTTTCCTTGTCGAATGCAGATGTACGCGCCATCACACCCACCTCCTCTTTTCGTAACGACCATTCCAGTATATATTGAAATGGTCGTTACAGAATAGTTGCCTTCCCAACACCAAGGACAAGCCATGATCATCGCCGCGCAGATCTTCGCAACCGCCGCTGCCCTGCTCCACATCTACATCTTCTCGATGGAGTCCATCACCTGGACCACTGGAAAAACCCGCGCCTTGTTCAAGACCAGCGAGGCTGAAGCAGAAGCAACGCGCGAAATGGCCTTCAATCAGGGGTTCTACAACCTCTTCTTGGCAGTTGCCGCACTTGCCGGGGTGATTGCCCTGGGCATGGGCCACTTGGCTGCGGGTGCCACGTTGGTCTTCGCCGGAGCCGGCTCCATGCTGGCCGCTGCGTTGGTGCTGGCACTGGGAAGCCCGGGCAAAGCCAAGCTGGCCGTCAAGCAGGGGATGTTCCCGCTGCTGTCAGTTGTGCTGCTGGTCCTCGGCCTGGCGCTGGGCAACTAGAACGACACCGAGAGTTTCCAATATCACCGAGAATTGAAAGAACTGGTAACCATGACTGAAGCAACCAGCACGCAGATCCTGCTCGCCTCCCGTCCGTCCGGTTGGCCAACGCAGGAGAACTTCACCGTCCAGACCGTTGAGCTGCCGGAGCTGAAGACCGGTGAAATCCGGGTGCGCAACGAGTTCATTTCCGTGGACCCGTACATGCGCGGACGCATGAATGACACCCGTTCCTACATCCCGCCATTCAAGATTGGCGAGCAGATCCTCGGAGGCGCAATTGGCCGTGTCATCGAGACCGCGGACGAAGCGTTCCCGGCAGGTACCCTGGTCCAGCATCAGCTGGGCTGGTCTGACACCGTGCAGGCTGACTCTGCGAACTTCAAGCAGGCACCTGATCTGCCCGGCGTTTCCTCGTCGCTGCGCCTGCACATCTTGGGAATGACCGGCTTGACCGCCTATGTAGGCCTGAGCGCAGTCGCCAATCTTGCCGAGGGCGAGACCGTCTTCGTCTCCGGCGCTGCAGGTGCCGTGGGCACGGCTGCCGGGCAGATCGCCAAGCTCATGGGTGCCAAGCGCGTCATCGGCTCGGCCGGCAGTGCAGAGAAGGTTGAACTGCTGACCAGCAAGTACGGCTACGATGCCGCCTTCAACTACAAGGATGGCGATGTCCGTGGGCAGCTGGCCGCCGCAGCCCCGGAAGGCATCGATGTCTTCTTCGACAACGTGGGCGGGGACCACCTCGAAGCCGCCCTGGCAGCGTTCAACGATGGCGGTCGTGCTGCCCTGTGCGGCGCTATCGCCAGCTACAACACCACCGAGTCGACTCCTGGCCCGCAGAACATGGCCAACTTGATCACCCGCGGCCTGAAACTTCAGGGATTCACCCTCTCCAGCTACCTTGACCTCGCCCCGGAGTTCGGCGAGCGCATGGGCAAGTGGTTCTCCGAAGGCAAGATCGCCTACGACGAGACGATCGTTGATGGCATCGAGAATACCGTGGATGCCTTCCTTGGCATGATGCGCGGTGCGAACACCGGCAAGATGCTGGTGCGCATCTAGTTCTGCCAACCCGAGGATTGCTCCGGTCCGACCCCCGATTCAAGGGCTAGGATCGGAGCATGAACGGTTATGGTGGTAGCTGGGGCGCGGGGCTGGGGATCCTGCTCTCGCTCGTCCCGCTTTTGACAGTACTCATCGCGGCCGTAGGCGTTGTTCTGGCCTTGCGGACACTGCGGCTGCGCTCGAAACTGGATACCGCCGGGCAATGGTGGCTGCGTGTCCAATACGCCATCGACCGGTGCCTGTCCCAAGACATCACCGAGCGGAACGTCGGTACCTCGATGCTCGACCACCTGCAAGGCGTCGGCGAGCTGCCCGAAGGCTTGGAGGGGGCGCGGCGCAAATCCTGGCTTCGTGGCCATAGGGATAGCTGGGCGGTGCAGCCAGAGGATTTGGCCTTGATCCGTGATGTGCTCAAGGAGCTGGCCATGGACAAATCGCGCCAACTCAGCGCCACGGGAATCCGCGCGACCCCCGATCCTGGCCCCGAATACGGCACACTGATTCGCCAGGCTCAGCTGGTGCTGAAAATCGACGCGAAACTGGGTCGTGGGAGCGACCCGGACATCGTCGGGATTCTGTCCGCTTGCTAGCTACCTGATCATTCTTGCGTCGGTAATTTTCGGAGCAGCCGGGTCGTCCTCGCTCACGCCGTCGAAGGCGAATCCGTTGCGTTCGTAGAATCGGATGGCACGCGGATTCTGGGCCGCCACCCACAGCACGGCCGGCTCATCGCCAAGGACTGCATCCAGCAGCGCCTGCCCTGTTTCGTCGCCATGGAAGTCTTCCAGCACATACAGGTTCTACAGCTGGCGAGAGACGTTCTCCGGTATCCCGTCGGTATTCCCCATGGGTGATGCAGAGAACGCGAATCCGACAAGCTTCCCGTCCTCATTTTCCGCCACCGAAATCCTGAAGAGCGGATTCGGGTCCTCCAGAACCCTGTCCGACATGCGCAGCCGCTGCTCACTGTGGGCAGGGTCGAAGAAACCATCTGGCAGCAGCTGCGTGTAGGTTTCTTTCCAGCATTCGACATGCAACCTGGCAAGCTCCTGCGCGTCGGCAGGCAGCGGTTTCCTGAGCTTCTGTGCCATTCCTATCCCTTGATGTAGTCGGACAGATGAACTCCGGTCAGCGTGCCGGAGACGGCAAGGTCGGCCGGGGTCCCTTCGAAGACAATGCTTCCTCCCTCGTGCCCTGCCCCGGGACCCAAGTCAATGACCCAGTCGCAGTGGGCTACCACCGCCAGATGATGCTCGATGACCACGACGGTATTGCCTTCATCGACCATCTCGTCGAGCAGGCGCAGCAGGTTCTGCACGTCAGCCATGTGCAATCCTGTGGTTGGCTCGTCCAGGATGTAGGTACCGGCGCCCTGGCCCAAATGGATAGCCAGCTTGATTCGCTGCCGTTCGCCGCCAGAAAGCGTGTTCAGCCGCTGTCCCAGTTTCAGGTATCCCAGACCCACCTGGTTCAGGCGTTCGAGCGCGGCCTTCGCCTTGGGTACTTTGAGCTGCTCAAGCGCTTCTTCCATGCTCAAGTCCAGGACTTCGGCAATGTTCAACCCATCCAGGGTGTATTCCAGCACATCAGCGGTGAATCGCTTGCCGCCGCACTGCTCGCAAGGCAAGGCCACTCCGGCCATGGATGCCAAGTCCGTATAGGTGTATCCGACACCGCTGCACCCCGGGCATGCTCCGGCCGAATTGGCGCTGAACAGGGCAGGCTTCACGCCGTTGGCTTTAGCAAACGCCGCACGGATCGGATCCATGATCCCGGTATAGGTGGCCGGGTTCGAACGCCGGGAGCCTCGGATGGCGGTTTGGTCCACCACCGCCACGTCATCACGTTTGGCGATTGTCGAATGGATCAGCGTGGATTTGCCGGAACCGGCGACACCGGTGATTGCGCACATCACGCCGGTAGGGATATCCACGGAAACATTCTTCAGGTTGTGCAGGGAGGCACTGCGCACTTGCATGGACCCCTGTGCCTCGCGCGGGTTCGCATTGAGCGCAGCACGCGTGGTGAAGTGCTTTCCGGTCAGCGTATCGCTGGACAGCAGGCCGTCCACTGGACCGCTGTAGCAAATGGTGCCGCCATGGGTACCAGCGCCCGGGCCCAAGTCGATCACGTGGTCTGCGATGCCGATGACCTCGGGTTTGTGCTCCACCACCAGCACGGTATTGCCCTTGTCCCGAAGGCCAGCCAGCAGCCCGTTCATCCGCTGGATGTCATGGGGATGCAATCCAACGGTGGGCTCGTCGAAGACATACGTGACATCACTGAGTGCTGATCCAAGATGCCGGATCATCTTCACGCGCTGGGCTTCGCCGCCCGAAAGGGTCCCCGCCGGACGGTCGAGGGACAGGTATCCCAACCCCAAATCCACCATGGATTTGAGCACTGCCTTCAAATTGGTGGTCAATGGCGCTGCATCCGGGATCTGGATCTTCTCGAGGATTTCGAGCAGTTCGGAAACCTGCAGTGCAGTCATGTCCGCGATTCCCAAGGAATTGATCTTCGAATCACGAGCGGCCTGGCCGAGCCGTGATCCGGCGCAGGCAGAGCACGGTGCGGTCGTGGAGATGCGTTCGATCCAGGCACGAATATGGGCTTGCTTGATCTCCCTGCCCGAATGGATGTAGTTGGACTTGATGCGCGTGACCAAACCGGAGTAGCTCATGTTGGCCCCATTGAGCTTGACCTTGCCTGCTTCTTCGTAGAGCAAGCGGTCAAGCATGGCACTGGGCATGACCCTGAGCTTCATGTCCAGATCTGCTTGCGTGCCGGCAGTCAGCGTCTGCCACAGCCATGAATCCGGGGCAAAGTTCGGCGCCTTGATGGCCCCCTCGTTCAGCGACTTGTCCCAATCCAGCAGCTCATCAAGGTCGATGCTCGCCTCGGTGCCGAAACCCTCGCAGACAGGGCACGCGCCCTGGCCGAGATTAAACGAGTACGCGCCAGCGCCGCCGGCGCTCGGAGTGGAATAACGCGAAAACAGAACGCGCAAGAGCGAGTAGGCGTCGGTCGCCGTGCCCACGGTAGAACGCGAATTAGCGCCCATGCGTTCCTGGTCGACCACGATGGCCGTGGAGAGATTTTCCAGCACTTCTACATCAGGCCGGGGCATCGAGGGCATGAAGCTCTGGATGAAGGTCGTATACGTTTCATTGATCAGGCGCTGGGACTCTGCAGCAATCGTGCCGAACACCAGGGAGGACTTGCCCGAACCGGAAACACCGGTAAACGCGGTAATGCGCCGTTTTGGAATATCGACGTCAACACCTCGCAAGTTGTTTTCCCGGGCTTGGCGTACTCGAATGGTGTCATGGCTATCGGCAGGGTGCTGGCTCATGCCCCAAGCCTACTGAGAAATGCTCCAACCGACACCTGCCGTAGGATAGCGGACTTGCAAACGCTGCCGATTCCGGTGGAGTATCGAACCCACAAGGAATCAGCGACCCCCTGCGAGAGCGGAGAAATCCATGCCGGACGCACCTAGGAAACTACTCAAGCTCAGTTCGGTGGCGGCGCTGGCCGGGTGCCTTGCGCTCGCCGGTTGCGGCGGCACTGCAGGTGGCACCGCAAGCCAGGAGCCGTCAACTCCTGAAGCCACCCCAACGCAGTCCGCATCGCCAACGGCATCCTCTCCCGGGGATGCCGGGGAGTCGGAGCAATCCGGAACTGTCGGAGGCCAAGAGCTGGGCAAGCTCCCATCGAGCGCTACCGAGTACGCAGATGCCCTGGTCGTCGCTTGGGGCAATGGAAATGAAGCGCAGATGAAACAGCTGGCCACCGATCAGGTGGTCGCCTTGCTCACCGGGCATTCGGCGGCGGGCGGACCGAACTGGTCGCAAACTGGCAGCGATGCCGGAGCCGGTTCGGTCTTCGTGAGCTATGAAAATGCCGATGACGGATCCGTGCTCAACCTGCGCGTGCAAAGCCAGGTGGTTGGCCAGGGCCACGAACAAGGCGTGGTTGAAGCGAACTTCGAATAATCAATGAATCCAAGGTGGGGCGGGACTGCTTAATGGGGCAGATCCGCCCTGCTGCCGTTTAATCGACGAATATTCAGCTCCCGAACCCCCTCCGCACCAGGGATCGAACCTGATTGAGCGTGTTGCGATTTACGGTAGAGATTATTCGGCAGAAGGGCGTATTCTCGTAACACTCAATCCATTCACAGGATTTCGGTGTAACAAAAATTACGTCTATCATGATTGAGGCGTGCGCCACGACACACTTGTGGCCCGTCCAACAGTGCGCTCCGAGCCCGAACCGTTTAAAGGACATTCATGAAGCTGCTGAAATCTATCCCACTGCTTGGCTGGGTGGTCGTCGCCATTCTGCTGGGTATTCTGCTTGGCCCGGTCATGCCGGTCTGGTTGGGAAGCGTATTCCTGACCTACAACTCGATCTTCTCCGGATTCCTTGGCTTCGTCGTGCCTTTGATCATCTTCGGTTTGGTGGCACCCGCTATCGCTGAGCTCGGCAAAGGCGCCGGCAAGTGGTTGGGCATCACCGCAGCCATCGCCTACGCCTCCACCCTGTGCGCGGGCCTGCTCGCATACTTCGTGAGCCGTTGGCTATTCACCAAGTCGCTTTCCGGCGGTGGCGTCGAGGAAGTTGGCGGAGGCGAAGGATCCGGCTTTGAGCCGTACTTCTCCCTGGTCGGCAGCGCAGGCGAATCGGCAACAGAGATCGTGCTGGAACCGCTGATGGGCGTCATGACCGCGCTGGTCCTGGCATTCATGCTGGGCTTGGGCCTGACCGCCTTCCGTTCCACCGTCCTCTTCCGCGGGGCAGTGGAGTTCCGCAACATCATCGAGATGGTTATCCGCCGTGTGGTTGTTCCCGCATTGCCGCTGTTCATCTTCGGCATCTTCCTGGATCTGTCCGCTGCCGGTGACGCCGTCACCGTAGTGCAGAAGTTCCTCTTCGTTGCCGTGGTCTCCTTCGTGCTCACCCTGGTTGTCCTGCTGGTGCAGTACTCCATCGCTGGCGCGATGAACAAGCGCAACCCGCTGGCCGCCCTGTGGGGCATGCGCAATGCCTACTTCACCGCATTGGGTACCTCCTCCTCGGCCGCAACCATTCCAGTGACCTTGGAATCTGCGAAGAAGAACGGTGTTTCCGATGCGGTCGCCGGTTTCGTCATCCCGCTGTGCGCCACCATCCACCTGTCGGGCTCGATGGTCAAGATCACCTGCTTCTCCATCGCCGTGCTCCTGCTGACCGGTGGCGACGTTTCCTTCGGCGCCTACTTCCCGTTCATCCTGATGCTCGGCGTCATGATGGTTGCAGCTCCCGGCGTGCCTGGTGGCGCTATTGCGGCCGCTGCTGGCCTGCTCGCCCAGATGCTGGGCTTCGGCGAGGTCGAAGTCGGCCTGATGTTCGCAGCCTACATTGCCCTGGATAGCTTCGGCACCGCAACCAACGTGACCGGTGACGGCGCGCTGGCCATGATCATGCACAAGCTGACCCGTGGCAAGCTCGGCGCCCAGCCCCAGGATCCTGAGGACGAGGTCGTAGAGCTGGCCGATGGCACCGAAGCTGCGGACCACAAGCTGGCCTAAACGGCTTCCATCACTCGCATAGGCATCGATGCCCGGTACCAGACTCGCAGTGGTACCGGGCATCGATGTTTTGCTTTGCCCGCAAGGATCGGGGCGAAAGCGAAAACCCGCCCAGCAGGCGGACCGTGGCCGGTCCGTGTGCTGGGCGGGTTTGCTTTGCCGCAGTGGCAGCAGCGGTAGTACTAGATCCACATGGCCGGGTCGATGTACTCGGCCGGGTCTACAGCAGGCTTGCGTTCTTCAGGCCTGCGCGGACGGTTCTGTGCGGGGATTCCGGTGACGATCGAGCCTTCCGGAGCATCCTTGACGACCACGGCGTTCGCACCGATGGCGGAATCCGCGCCGATGACGATCGGGCCGAGCACCTTGGCTCCGGCACCGATGACCACGCGGTCACCGATGGTCGGGTGGCGCTTGACCTTGGCCAGTGAACGGCCGCCGAGGGTCACCCCGTGGTACAGCATGACGTCATCGCCGATTTCGGCAGTCTCGCCAATGACGATGCCCATGCCGTGGTCGATGAAGAAGCGGCGCCCAATGGTCGCGCCGGGATGGATCTCGATCCCGGTCAGGGCGCGGTTCGCCTGGGATAGCAAACGCGCTGGCCACTTCAGCGAGGGGTTCTGCCACATCTTGTGGGCCAACCGGTGCAGCCAGATCGCGTGCAGTCCGGAATACACGAAGAAGTTTTCCGGATCGCTTCGCGCTGCCGGATCGTGCTGGCGTGCGTTGGCCAAATCCTCACGCAGGCGGGAGAAAAAACTCATGAATACTACCTTAGGGGTTGCGGTTCGCTCGGGGACAATCCGCAGATGTCACACAGCAAATCGGCGCGAGTTGCACCGATACAGGTCTCTCTATAGACCCAACAGTGGCTCGCGCCGATTTATTCTGCTTCTGCAAATTGACTTAGCCGCGGATGTCGTCGAAGAGCAGGGTGGAGATGTAGCGCTCACCGAAGTCCGGGATGATCGCAACGATCTGCTTGCCGGCGTTCTCTTCACGCGCGGCGATCTGTACCGCACCCCAAACGGCTGCGCCAGCGGAGATGCCGCCGAGGATGCCTTCCTTGACGCCCAGCGCGCGAGCGGTCGATACCGAATCCTCGATGCTGGCATCCAGGACTTCGTCGTACAGCTCGGTGTCGAGCACCTCGGGGATGAAGTTCGCTCCCAGTCCCTGGATCTTGTGCGGGCCGGGCTTTCCGCCGTTGAGGATCGGGGAATCCTTGGGCTCAACGGCCACGATCTTCAGGTTTGGGTTCTTTTCCTTCAGGTAGCGGCCTGCACCGGTGATAGTGCCACCGGTACCGATGCCGGCAACCAGGATATCGATCTTGCCTTCGGTATCGGACCAGATCTCCGGACCGGTGGTCTCTGCGTGGACCTGCGGGTTGGCGGTGTTGGCGAACTGCTGCGCCCAGATAGCGTTCTCGGAAGTCGCAACAATCTCCTTGGCCTTTTCCACAGCCCCGCGCATGCCGTCGGCGCCCGGGGTCAGCACGATCTCGGCGCCGAAAGCGCGCAGCATCACACGGCGCTCGGTGGACATGGTTTCAGGCATGGTCAAGATGACCTTGTAGCCGCGGGCTGCACCGACCATCGCCAGTGCAATGCCGGTGTTGCCCGAAGTGCCCTCAACGATGGTGCCGCCTGGCTTCAATGCACCAGAGGCTTCGGCTGCATCAACGATGGCCACGCCGATGCGGTCCTTGACGGAGTTCGCCGGGTTGTAGAATTCCAGCTTCACAGCGATGTTCCCTGGCAGGCCCTCGCCGACGCGGTTCAGCTTCACCAGCGGGGTGTTGCCGACGACTTCGGTGACGTTGTTGTAGATCTTGCCCATCTTGTATGCAATCCTTACGTGACTCTATGCAGCCGCAGTTAGTTGCGGCGAAATAATTGCCGGAATCTGGCGTAACCGCCGGACACCTATGAGGTTCACAACTAACCCTAGTAGGCCAAAAGCGCGACTAGGCTTCGTTTAGCCATTGAGCGTAATATTTCCTGACTTTCGCGATCTTTGGATCGATAATCACGCGGCAATAGCCGACTTCCTGGTTTTCGGAGTAATAATCCTGATGGATTTGCTCGGCAGGATAGAAATCTTTGGACTCTTCGAGCGTAGTGACGATCGGATTGGGGTATACGCGCGAGAACTTCTCGATGGCGTCCTGGAAGAGATCGCGCTGCCGGTCATCGAGCGGGAACATCGCCGAGCGGTACTGCGTGCCCACATCGTAGCCCTGGCGGTTCAGCGTCGTCGGGTCGTGCACGGTAAAGAACATGTCCAAGATGACTTCGGCCGGAACCACTTGCGGGTCAAAGATCACGGCGACACCTTCGGCATGGCCAGTGGTGCCGCTGCAGACTTCGCGGTAGGCCGGATCCTTGGTGTGGCCACCGATGTATCCGGAAATCACGGCGTGGACGCCACGCGTTCGCTGGTACACGGCATCCAAGCACCAGAAGCAACCGCCGGCTAGTACGAAGGTGCTCAACTTGGTGTCCTGGACTTCCAGGAACGGGCTGAATTGATGAGGGGACTGAAGGCTGGGAATACTCACACAGTTCACAACGTTGCGGCGTTGCATTCTGTTCCATCCCCATACCCACCGCGTAGGGTGGTGGGTATGCAGAGCAAGGCAGATAACTCGCAAGACCTGGGGAAGAGCAGCGATTCCCTGGATGCCTCGACGCTCAAGCCCGTTACCGGAGAAACGCCTGAGCAACCGGTGGAAGACACCTCGGTTCCGCAGACCACCTTGGGTAACGTCCTTGAAGCAGCTGAGGAACTTTGGCCAAAATCATTGGCCGAAGATTGGGATGCCGTTGGCTTGGTGACCGGACGTACCAGCCAGCAGATTTCCAAGATCGTGATGGCTGTTGATCCAACGCTGGAGGTGATCGAGGATGCAATCGAGCGTGGGGCCGATCTGCTGATCACTCACCACCCATTGCTCCTGCGCGGAGTCACCCAGGTTGCCGCCACCAATTTCAAGGGCGAAGCCATTCACCGCCTGATCGAATCCGGAACCGCATTGCTTACGGCGCACACCAATGCCGACAGCGCCATCGGGGGAGTCAACGACGCCCTCGCCGATGCCTTCGGGCTGAAGGACTGCGTGCCGTTGATCGAGTCCAAGGATGGACTGCCAGAAGAAGGCTTGGGGCGGGTGGGCTTCTTGGAGAAGCCGATGAAGCTCGAGGATTTCGCTGAACGCGTTTACACCGTGCTCCCAGCGGTGGCTGGCGGTGTTCGTGTCGCCGGAGACCGTACAGGCATCATCCGGAAGGTCGCCCTTTGCGGCGGTGCCGGCGATTCCCTGTTTGACGCGGTGCGCTCGCACCAGGCCGATGTCTACGTGACTGCTGATCTGCGTCACCACCCGGCAAGCGAAGCACGCGAAGCTGCCAACGGCGGGTTCCCTTACCTGATCGATGTCTCCCACTTCGCTTCGGAATGGGTCTGGCTGTCGGCTGGTGCCCGCGCCCTGGGCAATGTGCTCAACGATCTTGGCCACACCGTGGAGATCGAGGTTTCCCAAGTGAATTCCGATCCATGGGACTTCGTGCTGACTCCGTAGTCAGTGAGTTCCATGCTGCATCATCTGGAAATATGGGTTGAGGATTTGGCAGCCAGTACAGCTTCCCTGGGCTGGCTGCTCACTCGCCTTGGCTATGTGGTGGATTCCCAATGGGCTGATGGCATCAGCTATGCCCGCGATGGATTCTATATAGTCCTGGAATCCGGACCGGATGCCAAAAGGCAGCGGCATGACCGCCTGGCTCCCGGGCTGAACCATTTGGCTTTCCATGCTGGAACCAGGCAGGCGGTGGAAACGTTGGCTGCCCAGGCGCTGGATCACGGGTTCACCCTGATGTTCCCGGAGCTGCACCCGTACGCCGGGGGACCAAAGCACTACGCGGCGTATTTGGAAGATGCTGCCGGATTCGAGATTGAACTAGTCGCAGCGCTTTGACGAAGCCGCATTAGCCATGCCAGCACGCTTCATCGGCAGGGCACCAGCCGCCTTCGGCGACTTGCCCAAGGACGCTAATTCACTGTGGTGAACTGGTGGTCCTCCGGCAGCAGGATGTTCAGCGCCAAGCCCTTCTTGTCTTCGACGAGGGACGCTTCCCACTTGGTCTGGACCAGCTCGAGCAATTCTCCAGGGTTTTCCGGTGCGACCGGTTGCTGGACCAGGAAACCGGCGACCTCGCCACGGGTGTGCTTGGCAAAGTGCGAGACCACCTTCGGGATCCCATTGCGCATCTGGAAGACGTTGACCGCAACGGTGTTGCCATTGGCCGGCTTGTAGGCGGCCGCATAGGTGCTCGATCGCGCGTCAACGATCAGCTGGTCGCCGGCCACCGCATCCAGCACCGGAGCCAGGCGTTTCTTCCACCAGGTGGCCAGCTTGCCCAGCGGCTCGAGCTTGACCGACATGGATAAGCGGTAGGGCGGAATGCGATCGCCGAAACGCACGGCACCCCACAGGGCGGAGACCACGATGATGGATTCATCGGCGCGCCGCTGCGCTGCTTCATCCAGGCTTGCGTAGTCCAGGGCCTCGAAGAGCACGCCCGAGTAGATATCGTGCGCCTTGGCTGCGGGCTCGGTGTGCAGATTGATATTCCGCGCTACTTCCTTGGCCAGCGAGGCTCCGACTCCCAGCAGGTCCATGGCATCTTCGCGTGCTGAGACTTCAGCAAGGGCGTCAAGCACCAGGCGGCGTTCCCCGGAAAGCTCCGGAAAAGACAGGTCCTCGATTTCGAACGGAGAACCTTCGGCGTGGGCGGTCTTGCCTTCGGAAGGCGGCAACAGAATAAGCACGCGTTCCAGCTTATCGGAGTTCATCTGATCTTCTGCCCAGGGCATGTACCCGCAGAGCAGATCTGGCTAGGCTGAACCCACTACCCAGCAGCGCTTCACGCAGAGTAAGGACAGAGCATGCCCCAGCAGAACTCAAGAGCTAGCCAAACTGCCTCCGGGCAGCACTGCGACTTCGATGTGATCGTGATCGGCGCCGGGCCGGCCGGGGAGAACGCCGCCGACTATGCCACCCGGCAGGGCCTGAAGGCGGCCATCGTCGAATCCGAGCTGGTGGGCGGGGAATGCTCGTATTGGGCATGCATGCCTTCCAAGGCCCTGTTGCGCAGCGGCGATGCGCTGCGCGCGGCACGCCGGGTTCCTGGGGCCCGCGAAGCGGTGACTGGTGCGCTGGATCCCGAGGCGGTGCTCGCGCGGAGGGACGCCTTCACCAGCAACTGGGATGATGCCGGGCAGGAACGGTGGCTGCGCTCGGCGGGCATCGAGTTGATCCGCGGCCGGGCGCGGCTTTCCGGGCGCGGCCTGGTGCAGGTGGCGGATCGCGAGTACTCGGCCCGGGCCGTAGTCCTGGCCACCGGATCCACTCCAGTTCTGCCTGGGATCGAGGGATTGGCTGAAGCCAGGCCGTGGGGCACCCGGGAGGCCACTGCGGCCAAGGCGATCCCGCCAAGGCTGGCCATCATCGGTGGCGGAGTTGCCGGGGTGGAGCTGGCATTCGCCTTCGCCTCCCTCGATTCCAAGGTCACCATCCTTGCCCGCGGGTCGCTGCTGGGCCGCGAAGAGCCGTTCGCCGGCGAGCTGGTGGCCCAGTCGCTGGCCGAGGCCGGGGTAGTGGTGCACCAGGACACCACTCCGTTGCAGGTCCACCGCGATGAGCACGGGATAGCCGGCCTCCAGCTGCCCGGAGGATCCCTCGTGGAAGCCGAGGAAGTGCTCGTCTCCACCGGGCGGCGGCCGGACATCGGGAACCTGGGACTCGAAGCACTCGGGGTGGACCCGTCCCGGCGGTTGCAGGTCGATGACACGATGCTCGTGGCGGGCACCGACTGGCTCTACGCCGTGGGAGATGCCAGCGGGCGCAGCCCGCTGACCCACCAGGGCAAGTACCAGGCCCGGGCCGCGGGCGAGGCCATTGCCGCGAGGATCAATGGAACCGGGGTTCTCGATGCGCCCTGGGGCAGGCATGCGGCCACGGCGGACCACCATGCGGTGCCGCGCGTGGTCTTCAGCGATCCGCAGATCGCCGCGGTCGGACTCACCGAACGCCAGGCCCGCGACGCCGGTCTGCAGATTTCGGTTATCGAGCACGATCTGGGTGCGGTGGCCGGGGCGAGCCTGCACGCCGACGGGTATTCCGGGCGGGCCAAGCTGGTGATAGACCAGGCGCGTTCGGTGATCGTCGGCGCCACTTTCGCTGGCCAGGATGCCGCGGAACTGCTGCATGCGGCCACCATTGCGATCGTCGGCGAGGTCAGCCTGGACCGGCTGTGGCATGCGGTCCCCGCCTATCCGACGATCAGCGAAATCTGGTTGCGGTTGCTTGAGGCGCTGCGGTTCGGGTGAACCTGGCTGTGACCGAATCAGCGTTCGGAAGTGGTCTGCAGGCCGCGCCCAACGCATTAGACTGGTAGTGAATGGGATGGCCAGACGGTCGCGTGGCAAGCAATTGCCCCGAGGAACGTCCGGGCTCCGCAGAACAGGGTGGTGGGTAACGCCCACTCGGGGTAACCCGCAGGCTAGTGCCACAGAAAATAGACCGCCAGGTTTTCCTGGTAAGGGTGAAACGGTGGTGTAAGAGACCACCAGCACCCCAAGCGATTGGGGTGGCTAGGTAAACCCCACTCGGAGCAAGGTCAGACAGACTGCGTCATGAGGGCTGTTCGCCCCATGCAGTCGGGTGGACCGCTAGAGGCTGCCGGCAACGGCAGTCGTAGATAGATGACCGTCCCGCTTCGGCGCGACAAAACCCGGCGTATCGGCCATCCCATTCACACTCTTCCTCCCTGCGATTGCGCCGGCATCAGCCTTTAGTGCGCTGGTGAGATGATTCACAGTCCCCGATCCTCAGTTTTTCTGCGCACGGTCTAGAATGGATCATGTACTTACGAGGATGATCCTGTTACCTCGTGCCACCGCAAAAGCAATGGTGCTTCCCACGGTGCCAACCGACTTTATGGATCTGCGAGTCGGCTGAATTGGAAGGATTTTCTGTGACCCAGCAGTCTGTCGTTGCCCAGCAAGAATGGAGCGGGCGCGAAGAGCTCGCCGAGGCCATGATCCCACTGATCGGACGTCTGTACCGCAAGAACAATGTGGTGACCTCCGTCTACGGCCGCAAGCTGATCAACCAGTCCGCCATCGACATCATCAAGGCCCACCGCGTAGTGCGCCGCATCGATGGCGAAGAGCTCGACCTGAACGACACCAAGGCCATCCTGGATGCCATCGAGGCCCTGAACGTCGGTTCGGTAGCAGTTGACCTCGGCCGCGTGAACAAGAAGTTCAAGGAATCCGGTTCCGCTGATTTGAACGCTTTCCTGGCTGATGAATTGGGCGAGAAGGTTGGCCAGGCCGGCGCAACCGACGCTGAACCCCAGGACGTTGTCCTCTACGGCTTCGGCCGCATCGGACGCCTGCTGGCCCGCATCCTGATCGAGCGTGGCGGCTACGGCCTGCGCCTGCGCGCCATCGTGGTCCGCAAGGGCTCGGATGACGACATCGTCAAGCGCGCTTCGCTGCTGCGCCGCGACTCGGTGCACGGCCGCTTCGAAGGCTCGATCACGGTCGACGAGGAAAACAGCACGATCCTCGCCAACGGCACCCTGATCAAGGTCATCTACTCGAATGACCCGACCACCGTCGACTACACCGAACACGGCATCGACAACGCCATCGTGGTGGACAACACCGGCCGCTGGCGCGATGAGGCCGGACTGTCCCAGCACCTGGCCGCCAAGGGCGTTTCCCGCGTGCTGCTGACCGCACCGGGCAAGGGCGATCTGAAGAACATCGTCCACGGCATCAACGATTCGTGGATCACCGCAGAAGACAAGATCGTCACCGCTGCCTCGTGCACCACCAATGCCATCACCCCAGTGCTCAAGGCCCTGAACGACAAGTTCGGTGTCACCCACGGGCACGTCGAGACCGTTCACTCGTTCACCAACGACCAGAACCTGATCGACAACTTCCACAAGGGCGAGCGCCGCGGCCGTTCGGCAGCGCTGAACATGGTGATCACCGAAACCGGTGCCGCCAAGGCAGTGGCCAAGGCCCTGCCGGAGTTCGAAGGCAAGCTGACCGGCAACGCGATCCGTGTACCGACCCCGGATGTCTCCATGGCGATCTTGAACTTGAACCTGGAGAACGGGACCACCAAGGAAGAGCTCAATGCCTACCTGCGTGAAACCTCGCTGACCTCCAGCCTGCACAAGCAGATCGACTACATCGATTCGCCTGAGGTTGTCTCCACCGACTTCGTCGGCTCGCGCCGCGCCGGCATCGTTGACGGCCTGGCCACTATCGTGTCCGGCAAGAACGCTGTCGTCTACGTTTGGTACGACAACGAGTTCGGCTACTCCTGCCAGGTTGTGCGCGTCATCGAATCGATGGCCGGCACCCACCCGGCTGCAGTGCCTGCAGTGAAGGCTGAAGCCGTCACCGCCTAGGACCTCGCTGCTTGCAGCTGAAGGGACCATCCCAACGCATTGCGCGCTGGGATGGTCCCTTTTGCTATTCCATCCGGGTGGCACGAAGCCCTCCAAAGGACCTTCCGGGTCCAGGGGGCCAACGAGAACCAGTACCTGGCCAGCACCTCTCCAGCAAAGTCCAGGCAGGTCTCGACCTTTGCGCGCATCCGGGCGTGGAGGTCCGCTTGAGCCTGCGCCGTCCCTGCGTCAACGGCGGCTGCAGGTGCGCCGCTTCGCGGGCATCTCTGGACCCCCGCACTGCTAGGCTTTAGGCCATCAACCATTGGATCGAGGTTGGTTAATGGACAGTACCCGGACGCTGGCGGCGCGCATGGCGAGCCAGCTGCTACTGGAGCCGGCAGAATCCGTACTGCAGGCCGCAGAACACATGCTCGCGTTCCAGTCCCAGGACTTCGCTGCAGGACGCTACGCGCTGGCTCAGCGCTCCGCAGCGCAAGAATCCCGCCAGCAAGTCGATGCGCTCTTCAGCGAAGGCCGGCTCGTGCGGTCATGGACCATGCGGGGCACGCTGCATATCTGCTTGGCCGAAGATGCGCGCTGGATGACTCGCGCAACACGTGAACGCACCTTGCGCTCCTCGGCCACACGGATGCGGGGACTGCAGATCGGCACCCAGGACATTGACCAGGCAGCTGGCATCATCAGCGCGCATCTGCAGGAGCACGGGCAAGCCAGCCGCTCCGCGCTCTTCAAGGCACTGAACCAGAATGGAATGGAGACCGGCCAGCAGCGAGGACTGGTTATCCTGCAGGTCCTCGTCCTGGACGGGTTGATCTGCCAGGGGCCCATTCCACAAGACGCGAAACTCATCGCGCAGGACTTCGTGCTCGTGGATGAATGGATTGCAAGTCACCGGGAACCAGGAGATCCGTTGGCGCAACTCTTGCGCCGGTACCTGCACTCGCATGGGCCAGCTACCCTTCGCGACGCAGCCTGGTACACGGGACAGACGCTGACCACCATGAGAACCGCCGCAGAAGCACTCGGCGGCTTGCTGTCCAGCGCAGGAAGCGATGAGCGCGGGGAGGGCTACTGGGTCATCGCCGGCAGCCGCGCCCACCGGGAGCTTGAAGCGATGGAGCCCACCGGGCTGCCACTGCGCCTGCTCGGTCCCTTTGACGAGTACTACCTGGGCTACGCGAATCGCACGCTGGTAGCCGACGAGCAGATGGCTGCGCAGATCCTGCCCGGCAAGAACGGCATGTTCCTGCCCTTCTGGCTAGAACAAGGCAGGGCTTCGAAGCTCTGGAACGCAGAAACAGCGCCCACCGGCAAAATCGGTGCGGCGCTGCATCAGCGGTATCTGGACTTCAAGACTGCCCGGTAGGCGGCGGGAGGCCTAGTGGCCGAATGGATCCTCATCGGTACCCGGCAACCAGGTGTTGCCAGGCACGCCCCAACCCAGAGCCTTCTTGGCCTTCTTCCACTTCTTCTCCCAGCGTGGCTGCAACTTGTCCACGTAGAGGTAGCCATCAAGGTGGTCGTACTCGTGCTGCATGATGCGCGCGAACCAGCCGTGCGCTTCGAAAGAGATCGGATTGCCGAACTCGTCGAAACCCTCCACCTTCGCATAGTCGGCACGCTGCAGCGGGTAGTTCAACCCGGGCACGGACAAGCAGCCCTCGGAGTCGTCATCAGCATCTGCGGGAGCCTGCGACACCTTTGAAAGCGTCAGCTTGGGGTTGATCACTACGCCCCGCTCGGGAGCATCGTCCTGGTCCGCGAAGACGTAGGTGAACATGCGCAGGCCCAAACCGATCTGCGGAGCCGCCAGGCCCACGCCATGCGCTTCATCCATGGTGAGGTGCATATCGGCAACGAGCTCGCGCAAGGCGCCATCAAACTCGGTGACCTCCACCGCACGCTTGTGAAGTACAGGTTCTCCGTAAACAGTGATCTGCCGAATAGGCACGTGATCGGTTCCTTTCAAAAGTGCTTAGAGTGCTCGTCCAATAGTTTCACGCATGATCTCGCTTGTGCCACCAAAGATGGTCAGCAAGCGGGAGGCAGTGAAGGACTGGGCAATCGGGTACTCCATGATGTAGCCATAGCCGCCATGCAGCTGCAATGCCTGATCGGAAAGCTTTTTAGCGCTCTCACTAGCCCAAAGCTTGACCTCGGCAGCCTCGGAAGGATCCAGCTCGCCGTCGTTGAATGCCAGGACGGCCCGGTCCACGAAGCTCTGGGTGACATGCGCCTCAGTCTTCAGGTTAGCCAGTTCGAAACGGGTGTTCTGGTACTCGGTCAGCGCCTGGCCAAAGGTCGAGCGGTTCTTCGCATGCTCCAGCGCCTGCTCGAAGGACGCGGTGCAGATCGCCGAGGCAGCCACGGCAATAGCCAGACGGGCCTGGGGAAGCTGCGCCTTGACATAGGACAGGCCCTGTCCAGCCTCGCCAACAAGATCCGCAGACGAGACGCGGACATCGTCGAAGAACAGCTCAGCGGTATCAGAAGCCCGCAGCCCAATCTTGTCGAAGGGGCTGCCGTTGGTGTACCCCTCGGAACGCTCGACCATGAACAGCGAGAATGACTGCTCGCCCGCACGTCCGCTCTCGCCATCGGTGCGCGCAAGCACCAGAGCGGCATCGCCAAACGCAGCATTGCCGATGAAAGTCTTCTGGCCGCTAATCAGCCAGTCATCCCCATCGCGGACCGCCTTGGTGCGCACCGCGCGCAGGTCAGATCCAGCGCCAGGCTCGGTAAACGCGCAGGAGGTAATGGTGGAGCCATCGACCATGCGTGGAAGCCACTTGGCCTTGAGCTCGGCAGAGCCGTAGGAGAGCAGGTACGGCAGCACCAGGTCGTCGTGCAGGTGGAAGGCCAAGGCTACGGACAGATGCCCCGAACGCACGAGCTGCTCATCAAGCACTACACGGAAGCGGTAATCATCGATGCCCATGCCACCGAACTGCTCAGGCACTGCAAGACCCAGCAGGCCGTTTTCACCGGCAGACTGCCACACCTCGCGGGGGATCTGATGATCCTTTTCCCACTGAGCGTATTTACCGGAAATCTCCCGGGCGTTGAATTCCGTAGCCAGTTCACGGAACTGCTCGTGGTCCTCTTCAAAGAGCGCGCGTTTCACAGGGGGAGTACCTTTCGGTGGATGGAACGAAGGCATAAAGCTCACTGGCTTGCCGAAGTACATCATCCATTATGGTCGCTCAGGCCAATGCGTGCCTATTCGCCAGGGCAAACAACGATTCAAGTCACTAGATAACGCAAAAAGTCTCGAAAAACACGGGGGTAGACCCCAAAACACAACGCATTCGAACATAGTTTCGAATCCGTGTTCCTAGCCACCGAAATATGACTTAACACCGCATCCGGGCAGCACTGCGCTCGCCGGCAGGTTCGAACTGCCTGTTCAATCGGTCCTGTCGGCGACGAATCTGCAACCGGCATCCGTGCGTGATGGCGTTGGCTTCACCGGAGACAGTGATACTTCGAATAGGGGCCTAGGGGAGGCAAGTGGCTCGTTATGCAGGGGCGGGCAGTGCCAATAATGCAACCCTGGACTGTCCCGCGGGTTGCGGATCACTCCACGCGAAATCGACCCGGTTGCCGCTTGATGGAATCCGCTTGTTTCGAGACTGCTGGCAGGGTTGCGTGCGATCGCGTCGAGGCGCCCGACCTGTGCCATGGAAGCGATCTTTTCGGCGTCGGCAGGGTGCCTGGGCATCTGGTGGTTCCATGCGGTGGCAATTGCCGGCGGTGAAGGCGGGTTGGCGGCTAGCGGCGCGATGCTGAACGCCGTGTCGGATTCGCTGGCGGGGACTGGTGGCGAGTGCCTCTGGATTCCAGATGTTCGGTCTGGAATCAACGAGGCCCGGTGCCTTGCTGATTGCGCTTCAAGGCGTCGGAAACGAGAAAAGACCTGGTTCGGAATTTCCATTCCGAACCAGGTCTTTCGATCTGGGGTGAGTAACGGGGTTTGAACCCGCGACCTTCTGGACCACAACCAGACGCTCTACCGACTGAGCTATACCCACCATGTCTACTTCGTTACTAGTCAGAAGCTGTAGTGCTCATGATCTCGTACCGGGCAACGAGAAATACTATACACGTATCCAGGCCGGAAATACCAATTCGCATGGAGCCATTTCCGGGATTGTGACGGGATGCTCATTATTCATGGCCGTGGGGCTGTTGCTCGCCGCTGAACTGCCTCATGAGATGGATCCCCGTGCCGTGATCATCCCTTTGCTTGCAGTACCTTAGGGAATGGCTTTGCCGCGGGTCCGGGGCACAGCTGCGCTAGGCATCGACGGTGGAAGCCGATATAGTTCGAGCCACCGTGAAGAATTGATGATGGGGGGAATTCTTGGGCATTGACGATCTTCTGGAAGCCTTGAATGCTGGCCAGAGAATTACCGCCGGTTCGCCGCTGCATGCGCTCATGCATAGCACAAGCCAGGACGCGCTGCGCATTTGCGCGGAGCTGAACGACGGCTACCGCAGCCCAGGGCAAGTGCGGGATTTGCTGCGGCAGCTGACCGGAACGAACGTTGACGACTCGGTGGTGCTATTCCCGCCGTTCAACTCGGAGTTTGGCCGCAATATCGAACTGGGGAAAAACGTCTTCATCAATGCTGGCTGCAAATTCCAGGACCAAGGCGGCATCAGTATCGGGGATGAGTGCTTGATTGGGCACAACGTCGTTGTGGCAACACTTAATCACGATCTTGAACCTGCTCGGCGGGCGGATATGATTCCGGCTCCAGTGATCATTGGGCGCAACGTCTGGATTGGCGCGAACGCGACCATACTTTCCGGTGTCACGATCGGCGAGAACGCAGTTGTCGCTGCCGCCGCGGTCGTAACGAAAGACGTACCTGCCGGCGCTGTTGTGGTTGGCTCGCCAGCCAGGGTGGTGCGCACGGTCTAATTCTGCGGCTCGTCAGCTGAGCGGCGGCGTTGCCAGGCGTGCGGGTAAAGCAAAAGACTCGATCCGGAACTTTCGTTCTGGATCGAGTCTTTGTCTCTGGGGTGAGTAACGGGGTTTGAACCCGCGACCTTCTGGACCACAACCAGACGCTCTACCGACTGAGCTATACCCACCATGTTTGCTTCGTTACTAGTCAGAACGCTTTTGCGAACCAATTCCGTATCTGGCAACGAGAAATACTATACACACAATTCCGCGCTTGGTGCCAATCGGAAGGCCCCTGGGGCACTGTGCAGTGCATCACCAATGCGCCGGGGCCTTCGTTTAGCGGTTAGCCGGCGCTTTGGGTGATCCCGGCGGCGATCTTCCTGGCCTCATCGGAGGTTGGCCCCGGCGCCGGCACCATGATGGCGTCGCGGTAGTAGCGAAGCTCGTTGATCGAATCCTGGATGTCGCCCAGTGCGCGATGGTTGCCGGTCTTGGCTGGAGCGCCGTA
Organism: Glutamicibacter sp. BS14; assembly: GCF_056934375.1. Taxonomy (NCBI): domain Bacteria; kingdom Bacillati; phylum Actinomycetota; class Actinomycetes; order Micrococcales; family Micrococcaceae; genus Glutamicibacter; species Glutamicibacter sp. BS14. Next base: position 2,585,206 of record NZ_CM167801.1, on the reverse strand, counting down.
GTGCGCCTTCGGGAACCAGCGGCGGCTCAGCTCCTTCAAGGTCGACACGTCGATAATGCGGTAGTGCAGGTGCTCAATGACCTCAGGCATATCGCGTGCCAAGAAGTTCTTGTCGGTGCCCACCGAGTTGCCGCCCAGCAACGCCTTGTTCGGCTCCGGAACGTGCTTCTTGATGTAGTCGACCACCAGGCGCTGGGCTTCCTCCATGGAAATGCCGTTCTCCAGCTCGGGCAGCAGGCCGCTAACCACATGCATATTGCGAACGAAATCATCCATCTGCGCCAGAGCTGCCGGCTCGGGCTTGATGACTACCTGGATGCCCTCGTCGACGATCTCCAGATCGGAGTCGGTAATGAGCACTGCTACTTCGATCAATGCGTCGTTAACCAGATCCAAGCCGGTCATTTCGCAATCGATCCATACAATTTTTTCTGAGTTACTAGCCACGTAACCAATCTACACTTCAAGCAGCGCTGTGGGGGAGCGCACCCTCGTCGCACGGCGGAAGGACAGTGTTTCAACCGGCCTGGACGCGTGCTCGATGCTAAAATCGTCTGAGATTTCCGGCTGTTGAATTGCCTGCTTGCAAGGGCGCGGCACATGCGACGCTGGCTTAATTACTCTCGAACTCATGTCCGTTACAGCCCGAGGTGTCAGTGTGTCAGCCAGCAAGCCAGCAGCAGTGAGCTCCCCGCCCTACGCTGGAGTGAATAGGACCCTTCTCAGCGGCGTCATCGGTTCCTCCCTGATCCTTTTCGGATCCTTCGGTACCGGGTGGCTGGCCAGCGTATCCCCGCTGAACCGCGACCCGTTCTTCATCATGCTGCGCACCGAACCCGCCGGCGTGATCACCTGCGTGATCCTGCTGGCCCTGGGTTGCTGGGTCCTCTTCCGTTCCTGGTGGCGCCTGGGCCAGAAGCTCAAGGGCTGGGGCGAGGGTTCGCTGAAGGTGGTCCGCCGTGCGGTCTGGCTGTGGAGCATCCCGATGTTCGTCACGTTGCCGATCATGAGCCGGGACGTGTTCGCCTACATCGGCCAAGGCCGGCTGGTGGATGCCGGGCAGGATCCTTATGTTGACGGAATATCCTCGCTGAATAACTGGTTCCAGCTCGGTGCCGACACCATGTGGGCGCAGGACGGCACCCCTTACGGCCCGCTCTACCTGAGCATCGAATTCCTCGTGGTCAAGCTGACTGGCCCTTCGACCGACGCGGCGGTCCTGGCCTTCCGCGCCATTGCATTCATCGGCGTGCTGCTCTGCCTGCGCTACGTGCCCAAGCTTGCCGAACTGCACGGTGTCTCCGGGGCCAAAGCCGCCTGGATGACCGTGGCGAACCCGCTGTTCCTGGTGAACTTCGTGGCCAGTGCGCACAACGATGCCCTGATGACCGGCCTGTCGGTCTGGGCTGTCTACCTGGCATGCAAGCGCTACGGCTTCTGGGCCATCGTGGTGCTGGCGGCCTCGGTGGGGGTCAAACCGATTACCCTGGTACTGCTGCCGTTTATCGGCCTGCTCTGGGCAGGGCCTAATGCTGCCTGGCCGCGCCGCATCCTCTACTGGTTCTACACCGGCATGATCTTCCTGGCCCTGATGACCGTGGTTGGGTGGCTCAATGGCTACTGGTTCGGTTGGCTGAAGGTCATGCTCTTCACCGGTACCGGATACTCCATCTTCTCCCCGGTAGGCATTGCGGTCATCGCGCTGAGCGGGCTGGTCTCCGCCATCGGGCTGTCCACCGAGTGGATCCTGCCCGCGGCCAAGCTCTTCGGCCGCCTGGTCGGCGTAGCCATCGCCTTTGTCTTGATCTTCCGAGGAAAGCACTCGCACCTGGTGCAGCGCATGGCCATCGCCTTCGCGGCGATTGTCGTGCTCTCCCCGGTGATCCAGCCGTGGTACCTCCTGTGGCTGCTGCCGTTCTTCGCCGCGACCGGCCTGCGCGATGACTGGCAGATGCTCTGGCTGCACCTGACCACCATCTTCTTCCTGGCCTACCAGGCCGCTGACCAGATCTTCGTTTGGCAGTTCCTGCAGGATTCCCTGGTTCCACGCGTCCAATTGATTTCCTGGGGCATCTCCATCGCCTGCGCCCTGTACCTTGTCTTCTTCGATCCGAAGACCAAGAACATCTGCGCTGATCTGCTCAGCTCGACCAACTGGCTGAAGAAGAGCAAGAAAGCCTAGTGGCAGTGGAGCAGCCGAAGCTGGCACCGCAGCGCGCAAGCCTGCGGTCACTATCATGGCAAGGGTTCACCGCCTCGGCCATGATTACCGTCGCCTCCTGGGGGATCGGCTGGTTCCCGCGCAACCAGCTGTCCCCGCTGGCACGCAGCGGCTTCTTCATAGAATTCCGAACCGAAGTGCCAGGTGTCATCAGCTGCATCGTGCTGATGGCCGTGGGAATTGTCTGGTTGACCCGAACCTGGATCCTGGCCCGGCCATGGGTCCAGGCTGCCGGTGAGATTACCGGGCGGGAACTGGCCCGCGTGCTGGCCATGTGGTCTGCTCCGCTGATGCTCAGCTTCCCGATCCTCAGCCGCGACGTCTACTCCTACCTGGCCCAGGGCCGCATGCTGCACGCCGGCAAATCCCCGTACGCCGAAGGCGTGTCCGCGCTTCCGGGCTGGTTCGATGGCGGATCCGACAGCCTGTGGGCGCAATCGCCCTCGCCCTATGGTCCGTTCTTCCTCGTGCTCGCCCGCATCATCTACTTCGCCTCCAACGGCATTCCCGAAATCGGCGTGGGCCTGCTGCGCGTCATTGCCGTGCTCGGTGTCTGGGGCTGCTATCACTTCACTGCGAAGCTGGCGCAGAAAATGGGGCAGAGCGCGAACTGGGCCAACTGGGCCATCGTGGGCAATCCGCTGTTCCTGCTGACCATGATCGGCGGCGTCCACAACGACGCGCTGATGATCGCCGGTGTCTTCAGCGCCTTCGCCTATGCCTACGACCGCCGTCCCATGGCCGCCACGATGGCGCTGGCCATAGCCGTGTCGGTCAAGCCGATCGTGCTGCTGGCGCTGCCTTTTATCGGCTTGGTCCTGCTGGGCAGGAGCCCGTCGATGCGCGAGAGGTGGAAAATCTGGGCCAAGGTCGCGGCCCTCTCCCTGACCTGGCTGCTTTTGATCGGTGCGGTCACCAACCTCTGGTTCGGCTGGCTGCTTGCCATGTTCACCGCGGGCGATGCGGCGTTCCCGTACGCTCCCGTGGGACTGATCGGCTGGTCCCTGAGCAATCTCGCTGGCATATTCGGCGCCGATATCTCCTTGGTGAATGCCATCGTGGTGGGCGTCTTCCAGGTCATCGCGCTGGCCATTGTGGCGCGCCTGGCGCTGGCCAAGGACACCTCCAGCCCGGTGCGCCTAGCGGCGTGGGCGCTCTCGGCGGTGGTGCTGCTGGCTCCGATTATCCAGCCGTGGTACATCCTGTGGCTGATGGCGCTGTTCGCCATTTCGCACAAGGTGTCCTGGGGATCGGAAAAGCTGATGATCTATGTATCCAGCCTGATCCTGGTGGCGGTTTTCGTCGACCAGCTCTCCATCGAGCAGTGGCACTCGGCCTGGCTGATGAAGACCCTGGCTGGCGTGCTCGTAGCGGGCTTGTTCATCGGCCTCTTCACTGCCGATGCCAGAACCAGGAAAGTGCTGCGCGGGCCGAAAGCATAGCCAAGGTCACATTCTGCAGCCCAGCTTTCTCCCGGAATATTCCGCTTAGATAGAAATATGCAAACAATGTTCTGGCCAGCGGCAATCGCCATTCTCGGCGGCGCCCTCTTCTTGGCGTCCGCCGGCGTTTTCCTGCTGGCCGTGCAATACCGCCGGCATGGACGGTTGTCCTGGCGCCGCACCATTACCACCGCAACCGCAGCGGTCTACGGATTCGGCCTCTTCAGCTACACCATGCTTCCGCTGCCGGCCACGCGCGACGAATTCTGCCGTCCCGGGGTGGCCATCCCGCAACTGGTGCCCGGCCGTTTCGTCGACGACTTCAGGGTGGCCATCGTGGAGCGCGGGCTGAGCGGCTTCGCCACCAGCTTCACGCTGTGGCAGGTGCTGTTCAACATCATCTTGTTCATGCCCCTGGGCATCTTGGCCGTGCGCTGGCTGCGCGGCAACATTTTCACCGGCGTCTTGCTGGGCTTCGCGGCCTCGTTGGCCATCGAGCTGACCCAGTACACCGCTATTTGGGGGTTGTACACCTGCGCCTACCGCGTGGCCGACGTCGATGACCTGATCACTAACACTGCCGGCGCGCTGCTGGGCGCGATGATCGCCTACCTTCCGATGTTCCGCTTCCTGTCCGGTCCGGTGGAAGCGGACGCGGCCAACGCGCCGGCGCGGCCGGTCACCCGCGCCCGCCGCGCACTGGCCAACATCTTCGATGCAGGCTTCACCTCGGCCGTGCTCTTCGTCATCGGCGCTGCACTGGAACTCCTGGAGCGCTTGGGTGCCCCGGAGTTCGGCCAACAGTGGATGAACTTCTGGCTTCCGCTGCTCGTGGTCTTCTGCGTCTTCTGGCTGCCGAGCCTGGCGCCGGGACGGGCTACCCTCGGCCAGCGCTGTGCCTGGCTGATGCTCACCGACGGGCAGGGGCAACCGGCTCCGGCCGGCCGGGCCTTGCTGCGCAGCCTGCTCGGATTTGGCGGGATTAACTTCCTCTTCCAGATTTCCACCAGCATGGTCGACTTCACGCCCTACCCGCTGCTGAACATGCTCGTTGTGATCTATATCGCGATCAGCGCCTTCTACTTCATCTTCGAGGCCAATCACCGGGGGCTGGCCGGAAAAATCAGCGGTACCGGTTTCATCGACCGTCGCGCCCTTTGAGCCAAGGCGCCCCAGCAACGCAAGGCGCACGCTAAAATGGAACGCGGTGGTCTGCGCCTGGGGTGCGGTCCAGCAAACTCGCGTTTGAAGACATACCGATAATTCCCAAAAGTTAGGTCTGCTCAGCAGCATGGAAGATAACAAACCAGAGGTCCCGGCCGAACCGCACCGCGCCGTCCTAGGCACGGCCGTAGGCGCGACGGTCCTCATTGCCATCGGCGCATTCGTGCTCTCGTTCGCTGCATTGACCGACCTGGCCGAACGCTCGGGCATCAGCCCGCGCCTGGCCTGGATCTGGCCAATCATCATCGACGGCATGATCGTGGCCGCCACCGTGGCCATCGTGGCCCTGAACGGCTTCCATCGCAAGGCCATGATCTACCCGTGGTCGCTGCTGTTCTTCGGTGCGATCGTTTCCACCGCGGCGAACTCCACCCACGCAATCCTGACCGTGGACTCGATCGAAAACGGAGTGCCGCCGCTGGTTTCCGCGCTGGTTGCCGCCATGCCGCCAATCGTCTTGCTGGCCATCACCCACCTGACCGTGCACATGTACCAGAAGAAGTCCGAAGCCGCGAAGCTGCGCGCTGAGCTGGAATACAACGAAGAGCAGGAAAACGCCGAGAAGTACGGCGTCGCTTATGATGATGGCTACAACGCTGCGCTGACCGACACCAAGACCGCCGAGGAAGAACGCCTATCGGTCCTGGAACAGGATCACCAGGACGCGCTGGCCCGAGCCCGCGCCGAAGGCATCGCGGCCGGCCGATCGGACTCGAAGGTCACCCCGATCAAGCAGAACGCGCAGCCAGCCAAGGAAACCAAGCCTGCAGCGCAGAAGAAGACCGAGGACAAGGCGCCATTGTTCGACGACATGGCTAAGCGCCTTTCCCGCCCATAAGGGCCGTCGCCGCACCCGGCTGGCGCCAGGGCATGAGCATGAGGACAGCATTTTCAGGAACGCTTTAGCATCCAGGAGGCATCAATGATGGATCCGGCGCAGGGCCAGGCGAACGACGAGTTCTCCGAACAGATTGCGGCCGCCGTTGAGCAGTACAAGTCTGTGACCGGCGAACTCAATACCGTCATGTCGGCCATGAAGGCGAAGATCCGCCGGTTGTTCGCGAATTCCGAGGTGCAACCGCTGTTCATTACCGGCCGGGTGAAATCGCCGCAGTCCTTCGCGGCCAAGGCCTCGCGCCGGCTGCAGGAAAGTTCCGAGACCGCCCCGGTGCTGGAATTCCCCAACCCGCTGCGCGAAATCCACGACATGGTGGGCATCCGCATCATCGTGATGCTGCCCCATGAAATCCAGCAGGTGGCCAGCCTGATCAAGTCGCACCGCGACTCCTTCGACTGCCGCAGCGACCGGGAGAAGGACATCGGCTCGGTGGAGTCCGGCACCTACGGCTACTCCTCGCGCCACCTGCTGCTCAAGACCCGCAGCGAGCCGATCGTGCGCAAATTCCAGGAGGCCTTGGGCAAGCCGGTGGTAGCCAGCGGCAACTTCGTCTTCGAAGTGCAGATCCGCACCGTGCTGCAGCATGCCTGGTCCGAAATGGAGCACGACATCCGCTTCAAGCATCCCGGCGAGGCCGCCTGGAATCCGCAGATCGACCGCCACTTCACCGCCACCGCGGCGATGCTGGAAACCGTGGAGGACTACTTCACGGACATCGACGAGCTGTACCACCGCCTGAACGGCTACCACGACCAGCAGGGCGCCGGATCCGAGCCGTTGACCGGCGAGAAGATCGGCGAAATATGGCAGACGCTGTTGCCGCACGTGGACCGCAAGCGCGATGACGATTGGTCCTGGGCCGCCGAGCTGCTCGGCTCCCACGGCATCGACCAGACCTGGCAGCTGGCGCAGCTGCTGGATGCGAATGTGGTCACCGATGTGCGTGCGGCGCTGGACCACCGGTACTCGCCGGGTCCGGACCGCTTGCTGGACGACGTGCTGCTCTGGCGCTTCGGCAAGGACCACATCGACAAGACCAGCGGCGGGGACCTGCGCCGCGAAGCCTCCTTGCGCCGCCGCCTGATCCAGATGATGGATTACCGATCGCAACCCAGCGACAAGGAATAATTTCGATTCGAAGCCCGGATTTCCACTGCGGTGGAAGTGCGGGCTTCGATTCTTTAGCCAGCTCAACCCCAAACTGTTAGTTTGTGCACGTTCCGCAGGCCACGGCGTGGTTGGCCGGTAGAATAGTCAAGTTGCCCAATTTGTGGGCCGCACAATTCTTGTACCCGCATGAAAGGGCCACACCATATGATTTCCGTAGCCAACCTTGAGCTACGCGTCGGCGCCCGCTTGCTGATGGACGAAGTGAACTTCCGCATCGACAAGGGCGACAAGATCGGACTGGTGGGACGCAACGGTGCCGGCAAGACGACGATGACCAAGGTCCTCGCCGGCGAGACCCAGCCAGCCTCGGGTGAGGTCACCTTCAAGGGCTCCATCGGCTACCTGCCGCAGGACCCCAAGACCCCTGACATGGAGCAGCTGGCGCGCAATCGCATCCTTGGCGCCCGCGGCCTGGACGTGGTGGTCACCAAGCTGGCCCAGAACCGCGAGGACATGGCCAGCGAGGACGCTGCCGTCTCCGCCAAGGCCATGCGCCAGTACGACCGGTTGGAAGCAGAATTCATCGCTGCCGGTGGCTACGCTGCCGAATCCGAAGCGGCCGCCATCTGCGCCAACCTGGATTTGCCGGACCGCATCCTGGACCAGCCGCTGCGCACCCTGTCCGGTGGACAGCGCCGCCGCGTCGAGCTGGCACGCATCCTCTACTCGGACGCCGAGACCCTGCTGCTCGATGAGCCGACCAACCACCTGGACGTCGACTCGATCATGTGGCTGCGCGACTTCATCAAGAACTACCCCGGCGGCGTGCTGATGATCAGCCACGATACCGGCCTGATGGAATCCACCGTGAACAAGGTGCTGAACCTCGACGCGAACCGCGGCGTGGTGGATGTCTACAACATGAACTGGAAGCGCTACAAGATCCAGCGCGAAACCGATGAGCGTGCCCGCAAGCGCGAGCGCGCCAACATCGAGAAGAAGGCTTCGGTCCTGCTGACCCAGGCGAACAAGATGAAGGCCCGCGCCTCCGGCGCCTCGGCGGCGCAGTCCATGCTCAAGCGCGTGGATCGCATGCTTTCCGGGCTGCAGGAGGAGCGTGCCTCCGACAAGGTTGCAGCCCTGCGCTTCCCGGATCCGGCTCCCTGCGGCAAGACCCCGCTCATGGCCGAAGGCCTGTCCAAGGCCTATGGCTCGCTGGAGATCTTCAACGATGTCTCGCTGGCCATCGACCGCGGCTCGAAGGTTGTCATCCTGGGCCTGAACGGTGCCGGCAAGACCACCTTGCTGCGCATGCTCGCCGGTGTCTCCGAACCCGATACCGGAAAGATCATTCCGGGCCACGGCCTGAAGATCGGCTACTTCGCCCAGGAGCATGACACCTTGGATCCGGAAGCCAGCGTGCTGGAGAACATGCGCCGCAACGCGCCTGACCACCTGAACGATGCCGACGTCCGCTCGATCCTCGGCTCGTTCCTGTTCGTCGGAGACGACGTGACCAAGCCGGCCGGCGTGCTCTCCGGCGGCGAGAAGACCCGTCTGGCCCTGGCCACCATCGTGGCTTCCAGCGCCAATGTGCTGCTGCTTGATGAGCCGACCAACAACCTCGACCCTGCCTCGCGCGCCGAGGTGCTGGGCGCGCTGTCCACCTTCCCGGGTGCCGTGGTCATGGTGTCCCACGATGAGGGCGCAGTGATGTCGTTGCAGCCTGAGCGCGTGGTCATCCTGCCTGATGGCGATGAGGACCTCTTCAACGAGGATTACCTGGAATTGGTTTCGCTGACTTAAATCCTGACAACGCGCAATAGCTCTCGTAGGCTTGGCAGATCACCATCTTCAAAGGGAGCTGCCAAGCCATGAGTGTTTTTGGACGCAAATTACCGCGGATCGCAGGCGCTGGGCTGCTGCTTGCCAGCGCGCTGGCCGGCTGCGCCGCACAGGTTTCCGATGAGATCAACGCCCAGTGGACGCTGCTGGACCCTGCCGGGGTGAATGCGTCGAGCACCAGCCTCGACCTCGGGGTCATGCGGCTTGCCTGTTCCTCCGGGTGACCGGCGACGTGACCGCCACCCAGGTGGAGCCGTCCAATGACCAGATCGCCATCGGGATCGTGGTTGAACCGCTGGAAGGCGAAGCGCATGCCTGCCAGGGCAACGAGACCGCGCCCTACACGCTGGAACTGCAGGAGCCGGTGGGGGACCGCACCCTCATCGATGCCTACTGCCTCGAAGGCGAGTGGCACAAGACTCCTGGGTGCAGCGACAGCGGGATCCGCTGGACGCCGCCGGCCAACGGCAGCTGAAAGAAAACTGCATTAAGCAGAGAACCGCGCGGCAACTGGAATATTCCAGCTGCCGCGCGGTTCCCTTGTTTCCCGCAGCTACTTCGGGAGGCCCCCTGGCGTGTGGTCGGCCTGGTCGAGCAGCGCATCCTCGATGGCTTCATCGGTCGGCGTGCCGTCACGGCGGAACTTCTTATCCGGCTTGGCGCGAATCTTGCGCACCTTGTGCAGCGGCTCGTCCAGGCCCAGCGCCTCGGCTTCGGCTTGCTCGGCGGCATCCTCGGCGTTCAGCTTCTTCTGCTGGCGAGCGGCATACCAGAAGCCGATGAAAGCCAGCACGCCAAAGATGTACCACTGGATCTCGTAGGAAAGATGCGGACCTTCATCCATATCCGGAGCGTCCAGCTGCAGTGGCGCAGTGGCCGGGGCCGGATCCTCTTCATACATCAGGCCGTAGGCGCCCTGGGCGATCTCGTAGTCCAGGAGCTTGGCGTAGTCTTCGAGCTGGATCGAAGCCAATTGGCCCTCCGGGGCGCCGCGGTCCAAGCGGATTTCCGATGGTTTCAAGCGCACATCCACAGTGACTTCTCCGGCAGGTGGCGCTGGAACAGCATCCGGGTGGCCGTCTTCCTGGTTGCCGATCGGCAGGTAGCCGCGGTTCACGACGACAGTTCCGCCCTCGTTGGTCCTGAACGGCACCAGCACCTCGTAGCCGGGGCTGCCGGCCTTGATGCGGTTGCGCACGATCATGGTATCCGCGGGCAGATATTGGCCTCTGAGCTGCGCGGTCATCCAGGTCTTGTCCTCGTCCAGGTCCTGGAAATTCTCCAGGGCCTGCGTGCCGGTGACCGGCTCTGCGAAGTAGTTGCGGTTGACCCGTTCGATGCCCTCGAGGACTTCGGCACGGCGGTCGGCTTGCCAATTGCCCAAGCCAATGCAGGCGGCGGCGAAGATCGCCACCAGAATGAGCCAGCCGACCCACCGGGTACTGGCCAGAAAACGATACATCTACTTGCTTTCTCCTTCATTGCCCGGCATCGGCAGCGTTTCCTTGTAGAGCAGGCGTTCCTTCAGATACGTTTCGAGCCAGTCGCGGTGCTCTTCGCAGGCCAGCCAGATTTTGCGCCGGTCCGGGGTGTGGATCTTCGGGTTATTCCACAGCAGCTGGTGGCTGGCGGCGTTGCGGCAGCCCTTTCGCGAGCACTGGATTTCGGCGGCGGCAGGGGAGCCGCCGAGCGAACCTAGCAGATCCACTAGTCCTCCTTGGGAGCAGTTGTTGGCTGTTGCACCGGTTCAGCTTCTTCGGCGAAGCTTCCGTCGATCAATTCTGGTTCCGGTGCCTGCTGCGCGGCCGGCGCGGTTTCGTCCGGTGCGGCGATAGCCTGGGCGCCGGGAGCCTTGTAGAACTCGGCGGGCGGTTCGCGTTTGGTCAGATCCGCACCGCCGTTGGCGATCACCACTGCGATATAGGGAAGGATAATTGCGCCCGCGAGCAAGACCCAGCGCAGCCAGCCATCGAAGAAGAAAGCGAGAACGAAGCAGATCAGGCGCACGGTCATGGAAATCGTGTATTTGCGCACACGTGAATCGCGCTCGGTGGTATGGGACTCGCGCGCTTCGGTAATGCGGTGAACTTCCGGTTGGCTGGAACCGTGATTCGTGGGCTGTGGGGACATGTAAAAGACTTCGCTTCGCAGTACGGGATCTGCTCCCATTGTCTCACCTGCGGCACGAAGAGTGTAATTTCTACGCGCTGTCGAAGCGGTAAAACTGGGTAGTAACTAATAGGATTGTTCACGGAGTAGCTACTTAACTAGGCAAAGTGCGCTTTTCGGCTGGCCCTTGGAGAGATTTACCATGCCAGGACAGCGAGCGCATGAACGGAGAAATACATTGACTACGGAACCAACCACTGGCCGCAGTGTCCTCGTGACCGGCGGCAACCGCGGCATCGGACTTGCTATTGCGCGCGCATTCGAAGCCAACGGCGACAAAGTGGCCATTACCTACCGCAGCGGCGAGGTTCCCGCCGGACTGCTCGGCGTCAAGGCCGATGTCACCGACGGCGAATCGATCGACGCGGCCTTCAAGGAAGTTGAAGCGGCCCACGGTCCGGTAGAAGTCCTCGTCGCCAATGCGGGGGTCACCAAGGACACCCTGCTGCTGCGCATGAGCGAAGACGACTTCACCTCGGTGATCGACACCAACCTCACCGGCGCCTTCCGCGTGATCAAGCGCGCGTCCAAGGGCATGATCCGGCTCAAGCGCGGCCGTGTCGTGCTGATTTCCTCGGTCGTCGGCCTTTACGGCTCGCCAGGGCAGATCAACTACGCGGCGTCCAAGGCCGGCCTGGTGGGCATCGCCCGCTCGCTGACCCGTGAACTGGGCTCACGCGGCATCACCGCCAACGTTGTGGCTCCGGGCTTCATCAACACCGAGATGACCGCTGTGCTGCCAGAGGACACCCAGAAGGAATACCTCTCCAGCATCCCGGCCAACCGCTTTGCTGAGCCTGAAGAGGTTGCCAACGTGGTCCGCTGGATCGCCAGCGACGAAGCAGGCTACATCTCCGGTGCCGTGATCCCGGTTGATGGCGGCCTGGGCATGGGCCACTAGAAGATTTAAGCAAGAAATCCAAAGGAGTACCACCATGAGTGAATTCAAAGGTGCCGTTGTAACCGGTTCCTCGCGCGGCATCGGTGCGGTGACCGCGCAGCTGCTGGCCGAGCAGGGCGTTGGCGTAGTGGTCAACTACCGCGCCAAGGCCCCGCGCGCCAACAAGATTGTTGCCGCTATTGAAGAAAAGGGCGGCAAGGCCGTTGCCGTGGGCGCCGACCTGACCACCGTTGAGGGTCCGCAGGCTCTGGTTGACGCGGCTGTTGAGAACTTCGGCTCGCTGGATGTCGTCGTGCTCAACGCTTCGGGCGGCATGGAAACCTCCATGGGCGAAAACTATGCGCTGCGCCTGAACCGCGACGCGCAGGTGGCCATGCTGGAAGCCGCGCTGCCCCAGCTGAGCGAGGGCGGCCGCGTGGTCTTCGTTACCAGCCACCAGGCGCACTTCATCAACGAAGTAACCACCATGGATGCCTACGACGCTGTGGCCAAGTCCAAGCGCGCCGGCGAAGATGCACTGCGTGAAATGATCCCGAAGCTGGCCGAGAAGAACATCACCTTCGTGGTGGTCTCCGGTGACATGATCGAAGGCACCATCACCGCAACCCTGCTCAACCGCATGGAGCCAGGTGCTATCGACGCCCGCCGCGAAGCTGCCGGCAAGCTGTACTCCGTCGAGGAGTTCGGCGCCGAGGTAGCCAAGATGGTCTTCGCCGACGTCGAGACCGGCCACACCGAGCTGGTTGGCGGCGCAGGCGACTTCCTGGAGCAGTCGGGCAAGTAAGCCCCCGCAGCAGCGCGCATCAGCTGGCGGCAGTTACCCCATGCAGGGGTTCCGACCGCCAGCTTTTCCGTGCCTGGGGCAAAATGCGCAGGGTTAAGCGAAATCGCCGGGCACCTCCGAAAGGGAGGCGCCCGGCGATTTCGCTTGGATCAGTCCTTGGGCTTGTCGCCGCAGACGATCTTGTGCCATGGGCTGTAGGTCCAGCTCTTGGTTTCAGCTGGCAGCTTCTTGGATCCATCGAAGGCTTCCCGGTAGCGGGTGATATCGATGCTGAAGCCCTTCTTGCCACCAGATTCCGAGACGCACTTTTCGGCCGGGTTGTACTTGGTCTCGGGGTTGGTCTGGTTGTACTTGCCCGAGCTCTTCTGCGATACATCCCAGTACTTGGTGGACCACAGGCGGGTATTGACCTTGTCGCCCGAAACCCAGGCCTGGATCATCACGCCGTAGGGGGTGTTGTTCTCCCAGATCATGTCGATCTGGCCTTCCCACAAGGTGGCTTCGCGTCCCGCGGGGTAGCGCTCGAACCAGCGCGAATGCGGCTTGTGGGTGATGTCGTCGTATCCGGCCAGGAAGCCGACGTTGTACATCTGGGTGGAGATCTGCGAGAGTCCGCCGCCTACGGCTTCGGTGCTGAAGCCGCTTTCCACGACCCCGGAGCTGTAGTAGCCGTTGGCCACGGTGATCGGGCCCAAGGCCTGCAGCAGCGAGAAGCGTTCGCCGGGCTTGATGATATCGCCATTGACGCGCGCCGAACCGGCATGCAGGTTCTTGGTGCGTACGGTATCGGAAGCCGGGTAGGGGGTGGAGAAGGTGACGATCGGTTCCTTGATGCCGAGCTTCTTCGCATCTGCGGTGGTGAAGTCGGCTTCCTTCTCGGTCATCTCAACTTCGGCAGTGCGGTTCTTGGCAGCGGTGGCGGCCAGGACCTTGGCGCCCAGGCCCTTGGTCTCCAGCGAGATGCCCTTGGAGGACTTGATGATGGACGGCTTGCCGTCCGTCAAGACGATCTGCGCATCCTTGGCAGTGCTGGAAAGATCGGAATTCTTAGTCGCAGCCTTGTAGAGCTTCTCGTCATCCAATGCGATCGCTGGGGCGCCATCCTTGGGCGCGTACTTTGCCGCCGCGGCAATAGACGCGGCCGAGATGGACGCCTTCTTGTCATCCGATGCCAGGATGACCTCGTCCTTCAGCAGCGCCTTGACGTCCTTGTCGTAGAACGCCTGCAGGGCGTCGGCAGAGATCGCCGGCTTGCTGACTTCGGCAGGAAGGTCGATCGCCGCGCCGGCAATTTCCCATTCCTCGCTGATCAGTGTGGCGGCTTCTTCGGTCTTCAGCGCTACGCCGTCAACGGGCTTGGTCAGCTTCGAGGTGCCATCCTTGAAATCGATGGTTCCTTCGGCGACCTCGGCATTGGCCTTCTTGGCCAGCGCTTCAAGCTGCGCGCCCAGTTTTTCCTGATCTACGTCGACCGCTGGGGTGACGTGGAATTCGCCGGTGAGCCGCTCGTAGAGCTTGGCGGGGTTGATTTCGTAGGAAGTCAGTTCGTTGATGGTTTCATCAACGTTCAGTTCCAGGCCGGCCTTGGCCGGATCCAGGGTGTACTTTTCACCGTTGACGGTGACATCCATTGGCTTTTCAGCCAGGGGGAGTACCTCGCGTTCCAATTCGGCGCGAGCCTGGTCCTTGTTCATGGATCCGATGTTCACGCCCGCAATTGACGCGTTGGCTGGAACCTGGGAACTGACATAGGCGGCTCCGCCGAAATATGCTGCGGCTACGGCTGCAACACAAGAACCGGTAATGATCCAAGGCTTGGCCTTGCTCTTCGGCTTCTTCTTGTCTTGTGCGGAGTGCGTAGGCGTAGTTGAGGAACTGTCCGGGGAGGGGGTCTGCACTGGTCTGGTAGCTCTTTCGAAAGCGATAGGGGCTACGCGCGCGGCTAGGACTTATGCCGCCAGCCGTTAAACGCGTCAATAGAAATACTAACCGCTGGAACAACCGATCAAGTTACCGAAAGCCGCTATCGGCAGAATTGTTATGCAGTTGTTGGATTCCGCTAAGCCAAATCATTGAGTACTAGGTCGGCGATGACGTCCAGGCGCGAGAAGTCCAGGCGCACGTCCGCCTCATCGCGCAGGGCAGGCTTCGCATTGAAAGCCACGCCCAAACCCGCGGCAGCAACCATGGCCAGATCATTGGCGCCATCACCGGCGGCGACGGTTGCCGTCATCGGGATGTGATGTTCCTCGGCCCAGGCGCGCAGCATCGTTTCCTTCATGCCGCGATCGACGATCTGGCCGTGAACGGTTCCGTCAAGAATTCCCTCGGAAATGCCCAAGGTGTTAGCCAGCGCATGGTCCAGGCCCAGATGGGCAGCCAACGGATCCAGGATCTGCTGGAACCCGCCGGAAACTACGCCGACCTTGTGCCCAGCAGCGTGGAACCGCTTGACCAGGGCTTCGGCGCCGTCCGAGAGGACAATGCGCTGGCCTACCTCGGCAAGGACAGTATCTGGCAGATCCTTCAAGGTAGCTACGCGCTGGATCAAGGACTGGGCGAAATCCAGTTCACCGCGCATCGCTGCTTCGGTCACCGCAGCCACTTCTTCTTCCCGTCCAGCGTGAGCGGCGAGCAGTTCGATGACTTCCTGCTTGATCAAGGTGGAATCGACATCCATCAGCAAGAGCAGCTGCGGAGCATCGACGAGTTCGGCCGGTACCACCGCTACGCACATGTCCGCGTATTCCAGTGCGCCGTCGGCGACCTGCGCATCGACGAATGCCGCAGCAGCCTGCTGCAGCTTCGCCTGATCGGCCTGTTCAAGGCGGAACTTGGCGACCAGCCGCTCTTCGCTGGCTTTGATCTGGCTCTCGTCCGCGGCGGGAATGAGCCCGGCGGCGGCCGCTTGCTGCAATACAGCGTTGAAGTCTGTGCGGGAGAAAGCGGGGCGGGATGCGAAAACCAATGATGAAGCCATGCAACCATTTTTCATTGCTTCGGTGTTTACGACCAAACATGACGTGTTGGCGCAAAGCTGCTGACCAGGCCCAGGGGAGCGAACTAGTATTGCCGTTGGACGCAATACAGGTCAATCCGGCGATCTCAGGCCCCGTTCGGCATTTCCAATTAGTGAAACAGGGGCGAAAAGTCTAATCTTGAATACCATGAGCGAAGTGCTAACTTTCAAAGATGTCAGCGTTGTACGCGGGCGAAAAGACCTGCTCAAGGACGTGTCCTGGGAAGTCAAAGAAGGACAGCGGTGGATTGTGATCGGCCCCAATGGCGCCGGCAAGTCGACCTTGATGAACATTGCGGCCACCCGGCTGCACCCAACCCGCGGTACCGCGGATATCCTTGGCGAACGTTTGGGCAAGGTGTCGGTCTTCGATCTGCGTCCGTTGATCGGCCTGAGCTCAGCCCTGGTTGCCAACTCCATTCCAGCCAACGAAACCGCGCTGAACGTAGTACTCACCGCGGCTTACGGCATGACCGGTCGCTGGCGCGAGAAGTACGAGAAGCTCGATGAGCGCCGTGCTTTCCATCTGCTGCACAACTGGGGCATGTCCACCTTCATGAACCAACCTTTCGGCAAGCTTTCCGAAGGCGAGCGCAAGCGCGTGCTGATCGCCCGTGCCTTGATGACCGATCCCGAACTGCTGATCCTCGATGAGCCTGCAGCAGGCTTGGACCTTGCCGGGCGCGAAGACCTGGTTGGCAAGCTGGCGGAACTGGCAGCCGACGAGGATGCCCCGGCGCTGGTTCTGGTGACCCACCACCTTGAAGAGGTGCCAGCGGGATTCACCCACATCTTGATGATGCGCGACGGCGAAGTTGTCGCTGCCGGCGAGATCGAATCCACGCTGAACGAAGCGAACCTGGAAGCAACCTATGGCATGCCGCTGAGCCTGCGCCGTGAAGGTGGACGCTACTCTGCTTTTGCACGCAGCTAACAGCAATAACTAAAGGGGAAAATTCCACGTGATCGAATTTTGGCGCGAAGCCCTGGTCTTCATTGGCGGACTGTGGGCCGGAACTATCAACACCGTCGTCGGTTCGGGCACGTTGGTCACTTTCCCCATTCTCGTGGCGTTGGGCATGGCTCCGGTGAATGCCGTCGTCTCCAACGCCATGGGTCTGGTTGCTGGTGGCTTCTCCGGTGCCTGGGGGTACCGTCGAGAAGCTGCCAGCGTCAAGAAGACGCTGCTCAAACTCGTGCCGGTTTCATTGGTCGGCGGGTTGATCGGTTCCTTGCTCCTCCTGAACCTGCCGGAGTCCGTCTTCGGCATCGTTGCGCCGGTGCTGCTGGTTTGCGCGCTGGTGCTGGTGATCTTCCAGCCCCGTCTTGCCAAGTGGGCGAAGACCCGGCAGGCCGCTTCCGGCGGCACCGACCCGGATGATGCCGATCGCGCCCAGATTCCAATGGTCCTCTACATCCTGGTGTTCATCATCGGTGTCTACGGCGGCTACTTCACCGCCGCGCAGGGAGTCCTGCTGATGGCGGTATTCGGCGTGTTCTTGCAAGCATCCCTGCAGCAGTCCAATGCAATCAAGGTCATCCTCTCCCTGATCGTGAATCTCGTGGCGGCCGCGATGTACCTGATCATTGCGCCGGAACGCATCAATTGGCTCGTCGTCCTGCTTATCGCTGTCGGCTCGCTGATCGGCGGATTTGCCGGCGCCAAGATTGGCCGCAAGCTCTCGCCTGGGCTGCTGCGCCTGGTCATCGTCATCCTGGGCCTGGTCGCCCTGGGCAACATGCTCTACAAGTTGGTGTAGCTTCGTGGCTGAAATTCTCAACCCTGAACGGATCCTGCCGGTCGCGGATCTGGCCGATTCCCGCCTCGACGAGTACCTCCGGCTCTCCGAAGCGAACCTGCGTATGCGCACTGACGTGGAAAACGGGCTCTACATTGCCGAGAGCACCAAAGTGGTGCAGCGTGCGATCAACGCGGGCCACGTGCCGCGCAGCTTCTTGCTCGCCGAAAAGCATCTGGACCAGCTAACCGAGGAGTTCAACCGTTTCCCAGACGCGCCGATTTTCATTGGGGATGATCGGCAGCTCCAGGATCTGGTCGGCTTCCACTTGCACCGCGGCGCCATGGCAGCGATGAATCGTCCCGAACCGCTGGATCTGGACGAAGTGCTTGAAGCCAGTTCGCGCGTCGCCATCTTGGAAGACATCGCCGACCATACTAACCTCGGCGCAATTATCCGTTCGGCTTCAGGGCTCGGCGTTGACGCCGTGCTGCTCACCCCCAAATGCGTGGACCCCTGGTACCGTCGCAGCGCCCGCGTCTCAATGGGGACGGTCTTCGACCTTCCATGGGTACGCATGCTGTCGTGGCCAGAGGACATCCAGATCTTGAAGAAGCATGGCTACGAGATGCTCGCCATGGAACTGACCGAGGACGCGATCCCGCTAAACGAAGTAGAGATCAAGTCTGGCCAGAAGGTCGCCATGATCTTGGGCAACGAAGGCAGGGGAGTTACCGATGAAGCTCTGGCCGCCGTTGACCGGACCGTGATCATCCCTATGTACCGCGAAGTGGATTCCCTGAATGTTGGTGCCGCTAGCGCAATTGCATTCTGGCATTTGTGCTCCGCGCCACGCTAAGAAGGTTTCTGCCGCCGCCGCTTTTGCGATAGGATGGACTGTCTGTGCATTGAGGTCTCTTCATGGAGCCCTGAATGCGGGACACAATTTCCGAGTACGTAGCTACTGGCAAAATCCAGTGGCCATAACCAAAAAGGTGTATAGCTATGAAGGCTGATATCCATCCACAGTACGGCCCAGTTGTCTTCAACGACCTGGCATCCGGCGAGAAGATCCTGACCCGTTCGACCGCTAAGTCGGACAAGACCATCGAATGGGAAGATGGCAACACCTACCCAGTAATCGACGTCGAAATCTCGGCAGCTTCGCACCCGTTCTACACCGGCAAGCAGCGCATCATGGACACCGCTGGTCGTGTCGAGCGCTTCAACGCCCGCTTCAAGGGCTTCGGCGGCAAGAAGTAATACTTCGCCCCTAGCAAGCTTTCGCGGCGTGTTTCCAGTATTTGGAAACACGCCGCTGCTGCTTTAACAGCACACCTGTCCATCAGTGACTGAAAAATGTTTTCACGGAACCGTCTAAGAGGATTCGTTTTTCGCGCCACGATACGCATCGCGGCATCTTGGCAGTTTCCTGGATGCGCCAGTGACTGAAAAATATTGTCAGCAGCGTCCGCCCCAGCGTCTTCCTGCTCAATAGCCGTCGGGGCGGCAGGAGATGACTGAAAAATGCTCTCACTTAACTGACTAGGAGGATTCCTTTTTCGCGCCGCGATGCGCTAGTGGCATTTTGGTAGTCGTCTCGATGCGCCAGTGACTGAAAAATATTGTCAGCAGCGTTCGCCCCAGCGTCGTTCGGCGCAATAGCCGTCGGGGCAGCCGGGGATGACTGAAAAATGTTTTCACGGAACTGTCGTAGAGGTCCCGTTTTTGGCACAGCGGTGCGCATCGGGCATTTTGGCAGTTGCCTGGAGGCGCCATTGACTGAAAAATATTGTCAGGAGCGTTTGCCCAGAGCTTTTCGGTGCTATAGCCGTCGGGGTTTCCAGTGGCGGCTGAATAAGGATTCGCTGACTCGTCGAAGCAGACGTCTTGGCCGCACTGCTCCGAGCAACTGGCTCCATCGCCGTT
The DNA here is from genome assembly GCF_056934375.1 of Glutamicibacter sp. BS14. Classification (NCBI taxonomy): domain Bacteria; kingdom Bacillati; phylum Actinomycetota; class Actinomycetes; order Micrococcales; family Micrococcaceae; genus Glutamicibacter; species Glutamicibacter sp. BS14. Next base: position 2,565,925 of record NZ_CM167801.1, on the reverse strand, counting down.
GCGTGAATGGTGTTATTGGTGGTGTGGAGGTGCTGGTGACTGAAAAAGTCTGTCACCCAAAAACCGGTCAATCGGGATAGCGTCCTCAGCCTGTTTCCTTCTGGCCGTCATCTGGCGGCGATTCAGGACCGGGATCCTCGTCTGGAATGTCGACGCGAGGCTTGAGCCCAAGTACCCTGCGTACTTCTGCCGTGAGTCGAATATGCGGCAAAGGAATGACCTTAGGGCGCTCTGGGCAATGATCATTTACATGATCGAATTGGTCCACACGCTTGACGCTATCCGGAATAACGAGTGCGCTCAGCCCGTGTGGAGTCACCCACATCTTGGATCCGTCAGGACGCGGAACGACTTTCCAACCCAATGCATGCTTGAACATTTGATGCTGCTTGCACAGCAGATGCGTATTGTCCCTGGTCGTATGCCCTCCGTGAGCCCAGCCATTTATATGGTCAATCTCGGAGCGGTCAGCTGGACGGCGACAGCCGGGGAAGCAGCAATGCTCATCGCGGTGCCGTAACAGATCCTTGAGGCTCTGCGAGGGCCGGTAGCGCCTTCGCTCGACATCTATCGCGGCGCCAGTCCATGGGTCGGTCAGCACGCGCTGGAACGAAGGCGCATCCTTTGCCAACACCAATGCGACCCCCAGTGGGATGGGGCCGTAGCCTTCCAGGTCAGCCACGGTCCTTGTAGGATCCGCCAGCATTTCCACCGCGGGAATCGTGATGGATACCCGTGGCTTGAGGGGCGTGCCTTCCCGGTCCGGCCAGCCGTTGAGGATGATGTCTGCAAAGGCGTCCGCTTCTATTTGCTCCCGGGTGCGGGGATCCTGCGGATCGTTATGCTGATCAGCTAGCCATTTCACGGAGTTCTTGATGGAATGAATCACTGCGGCACTGTTGTAGTACTTGAGGGTGGACATGCCATTTTCGTTATCCCATAGCGTGAGCTTGCGATTCTTTTCAGACTTCTTGTGCCTTTGTTCGGCGGCCTCCGGGCACATCCTGTCATGGAACCGGCGTGCGCGTTGGTATATCGCGTCATCAGACGCAGTCTTCGCCATGGGCAACAGCACGCGTTGCATCTGCATGATTTGTTCGGGGAGCAAGTCCTGCGAATACTTCACGATGTCATGCGCTGCCTTGGGCGTGATCTCTCCTGCAGCCAGAGCCGTGAGGGTTTCCTTGCAGGCGTAGCGAAGACCCTTGGCATAGAACATCCGCTTGCCTACCATGCGAGGGGTCTCACGCAGCGCGACAGCCGCTTCTGCGATGAAGTTGGAGTTGATGACCTGGTCACTGCCGCGGTCAACGCCATAGTATTGAGCACTTTTCCGAGCCTCGCGTTCCTCCTCCTCGGTAGTGGTCCCCGCGGTGGCGATCATATCGGCAAATGATTCACTGACTTGTTCTACTGAATCGGCCAGCAGCACAGATGTCATTGCATCGAGGGTGCTCTGGATGCGTTGGATCTTCTTCAGCCGTTCGAGGGCGTCGCCGGGGCCATTGAGCGGGCCCGCGTCGTAGAGCTCATCTGCCAATTGCTTCAGCGGACCATGGAACAGGTGATGCTCGAGATGGTCGCTGAATAACGAATCCTTGTGGGATTCTGTGCGAGTGCCAGATGGGGGCAACGGTAGACGATGTTCATCATCGTCGTCATGGATGAAATCGGGTATAGCCATAGTTAATTATCCTGCTGGCAACAGACAGTTTGGCCCGGAAATCCGCGGAATGTGGAAGTATTCTCGAATATTTATTCGATTGTTATCCGGGGTCGAATGTTGCCACTGCGAACCACCGAATCCGGGGGCGCGTGGATTCGACTAGTGGGCAGCCGGGGATAGAATGAAACCATGAAGCATCATGGTGAATACAAGGTAGTCGGTGGCAAATTAGTCGTTGTAGATCTGGATACTTCCGATGGCGTGATCACCGAAGTGTCATTGAATGGCGACTTCTTCCTGGAACCAGATGATGCACTCGATGACTTGAATGATGCGCTACGCGGTTTGCCAGCGGACGCCAGCCACAGCACCATACGCAATGCGGTAACCGACAATCTGCGTGAAGGCGCAGTGATGTTCGGTTTTGACGAAGACGCCATCGCGCGCGTCGTCCGCCGCGCGCTGGGACACGCCACCAAGTGGGAAGACCACGAGTGGGAAGTCCTGGGCCCGGAGATCATTCCAATCACCGAGCAAGTGGCGCTGGATGAGGTGCTGACCCGGCAAATCGCCAAGGGGACCCGCAAGCCGACCATCCGCTTCTGGGACTGGAGCGAAGGTGCCGTCGTGATCGGCTCCTTCCAGTCGCTGAAGAACGAAGTGGACATGGAGCAAGCCGAAAAGCACGGCATCCAGGTGGTTCGCCGCATTTCCGGAGGCGGCGCGATGTTCATGGAAGCTGGCAACTGCATTACCTACTCGCTCTACGCTCCTGAATCCCTGGTGGACGGCATGAGCTTTGCCGATTCCTACCCGTACCTGGACGCCTGGGTGATGGAAGCGCTGGAAAGCATCGGCCTGGAAGCGTACTACAAGCCGCTGAACGACATCGCGACCCCTGCCGGCAAGATCGGCGGCGCAGCGCAAAAGCGCCTGGCCAACGGTGCGATGCTGCACCACGTCACGATGAGCTACGACATCGACGCGGAGAAGATGACCCAGGTGCTGCGCATTGGCCGGGAGAAGATCTCCGACAAGGGCATCACCTCAGCGGTCAAGCGTGTGGATCCGCTGAAGTCGCAGACAAAGCTGGATCGCATGGAGATCATCAACGTCATGATGGACACCTTCGCCAAGCGCACCGGGGCCAAGCCGGCGCAGCTGGATGCCGAATCCCGTCTGGCGGCGAAGGAATTGGCCGAGGCCAAATTCGCTACCGCGCAGTGGACCGCGCGGGTTCCGTAGCGAGCCAAGATCCAAGGGGCTGTTCTCGATCAAGTTCGAGGCCAGGCCCTTGTTTTGCTTGAGGCCATGGTTGCTGTGGCCCTGCCATCTCCGCTGGGCCGGCCGGGTTCGGCCGCAGGGCAGACCCGCACTGGAACCAGTTGCGCCACCGGCAACGGCCTGCGGCTCTTGGCCGGCCCGCTGCGTGGATGAGCAGCGGGCCGGCTTCGGAGGGCCAGCGCCTAGCGGCTGGTGCGGCTGTAGGCCTGGGCCTTCAGCGAGCGTTCCAGTTCTGCGCGTTCCTCAAGCAGGATGCGCTTGAGGGCGGCCGGTGCGCTCTCATGGCGTTCCAGCCAGCTGGTCGCGGTAGCCAGTGCATGGTTCTGCTCGATGGCGCCCTGGAGATCCTGGTGCCCTGGATACAGCCCCTCGATCACGCGCGTGGCGAATTCCATGCCCATGGTCTCGAAGACCGGCAGGATCGCGGCCCAGTAGCGTTCCTCGAACGGTGCCAGCAGGGCGGAGGAACCCATGGTGAAGCCAAGTGCGGTGGCCGAGAGGGCATCGTTGGACAGCTCTCCGTGTTCATCGCGCGCCATCAGCACGGTGTCGAAAGCGGTGTCCTTGGCCTGCGGGTCCGGGCGCGCCGCCAGCGCGGTGCGAACCGAATTCTGCGCCACGCTGGTGGGGTTGGCCTTGGCCGCTTCGTGCATGGACGCCTCGGCGGCCTCGTCGAGCCGGCCGGAAGCGGCCAGCGCGATGTAGGAACCCCACAGCAGCTGCTCATCGACGGTGACCTGGTAGGCATTGGGCTGCTCGCCCAGGAAGGCGTCGAGCACCTCCGGAGCCACGCCGGCACGGGCCAGGCGAACCAGGGTGCGCGCGGTGGTGGTCTGCTGGTCTCCGCCGGCCTCGAACCGGGTGAGCCACCCGGTGAGGGTTGCGGCGGCCTTCTGGCGCAGCTCCGCGCGCAGCTCGGGGGCAACGTACTTGGAAATCGAGGTGGCCAACTGGTCGGTAAGCACCCCGAAGACGCCCGCGTCGGTGACGGCGTGCGCGTGATCGAGGATCGCCTGCACGTAGCTTTGCGCATCCAAGGTGGCCGAACGCACCGCATCCCACAGCGACGCCCAGCAGGTGGCGCGGGGCAGCGAGTCGCCCAGGCCCGAGAGGTGGCCGAGCAAGGTGGCACGCGAAACCGGGTCGAATTCGATCAGCGCATAGGTCTCATCGCCGTCGTTGGGCAGCAGCAGATCCGGGATCCGGCGTCCGACCAGGAAGTCCAGGGCCGCAGATTCGCCGGAGAGCTCCACGTCCACCGAGTCGGTGCGCACCAGCTGGCTCCCGTCCAGCTGGTAGGCGCCGACCGAAAGCACATGCGGGCGGGCGATCTTCTGCCCGGTGACCGGATCGGTGCCCGACTGGATCAGCGATGCCGCGGTGATGGTGCCGCCGGCATCGGTGGTGTACTCGACGTGCAGCTTCGGCACGCCGCTGGTCTTCAGCCAGGCATCCGCCCACTGGCCCATATCGCGGCCGCTGGCCGCTTCGAGCGCTTCGAGGAAGTCATCCAGCGAGGTATTGCCGTAGGCGTGCTTGCGGAAGTAGGCGCGGGCGGCGTCGCGGAAGGCCTCGGCGCCGACAAAGGCGGCCAGCTGCTTGAGCACGCTGGCGCCCTTGGCATAGGTGATGCCATCGAAATTCTGGTCCGCGGCCAGCAGGTCCGGGATGTCGGCCACGATGGGGTGGGTGGTGGGCATCTGGTCGGCCACGTAGGCCCAGGCCTTGCGGCGCGCCGCGAAGGTGGTCCACGCGGTGGTGAAATCGGTGGCTTCGTCGTTGGCCAGGGTGCCGATGTAGTCGGCGAAGGATTCCTTGAGCCACAGGTCATCCCACCACTTCATGGTGACCAGGTCGCCGAACCACATGTGCGCCATTTCGTGCATCAGGGTGTTGCCGCGCTGCTCGTACTGCCCTTCGGTGGCATGCGAGGTGAAGACGTAGCGTTCGGTGAAGGTAACCAGGCCCGGGTTTTCCATGGCGCCGAGGTTGTACTCCGGCACGAACGCCGAGTCGTACTTGCCCCACGGGTAGGGGTAGTCGAACAGCTGGTGGTAGTAGTCCAGGCCCTGGCTGGTCAGCTTGATGATCTCGTCGCCGTCGAAGTGCCCGGCCAGCGAGGCGCGGCAGGTGGCGGCCATCTCGATGCTCAGCTCTTCGCCGTCCTCCAGCCGCTGGAGGTGCTCGCCGCGCACCACGTGGTACGGTCCGGCCAGCACCGCGGTGATGTAGCTGGAAATCGGGGGAGTCGGGGCGCAGGCCACGGTCTTGGTGCCGTCATCGTGCAGTACCTCATCGACGATCGGCTGGTTGCTGGCCAGATGCCAGGCTGCCGGGCCGGTGAGGGTGAAGCGGTAGCTGGTCTTCAGGTCGGGCTGCTCGAAGCAGGCGAAGACCCGGCGCGCCTCGGAAGGCTCGAACTGGGTGTAGAGGTAGGTTTGCCCATCCTGCGGATCCACGAAGCGGTGCAGCCCCTCGCCGGAGCGCGAGTAGATCGCCCGCCCGGTGATCTTCACGGTGTTCGGCACGTCGGTGCGCAGCTGATCGAGGTAGATGCGTGCATCGAGCACTGCTGATTCCAGGTCGATCGCGGTGCCGTTGACCAGTACCTCGTCCACGGATTCGTGGATGAAGTCGATGAAGGCCGCCGGATCCTTGGAGCTGAAGTTCAGCGTGGTGATCGAGCTGAAGCTGGTGGCTGTGCGATCGGTGGCATTGGAAAGATCGAGCTGGACCTCGGCGAAGTGCCATTCGATATTCCGTGCGCGCCAGGCCGCTTCGTCGCGCCTGAGGTTTTCATTGGGTGCATAGCGTTGAAGTGTGTCCACCACCCCAGCTTAGCTGTGAAAGGAATGCTTTAGGGTTCTTTTTGCTAAACTTCCCGGCTCGCCAGCAGGGCGCGAATGCCGTGGAAGTGCTCGGAGATCAGCTGCCGGGCGGTTTCCACGTCCTTGGCGCGTACCGCGTCGAGGATATCGCGGTGGTCCTGGGCGGTCTTGGCCGGCTGGGTGATTTCCAGATCGGAGTCGATTGCATCGTAGATGGTGCGGTAGACATCCCAGAACACTCCGAGCAGGTTGGTCAGCAGCTGGTTGCCCAGCGGCTCGAAGAGGATGCGGTGGAAGGCCTTGTCCTGCTCGACGAAGGTCTCCTCGCGCGCCGCGTGCTGCTCCATCTGGCTTACGCACTGCTCCAAGGCCTCCAGGTGCTCGTCGGTGACCGCGCGGATGGCCAGGCCGATCAGGCCGGTTTCCAGTGCCTGGCGGACATCGACCAGCTCACTGGCCTCATGACCATGGTGGCGCAGCGACATCTGCCCGCGGAAGGCGAGGGAGTCATGCAGGGCGTTGAGGTTTTCCTGGGCCACGAACATGCCGAAACCGTGGCGGGTGTCGATGATGCCCAGGGCCTGGAGCACCTTGATCGCCTCGCGCAGGGAGTTGCGCCCCACACCCAGCTCGGCCATGAGTTCCTGCTCGGTGGGCAGCGGGTCCCCGGGCAGCAATCCGCGTTCCAGGATCAGCGCGGTGATGTCATTGGTCAGCGCGCGCAGGCGGGCACGGGCATCTGATCGGCGGGCTGGCATCGTGCTCAACGGATCCTGCTTTCCTCGGCGGGCGGAGAAGTTCATGTGACGCAGTTGACCATGCGGCGTGACGTCCACTACAGTCTAGACCATAGATCGGACATCCTACGTCCTACAACACTCACTCATTTTCCTGGAGGTGGCAAGAATGGCTTTGAACGAAGTAGCCAACAAGCCCTTTGCACGACGAGATTTCCTGAAGATCACCGGCATGGTTGGCGCTGCTGCGGCATTCTCGGCCAGCCTGGCCGCCTGCTCCCCAGGAGCCAGCGGCGGCGCGGGCAGCACCGCAGCTGCCGGCACGGGCACCATCGAGGCAGGCATTTCCTACGCCCTGTCCACCGGTTTCGACCCGATGACCTCCTCCGGCGCGACCCCGTTCGCCGCCAACATGCACATCTTCGAAGGCCTGGTGGACCTGCACCCGGCCACCCGTGAACCGTACCTGGCGCTGGCAGCGGCGGAGCCGAAGCAGATTGACGACACCAGCTGGGAAATCACCCTGCGCGACGGGGCCACCTTCCACAACGGGGAAGCGGTCACCATCCAGGACGTCGTCTACTCCTTCGAGCGGGTGCTGGACACCGGCAACGCCTCGTTGTTCGCCCAGTTCATCCCCTTCATCAAGTCGGTGAAGGCCAAGGACGAGAAGACCGTGGCGTTCACGCTGAACTACGCCTTCCCGCTGTTCCCGACCCGCATCTCGGTGGTCAAGATCGTGCCGAAGGCCGTGGCTTCCAAGGACCAGGCCGCCTTCGACGCCGCACCGATCGGCACCGGCCCGTACAAGCTGGTCTCGGCCACCAAGGACGACAAGATCGTCTTCGAGAAGTTCGAGGACTACAACGGCAAGTACCCGGCGACCGCCAGCGGCATGACCTGGTTCCTGCTCTCCGATGCGGCGGCCCGCGTGACCGCCATGGAATCGGGCCGCGTGCAGGCCATCGAGGACGTGCCGTACCTCGATATGGACCGCCTGGCCTCGAAGGCCACGGTGAAGAGCGCCGATTCCTTCGGCCTGCTGTTCCTGATGTTCAACTGCGCCAAGAAGCCATTCGACAACGCCCTGGTCCGCCAGGCATTGCACTACGGCCTGGACACCGAGTCGATCATCAGCACCGCGCTGCTGGGCAACGCCAAGGCGGCCAGCTCCTATGTGCAAGAAAGCCACCCGCAGTACATCAAGGCGGATACGGTCTACGGCTACGACGCGGCGAAGGCCGCGGCGCTGCTGGCCGAAGCCGGCGTGGACAAGCTGGAATTCGAGCTGCTGACCACCGACACCTCGTGGGTCAAGGACATCGCCCCGCTGATCCTCGAATCCTGGAACAAGATCCCGGGCGTGAAGGTCACCATGAAGAACCTGCAGTCCGGCGCGCTGTACACCGACAACGTGGACAGCGGCACCTTCTCGGTGGTGGCCGCCCCGGGCGACCCATCGGTCTTCGGCAACGACCTGGACCTGCTGATGAGCTGGTTCTACCGAGGCGATGTCTGGCCGAAGAACCGCTTCCGCTGGAACGATACACCCGAATACAAGGAGCTGCAGAAGCAGCTGGACGCGGCCATCCAGACCGATGATTCGAACAAGGCCATGGCGGCGTGGGGCAAGGCGATCAACATCGTCGCCGACCAGGCCCCGCTCTACCCGGTGCTGCACCGCCAGCTGCCATCGGCCTGGGACGAAAACGCGCTGGAAGGCTTCGCACCGCTGCCAACCACCGGCATCTCCTTTGTCGGCGTGAACCGCAAGGCCTAGCTGGCCCCGGCCCCGCGCAGCAGGCCGGGAGGCACGGCACCCACGCCGTGCCGCCCGGCCCGCACAGCGCAATGACCTGCACACTTCGATACTCGACGGAGCTACTCCATGGGGAATTTCCTCAACCTGCTCTTACGCCGCCTGGCCGCGCTGCCGGTGATGGTCCTTGGCATCTCCGCCATGGTCTTCATCATCATGAAGCTGGCCCCGGGCGATGAAGCCACCTCCGCGCTGGGCGAGGGCGCCTCCGAGGCCGCCAAAGAGGCCTACCGCGAGGAACGCGGCCTGAACGACGCGCTGGTGGTCCAGTACATCAGCTTCATCGGCCGGTTCATCCGCCTGGACTTCGGCCTGACCACCCCGCCGGCCCAATCGGTCTCCCAGATGATCGCCGGCGCGTTCCCGCTGACCTTGCAGCTGACCTTCCTGGGCGTGGTCATCGCCGTGGTCATCTCGCTGGCCTTCGGCCTGCTCGGTGCGCTGTACCGCGATGGCTGGCCAGACCAGCTGGTCCGCATCTTCTCCATCGCGGCGATCGCCACCCCGTCCTTCTGGCTGGGCATCCTGCTCATCCAGTGGTTCGCCCTGGGTTCCAGCCCGCTGTTCCCCTCCGGGGGAGCTGCCCCCGAAGGATCGGGCCCGGGCACCTGGCTGCTGCATATGGCGCTGCCGGCCCTGGCCCTGGCCATCCCGGTGTCCGCCTCGCTCACCCGCGTGGTGCGCACCTCGATGGTCGAGGAACTGGACCGCGACTACGTGCGCACCGCCATCGGCAACGGCGTGCCGCGCGGCGAAGTGATCTCCAAGAACGTGCTGCGCAACGCCCTGGTCACCCCGGTGACCGTGCTCGGGCTGCGCATCGGCTACCTGCTGGGCGGTGCGGTGGTCATCGAGATGATCTTCTCCCTGCCCGGCATGGGACAGCTGATCATGAACGGCATTACCAACAAGGACACCAACCTGGTCCAGGGCGTCACGCTGACCATCGCGATCACCTTCGTGCTCGTGAACATCATCGTCGACTTGCTCTACCTGCTGATCAACCCACGAATTAGGACGGTGTAGGGATGAGCATCATGGCCCCACGCAACAGCCTCGTGAACCGCCTTTCCGATTCCGGCGCCCGCTTCAAGGCGCTGCCGGCAGGCTCCAAAATCGCCTTGGCCTTCCTGCTGGCCATTGCCGCGGTGGCCCTCTTCGCCCCGCTGATCGCCCCGCACGACCCGCTGGCCACCGGAATCCCGGCGCAGAAGCCGAGCGCCGAGCACTTCTTCGGCACCGACCGGCTGGGCCGCGACATCTACTCGCGCCTGCTCTTCGGCGCCCAAGCCTCGCTGCTGGTCGGCCTGGGGTCGGTGGCGCTGGCACTGGTCATGGGCGGGCTGCTCGGTGCGTTGGCCGCCACCAGCGCCAAATGGGCCAATGAGACGATCATGCGCATCATGGACATGGTGATGGCCTTCCCGGGCATCGCCCTGGCCGCCGCGCTGCTGGCTTCGCTGGGCAACACCTTGCCGGTGATCATCTTGTCCATCGCGATCATCTACACCCCGCAGATCGCCCGGGTGGTCCGTGCCAACGTGCTGGCCCAATGGGGCGAGGACTATGTGCGCGCCGAACGCGTGATCGGCGCCGGGCGCTTCTACATCCTGGGCACCCACGTGCTGCGCAACTGCGCGGCCCCGGTGATGGTCTTCGCCACCGTGATGGTGGCCGACGCCATCATCCTCGAAGCATCCCTTTCCTTCCTCGGCGCAGGCATCCAGGATCCGGCCCCGAGCTGGGGCAACGTGATCTCCTACGGCCGCACCCTGGTGCTCAACGGCGCGTGGTGGGCGACCACCTTCGCCGGCCTGGTGATCCTGCTGACCGTGCTGGCGCTGAACATGCTGGCCGAAGGCATGACCGATGCGCTGGTGAACACCAAGGGCTCGGCCAGGAAGCAGGCGAAGAAGAACGGCGAACCTGCGCTGGCCAAGGCCAAGGCGGCCGCGGACCCGCAGGCCGCCGAGCGGCTGCGCGGGGAACTGGACCTGCTGGCAGCGGCCGAGGCCCAGCGCACCGACCGCCTGGTGCTCGATACCTCCCAGGGCGCGCCGCGCACCATCCTGGAGGTCAAGAACCTGTCCATCCGCTTCCCGGAGCGCTACGGGGACACCCCGATCGTGCAGGATGTCTCCTTCGCGGTGCGCGAGGGCGAAACCATGGCGCTGGTGGGCGAATCCGGCTGCGGCAAGTCCATCACCTCGCTGGCCATCATGGGCCTGCTGCCGGGCAGCGCCCAGCTCTCCGGTTCCATCACCTTCGAGGGCAGGGAACTGCTGCCGGCTACCTCCGATGGCGGCACCCGGGCCGGGGACGACAAGGTCTACAAGGGCCTGCGCGGCGAGCAGATCGCGATGGTCTACCAGGACGCGCTGTCCAGCCTGAACCCCTCGATGCTCGTCGGCGACCAGCTGCGCCAGCTCACCCGCCGCGGCGGGCGCAAGACCCCCGAGGAACTGCTCGCCCTGGTCAAGCTGGACGCCAAGCGCACCCTGCGCTCCTACCCGCATGAGCTCTCCGGCGGCCAGCGCCAGCGCGTGCTGATCGCCATGGCCCTCTCGCGCAGCCCCAAGCTGGTGGTCTGCGACGAGCCGACCACCGCGCTGGATGTCACCGTGCAGAAGCAAGTGGTCGACCTGCTCAACGAGCTGCGCGAGCAGCTGGGCTTCGCGATGGTCTTCGTCTCCCACGACCTGGCACTGGTGGCCTCGCTGGCCCACCGGGTCACCGTGATGTACGCCGGCCAGGTGGTGGAGTCCGGTCCGATCAGCGAGGTGCTCTCGGACCCGCATCACGAATACACCCAGGGCCTGCTCGGCGCGGTGCTCTCCATCGAGTCGAAGGCCGAACGCCTGCACCAGATCCCGGGCACCGTCCCCAGCCCGTACGATTTCGCCGCCGGCGACCGCTTCGCCGAGCGTTCGCAGCGTGCCGGCGCCGACCCGGACCAGCACCTGTCCTTCGTCCCGGTGGGCGCCGGCAGCGAGCACCGCTGGGCCAGCCACCAGGGCAATGGCAGCCACCTTCAAGGAGCCAGCAAATGAGCAACGCGATCATCGAGCTGCAGGATATCCACGTGCACCACAAGATCCGCGGCGGCAAGCTGTTCTCCCCGCGCCTGATCAAGGCCGTCAACGGGGTGGACTTCGCGGTGCGCCGCGGGCAGACCGTGGGCATCGTGGGCGAATCCGGTTGCGGCAAGTCCACCCTGGCCTCGGTGCTGGTGGGACTGCAGGAACCCACCAGCGGGCAGGTGCTGTTCAACGGCAAGCCGGTGGGCAAGCGCAACGCCGCAGGCCGCAAGGAGTTCGGGCGCAGCGTGGGCGTGGTCTGCCAGGACCCGGCCACCGCGCTGAATCCGCGCATGTCGATCATGGACACGCTCACCGACCCGCTGCGCGTGCATGGCATCGGCAGCGATGCTTCGCGCAAGGCCAAGGCGCTGGAACTGCTTGAGGTGGTGGGCCTGCCGGCTTCGGCGGCCTCGGCCCTGCCCAGCCAGGTCTCCGGCGGCCAGCGCCAGCGCGTGGCCATCGCCAGGGCGCTGGCCCTGGAACCTGCGGTGATCGTGGCCGATGAGCCCACCAGCGCGCTGGATGTCTCGGTGCGGGCGCAGGTGCTGAACCTGCTCACCGACCTGAAATCCGAGCTGAACCTGGGCATGGTGTTCATCTCCCACGATATCCAGACCGTGCGCTATGTTTCGGACACCATCTGCGTGATGAACTCCGGGCAAATCGTCGAGCGAGGCGATGCCGCACAGGTATTCGACGTGCCCACCAATGACTACACCCGCACCCTGTTGGGTGCTGCCCCGGCACTGCTGGAGCACTAACCAATCGCCGCAATTGCGGCACCTAGAGAAAGACCGAATCCCCGTGGCTTACACGAACAACCCGAAGTACTCCGGCGTCATCCCGCCGGTCATCACCCCGCGCACCGCCGATGGCGCCATTGACGCCGCCGGCCTGGATGCCGTGGTGGAACACCTGATCGACGGGGGAGTGGCCGGCCTGTTCGTGCTCGGTTCCTCCGGCGAGGTGCCCTACCTGGCCAATGCCGAACGCGACGCGGTACTCGCCCGGATCGTGGCCGCCAACGCCGGCCGCGTGCCGGTGCTGGTCGGTGCCAGCGAGCAGACCACCGCCCGCGTCATCGACGAGGGCCAGCGCCTGATCGCCCTGGGCGCCGACGCGCTGGTGGTCACCACCCCGTTCTATGCCATCTCCAACGGCCCGGAGATCGAAGCGCACTTCACCGCCATCCACGACGCCCTGCAGGTCGACATCTTCGCCTACGACGTGCCGGTGCGCACCCACCACAAGCTGCCGCTGGATGTGGCCATCCGGCTGGCGCAGTCCGGCGCCATCGTGGGCGTGAAGGACTCCTCGGGCGACGACGTGGCCTTCCGCCAGCTGCTGCTGGCCACCCAGGACATCGAGGGCTTTTCGGTGTTCACCGGCCATGAGGTCGTCGTCGACGGGGCACTGCTGGGCGGAGCCCACGGCGTGGTGCCGGGCCTGGGCAACGTGGACCCAGCTGGCTACCGCCGCCTGTTCGAGAAGGCAGTGGCCGGCGACTGGGCCAGCGCCGCAGCCGAGCAGGACCGCCTGGCCCGCGTCTTCGACATCGTCTACACCCCGGATGCTTCCCGGGTGTCGCCAGGGGCTGCGGGCCTGGGCGCCTTCAAGACCGCCCTGGTGGAACTGGGCATCATCGCCAATAACGCCATGAGCGCCCCGATGGCGTCGCTGGATGCCTCCGAGGCCGCCGCGATCCGCGGGATCCTGGCCGAAACCGGCCTGTTGCCGGTGGCCGCCAAGTAGGCCCTGGCCCAGTGCAAGAACAACTAGCAGGCGCCGGCGAGGTGCTCGCCCTGGATCTGGGCGGCACCAAGATCGCCGGCGCCGTAGTGCGCCGCGATGGCACCATCACCGCGCGCAGCCAAGCACCCACACCGGCCCGCGAAGGCGCCGCCGCAATCATCGCGGCCATGGCCGGCGTGGTGCAGCAGCTGCGCGGTGCATGCTCGGCGCAGCCGGCCGGATTGGGTATCGGCGCCGCCGGGGTCATCGACCCGGAAACCGCGAAGGTGGTATCGGCCACCGATACCTTGGCGGGCTGGGCCGGCACCGACATGGCGGCCGAACTGGGACGGCTCACCGGACTGGGAGTCCGCGCGGTCAATGACGTGCACGCCCACGGTTTGGGCGAGGCCCGCTTCGGCGCAGGCCGGGGAACCGGCCAGATGATGCTGTTGGCCATCGGCACCGGAATCGGCGGAGCCTACCTGCACGGCGGCCAGCTGGTCACCGGCTTCCACCACGTGGCCGGGCATATGGGGCACATCGATTCGGCTTACGCCACCGGGCTGGAATGCTCCTGCGGACGCACCGGGCATGTGGAGGCGATCGCCGCCGGGCCGGCGATCCACCGGCACTACCAGCGATTGGCCGGCAACCCGAAGGTGCGCGACACCCAGGCGGTCACCGCGCTGGCCGGAGCCGGCGACGCCTTGGCCTATCGGGCAGTGCATACCGGAGGCCTGGCCGCAGGCGCCGCCGCCGGATCGCTGGCCAACGTGCTGGACCCGCAGAAAATCGTCATTGCCGGCGGGATGGCCGGGGCGGGGAGAATCTGGTGGGAGGGTGTGCGCGAGGGCTTCGCCTCCAGCGCCATCGACCTGGTGCGCGGCACCGCGCTGGAACCTGCCCGTTTGGGAACCGATGCCGCCCTGATCGGGGCGGCCAGCCTATTCTGGCCACAAGACTAAGAGGAGAAAGACATGTTGCTTTCGGCAGCAGCACTTCAAGCCCTGCGCGGACGGCTGATCGTTTCGGCGCAAGCCTATCCGGGGGAGCCGATGCGCCACCCGCAGACCATGGCGCAGGTGGCGGCCTCGGCGGTGATCGGCGGCGCCGGCGCCGTGCGCGTGCAGGGCATCGCGGATATCCAATTCACCCGTTCGGCCGTCGAGGTGCCGGTCATCGGGCTGTTCAAGGACGGCCATGAGGGCGTGTTCATCACCCCCACCATCCACCACGCCTTGGCGGTGGCCAACGCCGGGGCGCACATCGTGGCCCTGGACGGCACCCGCCGCGAACGGCCCGACGGCAAGAGCCTGAAACAAACCATTAACGCGGTCCACGAACGGTCTGCCGCCTTGGTGATGGCCGACTGCGGGTCGCTGGACGACGCGCTGGCTGCCGCGCAGGCCGGGGCCGATCTGATCGGCACCACGCTGGCCGGCTACACCGGGGAACGGGACAAGACCGAGGGACCTGACCTGGAGCTGCTGGAGCAGATCGCAGCAGCGGGCCTGGAGCCGCCATTGATTGCCGAGGGCCGGATCCACACCCCGGCGCAGGCCAAAGCCGCGCTGGATGCCGGCGCGTTCGCCGTGGTGGTGGGCACCGCGATCACCCATCCGGCGAGCATTACCGGATGGTTCGACGCCGCCCTGCGAGGCTAGGCGTTTTCTTCGTGGCTGGTAACTGGCCTACGCTTAAGCGCAGAACCTAATTCCTGCAGAATCGGAGAATCACCCCGTGGACGTCTTTATCAAGGGCCCTTCCAAGCGCGATGTAGCCGGCATGAAAGCGGCCTTCGGCGAGGTGGAAGCCGGAGACGTGATCTCGGTGCTCTACAAGACCGCCCGCTTCGGCAACTTCCTGATCACCGGCGCCGCGCACGCCACGGTGCTCGACGACGTCATGGTCGGCGGGCTGAACGCGGCCGCTGCCAAGAAGAAAGCCAAAGACGCCGACGGCGGCGAAACCATGGCCCGCCAGCCTGATAAGGACGTGCGCGCCTTCCCCGCAGTCTTCGAAGGCGAGTTCGCCCCGGAAGACGTCGAAGTTTCCGAGCTGTCCCACGGCGATTTGGTTGCCGCATCCTTCAGCCAGGAACCCTACGGTGATTTCGTGATTACCGGCGTGGTCACCGAAGCCGAAAATGATCGCGGCTACCTGATGGTCGGTCCGTGGATCCTGCAAACCGCCGACGGGGCGCCGCCGCGGTTGCTGTCGGTTCAGCGCGTGGCGGCCAACGGCACGCACGTGGCCCCGGTGCCTACGCGCCGCGGCCTGGTCGAGGTAGACGGACTGTAGCCAGCAAAGAGTTCAACAGGCCCCGGTGGATGAAATTATTTTTCATTCACCGGGGCCTTCTTTCTACTTCCGGAAAGGAGGCGGGTTCTCACGGTCGTTGCAACACCTTGATCAAACAGGAGTTGCAACGACCGTCAGAACCCGCCTTGTACGACTTGGTCCGGCATTTATCACTCCACGCGTGCACGACTAGGAGAAGGGCAGCACTATCGATGGTGTTTCAGGTCGTATCTGTGGCTCCCATGGTACTGGGGTCAATTTGCCTTGGCGGCGGTATGCCGTCTCAAGCGGGATTCTTATAGACCCAGGCACCGCTAGAACTTACTATGGTAGATAACATCTTCCGGAAGATATAACCGACACAGGTGGGTTGAGATATGAGTACATCTCCCCACCTGCCAAATGTGAAAGTGTACCTTGCGATCAAAACCCATAATTCTGGTGCTCGCGTTTGCCGGATTGTTGCTGTTGTTGGATCTAGCGATGCTGTCTTATCGCGCCATACAGGCTGCCACCCTACAGGAGGCAAACTCACTATATACGAACAGAGCTATCGAGTTGAGCGGTGATCCATCGACAGCAATCGATTACGCTCGGGGCGATGGGTTGGATGTAACCATCTTCCAACCGCTCGCTGACGATGATCATATTCGTGCCGTATTTTCGACAACGGACGTGTCTGGATCTTTACCACTGCACGATATCCGTTGGAATGTATCCGATAGTCGTCCGGGGGCATTAGTAGGGGCCAACCTCCAAGCTGTGGGCGCCGAGATCGTAATACTGGGAAAAGAATATGAAGTTGCTGGTTTATTAGGGGCACGGGACAAGAGCCTGTTAGCCGACGAAATCGTTATTTACGATCCACAGTTGTTTGAGGAGCCAGGTGAGCGTCGATTCGTCGTTGACGGACCAGACGCCGATCGGATTACTGAACGTTTCGAGAATACGCGTGCGATTGAATCAGGTCTCTCCAGGCGAACTAATATTGATTTCATTTCTCCCATCATGAATATGCTTACTGTGGTTTTGCTAATCACTGGGACAGGTATTTTAGGGTATCTAACGCATACCTGGGGTGCAGCGCGTGATTCGGTAGATCGGCTGTGGGGACGCACCCGCGCATTTTTGTTGTCACGACATATTCTCTCGTACACGACAGTCTGGATCGCGGCGGCAATAGTACCGACGCTAATTCTATTTAGTGCGGGTCGAGCTAGCTTATTGTTTCAAGATTTTCTCTACTCGCATGTGCTTCTGACATCTATGTTCATTCTCTCTTTCACGACGTCGTTTGTGGTTAGGAACGGAGGAATGAAATGAACGAGTTCATTTTTGATCTACGTCGAAACTGGCTTGCTATTGCAACAAAAGCTGTTATCGTAGTGCTGTTTTTAACGGGTTTATACAGCACTATCAGTTTCTCAGCGTCAACGCAGAACGCGATTATCAAAAGCTTTAGTGATGGAAACAATCAAGATCTCTACCGTGTGACAGATACTTTTATCGATGCCAATGAGTTCACAGAAATTCGTCAAAGCCCAGAAAAACTAGATCAAATTGGAGAGTTTTACGAGAAACTCAATGAGAGCAAGCTCGTGAACTTATTGTCGTCTTTTAATCAACCTATACCGATTGCTGATTTTAAAGGCAGTGAGTCTTTCGATGCTTGGGCTGGGGGAGACTATGTTAATGGCGGCGTTTACGTCGATCAGCTGACAGGGCGCGAGACACTGGAGGTTCGGTCAATGCAGATGAGTAAGGAAGCGTTTGAATTTTCGCATTTGACGGTCGACGAGGGGCAACTTCCTGATTGGGAGAATATTGACTACAGTTCTGGCCAGATCCCAGTGTTGCTTGGTGCGGACTACAGGGGTATTTACAGTGTCAATGACACACTTGACGGCATGTTCTACATGGAACCGTTCTCACTCAAAGTTGTTGGATTCCTTGAGCCGCACTCTTCGATGTTCTACCAAGACGATATAGACCACTTCCTTGATGACACCATTGTCATCCCGTATCCAAAAACACTACGTGGGATAGCGAAGACGAATCTAGATTTTGGTGGGATATTGTCCTTCGCAATGATCAACAGCGATTTTACTGCGTCGAAAGAAATGTCCAGTAACGATATCCTCAAGCATCTTGACCAGATCGGGCGGGAAACTGGATTCACGAACTATGCACTTATAGGTGTGCCTCAATATTTAACTCAATATTCCCTGATGCGAACAATGCTATTTGATAATGTATGGCTAGTCGCCTTCCTTCAAGTTGCTTTAGGAATAGTTGGCGGACTCGTGTTGTGCGCGCTGAGTTCATTCAATTTCCGTCGTCGGCGTACTGTCCTCAATTTACGGTGGATAATTGGAACTTCTTGTTTGGAGTTGCAGAAGTGGATGGGGATGATTGTGCTCATCGAATGGGCCGCAATCGGACTGTTGTTCCTCACTGTTTATCAAGTTTTACCCAATGAGGGTTCATCAGCCGTCGGCTGGATTATTCTAATTTTTGCCGTTGCTGCTTGTGTTGATATTGCTGCTGCTACCAGGTCGACCAAACTGTACTTTCAAAGAAAGATTGCATAGAGACATGACAAGAATCGAACTTCGAGGCCTATCCAAAGGGTTTCGTGAGGCTAACGGCACACCCCATACACTGTTCCAGAACACGAACTTTGAAGCAGATGAGAACGATGCTTCAATTGCCGTCCTCGGACGCAGTGGTTCGGGAAAAAGTACCTTACTTAAAATTTTGGCCGGTCTTGATACTCATTATATGGGGGAATTTCGCTTTAACGAAGAAATTCTCCAGCATAAGGAATCGAGGATGGCGGCCTTTCGCAAGGCGAATGTCGGCGTAATTACGCAACGCTATGATCTGCTACCTGAGCGGACCGCCTTGCAAAATGTCATGTTGGGACTAGGCGGGAATAAGAACGCCTTCCGCGACCCGGCAGCAGACGCACTCGGTCATGTAGGTCTTAGTAAGTACGAAAATCATAGAGTCGGCAGACTCTCAGGTGGCGAAGCTCAGCGTGTGGCGATTGCCCGCGCAATCGTTAAATCTCCAGCAATTCTAATTGCGGATGAGCCAACCGGGGCGCTCGATGAGCAGACGGAAAATGAAGTGTTGGATCTATTCGACATTCTTCGCGCTCGTGGAAGTTTGCTCGTTATTGCAACCCATAGTGAACGAGTAGCTCAACGTTGCGCCAGGCAGGTAGTTATCACAGGTAAGAAATTAGTTGAAGTCTAGTGTCGATTCTAATCGATAATCCTAGGCTAAAGAACTATTCTGATTAAAAAATTCCTAAAACATCACGGCATTATTCCGATGCATAAAACTAGATTGGTTTATTTGAGATTTCCGTACCTGATTTCTCGCGGTTGAGTCTCTTCTCTGGGCTTATTTCTTGTCAGAGAATTTATCTTCTTGCATCGAAACAAATGCTTTCAGTTCATATTGTGTTATTTTCAAGCTAATTGACGGCTGGAATATTCATATATAACCAGAAATGCAACACTTATGTATCAATCTGAATGCTGCAACGGTGGCGAATGCCTTGCAGGACTTGTCGCTTTGATGATCGCTGGAGCCCTATAGGCACCCCACGGCCCTCGCACAGCCCTACGAAGACCAGGTATGTTGGTTAGCCCTTCGCATTGGACCTAGGCGCGCAGCACCTGGCCGATGATCTCGACGCCCTGGTTGAAGGCTCCAGGGTTCGGGCCGGCAAAGTTCAACCGCAGAAAGCGTCCGGTCGGTTCCGCGGGGAACCAGCTGTCTCCGGCCGAGATGGCCACGCCGCGCATTTCGCAGTCGCGGACCAGCTGCACCAGATTAGTGGCATCCGGCAACCTTGCCCAGAGGTTCAGCCCGCCCAGCGGGACCTGCTCGACATGTGCTTCGGGCAGATGCTGCGCCAGGGCGTCGAGCACCAGATCCCTGCGCGTTGCCAGCTGCTGGCGCACCGAGCGCAAGTGGGTGCGCCACCCGGGCTGGGTGACCACGTCAAGCGCGACGGATTGCAGCGCACCACTGACATACATGGATTGGGCCTGGTTATCGGCCAAGATCCGTTCCCGTGCTGGCCCTCTGGCAATGACGCCGGCAACACGGACCGCCGGGGACACGCTTTTGGTCAGGGAGCGCAGATACACCACATGGCCGCTGTCATCTCTGGCGGCCATCGGTGAAGACTCGGCATTGATCCCCAAATCCTTCGCCCAGTCATCTTCCACCAGGAAAGCGCCACGATTCTTCAGGATTTCCAGCACCCGCTGGGAAACTTCGGGCGACCACTGGGCCCCGGAAGGGTTGGCAAAATTCGGGTGGGCGTAGAAGGCGCGGGCCCCGGTTTGCTCGAAAGCGCGATCCAACTGCCCGGTGTCCGGGCCGTGGGGACCGGCGGGAACGGGGACGAGCTGCACGCCGACTTGCGCGGCCGCGAGGATAGCACCCCAGTAGGTGGGCGATTCGATGAGCATCGGCTTGCCGGCCCCAACCAGTGAGCGGAAGATCGAGCCCAGCCCGCTTTGGCTGCCGGGCAGGACGACGACGTCGCTGGCCGCCGGCGCGCTCAGCCCAGGGGCGGTGATGGCGCCGAGCTCGGATGCGAACCAGCTCTGCAGATCAGGCAGCCCCGCGGCCGGGGTGCGCTGGAGCACCGCATCGCTGCGCGCGACCCGCGAGAAGGCGCTGCGCACCAGTCGTTCTGGCAGCAAGTCTCGATCCGGATAGCCCGACTGCAGGGATATGACGTCATTGGGCGTAGCGCGCTGGGCGGAGGCGAGTTCAGGCAGGGGCCGTTGCACAACGCCCAAGGCCGCGGTTTGCCAGGCATGGTCGTGCGCCCTGGCCACCGGGTGGCTGCGAACGAAGGTGCCGATACCCGGACGCGATTCAATGATGCCCTGGCCGGTGAGGATCCGCAGCGCTTTCTGCACGGTGACCGGGCTGACTTCATAATCCGCCACCAGAGTACGGGTGGAGGGCAGCTGGCTCCCGGCGGGGGCTGTCGCAATCCATTCGCGCAGTACCGCAACCAGGCGCTCACTGCTACTGTTAAACATGAAACTAGATAGTACCGCTACTCTCATTTCGCGGCAACCGCTATCCTCGGGCGTTACCGGGCTGATCTGGGGCTTGCTGGGAGTGCTCGCCTTCTCCTTCACCGTGCCCTTCACCCGCATCGCCGTGGAAAGCGGCCATCTGCAACCGCTGTTCGTCGGCGCCGGGCGATCCGTTATCGCCGCAATGCTGGCTGTTGCCGTGCTATGGAGCACCGGCCAGAAACTTCCGACACGGTCGCAATGGTGGCGTCTGCTGGTCGTCGCCGGGGGAGTCATCGCAGGTTTCCCCCTGCTGACATCCTTTGCGATGACCACGGCTCCGGCCAGCCATGGCGCGGTAGTGATCGCCATCCTGCCTGCAGTGACGGCCGCAGCCGCTGTTCTGCGAACCAGGGAACGACCCAGTGCCAGATTCTGGATCGCGGCTGGTTCTGGGGCATTGGCAGCCTTGGCGTTTGCCGCTTTGCAAGGAGGCGGGCTGGGCAGCTTGCACGGGGCCGACTGGTTGCTCTTCGGGGCGGTGCTCGCTTGCGCTATCGGCTACGCCGAAGGCGGACTGCTCTCGCGGGAGCTCGGTTCATGGCAAACGATCTCATGGGCGCTGGTCCTGGCCTCACCGGTAATGATCACCCTCACGACCGTCTCGGCGCTCCAGCAACCGCCCACGGCAACATTCAGCGAGTGGGCGGCATTCGCCTATCTTGGCGTCGTGAGCATGTTCCTCGGCTTCATTGCGTGGTATCGCGGATTGGCCATCGGCCCGATGGCGCAAGTGAGCCAGGTGCAGCTGGCGCAGCCGGTGATGACGATCTGCTGGGCCGGGATGCTGCTGCACGAACAAATCGGTTGGCCCACCGTGGTTGGCGGCTGCGCGGTCATCGCCTGCGCGCTGCTGGCCGTAAGATCGAGGAACCAGCACATGAGACAGGATGGCGCATCATGAAATCATCAACGAAAACTGGCGCAGTGCCAGTCACCGCTTTGACCGGGCTCAGCGCCTTCCCGCTGACCCCAATGAATGATGACCAACTCGATGAACCTGCATTCATCGGATTGGTGCAGCGACTGGTTGCGGCCGGGGTGGATTCAATTACCGTCCTGGGCTCGACCGGTTCGTACATGTACCTGGACCGCGCGGAGCGCGAACGCGTCATCGGGTTGGCGGTGCAGCATGCAACGGGGATCCCGGTGCTGGCTGGAGTCGGCGCCATGCGCACGGCCCACGTCCTGGCGCATATTGACGACGCCAAGGCCGCCGGTGCGGCCGGCGTTCTGCTCGCCCCGGTGGGCTACCAGCGGCTGGACGATGATGAAGTCTTCGCACTGTTCAGGGCGGCGACCGAACGCAGCGACTTACCGGTCGTTGTCTATGACAACCCTGGGACAACGCATTTCACCTTCAGCAACGGGCTTTATGCGCGCATCGCGCAGTTGCCGGGGATCATTTCCATCAAGATTCCGGGGGTTCCGGCCGATCCGGTGGATGCGCTGGCGCATGTCGCGGCGATTCGGGCGGTGCTTCCCGATCACGTAGGCATCGGGGTATCGGGCGATGCGTTCGGGGCAGCCGGACTCATCGCAGGATGCGACGCGTGGTTTACCGCGGTGGGCGGAACGATCCCGGCCCCGATGCTTGGAATTACGCGTGCGGTGCAGGCCGGAGACCATCAGAAGGCGCTAGCGGTTTCCGAGGATCTGCGGCCGTTGTGGGACCTGATGGCGCAATGCGGCGGCAGCTTGCGCGTCAGTGCCGCCATTGCCGAGCACCTGGGCCTGGCAGCACCCAATTGCCTGCCCTTGCCGGTCCAGGGACTTAACCGGGAGCAGCGGGCAAGGGTGGCGCTGGTGCTCGATGGACTGGGGCAGGCAAGTCTCTAGCTGGGTGGCCAGCGGCCCTGTTCGGCCAGTGCGAGGCTTCGATTTCGATTCATGATCGTGAAGCCGGCAGATTCGAAACTGGCCAAGATGCCGGAAAATAGGCCCTCTCTGCCCTTGTAGGTGATTCCGGTATCGGTGGGGCGGGCATGCTCGACCGCGGCAGCAGGCAACTGCCCTGAAATGATCCGCCCGCGGAATGCGGGGCGGATCACGAGACAAATCAGCACCCAGGCGGATTCCGCCCCGCGGTTCCATTCTTCATCCTTGAAGTACTGGCATTGGCACCACTAGGGATCGCACTGCTGGCCGGATTCCAAGTTCCATGGAGTCTTCTTCGCGGGCTGGTTCCGGGCGCGCGGTGGGCGTACCCTGTGGCTAACCAGCGAACTTGGCCATCTTTGCCTGGCCATCTAGGAGCGAAAGGGTGCCTACCACCATGCCGCGAATCATCCGTTTTGACCATATCGGCGTCACCGTTGCAGACCTTGAGCTGGTGACTGGCTTCTTCATCGGCTTGGGCTTGAGTGTCGAGGGCAGGGTCGACGGGATGGAAGGGGAGTTCCTGGAAACCGTGTGCGGGGTCAAGGGCTCGCGCACGAATGTCGTCATGCTCAAGTCCGCGGATTCGGAGGTCGGCATCGAGCTGGTCAGCTTCGAGAAGCCTGCCCATGAACCGGGCAACCCGCACGCCATGGCCAACGAACTGGGACTGCGCTCGATCGCCTTCGAGGTAGATGACCTCCAGGGGATGGTCGCCGGCCTTGAAACCCGGGGCTATGGACTGATCGGCGGCGTCGGGGAATACGAAGGCGCCTGGAAAATGGCTTATGTGCGGGGCCCCGAAGGGCTGACGGTAGCCCTGGCCCAGCGGCTGGGAAACTAGGCGAAGCAGTCGTTAACCAGCAGGTGCCCGGGCCCGGGGGAAATCCCCCTGGTCCGGGCACCTGCTCGTTGGCTCTAGCGCTTGGCCTTCTGCAAGGACTTCTCGCTGATTGGCGCATTGTCGCTGGCGCGCAGCTTGCGGAAGTACTCCATGGCCTCATCCTGGCGCTCGGCTTCGCCGCCCGAGGAGATATCGGCACGCAGGTGGTCCTGGGTGTAGCCGAAGGCTTCCACCAAGTCCTGGGCATGCGGGCGCAGGCGGGCAAGCAGGCGGTTGATGTAGCCGGACAGGGTGCGGGCACGCTGCATCGAGAGCAGGCCGTTGGCCAGGTACCAGCCCAGGTCATCCTCGATCAGGGTTAGCGCGAAGACATCGCGCAACCAGGTCAGCACCTCCTTGGTGGTCGGATCCCCGGTCTTCTCCAATGCCGCGGTGAATGCTTCCCAGCGCAGCAGCTGGCCGTGGTCGCGTGCCGCGGAGATCAGCAGGTCCTGGTTCTCGTTGAATGCGGCGGCAGCCTTGGCCTTGTTCTTCCCGGCACCGCGCAGGGCGTTGGCCACCTCGGCGACCTTGGCGTTGATGCGGTCGGTGAACAGAGCGCGCTGGTTCTCCGGGTCCTTGAAGAAATTGGCGCTCTTGCGCTCATCGGAGATATCCGCGAACGCCTGGCCGACGCTGCGCAGGCCCGAGCGGTGCAGGGCAGTGGTGCCCACCTGCTTGGCCACGTACAGGGCCATGGCCCCGGTATCGAGCTTGCGGAATTCGGCGGCATAGTCGGTGAGCAGGCGCTTGCCCACCAGCTGCAGCAGCACATTGTTGTCTCCCTCGAAGGTCACGTAGACATCGAGGTCTGCATAGAGCTGGGTGAAGCGGTTCTTGGCGATGAACCCGGCTCCGCCGCAGGCTTCGCGGCATTCCTGCAGGGTGTCCAGCGCGTCCCAGGTGCTCAGCGGCTTGAGCGCCGCGGCGAGGGTTTCCAGATCCTGGCGGTCCGTGTCGCTGTCCTCGCGCCCGGAGAAGACCGCGTCGAACTTCTCCAGCAGCCCATCGTGGGCGAAGGAGGCAGCGTAGGTGCGGGCCAGGCGGGTGATCAACCGGCGCTGGTGGCGCTGGTAGTCCAGCAAGGTGGTTTCCTCGGTGTCCGAGGTGGAGTTGAACTGGCGGCGCTGGTTGCCGTAGGTGATCGCGATCTGCAGGGCGATCTTCGAGGCGTTGGTGGCGGCGCCATCAAGCGATACGCGGCCCTGGACCAGGGTGCCGAGCATGGTGAAGAAGCGGCGTCCCGGGGAGGGAATCGGCGAGGAATAGGTGCCGGTTTCATCCACGTTGCCGTAGCGGTTGAGCAGGTTGGTGCGCGGCACGCGGACGTTGGTGAAGTGCAGACGGCCGTTATCGATGCCGTTCAGCCCGCCCTTGAGCCCGTCGTCCTCTCCGCCGATGCCCTCCAGGAAGTTGCCCTGCTCATCGCGGATCGGCACGTAGAAGCAGTGCACGCCGTGGTTGACGCCCTTGGTGACCAGCTGCGCGAAGACGGTGGCGGCCTTGCCGTGCAGGGCGGCGTTGCCCAGGAATTCCTTCCAGGCGGCCTTGAACGGAGTATGGATGACGAACTCATCGGTGGCTTCGTCGTAGGTAGCGGTGGTGGCAACTGCGGCCACATCGGAGCCGTGGCCGATTTCGGTCATGGCGAAGGCGCCGGGGGTGTCCAGGTTCATCGCCCCGGGCAGCCATGCCTTGTGGTGCTCTTCGGTGCCCAGGTGCAGGATCGCCCCGGCAAACAGGCCCCACTGCACGCCGGCCTTGATCTGCAGCGACGGGTCCGCGGCGACCAGTTCCTCGAAGGCGGCGATGGATCCGCCGTGGTCGTTCTTGCCGCCGAATTCGGTGGGGAAGGCGCGCTGGACGGCTTCCTGCTGCACCAGGATGCCCAGCTGGCCCAGAACGCGTTCGCGGTGCTCATCCATGCCCAGCAGCGGGTCGCGCTGCAGCTGCGGGTCCGCGGCGCGGGCGCGAGAGGCCTTGCGGATTTCGGCATAGGGGCCGAAGAGCTGTTCGGACAGGGCGTTGACGTTGATGCGGTTCTCGCTCATGACGTGTCTTTCTATTCGGTGGTGAGTCGGGTTGGGAGTGCACCTGGGTGCTTCAGTTGGTTTTCGGGGTCCGGGTGGAGGCGATGCCATAGGCCAGCCAATTGGTCAGTTCCGCGGCCAGCGACGGCAATGCCGGCTTGTTGGCGGAATCCGGTTGGCGCAGCCACTGTTCGCCGGCCGCGCGGACCATGCCCAGCGCCGCGCGCGGCCACAACTCCAGGGTCGCGGAAGTGGCGCGCTGGTCATAGAGCTTGAGCAGGCGTTCGCTCATCAAGCTGGATGCCTCTTCGAAGAAGGTGCTCAGGGCGCCAGCGGATTCATCGTCGGCGCAGCGCGGGGCCGATGTCACGAAGAAGTACAGGTTCGGGCTGTTGGCTGCCAGCTCCAGGTAGGAGGAAACCATGGCGTGCAGGGCGCTGATTTCGTCTTCCTTGGCCAGGCCTGCGGCGATGACGCGTTCGCGGAAGTCGTTGATGACCATGGCGCTCAGTGCCTGGCGCAGGCCCTCCTTGTCGCCGAAGTACCGGTAGTACACCGGTTTGGAAGTTTTCGCGTGATTGGCGATGTCTTCCATGGAGACCTGCGGGCCGAGCTTGTGCACGGCCTTGCGCGCCAGCTTGAGCAGTTCTTCGTGGCGCGCGGTGCGATGCGCTTGCCAGCGAGCTGCCCGGCCGTCGGTCTCGCGGTCGATTTCCCCAGTGATCTTGTTCACGTAACTCACAGTATCATGTACTCTTGGTTGCAGTAATACTTGTCACACCAGAATATTTGTAGGAGTTCAACGAACATGAGCCAGCCCTCTGTGCGCAATGCCGTGATCATCGGTGGCAACCGCATTCCCTTCGCCCGTTCCAATACCGCCTACGTCAATGCGTCCAACCAGGACATGTTCACTGCAGCACTCGAGGGCCTGGTCGCCCGCTTCGGCCTGCAGGGACAGCGCATCGGCGCCGTCGCCGGCGGCGCGGTGCTCAAGCATTCCAAGAACTTCAACCTGATCCGCGAATCGGTGCTCGGCTCCTCGCTGGATCACGCCACCCCGGCCTATGACGTGCAGATGGCTTGCGCCACCGGCATGGAAGCCATCGGCTCGCTGGCCAACAAGATCAAGCTGGGCCAGCTCGATTCCGCCATCGGCGGCGGCGTGGACACCACCTCCGACGCGCCGATCGCCGTCTCGGATGCGCTGCGCGGCATCCTGATGGAGCTTTCCCGCGCCCGCAGCACCAAGGCCAAGCTCGCCGCGCTGGCCAAGCTGCGCCCAGGCCATCTGGCCCCCGCAGCCCCCGGCACCGGCGAACCGCGCACCGGCCTGTCCATGGGCGACCACCAGGCAATCACCACCAAGAAGTGGGGCATCACCCGCGAGGCCCAGGATGAACTGGCCCTGGCCAGCCACCAGAACTTGGCGGCCGCCTACGACCGCGGCTTCTTCAATGACCTGGTCACCCCGTTCAACGGCCTGTCCAAGGACAACAACCTGCGCGCCGATTCCACCATGGAAAAGCTGGGCAAGCTCAAGCCCGCCTTCGGCAGGAACCTGGGCGATGCGGCGACCATGACCGCCGGAAACTCCACCCCGCTGACCGACGGCGCCTCGGCCGTGCTGCTGGGCAGCGAAGAGTACGCGCAAGCCAACGACCTGCCGATGCTGGCCAATTTCGTGGACTTCGAAGCGGCAGCAGTGGACTTCGTGCACGGTGCCGAGGGCCTGCTGATGGCTCCGGCCTACGCCACCGCCCGGATGCTGGAGCGCAACAACCTCACCTTGCAGGACTTCGATTTCTACGAGATCCACGAGGCCTTCGCAGGCACCGTGCTCTCGACGCTCAAGGCGTGGGAGGACGAGGAATTCTGCCGCGAGAAGCTGGGGCTGGATGCCCCGCTGGGCGCCATCGACCGGTCGAAGCTGAACGTGAACGGCTCCTCGCTGGCCGCAGGGCACCCCTTCGCCGCCACCGGCGGGCGCATCATCGCCAGTACCGCGAAAATGCTGCATGAAA
This sequence comes from Glutamicibacter sp. BS14, assembly GCF_056934375.1. NCBI lineage: Bacteria > Bacillati > Actinomycetota > Actinomycetes > Micrococcales > Micrococcaceae > Glutamicibacter > Glutamicibacter sp. BS14. The sequence continues at coordinate 2,538,544 of NZ_CM167801.1, read as the reverse complement.
AGGGCTCGGGTCGCGCGCTGATTTCGGTCTGCGCCGCAGGTGGCCAGGGCGTCGTCGCAATTCTGGAGGCTCGCAGCTAATGGCGGACAAGTACATGGAACTGGTTAATTCCGGGATCACCAAGAAGCTGGCCACCCTGCTGGGCTTGCCGCGTCCTCCGCGCTTGCGCCGCTACAGCCCCGATGCGCCACTGCTGCCCGGCCCGGTGCTGGTGCTCGGTGCCTCGTCCAAGGCCCAGGACCTGAGCGACACCCTGGTCGCCTGGGGGCTGGATGTGCGCCGGCACGACGCCGGCGATGCCAAGCTCGGCGGCCTGGTGCTGCTGCTCGATGAACTCGAGCACCCCACCGAGCTGTCGCCGCTGATGCTGGCGGCCGGCCAGGCGTTGCGCAAGCTGCTGCCAGGTGGCCGCGTGGTGGCCTTCTCCCGTCCCGCCAGCGATGACGATGCGCCGGAGCTTTCCGCCGTGTGCCAGGGCATCGACGGCATCGTGCGCTCGATGGGCCGCGAAATGCGCGGTGGAGCCACCGCCAACGGCATCGTGCTTGCCCAAGGCACCAGCGTTGCCAGCCCTAGTGCGCTGGCCGCGCTGCGCTTCTTCTTCTCCGGGCGCAGCGCCTACGTGGACGGCCAGTTCCTTTCTGTGCGCACCAATGATGGCGTGCTGCCTGCCGACTTCGCCAAGCCGCTGGCCGGCAAGGTCGCGGTGGTGACCGGTGCCGCTCGCGGCATCGGCGCGGCCATCGCCAAGACGCTGTCCCGCGACGGCGCGCAGGTGGTTGTGGTGGATATGCCTGCTGCCGGCGAATCGCTAGCCAAGGTCGCCAACTCCATCGGCGCCACCGCCTTGCAGCTGGATGTCACCGCCCAGGATGCCGCCCAGCAGATCATGGACCATGCGATCGGCCGCCATGGCTCGCTGGATCTGGTGATCCACAATGCCGGTATCACCCGGGACAAGCTGCTGGCCAATATGGATGCCGGCCGCTGGGACTCGGTGATTGCCGTGAACATCGCTTCGCAGCTGCGCATGAATGAGGCCTTCCTGGCAGCCAAGCTGCCCGGTTTGCGCATCGTTTCGCTGGCTTCCACCTCCGGCATTGCCGGGAACCGCGGCCAGACCAACTATGCAGCCTCCAAGGGCGGGGTGATCGGCATGGTGCACGCCAGCGCCAAGCTGTTTGCAGAAAATGGCGGCTCCATCGCCGCTGTGGCTCCGGGGTTCATCGAGACCGAGATGACCGCGAAGATCCCGCTGGGTACCCGCACCGTTGCCCGCATGGTTCTGCCTTCGCTGATGCAAGGCGGTCTGCCGGTAGACGTTGCCGAGGCGATTAGCTTCCTCGGGTCCGATGCCGCAGCCGGGTTGAACGGCCAGGTGCTGCGGGTCTGCGGCCAATCGCTGGTAGGTGCCTAGATGGGTGCGCAGATCGTCACCTCGATTCCCTCGATGGCCTCGGTCTATGCCAAGGCCGTGAAGACCCTGAAGCGGAAGCCGAAGAACCCGGTGCTGCCAGAAACCGTCCTGGTCTTCCAGGGTGCCAAGGCCGATCCGGTGAAACTCGCCGAGTTCCGCCAGGCCGTAGGCGCGCCGATGAACGGCGTGCTGCCCAGCCTCTACTTGCACTCGCTGGCTTTCCCGCTGGCTATGTCCTTGATGGTGCAAGATGATTTCCCCTTGCCGCTGCTGGGCATGATCCACCTGTCCAACCAGGTCGATGTGGTTGCGCCGCTGGCTGAGGATGAGGCTTTTGACATCGAGGTGCACAGCGAGAACCTATCGGCCCATCCCCATGGGGCGACCTCCGACTTGGTGATGCGCCTCGTCGTGGACGGGCAGGACCGGGTGCTGCTGCGCAGCACGTTCTTGGCCAAAGGCGTGCGGCTCGAGGGCCGTACACCGGAGAAGAGCGCGCATCCGGCCTTTGCTGCACCGCAGCGTACCGCGAGCTGGAAACTGGATCAGGGAACGGGACGTCGTTGGGCCGCAGTAGCCGGCGACTACAACCCGATTCACCTGTCCGCGCTCAGCGCCAAGGCGTTGGGCATGCCAGCGGCTATTGCCCACGGCATCTACCTGGCAGCCCGGGCATTGGCGGGGATCGAACCAGCCAACGGAACGTACCACTGGAGCATCGAGTTCAAGTCCCCGGTAGTGCTTCCGGCATCGGTTGACCTGGCCTTCCAGCCGCAAGCCGATGGGTACAAGGTCCACGCGTGGAATGCACGCAAGTCCAAGCCCCACTTCGAGCTGGATCTGGTGCGCAGCTAGGCTCCACCGCTAGTGCCTTGGCCTTCAATGGAATTGCCTTGAAGGCCAAGGCACTATTGCGTTCAACGTACTTGGCGCTCGGACTGGGCGACACGGTAGCTGGCCAGGGTGGCCACGGCCGCGCGTTCCCAGGTGAAGAGGGCCGAATGTTCCAGCGCCCCATGTCCGGCAGCGGTAATCTGTTCAGGATCCCGGGCCAGTTCAAGCAGCTTGGCGGCCCAAAGCTGGGCATCAGGCTCGGTCATGAGCCAACCGGATTCGCCGTCATTGACGGCGTAGGCCAACCCTCCCACCGCATTGGCCAACACCGGCGTGCCACAGGCCTGCGCTTCGGCGGCCACCAATCCGAAAGTCTCGGAGAGCGAGGGCACCGCGACGACATCGGCATTGGCGAAGACGAGCGCCAGCTTCTCGGGGGAGAGCGGATCGAAGAACCGGACGACGTCCTCCAAGCCGTGGTGTTGGACTTGCGCTGGCAGGTCGTAGTCCGTTGCCCCGGACAGCGCACCGAACAGCGATGCGGTAATGCGCAGGGCTGGATCCTCGCGACGCGCGATGCCCATGGCTTCGAGCAGAAGATGGGCTCCCTTCAGCGGTTGCATGCGCCCGGCGTAGACCAGGTGCAGGTCATCGTCTCCCAGAGGCCGGCGCAGCTTGTCCTGATCCGGGTGGAAGATGCGGTGGTTGACGCCCGGCAGGACGATGTCGAGCTTGTTCGAGTCCACGGCGTAGAAGCGCTGCAGCTGTTTCGCCTCGACGGGCGTGTTCGCGATGATGCGCGCGCAGTCGGCGAGCAGCTGCTTCTCTGCTTCCTTTCGCTTCCCAGGCTCGGGGAGACCTGATTCGTGTTCCTTGGCCGCGGCCGAGGTGTGCATCGAGACCAGCAAGGGAGCGGACCAGCGCTGCGCCAGTTGCAGCCCCACCATTCCGGAGAGCCAATAGTGCCCGTGGACGACATCGAACTTCATGCCGTGCAAGTGCGTTGCGATTTCCTCCGCGGCCTCGTCGATGATCGCCGGGAGCTGTTCCTTGGCAAGGTTCCGATGGGCAGCGATCTGCACCTGATGCATCCACACGCCCTCGCTGACCTGGAGCGACTCGGATTCGTTGGCGGTGCGCGTGAGCATGTGGACTTCGTGGCCCAGGGCACCCAGCGCATAGGAAAGGTTCTGGATGTACACGTTCATGCCACCTGCATCGCCGGAGCCCGGCTGCTGCATCGGTGAGGTATGCAGGGAAAGCATGGCTATGCGCATGTTCAGTACTCCAGTAGTGCTGTGCTAGTGACGGAATTTTTCGTTCAAAACTCCGCCTCTGATGCTATCAAGAAGCCAGGTCCAGCATGTTCGCGTTCGCCGACGTCCAGTGATCGACCATCTCCGCTCCGCCGTGGCCATCGGTCTCGCAGATAACCAGTGAGGAAGCTGGCCAGAGCTGGTGAAGTTTCCATGCCGTCATTGACGGTCCGGAAACATCGGCTCGTCCGTGGATCAAAACGGCCGGCAGGTGCCGGATCCCAGCCATATTCTCGATGATCGGCGGCTGGCAGAAACCATCATGGGCCCAGAAATGAGTGGTCAGCCGTGCCATCGAATGCCGGAAGCGGCGGTCATGCCAGCGCGGATCGCGGATTACCTGCTCCGATCCGAGGGAAATGTGGGTATCCTCCCATAGCGCCCATTCGCGGGACGCCGCATCGCGAAGTTCCAGATCGGTGGAGCCGAGCAGTTGCGCGTAGGCCTCGACCAGTCGCAGTTCACCCGCCGCGTAGGCCGGAATGTGGCTGCTGGCGAATCGCGAGAAGCGGTCCCATGCTTCCGGGAAGAGCGCTCCAACAGTTTCGGTGATCCATTGGACTTCTTCACGGCTCGTTGTCGTGACGGCGAAAAGCACCATGCCGACGACGCGTTCGGGATGGGCCTGTGCGTAGGCGAGAGCCAAGGTCGAGCCCCAGGACACGCCATTGATAATCCATTTCTCGATACCCAGCCCGACACGCAGCGTTTCGATATCGGCTATCAGCCGCTGGGTAGTGAATTCTCCGATGTCCGTATCCGCAGCGGCTGCCGAGGGGAGAGAACGTCCGCAACCGCGCTGTTCAAAACCAATGAGGCGAGTACGGGACAGATCCCAGCGGTTCCGGTAGCCGCTCGCGCCGAGTGTTCCTCCTGGTCCACCGTGCAGGTGCAGTGCCGGGATTCCCCCGGGACTGCCGAACTCTTCCCAGTACAGCTGGTGGCCGTCATCAGTTGGCATGAGCCCCTGCTGGGCGGGGACGTTGCCCGGGGAAGAATCAGTCATATAAGCACTTTACGACAGCGCACGTGCAAGCGCGGCGGAGGCATGCGCCGCATCCTCAATCGAGGGCGGGGAGTCGTTCGGATTAAATAAAGAAATCCCCGGTTGACCGAAGTCAACCGGGGATTCTACCTGTGCGCGAAAGGGGACTTGAACCCCTACCCTCTTGCGAGGACTAGCACCTCAAGCTAGCGCGTCTACCTATTCCGCCACCCGCGCAGGTTGTCTGTTGTTCGCGTTGTTATCGCTGGCAACGAAGTAAAACTTTACCACCCCCAGCAGGGGATTTCCAATCGGGAAACTCCTCGCAACTGGAGGGTGAAATCCCCGGAATTCCGCGGGAAAACCGGGATTGAGTAGAGGTTTAAGGCAAAAAATCAGAAAATCAGTGTCGAGCGTCACAGGAATATGATGCGATTTGCCTAGTGAAACGCGGGTTTAGCGGCTCTACTGCGAAGATGGGCCGAGCCTGGCGGACAGCGTTGCCGCATCGAGAACTTCGTTGAAGATCGCGCCACCGGGTTCCAAGCCGCGGCCCGCGGCCAAGTTGGGCAGGAGGACCGGAGAGAAACCCAGGGCGACGGTAAGTTCCGAAACCGTCTGGGCATCCTGCTTGTTATCCGAGGCGACGCCCAAGGCGCGTTGCGCGGATTGCTTGGTTGCCTGATCCGCGTCCATGTCCCAATGGCTGATGTGATTGAGGGCTTTGACCACGCGAGAGCTCTTGAAATGGGTTGCAATGCCTTCGGAGCTGGACAAGCCAGCGTCAAGTGATGTTTCCAGCCAGTCGGGAAGCGGCTCGTCTTCCCAGCGATTGGTCGCATCCACCAGCAAGATGCCAGCCAGGGATGGGACATCAATGTCGTCGAGTTCCTCTTGGGGCACCATGAGCACCACCAAATCGGCATCCTCGGCAATGTCTTCGGCCAGTACGGCGGTGGCATGCGATGCGTACTGTGCCAGGTGGTACTTCATCATCCGTGGCGGCCTGGAACCTGCGATGCGTACGTCGATTCTGGCCGATGCTGCTGCGCGGGCGAGGGCTGTACCGGCTCGTCCCGCTCCGAGGATTCCAATCCGCTTGATGCTCATAACCTCCAGCCTAAACGCGAAAGCCATGGTGGCATGCAATTCATTGCATGCCACCATGGCTTCTGGACCTAGTGAAAGGCCATCAGCTCCAGAGCGGAGCCAGGGACTTGTACAGCTGCTGTACACCCAAGATGATGAACAGTACTGCGGTAATCGCCAACGCGGTGTTGGTATGCCAGCGGTTGGCCCATTCCTTGGGGATGCGCTTGCCATTGAGCAGGCCCAGGAGGGTGACCGCCAGGAATGGCATGAACAGCGCACCGAGGACGCCATAGGCCAGGATCAGGGCAATTGGCTTGTCCAGCAAGAAGAGCACCATTGGCGGGAAGGTCAGCCACAGCACATAGAACTTGAAGTACTTGCCACCGGTCAGCGTATCCGGGTGGTTTGCCGGCTTCTTGCGCATATGGCCCCAGAAGTCGGCGAACATCAGCGAAACGCCATTCCATACGCCGATGATCGACGAGAAGGACGCGGCCCAGAAGCCAATGAGGAAGCCGTTGCCTACGACATCGCCGTATTCGGCTTTCAGCACGTCGCCCAGTTCCAGCAGGCCCTTGTCGCCACCGGAGATGGTCACGCCGGCGGCGCGAACAACTTCCGCGCCAACGATCAGCATGGCCAACACGAAGATGCCGGTCATGACGTAAGCCATGGAGTTGTCGATGCGCATGACCCGCATCCACTTAGGGGTGTACCAGCCTTTCTCGCGCAGCCAGTAGCCGTAAGCGGCCAAGGTGATGGTACCGCCGACGCCGCCAGCCAACGCCAGGGTGTAGACCACGCCGCCTTCCGGGATCATCGGGATCAGGCCCTTGAGCATTTCCGGAATATTTGGCACAGCGATGAAAGCCAAGCCCACCACGGTCACGAACATGATGCCCACCAGTACAGCGGTGATCTTCTCGAAGAAGCTGTACTTTCCGAACCAGACCATCACGAAGCCCAGCAGGCCCATGAGCACTGCCCAGATCTTCAGATCCACTGCCGGCATCAAGGCGGCCAGCGGCAATGCAGCGGAACTCATCGCTGTAGCGCCGTAAACGAAGCCCCAGATGATGATGTAGGGACCGAAGTACCAGGTGGTCCACTTGCCCAGGGTCTTCCAGCCCTCGAAAATGGTTTTGCCAGTTGCCAGGGTGTAGCGGCCGGCGCCTTCAACCAGAACAATCTTCAGGATCACGCCGACAATCACTGCCCAGAGCAGCGCATAGCCGTACTGGCTGCCTGCTACTAGTGTGGCAACCATGTCAGCTGCGCCAACGCCGGTCGCCGCAACGACCAGTCCCGGGCCAATGACTTTCCAGCGCGGCGGGCCGCCACCGTCTAGGTCGGCGCGTTGCGCCTGGATGTTCTCGCTCATTTGATTTTCCTTTTGACACAGTGCGATGCCGCCGCAGAGTCGCATCGGCAGTGACGCGGACCACGGGGGTGTGAGATCGTATTCAATCTTGGTAGTGATCTTTCTTACTGGCAAACTCTCAGTCAAGTACTAACACTTTCTTAGGAATGCAGTGATGTGGAGAACACTGCGTGTTCCGAATTGCTAGAATTGATCAGTTACCCATGGGCGCCGAGCCCGGATCTGAACGTCGAGGATGATGCCGTGCAGCTGTTGATCGCCGAAGACGACCACGCCGTCGCCCGCGCCCTGATCGATGCCGTGAGCGCCGCAGGCCATCAGGCCGAGCATGTCAGCCGCGGTGCTGACGCGCTGTTGAAGCACCACAATGCACAGATGATCCTGCTGGATCTGGGCCTGCCGGATATGGATGGACTGGAAGTCCTGCGCAAACTGCGCCAAATCAGTGAAGTCCCCGTGGTCATCCTCTCGGCGCGCAATGACGAGCGGAGCGTTGTCCGGGGACTGCGCCAGGGCGCCGACGATTTCCTGGTCAAGCCCATCGGGCTGGCGGTCCTTCTGGCCCGCATCGATGCGGTGGCCCGCCGCGCCAAGGTCCAATCCAATGACAATGGCGGTGTGCTCATCGCCGGCGGACTGCGTGTGGACACCGGGAAGCACGAAGCAATTCTGAATGGACGGCACCTCCAGCTGACCGCCAAGGAATTCGAGCTGCTGGCATTGCTGGCCCAGCATGACGGAGCGGTGGTAACCCGGGAGCAGATTCTTGATCGCTTGTGGGGCGACGCGTTCGTGGCGGTGTCGCGCTCCTTGGATGTGCACCTCACCGGTTTGCGCTCCAAGCTTGCTGCGCCCGGGATGATCGTGAACGTTCGCGGAGTCGGCTACCGGCTAGAGACGCCAAGCCCGTGAGGCTGCGCGTACTGGGGATCCTGGGCACGCTGCTGCTTGCAATCGTCGCCATCGTCAGCGCGATGCTGTTGCAGAGCGTCAGCCGTGATGCCACCGCTGAAGTCCAGTTGAACCGGTTATCGGCATTGAACCGCTTTGTCCAGCTTGCCGCCCATGCTGATCTGGCAAATGACATGTCGCTGCTCCAGCTGGAGATGGACACCTATAGCGACCTCTATGGCGAAGGGCTGCTGATCAATCTGGGCCAGCGGCAACTGGTCTCGGGCAGTATCGATCCTGCGGATCCCGAGGTCGCTGGCACCGTGCGCAATTCAGAGCTGAATCTGGGACTGGTCCAGATCCCGCCGATCGATCCTCTCTCGGATGCCACCGCCTTCCTCTCGCAGCCGTTCGGCAATTCTGCTCAAGTGCTCGGCTCTGTCACGATGCAAGTGAACTTGGAAACTGCACGCGCGAAGGTGCTGGAAAAGTCCAGCCTGCTGTGGCTTGTTGTCATTTCCATTGGCGCTGGACTCCTGCTCTTGGCCGACCGCCTGACCTTCTGGGTGCTCCGTCCGGTGCACCGGCTCAATGATGCCGTCAATGACATTGCGCGGCATCAGGCACCAGTTCTCCTCGAAGAGCAAGGCCCACCGGAACTGCGCCGACTATCGCGGTCGCTGGGCAGCATGGCCCGAACTATGGCCGAGAGCCTGAAGCAGCAGCAGGAGCTCATTGCTGAAACATCCCATCAGCTTCGGAACCCCGTTGCCGCCTTGCGGTTGCGCGTGGATCTTTTGAAGATGCGCATGGGCGACCAAGCGGATCCCGTCGGAGTGCACGCGGTGGAAAACGAACTGCATCGGGTGGAAACCCTGCTGGACGGCGTCATGCGCTTGGCCAGCGCCGAGCATCGGCTAGCCGAGCAAAATGCGGGGGAGTCCTTGCCCGAGACAGCCGTGCACGGCCAACAAGTCGACGTCGGGCAGATGCTCGCCGAGGAAGTCGAACGCCAATCCGAGGTTGCCCGGCAACGGGGAAACCAGCTGGTGCTCGATGGCAGCGCCACCTCGGGGCAGACCGCCATGGTGTGGTGCAACGGATTCGATTTGCAGCAGATGCTCGCGGAACTACTGGAAAACGCCTTCAAGTACGCCCCTGGCAGCAAGATCGTCCTGGGCCTGCGGCTCAACCCGGGAACTGCCAGCATCCAAATACAGGATCACGGAGCCGGCATGAACGCTGCTGAACTCGCGAATGCAGGCGAGCGGTTCTGGCGTGCAGAACGTGTGCGGCACAGTCCGGGAACAGGTTTGGGACTGGCTATCGTGGATCGCTTGGCGCGCGCGAATGCCGGTGAGCTCACGCTTGAATCGGCTCCGGGCGAAGGGCTCAAAGCAACGATCAGCCTGCCCCTGCATGGCAGCAAGCCCGAGGTGCCCGATGAATCCTGAGCCCATGCCGTCCCGGCGGAACTTGCTTCGATATCTCCTGGCAGCCCCAGTCGCCGCCGGACTGCCAGCACTGAATTCCTGCAGCTCGTTGCCCACTGCGCATCGATTGGATATCGCCTCCGGTGAAGACGGGGGCATGTACTTCCAATTTGCCTCCTTGCTCTCCAACGCCTTGGTGGACCACGGCGTCGCCGAGCATTCAGCAGCCCTCAATACCCAGGCCAGCGCCCAGAATCTGGCGATGCTCGCAGAAAACAAGGCCGGGCTGGCTCTTGCCCTGGCCGATACGGTGGACCAGTACCGGAAGGACAGCGCTCCACAAGCGCAGCCGCTGGCCCTGGGCCGCGTGTACCAGAACTATTTCCATTGCATCATCCGCACAGCAGCCGGGATTAGCTCGCTGCAGGATCTGGCAGGACGCACCATCGGCACCGGTGCGCCAGGGTCAGGTACGTGGGTGACCGGCCAGCGCATATTGCGGGCAGCGAAGCTGAAGAATCGCGGGATCGCGCCCAAGGAGCTGCAGTACGGGTACGCGGCAGGGCTGGAGGCGCTGGGCAAGGGAAGCATTGACGCGCTATTCCTTTTCGGCGGCCTGCCTGTTGCTTCGCTGAGCCGGCTCGCTTCAACCATGGACTTGGGCCTGCTCGATGTATCAGCGGTGCTGCCGCAGCTGCGCGAGCGGTACCCGGATCTCTACGACGGGGTAGTCATCCCGGAGGGAACCTACCGCGGAATCAAGGCCGTGGAGACGATCGGGGTTGGCAACCTGTTGATGGCGCGCGCGGACATGCCCGAGGAGCTGGCCGGAGCCGTCGTCAAGCTCCTGGTCGCCCACGCTGATCGGCTGGTGCCAGAATCCAGCGCCGGCATCCAGTTCTTGACCCCCGAAACCTTGGTCAGCACCGGAGGCCAGCCCCTGCACCCGGGCGCGAGGAAGGCCTACCAGGAACTTCACGGCTAGAAATTGCGCACGTGCGCACACGACGGTGAGGGCTTTGCCCACTAGTGTGTATTGCAAAGCACTGCTACGAGAGGATCATTGGCGATGTCCACTGCTGGCGACATTCCACTCATGGAAAATGAAGCCGTAGAGATCTGCAGGAAACTGATTCAGATCGACACGACGAACTATGGAGGCAACAAGGGCGCGGGGGAGCTTGACGCCGCCCGCTATGTCGCTGGGCTGCTCGAGGACGTCGGCCTGGAAGCCACGATCTATGAATCCGCTCCCGGGCGGGCCAACGTGGTCACCCGCATCCCGGGGGCCGATCCGTCATTGCCGGCCCTGGTCGTGCACGGCCACCTGGATGTCGTGCCGGCCATCGCCGAAGACTGGAGCGTGGATCCTTTCGGGGCCCAGATCATCGATGGGATGATCTGGGGACGCGGAGCGGTGGACATGAAGAACATGGACGCGATGATTATCGCCGCCATCCGCCACCTGCAACGCGAGAACATCACCCCGCGGCGCGATCTGGTCATCGCCTTCTTCGCCGATGAGGAAGCTGGCGGGGACTATGGTTCCGGCTGGATGGTGCAGAACCATCCCGAACTCTTCGCCGGGGCGGCCGAGGCCATTAGCGAAGTCGGCGGGTTCTCGGTCGAAATCAACGGCCGCCGGGCCTACATGCTGCAGACTGCGGAAAAGGGCATCGCCTGGCTGAAGCTGGAATCCAAGGGCATGGCCGGCCACGGCTCGCAGCTCAACACCGATAATGCGGTCACACATCTGGCAGGAGCCGTCCATCGCATCGGTGAGCATCAATGGCCGCTGTCCTACACCAAAACCACTCGCGCATTGCTTGAGCAGGTGGCCGAGCTGTCCGGACTGGACTTCGATGAAGCCGATCCGGCCCCGCTGCTCTCGGCCATGGGCAATGTCTCGCGCTTCGTCGGGGCTACCTTGCAGAACACCGCGAATCCCTCCGCCCTGGAGGCAGGCTACAAGCACAACGTCATTCCCGGGCAGGCCCAAGCGCTGATCGACTGCCGCACCCTGCCCGAGCAGCACGAAGCCACCTTGGAGACCCTGCGTGAACTGGCCGGGGAACACGTTGAGCTGTCCATGGTGCATGAGCAGGAATCCCTGGAGGTGCCCTTCGCCGGTGCGCTGGTGGATTCCATGATCGCGTCGTTGCTGGCTGAAGACCCGGATGCCGTGGTTCTGCCCTATATGCTTTCTGGCGGAACCGATAACAAATGGCTGGCCAAACTGGGGATCACCGGCTACGGATTCGCGCCGCTGCAACTTCCTGCCGAGCTGGATTTCACCGGAATGTTCCATGGCGTCGACGAACGCGTGCCGGTGGACTCCATCAAGTTCGGCGTGCGGGTGCTGCAAAACCTCTTGCAGGAATACTAGAACCAGCGTTGGCCCAGCCAGCACAACAGAATCCAGGAGCAGAATCCTTGACCATCGAATCCATACTGAGCGACGAGCTGCTTGAGCGTTTCCGGGACCGGGCCGCCGGCTATGACGAGTCGAACTCGTTCGCCATCGAAGACTTCAACGAACTGGTGGAACTGGGCTACCTCAAGGCGCTGGTGCCGGCAGAGCGCGGGGGACTGGGGTGGAACTTCGAGACCCTGGCCCTGGCCCAGCGCCGCCTGGCCACCGCGGCACCCGGCACGGCCCTGGCGATCAACATGCACCAGGTATGGGCGGGCGTCGCGTATTTGCTGCAGGCCCGCGGGGACCGGCGCCTGGATATGGTGGCCGATTGGATTGCCGAGGGCGAAGTGATGGCGTTCGGGATTTCGGAGCCCGGCAACGACGCGGTGCTCTTCGACTCGAAGACCAGGGCGAGAACTGCTGCCGATGGCTCGGTGGAGTTCAATGGCGTGAAGATCTTCACCTCGCTGGCGCCGGCGTTCACCCGATTGGGGGTGTTCGGCAAGGATGAGGAATCCGGGGAACTGGTTCACGGCTTCGTCGCCAGGGGCGAGGGCGTGCATTCCATGAACGACTGGAACACCCTGGGCATGCGGGCCAGCCAGTCGCACACCACGAAGCTGGAAAATGCGGTGGCCCCGCGCGAATGGGTGCATAGCCGGCTGCCGGCCGGTCCTAACCAGGACCCGCTGGTCTTCGGCATCTTCGCATCCTTCCTGACCCTGACCGCAAGCGTCTACGTGGGCATCGCAGATCGTGCGGTGACCCTGGCTCAGGAGGCCCTGGGCCAGCGGGTGCACCAGGACGGGACCCGGTATGCGCAGGATGTGCGTGCCCGCGGGCTCTTGGCCGAAGCGGCGATGCGCCTGCTGGCCCTGGATGCCCTGCAACGCTCGGTGGCCGGTGACCTGGAGGCCAAGGCGGATCACCAGAGCGCGTGGTTCCCCAAGCTGGTGACGCTGCGCACCTTGGCCGGGGGCACTGCACGGGAGAACATCCAGGTTGCCGGACAGCTGCTGGGCGGTGGCGGATATTTCCGGGGATCGGAGTTCGAACGGCTCTACCGCGACGTGCAGGCCAGCTGGTACCACCCGTCCAATGCCGCCTCGGCAGCCAATACGGTGGCCTCGTGGCTGGTAGGCCCGCTCGACAGCTGAGGCAAGGACCCGCGATTGCCGTGAGGGCCAATGGCGGGCATGGTGCCATGTGCCCTGTTGCCGGTTCAGGGAGCCAGGGTGCTGCGAATGCGCATCACCCGGCGGCGCAGCCAGTACTTTTGGGCGCCGCCTTCATAGCGGCAGGTGCGCATAAGCTCCCATTTGCCGTTATCGGCGTGCTCCCGCAGGGCGGCGCGGGCGACATGCTTTGGTTCGCCCGGGAAAGAAGTTATGACCAGGTATTCAAAGCGCTGGTCATCGGGATGATGCAGCGGTGGCTTAATTCTTTCTTCGAGCATCCTGCCCCCTATCTAAAGAACGCCGTGCGTTGTAGCCTCATGCTATGAGTACTGAACCGAGTTTTGCACTGCAAGCATTTATTGCACGCCTGGAGCAGCACCTGGCAATTGTGTCGCAGAGCCGCGGTGCTGGCGAGGCATCCGTCGACGCGGCTTTTGGCGCGCTGGCCGATGCCTTCGAAGACTATGAAGACGCCCTCTACGATCAGTATTCCGAGTTATTGCCCTTCACCATACCCTCGGATGATGCGTGAGTACGACCACGGAGTGAATTTTTCCTATTCCGTGTTTCTGAGTCCGGATAGTCGCAATCGGTGAAGTAATGTCGAGGGGTGAATTGGTTTGAAGCAGCTTTCCTAGGATTGATCCAGGGCCTGACCGAGTTCCTCCCGATCTCGTCCTCAGCCCACTTGCGTATCGTTGGCGAACTCCTGCCCAACGCCCAAGACCCCGGAGCGGCATTTACCGCCATTACCCAGCTGGGTACCGAAACCGCAGTGATCGTCTTCTTCTGGCGTGACATCGTGCGGATCATCGGCGCCTGGTGCAAGGCACTGGCCGGCAAGATCCCGCATTCGGATCCGGACGCCAAGATGGGCTGGCTGATCATTATCGGCTCCCTACCGATCGCGATCCTGGGCCTGCTGCTGGAAGACTACATCGATACGAACTTCCGTTCGCTGTGGATTGTTGCGACCACACTGGTGGTCTTCGGCCTGATCCTGGCCATCGCCGACCACTACGGCAAGCAGCAGCGCACCTTGGACAAGCTGACCGTCAAGCACGGCATCTTCTACGGTTTCGCCCAGGCCATGGCCTTGATTCCGGGCGTCTCGCGTTCGGGCGGCACCATCACCGCGGGTTTGCTCATGGGGTACACCCGTGAAGCCGCAGCCCGCTACTCGTTCCTGCTGGCGATCCCGGCGGTGTTCGCCTCGGGCCTGTACAAGCTGGTCAAGTCCTTCGACGAACCAGGTGTCTACACCCTGGCGCAGACCGGTGTCGCTACCGTCGTGGCCTTCGTCGTCGGCTTCCTGATTGTGGGCTGGTTCCTGAAGTTCGTTTCCACCCATTCCTACCGCTTCTTCGTCTGGTACCGCATCCTGCTGGGCCTGGCGCTGTTCGTCGCTCTGGGATTGGGCTGGATGGCCGCCTGATCCAGGTTTTCCAAGATGTCCGTGGACTGCTTCACGGGCATCTTGCAGTTAACGGGAATAAACCTCGCCTTGCTTCACTTGGAGTTAAAGGAAGAAATACGTCGCATCTGCGAAAGGATGTCCATAAGTGCACGCGTGGAATAACCCTGAGGTACCTCAGGTGGCTGGTTCAGCACCAACACTGGAACTTTTCAATACCGCCACCGGAGCCCGACAGGCCACTGCGCCAGCGGATGAAGCTATTGCGCCGGCCAGCATGTACGTTTGCGGTATCACCCCCTATGACGCCACCCATATGGGCCACGCCGCCACATATGTCACCTTCGACCTGGTGCAGCGCACCTGGCGCGATGCCGGTCGCACCGTGGCCTACACCCAGAACATCACCGACGTGGACGACCCGCTGCTCGAGCGCGCCGCAGCAACCAACGTCGATTGGCGCGAACTGGCCGAGTCGCAGATCCAGCTCTTCCGCGACGACATGGAAGCCCTGAACGTCATTCCGCCGCAGAACTACATCGGCGCGGTGGAATCCATCCACTGGCTGGTCCCGGTCGTCGAGCAGCTGCTCGATGCGGATCTGGCCTACCGTGTGCCGGCTGGTGCCGATGGGGTGGAAGGCGACGTGTACTTCGACACCCTGGCCGCCCAGAACGATGCCTGGAAACTGGGCGCCGTTTCGAACTACGACCGCGAGACCATGCTCGGCTTCTTCGCCGAACGCGGCGGGGATCCGGATCGTGCCGGCAAGCGCGATGCGCTGGACCCGCTGCTGTGGCGTGCCGCCCGCGAGGGCGAGCCGTCATGGGATGGCGGCAAGCTCGGTGCCGGCCGCCCGGGCTGGCACATCGAATGCTCGGTGATTGCCCGCAAGACCCTGCCGGCCCCCTTCACTGTCCAGGGTGGCGGCTCGGACCTGATCTTCCCGCACCACGAATTCTCTGCGGCCCACGCAGCTGCTGGCGATAACGCGGAACTCGCGCAGACCTACGTGCACACCGGCATGGTGGGCCTGGACGGCGAAAAGATGAGCAAGTCCCTGGGCAACCTGGTGCTGGTTTCCAAACTGCGCGAAGCCGGCGTCGAGCCGGTAGCGATCCGCGCCGTACTGCTCTCCCAGCACTACCGCAGCGACTGGTTCTGGACCGAGCAATTGCTGGCCGCAGCCCAGCAGCGGGTGGCTGCCTGGCGCCAGGCCTTGGCCACCACCAGCAACGAGGACGCAGCCAAGGTAGTGGAAAGCATCCGCAAGCACATGGCCGATGACATCGATGCGCCCTCCGCGCTGGAGGCACTCGACCGGTGGGCGGCGCAGCCGGCCGGGTCGAATGGCGACGGCGCCGAAGCGTTGCGCCACGGCATCGACGCGCTGCTGGGGCTCAAGCTCTAGGCAGCACCGCGCCAAGCATCCCGGGGTCCGGCTTCAGATATCGAAGTCGGACCCCGGGCTGTCTTTGCGGTACTTTCCCCGGCGGCGCAGATAGCGCTCGAATTCCCGGGCAATGGACTCGCCGCTGGCCTCGGGAAGCTCGCTGGTGTCCGTTGCCTGCTCCAGCTGTTCAACGTACTTGGCCACATCCGGATCCGCTGCCGCGAGCTCATCGACCCCGTGCTTCCAGGCCAGCGCATCCTCGCGCAGTTTCTGGTCCGGCACGGAGACCGGGATGACTTCCTCCAGCAGCTCGATGATGGCCAGTTGCACCCGCGGGCTGGGGGACTGCGCAACATAGTGGGAGAGCTGAGCCCAAAGCGACAGGCTCGGGATCCCGTACCGTTCGAACTCCACGCCGAGCACCGAGGGGATTCCGGTGGGCCCCTCGTAGGTGGAGGCGCTGATCCTCAAGTGCTCCTGGAACCGCGGATCGTCGCTGGCCAGCGAGGTCGGCACCGGCCGGGTATGCGGCACATCAGCCAGCAAGGCGCCCAGGGCGAGCACGGCATGGGCATTGTGGGATTGGGCCACCTTGATGATCCGCGAGCAGAAGGTCTGCCATTTGAACGTCGGCTCGACACCCAGCACCACCAGCAGGTCGGCGGCCGCCTGGGGCAAATGGATCTTGAAGATCTCGGTGCACGGCCAGTCCACTACGCGCCCGCTCCCGGTGCGCCGGGTCTTGGGCCGGGTGAACTGGTAGTCGTAGAAATCGTCCTCGCCCACGGTGGCCACATGCTCATGGGCGTTGGACTCGAGCAGCAGGCGGACGGCGTCCGTGGCCGCCGAACCGGCGTCGTTCCACCCCTCGAAGGCAGCCAAGACGATGGTGGGGCGAATCTCATGCTGGGTCTTGGCAATATAGCTATTCAGCGTCGGGGCGTGGTATTCCTCGTTCATTGAAGACTCCTTGGCAGCACTCGATGCTCTCGGCGTGGCTCGCCGAAGCGGCTTAGCCCCACTCTTCCATCTAGAATGGACTCATGCCAAGCACCAGTTTTGACTTTGCCGCCGGAACCGAGCCCGCAACCCCGCAAGCTGTCCTGTGGGATATGGACGGTACGCTGATCGACACCGAACCCTATTGGCTGGCTGCCGAAGCTGAGCTGGTGGCTTCCCATGGCGGCTCATGGAGCCATGAACAAGGCCTGGCCCTGGTCGGCAACGCCTTGCCAGATGGCGCCCGGGCCCTGCAGCAGGCCGGGGTCAAGCTGGAGATCCGCGAGATCATCGACTGGCTCTCTGCCCGGGTGGTTGCCGGCATCCGCCGCGAGATCCCTTGGCGGCCAGGAGCCCGCGAATTGCTCGCGGCGTGCAAGCAGGCAGGCATCCCGCAGGCCCTGGTGACCATGTCCGAGCGCAGCATCGTCGATGAACTGATGCTCAGCATCCCCGAAGGCACCTTCCAGGCCAGCGTTACCGGTGAAGAGGTCGCCAACGGCAAGCCGCACCCGGAACCTTATCTGGCTGGACTGCAGCTGCTTGGCCAGTGCACCGGGAAAGAACTGGAAGCAGCCAGGTGCATTGGTTTCGAGGATTCCGTGCCGGGCATCGCCTCGGCGTCCGCGGCCGGGCTGCATGCGGTGCTGGTCCCCAACGCCACCGACCCGGGCGAAGGCAATTGGCGCCGGATCGACAGCTTGGCATCCGTGGACGTACATGAAATGACTCGATGGTTGGTGCAGGTTAGCGCGTGAGCGACACTCAGGAAAAGTCCCCTGGAATCAAGCTGGGGCGTATCGGCGGCGTCCCGGTCTACCTCTCCAGCTCGTGGTTCATCATCACCGCGGTCATCACCTTCAGCGTTGGCATCCAGCTTTCGCGCGGCGGAATCATCCCGCCGCTGAACGCCTACCTGATGGGCCTGGCCTGCGCGGTGGCTATTGCCGTGGCCGTGCTGATCCATGAGGTCGCGCACGCGATGACCGCGCGCGCCTTCAAGTGGCCCGATGCGCACATCGTGTTGACGCTGATGGGCGGGCACACCCAGTTCGGTTCCTTCAAGGCCAAGCCCGGCGCCTCGCTCTGGGTGGCACTCTCCGGACCGCTGTCGAATTTCCTGCTGGCCGGAATCGGCTGGCTGGTGATCGAGAACGCGGCCATGGGCGTGTACCCGAACCTGCTACTGGACTTCTTCGTCTATGCCAACCTGCTGCTCGGCGCCTTCAACGCGCTGCCCGGGCTTCCGCTCGATGGCGGGCGGCTGGTCGAATCGATCGTCTGGAAGGCCACCGGATCCCAGTTCAAGGGCACCATCGCCTCGAGCTGGGTGGGCCGGGCAATCGCCGTGGGCCTGGTCTTCTACTTCGTGATCTATCCTCTGGTACGCGGCGAGCAGCCCCAGATCATCACGGTGGTGGTCGGCATCATGGTGGCGATGTTCATGTGGCAAGCCACCACGCAGCTGATTGCGCACTCCAAGATGATGCTGAACCTGCCCACCGTGATCGCCACCGACTTGATGCGCCCGGCTTCGGCCATGGTTTCGCACGCAACCGTAGCCGACGTGCTCTCCCGCCAGAACGCTCGCGGGGGAGAGATCATCCTAGTCGACCCGAAAGGGATGCCGGTCGGGGTCATCGATGCGCAGGCACTGTCCCGGGTGGGCCCGAACCAGGCGGCCCAGGTTCCGGCCTTGGCCGTGTCCCGTGCCCTGGGCCAGGGCGCGATCGTGGCCGAGGATTCCGATGGCCGCGCACTGATCGACTACCTGGCCAGCGTGGACAGCGCCGAATACGCGGTGATCAGCGCCACCGGGCAGGTGGTGGGCCTGCTGCACCAGCGGCAGATCGTCAACGCCGTCACCGGACGCCGCAAGTAAACTCTATACAGACTGAAAAGCACCAAGAAAAGGATCACATCAGTGAGCGAAGCTAAGAGCCAGGCGCCGCACGGCGCGGCAGCCCGTCGCGGCCCCTTCCGTGTCGGCGACCGCGTGCAGCTGACCGACGAGAAACGCCGGATCAACACCATCACCCTGCAGCACGGTGGAGAGTTCCACACGCACAAGGGCGTGCTGCCGCACGAGGCCATCATCGGCCTGCCCGAAGGCTCGGTCATCGAGAATATCGACGGCTTCCGCTACCAGGCCCTGCGCCCGCTGGCCAAGGATTTCGTGCTCTCCATGCCGCGCGGCGCCACCGTGGTCTACCCGAAGGATGCCGCGCAGATCGTGCAGTTCGGCGACATCTTCCCGGGCGCACGCGTCGTCGAAGCCGGCGTCGGTTCCGGCGCGCTGTCCATCTCGCTGCTGCGCGCGGTCGGCGATGAGGGCTTCCTGCACTCCTTCGAGCGACGCGAGGAATTCGCCGATATCGCCCGCGGCAACATCTCCACCGTCTTCGGTGGCGAGCACCCCTCGTGGCAGATCTCCATCGGCGACTTCCAGGACAGGGTCGTCGAGCTGGAAGCACCGGGCAGCATCGACCGCGTGGTCCTGGACATGCTCAGCCCCTGGGAATGCCTGGATGCGGTAGCTACCGTGCTGGCGCCGGGCGGCGTGTGGACCAACTACGTGTCCTCGGTGACCCAGATGTCCCGCGTGGTCGAGGCAATCCGTGCTTCGGGCCAGTTCACCGAGCCAGAGTGCTTCGAAACCCTGGTGCGCGGCTGGCACGTCGACGGCCTGGCTGTCCGCCCGGATCACCGGATGGTGGCGCACACCGCATTCCTGATCACCTGCCGCCGTCTGGCCGATTCCGCCGATGGCATCCCGAAGGCCAAGCGCATCAAGGAGCACTCGTACTCCGATGAGGACCTGAGCGCATGGACGCGCGATCACGCCGAGGGCGAGTGGACCGCTGAAGCACTGGGCGAGCGCGGCTTGTCTGATAAGAAGCTGCGCCGGGCCGCCCGCGATGCCAACCAGTCCGTGCGCGTGCGTGCCGCTGAAGAAGGCGCCGAAGGCGCTGGCGGCGAAGCCTGAGCTGCAACCATATATTGAGACATTGCGTCTCATTATGTGACATTGGGCCCCGAGTGTTCTGCACTCGGGGCCTTCAGTTCCTAGGATGGAAGCAAGACGGTGCGCCAAGCACCGGAAAAAACCTCATCAGGGCGCACGAACCGCCCCGGTGACGTTGGATGTTGGAGGTTGGAACGTGAACGATAATCGCGAGGCAGAACAATTGGCCGAGCGGCTGCAGATGACCGAACGCCAGGTCAACGTGCTGCGCGACAAGAATCGCAACCTCGACAAGCAACTCGCCGGGATCAGCGGCAATAACAAGCGCCTGGTGGCCCTGCTGGAAACCACCCGCGAGCAGATCATCAACCTGAAGTCGGCGCTGGAAAAGGACGGGGACACTCCCTTCAGCCACGGCACCATCGTGGCCAAGCACCCGCGCAAGCACCCCGAACCCGGGCTCGGCATCGAATCCACCGGCGCCCAGTCCGCAGATGTCATCTACTCCGGGCGCAAGATGCGCGTGGCCGTCAGCCCGCTGATGGATTTCGACAAGCTGGTCATCGGCCAGCAGGTGCTGCTCAATGAAGCACTGGTGATCGTCGCGGCCCTGGGATTCGAGGAGACCGGTGAACTGGTCACGGTCAAGGAACTGCTGGAAAATCACCACGCCGTAGTCATGGCCCGTGCCGATGACCAGCGCGTCGTTGAACTCGCTGGCCCGCTGCGCGAGATGCACCTGCGCGTGGGCGACCAGCTGGCCATCGATTCGCGTTCGGGCATGGCGGTATCCCGCGTCCAGCTCACCGACATGCAGTCCCTGGTGCTCGAGGAAGTCCCGGACATTGCCTACTCGGACATTGGCGGGCTGAACTCGCAGATCGAAGCCATCAAGGACTCGGTGGAGCTGCCCTTCACCCACCCTGAGCTGTACCGCGAACACGGGTTGAGCGCGCCAAAGGGGATCCTGCTCTACGGTCCTCCGGGCTGCGGCAAGACCCTGATCGCCAAGGCGGTGGCGCACTCCCTGGCCCAGCGCGTCGTCGAGCGCAAGGAAGGGGCCAGCAACCGCAGCTACTTCCTGAACATCAAGGGTCCGGAGCTGCTGGACAAGTACGTGGGCGAAACCGAGCGGCACATCCGCCTGATCTTCGCCCGCGCCCGGGAGAAGGCGCTGCATGGAGATCCGGTGGTGGTGTTCTTCGACGAGATGGAAGCGCTGTTCCGTACCCGCGGCACCGGTGTCTCCTCGGATGTGGAAACCACCATCGTGCCGCAGCTGCTGGCCGAAATTGACGGCGTCGAGCGCCTGGATAACGTGATTGTCATCGGCGCGTCCAACCGCGAGGACATGATCGACCCGGCGATCCTGCGTCCGGGACGCCTGGATGTCAAGATCAAGATCCGCCGTCCCGATGCCGAGGGCGCCACAGAAATCTTCAGCAAGTACCTGACGACCGAACTGCCGCTGCATGCCGATGAGCTCGATGCCGATGCCGGGGATGCCGGCGCCACCATAGCGCGCATGATCCGCGGAGCCGTCCAGGCAATGTACTCCACCGAGCGGATCAACGAATTCCTCGAAGTCACCTATGTTACCGGTGCCACCGAAGTGCTCTACTTCAAGGACTTCGCCTCGGGCGCGGTCATCCACAACATCGTGGACCGCGCCAAGAAGCATGCCATCAAGGCGCTGATTACGCAGAACGAACGCGGACTGAAAATGGAGTACCTGCTGCGTGCGGTGCGCGAGGAGTTCGCCGAGCACGAAGACATGCCCAACACCACCAACCCCGATGATTGGGCCCGAATTTCCGGCCGCAAGGGCGAGCGGATCAGCAACATCCGTTCCCTGGTCCAGCAGCAGGCCGGCAAATGAGCGCACGTCGGCTGGTCGGCCTGGAAACCGAATACGGAATTATCCGCCCGAACATGCCCAAGGCCAACGCCACGGTGCTTTCGGCGCAGATCGTTGACGCCTACGCGCAATTGGTCGCCGAGCAGGATTCGGCGGCCAAGGCAGCACGCTGGGACTACAGCGACGAATCCCCGCTGCAAGATGCGCGCGGATTCGCCATGGACCGGGCCCAAGCGCATCCGAGCCAGCTGACCGACCTGGGGCCGGGGCTGGACGACGAGGGCATCTGGACCGCCGAATCCATTGCGCTGGATGGCAACGACGCGCATCTGGGTTCAACGCTCTACCAGGAGAAGGAATCCACGGATGTCGTGATGAACATGGTCCTGGGCAACGGCGCACGCCTGTACGTCGACCACGCCCACCCGGAATACTCCAGCCCCGAATCGATGACCCCGCGTGATGCGGTGCTCTGGGACCAAGCCGGCGATGAAGTGATGCGCCGCGCCGCGGCCGCCGCCCAGCGCCTGGGCAGCGGGGAACTGCTGCTGTACAAGAACAACACCGATAACAAGTCGGTCTCCTACGGCTCGCATGAGAACTACCTGATGCCGCGCGGCATCGAGTTCTCTTCGATTGTCCGCGGGCTCACCCCGTTCTTTGCCAGCAGGCAGATCTTCTGCGGTGCCGGCCGGGTGGGCCAGGGCATGCTCAACGAGCGCGCCGCCTTCCAGGTCTCCCAGCGTGCCGACTTCTTCGAGGCGGAAGTGGGCCTGGAAACCACGATCAACCGCCCGATCATCAACACCCGCGATGAACCGCACGCGAACTGGGACAAGTACCGCCGCCTGCACGTGATCATCGGGGATGCGAACCTCGGGCAGATCTCCACCCTGCTGCGCGTGGGCACTACCAACTTGGTGCTCTCGCTGATCGAAGCGGGGATGGCCCCGCAGCTGGAACTGGTCGAACCGGTCCTGGCCTTGCAGCAAATCAGCCACGACCCCACCCTGAAGGCCAAGGTGCGGTTGCGCGGCGGGGTCCAGCTCACCGCCATTGAAATCCAGCGCCATTACCTGCATGCGGCAGAAAACTACTGCGCGGTACGCGGCATTGATGATCCGGACACCACCGAGATCCTCAGCCGTTGGGCGCAGATCCTGGAGTTGCTCGAGCGCGACCCGATGGACGCGGCAGACCAGATTGACTGGATCGCCAAATACCAGCTGGTCAACGGCTTCGCCCAGCGCCACCAGCTTGAGCTGTCCGATCCACGCGTGGCGATGCTGGACCTGCAATGGGCTGATTTGCGGACCGACAAGGGCTTGTACTACCGCATGGCCGAACGCGGGGCCATCCAGAGGATCTTCAGCCAGCAGGAGATCAACCAAGCCGTGGCCAGCCCGCCGGAAGATACCCGGGCCTACCTGCGCGGCATGACCCTGCAGCGCTATGCGCCCTACGTGGTCGCAGCGAACTGGGATGCGTTGTCCTTCGCCGTCCCCGGGGCGCGCAAGATCAGCCGCTTCCACATGCCCGAACCGCTGGGCGGAACCCGTGCGCAGGTTGGCGAGCTGTTCGACACGCAGCTGGAGATTGCGGAATTTATCGACGAATTGGCCAGGCGTCGCTAATCGGCGCAGAATAGGTATGAGTCTCGGCGCGTAATTCCGGGATTCACGACGACTTAGGAGAAAACGATGACTCAGGAAAGCTTCTCGGCCCGCCGCAGCATCCAGAACCAGCAGGCCGAAACGGAACAGGTCCAGGTGAACACCACCGGCCAGTCCGCCGGCGTGGATGACCTGCTGGACGAGATCGACTCGGTGCTGGAATCCAACGCTGAAGAGTTCGTCCGCGGATTCGTGCAAAAGGGCGGCCAGTAAGCCCCAACGGGCACACAGCTTTGGAAGTCGTGTTCTGGCCAATGTGGCGGAACCGCAGTTGAGGGGAAGTAGCTTCGCGTGGATCGCAGAATCTTTGGTCTGGAAACCGAATTCGGGCTGAATTATGTCCCGTCGGATGGGCGCCGGCTCACCCCGGAGGATGCCGCACGGCACCTGTTCAAGCCGGTAGTCAGCTGGGGGCGCAGTTCGAATGTGTTCCTGGAGAACGGCTCGCGCCTCTACCTGGATGTGGGCTCGCACCCGGAGTACGCCACCGCGGAATGCGACCAGCTCAAGCAGCTGATCGCCCACGACCGCGCAGGGGAGGCGTTCATGCTGGACCTCGTTGACCAGGCAGAGGACCAGCTGGCCGAGGAAGGCCACGAAGGCCGGATCTACATGTTCAAGAACAATGTGGACTCCGCCGGGAACTCCTATGGCTGCCACGAGAACTACCTGATTCCACGCAAAATCGAGTTCAAGCGCCTCGCTGACATGCTCATCCCTTTCCTCGTCACCCGCCAGCTATTGTGCGGTGCCGGGCATCTGATCACCGATGAAGAGCAGACCAAGTACGTCTTCTCCCAGCGCGCCGATCACATGTGGGAGGGGGTCTCCTCGGCCACAACGCGCTCGCGTCCGATCATCAATACCCGCGATGAGCCGCACGCCGATGCCGAGTACCACCGCCGGCTGCATGTCATAGTGGGCGACTCGTCGATGAGCGAAACCACCCAGCTGCTGAAGATCGGCGCCACCGACTTGGTGCTGCGCCTGATCGAATCCGGCGAAATCTACCACGATCTGCGACTGGAAAACCCGATTCGCTCCATCCGCCAGATCTCCCACGATTTCACTGGCCAGACCGTAGTGCGGCTCATGGGCGGCGACGAACCGACCGCACTGCAGATCCAGTGGATCCTCTTCGAATCCGTCAAGGAATTCATCGCCCGCCACGGCGCGCACCACGACCAGGTGGATACCGTCCTGGAATTGTGGGAACGCACGCTGAACGCAGTGGAAAGCCAGGACTTCTCGCTGATCGACCGGGACATCGACTGGGCGATCAAGCACAAGCTGCTCACGGGCTATGCCCAGAAGAACTCCCTGGAGCTCTCGGCGCCACGGATCGCGCAGCTGAACCTGACCTACCATGACATCGACCCGCAGCGCGGCCTGTTCCACCTGCTCAAGCGCCGCGGCCTGGCCAGCGCAGTCGTCTCCGACGCTGAAATCAATCAGGCTGTGAACAACCCGCCAGCCACGACACGCGCGGCACTGCGAAGCAAATTCATTCGCGCCGCCCGCGCCAATGGGCGACGCTATAGCGCCGATTGGGTCCACATGAAGTATGAGGATGGCCCGGGCGGAATTGTGCTGTGCAAGGACCCGTTCGCAACCACCAATTCACAGATTGACGAGCTCATTGAGCTGATGGGCCAGCAGCTTTAGCTAGCTGGAAACAAGTATTTACACAGCAAAAACCTCTAAGCTGGACGCAGATCATTACGGGCCTTGCCCTGTGCAAGCCCGCAATGCATGACCAGCTAGTCCAACCGGAAAGAAGATTCGTGCGAAAAGTTTTGGCAGTATGCGCCACCGCGTCCATCCTTGCCCTGGCGTCCTGCGGTTCGGGTTCGTCATCCCTGAGCGGCATCGACGTCAAGCCAGCAGAAGATAGCAAGACCGCACCTGAGGTCAAATTCGATGCGCCGCTCCTGACCGAAAAGTCAGAAGCAGTCACCGTGGTGGAGGGCGAGGGTTCCGACATCAAGGAAGGCGACACCATCCAGATCCAGTCGGGCCTGTACAAGACCATCGACGGCCTGCTGACCAATGAGAACTTCACTGCTGATCCGGCTCCCATGAAGGTTGACGAGACGCTCAAGGAGCAGATGCCCGAGCTCTACGAAACCCTGCTGAAGTCCCAGATTGGCGACTGGATCGCCTACGCAGCCATCGAAGGCGTTCAGCAGCCGGACGGGTCCATCGCCGAACCGGCCGAAGGCTCGCGTGCCGAACGGCTGATCGTGATCAAGATTGCGGACTCCAAGAGCCCTAGCCAGACGATGGGCAAGGAAGAAGTCCAGCAGCTCAAGGACGACGGCAAGCTCCCCACCGTGAAGACCGGCAAGGGCGATCCGCAGATCACCATCCCCAAGGACACCGAAGCCCCGGCAGGCCTGGCAGTGGACGTCCTTGAAGAAGGCGACGGCCCAGCCGTTGGCCAAACGTCCAAGGTCACTGCCCACTACCACGGCGTGCGCTGGGAAGACGGCAAGAAGTTCGACGGCAACTTCGGCAACGAAGAAGGCTTCGAAGCCGATATGGCCGGCGGAGTCATCCAGGGCTGGCTGCAGGGCTTCCAGGGCCTGAAGGAAGGCAGCAAGGTCTTGCTGACTGTCCCAACGGACTTGGCCTACGGCGAAACAGCTGAAGCCCAGGGGCGTCCTGCAGGACCACTGGTCTTCTACGTAGAATTAGACAAGGTAAGCGAAAGCAAGTAACAGAAAGGCCGTGACTATGTCGTTCGGAGAACGCAACTACGACCGCACCAAGCCTGAGATCGATTTCCCGGGCACCGACGCTCCTGAAGAACTGGTCATCACCGACCTGGTCGAGGGAACCGGCGCCGAGGTCACCCCAGGCACCACCGTTGAAGCGCACTATGTAGGCGTTGCCTGGTCCACCGGCGAAGAGTTCGACTCTTCCTGGGGCCGCGGGCAGACCCTCGACTTCCCAGTGGGTGTCGGAATGGTTATCCAGGGCTGGGACCAGGGCCTGCTGGGCATGAAGGTCGGCGGCCGTCGCCGACTGGATATCCCATCGCACCTGGCCTACGGTGAGCGTGGCGCCCCAGGCGCCATTGCGCCTAACGAAGCACTGATTTTCGTTGTGGATCTGATGGGCACCAAGTAATTCCAAGTGCTGGCAATGGCCTCGATTAAATAATCGGGGCCATTGCTGTCCCAGAAGTCATCCTTATCGGCGAAAGTTGGTTAGTCTAGGCACGTGAGCACAAAGCAATCCCCGGGACCCAGCAAGGCAGAACGCCTGACCAGCCTCATCTATGCGCTGGCAACTAAATCACGGAAGTTCAACGCCGACCGCATTGGATCCTATTTGGTGCCAGGCGGTACCAAGGAGACCCGAGAGAAGGCGCTGGATCGCCTCAAGGACGATATCCGCAATGACTTCGGGTTGCAGCTGGACAAAGAAGTAATCGACGATGTTACGTACTACAGCATCGACACGACCGAGTGGTTCTTGCCGCCGGTGGAATTCAGCTCCGCAGAAGCCGGCCTGGTCGCATTGGCCGCGAGCCTTTGGAAAGACACCAAGCTCCAGTCATTGGGGCTCAATGCCGCGGCCCGAGTCACCGGCCATGATGGCGTGGCCTCGCCGGTCGCTCCGTTGGCCGGCTCATTGGTCCCACGCCTTTCCATGGATGAACCGAACTTCCGCGAATGCGCCCTGGCGGTCTTCAACCGCAACACGCTCAAGTTCGCCTATACGTCCTCTGGCGGCGCACAGAGCGAACGAATTGTTGATGTGTGGGGGATCGGGCAGCGCTACGGCAACTGGTACTTCACCGGCTATGACCACACGCGGAAAGATACCCGTGTCTTCCGCCTCTCGCGGGTTCAGGGCAAGTTCACGAATTACCGGCATGGCGGCGCTAACGCCGACGGGCAGTACCACGCCCGCCCCCAGGATTTCGACATGACCCAGGTCTTGCAGGATTTCGACCTGCAGAATCCGGGACTGGTGGCAACGGTGCGGCTCTTGGGCGATGAAGCAATCCCGCTGCGCGCCCAGGCAGTAAATGGCCGCAGCGATCAGGATGAGCTGCAGATCGGCTATGCGGATCCGCATTCATTTGCCCAGCAGCTGGCAGCTTATGGTCCGGCCGTGAAAGTCCTGGGACCCTCCGAACTGGTGGCCCAGGTGCGCCGGATTCTGCGCGACGCGCGCAGCTCCCAGACTAGCCAGGGCAACCAGGATGCCTACGCAGAGGTGAAGTTCCGTCCGCATCGCGCCACCGGCCGTGGCACCACCACAACTCAGGTCATGCGAAATATCGACATGATCCAGTATGTGCACGCCCATGGTGCCGTAGAAATCGAAGCGCTGGCAGAACGCTACTCCATGAGCGTTGCCAAGGTTCGTGAAGAGCTGGCCATGATCATGATGTGCGGTGTCCCGTACGGCCAGCATGACGAACTGATCAACGTCAATGACGGCGACGTTGAATCCGATACCGTTACGATCTCCAATGCAGCCCTGCTGGCCGAGCCGCAGAAGCTGGCGCCGCTGGAAGCAGTAGCCGTGCTCGGCGGGCTCAACGCCCTGGCAAGCATTCCCGAGTTCGAGCACCAGCAGGTGCTCGACGCGGCACTGGCCAAGGTGAATTCCGCGGTGGCCCGTTTTGACGGCTGGAGCGGGGCGCTGGGCTTCGCACTGTCCAAGGCGCGCGAGAACGATATTCCGCAGCAGCTGATTCAGGCGATTCGTTCCCAAGACGTCGTGCGCATCGATTACTACTCGGCCCGTTCGCGAACTCACCAGGTTCGCGATGTGGAACCGATCCGGCTCATTGAAGACGGAGCGGTGCAGTACCTGCGGGCTTGGTGCCGAAAGCGCCAGAGCCTATTAACTTTCCGGGTGGACCGGATGTTAAGTGTGGAAACTGCCGGTGAACAATTCGAGCTGGCGGCTCGGCATGAAGACCAGCAAGATGTCCAGATCCGGTATGCCTCCAACGACGATGACTTAGAGGTCATGGTCTATGTAGACGCCGAGATCTTACCGGTTATCGAAGCTTTCCATCCTCTTTCCTGGTCCACGGGAAAGGTCGGTACGGGGTATCTGGCCAACGTCCGGTTCTCGGATCACCAGGTAGCTGCGCCGCTCGTGGCTCGCCATAGCGGTAAACTGACTGTGGTCTCTCCTGACGCTACGCGCGAACAGGTAGTGAACTGGTTGGACGAGGCTATCGCAATGTATGAGGATTAATAGATGCTTCCTTGGTGGTTTTGGGTACTTTTGTGGACTGTGCTCGTTTTGGCGACAATACTTGTTGCGGCACTTGCCGGCTTCCGTTTGTTCAAACGGGGAATGGCGGTCGTCGAGGGCCTGGGCGACGCTGCGGATCACATCAGCGCCGGTTTAAGCCAGGAGGGCACCGTCGTGGAGTACGCTGCGAACCCTCGTCGCTACCCGCACGGAACCGATGCCACGCACGCGGATCCGGAGAAGATCAAAAAGCTTCGCGATAAGGGCAAAGCTGAAAGAATCGAGGCGCGTCGAGTTCGCCGCGTCGCACGTCGCGCACAGCGCGGCCAAGCTCAGAACATGCGCGATCTTGGCTTGTTCTGACGTAGACTTTAGATAGAGAGAAGGGAATCCACATGGGTGGCTTACAGGGATGGCATTTGGTCATCATTATCGTGCTTGCACTGCTGCTTTTCGGCGCTCCAAAGCTTCCAGGCTTGGCTCGCTCGATGGGCCAGTCGCTGCGCATTTTCAAGTCCGAGGTTCGCCAGATGAAGGATGATGATCCTAAATCTGAAACCGTTGATGGCACCATCAATGATCCGAACCCCAACGAAAAGAACAACTCGTAGACCTCTTCAGTGGCAACAAATAAAGACAAGAACCCGCGCAGCAAGAAGAAGCGGGCCAAGGACGCAGAAGGTCGGATGGCTCTCAAAGAGCATCTGATTGAAGCACGGAACCGGTTATTCAAGTCGCTCATCGCGCTGACCTTGGGCACGGTAGCCGGTTTCTTCGTATACGACTGGCTGCTTGCCTTGCTGATCGCGCCTGTGAAAGCTGCCGGCGGCTCGGTAGTGTTCACCGCGGTGATGTCACCCTTCGACATCATGATCAAGGTGGCGCTGTTCGTCGGCCTGATCGTTTCCTCGCCGGTGTGGCTCTACCAGCTGTGGGCATTCATCGTGCCGGGACTGAAAAAGAACGAGCGCCGTTTGAGCTACAGCTTCGTAGCAGCCGCGGTTCCGCTGTTCCTTGGCGGCGTGGCGATGGCCTACTTCGTTCTTCCGTTTGCGCTGGAATTCTTCATTAGCCTGTCGCCGGAGAACTCGGATAACCTGCTGAACATTTCCGAGTACCTGCCGTTTATCTTCCGCCTGCTCCTGGCATTCGGCTTGGCCATGCTGGTACCGGTACTGATGGTTGGCCTGAACATGGTTGGCGTCCTGCCAGCCAAGCTCATCTTGAAGAACTGGCGTATCACCGTCTTCCTCATCGCCCTGGTTGCCGCTATGGCAGCACCAGGCGGCGATGCAATCACCATGTTCGCGTTGGCTGGACCGTTGTTCCTCACCTTCGCCGTTGCCACCTTGATCTGCCACTTCAACGACAAGAAGCGCGCAAAGAAGCTGGCGGCACGGGAAGCCGAGAATGAACGCCTAGCAGCTGGTGAAACTTCTGGCATTGAAACCCCTAGCTCGATTGACGAACCTAAATCCCAGCTCTGAACCAGGGCAAGAAAGTGAACGACCACAAGTGACTTCACCCGCGGAACGCTACGCGAATTCCAAGGCACGGCAGGTCGAAAACGGCACTGCACTTCCTGGATTCCGGGCAAGCATCTCCTTCGACCTGGATCCATTCCAGACCGAAGCTTGCCAGAAGGTCGCAGAAGGGCACAGCGTACTGGTCGCTGCGCCCACCGGCGCCGGAAAAACTGTTGTTGGCGAATACGCCATCTACCAGGCTCTAGGCGAGAACCGCAAGGCTTTCTACACCACGCCCATCAAGGCGCTGAGCAACCAGAAGTATTCGGAACTGGTCAACCGCTATGGAGCGCAGAAGGTCGGGTTGCTGACCGGCGACACCTCCATCAATTCCGAAGCGCAGATCGTCGTCATGACCACCGAAGTGCTGCGCAATATGCTGTACGCGGATTCCCAAACCCTCGACGGCTTGGGCTACGTGATCATGGATGAGGTCCACTACCTCGCCGATAAATTCCGTGGTGCCGTATGGGAAGAAGTCATCATCCATCTGCCGTCCAACGTGCAGATCATTTCACTCTCGGCAACCGTGTCCAACGCCGAGGAATTCGGTGGCTGGCTGGATACCGTCCGGGGCCAGACCGACGTCATTGTCTCCGAGCATCGCCCGGTGCCGCTCTTCCAGCACGTCATGGTCGGCCCTAACGTGGTCGACCTGTTTGCCGAAGACGTAGCCTTCGACAAGGTGGCTGAAGACGATTCAAAGGCCTCGGTCAACCCCGAACTGCGAAAACTCGTACGCTCCCACAGCCCTGGCGGCCGAGTGCAGCGCGGCCGAGTGCAGCGCGGCCGGGGTCGCGGCGGCCGCGGCCCCCAGCGCAGTTCAGGCATGGGGCACCGCATCAACCGTCCAGCGGTTATCGGGAAGCTTGACCGGGCTGCTCTGCTGCCAGCTATCTTCTTCATTTTCTCCCGCAAGGGCTGCGATATGGCCGTGCAGCAGTGCGCCATGGCTGACCTGCGCCTGACGACCAATGAAGAAGCCGCCGAGATCGCGCAAGCGCTGGATGAAGTCGCCTACCGGATCCCCAGCGAAGACCTGGACGTTCTGGAATTCTGGTCCTGGCGCGATGGTCTGGTTCGCGGCTTCGCTTCCCACCACGCCGGCCTGCTCCCGATCTTCAAGGAAATCGTTGAAGACCTCTTTGCACGCAACCTGATCAAGGTGGTGTTCGCAACCGAGACCCTGGCACTGGGCGTGAACATGCCAGCACGCTCGGTCGTGCTGGAAAAACTGGTCAAATTCAACGGCGAATCCCACGTGCAGATCTCTTCGGGGGAGTACACCCAGCTCACCGGCCGTGCCGGGCGCCGCGGCATTGACGTCGAAGGCCATTCAATTGTTGTCTGGAACCCCGACCTGGAACCGGAATCCTTGGCAGGACTCGCTTCGAAGCGAACCTATCCGCTGAATTCCTCGTTCCGTCCGACCTACAACATGTCCACCAACTTGCTGGCGCAGTTTGGCCGTGAACAGACTCGTCAAATCCTCGAAACCTCCTTTGCCCAGTACCAGGCGGACCGTTCCGTGGTGGGCATGGCGCGCCAGGTGCGTTCCAAGGAAGAATCCCTGGCCGGCTACGCCAAATCGATGGAATGCCATCTCGGAGATTTCACCGAGTACCTGAAACTCCAACGAAACCTGGCCCAGGTCGAGAAGAACGCTGCGAAGGACCGCCGCCACGAGCGCCGTTCGGCAGCTGAGCAGTCCCTGCAGGCCGTGATCCGCGGCGACGTGGTGGACCTGCCAGGTGGCCGACGCTTCGGCCGCGCCGTGGTCGTCGAGCTTGATAAGGCCATGTACAACCCGCGACACACCGTGCTGACCGAAGAAGCGCAGCTTCGCCGGCTCTCGGTGGAAGACCTCAACGGACCAGTGCAGATTATTTCGCGGATCAAGATTCCCAAGGGGTTCAACGGGCGCACACCGAAGGAGCGCCGGGACCTTGCTTCATCCTTGCGCAACGCGATCTACGAGTCGCGTCCTCCACGCCAGGACGCCCAGAGCTTTGATTTCGAAGGCTCGGATTCCTTCGAGCGTGAAATCAACGCACTGCGCCTGGAGCTCAAGGACCATCCTTGCCACGCCTGCTCGGAGAAGGACCAGCACATGCGCTGGGCCGACAGGTACTGGAAGCTGAAGAAGGACACGGACAAGGCCCGTCGCGCCATCCGCGGGCGAACCAATACCATTGCCACGCAGTTCGACAAGGTCTGCAAAGTGCTCGAGCAGTTCGAATACCTCGTGCCTTCCGAGGGCGGCGAAGATTTCGCGCTGACCGACTCGGGCCGCCGCCTGCGCCGCATCTATGGCGACCGCGATCTGCTCACCAGCCAAATCCTGGAGACCGGCAAGCTCACGCAGCTCAATGCGGAAGAACTCTGCGCGGTTGTCGCCAGCCTGGTCTACCAGGCACGCCGCGACGGGGACCGTGCCGATCCGAAAATGCCAACGGGCAAGATCGATGACATCTGGAATAGCACTATCAGGATTTGGGGCGAGCTATCGGACGCTGAAGAGGCCTTGGGCCTTGACCCGACCGCTCCACCGGAATCCGGTTTGATCTGGCCAATGTACAAGTGGGCCCGCGGTTCGAGCCTGAACAGCGCGCTGCGCGGTACCGATCTGGCACCGGGTGACTTCGTGCGCTGGGCCAAGCAGGTCATCGACACATTGGACCAGTTCGCAAAGAATAGCGACCTTCCGCCATTGCTGGTTCGCAATGCCTACAAGGCAGTAGACCAGATCAAGCGCGGTGTAGTGGCCTACTCGAACGTGCTGGACTAGCCAGCAGGTCCAGCCGAAAAACTTATTAGCCAGTGCACGAGAAAAGGGAGACGCTGATGGCAAAAACACTCTACCGAAACGGGTCCATCTACTCAGCGGCCGATCCATTTGCTACCGCAATGGTGGTGGACGGCGACACCATTTCATGGTTGGGCGGCGAGGACGCAGCCGAGCGCCACGCGTCTGCCGTCGACGAAGTGGTCGACCTCAATGGTGGTTTGATTACCCCGGCGTTCGTCGAATCCCACACGCACCTTGCCGCCTTGGGCCGCACCCTTTCGGGAGCCGATTTGGGTGCAGCAACCTCGGCTTCTTCGCTGCTTTCCCTCGTCGCCGAGCAGGCGCAGAAGTCGACCAAGCTGGTCCTGGCTCAGGGGTGGGACAACTCGAACTGGGCTGACCAGCAGCTGCCCGCGGAAACCGACCTGACCAGTGCCGCGGAAGGCCGCGGCTATTACCTGGCGCGTCGCGATGTGCACAGTGCCCTGGTCAATCGGGAACTGCTGGATCTGCTGGACCTGGGCCACCTCGCCGCTGGCATCATTTCTGGTGCGGATCACGACGCCGTGCGTGAAGCACTCACCAATACGCAGAAGGCCGAACAGGAATACCAGCGCCTGGCACTGGAGCACTACGCCTCGCGTGGTTTCGCCAGCGTTGTGGAGATGGCGGCCCCGCATATTGAGGGCCGAGAGGCGCTGGAGCAGTTGCTGGCCATCGACAACCCTGAACTGCCGCAAGTCCATGCCTACTGGGGCGAACTGGTTAGCGATGCAGACATCGCCCAGGAGCTGGCCGCATCCTTCCCAACGGGAAAGGTGCTGGGCTTGGGTGGCGATCTTCGCGTGGATGGTTCGCTAGGCAGCCACACGGCGTACCTGCGCGAAGACTACAGCGATCAGCCGGGCGAACGCGGCACCCTGTATCTGAAGCGTGACGAAATTGCGGCCCACCTGGTCGCTTGCAGTTCCCGGGAGATCCAGGCCTCGTTCCATGTGATCGGAGACGGCGCCCTGGACGAGGTGTTGGCAGGTTTTGACCTGGCTGCTGAGCAGATTGGGGCAGCTAAGCTGCAGATGTGCCGGCACCGTCTGGAGCATGTCGAGATGGTTGATGAAGACTCGCGGGCCCGTTTGCTGCAGTACGCCATCATGGTTTCGATGCAGCCGGTCTTCGACCAGGCGTGGGGCGGCTCGAACGGCATGTACGCGCAGCGCCTGGGGGAGCGCGCAGCATCGATGAACAACCTCTCCGCTATGCTTTCGGCTGGTGTGCCAATGGTGCTTGGCTCTGATGCTCCGGTAACGGAGGTTGATGGCTGGCAGGTTGTTCGCGCCGGCATGAACATGACGAATGCTGAGGCTCGCATTTCGGCTCGTGCGGCCTTCTTGGCTCAAACCCGATCCACCTACCGCGCCATGGGCGAGATGAACCCGTTCGCCGGGCAGCTCGTGATCGGCGCGCCGGCGACTTTTGCAGTGTGGACTGCCTCTGAACTTGCTGTGCAAACTCCGGACGTCCGAATCAGTTCTTGGAGTACCGATGCACGAGCTGGAACTCCGATGCTTCCGGTCGTTGATGAGGAAATTCCGCAGTGCCTGCGTACAGTACGCGCTGGAATCACGCTTTTCAATACCCTTGAGCCAAGCGAATCGGCTTAAAGCGAAACAGATGCTCAATAAGCAGAATGAATTCGCAAAATTTGCCCTGACTAGTGGTGTCTAGGTAAAGAGTGAAGTCATTTGATGGTTGACAGCCTAGGTGGGGTACCCACTAGGCTGGTCTAAGCGCCTCTTCGAGATGCACATGCATTGCGTTGGAAACTACGCAATTTAAACAACGATCCTCAGTGACCTTAGATAACATTCTCTGTGCCTTTCGGCGTGGAGAATAGGGCCGAAGTCACTGAGGATCGTTCGTTAATGCGGTGTCTCCAGCGCGCTGATTGGCAAATGATGACTATACTTTGAATTTGGATTAACTCTTTTCGACCCGGTGTCCTGCATAAGCCATGCAGTCGACGCCGAGCAGGCAAGAGGCTTTGTGTTATATACCCAGAAAGGTGCCGCCGCGTGCGCGTCATTACAATCATTCCGACTTACAACGAACTGGAGTCGCTCCCGCTGACCGTAGGACGCTTGCGTACCGCAGTTCCTGACTCGGATGTATTGATCGTTGATGATAACTCGCCTGACGGCACCGGAGAACTTGCAGACAAGATGGCTGCTGAGGACTCGAATATCCACGTATTGCACCGTACCGGCAAGGATGGCCTGGGAGCCGCCTACATTGCAGGTTTCGAATGGGCGTTGGCTCGCGACTACGACGTACTGGTAGAGATGGATGCCGATGGCTCGCATATGCCAGAGCAGCTTCCACGCCTTTTGGAAGCCAGTGCCGCGGGCGCAGATCTCGTAATCGGTTCGCGTTGGGTCAAGGGCGGCGAAGTCGTGAACTGGCCAATGCTGCGCAAGATCATCTCGCGCGGCGGCAGCTTCTACTCGCGCACCATGCTGGGCTTGCCTCTGCGCGACATCACCGCAGGCTACCGCGCCTTCAAGCGCGAAACCCTGGAAGCAATCGATTTTGACGCCGTTGAGTCGCGCGGCTACGGCTTCCAGGTGGACATGACCTTCCGCGTGGCCATGCTGCGCAAGACGATCGTTGAAGTTCCCGTGACCTTCGTAGAGCGCGAACTGGGCGCCTCGAAGATGAGCGGCAACATTGTGTTCGAAGCAATGTGGAATGTCACCCGCTGGGGCTTGGGCGCCCGGTGGAAGAAGCTGACTTCCAAGAAGTAATACCCGTGGTTAAGCGAACTGGCGTGCAACGATGGATCGTTGCACGCCAGTTCGTTTAACCAGGAATCATCATCAGGTCTCGGGCAGGCAGTGAAATACAAACCAGCCCACCGCCCCAAAGGCGGACTGTGCAGGATGAAGATAGCTTCTACGAAGCTGCTTAGGCCGGCGGCGCTGGCCGCGCAATTTCATGCAGGCTCTTTGACGCAGTTGAAAATACTGGGCGTGGTCTTTGAGCCCCATAGCAGACAGGCAAAAGAGTGAGGGCTGGGTTTGATAACCATTGGTCATCAAACCCAGCCCTCAACCAAGCCCCTACGGCCATGCTAAGGCAGCATGGAACCGTGCGTGGGGGAGATTAGGCAGTTTCCCCGCGAGCAGCGCGCAGCTGCTGGAGGCGGTCTGCCAGAGTCTTTTCCAGTTCTTCTTCGGAACGGCGCTCAAGAAGCATGTCCCAGTGGGTACGGACAGGCTTTTCATTGCCCGGTTCTTCGGCCTTGGCTTCGCCGTGGACGAGCTTGGCTTCCTTACCGGTCTTGGTGTGCCAGGTTGCTGGAATTTCAGCTTCGGCAGCAAAGACGACGAAGACGGTCTCGCCCTCTTCGGTACGGTATTCCACACGCTGACGGGCAGCCGGCTCCACACCTGCCTCAGATTCCATGCTCTGTGCACCCAGGCGCATGCCTCGTAGGCTGCGATCGCTCATGTTTTCCCTCCGCGATGATTGAAGAATTCGCTACACGTACCAACGTTTGGCACTCGGAAATAATTCCCTCCGACTAGAGGTGAAGATAATTCTTGGTGCCAAAACATCCATTATACGCGTCTGCGGCGAGGTGCATTGTATGCACCTCGCCGCAGACGGCTAATCGGTTCTAAACCAGCTGTTGCTACAGGTTGCTACCTGGGGCCGATGGCGATTCCGGAGTGGCAGGCTTGCTGCCCGATCCGTTGCCGCCCAGCGCTCCGCCGATGCCCTTGAGTGCTTCGGTCAGTTCGCTTGGAATCACCCACAGGGTATTCGAAGTGCCTTCGGCAAGCTTCGGCAGAGTCTGCAGGTACTGGTAGGCGAGCAACTCATGGTCCGGCTTGCCGGCGTGAATTGCATCGAAGACCTTCTGGATGGCCTGGGACTCGCCGTCAGCGCGCAAGATTGCGGCCTGTGCATCGCCCTCGGCTTCGAGGATGGAAGCCTGGCGTGCGCCTTCGGCAGTAAGGATGGAGGACTGCTTGGTGCCCTCAGCGGTCAGGATGGCAGCACGGCGGTCACGCTCGGCGCGCATCTGCTTCTCCATCGAGTCCTGGATGGACAGCGGTGGATCGATAGCCTTCAGCTCGACACGGGAAACACGGATGCCCCACTTGCCGGTTGCCTCGTCAAGGACACCACGCAGCTGGCCGTTGATCTGGTCGCGGCTAGTCAGGGCCTCTTCCAGATTCAGGCCACCGACGACATTACGAAGCGTAGTGGTGGTCAGCTGTTCTACGGCCTGGATGTAGTTAGCGATTTCATACGTCGCGGCACGCGGCTCGGTGATCTGGAAGTAGACCACGGTATCAATCGAAACTACCAAGTTGTCCTCGGTAATAACTGGCTGCGGCGGGAAGGAAACAACTTGTTCACGCAGGTCCAGCAGCGGCAGCAAGCGATCCACAAAGGGGATCAGGATTGTCAGACCGGGATTTAGGGTTCGGTTGTACTTGCCGAGGCGCTCAACGATGCCAGCACGTGCCTGCGGCACGATGCGCACGCTGCGCAGTAGGACGACAATCACGAAGATTGCCAGAACGACAAGCACAATAGTCAAGCCAAAGCCATCTGAATTCATGGTTCGTACTCTCTTTCCTTGTGCAGTAGTGATGAATTTGGGGGCGTCAGGCTAGCTAGCC
The DNA here is from genome assembly GCF_056934375.1 of Glutamicibacter sp. BS14. NCBI lineage: Bacteria > Bacillati > Actinomycetota > Actinomycetes > Micrococcales > Micrococcaceae > Glutamicibacter > Glutamicibacter sp. BS14. Next base: position 2,501,065 of record NZ_CM167801.1, on the reverse strand, counting down.
GTTAGCAGGGTCAGGGGACTTCGCGGTGAGGTATGCAGTTGCCCCGTCGATACGTGAAACCACGGCATAGGTGCCGGGATTCATGGTCGGAACGCTGGATTCAGCACGGGCGGTCCAGATCTCTCCACGGATCTTGGCCGAACCCGACATGCGCGAGGTCGGCTCGAGAATAAGTGCATCCGCACCGATTAATCGCTCGATATTGGTGCGGAAGCCCTCGGGTGATTTCCGTAAATGTTTGACGGCAATAGGTCGAACCAGGAAGATCATCAACAATGAAATGACGCAGAATACAAGGACCTGCAACCACATGGGTCCACTGAGCAGTGCGACCGCTACACCACCAAGGGCACCTACGCCGAGCATGATGAAGTAGAGATCAAGAGAAAGCATCTCGATGATCGCCAGCAGCAAGAACAGTGCCAGCCAGATCACCCAAGCGTTGCTGATGATCCATTCGGCTGTTGTCATGGCATTCACCTAAATTCTGTTAGGACATTGACCAGTCGTAACTGGTCTTTCCTACATTCTGCCGTAGAAGGCAGATAAAAGGTGTAGTCATTTTGGGGTATCTTCTAGCCCTGCGTGACGAATGCGTGTACTCCAAAGGAAGCTGTTACAGGCTGGGAACCCAACGCCAGCGTCTGCTGATGAAGAATTTCAGGGGAGAGGTGGTGCCCGGACGGACCCATGAATGCAAGGTTATAGAGATCGTCCGCATTCAGGTTCATCCGATATGTCAGATTCTTGGATCCGCGATGATTAAGGCCTTCAGCCGCAAATTTTTCCACCAAGGCGGCTTGCTTGCCCTGTCCTACGGTGAGCATGCCCAGCGGGTCGACGACTTCGTTGAGATGATCTGGTTCGCCGGTCACGACAATGCATAATCCACCAGTACGCAGTACACGTTGGAACTCTGCCGGGTTATGCGGTGCGAAGCAGTTGATCACCACATCGCGTGATCGGTCGGCAGTAGGCAATTTGCGCCAGACATCCCAGACCACAGCGAGCGTGCTTGGAACCTTCGCGGCACGACGCATGGCAAAGCGGGAGATGTCCAGAGCCAAAGCATCAAGTTCAGCAGCAGGAGAGTTCTCTAGAATCTTCCCCAGGTAGTAGCCGGTACCTGCGCCCGCATCCAGCACGTCAAGCGAATGTCCGTCGTGATGATCATTGATCAGCTCGGACAGCGCGCGCGCCAGAGGCTCATAATGTCCCTTTGACTGGAAAGCATCGCGGGCTTGGACCATGGCCGAGGTGTCTTCGAGGAGGTTCGTTCCTTTGCCAGTAAGGAAGTTGAAGTAACCCTGTTTGGCAGCATCAAAACGATGCCCGGCTTCGCAACTCAGGGTTCTATCCCGAGATTCCTCGAAGCCAAGGGGTTGCTCGCAGACCGGGCAAGTAACGTTCGTGGTGCCGGAGAACATTAGAATTTCAGAACCTCTTGTGCCGTTGCAACGTCCATGCTTTCATGGCGCCACAGTTCGGATTCGTTAATCAAGGAGCGGGTAAGTGCTTTGTCGATATAGACAGTGCCCGACAGATGATCAGTTTCGTGCTGGACAATGCGGGCCTGCCAACCGGAGAAGCTTCGAGTTATTTCCTGGCCGTCCCGATCTTTATAAGTGGCGGTGATATCGGCGGCCCGGCTCACTACGCCTTGGAATCCTTCGAAAGACAGGCAACCTTCGTAGAAGACTGCCGCGCGCTCTGTTGATGCCGTATATACGGGGTTGAAGATCTCGAAGTACTCCAGCGGCTCACGCTCTCTGTGCGAGGCAGCTTCCTCCGGAATGGGATAGAGATCTTCGAGCACGGCAATCTGCAGGGGGATACCCACCTGAGGAGCGGCGAGTCCTACGCCAGGGGCGTCGTACATGGTCTGGCGCATTGCTTCAAGGAGTTCTTCGAGCAGTTCCTGCGGAAGCTGCTGCTCGTAGGCCACCGCCTGCTGGCGGAGAACGGGATGTCCCAGCTGGACAATAGGCAGTATGAGGTTCTCATCTGCAGTCTCCAGGACTTCTCGAACGATATTCTCGATGTCCTGTGCGGTGTACTCGGTGTTCATCGGCAAGCGCTAGTCCGTTCGTATTCGTTGAGCTGAAGTTGAGCCAGGCGCGAGGTGAGTCGGGCCTTTTCAGTGTCATGCAGCATGTGTCCAAGATTGCCCAGATTGTCTGCGGCGTACAGATGGACTTCCACGTTCTTGTCGTAGAAGATATCGATAAGATTCGCCAGTCGGCGTTCCTCATCCATTGGCATGGTGGCACTAGCTGGGATGCAGGTTACATGCCAGCGCGAATACCGGCTTGCCAAATCCAGATAGTCGGCAGTGTTGCGGCGAGTTCGGCAGATCTGATCGAAGCTGATCCAGATCTCATCCGCATTCACGTGGACTGGCCCGATTTCGTCGTAGCCGATCTGGATCATCGTATCGTGGACCGGCAGTTCTCCTGGTGCTTCGAAGAGATTTAGCGTGCCTCTCCGATACCCGTCCAAGACCTGCTCGGGATCGGCGGCGAGCTGTCGGTAGTCCACCGAATGATCCAGTGAGAATACAGTGAAGTCCCGTTGGATCCGGTCAATAATTGGCTGAACCAGGTGATGGAAAGTGTCATCGTCAAGCAGCTTCTCCGGCCCGTAGTTCGACGTAGTGACCAGCTGGATCTCGTGTTCCGTGCAATGCCGAATGAGCTTGGCCATGAACATCGCGTCGCCAGGTTCGGTGCAATGGAACTCATCGAAGACCAGCAACTGCAGTCCAGCGAGCTCGCGCTCAAGCCCTTGCGAGAAAATCGCGCCCAGCGGCTGGCCCGGGACACGGTTGACCGGGGAATTTACGCGCTGGAAGAACTCGTGGAAATGGAAGCGCGCTGTCGTGGTTTCAGGCAGCACCGAGACCAAGGTATTGATGATGAGGGTTTTGCCTCGACCAGGAGGGCCATAAATGTAGACGCCAGGGTGCTTTGCCGTCATCGTCGTACGCAAAGTACGTCCTAGAAGGTCGATCAGATCACTCTGAACCGGGTCAACTTCGATACCTTGCAGCTTGAGAGCTTCGCGGATCTGAAGAGCGTACTTATTCCCGTGGGGAATGCGTAGCAACGGATTAGCCATATCTAAATTTTGCCACTGAGCGCAGACGCGGCCAATCTTCTGTGATGCAATCGCCACCATTCCAGCTTGCAGGGATGCCTTGCGGTGCCGAGGCGACGTTAAAGTGCCTAGTCAAGAAGCCTTCGATTTATTTCGAAACGGATGATTTAAATAGGGGAGTGCTCCCAAAGATGGCTACGAGCCTGTTTAGTCTTGTGAATTTTGAGCATACCTATCGCTTTATCTTGATCCGTGGCCATAATGGACACACCCACAGAGCTGGGTTGAAGCAGTTGAATCGAAGCAGGGCGGGCGAAATGCGGAGAGGGAGCGCGTGAGATGACCAGCGAATTCATTGTCCCAACGGCTGAAGACGAGATCGTCTCCAGCGATCTTTTGGACATGTCGGCAACGGTACTCAAAACCTTGTCGGATCCGGCAAGGCTCCAGATGCTCTGGGCGCTGTCCATGGACGATCTTTCCCTGTCCGATTTGGCTCAGTTGATCGGCGTTAGTCCAACGGTTGCCGGCCAATTGCTATCCAAGCTGCGAGCAGCCGGTGTATTGCAAACGAGGAAGTCCGGCCGCCATGTCATCTACTCGATGCATGATGAGCGATCGCGCGAGTTCATTCGGCAGACCCTGGACTTCGCGAGGCACCGGCTGGATTTGCAGGATCAGCGTCAACAAGCTGAGCAGTAAGCGGCCTTCGAAATCCGAGGCGTAAATGGACGAATAAGGCTACTTCCAGCGACATTGCGAATAAGCCGATAATCTACATTATGTAAAGTAATGGAAATCCACGACTCCCCACGCAGGGTCTCACTGCAGCCATTTGTGCTGGCTGCCCCGTCTATCGAAGCAGGCTCCTTTCATGCCCATCATTCGAAAGTTCGCGGACGCTTCGGCGGGATCTGTGGATCTCAGGTGGTCCTTCGGCGTATCGACCGACAGGCTTTGGCACGCAATGATTGATCGTCAGGCATTGCCACTCTGGCTGGGAACTCACGTCGCTGGAAGCCTTGGCGTGGGTTCTACTGTGCAGATCGAGCATGCGGAAAACTACATCTGCGAAAGCCGGATTGAACAGGTCGAGCCAGCATCCGCCCTCGTGATGTCCTGGAAGTTTCCGGAAGAATCTGTGTCGGAGGTTAGTTTGACTCTGCAGTCGAGCCTCTTCGGAGCTGAACTTGCGCTGAGCCACTCCAAACTCAGCGTTGGCGTCTCGAATTACTTGGCGGGATGGGAAACGCATCTCATGTATCTGGAGGCCGTCCTGCTTGGGGCTCCGCGCTCGATGGATCAATTCTGGGACGTTTATCAGGAGGTATTCGAGAACTAGGGCGCTTTCCTCTTGCCACTCCCCTCGATGTTATTCCAAACGATGATCGATCCGGCTAGAGTACACCGCGCCGGGTCAATGCCGACCTCAAATCCGCAGCGGAAGCAAAGTGATGTGTGTGTGGATCCCGAGATCGGTCGCCCCGACAAGTTTCCCGGCGGAATCGTCGGTAAAGAGGATCTGGTTTGCACACAGGTGCAGAGCATTGATTACGTGCAGAAATGCTCGTCGGTCTGGCTTCGGATAACCGATTTTTGCTGAATTGAATACTCGGGCGACGTGGGTGGCGATTCCTTGCCGCTTAAGTTCGATGTCAATGGTGTCGCTGCCGTTCGTGAGAATGGCGGTGGTGATACCTGCACGTTGTAGATCGTCGAGTAGCTGCAGCACATCGCGATCTACAACGGGCTCTATGCGACCCCATGCGTTGGCGGCTTCCGTGGATCCAATGCTCTTCCCAATCTCCTTGATCCATGTCAAACGAGATATTTTACCTGTAGTGAGTCCTTCCAGGCGAGCAGGGTCGAAAGCCGCCGCGTTCAAAGTGCCCGATGGCAACCCATATTCCATTTCAACGTCAGCAGTGGCGGCCTCGGGAAAGTTGCGGATCACTCCGTCCAAATCGAAAACTACTGCGTGGATCATGGGGCAATCCTGCCAGATGCAGGCGCATTGGGGCATCTGGGGCCAAGTGCATGCGGTGCCTTTCCTGCAGCGAGGGCCTGCCTAGAAATCTAGCAGGTGCTGCGTCAACCGGGAACTCCATGTTCCAGGGCAGGATGTCGGCGGTATCCCGGGAGCCAGATAGGCTAGTACTTGACCGAGTTCCCGGACTACTCCCCTATCTACCTTCAAGGACAGAAAACACCCTATGTCTCCAAGCGCCCTGTACCGTCTAGTTGCCCGCGCTGAAGCTGTCACATGGACGATGCTGATCATCGCATTGATTTTGAAGTACGTCGTCAAGGTTGGTGATTGGCCTGTATCCATTGCCGGCTTCATCCACGGCTTTGTCTTCCTGACTTATGCAACGATGGCTGTGCTCATTGGCATGAATCAGCGCTGGAGGAAGTCGCTGATCATTGGAGCTGCCGCGACCGCCGTCGTCCCATATCTGACCATTCCTTACGACAAGTGGCTGGAACGCAAGGGAAAGCTGGAAGGTACCTGGCGTACCGAAGCAACCGATCATCCAGATGATCGCAAGTGGACCGACGCGACGATGCGTTGGCTTGTTGCCCGCCCGGCGCTGACCACGGTCCTGCTATTCGTCGTTATTGCCGGTATCTTCTCGGCCATGCTTTTCATTGGCCCTCCAGGTGGCGAGCACTAATCATGGATTCTATGAGGAGCAGGCTGCTTTCGCCTGGGCATCACTGAATGCACTGACTCCTCAATCCAATTTGCCTGGCCCGGTCACTTCCATGTGTTCTTGGCCAGGCAAATTCTGTTTAATCCGGACATAGCAGGGTAAGGCTCGAACTACTTGGTGGTGCGTTGCTTCGGTGCGTAGTGAACCATCACCAACATTCCAATTAGCTCTACCAAGGTCTGGCTAACGACCACGGCAGAAGCTAATTCCAGCTCCGCGGGCAAAGCCAGGGCCAGGGGAAGCACCACCAGAGAATTGCGTGTGACGCCGCTGAAAGTAACTGCCCGCCGCGAGGCGGTGGGCAGCTTGAAGAGTTTCCCCGCGGAGTATCCAAGGACATTCATGATGCAGATAAACAGGGCGAAAACCATAATGGCCAGCCCTAATTGACCCAGGCTTGCGCTCACCGTGAAGATCTGCGAGCCCACCACGCTAAATAGCGTTCCCATCATCAACGGAACCATTAGATAGTCGGCCCAATCCCCGATGGGCTCTGCCCAGGTAAATCGTTTGGCGAGTGCCTGGGTGAGTGCTGCTGCCAGCAGTGGGAGCACGATCAGTCCCAGCAGTGCCCCCAGGAAAGGAGCTGGCACGATCACGTCGATCGCCGAGGGTCCAGCAAATATATAGAGGTATGCCGGCACGAGCAGCATCTGCAAGATCAACAAGAGCGGTGTGGCCGCCAGCAACCGTTGGCTGTCTCCCCCGGCTAAGCCGGTAAAGACGATAACGTAGTCGATGCAGGGCGCTAGCAAGACCAGCAGCACGCCGAAGAGCAGTGCCTGGTCCCCCGCCACTATTCGCGATAGCCCGAAGGCCACGAGCGGCACCACGGCAAAGTTGACCGCGCACAGTGCACCCATGAAGCGAGTGTCCCGGAAGGCCTCCGGAAAACGGGTCAGCGGCATGCCCAGGAAAGTAGCGTAGAGCAGCAATCCAAGGAACGGGTTAACCGAGTTCTCGAGACCCTTGCTTGCGGCAGGCAAGGCCAGGCCGAGAACGCAACCGGCAGTGATCGCGGATAAATAGAGGGCGATCTGGTGCGTTTGCATCCATGCATTGCCAGGCCAGATCTTCATAGGACTAATGCTAGAACAATAGCTGCGGCCACCATGGCCGTGAGCTCATTCGGGCGAGCCTCGACGGCGACCTTCTGTGTCTGAACTGACAACGATCCAGCCAACGCCGAATTACTCACGGACACCGGGGTAAACCTATGATGAGTACATGAAGGATTCTATTCGTAAGTGGCCGCTGTGGATGGCTGTCGACGTTGTTCTCATTGTTCTATTCGCCCTGCTCGGTCGACGTGAACACGAGCATGCCTTGAGCATTGGCGGCATCCTGATGACCGCCCTGCCGTTCTTGGTTGCCTACGTCGTCGTGACCTTGCTGTCCAAGCCTTGGACCACGATCAACAAGCTCTTCCCTGTTGGCGTACTGGTCTGGGTGGTGACCGTAGCAGCGGGCCTTGCGCTTCGCGTTGGCATGGATTCCACTGCGGCACTCCCCTTCATCATCGTCGCGACACTGGTTCTGGGCGCATTCTTGATGGGGCGTCGGCTGGTTACCTCGATGGTGGCTAAGCGGCTAGGTAAATAGCAGGCCGCACCCGTAGGAACCGGCAGCGACGAGACCGCTGGCGAAAGTCCCCAGAATAAACTGTTCGGCGGCGCGATGGTTTTTCAGTTCAGAGAACCGGCCAAGACCCTTGACCGCCAAGACGACGGCAATGCCTTCTGGCCAACCGGCCCAGAGGCTTCCAACGATGGCCGTGCGCTCCAGGAGTCCGATCCACAGCCCGCCTCGAAGCGGTGAAGGGTCGGACTCCTCCTTTTGGAGCTCGAGATCATTCTTCGCAGCAAGCCGGAAAACAAGTTCCGTAAACGGACCGCCGAAACTAATGGCAAAGATGGAACTCAGGACGATCGCGTACACCGGCGAAAGCCCGTTCTGCTCTAACGAAGTTTGAGAAGCAACTGCCAGCAGGGCCGAGAGAATGGCGAACAGGGCAGAGCCCACAACTAGCCAGTCGCGGACACGAGCTCGTTTGCCCATGGCATAGCCAAGGTAGGCAGCTATGCAAGAGACAAACGCCGCCAGGCTCAGACTCCCCCAAGCGATCCAAAGCATTTACTGCTCCTTTAGCATCTTCAGCTGTCGGTTCAGCGATTTGGCAGCTTCATCCATCATTCGGTTCGCCTCAAACCATAGCGCGGCCGACAGACGAGAAGAGACAGCCTGCTGGGTGATTCCTAATTCTTGGGCAATCTGCTGCTGGGTCAGGCCTTCATCGGCCAGAGTGCCAGCTTCCCATGCCGTGGCCCGTCGCTTTGAAACTATGCAGGCAGTCAGCTGGAGCTCGGCTTCCAGGCGGGTGGCTTCATGCGACGGTCCATGAACAGCTAGATGCGCATTGGTGTTCTTTGCCCGCTCAACTGCGACACGAGCATATTCAAAGGCAGGCCCCCGTCCGGCACGGGTTTCTTCGGGCAGTGGCGTTTCAACTTGCCCGAAGCCAATGCCGACACTCCAGTCCCCTGAAGCTGCCATCATCACTGCCAAGCGAATTGCTTCGTTGGCGTTATCCAAGACAGCTTGGACTTCATCGCCGGCGGTTCGCTGGAAGGGGCGAACCACTGGAACGGTAGCATTAGCTTGCTTGACTAGAGCCTCCACCTTGTCTTCGGTGGAACGTGAACGCCGCTGGTCAATGGTCAACACAATCATGGAACAATTGTAAAACTTTGTATCCGAATCTACAAATTAAAATCATTGTACTATGCGAAGCGGGGCGATGCGCCCATGCCTCTCATTCGCTGCTTTTCGACTAGAGTTAATTCCAGATCAGTCGCCTCCTGGCAGGCGACAAGTTAGAACCGAAAGGCACAGTGATGGTCACCGCATTCGTCATGATCCAGACTGCAACGGACAGTATCCCTGAATGCGCTAAGCAGATCTCCGCAATCTCGGGCATCAGCGAAGTCTATTCCGTAGCAGGCGACTGGGACTTGATTGCAATTGCACGAGTCAACAAGCACGAGGACCTCGCCGAAGTCATTGCCAATAAGCTTTCCAAGATTCCAGGCATCCGCGGCACCCAGACCCACATTGCATTCCGCGCATATTCGGAACATGATCTTGAAGCAGCCTTTTCCCTTGGCCTAGGCGACTAAGGACTTTTCAAGAACAAAGCCGGCCTTCGGTTCAGCGATTGTAAAATCGCGAACCAAAGACCGGCTTTGTTGGCATCTGACGGTGCTACGCGCCTACGATCGCCTGGGTCGTTGAGGACCAGGCTTCCAAGGTCGCCTCCGCCGCACCGGAATCGATGGAATGCGCCGCTTTCCCAATCGCCGCCCGCATGCGATCTTCGAAACTGCCTTCAGCAGTATCGCTGTAAGCCACCATTCCGGCAGCCGCGTTCAGGAGGACCGCATCTCGAACGGGTCCGGGAGTCCCGGAGATGACATCTCGTACAACCCCTGCGTTATGTAGTGCATCTCCACCGCGCAGATCATTAAGCGTCGCACGGGCAAATCCCACGTCCTGGGCATCGAACGTGAACTCGGTGACCGTGCCGTTGCGCACTTCCCAGACGCGGTTAGCTGCAGTGGTGGTTAGTTCATCCAGTCCGTCATCCCCGCGGAAGACCAGGCCACGCACGCCACGGCTTGCAAGAACGCCCGCCATGATTGGTGCCATGACCATGTCGGAGCAGCCGATGGCGGATGCGCTGGGCAATGCGGGATTGGTCAAGGGGCCCATGAAGTTGAAAGCGGTTGGTATGCGCAATTGACGGCGTGCTCCGGCAACGTGGCGCATCGAGGGATGGAAGACGTTGGCGAAGCAGAACGCAATCCCAACCTTGTCGTACACCTCTACAAGGCGCTCGATTGGTACCTCCAGGCGGACGCCCAATGCTTCAAGCACGTCGGCGGAACCCGAGGACGAAGAGGATGCGCGGTTGCCGTGTTTAACTATGCTCACGCCGGCGCCAGCGCACACCAGTGTGGCCATCGTTGAGATGTTGACCGTGTTCTGGCGATCGCCACCGGTCCCAACAATGTCCAAAGTTTGTGCATCGATGGTCAAAGGGCGCGCATTGGCGACCATGGAGTCCACCAAGCCGGTCAATTCGGCCACGGTCTCACCCTTGGATCGCAGTGCAACCAGGAACCCGGCAATCTGAACGTCGCTCGCCTCGCCGGACATGATCTCATTCATTGCCCAAGCGGCCTGTTCGCGGCTGAGATCGCCACCGTTGATCAGGGTGGCCAATAGATCTGGCCACGTCGGGAACTTTTCGTTTACAAGGCTCGTTGACACATGGGAAAGCCTATCCAGACACCGGGGCGCTACCCAATTCATGTCGTTAGATGATGTGGCTCAGGTCGCTAAAAATGCCTAGTTTCTGGGGTTAAATACGAAACACTTTCGTTGCATAAATGATTGTTTCGTGAGACTCGCCGGACGAAGCTCTACGAATTGTAGAAAGAGTTTTCTCTGTACTTCCGCATGTTTCCGCGGATGTTGCCAAGATGTGGCGCAACAAACCTCTGCCAACCCGCTTTTGCATTGGTATCTGAGGGGCATTTAGAGACATAATGTCAGTGTGACAACTGCGACTCATGCCCCAAATACGACGGCGCCACATGCGCCGAACCGCCCAAACATGGTGTCGGTGGGAACGATGGTGTGGCTCTCCAGCGAGCTCATGTTCTTCGCCGCCCTCTTCGCCATGTACTTCAGCCTCCGGGCTGCCGCGCCCGAACTATGGGCGACTGAAACTGCCAAGCTCAACGTGCCGTTCGCGCTGGTTAACACCATCATCCTGGTGTCCAGCTCGTTCTCGTGCCAGCTAGGCGTGTTCCGTGCCGAAGAATTCAAGCCTCGCCGTTCCGGTGGGCTTTTCAACTTCAAGGAATGGGGAATGATTGAATGGTTCATTCTTACCTTCATCCTTGGCGCGATCTTCGTTTCGGTTCAGGCCTACGAATACGCTGTCCTCGTTAGCGAGGGCGTGGCATTCGACTCGAACTCCTACGCTTCGGCCTTCTACATTACGACCGGCTTCCACGGCATTCACGTCGCTGGTGGTCTGATTGCATTCTTGCTGATCATTGGTCGTGCGATGCTGGCTAAGAAGTTTGGTCACTTCGAAGCAACCGGCTCCATCGTCGTGTCCTACTACTGGCACTTCGTTGACGTTGTTTGGATCGCCCTGTTCGCGATCATCTACTTCTTGAAGTAGCAACTTAAATTCATTAGTTGCCTCAACAAGAAGTACGGCAACACCACACCAAAGAAACTAAGTGAGGAACCAGCAAGTGAAGGCTCTTTCGAAAAAGCGCCGCCACCCGCTCGCCGCTGTGGCCCTGCTTCTGTTCGGATTGCTGATTACCGGCAGTCTTTACACTGCAGCCGGTAACATCAGCGAAGCGAAGGCAGCTGAGACCACTTCTGCATCGCAGGCCGATGTAGAAGAAGGTCAGAAGCTTTTCGTCGCCAACTGCGCTACTTGCCACGGCATGAATGCCGAAGGCTCTGACTCCGGTCCATCGCTGATCGGCGTTGGCGCGGCTTCTGTTGACTTCCAGGTCGGCACCGGCCGTATGCCGATGCAGATGCAGGGCCCGCAGGCCCAGGTCAAGCCAGTACAGTTCGACGACGAGCAGATCTCCCAGCTGGCAGCGTATGTTGCAAGCCTGGGTGCAGGCCCAGCGATCCCTGATGAGGAATACTTGGATACCACCCAGGGCGACGCCGCCCACGGTGGCACCGTCTTCCGTGTGAACTGCGCAATGTGCCACAACGCGGCTGCTGCCGGTGGCGCGTTGACCCGCGGCAAGTTCGCACCAACCCTGACCGGTGTATCCGAGAAGCACATCTACGAAGCGATGGCTACCGGCCCACAGAACATGCCAGTGTTCAACGACTCGAACATCACCCCAGAAGAGAAGCGTGACGTTATCACCTTCCTGAAGACCATTGAAGCAAATGGTTCCGCTGGCGGTGCAGCCCTGGGCTCCCTGGGTCCAGTTGCTGAAGGCCTGTTCACCTGGACCGCAGGTCTGGGTATCATCATTGCCTTCACCATTTGGTTGACCTCGCGTCCTTCCTAAGGCAAACACGCGGCCTCGGCCGTAACCATCACTACGTACATAAATTCCTAACAGAAGGATGAGAGAGAAACATGGGCGACCATAGTCACGGCAGTCCCGAAAACTCGGGCACCGTTGCTAAGGCTGACGATGTAGCTCAGGATCGATTCCCAGATCCGGGCTTACCACCCCATCGTCCGCGTCTCGCAGACCGCGATCCGCGCGCAGCCAAGCGACATGAGCGTCAAGTAGCGCTCCTATTTACCATCTCCATCATCGGCACGCTCTTCTTCTTCGTGGCCTACTTCGTCCTGGGCCACCTGGGCGAGATGACCTTCGCTGAACTGCGTGTGCAGAACGCTGCACTGGGACTGGGCACCGCTTTCGCGATGCTCGGTATCGGTGTGGGTATTGTTCACTGGGCCAAGACCCTGATGCCGGATCACGAGCTCATGGAAATGCGCCACGAGATCCGCTCGGAAGAAGATCGCCAGGATGCCGTCGAAATCATCGATACCGTGCTCGAAGAGTCCGGCATCAAGCGTCGTCCGCTGATCCGCAATACCCTGATCGGTGCCATCGCCTTGGCGCCAATCCCAGCAATCTTCATGTTCCGCGACCTGGATCGCACCGGTAACACCGCGAACGAGATGATCGATTCCCTGCGCCACACCATGTGGGACAAGGGCATCCGTCTGACCCGCGACCCATCTGGTACCCCGATCAAGGCTTCGGATGTGCAGATCGGTTCCGCATTCCACGTGATCCCAGAAGGCCTCAACGAGACCGAGCACCCGCTGAACGAAAAGGCCAAGGCCGTCGTTCTGCTGATGCGCATGGATCCAGCAGAAATGCAGATCTCCGAGGGACGCGAAACCTGGAACGTCGACGGCATCGTCGCATACTCCAAGATTTGCACCCACGTGGGTTGCCCGATTGCTCTGTACGAGCAGCACACCCACCACTTGCTGTGCCCTTGCCACCAGTCGACCTTCGACCTGACGCAGGAATGCAAGGTCATCTTCGGCCCAGCTGGCCACGCACTGCCACAGCTGCCAATTACCGTGGACTCCGAGGGCTACCTGGTAGCTCAGAGTGACTTCCACGAACCAGTTGGCCCGTCCTACTGGGAGCGTGGTTAATCATGACGACGACTAACGAATACCAGGCATCGACCGCTACCGGTCGCATCGCCAACTTCGTGGATTCCCGCGTCGGCGCTTCGGGCATGGTCAAGGAATTCGGTCGCAAGATCTTCCCGGACCACTGGTCGTTCATGTTCGGCGAAGTGGCAATGTACACCTTCGTACTGCTGCTGCTCTCGGGCACCTTCCTGACCTTCTTCTTCGATCCGTCCATGGCTCACGTCGTCTACGACGGCTCGTACGTACCGATGAAGGGTATCGGCATGTCGACGGCTATGGCCTCGACCATGGATATCTCCTTCGACGTGCGCGGCGGCCTGTTCATGCGACAGGTACACCACTGGTCGGCACTGCTGTTCGTCGCTTCCCTGTCCGTGCACATGCTGCGCGTATTCTTCACCGGCGCATTCCGTCGCCCACGTGAACTGAACTGGGTTGTCGGCGGCGTGCTGCTGATCATGGGTCTTGCTGCCGGCTTCACCGGCTACTCCCTGCCAGATGATCTGCTGTCCGGTAACGGCCTGCGCATTATCGATGGCGTCATGAAGGCACTGCCGATCGTCGGCACCTACCTGTCGATGTTCTTCTTCGGCGGCGAGTTCCCTGGCGATACCGTGATTCCGCGACTGTACTCGTTGCACATCATGATTGTTCCTGCGGTCATCATCTTGCTGATCGTTGTGCACCTGTTCATGGTCGTGACCCACAAGCACACCCAGTACCCTGGCCCAGGCCGCACCAACGACAACGTTGTTGGCTTCCCTGTTGGTCCGGTATACGCAGCCAAGGCCGGTGGATTCTTCTTCATCGTCTTCGGCATCGTGGCATTCATTGCTGGCCTGTTCCAGATCAACCCGGTATGGAACTACGGTCCATATGACCCATCTCCTGTTTCGGCTGGTACCCAGCCGGACTGGTACATCGGTTTCGTCGATGGCGCGCTGCGCTTGATGCCAGGTTACCTGGGCAACTTCAGCTTCGAATGGATCATTCCATTCCCATGGGGCGATAACACCCTGGTGATGTCGGTACTGCTGCCAGCACTGGTTCCTGCAGGCGCACTGTTCGCAGTGATGTTCGCATGGCCGTGGATCGAACGCTGGATCACCAAGGACAACCGCGAGCACCACCTGCTCGACCGTCCACGCAACGCTCCATTCCGAACCGCAGTGGGCGCTGCCGGCGTAGTCTTCTACTGCGTCATGTGGGCTGCTGCTTCCTCGGACTTGATCGCGACCCACTTCCACGTGTCGCTGAACGATGTCACCTACTGGCTGCGTACGCTGTTCTTCCTGGGCCCAATCTTCGCCTTCTGGTTGACTCGCCGTATCTGCCTGTCGCTGCAGCGCAAGGATCGCGAGATCGTCCTGCACGGCCGCGAAGCTGGCATCATCCAGATGTCGCCTGAGGGCGGCTTCTCGGAGAAGCACGAGGAAGTTGACGTCTACAAGCGTTACCTGCTGACCAACTACGTTGATCGCCAGTACATCCCGGCTCAGCCTGACGCAGCAGGACACGTCTCCGGTTCGGAGAAGCGTCGTGCAGCAATCTCGAAGTTCTTCTTCGAAGATCGCGTCGCCCCGGTAACCCCATCGGAGCTGGAAGCTGCTCGTGCAGCCCACGGCCACCATGAGGTTGAGGGTGACACGCAGGACTCGATCGCCAAGTAATAGCGACCTGAGTTAGTCACAAAAGGAGGGACACACCTTGCGGTGTGTCCCTCCTTTCGTTAACCCGGCTTTCCCAGGGGTCCCAGTGAGCCTAGCGCCGGTGAGCGCTCCGAAGACGCATGGTGGACGCCCATCGAAATTCCAGTAGCTTAGAACGCCATCTGGCACTGCCGGGTGCTCAGGGTGGAAAGTCCGTTCCTGCTCCCCTAGCCGCGTATCGAGCTGCGCTCCCCAGTGCGGAGAAGAATTGGCCATCCTGTTTGGCACTTCAGTCAGAAATGCCGTTCGGGGCTGAGTGCTACTGCCGGCCTGCAGTGCAGCCATTCTGGATCGGCTGGAATCGAATGCTGCACGCCAATGCCAGTTGCGACTGGCGCAGCTGCCCGGTGTCGTCCCGGGCCGAACCGGAGCGGAGAGCTGCTCAGTGCATTCGTCTTTCCAGCGAAGGCCCTCCAGACTGGGGACGAGCTCAGTTCCGCAATCACGTTCGCCAAGACTTCGAATGCAGCAGTTCAGACTCCCGTTTTGGCGCTCGGCATGGCCGAGCCGATATCCAGAGCGCTCTTCCAAAGGCTGCTCCCCTGCCAGAAAGAATGCCCGGCAGGCACCATGACCTCCAGTCCTGCTTCAGAATCGTTTGAATTGGATGACGGAATAACTCTGGACGCATCGACCGGATGGCAGAATCACGCTGCAAACAAGACTGTGTGATCTAGGGATATATTGGATCTTCGCTACGGCCTATCGCACCAGTGTGGCTGGTTTCCCACTGGACAGGGCGGTTGGAGTGTCCACTTTTCAACTTCCGTCGACATTCCATGTCCTGCTGCCTTGAAGCGGCTTTGAGCTTGCGCCGCGATCTTCTTCCGTGTGCGGGAAACCTGCTTGCTCCTGCTATAGCTCCAAACCGGCGGACCAGGCTGCGGGAGTGCTTATTCAGTAGTTGATGCCCGGAACCATTTTGAACGGCAGATATGGCATCCTTGGGCATGGTTGACGGGTTTGCCTGGTACTTGCCCGTTGAAATCGAAGCAGCCGGCCGCCTGGCCAGGCCAGGCCTAGAAAGTATCGGTGTAGCGAGGCGTGCGTGTGCCCACTCGCTGCAACGGCACGAAGAGCTTGTAGCGGTCTGAGCGGTAGAGCGAAACCGAGTAGTCGGCTAGCCGATCGCCGATGTAGGCATACCGGGTGATCTGCAGGAGCGGGAAGCCTGGTTCTACGCCCAGGAGCACGGCTTGCCGCTTGCTCGCCGCAGTGCTTTCCACCTGGTCCTCACCCCATTCGAGCAAGATGCCATAGCGCTCGTGCAATGCCTGATAGAGCTTTGACGGCGGCTCGCCATCCACAAAGCCAGGCACGAGATCGGCAGGCATATAGTTCTCGTCCAGGCTCATGGGGGTGCCATCGGCCAGCAGCAGGCGCTTGAACTGGACTACGGCAGTACCCTCCTCCACCATCAGCTGCGAAGCCAAGGTGGCGCTGGCTTTGATCTCCGCGAATTCGAGTACATGGGCATCGGGAACCATGCCGCGGCGCATCATATCTTCGGAGTAGGAATGCAGGCGGACACGAAGGTCCAATTTTTCGGGCACGACGAACGTGCCGATTCCCACTACGCGTTTGAGCACTTGTTCATCCACCAAGGCATCGATGGCTTGGCGGATGGTCTTGCGGGCCACGCCGAAGTGCTCTGCCAGCACGCGTTCGGGCGGAAGCTTGTAGCCGGGTTTGCAGGCCTCGCGCGCATGGGTCTTGAGAATCTCTCGGATTTGCCGGTATTTGCTTTGCCGGCTGGCCGGATCAAGGTGCGCCTGGACATGTGGCTGCGGTGCGTGGCGCATGCTGCTTCTCCTTGATCCAAATATCCTGACGGCCTATCGCCATCGAGGAACCCCTATTAAAAGACTAACGGGACGACAAGCAAAATTGCTTGTCGTCCCGTTAGGGTTACTGCCTAGTGAGCGTGATCGCCACGGCTGTATTCGTAAACCCAGCCGGTCACGCCAACGACGGCCAAACCGGCGCCGATGAAGAAGACCCACCAGCCCACAGCGAGGCCAAGGAAGCCAATCGCTGCAGCCGAAGCCAGGACCAGTGGCCACCAGCTCCATGGGGAGAACATTCCGATATCGCCGGCGTTCTCGTGGATTTCGCCATCCACGCGGTCCTCGGGCCTGTTGCCAACGCGCTTAGCGGTGAATAGCAAGTAGCCACCTACCATCGCGGACAATGCGACCAGCATCAGCAATGCCAGGAATCCGACCCATTCGCTCCAGTTGGTCATGTAACCGTAGACAATCGCTACTGGGGTGAAGAAGAAGACGCCACCCAGGAAAATCCAGGATTCAACTTTCATCGTTACACGTCCTTCTGGTCAGCCGAGCCGAAGATCTTCGCAACCGGAGTTTCGGGGGTTACCCGTCCACTCAGTTCCGGGTGGTGCAGATCCAGTGCCGGACGCTCGGAACGGATGCGAGGGATCGAGTGGAAGTTGTGGCGTGGTGGAGGGCAAGAAGTTGCCCATTCCAGCGATGCGCCGAAGCCCCATGGATCATCTACTTCGACCTTCTTGGCGTTTCGGTGGGTTACCCACACGTTCCAGAAGAATGGAATCATCGACGCACCCAGAATGAATGCGAAGACGGTCGAAACCTGGTTCATGGTGGTGAAGCCATCTTCAGGCATGTAGTCGGCGTAGCGACGTGGCATGCCCATAACGCCCAGCCAGTGCTGGATCAGGAAGGTGCCGTGGAAGCCGATGAACAGCAACCAGAAGTGAATCTTGCCAAGACGCTCGTTGAGCATCTTGCCGGTCCACTTCGGCCACCAGAAGTAGAAGCCAGCGAACATCGCGAACACAACGGTACCGAAGACTACGTAGTGGAAGTGAGCCACAACGAAGTAGGTATCCGATACGTGGAAGTCCAGCGACGGAGCCGACAGGATAATACCGGTCAGACCGCCGAACAGGAAGGTGATCATGAAGCCCATGCTCCAGAGCATTGGGGTTTCGAAGGTGATCGAGCCGCGCCACAGGGTTCCGATCCAGTTGAAGAACTTCACACCGGTTGGAACTGCGATCAGCATGGTCATGAAGCCGAAGAACGGCAGCATTACCGAGCCAGTGACGTACATGTGGTGTGCCCACACGGAAACCGACAGTGCAGCAATCGAGATGGTCGCGAAGACCAGGCCCTTGTAGCCGAAGATCGGCTTGCGGGAGAACACTGGGAAGATCTCGGAGACGATGCCGAAGAACGGCAAAGCAATGATGTAGACCTCAGGGTGCCCGAAGAACCAGAACAGGTGCTGCCATAGTACGGCACCGCCATTCTCTGGGTCGAAGATGTGGGCACCGAAGCGGCGGTCTGCACCCAGTGCGAACAGCGCAGCTGCCAGTGGCGGGAAAGCCATCAGGACCAGCAACGAGGTGATCAAGGTGTTCCACGAGAAGATCGACATGCGCCACATGGTCATGCCAGGTGCACGCAGGCAGATGATCGTGGTGATGAAGTTGACGGCGCCAAGGATGGTACCGAAGCCCGACAGTGCAAGGCCGAAGACCCAGAGGTCTCCGCCGATTCCTGGCGAGAAGGTGGTGTTCGACAGCGGAGCGTAAGCGAACCAACCGAAGCTAGCTGCACCCTGGGGGGTGAGGTAGCCGGACAGAGCGATCAGCGAGCCCAGCGAGAAGAACCAGAAAGCCAATGCATTCAGACGTGGGAAGGCCACATCCGGGGAACCGATCTGCAGGGGCATCATGACGTTGGCGAAACCTGCGAACAGCGGGGTTGCGAACATCAAGAGCATGACAGTGCCGTGCATGGTGAACAGCTGGTTGTACTGTTCCTTGGTCTGCAGGATCTGCATGCCTGGTTCGAACAGCTCTGCACGAATCAGCAGCGCCATAACGCCACCGACACAGAACAGGATGAACGAGCTGATCAGGTACATGTACCCGATCTTCTTGTGGTCGGTCGAAGTAATGTAGTCGACGAACAGACGACCCTTGGACTTCGGCACTACGGCTGGAGCAATCGACTTCACGTCGTCAGTTGCATATTCAAACGTTGTCATGATTACTCTCCTTCCCCGTGCTCTACTACGACGCCGTTAACAACATCTGGCTTACGGTCGTACTCTTCACCAATGTGTCCATCTTCCATCTTTGCCAGCTGAGCCTTGAACTCGGACTCATTGACAACCTCGACGTTGAAGAGCATCTCGGAGTGGTACTCGCCGCAAAGCTCGGCGCACTTTCCGTCGTAGCTGCCTTCAACCTGTGGAGTCAGGTAGATGTAGTTGGTCTTGCCTGGGATCATGTCCAGCTTCTGCAAGAAGGCTGGTACCCAGAAGGAGTGGATGACATCGCGGCTATTCAGCTCAAGGGTTACCGACTTGCCCGCTGGCAGGTACAAGGTTGGCAGTTCTTCGCGAACGCCTTCCGAGCCATCGGTGTTCAGGTGAGCCTGTTCGCCGGCGTAATACTTCTCGGTGCCCTGGTAGCTGTAGTTGAAGTCCCACGACCATTGCTTGGCTCGGACGTCGACTACGACCTCAGAATCAACAGGGGCGTTGATCTGCTTTTCCAGGGTGTTGTTGAAGCTAAAGAAGACTAGAACAAGGACCAAAGGAATGGCCGTGTAGAAGATCTCCAATGGCAGGTTGTAGCTCAGCTGACGCGGGTAACCCGTATCGTTCTTGCGGCGGCGGTAGGCGATGACGCACCAGAGCATCAATCCCCAGGTCAATACGCCGACGACAATAACAGCGATCCACGAGTTAACCCAGAAATCCTGGATTGCCCCGGTGTGGTTGGTGGTGTCGCGCTCCACGTTTGGGAGCCAACCGCGTTTTGCCTCCGCTGTACATCCCGTCAACAGCAATGCGCCAGTGCCGACTAAAGCCAGTACTTTGGCTTTAGCGGACCCGCGACTGCCGGTTCGGTCTTGCGAACTCACAGACGGCCCTTCCTCTTTGTTGGTGCAGAATGTGGTCTTCATAAGTCACCTCGTGGTTTAAACGAGTTGCACGGTGAGGTGGCTCACGAAGGGAAACATAGTTTTACTACTTAATGTAGAGCTTACCCTCTTTGGGGTCAGAATGCCGAAAAACGCCGCTGTGCTAACGAGAAATTTCTTCAACGTTTGAACAGCGGCGTTTGTTCCCTACGGCCTAGTGGAAGGAATCTCCACAGGCGCAGGAACCCGATGCGGCCGGGTTGTCGATGGTGAAGCCCTGCTTCGAGATGGTGTCCTCGAAATCAATGGACGCGCCAGCGAGGTACGGGACGCTCATCTTGTCAACGATGACCTCAACGCCATCGAAGTTGCGTACCGCGTCGCCGTCGAGCATGCGCTCATCGAAGTAAAGCTGGTAGATAAGGCCCGAGCAGCCACCTGGCTGCACGGCGATGCGGAGACGAAGATCATCCCGGCCTTCCTGTTCCAGAAGCGAGCGAACCTTGTCCGCCGCCACGTCGGAAATCTCTACCTCATGGGTTGGCACCTCAGTTGGATCGCCCTTGGTCTGGTCAACAGATGCAGTCATGATTTTCCTCCCATACTGCTCGATGCGGCACCAAGCTCCAGATTTGTTACTGGAACCGGCACCTCTGTTCTTGCTTCTATCCTACGTCGCTACGCTGAAGAATTCTTCCCCTGCGTCTCTCCGTATGACACGGTTCATAGTCCCTTGGCGTTGATCCTCGCCAGCATGAGGGCTTCAGCCTCAATTGCGTGCTGGAAGTCGCCTAGATGCAGCGACTCGTTGGCCGAGTGCGCACGCGAATCGGGATCCTCGACACCGGTCACCAGGATCTGCGCCTTCGGGAAAACTTCCAGCAAATCTGCGATGAATGGAATTGATCCACCCAGGCCCATATTCACTGGTACAACGCCCCAAGCTTGTTCAAGCGCCCAGCGCGCAGTGTCATTTGCCGAAGCGTCCAGGTTCGCCTTGTAGGCGTTGCCTGCTTCGGTGACGACAAATTCAACCTCGGCACCGCGAAGGTCAACGCTTTTGACGTGTGCCTCAAGGGCCTTGAGCGCATCTGCAGGATTCTGCCCTGGGGCCAGGCGCATCGATACCTTGAAACGCGTTGCCGGCAGCAAGGTATTCGACGAGTGGTCGACACTCGGGATATCCATTCCAATCACGCTCAGTGCTGGTTTATTCCACAAGCGGTCGGTGATCTTGCCGGTGCCGGCAAGCTGGAAGGATTCCAGAACGCCGGAGTCCCTGCGGAATTCGGCTTCGTCGAAGTCGACTTCAGCGATGTCGTTGGCAACCAGGCCGGCAACGGCAACAGAACCGTCTTCGTTGTGGAAGCTGGAGATCAACTTGGCGGCGAGAATCGGGCCATCGAGAACTGGTCCGCCAAACATGCCCGAGTGAACTGCATGGTTCAACGAGCGAACGGTGATCTCCGCTGCGCACATGCCGCGCAGCGAGCTGGTCAGTGCTGGGGTTCCAACCGACCAGTTGGACGAGTCGGCAACTACGATCACATCTGCTGCCAACTTGTCCTGATGGGCTTCGAGGAAGTTGCGGAATGATGGGGATCCTGCTTCTTCCTCCCCCTCGAAGAAGTAGGTTACGCCGACGCCGAAATCGCCAATGAGGTCCAGCACGGCGCGCATCGCCGCGATGTGGACCATGATGCCGGCCTTGTCGTCAGCGGCACCGCGGCCGAACAGCCGGTCCCCTACTTTCGTGGCTTCGAATACCGGGGTGTTCCAGTCCGCCTCGTTGCCAGGAGGCTGGACGTCGTGGTGTGCGTACAGGAGCACGGTTGGCTTTCCGGGTGCCGCCTTGCGCTGGGCTACCACGGCAGGCGCGCCCATAGCGCCGTTCTGCGCAGGCTCGCGCAGGATTTCCACGGTCTCCATCCCGGCCGACTTGGCCAATTCGGCCACTGCCGCAGCCGATTTTTCCAGGTTCTGCGGGTCGAAGGATTCCCATGCGATGCTCGGGATCGCGACCAGGGAAGTGAGCTCTTCGAGGATCTTCTCGAAGTTCGTGTCGATGTGGCTTTTTAGCGCGGCAATATCGACGCCGCTTGCAACAGCGTCGAAGGTAGTATTTTCGGTCATGCCTTCAGCCTAGCAATTCCTCGCGTATCGAATGTCACGCCGCTAACTATTTCCGGCTAGAATAGAGGGGTGTTTGGACGTAAGAAGGATGAACCTCAATCCCCCGTAAATGTGGAGTCTGCCCAGCAGGCCCCGGAAACAACCGACGGCCGCAAGACTGGTCCAACGCCCAAGCGCAATGCGCAGCAGGCGAACCGTCAGCGCCCGTTGGTTCCTACCGATCGCAAGGCCGCTAAGGAAGCCCAGCGTCAACAGCGTGTTGAAGCGCAGAATCGTTTGCGCTTAGCCAACGAAACTGGCGATGAACGCTACCTGATGCCACGCGACAAGGGTGAGCAGAAGCGCTACACCCGTAACTTCATTGACTCTCGCTGGATGTTCGGCGAGTTCATGATGTTCATCATCCTGGCCTTCTTGGTTGTCTCGCTGGTGTTCCAGCGCAACCTGCAGATCCAGATGTTTGTGCAGGCAGCCCTCTGGGTTGTTATCGCACTGATCATCATCGAAGCAATTGTGACGACCATCCTCTTGAAGAAGCGCCTGGTCGCCAAGTTCGGCCACATGGAAAAGGGCGTACGCATGTACGCGGCAATGCGTGGAATGCAGTTCCGCAAATTGCGCCTGCCAAAGCCACAGGTCAAGCGCGGCGCAAATATCGACTAGTCGATACCGCTAGACCGCAAAGGGGCAAGCTCGCTGAGCTTGCCCCTTTCTAGTTAATTGCTTGGTTGAATAACAATGTTCAAAATTTGTGGAGCCAACTACAAGGTGATGCAAATTCTGCGATAGGAATATCGTTGCCGCGACGCATTTCTGCCAATCCTGTCCGTGCTCGCAGCATGCGGCCTTGTTGGCTCCGATACAAGGATTCATCCCGGTCGGCAACCGTTATTGCCACCTTCTCCCCTAGCGCGGCTGCCCTTGCCTAGTCTCCTGATCCAAGTTGCGTTCAAAGCTGTTGCAGGCAGGACGTACGCAGAAGATGGGCCCGGTTAACGCGGAATGGCTCCGATTCTTCGAGAATCGGAGCCATTCCGGAGCATTTGGGAAATTCCACTCCAAAGAACTAGAGCATGTGCTCCAGGTCCTTATTGATCGAACGTGCCCAGAACGGACCCTCGTAGAGGAATGCGGTGTAACCCTGTACCAGGTCCGCGCCTGCGTCCAGGCGTTCCTTCACATCCGCGGCATTTTCCACGCCGCCGACGGCGATCAGAGCCATCTCGGCCGGAACAAGTGCACGCAACTGGCGAAGAACTTCAAGCGATCGCTGCTTGAGCGGAGCGCCAGATAGCCCGCCGGCGCCAATCTCTTCAACCTTGGACGCATCGCTGGTCAAGTTCTCGCGACCGATGGTCGTATTGGTGGCAATAATGCCGTCGAGTTCAAGTTCCATGGCCAAGCGTGCAACGTCAGCGACATCCTCATCGCTAAGATCGGGAGCAATCTTGACCAGCAAGGGAATATGGCGGCCGGCAACCTTGTCAGCCAACTGGCCGACTTCCGAAAGCAGCGGACGAAGAGAGTCAACGCTCTGGAGCAGGCGCAGACCCGGGGTGTTGGGGCTCGAAACATTGACGACCAGGTAATCTGCGTGGATCGCCAGCTGGCAGGTGGACGCCAGGTAATCCCCTACCGCGTCTTCCAGCTCTACAACCTTGGTCTTGCCGATATTCACGCCGATGACCGGGCGGGTTCCAGCGTAACCAGTCTTGAGCTCTTGGCGAGAACTGGCGACACGGGCAGCGACAGTTTCGGCGCCTTCGTTGTTGAAGCCCATCCGGTTGACTACCGCGCGGTCCTCAACCAAGCGGAAGAGCCGCGGTTGCGGGTTGCCGGACTGGGCCTGTCCGGTGACGGTTCCGATTTCAACATGGCCGAAACCGATATCGCTCAACGCCAGGATTCCGGTGGCGCCCTTGTCGAAGCCAGCAGCCAATCCGAATGGGGATGGGAAGTCGATGCCCATAACGGTGCGCTTCAGCTTGGGTGCCGGAGCGAAGAACTTGCGAGCTGCCTTAGTGAGCCCTGCGCGTTGCGCAATCTTGATCGCGTTGAATGCAAAATGGTGAGCCTGTTCAGGATCCATCTTGGTGAACACGTGCTTGAAGACCAGTGGGTATATGCGCATGGAACCATTTT
Source organism: Glutamicibacter sp. BS14 (assembly GCF_056934375.1). NCBI lineage: Bacteria > Bacillati > Actinomycetota > Actinomycetes > Micrococcales > Micrococcaceae > Glutamicibacter > Glutamicibacter sp. BS14. The sequence goes on along the minus strand of NZ_CM167801.1, from coordinate 2,477,100 downwards.
CCCGTGAAGAACCCGAAACAGACAACTTGAGATGGGTAGTATTCAAGATATGAAGCACTTCGTTGTTCCAGAAAGCAGCAGTTGGCCAGACTTTATGTCTTCAACTAGGCCGGGGCAATGGGTCGAAGATCCCCTCGGGCCTGATTTTGAGCACCAAACCTTGGATTTCGGCGTCGATGCGGAAGGACCGGCCGTCGCGACCTTGGTCCGCTATTGCCCGGCTGGATTCAGGAATCGGCTCGGACGACGAGCCCAGGGAATTGTTCTGAGCGTGCATGGCTGGAGCGATTATTTTTACAACCGCGAACTGGCAGCTTTCTGGCATCACCATGGATACCACTTCTACGCACTTGATCTACGCAGGCATGGACGCAGTCTGAGAGCCGAACATGCTTTGCCTGGTTATGTCGATGACTTGGCGGACTTCGATGAGGAGCTCAATGCGAGCTTGGAACTGCTGCGTAATGAGCATCCTCAATTACCGGTGGTTGCCCAAGGGCACTCGACGGGCGGCTTGATCCTCAGCTTGTGGCTTGCGCGCCAAGCGCCGGGCATTAAAGCTCTGGTCCTGAATGCTCCATGGCTTGAGTTTCAGGGAACGGCCTTCCTGCGCATTCCTTTTCACGGCCTAATGGAAGCGATCACTCGCACGAATCCGCGCAGGAAGCTCAACGGACCAGAATTCGATCATTACTGGCAATCGCTAAGTACTGATAGCCATGGCCAGTGGGACGTTCATCGGCTATGGCGACCACGGATCGCTTTTCCGAACACCGCGGGATGGCTGAAAACGATATTCGATGGCCATGCCCTAGTTGCGAAGGGGCTGAAACTTCAACAGCCGATCTTCGTCCTCACCTCGGATCGCACCCATATCGGCACGAGCTACTCCCCTGACATGCAGCACTGCGATTCGGTACTCGACGTTCAGCAAACGCGCCTGCGGGCGTTGAAACTAGGCAGTTTCGTTACTTTGTCCGAAATTCCGGGCGCAATGCACGATGTGTTCACCTCCGCTGAGCCCGCCAGATCCGCAGCATATCGAGACCTAAGCCTCTGGTTGCGATTGGTGGGAACAGCGCTGAAAACGTCCTAGGCCTGTGGCTTGTCGATAGCTCCGCCGTAACGGCGATCGCGTTTGGCATATTCTTCTACGGCGGTAAAGAGCGTTCGCCGGTCGACATCCGGCCAAAGCTGGTCGAGGAAGACCATCTCTGCGTATGCCGACTGCCACAGCAGGAAGTTGCTTGTGCGTTGCTCGCCACTGGTTCGGAGGAAAAGATCCACATCAGGCAGTTCCGGAGCATGCAGGTATTTGGCGATAGTCTTTTCGCCAACCGAGCTAGCGCGAAGCCTGCCGGCTGCAACATCCTGGGCAATCGCGCTGACAGCGTCGCCTAGTTCTGCGCGCCCGCCGTAGTTCACGCACATGGTCAGCTGGCAACCCAAGTTGTCTTTGGTGAGTTCTTCGGCTTCCTTGAGTTCATTGATAACCGATTTCCAGAGCTTGGGTTCTCGACCCGACCAGCGTATGCGGACGCCCCATGAGTTCAACGTATCGCGTTGGCGGCGCAGAACATCACGTGAGAAGCCCATCAGGAAGCGCACTTCCTCAGGGCTGCGCTTCCAGTTCTCGGTTGAGAACGCGTAGACAGAGACGTACTTGACGCCCAGCTCCACGGCTCCGGCCACCACATCAAGCAAAGCTGCTTCGCCTGCACGGTGCCCCTCGGTACGAGGCAATCCCCGCTGGTTCGCCCAACGTCCATTGCCATCCATGACGATAGCTACGTGTTCAGGGATGAGTTCCTGCGGAATGGCGGGCATCTGCGGATGATCCGGATGCGCATAAGGAGCAACTGGGCCTCGGCGGCCGGTGATCTTAGGAAGCTTCTTCAATTTCTCTCCACAAGACGTAGGGAATTCACGGCACGCTCAAGGTGCCACTGCAAGTAGTTGGCCACGATATCTGCAGCTTGCTTGCGCGCTCGAGGTCCTGCTTCTGCCACGGTGGACCAGTCCCCTTCCAGCAGCGCCTGCAGATATTCAATGGTGACGGGATGCGGCGATAACGATCCAGAGGGACGGCATTCGGGGCAGACGACGCCGCCAAGCTGGACGTGGAGCGCTTGATGCGGGCCAGGCTTGCCGCAGCGCACGCAGTCGGTAAAGGACGGCGCCCAACCAGCAACCGAGAGGGCCCGCAAGATGTAGGAGTCCAGCACGGCTCCGGAATCGACTCGCTGCTTGGATAACAGGGCGATCGCACCGTGGAAGAGCTGATATTGCTGGAGGGCCGAATCGCTTTCTGTTTCCAGCAGTTTTTCAGCGATCTCCGACATGGCGTTGGCCACCGTGTAGCTCGGGTAATCCATGACCAGCAATTGGCCGTATGGATTTCGAAGCTGTGCCTGCGAGACGATATCGAGATTGCGGCCCATCACCAGAAGCGCGTCGACTTCCATGAACGGTTCCAGCGTGGCGCCCATCCGCGACGACGTCCGGCGTACGCCCTTAGCCACCGCACGGACAATCCCATTGGGTGTCAGCAGGGTGATGATGCGATCGGCTTCTCCCAGCTTGTGGGTACGCAAAACCAAACCACGGGTGTGGTAGCTCTTGGAAGCGAAACCTGATCTGGACACGGACAATATTCTCCCACTTCAACTCCCAAAGTTCTGAATCCAACGATTCCTATGGGTGTCGATTCGTCCCTGGGCGCGGTAGCTGCAGGAGCAACCCGGCATCTACCGGGCCCGAGGAAAAGGGGTTCAAGGTGTCTCTCGACTTGAATTGAGCGGGAACACCGACAGCGACGCAGTTATCAGGCAGGTCAGTAGCGACCACGGCATTCGCTCCTATATTGCACCGGCTACCTACTTGCACGCCACGCAATACCGTGGCACCGGATCCAATCATGCAGTCGCTGCCGATGACGGTTGTAGCTGGACCGGCAGACCCGGCTGCCGCGATAGTGGCCCCCTGGTAAATCAATGTTTCTGGATCCAATTACCGTATTAGGCCCGATAACGACACCAGTGCCGTGATCGATGAGAACGGGACTGCCAATAACAGCAGAGGGATGGATGTCGATTTGCGTCAATGATCGGGCAATGAGCCTGATGATTTTCGACAGACCCCTGGTTGTCTTGCGCTGCCACAGCTGGTGAGTAACCCGATGCATCCAGATCGCGTGCAAGCCCGTTGAAGTAGTTGCCGTGGCCAATAGTCCTTGTGCTGCCGGATCGCCCGCAATGACCGCGCGGATTTCATCCATGAAACGGGGCAAAGCTCTTCCCTTTCCTCGTCGGCGCTTGCTTGCCAGCCGCCCTGGCAGTATATGGAAGGCAAAACGCCACGGCCAGCGTGGTGAGGCTGGCCGTGGCGTTGAGCTGGCAACAAGGTGGTGCCGCAGACCTACTTGCTGTCGCGGATCGCGCGGTTGACGGCCGAAACTACGGCTTTCAGTGCTGCAATGTTGGTATTGGTGTCCAGGCCAATGCCCCACAGGATGCGATCGCCCACGGCGCATTCGACGAATGCGGCTGCGCGGGCGTTGCCGCCTTCGCTCATGGCGTGCTCGGAGTAGTCCAGCACGCGCAGATCCACGCCATCATCGTTGAGCAGCTTGACCAGCGCGGAGACCGGACCGTTGCCCTGGGCGCTGCGCTCATGGGCCACGCCGTCGATGATCAGCTTGGTATCCAGGCGGAAGCTTCCGTCCTCCGCCGAAGCCGCGGTCGCCGAAGCAATCTGGTAGTAGCCCCAGGGGTTCATGCCCGAATCTTCGCTGACCGGCAGGTACTCATCCTGGAAAACGTCCCAGATGCGCTGCGAGGAGATCTCGCCGCCCTCGGTATCGGTCTTGCGCTGGATGACGCCGGAGAACTCGATCTGCGCGCGGCGCGGCAGGTCCAAGTTGTAGTCGTTCTTCAGCAGGTAAGCAACCCCGCCCTTGCCGGACTGCGAGTTCACGCGGATCACGGCCTCGTAGGAACGGCCGATGTCCTTCGGGTCGATCGGCAGGTACGGAACAGCCCAGACCAGGTCGTTGATGTCCTTGCCTTCAGCCGAAGCCTTGGCTTCCATCGCTTCCAGGCCCTTCTTGATCGCGTCCTGGTGCGAACCGGAGAAGGCGGTGAAGACCAGATCTCCGCCGTACGGGCTGCGTTCAGCCACTGGCAGCTGGTTGCAGTACTCGACGGTGCGGCGGATGTGGTCCATGTCCGAGAAATCGATCTGCGGGTCGATGCCCTGGCCGAACATGTTCATGCCCAAGGTCACCAGGTCGACGTTGCCGGTGCGTTCGCCGTTGCCGAACAGGCAGCCTTCGATGCGGTCGGCGCCGGCCAGGTAGCCCAGTTCTGCCGCGGCCACTCCGGTGCCGCGGTCGTTGTGCGGGTGCAGCGAGAGGATGATCGAGTCGCGGTTGGCCAGGTTGCGGTGCATCCACTCGATGGAGTCGGCGTACACGTTCGGGGTAGCCATTTCCACCGTGGCCGGCAGGTTCAGGATCATCTTGTTTTCCGGGGTCGCTTCCAGGACCTCGGCTACGGCCTCGGAAATGCGCTTGGCGAAGGCCAGCTCGGTCCCGGTGTAGGACTCTGGCGAGTACTCGTAGGTGATCTTGGTGCCGGTCAGCTGCTCTTCGTACTTCTTGCACAACCGGGCGCCCTGGACGGCGATGTCCACGATGCCGTCTTCGTCCTGGCGGAAGACGACTTCGCGCTGCAGGATCGAGGTGGAGTTGTACAGGTGGACGATGGCCTGCTTGGCGCCTTCCAGCGCTTCGTAGGTGCGCTCGATCAGGTGCTCGCGGGACTGGGTGAGCACCTGGATGGTCACGTCATCGGGAATGCCGCGCTCGATCAGCTGGCGGACAAAGTCGAAGTCGGTCTGCGAAGCCGACGGGAAGCCGACCTCGATTTCCTTGAAGCCCATTTCGACCAGCAGGTCGAACATCTTGTGCTTGCGCTCCGGGCTCATCGGATCGATCAGCGCCTGGTTGCCATCTCGCAGGTCGACCGCGCACCAGCGCGGGGCCTTGGTGATGTACTTGTCGGGCCAGGTGCGATCGGGCAGATTGACCTCGATCTGATCCTGGAATGGAACATACTTGTGGATTGGCATGTTCGAAGATTTCTGCATGTTCTGCATTTCTGTGGGTCCCCTAGACAAAATTAGTGCTTAGTTTGTGGGGCCAGACAAGAGCTACTCCGCGACGAGGGGTCGGCCTGTAGACCACTAGCGGTCCTTTGGATCCTCGCAGCGGCTAAGTAGTAGTAGAAGCTCGAAATGCACGAAATGAGCATAGCACCGCGCTTTGGAGGCAAGTGAAACTTATGTCACTTGCGTGTCACATAGTGGACGTCCGCCTTGCGCAAGGCGGCGGACAGGATGCCCAAGCAGGCGAACAATGGGGCTCATGGAGCTAAGCACCAGGGAGGTCCATGGATGGAGACGATCAGCATCGGCGCTGGAATCCATGGGCTGCGTACCGGTGCTTCTCCCGCGGAAAGGCTGGCCCGGGAGATCCAGAGTGCGGGCCAAGCAGCCGGTTAACCAGCTCGTCCCCCAAAACCGGTCTGGTCTTGAGGGACGAACAGCGCATTTTCCAGCGCTGAGGTGCGCAGCCTAGAAGCCGAGACGTCCAAGCTGCTTCGGGTCGCGCTGCCAATCCTTGGCAACCTTCACATGCAGGTCCAGGTAGACCTTGGTGCCCAGCAGCTTCTCGATGCCCTGGCGGGCGTTGGTGCCGACCTCGCGCAGGCGCGAACCGCCACGGCCAATGATGATGGCCTTCTGGCTGGAGCGCTCAACGAAGAGCGAGACGTGGATGTCGATCAGCGGATTGCTTTCGCTGCGTCCTTCGCGGGGAACCATCTCTTCGACGACGACGGCCAGCGAGTGCGGCAGTTCGTCGCGCACGCCTTCAAGGGCGGCTTCGCGAATCAGCTCGGAAACCATCTTGGCTTCCGGCTCGTCGGTCAGCTCGCCGTCCGGGTACAGCGGCGGGCCCACTGGCAGGTGCTCTGCCAGCACGTTGGCCACCTCTTCGACCTGGAATTCCTTGACAGCCGAGACCGGAACGATTGCGGCGAAGCCGTTCTCGCCGAAGTTCTGGGTACCCATCTCGGCCACCGCAACCAGCTGCTGCGCGAGCTGTTCGCGGTCCACCAGGTCAGCCTTGGTGACCAGGGCGATGATCGGCTTGCGCTGCAGCTGAGCCAGCTGCGTGGCGATGTAGCGGTCGCCCGGGCCGATCTTCTCATTGGCCGGGATGCAGAAGCCGATCGCGTCCACCTCGGAGAGGGTGTCGGCGACCAGGTCATTCAGGCGCTGGCCGAGCAAGGTGCGCGGACGGTGCAGGCCCGGGGTATCGACCAGGATCAACTGCGCATCCTCGCGGTGCACGATACCGCGGATGGTGTGGCGGGTAGTCTGCGGCTTGGCCGAGGTGATGGCCACCTTCTGGCCCACCAGCGCATTGGTCAGGGTGGACTTGCCGGCATTCGGGCGGCCTACGAAAGAGGTGAAGCCGGAGCGGAAGCCCTCAGGCCATCCGCTGGATGCAAGCAGGTTGTGGTTTTCACTCATGTGAGGAATCCTCGTCGTTCTCAATATGGTCGGATGCATCTGTTTCCAGACGCTCTACATGGATTTTGCCGATACGGTTGCGGCGGCCCGCGAGGGCTACCACGGTCAGGCGCAGGCCGTGCACTTCAGCGGTGGAACCGAGTACCGGCACCGATTCCAAGGCCTTGGAGAGCAGGCCGCCGACGGTGTCGACGTCCTCTTCCTCGATGTGCATGTCGAAGTGGTCGGCAATATCGTCAATGGATGCCGCCGCCACGGCGAAAATCGACCCGTCAGGGTTCTGGATCAATTCGGCCCTCGAACGATCATACTCGTCATCGATTTCGCCAACGATTTCCTCGAGCAGGTCTTCCAGGGTCACCAGGCCCGCGGTGCCGCCGTACTCGTCGATGACGATGGCCAGGTGGATGGATTCCTGCTGCAGTTCCTGCATCAGCTCTGCTGCCGACTTCGATTCGGGAACAAAGCGGACCTTTCGCGCCAATTCGGCCAGGGTCCGGGCCTGCTGCAGACCGTGGATCTCGCGGATCAGGTCCTTGAGGTAGATGATGCCCTGGATATCATCGGTGTCCTCGCCGATCAGCGGGATGCGGGAGAAGCCCGAGGCGATGAACAGGTCCATGGCGCTGTGGAAGGAATGATCCGCATCCAGCACCATCATGTCGGTGCGCGGCACCATCACCGAACGAACGCTGGTCTCCTCCAAGTCGATCACCGAGGAAATCAGTTCGGCCGATTCCTCATCCAGGTCCTCGCCTTCGGAGGCGCGATCCACCAGATCACGCAGTCGTTCCTTGCCCAGGTAGCCGTCGCCATCCACGCCGCCGGGGCTCAGCGCCTTGGCGATGGATGCCAACCACGTGGTGATGGGTCCGAGCACCAGGCGCAGGAAGCGGACCAGGGTGGCGGTGGACTGCACGACGTTCTGGGCGTTGGAACGCCCGTAGCGACGTGGCGACACGCTGACCAGGACGAATCCCAAGGCGGCCATCGCAATAGTGGAGATCATGCCGATCAGCCACACATTCTCGATCCACTGCGAAACGAGCAGGGCTACAGCGACAGCGGAAGCGGTCTCGAACCAGATCCGCCAGAACTTCACTGCCTGGGCGTGGGTTTCTGTTTCATCCAGAATTGCGGACAGCGATTTGGAATTGGACTCGGCGCGCAGGCGTTCAGCAGCGTGCCGGGATAATGCGTAGAAGGCTGAGTCTGCGGCAGTCAGCACGGCCGAGAAGGCCATGAAAACAAGGGCGAGAATCAGCAAAATTATTTCCACGGGGTTATTCCACCGTTTCCTTTGGCGCGGGGCGGCCGGTGTAGCTCTCTAGCAGCTGGCGCTGCAGCGCAAACATCTCTTCCTTTTCTGCTGGCTCCATGTGGTCGAAACCCATGAGGTGCAGCAGGCCGTGGGTGGTCAGCAACAGGATTTCATCGTGGGTGCTGTGGCCCCCGGCCTTGGCCTGCGCTTCGGCGACGGCAGGGCAGATGACGATGTCGCCAAGGATGCCGCTCTCCCCCGGCGCACCGGCAGTTCCTGGGCGCAGCTCATCCATCGGGAAGCTCATCACATCGGTGGGGCCTTCGAGGTCCATCCACTCGACGTGCAGGGCGCTCATGGCATCCTCGTCGATGAAAACGATCGATACTTCGGTTTCCGGATGCAGGAACATTGCCCGCATCACCGATTCTGCCAAGGCGTTGACATCCTTGAGATCGACGTCGTATTCGGTTTCGTTATTTACTTCAATGCTCATTTGCTGCGGCGTCCCCGGTTGTGGTCTTTGCGTCGGGTGTCATCCCAACGGTCGTAAGCAGTAACGATGTCGGCAATCAGACGGTGGCGAACCACATCCGAAGAGTCGAGTCGGCAGATGCTGATGTCGTCGATGCCGTCAAGGACATCGCTGGCCAGGCGCAACCCGGAGGTCGCATTGTTGGGCAGATCCACCTGGGTGACATCCCCCGTCACTACCATCTTGGAACCGAATCCCAGGCGGGTCAGGAACATCTTCATCTGTTCACTGGTGGTGTTCTGCGCTTCATCCAGGATCACGAAGGCGTCATTGAGGGTGCGTCCACGCATATAGGCCAGCGGAGCGACCTCAATGGTTCCGGCTTCGAGCAATTGCGGAATGGTTTCCGGATTGATCATGTCGTGCAAGGCATCGTAGAGCGGGCGCAGGTACGGGTCGATCTTCTCGGTCAACGAGCCCGGCAGGAAGCCCAGCTTCTCCCCTGCCTCAACGGCAGGCCGGGTCAGGATGATGCGGTTGACCTGCTTGTCCTGCAAGGCGGCGACGGCCATGGCCATGGCCAGGAAGGTCTTGCCGGTACCGGCTGGGCCAATGCCGAAAGTAATTGTCGAATCCTCTATGGCGTCGACATAGCTCTTCTGGTTCACGGTCTTGGGGCGGATGGAACGTCCGCGCCCCGAGAGGATCTTCAGGCCCAGGACGTCGGTGGGTGCATCCGGATTGCCGGCGCTGAGCATCTTGATGATCTGCTCGATCGTTTCGGCGCTCATGCGCGAGCCGCGAGTGGCCAGCGAACGGGCTTCTTCGGTGACGCGCTGGGCCTTGCGGACTTGCTGCGGTTCACCTACCAGAGCCAGGGATTGGCCGTTGGGGCGGAAGCTCACCTGCGGGTAGGCGCCGGAGAGAATACGCAAGAGCTCGTCATTGGGACCGAGGGTGGCAATCATGAGCTCAGCTGTATCGAAACTGATGGTGAGCGATGCGGATCCGTTCTCCGCTGTCGCCTTATTCTGTTCAACCTGCATGCAGTGCGCGGCGCCCCTTTGCGAGCTTGGTGGTAATCGTGATTTGTCCTGCTTGCCATTCTATCGAGTCGCAGGCCAATCCGGAGAAAATTCAGGTCTCAGCGTAAGCAGTAGAACCTGAAAGTAGTCTTGAATGATGCTAATCGGGGCAAGTGGCGAACATATAGATTTGGTTACGGATTAGTAAGTTGGGCCATTTTTCTGCAGTTAGCCGCTTCTGATATGGCAAGCTTGAGAGCGGTTCCAATACGGCCAGGAGCCACAACAGCTAAAATCACCACGGATTGGTACGCAGTGCAATCAAGGATCTTGCGGAAGATTCCACGCCGATTCGGCGTTTTGGGAATCACTGCCGCTCTCGTCGTCGCCGCAGGATGCGGTCTGACGAATCGCGAGAGCTCCTATGAGATGCCATCGACCGCCGTGGCTGAATCGCTGAACCTGCCGAACGCCACCGACGCTGGCGAGGATGTCGGCATCGCGGCTAGCCTGCCCATCTACTGGCTGGAAAACACCGATACCGGCGTGTTCCTGTACCGCGAGTACATCGAGGACACCCGCCATCAGGAACCCATCGGCGATGCGATCTGGACGCTGCTCTCAGCCGACCCGATGAAGCCGAAACGCTATACCCATTTGAAGCCCACCGATGAAATCGGGGTTTCAATCAATAATGCGAATGTCATCACCTTGGATCTGCCGGCCAAGGTCTTCAGCGCCAATCTCGACCAGGGCCTGTCGGAGCGCGCCATCCAGCAATTGGTCTTCACCGCTACGGCAGCTGCCGCCAGCGCTGGACTGGTCGTGGGCGAGCTTCCCGCAACGGTCCGCATCCTGGTTGACGGCCAGGCAAATGCCACAGTCTTCGACGGTTTCCGGCTCAAGGATGTCTACGAGCGCGATGCGGCGTTCATTGCACCGATCTGGATCATCGATCCGCAGTTCAACAAGACCTTGGCGGATGGCTCGATCAAGATTAACGGCCGAACCACCCAGTTCGACATCGGCACCTTCTACTCCTTGCAGCGCAAGGACGCCGACGGCAAGCTCACGGTGATGACCGCTCAGAAGCAGGTCAACCCCGGGCAGATCAATGCCGACGGTTCATTCACCCTGACCACCGATCTGCGTGCCGGCTCATACCGCCTGACTTTCTGGGGCGTTGAGACCGAATCGGACCATCTGGTCGGCAAGGTCACCAGCGACTTCCGCGTCGAGTAACGCAGCATCCAGCGCTGCAGCCCCCGCCGGAAGCCCTGGACATGAACCTGGGCGCCCGTTGTCCGGGCCAGCTCCTGAACTGGTGGCGGCTGAGCATTCTTGGCCTGCTGGCAGGATTTCCAGTGCCGTTGCCTTGGACAGCGTCGTGATCCGATCGGCTGCCGGATTCGCGTATCCGGCCCGCAGCGACTTCGCGTTCCCCGTCCCGAGGCCTTTTCTCGGCTCGAACCCGTTGCGCCGGCCGGAGACGAAATTGCTCCGCAGATCCCGGCAGGCACATGCCTGCCGGGATCTGCGGAGCAATTCACCTGCTAACCGGAATTCTGGAACCTAGATTTCGCCGATCAAATGGCGAATCAAGACCAGGGCCGCGGGGCCCGCGGTCGAGGCACGCAGCACATGCTGGCCCAGCAGGGCTGGTTGGGCGCCGGCATCGACGAAGGACCGCAGCTCCGTTTCGGAGATGCCTCCTTCTGGCCCGACGATCATGATGACCTCCTGGCCGGCCCGCGCATCGGCGAGCCACGACTGCACATGCCGGGCCACCGATTCCGCGGCCTGCTCGTGCAGAACCAGAACCAGTGCGCCATTTGCGGTATCGGCCGCGATGGCCTTGGCCAGTTCCTTGGAACCCAGCGGGTCCAGCACCTCCGGCTCATAGGCGCGGCGCGACTGCTTCTGCGCCGAGCGCACCTGGGCGCGCCACTTGGCCATGGCCTTGTCGACCTTGGCCGCGTTCCAGCGCACGATCGAGCGGTCGGCCTGCCAGGGGCGTACCGACAGCACGCCCAGTTCCACGCCGGACTCGACAGCTTGCAGGTCGCGATCCCCCTTGGACAGCGCCTGGACCAGGGTGACCGGGTGATCGCTGACCGCTTCCTCGGCACGGCGCAGGACCTTCACGCTCAGCAGGTCCTTGGCGGTGCCGATGACCTCCACAGTCAGGCGCAGCCCCTTGCCATCCAGCAGGTCCAGGTGCTCGCCCGCGGAGACCCGTTTAACGGTGACCGCGTGGTGCGCTTCGGAGCCATCCAGTTCAAGAATGTCCCCGACCGTTGCGTCCCGGCCCTGCTGGGCGTCGATGACGAAGCTGTGGTTGCTCATGCCTAGCGCTGGTTCAGCTTGTCGCGCAGGCGGGAGAACATGCCGCCGCTGTGCTCCACGCGGCCGGCCGAGAGTTCTTCGCCACGCAGCTTGGCCAGTTGCTCGAGCAGATCGCGCTGGGCAGCGTCGAGCTTGGTCGGCGTCTCCACCTGCAGGTGCACGATGATGTCCCCGCGCTTGCCTCCGCGCAGGCGCGGCACACCGAGGCCCGGCAGGGTGACGGTGTCGCCATCCTGGGCGCCTGGCTCCACATTGATGGACTGGCCGCCGTCGAAGGTTTCCAGCTTCAGCTCGCAACCCAGTGCGGCGGCGGTCATTGGCAGGCTCATCTTGGCGTGCAGGTCGGTGCCGGCGCGCTCGAAGACCTTATGGCGGCGCACGTCGATCTCGACGAACAGGTTGCCGTTAGGCCCGCCGCCCGGGCCGGCTTCGCCCTGTCCGCGCAGCTGGATGCGGGTGCCGGAGTCGACACCTGCAGGAACGTTCAGCGACTTGGACACATGCTCGCGCACCCGGCCTTCGCCGTTGCACTCCAGGCAGGGGTCCGGGATGGTGGTGCCGAAACCGCGGCAGGCCGCACAGGTTTCCACGGTCATCATCTGGCCCAGGAATGAACGCACTGGACGCTGCACCTGGCCTGCGCCATGGCAGATGTCGCAGGTGACCGGGCTGGTGCCTTCGCGCGTGCACGAACCGTTGCACGTCTTGCAGGTGACAGCGGTTTCCATCTCCAGCGGGTAGACCGTGCCCTTGACCGCGTCTTCCAGGTCGATGGTGATGGTGATCAGCGCGTCGCGGCCCGGCTGGGTGCGTGATGCCGGGCCCTGGGCCTGGCCGCCACCGAAGAACTGCTCGAAGATGTCGCCGAAGCCGCCAAAGCCCTGGCCGCCACCGCCGAAGCCCGGGTGGCCGTTGCCGTTCTCATCGCCGGTGGCGTCGTAGTTGGAGCGCTTGGTCTGGTCGGAAAGGACTTCGTAGGCTCGGGTGACCAGCTTGAACTGTTCTGCAGCGTCATCGCTAGGGTTTACATCCGGGTGCAGCTTACGCGCCAACTTGCGGTAGGCACTCTTGATTTCCTGCGGGGTCGCGTCCTTGGCGACGCCTAGGGTCTCGTAATGCGAGCTCACGTTATTCGCCGTGTCCTTTCCTGAGAATCTTGAAATTCGGTAGTGCCGGGCGGTGCCCAGCGAGGCTAGTTAGCCAAAATCTTCGACAGGTACCGTGCCACCGCACGAACCGAGGCCATGGAGGTTGGATAGTTCATCCGGGTGGGGCCCAGGACCCCGAGCTTGTTGCGCACATCGGTGCCGTAGGTGGTGGCGACCACGGCGGCTTCCGACAGCTGCCCGTAGTGGTGCTCGGTGCCGATGGCCACGGCCACGCCGCGCGAATCGGCTTCCAGCTCGGAGAAGAGCTTGAGCAGCACTACCTGCTCCTCGAGCGCCTCGAGCACCGGGGTTATGCTCAGCGGGAAGTCCCCTTCCACGCGGGCGAGGTTCGCGGTGCCTGCCATGATGATGCGTTGCGCGTTGGCCGCCTGGGCCATTTCTTCCAGCGCACCGATCACCTGGTCCACCAGGGGGTCGGCCTGCTGCGTCGAACTGCGCTCGATGCGGGTGAGCCGGCCGGCAAGTTCGGCAAGCTTCACTCCCCCGAAATTGTTGAGCAGCCACAGCTTCAAGTCATCCAGCTCATCATCGCTGTAGGAACGCTGGACCGGCATCATGCGCTGATCCACCGTGCCATTGGAAGCGATCATCACCATCAGCACCTGGGCCGAGCCCAGTCCGACCAGATCGAGGTTCTTCAACGAAGCGGTGTCGTAGTGCGGCACCTGGATCATTGCTACCTGGTTGGTCAACCGCGCCAGGAGGCGAACGGTGCTCTTGAGCATCTCGTCCAGGTCCGTGGAGCTGTCCAGGATCTTGTTGATGGCGTCGCGTTCAGCCCGCGACAGCGGCTTGAGCTCGCCGATCTCATCGACGAAGCGGCGGTATCCCTTTTCGGTGGGGATCCGTCCGGAGGAAGTATGCGGAGCGACTATGAGCCCCTCTTCTTCCAGCATAGCCATGTCATTGCGGATCGTTGCGGCGCTGACACCGAGGTTGTGCCGGTCCAGGAGCGCTTTGGAACCCACTGGCTCACGGGATTGGACGTAGTCCTCCACGATGGCCCGCAGAACGTCTAGGCGTCGCGGCTCTGTCACAACAGCACCTCCTTGGATTCCCTGTGCCCGGCTTTGGCACTCTAACCTGTCAAGTGCCAAGTCTAATACGTTCAGCAGTTGCTAGCATTGGATTTCGAGCGTATTCGATCACAGCGAAAGGCAGTACGTGACTAATTACTCCTGGGGACCACGGGATCTGAGTGCACCGGCACCGAAAAAACTCCGCCAGGTCCCTGTTGAACGTGGCATGATTCTGGAAGATGCCACCTCAGGATGGGTAGGAGAAGTCATCCGTACCGAGAAATCCGGTGGCATGCGCGTGATCGTGCTCGAGGACCGCCACGGCAAGACCCGCTCCCTCCAGGCGGGCTTCGGGTTCTTCCTCGAAGGCGAAGCGGTGCAGATCATTGATCCCGTTGCCAAGGCCGCACCGCCCCAGAAGCTGGTCTCGGCTTCGGGTTCGCGTGCCGTTGCCGGACTGAAGGCCCGGGAAGCCAGGGCAAGCCGCATCTGGGTAGAAGGCAAGCACGACGCTGAGCTGGTTGAAAAAGTTTGGGGCCACGACCTGCGTGTTGAAGGCATCGTCGTTGAACCGCTGCATGGCGTGGACGATCTTGCCGGGGCTATCCGCGACTTCGCCCCCTCCGCGCAGCGCCGCCTGGGAATCCTGGTTGACCACCTGGTTGCCGGAAGCAAGGAATCGCGCATCGTTGCCGAGGCGATGAAGGTCCCCGGTGCAGCGCAAAACGTGCTGATCCTCGGCCACCCGTACGTGGATGTATGGCAGGCGATCAAGCCTGCGACACTGGGCATCAAGGCTTGGCCGGTGATCCCCAAGGGCACCGATTGGAAAACCGGTGTGCTCCGGGCCTTTGGCTGGCCGCACTCCACCGCGGAAGACATCGGCATCGGATGGCAGCGGCTCTTGTCCACGGTGCAGCATTACGGGCAGCTTGAACCGCAGCTCTTGGGCCGGATTGAAGAATTGATCGATTTTCTCACGACCGAAGATTACGGTTTCCTAACGATTGACTAATAGTTGGAGATTAGTCTGCGAATCTCCCCGTGCGCCCAGCCGCGGTCGCTATGATAAGAGGAACCACACTTAGCAAGACAAGGAAAAATAGTGACATCACGCCAGACGAAGCCATCGGAGAATTCCCGCTTCGAAGGTTCCAGGACCTCTGCGCTGCCGCTGACTCCTTCAGAAGATCGCCAGTGGGCAATGATGGCCCACTTCGGTGCCATCTTGGGTTGCGTTCCTTCGGCAATCGTCTTTGCCGTATTCCGGGACCGTGGCCCGTTCACTGCACAGGAATCGAAGGAAGCGTTCAATTTCACGTTCCCGCTGACCATTCTCGCCATCGTATTCAATGTGCTCATGGTCTTGCCGGTGATCGGCTGGCTTTTCGCAGTACTCGCCGTGGCCCTCTGGGTCTTCATGACGGTCTCGGGCGCCCTTGCTGCCATCCAGGCCAACAAGGGACGCCCTTACCGCTACCAATTCAATCTGCGGCTGATGAAGTAGCAGCGGTTTCCCAGTCTTAGAAATCGAGCAGTTCACGCACCACGAGGTCGGCCAGGAGCCGGCCTCGCTGCGTTAACACCAATGTGCCGGCGAACGCGGCCTTGGCATCAATCAGCTCGTCGGCGATCAAGCCGGCGACTTTCTTGCGTCCGGTTTCATCGAGCTCGCTAATCTTCATGCCCGAACCCAGCCGGGTCAACAGCATCGTGCGCTCAAGCTGCACGGCCTCGGCATCCGGGTATTCGCGGCCGTGGCCCGGGGAGATTCCAGCATCGATCCGTTGCTGATACGCGGCTGGATGCTTCACATTCCACCAGCGCAGCCCGCCAACATGGGAATGCGCGCCGGGGCCTGCGCCCCACCAGTCGCCGCCCTGCCAGTAAGCGATGTTGTGCTGGCAGGCATTCGCCGGGGTCTTCGCCCAGTTGCTGACCTCGTACCAGGAGAAACCGGCCGTGGCAAACATGTCGTCGGCCAACTGGTACTTTTCGGCATGGTCGTCATCATCGATGTTCGGTACCTCGCCACGGCGAATCTGGGCCGCCAGCTTGGTGCCTTCCTCGATGATCAGCGCATACGCCGAAATGTGATCAGGTTCGTAGCTCAACGCGGCTTCGATGCTGGTGCGCCAGTCTGCCAGGCTCTCCCCCGGAGTGCCATAAATCAGATCGACACTGACATCCAGGCCGGCCTCGCGCGCCCACGCAACGGCTTGCGGAACGCGCTTCGGATCATGGGTGCGCTCAAGCACCTTGAGCACGTGGGGCACCGCGGACTGCATGCCGAAGGACACGCGGGTGAACCCGCCGTCGGCCAGCTCCTGCAGGCTTTCGCGGGTCACCGAATCCGGGTTGGCCTCCGTGGTGATTTCCGCACCCGGCTTCAGGCCGAAGTCGTCGCGGATCCGGCCGAGCACCGAGACCAGGTCTCCGGCGGACAGCAGCGTGGGAGTTCCGCCGCCGAAGAAGACAGTTTCAATTTCGCGGTGCGGTTGGCCCGAACGGTCCATCACCTCGCGGGCGAAGCTGATTTCCTTGCTGACGGTGGCAGCGTAGGTTGCTTGGCTGGAACCGGAGCCCAGCTCCGTGGCGGTGTACGTGTTGAAATCGCAGTAGCCGCAACGGACGGTGCAGAACGGAATATGCACATAAAAGGACATGGTCCGCCCCTGTGCCTCATGCGCGCATGAGGCAGGGAGCAGACCATCGGCCGGAGCCGGATCGCCGTCAGGCAGTACTGAAGGCATTTACTTCTTTTTCGGCTCGTCGGTGGACAGTGCGGCAATGAAGGCTTCCTGCGGAACCTCCACGCGGCCGACCATCTTCATGCGCTTCTTGCCTTCCTTCTGCTTTTCCAGCAGCTTGCGCTTGCGGCTGATATCGCCGCCGTAGCACTTGGCAAGAACGTCCTTGCGGATTGCGCGGATGTTCTCGCGGGCAATGATGCGCGAACCGATCGCGGCCTGGATTGGAACTTCGAACTGCTGGCGAGGAATCAGCTCACGCAGCTTCGAGGTCATCATGGTCCCGTAATTGTAGGCCTTGTCGCGGTGCGTAATGGCGCTGAAGGCATCCACTTGCTCGCCCTGGAGCAGGATGTCGACCTTGACCAGATCTGCAACCTGCTCGCCGTCGGCCTTCCAGTCCAGCGAAGCATAGCCGCGGGTCTTGGACTTGAGGTGGTCGAAGAAGTCGAACACGATCTCAGCCAGCGGAAGGTGGTAGCGCATTTCGACACGGTCCTCGGAGAGGTAGTCCATGCCGCGCATGGTGCCGCGGCGGGTCTGGCACAGTTCCATGACCGAGCCGATGAATTCGCTGGGCGCCAGGATGGTGGCGGCAACCATTGGCTCGTGGACTTCCAGGATCTTGCCATCCGGGAATTCCGAGGGGTTGGTGACCGTAATCATTTGCTTGTCTTCGCCCATGACCTCGTACACCACGTTCGGCGCCGTGGAAATCAGGTCCAGATTGAATTCGGATTCCAGTCGCTGGCGGGTGATTTCCAGGTGCAGCAGGCCCAGGAAGCCCACGCGGAAGCCGAAGCCCAGGGCCACGGAGGTTTCCGGTTCGTAGGTCAGCGCAGCATCGTTGAGCTGCAGCTTATCCAGCGCATCACGCAGTACCGGGTAGTCGGTGCCGTCCATCGGGTACAGGCCGGAGAAGACCATTGGCTTGGCCTCTTCGTACCCGCCCAGGGACTCGGTGGCCGGCTTGTGGAAGTTGGTGACGGTATCGCCGACCTTGGACTGGCGCACGTCCTTGACACCGGTGATCAGGTAGCCCACTTCGCCAACGCCCAGGCCCTTGGTGGGCTCGGGGTTCGGCGAGGATACGCCGATTTCCAGCAGTTCGTGGGTGGTGCCGGTGGACATCATCTGGATCTTCTCGCGAGGAGACAGATTGCCATCGACAACTCGAACGTAGGTCACCACGCCACGGTAGGTGTCGTATACGGAGTCGAAGATCATTGCGCGAGCCGGAGCCTTGGCATCGCCGACAGGCGGCGGGAGCTGCTTGATGACCTCATCTAGCAGTGCTTCAACGCCTTCACCGGTCTTGCCCGAAACCTTCAGCACGTCTTCTGGCTCGCAACCGATCAGGTTGGCCAGCTCGGCAGCGTACTTTTCCGGCTGCGCGTTGGGCAGGTCGATCTTATTGAGCACAGGGATGATCGTCAGATCGCCCTCGATAGCCAAATAGAGGTTGGCCAGGGTCTGCGCCTCGATGCCCTGGGCGGCGTCAACTAGCAGGATCGCGCCTTCGCAGGCGGCCAGCGAACGCGAGACTTCGTAGGTGAAGTCGACGTGCCCGGGGGTATCGATCATGTTCAGTGCATAGGGGGTGCCATCTTCGGCTCCCCACGGCATGCGCACAGCCTGGGACTTGATGGTGATGCCGCGTTCGCGCTCGATGTCCATGCGGTCGAGGTACTGTGCCTTCATGTCGCGGGCAGCGACAACGCCGGTCAGTTGCAACATCCGGTCGGCCAGGGTCGACTTACCGTGGTCGATATGGGCAATGATGCAGAAGTTACGGATGAGCGACGGATCGGTCGCGGCAGGCACCGGAGCGGTGCGGGCCAATGGAGACACCTAAACAGACCTCACTAGCTGACTAAAAGACATAGTTGGATTAGCTTCCATTCTGTCATGATTTCCGCGTCTTCTTATATTTCGACAGCCTGAAACTGATAGTTTGTCGTCCATGGCACTGAATCCAGAGAAGATATTTAGCATCGTCATGCGCGCGCTGAAGGAAATCAGCAAGGTCCGCGCAAATTCGGCAAGCAAGCGCCCGGCCAGCAACCGCGGGGCCAGCGGGTCCCCGAGCACTGCCGGAAGCCGCTCTCGTGCCAACTCCATGCAGGATTCTCCAGCGGGTGCCGGCTACCCGGGTGATTACCGTGGCAAGATTCACTACGAGTACAACCCGGCGAAGGACGGCAACGCCGATCCGGGCGAAATTGTCTGGACTTGGGTTCCCTATGAAGAGGATTATTCGCAGGGCAAGGATCGCCCGGTGCTGATCGTCGGCCGTGATAGTGGCTGGCTGCTGGGGTTGATGCTCACCAGCAAGGACAAGAACAACTCGGATCACCGCGACCGCAACTACATGGACATCGGTACCGGGGACTGGGACCGCGAGCGGCGTCCGAGCGAGGTCAAGCTCGATCGCATTATCCGAGTCGGCGAGCAAGCCGTCCGCCGCGAAGGCGCCATCCTGGATCGCGAACGCTTCTCAAATGTGGTGAACGCCCTAAACGAACGCGCATAAGCACTCGTTGTCAGGCTCCCTATCTGATAAAGTTAATCTTTGTGTGTTGCGCAGGTTGGGCAACACGCCCCCTTCGGGTCGCCATAGGTGCCCCACACCGCTCAGTCGATGGCCTGAAGGATGAACCCTCTACCGACCGTATAAAACGATAAACGAGAGAGTTTATTAAAGTGGCTAACATCAAGTCCCAGAAGAAGCGTATCCTGACCAACGAGAAGGCACGTCTGCGTAACGTAGCTGTCCGTTCCGAGGTCAAGACCGTGATCCGTAACGTCAACGAGGCAGTAGTCTCCGGTGACAAGGAAAAGGCAACCGAGGCACTGCGCCTGGCTGGCAAGAAGATCGACAAGGCTGTAAGCAAGGGTGTTCTGCACAAGAACAACGCTGCTAACCGCAAGTCGGCTATCGCCAAGAAGGTTAACGCCCTCTAAGCCGAGCTTAGACTTCATCAACTCCCCCGCACTCATCGAGTGCGGGGGTTTTGTTTTGCCCGGAACTGCTCATCGAAGCTTCCAGGCAGACACGCGCTGATGGCTAGCCTTCATTAAAGAGCAGTGGGAGCGCGCAGGAGTGCATCGTGCCCGCCCCCACCTGGAACCTCAGCGACTAGCGTCCCGGAGCCTTGCCTGCAATGAACATGATGGCGTGTTCCAGCGCGTAGCCCGGTGAACGGCTGCCGCCCTTGACCATGCGGTCGGTATTCGCTATTTCTTCGACGCACAGGGCAAGATCGCTGCGTTTCCAGCCGCGAGCCTGCTGCTGCGCCTGCTGAACTTGCCACGGCGCCATCCCCAACTCGGATGCCAATGAAGCTGCGGGTTCATTCACGCCGGCGACCTTGGCGATCTGGCGGACCTTCATCGCCAAGGTGGCCACAATGGGAATCGGGTCGGTTCCAGTACCCAGCGCATGGCGCAAAGTGCGAAGCGCCATCTGGGCGTTGCCGGAAATTGCGGCATCGGCCACCTTGAACGCAGTTGCTTCAACCCGGCCGCCGTAGTACCTGTCGACCGTATCCTGGTCAATGGTTCCCGTGGTGTCGGCAATCAGCTGGGAGCAGCTCGATCCAAGCTCTGCCAGCGAGTTGCCTACCGCCGCTACGAGGGCTTTGACCGCGTCATTGGTAATCCGGCGCTTAGCGGCCTTGAATTCGGACTGGACGAAGTCGATCTTCTCGGAGTCCTTTTTCACCGGTTGGCAATTGACGATCAGGGCACCGGCAGCTTTGATTGCGTCAATCAGCTTCTTGCCGCGCGTACCACCCGAGTAATGCATGATGAGCACATTCTCGGGAGCCTGGTCTTTCAGGTAGGCCAGGGCGTCCTTGAGGAAGTACTCGTTCATGTGGGCCAGTTCGTGGACCTCGACCAGATTGGCGCTGGAAAACAGCGAAGAGCTGGTGGCCATGAGCAGCTCTCCAGGCTCGTACTTTGCCGCGTCAAGACGCGTGTGCTGGATATCGTCCCGCTGGGATGCCTGGGAACGCAGCAATTCGAAGGCGCGCGAAGCGAGGTAATCCTCTGAACCGGTCAACAGGATCAGTGGTTGCGGGCGCAGTTCCCGCCATGAGATACCCGGATTTGCTTGGGCGCGTGCCATCGAACTCCTTAGTGCATCGGTCGATATAACGATCCTACCGAACTGGCGTACCCAGGGCGGTACCCAGAACGCCCTGGCTGGTAAATGTGAGCAGTACGGTACCCGATTGGTCGGTGCGAATCACCGTCGCGCCGACCTGCTGCGCCATCTCCAGGGTTTCGGGGTGCGGATGGCCATAGGAATTATCCTTCCCCGCGGAGACCAGCAGGATCTGCGGACGGATCTGCTCGATGATTTCGGTACCGCCGTTGCGTGCCCCATGGTGCGAGGCTTTCAGGATCGCTGCATGCTCTTGCGGATGCAGGCGCAGCAGGCGATCCATGGCTTCGGTTTCCATGTCCCCGGCTGTGAAGAGATCGATGGTTCCGGCCCCGGTGGAAAAGCTGAACCGGATGACCAGCGACGTATCGTTGGGTTCGGCGTATTTCGCGAAGCGCGCCTCGGGGCCCACGACTTCGAAGCCCACCTCCCCTGCAGCCTGTCGCGTACCGGGCTCCAAGGCGCGTGCACCGGGCCATAGTTCAAGGTCGAACCCGGTCGAGACCAGGCGTTCACCAATCTTTACGTGCGAATTCTCCAGCTCGCCCACGGCCCCGAAATGGTCGCTGTGGGTGTGCGTGATGAAGACCTTGCTCAAGGTGCTGATGCCCAGCCGCTCCAGGCACAGCAACAACCCGCTCTCCGGTGGTCCGGTATCGATCAGCCAGCCCTCTGAATCCCCCAGATTGATGACGAAGGCGTCGCCCTGGCCCACATCGCACATGGCAATGCTCCAATGCGGCGCGATATCTTCCCGGTAGAACAGCGTCGCAGGCAGAACGAGCGCAACGGCGAATACCAGGATCGCTCCCAGCACGCTTAGGGACACCTGCCTGACCCGGAGCCTCTCGGTTTCCCGGCCCAGCACCAGCAGGGTGCAAAGCACCAGGGAGAGCATCACTGCCAAGACGATTCCGGGTAGGCCTTCGGGCCACGGCCGGGCGGCACCGGGGAGCCCGGAAACGAAATGGGCCACCTGGCCAATGGCTTCTGCCGGCAGCCCCGGAACCCAGATCAGCACCGATTCCAGCGCTGGCCACGGCGTGCACAGCAGCAGGCAGGCCATGCCGAGCGCAGTAATCAAGGGCAGCAACGGCGCGACCACGAGGTTCGCGGGCAGCGAGTACAGGCTGAAATCCGAATTCAACGCGATGACCACCGGCAGGCAGGTGAACTGTGCCGCGCAGCAAATGGCCGTCAGCTGCGCGAACCAGGCCGGGAATATGTGGAGAAGAATTTCGGTCAGGGCCGGGGCGAGCATGATGATTCCCAGGGTCGCCAGCATCGACAGGGCGAAGGCCGGTTCGGCACCCAGCGAGCGATCGATAGCCAGCAAGGCGGTTCCGCTCAGGCACAGTATTCCCAGAGAGCCTTGGCCACGACCCAGCAGCACCGAGATGACCGCAATGCTGCCCATCAGGCTGGCGCGCAGGACACTGGGATCCGGCCCGGCAAACCAGGCGAAGAGCCCGACCACGCCAATCATCAAGATCGCGCTGGGTGCCCGTGGCACCGAAAACAGCCGGAGCAGCACCAGCACAATGGCCCCGATCAGGGCAATGTTCGATCCGCTCACCGCGGTCAGGTGGCTCAACCCGCTGGATCTCATCGCCTCGCTCAACGCTTCGTCCTGTCCGGAACGATCGCCATAGAGCATGCCAGGCAGCAGCGCCTGGGCATTGTCCGGCAGGCCGCGCAGGCCCTGGGTGAACCGTTCCTTGAGGTAATCCGCGGCGGTAGGCTCAACCCAGGAGCTCACCTGCGGTTCACTGGCGGCATGCGCCCACCAATCGAAGGCGCCGGCAGCTGCTGCTTCCAAGTCGAGGATGGTCTCGAACTCGCCCGCAGTGGCAGGCACCCCGAAATCAATGGTGAGGAAGACCGGCACCCGGCATGGCACCCATTGGCCGTTGGCCCAGTACCGCTGGATTTCCGCCCGGCCGGCGGCAGCCCCCTGGCCCTGCGCGGTGGCCGGGTCCTCGAAGCGGACCACGGCACGGCGCTGTTGCTCGCCGGCGCCCGGCAGCTGGCACTGGGGGTCGGTGAAGGCCAGGCTGCTGACGGCCACCACCCCCAGGAGCAGGATAATGGGACCGGTAAACCATGGCGCCGCGTAGGCGCGGTCGTGCCGGGGCCGCAATAGCAGGAACAGCAGGATAGCCATCAGCGCGGAAAGTACCCAGAGCAACCAGACTGGGAGGGTGAAGTAGGCGGCGGTCCACGCGCCGCCCAGCAGCCACAGGCCGCGGAAATCGGTGTTCACGGGATCACCAGTTCGCTCAGCTGGCCCAGCAGCGCCGGACCGATGCCCGGTACCGCATCCAGCTCTTCCACGGAGCTGAACGGGCCGTTCTCGGTGCGGAAGTCGATGATCCGGGCTGCCAATGCCGGACCGATCCCCGGAAGCTCCTGCAGGGTCTGGGAATCGGCACTGTTGAGCGAAATCTTCCCGCCCGCCGTCGCGCTCGGTGCCGCGGCTGGTTCCGTGGCCGTCTCGGCGCCCGGAAGGACCACCTGCTGGCCGTCGACCAGCTTGGCCGCCAGGTTCACCATCTGCGCACGTGCGCCCTTGGCCAGCCCGCCGGCGGCGTCCACCGCGTCGGCAATCCGCGAATCCACGGGCAGCTGGTAGACGCCGGGCTTCTTCACCGCGCCGACCACGTGGACCGTGACCTCGGGTGCGGCCGGGCTCGGGGACTGGCGGTCCGCCGGCGCCGTAGCGGACGGGTCGGATACCAGCGGAACTGTTTCAAGCTCCTGGGCGACCGGCGGTGGCGCGAGCAGGATGGAGATCGCAATCCAGGCGAGCACCACGATAACCAGCACCAGCACGGCCACGCGCGAGATCGCGAATCTCAGGCGACCGGGACGTGGCGCGTACTTGCTGAAGAAGTCGTGGCGGCCCATGGGCCACAGTCTGGGCTATGGTGCCGGCGGCCGATCCAGGATGGACGCCGACTGTGGATAGCTGGGGGCGACGCACACGGCGATCACGCCCAGGCCGGTATGCGCGGCCAGCACCGCCGGAAGGGACTCGACCACGACCGGCATGGCGCTGAACGGTGCCAGTTCGGTGGCGATTTCCTCGGCCAGTTCCTCGGCACCGAAATGCATCACCCCCAGCCGCACCTCGCCATTGGCGTCGCGGGCGTCGCGCAGGGCCAGGGCGACCAGCCGTGCGGTGGCGCGCGCGAAGGAGCGGGGCTTTTCCAGGGCGACGATCGAGCCCTCGGCGATCCCGAGGATCGGCTTGAAATTCAGCAAGCTGCCGACCACGGAGGACAGCGCGCTGATCCGGCCGCCGCGGCGCAGCTGCTCAAGGCTCGGCACCGCGAAGTACACGGTGTTGGCGGTGGCCGTGCCGGCGATCTGCTCGAGCATCTCCAGCGGGGCGCCGGCGGCGCGGGCAGCCAGCACATCGGCCACGGCAAATCCCTGGGGCAGGCACACGGTGCGCGAATCGACCACGGTGATTGGTGCGTCAAAGCTGCGGGCCGCCAAGCGGGCCGCCTCCACGGTGCCCGACAGCGCCCCGGACATGTGGATCGAGATGATCGACTCGCAGCCGGCGTCGAGCAGCTGCCGGTAGGCGCGTTCGAACTCGCCTGGCGCCGGGCGCGAGGTTTTCACCGCCTTGCCCATGGCCAGGCCCATCATCAGCGCCTGCAGGTCTTCGCCGTGCACATGGTTGTCCACGATGATCGGGATCGGCACTTCGATGAAGTCCGGATGCGGCCCGAAATGCCCGGGCAGGCAGGACGCCGAATCGGAGACGACCCCGATGCGGGTACGCGAAAGCCCGCGCGGGGCCAGCCAC
Source organism: Glutamicibacter sp. BS14 (assembly GCF_056934375.1). Taxonomy (NCBI): domain Bacteria; kingdom Bacillati; phylum Actinomycetota; class Actinomycetes; order Micrococcales; family Micrococcaceae; genus Glutamicibacter; species Glutamicibacter sp. BS14. Next base: position 2,452,470 of record NZ_CM167801.1, on the reverse strand, counting down.
TTGGGCAGCCAGCCCGCGCGCGAGCTTTTCTGGCGTTCAGTCATGAGCCGAGCTTACGGGGCGGGAACCACGTTCACGAGCTTCGGCGCACGCACGATGACCTTCAGCGGCTCCTTGCCATCGAGCATGCGGATCACCGACTCGTGGGCCAGGGCCTGGGCGCGCAGCTGCTCCTCGGTGATGTCCACCGGAACCTCCAGGCGGGCACGGACCTTGCCCTTGATCTGCACGACCGCGGTGATGGTGTCATCGACCAGCAGCGACTCGTCCACTTCAGGCCAGGCGCTGGTGACCACGGAGGGCGCATAGCCCAGCGCTTCCCACATGTCCTCTGCGGTGTACGGGGCGAACATGCTCAGCAGCTGGGCGGTCACCGTGGCGGCCTCGCGCACTGCCGGGTCCGCTGCCCCGGCACCGGAGTCGATGGTCTTGCGGGTCGCGTTGACCAGCTCCATGGTCTTGGCGATGACCACGTTGAACTTGCCCGAATCCAGCAGCGCGGCGGATTCATGCACGGTGCGGTGGGTGACCTGGCGCAGCGCCTTGTCCCCTGCCGCGTAGTCCACGCCGGCCTCGCTGGTGGTGTCCTGGGCGATGCGCCAGGCGCGGGCCAGGAACTTCTGCGAGCCCGATGGGGAGACATCGGCCCAGTCCACGTCGTCCTCCGGCGGGGAGGCGAAGACCATGGTCAGGCGTACCGCGTCGACGCCGAACTTGTCCAGCTGCTCGCCCAAATCCACGCCGTTGCCCAGCGACTTGCTCATCGCCTTGCCGCCGTTCAGGACCTGGCCCTGGTTCAGCAGCGCGGAGAACGGCTCGGTCGCGTCGATCAGGCCCAGGTCGTGGATGACCTTGGTGAAGAAGCGCGAGTACAGCAGGTGCAGGATCGCATGCTCGACCCCGCCGACGTACTGGCCTACCGGCATCCAGTCGCGCACGGCCTTCGGGTCGAAAGGGCCCTGCGTGTACTGCGGGGAGACGAAGCGCAGGAAGTACCAGGAGGAATCCACGAAGGTGTCCATGGTGTCGGTGTCGCGCTTGGCGGCGCCGCCGCACTGCGGGCAGGCCACGTTGACCCATTCCTCGGCGGCGGCCAGCGGGGAGGTGCCCTTCGGGGCCAGCTGCTCGCCGCGCAGGTTATCGGGCAGGCGCACCGGCAGCTGGTCGTCGGGAACCGGGACCTCGCCGCAATCGGCGCAGTGGATGATCGGGATCGGGGTGCCCCAGAAGCGCTGGCGGGACAGCAGCCAGTCGCGCAGGCGGAAGTTGATGGTGTGCTTGCCGGTGCCGGCAGCTTCCACGATCTCAATGGCCTTGGCGATCGCCTCGGTCTTCTCCAAACCGGACAGCTGCCCCGAATTGACCAGCTGGCCTTCGCCCGCGGTGGCGGTGCCGGTTTCGTTCGGGTCTTCCAGACCGGTTTCGACGACCACGCGTACTGGCAGGTCAAAGGCCTTGGCGAAGTCCAGGTCGCGCTGGTCGTGTGCAGGCACGGCCATGATGGCTCCGGTGCCGTAGTCGGCCAGCACGTAGTCCGCCGCCCAGACCGGCACCTTCTCCCCGGAGAGCGGGTTGATCGCGTAGCGGCCGGTGAATACGCCGGTCTTCTCGCGTTCGCTGGACTGGCGCTCGATCTCGGACAGGGCCTTGACCTGCTCCTGGTATTCCTCCAAGGCGGCGCGGTGCTCATCGGTGACCAGTTCGCCAGCCAGCTGCGCGTCGGCGGCGACCACCATGAAGGTAGCACCGTACAAGGTGTCCGGGCGGGTGGTGAAGACCGGGATCTGCAGCGCAGGCTTGTCCTCGTGCGCTTCGATCCCGAAGGTGACCTCGGCCCCTTCGGAACGGCCGATCCAGTTCTTCTGCATCAGCAGCACGCGCTCAGGCCAATGGCCCTTGAGCTGCTCCATGTCCTCAAGCAGGCGGTCAGCGTATTCGGTGATCTTGAAGTACCACTGGTTCAGCGACTTCTTGGTCACCGCAGTGCCGCAACGCTCGCAAGCGCCATTGACGACCTGCTCGTTGGCCAGCACGGTCTGGTCCTTCGGGCACCAGTTCACCGGGTGGTCCTTGCGGTAGGCCAGGCCCTTCTCGTAGAACTTGTTGAACAGCCACTGGGTCCAGCGGTAGTACTCCGGATCCGAGGTGTGCAAGCGGCGATCCCAATCGGCGGAGATCGCGTAGCGCTTGAAGCTGGCGGCCTGGGTATCGATGTTCTTGTAAGTCCACTCGGCAGGGTGGGCATTGCGCTTGATCGCGGCATTCTCTGCGGGCAGGCCGAAGGAGTCCCAGCCGATCGGGTGCATCACGTCATAGCCGCGCAAGCGCCAGTAGCGCGCGACCACATCGCCCATGGCGAAGGCCTCGGCGTGGCCCATGTGCAGATCGCCCGATGGGTAGGGGAACATGTCCAGCACATAGCGGCGTTCGCGGCTGCCATCATCGGCGGGCTTGAACACCTGTAGTTCGTCCCACACCGGAAGCCACTTGGACTCGATGTCCTTGAAGTCGTAGGTCCTGGGTTCGTTCGTCGATGATGTCACGCTGCTCTTCTCACACGCTTTGCGGAAAATTTCCGATAGGAAAAACTTGTTCTTGGTTCCAGACACAACAAAAGCCCCCAAATTTCCACTCGGGGGTACGGCCAACGGGCCGTGCTCAGGCTAGGTTGCGCTTCGGATTCATATCGCGATTCTATCGCATATCCCCTGCCCACGCGCGCATCGATGAAGCGCAAGATTGCACACAGCGGCAAACGCGGCGCCACCGCAGTTATCCACATCCCGCAGCTGCCCGCAGGGGCAGGAGCTTCCAGCGCCCGATCATGGAGCCATGAACGCGCCAGCCCTGATCGCCGCATTGCGCACCGCATGCCAGGCCCCGATGCACCTCGGACCGGCCTTGTCCGGTGCCATGGTGCTGCGCCTTGGCTACCTGTGCCTGGCCCTGTATGCCGCGCTGGGCAAGCTGGTGCGCGATGCGGGCGACCCGCGCCTGGTCCTGGCGCATCTGCAGCTCACCGAAAGGTTCGCCCAGCAAGTCCATTGCGAGCAACACGCCGGCGCACTGCATGCCGAGGCCACCGGCGCCCGGGCGCTGGCACTGGACAGCTACGCGGCCCTGCGTTTGCCCGCGGATGACCCCGACGCCATCACCGACGGGCTCTTTGCCGGGGAACCGGACCTTGCCCCGGGGCGCTGCTGCTACAAGGACACCGCCCAGCTGCTGGCCGCATGGCTGGGCATCAGCTACTTCGAAGCCCAACGGCGCATTGCCGACGCGCACCTGCTCATTGGCCGGCGCACCCCCGATGGCGGCATCTGCGCGCCGCGTTTCAAGCATCTGGCCGAACTCTACGGGCAGGGCGCAGCCAACCGCCGGGCCATCGCTTCCGCCGCGCGGCGCCTTGAACGGCTCGAACCGCAGGACACCATCTTTGACGGCGTGCCCGTGCCGCTGCTGGCGCATGGCACCGATGGCCGCAGCCTGGACCAAGCCGCGGCCCACTCCCTGCGGGAGCTGGGCCCCGCCGCCGCGCAGAAGCAGATCAGCACCTCAATCAGGACCTACAAAGAACTGCACGGCAAGCAGCTGCCTCCCAAGCTCGGCATGTTCATCGGCCCGGTGAAAAACGGCGTGCATTTCTTCTCGCTGCGCACCGATGCCACCGACGCGCAACTGGTTCATTCGGTACTCACGCAGGCCGGCAACCCACGAACCAAGGCCGGCCGGGCCGATCGCGATCCCCAGCAGCAGCGCCCGGCGGGTTCGGGATCCAGCGCCAGCGGCGGCCCGCGAGAGGGCCAGGACTCCCAAGCGGACCAGGAGTCCACGGCAGGCCAGAACGCTGGCAACGGAAGTGGAGCCGCACCCGAGCCGCCGTCGTGGCTGCGCAGCGATCAGCCCATGCCGCCGTGGGCCGAAGAGGAACCAGAAGCTCACGATGGCCAGAACCCGGACGGCGGCCGCACCGCAAAGCAGGCAGAGGCCCAAGGCGAACCGCAAGACGGGGCGCAAGACGAGCCGCACCTGCAGGACTCCCCCGCCGGGCAGCCCGATGTGCATCGTCGCCGGCTCAACGCGTTCATGGCGCTGTTGCGCGCACCATTTGCTGGCGGCGAGCGAAAAGTCGTCATCCCGAAGTTCGTGGTCTACCTGTGGCTCGCGGATCTGCAGAACCTGGCGGACGCGCACGGCATGACCGCAAATGGCATCGACATCCCGCCCGGAGAACTCCGGCAGCTGCTCGCCAGGGCGAACATCATCCCGATGGTCCTTGGAGGCAACAGCCAAGTACTGGATATGGGGCGCAAGATGCGCTACCACAAAGGCCGGATCCGCGAAGCGATCATGGCCCGGGATCGCGGCTGCATCGTGCCCGACTGCACCGCGCCGCCGGATCATGTCGAAACCGACCACTACCAGAAGCCCTGGTCCGAAGGCGGCGAAACCAGTGTCTGGTCCGGGGCGGGAATGTGCACGTCCGATCACCACAAGCGCCATGCCGGACAGCTCGAGGTCATCGATGTCGATGGGCTGCCGCACGTGGTCATGCCTGCACATGTCGATCCGGAGCAAAAGCCCCGCCGCAATACCTATTGGGACGCCCGGCAAGCCGGCGAGTCCCCCGCGCGCCGCAGACCCGCCGCGCAGGAAACCGCGCGTCCAGGCCAGGAAGACACCCCTGAGGCCGCATCGGGCGATTGAGGCGATTGAGCTGCCCCGCGGGTTAAACCGGCAACGCCCGAACCACCCATCCGGGTGATTCGGGCGTTGCCGGTTGCGGCCGGCTCGGAACCGGCCAAGCCACGGTTGCGCTTAGGCCTTGGTATCTTCGTCGACCCAGTCGAAGGTGCGGGTGACAGCCTTTTTCCACAGGCGCAAGCTGCGCTCACGCGTAGCCTCATCCATGGTTGGCTCCCAGCGCTTGTCCTCGGCCCAATTGTCTTCCAGTTCGCCCAGGTCCTTCCAGAAGCCAACGGCCAGGCCAGCAGCGTAGGCTGCACCCAGTGCGGTGGTCTCGGTGACCTTCGGGCGAACCACTGGCACGCCGAGGATGTCAGCCTGGAACTGCATCAGGGCTTCGTTGGCCACCATGCCGCCGTCGACCTTCAGTTCGGTGAGCGGAACCTCTGCGTCGGCGTTGACTGCATCCAGGACTTCGCGAGTCTGGAATGCGGTGGACTCCAGGGCCGCACGGGCGATGTGGTTCTTGTTCGCATAGCGGGTCAAGCCCACGATCGCGCCACGGGCATCCGAGCGCCAATATGGTGCGAACAACCCGGAGAAGGCCGGAACGATGTACACGCCGCCGTTGTCCTCCACCTTGGCTGCCAGTTCCTCGATCTCCGGAGCGGTAGCGATCATGCCGATATTGTCGCGCAGCCACTGGATCAGCGACCCGGCCACGGCAATGGAACCTTCCAAGGCGTACACCGGTGCGTTCTCGCCCAGCTTGTAGGCCATGGTGGTCAGCAGGCCGTTGGTCGAATTCACGATCTCTGTGCCGGTGTTGAAGATCAGGAAGCAACCGGTGCCGTAGGTGTTCTTCGCGGTACCTGCGGTGAAGGCCGCCTGGCCGAAGGTCGCCGCCTGCTGGTCGCCCAGGATGCCTGCAACGGGCACCTCGCGCAGCAGCTGGTTGGTGTGCACGGAGCCGTAGACCTCCGAAGAAGAGCGGATCTGCGGCATCATCGAGCGCGGCACGCCGAAGTCAGCCAGGATCTTCTCGTCCCAGTCCAGGGTCTTGAGGTCCATGAACAGGGTACGTGATGCGTTGGTCACGTCGGTGACGTGCACGCCGCCGTCCACGCCGCCGGTCAGGTTCCACAGCACCCAGCTGTCGGTGGTGCCGAAGAGCAGGTCGCCTGCTTCGGCACGCTCCCGGGCACCTTCGACATTGTCCAGGATCCACTTGATCTTGGTGCCGGAGAAGTAGGTCGCCAGGGGCAGGCCAACGGTCTGCTTGTAGCGTTCCAGGCCGCCATCGGCTGCCAGTTCGTCGACGATGTCCTGGGTACGGGTGTCCTGCCAGACGATCGCGTTGTAGACGGCTTCGCCGGTGTTCTTATCCCACACCACCGCGGTTTCACGCTGGTTGGTGATGCCGACGACCTCGATGTCGTGGCGGGTCAGGTTGGCCTTGGACAGGGCCTGGCCAATCACTTCGCGCACGTTGCTCCAGATTTCGGCTGGATCGTGCTCGACCCATCCGGCAGCCGGGAAGATCTGCTCGTGTTCCTTCTGGCCTACCGAATGCACCTCACCGGCGTGCGTGAAGACAATTGCGCGGGAGCTGGTCGTGCCTTGGTCAATGGCGATGACGAATTTTTCACTCATGATTCACTGCTCTCTTTCTAGAACATTGGCGCGGCGGCAAGTCCGCCAAGGATACCGCCGATGGCTGGACCAGCCAACGGAACCCACGAGTAAGACCAGTCGGAGGAGCCCTTGCCCTTGATCGGCAGGATTGCGTGGGCAATTCGTGGACCGAGGTCGCGGAACGGGTTGATGGCGTAGCCGGTGGCTCCACCCAGGGACAGACCGATGGCAACAACCAGCAGGCCGACAGCCAGAGGGCCAAGCTCGTGAGGAGTGTGCCCCAGTCCGGCGATCACGAACACCAGGACGAAGGTGCCGAAGATTTCCGAGACCAGGTTCCAGCCGTAGGAGCGGATGGCCGGTCCGGTGGCGAAGACGCCCAGCTGCGTGCCCGCGTTCTGCGGATCATCCAGGTGCTTCTTGTAGGACAGCCAGGTGCCCACGGCACCCAGGAAGGCGCCAATGAACTGCGCCGCGAAGTAGAGCAGCGTATTGGCCATGGTCTTGGCGACGCCGGGGGCGTACTCGGCAACGTCCGGGTTGACCAGCAGGCCCAGGGTGACTGCCGGGTTCAGGTGGGCTCCGGAGATCCCAGCTATCCAGACGCCGCAATAGACGCCCAGGCCCCAGCCGAAGCTGATGGCTACCCAGCCCGCGGCGCTGCCGAGAGTGCCTTTCAGGGCGACGTTCGCGCAGACGCCGCCGCCCATCAGCAGGAGAATGAAAGTGCCGGCTAATTCGGCGAGAAACACGTGAGTGGACAACGTTGACCTCTTAGTGGTTTCGAGTGCCAGCGGCGCCTTGCCGCCGGCTTGGATGCAGGTTAGACCAGGGTGACTCCGTGGGCTTCTGCGAGTACCGAGAGCGAATGGTCGATCTCGGCTTGGGTCTGGGACTGGTCCCAACCCATCGGCTCTGCAAGGCAATTAGCTGCCTCGATTACCAAATCCTTCGTGACCAGGCCGCGGAAGGCCAGGTTGGTGCGGCGGATGAAGACATCGATCAACCGGCCCACCTGCTCTTGGTTCGCCATGTAGGCCAACTCCTGGCAGGACAGCTCGTTGGTGTGCTCCAGCATGGTTTCGTTGCCGCCGATGATTTCCAGCAGGGCATCGGCTCCGGTGCCATAGCGCTCGAGCAGCACGCGCAAGCGTTCGCGGCCGGCCTTGGACTCGCGCGCGGCATACCAAGCGGCGAGTTCGCCCTCGTTGGCCGGGAAGTTCTTTCCGCCACCGATGGCTACGCCGGCGGTGGACTTCACTTCACGGGCGCCGAGGAATTCCAGGGCCTTGCCGCCGAGGTTCTCGCTCAGTGCGCGGAAGGTGGTCCACTTGCCGCCGATCAGCGAGAGCATGGTGGTCGCGTCGGTCAGGCGGGTTTCCTTGATCTGGTAATCGCGGGATACGAAGCCTGGCGCGGTGTCGTCATGGCTGGGCAGGGGGCGCACGCCGGAGAACTTGTAGACGATCTGTTCCCTGGTGGCCTTGATGCCCGGGAAGACATGGTGGACCAGCTCGAAGAAGTAGTCGACTTCCTCGTCGGTGCATACCGCTGGCTCGTTCATGTCGTGCTCGAGGTCGGTGGTGCCGACCAGCACGCGGCCGAGCATCGGGTAGATGAGCACGATTCGGCCGTCTTCATGCTCGAAGAAGATTTCGCGGCCTCCGGTAGCGGCGAGCAGTTCCGGGTGATCCAGCACGATGTGCGAACCCTTGGTGCCGCCGGTCCACTTGGTATCGCGGCCCAGGTCCTTGTTGGTCAGATCCACCCACGCGCCGGTGGCGTTGATGATGACATCGGCGTCGAAGTCGAATTCTTCGCCGGAGAGCATATCGCGCAGCTTCGCGGTGCCGCCGTCGACGCCGGCCAGCTCAACGTAGTTGCTGGCGCGGGCCTCGTCGTTGGCGTTCAGGCCTTCACGCAGCACATCCAGGGTCAGCCGCTCGGGGTTGTGCACCGAGGCGTCGAAATAGGTGGCGGTGTACTTGACGTCATCGCGCAGTGCTGGCAGATCCTGGCGGGCAGCCTTGCCGGCCTTGAAGTTATGCCAAGGGGTGTTGCGTCCGCCGATCCCTGCGAACACGTCGTACATGATCAACCCGGCCTTGATCAGCGCCGCCCCGCGTTCGGTTGGCTTGCCCGACTTGTGGGACAGGAAGCGCATCGGTGCGCTGAGGATGCCGGAGAAGGTGGAGAAGATGGGAATGGTGGTCTGCAGCGGCTTCACGTAGTGCGGAGCGATCTCCAGCAGCGAGTTGCGCTCCTGCACCGACTCGTGAACCAGGCGGAACTCGCCGTTCTCCAGATAGCGGATTCCGCCATGGATCATGTGCGAGCTGGCACCCGAAGCGCCCTGGCAGTAATCGCCGCGCTCGATCAGGGCTACATCAATCCCCTGCATGGCCAGGTAGCGGAAGGTCGCTACGCCGTTGATGCCACCGCCAACAACCAGAACCTGCGCCTGCGGACGTTCGCGCAGTTTGGCTAGCTGTTCCCGAATCACGATTTGTGCCCCTTATGTAAATATTGAATGAGTCTGAAGCTAGTCTTGTTACTGAACGGCAAAGCGGTCAAACAAAATGCACAAACGTGCAGAAGTGGTCTGAATCATGATGAAATCCTCGTCCGGGGGCACCTACAAGCGGGCAACGACTGGCACATCTGTGCACAGCACCCCCAAGGCGAAGGATGCGCTGCGCGCCGCCCAGCTGTATTACCTTCAGGATATGAAGATGGAAGTGATCGCCAAGGAGCTGGGCACCTCGCGGTCCACGGTCTCCCGGTTACTCACCCACGCCAAGCGCACCGGCATGGTTTCGATCAGCATCTCCCCCAGCGCCAACATGTCGGCGCTGCTGGGAAACCAGCTCTCCGAGCACTACGGGATCAGCTTCAACGTCGTACCCACCGATGGCAACATGGATGACTCCGAGCTGCTGGCCCGGGTCTCTGCGCACGCGGCCTACCTGCTCGGCGGCATGGTTTCCTCCTCGATGACGGTGGGTGTTGCCTGGGGATCGACCATGCAGTCGGTGTCCACGGCGCTGGGCTCCCACCCGACCCATGACACGAAGATCGTGCAGCTCAATGGAGCGGCTAATCCGGTGACCAGCGGCGTGCGCTATGCCAGCGACATCCTCACGCGTTTCGGCCAAGCCTTCACCGCCCGCACCGAGCAGTTCCCGGTCCCGGCCTTCTTCGACCGGGCCTCCACCCGCGACGCAATGTGGAAGGAAACATCGATCCGCCGGGTACTGCAGGTGCAGAAGGAGATGAGTCTCGCGGTATTCTCCCTGGGCTCGGCCGGCTCCGCCGTGGCTTCGCAGGTCTACCGCGGCGGCTACCTGACCAAGGCGGAAACCCAAGAGCTCAACGAGATCGGCGTGGTCGGCGACGTGGCCACGGTGTTCTTCGACAAGGACGGGAACAGCTCGAACATTTCGCTTAATGCCCGCTCCACCGGCCCGAACCTCGATGCCCTTCGCAAGGTGCCGACCCGTTTCTGCGTGGTCGCCGGCCGCGGCAAGCTCCAGGCCGTGCGCGGTGCGCTCAAAGGCGGGCTGATCACCGATCTGGTGATCGACGAAGGCACCGCCCTGGCGCTGCTGGACGGGTAGGGTTAAAGCCATGGCCCCACGACAGCAGCTAGTGACCACCCATCATTTGAACGGTGCAGAAATCCGGGTCTACACCCACCCGGCCCAGCAGCCCTCCCGCGGGGTGATCTACGCCGTGCATGGTTTCCGCGGAGACCACCACGGGCTGGCGCGCATCGTCTCGCACCTGGAGCACTACACGGTGATCGTTCCCGATCTTCCCGGCTTTGGCACTTCGACCTCGATGGCGGATCTGCCCCATGACGTCGAGGGGTACGCTGCGGTGCTCAATCAGCTGGCCGAAGAGCTGCAGCTGGAATCCTCCGTGCACCTGCTGGGGCATTCCTTCGGCTCGATCGTGGCCGCCAAGCTGGCCACCGTCCGCGGCTTTGCCTCGCTGGTATTGCTCAACCCGATCTCCGAGCCGGCGTTGGAGTCCGACCAGGCGCTGCTGGCCAAGCTCACCAGCGGCTACTACGAGGTGTGCGCCAAGCTTCCGGCCCGCATCGGCGAACCGCTGCTGCGTTCCAAGCTGTTCAGCGATGCCATGAGCCTGGTGATGACCAAGAGCAGGGACCCGGAAATCCGCCGCTACGTGCGCGAGCAGCACCGCGCCTACTTCGGCGGCTTCCACTCGCGGGCCACCTTGGCCCAGTCGTACCGCGCCTCGGTCAGCGCAACGGTCGGGGACTACTCCCCTGCGCTGAGCTTGCCGACGCTGATGGTCGGCGGCCTGCAAGACGAACTGGGCACCGCGCAGACGCAGGAGGCGCTGCGGGCCAGCTTCGCCAACGCCCAACTGGTCATGCTCGAGAACGTCGGGCATCTGATCCACTACGAGAAGGCTCCCGAAACCGCCGCCGCCATCGATGGCTTCCTGCAGCTGCTGGCAACCGGCCAGGCCGAGGATCCCGCGGCGGGCTCCTAGAGCGCGTCGTCCGGGTCGATAGCGATATTCACGACCGGGTCCTTGGCCGCGGACATGCTCGCGCGCAGCTGGCGCAGGGCCATGGTCACCGCCGGCCCGTCGGAGTAGGAGAAGAAGAGCACGTAGCGGTGCTGGGCCGGGGGCCCGTCTATCACCGTCGGGCCGTGGATTTGCACGCACTGCCGGGTCTGCGGATCCAGGTTCGCGACCAGCCGTTCGGCGCCCAGGCCCGAAATCACTGCGCTGCGCACTGCCGGAGGCAACCCCACCTCGCGGCGCTCGGCCAATTCGCGTTCGGCAAAGCTCGCCGGGTCATAGCGCACCAGCGCGGCCCCGGCGGGGCTCGGATTGCCGGTGAGCACCACTACCCCGTCGGCACGCGCCATGGAAGCAGCGGTGAACCAGCGGGAGATGACTTCTTCGGGGTTGCGCAGCGAATCGTGGGTCATCATCTTGTCGGCATCGAGCAGCAGCACCGCGGCGTAGCCGGATTCGGCAAATGGTTCGACCCCTGGCGTAGCGACCACCAGCGCCGGTTTGCCGGGAATCTTGTCCACGGGTTTTGCTCCGGTGGAAGAAATAACGCTGACCTTAGGGAAGGCCAGCCCGAGTTCTTCGGCGGTGCGGTCGGCGCCGATGCTGGCGGCCCGGATCCTCGGTGAGGCGCAGTGCACGCACCGGTAGTCGTGGTACTGCTCGCCGCACCAGCGGCAAGCCACATGCGAGCCTTTGCCGGCGATGTGCAGCGGGCCTTGGCAGGCAGTGCAGCGCGCCGGGGTCCGGCAGTCCTGGCAGGCCAGCGCCGGCATAAACCCGGTGCGCGCCACTTGCACCAGCACCGGGCCGGATTCCAGCGCCCTGGTAGCTTCCCGCCAGGCCAGCGAAGGGATGCGGGCCCGGGCGAGCACCGGGTCGCGCTCGAGCTCGAAATCGTTTGTGGTGGCCACAATGCGGGCGGTTTGCGCACGCAACAGGTCGCGGGGAACCTTCAGTTCGGTGGCCCAGCCGGTCGCCACCAGGCGCTGGGCTTCGACCGAGCGCGATGGCGATGCGATCAGCAGGGAGATGCCTGCTTGCTGGCTGCGCAGCAACGCCACCTCGCGGCTGTGCTGGTAGGGTGCGCGCTGTTCGCGGTGCGATTGGTCCGCGTCCTGCCACACGATCATCAGTTCCAGCCCGGGCACGTGGCATAGCGCCGCCGAACGGGTGCCGATGACGATCTGCACATGCCCTCCGATGGCACGCAGGAAGTTGCGGTAGCGCGGAGTCGGCCCGTCGTCGGCCTGCAGCCGCGCATAGGATTCGGCGCCGAAGTGCTCATCGAGATAGCCACCCAGCAGCCGCAGGTCGCGCGCGTCGGGCACGATCAGCAGCACGCGCTTGCCGCGCTCAAGCACCGGACGGGCCGCATCCATCAAGAACCCTGGCCAGGCACCGTGGAAATTCGGCACCCAGGTGGCAACGGCGCGCAGGGTTTCGCCGCTTCCCCAGGCGTCAAGCGCTTGGGCGCCGTGCTCGTAGCGGGAGAGCTGGTTCGGGGCGTCGGGCAGCAACGGCGCGACGGTGGCCAATTCCTCTTTTTCGACCTTGGCCGCGCGGGCGGGCACCGCAAGACGCACCACATCCCACAGGGTTCCGGCATAGCGGGTCGCGATCTCCTGCGCGGCGGCCACGATTTCCGGGTACAGCGCCACCTGGGTGCTGACCAGCTTGGCCAGCGGCCGCAGTTTCATCTCCGGGGCGTGGTCCTCGAGCACCGCGACGATGAATCCGGAGAGCAGCTGCGGCCCGAAGGGCACCTTCACGCGCACCCCCGCCACGGCATCCTGGGCCATCGAGGGAGGAATCTCGTAATCGAAGAAGCGGTCCAGGTGCGGGACGGAAGAATCAATCAGCACCCGGGCAACCCGCTTGAGGCGGGCCGGCTCGGGTGCTGAGATGAGGGCGTCTTGCTGCACGCTCAGGTCCTAGGCGTTGAACCAGCTGCGCAGGGCCTCGACGCGGTCCAGCTTCTCCCAGGTGAAGTCGTTGTCCTCGCGGCCGAAGTGGCCGTGGGCAGCGGTCTTGCGGTAGATCGGGCGCTTCAAGTCCAGGTCTTCGATGATGCCCAGCGGGCGCAGGTCGAATACCTCGTTGATGGCCTTGGTGATCTTGGCCGGATCAACGGTTTCGGTGCCGAAGGTCTCCACATACAGGCCCACCGGACGGGCCACGCCGATCGCGTAGGCCACCTGGACCTCGGCACGGCGTGCCAGGCCGGCGGCGACCACGTTCTTGGCCACCCAGCGCATCGCGTAGGCAGCCGAGCGGTCGACCTTCGAAGGGTCCTTGCCCGAGAAGGCGCCTCCGCCGTGGCGGGCGAAGCCGCCGTAGGTGTCCACGATGATCTTGCGGCCGGTCAGCCCGGCATCGCCGACCGGGCCGCCGATGATGAACGGGCCCGATGGGTTCAGGATGATCTTGGTGTTCGAGATGTCCAGGCCCGAACGCTCCAGGATCGGGGTCACAACCTCTTCATGCAGGTCGGCCTTCAGGGTCGCCAGCTCGTATTCGGCGGCGTGCTGGCTGGAGACAACCACGGTGTCCACGGAGACCGGCTTGTCGCCGTCGTAGCCAATGGTGACCTGGGTCTTGCCATCCGGGCGCAGCAGCGGCATGCGGCCGTTCTTGCGGACCTGGGTCAGGCGCTCGGACAGGCGGTGCGCCAGGAAAATCGGGGTCGGCATCAGCGAGTCGGTCTCATCCGAGGCGTAGCCGAACATCAGGCCCTGGTCGCCGGCACCCTGCATGTCGCGGGGATCCTTGGCCGTGCCTTCGCGCGACTCCAGCGAGTTGAAGACGCCGTCGTGGATCTCCTGGGACTGCTGGCCGATCGACACGGACACGCCGCAGCGCGCACCGTCGAAGCCGTTGGCCGAGGAGTCGTAGCCGATATCCAGGATGGTCTTGCGGACGATCTCCGGGATCTCCACGTAGCCATTGGTGGTCACCTCGCCGGCAACGTGCACCAGCCCGGTGGTGGTCAGGGTCTCGACGGCGACCTTCGAGTCCGGATCCTGCGCCAGCATGGCGTCGAGGATCGCGTCGGAAATCTGGTCGCAAATCTTGTCCGGGTGGCCCTCGGTCACGGATTCCGAGGTGAAAAGACGAAGTTCAGGGGTTGTTGAAGTCACCGTATAACTCTATCTGGTCTCTGGGACCGGTAAGCAGATCTGGTACGTTTCGTGAACAAGCACCGTATGGCGCCACTCACTTTGTTACAGCTGCATGACTTTTTGTTGCATTCGAAATCTGTTCGATGACCACGCGGGCCACCTCGAGCTTGCTGCCCGAAGCCTGCACCGAGTCGGCGCCATCGGCGAAAAGAACCTGGATGCTATTGGTTTCCTGCCCGAAGGTCAGGGATGCGCCCACCTCGTTGACCACGAGCATTTCGCAGCCCTTGCGGTTCAGCTTGGCCTGGCCGTACTCCAGCACGGTCCCCTGCTCATCGCCGGTCTCGGCGGCAAAACCGACAATGAACGGCGGCAGTTGCGGATTCTGTCCGCGCGCGGCGACCAGCTCGGCGAGGATGTCCGGGTTGCGCACCAGTTCGATGACCGGAGCCGAATGCTCATCGCGCTTCTTGATCTTCGAGTTCTCGATTCTTGCCGGGCGGAAATCGGCGACCGCGGCATTCATGATCAGCACGTCTTGGCCCTCGGCGCAGTCGAAGACCGCCTCGCGCAGCTCCAGTGCGCTGGAGGCGTGCACCAGCCGTACGCCATGCGGCGCGGGCACTTCCAGATGGGTGGCGATCAGCGTGACCTCGGCCCCGGCATCTCGGGCGGCCTGTGCCAGCGCGACACCCTGGCGGCCCGAGGAGCGGTTACCCAGGAAGCGCACCGGGTCCAGCGGTTCACGGGTGCCGCCGGCGGTGATCAGTACCTTGGCTCCGGCCAGCACCGGTTCGGCGAGCAGGTCCTGGATTGCGGCGAAAATTTCATCGGGTTCTGGAAGCCGGCCCGGCCCCGAGTCCTTGCCGGTCAGCCGCCCGGAGGCGGGTTCGATCACCCGCACGCCGCGATCCCGCAGGGTTTGCACATTCGCGGCAGTGGCCGGATGCTGCCACATTTCGGTGTGCATGGCCGGGGCCATCACTACCGGCGCCCGCGTGGCCAGCAGGGTTCCGGTGAGCAGGTCGTCAGCCAATCCCGCAGCGGCCTTGGCTAAGACGTCCGCGGTGGCCGGCACGACCATCACCAGATCGGCCTGCTGGCCCAGGCGCACGTGATTGACCGAATCCACCGCGTCGAACACGTTCGAGGTGACAGGATTTCCGGACAAGGCCTCCCAGGTGGCGTTGCCCACGAAGTTGGCGACGTTCCGGGTGGGGATCACGTCGACGTGGTGCCCGGCTTCGCGCAGCAAGCGCAGCAGGAGTACGGACTTGTAGGCGGCGATACCAGCGGAAACGCCTAGGACAATTCGCTTCACGAAGTACTTCCTCGAGGATTCGGTGCGGCAATGAGGTGGGTGCGGGAGAAAAAGGAGCTTAACGAAAAAGAAGGCGCCCGCTCAGGGGCGCCGACTTTTCGATTAGTCTTCGATGACCTCGGCTGCGGTTACCTTCAGCAGGTTATCGTCCAGCTCGCGCAAGGCGATGGTCAGCGGCTTCTCGTTCAGCTTGGTTTCCACCAGTGGGCCTACGTACTCGAACAGGCCTTCGTTCAGCTGCGCGTAGTAGGCGTTGATCTGGCGTGCACGCTTGGCCGAGTTCAGCACAATGGCGTACTTCGAGTCGTTGGTCTCAAGCAACGAGTCGATCGATGGGTTAATGATTCCCTCTGGGTTGGACACAGGACTCCCTATTTGTCGTTCTTTAGCCCCATGAGGGCTACAAGCTCTTCGGCGGCACGTGCGACATCGTCGTTGACGATGGTCACGTCGAATTCAGATTCCGCTGCAAGTTCTAGTTTAGCGGTTTCTAGGCGGCGCTGCTGTTCCTCGGCCGTTTCAGTGCCGCGTCCCACAAGGCGGCGCACCAATTCCTCCCATGATGGCGGTGCCAAGAAGACGAATTTTGCCTCGGGCATCGACTCCTTGACCTGCCTCGCACCTTGCAGATCGATTTCCAGCAGAACCTTCTTGCCATCTGCCACTGCATCTTCAACCGTCGATCGAATCGTGCCGTAGCTGTTCTGGCCATGGACAACAGCCCATTCCAGCATCTGGCCTTCCTCGACCAGGGATTGGAAACGTTCGGGGCCCACGAAGAAGTAGTGGACTCCATCCTGCTCCCCTGGCCGGGCGTTGCGGGTCGTTGCGGACACCGAAAGCCAGACATCTGGATAGTTATCGCGGATGTAGGTAGAGACGGTGCCCTTGCCTACTGCCGTGGGGCCGGCTAGAACAGTTACCGACGCAGCGGTCATTGACTACACTTTCGTTTTTGGCGGGCTTTGCTTGAAGTGCTCGGTGATTGCGGTGCGCTGCTTGCGTCCCAGTCCGCGCAGACGGCGGGAAGGGGAAATGCCAAGTCGCTCCAGCAAATTTGCCGCGCGTACTTCACCTACGCCCGGTACCGATTCCAGAAGGTCCATGACACGCATGCGTCCCACGGCTTCATCTTCGTATACCAAGTCTAGTACCTCGGTGATGGAAATTTTGCCGGCACTGAACTCGGCCTTGATTTCTGCACGACGAGTGCGTGCGGCGAGTGCCTTGGCGCGGGCGCGGATACGATCTTCGTCAGAGAGTTCTCGCAGTACCATCGTTCAGCCATCCTTCAGTTGTAGTGGACTAAGGCTTATGTTGAGAAACATAGCGAGCTAACGCTGCTTTTGCAAGACTAAACGCGTTGTGGCTACTAGAAACTCTAATAGCCACAACGCGCCTATGTCACTTATTCGAATTTTTTGCTAGCGAGCTGCCAGCAATTCGTCCCTAACCCGCAGGGCTTTTTCCCTGAGAGCGGCCTTACTCGGCCCCTCTTTGAGGATGTCCCTGCTGCTCGTGCCCAGTACCTGGCCGTAGCTTGAGGCGAATGACTTGGCAATATCCGCTGCCGTGGCACCCTGGGCGCCGAGCCCTGGTGTGAGCAGCGGAGCCTTGGAAGCTGCCAGATCGATTCCGAGCTTGGACGGTGCATCCCCGATGGTCGCACCGACAACCAGCCCGACATGTCCTAAATCTCCTGCGTATGCATTATCCGCAGTGACTTGGTCAATAATTGATTTAGCAACCGAGTTTTCCCCGCCTACGTGCTGTACCGATGGCCCCTCGGGGTTGGAAGTCAGTCCGAGAACGAACACTCCCCTGCCGGTTCCAGCAGCCAAATCCAATGCCGGACGCAGCGATTCATAACCCAGGTACGGGCTCAAAGTCACAGCATCTGCAGCCAGCGGAGAAGCATCATCGAGCCATGCGGTCGCATACGCTGCCATGGTCGAACCGATATCCCCGCGCTTGGCGTCGGCCAGCGTGAGCAGTCCAGCGGACTTCGCAGCACTCAAGGTTTCTTCCAACGCGGCAAATCCCTTGGACCCGAAACGCTCGTACAGAGCCACCTGGGGCTTGAGGATTGCCGCCGCACCGGCCATCGCTTCCACGACGGTCAGTGAGAAAGATCGCACGCCCTCGGCCGTATTCTCCAGCCCCCAGGCTTCCAGCAGCACCGGGTGGGGATCGATCCCCACGCACAGCGGGCCGGAAGCCTGCATAGCTGAACGAAGCCGCTGACCGAATGGGATCGGCTCAGGCATTGCGCGCTGCGTTCAGGTTGGCGTCGTGCACCTGCAAGCTGGTGACATCCCACTCGTACTCGCGCAGGGCATCGATCGCCTGGACCGAAGCGTTGAACTCCGCCACGGTGGTGATGACCGGGGTGCCGACAGACGTCGCGGCGGCGCGGATTTCGTAGCCATCGCCACGTGCATCCGAGCCCGACGGGGTGTTCAGGATCAGGCCGATCTGGCCGGCTACGATCAAATCGACAATGGACTCCCCGCCTTCGTGCAGCTTGCCGACCACCTGGGTCGGGATGCCGTTGCGGCGCAGCACTTCCGCGGTGCCGCCGGTGGAGATGATCTCGAAGCCCTGGTCAGCAAGGTGCTTGACCGGCAGGACGATCGAGCGCTTGTCGCGGTTGGTGACCGAGACGAAGACCTTGCCGCCGGTTGGCAGCGGGTTGTTCGCTGCGGCCTGCGACTTGGCGAAAGCGGTGTCGAAGTACTTGTCGATGCCCATGACTTCGCCGGTGGAACGCATTTCTGGGCCGAGCAGCGAGTCGACGACCTTGCCCTCCGGGGTGCGGAAGCGGGCGAACGGCATGACTGCTTCCTTGACGGCGATCGCCGCCGATTCAGGCAGGTGCGCGCCATCGCCGGATGCTGGCAGGTAGCTGCCGCGCATTTCGGCCAGGGTACGGCCCACGCCGATCAATGCGGCGACCTTGGACAGCTGCACGCCGGTAGCCTTCGAGGTGAATGGCACGGTGCGCGATGCACGCGGATTCGCTTCGATCACGTACAGGATGTCGCTGGCCAGGGCGAACTGGATGTTGATCAGGCCACGCACGCCCACGCCTTCGGCGATCGCACGGGTTGCCGCGGCAACGCGGTCGCGCACGTCGGCGCCCAGGGTGATCGGAGGCAGGGTGCAGGCCGAGTCCCCGGAGTGGATGCCGGCTTCCTCGATGTGCTCCATGATGCCGCCGACGTACAGGTCGGTGCCGTCGAACAGGGCGTCGACATCGATCTCGATGGCGTCTTCCAGGAAGCGGTCCACCAGTACCGGGTGGTCCACGGTGATTTCGGTCGCGTTGGTGATGTAGCGCTCGAGGTTGGCCTCGTCGTACACGATCTCCATGCCGCGTCCGCCCAGCACGTAGGAAGGGCGAACCAGTACCGGGTAGCCGATGGAGTCGGCGATGGTCTTGGCATCGGCGAAGGACACCGCGGTGCCGTTCTTCGGCGCTACCAGCCCGGCGTTATCCAGTACCTGCTGGAAGGCGCCGCGGTGCTCGGCCAGGTCGATGGCCTCGGGCGAGGTGCCCAGGATCGGCACGCCGGCAGCCTTCAGCTCGGCGGCGAGCTTCAGCGGAGTCTGGCCGCCAAGCTGGACGAACACGCCCAGCACGCCGCCGGTTTCCTCTTCAGCGTGGATGACCTCCAGGACATCTTCCAAGGTCAGCGGCTCGAAGTAGAGGCGGTCGGAGATGTCGTAATCGGTGGAGACGGTCTCGGGGTTGCAGTTGACCATGACGGTCTCGTAGCCCTCGGCGCGCAGCGCCATCACCGCGTGGACGCAGGAGTAGTCGAACTCGATGCCCTGGCCGATGCGGTTCGGGCCCGAGCCCAGGATGATGACCGACTTCTTCTCGTGGCGCGCCAGCTCGGTCTCTTCGTCGTACGAGGAGTACATGTACGGGGTGAAGGCCTCGAATTCGGCGGCGCAGGTGTCCACGGTCTTGTAGACCGGGCGCACGCCCAGGGCATGGCGGATGCCGCGGATGACCGATTCGGCCTTGCCGGTGAGCTGGGCGAGCTGGACATCGGAGAAGCCGTGGCGCTTGGCTTCGCGCAGCACGTGCTCCGGCAGGTGCTTGTTCGCGGCCACCAGCTGCGCGACCTCGTTGATCAGCTGCAGCTGGTCCAGGTACCAAGGGTCGATCGCAGTGGTCTCGAACAGCTTCTCGAGGGACACGCCGGAGAACAGCAGGCGCTGGACCAGCGACAGGCGCTCGGTCGAACCCTTGACGATCGAGGCCAGCACGGCCTCGTGCTCGGATTCCGGGATCGGCTCGAAGGACAGCTCGGAGCCCTTCTGCTCCAGGGAGCGCAGCGCCTTTTGCAGCGCTTCGGTGAAGTTGCGGCCCAGGGCCATCGCTTCGCCGACCGACTTCATGGTGGTGGTCAGGGTCTTGTCCGCTGCCGGGAACTTCTCGAAGGCGAAGCGCGGGACCTTCACGACCACGTAGTCCAGGGCCGGTTCGAAGGAAGCCGGGGTCTTCTGGGTGATGTCGTTCGGGATCTCATCCAGGGTGTAGCCCACGGCCAGCTTGGTGGCGATCTTCGCGATCGCGAAGCCGGTGGCCTTGGAAGCCAGTGCCGAGGAGCGCGAGACGCGCGGGTTCATCTCGATGACCACGACGCGGCCGGTGTCAGGCTCGATGGCGAACTGGATGTTGCAGCCGCCGGTGTCCACGCCGACTTCGCGGATGACCGCGATCGAGATGTCGCGCAGCTTCTGGTATTCGCGGTCGGTCAGGGTCATGGCCGGGGCGACGGTGATCGAGTCGCCGGTGTGCACGCCGACCGGATCGAAGTTCTCGATGGAGCAAACGACCACGACGTTGTCGTTCTTGTCGCGCATCATCTCCAGCTCGTATTCCTTCCAGCCCAGGATGGACTCCTCAAGGAGCACCTCGGTGGTTGGCGAGTACTGCAGGCCGGCGCCCGCGATGCGGCGCAGGTCCTCCGGGTTGTAGGCCATGCCCGAACCCAAGCCGCCCATGGTGAACGACGGGCGCACGACTACCGGGTAGTTCAGCTCCTCGACGGCGGCAAAGGCCTCGTCCAGGGTGTGCACGATGACCGAGCGGGCCGATTCGGCGCCGCAGCGCTCCACGACGCCCTTGAACTTCTCGCGGTCCTCGCCCAGCTCGATGGCTTCGATGTTCGCGCCGATCAGCTCGACGTCGTACTTCTCCAAGGCACCGGACTTGTCCAGGGCGATGGCGGTGTTCAGCGCGGTCTGGCCGCCCAGGGTCGGCAGGATCGCATCCGGGCGTTCCTTGGCGATGATTTTCTCGACGACCTCGGGGGTGATCGGCTCCACGTAGGTGGCGTCGGCGAATTCCGGGTCGGTCATGATGGTGGCCGGGTTGGAGTTGACCAGGATGACCCGCAGGCCTTCCTCCTTGAGCACACGCAGTGCCTGGGTGCCGGAGTAGTCGAACTCAGCGGCCTGGCCGATGACGATCGGACCCGAACCGATAACGAGAACTGATTTCAGATCGGTGCGCTTAGGCATTACTTGCTGTCCTTTTCTGCGGCGGAATCCAACGCGGTCATGAAGCGGTCAAAGAGGTAGGCGGCATCGTGGGGGCCGGATGCTGCCTCTGGGTGGTACTGCACGGAGAAGGCCGGGATGTCCAGGCAGCTCAGGCCTTCGACCACGTGGTCGTTCAGCGAATAGTGCGAGACTTCGACCTTGCCGAAGCGTTCGACCGGAGCGGTGACGGCGCCCTCGATGGGCGCGTCGACGGCGAAGCCGTGGTTCTGGCTGGTGATTTCCACGCGGCCGGTGGCCTTGTCCATCACCGGCTGGTTGATTCCGCGGTGGCCGAAGCGCAGCTTGTAGGTGTCGAAGCCCAGCGCGCGGCCCAGGATCTGGTTGCCGAAGCAGATGCCGAAGTACGGGATGCCGGCATCGAGCACCGAACGGACTAGTTCCACCTGGGCGGTGGCGGTGGCAGGGTCGCCGGGGCCGTTGGAGAAGAACACGCCGTTAGCGCCGGTGGCCTTGATATCTTCCAGGGTGGCGTTGTACGGCAGCACGTGCACGCGCAGGCCGCGCTCGGCCAGGCGGTGCGGGGTCATCGACTTCATGCCCAGGTCGATCGCGGCCACGGTGTGCTTGGCCTCGCCATCGTAGCCGTGGTCCGCTGGCTCGACGATGTAGGCGGCGTCCACCGAAACCTCGGCGGAGATGTTGCGGCCGGCCATCGACGGCTGCGCCTTGACCAGGGCCACCAGCTCGGCGTCGGTCTTCGCGGCGTCATCGCCGGAGAAGATGCCGGACTTCATCGCGCCGGCGTCGCGCAGGTGGCGGGTCAGCGCGCGGGTGTCCACGCCCTGGATGCCCACGATGCCGTACTCGACCAGATCTGCATCAAGGGTGCGCTCGCTGCGCCAGTTGCTTGGCCGGCGGGCGGCGTCGCGCACCACGTAGCCGGCAGCCCACATGCGGGTGGATTCCGGATCTTGCGAGTTCACGCCGGTGTTGCCGATGTGCGGGAAGGTCTGCACGATGATCTGGTGCGCGTAGGACGGGTCAGTCAGGGTTTCCTGGTAGCCGGTCATGCCGGTGGTGAACACTGCTTCACCCAGGGTGGTGCCCACGGCGCCATAGCTGCGCCCGCGGAAGATGCGGCCATCTTCAAGTACCAACACGGCTGGTAGGTTGCTCAGGGAATTCACTTATTTGTCTCCTGCTCGGCTTACGTCGTTGTGCGACGCCAGCAACTGATAGATCTTTGGGGTGTCCTCGTGGTAGCGGGGACGGAATCCGGTGTCGAAGGTGAAGCCGTCCTTGTTCCAGGTGATGACGATCAGGCCGTTCTTCTCCACGACCTTGCCGATCATCCCGTTGCTGCGCTTCACGTCCTCGTAGTGCTCCCACGGGATGTGCACGTCGCGCGCTCCGGAACGGATCAGGTGCAGCCCTTCGCGTCCCAGTTCCAAGGTGGCGTTGGTGCGCACCCCGAGCTCATGGACCGCGATGCGGGCCAGCCAGTCGTCGAACCGGGTGGTGACCACGTACATGCCTGCGAAATGGTGCTCCACCTCATCGGCGAAGTCCTCGAAGGGCTCGGGAATCGCTGACTGCCGGGCCTTGAGGTTCCGCCAGCCGAAAAGGATCAGGCCCACGCCTGCGACGATCGCGACAATCGTCCAGATCAACGGGGTCAGGGCTCCCTCAGGCATTGGCCGTCCTCGGGGTAGCCAGCTGGCCATCGAGCACGGTGGCATGGCCGTGGAAGAAGGTGGCGCGCACCGATCCTGGCAGCTCCATGCCGGCGAACGGCGAGTTGCGCCCCTTGGTGGCCATGGCGGCCGGGTCGACGATCCAGCGGGCTGCCGGATCGACCAGCACCAGGTTGGCAGGCTCGCCGATGGCGATCGGTCGGCCCTGGTCGGCAACGCGGCCGATCTGCGCGGGCACCTGCGAGGTAATGCGGGCCACGCCCGCCCAGCCCATCAGCCCGGTGTCCACCAGCGTGTGCTGCACGATGGACAGCGCGGTCTCCAGGCCGGTCATGCCCATGGCGGCCGCGCCCCACTCGCAGTCCTTGGCCTCGGAGGGGTGCGGGGCGTGGTCGGTGCCGATCACGTCGATGGTGCCGTCGGCAACGCCCGCGCGCAGCGCCATCACGTCTTCTTCGCGGCGCAGCGGCGGGTTGACCTTGAAGACCGGGTCGTAGGTGCGGACCTTCTCATCGGTGAGCAGCAGGTGGTGCGGGGTGACCTCCGCGGTGACCTGGATGCCGCGGGCCTTGGCCCAGCGGATGATCTCCACCGAGCCGGCCGTGGACACGTGGCACACGTGCAGGCGGGCGCCGACGTGCTCGGCCAAGAGCACATCGCGGGCGATGATCGATTCCTCGGCGACCGCTGGCCAGCCGGGCATGCCCAGGATGGCGGAGACTTCGCCCTCGTTCATCTGGGCGCCTTCGGTCAGGCGCGGTTCCTGGGCGTGCTGGGCGATGACCCCGTCAAAGGCTTTCACGTATTCCAGGGCGCGGCGCATCAGCAGCGGGTCCCAGACGCAGATGCCGTCATCGGAGAACATCTTCACCTGGGCACGGGAGTCGGCCATTGCGCCGATTTCGCTCAGCTGCTTGCCGGCCAACCCGACGGTCACCGCGCCGACCGGGCGGACATCCACCCAGCCTGCCTTGCGGCCCAATTCGTAGACCTGCTCGACGACGCCGGCGGTATCGGCTACCGGGGTGGAGTTGGCCATGGCGTGCACGGCGGTGTAGCCGCCGCGGGCCGCTGCCTGCGAACCGGTTTCCACGGTTTCGGCGTCTTCGCGGCCTGGTTCGCGCAGGTGCGTGTGGGTGTCGACGAGCCCGGGCAGGAGCACGAGATTCCGCGCGTCGATGACCTGGGCATCACCGGCGGCAGCAATGCTGCCCAGCTGGGCGATCTTGCCGTCGGCAATCAGCACGTCGACCGGTTCGCCGCCGAGGATGGAGGCCTGCTGGATCAAGTAGTTCATGGGTTCTTCCTTCAGATCAGGTCGCCGGAGAGGAGCATGTAGAGGCTGGCCATGCGCACGGCCACGCCATTGGTGACCTGGTCGAGCACGGTGGAGCGCGGCGAATCCGCGGCAGCCGAGGAGATTTCCAGGCCGCGGTTCATCGGGCCCGGGTGCATGATCAGGGTTTCGGCGCCCGAGGCGTCCAATTGCGCCAGGCGCGCATCGTCCAGTCCCCAGTAGCGCGAGTATTCGCGGGGGTTCGGGAAGTAGGCGGCGTTCATCCGCTCGCCCTGCACGCGCAGCATCATCAGCGCGTCAACGCCCGAGGCGATCACTGCGTCCAGGTCGTAGCTGATGGCGCAGGGCCAGGAGCCGGCGCCGAAAGGCAGCAGGGTCGGAGGGGCCACCATCGTCACTTCGGCACCGAGGGTGTTCAGCAGCCACAGGTTGGAGCGGGCCACGCGCGAATGCAGGATATCCCCGACGATCGCGACCTTCAGTCCGTCCAGGCCGCGGCCTGCCGGGCTGGTGCCATCGCGCAATGCCACCTGGCGGCGCAGGGTGAATGCGTCCAGCAGCGCCTGGGTGGGATGCTCGTGCGTGCCGTCGCCTGCATTGACGATGGGCAGGCCAATCCAGTCCGTGGCCGCTAGCCGGGCCGGGGCGCCGGAATCCGGGTGGCGGATGACCACTGCGTCGGCGCCAATGGCCAACAGGGTCTGGGCGGTATCCTTCAGGGACTCGCCCTTGGAAACGCTCGAGCCCTTGGCCGAGAAATTGATGACGTCCGCGCTCAATCGCTTGGCGGCGGCCTCGAAGGAAATCCGGGTGCGGGTGGAGTCCTCGAAGAAGAGGTTCACCACGGTGCGACCGCGCAGGGCCGGAAGCTTCTTGATGGCACGGGTCGAGGACTCGCGCATCTCTTCGGCAATATCAAGGATGGCGATGGCTTCTTCGCGGGTCAGGTCCGCGGTGGATAGCAGGTGTTTCACGCGGCGCCCTCGATCACGACTTCGTTTTTCCCATCGATTTCCGCCAGGTGCACGCGCACCTTTTCGCTTTTCGCTGTCGGCAGGTTCTTGCCCACATGATCGGCGCGGATCGGCAGTTCCCGATGCCCGCGGTCAACCAGGACGGCCAGCCGCACGATGCGGGGGCGGCCCCAGTCTGCCAGGGCATCCAGGGCGGCGCGGATGGTGCGTCCGGAGTACAGGACGTCGTCAACCAGGACCACGACCTTGCCTTCGATGCCGCCTGCTGGCAGGCGCGTCGGCGACGGGGTGCGGGTAGTGGAGTGGCGCAGATCATCACGGTACATGGTGATGTCGAGCTGGCCTACCAGGGATGCCGGGTCCAGGTTGCCCGGGGCGGTAGCCGCGATTCGCGCTGCCAGCCGCTGTGCCAGCGGGAAACCCCGGCTGGGAATGCCCAGGAGCACCAGGTCGTCGGTGCCCTTATTGGCCTCGATGATCTCGAAGGCTACGCGAGTGAGTACACGTTCGATGTCGTCGCCGGTTAATACCGTGCGGGCAGCATCTGGCACTGAATTTTCATTCATGCTGTGCACCTCTCCCTTCTCCGCCTCACGGGACGGGATTTAAAGGAATATTGCTAACTCAAATTATCACGAGCGGGAGCTGATTCCCTAGCGGAAACCTATGCATGACACTGAATAGGGCATGGGATCGGTCACAGCGATCGGCCGGCGGCTTCGTGCGTCCGGCAGAACCACGCAGATCCCTGCGCTTGGCCTTGGCCCCGCGCGCAGATGTGTTGCGATCGACACACCCGCGAAGTGGCGTGGGCCCGGGATTCCTCGTGCATGATCGGCCCGCACGCCCGGGCAAGGCATTCGCGCAGCAGATCTGCAGGCCCGCTATGCCGCGCGTACTGCTCGTGCAGGATTTGCGCCGCTCCGTCGAACTCGGATCCCGGCGGACCCGAGTTCCAGCCCGCCGGATCAGCCCGGGAGATCCAGGTACGCCAGACCCGCTCCCTTCACCCGGATGGTGCGGCAGGACAAGCAGTCCGAGCGTGGATGGCAGGACCGAGCGCCTGGACAGCAGCAAAGCATCCAGCCCCCGGCATTCGAGCCCGTGGCCAGCAGGTCGCCGTGCAGGTAGCCCGCTCCGCCTGCTTCGCCGTGATCCTGCCCGGGGCCGAGCCGCGACAGGCAACGGCTTAACGCAAAAAAGCCCGGGCCGGAACCCCATGAAAGGGGTTCCGGCCCGGGCTCGGAATGATGAGGATCGAATTAGTCGACCAGGGTGTCCTTGACGCTCTGGATGCGACCCAAAACGCCATTGACGAACTCCGGCGATTCATCGGTGGACAATTCCCGGACGTTCACCACGGCTTCAGCCACGGCTACTGCATCGGGAACGTCATCGTTGTAAAGCAGCTCCCACACGCCGATGCGCAGTGCGCTGCGGTCAACCGCTGGCATGCGCTCGATGGTCCAGTCCTTGACGTAGCTCTCGAGAACTTCGTCAATGCGGTCCAGGTGTGCGGTAACGCCTTCGATGATCGTCAGCGAGTACTCGTTGAGTACGATATCCGAGTTTTCCCGTCGTGCGATGGCTACGGCCAGCGGATTGACATCGCGGGCTTCGGCTTCGAACAGGAACTCAAGAGCTCGGCGACGGGCTTTGGCGCGGGCTCTCACTAGTTGACACGACCCAGGTAGTCGCCGGTGCGGGTGTCGACCTTGACCTTGGTGTTCTGCTCAACGAACAGCGGAACCTGGATTTCCTTGCCGGTTTCCAGGGTTGCCGGCTTGGTGCCAGCCGACGAGCGGTCGCCCTGCAGGCCTGGCTCGGTGTAGGTGATTTCCAGGATGACCGAAGCTGGCAGTTCCAGGTACAGCGGGCTGCCATCGTACATGGCGATGGTCAGTTCCTGGTTCTCCAGCAGGAAGCCTGCTGCATCGCCAACGGTGGTGCCGGACACGGTGATCTGGTCGTAATCTTCCAGGTTCATGAAGACGTAGTCTTCACCATCCTGGTAGAGGTACTGGTAGTCGCGGCGGTCAACGGTGGCCAGCTCGATCTTGGTGCCAGCGTTGTAGGTCTTGTCCAAGACCTTCCCGGACATGACGTTGCGCATCTTGGTGCGAACGAATGCGCCGCCCTTGCCTGGCTTGACGTGCTGGAAGTCAATGATGGTCCAAAGCTGGCCATCGATCTTGATGACCTGTCCATTCTTGATGTCAGTTGTATCCGCCACGGTTCCTCAATCCTCTATTTTCGCCAGCTAGCGCCGGCATTATCAAAAATCCATCTCCAAGTTTACCCTACGCACCATGCGGTACAAAGGGTTTCACACGGTGGCGCGCATTACTGCGCGGCGCGCTCCTCGGCAATTTGCATGCAGGTGCTTGCGGCGTTGACCAGGTACGCGTCGTCGTCCAGCGCGATGCGCAGATCCAGGGCCTTGCGGAAACGGGTTGCCGCCGCCTTGAAATCGCCCTTCGCGAAGAAGGACAGGCCAGCGTGGTGGTGGATCAGCGGCTCGTATGCGGTGCCGGCGAATTCCTCGGCCAGCTTGCGCAGTCGGTTGATCGCGCGATCGAAGTCGCCCTGCATGCGGGTCAGCTCGGTGTCCAGCACGCGCAGGTGGGCGTTGGTTGGATCCACGAAACGCGATTCAGCGATCAGCTCGCCGGCTTTCACCAGCTCGCCACGCGCCAGCAGCACCATGACCTGGTCGGTAGGGGAACCGACCAGCAGCTGCTGCTCGGCCGCGGCCTCGTCGGCGATGTAGGGCTTCAGCGTTTGGGGGTCGATCAGCACGCCCTCTACGGCGGTGCCGACACCTTCGCGGTTTACCGATGCGACGTCAATGGCGTATGCGGTGTAGTCGACCATGTAGTTACTCCCCGATTTCCTGGTAGGCGGCGAAGAGCAGCGAGTTATCGGGGACTTCGTAGATGCGCGGCTTGCCGATTTCTTCCAGCACGACGAAGCGCAGCTGGCTGCCGCGGGCCTTCTTGTCGCGCTTCATGCCATCGAGCAGTGCAGCCCAGCGGTCATTGCGGTAGGTGGTCGGCAGGCCAAGGGACTTGAGGATCGCGACGTGGCGATCGGCCACCGCGTCGGAGGTGTACCCTACCGAGCGGCCCAATTCGGCGGCGAAGGCCAGCCCGATGGACACGGCGGCACCATGGCGCATCTGGTAGCGTTCGGACAGCTCGATGGCGTGGGCCAGGGTGTGGCCGTAGTTCAGGAATTCGCGGTCGCCGGCTTCCTTCATGTCGCGGGAAACCACGTCGACCTTCACGGCGATGGTGCGCTCGACCAGTTCGCGCAAGCGGTCGCTGGCCGGATCGATGGCATCGGCCGGATCTTCTTCGATCAGTTCCAGGATGCGCTCGTCGGCGATGAATCCGCACTTGACGATCTCGGCCATGCCGGTCACCAGCTCGTTCTTCGGCAAAGTGGCCAGCGCGTCCAGATCGGCGAGCACGCCTGCTGGCGGATGGAATGCGCCAACCAGGTTCTTGCCTTCGGCGGTGTTGATCCCGGTCTTGCCGCCCACGGCAGCGTCGACCATGGCCAGCAGCGAGGTAGGGATATGGATGACCTTCACGCCGCGTAGCCAGGTGGCTGCGACGAAACCTGCGACGTCGGTGACGGCGCCGCCGCCCACGGAGATCACGGCATCGGAACGGGTGAAATCGTTCTTGCCCAGCACTTCCCAGCAGAAGGAGGCGACTTGGATGTGCTTGCCCTCTTCGGCGTCCGGAATCTCTGCGGTCAATGCTTCCAGGCCGGACTTCGCCAGCTCGTCGCGCACGACGTCGCCGGTGGCGCGCAGGGCCCGCGGGTGGATGACCAGGACCTTCTTGACCGCGGGGCCAAGCAGTTCGGGCAAGTGGCCCAGCAGGCCGTTGCCGACCATGACAGGGTATGACTCCCCTGGGGTGCTTCCGGTGACCTTCAGAGTGGTCGGTGCGATAGGCATCAGTCTAGTTCCTCCTGATGGTGGTGATTTTTCCAGCGTACGCGTGCGTTCGGCCAGAAGTTGCATCTCGTGAGGCTAATCACAGCGCTTCCAGCTGCGGCAAAAGCTCGTCGATAATTTGCGGAACGGACTTTCCATCCACCAGAACGTGCACGTCAGCGAGCATTTCGTAGATGGGGCGGCGTTTTTCGTAAACGGAGATCCAGCTGTTGAGGGCTTGGTCACCAGCCAGCAGCGGGCGGTGCCCGTCGCCCTTGATGCGCTCGGCGGCGGCCTGTTCACCCAGCTCCAGGTAGATCACCGTCCCGCGCGAAAGCAGCTGCTGGTTCTCTTCGCGCAGCACTGCGCCTCCCCCGGTGGCGACCACGCCGGTGCGCAGCCGGCACAGCGCCTGGACTTCCAAGTCGCGGAAATGCGCCTCGCCGTGCTCGGCGAAGATCTGCGCGATGGTTCCGTGGTGGGCGACGATGGCCGCGTCCGAATCCGCAAAGCTCGTAGAAAGGGCCGTGGCCAGTGACTTGCCCACGGTGGACTTGCCACTGGCCATCGGACCAATGAGGTAGATCATTGAAGCGCGCTTCCTAGACGCCGGTCGAACCCAGGTTGCCCGGGATGTTCGCCAGGTAGGACTCGATATTGCGCTTGGTTTCGGCCACCGAGTCGCCGCCGAACTTCTCCAGCAGGGACTGGGCGAGCACCAGGGCGACCATTGCTTCTGCCACGACGCCGGCTGCCGGCACCGCACAGACATCCGAACGCTGGTGGTGCGCGGTGGTGTCCTCGCCGGTGGCGGTGTCCACGGTGCGAAGGGCGCGGGGCACGGTGGCGATCGGCTTCATGCCGGCGCGCACGCGCAGCACCTCGCCGATGCTCATGCCGCCCTCGATGCCGCCGGCGCGGTTCGAGTCGCGCTTGATGCTGCCGTCTTCGGCGTGCACGATCTCGTCGTGGGCGGCCGAGCCGCGGCGGGCGGCCGTGGCGAAGCCGTCGCCGACCTCCACGCCCTTGATTGCCTGGATGCCCATCAGGGCCGCGGCCAGGCGCGCGTCCAGGCGACGGTCCCAGTGCACGTAGGAGCCGATGCCCGGAGGCAGGTTGTAGGCCAGGACCTCGACGACGCCGCCCAGGGTCTCCCCTGCCTTGTGCGCGTCATCGACTTCGGCGACCATCGCCTCGCTGGTTTCCTGGTGGAAGCAGCGCAGCGGGTCGTTATCCAGCGCCGCAACGTCGGTGGCCGTGGGAAGCGGCGCATCGGCTGGGGCAGCCACGGAGCCGACGGCGGTGGTGTGCGAAACGAGCTGGATGCCCAAGTCGTTCAGGAAACGGGAAGCCACGGTGCCCAAGGCGACACGGGCCGCGGTCTCGCGGGCGCTGGCGCGCTCCAGGATCGGGCGGGCGTCCTCGAAGCCGTACTTCTGCATGCCGGTGAAATCGGCGTGCCCCGGACGCGGCCGGGTCAGTGGCGCATTGCGCGCCATCGAGGCCAGTTCATCCAGGTCCACCGGATCCGCGTTCATCACGCGTTCCCACTTGGGCCATTCGGTGTTGCCGATTTCAATGGCTACCGGGCCGCCCTGGGTCTTGCCATGGCGGACACCGCCAAGGAAGGTGACCTGGTCCTTTTCAAACTTCATGCGCGCGCCGCGGCCATAGCCGAGGCGTCGGCGCGCCAGTGCCTCTCGCACTGCTTCGCTATCCACCGATACTCCGGCGGGTAGTCCTTCGAGAATTCCAACAAGTGCCGGGCCATGCGATTCGCCCGCGGTCAACCAACGCAACATGTCATCTATTTTGCCATGGCACGAACTGATTACTGGTGTCGGGCCAGACCCAAAGAGTCATACATCGCATTTGTGACGTCCATGCGACGCGATTCCTCCCATGCACCGGCGCTGAAGAGCCGCACTTGTTCCACCGCCTGGTGCACCAGCATATGCAGCCCGCTGATCACGGTTCCCTGCCAGGCCTGGGCCAAGGCCGAAGGCCACGGATCGTAGGCGACATCCAGCAGGATTCCGGTGCCTGCGCCGATCGCCGGCACCCAGTCATCGGCCGCGTGCGGCGGCAGGGTGGAGAAGACCAGCGGAATCTCGTTGAGCGTGGCGGCCAGCTCCTGGCCGATGCCCGAAATCTCGTGGACGGACGTTTCCATCCCGAGCTCGCGGGCCAATTCGACAGCGCGGGTGGCACGGGAGGCTGCGCGCACCACCAGCGTCAGCTGCCGGGCGCCGACTTCTGCGGCGGCCTCGATGGCGGCCAGCGCGGTGTTGCCCGAACCCAGGACCATCGCTTGCGCGCTGCGGGCGAGCCCGAAATCCGCCAGGGCCTGGACCAGGCCGTCGATGTCGGTGTTTTCCCCGTAGAGGGTGCCGTCTTCGCGGACCACCACGGTGTTCAGCGCACCAAGGCGTTGCACGCGGGCGGACAGATCATCCATCTGCGGCACGAACGCATCCTTCAGCGGCATGGTGACCGAGCAGCCCGCCCAGTTTCCTGCGCGCAGCTCGGCCGCGTGCCCGGCAGCATCCCCCGGTTCCAGATCGATCGCGCTGTAGCTGATCGGCACGCCGAGCAGCTGGTAGGCGGCGCGGTGCAGCACCGGCGACTTGGAGTGGCTGATGGGGTGGCCGAGAACGGCTGCCTGCTTCATGGCTTCATGGACTTTCTGCTTGTGGCTGCCCGCACAGCGGCAACAGCGCGACTGGCAAGCACGGGAATCCGCGCTAGCAGACTCCTGGATTCTGGTTGCACCAGGCGCGGAATTCCGCCTGGTTCTGCCGGTGCTCAGCGTAGGTCGAGGCGAACTTGGTTTCACCGGTTTCGATGTTGACCGTCACCCAGTAGTAGTAGCCGTTGCTTTCCGGATGGGCAGCAGCCTCAATCGCAGAATTCGCCGGCGAGCCCAAGGGGGTTGGCGGCAGGCCAGTGTGCACATAAGTGTTGTACTTGTTCGACGCGTCCTGCTTCTCCTGGGCGCTGAACTGCAGTGAGTAGCGGTCCAGCCCGTAGATCACCGAGGAGTCGACCTGCAGCAGCCCGTGGGTTTCGCGGTTGCCCGGGTCCAGGCGGTTCTCGATCGCGCCGGCGACCGTGGCGTAGTCCGGGGTGCGTGCCTCGGCCTGCAGGATCGAGGCGACCTTCAGGGTGCGGTAGCCCTCTTCGAGGTCGGTGATGCCGGCCTGCTCCAGGGAAGCCTTGGTGGCCTTGACCAGTTCGCCCAGGACTTCTTCGGCGTCGGCGTTCAGCGGGAAGCGGTACTCCCCCGGGTGCAGCCAGCCTTCGAGGCTCGGCACCGAGGCAGGCAGGCCGAATTGCTGCGGCTTCTTGGCCAGCTCCTGCAGATCCTTTTCCGCCAGGCCCGAGCCCTTGGCAATCTCCTTGATCGCCGCGTCCAGGCGCATATTGGCCTTCAGCCCGATGTAGAAGACCTTGTCCGGACGCTGGTTCACGAGGATATCTGCCGCGTCGGCCGCTGGCATCTGCTTCTTGAGCAGGTAGGTGCCGGGGTGGATCAGCTTGCTCTGCGCTTCGGAGTCCGCGACGGCGTCGGTGAACAGGCCGTCGCTGGAGACGACATCGAGCTCCTCGAGCTTGCGCGAAATGATCTTCAAGCCCCAGCCATCTTCCACGGTGAATTCCACCGCGGCGCCGCCTGGGCCTGGATAGTCGTCCGGGTTGAACTGCTTGAGCACGGACTTGACGAAGTAGACCGAGCCGGTGACCACCAGTGCGAAGATCAGCACGGTGGCCAGCATGACCAGGTTGCGCTTGCGCTTGGTGCGCTTGCGCCGCTGGGCCTTGCCGGCGGCGGCCTGGGCAACTTGGTCATCGTGGGGATCGCCGCTGAGCACCGCGGCCTGCTGCGCGGCTTCGGGCTCGTGCGAGTAGTGCTGGGCGGCATCTTCGTGCCCGGCAAATGCTGGCGCATCGGAGGCGGCGGCTGCCTGGGCGGGGAGGAACCTGGTGTCGGTTCCTTCCCCGTCCGGGGCTTCGTGGTCTGCGGGCTCCTGCCAGCTGTCCTCGGCCGCCGCCAGCGATGGGCGGTAATGCCCGGTGCCGGTCAGTTCCGGTTCTGAGGGTTGTTCGATCGGCAAGCCAGTGCCGGCGGCAAAGCGTTCGTATAGCGCGCGATGCGTTTCGCGTTGCCGTTCATGGCGGGCTTCTTCTCGCATCAACTCTCATCTCTCGGGTCTTTGTGGTGCCCTAGCGGTTGTGGGCTAGCGCAGCACAATCCGGCTGGCTTGTACGCGCACATTGTTGCGTCGCATTTCCAGCACTTGCTGCAAGATCTCAGTGGCCGCGACCTGGTCGACCACCTTGCGGTGATCTTCCATCTTCTTGCCCGAGGCGTGCAACGAGCGATGCGCGTTCACGGTGCTCAGGCGTTCGTCGACCATGAAAACCTCAAGCTCGATATTAGCGCTTGCAGCTTCCTGGGCCAAGGCAATCGCGTAGTCACGTGCCATTTTAGTGGATTCGGTCGCGTTGCCAGCCAGTGATTTCGGCTCCCCGATGAATACCTCGGTGACGCCGCGATCGGCAATGATGCGCAGAAGCATCCGCAGATCCGAGTTCTTCTTCGCATCCCGGCGCAGAGTCATCACCGGAGTGGCGAGGATTCCGGAGGGATCAGATGCGGCGACGCCGACGCGGGCCAGGCCCACGTCGACCCCGAGAGCGGCATTAGCCATTGGCCAGTGCCGCCTGGATTGCAGCCAGTGCGTCATCGATCTTCGATGCGTCCTGGCCACCGCCCTGTGCCATATCGTCCTTGCCGCCGCCTCCGCCGCCGAGCACACCGGTAGCGGTGCGCACCAGCGCGCCGGCCTTGAAGCCGTTGGCGCGGGCCTCGTCGTTGGTCACAGCCAGCACCAGCGGGCGGCCGTTGGCCACGCCGATCAGCACGATGACTGCGGCTTCGGAACCCAGCTTGGCGCGCAGGTCCAGTGCCATGGTGCGCAGGGCGTCAGCCGAGTCGATCTGCCCGGCGTTGTGGGCCAGCAGTCGGGTGTTGCCGATGGTGGCGACCTTCTGCAGCAGCGCTGCGGACTGGGCCAGCATTGCCTGGCTCTTGAGCTCGGCGATCTGCTTCTCGGCGGCCTTCAGCTTGGCAACGGTGTCGTTGACGCGCTCGGACACCTGGCTGGATGGAACGCGGAACAGGCCCGAGAGCTCGGATACCAGGGCGCGCTCGGCAGCTCCGTGGCGGAAGGCTTCCATGCCGACCAGGGCCTCGACGCGGCGATTGCCCGAACCGACCGAAGCCTCCGAGAGCAAGGTCAGCTGGCCGATGCGCGCGGTGGTGTCCACGTGGGTACCGCCGCACAGCTCGCGCGACCAGTCGCCGTTCATCTCGACCACGCGCACGTCGTTGGAGTACTTCTCCCCGAACAGGCTCATGGCGCCCAGCTTCTTCGCCTCGGACAGCGCCATCTCATTGGTGACGACCTGGTAGTTCGAGGCGATGGCCAGGTTCACTACCTCCTCGACTTCGCTGCGTGCCGCGGCGGAGAGCGCCTCGGCCCAGGAGAAGTCGAAGCGCAGGTAGCCGGCCTTGTTGAAGGAACCGGCCTGGGTGGCCGTTGGGCCAAGCAGCTCGCGCAGCGCGGCGTGCACCAGGTGGGTGGCGGAGTGCGCCTGCTCGCCGGAGCGGCGGCGCACCGCGTCGACCTGGGTGCGAACCAGTGCTTCGGCTGGCAATTCGCCTTCGCGCACGATGACCTTGTGCACGTTCAGGCCCTTGACCGGGGCCTGCACGTCGGTGACTTCCAGCACGAAGCCGTCGCCGGTGATCAGGCCGCTGTCGCCTGCCTGGCCGCCGGACTCGGCATAGAACGGGGTTTCGTTGAGCACCAGGTCGATTTCCTGGCCCTGCTCGGCGAATGGCACAACCTGGCCATCGCGGATGATGCCGCGGATGGAGGATTCGCCTTCGAGGGTGTCATAGCCGGTGAAGTGCACGTTGCCGGCCTCGGCCAGCTGGGTGTACACCGACAGGTCGGCGTGGCCGGCCTTCTTGGCCTTGGCGTCCTTCTGGGCGCGGGTGCGCTGCTCGTTCATCAGTTCGCGGAAACGCGACTCGTCTACGGACAGGCCTGCTTCGGCGGCGATCTCCAAGGTGAGGTCGATCGGGAAGCCGAAGGTGTCGTGCAGGGTGAAGGCGTCATCGCCGGAGAGGTTCTTGCCTTCCTCCTTGGCGTGGCCCAGTGCCTCGTCCAGGCGGGTGGTGCCCGAAGCGATGGTGCGGCGGAAAGCGCGCTCTTCGGCGTAGGCGATGCGGGCAATGCGCTCGAAATCGGCCTCCACCTCGGGGTAGACGCCCTTCATGGCGTCGCGCGATACCGGGAGCAGCTCAGGGAGCACCTCGGTGTCCACGCCCATCAGGCGCATTGCGCGCACGGCGCGGCGGATCAGCCGGCGCAGCACATAGCCGCGACCTTCATTGCCCGGGGTGACCTGGTCGGAGATCAGCATCAGCGAGGAGCGGATGTGGTCCGCGATCATGCGCAGGCGCACGTCGGTGGCGTGGTTCGGGTCGGCTGGATCCTCTGTGGAGGTGTAGGTGACGCCGGCAAGCTCGGCGGCCTTGTCGAGCACCGGACGGACCTGGTCGGTCTCGTACATGTTCTCGACGCCCTGCAGGATCATGGCTAGTCGTTCCAGGCCCAGGCCGGTATCGATGTTGCGCTTGGGCAGTTCGCCGGCCACATCGAAGTCGGTCTTGGAACGTACCGCGGAGAGTCGGTACTGCATGAACACGAGGTTCCAGATTTCCACGTAGCGGGTCTCGTCGACCGCTGGGCCGCCCTCGACACCGTAGGCGGGGCCGCGGTCGTAGTAGATCTCGGAGCATGGACCGCCGGGGCCGGGCTGGCCGGTATTCCAGTAGTTGTCTTCCTTGCCGGTGCCTACAACGCGCTCGGTAGGCATGCCGATCTCTTCTTCCCAGATGCGGCGGGCTTCAAGGTCCTTCTCGTCTCCGTCTTCGTAGACGGTGACCCACAGGCGTTCCTTGTCCAGGCCGTAGCCGCCGTCTTCGACGGAGCTGGTCAGCAGCTCCCAGGCGAAGTGGATGGCTTCGTTCTTGAAGTAGTCGCCGAAGGAGAAGTTGCCGCACATCTGGAAGAAGGTGCCGTGACGCGCGGTCTTGCCCACTTCTTCGATATCGCCGGTGCGGATGCACTTCTGCACGGAGGTCGCACGGGAGTACGGGGGCTCTTCGCGCGCGGTGAGGTAAGGGATGAACGGGACCATGCCGGCCACCGTGAACAACAGCGAAGGGTCGGCCGAGACCAGCGAGGCACTAGGTACCGCCGTATGGCCCTTCGAGACGAAAAAGTCGACCCAACGACGGGCAATTTCCTGCGTTTTCATCGTGTTACGGATGATCCCTTCACTTAGCGGCGTCCACGCCCAAGGCGGAACGTAATTCTTCTTCGCGGGAGCTCATTCCTTGGCGGAAGGCTTCCCAATATTCCGAGACGCGGTCGGTGTACTTGCCGACCTGGCGGTTTAGCGCCGCCCCGGATGAAACTTCAGCGTATTTCTTGGACGCGAGCACGCCAACGCCCACTCCAATCGAAACCCACAAGAGCTTTTTCATTCTAGTCTCCTTGGCGGCCACCAGTTGGCCGTATCCTATTCAGCGCGCCGATACGTGTTCGATCAAACAGCGTTGCTTGCTTAGCGGCTGCGGCGAGCCTTGCCGCTTGGCTTGGTGTTCATCGCGACCTTCACGCCTTCGGTGAACGCGGCAACCTTGATCAGCGGTTTGCCAACGGTGGCTGCTACCAGCGAGGACAGCGCGGACACATTGGCGGTGGTGTCAGAAACGTTGCTGGTGATGGCATCGACCTTCTTGAGCTGGTCGTTGGTGGTCGCCACGGTGTTGGCGACTTCGCCGATCAGCGGAGTGGTGCCGTCGGCCAGGTCCTTGATCGATTTGCGCAGCTCGTCGAACACCTTGCCCAACTTCATGATCGGCACTGCCAGCAGCACAACTAGTACAACAAACGCGCCGGCGGCGATGAGCCCTGCAATATCCGAACCCGACATGTGCTTCCTCTTCTGCTTTGGGTTTTTGGTGCCAGTCCACCTTATCGAAGTCAGAGCCCAGATAGGTAGTTAAGCGACAAGCCCGCAACCGTTTCCGGTTGCGGGCTTGGAACTAGCGCACGGATTTAGCGTGCGTAGTACTCGACCACGAGGTTCTCTTCGCAGGTCACTGGGATTTCGGTGCGCTCTGGGGTGCGCACGAAGGTAGCCTGGAGGGCTTCCAGCTTTACGTCCAGGTAAGCAGGAGCGGCTGGCAGCACCTTCGAGTGCTCACCTGCTGCAGCCATCTGGAATGGAACCATCTTCTCGCTCTTCTCGTGTACGTGGATCAGCTGACCCGGCTGTACCTTGAAGGACGGACGGTCTACACGCTGGCCGTTGACCAGGATGTGGCGGTGAACAACCATCTGGCGGGCCTGCTGGATGGTGCGGGCGAAGCCTGCACGCAGAACCAGGGCATCCAGACGGGACTCGAGCAGAGCCAGCAGGTTACCGCCGGTTTCGCCGCCGAGGCGCTTAGCTTCCTTGAAGGCGCTCAGCATCTGAGCTTCGCGGATGCCGTACTGGGCACGCAAACGCTGCTTTTCGCGCAGACGTACTGCGTAGTCGCTGTCCTGCTTCTTACGGGCGCGGCCGTGCTGGCCTGGACCGTATGGACGGCGCTCCATGTACTTTTCAGCTTTTGGAGTCAATGCAAGGCCGAGCGCACGCGAAAGGCGTACGGTGCGGCGGGCACGGGCGTTAGCCATAATGTGTCCCTTTCGATTAGCGACGGTATCTACTGGCCTCCAGGTGGGAGAGTGTGTGGGCGTCGCGTCCCTGCTTCACTTCAACCCTGCCTCCACGCTCGATGACTCGAATGCGGGACAAGGCTTGCCAGCCAAAGATCAAGTTTACACGAAACGGCAGCAGCTTTCGCTGAGGCTTAGCGCACAATCAGCGCTTGCCCTTGGAGCGCTGCGGATCCTTGCCCCGGATGATTTCACGCAAACGGGACAGGCGGGACCCTATGGTTTTTTCCGCACCGTTATTGGTCGGCGTGTAGTAGTCGGTGCCCACCAGATCATCGGGCAGGTACTGCTGGGTTGCGATGGAGTGCGGAGCATCATGGGCGTAGATGTAGCCCACGCCATGGCCCAGCTGCTTGGCGCCGGGATAGTGCGCGTCACGCAGGTGGTCGGGAACCAGCGAACCCTTGCCTTCGGATACGTCGGCCAGGGCGGCGTTGATCGCATTGTATGAAGCGTTGGACTTCGGGGCCGTAGCCAGATGAACCGTTGCCTGCCCGAGCATGATCCGTGCTTCCGGCATGCCGGTGAGCTGCACCGATTGAGCGGCTGCTACGGCAACGGGAAGTGCGGTGGGATCGGCCATGCCGATATCCTCCGAGGCCGAGATCATCAGGCGGCGGGCAATGAAGCGGGGGTCCTCCCCCGCAGAGAGCATGCGCGCCAGGTAATGCAGGGCCGCGTCCACATCAGAGCCACGAATGGACTTGATGAACGCGGAGATGATGTCGTAGTGCTGGTCGCCATCCTTGTCGTAGCGCTGGACCGCCTGGTCCATGGCCAGCTGCACATGGTCGTCCGTAATCAGCACCGGCGGATCGATGCCGGCGCCCGCGGCGTTCCAAGCCACCGCGCCGGCTGCTTCCAGCACGGTCAGCGAGCGTCGGGCATCGCCCTGGGCCAGGCGGACAATGGCGTCGCGCTGCTCCTCCTTGAGGAGCACCTGGCCGTCGAAACCCCGCTCGTCGGCCACAGCGCGCTCGAGCAAGGTGGACAGGTCGCCGTCGGTCAGCGGACGCAAGGTCAGCAGCAAAGAGCGCGAAAGCAGCGGCGAGATCACCGAGAAGGAGGGATTCTCCGTCGTCGCAGCTACCAGGACGACGACACGGTTTTCCACGCCGGGCAGCAGTGCGTCCTGCTGGGCCTTGTTGAAGCGGTGGATCTCGTCGAGGAAGAGCACGGTGGTAATCCCGCGCAGATCGCGGTCATCCTTGGCCTGTTCGATGACTCGCCGGACATCTTTGACACCGGCGGTGATGGCCGAAAGTTCCACGAATTTACGGTCGGTGGCGCGGGCGATCACGTGCGCGATGGTGGTTTTGCCAATTCCCGGAGGGCCATAGAGGATCACACTGGCAGGTCCAGCCAACCCGGTTTCAGGGTTTTCGGCCAGCTGTCGCAAGGGTGAACCCGGGCCTAGCAGGTGTTGTTGGCCGACGAGCTCATCCAAGGTCTTCGGGCGCATGCGCACCGCCAGTGGCGGACGGGGCCGGTTGACTTGGGGCTCACGCGCATCGCGTGGCTCATCGGACAGGGAATCGAACAAATCGCTCACCCCCTAAGCCTACCGATATTCTGGAAGCCCCACCGTCTTTTGAAAGGTCCGCCATATGCGCGCTGTCGTCCAGGTCGCTTCCACCGCCCATGTTGAGGTTGAAGGGCAGATTACCGGCCAGCTCGACTCCCCCGGTTTGGTGATCCTACTTGGGGTGACCCATGAGGATGATCAGGCGATCGCACGCAAGGTGGCCGAAAAGATCTGGCAGCTGCGGATCATGGAGGATGAAACCTCCGCAGCCGGGGTGAATGCACCACTGCTAGTGATCAGCCAGTTCACCCTGTACGGTTCGGTGCGCAAGGGCCGCCGCCCATCCTGGTCCAATGCGGCGCCCGGTCCTATCAGCGAACCGTTGTACGACTACTTCGTGGAGCACCTGCGCGAATTGGGTGCGAGCGTTCAGACCGGTGTATTTGGCGCGATGATGAATGTCTCGCTAACGAATACCGGACCGTTCACGATGATCGTAGACTCGGCAGACCTCCCCTAGCGGCCGGTGCTCTGTACCAGTTGGGTCAGTTGGTCGAAGCTGGCTCGTTGCTCGGCTAGTTCCACCCGTCCGGTGGCGGAGAGTTCGTAGACCTTTCGCCCCGGGCCACCTTGGCCTTCTTCCCAGCGGGTTTCAACAAAACCCGAGGCCTCGAGTTTGGCCAATGCGGGGTAGAGCGTGGCTCCCTTGATCGGCCCGAAACCGCGTTCCTGCAGGGATTTCGCCAGTGCATAACCGTGGGCCTGGCCAGCCGAGAGTTCGGCGAGTAAGAGCATCGGCAACATGGCGCGTTGCCAGCTACCCGGAAAGCCTTCGGGCTTAGTCATCGTCGCGCTCCTGCAGTGCCCGGGCATTGGCTGCTCGTTCCTTGAGCTTCTCTTGGACGTAGGCCTTGCGGTCAGCCGGACGCAGCTCGTAAACGCTCACCGCGGCAAACACCAGCACTGCGACCCCAAAGAAAATATCCCCGCCATTTCGCGCTGGATCCATCAGGCCAGCGACCGCGCCGACCGCGAATAAAGCGACTACGGTCAAGGTGGCCATGCGGCGTAGAAGCCAACGACGCTTGAGCGCCTTTTCGGTGTTCACTGCCAGCCCAATCACGAATTCATTGGGCGTTCCGAATTCAAGGTTTGGGTCAGCTTTTTCGCCTCGGGTCGCCGCATCATCGAGATGTTCTCGCGCAGTACTCAGCGACTCATTGGCTTCCTTGTGACTCATGCCGTAGCGTCCGCGCAGCAGTCTGGTGGTTTCCGCGAACCACTCGTCGGTGCCGAGAAGGATTTGTTGCCCGCCAGCGGCTTTCTGCGCTTTATAGGCAGGCATCAGATAGAAGCAAGCAACCACCAGCCCTGCGCCAAGAATTGGAGCTAACCAATTTGGCAGGGGCAGCAGATTATTGCTTCCTCCTATCTGCACGATTAGAGCGGCAGCTCCAACCGACACGAGGATACCTACCGGTCCCAGTATCCAGGACAGGCCGAATTTCCCCTTCAATCGGTTAAACCACCACAGGTATCCCGATAGTGCGATCCCTGCCCCGGCAGTTAGAGCAGAAAGCTGCCAGTAGTGCCACGAACTCGAGGTCCACCCATCGCGGAACCCGATCCAGATTCCAAATCCAGTGCACAGCAGGCCAACAAGCATCCCAACAACCGCCAATAGCGCAGTACTTGATTCGACGGGAAGTTCCGCGTCCGCGCGCTGCTCTGGCGTCAATAGACATTGAGCCCGCGTCGCACCATATTCGCCCGAATGGCCAAAGAGTTCCTCGGCCCGCTGCCCGCTATCGCGAACCATGCTCAGGGTGCGGTCCAGTTCGAGCGCCACCTGCGCATTGGTGAGGTCGTTCCACACCATTGAAGCGAAAAAGGTTTTAGCCCATTCCTGGTCCGCTTCTGGGTAACGTTCGATGATATCGTGTGGTTCTTCTGCTGGCACGTATCGCTCCAAAGTGGTCGTGAGAACTGGTTCTGCAAACTAAGTCAAAAACAAACCTAGTATTAAAAATACTCATAGTCCACCAAAAGAGCTAATTCCAGGTTAAAAAGAAGCCGGATGGAACGCATTCAAGCGTTCCATCCGGCGTTACGAAGCTGCGTGAACCTACTTGGCTTCGGCCTTGGCTTCGGTCTCTTCGGCCTTCTTCTTCTCAGGCTTGAAGTCGATGCCGGCTTCCTTGCGCTGCTGCGGGGTGATTGGCGCAGGAGCCGCGGTCAGCGGATCGAAACCGCCACCGGTCTTCGGGAAGGCGATCACGTCGCGGATGGACTCCGAGTTGGTCAGCAGCTGCAGCACGCGGTCCCAACCCAGGGCGATGCCGCCATGCGGTGGGGCGCCGTATTTGAAGCCCTCGAGCAGGAAGCCGAACTGGGTGTCAGCCTGCTCCTGGGTTACGCCCATGAGCTTGAAGACGCGTTCCTGGACGTCGCGCTGGTGGATACGGATCGAACCGCCGCCGATTTCGTTGCCGTTGCAGACAATGTCGTAGGCGTAGGACAGGGCCGATGCAGGATCAGTGTCGAAGGTGTCCATGAACT
The DNA here is from genome assembly GCF_056934375.1 of Glutamicibacter sp. BS14. NCBI lineage: Bacteria > Bacillati > Actinomycetota > Actinomycetes > Micrococcales > Micrococcaceae > Glutamicibacter > Glutamicibacter sp. BS14. The sequence goes on along the minus strand of NZ_CM167801.1, from coordinate 2,410,764 downwards.
CCGGCTTGGGGCTGGTGAACGCGTGGTGCACAGCGGTCCAAGCGCCAGCGCCCACGGCCACGTCACCCGAGGCGACAGCGTCGGAGGCAGCTTCGAACATCGGTGCGTCGACGATCCAGACGAAGGCCCAGTCGCCTTCCTTGATCAGGCCGGTGCGGTGGCCGATCTCGACACGGACCGAACCGAGCAGTGCACGGGATTCGTTCTTCTTGCCGGCGGAGAAGAAGATGCAGTCTCCGGCGGCTGCGCCGGTAGCTGCGGCCAGTCCGGCCTTCTCTTCCTCGGACAGGTTCTTGGCCACTGGGCCAGCCAGCTCGCCATCTTCCTTGATCAGCACGTAGGCAAGTCCCTTGGCACCGCGCTGCTTGGCGAATTCCTGCCAGGCATCCAGGGTGCGGCGCGGTTGCGATGCGCCGCCAGGCATGACCACGGCGCCGACGTACTCGGACTGGAAGACCTTGAAGGAGGTGTTCGCGAAGTACTCGGTCATTTCGGTCAGTTCCAGGCCGAAGCGCAGATCCGGCTTGTCCGAACCGTACTTGGCCATGGCCTCCGAGTACGCCATGCGGCGGATCGGGGTCGGGACCTGCACGTCGATCAGGTTCCACAGTTCGGTGACCAACTTTTCGCCGAGCTCGATGATGTCATCTTCCTCGACGAACGATGCTTCGATGTCCAGCTGGGTGAACTCCGGCTGGCGGTCCGCGCGGAAGTCCTCATCGCGGTAGCAGCGGGCGATCTGGTAGTACTTCTCGAAGCCGCCGACCTGCAGCAGCTGCTTGAACAGCTGCGGGGACTGGGGCAAGGCGTACCAGCTGCCCGGGGTCAGTCGGGCCGGCACGACGAAGTCGCGGGCGCCTTCCGGGGTGGAGCGGGTCAGCGTCGGGGTTTCGATCTCGATGTAGCCCTGGTCGTGCAGCAGGTTGCGTGCCACGCGGTTGGCCTCGGAGCGCAGGCGGATGTTGCGGGCCGGGGTCGGGCGGCGCAGGTCCAGGTAGCGGTGGCGCAGGCGCGCTTCCTCGCCGACCTCGACGTGCTCGTCGACCTGGAATGGCAGCGGGGCCGCGGTGTTCAGCACGGTCACGGTCTCAGCGATGACCTCGATCTGCCCGGTAGGCAGATTCGGGTTCTCGTTGCCCTCCGGGCGGCGCTCGACGGTGCCGAGAATCTGCAGCACGAACTCATTGCGCAGCGGATGGAAGTCCTCTTCATCGCGCACGACGACCTGGGCCACGCCCGAAGCATCACGCAAATCCAGGAAGGCGACACCACCGTGGTCGCGGCGACGCGCGACCCAACCGGTGAGTGTGACCTGCTGTCCAATGTGCTCGGCGTTCAAGACGCCCAGCTGATGAGTGCGTAGCACTACGATCCTTTCGGTCGGTTGGGAAAGTTTCTTCCCATGAAGTTTAGTGCACCGTGATTGGTGCGCGGGCGGGCGATGGAGCCCGAGAACTAGCTGACGGCGATCTTCAGGTCCGCTTCGGCCGGCATCCAGGTGGACGGATCCGCGGCGACCTGCTCGCCGGAACGGATGTCCTTGACCTCGTGGGCGCCATCGGCATGGGTGAACCAGACGAACGGAATCCCGCGTCGATCAGCGAATTTGATCTGCTTGCCGAACTTCTCCGCGCTGGCTGCTACCTCGCAGGCGATGCCGCGCTCGCGCAGCTGCGAGGCTACATCCTGCGCTTCGTGCCAGGACTCGTCGTTGGCCAAGGTGACATATACCACCGAAGGCACCGAACGGCTTGCGGACACGGACTCTTCTGCAAGGATGCGCGAGACCAGGCGGGTGACGCCGATGGACAAGCCCACACCCGGGTAGTTCTTCTTGCCCTTGGAAGCCAGCGATTCGTAGCGCCCGCCCGAGCAGATCGAACCCAGGGATTCGTGGCCCACCAGCACGGTTTCGTACACGGTGCCGGTGTAGTAGTCCAGCCCGCGGGCGATGGACAAATCGGCCATGACCTTGCCCGGTGCGCGCTTGGATGCGGCATCGATGACCTGCGAGAGCTCATCCAAGCCGGTATCCAGCAGTTCGTGGCTGACGCCCAGTGCGCGGACCTGCTCCACGAAGGACGTGTCCATGGTGCGGATCTTGGCCAGGGCCAGGGCGGCGGCGGCCTGCTGCGCGGTGGCGCCGACTTCTTCGACCAGGATCTTGGCGACGGCATCATCGCCGATCTTTTCCAGCTTGTCGATGGCGCGCAGGACTGCATCCGGATCTTCCAGGCCCAGGCCGCGGTAGAAGCCCTCGGCCAGCTTGCGGTTATTCACCCGCAGGCGGAAATCACCGATCGGCAGGGCGGAGAGCGCGTCGGCAATGGTCAGCGCCAGCTCCACGTCGTAGCTGAAGGGCAAGGTGCCATCGCCCACGACATCGATGTCGGCCTGGGTGAATTCGCGGAAGCGGCCATCCTGCGGGCGTTCGCCACGCCAGACCTTCTGCATCTGGTAGCGGCGGAAGGGGAAGGCCAGGTGGCCTGCGTTCTCCACCACGTAGCGTGCGAAAGGCACGGTGAGGTCGAAGTGCAGGGCCAACGCGTTGGGATCGTTCTTCTCATCCTCCGCGGCCAGCCGTGACAGTCCGTAGACTTCCTTGTCGATTTCGCCCTTGCGCAGAAGTTGCGCTCGGGTTTCCACCGCACGGGTCTCGATGTTGGCGAATCCATGCAGTTCGAAGACGTGGCGCAAGGTATCGAGCACATGCTGTTCAACTGCCCGTTCGGCGGGAAGCCATTCCGGGAAACCTGATAGTGAGGCCTTGCGTGCCATGAAACTCCTTAGTGCAAATTGGGCTACCTACCCATCTTATAGCCCGAAACCCGAGAAACCTGTGCACGTCGGCTTACTAAGAAGCGGAGGTCACAGGTAGAGTTGGCTAAAGCAAGTGCTCGTAAAGTGAAAGAGTTTCAGCGGTGACCACCAGTCAGCAATCCGACGACAGCCAGAAGACCCCATTGCCACAGGCCCAGAAGCCTGCCGCAAAGCCGGTTGTAGCGCCAAGCGTCGCACATACCACTCCCCTCGACGAAGCGGCAAAGTTCGCCCGTGTGACCGAGGACGGCCACGTCTTCGTGATCATTGACGGCGCCGAATTCCCAGTGGGCCAATACCCCGACGCAACCCAGGACGAAGCCCTGGGCTACTTCGTGCGCAAATACGACGACGCGCTCTCGCAGCTGATGCTCCTGGAGCAGCGCGTCGTTGCCAAGGCCCCGGCCGGCGAGCTCAGCAAGGCTGTGCAGGCGCTCTCGGCCACCGTTGCCGAACGCCATATGGTCGGCGACATCCCGGCGCTGGAAACGCGCCTCGAGAATGCCCGCGTAGCCGTCGAGGCATTGACCAGCGAACAGCGCAAGGCCAACGACGAAGCTCGCGCGGAACAGCTCGCTGCCCGCGAAGCCATCGTCGAACAGGCTGAAGAGCTGGCCGGCAAGCGCCCGGAGCAGATCCAGTGGAAGACCGCTTCGGCGGCGATGAACGAGCTGTTCGACGCCTGGAAGGGTTCGCAGCGTTCCTCGGTGCGCCTGCCACGGTCCACCGAAGATGCGCTGTGGAAGCGATTCCGCTCCGCCCGCACCACCTTCGACCGCCATCGCCGGGCCTACTTCTCGCAGCTGGATTCGACCAACGCGGCCGCCAAGGAAGTGAAGGAAGAGCTGATCGCTCGCGCCGAGGTGCTGCAGGGGTCCACCGACTGGACCGCTACCGCCGCCGAGTACCGCAAGCTCATGGACGAGTGGAAGAAGTCGCGCCGTGCCTCGCGCAAGGACGACGACCAGCTCTGGAGCCGCTTCCGCGCCGCCCAGGATGTCTTCTTCCAGGCCCGCGCCGCGGCCAACGCCAAGATCGATGAAGAGTACTCCCAGAACCTCGTGGTGAAGGAAGCCCTGCTGGAAGAAGCGCGCGCGCTGCTTCCCATCAAGGATCTGGCTGTTGCCAAGAACAAGCTGGATTCGATCCGCACCCGTTGGGAAGCTGCCGGCAAGGTGCCGCGCAACGACCTGCAGCGCATTGAATCGGCCCTGCGCCAGGTCGAGGACGCGGTCAAGGGTGCCGAGGACGAGCAGTGGCGCCGTTCCAACCCGGAGACCAAGGCCCGCTCCAACTCGATGCTCTCGCAGCTGCAGGACACCATCTCCGCCTTGGAAGATGATCTGGCAGCAGCACAGGCCAAGGGCAACGCCAAGCAGATCGCGACAGCCCAGGAAGCCCTGGATGCACGCCGCATGTGGCTGAGCACCTTGGAGAAGTCGGCTGCCGACTTCCAGTAAGTAATCCACAGATCGCTTGCACACCGCCAACGCGGCGGCGCGAACTGGTTCAGTAGCTCTATGGAAACGAGAAATTCCCCAGCTACCGGACCTCGCGCCGCCGCGTTGCGCATTCCCGGGGACCTGTGGATCGCTGGTGAGATGTTCACCCGCAACGAGCTGCACGCCATGGCCCACAACGGCCTGCTGATCGAGGTCCTCGGTGATTATTTTTTGCCCAGCAGCATCCGAGTCAACGCGTCGGTGCGGGCACGGATTGCAGGTTTCGCCTGTGGCCGCGAGCTGGCCCGCGATGCGGTGCTAGCTCGCCAAACTGCAGCCTGGATCCATGGGCTCTTGCCGTCAGTGTCCACATTGTGCATCTACACCAAGAGCTACCATCGGCCGTTCTACCCCGGGCACGGGCTGAGGGCGGAATTCGCCCAAATGCAGGTGCCGGATACGGACATGGTGTTCCGCAGCCGCATCAGGGTGACCACCGCATTGCGCAGCGCCTGCGACTGCGCGAAATACGATCCATTGCCCATTGCCAGCCGCGTTCTGGGCACAGTCGCGGCGCTGGCAGATCCCTACCTGACTTTGGACGCCATCAAACAAGCCCTGGCATCTGAGGTTCCCTCACCCGAGCGCTCCCGAGCCCTGCGCCTGGTCCAGTCCTTCTCCGATACGGCGCAAGCGGCCTAGGTTGCCGCCGCGGGGTGCACCGCGCTATTAGCGGCGGGACCCTGCGGTGGTGCGGTAGACATCGTAGACGCCATCGATGCGGCGTACTTGGTTCAGCACGTGGCTCAGGAACTTGGGATCGCCCATTTCGAAGGAGAAACGGGAGATTGCCACACGGTCCTTGCTTGTCTGCACACTGGCCGAAAGGATGTTCAAGTGGCTTTCGGAGAGTATCCGGGTGACGTCGGAGAGCAGCGACTTGCGGTCCAATGCTTCGACCTGGATCTCCACCAGGAACACGCCATGGTGCTTGGTGGCCCACGTGACATTGACCAGTCGATCCGGCTGCTCGGCGAGCTGCGTCAGATTCAGGCAGTCGGTGCGGTGCACCGAGACTCCGGCGCCACGGGTTACGAAACCCTGGATTTCATCTGGCGGCACCGGGGTGCAGCAACGCGCCAGCTTCACCAGCACATCCCCCAGGCCCTCGACGATCACGCCGGCGTCGTTGCCCGTAGCCGGGCTGGGAGCCGTTGGGCGGACTACCGCTTCCTCATCGACCTGTTCGGCTTCTGGAGGGCCAATCAGGGCCGTTAAATGCTCAATGACGTTCTGTGCACTGGTATGGCCGTCGCCCACGGACTGGTACAGGGCCGAAATGTCCGTGTGGTGCAGTTCGTTGGCTACCGCCGTGAGCAGGTCGTGAGTCATCAATTTCTGCAATGGCAGCTGGTTGCGACGCAGTTCCTTGGTCAGCAGCTCCTTGCCCTTTTCGATGGCCTCCTCGCGGCGTTCCTTGGAGAAGTAACCGCGGATCTTTGCCTTGGCACGAGGCGAGCGGACAAAGTTCTGCCAATCCTGGGATGGGCCAGCGCCTTCGGCCTTCGAGGTGAAGACCTCCACCACATCGCCCTGCTTGAGCTCGGTATGCAGTGGGACGAGCTTGCCATTGACGCGGGAGCCGATGGTGCGGTGGCCGACGTCGGTGTGGATCGAGTAGGCGAAATCCACCGGTGTGGCACCAACCGGCAAAGACATGATGTCGCCCTTGGGGGTGAACACATAGACTTCAGCGGAGCTGATCGTGTAGCGAAGGCCGTCCAGGAACTCTTCGGAGTCGGCGGTATCCGCCTGCCACTCCATCAAGGAACGCAGCCAATCCATATTCTGTTCCGGCGAAAGCATGGAGTTATCGGTCTGCCCATGCTTGTACTGGAAGTGCGCTGCTACACCGTATTCGGCGCGTACGTGCATATCGTGGGTGCGGATCTGGATCTCTACCGGCTTGCCTTCAGGACCCATCACCGTGGTGTGCAGCGACTGGTAGAGGTTCAGCTTCGGGATCGCAATATAGTCCTTGAAGCGGTTAGGCAGTGGATTCCACTCCGCATGCACGACGCCCAGGGCGCCGTAGCAGTCCTTGACGGTATCCACCAGGATGCGCACGCCCATGAGGTCATGGATATCGTCGAAGTCCTTGCCGCGCACGATCATCTTCTGGTAGATCGAGTAGTAGTGCTTGGGCCGGCCGGACACCGAGGCATGGATGGCGACATCGCCGAGATCGCCCGAAAGGGTCTGGCGGATCGAGGAGAGGTACTTTTCACGTTCCGGAGTGCGATCGCCCACCATGCGGACGATCTCCTGGTAGACCTTCGGGTGCAAGGCAGCGAAGGACAGGTCCTCCAGCTCCCACTTGACGGTGTTCATGCCCAGACGGTGTGCCAACGGTGCGAAGATCTCCAGGGTTTCCTTCGCCTTGCGCGAGGAAGATTCCGGGGATACGTAGCGCCAGGTACGGGCATTGTGCAGGCGGTCGGCCAGCTTGATCAGCAGCACGCGGATGTCGCGGGACATGGCCACGACCATTTTGCGCACGGTCTCTGCCGGGGCCGCATCGCCATAGGTGACCTTGTCCAGCTTGGTCACGCCATCGACCAGCATGGCGATTTCCTCGGAGAATTCCTTCTTAACCGACTCCAGAGAGTAATCGGTGTCTTCAACGGTGTCGTGCAGCAAGGCGGCGGCAAGAATCGAGCCGGTCATCCCCATCTCCGCCAGGATCGTGGCGACGGCGACCGGGTGCGTTATGTACGGGTCGCCGCTCTTGCGCTTCTGGCCTTCATGGTACTTTTCGGCGACCTCGTAGGCGTGGACCAGCAGGTCCAGATCCGCCTTCGGATGCTTGGACTTGACCGTGCGCAATAGCGGTTCAAGGGTCGGCGATGTGCTCGGGGTGCTCCCCCGGCCAGCAAAGCGCACCAAACGAGAGATAGAGCGTCGTTTCGAATTGTTCAGGTTAGGCGTATTCGCCATGCCCCGCTCCTTCCCGTTGCCGTTGGATTCTTTCCCGAGCCTGCGTGAAGCCCGACGGAATCCAACGGTAGTTCCGGGCCACCAGATCACTGGTAGCCGGGCACTGAAAAAACACCTTCTTTAGTTCAAACGTTATAGCACGTTCGGGCGGTGACAACTAATTACGCATCTTCCCGCTTAAGCGAATTGGTGCCCCCAGCAAATGCTGGGAGCACCAAATTCAGATCTTCGGATCGGTTTAGGCAGCAGCCATCTTCTTATCGTGCGCTACCACGTCGTCGTCCTTGTGGCGGAGCCAATGGAACATTGGCGCCTGCACGAACAAGGTCGACAGGGCCGAGACGATGATACCGACGAACAGCGCCAAGGACAGGTCCTTGAGCGTACCGGCACCCAGCAGGTAGGAACCGATGAATAGGATCGCGGCCACTGGAAGCACGGCAACGACCGAGGTGTTGATCGAGCGAACCAGGGTCTGGTTCACAGCGAGGTTCACCAGCTGCTCGAAGGTGCGCTTGGACTGCTGGGTGTAGTCCTTGGTGTTTTCGCGGACCTTGTCGAAAACCACCACGGTGTCATACAGCGAGTAGCTCAGAATGGTCAGGAAGCCGATGATCGCGCTGGGCGTGATTTCGAAACCGGACAGCGAGTAGATGCCCGCAGTCACGATCACCACGGTAATCAGTCCGACGATCGCTGCCAGCGACATCTTCCAGGTTCGGAAGTAGGCAGCCATCAGCAAGCCAACCAGGACCACGAAGACTACCAAGCCAACCAGTGCCTGGCGCGAAACGTCTTCACCCCAGGTTGGGCCGATGAAGTTACTGGTAACTTCATCGCTGGAGACGCCGTAGTTCTCGGCGAGCTGGCCGGCGATGGCCAAGGTCTGGTCATCGCTCAAACGCTCAGTCTGCACGCGCATGGTGCCCGGAGCAATGTTAGTGACCGTTGCCTCGGAACCCGAAGCCACCGAGCTAACAGTTTTTTCACCAATCGAGATATCAGTGTTCTGCACATCCGAAACGGTGAATTCAGAACCACCGCGGAAGTCGATGCCCAGGTTGAAGCCGCCCTTGACCACTGGAAGCAGGATCGACAGCATCACCAGAATACCGGCGATCAGGAACCACAACCGGTACTTGGAGGTGAACGGGTAGGAACGCTTGCCGGTGTAGAGCTCGTTGCCCCAAGTGACTAGCTTATTCATTGTTCTCCTCCTGGGCCTTGGCCTGCGTGCTGGCTGGCTGTTCGGCCTGTGCACGGCGACGCTCGGCAATCGTCATGCGCTTGGCGGCCTCAGCCGAGGCCTTCGCATTCTTCTTGCCGCGGTTTGCCACAACGTTTTCATCGAAGCGGCGAACCTTGCCTGCACCTTGGTACAGCGGCTTGACGCCAAGCAACGATGGATCCATGCCCGAGAGCGGGTGGCCGTTGGCGAAGAACTTGGTGCGTGCCAGCAGGACCAAGGTTGGATGGGTCAGTCCGTACACGACCACGAGGTCAACGATTGCGGTCAGGCCCAAGGTGAAGGCGAAGCCTCGCACGTTGCCCACGGCAACGATGTAGAGCACTACTGCAGCCAACACGTTCACGGCCTTGGAGGCCAGAATGGTGCGCTTGGCACGCTTCCAGCCGATATCCACGGCGCTTGCCAATGGCCGGCCTTCGCGCAGCTCATCTCGAACACGCTCGAAGTACACGATGAACGAGTCCGCGATCAGGCCGATCGCCACGATCAAGCCAGCCACGCCCGCCAGCGACAGGCGGTAGTTCATGCCCCAGCCAAGCAGGACCAGGCAGAGGTAGGTCAGCACACCGGCGACGAGCAGCGAAGCGATGGTCACCAAGCCCAGGGCGCGGTACTGGAACAGCGAGTAGACGAATACCAGGACCAGGCCGATAACACCGGCAATGAGGCCCGCGGTCAGCTGGTCAGCACCCAGCGTTGCAGAAACCTGGCGCTCTGACTGGATGTCGAAGCTGATTGGCAGTGCGCCGTACTTCAGCTGCTCGGCCAGCGCCTGCGAGGTGTCCTGGGTGAAGCCACCGGAAATCTGCGGACGGCCATCGGAGATCACCGCATTGGTGGTTGGCGCCGAAATGGTTTCGCCATCAAGCACGATGGAGAACTGGTTCTGCGAACCCTGCAGGGCAATCAGACGCTGCGTGGTATCGGCGAAGATCTTGGTGCCTTCGGCATCGAATTCGATGACGACGACCCATTCGCCGGTGACCGAACCATTGACGCCGCGAGCGAGCTGCGCATATGCGTCCTTGATCTTGTCGCCGGAGATTTCCTGTGGGCCAAGGATGTACTTGACGCCCATGTCCGTATCGCAGGAGATCATTGGCTTGGCCGGGTCCGCAGCGTCCCCGCCACGGTCCTTGAGCTCGGTTTCGCAGTCGTAGCCTTCAAACTCCTGGAAGAGCTCTGCGGTGATCCAGTTGGTGTCCGATGGGTTCTCTGGCTTGCCCTCGGGCTTTGGCAGGTCTTCCTTGGGAGTGCGATCTTCCTCAGGAGTGGCTGCGTAGCTGCCGGTGATCAGCACCGGGCGGAACTCCATGTTGGCCGAGGCCTGGATCAAATCGCGAGTGGTCTGGTCCGGGGTGCCGGGCATCGATACCACAACGTTGCGACCGGACTGGGTGGTGATTTCCGATTCGGTAACACCGGAACCGTCCACACGCTGGCGGATGATCTCCACAGCTTGGTCCAGTTGTTCTTGGTTGATTGCTTCGTCGCCCTGGACCCGAGGGGCCAGGATCATCTCGGTACCGCCTTCGAGGTCGAGGGCGAGCTTCGGTCCCCATCCGGTTTTACCGTTCGCTGCACCGGCTACCAACACGCCGGTTGCGATGATGAAGACGATCAGCAACCATAGCAACGCTTTGCGCGCCTGCTTAACAGGTCTGATTGATGACATCTATTGTGCTTTCTGGTTTGGGTGGCTTAGCCTTCGGGCCACCGCTATGCTGCCCGGGACTTAGGCGTTGCGCTCGTCCTTGCCCTCATCGTTCAGGCGACGCAGGGACTCTTCCGGGGTTTCGGTGGTGCTGGTGGATTCTGCAGCGCCGTCGGCCACGGCCGGGGTTGCTGCATCCTTGTCCAGGAAGGTGGCAATGGCCTGGCGGTGCAGGTTCAGCACTACGCCCGGTGCGACCTCGACCTGGACGCGATCCTCTGCGTCAACGCCGACGACGGTGCCGAAGATACCCGAGTTGGTCATCACCTTGGCGCCTGGCACGGTGTTGTTCTTCAGCTTCTCCTGCTGGGCGGACTGCTTCTTGCGGCCACGGAACATCATGAAGATCAGCACTGCGAACAGCGCGACCATCAGGATCAGCGAAGGGTTGAAGCCGCCACCAGCGGCCTGAGCGATTACGAGGGGATTCACGTATTTACCTGCTAACGAATTGTTGCGATTTGATCTGAAGTTCTGGGATGCTGTTGCGGCTATTTCTGGCGTAATACAGCAAAGACGCCCCACCTCGCCCCGAAACGGGCATAGGTCGGGCGTCTTTAGTCTAATGCGTCACGGTGAACCGGCAGACCATTTACGCGGGCAGTGAAGTAATGCTTGCCTAATCCTCATCGTTTTCATAGCTTTGCGCACTGGCGAAGATGGCATCCTTTGGCATCGCCAAGCCCAAATGCGCCCAGGCTCCGGGCATGGCAATACGACCGCGCGGGGTCCGGCCCATCAGCCCTTCACGCACCAGGTATGGCTCTGCGACAGTTTCGACGGTTTCGGTTTCTTCACCCACGGCGATGGCCAGGGTCGATAGCCCCACCGGTCCCCCGCCGAATTTGGTGCACAAGGCTTCGAGCACACCCCGGTCCAGGCGATCAAGGCCACGTGCATCGACCTCGTACATGTCCAAGGCGGCCTCGGCCGCTTGGGCATCGATCTCTTCGAGCTTATGCACCAGCGCCCAGTCACGCACGCGGCGCAGCAGGCGGTTGGCGATACGGGGCGTACCGCGGGAGCGTCCGGCGATCTCGGTGAACGCGGCCGAAGTGACGCTCAGATCAAGCATCATGGCCGAACGGCGCAAAACCAGTTCAAGCTCCTTGACCGCGTAGAACTCCAGATGGCCAGTGAAGCCGAAGCGGTCACGCAACGGGCCGGGCAATAGTCCGGCGCGCGTGGTTGCGCCAACGAGGGTGAAGGGTGGAAGCTCCAGCGGAATGGCCGTGGCGCCGGCGCCCTTTCCGACGATGATATCTACGCGGAAGTCTTCCATGGCCATGTAGAGCATTTCCTCGGCCGGCCGGGACATGCGGTGGATTTCATCGAGGAACAGCACCTCGCCTTCGGTCAGCGACGAGAGGATCGCGGCCAAGTCACCGGCGTGCTGGATCGCTGGGCCGGAGGAAATGCGCAATGGCGCGTTCATCTCGGCGGCGATAATCATCGACAAGGTGGTCTTGCCCAGGCCCGGCGGGCCAGAAAGCAGAACGTGGTCCGCGGTGCGTTCGCGGATTTTCGCTGCTTCAAGCACCAGCGAGAGCTGCTGGCGCACTCGGGACTGGCCCACGAAGTCGTCGAGGTTCCGCGGGCGCAGGGCCGCTTCGATTACCCGTTCCTCGGGTTCGCTGCCGGCGTTCGTGAGCCCGGTGGAGTCATTCATGATCAGTTGATCCTCTCGCAGACCGCTTAGGCGCGGGTTCCGCTGGACATGCTGCGCAGTGCAGCACGCAAGATTTCTGCGACGTTGCCGGTGGCAACGACATCTGGATCAGCCTTGGACAGCGATTTCAGGGTGCTGGTTGCATCCTTTTCGCTCCAGCCCAGGCCGGTCAGCGCCTCGATCACCTGCGGTTCCCAGACGCTCGCGTTGCCGCCGCCGGAAACCGGAGCCACTGGCGCGCCAGTCGGGATCAGCTTGCCGTTCAGTTCCAGCACGATGCGGCTCGCGCCCTTGGGGCCAATGCCCGATACCTTGGTGAAAGCGGCGGTGTCCTTGGTGTTCGCCGCGATGCGGACTTCCTCCGGAGAGTGCACCGCCAAGATGGCCAAGCCGGTGCGCGGCCCGATGCCCGATACGGAAACCAGGACCTCGAAGACATCGCGTTCCTCAGCGGTGGCGAAGCCGAAGAGGGTCATCGAATCCTCGCGGACCACCATGGAGGTGAATACCGTAGCCTCGCGTCCTGCCTGCAGGGTGGACAGCGTCCCGGGGGTGGCATTGACCAGCATCCCGAAGCCGTTAACGTCAATTACCGCGGTATTCAGGGCTACCGCCTGCACGGTGCCGGTCAATGAGCTGATCATGCCACTCCTTGGGATATATGTTCGATCGAACCCAGTTTATCGAAGATACCTACGAATATCGATCCGCCGCGTTCCCCGGTGGGTCGAGGCCGCTGCCGTGCTGGCCGGCTAGCGGCGCACTGCACGGCGCTTGGCCGACGCCTCAGCGGCAATCCACGCCTGCTGCGCACCGGTCAGCTGCGACGAACCACCGGCATTAGCCGCGGAGGCCGAGGCATTCGAGCCGGTGGCCGCACCGCGCCAACCGTGGGTAATCGCCAAGGCCACCGCATCAGCGGCGTCGGCAGGCTTAGGCGGTTCATCGAGCCGGCAGATCTTGGCAACCATCTTGCCGATCGCCGCCTTGGTGGCCTGTCCCGAACCGGTAACCGCCGCCTTGACCTCGGTCGGCGTGTGCAGGGCCACGGGTATTCCGCGTCGCGCTGCCGCGGTGATGACAACACCGGTGACCTGCGCGGTGCCGATGACCGTGGAGACGTTCGCCGAAGCGAACACGCGTTCCAAGGCGAGCACATCGGGCTGATGCAGATCCAACCATTCGTCGATGGCGTTGGCGATCTTCAAGAGCCGGGCATCGAGCGGAGTGCCCGGAGGGGTGCCGGCGACGGTGACGTCGACCAGCGAAACTTGCCTGTTTGCGGCGACGTCGACCACGGCAAGACCGCAACGGGTCAGGCCGGGATCGACGCCAACAACACGTAAGGCCAAGCCTTACTGCTCTTCGTCCAGCGCGGCGCGAACCTCGTCGGACAGATCAGCGTTGGTGTAGATGCCCTGGACATCATCCAGTTCTTCCAGCGCGTCGTAGAGCTTGAGGAACTTGCGAGCTCCTTCAACGTCCAGGTCGACCTTCATCGATGGAATGAATTCCATTTCGTCGGACTCGTAGGCGATGTCCGCTTCATCCAGCGCAGCGGCCACAGCGCGCAGGTCCGAAGGGTCGCAGACGATGGCGAAGTTCTCGTCCTCGTCCATGATCTCGTCGGCACCGGCGTCCAGCACGACCATCAGCAGGTCGTCTTCGGTCAGCTCGCCCTTGGGCAGGCGGACAACGCCCTGGCGGTTGAACAGGTAGGCGACCGAACCCGGGTCGGCGATGGTGCCGCCGTTGCGGGTGATGCCCACGCGCACCTCGGAGGCTGCACGGTTCTTGTTGTCGGTCAGGCACTCGATCAGCAGGGCCGAGCCCTGCGGGCCGCGTGCTTCATAGATGATCTCGGTGTAGTCGACGACCTCGCCGGTCAGGCCTGCGCCGCGCTTGACGGCGCGGTCGATGTTGTTGATCGGCACGGAGTTCTTCTTGGCCTTGCTGACAGCAAGTTCCAGTGCCGGGTTGCCGGCCATGTCGGCGCCGCCGGCACGGGCGGCAACTTCAATGCCCTTGATGAATTTTGCGAAGGCCTTGGCGCGCTTGGCGTCGATCGCGGCCTTCTTGTGCTTGGTAGTTGCCCATTTGGAGTGGCCTGACATGCTTTAAGCGTCTCCTCGCGTGAGATTGATGAAAAATTGGTGGATAGCGGTGCTGCCGGTGACTTCCGGGTGAAAGCTGGTTGCCAACAATTTTCCCTGGCGTACTGCAACAATTCTACCCTGTTCGTGATCCGTCCCCGCTTGAACGGTGCTGATCACTTGCACGTCCGGGCCAATTTGCACGGCTTCCGGTGCGCGGATGAACACCGCTTCGAGATTTTGCCCGTTGAAGTCCAGCTGGTGCTCGAATGAGTCGATCTGGCGCCCGAACGCGTTGCGCTTGACCGTCATGTCGATGCCGCCGAAGCTTTGCTGTACCGCGCCATCTCGCGAGATTGCAGGGTTCTCGATGCGATCGGCCAGCATGATCATTCCGGCGCAGGAGCCGTAGGCTGGCATGCCTGCTGCGATGCGCTCCTTGATGGGACCAGCTAGCCCGTAGTTGCGGGACAGCCGGTCAATCACCGAGGACTCGCCGCCGGGAATCACCAGCGCGTCAACCTGCTCCAAATCGACGACGGTGCGCACCATGTGCGTGCGCTGCCCGAGCCGTTCCAAAGAGGCCAGATGTTCGCGGAAATCCCCTTGCAGAGCGAGGACGCCTATTTTCGGCATGGTTCTAACCTTCATGGTGTTCAGTGGTTGGCAGCACGAAAAATGCGCCGAAATAACGTTAAACCCAGAGAGGCCGTGGTCCTGTTTTGTTTCCCGGTGTGTCGCGGATTCTTCGACGCCGCCTCCCGGCAAGTGGTGGAACTTGGTAGGTTCAAGGACATGATTGCTGATATTTCTTCCCTCGAACTTGCCGGCGGCGTGAGCATGCCCTCGATCGGTTTGGGCACGTGGCCCATGCGTGGACACGAGGCGGCCGCAGCGGTGCTGTCCGCCCTCGACGTGGGCTACCGCCGCATTGATACAGCGGAGAACTACGAGAATGAGGACGCCGTGGGCAAGGCCCTGGCACAGAGCCGGCTTCATCGCGATGAAATTTTCGTAACCACCAAATTCAACAAGCAATGGCATTCGGCCCAAGGCGTGCGCCAGGCGTTGGAGAACTCCCTGGACCGCTTGGGTCTTGAGTATGTGGATCTGTTCTTGATCCACTGGCCCAGCCCCCAGCAGAACACCTATGTCGAAGCCTTCACTGAGCTGGGCAAACTAGTAGACGAGGGCAAGATCCGGGCTGCGGGAGTCTCGAACTTCAAGCCCTACCAGCTGCAGAACGTCCTGGATTCGGGGCTCGTGCCGGCGCTGAACCAGATCCAGGTTGATCCTGAACGGCAAAGCGTCGATTGGCAAGGTTTCAACACCGAGCATGGCGTTCGGACCGAAGCCTATTCCCCGCTGGGACGCAAGAAATCTGGACTCCTTTCACATCCTGCCCTGGTCCGGATCGCCCAAGCGCATGGGAAGAGCAGCGCGCAGGTGACCCTGCGCTGGCATGTCCAGTCCGGGCGGGCAGCAGCACCGAAATCGGCAGACCAGCGGCGGCAGAGCGAGAACCTGGACATTTTCGACTTCCAGCTCACCCAGGCGGAAATGGCCGCCATCAATGCCATGGATACTGGTGCTGGCCCCTTCACCGATTCGGATGAGTTCGGGCACTGAATTCCCGCAATTCCTGCATGCGGCAGAAACGGAGAACCCGAACATGCTTCACGGCTACCAGCGCCCAGATATCGAAGTGGCGGATTACTTCGACGAGCACGGTGCGATGATCCCCTATGGCCAGCGCTGGGATGAGCAGCCTCCAGCGGAGAGCTATTCGCTGACCTCCCATGTGCAACGCTTTGCCCCGGTGCCGCAGGTAGCCCAGGCGTTGCTGGATTGCCTGCGCGAGCAGTTCGAGGTGCGTTGCTTCGAAGATCCCGGGCTGGCCAGGCACATGCGGATTCAACCGGGCCATGTGGTGCGCTCTGTTCGCGTATTTCCGATGGATTCGCGCTGCGCGCCACTGGGCATGGTCTTCACCACGTTTCCCGCGGTGCACCTGGAGCTCGGCGCGTTGTACCGCGCGACATTTCCGCCGTGCGGCTGCGATGGATGCGACGAAGTTGTCCCAGAAATCCTTGAGGAACTCGAGATCCAGGTGAGTGCCGCCGCGTCCGGAGGATTCGGCGAGTTCCTGGATCGAGGCATGGACCGCCTCGTGCACTGTTTCGACGTTGACGGGACAGGATTCGGCGAGCAGTCCCGCGGCCTCGAAGACATATCGCCGGCACGGCTAGCCAGAGCACGCGCAATTCTTCCCTCAAGCCGCGTGTGGGCACCTTGGCCATTGCGCTAGGTCAGTCCAGCGTCCACTCTCGAAGTCCGTCGTCGAATGCGCCATAGGCATTCACTGTGGCCTCGCTGCGCTTCAAGGAGGCTTTTGCTTCATCTTCCCGTATGCATCCAGCAGCATCGAAGACTTGGCACCAGGCCACAGGTTCATTTGAGAGCTGGTGCGGTACCCACCGCAATTCGCTGACATCCCATTCGCCGGGCGCTCCCTGGGTAAACGTTGCCTTTACGCTGATGCCTTCGCGGTTGAGAATGGTTGGTGTGGCGTGTTTTGCCACGGAATTGCCCAAACCGTAGACGATCCAGGTTCCGTCGTGCTTCTCAATGGGCAATACCGAGTGGGTGTGGTGCATGTAGATGAAATCGAAGACACCGGACTCTGCCAAGGCTCGACCGAGCCTTTTCTGGGACGCTGTCGGTTCGGTGCTGTATTCAGCCCCATCGTGCACGGCAGCCACGACGATGTCCGCTCCCGCCTTGCGCGTTGCCTTGCCCCTGGCGATCAGTTGCTGCGCATCCACCCCGGTATCGACTTGCCAGTCAGCTTCTTCCGGCAAGCCATTGAGCGAATAGGTGCTGGTTACTACACCGAGCTTCACGCCTTCCATGTCCAGGATCGATGGCTTCTCGGATTCTTTTTCACTGCGGTAGGAGCCGGTCGCGAAAAGCCCATTCGCTTCCAGAGCGTCCAGCGTTCGCTCTACTCCGGCCGTCCCGGCATCTACCGTGTGATTGGTGGCGGTGGTGCATCCGTCGTAGCCAATTGCGCCGAGGTCGGCCAGGATTCGATCTGGGACCGTGAACCGCGGATACCCCGAATACGGAGGGATGCCAATCGGTGTTTCCAGATTGCATAGCGCCACATCTGCGTCCTGGACATAGGGTGCCAGGCCCGCAAGCAAGGGGCTGAAATCGTAGTCCCCGCCGTTGCCCGTTTCCGCTCCAGCCGCTTGCTTCGCTTCATCCAATAGCTGCGGATGCAGCAGTACATCGCCGGTAACCATCAGCGATAGCTCTTCGGGCGCCGAAGGTGCGGCCGGGGCATCCGCTATGGCTGAACTCGGAGCCGGTTCCGGCGAGGCAGGAACGCTGGCCTGGACGGAAGGCTGCGGGGTTGCTGGTTCTGCGTGATCGCTTGGGACTGCAGAGCAACCGCCAATCAGCAATGCGGCCAGCAGCGTTGAGCTCAGCGGAAGAAATGCAGGCAGTGCACGTTGGGGCATGCATCGAGCCTAGCTCAGCTGGGCACCTGGGGTGTAAATGCAAGCTAAATCACGTTTTCCATGAAAACCTAGGCCTATGCAAAACCCGCTTCTGACTCCCAGTACCAGGCCCTACCAATGGCCAGCCTTCGACCAGCTCACCGCTGAGCATTACCTGGAGGCAGTCCGGCTCGGCGCAGCCGAACAGCGTGAGGAGCTGCAGCGCATCATCGACGATGCCCAGGCTCCCACTTTTGAGAACACTTTCTTGGCGCTGGAAGCCAGCGGGCAGACCCTGCGCCGTGCGCTCATGACGTATTTCGCGGTGATTTCCGCCCACGGCACCGAAGATCTGCGGGCGATTCAGTCGGAGATTTCTTCGATCTGGACTAGGCAAGAAGATGAGATTTACCTAAACCAAACCTTGTACTTGCGTCTACAAGCTTTGAATTATGAGGGTCTCCAGGGGGAAGATGCCCGTCTAGTGGAGCAAACGCTGAAGAATTTCCAATTGGCCGGCGCAGGCTTGGGCGACGCCGAAAAGGACCAGTTGAAGGCACTGAACGCCAAACTCGCTGAGCTTTCCACGCAGTTCGCTGACCTCGTCCTGGAAAATCAGAATGCCCACGCTGTGCACTTCGACGATGCTGAGGAACTCGCAGGTCTTTCCAGCCAAGCGATCGAGTCCGCTGCGCAAGCCGCCAAGCAAGCAGGCCACGCATCGGGATACTTGCTGACGCTGGTTTCGCCTACCCAGCAACCGGTCCTGGAGTCGCTCGCGTCAAGCCAGTCCCGCCGCAAGGTGTTCAATGCCTCGATCAGCCGTGGCACCGAGGAAAACGCGACCATTCATGTGGCTGCCGAAATGGCACAGCTTCGCGCTGAGCGCGCCGCTCTGCTCGGATTCGCCAACCATGCAGAAACCGTGCTCGCCCAGGCCACTGCACCTTCCACCGCTGCGGTGGAAGAACGGCTGGCCGAGCTAACCAAGGCCGCCACCGCAAATGCCCGCCAGGAAGCCCAGGTGCTGGGCAAGATCGCCGGTGCCGAAATCAACGCGTGGGATTGGAAATACTTCTCCAACCAGGTCTTGCGTGAGGAGTACTCGGTGGATTCCGAGGCACTGCGCAACTACTTCGAATTAGACCGGGTCCTGGTCGATGGCGTCTTCGCGACCGCTACCAAGCTGTTTGGCATTACCTTCAGCGAGCGGTTCGACCTTCCCGCCTACCACCAGGATGTTCGGGTCTTCGAAGTTTTCGACGCCGATGGCAAGCCGCTGGCGCTCTACACCGGCGACTACCTGACCAGGGATACCAAGAAGGGTGGTGCATGGATGACCAGCCTGCGCGATGCCGCTTCGTTCCTGGATGAGCGGCCGATCGTCACGAATACCTTGAACATCACCCCGCCTGCGCCGGGTGATCCGGTTCTGCTGTCCATGGATGAGGCAAATACGCTGTTCCACGAGTTCGGCCATGCGCTGCACGGGATGTTCTCCCGCGGAAAGTACGCTTCGCTTTCTGGCACCTCGGTCCCCCGCGATTTCGTGGAGTTCCCATCGCAGGTCAACGAGATGTGGATGCTCCACGAGGATGTCGTATCCGGTTATGCTATCCACCACCAAAGCGGCGAAGTATTGGACGACGCGCTGATCGAGAAGATCCGCGCGGCTTCACTATGGGGCCAGGGTTTTGCAACCACTGAGTACCTTGCCGCCAGTGTCCTTGATTGGGCCTGGCACACCATCAGCGCCGGGACTGTTATCGAGGATCCACTGCAGTTCGAACAGGACGTGCTTCAGGGCGCCGGCTTCGACTCCGCAATGATTCCGCCTCGCTACCGCACCGGTTATTTCCAGCACATTTTCGCCAATGGATACTCCGCTGGCTACTACTCCTACATCTGGAGTGAGGTGCTCGATGCCGACACTGTGCAGTGGTTCGAGGAAAATGGGGGCTTAATGCGCGAAAATGGTAATCGGTTCCGTGAGGAACTGCTTTCGCGCGGCAATACGCGCGATCCCCTTGAGTCCTACGAATTATTCCGCGGCCGCACCGCATTGGTTGAACCGTTGTTGCGCCGTCGAGGATTGGTGAACGCAGAATAATGACCACTATTGCCTCCGCACAGGAAGCACTAAGCCACTGGCATCAGGCACTTGCAGTCGCCACCGGCGGCAAGATCTTTACCACCCACGGATGCTCATGGGCATGGCAGCCAGTACGCAAGCGGCTGATCCTGCTGTTCCCCGAACAGCCAGAACAGGCGGGCCTGCGTCCGGCGCTAGCCGAAGGCCATCGGCTCGGCGCCCGGCGCGTGGAAGCTTGGGTTAACTCAGGCGCCCACGCGGATGAGCTGAGGGCGACCGGCTTCTCCGATAATGCCCAGGTTTCCTGGCATGCCGGCCCATTGGCCATTCCAATGGATCGTTGGACCGGCAAGATCCGCTTGGGCAATAACGTGCCTGAGGCCACGGGAGCTGATGCGGCCGAGCTGAATGTGACGAACCTTTGGCGCGAGACCAGCACCCAGCTCTCCAGCGGGCATCCGGCATTGCGCCGCGTCGAGCATGCCTTGGCCCGTACCGACGAGGGAGAGATCGTGGGCCGGGGCTTTGCCCAGCAGGGCCTGAACGGCCAGCTCATGGTGCATTCCTTGGCCGTAGGCAAGGAACATCGCCGCCATGGCGTTGGCACTGCCTTGCTCCATGGCCTGTCGCGATCAATGATCAATCCGCTGTCGCCGCCAGACGATGAGGTACCTCAGGAGCTATTGGCAGCAGCGACTCCGTCAAGTGCCGATTTCTTCAGTGCGAACGGCCTGAAGCTGCTGGGACGTGGACGCCATATGGTTCTGCGCTCCTGGAACCAGTAGCCAGCCAGTGATAACGAGAAAGCTCAGCCGGTCACGGGACGTTCCGTGACCGGCTGGGCTTTCTCGAATGGCCTTACCGCGATTTGTTGACTCGATAGACAAGCCGGGCGAAAGGTCCGGCTTGCCGCGCTTCAACCAGTTCGAGGCTCTCGCTGGAAATAGTTCGTGGCAATACGGGCGCACCCGACGATAGCGCGGCCGGGGCGATAGTCAATGCCAAGACATCGAGGGCATCGACATCCAGGAATTGCCCCAGCAGTTCACCGCCGCCAAGTACCCAAACATTCTTCTCCCCTGCGCTGTCGCGAATTACCGGCAAGAACTGCGCAACTGGCCCGTTCAGCAGCTGCACATCAGCCCCTTCTGGAATGGGCAGCTCCCTCGAAGTGAAGACATAGGTCTTGACCCCCGGATAGTATTCATGCCACTTTTGCGGATTTTCCATGAGCTGTTCATTCTCGATCATCCACATATAGGTGTTCGCGCCTTCGACATGCACACCAACGTTTTCAGGCAATAGTTCCGGATCAGGCTCTTGGGACCCCGGAACGTCAAAGAGCCATTGCAGGCTATGGTTCTCGTCGGCCAAGTATCCATTGAGAGTGACCGCGGCATCGAAGATAATCTCGCTCATGGCACATAGTCTGCCACAGGAAAATTGCTCACGGCTCCGGGTGCACTTCGCTACCGGCATGCCTGCTCCAGGGCTGCACCACCAGCAGGTCGCCATCGATGTCCCACCGGCTCCGGTCGAGCAGTAAGTGATCTGGTTGCGCCAAGATACTCGCGATTCCAGGCAGCGAATCTGGTTGGGCGGGGCCGGAGACGGATTGCTGCTCGTAAACGCACCACCTGGAATCAGTTGATTCATGCTGGCTGGGAAGAACACTTGGAGGCAAAGGCTAGATCGCAGTCTCGTGCCGTATCGGGCCCCTGCATCACTACCGGCAGCACAGAAGCAGCGAGGCCGAAGAAATGGACTGATCTGTCCACTTCTTCGGCCTCGTCATCAGCTACTCAGCGCAGTTCCTACCTGCCGCGCTCCGAAAGGCGGTGAGGCACTGGCACGTCGGCGATGTTGATGCCGTGGTGCAAGATTGAGCGGTGTCCAGCCTAGTCTGGAATCCTGATCCACTGGCTACTTTGTATGTGAGCTATGTGCGACGCAAGGATATTTTTCTTGGATACGACTCACTAGTACCCTTGCTCAGATCTCTTTTATGCCCAAAGTACCGACGAGCCTGTCGATGGCAAGCCGATTGTCGACAGGAGCGTCGACGGCTGGCCACTGGGATCCGAGTACTGCGGCGCTGAGGTCGGGTTGATTGAAATTTGTCTGCCATGGCTCTCGTACACGAGAACTTATAGGCGTTCGAGTGTGCACAGGGTGTCCCCGGTCGGTGGTTGAGTCGCTCTTTGCACCCATGCTGGCATCACCAACGACCGCAGCGAGGGTTCACATGGGCCCATTCTGCAATGATTGGACTGCTCCGGTCGAACCTTGGAACGAGTCGACACAGCATCCCGCTCGGAACCGTCAGTCAATTCAACTTAGTTCGCTACCTGCGTCAGAAGGTCCATCAAGCCAGAATACGTAGAGTTCTCCGCTAGGACGCGCTCATAGTCTTTACGGGCCAAGGCCTTCTTCCCATCCGCGGCGTAGCTCATCCCTCGCCCCACCAGCGCCAGATGCCGCAGCTCCGCTGGGCGCGACCTCATACGAAGTGCCTCTTTAAAAGCAGTACGCGCGGCCTCGTAGAAGCCTTGTTCCCGCAGCGCGGTGCCTCGTTGGATCAACAGGTAAGTGGACGGCTCATCATCGTTCGTGAGCCCGTCCGTCATGTTAATGATCTCTTCCCACCGGTCAGTCTCAGCGTAGAGTTCCGCGAGTGACACCGCCGCCACGGTAGTGGGTTCAAGGCCTTCGACGATGCTGATGGCTCGGTCTGCATTGCCTGCGTCCTGTTCCAACTCTGCCAGAATGAGGCCAAGCGTTTGGCGCTCCAACGGCAATGTGACGGTGACGCCCGTCGCAATCGGGACTGTGACCTCGCCGTCGGCCACATAGGAGATGAAGAACTTATCCGTTGCTGGGTCATAGCCTTCAGTCCACAGCCAGTCAAGAATCGCTCGCGATCGCTCGGCATCGCTGGCTGGTAGGCAGACTCGGTATAGTTCAACCATTGCTACCGACGGAGCTGCTTCTGGATGGTCCTTGCCAATTTGCTGGAGCATCGCAGAGTTCGCAGCGCCCTCGACTTGCTTG
Source organism: Glutamicibacter sp. BS14 (assembly GCF_056934375.1). NCBI lineage: Bacteria > Bacillati > Actinomycetota > Actinomycetes > Micrococcales > Micrococcaceae > Glutamicibacter > Glutamicibacter sp. BS14. The sequence continues at coordinate 2,388,131 of NZ_CM167801.1, read as the reverse complement.
TACAGCTTCTTCTCCCATGCCGGAGCAAAGAGCCCAGGCTTGGGCTTCTTCGGTTTAGCCAGGGCCTGTGTGGTACGAGCGGCGGCGGTGGTACTGGAGGAGGCCTTGCTGGCACGTGAGCGCCCGCCGGCTTGGACGGTTTTCACATGAGAGATCCCCGTTCCGGGGATTCCGACCGTCCTGGTGACCCGACCAGAACTATTGGCGCTGATCCGAGCGCCTTTCACACCGGCGGAGAGCCCGAGGCTCTTCGTCGAAACGTTCATCCGCACGCCGGGCGCGATCTTGAAAGACTTCCGCATTCTGAAACCCAAGGGTCCCCCATCAACTAGGTCGGAGTTGCTGCCCGTATTGCAATCAGCCACACTGAACTGTAATTGCTCGTAAGTAGCGCGACGGGCAGTGACTTCAATTCGATGGTAATACGCCTAAACAGGCTTACCTCCCTGCTGAGCAGAATATTTCAGGCGGTCTTTTTTGCTCGAGGCTGTTCAATCAAGCTGGGGATAGTGCGGGGCATCATCAAGACCTCGAAGTACATGCCGGTCCTTTGCTCGATCGCGAAAGAGAATTTTGGCGATCTGTCTATGAGCTTCATCCGACAATTCCGCACGTGTCGCTAGGAACTGAGCGATTGACTCTTCAAGACTTCTTTGGATGTTCTTTCGGCGCTTTTTGATTTTCTTCGGGGCCGGGGTCTGGTGCGGACACTAGTCGATGAGCATTTCAACAAACGATTCCAACTACGCCAGGCCTGGAAGAGTAGTTACATCCATTAACATGCGAGGTGTCAAGGCCATCCGCGCCGCGCTCAATCTTGCCCAACGTCATGACCTCTATCGTATGGTTGTGGTCTCCAACTCTGGCCGTGACGGAGCACTTCTCAATCTTAGTCCACGGCACCAGCCCCAAATCGACCTCTAAAAACAAAGACCCACGCCACCAAATTCTCGGTGACGTGGGCCCGAATTGTCTGATACTTCAAGGCTTACCAGCCACGCTCCGAAAGGCGGTGAGGCACTGGCACGTCGGCGACGTTGATGCCGACCATTGCTTCACCCAGACCGCGGGAGATCTTGGCCAGCTCGTCCGGGTTGTCGAAGAAGGTGGTTGCCTTCACGATGGCCTCGGCGCGCTGCACCGGGTTGCCGGACTTGAAGATGCCCGAGCCGACGAACACGCCGTCGGCGCCCAGCTGCATCATCATCGCAGCGTCGGCCGGGGTGGCGATGCCGCCAGCGGTGAACAGCACTACCGGCAGCTTGCCGGTCTGCGCGATTTCCTTGACCAGCTCATACGGTGCCTGCAGCTCCTTAGCGGCCACGTACAGCTCATCTTCCGGCAATGCGGCCAGCTTGGCGATCTCTGCACGGATCTTGCGCATGTGCCCGGTGGCGTTCGAAACATCGCCGGTGCCGGCTTCGCCCTTCGAGCGGATCATTGCGGCACCTTCGTTGATTCGGCGCAATGCCTCACCGAGGTTGGTGGCACCGCAAACGAATGGAACGGTAAAAGGCCACTTATCGATGTGGTTCTCGTAGTCTGCTGGCGAAAGGACCTCGGACTCGTCGATGTAGTCGACGCCGAGGGACTGCAGGATCTGCGCCTCGACAAAGTGGCCGATGCGCGCCTTGGCCATTACCGGGATGGAGACCTCGGCGATGATGCCGTCGATCATGTCCGGGTCGCTCATGCGCGAGACGCCGCCCTGGGCACGGATGTCCGCAGGAACGCGCTCCAGAGCCATGACGGCCACGGCACCTGCATCTTCAGCGATGCGTGCCTGCTCTGGGGTGACTACGTCCATGATGACGCCGCCCTTGAGCATTTCGGCCATGCCGCGCTTGACGCGGTCCGAACCGACGACGGAGTTCTGGTTGTTCGTAGACATGGTGAGGAGGGGTTCCTTTCGACACTGCGGTGACTCGTTTTTGCCCCAGAATTTCGGGGATATAAGCGAGGTGGTACGCCAGTAATCGTAGGATCGCTTTGCTTTATTACCTCGCGTGTTGCGTCATAATTGGCAGATAGTAGATTTATCCACCAGTTACGAGTTAGTGCGTAACATTGGCAATCTCTACTAAACAACTAGTCAGAGTGCTTTTTGCCGGTGAATATTTGGCGTGACGCTATTGCATCCGACACTTGATATTTTGCTGGCTGACCGTAGCCTTCAGGATTAGCTGCTTCAATGCGCGCCACTTCCTCAGACATAAATTGCACCAGCGGAACGTCGCCGTTGATATCTTCGGCTACGGAGCGCAATTGCTGCGCATATGCCAGCAATCGCGGAGTGAAGTGTTTGGTGTAGGAGGGGTCCGGGTCGCTGGCACGCTGATGGACGGATTCAAAATTTTTGGCAAGGTCCTCGATTGCCGGTTTAACTGACTCCATCACCTGCACCAATGCCCGGTCCGCCGCTTGCGAGATCGCAACTAGGCTCAATTGGTAGTGGTGCTCGGTGGCCACAGCCGCCGCGAGCCGTTCCAGCGGATCCAGGGTATCGAGCCAACCGCGCAGGAACCTGTCGCAGTTGGCATCATGCTCGTAGCTCAGGTCTTCGAGCAGCTGATCAATCTTGCCGATTGAGTAGCGGGCTGCACCTTGGATGGCGAAACGCATTTCATGCTCGGATCCACTAATAATCCAGTCGCGGATTTCTTCGATGGTGCCGATTGGTTCAGGGGACCTGGGAAAATTCAACGATGCTCATTTCAGGAAGAAGTTGCTCCAACATGCCGCAACAGTCTATTTGGTCTTGCATTGCAGCAGGCCAACATCGTGGCTTTTGCATTAAATGACGTTGGGCCCGACAGAACATTTTCATGTTCTCTCGGGCCCAAGTACCAGCTATTGCCTAGTTCGGGGTTTCGCTGTCCCACGCTTCGGCAATGGCACTGCGAACCTCGGACAAGGTCTGCGGGATCGCCTTGGTCTGCGCGATGATAGGGAAGAAGTTCCCATCCCCGTTCCAGCGCGGCACGATGTGCTGATGCAGGTGCGCGGCGATGCCTGCTCCCCCGGCTTCGCCCTGGTTCATGCCCAGGTTGAAACCGGCGGGGTTGGAGACCTTGCGCAGCACGCGCATTGACTGCTGCGCCAGCGCTGCCATTTCTGCCGTTTCCTCCACCGTGATATCGGTGTAGTTGGGCACATGGCGGTACGGGCACACGAGCAGGTGGCCCGGGTTGTACGGGAACAGATTCAGGATCACGTAGCAGGTTTTGCCACGGTGCACGATCAGCGCTTCTTCGTCGGTACGCCCAGGACCGGCGCAGAATGGGCAACTGGCCTCATCCTTGACCTGGTCCTGCCCGCCCTTGATATAAGCCATCCGGTAGGGAGTCCACAGGCGCTGGAACGAATCCGGCACTCCGGCGAGTTCAAAGTCGTCGGTGACGGACCGGTCTGCTTGTTCCTGCATGCTTGGTGGACTCCCTATCAGAACTAGTTGTTGTTGTCGCGGCTCTTGATGGCTTCAACGATGCGGGCTACCGCATCGTCGACTGGAACCTGGTTCTCCTGGCTGCCATCGCGGAAGCGGAAGGACACGGCGTTTGCATCGGCATCTTCGCCGCCGGCGATGAGCACGAATGGAACCTTGTCCTTGGACGCGTTGCGGATCTTCTTCGGGAAGCGATCCGTCGAGTCATCCAGTTCCACGCGGACACCCTGCGCCTTGAGCTTGGCAACAACTTCACCGAGGTAGTCGTTGAAAGCCTCGGCCACTGGGATCGCGCGAACCTGTACCGGCGAGAGCCATGCGGGGAAGGCACCTGCATAGTGCTCGGTGAGCACGCCCAGGAAGCGCTCGATGGAACCGAACTTCGCAGCGTGGATCATCACTGGTTCCTGGCGGGAACCGTCGGCAGCCTGGTACTCCAAACCGAAGCGCGCTGGCTGGTTGAAGTCGTACTGCACGGTGCCCATCTGCCAGGTACGGCCGATGGCATCCTTGGCCTGGACCGAGATCTTCGGACCGTAGAATGCGGCTCCGCCTGGGTCGGCAACCAGTTCGACGCCGGATTCGGTGGCGACGCGCTCCAGCACGGCCGTAGCTTCATCCCACTGCTCATCCGAGCCGATGAACTTGTCCGACTCCGGATCACGGGTGGACAGCTCCAGGTAGAAGTCGTCCATGCCGAAGTCGCGCAACAGCGAGAGCATGAAGTTCAGCAGGTGCTCAACCTCGGCCGGTGCCTGCTCCTTGGTGACGTAGGAGTGGCTGTCGTCCTGGGAGAAACCGCGCACGCGGGTCAGGCCGTGGACCACGCCGGACTTCTCGTAGCGGTAGACGTGGCCGAATTCGAATAGGCGCAGCGGCAATTCACGGTATGAACGTCCGCGGCCGCGGAAGATCAGGTTGTGCATCGGGCAGTTCATGGCCTTCAGGCGGTATTCCTGGCCCTGCTTGGTGATGTTGCCATCTTCATCGCGCTCTTCATCGATGTGCAGCGCAGGGAACATGGTGTCCGCGTAGTACGGCAGGTGGCCCGAGGTGTGGAACAGCCCATCCTTGGAGATGTGCGGGGTGCCCACGTACTGGAAGCCTTCTTCGACGTGGCGGTCGCGCACGTAGTCTTCCATCTCGCGCTTGATGATGCCGCCCTTGGGGTGGAACACCGGCAGGCCCGAGCCCAGCTCATCGGGGAACGAGAACAGGTCCAGTTCGGCACCGAGCTTGCGGTGGTCGCGGCGCTCAGCTTCGGCCAGGCGCTCCTGGTAGGCCTTCAGGTCGTCCTTGGTTGGCCATGCGGTGCCGTAGATGCGCTGCAGCTGCTTGTTCTTCTCGCTGCCCAGCCAGTAGGCGGCAGCCGAGCGAGTCAGCGCGTAGGCGTTCTTGATCAGCTTGGTGTTCGGCAGGTGCGGTCCGCGGCACAGGTCCTTCCAGACAGTGTCGCCGGACTTGCGGTCCACGTTGTCGTAGATGGTGGTTTCGCCAGCGGCCACCTCAACGGTGACGCCTTCGCCGGAAGTGTCGGCGGAGTCGGCCTTGGCCAACAGCTCGCACTTGTATGGCTCGTTGGCCATTTCAGCCTTGGCTTCCTCCGGGGAAACTTCGCGGCGGACAAAGAGCTGGTTCTGGTTGATGATCTTCTGCATCATCTTTTCCAGCTGCTTCAAGTCTTCTGGGGTGAATGGGTCCTCGACATCGAAGTCGAAGTAGAAACCGTCGGTGATGTAGGGGCCGATTCCCAGCTTGGAGTCCGGGCGCAGCTGCTGCACAGCCTGGGCCATCACGTGGGCGGTCGAGTGGCGCAGCACCTCCAATCCTTCTGGATCATTGATGGTTACGCGGGTGACAGTGGTTCCGGCTTCCAGTTCGCGGGCCAGGTCGCGCAATACGCCATCGACGTGCATGACAACCACGTCTTTATCGTTGGCAAAATGCTGCAGACCGGTCGTTCCCGCGTCCACCTGTACCTGCTCGCCGTCAATGGTGAGAGTCAGCTGCTCGCTCATGAGATCGGGTTCTACCTTTCAATCTGTGATGGCTTCATAGCTTGTGGCATACCTTGGCCACAGCCAGCCAGAATCCAGTTTAGTTCAGGACCCCACCTCAGCGTGCGTTTACCTCGGGTTTTACGAAGATTGATCGCCCTCTTGTGACTCGTTCAACAGCGAATCTGCGTTGAACAGGCTCATGACATGCCAGATTTCACGATCGCCCGCGGGCTGCGAACTGGTGACTTTGCCGTTTTTCAGATCCTCGCGGAAAGCCGGAATCACTTCTTCCATGCGGCGCATGAGTTCGTCGCATTCATCTTGGGTAAGCATCAGGTTGCTCGTTTGCATCTGCGCTTTAATCTCCCCGGGCTCTTCGCCGCGATAGTGCCTTTCTGCATGCCGAAGCGTCGCTTGCAGGCGGCGTTGCTCGTCATGGACCACTTGGCTGAGGTAGGCATCCATGGCCGTCCCGGTCTGGTCCTCCGGGCGCTCTCCCACTTTGCCGGTCGTATAGCCGCGAGCCGCAGGTTTCCATACGCGGTCACGCCTATCGCGCGCCAGTTCCGGAACTTCAACGATCATGTCGGCTTTGGCCAGCTCACGCAGATGGAAACTGACCTTGTTCGCGGGTACGCCAAGAGCCTGCGCGAGGTCTGCCGCGCGTGCGGTTTCCATTGCCGAAAGCGCGTCAAGGATTTGCCGACGCAAGGGGTTTGCGATGGCCTTGAGCATGGGGGTGGTGAATGTGACCGGTGGCTCATGGTTGCTCATAAGCACAGCATAGCAATCCCACAAATAAAGTTGCGCAAATTCTATTGCGCAACTTTATTTGCGAATCTATAGTTGGTGCCATGACCAGCATCCAGGCCAACGATCCATCAGGCACCACAGCGATTATCACGGAGCCTTTGCCGCCTTTGCGCGTGCAGCGCAACTACCGGATGTGGCTGCTGGCGGACTCAACGGCTTTGCTGTCGGGCAGTATTTACGGGTTCATCTTTCCTTTGATCTTGCTGTCCGCTACGGGGTCCCCGGTTTTGGCCGGAACCCTGGCCGCAGTGGGAATGGCAGCACGGGCGAGCGTAATTTTGGCCGGCGGAGCCATGGCGGATCGTACCGACAAGGCTCGGATGATTCTCATAGGAAGTTTCGCCGGTGCTGCAATCACGGCAGCCATGGCCCTGGGCAGCAGCGTCGGTTCACTGCCGGTTGCCTCCTTATGCCTTGCCCACATCCTTATGGAACTGCGCGGCGGGTACTTTGGGTCGACAACTAATGCCGCCCTAAAGGATCTTGTACACCCCAAACAGCTCGGCCGCGCGATGGCGGCGAATCAAGGCCGCGACTCGGTGCTGATGCTCGGCTCCGCTCCCCTGGGCGGCGTGCTTCTGGGATTAGGCGGTGGCATTGCCCTGCTCATCGTCAGTGTCCTGAATCTGATCGCTGCGGCCAGTGGATTTGCACTGCGTCGTCCATTGCGGGCAGCCAAGCTATCTGGGCAAGATTCCAATGGCACCAGCAATGATTCCGAAGAGGAAGTGGCCCACGGAATTCTGGCAGGCATGCACTGGTGCTTTTCCCGGCCACAGCTGCGCGCTCTGCTGATTTTGATTACGGTCGTCAACATCGGCGTCAACGGGCTGATGACAACGCTGATCTACGGACTTCAACAGCGTTCCGAAGAACCCTGGGTTATCGGGTTAACTTCTACCTTCATGGGCGCTGGAATGCTGCTCGGATCGTTGGTCGCAACGAAGCTCATCGATAAATTCCGCAGTGGTTTACTGACCTGCACCTGTCTCACCATTTTGGGTGTAGCCATGCTGCTCATCGGGTTTAATACGAACCTGCTCTGGATGGGGACCATGCTGATGATCAGCTTCCTCAGCGTTCCAGCTCTCAACGCTGCGGTGGGTGGATACTTCATGGCCTCCATTCCGAAGCAAATGTCTGGGCGCGCTAATTCCCTAATCACCTTTATGGCACTGGCCGCTTTGCCCTTATCTCCGCTGCTTACCGGATTTGGTCTGGAATCGGTCGGCATGGGACCAACGCTGATATTTTTCGGGGCATTCGTTTCCTTAGCAGCAGTCTTGGCCTGGCTCTCACCGCAGGTACGGCGCATACCCCGTCCTGAGCATTGGATGGCGGCATCGCCCGAACTCACCAGCGCATCCGCCCCTCAACAATCCCCCGCCCCAGCGGCCTCCACCGAATAGGAGTATCCAAAGTGAATTCCGATCCCACGTCGCCCAGCGATTTCCGGCTCAAGCGATCAGCCCGGAAGCGAATCTTCAGCAGCGAAAAAAGATACCGCCATGCTTCTGCATTGACGCACCAAGCCGACGATGCAATTGCCCAGGCGAGGTATCAAGCGCTGCGCAACGAGCAATGGATCTATCTATAAGGAGGCAGGAAAAGTCTTGGAAGATCCGCAAACCCATGGCTTTCATTTTCAACCCCTCCTACCCTAGTAATATGAACAAACCGGCCCCACCTGTCATCAGTGCCATTACCCTCGGAGTGCGCGATGTCGGTGCTTCCACGAAGTTCTACACCGAGGGCCTGGGGTTTGAGCTGGTCCAGCCAGCTCACCCGGAAATCGCTTTTGTCCGTGCCGGCTATGGCTTGATGCTCGCCCTCTGGGATGTGAAGCAGATGCCCAGCGAGTACGGCGACGTCGGGCACAGCCAGCTGGCGCCACCGATCTCACTGGGACACAACGTGCACTCTGACGCAGAAGTGGACCGACACTACCGGCGAGCGCTGGATGCGGGAGCGACTTCTGTCACCGAACCGACGGTGCAGCCGTGGGGCGGCAAGAGTGCCTGTGTGGCTGATCCGGATGGCTTCCGCTGGGATTTTGTGCACAACCCGTCATTTGTCGTCGACGCCGATGGGCATGTTTCCTCGGTTTGAGAATTATCAGTTTTCAGTGATCTTCCTTGATGGTTCCCGTTCAGGCCAGGGTTCATAGGTACTAATTTGCCCAGGCTCATCACTAGTGCCTGCAAAGCAGCAGGTCTTCGCTGCGAAATGGTCGATGGCGTCCTTAACGCTGAGGAATGGAATAGCCGGCGCCCCAAAGGGCTCTTCGTACCAAAGTTGGACGCATGCTCCGTTGCGTACTTCGATTTCTGCGTCCATGCCCTTGAAGAGGACTTTGGCTCCACGAATGAGCGCATCTTCGGCCTCCCAGGACGTATCTTCATCGAAGTAGATGAAGTCGTAGTCACGAATTCCTCTTTGCGGATCTTTGCCTTCGAGCACGTTCCAAACTGTTTGGGATAGTGCACCTGCAGTGAGCCACCAATCATCTGCGCTTACGCCCGTTCTCCCCTCACATCAGGTATCTCTCCTATTGGACCCGATGTATCTGTTAGGTAAACCCTGTCAGCGAACTAGCTCATCAGGCCCCTCTCTGGTCCAGGCCTTCAGCTTCCATCCGTTTGGCAAGTTCCCCGACACTTTCGATCTTGCGTGCTCCCTCGCCGAGGTTTGGCCGATAGCTTGGTTGCGGCCGGGTGAGCTCCGCGAGGTAGCCTGCAGCAGGCAGGGTCTCCGGCTGATGCAGGTCCCAGGCGTTCAGCGCTTGGAGGGAGATGCCGCGCGGTCCGGTACGGCGTGTGACCCCGTGGATGAGCAGCATGCGTGTGGAGAAGAGCAAGGGCGCTGTGCGCTGCTGCGTGTCATCGAAGAAGGTGGCGTCGATGCAGCCAGTCCCATCATCCACGGAAATGAAGACCACACGCTTGCCTCCGCGCATGGGAGGAGTCTGAGTGGCCACCCGTACCCCGGCGACCAGAACTTCGGTTCCGTTGCGCAGGTGCAGCAGCTCGGCTGCCTGCGTAATGGGCAGGTGCGCCAGCCGTTGGCGGTACGAGGTGATCAGATGCTCGCTGGCGTCCAGATGCATGAGGTCCAATTCGGTACGTACTACTTCCGCGGGATCCAGTGCTTTGCCGGTCTGGTCGATATATTCGATCTGCCCCAGATCCAGGGCAAGTTGTCCGGGTCCCGGCCGGTATTTGGCCGGAAGGGAGCTGTGCGCCATGGATTGCGTGTGGGCGATCGTGTCGGCACGGGAGGTCCCGGACAATAGGGAATCGAACACTCCGAGCGCTGCAAGGTTCTGGTAGGTGCGTCGCGAGAGTCCTGCGCGGGCGCGGACATCGGCGAGGTGCTCATAGGGCTGGCCTGCGACCAGGCGTTGCACTTCGCGTTCGCTCATCTGGTGGATGTCGCGGAAGGCCAGGCGGATTCCATAGCGCCCAGGGCGCAGCGAGCTGGGTGCGCGGGGCACCACAGGAACCTTCGCTGGAGCGGATTCGAATATTCGTTCGACTCGGTAGTGCCCGGTGGATCGGTTGATATCCAGCGGGAGGATGGGAACGCCCATTCTGCGTGCTTCGGAGACCAGCAGCCGCTTGGGGTACATGCCCGGGTCGTGCTCCCAGATCCCGGCAAGGAAAGCTTCGGGGTGGTGCGCCTTGAGCCAGGCCGAGTGGTAGGTAGGTACGGCAAAGGCAGCCCCGTGGGCCTTGCAGAAGCCGAAGGAGCCGAAGCCGGAGAGCACCTCCCAGACTTGGTCAATGGTTTCCTGGCTATAACCGCGTTTGGCCGCCTCGGCGCGCACATACTTCTCTACGGCTGGTTCCTTCTCCGGGTTGCCCAGCAGGCGCCGGTAGACATCGGCCATGCCCAATCCGCATCCGGTGAGCACATCAAGCATGCGCAGCACCTGTTCATGGAAGACGGTCACCCCGTGGGTTTCGGCGAGCGCCGGAATCAGATCCTCGTGCAGGTATTGGGCAGGGGCGAATCCGTGGCGGTGCTCCAGGTAGGGCTTGACCATATTCGACTGCATGGGACCCGGGCGGAACAGGGAAATATCGATGATCAGGTCGTTGAATTCGCGGGGCGCGAGCTTGCCGATCAGTTCGCGCTGCCCCGGGGATTCGATCTGGAAGCAGCCCAGCGTATGGGTGGAGCGGATCAATTCGAAAGTGGGTTCGTCATCCAGTGGCACCCTGGACAGGTCTATCGCTCCGGTAGCGGAGATATAGCTGTCGTCGGCGTGCCCTCCGGCGCGGGCGGCCGCTTGCTTATCCGGGTGCATGCGGGCGATCTCCTCGAGCGTGTAGGCGATGGCCGATTGCATGCGCACACCGAGCACGTCGAGCTTGATCAAGCCCATCAGGTCCATGTCGTGCTTGTCGAACTGGCTCATCTGCAGTCCGATGCCCGAGGGCTGGACCGGGGTGCGGTCCAGCAGGCTCGCGTCGGAGAGGATCACCCCGCAGGGGTGCATGGAGATATGGCGAGGCAGCCGGTCGAGGCGCTCGGTAGCGTCGATGAGGATATCGAGCTGGGTGTCATCGGTAATGCGTTCTGCCAATGCGGCCAGCTCCGGCTTCTCGGTGAGCGCTTCGCGGAAAGAGGATGCGGAGAAGCGCCAGAGTTGCTTCGCGATCTCATCTACCTGTTCCTGCTCTACCCCGAGGGCGGCTCCTGCATCACGGACCGCGCCGCGCGCACGGTAGGCGTTCTGCATGCTCATCAGGCTGACGCGCTCTTCCCCGAAGCTGGAGAAGATCTCGCGGTAGATCTCGTGGCGGCGTGCGGATTCCACGTCGATGTCGATATCCGGCAGGGTGGTGCGGGTATCGGAGAGGAAGCGTTCGAACACCAGGTCGTGGGCCAGCGGGTTCACCTGGCTGATGCCCAGCAGGTAGTTCACCAGCGAGGAAGCACCGGAGCCGCGGGCTGCCACGCGGATTCCCATGCCGGTGATCAGCTTGACGGTTTCGGCGACGGTCAGGAAATACCCGGCGAAGTCCAGCCGGTCGATCACCCCGAGTTCCAGAGCCAGCTGTCTTTCAATGAGGCTGGGATTGGCGTGCGGCAAGAGCCCAGGCACCGCTGCATGGACTCGCTCGGTGAGTTCTTGCATGGCCGGACGGTGCAGGCCGATGATCTTCGCTTCGGGGATCACCGGCTTCTTCCATCCGAGATCGGCTACCGGGTCTGCCGCCGCCCATTCGGCGAGCGCTTCAGTTTCCCGCAAAAGCTGTTGCGCCCAGCTTTTTTCGGTGGCTTGGCCGATCTCTTTGGCCAGCTGGCGCATCTCTTGCGGGGTTTTCAGCCACCCTTGGCCATTGGGTTGGCAGGAGTCCAGGTTCTTCAGGCTATGCAGGGCGCGCGCTGAGTCCAGGATGTCTGCGGTGACCGCCCCGTCGGGGTCTACGTAGCGTACGGCATTGGTGAGCACGGCCTTGATCCCCCGCTCTTGGGCGTACCGCAGCAAGCGGGCTGCTTCACCGAGGCTGTAGCGCGATCCAGGACTGGACAGGTGCGTGGTGATTTCCACTCGCAGCATCTTTCCCACCCGGTTTTTCCAGTCGCCCATGAGGGTGCGCGCTTGGGTGTATTTTCCCTTGAGGATCGCTCTGGCCACATCGGATTCGCCGCCGAGCAGGATTATCAGGTTGCTGCTTCGGCCTAGTTCCGCAATCTGCCGGGCGCTCAGTCCGGGAACGCCATGAGCCGTGCCGTGCGCGAGGGTAATTGCCCGGCATAATGCCGCGTAGCCAGCTCCTGCGCAGCCTCCGCGGGCCAGCAGGGTGATTCTTCCAAGGGTTTCCCCGGAGGCATCGAGCACCGCGAGGTTGACTCCGAGGATCGGCGCCAGCCCTTCAGCCATGCAGGCCGCCACGTGCTTGACCGCGCCATATAGCCCGTCCCGGTCGGTCAGCGCCAGCATCTGCGCGCCGTGCGCTTTGGCTGCTTGCGCCAGGGCGCGCGGGTGTGACACCCCGTAGTGGGCGCTATAGGAAGAACTGACGTTCAAATGGGTGAAGCTCATTGCAGCCCTTCGAAGATATGTTCCCCTGCCGTCAGCCTAGGCGCTGCGGGCCAGGGAGTCATACACACGCACCAGCCGCCAGCGTTCGGTTTGCGGATCAAAGCTCACGTCGACGCTGTGCACCTGCTGGGGTCCGCGCACCGCAACCAGCTGCAGCAGCCACATCTCATAGTCAGCCATTCCTGCGCCGATTCCACGCGGAATCCGCAGGTTTTCGTCCCACCATTTGCGGCGCTCGAACCAGCGTTGAGGCTCGGCAACCAGGCGATAGTCCTGCCCCTGCCACCTCACGCGCAACGGCATTCCGTTCGCCGCACGGGCAACCTCGATTGACTCGGTGAACATCCCCACGTGTGCACTCCTTACCTAGTAGAACCATTCTATTCGAACACGTATTCGAATGACAGTTACACTAGTCAGGCGCACCGACAGTTTGGGCTAATCACTTTCACGGTTGGAGCAAGGGCAAGCCCGACATCGGAACACTTTCCCAATCGCGTTTGGACCTATATGCACGCATGGACAGCTAAACCAAAGACTGCATCCTGAAACATGCCTTGCCCTCCCCAATTTCAAAGATAGTGCTCTCGATGAACGTCCTAACACTCCTTGGCAGGCGGAGATGGATTCACGGTGGGGTACCCCACGAATAGATCGGGTGGTGGAGCGCTGAAGCGCACCTTCACTACATGTGCTCTAAAGTATGGAAGCGAGAATCTATCCGGCAGAAATCTACAGGTCTGGCATTACGCTTCGCATTCCCGGTAGCCGGTAGCGTCGTTGCTCTTTGCTAAGCTAAGGGCACTACCAGAAGAACCAACGCATGCCTCCCAAGTGCGAAGGAGTGCACGAAGCGATGGTTGAAATAGCCAAGGACAGGCAGCGCATGGGTCCGTCTAAGTTGACCTGACACGATTCGAATAACATGCACGGAAGTGTCGTAACTAACCAGGACTTTTTCGGGCTACACAATGGAGACCGCGGATAGTGGCAAATGAAGCCAAGCTGGATGACCGTCAAACGCATGTGGTTGACGCGCTGCAGAACCGTAACGAAAAATTGGCAGGTTTATATGGCACTGCCTTGGACATTCTCGCCGCGAAAGCGATTCCACCTCGGGAGGCTGCGAGGATTTCGATCATTTGCCACTGCATGCGCGAGCTAATGATCGGGCTCCCTGCAGTCATGTCTGAATTCTCAATCCCGCGTCCTGTTCCCTCCTCGGCGACTCTGCTGAGACAACTCCCAGAGCTATTGGCGGCGCACCCTGACGCTGACCTCGCGCTCGATCAAGATCTTGTGCCCGTTCCCCGAGCGGTTGCGCTGGTTCTTACCTCATTGATGAACACAGCATCGAAAGAGGAAGCACGCAACCGCGCCAACGCAGCGGCGCTGGTGACGGGAGTGCCTCACACCAAGCACCCAGTAATCGAACAGTGGACAAAGGCGTATGAATTCTTTGTGGGCTGGACCCATTTGGACCGTAACCATGACCGGCAGAGGCCACTACCGAATGACGAAACCCTGCTGGCGCACATGCGGGTGGTGGAGGACGTAATCGAAGTGCGGAGTTCCTTGTTTTTCGAGAACCTGCATGCGTTGGAGGACCTCCTCGCTGAGATCAATGCCGTCGACGATGGGGACTCGTAATGCCAAACTTCAAACCACCAACTGACACGCAAGTAAAAGAGGCCTTGCGCCGAATTCTCACGCCTCAACTTCGTCAGGCCTTCTTTGATGGGCTGAAGAATCCTCTGTGGGTGGAGCCTCTGGCTAAAGCGGGGATGTTTGATAACCCGCCGGAGCCAGAGATGACAGACGATGGTCTTATCCGAGATTTTTACTGGCCTGAGATTGATTACTTAAAGCGGGTGGCACCAAAGACACCAAAGACCGTGGTGGATATTCTCGTTAAACTTAATGGCAGCAACAATGCGTGGGTGCATAGAGCTGTATTCTCAATCGGTGCCTCAATCCCGTCCGATGAGGCCGCCAGGCTAAAGCCTCTGATCAAGAATTTAAACGAGAACGGCTTTGGACGACGAAGCGACCCCCGTGAAATCGTCGCGTTAGCCGTAAACCTGCTACGGGGCGGACAACAAAAGGTCGGAAAGTGGACGGCCAATTTGATATTCCGCCCTAGCGCCTCCGAGAATCCGCACAAGCCAAATCTGACGATCAAGGAGCACTGGTACCAAGAAGGTTTACCACGCGTGGTTGATACGTTCGACGACGCCAACGATGGCCTTAAGGCAGTCCTGCCCTGGCTCGAAGAATATGAGCGCCACTCAGGTCGTGTGACCGACACGTACGACTGGACGTTTATGTCGTTCGACTCGATTCGCCATCCTATTGGTCGCCGTTCCGCCGAGCAGTCCCTCATCGATGCGGTTTTCGACTTGGCTACCAAGTCGATGATTTCTGACCCGCGAGTAGCAAAGGCGACTCTGAGCAAGAGCCGCATGGTTCTGACGCGCAAGATCACCCTCTCTGCGGTATCAGAAGCACTCGGAGGAAATAGAGATCGGACCCCAACTGAGAATCACAATCTGCTGGCTATCGCTGCTGAGCTTTTAGCTGATAGCGAGTTTCGCGAAGACTCTTGCAGGATCCAGTTCGGCGAGCTAGCACGGCAAGTCGCAAAGTACTCACCCGCCGCGCTAGAGCCGCTCATAAGTTTCATCGCAACTGGACCGCAAATGGAAATAGACCAGTTACGCGAGCGCCTGCGCCGGGATGAGGAAGACACTCCCGATGAGCTCCAAGAACGTGTCGCAGCAGTGCTGGATACATGGAAACATCAGTGGCTCTCTGCAGTCGGCAGTGACGCGCTGCCTACGGCTCTGAAGCCCATCCTCTTAGAGCTTGACGCACGATTCGGCGCTATTGAGTCGCCGCTTTTACCTGAGGTTCTACATTCGAGTTGGAGCGGACCCAACAGTCCGATGTCCACAGACGAAATGTCTGTTATGAGTTCTGCAGAACTAGCTGCGCATCTCGAGAGTTGGCATGATGTCGGCGATGGTTGGGATCCAGGTCCGTCACACGAGGGCCAAGCCCGGGAGCTTTCGGCTTTTATAGCCACTAGCCCAAAGGCGCTGGAAGGCATCGATGACCTAGTAGACAGGTTACGACCTACATATCTGCGAGCGATTTTGGAGGGTTGGGAAGCTTCTGTAAAGGCAGACATCGATATTGACTGGCATCAGTCAATCAATCTCGTCAAGGGGATCCTCATGCACAGCGACGCCTCTTCATTCCCGGTGGAGGGCGGAAGATGGGATGACGACGTTGACTATCGCGGAGCGAAGAAAGCCGCTGTCGGCCTGCTCGAAGAACTCGTCAAGGAACGAAAAGCCTCATCCATGCCGGCTGAGGAAAGACGGCGTTTTGCCGACCTGCTTATCAATGCCAACGACCAAAGCGCCTGGACCGAGTATGACTCGATCTCACCAGAGCACGGCATGGATCCGCTCACCCTCTCGATCAATTGGCAATGGCCGATTCGAGTACGGGGCCTGCTCAATTTGATGCTCCACGGCCCAAATGCATCTTGGTACGAAGCCGCACGTGAAGCGTTCGAGAGGGAAATAACGCGTCCGGACAGTAAGGGTGCATCGCGAGCTGTCATTGGTGAAAGGCTTGGGCATTTGCTCTCCGTCGTTCCAGATTGGATCAAGCCCCGTCTCGGAGCGCTGATTGGATCAACTGACGGAATTACACGAAATCAGCAAATCGTACTAACGACTGCGATGGCAGTCCATTACTACAGCAGTGCGCTCTACGACTCATTGGCGCCGTCCATGATCGCGGCCATTCGGTCAACACAGCCCCTCGTCACAGGATGGCAAAATAGCCATTCCGACCCGTTGCAACGAATCGGAGAGTGGGTAATAGACGCGATAATCTTCGGTCACAAGACGCTGAGTGATTCGGTTGCAGCAGAGTTTTTTGCAACCGCGGAACCTAAGATCCGCGGAGCTGCTGTCGGGCATATCGCCTGGACGTTCGAAAATGCCGAATCGGTTGATGACGTGATTCGCGATCGGCTTGCTGACCTCTGGGATACGAGAATGAAGCATGTCCGCGAACACCCTGAGGACCACCAAGAATTACTCGAGTTCTATTGGTTTGTTTCAAGCGACAAATTCGATGTCTCCTGGTGGTTGCCTCGTTTAAAGGAAGGACTGGACCTCGCCCCGGAACTCGCCCATGAATCGCACATGATCAGCAAGCAAATCGCAAGCTCCGCCGATGTAGACCCCAGCGGGGCGTTCCAGGTGGTCCGGCGTCTCCTCACGAATCGAGAGGACGCCAGCACGCGGTTCTGGGTTTTAAGCGAAAATGCTGTGCCAATGGTCATCGCGAGAGCGGTTGCTTCAGGTCACGAACATCTAAAGCAAGAGGCGATACTCTTCATGAACGAACTAGGAGAACAGGGAAACCCCGCGCTTGAGAAAGAGGTACAGGCCGTGTTGAACGGCGAGATCACCCAGGATGACGTCAAGGACTAGCGACGACGTGGATTCTCTGGCACCAGTTCGAAGATATCAGTGGCAGCTGGTTAGATCGACATCGGCGCTTTACTACCGCGCTCGACGCCACCAATAAACACCACCGATACTCGCAGCGGGTTCATTTGTCCTAACACAGGTAAGTCTGCGCTCTAACTGCAACAAAGCCACCTGAAGCTCATCGTCGCGAGCGCCCGACCAAGACTTTCTGTGGACAGGTGTTGGGCAGACACAGACCGTATCGTCCGTCTCAACGGTAAGCTGCGTTGGTGCCAAAAGCGGACGAATCACTGCTCGACGATCTGAACGGTAACCCACCCCTTATTGCCGCGGCCGGTACCTTAAAGCTTTGCGAGAAGCAGACCAGAAAAATCGTGAAGAAATGAAAGCAAGGTTGGCATTGGTTGACCTAGCAACGTTCGCGACCAGCCCGCCAGAGGACGATATCCAGTGTCCTCAGCAAGGACAAATGGGCTGCACCCGATTCACTACGAATACTATTCGCAAAATCGACAACAGGCCGGCGGCCCTCGACGTCTAGGTGCATGGCTTCCCACCAAGCCCGCCAATAGTCCTTGTCCCGTATACCAAGTATCCGCATAACCACTTCATCTTGCACTGGAACCAAATTTGGGCGTTTGCGAGCAAGGATCTTGCTTGCGATGGTAGGACCAATTCCCCACTTTTTTCCCTTGAAGTCGGTCCCGTGTCGGACTAATTCCCACAGCTGCTGCAGTGCCGATTGGGCTCCAAAAGTGAATTCGTAATCGCAGTCCTCGTTCTCGATCGTCAGCTCCGTGGGTATCTTCACTAGCAAGGAAGATACCGTAGCGTCTAGCCGGGTGAGCAACTGCCATGCAGCAGAGGCTGGGACATCAACCGAAAGGAATGACACCGAGAGAAGATCCTCTGCGGTCAGACGCATCGGAACTTGCCCTGTACCACCGAGTAATTCGAAGCATCGCCCGGTAAACCGTGGCCTACCCTCGGCGTCCTCCTCTTGATACTCTGCTACATAGCGAATTGCTTCGGAAGTCGGGATACTCCGCAAGATATCCCAAATTCGTTGCCCTAAAACTAAGTTATCCCGCATTGTTTCTCCTCGAACATCATCCGAAATATGAGCAAATCAACTTCCTAGATTCGCCAGACTCACGAATGCCGTAGGCTTCCAGTGAGCTCAGTGGCATGATTCGGGCCTAGAGATTTGTCATGATCATAATCTCTCTAGCGACAGGCGCGATGTGTACGCACCCTAAATCCAACCGTTCAGTATCTGGACGTACTGACTCCTCAGTAGGAATTATGCTGAATCTGAGGCATTCAATTTTGGGCGACTGGCAACCTTCCGGTAATTACGCCAACGGTAAGTATCCTTGGCAGGATCAACACCTTCGAGATCATTTATGAATCAACAGAAACCTTCGACGCAATTTGCCTATTCTTCCTACTGTCCAAACCACGGCTCACCGTCGAACTCAGCGTCCGTGAATCCATTTACTCTCATCTTTACGAGGTTTGGTTCAGGAAGATTATCTGGAACGAATTGTGCATCATCCGGATGGTGATAGACATATTCGCTCGCTGACCCCACCGAACGCTCGTTGAAAAGCTTCTCCATAGATGTAGTGCCCGGTTGCTGCTGATCATACGTCCCTCGAAGGATTGAAGTCCTGATCTCCTGAACGTCTGGGTTCTGTGGCGTTAGACCCTTAAGTAATACTCCCGGATCACACATGAGTAGCCCCAGCTTCCGAGAGATTGGAAACGTGATCCCCCATGCAGTTGCAAACCCCACCCCCTGCCATTGTTCGTGGTCGGGATTGGGAATCAAACTTATCGGAGCATCCGAAGTGATGAGGGAGCGCCGGTCAAACTGCACGAGGGTCCATGGGCGGCATTCCATGTACGATGTTAGCTCTTCGGCAGTTTCTACCATGTGCTCAATATGGGTTTGGTTTGGGAAAACGATTGGTGGGCCTCCCGGCTGCGTGACTGCTTCCCAGATATAATCTTCCTGCTCGGGAGTCGGGTCGAGTCCGAAGTTTTTCTTGATCCAGCTGGCCACGTACCTTCGACCGCCAGCCCCAACCTCGACCCTGATCATCTTCGCGTGAATGTAGTCCATCGTCTTACGAGTGTCCGGACCACGAACACATTGCAAAGCCATGTAGAACGAGAGTGTCTGACGGTCAGCCTCTGAAGGCGGGAACATACCAGTCTCGAAGTTCCTGAGAATGATGGTCGCGTCGTGCTCGATCCGGCTCAGTGCTTTCTCGAACTCGTCGGGTTCTGACAGCCCGTCAATCGTGTAAAAATGCGACTGCGCAGCCACATTTTTCACGGACGAAACGAAAGTCTTTCGGGAATCATCGAAGGGTACGACGCTGATTCGTCCCTTGTCGTTAGCAAACCCCCGAAGATACGCCTGCGGAACGTAGTGATGAAGCTTTGCCGTGTTCCCTTTGCCTGCCATATGAGCAGTATTTCATAGCTGCCTCGGGTTCGTTAGGGGTGGCATTCGGAGCGGTGCGACCTGATCGCCGCTAATTAAGAAGAACCCAAAACGCCTCTCAATTAAACCGTTTGGAACACCGTCGAATTGGCTCTGCGCGAAACTGCCTGCGTCATTGTGTCTCGAATGCTCGATTAGCACCTGAGACACCGATAGCATCGAGAGAGCACTAGCCAATCGTTCCAGGAGCTAAATCCCATGTCCCATAAGGTCAAAGCCGTTATTTCCCGCGTCAAGGACGCACCCGTAGAGGTCGTCGATATCATCGTTCCGGATCCGGGTCCCGGAGAAGTAGTTGTCGATGTGCTCACCACCGGTGTCTGCCACACCGACCTGCACTACAAGCTCGGCGGAATTGGCGACGAGTACCCGTACCTGCTGGGCCACGAGTCCACCGCAGTAGTCAGCCAGATCGGCGAGAACGTCACCAACGTCAAGGTCGGCGACCGCGTGATCCTGAACTGGCGTGCAGTCTGCGGCCAGTGCCGCGCTTGCGCCAAGGGCGAGCCGAAGTACTGCTTCAACACCTTCAATGCCACCCAGAAGATGACCCTGGAAGATGGCACCGAGCTTTCCCCGGCGCTGGGCATCGGGTCCTTCGCCGAAAAGACCCTGGTCCACTCCGGCCAGTGCACCATCGTGGATGAAGAAGCCGACCCGGCCGCAGTAGGCCTGCTCGGTTGCGGTGTCATGGCCGGCATCGGGGCAGCGATCAATACCGGCGAGATCAAGCGCGGCGAGTCCGTCGCAGTGATCGGTTGCGGTGGCGTCGGCGCTGCTGCCATCGCCGGCGCGCAGCTGGCCGGCGCAACCACCATCATCGCGGTGGACGTGAACCCGGACAAGCTGGAAGGCGCCAAGAAGTTCGGCGCCACCCACACCGTGGATTCCTCCAAGGTCGACGCCGTGGAAGCCATCCAGGCGCTGACCGGCGGCTTCGGCGCCGACGTCGTCATCGACGCGGTGGGCCGCCCCGAAACCTACAAGCAGGCCTTCTACGCCCGCGATCTTGCTGGCCGCGTCGTATTGGTAGGCGTGCCAACTCCGGAGATGAAGCTCGAGCTGCCGCTGCTCGATGTCTTCGGCCGCGGCGGCTCGCTGAAGAGCTCGTGGTACGGCGACTGCCTGCCAAGCCACGACTTCCCGATGCTCGTCGAGCAGTACAAGCTCGGCCGCCTGGATCTGGATGCCTTTGTCACCGAACGCATCACGATCGATGAAATCGAAGAAGCGTTCACCAAGATGCATGAAGGCACCGTGCTTCGTTCGGTGGTGGAGCTCTAGTGGCCGCCCGCATCGAGAACGTCGTCACTTCCGGCACCTTCTCCCTGGATGGCGGGACGTGGGATGTCGATAACAACGTCTGGATCGTCGGCGATGATTCCGAGGTGATGGTCATCGACCCGGCACATGATGTTGCCAAGATCCGCGAAGCTGTGGGCGATCGAGAAGTCATGGCCGTGCTGCTTACCCACGGGCACGATGACCACATCCGTGCGGCTGGCGAATTCGCCGACGCCGTGGATGCACCGCTGTTCTTGAACCCGGAAGACCGCATGCTCTGGGAAGCTGTCTACCCCGAGCGCGATGTGGACGCAGAAATCAGCGAAGGCGATTCATTCACCATCGCCGGCACCACGCTGACCGCCCTGCACACCCCGGGGCACTCTCCGGGCTCAACCTGCTTCTACGCTGAAGACCTCGGTGTACTGTTCAGCGGTGACACCCTGTTCAACGGCGGCCCGGGGGCTACCGGTCGCAGCTACTCCAGCTTCGAGACGATCGTCGAGTCGATCCGCACCAAGCTGCTGGTCCTGCCAGCTGAAACCGTGGTCAATACCGGCCACGGCGATGCCACCTCCATCGGTGCAGAAGCGCCGAACCTGGATGAATGGATCAAGCGCGGTCACTAAGCACCACGCATCGAGCGGCAGCAGGCCTTTAGAGCCGGCTGCCGCTCGTGTTTAAAGTTGATGCGCAAAACATCTGGTGATGGCAAGATTAAATACATGCCTTCAGATAAACGCTACAAGTCCGCCACTGCCTTATTCCTGGGCGCAGCAGTATTCATCATCGTCGGCATCGTCGTGCTGTGGTGGGACAGTCAACAAGAAGTAGTTTTCTACTCTGGATCCTATGTACCGCTGGTCGAAGACTCTGAAACCTACTTCGGCCCGGGTCCCGCCGAAGTTCTCGGTTGGGTGCTGGCTTTGCTCGGCGTTGGCGCGCTGGGGGGTTGCCGGCGGCTTATCGCTTCGCCAGCTCGCTCGGTTCAAGGCCTGGTTCCTGATCGCCGGGCTGTTGTTGGCAGCAGGTGGCATCGGAGCACTGCTATGGGACTACAACCAGGTTCGAACCTTCGGCTGGTTCGCCTATGCTCCGCTGAGCGAAGCAGCATTCGTTCCTGACAGCGCAGCCCACGTCATGGGCGAGCTGGGACTTGTGGCAGGAACCCTGCTGGCCAGCAGCTACCTGGGGTTCCGGCTCGGGTCCAAGCCCAGCGGCTCAGCCATCCGCGGCTAAAACAGCGAGTTGCTGTGCGCCGCAATCAGCTCCGGCGAATTATTGCGCACATTGCCAACAGCGGTATCGACCTCATGCATGGTCCATTGGGAAGCCACATCGAAAGCTTCGGCGCGAATCTGCTCGATCAGCCCTTCACCGTCTTCCTCGGCAGGGTTCATCCACCGGCCCATCATCTCCTTGCCCAACGGAATGGGCAGGCGATCATGCAGGCCCGCAAGTTCGCCGAGCACCCCGGGCTCTTCCGCCGAAGGTGAATCCATGGTCATGATCGAGGTGGAAAGAATCCAGGACCCGTCCTGGTCCTTCCACCATTCGTAGAGGCCGGCGAAGAAGATCAGCTTTCCATCCTCGCGATGCACGTAGAAGGGGCGCTTTTTGCTGCCTTCCTTTATCCATTCGTAATACCCTTCCACCGGGACGACGGCACGGCGCTTCTTCACCGCCGAACGGAAGGTCGGCTTGGTGCTGGCCGTCTCGCTGCGCGCATTGAAGGCGCGCACCCCGACCGCCAGCTCCTTGGCCCATCCTGGCACCAGCCCCCACCGTGCTACATGGATCTGGCGGTGCAGCTCATCGTCGATCAGCCGCTCGAGCACAACCGGCACGTCGGTAGTCGGAGCAACGTTCCAGGACTGGCGCAGTTCCAGATTGGCGTCCGCTTCCGCCTCGGCCTCTGCCACCAGATCGCCGATGGCTTTGGCCATCACATATCGTCCGCACATCGCCTACCCCTTAGAACCGGCATCAAGGAAAATCTGCTCCCCAGTCTAGCGAGCGGAGCAAAAGAATCCAGCGAACTTTTTCTACCCCTCCGGGAACAAAGTAAACATCATTGCCGTTACACCATGTATGAGCAACGAATTGAACCTTGACCAGTACGTTCCCGCTGCCGGCGGAGTCACCATGTTCACCACCAGCTGGTGCGGCTACTGCCGCAACCTCAAGCGCCTGATGGACCAGAAGGGTGTCGCATACACCGAGGTGAATATCGAAGAAGTCGAAGGCACCGCAGAGATCGTCGAGGCGTTCAACAACGGCAACCAAACCGTGCCAACCCTGATCTTCCCGGACGGCACCGCAGCCACCAACCCGCGCATTGACGAGGTTGTTGAGCGAGTCGGCGCCTAGATCCGGCCGCGAACCAAAATCGGCACCCGCATCGGGTGCCGATTCTTTTTTAAGCTGTGCTAGATGCCTTGCAGCGTGGCGTGCTCGCTATATTCGTCGAACAGCGCTGAAATAAATGCTTCGGTGGTGACAGCGGCGAGCAGATCATTAGCCGCACCTACCGTCGTGGGATCCATTGGAATGCCCATTGCTTGGTAGACCCCATCGAGGACTTGCCGCAATGGCGCGGAATCCTCGACAACAAAGACCGAAGAGAACAGCCATGCCCCGGAAACCACACGCTGAGCTGTGCCTGCCAGCTTCACTGGATAGTTGCGCGGCGATTTCCCATCAGGGAGGCCATGCACCGAATGATCTCCCGGGCAATACTCCCCCGGGATTGGCCCGACTTGCGCATTCACGCCAAGGCGCTGGAAAGCGTTGGCATACACCCGCGCGAAGACCTCGAAGCGATTCTGCTGGCGCATCACCGCCTCGGCTTCGGGCTCAATATGATCAACGATCAATGTACCCCGGTGATACGCGGCGGCCCGGCCTCCAGCTTTGCGCACCAAAGGAGCAAAGCCTTGCTGCTGCGCTACGTCACGAGCCGCCTCATAGCCCTCTAGCCGCACATCGCGCTGGCCGAAGGCCAGGGTCGGGTCCGGACGATAGAGCCGTAGCAGCGCGCCGCTTTCGCCAGATTGGACGCTGCGCAGCAGTTGCACTCCACGTTCTAGGTCAGCAGCCGGGTCTCCGGTAGGATTTTCGATTTCCACAGATAACGGCGCATCTGACTGGGGGTTCCACAAACTCATAAATCTGAGTCTAATTCAGCAATTCGCTCCAGGCGGAGTAGATGTCACAGCATCCGATTGCCGATGGCCGAGGTTTCTGGGCCATAATAGAAGGCGTGCCAAATTCTTCTACCCCTGTCATCCTGATCGGCGGACCGTCCGGCTCCGGCAAGTCCTATCTCGCGTCGAAATTCGGCCGACCCCACCTGCCGCTGGACGAGTTCTACCGCCAGATCAGCGAAGACGGGAATCCCGTTGATTTCCCCCGTACCGATTACGGCGAAATCGATTGGGACAATTCGGCTACCTGGAATCAGGAAGCCGCACTGCAGGCTATCGATGATTTGCTCCACCACGGTACCACTCTGGTCCCCAACTACTCGATCACGACCTCGAGCTACAACGGGCATCGTGAAATCGCTTGCGCAGACGGGCCGATTGTCGCCGAAGGCATCTTCCTCTACGAAATCCTTGATCCGCTGCGCGCCAAGGGCATTAACGTCCAAGCGTATTACGTCGACGAACCTGCATTGGTAACTGCTCTTCGACGGTTCGTGCGCGATGTAGCACAGCGCCGGAAACCGGTCCTGTTCTTGGTCAAGCGCGGCTATGCACTTTTCCGGGCCCACGGTGCAGACCGGGAAAAGTACCGCCAGCGCCAGTTCACGCTGAAGTCCAAGCCAGAGCTCAAGAAGCTGCTGGCCAAGCTTTCAACCGGCGCATCGAGCTAGCGCGAACGGACCGTCAGGATCTGTTCAGCACGGCCGAAAGGGCCTGCTTCATCGTGCAATACCGTTGAGGTCAGGCCGATGCCGTCTGTGCCGAAGCTCTGCTGGACATCCAGGCCCAGCCACTTGCCCTCGGGCTTGCGGTACATGTGGATCTGCAGATCCACGTTCGGGTAGATCCAGGTTCCTTCACCCGGATCCACGCGCGGCACCACACCGTTTGCCGTGTCGATCATTCCCACCAAGCTGGACAACGCTGTGGCATCTCCTGTGTCGACGAGGTCATAAGGAGTACGCATCCACGCAAAACCTCGACCCGGCCGCAGCTCATCATTGGCGCGCATCTCGATGGATTTGATGTAGCCGCCGGGCCACTGCTCACTGATTTCGCGCACCGCGCAGGCCTCTGGGCCTGGGATTTCCTTGTCTTCAGCCCCTGCAACAGCACTGGTGTCACCCGTAATCACCCGCCACGCGCGCGCAACGATGCTGGTGCGGCCCTTGGCCGTCATTTCGGCCTCGATCAATTCGATCGTCCGGCCGGGACGGACCATTCGCGTTGAGATCTCGAATTCTCCGGCGTGAATAAGGCCATGGATCTCATAGCTGATCCGTGCGATGCGCATGTCTTCACGAGGCTGGAAATTTTCCAAGGCGTAGGCCAAGATTCCAGAGGCGGGACCCATGTGCTGCTCATGGGGATTCCACGCACCTTGGGAATGCCACGACGAGCGATAGCGGCCTTCACCGAGTGCTTCGAAATAGAAATCGCCATCAGCTAGGACCTGTTCAAGCTCCTCGTTGAGCTGGTGCGTCATCGTTGCCCTCCTGGCATCGCAGTGTTCAATACTCTGCCCTCAGGTTATCCAAGAGTAATTGAAATCACTAAACTAGCTGGCTGTGTCGTGCTCATGGGCTCGTTGGCCTGCATTATCCATGATTCCGAGCACCTCGGCAATGCCATTGACCGCCCACAGGGCATGAGGAGTCATTGTGTCGAACTGCGCAGATTGCCCCGCCTTCACGTGATAGGTGCGATCTCCTAGCTTTAGCTGGATTTCTCCGAGGAGCACTGTGAACCATTCCTTGCCCGGATGAATACGCAGCTCGGTGGGAGCAGGCGCCTGCGAAGGGTCGAAACGCATTTTCGACACATTCACCCCGTTAACTGCGTCATCGGTGGACAGCTTCCACATGGTTATCCCGGGCATCGAAATCGGCTCCGGGCGGATAATAATCTCGGCTTCAGAGGTCGATACGAGCTCATCCAAGCTGGTATTCAGTGCCTTGGCTATTGGAACCAGCTGGTCAAGAGCAATACGCCGGCCTCCCGTTTCAATCCTGCTGAGCGTGGAAACGCTCAGGGAAGCCTTGCTCGCCAACGATTCCAACGACCAGCCGAGGTTCTGCCGCAACGTTCTTATGCGCTGGCGGATAACTTGGTCAACTTCGAATTCTTGCGTCATGCGCAAAACGGTACACCCCACAGCGCAAAACGTCGATACCGTGGACACAACATCACAAATAGCAGGGAGAGGAATCATGGAACATTTCGAAGCGATCATTATCGGCGGCGGCAGTGCCGGGCTCGCGGCCGCAGTCGCATTGGGCCGCTCACGGCGCACTGTCCTGGTCATCGACGAGGGAAATCCGCGGAACGCGGCAGCGCAGCATGCCCACAACGTTCTGGGAAACGAAGGCATCAACCCGCTGGACCTCCTGGCCCGCGGACGGCAGGAAGCGATTAGCTATGGCGCGCGGATCATCGAAGGCGAGGTGGAGAACCTCACCGGTTCACTGGACACCGGATTCAACGTCTCAGCTGAAGGGAATACCTTTAGCGCCGAACGAATCGTGCTGGCAACGGGCCTCATTGATGATTTGCCGTCGATTCCGGGGCTGGCCCAAGCATGGGGTGATACCGCGATCCATTGCGCATACTGCCACGGCTGGGAAGTGCGTGACCAGGAGATCCTGGTACTCGGAATCGGCCCCATGAGCACGCACCAAGCAATGATGTTCAGCCAGCTCAGCTCGAAGATCACCTTCGTCAACCACACCCCGGATGCATTGAACGATGAAAATCGCGCGACACTTGCCGCATTGGGAATACCGGTGGTTGAGCAGCCAGTGAAAGCAATCGATTTCGACACCCAGGGGACTCTGGATTCAGTCACGCTGGCAGACGGCCAGAAGATCAGCGCTCAAGCTCTGGTAGTTGCAAGCCGAATGAACGCACAAGCCTCGCTCTATCTCAAGCTCGGCGGACAGCTTGCCGAGCACCCGTTTGGCACCTTCATCCAGGTCAATGAAATGGGTGCCACAGCCCTGCCAGGGGTTTATGCGGCAGGGAATGCCAGCAACCTAGGCGCGATGGTCATGGCAGCAGCCGCAGCCGGAACGATCGCCGGAGCAGCCATAAATGCGGATCTGCTCGGAAATCAGCTAGCTAAGGTCCAGGCGCAAGCGAATCCGTAACTGCTGGCTCTACCCCTTCGGGCACCGGCCCAAACGGGGTAGAGCCAGGGCCGCAGGGTGAGCATGAAAATAGCCCGCATCAATTTTCCGGAAAAATAATATTTACTAAAACACTAGTCAACAGGCAAATAACGAATGTCGATGCAACGATTTGCATTGCCAAAACGCCCAAGTATCACGCATCACGCCCCACGGACCAACGATCAATGGTACGCTTGATTTGTTACCTCAACGGTTGCAGGTGTGAGTCCCCGCCAGTAATTGTTAGCAGTAGGATTTGTAGCACAGCCAACAAATCGTCTGTGCTTTACAAATCGGTTCATCGATCTTCAGATCGAATGAGCTCCTATCGAAACGAATTCTTCATCTTCTCTTCTTCACTGCAGATAAAACATCTCGACGACTCCGTACGTCACTTTTCTGTGGATTCCTTGTTCTACTCCGCTAGCGTGGGGTCATTACCCGTTAGCAGCCTGGAATCCGACGATGTTTAAGCAAGTGCAGCGACCCCCGTTTTGGCCGATACCGGCAAAATCAGTATTCGATTCTCCGTATCGACGGCAGGCGAATCGTTCTCGGCAGCTCTGCGCGAGGTAACCCCTAAATTTTCCGATTCGGAACTTCGGATCGGCAACCAGGCCACATCGTGGCCAATCAATAAATAAGGATATAACACTATGGCCACTGGCACCGTGAAATGGTTCAACGCTGAAAAGGGCTTCGGCTTCATCGCTCCTTCGGATGGATCGGCTGACGTCTTCGCACACTACAGCGCAATCCAGAGCTTCGGTTTCCGTAGCCTCGAAGAGGGCCAGACTGTTGAGTACACCCTGGAAGCTGGTCCAAAGGGCCCACAGGCAACCAACATCCAGGCTCGCTAAGAGACTTTCTTCAAAGGTGTAGTTCCCCGCAAGGTTGGAACTGCACCTTTGTTGCTTTTAACCGGTTCTTAGCTGCAGGCTTCGACCGGAGGTCGTTCGCGAAGGACCCCAACGCCAAGCAATCTACCTGGCAGTTCCGTCTGCTTCGGGGGCAAGCGGAAAGCAGCAGCTATCGGCATCGGTAGCCGGAGTTCAGCTCGGAATTCGACTATCAACTGCACGGGCTAGTAGATTGCGGAAACTCCACTGTGGCGCCACGGCAATGAATCGAAAAGGGAGCTGCATTCGCGACAGGTTAGGAACGGTTGCCGGCGATCCGTTGGAGACCGGACTACTTGCCTGGGTAACTTTGCTGAACCCGATTCTTCGAATTCGCCCACCAGTCCCAGTTCATCGAGCACGTGCAAAGTTGACGGACAGATGGTGCCACCGCGAAAGTCCCTGAGGAACTCACGGTGCTTTTCATGAACCGCTACTGGCACACCGCTGCGAGCAGCATTAAACCGGCGGCCATTCCAGCCGGCCCTCCCCCAACTTTGATTCACTGCCTTCTGCCTGCCATGAATATGCTCTCCTTCATTTGAAATGCCTATTATCGAGTTAGATTTGCACCCTACTCGTGAACAGTTCCAGCGCTATTAGACTTCATATTCACAGCGATCATGAACATCGCGAAAATCAACAGCACCACGGCCAGTCCGCGGAACCCTACAGCTGCCAAAATTGGGCCAGCGGTGAGACCGCCAAGCACACCAGCCAGATTCATGCAGAGGTCCGACGTGCCCTGCAACTTCGGACGTTCGGCAAGGCCAACTGATCCAGTAATCATCGTTGCGCCTGCAACCGTCGACGCCGACCAACCGAGGCCTAGACTAAGCAACGCCAAAGTTGTCACGGTATGGTTCTCTGCATTGCTCCATACCAAGATGCTTGCGGTAACTAGCAACGCCTGCCCGGTAAAGATGACCGTTCGTGGACCTAGCATATCTGTGAGCCAGCCAAAGACTGGTGAGAGCGCATACATCCCCGCAACATGGACCGAAATGGTGATCCCGATGAGCGTGAGGCTTGCCCCTTGATGCTGCATGTGAATTGGAGTCATCGACATCATGGACACCATATAAAGATGAGTCAAGGCGACGGTAAGCACGGCATGCCTGGCAGCAGAAGTGTTTCTTAGGATGCTCCAGCCGCGGCGGCGAAGCTGAACCTCGCTCGCTTGGGCAGCCGCCTGACGCTGTGCGATCTGCAACGGATCGGGACGCAAGCCCAGCCAGTAGACAAGAACCCCTACCAGCTGGGCGCACATCGCAATAAGAAAGCCGCCGGTAAACGGTGGAAGGCTAATGAACTGCGCTAGCTCTTCTCCAGGTTCAAATAAATTCGGGCCGATGACTGCACCCGCAGTTGTTGACCACACAACCAGGGAAAGGTCACGGCCTCGTGTAGCCGTGGTGGACAAGTCGGTGGCGGCGAATCGAGATTGGAGGTTCATTGCCGAACCTGTTCCCAGAACCAGCATTCCAAGCAGCAGCAACGGCCAGTATCTCAGAAAAGCTGCGGCAATGATGACGACAACACCGCTGGCTGCCAGCAATGCGCCGGTCGACAGCGAAATACGCCGGCCGAACTTCTGGGCAAGCAATGCCAAAGGCAACGCCATGATGGCAGCACCTAAAGTATTCATGGTCGCGGCCATGCCAGCCAATGCATCGAGTCCGGAAATGCTTACGATCAGCAGCGACCCCAAAGTCAGGGTTGCGCCACCGCCTAGACCTCCAAGAATTTGTCCCGCAGCGAGGACGGAAATCGACTTGCGTCGAATCCGCTGAATCTGCTGGTCATCCAATGAACGCTGTTCATCCGAAGTGGATTCGATCTGCACATTGACTCCCCCGCATTTATAGCTACCTGTACTGTCTAAGTATCTACTATTTATCTCCGAGCGTTGAGTGCGCCGCTGTGCATGACTATGGACCCACCGAAGCTGGGCTATAGCCGGAGTGGTCGCATCCCCATGAATTTCCAATTCAATGGGCTAGGTAACTCACATTGGTTGCGGATCCGCATCTTTCGACGCTCGAATAATACTGGCGTATCGCTCTGCCGGGTCAGCAGGCAGTCCCACTTTAAGTTCACGGTTCACATCAACAGCGAACACCTCTGCGGCTCCGGATTGGAGTCCATCTCGCGGTCTTCAGACCCCAGTTTGGCTGAGCCGTCGGCGAAGGCGCAAAATTTCGGACCCGTATGTGAGATCGGTCCTTTCGAATAGGGCAACGGCGGCGCATGCTTCTGTGGAAGCATACCGAGATTGCTATTACGCCTACTCAAGTTACTCGTTTTCACGAATCGCTGCCGTAGGCAGCTTACCTTTCGCTGCCTCAAGACCACTGCCTCCAAAGCTCAAAATACGTGCCTTGTCCGGCGCAGTCTCGATCGTTTCCATGACGTGCACCGCGAAGAGCGCCACTTGAGCTTCAAGTGGTTCGAGTTGAGGCCAGATCTCTTCGCCACCAGATTGAACCGCGTGATTGAGCACTTCTTCGAAAGTGCAGTCGAATGCGTATAGCTCTTGGGAGTCGGCATACCGCAAGAATACGTATCCATCTTCAGCAGGAGGCACAATAAAGACCTCGCCAAGCCCCGATAATTGGTGTTTCAATCGCTCCAGTTTGCCTGGCAAGCTAGGCATTTGGACCCCCATTCTTGCTTTGGCAGAGAACCATAATGATGCAGCGATCTGATTATTCGGCCGCCGTGCTGAGGTCTCTCCCTTCTGCTTTTGTGGCCGAAGGAGTTTTTGCCTTAAGAGGCTGGACTCGCGTGGATGCTAGTCAAACCCCGTTGCTCACGATACCTGCGAAATCTCGCCATTTCGCGTTCATCTGCGGTTGCGGGCCAGGTTGCTTCCGCCCAAGCCATAATTCCCCGCGATCTGGCGGTTGTCCTTGTCTCGATGGGGATACTGCGAGAACGAACTCCAGATTTCATAACCGCTGCTCACCGCGCAAACGGGACATTTGTCCACGCACCGGGTTCGCACGTGATAACCATTGGCGTTTCCAACACCACAGGCTCCCCAAGATCTTGCTCGGTCCACCGCTGACGTACCGTTAGCCCAGCCGGATACGTCAACTTCGGAACAGCTTAAATGCCAGCAGGCCCGGACTCTGCATGAGTCCGGGCCTGCTGGCCATCACCAATTAGGCTGAAGATTTTCTAGATTAGAAATCCCAGTCTTCGTCTTCGGTGTTCACTGCCTTGCCGATCACGTACGACGAACCGGAACCGGAGAAGAAGTCGTGGTTCTCATCAGCGTTCGGGCTCAACGCAGCCAAAATCGCTGGCGACACATCGGTCACGGTCGATGGGAACATCGCCTCATAGCCCAGGTTCATCAGCGCCTTGTTGGCGTTGTAGTGCAAGAACTTCTTGACGTCCTCGGACAGGCCTACCGGATCATAGAGATCGTGGGTGTACTGGACTTCATTTTCGTACAGTTCATACATCAGCTCGAAGGTGTAGTCCTTCAGCTCCTGCTTGCGCTCCTCGGTCTCGTTTTCTAGACCCTTCTGGAACTTGTATCCGATGTAGTAACCGTGAACAGCTTCGTCGCGGATGATCAGGCGGATCAGGTCTGCAGTGTTGGTCAGCTTCGCATGCGAGGACCAGTGCATTGGCAGGTAGAAGCCCGAGTAGAACAAGAACGATTCGAGCAGGGTCGAAGCAATCTTGCGCTTCAGTGGATCTTCGCCGTGGTAGTAGCTCTCAATGATCTGAGCCTTCTTCTGCAGGTTCACATTTTCAGTGGACCAGCGGAAGGCTTCGTCGATTTCCTTGGTCGATGCCAAGGTCGAGAAGATCGAGGAGTAGCTCTTTGCGTGTACCGATTCCATGAAGGCAATGTTGGTGTACACGGCTTCTTCGTGTGGGGTGATCGCATCTGGAATCAGCGAAACAGCGCCAACGGTGCCCTGCAAGGTATCAAGCAGGGTCAGACCGGTGAAGACGCGCATGGTCAGCAGCTTCTCGTCTTCGGTCAGGGTTCCCCACGACTGGATGTCGTTGGACAGCGGCACCTTCTCCGGCAGCCAGAAGTTATTGACGAGGCGGTTCCAGACCTCTACGTCCTTGTCGTCCTGGATACGGTTCCAGTTGATTGCCTCAACCTTGTTGGTGAGCTGAATCTTCTCGGTCATTGCCCCTCATCGAAAAGCTAAATCGTATTAAGAACTTTGCTTACAACTCTACCGTTCTTTCGAACGCCGCCTGTACAGCAAGGCCCCAAGTTATTGTCAGATCGCTGACACGATCTGAGGTCGTTTTGATATGCAACAGCTGCCGTTGGACGAAACCATGCGGCAGCTGTTGCGTGATGCCATTGCCCGGCTAACCGGTCAATGGATCAAGGTCTTACAGTGCGCAGGAAACGCAGCCTTCAACCTCGGTGCCTTCCAGCGCAAGCTGGCGAAGGCGGATGTAGTACAGGCTCTTGATGCCCTTGCGCCATGCGTAGATCTGGGCCTTGTTGATGTCACGGGTGGTGACAGTGTCCTTGAAGAACAAGGTCAGCGACAGGCCCTGGTCTACGTGCTGGGTTGCGGCAGCGTAGGTGTCAATGATCTTCTCGTAGCCGATTTCGTAAGCGTCTTCGTAGAAGTCGATGTTCTCGTTGTTCATGTAAGGAGCCGGGTAGTAAACGCGGCCGATCTTACCTTCCTTGCGGATCTCGATCTTCGCTGCGACCGGGTGGATCGAGGAAGTCGAGTTGTTGATGTACGAGATCGAACCGGTGGGAGGAACTGCCTGCAAGTTCTGGTTGTAGATGCCGTGCTCCATGACAGAAGCCTTCAGCGCCTTCCAGTCTTCCTGGGTAGGAATCTGCATGCCGTCGAACAGTTCGCGCACGCGCTCGGTAGCTGGAACCCATTCCTGCTCGGTGTACTTGTCGAAGAATTCACCCGAGGCGTACTTCGAGTTCTCGAAGTTATCGAAGGTCTCGCCGCGCTCCATGGCGATCTTGTTCGATGCAGTCAGTGCATGGAACAGGATCGTGTAGAAGTAGATATTCGTGAAGTCGATGCCTTCTTCGGAGCCGTAGTAGATGTGCTCGCGGGCCAGGAAGCCGTGCAGGTTCATCTGGCCCAGGCCGATGGCGTGCGAC
This sequence comes from Glutamicibacter sp. BS14, assembly GCF_056934375.1. Taxonomy (NCBI): domain Bacteria; kingdom Bacillati; phylum Actinomycetota; class Actinomycetes; order Micrococcales; family Micrococcaceae; genus Glutamicibacter; species Glutamicibacter sp. BS14. Next base: position 2,355,105 of record NZ_CM167801.1, on the reverse strand, counting down.
TTGCTGTTGCCGTCAGCAATCGAAGGAACCGAGGCGATGTAGGACATGTCCGAGACTGCGCTCAGGGCACGGATGGCGATGTCTACCGAGGTAGCCAGATCCTTGCCGTCCATGGCCTTGGCGATGTTCATCGAACCGAGGTTGCAGGAGATGTCCTTGCCGACGGTCTTGTAGCTCAGGTCGTCAGAGAACTCCGAAGCGGAGGAAACCTGGAGGATTTCCGAGCACAGGTTCGACATGGTGATGCGGCCGGCAATCGGGTTGGCCTTGTTCACGGTGTCTTCGAACATGATGTACGGGTAACCGGACTCGAACTGGATCTCGGCCAGGGTCTGGAAGAACTCGCGGGCGCTGATCTTCGTCTTCTTGATCCGAGCGTCGTCTACCATCTCGTAGTACTTCTCGGTGACGGAGATTTCGCTGAACGGTACGCCATAGACGCGCTCGACGTCGTACGGGCTGAACAGGTACATGTCTTCGTTCTTGCGAGCCAGCTCGAAGGTGACATCCGGAATAACAACACCCAAGGACAGGGTCTTGATACGGATCTTCTCATCAGCGTTTTCGCGCTTGGTGTCCAAGAAGCGGTAGATATCCGGGTGGTGTGCGTTCAGGTAAACGGCACCTGCGCCCTGGCGTGCACCGAGCTGGTTTGCATAGGAGAAGGAATCTTCAAGAAGCTTCATCACCGGGATGACGCCGGAAGACTGGTTCTCGATCTGCTTGATCGGCGCACCGTGCTCACGCAGGTTGGTCAGCGACAGGGCAACGCCACCTCCGCGCTTGGACAGCTGAAGCGACGAGTTGACTGCGCGGGCAATCGATTCCATGTTGTCTTCGATGCGCAGCAGGAAGCAGGAGACGAGTTCGCCACGCTGTGCTTTGCCGGCGTTCAGGAAGGTTGGGGTGGCAGGCTGGAAGCGGCCTTCAATGATTTCATCGACCAGGTGCATGGCCAGCTTTTCATCGCCACGTGCCAGGTGCAGGGCAACCATGCATACGCGGTCTTCGTAGCGTTCCAGGTAGCGCTTGCCATCGAAGGTCTTCAGCGTGTACGAGGTGTAGAACTTGAAGGCGCCCAAGAAGGTTTCGAAACGGAACTTCTTGCCGAAGGCGTGCTTGAACAAATCCCGGATGAAGTTCATCGAGTACTGATCGAGGGTTTCACGCTCGTAGTACTCGTGCTTGACCAGATATTCAAGCTTCTCATCGAGGTCATGGAAGAACACGGTGTTGTTGTTCACGTGGTCCAAGAAGTACTGGCGAGCCGCGTAGCGGTCCACCTCAAACTGGATCTTTCCATCTGGTCCGTAAAGGTTCAGCATGGCGTTGAGGTCGTTGTAGCTCAAGCCCTGGAACTGGGCTGGGAGCTCCTTTGAGCTATTCATCGTTGCTGCCGGTTCTGCGACGCTGGTGTCCAAAAGGTTTCAAGCCCTTCTTTGACGTTGAGAACGTCTTCTGAGGTTCCCATAATTTCGAATGTGTAAAGCACGGGTACGTTGCATTTCTCGGCAATGCGTTTTGCCGCAATGCAGTAGTACTCGCCAAAGTTTGTGTTCCCTGCACCGATCACGCCGCGAAGATTCACGCGGTTCGCTTCATGCCGCAGGAACTTCATGATCTGCGGCATGATCGAGCGCTTGCCACGCTCTCCGCCATAAGTGGGTATGAGCAGCACGTACGGTGCAGTTGAGATCAGCTGCGGTTCGGTCGCATAGACCGGAATCCGTGCGGCATCCATCTCAAGTTTGTCCACGAAACGCTTGGTGTTCTCCGAAACAGATGAAAAATAGATCAGTTTCGAATCGGTGAGTTCCAGCGGTCCCTGGGCCTCAGCATGTTGCCTATCGGCAAGCGCTGCAGGTGACATTGCTTTTCGCCTCCACTACAAGCTAGCGGATGGAATTCTTGATTAGTTGGCTGGAGCCAGCAGCTCGATCTTGTCTGGGCGGAAGCCCGACCAGTGATCGTCATCGGTGATTACGACAGGTGCCTGCATGTAGCCCAAGCCACGAACGTGCTCCAAAGCTGCCGCATCCTGAGAGATGTCTACCTTGTTGTACTCGACACCCTTCTTATCCAGCGCGCGGTACGTAGCGTTGCACTGAACGCAGGAAGGCTTCGTGTAAACCGTGATGGCCATGTCCCTGATCCCCTTTAAAAAGTCTTGGTTTCGGCTAAGATCCCGGATTTTCGGAAAAGTCCTAGCCATCCTCTCGGATGCCTCAAAACCACTGTTTCGAGGTGCTTCTGGTGCGAGCCGCACCGACGGGTTCAATACTACATCTTGTGTTTGGCGGGTCAAGCGGCCACAACATGATGTATTACAAGTATGTCATTCATCCACGGCAACGTCCACAGGAACTGTGGATATTAACCCCCGTTTAAACCGCGATTTCTCGCGGACTCGAGACCTTTGTCCACAGGTTGGCAGAAGTCCGCTGTGGGTTAAAAATTCTTCTTGTGAGATGTTCGTCGGCGTGTTCTGCACCCTCCATGTAGTTCGGGGTACACGGTGTGCACCACTACATGTAGTGTCGCCCCTGGCACCCACAGTTTGGCCGACGCACGACCGGCTGTGGAGAACGCGCAGCAAGGGCAGCTGGCGATTTGCCAGCTGCCCTTGCAACGAAGCTCAGTGGCGACGCAGAAGCGACTTAGTCCGGGTAGGTGCGGGCACCGAAGATTCCCTGGCCTACACGCACGACGGTGGCCCCCTCGGCGATGGCCAGCTCGTAGTCTCCGCTCATGCCCATGGACAGGTGCTGGAAGCTTTCAGGAGCATCCTGCTGCAATTGGTCACGGGTTTCGCGCAGCAACGCAAAGCTGCCACGGATAGATGCTTCGTCCTTGGTATTTGCGGCCATGGTCATCAAGCCCACTGGCGTCAACCGATCCAGCGGCGCCAACCCGCCAAGCAAGTCCGCTGCCCCAGCAGCTTCGATGCCTGATTTGCTTTCCTCGCCGGAGGTATTGACCTGGATGAAGACTTCGAGCGTCCGATCCTCTGCCTCCAAACGGCGTTGCAGGGTCTGTGCCAGCTTCAGCGAGTCCAAGGCATGGAACTCATCAGCGAACTTCGCCACGAACTTCGCCTTGTTGGTCTGCAAGGGACCGATAATCGCATAACGCAGGTGCGGGAAATCCTCGCAGAAGTGCTCGTACTTGCCTTGGGCCTCTTGGACCTTATTTTCCCCCAGCGTGTCCACACCGGCAGCAATGGCCAATGCCAAGCGCTCGAAATCGATGGTTTTGGTGACCGGCAGCAGCCGAACCGAGCCAGCGTCGCGGCCGGCAGCCAGCGCCGCCGCGGCGATCTTCTGGTTGACAGCAGCCAGGTTGCGGGTGAAATCCTCGATGGTGGCCGCGTGGGTAGCGGCAGGTTGCGAAGCCAAAGCGCCAACTTTCTTGATGTCACAAACGTGTTGCTGGTGCCAAGGGCACCAGCAACAAGCATAGGCATAAAAGGACTAGAACAATTGCCGCCAATTGGTTTTAGCCAGATTCAGCAGCTCGTCGCCACGCCCGGAGAGCACGGTGCGTATGGCATACAAGGCAAATCCCTTGGCTTGTTCCAACTTGATTTCCGGTGGCATCGACATCTCCTGGCGGTCGGTCACCACATCCAGCAGCGCAGGACCGTCATGGGCCAGGAATTCTTGCACCGTGGCTTCAAGCTGCGCCGAATCATCTACCCGGTAGCCCTTGAGCCCCGAGGCGGTAGCCACGGCCCCGAAGTCGGGGTTGTGCAGATCGGTGGCGTAGGTGACGAACCCGGCGGCCTTCATTTCCAGTTCCACGAAATTCAGCGAGGAGTTGTTGAACACCACGATCTTGATCGGCAGCTTGTTCTGCGTGGCGGTCAGCAGCTCACCGAGCATCATGGCCAATCCGCCGTCACCGGCGAAGGCGATAACCTGGCGCTGCCGGTCAATTGCCTGGGCGCCCAGGGCATGGCACAGTGCGTTGGCCATGGAACCGTGGTTGAAGGAGCCGAGCACCCGTCGCTTGCCGGTCATGGTCAGGTAGCGGGCTGCCCAAATCACCGGAGATCCCACATCGGCGGTGAAAATCGCATCCTCATCTGCGTGCTGGTCGATCAGCCGGGCCAGATACTGCGGATGGATTGCAGCACCCGGCTTGGAGGGCGTGGCGAGCTCGTCGAGCTTCGTACGGGTCTTGCGGTAATGCTCCACCGCTGTCTCCAGGTGCTTGCGGTGGGTCTGCACCGGCAGCAGCGCATCCAGAGCCGCCGCGGTGTCCTTCACGGTGCCCACCAGCGGGATGTCCACCCGGGTGCGCTTGCCGATCTGCTCGCCGCGGATATCCACCTGGATGATGGTCGCGTCCTGCGGGTAGAACTGCTGGTAGGGGAAGTCGGTGCCCAGCATCAGGAGCACGTCGCATTCGGCAATCGCCTTGGCGCCCGAAGCGAAACCCAGCAGGCCCGTCATGCCCACATCGAAGGGGTTCTCGTACTCGATATGCTCCTTGCCTCGCATCGCATGCACGATCGGCGCCCCGAGCTTGCCAGCCAGCGCGATCACCTCGTCATGAGCTCCTGCCACGCCCGCACCAGCCAGAATGGTGACCTTGCGCGAGCCTTCGAGGATCTCCGCGGTACGCTCCAGCTCGTCTTCATTGGGCAGCACCCGCGGGTTGGTCTTGGTGATTTCCTGGGTGGGCGTGCGTTCCATCTCCGCCAACGCGACATCGCCGGAAATCACCAGTACTGCCACGCCGCGCTTCTCGATGGCCTCGCGCATCGCAATGCGCAGCATGCGCGGCATCTGCTTGGGATCGGAAACCTGTTCGGCATAGACCGAGCAGCCTCGGAAGACTTCCACCGGGTGGGTCTCCTGGAAGTAGTTGGAACCGATCTCCTCGGTAGGGATGTGCGCTGCAATCGCCAGCACCGGCACGCGCGAGCGGTTCGCGTCGTACAGCCCGTTGATCAGGTGCAGGTTCCCCGGACCGCAAGAGCCGACGCATACCGTCAGCTCTCCGGTGATTCCGGCTTCGGCCGCCGCGGCAAAGGCAGCGGCTTCCTCATGGCGGTGGTGGACCCATTCGATCCGCCCGTTCTCCCGCAATGAATCGGTCAAGCCGTTCAGGGAATCCCCCGGAAGGCCGTAAATCCGGCGCACTCCCTGGGTATCGAGCTGTTCAATCAGGTGGTCGGCTACGGTAGGCAAAACATTCCTCCTGCACACAATTTTCCAGTGGGTCTATTCTTCACCCTACTGCGCCAGCCACCTTGTGTCATGGGTTTTTGACGCTGCCGAAGGTTCCTCCCAACACACCGGCAGGTGGCGCACGCAACGAGCGCTGCCTACCGGGCAACGCCGGCTACCCCGCACCGGTCCACCCAGGTCCACCGCGCCTTCTTTCCCGGCGTCCCGGGGCCTGTGGGCGAAGCGCGCCGCGGCGGATCATCGATGGGAGCCAGCCGTGGTATCCAACAGCATGCGCCGGCTCAGCAGCATGGCCAAGGGAGCGGCCGCCGCCAATGCCCAGGCCGCGTAGAGCACCCGCGCAATCACGGTGCTGCCGACGCCGAAAATCAGGAAACCCTGGATGAAGACAAGGCAGAGCAGCGCCATGGGATGCGACGCGGTCCAAGCCAACACGACCCAACCGGCCAGCAGCAGCGGTCCTCCGGAGAAGAGCACCAGGCCCGGTCGCCGATCCGATAGCCGCCCTGCGCTGGTTACGCCGAGGAAGGATCCGAGCCCGAACAGGACCAGCGCGGCCCAAACCCATCCCTCGGCCACGCCGGCGGTGATAGCCGCAACCGGCGCAATGAAGGTGAACGCCGCGAAGGTGCCCCCGTTGACCAGCGCTCCCAGTGCCATGGCCAGGATGAGCGGCCGCGTGGCCAACTGGCTCAGTTCGGCACGCACCGCGTCACCGCCCGGTGGACCGGGGCGTTGCCCGCCATTGGATAGGCTGGAAGCTGCAGCAGAGAACTTCAAGGAGAGACGATGCCCGAACCGCGCCGCATGGCCAATACCACCGAGCTGGCCGCCGGAAAAACCAACGGAGCGATCTGGAAGCTGGAACCCGGGCAGCGCGACCTCGACGCCAACGTGATCTCGCTGGCCCCGTCCGGAGAGATCGGGGAGCACCAGGGCCCGGAGCTGGACGTGGTGCTGCACGTCTTCGCCGGCTCCGGGGTGCTGCATACCGCCAGCGGATCCATCGAGCTGGCCATCGGCGACATCATCTATCTGCCCGCCCGCTCCCAACGGCGCTTCGTGGCCGGCGAAGCGGGCCTGGGCTACTTCTCGGTGCACCAGCGCAAGAAGCGGGCCGGGCTCATGCCCGCCCTGCGTGGCAGCTAGCTCCAGGCCCCGGTCTGGATGAAGCGCTCCAGCTGCGCGGCGTAGGGCTCCAGGTCCAAGCCCTGCTCGGCCACCCACTGCTCGTTGTAGTAGGTGTTCGCGTAGCGCTCGCCGGAGTCGCAGATCAGCGTCACCACCGAGCCCTGCTCGCCGCGTTCGAGCATCTGGGCGATGATCCCGAACGCCGCGTAGAGGTTGGTCCCGGTGGAGCCGCCGGCAAAGTAGCGGGTCTTGGCGCGCAGGAAATGCATGGCTGCCAGCGAGGCGGCATCGGGCACCTGCACCATCTGGTCGATTACCCCTGGCACGAAGCTCGGTTCCACGCTGGGCCGGCCGATCCCCTCGATGCGCGATCCCTGCCCCGTCGCGTAGCCCATGTCCCCGGTGCGCCATCCCCCGTAGAAGGAGGAGCCTTCCGGATCGCCCACGCAGATCCTGGTTTCGTGCCGCTTGTAGCGCGCATAGCGCCCGAAGGTGGCGCTGGTGCCGCCGGTCCCGGCGCCGACCACGATCCAGCTGGGGATCGGGTGGGCTTCGGCGGCCATCTGCGCGTACACCGACTCGGCAATGTTATTGTTCCCGCGCCAATCCGTCGCCCGCTCGGCATAGGTGAACTGGTCCAGGTAGTAGCCGCCGGTTTCGGCCGCCAGCGCGCGGGCCGCCTCATCGACCTGGCCGGCCGCGTCCACCAGGTGGCAGCGCCCGCCGTAGAACTCGATCAGCTCGATCTTCTCGCCGCTGGTGGATTTGGGCACCACCGCGATGAAGTCCAGCCCCAGCATCCGCGCGAAGTAGGCTTCGGAAACGGCCGTGGATCCGCTGGAGGCCTCCACCAGCGTGGTGCCTTCGCCGATCTTCCCGTTGACCAGCCCGTAGAGGATCAGCGAGCGTGCCAGCCGGTGCTTGAGCGAACCGGTGGGGTGCACCGACTCGTCCTTCAAATAGAGCTCGATCCCCCAGTGGGCGGGAAGTTCGAAGCGATGCAGGTGGGTGTCGGCGCTGCGGTTCGCGTCAGCGTCGAGCAGGGAAATGGCACGGCGTACCCAAAGATCTGTCATGGCTCCACTCTAACCGTGGCGAACGGTTTTAACCCTGGCGGCGTGGTACCTTCGGAATCGTGAAAAGAAGGCTGGTTACCGGCGGTTATGCCGCCATCATCCTGCTCGGCTTGGGCTGGGCGGCGTGGGCGGTGCTTTCCGCCGCCGGGCTGGAAACACTCGCCGGCGGGTGGATGGGGCAGGACGCCACCGTCACCTCGGTGCCGCGCATCGGGCAGCTGCCCTGGTTCGGGCTGATGGCCGCAGTGGCGTTCTACGCGATCTGGCAATGCCTGCCGCAAGAACGCACCGGGTTCCATCGCCGGCTGCGCCCCTGGGTGCTCGGCGCGGTGCTGTGCAATGCGCTGTGGGTGGCGTTCTTGGAGCGCGACCGCATCGGCACCTCGCTGGTGTTCGGCCTGCTCCTGCTGGCATTGCTGATCCGCATCGTGGTGATGATCGGCAAGACCCCTGCCCTGCAGCAAGTGGACCGGTGGATTACCCGCGCCAGTTTCGGGCTGTTCACCGGGTGGCTTTCGGTGATCGTGCTGGCCGAAACTGTCGCCTTCGCCGCCCTGTCCGGGGCCGACGCCAGCTCCCTGATGTTCAAGGGCGCCTGCGCCCTGTCGGTGCTGCTCCTGGCGCTGTTCCTCAGCGCGGTGAGCTTCAAGAATCCCATGGGGATCTACCTGAACGCCGGCGCGCTATGGGTGATCGGCTGGATCATCGTGGACCGCTACACCGGCCACGCCACCTCTCCCGGGTTTGCCACGGTGCTTTCGATCGCGGCGATACTGATGCTGCTGTGCCTGCTCAGCGCGCTGCGGACCCGCATTCGCAAGCTGCGCCCGCCCGCAGCCTCCCAGTAAATTCCCAGTTCGCAGTCAGCGCAACGGCGCGGCCTTGAGTGCCCACCCCCGGCTGGCTAGGCTGGGAGCTGAGACCTCAAGGTCCACCAGACTCAAGGTCCATCAGAGAGGAACAACATGTCGAAGACTGCCAAGAGCTTGAAGCAAGTTGAAAAGTCGCTGGCGAAACTCGCCAAGGCTGCCAAGGAAGAGCTGCCGAAGGAAATCCGTGGCGGCTGGAACGAGGCCGTCTCCGGTGTCAACACCGAAGCCATCAGCAAGGCCGGCGCCAACCTGATCGAGAATGTCGGCGGGAATTCCAAGGCCGCCAAGCGTGCCCGCGCCTCGGTGGAGAGCGCTGTGCAGGCCGCGCAGAAGAACCTCGCCGCCCAGGACAAGAAGTCCGGCAATGGCGGCAAGTTCCTGGTCATCTCGCTGATCATCGCCGTCGTGGCCGCGGTCGTGATTTCGCAGAAGAAGAACTAGCTGTCAATACCGAAGGCGTGGCACCTGCATAGGTGCCACGCCTTCGCTGTTTTCCCGGTTCCTTCCGCTCGGCCTACTTCGCCCGGGCCCGTGCGGTCTTGAGGGCCGCCGCGGCGCCGAGCAGCGCGATCACTGCACCCACCGGAATCAGCCAGAAGCTGTTCGCACCGGTATCGGCGAGGTGTTCGCTGGCTTCCGGCTGGGCTGGATCCGCGGCCTGCGGCGCCTGGGACTGGCCAGCTTCCCGGGTCGGATCCGGGACCTGCGAAGGATCGTGCGATTCCCCGCTCGGCTGCGGCGAGGGGTTCCGGGTTGGTTCCGCGGCTAGCTCTTCGCCCTGGTCTTCACCCTGTTCTTCGCCTGGCGCGTCGCTTGGTGCCTGGCCGGCCAGCTCGAAGACCTCTTCCACCGCACCGAGGTTCGCGAAGACGGTCTCGCCGGTGGCCTCATCCACCGCATCGTTATCGGTCACCATGTAGAGGTGGCCATCGGCTACGGCCAGCCCCTCCAGCTTTTCCTGGGTCCATCCGTTGGTTTCCTGCAGGGCAGGCAACGCATCGGCCGCCAGCTTCTTCTCGACCAGCGGCACCTCTCCGGCTACGGCTTGCGGAAGCCGGAACTGGTAGATCGCCTTGTGCTTGGCGTTCGGACCCACCTGGTTATCGCGTTCGATCACCGCATAGGAGCCATCGGGCAGGGCGGTGATTTCCGACAGGCCATTCCATGCACCTTCGGCAGCCGCGTCCAGCCGGTAGCCGTACCAGCTGAATTCCCCGGTGGACGGCAGGTACTTGCCCAGGCGGACGAAGTCCTCGCCGGGCAGTTCGCGCTGCACGGCGAACACTACTTCTTCCTGTTTCCCGGAGCCGGTCGCGGCAATGCCTTCCAGCCCGTGCTTGCCCAGCCCCGCCAGTGCAGGCAGCGCGACTTCTTCTTGCACCGCACCGGCCGCGTCGATGCGCACCAGCAGGTTTTCCGCCCCGGTGGCCCCTTCATGGGCGGCCCAGAAACCGCCCTCCGCGCGGGCGGCAATGCCTTCCAGGTCCAGTTCGGTACTGGCCGAGGTCACCGCCATCGACGATTCCACGGTGGCCGGGGTGCCGGCGCCCAGGGTGTAGATGCGCGGCTGGTACGCGTTGTCGCTGACCGCGAAGAGCTGCGAAGCATCGGCCGGGTTGGCCGACAGGCCGCTGAGCGCACCGAATGGCACCGGATCGGCGGCATCCGAGGACAGCTGCGGGAACTGCGGCGCGGCGGCGCCGAAGGAGTACAGGGACACCGCCGAGCGCACCTGGCCCTCATCGGTTTCCGAGGCGATGGCCAGCAGGTTGCGCCCGGGGATCGGCAAGATCCCTTCCGGGCCGTTGGTGGTCGGCAAGCTTTGCAGATAGCGCGGGCTGGATGGCTCGGACAGGTCGTACACGGCCACGAAGTTCCCGCGTTCGGCCGCGATGAATCCGTAGTCCACGCCGCCGAATTCGGCGATGGCCAGCCCTTCGGGCTCAACGCCCTTCTTCCCTGCGCGCTGCTCCGGGAACAAGCCCTGGGATAGCGCGAGGTGCTCGAAGCTATTGCCCGCATCCCACACCACGTCGCCGGTGGCGGAATCGAAAATCGTGAATCCGCGGCTGCCGCCCTTCCAGTCGCCCTCATTGGCCGTGGCCAGATAGCGGTCCTGGATCCAGCCGATGGCATCGGGCTCGCGCGGCACGCGCTTCAGCTCCCCGCTGGGATCGAGCACGCCGTCCTTTTCGGTGTCGATCCCCGCCAGATCCACGGTCCCGGTGCGGAAGGCGCCGGTAACCCCGCCCGAGGCCAGGTCCACCAGCACCACGCCGTTGTTTTCCTGGAGGGTTGCCGCCAGCTGGTTCTTCTCGTTGATCGTGACGTACTCGGGCTCGGGGTCTTGCGGGGTGTCGAGACCGGCCGCGGCCAGCAGCGGCAGCGCAATCGGTTCGGTGCGGGAACCGGAGGTGAGCGGGACTTCGCGCAGCTTCCAGCCGGCCGGGTCCGCGCCTTGCAGGTCCATGATGGCGATCGATCCGGCCGGGGCTTGCGGCAGCGCGCCTTCGCCAGCGTCCTCGTCGCGTTCATTCTCGATGGCGATGCCCGCGTAGGCACCGTCGGCAGACAGCGCGATGGAATCGGGCTGGCCTGGCAGCGCAAAACTGTGCACCAGCGTGCGGTCGGCAATCCGCACCACATCCACCCGCCCCGAGGGGTCGCTGTAGCTGGCCGAGGTGTTCACCACCACGAACACGTAGTCGCCGTAGGCGGCCACGCTGGTGGGCTCGTCCTCGGCGCTGCCCAGCTGGTGCAGGCCCAGCAGGCCCAGGCCCTTCGGCGCGGCAGGGTTGGAAATGTCCAGAAAGCCGACGCTGCGCGAGAGCGCATCGGAGTAGATCAGCGTGTTGCCGTCCGCCGATACGGTGGAGATTTCTGCGGCGGTCTGGGCCGCGGCGCCCTCGGGATGGTTCTGGTAGACCGGGTAGGTGGCCTCGCGTTCGAAGTACTCCCCCGGGTCCGCGGCGGCGGCTAGCGGCGACAGGCTCGCGGCGATGACGGCGGCGGCCAGGACTCCCGGGGCCTTCTTGGATATGCGGTGCACGTAGTTCTCCCCCATGCTGGTTGCGGATGACTCCCCAAGAGTTCCAGCACCACCTAGCCAGAAAGTGAATGTTCGGCAACTGGAAGCCAACCAGCAGGTGTCGGGCGTTCTCCCGCTCACATTTAGTTGAAATGGCGCAACTAAAAGCGGAGAGTGAAGCTGTACCCCAAGGAGAATCATGGAACTGCAACGCATCACCGTTCTGGGCACTGGCGTGCTCGGCGCACAAATCATCTTCCAAACCGCCTACCACGGCTTGCCCGTCATCGGCTACGACATCAGCGAGCAAGCGCTGGCCGCCGCAAACCAGCGGCTGGATGCCCTGGTTGCGCAGTACGCCCAGTACTTCGGGAACCCGCAGAAGGCCCAATCCGCCCGCGAGTCCATCGAACTGACCAGCGATCTGGCCGACGCGGTGCGGGAGGCCGACCTAGTCATCGAGGCGGTGCCCGAGAATCTGGAGATCAAGGCGCAGACCTACCGGAAGCTGGCCGTGCTGGCCCCCGAACAGGCCATATTCGCCACCAATTCATCGACCCTGCTGCCCTCGGATATCGCCGAGTTCACTGGCCGCCCCGGACAATTCCTCGCCCTGCACTATGCCAACCGCATCTGGTCCAACAACACCGGCGAAGTCATGGGCACACCAGCAACCACCCCCGAAGCCTACGAAGCAGTGGTCGATTTCGCCGAGCGTACCGGGCTGGTCGCGATCCGGGTGCTCAAGGAGCAGCCGGGCTACGTGCTGAACTCGCTGCTGGTCCCCTTCCTGCAGTCCGCCAGCCACCTGCTGGTCAACGGGGTCGCCGATGCGCAGACCATCGACAAGACCTGGAAGCTGGGCACCGGAGCGCCGCATGGTCCGTTCGAGATCTACGACATCGTGGGGCTGAACACCGCCTACAACATTTCCCGTGCAGGCGATGCAACCAGCCAGAAGTTCGCCGAGCTGCTCAAGACCCAGTACATCGATCAGGGCAAGCTCGGCGCAGCGGCCGGCGAAGGGTTCTACAAGTACAACTAGCCGCCGCGGGGCGCGCCACCAGGCAGGGGCGCGCCCTCATCCCAGTCGGCCAGCGGCGGAAGGCTCTTCGGATCCGCTACTTCCAGTCCCACCACGATCCAGTTGTGGTCGAAATCCGTGCCTTCGGGAACATGCAGGGTATCGACCACCGGGACAGGGCCACCTGCCAGTCCCCCGGCCTTCGCCGCACGTTCATGATCCCGGTACTGGATGCGCACCACCCGGGCGGCGACTGCTGCCACGGGCACCCCCGTGCCATCGAAGGTGCCGTGGTCATCGAGCTCGAAGGAAATTTCCCCGCGCCCGTTGCGCACCTGGGCCAGCTGCCAGCGCACGTGATCTCCTACCGAAAACGCTGAATGGCAGCAGGCATGGAGCGCTCCGTAAATTTCTACTGTGATCTGCATGTTCGGCAATCTACCCGATAGGATTGCCAGGTGGCCCATATAGACGTGACAGACATCCAGTATTTCCTTTCCGACGGCACCCAGCTTCTGGGCGGCGCGGCCTTCAAGGTCACCGCCGGCTCCAAGACCGCGCTGATCGGACCCAACGGCACCGGCAAGACAACCCTGTTCAAGATCATCGCAGGAGACCTGAAGGCCGACGAAGGCTCCATCAACCGCACCGGCACCCTGGGCATCATGCGCCAGTTCGTCGGGCAGGTGCGCGACGACTCCACGGTGAAGGACCTGCTGCTGTCCACCGCCGCACCGGCTTTGGCCCAGGCCGCCGCCAAGGTCGCCGAGTACGAGGCCAAAATGCTCACCAGCGAGGACGAGAAAGTCCACATGCGCTACGCCGAGGCGATCATCGAGTGGGGCGACGCCGGCGGCTACGAGCTGGAAACCACCTGGGACAAGGTCTGCATGGCCGCCTTGGGCATCGGGTTCGACAAGGCCGGGGACCGGCTGGCGCGCACCCTGTCCGGCGGCGAGCAGAAGCGCCTGGTCCTCGAAGCGCTCTTCGAAGGCAACGACGAACTGCTGCTGCTCGACGAGCCGGATAACTACCTTGACGTGCCCGGCAAGCGCTGGCTGGAAGAGATCATGTCGCGCTCCAACAAGACCGTGCTGTTCATCAGCCACGACCGCGAGCTGCTGGACAACGCCGCCACCCGCATCGTGACCCTGGAACCGGGCCACGGCGGGGCCACCGCCTGGGTGCACGGCGGCGCGTTCGGCTCCTATGTGGAAGCCCGCAAGGAGCGCAACGAGCGCTTCGAGGAGCTGCGCAAGCGCTGGGACGAGGAGCACGCCAAGCTCAAGGAACTGGTCAACATGTACAAGACCAAGGCCGCGTTCCGTTCCGACATGGCCAACCGCTACCAGGCGGCCACCACCCGGCTGGAGAAGTTCCTGGAGGCCGGCCCGCCGCAGGCGATCCCGCTGGAGCAGAACGTGCAGATGCGGCTGAAGGGCGGGCGCACCGCCAAGCGCGCGGTCGTGGCCGAAAAGCTCGAGCTGACCGGGCTGATGAAGCCCTTCAATACCGAAATCTGGTTCGGCGACCGGGTGGGCGTGCTGGGTTCGAACGGCTCGGGCAAGTCGCACTTCCTGCGCCTGCTGGCCTCCGGCGGATCCGACCCGGAGCGCGAGCACCTGCCGGTCTCCGATGTGGTGATCGCCCCGGTGGCGCATGCCGGCACGGTGAAGCTGGGAGCGCGCATCCGCCCGGGCTACTTCGCCCAGACCCACAGCCGCCCGGACCTGTTTGGCCGCACCCTGCTCGAAATCCTGCACCGCGGCGACGAGCACCGCTCCGGAATGCCGCGCGAGGCAGCGGCCGGAGCGCTGGATGGCTACGGGCTGGCAGCGCAGTCCGAGCAGAAGTTCGAATCGCTCTCCGGAGGCCAGCAGGCGCGCTTCCAGATCCTGCTGCTGCAGCTCTCGGGGGCAACCCTGCTGCTGCTCGATGAGCCCACCGACAACCTGGACCTGCACTCGGGCGAAGCCCTGGAACGGGCCATCGACGCGTTCGAGGGCACGGTGCTGGCGGTGACCCACGACCGCTGGTTCGCCCGCGGCTTCGACCGCTTCCTGGTCTTCGGCTCCGACGGCACCGTCTACGAGTCCGACGAGCCGGTCTGGGACGAGGCCCGGGTGCAGCGCAAGCGCTAATCCCAGGGAACTGCCCGCGGGTATGGGTCCGGCACAATATGATGCCAAGCCCGTGCCTTCAGTTGCGCCTTCTGCGTTCTGCGGCGCGTTTGCACGCGGGACTAATGCTCGGGGTGCAGGTGAGAATGCGGGGCGTCCATCTGGTGCAGCAGCTGATGCACGCCGGGGTGCACCAGCTCCCAGCGGCGGTACTTTCCATCCCGCTGCACCTGAACTACCCCGGCCTTGCGCAACGTGGCCAACGACTGGGTCACGGTGTTTGCGCCCAGCTGCGCGGCATCGGCCAGCTGGGTGACCGAGGACAGCGGCGCGGCGTGCATGGCAATCAGTATTTTCATGCGGGTGGCATCCGCGCACAGGGCGAACACGTCGATCCAGTCCTGCAGCGATTCCTGCACTTCCTCCAGGGCGTTGGCGCCCACCTGGCCGCGCTCGGACTCAGGCATGCCGCCCCCGCGAAATAGTGGTTGGCAAAATCACCACGCAACCCCTCATCTGTGTGATCAAACACCTGTAGTCTGTGAACATCTACCCCACGCACCGCTCGGAAGGACCTCGTTCGTGCACAGCTACGTCCGGCGCGCCGCACTGATGCTCCCCATCCTACTGGCCACCGCAGGCTGCCAGGCCGCCGTCCCCAGCGACGACGTGCTGCTGCTGACCCCTGCGCTGCCCGAAACCCTGAATCCGCTGGCAGGTTTCGACAACAACGGTACGGGCAAGATCAACGAATCGCTGTATACCCTGGACGGGGAAACTGGCAGCCTGCCGAATTTGGTGCCGCTGCTGGCCGAGGGCGAACCGCAGATCAGCGCCGACGGGCTGCGCTGGAGCATTGCGCTGCAGCCCGGCATCAGCTTCAGCGACGGCAGCGGCTTCGACGCCGGGGATGTGGCCGCCAGCTACCGGGCCATCCTGGACCCCGCCAGTGCCTCGCCCATCGCCGGCGTGCTGGAAAACCTCGATACGGTGCGTGCCGTGGACGAGCACACCGTCGAATTCACGCTCAAGGAGCCCCAGGTCTCCTTCAAGACCGCACTGCTGATCGGCATCGCCCCCGAAGAACTGATCGCCGACGGGCCGGTGAGCAATTCCAGCCTGAACCGCACCCCGGTGGGTACCGGCCCCTACACGGTGCAGAAATTCGATTCCGCCCAGCTGGTGCTGGGTGCCAATCCCGACTACCGTTCCGGCGCCCCCGACGTGGCCCGGGTGGTCTACGAGCAGTCAGCCGACGACAACGCCCGCTCGCAGGCACTGGCAGGCGGCGGCTACACCGGCACCGTGCTGCCTCCGCGGCTAGCGGCCAGCTTCGCGGATCGCGACGGGTTCGAGGTGGTCACCGCAACCAGCGCGGACTGGCGCGGCATCTCGCTGCCCGCCGACCACCCGTTCACCGCCGATCCTTCCGTGCGCCTGGCGCTGAACCTGCTGGTGGACCGCCAAGCGCTGATCGACGGGGTGCTGGCGGGCTCCGGGCGCCCTGCCTACACCTTCGTCCCGGCCCAGTACGGCAAGGCCTACAACTCTGACGCCGTGTTCGCCCACGACCCCCAGCGGGCCGAGCAGCTGCTGGAGCAGTCGGGGTGGACGCTGGACGGCTCGATGCGCTCCAAGGACGGCCAGGACGCCGCATTCACGATCATGTACAACCCGGGCGACACGCTGCGACGGGACCTGTCCCTGGCCTTGGCCGCCCAGCTCAAGGAGCACGGCATCACCGCCGAGGTCGTGCCCGCCACCTTCGACGAAGCCGAGCCGCGCATCGGCACGGACGCGCTGATGCTGGGCGGCGGCGACACCCCTTACGATGTGGACACCCAGCTCTACAAGATGCTGCATTCAAGCTACCCGGAGGACGGCGCCTACTACGACAACCCCAGCCGCTACGCGGACGCGGCGATGGACCGGCTGCTGCACATCGGCCGGACCAGCACCGACCCAACGGCCCGCGACCAGGCCTACCGCAAGGTCCAGGAACTTTACGTCAAGCAGCCATCGATGCTGCTGCTGGCCTTCACCGACCACAACTACGTGCAGCGCAGCGACGTCCATGAGACGTGGAACACCGCCGGCACCCTGCTCGAACCCCATGACCACGGCACCGCATGGGGCCCGTGGGTGAAAATCGGCCAGTGGACCGGCAAATGAGCCTGACCGTCCTGCGCCCGCGAGGCGTGCCGCGGCTGCCAAGAGCCGGGCTGCTGGTGCTCCGCCGGATGCTGCTGGCCATCCCGCTGACCGCGGGGCTGACCGCAGTGGTGTTCTTCTTGGCTTCCGTCGCCCCGTTCAATCCGCTGGCTGCCTATCTGGGCAGCCGCTACGAGCACACCGGCGCCGCCGAACGCGCGGCCCTGCGCGCCGAGCTGGGCCTGGACGACTCCTGGTTCGGTGCCTGGCTCGGCTGGCTGGGCTCGGCGGTGCACGGCGAGCTGGGCACCTCGCGCATGCTGGCCCGGCCGGTCACCGAGGTGCTCGCCGAGCGCGTGCCCTATACCCTGCTGCTGATGCTTGCCGGGCTGCTGCTTGCCGTGGTGCTCGCGGTACTGCTGGCCTGTGCCGCTGGTCTGTGCCGCGGCGGGTTGGCCGACCGCGCCACCACCTGGATCGCCCAGCTGGCCCAGGCCATCCCGCCCTTCGTGCTGGCGCTGGTGTTCATCGCTGTGTTCTCGCTGCGGCTCGGGCTTCCCACCGGCGGCGTGGCGCCTCCAGGGCAGGAGCCGACCGCCGGGTCGCTGGCCGTGCATCTGCTGCTGCCGGCCACGGTGATGGCCATCAGCCTGCTGCCCTGGCTGGTGCTGAACCTGCGGGCCTCCATGTTCGATCTGCTGGACTCGGATGCGGTTCTCGCGGCTCGGGGACGCGGCGAGGGAGCCGGACGGATCTTGGTGCTCGAGGTGCTGCCCGGCGCCCTGCTGCCCTTCATCACGGTGATCGGCTCCCGCCTGGGCGAACTGATCACCGGAGCGCTGCTGGTTGAAACGGTGTTCGGCTGGCCCGGGATTGCCTCGGCGGTGATCGATTCCGCGGTGTCCGCGGACTTCGCGCTGCTGGCCGCGGTGACCGCCTGCTCGGCGCTGGCCGTGTTCCTGGGCAATGCCCTGGCCGACGCCGGCTACCTGCTGCTTGATCCGCGGGTGGGCGATGTCTAGCATCATCCGTGATTCCCGCTTGCTGCCGCTGGGCATCATCCTGCTGGCCGTGGTTTATGCGGTGCTCGTTCCGTTCTTCTCCCCCGAGGCGGTGGAGAACATCGACCTGGCCGCGGTGTACCTGCCGCCGGGGGCCGAGCATTTCTTCGGCACCGATCAGCTCGGGCGCGACGTGTGGGTGCGGGCCGCGGCCGCGCTGCGGCTGTCGATGCTGCTCGCCGTCGCATCGGCGCTGTCCTCCACGCTGCTGGGGGTGCTGGCCGGAACCCTGTCCGCCACCGCCGGCGGGCTGGTGGACCGGATCATCACCCGGCTGGTAGACAGCGTCAGCGCGATCCCGCACCTGCTGCTGGGTGTGGTGATCCTGGCGCTGTGGCCCGGGCAGGGGTGGGCGATCATCCTGTCCATCGCGCTGACCCACTGGACCCAGGTGGCGCGTATCGTTAGGGCCAGGCTGTTGGCCGAACGGGAGGCCGGATACGTCAAGCTCAGCCGGGCCTCCGGCGCCCGGCCGCTGGCGCTGTGGTGCACGCACCTGATTCCCGCGGTGCTCCCGCAGGCGGGCATCGCCGTGGTCCTGCAGCTGCCCCATGCCATCTGGCACGAATCCGCGCTGTCCTTCCTAGGCGTGGGGCTGCCGCCACAATCCGCGTCGCTGGGTTTGCTGCTGGAGGACGCCCGCACAGGCATCCTGGTCGGCGCTTGGTGGATGCTGGTGTTCCCGGCCGCGCTGCTGGTGCTGCTCAGCTGGTCCTTTGCCGCCCTGGCGCACCCACAGCCGCAACGCCGCCGCTCCGCGCGGCGCCTCGATTCTCTCGCTCCGCGACGAAAGGGCGGTGCCGCAGAAAAAGCCGATGGGCATCCGCTTCCACGGGGCGCAGGCTTGGTCTTGCGGGGATTGTCGGTATGGAGCAAGGATGATTCCCCAGAACGCTCCGTGCTGCTGGATAACGTCAGCTTCACTGCCGCCGCCGGAGCGGTCAACGTGGTCATGGGTGCCTCGGGCGCAGGAAAGACCATGCTGCTGCGCGCCGCCGCCGGGCTACTGCCTCAATCGCTGGAATCCACCGGCAGCGTCCTCGTGCCGGGAACCGCTGGCGGGCCCTGCCATGCCCCCAAGCTGGGTGAAGATCTGGTTTTCATTCCCGGGTCGGCGGCCACGGCGCTGAACCCGGTGCTCAGCGTGGGCACCGCCTTGCGCCGCGTACGCCGGAGCCACGGCCTGGACAGGTCGCCGGCCGCGCTGGCGGCGGTGTTCAAGGACTTCGAACTGGTTCCCGACCTGCTCCATCGCTACCCGCACGAGCTGTCCGGAGGCCAGGCCCAGCGTGTAGTGCTGGCCCTGGGCTTGGCATCCCCCGCCAGCTGCGTTGTGCTGGACGAGCCCACCAGCGCCCTGGATGCGGATACCGCGGCGGCCATCGCTCGGATCCTGCGCCGCTTGGCGGACACCGGGTGCACCATCGTTATGGTCACCCACGACGCTGAACTGGCCGCAGAACTCGCCGACACGCTGACCGTGGTCAGTGATGGGCAAGTGCTCGCATCCGCTTCCGGCGACGGGCAGGTCATCCCGGAATTGGAGGATAGCACCCCATGAGCCTTGAATTGTCTGCGGTGAGCCACCGCTATGCCAAGAACGTCCCCAGAATCCTGGATCAACTGGACCTGGAGGTCACGTCCGGCTCGGTGATCGGTCTGGTCGGGCCCTCGGGTGCCGGGAAGTCCACCCTGCTGGCCATCGCCTCGCTGATGCTGGCCCCGACAGAGGGCAAGCTGCGCATCGACGGCCAAGCGGTACCTGCCCGAGGGCACGTCCCGGCCGAACTGCGCCAGCGCATCGGCATCCTGCCGCAAAACCCGCGCAGCTTCGCGAACCCCCGGCTCACCCTGGGCGCGATCATGGCCGAGCCGTTAGCCCTGCGCGACGGGCTGGCGTTCCCCCGTCCGGGCCGCTATCGCCGCGAGCTGGAGGAACTGGCCCGGGAGGCGAGCCTTGAACCGGCGCTGCTGGAGCGGAAGCCCGGGCAGGTTTCCGACGGGCAGCTGCAACGAGCCCTGCTGGGCAGGGCGTTGGCCCTGGACCCGGCGCTGCTGGTGTGCGACGAGCCGACGTCAGCCCTGGATCCCGGCACCACTGCGCAGATCTTCACGGTGCTGCGCGAGCGGGCTCGAGCCGGGGCGGCGGTGCTCATCGCCTCCCACGACAATGTCTCGCTGGCCGAGCACTGCGATTCGATCCACCAGCTGTCGGCGCTGCGGCGCCCAGACCAAGGGGCACTACTTGGACTCCCCGCCCAAATGCCAAGCGATGATGTCGAGCGCAGGTAGCGGTGTAATCGGCACGTCGGGCTCCACCAACTGGGGAATTTCCAGCCAGAATTCGTGGTGGCCCTGCAGATCAGCCTGCACCTCTGGCAGCCAAGCCAGAATGAAAACGCGGTCGGAGCGCTTGTTGTCCCCTAGCATCCGTTCCTGATGCAGCCTGCGCACCTGGCGGCCAAAGAGTGGAATCAGCTCGGGATTTTGCGATGCACCACCATGGCCAGTTTATCGGATTGACTTGTGGGGTCCGCGGCTAGTCAAGGACACCAAAATGATCAGCAATAGCGTCAAGCTGCGGTTGGCCTGCGTCGCTCAGCGCTCCGGACAGGCACAGGTACGGCATTTATTGGCGAATTGTGCCGGCGCACCGCCGCCCTGTGACCTCGCCGGGATGCGAAACGGCCGCCGGGATCCCCTGCGGGAGGAACGTCGGCGGCCGTTGGATCAATTCCGGAACAGACTAGTACTTGCGCAGGTTCACCGGCTGCTGTCCGCGCAGCTCGATGCGCAGCTGGTTCACGAGGGCGTGCAGCACCGCATTCGCCGATTCCGTGGAGCCTCCCAAGGTGCGTACCGCAAGACCGGGCACCGGGGCCTGGGAAATGCCCACAGAAATTCCGTCGCGCTGCTGCCCGGCGATCTCGTAGGCCAGTTCGCGCAGGCGAGCGACCATTGCCGCGTCGATGCGCGGGTCGATGGCCAGCAGCATGCCCACGTGGGTGGATTCCTGCAAGTACAGCAGCGAGTCGATGGAATCCTTGCCCGGCTTCACCCACAGGTTATCCAGCGCCCCGAGCCGCCCGTCCAGGTGGACCTCGGTGCGCAGGCGCAGCTGCTCGTAGCTGAACCGGCTGCCGTCCGGGCTCCAGCCCGGGGTGAGGACCTCGCACAGCACCAGCGAGGCATCGGCGGCCATGTGCACCTCGGTGCGCTGGAAGTAGCTGGCGTCCTTATAGGCGATCAGCTGGTCCGGCAGGTATTCGAGCACCGCGCCGGGTTCCAGCCTGATGCGCATGTCCTGCTGCGCCGGGCCCTGCGGGGTGCGGTAGACCTTGGTGGCGGACTGGGTGGTCAGCAGCAGGCTGCTGCCCTCGGCAACACGGATCTCGATGCCGTACTTGTCGGCGCCCAGGTAGCCGCCACCGGGGTTCACGATGGTGTAGCAGACCTGGGCGGTGTCATCGAGGTAATGCGGGCGCAGCACGCGCAGCGCCCCCTGGTGGTATTGCCGCAGCGCGATGTCCTTCCCGGCCCGCGAGCCGACGTGCAGCCGCAGCTCGCCGACCAGGCCATCCGGGAACGGACTGGGCTCCAGCCCGGAGCCCAAGCCCGGGCTCGAAGCGGCCACTACGCCAGGTCCGTCATCAGCACGTCGTGCTTCAGCCACGCGATGACCTTCTCCAGCCCCTCGTCGGTCTTCAGGTTGGTGAAGCAGAAGGGCTTGTCCCCGCGGAACTGCTTGGAATCCGACTCCATCACCGACAAATCCGCGCCCACGTACGGGGCCAGGTCGGTCTTGTTGATGATGAACAGGTCGGACTTGATCATGCCCTGCCCGGCCTTGCGCGGGATCTTCTCGCCCTGGGCCACGTCGATGATGTAGATGGAGAAGTCCACCAGCTCCGGGGAGAACGTGGCCGAGAGGTTGTCCCCGCCGGATTCGACGAAGATCACCTGCAGGTCAGGGTGCTTGGCTTTCAGCTCCTCGATGGCCGCGGCGTTCATCGAGGTGTCCTCGCGGATCGCGGTATGCGGGCAGCCGCCGGTTTCGATGCCGACGATCCGATCCAGCGGCAGCACGCCGTTGGCGGCCAGGATCTTGGCGTCCTCGATGGTGTAGATGTCGTTGGTGATCGCCGCCATGGAGATCTCGTGCTCCAGGGCCCGGGTGATGCGTTCAATCAGCTGGGTCTTGCCGGCACCGACTGGTCCGCCGATGCCAATCTTGATGGGTTCCATGGTATTTCCTCGAATCTGTTGGGGCCGCAGGTGCGCGGCGGGGTCAGGACATGAACATGCGGGCGCGCTGGTGCTCGTGGCGCATCTGGGCGATTTCCAGCCCGGGCGCCGCGGCGCCCAGATCCATCTCCTCCAGGGTGAAGATCGCCGCGACGGCGTCCGCCACCGGTTCGTGCATCGCCCGGATCACCCGCTGGCCGGCGTCCTGGCCCAGCGGGATGGCGCGGATCGCATTCTGCGTCAGGCTGGTCACCGTGGAGAACAAGTAGCTGCCCAGCGCGTCGGCCACCGGGGCGCCGGCCCCGCGGGCACCCAGGGCGAAGGCGATGGCCGGGTGCCCGGCGCACTGCCCGCTGCGCACGCTGCGCGCATAGGCCGCCACGTCCGCGGTGGGGAACGCCGAGTTGGCCACGGCGAGCATCCGCGCGCCCATCTTGGTGGCTGCCTCGCGCAGCTGGCGGGGCAGGGCCGAGGCATGGATCAGCGCGTCGAGCTGCGCGATCCGCTCCTGGTCCGGCGCCTCATAGGCCAGGCGCAGCAGCAGCCCGTCGGTATAGGCCAGGGCCTGGGACAGGAACTGGTGCAGCCACGTCGCGAAGCTGGCCTCGTCGTGCACCTGCCCGGACTCCAGGTAGCTCTCCATGCCGAAGGAGTGGCTGAACGCGCCGGTGGGCAGTGCCGAGTCCGATAGCTGGAGCAGCGTGAGCAGGTGCGGGGCGCTAGTGGGTGTGCTCGGCATGGCGGAAGGGCACGGGCATAACCCGTTCCTGGCGCTGGTAGGGCGCGTCGTGGTGCTTGAGGAAGTCCTCGACGGTGTGGTCGTACTGCACCACCATCACCTCGGCGCAATACTCCGAGTCGGCGCCGAAGAACTGCGCCTGCAGGTGCCGGTTGCCCAGCGAGTGGGCGATCACGCCCATCTCCAGCACCGTGCGCGGGGCGATGACCAGCACGTCGGTGGGCAGCACCGACACGCTGATCACTTCGGTCTCCGAGAGGAACAGGATGTCCCCGTCACGCAGATCCGGGCCCGGGGCCAGGCGCAGGCCCAGCTCCCGCCCGTGGTCGGTCTTCACGCGCTGGATGCGCTTGACCAGCTCGGCGCTGGGCAGCACGACCTTTTCGTGGTGCCGCCCGGCCAGCTGCTCGGGCTGCTCGTGGAGGTTGCCCACGAGTTCGTCGATAATCATCTATCTCCTTGGTGGTTGGCGGGCCGGCTAGAACAGGAAGTAGCGCTGGGCCATGGGCAGCTCGTCCGAGGGCTCGCAGGTGGCCAGTTCCCCGTCGACGAATACCTCGTAGGTCTGCGCATCCACCTGGATATCCGGGGTGGCTCCGTTGTGCTTCAAATCGGACTTCACCAAATCGCGGATGCCGTGGCAGGGGCGGATCACCTTGCGCAGGCGCAGGCGTTCCGGGATGCCCTCTTCGATCGCTGCCTTGGACAGGAAGGTGATCGAGGAGGCGTGGACCGCGCTGCCCAGGGCACCGAAGTTCAGCCGCAGCGTGCGCGGCTGCGGGGTCGGGATCGAGCCGTTGGAATCGCCCATCAGCGACTGGACGATCAGCCCGCCCTTGATCACCATTTCCGGCTTGACGCCGAAGAAGGCCGGATCCCAAAGTACCAGGTCGGCAAATTTGCCTTCCTCGACGCTGCCGATGGAGTCGGCGATGCCGTGGGCGATGGCCGGGTTGATGGTGTACTTGGCGACATAGCGCTTCAGCCGCTGGTTATCGCCGATCTCCGGGTCGCCTTCCAGCTTGCCGCGCTGGCGCTTCATCGCGTCGGCCACCTGCCAGGTGCGCAGCACCACTTCGCCCACGCGGCCCATGGCCTGCGAGTCAGAGGAGGTGATGGAGAAGACCCCCATGTCGTGCAGCACGTCCTCGGCGGCGATGGTCTCCGCGCGGATGCGCGAGTCGGCGAAGGCCACGTCCTCGGGGATGTCCGGGTTCAGGTGGTGGGCCACCATGAGCATGTCCAGGTGCTCGTCCACGGTGTTCGTGGTGAACGGCAGGGTCGGGTTGGTCGACGCCGGCATCACGTTGGGCAGCGCGGCCATGCGGATGATGTCCGGCGCGTGCCCGCCGCCGGCGCCTTCGGTGTGGAAGGTGTGGATCACCCGGCCGGCGATCGCTTCGATGGTGTCCTCCACGAAGCCGCATTCGTTCAGCGTGTCGGCGTGGATGGCCACCTGGATGTCGAATTCGTCGGCGACCTTCAGCGAGTTGTCGATGGACGAGGTGGTCGCACCCCAGTCCTCGTGGATCTTCAGCCCGATCGCGCCGGCGCGGATCTGCTCGGCCAGCGGTGCGCGGTCGCTGGCGTGCCCCTTGCCCAGCAGCCCGATGTTGATCGGCAGGTTCTCCACCGCCTGCAGCATCCTGGCGATGTGCCAGGGGCCCGGGGTGAGGCTGGTTGCCTTGGACGCGTCCGAGGGCCCGGCGCCGCCGCCGATCAGCGTGGTAGTGCCGTTGGCCAAGGCGACTGGCACCTGGTCCGGGGAAACGAAGTGGATGTGCGTGTCGATCGCTCCGGCGGTGAGGATCTTGTGCTCCCCGGCGATCACGTCGGTGGACGCGCCGATGACGATATCCACCCCGTCGGAGATGTCCGGGTTGCCGGCCTTGCCGATCTTGAAGATATGCCCGTCGCGCAGGGCGACATCGGCCTTGTAGATGCCGGTGTAGTCCAGCACCACCACATTGGTGATCACCGTGTCGGGCACATCCTGGTCGCGGGTGACGCGGCCGTTCTGCCCCATGCCGTCGCGGATGACCTTGCCGCCGCCGAAGACCACTTCTTCGCCGTAGGTGGTGTAGTCGTGCTCGATCTCGGCCAGCAGCTCGGTATCCGCCAAGCGGATGGCATCCCCCGTGGTCGGCCCGTACATTTCCGAGTACTGCTTGCGGGTCAGCTCGAAGCCCATGCCTAGTTCTCCTCCTCTTCGTCGGCGGCCGAGGACTTGCCGGCGTTTTCCGCCTCTGCTGCAAGCCGTGCCTCATGCGGCTGCGGCGGGAGATTCTCGTCGACCGGGTCCACGCCGAAGGTGGTGCCCAGCCCGGAGGCCGCATCGCCCTGGTTGGGAAGGTCGATGCTGTAGTCTTCGACGACCTCGGCCTCGCGCTCGGCATCGATGCCTGCGGTGCCGCCGATCGCTTCCGTTTCAACGGCCGGGACCGGCAGGCCCAGCGGCCCGTTGATCCGGTCCTGGAAGCCGTGCACCTCGCGGGCTCCGGAGAATTCGACCAGGTGGACGGTGCGTGCATCGCCCGGCTCGAAGCGCACTGCGGTGCCGGCGGGAATATCGAGCCGGAATCCGCGCGCGGCCACTCGATCGAACTCCAGCTGCGAATTGACTTCGGCGAAATGGTAATGCGAGCCGACCTGCACCGGCCGGTCCCCGCGGTTCACCAGGTTCAGGATGCGGGTTTGCTGCTGTGCATTGCAGGCGATGGGTTCATCGCGCAGGATGTATTCTCCCGGGATCATGATCTGTGCCTTTCTGCGCAGAGGGAACTAGCGAATGGGGTTGTGGACGGTGACCAGCTTGGTCCCGTCGAGGAAGGTCGCTTCGACCTGGACTTGGTCCACCATTTCCGCAATGCCATCCATGACGTCTTCGCGGCGGAGGATCGTGGTCCCGTAGCTCATCAATTCAGCCACGGTCCGTCCGTCGCGGGCCCCTTCGATCAATTCGTAGGTGATGACCGCGACGGCCTCCGGGAAGTTCAGCTTCAGTCCACGCGCCTGTCGTCGGCGTGCCAGATCGGCGGCGACGACGATCATCAGCTTCTCTTGCTCCCTCGGCGTTAAATGCATCGACAATTCCCCGTTCAAGAGTGTTTAAGAGTGTCCACCAAGATCGCTGAATTCCGGCCAGAAAACGCCGTAACAGCTGTGGATATGGCTAGAATAGCAGACCTTCGGAAAAGGTTTTTTCGACCCGGAATCCATCCATAAAACAACCATTGACAAAATTTATCCACCCAAGTCAAAGAAGTTTTCACGGAAAACAACCCGAACCTCTCCAGCGCGTCGAAAAGCCACGACTTTCCATTCCAGCACAATGCAACGTTCCCCGGGGATTTAATTCCGGATTCCCTGCCTGTTTCCAGCCATGGCTCCGGCAGGAAACTGCTCCCGCTCGGTCCTCCAGGGCGACCGGGAGCAGTTTCCATGCACCGGGCCCGATGCGTCATTCCACGAGCTTGCCTGCCTGCGATACCTCGGTGATCAGCGCGGCCACTTCCGCAGGCACTTCGGGGATCGGCTCACGGGTGATGCCCTCAGGCGACCAGATGAGGTTCACCTGCAGCTGCGGATCGGTGTGCGGATAGTCACTGCGGTTATGGCAGCCGCGGGTTTCCCGGCGCTCCAGCGCCGACTCCAAGGTGGCGCGCGCGGCCAGAGCCGAGGACTTCAGGTCGAAGGCGTGGCACAGGTCCTGGTAGCCGGCGATGTCCGGGTGGATGCCCACCCGCGCCATCCGCGCTTCGACCTCTGCCAGTTTCTCCAGCCCCAGCTTCAGCCCCGCCTCCTCGCGCACGACTCCGGCGTGCTGGGTCATGATGTCGCGGATCGCCCGCTGCAGGGACCGGACATTTTCCTGCCCATCGGCGGCCAGCAGCCGGTCCACTTCCCCGCGCGCCTTCTCGATGGCCGCCTGCGAACGCGGCTGGGAAGTGAGCGCACGCGAATACCGGGCAGCTCCCTGCCCGACGATCCGGCCGAAGACCAGCAGCTCGATCAGCGAGTTGCCGCCCAGCCGGTTGGCCCCGTGCAGGCCCGAGGAGGCTTCACCGATCGCGTACAGGCCGGGGACCGCCGTCTCATGGGTGAGCGGGTCCACCTGCACCCCGCCCATGGAATAGTGCGCCGTCGGGGCGATCTCGATCTTCTGCTCGGTAATGTCCAGCATCTGCTCCTCGAGCAGCGTCTGGTAGACCCGGGGCAGCCGTTCCATGATGGTGGCGCGGGGCAGGTGCGAGACATCCAGCCAGACCCCGCCCTTGGCGGTGCCGCGCCCGGCGGCGATCTCGGTGTAGGCGGCCAGGGCGACCCGGTCGCGGGTGGACAATTCCATGCGCTGGGGATCGTAGCGCTCCATGAAGCGTTCGCCCAGGGCGTTGGTCAGGATCCCGCCTTCGCCGCGGGCCGCCTCGGAGACCAGAGTCCCGGCCACCGATTCGGGTTCGATGATGCCCGAGGGGTGGAATTGTACGAGCTCGGCATCGCGCAGCCGGGCACCGGCCTCCACGGCCAGGCGGAAGGCGTCGCCGGTGTTCTCGTCGCGCCGCGAGCTGCTGCGCCGCCAGATGCGGGTGTGGCCGCCGGCGGCCAGGATGACCGCGTCGGCATGGATCAGGTACCCGGTGCCGTCGTTGACGTCGAAGCCGTAGGCGCCGAAGATCCGCCCCTCGGCGACCAGCAGCTCGGTGATATAGACCGAGTCCAGGATCGGGACCTGCAGCTGCTGCGCACGGCGGACCAGGGTGCGCTGGATTTCCAGCCCGGTGTAGTCCCCGGCGAAGGCGGTGCGCCGGAATTTGTGGGCACCGAAGAAGCGCTGGGAGATCCGGCCGTCGGTTTCGCGGGCGAAGTTCATGCCGTAGCGTTCCAGGTCCTCGATGCCGCGGGCCGCGCCTTGGGCGACCACCTGCACGGTGCGCGGATCGGCCAGGTAGTAGCTTTCCTTGATGGTGTCCGCCGCGTGCTGCTGCCAGCTGTCCTCGGCGTCCATCGTGCCCAGTGCGGCGTTGATGCCGCCGGCGGCCAGCGCGGTGTGCGCGTCGTGGCGCGGGCGCTTGCCCACGGCCAGCACGTCGGTGCCCGATTCTGCCAGCTCGATGGCCGCGCGCAAGCCTGAACCACCGGTGCCGATGACCAGTACGGAGGTGGATATCTGCTGTTCGTTTCTCATGGTTTCCAGCATCGCCCCGCGCCCAGAATACGTCCAATGAATTATTGGCATGATGTTGATAGCAGTAGGCTATGCACCATGAACCTAGAGCAATTGCGCGGCTTCACCGCCATCGCCGAAGTGGGGCACTTCACCCGGGCCGCCGAGCAGCTGCACCTGGCCCAGCCATCGCTCAGCCGGCAGATCGCCACGCTGGAACAGGAACTGGGCTCCGAGCTGTTCCACCGGGCCCGCGGCAACATCACGCTTACCGCCGCCGGGCAGGCATTGCTGCCCCGTGCGCGCCGGATGCTGGCCGACGAGGAGTCCATCCGCACCGAAATGGCCGACCTGGCCGGGCTGCATCGCGGGCGGGTGCGCCTGGGCGCCCCGCCTACCCTGTGCGTGTCGCTGGTCGCCGAGGCGCTGTCCATCTTCCGCACCTACTACCCCGGGGTGCAACTGCAGATTTTCGAAGCGGGCTCGCACAAGCTGCTGGAGCAGCTGGACGGCGGCGCACTGGATCTGGCGCTCATCGTGACCTCGGAGCATGCGGTGAACGACAACCATCTGGAGAACCTGCCGCTGCTCGAAGAGGAATTGGTGGTCATCGACGCACTGGAGCACCCGCACCTAGCTGGCCAGGAGCTTGATTTGCGCGCGTTGGCTCCGGTGCCCCAGCTGGCCTTCTCGCACAGCTACGATCTGCGCGCCAGCACCGCCCTGGCCTACAAGAACGCCGGCCTGGTGCCCAATATCGTCGTGGAAGGCGGGGAGATGGACGCGGTGCTGCGCTTCGTGCAGCGCGGGCTCGGAGTCGCCGTGGTTCCGGCGACGGTGGCGCTGGACGCTCCGGGAGTGCGCTCCATTGCCTTGCGCGAACCGCTGGCCCGCACCATCGGGCTGGCGCACCGGCGCGATGTCTCATTGACCCGAGCCGCCGCGGCCATGGCGCAGCTGCTGGCCGAAACCGCGCAGCAGCTGGCCGCCGGCCACGGGCAAATCAACTCCCTAGCTTGATCCCCAGGTGGCTGGCCATCGCCTCGGCGAGCAGGCTCAGCTGCAGCGCACTGATCCGTGCCCCGCGCAACCCGTCGACCCCCTCAACCTGGGCGAAGTCCAGCCCCTGCAGGTCGACCTCGCGCAATTGCGCCCCGGCAGCGGTAATTTGCCCGGCCCGCGAATCGACGAAGCCCAGGCGCTGGATCTGCCCGCCCAGGTCGATCTCCTCGAATTGGCAATTGACGAAGAGCACATCGCGCACCGTTGCACCGCGCAAATTCAGCCAGCCGAATTTGCAGTTCTCGAATACCACGCCATCGAGCTGGGCCTCGGCGAAATCCGCAGACCCGAAGCGGCTGTGGGTCACCCGCACATCGTTGAGGAACGCACCAGCGGCTTGCAGGGCGGGAGCCCCGGATTGGTCCAGTTCGCACTGGATTAGCCGGGCATTGCGCAAGGCCTCGATCTGCACGGAGCTGAAACGGCATTCCTCCAGCCGCGCGCCATCGGCCGCCAGCGGCTCATCGAAATCCCTGAAGTGCAGCAGTTCAACGTAGTCGTCGCCCAGATCCCCACGGTAGCCAGGGGCCAGTTCGGGCAGGGTGAAGCGTCGGATTCTCGGTGCCAATGCGCGTCCTTAAAGTGCTTGCTTCGCAGCCAGGTTCCCGGCCACGTCATCCAGTGCCGCATCCAGGTGCGGCCAGCGGAACTCGTACCCGGTCCCCTGCAGCACCCCGGGCAGCGCCCAGCGGGACTTGAGCAGCATTTCCGGTTCCACGCGCAGCACGAACATGGCCGGCTCCAGCATCCAACGATACGCGGGCAGCCCGAATTTCGCGCCGGTGGCGCGGCGCAGCGAGGCCATCAGCGCCCGGTTGGCAACCGGGTTCGGCGAGCTGAGGTTGACCGGGCCGGTGATTTCGCGGTGGTCGATGATATGCCCGATCGCGCCGATCGCATCATCGACATGGATCCAGCTGAAGCGCTGGTTCCCGCGCGTGCGGTGCCAGCCGCTGCGTTCGGCTCCGCTCGGATCCGGGCCGATGCCGCGGTAGCGCCGATGCGCCGGCCACCAGCTATCATGCTGCGCCCCGCCCAGCCCGAGCCGTGCAACGGCAAGCAGCTTGCGCGTGGCCGGGCCGTCGCCGAGCACGATGGCCATGCGCAGGGCGACCCGGCGCGTGGGCAGCTCGCCGCGGAAGAACTCGCGTTCCCAGTTGCGCGCCACATCCACCGAGAACCCTTCGCCGATCCGGCCGTCCTCGGTGTTCGGCGCGTCCATGCTGTGCCGGTAGATGGTCGCGGTGGACGCGTTCAGCCAAAGCGCCGGCGGATCAGCTGCCTGGGACACTGCCTCGTGCAGCGCGCGGGTCGTGTCCACGCGCGAGGCGAGGATCTCGTTGCGCGCCGCTTCGTGATAGCGGCAGCCGACATTCTTCCCGGCCAGATTGACCAGCAGTTCTGCACCATCGATGAGTGCCGCCAGCGCCGGGCCATCGCCCCACTGCGCATCCGCTGTACGGCCGCGGCCGATGACCGCCACCTGGTATCCAGCCCCGCGCAGCTGCGCGATCAGCCGTTCGCCAATGAACCCGCTGGCTCCTGCCACTACCGCCCGCCGTGCAGCGCTCTGCATCGTTCCCCGCTCAGAAGTCGTTGATCACCAGTTTCTTCATCTTCAGCATATGCTCGAATGCGCCGGGTCGCTCCATCAGCTCGCCCATGTTCGAGGGCACGATCTGCCAGCTCACCCCGAATTTGTCGGTCAGCCAGCCGCAGGCCTCGGCTTCAGGCACCGCGGACAGCGCCTCCCAGACGCGGTCGATCTCCGCCTGGCCATCGCATGGCCATTCCAGCGAGACGCCGGGAGTGAAGGTGAAGTCCTGCGGCACGGCCGAATCCATGGCCGCAACGCAATCCTCGCCGAGCGTGAATTGGGCGTACATCAGCGCTTCAGCGGTAGCGGCTTCGGTCGGCTCCCCGTACGGGAAGGCGCTGTCCAGTTTCGCGCCGAGCACCTGGCTGTAGTACTCGATGGCCTCGACCGCGCGGTTCTGGGCCGCACCGCCGAACATCAGCGCAGGAAAGACCGAGGCGCGCGGCTCAACGGGCTCATCGGACTCCATCAGCTGCCAGGAGACACCGTACTTGTCGTTCACCCAGCCGTAGCGCGCGCTGAACGGGTAGGTGTCCAGCGGCATCAGCGCCGTGCCGCCCTCCAGCAGCGCGGCCCAGGTGGCATCGAGGGACTCGCGCTGGCCGGCGTTGAAGACCACGATGATCGAGATCGCCGGATTGGGCATGAATTCCTGGCCCGCGTTGATCAGCGTGATCTTGGTTCCCCGCACCCACAGCGAAACGGTCAGCGCCTTGCCGGCGAAGGGTTCCTGGAATTCCAGCAGGCCCTCGGTGGGATAGCGCGATTCGACTTCGGTTTTTGCCTCCGGCAGGGCGCGGGCATAGAATTCCCCCGCTTCCTCTGCAGTGCCTTGCATCCATAAATTGACGGTGAGCTTTTGCATGACGGTCCTCCTAGCTGGGCGATGCTCCAAAGCTACCCCGCAGGGCCCTCCAGCAACAGATGGGCCAGCGAACTTTCAGCCCCGATTCATCTGCTCGTCCCGCGTTGTTCGCCCGGTGAACTCGTCCATCGAGCGGTATACGCCGATAACCTTGCCGGCCACGAAATCCCAGGCCGGCCGCGGCAGCACGCCGCGCAGCAGCTGGCCCAGCTTGCTGGTCCACGGCATCAGCACCAGCGGCGTGCCGGCAAGCATCGCCCGCCACGCCCGGTCCACCACGACTTCCGGCTCCAGGATCGGGGTCAGCAGCATCGGCTTGGCGCCCGCGAACATGCCGGTGCTGATATAGGTCGGGCAAATGGTGCTCACGGCGATCTGGTCGTTGCCTTCCAGCTCCAGCCGCAGCGAATCGCTGAAGGACAGGGCCGCAGCCTTGGAGGCCGCGTAGACGCTCATATTCGGGTTGGACACCAGCGCGGCCGCCGAGGCGATGGTCAGCACCCGGCCCTTGCCCCGTCGGCCCAGCTGCGGAAGCAGGGCGTGGGTCAAGTACATCGGGGCGAGCGCGTTCACCTGCATGGCCGCGGTGATCTGCGCGGTGCTGTGCTTCGCGAAGGAGGTGCCGGTGACCACCCCGGCGTTGTTGACCAGCACGTCGATTCCCCCGCCCTCCACCGCCGTGGCGGCGTAGCGCTGGATTTGGCTCTGGTCGGCAAGGTCCACCACATGGGTCTCGACAGTGCCGCCGAGCTGGCGCAGCTCCTCGGCAGCCGCGTCGAGCTTGGCCGCGTCGATGTCCCAGATGACCACCCGTGCCGCGCCCTCGAGGCAAGCCTGCCTGGCGAAAAGCAAACCCATGCCCTGCGCGGCCCCGGTGACAAGGACGTGCAAACCGGCTACCGACTGGAGAGGTGTCTTGCCCATCAGTGAACTCCTTGAGGATCAGTATGGCAACAGCCTAGCCTGTGGCGCGGATTACACTTGGCTCATTTTCATCGAGCGCGCCCAGCAAACACCGCTAGCCTTGGATCATTGGACCGACTCGTCGAAAGGACGACCGTGCGCATTGACCGCCTGGACGCGGATTTGATCGAACTGCTCACCGAATCGCCGATGCTTCCGGTGATGGAGTGCGCCCGGCGCTTGGGTGTTGCCCGCGGCACGATCAGCAGCCGGCTGGCCCGGCTCCACGAGGCCGGCGTCATCCAGGGCATCGTCCCGCGGGTCAAGCCTGCGGGGTTCGGGTACACGCTGGTCGCGTTCTGCCAGGTGGAGATCATCCAGCGCTACGGGCACGATCCGGTCGCGAGCGCATTGGAGGAATCCATCCCGGAAATCCTCGACATGTACACCGTGACCGGCAGTTCGGACTTGCAGCTGCGCGTTGTGGCCCGGACCCCCGAGGACCTGCAGGCGATTTTCAACCGCATCAACAAGGTGCCGGGTGTGGCAAGGACCTCATCCTCCTTCGCCCTGCACGAGCATTTCCAGGGAAGGACACTGCCACTGGTCGCAGCGTGCGCTAGGGCCGAGGCAGAAGTGGAAAACACTGGGCAGATTGACTAGTAAAATGGGTTGATTGGCGGCGATTGCTATGCAGCCTGCATAGAAACAGGGTTTGCGATTGCGCCGGCAGATTCATTCAACCTACAGTCGATGCTTGTGAATCGCGACACGCGAGGATATGAGCAGGGCCACCGCTGACCACGCACCACGGCTTTGTCATACGAACGATTGCCAACCTCGTGCAGCTCTGGCAGTCAGAGAGGAAACTCATGACCCTTCACCAGCGCCCCTCCTTGCAGGAAGTGCCCGCTTACAAGCAGGGCAAGCCCGCAGCCGCTGGAGCCTCCAAGCTCTCATCCAACGAATCCCCGCATAGCCCGCTGCCCTCGGTGCTGTCCAGCATCCAGGAGGGCCTGGCCACGATCCACCGCTACCCGAGCATCGCGGCGCCCGAATTGACCGGCGCCCTCAGCTCGCAGTTCGGCGTCCCGGCGGAGCACATCACCCTGGGCGCGGGCTCGGTCGAGGTCGCGGCCCAGATCATCCATGCGGTTGCCGCCGAGGGCGACGAAGTCATCTACGCGTGGCGCTCCTTCGAGGCGTATCCTTCGCTGGTGCGGATCGCCGGCGCCACCCCGGTCGAGGTGCCCCTGGATGCCGATAGCCGCCACGATCTGCCCGCCATGCTGGCCGCGATCACCGATAAGACCCGATTGGTCTTCATCTGCAACCCGAACAACCCGACCGGCACGGTGGTGGAGGCCCGCGCGCTGGATGAGTTCATCAATGCCGTGCCGCGCAACGTGCTGGTCGTCGTCGACGAAGCCTACGTGCACTTCGACCGCTCGGCCGTGCGGGCCGATGGCATCGAGCTGTTCCGCAAGTACCCGCATGTGGCCGTGCTGCACACCTTCTCCAAGGCCTACGGCCTGGCTGGCCTGCGCGTCGGATACGCCATCAGCCCGCTGGAAGTTGCCGGGAACCTGCGCAAGGTGGCCGTGCCATTTGGCGTCTCCGACTTGGCACAGCGCGCGGCGGTGGCCTCGCTGGCCGCCATCGGCGAGCTGTCGCTGCGCATCGAGGAAGTCGTCACCCAGCGCGAGCGGATGTACGAGGGCCTGGCCGCTGCCGGGTACCCGGTCGTGAAGTCGCAGGCGAACTTCGTCTGGGTGGATGCCGGAGAGGCGACCGAAGAGCTTGAAGCCAAGCTCGCCGCCGGCGGTGTGGTGGTTCGCGCCTTCCCCGGAGACGGGTTGAGGATTTCCTCCGGTACCGCACACGACGTCGATCGCGTGCTCGCGGCCCTGCCCGTCCAGGAGGCCACCGCGTGAGCGCAGTCAAAGCCCCCGAGCAGCTGCATACCGGGCTGACCCGGCGCCAGATCTCCATGATGGGCCTGGGCGGCGCGATCGGCGCTGGCCTGTTCGTCGGCTCCGGCCAGGCCATTTCCATCGCTGGTCCGGCAGTGCTGGTCTCCTACCTGATCGCTGGAACCGTGATCATCGTGATCATGGCCATGCTCGCGGAGATGGTAGCCGCCAATCCGTCCTCCGGCGCGTTCTCCACCTTCGCTGGCCAAGCCATGGGGCGCAGCGCAGGGTCCACCCTGGGCTGGCTCTACTGGATCCAGCTGGTCGTGGTGATCGCGGCCGAGGCAACCGGGGCCGCGGCTATTACTGCCGGCTGGGTTCCGGCCTTCCCGCAGTGGGCATGGGTGCTCGGCTTCGTGGTGGTCCTGACCGGAGCGAATCTGCTCGGCGTAAGGAATTACGGCCGTTTCGAATACTGGTTTGCCGTGATCAAGGTGGCTGCGATCATCGCGTTCCTGGTCTTCGGCGCCTTGGTGCTGACCCGGGTGATCCCGACGCCGGAACCAGTTGGCTTCGCCAATCTGGCCGCCCATGGCGGCTTCGCCCCCGGTGGCATGGCCGGCATCGCCGCCGCAGTCCTGATCGTCATCTTCTCCTTCGGCGGTACCGAGGTGGTGTCCATCGCGGCCGCCGAGTCCAAGGACCCGGCCGGCAACATCAAGCGCGTGGTCAAGTCCGTGATGATGCGTATCCTGTTCTTCTACCTCGGCTCGATCCTGGTCATTGTCGCCCTGGTGCCCTGGAATGATCCGGCGATCGTGGACGGCCCATTTGCGGCTGCACTGGATGTCATGCACATTCCAGGCGTGGGCTTCTTGATGAACGCCGTGGTCGTGGTCGCCTTGCTTTCGGCGATGAACGCGAATATCTACGGTTCCTCGCGCATGCTGTACTCGCTGGGCCAGCGCAAGCTCGCCCCGAGCGCCGTCACCCACGTGACCGGCAAGGGCGTGCCGTCGAAGGCCGTGATCGCCTCCGTGGCCTTCTCCTTCCTGGCCGTGGGCCTGAACTGGATCTGGCCCGAGGCTGTGATGCCGATCTTGCTGAACGTGGTGGGTTCGACCATCATCTTCATCTGGGCGTTCATTGCCGTGACGCAGCTGATCCTGCGTCGCCGCGCGGACCGCGATGGCGGGCATCTGCCGTTGCGGCTGTGGGGTTTCCCGGGCCTGTCGATCGCTACGATCATCGTCCTTGCGGCGATTGTCGCCATCGCGATGACTGATCCCGCGGCGCGCACCCAGCTGCTGCTCACCGGCGGGCTGACCGCCGTGATCTGGGTGATCTCCAAGATCGCGCTGCGCGATAAGCGCGAGGAACCGGCGGACGCCTAGCTCCCGGAAGCCTAGGTCCAGCGATTGCTGGACCTAGGCTTTTCTTTTGGCCATTTCGGTGATCCAGATGGGAGCGAATGGTGAAATGCACCCGGCGGAGGTCGGGTAGTCCGCCAGCACCTGCAAGGTCTCGCCGATGGCCAGGGCACGTCGGCGCAAATGCTCATGCTCGATGCCGATGTGCGCCAGGGTCGTATTCATCGCCCACTGCAGGCGATCCGGTGCGGCGCTCATTCGGGCTTCGATCGTGTCAAGCAGCTGTTCCAGGTCCAGCAGTTCCGGGGCCTTGACTACCTGGTGGGCAGTCAGCTCCCAGCCGGCAGCCAGCTGTACCGGGTCGCTCTGGCTCATGAGCAGCAGGCGGAGCTCCTCGAGCAGCTTGGATTTCTTGACGATGTAGCTCAGGAACCATGCTTGGACCTTGGGAGTGCTGGCGTCTTGGCTCCACACCTGCAGCTGTTCCAAGGTAAAGCTCCGTGGTTTGGCGATCAGCAGCGCGACCAGCCGGGTTGCGGTTTCGCCGGTGGCCCAGAGTT
The DNA here is from genome assembly GCF_056934375.1 of Glutamicibacter sp. BS14. Classification (NCBI taxonomy): domain Bacteria; kingdom Bacillati; phylum Actinomycetota; class Actinomycetes; order Micrococcales; family Micrococcaceae; genus Glutamicibacter; species Glutamicibacter sp. BS14. The sequence continues at coordinate 2,319,029 of NZ_CM167801.1, read as the reverse complement.
CCTCGGCAAGCTCCTGGTTGCTCTTCAACGACTTGGCCAAGGCGCGGAGCTTGCCTAGATTCACGCCGAAATCATCGCCGTGCTTCTCATTGACCGCGCGGTACTTGGGGTCTTCGAGCTCGGCCAGTGCCTGTTGCACTTGGGCAACTGTGCTCTGGGGTGCCAGTTCCATCTATTTTCCTCTCGCTAGTTAGGCTCAACGGGTTGGCGCAGGATCGTGCGAAGCTTTTCCGGTGCCACCCTACGAGGGTCGCCGAGGTAGATCTCGTGGTGCCTGCCAGTCATGCGCAATCCCTGGCCGGGTATGAATTCGTGGTGCATCGGGGCCAGGATTTCGGCTTCTGCATCGTAGGGGCCAATGTGCAGCGTCTGCACGCATTGGCCTTCAGCAAGCGACTGGAACCGGATGCGCCCAGGGCAAGGCAACGGCTTCTTCGCCTGGGCGGTTTCCAGAGCCGTCGCGTAGTCGTCCTCGTTGATCCACGCCGGGACCATCAGCATCATGGTCCAGCTCCACTGTTCCTTGTCTCTCCGTTCGGTAAAGACCGCCATGTCCTCGGCCCACCACAAGCCTTCCAGCGGCGGGACGACATAGTCCTTGCCCTGCGCCTTGCTCGCGAATTTGAGTTTGTAGGCCACCGGATACAAGGTTTGCAGGGCTTGCTGGTACAAGTTGCTGGTATTCGGGTCACCTGATCCATCGAACATCAGGTAGTGCATCGCTGGCAGCTGCAGGACACGGAACTGCCCGGCCACGGACCGATAGCTGTCCAGCGACTTCTTGAAGTCGATTTTCGCCGTCAATGTCTCCCCTGGAATCTTTCCGCTCAGAACCACTTGCGCCATTTGAATACACCATATAGTGCGACAGCAAATCCCAGCATGAGGCCGGCCGCAATCGGGTAGCCGAAGGTCCAATGCAGTTCTGGCATGTTCTCGAAGTTCATCCCGTAAATCGCTGCAATCAAGGTCGGGGCGAAGAGGATCGCTGCCCAACCGGAAATCTTCTTCATGTCCTCGTTTTGGCGCTGGGCTACGAGGGTGGAATTGACGCTCAAGATCTGCGATAGCGCATCCCGGTATTCCACGGCTTGGGTATGCGCGCGGGTGAGGTGGTCAGTGACATCCTGCAGGTAGGTTTCCAGCTCAGCGGGCACCGGGTACTTCTTGAACCCGTCGTCGAGCGATTGCACGACCTCCAGCAATGACGCGGTCGCATGCTGCATGTCGATCACTTCTTGGCTGAGGCGATAAATGCGTTCGGTGACTGCGGCATCGCCACTGAAGACTTGCCGTTCGATCTGCTCCTTGTCGATCCCCAGGCCGTGGAGCACGGGGGCGTATCCATCAACAATCGCATCAAGTATCCGGTACAGCACTGCTTCGGCGCCCAACCGGAGCAGCTCCGGGTCTTTGAGCAGCACCTGGTCCTTGCGAAGCTTGCCGTTCCTGATTGACTCGACGAATTCCTCGCCGTCTGTACCGTCGATCCACCGGTGGTCCTGGCAGAGCACCGCCACAGCGCCTTTGCGCATCAGGATGTGGAACTCGGACAGCTCGACTTCTTCGGATTCATCGAGGTACAACGCTGAGCGAACTACCAGCAGGAGCACCTCGCCGTAGCGTTCGAGTTTAGGCCGCTGGCGGGCGTGCACGAGGTCTTCGGCCAGCACTGGATGCAGTTCCCACGCCTCGGTGAGATCGTGGATGTCAGCTTCATCTGGTGTGGGATACAAGGACAAAGCAATGCGCTGATCACCAGTCTGGCCGAACGCCAGCGCATCGGCCGCGCTCGTGCCTTCCGGAGCGGATTCCACGTTGCCATCATCAATATAGCGAACAGCCATCGAGGTATGCGACGAATTCTGGGTACCGAAAAATGGTCGGGAATTCGCAGCCCGGCGTTGAACACGTGACATATTGCTCCTGAATGATCTTCGTTCATTCAAGTATCGCAACTCCGGCGAGAATATCGGCGCTGAAACGGTCCTCCGCTTGTCGGCGGCTGAATCTTGCTAGGGGGATCTCAAGGTTCGACGATTTCTACGTCCAGCTCCCCCGCGCGCCACTTCGCTGTCGTTTCATCCGCCAACGCTTCAGCTTCCAATGCCTCTGCGGGAGTCATGAAATACGTATTGATCCGCAATTTCTGTTCCGGATCCAATTCTGGTGAAAGCAATACCATCGGCCTGCTCTCCGGAATCTTCACCGCGTGGAACAACCCGCAATGCCGGGCAGTGTGGTGTATCAGGCAATTCAACCCGGCAGACTTGATATCCGTTCGTCCACCCTTTTCCCACGCGTCCAGATGATCAATTTCGCACCGTTCTACGGGCATGCTGCATCCAGGATAGGAACAGCCCCGGTAGGCGGCTCGGATCGCACGGCGCTGGGACTTCGAATACAGTCGTTGCGTCCGGCCTAAATCGAGGGGCAGGCTCTGGCCATTGAGCACTACCGGATACACTCCGGCATTGCACAGCGCAGTTCTGACTTCACCAGCAGACAAGGACATCCCACTGCTGGTGACCGCGAAGTCTTGTGCTTGCTCTTGCATCTTGTCCCAATTCAGAATGATGCTCACCTGCGGTGCGACCAACCCAGCACGTTGACCCGGCGGGTCACTGGTGCTCGTCCTGTCACTCATCAGCATTGCCATGAATCCAACTAAACGGCGTCGCTCGGGCTTCAAATCCTCCCATGGAGTGACTGCACCATTGGTAGCTGATTCAGTATTACGTTCTTCAGGATCCCCCGGCCGGCAACATTCTTCCTCGTCATCCGAGGTCTCCGAAACTTGTTCGTTGTTGTCTGCCGGCGGACTATCGTCTTCGGTTTCTTCGTCCGCCACCGGATCGTCTTTTGCCCAGTCCGGTTTGGACTCCGCATCGTCCCAACCGGAGTCCTGCTGACCCGTGAATTGAGCCTCGGCGTCTTTCAAGCCGTCCCTGTTCCCGGCCACGGTGGCAGGATTGTCCAGTTGCGCGAAGTAGGCCTCGATATACGCCGCCTGGGAGGGCAACACACGAAGCGTATACTCGATCAGGCCCTGGCGCATGCCCTTCTTGAAGATGCCAATGCGCTCCAGCAGAGCTTTCAGCGGGCGTTTGCCGGCTTTCACCTGAGCCACCAAGTCATTGATGTGCTTACGAGCCGATTTGGGTTCTGAGCGCAGGAAAGCGACTGATTCTGCTTCCAATCGCGCTTTCTCCGCCTGGCCGGTTTCATCGTCGCCGAAATCATTACGTGCCGAATGCAGCTTCAAGGCCGTAGAAGCTACCAATCGCGGGTCCACATTCGGGGCTTCGAATTGCGCGGCTAGCTCCGGGAGCCACGGCTCTACCGGTTGCGCTGCTTGATCGACACCACCTAGCAGGCAGTCGGCTTGGACTAGCCGAGTTCCTGCAGTGCCGCGCGGAATATTCAGCCAGTCGGTCATCATGCCTTTGGCGTCTTTGAAATGGGTGCGCCCGGTAGTGGCATGTCCTTCGGCGGCTTCAAGTTGTTCCAGCGTGGGATCGACACCAGCATCGCTGACCGCTTGGAAGGAGGCCTGATCAAGTTTGTGTGCACCGGTGCGGCGTAGGGCATGAGCTGCGTGGATCTGTGCCCGACTGAGCTTTTGGTTGATTTCCTCGACATACAGCGCGAATATCGCAGCGTGGCCGGCCGGTACGTCGCCGGACAGGATCGAAGTAGCCAAGGCGATTAGCTTGCCCGCCTCGACCAGATTCGATAGTGCTTGTGCCGTCACTGTGCTCATGGGATACAGCATGCCGTGGGCATCGCGGGCACCGGCGGTGGGCAACACGGTTTGTGGAAAACAAAAAATCCTGAAATCTCGGACAAACCGAAATTTCAGGATTTTAATTTGTGGAGGTAAGGGGATTCGAACCCCTGACCTTCTGCATGCCATGCAGACGCGCTACCAACTGCGCCATACCCCCAAAAGGATTGCTGCCCTGATCAGGCAACTCCATAATCATAGATGACTACCTGATCAGGATGCAAATTGAGGGTTACTTCTGGTTTTCAGAAAGTTCCTCAGGCAGCTCGATGACTGGGCAGTCGGCCCACAGGCGTTCGAGCGCGTAGAAGATGCGGTCTTCCTGGTGCTGAACGTGGACGACTACGTCGCCGTAGTCCAGCAGGACCCAGCGTCCCTGGCCGAAGCCTTCACGGCGAATCGGACGCATGCTGTACTCGTCGAGCACCTCAGCGACGATTTCATCGACGATTGCGTTCACCTGAGGTTCTGATCCACCAGAGACAATCAAGAAAGCGTCGGTGACGCCCAAGCGGTCGGCAACGTCCAGCGCGACCATGTTTTCTGCCATCTTCTCGGAAGCCGCGTGCGCGGCAACTTTCACGAGGGCAATTGATTCGGCGTGTGCTCCCATAGAGTGGAGTGTCTCCTTATAGAGGTGTAGATCGAGAACCTAATTGTCCTACGAAAACTAGTTGCCAAGCAACATGATCAAGCCAGCAATCAATGCTGCACCGCCCACGCTGAGGGCGACGATCATCGCGATCAGCATGTTATTGGCGCGGCGGAGGCCGTGCGCCTGCACGTCAAGTGGCTGCAATCCCTGTGCATTGACCGCATCGATGCGTGGCATGTCAACGTCCGGGGCCGGTTGGGCCGTATGGGTTTCAGCCTTCTGATCCGCCGGCGCCTTTGGCGCAGGCTTAGCGGCTGGTTTTGCAACTGGCTTGGCTGCAGGCTTGGCCGGTGCCTTGGCCGCAGGCTTGGCGGGGGCCTTCGCTGCGGGTTTGGGCGCCGGCTTGGCCATAGGCTTCTTGGCTGCTGGTGCCGCTTCGTCCTTCTTGGAGCTGAGCTTGCCGCCGGCGTTGAAGTCCAGCGAAACACTCTGGGTCTTGGGCCCTTGCACGCCGGTTTTGGCGATGCGGTCCTCGACCTCGCGAATGTTGCCCATGGCGCCGGTGAAAGGATCGGAGGCCTTGTCGTCCTTGCCCTGGTTGGCATTCTGGATGCGCAGGCGTTCACGTTCCGCGGCACGGCGGGAAATGATGGCCGCGCGGGCTGCCATTTCACGCTGGTGGGCGAGCACTTCGAGATCGATCTCGGAATCGTCCTCCCCCAGCAGGTTTGGATCGACCGGGGTCTTCGGCGCGTGGGCACGGCGGGCGGCTAGCGCCTGCTCGACGCTCATGACCGTAGTCTCCGGGTCGTCTTCCTTGGGCGCAGGCTTCTTGGCGGCCGGGGCCTTCGGCTCGGCCTTGCCCTGGTCTGCCAGCGCCTGGAGGCGCAGTTGACGGCGGGTCAGCGGCTTAGGTTCCTCCGCGGGGGCGACCGTTGGAATATTAGTGGTCAGCGCGCCGACCTCTTCTTCCAGTCGACGACGCTCGCGCAAGGCCTCGCGGTCACGGGCACGGCGCAACGACGCCCGTTCACCCAGGGACTCTTCGGACTGTGGTGCGCTAGCTGGCTCAGCTGCAGGCTTTGCGCTGGGAGCCTTGGCTGGGGCTCCAGCCGGCTTGGCCGCTTCTGGCTTGGCACCTGCGGTCTTGGCGGCTGGCTTGGCCGGCTGCGGCTTGGCTGGAGCTGGTTTTGCCGGCTCTGGCTTGGGTGCAGGCTTGGCCGGCTGCGGCTTGGCTGGAGCTGGTTTTGCTGGCTCTGCCTTGGGTGCCGGCTTGGCCTTTGGGGTCGCGTCAGATTTCGCTGGCTTCGCCGAATCCTCGGCCTTTTCCGCGCTTTTCGACGCGTGCTCCTTGGCTGCCTGCTCGGCCTTGCTGTTGGCCAGCAAAGCTTCCATCTCAGCACGTCGTTTTTCGCGCAGAGCTCGCCTGCTTGAAACCGGCTGCGAGTTATCGCTCATCCTGATACTTCTCCCGACCGCATAGACAAATACCGTCACCCTTACCTAGAGATTATGCCGTGCTACCCCACCTTATGTGAGGTTACGACTCGGTATACAGCCCATATTTTGCAATGTACTGCACCACACCGTCCGGCACAAGATACCAAACCGGCTTGTCGGCGGCGACACGCTCCCGGCAATCGGTAGAGGAAATTGCCAGTGCCGGAATTTCCAATTGCGAGACATTGTCGCGACCCACATCCGCGATGACATAGCCAGGGCGGCTCACGCCAACGAAGTGGGCGAGGTCGAAGACCTGGTCGATGTCGCGCCAGCTCATGATCTGGCTCATCGCGTCGGCACCGGTAATGAAGAAGAGCTCCGCATCCGGGCGCAAGGCGCGCAGATCGAGCAAGGTGTCACGCGTGTAGGTGGCGCCTTCGCGGTCGACGTCGACCCGGCTTACGGTGAAGCGCGGGTTCGACGCGGTGGCGATCACGGTCATCAGGTAGCGGTGCTCAGCGCTGGTGACCTGGCGATCGGCCTTCTGCCAAGGCTGGCCGGTGGGCACGAAAACGACCTCATCCAGGCCGTACTCGGCGGCTACCTCGCTGGCAGCGACCAAGTGGCCATTGTGGATGGGGTCAAAAGTACCGCCCATCACGCCGAGGCGCAATGGGCGGTCTTGAGGCTTTTGCTCTGCCAAGACTAGTGGCTATGTGGTACGTGAGTCTTGAACTGGCGGTGGGTGTCCTCTGGTTCAGGCTTTGCCTCGTGGCGGTTGCCTACGTTGGTGTAGGAAACGGTAATCAGCAGCAGGACCATCAGTGCTGCGAAGATGCCCCCACCGACGATCACAGCGAAAGTGTGAGGATCCATGCCGGTGGAAGCGGCTTCCGAAGCCAAAATCAGCGCGTTCAAGATAATTCTCCAGTCGTTTTCACGAGTTCGCTAAGCCAGCAACCTGGGCGGCTGGATCAGTAGCTCGAAAAGTAACGGTACGTTTCTTCTACATCGTACCGAAAAGGGCGGTCAGAAACTATTTGCGAATGTGCCCGTCGCCCTGGACGATCCACTTGGTCGTGGTCAGTTCGGCCAGGCCCATCGGGCCGCGAGCGTGCATCTTCTGGGTCGAGATGCCTACTTCTGCGCCCAGGCCCAGCTGCCCGCCGTCGGTGAACCGGGTCGAGGCGTTGACAATCACCGCAGCCGAGTCGATCTCCGCCACGAACTGCTCGGAAGCAGCCAGCGTGGAGGTGATGATCGCCTCGGTATGGCCGGTGGAGTAGGCGCGGATGTGCTCCAGGGCCTGGTCCATGCCATCGACGACCTTCACCGCGATATCCAGGTCCAGGTACTCGTTGCGCCAGTCATCCTCCCCCGCCGGGATGGTCGGCAGCTGCGGAACCAGCGCGGCGGCTCGGTCGTCCGTGTGCAATCTCACGCCGGCTGCGGCTAGGGCCTGCAGCACTGCCGGGGCCACAGCGGCATCCTTGTGGACCAGCAGGGTCTCCACGGTGTTGCAGACGCTGGGGCGGTGGGTTTTCGCGTTGAGCAGGATATCGACGGCCATTTCCTCGTCGGCGCTCGCGTCGAGGAAGATGTGCACATTGCCTTCGCCGGTTTCGATTACCGGGACCTTGGCGGTGGTGACCACGCGCTGGATCAGCTCGCGGCCGCCACGCGGGATGAGCACGTCGATCTTTCCGCGCGCGCCCATCATGGCGTCGGCACCGGCGCGGCCGAATTCGTCGACCGAGATCACGATGTCGCGGGGCAGGGAGACGGACTCCAGCGCGTCGCGGATCACCGCGACCAGCGCCTGGTTGGAGTTCAGCGCCGCCGAACCGCCACGCAGCAGCACCGAGTTGCCGCTCTTGAGCGCCAGGCCGGCGATGTCCACGGTGACGTTCGGACGCGCTTCGTAGATGGTGCCGATGACGCCCAGCGGGACGTTGACCTGGCGCATGCGCAGGCCGTTGGGCAGGGTTTCCCCGCGCACCACGTGACCGACCGGGTCGGGCAGGCCAGCGAGTTCATGCAGCGCAGAAATCAAGCCGTCGATGCGCTTGCCATCGAGCTTCAACCGGTCCAGCAGGGCCTCGGAGGTGCCATTGGCGCGGCCGGCAGCCAGATCCTTTTCGTTGGCGCGCAGGATCATCGCACGGTTCTGGTCGATGCGCGAAGCCATGGCCGCGAGGGCGCGGTCCTTCCAGTCGCGGTTGGCGCGCTTGAGGATCCGTGCGGCGCGGCGTGCACGGTCGGCCAGCTGGTGGACGGAGGTGGTGACGTCGGTGGTCGTTTCTTCGGTGTTTACGGCATCCATACTCATGCTCCTCATTCTAGAAAATGGGTTCGATCAAAGCTAGGTCGTCAACATGCACTACTGATCTGTCGTAACCTTCGCCCAGCTCTTCAACCAGATCCGTGGTGTTGTGTCCGAGCATCTCGGGCAGTTCATGGGAGCTGAAGTTCACCAGCCCGCGAGCAAATGGGGTTCCTTCCGCGTCGCAGATCTCTACGGCGTCGCCAGCCTCGAATTCCCCGCGGACGGCGGTAATGCCGGCTGCCAGCAGCGAGTTGGTTCCCTTTTCGATGGCCTTGACTGCGCCGGCATCCAGGATCAGCTTGCCTTCGATGGAAGCCAGATAGGCCAGCCAGACGTCGCGGGCCGAACGGCGGGAGTTGCGGGCGGCGAACCAGGTGCCTACATCCTGTCCGCGCAGCGCCTTGGCGGCATTGTCGGTGCTGGTCACCAGGGTAGGAATGCCCGCCGAGGAGCTCAGGGTCGCGGCATCGACCTTGGTGATCATGCCGCCGGTGCCGACTCCGGCTGCCCCCGGGGTGCCCAGGTCCACCGCTTCGAGTTCGTCGGGGTGCTCGATGGTAGTGATGCGGCTGCCGCCGTCATCAGGGTGCGCGTCGTAGACCGAGTCCACGTCGGAGAAGAGCAGCAGCGCGTCGGCCTTGACCAGGTGGGCCACCAGCGAGGCGAGGCGGTCGTTGTCGCCGAAGCGGATTTCGCGGGTGGCGACCGCGTCATTTTCGTTCACGATGGGCAGCACGCCCAGGTTCAGCAAGCGAACCAGGGAGCGCAGCGCGTTGGTGTAGGAAGAGCGGCGCATCAGGTCGTCGGCGGTGAGCAGCACCTGGCCTACGCGCTGGTCGTACTCATCGAAAAGCTGGGTGTACTGCGCCAGCAGCAGACCCTGGCCAACGGCCGCCGCGGCCTGCTGGGTGGCAAGGTCCTTGGGACGCTTGGCCAACCCGAGCGGGGCCAGACCGGCGGCAATGGCACCTGAGGATACAAGAATGACCTCGGTACCGTTGTTGACAGTTTCAGCGAGAGTGTCCACCAGGAACTTCAACCGCTCGTGGGATATCCCGCCGCTGACCGTGGTCAGCGAGCTGGATCCAACTTTGACCACTAAGCGCTTGGCTTGAGGCAGTTGGTGGGGCGAGGTAATGGCTGAAATTGTTTTGGTGGCACTTTCACTCATACTTTAATTTTCCTCCTGGGTTGCCTTTGGTTCCGCAGTCTTTCGTCCGTACTTGGAGTCAACCGATTCGGTCCAGACGCCGGCCTTGCGTTCGGCTTCCAGCTCGGCGCGAGCCGATGCCTTGGCCGCCCGGCGCTCTTCGTGCTCGGCACGCTTTTCCTCGCGGGTCTTGCGATCGCCGCGATCCTCGAGGCGGATGTCCTCGCCGCGTCGGCTGCCGCCGAGCAGTTCGGCGCCGGCTGCCATAGTTGGCTCCCAATCGAAGACCACTGCGTTGTCCTCGGCGCCGATGATTACCGCGTCCCCTGGCTTGGCGCCGGCCTTGAACAGCTGGTTTTCGACACCCAGCTTGGCCAGGCGGTCAGCCAGGTAGCCGACAGCTTCATCGTTGCGGAAATCGGTCTGCATAATCCAGCGTTCCGGCTTTTCACCGATAACTCGCCACATTGGCTCAAAGTTCTGCTCCTCGCGGCGGATGGTGAACTCGGCACGCTTGGTGGTACGTGGACGAATCACAGGCACCTCGACTACTGGGGCTTCAACAACCTGTTCAGCGCGTGCCTGCTCTACCAATTCAGCCATAGCGAAGGACAGATCACGCAATCCGTTACGCGAGAGCGCGGAGATCTCGAAGACGCGGTAACCGCGTTTTTCCAACTCAGGGCGCACGAATTCAGCCATGTCGGCACCGTCTGGCATGTCAACCTTATTAAGTGCGATCAGCTTCGGGCGCTCGATCAGCGGCACGATGGTGCCGTCGGTACCGGCGAAGGTGGAGTCGGCTTCGTAGTTGGCCAGCTCTGCTTCGATGATGTCCAGGTCGCTGATTGGGTCGCGGTCCGCTTCCAGCGAGGCGCAGTCCAGCACGTGCACGATGGCGGCACAGCGCTCAACGTGGCGCAGGAACTCGTGGCCCAGCCCCTTGCCTTCGGAGGCTCCAGGGATCAGGCCAGGCACGTCGGCGACAGTGAAGCGGGTTTCGCCTGCTTCGACGACACCCAGGTTAGGCACCAGGGTGGTGAACGGGTAGTCGGCGATCTTCGGGCGTGCCGCGGACACGGCGGCGATCAGCGAGGATTTGCCGGCCGATGGGTAGCCCACCAGCGCGATATCCGCCATGGACTTCAGTTCCAGGACAATATCCTGGCCGGTTCCGGGAATGCCCAGCAACGCGAAGCCCGGGGCCTTGCGCTTGTCCGAGGCGATGGACGCATTGCCCAGGCCGCCCATGCCGCCTATTGCGGCGATGTATTCATCGCCCGGCTTGACCAGGTCGCCGAGGATGTCGCCGTCCTTGGTCTTGATGACGGTGCCGGCAGGTACGCCCAGGACCAGGTCCTCGCCGCTCTTGCCCGGGTGCAGACCGCCCTTGCCCGGCTCGCCGTTGCCGGCCTTGCGGTGCGGCAGGTGGTGGAAGTCCAGCAGCGTGGTGACCTGGGGGTCGACGCGCAGGATGATGTCTCCGCCCTTGCCGCCGTTGCCGCCGTCGGGACCGCCAAGCGGCTTGAATTTCTCACGCTTGATGGACACACAACCGTGGCCACCATTACCTGCGGTGACATGAAGGGTTACGCGATCAACGAATGCAGCCACGGGGCCATCTTCTCCTAGTACGGGGTTGCGAGGGTTACTCGCTTAAAAGTCTAACTATGCACGCAAGGGGCGGACCGAAATCGGCCCACCCCTTGTGTACTAAAAAATTTGCCTGTTGCCTGAATTAGGCAGCAGCCACAATGTTCACCACGCGGCGACCACGACGGGTGCCGAACTCGACTGCGCCAGCAGCCAATGCGAACAGGGTGTCATCCTTGCCACGGCCTACGCCGGCGCCTGGGTGGAAGTGGGTGCCACGCTGGCGAACGATGATTTCGCCTGCCTTGACTTCCTGTCCACCATAGCGCTTTACGCCTAGGTACTGTGCGTTGGAATCGCGACCGTTGCGAGTGGAACTCGCACCTTTCTTATGTGCCATGCCTTTTAGCCTCTTTCGCTACAAAAATGGATTCTACGATTGCCTGAATTAGGCGATCGAGGTGACCTTGACCTTGGTCAGAGCGGCACGGAAGCCCTGGCGCTTCTTGTAACCGGTCTTGTTCTTGTACTTCTGGATTACGATCTTCTCGCCGCGAAGGTTTTCTACAACCTCAGCGGTGACCGTGACCTTAGCCAGATCGGCAGCTGCGGAAGTTACCTTCTCGCCATCTACCAACAGCAAAGCTGGAAGCTCGATGGAGCTGCCTGGGGCAGCCTGAAGACGGTCAACGGTGATGAGGTCTCCAACGGAAACCTTCTCCTGGTGGCCGCCTGCGCGGACAATTGCGTACACCACGTGGGTACTCACTTCTACTCGACGTTTATTGTCTTACCGGCGCAGATATCGACCCGAACACCCACAAAGTGGATGCGATCCCGGGGATCTCATGCGCTTGTGCCTTGACGCCGAGCGGACCAAAAGTCCGTGATCTTGGCGTTTAGCACCGATCAACTAGATTACGCTAGTCCACACCGCTGGAGCAAATACAAACTGCCCCAGCGAGGGAAGCGTGATCAAGTTCATCTATTTCAGTTCGCGTACTGGAACACCCACACCGAGCATTACCGGTTGCCCGGCAGGCTCAGCTGGCTTATCTTTCTGCGAACCGGAGGCATCCATCTGAACTACCGAACCGGTAGCGGCGGATACCTCTGCCACGAGAACCTCTGCAGTCGCATCGCCCTGGACCGAGGTGGCCCGACGACTGCGACGCTTTGGCTTCGTGGAATTCTGTGGGGCTGCCGCGGTGGCGGCAACTGGGACGGAAGCCGCGGGGCTGCTGGACTCAGCAGGCGCGCTGGCAGCAGGCATGGCCAGGCCGGTGAGCACCGGCTGGTCCTGCTGTGCCGCTTCCTGCGGACGCGAAGCACGGCGTGAACGCTTGCGCGGCTGGTCCTCGGACGTCGAGGCGGCAACAGGTTCAGGAGCAGCCTGCTGTTCCTGGTTGGCCTGAGCTTCCTCGTTGCCCGAAGCGTTTTCCTCGGACTGGTTGCGTCCGCGTCCACGGGAGCGTGAACGGCGGCGCGGCTTGCGGCTGCCGTCCTGCTCGTCGCTGGACTCATCCTGGCCCGGCAACGCTGCTTCCAGCGCTTCCAGGGTAACCGAGGCCTCGGTGCCCTGCGCAGACGCCGCGGACTTGGCCACAGGAATCTGTTCGCCCTCGATGCTCACTGCGTTTTCAGCAGCGGCATCCAGGTGCGAAGCGGCGGCAATGCTGGCCAGGGCGTTGCGCGTGGCTTCGTCCTTCTCCCCTGCTGCCGGCTCCTGCTTCTCAACTGGCTTCTGCTCGTCCTTCTCGCCGCCACGACGGCGGCGGGAGTTGCGGCTTGGCTTGTCGTTGAACTTCTTGCTGTGCGCTTCGCCCTGCGAGTTGAAGGTCTTGCGCGATTCAACTGGCTCTTCGTGGGTGATGAAGCCAGCACCTGCACAGTGCTCGCACTCTTCACCGAAGACTTCGAGCAGGCCGGTGCCCATGCGCTTGCGCGTCATCTGGACCAGACCCAGCGAGGTCACTTCAGCAACCTGGTGCTTGGTCCGGTCGCGGCCCAGGCACTCCACCAGGCGGCGCAGCACCAGATCGCGGTTGGATTCCAGGACCATGTCGATGAAGTCGATGACGATGATGCCGCCGATGTCACGCAGGCGCAGCTGGCGGACCACTTCTTCGGCCGCTTCCAGGTTGTTCTTGGTCACGGTCTCTTCGAGGTTGCCGCCCGAACCGGTGAATTTACCGGTGTTCACGTCGATGACGGTCATCGCTTCGGTGCGGTCGATGACCAGCGAACCACCCGAAGGCAGGAAGACCTTGCGGTCCAGCGCCTTGGCGATCTGCTCGTCCACACGGAAGTTGGCGAAGATGTCCTCTTCGGCTTCCCACTTCTCCAGGCGGCCCATCAGATCCGGTGCCACGTACATGACGTAGGCCTCGATGGTGTCCCAGGCGTGGTCACCGGAGACGATCAGCTTGGTGAAGTCCTCGTTGAAGACGTCGCGGACCACCTTGATGGTCAGATCGGGTTCCGAGTACAGCAGTTCCGGAGCCAGGGTCTTGGTGGAGTTGGCCTGCTCTTCGATGCCTTCCCACTGCGCACGCAGCCGGTTGATATCGTTGGTCAGTTCTTCCTCGGAAGCGCCTTCGGCGGCGGTGCGCACGATGACGCCCGCGTTTTCCGGCAGGTGGTCCTTCAGGATCTTCTTCAGGCGCTGGCGTTCGACATCAGGGAGCTTGCGCGAGATGCCGGTCATCGAACCACCTGGCACGTAGACCAGGTAGCGTCCAGGCAGGGAGATCTGGCTGGTCAGCCGGGCGCCCTTGTGGCCTACCGGGTCCTTGGTGACCTGCACCAGGACCGAGTCGCCAGCCTTCAAGGCGTTCTCAATGCGGCGCGGCGCGCCTTCGAGAGCGGCTACGTCCCAGTTCACTTCGCCTGCGTACAGCACGGCGTTGCGGCCGCGGCCGATATCCACGAAAGCAGCTTCCATGGATGGCAGCACATTCTGCACCTTGCCGACGTACACGTTGCCGATCAGCGAATCCTGCTGGGTCTTGGAGACGAAGTGCTCTGCAAGCACTCCATCTTCCAGTACGCCGATCTGGATGCGGTCCTCGCGCTGGCGCACGATCATCTTGCGCTCGACGGATTCGCGGCGGGCCAGGAACTCGGCCTCGGTGATCACCTGGCGGCGGCGACCGGTTTCGCGTGATTCGCGGCGGCGCTGGCGCTTGGCTTCCAATCGGGTGGAACCGCGCACCGAAGCGACCTTGTCGTTGACCGAGCTGTGGCTTTCGATACTGCCACGCGGGGCGCGCACACGGGTAACGGTGTTCGGCGGATCATCCTGCGAGCCGCCCTCAAGTTCCAGATCCACTTCCCCGCGGCGACGGCGGCGGCGGCGGCGCGAAGTCACGTCGTCGGCATCGGCGTCTGCCTCGGGATCTGCGGCAGCTGCGCGGCGAGCAGGTTCCTGCTTCTTCGCAACAGCCTGGGCCAGAACAGCCTGAGCTGTTTCCGGCACGGCGAAAGGATTCAAGATCATGGTGCTGCCGTGTTCGGCCAGCAGCATGCCGGTCTGGTCAACGTCGTTCGCTTCCTCAACCGGTGCAACTTCCTGCTCGGCCGGGGCAGCGATTTCAGCGCTCTGCTCCTGGACGTCTTCCTGCTTGTCCTGGACGTCTTCCTGCTTGGCCGCGGCGACCTCTACGGCCTCGTCATTCGCGGTATTGCGCACTGCCTGCGCCCGGCGTTCGGCCTGGCGGCTGGCCCGCTTGGTGGAATCAGGGGTGGAGATCTGGGTGCGGCGGGTGGCCCGCCAGCGGTATGGGCTTTCCTCGACGCCGGCAGCGGCATTGAGTTCGGCCAAGGTCATGGCGCGACGCAATGGTCGCGCGGGTGTGGTTGAAACACTGGTACGGCGGGCTCGTGTTGAACGGTTGCCCCGCTTATTACCTTGCGTTCCGCCCTTTCGTTGATTTGCTGCGCTCATTTAAATTCGCGTACTCCTACTATGTCCCGCTCGGGCATCCTCCACAGACGGCGCCGTTGCTGAAACTACAATCATCACGTGTCGCTTGGCCTACTTATCTTCCAGTAGTCCGGACACAAAAGCTCGCTATTTTCCGCGGGTTCGACGCTGGTCCAAATTTCTGAACCAGGCGCAAATCCTGCGGATCAACGTGGCCTAAGAAAACCGGCTGCTTTCCTTTGCAGCCCTACGATCCGCGGTATTCCCCCGGGAGGCGCACATATTGGGCACTCAACCGAAGCGATGCATCGCCTGTCGATCTGTTGTTTCAAAAGTCTGTCGTCGGGTTGAAAGCAGACTGTGGATCCGCGAACAACCATTCCCATTCTCTCATATTTCGTTCACGCCTTGTTCATTGCTTCTCACCAGATGCACAGAAATGCTTCCTAGTATGAAAAAGGCCTTGGCGGAATAACCCGCTTTCCTATGAACTTATGGAATAGTCAAAACATGGTTTCATCACAAGAAAATAGCCACGGCTCGGGCGTGTTGCCCTGGTGGGCTAAGGAACGCGGCTTCGGGCTGTTCATCATCGTTACGGGATTGATCTCTTGGCTCGCCGCCGGAATCCTGGTCCTGGAACGCTTGGAGTTGTACAAGAACCCCGACTACATCACCAGTTGCGACGTCAATCCCTGGATCTCCTGTGGCACCGTGATGAAATCCGAGCAGGCAGGAATTTTCGGATTCCCCAATCCCTTCTTCGGGATCGTTTGCTTCGCTGTTGTTATCGCCATCGGCTTCGCCCTGCTGGCCGGCGCAACAAACCTGAAGCGCTGGTTCTGGCTGTGCTTCCAGCTGGGCATCACCGCCGCTATGGGCTTGGTGATCTGGTTCTGGTCCCAGGCCCTGTATGAAATCAACGCCCTGTGCCCTTACTGCATGGTCGTGTGGGCCATGACGATTCCCTTGTTCGTGTTCACGACCGCACGCAATGTGCTTACCGGCGTGATTTCTGCTGGAGTCGGCGTGAAGAAGTTCTTCGCCGAGTGGAGCTGGATCATTACCGCCGTCATCTGGGCGCTCGTTGCCGCATCGGTCGTCCTGCGTTTCCCGCTCGCCTTCTTCGGCTAGAGCCCGGCTTCCATGCCCACCTGCGGGGCCGCTACTTCGGTAGCGGCCCCGCAGTGCTGTTCCTGGCGCTCCCCCACCCCGCCGCCAACCAGGTCGGCCGGCCTTGTGCCGCTGCTTGTTGCACCCCGGCGCGCCACCGGCGCCAAGACATCCCGCTTCGGCCTTCGATCCGCGTCAAAACGGCCATCGGCAAGGCCGGGAAGGGTTCGCCGTCAACGATCTTCCGGATACTGCCCAGCTAGACCCGGTAGATTAGAAGCATGGCAAGTGACATATGGAACACAGAAAATGCCCAGGACTACGGAATCAACCTGCTGATTTCCGAACACCTTCGGCTCCGTGAACTACAAGAGGAAGATCTTGCGTTCCTCACCCAATGGTGGAATAGCCCAGAATTCATGGCCCTGCAGGGCAACCTGGTACTTCCCCACCCGATCACCGAAGCCGCAGAACTCTTCAAATCGCGCAGCGTCAACCGTGGCACTACCGACGGCGTGGGACTTTCCATCACGCTTCCCGATGACACGCTGATCGGGCACACCGCTTTGTACGACTACAACGCGCCGGCCCGTTCGGCCGAATTGATGATCATGATCGGTGGTTCAAATGTGGGCCAAGGCTATGGCACCTTGGCCACCAAGATGATCATCGACTACGGCTTCCGCGAGATGGGCTTGAACCGCATCGGCTTGAACGCCTGGGCGTACAACGAGCGCGCACTGCGCACCTTCAACCGCGCAGGATTCCGCGAAGAGGGCCGAGTGCGCCAGGCTGGATTCCACGATGGGTCGTTCCACGACAAGATCATCATGGGCCTGCTGGCCAAGGAGTACTTCAACGCCAGGTAATCCGCACAGGCAGAGAACGAGACCTCAACAGAGCTGGGGCCGCGCACTGCGCGGCCCCAGCTCTGCTGCGTCAGTTCACTTCTGGACCAGACCCGCATAATCGGTCTGATAGCCCGTTACAGGCTGGTGAGGGATTTCTTCCCAGCGTTCTGGATCTTCTTGCTGGACTTCGCCCGATGCCATTCCGAGCAGCAATTCCTTGAGCGCAAGAACATTTTGGCGAATCAACTTGCCGCGGGACTTCTGCCCGAGGCTTCCGTCACTGCTATTTCCACTGGTTTCAAAGAAGACCACCGGGTTTCGATGCCCGTCGGCATTGAGCCCCCGGTAGTTCAAGCCCAGCATCATTGCAGAGACGACGCCGCAGGAATGCCGGGGAAATCAGCCCGTGGGTGCACGAATCGATGCATTCGGGCACGAAAACGGGTTAGTGGCCAGTGTGAACGCCAAAAAATCAGCATTTCGGTGTTGCCTTGGGACCTTGTCAAGTCGTTAGCCTATTGTTAGAGCTATCAGAACCAGCTACAAGGAGCGACTATGGCTTTTTTCCGTAAGGTCAGGCCCGCCGCGTTGTTGAAAAAGCAACCTCAGGACGACAAGCCGACACCTGCCGAGCACCACCGTGTTCCGGCCAGGGACGCCAAACCAGATTTCACGGTCACCAGCCTGTGGACCGACTTGCTAGGACGCCTAGGCATTCGAAGCGCCCAGCTGCTGGTAGTTGGCGCGCTGGCAACATTCCTCATCATCGGCATGCTCCGCTTGACCATGATCGTGATCCCGACGTTGCTGGCCGTCATCATTTCCTGTGCGTTGTGGCCCCTGGTGGTCAAGCTGCGCAAGTTTGTTTCCCCGATGCTGGCAGCATGGATCGTTTTTCTCGGATCCCTATTGGTCCTCGGAGGCATTGGCACCGGCCTGGTCTTCTCGGTCATCAAGGAATGGCCAAAGCTCGTTGACCAAGCTGTTGAGGGCTTCAACCAGCTCAATGACATGGTTCAGGGCTTCATCGGCACGATGCCTTTCAGCGTCGACCAGAGCCAGATCGATAATGTTGTCGAAACGGTAACCGGCTTCTTGACCAGTTCCCAGTTCGGCACCGGCGCTTTGAACACGCTGAGCGCAGCAGGCAGCTTCGTGACCGGCCTGGTCCTGCTGCTGGTGATCCTGTTCTTCTTCCTGAAGGACGGCGACAAGATCTGGGCCTTTGCCGTGTCGTGGACTCCACGCCACTACCGCAACAAGTGGATTCTTTCCGGCGACCGCGCGCTGCGCACCTTCGGCGGCTACATCCGCGGTACTGCCACCGTGGCCGCGGTGGATGCTTTGGGCATCACCGCGACGCTGCTGATCGTGCAGGTTCCATTGGCCATCCCGCTAGGCGTCATTGTCTTCCTCGGTTCCTTCGTGCCGATGGTAGGTGCCACCGTTGCCGGCATCCTGGCCACGCTGATTGCATTGGTTACCAACGGACCTGTGGTGGCGCTGATCGTGCTGGCTGCGGTGATCCTGGTGAACCAGCTGGAGGGCAACTTCCTGCAGCCGGTCGTCATGGCCAACGCCCTGAGCCTGCATGCACTGGTCGTGCTGATGGCACTGACCGCAGGCACCGTCCTGGCAGGCATCGTTGGCGCCGTCCTGGCGGTGCCACTGGTGGCCGCTTCATGGGCGGTGATCAAGGTATGGACCGGGCGCGACAAATCCGATGCGGTGGCTGAAGCCAGCGAGGACATCAAGTCTGAAGTCGAGATCAGCGAAGAGCAAGCGGCTTTCGACAAACTCGAAGCGAAGGAACAGCACCAGGAATCCCTCAAGGATTCCGAGTAGCTGTTGCGGCTGGGGCGCTCCTGCACGTCAGGGGCGCCCTTCCTTTTGCCACTTAAATGCTCTTGATCGAATTATTTCCAATTAATTCTCAAAGAGTTCATGCCCTCATCCAGCCCCGGCTTCCCGGGGTTTTCGCGCTGGGGACAAGACCGGTGGACCCGATCCCGCGTTGCCGTGGATGTGGTTTGTGTGTTTAATGTGACTGAAGTGATGGAAGTGGAGCGACGCGGGATGCGCAATCGCCTTGAGAAGTTTTGCTGCATGTCTTCGTTTTCCCCAACAGGGAAAACCCGCGCCACGCTTCGCCCGCAATCAATGTGCTAACGCGCACTGAAGACTGGGAGGTATCCACGTGCTGGAATTCAGCAATGACGGAGCAGATAAGTATCTTTCGCACATAGTCGGCCCTATCACCGACCACCACCAGGTGGTCAGGATCGGCGCTGCAGAGCAGCTGCCGCTGGACTCGACCGCACAGGCGCTCGGAAGTTCGGTGCAGCAGGCAGCTAGCCCGCAAGGAGCTATGCTCGCCCAGGACAGTTTGGATGACTGGTTCTAGGACCCGCTTCCAGGCATGAAAAATCCCGGCAGTTTCCAACTGCCGGGATTTTCGCGTTTCGATCTACTTGCCGAACCAGATGCCGATCTCGCGCTCGGCGGACTCGACGGAGTCCGAACCGTGGACCAGGTTCTGCTGGACCTTCAGGCCCCAGTCGCGGCCGAAGTCGCCACGGATGGTGCCTGGAGCCGCGGTGGTCGGGTCGGTGGTGCCAGCCAGCGAACGGAAGCCGGGGATAACGCCCTGGCCTTCAGCCACGATCGCCACCACCGGACCGGAGAGCATGAACTCAACCAGCGGCTCGTAGAATGGCTTGCCTTCGTGCTCTGCATAGTGCTCGGCGAGCAGCTCGCGAGTAGCTTCCAGCTGCTGCAGCTTGGCAATGGTGTAGCCCTTGGCTTCAATGCGGCCAAGGATCTGTCCGGTCAGACCGCGCTTGACGCCATCTGGCTTGACCAGGATCAGGGTACGTTCAGTCATGTGACTACCTCTTCGTATCGTTGATGTACTTCTTAGGTTCTCAGGCTTGCTCGGGGTTCGCTTTTTCCCAGGCTTCTTGGGCGGCGGCGCGGCGCTTGTTCACTGCGTCGATTTCGCCGCCCTTGTTCAGCGCATACCACCAGCACAGGGCGAAGGCCGCTGCGAGGTAGAACATGTCCGGCAGGATGAAGCCGCACAGGAAGAACACTACCTGCAGGATCCAGCCGATGATGTAGCCGATCTTCTTGCCCAGCAGGGCGCAGTTGAAGATGCACAGCAGCGCCACGGCAGCGCCGAGGCTGAGCACGACCACCGGTTCTCCGCCACGCTTGAGCCCGAAGGCCGCGAGGGTGACGAACACCGCCAGCAGCGCCTCGCAGACCAGCACTGTTGATGCGAACATCATTTTCGTGGAGCGCTGCTTCTTCTTCATCCCAGGACGCCACTCGCGCTGGGCACGGGTGAGTTTAGCCATCAGGATTCGCCTCCCTTCAGCAACAGTGAAATCTCGCCCACCAGTGTAATCGAACCGGTCACCAGCACGCCGCCGGACAAGTCGTTGCCTGCCTCGGCGCGGCCCACCGACCATTCGATGGCATCTTCCAGGTCCTCGGTGACGTGGATGTCCTCTTCCGGCCAGCCAGCGTCGATCGCCATGGTGGACAGTTCGCCGGCCGGGATGGCCCGCGGCGAGGACGACTGGGTGATGCAAATGTCCTCAACCATGTCACCGTACTGCTCGCGCATGGTGTAAAGCATTGCTTCGGCGTCCTTCTCCTGCAAGATGCCAACCATCAGCACCAGGCGGGTGAAGCCGAAGGATTCCTTGATCGCCTCTGCGGTGACGCGTATGCCATCCGGGTTGTGGCCGGCATCCACCAGGATGCTCGGTGCCGCGCGGACCAGTTCCAGGCGGCCCGGGCTGGTGGCGGCCGCGAAGCCGTCGCGGACCAGATCGGCATTCAGCTCGCGCTGGCCGCCGCCCAGGAAGGCCTCCACCGCAGCCAAGGCCACGGTGGCGTTCTGCGCCTGGTGGGCACCGAACAATGGCAGGAAGATCTCGTCGTAGCGCGCCGCTTGGCCCTGGATGGACAGCAGCTGCCCACCCACGCCATGCTGGCGTTCCAGGAGCTTGAAGTCCAGGCTGTCGAAAGCTGCCGGCACCTCAAGCTCGCGGGCGCGAGCCAGCAGCACGTCGGCGGCATCCACCGGTTGCACCGAAGAGACCAGGTAGCCGCCGGGCTTGAGGATGCCGACCTTTTCTTCGGCAATCTCGCCCGGGGTATCCCCCAGCAGATCGGTGTGGTCCAAGGAGATCGGGGTGATCACCGAAACGTCGGCATCTGCCACGTTGGTGGCGTCGGTGATGCCGCCCAGGCCGACTTCGAGCACCACGACATCCACCGGAACCTCGGCGAAAACCGCGAAGGCCAGGATGGTGACAGCTTCGAAGTAGGTCAGCTTGTTTTCGCCGCGCTCGACGAGCTCGGTGTCCACGATCTGAAGGAACGGGCTGATTTCATCCCACACGCGCACGAAGGTCCCGTCGTCTACCGGGGCACCGTCAATGGCGATGCGCTCGGTGACCGAGATCAGGTGCGGCGAGGAGTAGCGGCCGGTGCGCAAGTCGTGCGCCATCAAGAGCGACTCAATCATGCGTGCGGTCGAGGTCTTGCCGTTGGTGCCGGTGATGTGGATGACCGGGCAAGCCTTGTTCGGCTCGCCGAGGATCTCCATCGCGCGGAACATCGGATCCATGCGCGGTTCCATCTTGTTTTCCGGCGCACGGGAGAGCAGTTGCGCGTAGACGCGGTCCAATTCGCTCACTAGTTGGCCTCGACTTTGCCAGAATCCAGCTTGGCCACGGTGACCTGCTCGCCATCTACCGAATCATCGGCGACAAGTTCCAGCTGCGCGGTCAGGGTTTCACCTGCCACCAGCTCGCGGTTCGCTTCCAGTGCCGCGATGGCGGCCGTGTTGGCGGTGACCACGGTGTGGATGCGATCCGATACCTGCAGGTCCGCGTCCTTGCGGGCGGACTGGATGGAGCGGATCATGTCGCGTGCGGTGCCCTCGGCAGCCAGTGCCTCGGTGACCTCGGTATCCAGCACCAGGAAGCCGCCGTCGATGACTGCCGCGGCAATTTCGCCTGCTGCATCCACCACGGTGTCCAGGGTGTACTCGCCCTCGGCCAGTTCCAGTCCTCCCGCGGTGACCACCCCGTCGGTGACCGACCAGTCCCCGGACTTGGCGCCCTTGATCGCCTGCTGCACGTTCTTGCCCAGGCGCGGACCGGCCGCACGGGCGTTCACTACCAGCTGCTGGCTGATGCCGTAGCTGGCGGCGTCGACGCCTTCGGCATCGATCAAGGTGACGGCCTTCAGGTTCAGCTCGTCCTTGATGATCGACGCGTAGGTGCCTTCCAGGCGGGCAGCGCCGGTGAGCACAACCTTCAGCTCGGCCAGCGGCAGGCGCACGCGCAGGTTCTTGGCCTTGCGCAGCGAGGAGCCCACGGAGCAGATCTTGCGGGTTGTTTCCATGGTTTCCAGCAACGCGGCGTCGGTTGGGAATTCGCTGGCTTCCGGCCAGTCCTCCAGGTGCACCGAACGTTCGCCGGTCAGCCCGCGGAAGATCTCTTCGCTGGCCAGCGGCAGCAGCGAAGCAGTGACCTTCACCAGGGTTTCCAGCGCGGTGTACAGGGTGTCGAAGGCCTGGGTGTCTTCATCGAAGAAACGCTGGCGGCTACGGCGCACGTACCAGTTGGTCAGGGTGTCCATGTACTGGCGCACGGCCTCGGTAGCATCGGAGACCTCGTAGGAATCCAGTGCCTCGGTGACTTCGCGCACCAGCTGGCCCGTGGCGGCCAGCATGTACTGGTCCAGCGGGTCGGTGGAGTCCATCGAGCGCTTGGCCTCGTAGCCGGCCCCGTTGTTGGCGGAGTTGGTGTAGAGGTTGAAGAAGTGCCAGACGTTCCACAGCGGCAGCAGCACCTGGCGCACGCCATCGCGGATGCCCTGTTCGGTCACGACCAGGTTGCCGCCGCGCAGGATCGGCGAGGCCATCAGGAACCAGCGCATGGCATCGGAGCCGTCGCGGTCCAGGACCTCGGTGACATCCGGGTAGTTACGCAGGGACTTGGACATCTTCTGCCCGTCCGAGCCCAGCACGATGCCGTGGGAGATCACGTTGGTGTAGGCCGGGCGGTCGAAGAGCGCGGTGGAGAGCACGTGCATGGTGTAGAACCAGCCGCGGGTCTGTCCGATGTACTCAACGATGAAGTCCGCCGGGTGGTGGCCGGAATCGAACCATTCCTGGTTGTTGAACGGGTAGTGCACCTGGGCGTACGGCATCGAGCCGGAGTCGAACCAGACATCGAGCACGTCTTCCACGCGCCTGAGGGTGCCGGATTCGGCGCAGCCCTCATGGGCCTTGGTCAGCTCGTCGATGAATGGGCGGTGCAGGTCAGGCTGGCCTTCGTGGTTAACCGGCATCCGGCCGAAGAAGTCCTGCATTTCCTGCAGCGAGCCGAAGACTTCGCGGTGCTCGCATTCGGCACCGCTGCATTCCCACACCGGGATCGGCGAACCCCAGTAGCGGTTGCGCGAGATGGACCAGTCGCGGGCGTTTTCCAGCCACTTGCCGAACTGGCCGTGCTTGACGTTGCCCGGGATCCAGTTGATCTGCTCGTTCAGCTCGACCATGCGGTCCTTGAACTTGGAGACCTCGACGTACCACGAGGAGATCGCGCGGTAGATCAGCGGGGTGCGGCAGCGCCAGCAATGCGGGTAGGAGTGCTCGTAGGAGGCCTGCTTGACCAGCTCGGCCTCGTCCTTGAGCACATTGGTGATGGTCTTGTTGGCGTCGAAGACCTGCACGCCGGCGATCTCGGCCAGCGGGCCGTTGCCGAAGACCGGCAGGAACTTGGCGCCCTCGTCTACCGAGAGGATCACCGGGATGCCGTGCTCTTCGCAGACCTTCTGGTCATCCTCGCCGTAGGCCGGAGCCTGGTGCACGATGCCGGTGCCGTCGGCCACAGTGACGTAGTCGGCGGTGAGAATCTGCCAGGCGTTTTCGGTGCCGTACTTCTCGGTGTCGGTGTACGTGTCCCACAGCGGCTGGTAGCGCACGCCGGCAAGCTGCTCACCGGTGTAGCTGGCGGTGATGGCCGCAGCGGCTTCCTTGGCATCCTTGTAGCCCAGGTCCTTGGCGTAGGAGCCCAGCAGGTCGCGGGCCAGCAGGAATGGCCCGGCGGCGGCCGAAGCCTTCACGCCGGCCTCGCCTGCAGGAACCACGACGTAGTCGATCGCCGGGTGCACGGCCAGTGCGGCGTTGGTTGGCAGGGTCCACGGGGTGGTGGTCCACGCCAGGGCCTGCACGCCGGCAAGTGCCTTGGAGGCTTCGGTTTCACCGGCAAGGATGGTGAAGCCCACGGTGACGGTCTGGTCCTGGCGGTTCTTGTAGACGTCGTCGTCCATGCGCAGCTCGTGGTTGGAC
Organism: Glutamicibacter sp. BS14; assembly: GCF_056934375.1. Classification (NCBI taxonomy): domain Bacteria; kingdom Bacillati; phylum Actinomycetota; class Actinomycetes; order Micrococcales; family Micrococcaceae; genus Glutamicibacter; species Glutamicibacter sp. BS14. Next base: position 2,294,868 of record NZ_CM167801.1, on the reverse strand, counting down.
AGCGGGGTCTCGTCCTTCCAGCAGTACGGAAGCACGCGGAAGCCCTTGTAGGTCAGATCCTTGTCCGAAAGCTGCTTGAAGGCCCAGATGACCGATTCCATGAACTCGACGTTCAGGGTCTTGTAGTCGTTTTCGAAGTCGACCCAGCGAGCCTGGCGGTTCACGTACTGCTTCCACTCATCGGCATACTTCATCACCGAGGTGCGGCAGGCGTCGTTGAACTTGTCGATGCCCATGGCTTCGATCTGCTTCTTGTCGGTCATGCCCAGCTGCTTCATGGCTTCCAGCTCGGCTGGCAGGCCGTGGGTGTCCCAGCCGAAGCGGCGCTCCACGCGCTTGCCGCGCTGGGTCTGGTAGCGCGCTACCAGGTCCTTGACGTAGCCGGTGAGCAGGTGGCCGTAGTGCGGCAGGCCGTTGGCGAAGGGAGGGCCATCGTAGAAGACGAATTCTTCGCCCTCGCGCTGGTCAATGGAGGCCTGGAAAGTGTCGTCGTTCTTCCAGTATTCGAGGACGCGCTTCTCAAGATCTGGGAATCGCGGTGAAGCCGGGGTCGAACCGGTTGGGTCTGTAGTGACCTTCGGGTAGAAGCTCATCGAATGGGCCGTCCTTCAAGCGTAGGGTCGATAAATCCTTGCCTACGAGGACGGCACGAATGCCGCGGTACCACCCCGCTTATCCCCCGCCGCAATGATGGGGAATCGCTTATCTTCAGCTGTGACGGGCTGGTCCCGTTCGGTTCTACTTGGCGTTCATGATGCTCGCGGTTCTTCCGAAGACTCACCGGTGATAGCCGGATCAAAGTCGCAGTCCTTATATCCTACCGCGTGATGCCCCAGCTGAAAATTCCCGGCAGCCTTCGAAATGCAAGTGAGCGCAGGCTCACAGCTCGGCGAGCGCAGAACACGCATGCCACCCGCAGCGCCATTCAAATATAGTTTCGAACAAGTGTTCGAACTTGTTAACTGCACTGGCCCTTCAACCCGGTATCACCCGAACGATCTGCGATAAAGTCCAGCAAGCGCTCAATCTCATTAGGCTCGACCGGTATCGCCGTTTGCCCGGGCTTCGGAAACGGAAGATTCATCGCACCGACCCTCCCTCCCCGGTTCGCAATAGCTGACGTCATGCATACGCGAGGTGATGAATCACCGGTAGATGGGTATGCAAGCACTGCCGGAGCATTCCAAAGATTTGCATAGGCGTAAATCTGGTACTGGTCTGCCATCGATGCGCTGGTAACGAACTTTTTAGATTTCTTGTACTTGCCGTCGATAAGCAGGACTGAACACCCCGGAGTATCAGCGTAGTCAATGTGGATGTCGACATTTTTCGACACTCCCCCATGAAATAGCACTTTGTTGCCAGGACTCCTATTGACGCGATATTTTCGCGTCGTATCAACGGCTCTGGCCACCAGATCTTCCCAGATCTCGCTAGTTGCAATCTTGAACGTGAAGACCACGCCGTCAGCGTCCTCATGGGTCGGCTCTGCCAGCGACACGTGATCGTTCAATACCGCCAGTGCCAATCGGTACACCGCGAGCAACCCGCGATTGCGCTGGCGAGCCGCATCCCGCAATGGGCGCCGTACGATTTCAGCGACGGATCCAATGGAAACGTCATTCAGTCTCGCGTCAATTTCCAGCGCCAAATCAACAAGCAGGTCATCACCGTTGACCTCTTGAGAGCACTGTTCAACCGCAAGTCGAATCGCTTGCCAGATTTGAGTGTCTCCGTCTAGATCGTCGAATGTACACCATATGGGCAATCTTCGATTTGCCTTGCGTTTAACAAGCTCGTTGATCATCAAACGACCTCGAACGGCTGCCAAGGGTTCGGAGACCGGAATGAACTCCGGCCTGCGCCGTGCGACTTGAGCTTCTGCCAGGAGCAAGAATAACTTCATGAAAGCCTGACGCGCCTGCGGTTCGCGCATCATGACCGAAATTCCAAGAGGTGGGTCATTGACTACTGGCTGCAATTTGTCACGGATCAATTCCCAAAATCCGGCCAAAATACTCGACCGCGTTGGCTCCGGGGCACGCGAGGCCACAGCTGGAGGAACCGAACGCGTCCAAAGCGCGTCTCTGACGCCGTCGTCATCCTCATCAACTTGAACAGGTCGGCACAAGCGACTCAGCGCTTCGGCGCACTGGCCATTCAATCTTAGATAGTCCATTTCATAGAGGACTAGGGTGTCTAAATCTGAGCCTGTGGATTCGCTGTCAAACTTCCAAGCGCGCGGCACGATCTCAGCTGCTTCTGAATCCCGCCATGCTTTCGGCAAGACGTAGATGAAGATTGCGCGGCTATCTGCTTCGTAGGACTCCGTCCTTTTCAAGACGGTGAGCCCAATTCCGTTTCCACGTGTGCTGGCTTGAAACCACTTAGGCTCCTCGTTGGCTAAGCGGCCTTGTACAGTCGGGAGTTCGGTTTCCATGATCAAGATTCGGTACGGTTCGATGGAACTGTTAGGAATCTTCGTCCAAGTCCACGACCGTGCGCATAGAGTCGCATCTGGTTCGGCAGCTGGGCTTCTTCCTCATCGAAGAATGCTTTTACCGTTTCAGCGCTGAGATTGAAAATATGGGCGATCTCGGCCAGTTGCTGCACCAGCGCTTCCGCAATGTCCTTCGCTGTTGCATCGGTAGTGAAAAAATATGAGTGCCCCAGCTGTGCATCCGGGCCCACTTCGTCGTTTAATTTCTGGTTGACACACTCGTGCCACGCAATTACCTTGTCGAGTTCTTGAGACCGATCTTTTCCCAAAGCTATCGCTAAGCGCTGCCCTGCCAGAACTTCTTGAGTCTTCCACCAGAATCGGCGACGCAGCGCTAGGTCTATAGTGCCAACTGAGCGATCAGTTGTATTCATCGTTCCGATAATGTGCAGGTTTGGCGGAACAACCAAGTGCTTACGGTTACCTGGCAAACTTGTCTGCAATTCCACGCTGTTGAGTTTCGGTTGTTCGTGCAGTTCAGAGTCTGTAAGCACCGTGTGGAAGTTCTCGGTCGGCCAACACCAATGCTCAAGGGGATCATGCAGCCCCACACCAGTATCCGCCTGCACAGCCGACCTCTTGCTTGGTTCGATCACCATCAGGAGATCGCCAAGGACACGTGCGGTATTAGCTCGGTTGATTTCATCGAGGAATAGCAAGTAGTTCTGTTCAGGATCCCTGGTCGCCCGTTCGCACATCCGCAAGAATGGCCCAGGTACGACTTCAAATGAATCTGATTTTGGCCGCAATCCCACGACGAAATCTTCGTAGGAAGTCGAAGGATGGAAGACTAGAACGCTCGTCCGGTTGCTGTAGGCGACTTTGAGCGCTTCAAGGGTGTGCGTTTTTCCGCTTCCAGCGACACCTTCGAGAATGACGTTTTTGTAGGTGTCGAGATCGCTAATCAGCTGATCAATATCAGTTCCGGCTGGGATCAGTTCTTCCTCAGATTCGCCTGGTGCAAAAGCAACAACTTTCGCATTTTCCTGCATCCATCGGCTAAATCCTTGTTTGCAAAGTTCAGCATCTTGCGTCGTTCCCTTGAGTGCTTCAACAGGGAACTTGATCCACACGTAGCTATCTGGATCTCTGCTATCCTCCGGACCGGACTTGCGCCTAAGGTTTTCGATCATGGTGCCAGCTGCCAGCAGGTGCGGAAGCGGGTTATGTGCGAGATCCCATTGATCCACCAGCTCACGTGGTGACTTCGAATACGAACCTTCGCCCGGCCAATCAGGATCCAACAGACGCAAGAAGGAACTGATATCTTCGCGAATGACGACAAATTGCTTTAGCGGTTCTCCCGGCACAGCAGTCGCTTCGAACTTGCGCCCCAGAGCTTCCAGGCAGGTGGACGTCACCTTATCCGCCTGAAGTTCGTCGTCATATCCGAAGATGCAAAAGACGGTTGACCGCATCTGGGCACTCAGCGTGCCATCAATCCGTACCTGATTGAATATCTGACGCACCTGTACCTCAGCAGGCTCTTCCAAGAGCCGAACAGTTCCCGTGTTTACAGACATTGGCGCCTCTTCTACCAAGGGATGAATTCAATACTCACATCCGGCTCTACGACTATCGTCATCTTTGCACACTGCGTCGCGTCGCGGAAGACTAATATTTCGCATCAACTGCGGTAGGTTCTAACCCGAATTCTTCAACGAGGACTAAATGATCTTGGCACCTGCGCGATCCGTGGTTTTAGTAGGCTTGCGTCCATGAGCACTCCCGCGCCGTCTTGGGCTGGCCCGCAGAACCAGCCTCGTTATTTCGGCTCCCCCGCAATTTTGCGCTGGGGACAACACCTGGTCACCTTCATCCTGCTCCTCATCGTGCTGTTCAGGGCCTTCGCCAACGGGGAGAACCCCTGGCTCTGTCTGGGCATCTCGATCCTGTTCATCGCGTGGTACTGCGCCGGATTCATTCGCATGGCACGCAGCCACGCGAAAAATATGCCAGCCTGGTGGTTGGCGGTCCTGCTGGGCATCTGGGTGGCCAGCCTCGCAGCTTCCCCCGAATTCATGTGGCTCGCTTTCAGCCTCTGGTTGTTGCTCGGCCACCAGCTCCCCTTAGTGCCCTCGATCCTGTGGTCGGTCGTCGTCTATGCCTTCACCATCCTCGCCCCGTACCTGCACAACTCAACGGTTACACTGGCAGCGGCAGCCGGCCCCTTGGTTGGCGGGCTATTCGCCTGGGGCATCTCCCGCGGATACCTGCAGATGGAACGCGACGCGGAAGCACGTACTTCCCTGGTGGATTCCCTGGTGCGAGCCCAGCAGGAAATGGCAGACCTGCAAGGAGAATTGGCCCGCTCCCAGCATGAGGCTGGCATCGCCACCGAACGCACCCGTCTGGCCCGCGAAATCCACGACACCGTCGCCCAGCAGCTCTCCTCCATCGGATTGCATGCCAAGGCGGCCGAAGCGTCCAGGGATCCCGAAGCTGCCACGGCGGCCCTGAGCCGCATCGATGAGCTTTCCGGGCAGGCTTTGACCGATTTGCGTCGCATCATCGCCGCCCTGGCTCCGGCAGAACTCGATTCCCAGGCGCTCGCCGGAGCCTTGGGCCGCGTCTTGGAGAATTTCAAGGCCGATTCGAAGTTGGAGACCCGATTGGATATCGAACCGGGGCTGCCCACTTTGGATCCGAATGTGCAGATCGCGCTGCTGCGCACCATCCAGTCCGCCCTGTCCAACGTGCTGCGCCATGCCCAGGCCTCCACGGTGGCGCTCAGCCTGGGGTCCAGCGGCGACGAAGTACGTTTGGATATTGTCGATGACGGCATTGGCTTCGTTCCCAATACTGGTCGCGTTCAAACCAGTACGCACACCGGAGGCTTCGGCCTCACCGCAATGAACCAGCGCCTGCGCGAACTCGGCGGCGGTTTGGATGTCGAGAGCTCACCCGGTGAAGGCACCGCCCTGTGCGCCCACCTTCCGCTTCGCTTAGCAAAGGACAACTCATGATCCGGATCCTGCTGGTCGACGATCACCCCATCGTGCGGACCGGCCTGCGCGCGCTGTTCGAGAACTACGACGACATCGTTGTCATTTGCGAGGTTTCCAGCGGCGAGGAAGCGGTGGAATTCGTCAAGGCCAACACCGTCGATGTGGTGCTCTGCGACCTGCGTCTGGGTGCCGGGATGAATGGCGCACAAACCACCGCGGCGATCCGCCAACTGGCCAAACCGCCTTATGTGCTGATCCTGACCACCTTCGACAAGGACTCAGAGCTGCTCGCTTGCATCGAAGCTGGAGCTGCCGGCTACCTGCTCAAGGATGTCAGTGCCCAGACCATCGTCGAATCCATCCGCCAAGCCTCCGCCGGGCACATGGTCCTGGCCCCGGAGATGACCCAGCGCGTTGTCGAGGGCATGCGCCGTCCCAAAATCGAGCTCACCAAGCGCGAAAAGGACGTATTGGTCCAACTGTCTACCGGTGCCGGCAACAAGCAGATCGCCAAGGCCCTGTTCGTCTCGGAGGCGACGGTCAAAACCCACCTGGTCCACATTTTCGACAAGCTCCAAGCAACTACGCGTACCGACGCGATCAACAAGGCCAAAGACCACGGACTGCTGTAGCTGATCAACAGAATCCCGGTGACACGCCGGGGTGCATCTCAACCTTTCGATTGAAGTTTTACTCACCCCTTTCCACGATGGCCTGACCTGCGAAATCTCGTTAACTGGAACTATGAAAGTTCCAGTTATCCCCGGATCGGCGATTCGCTGACCAACCGCCGCGGAGCCCGCATTTGGGCCGCCGGCATCTTTGCAGTAGTTCTCGTTCTCTTTGGTGCGCTGAGCAGCATCCAAGCCCCAACCCGTGCGGCCAGCTCCCTGGTCGAAGCCTCCGAATCGGCACAGGTCGCCGAAATCCTGGATGCCAACACCAGCGATTCCCAGAGCTCGGCTTTGCTGGTGGCCAACCGCACCGATGGCCATGCGTTGAGCAATGCCGACACCGCTGCCCTTGATGAGCAGACCGCGGCGCTAGGCCACGACGCGGAGGTGTCCGCCGGCCGCACCATGGCCAGCGAAGACCAGCAGGCAGCCATGGTTCCGCTCACCTGGGATACGGTCTCCGATACGGCCGACCGCCAGAAGCTGGATGAGGTCCGCAACTGGATCCAGGCCCATCCCATTCAGGGGCTGGCCGTGCAGGTCACTGGTTCTACCGCCTTCGCAGTAGATATCACCAATGCCTTCGCCGGGGCGGACTTCACCCTGCTGGCCGTCACGGTGGGCATCGTGGCAGTCTTGCTGATCCTCACCTACCGTTCGCCGGTACTCTGGCTGATCCCGCTGGTCGTTGTTGCCATCGCCGATCGCAGCGCCTCCCTGGTGGCGAACCTGCTGGGCAACGCCTTCAATCTGCACTTCGACTCCGGCGTGCTCAGCGTGCTGGTCTTCGGCGCCGGCACCAACTACGCTTTGCTGCTGATCTCCCGTTACCGCGATGAACTGCAGAAGAATACTGACCACCGCCAGGCGCTGTCCAAGGCGTGGGCGGCCAGCTTCGAAGCGATCCTGACCTCCAACCTCACCGTAGTGCTGGCCCTGCTGACCTTGGGACTGGCCGTCATGGAAGATACCCGCGGGCTGGGCATCGTCTGCGCCGCTGGCTTGCTGATCGCTGCGTTCTTCGTGCTCTTTGCGCTGCCACCGATCCTGGCCTTCGCCGGGCGCACGGCATTCTGGCCGCTGGTCCCCCGCCCGGGACAGGAAAGCAAGAAGGAAAACTTCTTCGGACGTGCTGCTCGTGCTGTGATGACCCGTCCGGGTCTGAACCTGGCAGCATTGGCGATCTTGCTCATGGTGCTGGCTGGAGCGTTGACCGGCACCCGTATCGGCCTGGACCAGACCCAGCAGTTCCGTACCGCCACCGAGTCTTCCAGTGCCATGCAGACCCTGGCAGCGCACTTCCCCGCAGGTGAAACCCAGCCGATCACCGTGTTGGCGCAGGGAACCGATGTCCAGGTCCTGCGAGATGAATTCTCTGGAGTCGACAACGTCAAGCGTGTTGGCGAATCCTCCCAGCTCGGCACCACGCCATGGCAGCAGTTCTCTGTCATCTCGGCTGTCGATCCCAGCTCGGCCATGGCACAGGACCTGGTAGCGGACCTGCGCGGTGCTGCGGCAACCGGCAGTACCGGGCAGGTGCTCATTGGCGGGCAGAGCGCCGAACAGCTTGATTCGCACCAGATGCACCTGCGCGACCTGTTCGTGATTGCCCCGCTGATCATGGTCATCTGCTTCGTGATGCTCGGCTGGCTGACCCGTTCCTGGCGAACCGCACTTGCCTTGGGTCTGGTGAATTTGCTCAGCGCGGGCGCCGCCGTCGGCTTGGGTTCCCTGGTTTCCTCGGTGGTCTTCGAGGCCAACGCTCTGGATGTCCAGGTGCCGCTGCTGGCCTTCGTCTTCTTGGTCGCCTTGGGCGTGGATTACACCATCTTCTTGACCCAGCGAGTCCGCCAAGACTCGCAGGTGCTGGCGCTGGGCGACGCAGTGGTACTGGCCGCAAGCCGCACCGGTTCGGTGATCACCAGTGCCGGGCTCGTGCTAGCAGGTGTCTTCGCGGCACTGGCAACACTGCCGCTCACGGTATTAGGCCAGCTCGGCCTGATCGTAGGACTCGGCGTCCTGCTGGACACCTTCGTCGTTCGCACCCTGCTGCTCCCGGCGCTGTTCGCAGTCCTGGGCTCAGGCAAGCATCCACTCTTCGGCACAACTTCCTCCGCTGCAGAAGCAACTGCAGAACCAACCGTTCAGAAAGAAAACAAAATCAATGCGTAAGCTCGTGAATTTCTCCTTCGCCTACATGGTCCTCGGTGTAGCTTCCGGTCTTTTCTACCGTGAACTCACCAAGATGAACGGCTTCCCTGAAGGCCAGTGGACCCAGCTCTCCGTAGTCCACACCCACCTGCTGGTGCTGGGCTTCATCATCTTGCTGCTGGTGCTCCTTCTGGAAAAGGCCTTCGGCCTGAGCCAGCACCGCAAGCTCTTCGCGTGGTTCATGGGCACCTACAACGCGGGCGTGATCCTAACCGCGGGCATGCAGCTCACCCACGGCATCATGACCGTACTAGGCGTTGAGTCGTCCAAGATGATCTCGGGCATCGCGGGTCTTGGCCACATGTCGATCACCGCAGGCATGATCTTGCTGTTCATCATGCTGCGCCGCAGTGTCGGCACCCCGAAGCCAACCCAAAAGGTCGAGATGGCCGGCTAGCCCAGCCAAGTACCACAGCGGAACTGACACTCGGTCCAGACGAAGATCGTCTGGGCCGAGTTCGCTCGCGCTTCTGGCACCCACCGCCAGGACCCCAAGATTGGCCACTTGGCTAAGGATAAAATGATCCGCTGCTGCTATAGATTGAACTAACAATCTTTCTCCCAGGAGCGGTCATGAGCGACGAATTCTTTTCCATCGTGGATACCGAAACCACCGGCCTGTTCCCCGGAGGGAACGACCGCATCGCCGAAATTGCGATAGTCACCATGAATCGGCAGGGCACGATTGTCGACTCGTGGGAAACACTGATCAACCCGCAACGCGATCTTGGCAAGCAATCAATCCATGGCATCCAGAGCCGCGACGTGCTCGATGCACCCAGCTTCAAGGATCTGGCAGAAGAACTGCATTGGAGGCTATCGGGCACAGTGCTCGTGGCACACAATCTTTCCTTCGATTCCAGATTCCTTGAGGCTGAATTCCGCAAGTGCGGCCTGCCGGTGCCCGAGACCTTCCTGGCGCAAGGAATGTGCACCATGCGAATGTCCCACCGCTACCTGCAAGGCGCAGGCCGCTCGCTTCAAGACTGCTGCGATTCCTTTGGCATCGAGTTGCAACAGGCTCACAGCGCAGTGGGAGATGCGACGGCCACAGCGACATTGCTTTCGCGCTACATGGAACTGGATCCCGATGAACCAGAATGGGACGGACGACTGCGTTTAGCCTCGACAGGGCGGTGGTTTGATTCAACGCCGCGCTCGCGCGTCGTTCCAGTTAAGCGGTCCCAGTACAGAGCTGAATCTGCCGGGCATTTTCTGGAAAAGCTTGCGACCCGGTTGCCGGAATTTTCGGGCACGGCTACGGAGGAGAACTACTTGGCCGTACTGGATTTAGCTTTGATGGACCGCTACGTATCAGCCCATGAAGAAGCCCAGCTGCTCCAGGCCGCCACTGAAATTGGTTTGGATAAGCACCAAGCGCTGAGATTGCACGAACTGTACTTCCAACAGCTTGTCGCAACGGCTTGGTCCGATGGCGTACTGACCGAAGACGAAATAGCCGATCTGGCGAAAGTCATCGGATTGCTAGGACTTCCGCCGCAGCTAATCGAGGTAGCCAAGGTGGCGCCGGTGGCTTCCGAAGATCACGAACCCATCCGCGAGCCTCAGGGCAATCATCAGATCGATCTCGGCGCCATGGTGGTGCTCACCGGCGATATGACTCGTCCGCGTTCGGAGATTGAAGCTCAGCTTGCGTCCGCAGGGTTCGCCCCTCATCGCGCGATCACCAAGAAAGTAGCCTTGCTGGTGGCCGCGGATCCTGACTCGCTCTCCGGCAAAGCCAAGAAAGCACGCGACTACTGCATCCCTGTTGTCGGCGAAGATTATCTCTGGAACACCCTACTCCGCTGACACCTGCGCCAGGTACAGCAATGGGCGATGTCCCCCAGCAATGATTTGCCGAGGGACATCGCCCATAGTTGCTAGAGCCCGGGGTGAAACTTACAGGCTCTCAACCAATTTTTTTGCCGAAGAGAATTCCATCATCGCTTCGCGCTCTACGACCTTGACGCGGTCGCGAGTGATCTCGCCGAAGCGAGTCGAAACGGTGCCGGCTGCGGCGCCCAGTTCCTTCTCGTGCGCGTCCAAGTTCTTCCAGCCATCCCAGTTGGAGAAGTTCACGCCGCGGCTTTCGAGCAGTTCCGAGATCTTCTGGGAAGAATCCGGCTGCGCCAGCTTAGTGAGGTCTTCAAGCAAGTGGGTAATGGTCTCCAGGGCGTCGCCCTTGGTGTGGCCAATCAGCCCAATCGGGCCACGCTTGATCCAGCCAGTGGCATACAGGCCGGGAACGTGAGCGCCGGACGCGTTCAGCACGCGGCCTTCCATGTTGGGCAAAACGCCCTTGGCCCCGTCGTATTCAATGTCGTCGACTGCCGAACCGAAGTAGCCGACGGCACGGTAGATGGCCTGCAGCGGGTACTCGACGAATTCGCCGGTGCCGCGTGCGCCGCCATTTCCGTCGAGCTCGTTGCGCTCCACCTTCAAGCCGGTGACCTTGCCATCTTCGCCCAATACCTCGACTGGCGACTGCAGGAAGTGCAGGTGCAGGCGGCGCGAGGCGCTTGGAGCTTCTTCACGCTCTTCCTGCTCGATCAGCCAGTTGGTCAGGGTGGAGACCATGGTCTTGGTCTGGTTATTGGTCTTCATGGCTTCATCCGAAGCCTTGTCGAACTCGAAGTCCTCTGGGTACAGGACGATGTCAACGTCCTTGGAGTGCGAGAGTTCGCGCAGTTCCAGCGGGGTGAACTTCACCTGGGCCGGGCCACGGCGGCCGAAGACATGCACGTCGGTGACGGCCGAGTCATTCAGCTGCTCGTAGATGTGCTCAGGGATTTCGGTTTCCAGCAGCTGGTCAGCATGCTTGGAAAGGATGCGGGCCACGTCCAGGGCAACGTTGCCGTTGCCGATGACAGCAACTTCCTTGGCGGACAGGTCCCAATTCTTGTCAACATCTGGGTGTGCGTCATACCAGGACACGAAGTCGGCGCCGCCGAAGGACCCTTCAAGATCGACACCTGGGATGTTCAGGTCAGCGTCCTTCTGGGCGCCGGTGGAGATGATCACTGCGTCGTAACGGGTATGCAGGTCTTCCAGCGAGATGTCGCGGCCCAAGCCGACGTTGCCGTAGAAGTCGATCCAGTCGTTGTCCAGCACCTTGTGCAGGGCGTTGATGATGCCCTTGATACGCGGGTGATCCGGGGAAACTCCGTAACGGATCAGACCGAATGGCGTAGGAAGCTCGTCAAAGAGATCAACGTGCAGCTTCAGTTCGCCCGATGCGACCGGCTGGCTCTTGTTGAGCAGGTCAGCGGCGTAGATGCCGGCCGGACCGGCACCAACGATGGCAACACGCAGCGCCCGGGAATGGAGGTGCTCAGGGACGATAATTTCACTCATCAAACAACTTCTCTTTCTTAGTCAACGAATGAGGCCGGCGCGGTGGCATCGGCATTCTCTAGCGGCAGGAGGTCTACCAGTTGGTCGGAGGCTTCCGGGGCTAGCCGAACGACGTCACCAATAACGATAACGGCCGGATTCGCCACTGCGGCCTTGCGGGCGCGCTTTACTATCCCTTCTAGCGTACCGATAGTTGTGCGCTGCGTCTGTGAGTAACCTCGCTCAACTATCGCAATCGGTGTACTTGACGGTAAACCACGGGTAAGCAATGTCTCAACAATTTGTGGCAAATTCGATACTCCCATCAGCACCGCAAGGGTGTGATCAGAGCGGATCGGCACGTCCGCGAGTTCGCTGTGTCCACTGACTACGGTAAAACCGGCCGCAATTCCCCGGTGCGTGACGGGAATGCCAGCGGCCATGGGCACGGAGACTGCACTGGTAATGCCGGGAATCACACGCGTAGGGATCCCGTATTTCGCGGCGTGGAGCAGTTCCTCGCCGCCGCGTCCAAGTACAAACGGGTCGCCACCTTTGAGGCGAACTACCCGCTTACCTTCTAAAGCGTACTTGACCAGTAATTCATTGGTTTCATCCTGGGTTTTGACGTGGCAGCCTGGTGACTTGCCCACATCGATGACAACCACATCATCGGAAAGTTCTGCCAGCAACGCGGTAGGTCCCAGCTTGTCGGCCAAAACCACTTCCGCGGCAAGCAGGGCCTTATAGCCGGCGATGGTAATCAGCTCGGGATCCCCCGGTCCACCGCCAATCAGGGTGATATGCCCTTTAGCCATAGTTTTCTCCCGTTCGGGTCATTCCTCGATCGCGCAACAGCTTGCGTTCAATCGGAGCGAAAAATAATAATTCGATCAGCACACCCACCAGCAGGATGGTCAAGATCACCAGCATGACCAATGGCAGGTCTGCCAGATCGCGGCCCCGTTGCAGCAGTGAACCGACGCCTAGGGCCAGTGAACCGCCCACGGCAATCAATTCGGCAGCCATCAACGAACGCCAGGCGAAAGCCCAGCCCTGACGCAGTCCGGCTACATACCCTGGCATGGCAGCTGGCAGCTCAATGTGCAGCACATGCTCCCATTTGGAGGCACCGAGCACCTTAGACAAGGACTTGTACTGCGCTGGAATCATGTCGATCCCGGCGAGCAGGCCATTGATGATGGATGGAATCGCGCCGAGCAGCAGAACCGTGTAGATGGTCGCATCGCTCAGGCCAAAAAGAATGATGGCTGCGGGAACCCACGCAATAGAGGGCAATACCTGCATGGCCGATACCAGTGGCCCCACCCCCTTGCGCAACAGCGGCTGATGCGCCAGCAGCAACGCCAGCGGGGTGGAAATAATCACGGCAATCGCAAATCCGCTCACGGCGCGGAACAACGAATTGCCCACGGCCGCAACCAATGATCCATCTGCCAGCAGTTGCGGAAGCTTAGCCGCGACAGCCAGTGGACCGGGAAAAAGGTCTTCGCGCAGTGGGCTTGCCCAGGAAATAATTTGCCACAGGCTCAGAAGCACAACCACAGTGAGCAAGGGGGCAACCCATGAATCGAGCTGGTTGTTCGGGCGTAGCTTGATAACGCGCACGGGTTTGAACCTAGTTCGAGATTCTGTCAGTGAGCTCATGTTTCCGCTGCTCCTTTCTGAGAATCGTGGTTAGTTCATCGGCCAATGCGGCGGCCTCGGCCGGGTTATTGCGGAGTTCGCCGGTGATCCGGCGAGTCTCCAGGATGCGCCCGGGGTGCGAAGAAAGCACCAGAATGCGGCCGGAGAGGCGAATCGCCTCACGCACATTGTGGGTGACGAAGATGATGGTTTTGCCCGTTTGCCTCCACAAGGCCCGCAACTGCTCATGGAGCATGTCACGCGTGATGGCGTCCAGGGCGGCAAATGGCTCATCCATCAACAGAACCTGGCGGTCCTGAGCCAAAGCCCTGGCCAAAGCTACGCGTTGGCGCATGCCGCCAGAAAGTTCATGCGGCTTCTTGCCGCTTGCATGCCCCAGCTGAACGAGGTTGAGCAGTTCCTCGACGCGTTGCTGGCGTTCCGGAGCTGGCTTCCCCGCGAGCTTGAGCGCCAGGTCAACGTTCTCGCTGGCTGTCAGCCACGGCAGGAGGTTGGCATCCTGGAACATGAATGCCGCGCCGTCTTCAGGTACTTCAAGCCAGCCGGAGCTGGGCGGCAGTAACCCAGCAATCATGTTGAGCAAGGACGACTTGCCGCAGCCTGAGGCCCCCAAGACAGCGATAAACTCTCCGTCTTCAATTTCTGCACTGAGGCGATCTATGACCAAGCCAGTGCCTGGATAGCTCAGGGAAACTTCATTCAGCCGTACTCCCATTACTTCTCCTGCTGTTCAAGAAAACGCGTATCCACGAGTCCGTCTGCGTTACCGCCAGACCCCACTCCTACGGCCAATGCGTGGTCCACGAGTGACTGGTAGGTTTCAGGCAGGGGGTCCTCGCTGAAGTGCACCTGCTTCAAGGCTTCAGCGATCACTGATTTGTCAAAGGAACTTCCGTTGGCTTCGACCAAAGCTTTCTGCACAGCCGCCAACTTCTGTTTTCCGTCCGCATGATTGAGCCAATCGATGGCTTGGGTATTTGCATCGACCAGCTTCTGCACGGTTTGCGGATGGCTAGCCATGAATTCCTTGGAGACCACCAGAACCGTTGTCGGGAACTTGCCGTCGGGCCAGAGCTCGGCTTCATTCACCAAGCGGTGTCCCCCGTTCTTCTCGACTAGCAATGAAGCGTAGGGCTCCGGAAGCCAAGCACCGTCAATTTCACCGCGGCCGAAAAGCTGTGCGACGGTTCCATTGGAGCTCGGGGTCACTGTGGCGTCCTGTTTCAAGCCCTGGCCCTTCAGGTAGCTGCGCAAGGCAACATCCTGGGTTCCGCCGAATTGCGGGCTGGCCAGATTGCTGCCGGCCAGTTCCTCGGGCTTAGTGATCTTCTTGTCGACAACCAGGCTGGCTCCGCCGTAGGCGACGCCGGACACCACGTTCAACGACTCGCCATCGCTGGACAGGTAGCTGTTCAACGCCGGGTTTGGCCCCAGATATGCGACGTCGATGGCCCCCGAGTTCAAGGCTTCTACGGCTGCCGGTCCCGCGTTGAATATCTGGCTTTGGACACTGGTACCGTCTTCTTCAAGGTGATCTTGGAGAAGACCTTCGGACTGGGCGATCAAGGCCGGAGCATGGGTGAGGTTGGCGAAATAGCCAATCTTCAGCTCATCTGCCGGTCCGTGATGTGCCGCCTGCGCTGGTACTTCATTTGGTCCCGGAAGAAACGTCGTCGCCACAGCAACTGCGCTCAATGCTCCGACCGCCGCCAGCCCGAGGAAGCGTCCTCGGAAGCCGGTCTTCTGCCCATGAGCCGTCAGCCGGACCCGCCCTTGGTTTCTTGTTGGCTGGCCAACATCAGGCTGCTTCATTATTTTCCTCGATGATCCCCGCCGCAAGGGTGCGCCCCGTAGCTGGATCGATTAGCAGGAAGCTTCCGCCAGTGCGCGAGGTGGCGTACTGCTCGATGGCCAACGCTGCCTGGCTGCGCAAGGTGATCCGGCCCAGGTCGTTGAGCTCCAAGGAGTGGGCGGGCTGCTGCGAATAGTCGGCCACGTTGATGACGTATTCGATGGTTGACAGCTTGGCTGCGGCGACCTTGGTACCGTGCTTGATCAACAGCCGTTGGCCGCTAGTGAGCTTCACTGGGTCCAATACGCAGATGTTCGCCTGGAACTCCCGGTGCGCGGTTGGCAGTTCGCCGGCGACGATGGTGTCGCCGCGGGCAATATCCAAGTCGGTCTCCAGCTCGACAACGATGGCGTCGCCGGCCTGGGCGCGGTGCGCGGTACCAGCAGGGGTGCTGATGGCCTTGATCCGGCTGCTCACCGGCTGGCCGTTGGAGAGCACCTGCACGGACTCCCCCACGGCCAAGCTGCCGTCAACCAGAGTTCCGGCATATCCGCGGTAGTCGCGGTACGCGTCCGGGTCCAGGCCTGGAGCCAAGGCGCCCTGCGGGCGGATCACGTACTGGACATCCAGACGGGCAGTGCCCCCGCCGAGCCGCGGCTCGATGTCCTCTAGCAGCCCGAGCAAGGTCGGGCCGGCATACCAGTGCGCGGAAGCCGAAGGATCGACGATGTTATCTCCCTGAAGCGCGGAGACCGGGATGACGGTGGTTGACTTCAGGCCGAGTTCTCCGGCGAGCGCGAGTACTTCGGCCTCGATCTGGCTGAAGGCCGCTTCGTCCCAGTCGATCAGGTCCATCTTGTTCACGGCGATGACCAGTTGCGGAACCCGCAGCAAGGCGAGCACGCCAAGGTGGCGCCGGGTCTGCTCCAGCACGCCGTGCCTCGCGTCAACCAGCACGATCGCCGCGTCTGCGGTCGACGCGCCGGTGACGGTGTTGCGGGTGTACTGCACGTGTCCGGGGCAATCGGCCAAGATGAAGGACCGCTTGTCGGTGGAGAAGTAGCGGTAGGCCACGTCGATGGTGATGCCCTGCTCGCGTTCGGCGCGCAACCCGTCGGTGACCAGCGCGAGGTCCAGGGTTCCGGCGCTGCCGCCGAAGCCGCGTTCGGCGCTGGTACGGGCCAGGTCATCGAGCGAGTCGGCGAGGATGGCCTTGGCGTCATGGAGCAGGCGGCCCACGAGAGTGGACTTGCCGTCGTCGACCGAACCGGCGGTAGCGATGCGCAATAGTGTGGTGGTCATCTTAGAAGTACCCTTCGGTCTTGCGGTCTTCCATTCCCGCGGCGGAAACACGGTCGTCGGCGCGGGTGGCTCCGCGTTCGGTGATGGTGGCGACGGCCAATTCATCGAGCACCTTCGCCACGGTGTCGGCGGCGGAGAGCACCGCACCGGTGCAGCTGGCGTCGCCCACGGTGCGGTAGCGCACCTGCTTGACGACGACCGGCTCATCGGCGTTGGGCTGACTGACGCTGGTCAGTGCCCGCCACATGCCGTCGCGTTCGAAGACCTGGCGGCAGTGCGCGAAGTAGATCGGCGGCAGCTCGATGTTCTCGCGCTGGATGTAGGCCCAGATATCGCGTTCGGTCCAGTTGGAGATCGGGAAGGCGCGCACATGCCAATCCGGCTCGTGCCGCCCGTTGTACAGGCTCCAGATTTCCGGGCGCTGGTTGCGCGGATCCCAGACGCCGAACTCGTCGCGCAGGGACAGGATGCGCTCCTTGGCGCGGGCCTTGTCCTCATCGCGGCGCGCCCCGCCGAAGACCACGTCGAAGCCGTTGGATTCGATGGTGTCCAGCAGGACCCGGGTCTGCAGGCGGTTGCGGGTGCCGTCGGGCAGCTCGGCCAGCTCTCCGCGGTCGATGTACTCCTGCACGGAGCCGACGACGAGGTTCAGCCCGTACTTTTCCACGACCGCGTCGCGGAAGTTGAGCACCTCGGCGAAGTTGTGGCCGGTATCGATGTGCACGACGGGGATGGGCACGCGGCCCGGGGAGACGGCCTTGGCCAGCAGGTGCAGGACGACTACGGAGTCCTTGCCGCCGGAGAACAGCAGTCCGGGCTTGTCGAATTCGGCGAGCACTTCGCGGATGATGTGGATTGTTTCGGCTTCCAGGGCGTCCAGGACGCTGCGCTGGGTGCCTGCGGGCGCGTTAGCGGTGATGGTCATGATTCGCTCCTTAGACGTGGATTCCGCATTCGGTTTTATTCAGCCCGGCCCAGCGGCCAGCCCGCGGGTCCTCGCCCTCGGCTACCGGCCGGGTGCAAGGCTGGCATCCGATGGACGGGTAGCCGTTGGACAGCAGCAGGTTCACGGGTACTTGGTGCCCGGTGGCGTAGTCGATCAGCTGATCGAAGCTCCAGGGCGCCACGGGATTGAATTTGACCAGTCCGTGCTTCTCGTCGAAAGCGACCAGGGGCGTGTTGATGCGGGTCTCAGCTTCGTCACGGCGTACCCCGGTGAACCACGCGCTATATCCGGACAGGGATCTGGCCAGCGGGTCCATCTTGCGCAGCTGGCAGCAGGCGGCCGGATCCCGGGAGAACAGGTCCTTGCCGAACTTCGCATCCTGTTCGGCCACGGTCAAGGCAGGCAGCACGTCGACGATGTTCACGTCCAGCGTGCGAGCCACTTCGTCGCGGGTTCCGTGGGTTTCGGCAAAGTGGTAACCGGTTTCCAGGAACAGCACATCGACCTTGGGCAGCTGCGCGCAGACCAGGTGCGGCAGCACGGCATCGGCCATCGAGCAGGCCACCGCTACCTCGTCGGCGTCGAGGTGCTCAGCTGCGAAAGCGACGACCTGGTCCGCTGTGGCATCCCCGCCCAGCTCGGCGGCGCCCAGCTTGGCGATGCGCCGCAGTTCAGCCTCGCTGCGGGTACGTACTGGGGTCGGCTTGCTCATTTCAGCTCATCCTCTTCAGCTCGGTGGGCCCAGGCAGCGAAGGATTCCCCTTCGGCAGCCGAGGCCGAGTAGTTCTTCACTACCCGCTCCACGTATTCGGGCAATTCATCAGCCGCGACCTTGAGCCCGCGCACCGTGCGCCCCAGGGCGGCTTCGCCATTTTCGAAACCGGCCAGGGTGCCACCGAGGTGAACCTGGAATCCGGAGACCTGTTCTCCCTGGTCGTTGGTAATCAGCTGGCCCTTGAATCCGAGGTCCGCTGTTTGGATGCGGGCGCAGGAGTTCGGGCAGCCATTGACGTGCAGAGACAGCTGGCGAGGCAGCTTGCCCTCGTGGTCGGCCAGGCGATCCTCGATTTTTGCTACCGCGTCAATCATGGTGTCTTTGGTGTCCACAATGGCCAGCTTGCAGAATTCGATACCGGTGCAGGCAATGGCCGAACGCTTGAACAAGCTGGGGAATGCCTCCAGGCCCAGGGCGCGGGCCGAAGCGACGAAGTCCTGCACCTGCTCTTCGGCGATGTCCAGGGCGATGATCTTCTGGTGCGGGGTGGTGCGCAGCCGGGTGGATCCATGGGCTTCGGCCAAATCGGCAAGGCCGGTCAGCGCGGTACCGGATACGCGGCCAGCCGGAGCGGTCAACCCGATATAGAACTTGCCGTCCTTCTGCTCGTTGACCCCGCTGTGGTCTCCTGCTTCGGTGGGCTGCTCCGGCAACGGGCCGTCGGGCAGCTCGTAGCCCAGGTACTCATCTTGCAGCACCTGGCGCATTTTTTCCGTGCCCCATTCGGCCAGCAGGAACTTCAGGCGTGCGCGGTTGCGCAAGCGGCGGTACCCGTAGTCACGGAAGATGGAAACTACGCCCTCCCAGACATCCGGTGCCTGCTCTTCGGTCACGAAGGCGCCGAGGCGTTCGCCCAGGCGGGGGTTTGCCGACAGCCCGCCGCCAACCCACAGGTCGTATCCGGGGCCGAGCTGCGGGTGGACGGTGCCGATCAAGGCGATGTCGTTGATTTCGTGGACGACATCCTGGCTTGGGTGGCCGGTGATGGCGGTCTTGAATTTGCGCGGGAGGTTCGCGAATTCCGGCTTGCCGATGTAGCGGCGGGAAATTTCGGCGATCACCGGGCTGGGATCGATGATCTCGTCCTTGCTGATGCCTGCCACCGGAGAGCCGAGGATGACACGGGGCACGTCGCCGCAGGCCTCGGTGGTGTGCAGGCCGACGGCTTCCAGCCGCTGCCAGATCTCCGGGACATCGACGACGTCGATCCAGTGCAGCTGGACGTTCTGGCGATCTGTCAGGTCGGCGGTGTCGCGGGCGAAGTCGGTGGAGATCTGGCCGATGACGCGCAGCTGCTCGGTGGTCAGGGCGCCGCCGTCGATGCGCACGCGCAGCATGAAGTAGCGGTCTTCAAGTTCTTCTGGGCTCAGCGTCGCCGTCTTGCCGCCGGGGATCCCCTGGGCACGCTGGGTGTAGAGGCCCCACCAGCGGAAGCGGCCGTGCAGATCCTCGGGTTCAATGGAATCGAAGCCCTGCTTCGAGTAGATTTCCTCAATGCGCTGGCGCACGTTCAGGCCGTTGTCGGCGGCCTTCATCTCTTCGTTGGCATTCAACGGGGCAGGGCCGTCGATTTTCCATTGGCCGTTGGGTTTTGCCGCTCTTGTGGAGCGAACTGGTGTGGTTGTCTGCGTCATGTCCACCAGCGTAGGAACTGCCCCCAGGAGGTCGGCAACCTGCCGGTGTCACATGGCTACGCGTTGCCTAACGAGTTAGGACTTCGTCATCTGGAGACATGAAAAGCTCCTCTTCGAGCGCCTTTTGCAGTCGCACAAGGAAACATTGAGCAATCATTACGTCAGGAAGCAGGGGGCTTGTCACCACGCCTGCCCCCGTGCTAGCCAGCTTCTGCTGGAAGAATCCGTCGGCGAGCAGCGAGCTGAGCACGAGCACTGGACGCGCGGCAGCATTTCCCACGACGTCAGCGATCCGCGGCTGGGCCCCTGCGCAGTAGCCCACCTGCACTTCGCGCTCCAATAGGACAGCGAGCTGCTCGGCGAGATTCTTGACCTGGTTTTGGCCGACTTCCAATCTCGTGCCCGCCGCCGCCAAGACAACGAGCGGGTCGTTGGCCAGGTGCCCTGCGGCGCGTTGCGCCAGGACTTGGGCCAGCTCCGGCAGCGGACCCAATGGCAGGGCGGCGGAGGTTCCCGCGCGCGAGGCGACCGCCTGCGCAATGTCGTGCGTCGTATGAACGCCGTCGGAGACCAGCAGCGGCAAGACCACTGCCGGCTCGCCTTCAGGCAAACCGGCGATAACCGTTTCAAGCCGGGGCTCTTGGACATCCACATAGGCTTCGTGCCAGACAAGCTGCACCGGGAATCGCTCTTCGCTCCGCCGTTCCAGGTCGGCACGCAGATCATGGATTAGTTGCTGCCCGTTGGCGTTGTCCGTGCCGTGGGATGTTGCGACAACATGTATCTTCTGCTGGGTCGCTTGACTCATGAATTGATCCTCACCGATGTTGTTGGGCGCCTATTTGGCGCTGCGCACTAGCTTGTGGTTGGCGGCCTGCGCCTGCGGGCGGATGACAATTTCATCCAGATTCACGTGGGCCGGGGCGCTGACCGCATAGCGGATGACTTCGGCAACGTCTTCACCGGTCAAGGGATTCTCCACACCGGCGTAGACGTTGTCGGCGGCGCTCTGGCTTCCCAGACGACGGAGCGCGAACTCTTCTGTCTGCACCAGGCCGGGCAGGATCTCGATTACCCGCAGCCCGTTCTCGACTTCTTCAAGACGAAGCGCCTGGGTCATGGCACGTTCAGCGGCCTTTGCCGCGTTGTAGCCGCTGCCGCCTTCGTAGCTGGCCAGTGCGGCGGTGGAGGTAACGTTCAAGACGGTGCCTCGCGCCTCGCGAAGCTGGGGCAGCAGTGCACGGGTCAAGCGCATGGTTCCCATGACATTGGCTTGCCACATGAAGTCCCAGTTGTCATCGACCGCGTCGGCCCAGGTTTCGGTTCCACGCGCACCGCCGGCGCAATTGACCAGCGTATCTGCGCCGCCATGCGCGGTGACCGTTTCTACCAGTGCGTCGACATCTGCCTGCACGCTGACATCTGCTGGCACCGCGATCGCACCGCATTCAGCGGCGAGCTTTTCCAAGCGGTCTGCCCGGCGGGCTACTGCGAAGACGGTCCATCCTTGTGCGCGCAACGCACGGACTGTTGCCTGGCCAATTCCGCTGGAAGCTCCGGTAACAACGGCCGAACGGGAAGAAGTCTTATCTGTAATTGTCATACGTCAACTGTAGAACCAGATCATTACCAGTTGGTAAGGCATGAATTTCTCTTACATTTCATGCGGCAAGATTTTCTTCCGGGCCAGGGCCTGGAATCCAGGGCGGCGAGCGTCGGCGGTGCCGCCAGGGCCATGGCCGATGCTGTCCCGCCTGCGCCTACTGCGCGGCGGTAACGTGCAGCTGGCGCGGCTGCCGGAGGAATGCAATCGGAGGGAATATCTTGCGTAAGCGGAGCCATGCAGGAATGCGCCAACGCCAGACGGCGCTGCTATGCCCGGGTGCACCGTGCCGCTGGTGCGGGCGACAAGGCGATTCGGCGTTCGCGGCAGGACGGCTGAGCCAAGGGCCGCCGGTCCGGCACAGGCTTTTGATCCAGCTGGTCCCGGCTGGACAGCGGCGTGGTGCAAGCCATGGGCAACAATGACTGTGCGCCGGGCAAAACATGGAAGAATAGACGTATGGCAGAAGAAAACTTGGGCACAGACACGCCCGCAACGGTTTCCGTTCCTGACAAGCCCGCTTTGGAAGGCTTGGAAGAACGTCTTTCGTCCCGGTGGCGCACCGAGGGCACCTATCACTTCAATGAGGACACGACTCGCGAAGCCGTGTACTCCATCGACACTCCCCCGCCAACCGCTTCGGGTTCGCTGCACGTAGGACACATGTTCTCGTACACGCAGACCGACGTGTTGGCTCGCTACCAGCGCATGATCGGCAAGAACGTGTTCTACCCACTTGGTTGGGATGACAACGGCTTGCCTACCGAGCGCCGCGTGCAGAACTACTTCGGCGTCCGTTGCGACCCGACCAAGCCGTACATCGAGGGCTACCGTCCACCGGAAAAGCCTGCGAAGAACCAGCGCGACTGGGATGTCATCAGCCGCAAGAACTTCATCGAGATCTGTGAAGAGCTGGCGGTCGAAGACGAAAAGGTCTTCGAGCAGCTGTTCACCACCCTGGGCCTTTCGGTGGACTGGCGCATGACCTACCGCACGATCGACGACAATTCGCGTGCAACTTCGCAGCGCGCCTTCCTGGACAACCTGGCAAAGGGCGACGCCTACATGGCTGAAGCTCCAACCCTGTGGGACGTGACCTTCCGTACCGCAGTGGCCCAGGCCGAACTCGAAGACCGGGAAATGCCCGGCGCCTACTACCGTTATGCATTCGACGCTGAAAACGGCGAGCAGGTCTTCATCGAGACCACCCGCCCGGAACTGCTCGCTGCTTGCGCCGCGCTAGTGGCCCACCCGGATGACGAGCGCTACCAGCACTTGTTCGGCAAGACCGTGACCTCGCCGATCTTCGGAGTTCCCGTCACCGTCCACCCGCACCCATTGGCCCAGGCCGACAAGGGTTCTGGCATTGCCATGGTGTGCACGTTTGGCGACTTGACCGACGTGACCTGGTGGCGCGAACTGCAGCTGCCAACCCGTCCGATCATTGGACGCGACGGCCGCATCCTTGCAGACACCCCCGAGTGGATCACCACCGAGGCCGGCAAGGAAGCGTACGCCCAGATTTCGGCAAAGACCGTGTTCTCCGCCAAGGAAACCGTCGTCGAGATGCTTTCCGACGCGGGCCTGCTTGATGGCGAGCCGAAGAAGATTTCCCGTCCGGTGAACTTCTTCGAAAAGGGCGACAAGCCGCTGGAAATCGTGACCTCGCGCCAGTGGTACATCCGCAACGGCGGCCGTGATGAAGAACGCCGCAACCAGATGATCGCACGCGGCCAGGAAATTGATTTCCACCCGTCGTTCATGCGCTCGCGCTACGAAAACTGGGTTTCGGGCCTGAACGGCGACTGGCTCGTTTCCCGCCAGCGCTTCTTCGGCGTACCAGTGCCAGTGTGGTACCAGGTCAACGAGCACGGCGAACCGAACTACGATGCGCCGCTGTTGCCGACCATCGACCAGCTTCCGGTTGACCCGGCAGCAGACGCGCCGACCGGCTACACCGAGGACCAGCGCGGCTCCGCTAACGGCTTCATTGGCGATGCCGATGTCCTGGACACCTGGGCAACCAGCTCGCTGACCCCGCAAATCGCTGGCCGTTGGGGCCGTGACGACGAGTTCTTCTCGAAGGTCTACCCCTTCGACCTGCGCCCGCAGGGCCACGACATCATCCGTACTTGGCTGTTCTCCACCGCGGTTCGCGCAGATTCCCTGCACGGCAACGCTCCGTGGAAGCACGCTGCGATTTCGGGCTGGATCCTGGATCCGGACCGCAAGAAGATGTCCAAGTCCAAGGGCAACGTGGTTGTACCTAACGAAGTCCTGGATAAGTTCGGCGCGGACGCCGTACGCTACTGGGCGGCCAGTGCCAAGCTGGGTGCCGATACCGCGTATGAAATCAACCAGATGAAGATCGGCCGCCGCCTGGCCATCAAGATCCTCAACGCCTCGAAGTTCGTGCTGAACTTGGGCGCGACCGACGCCAACGTCTTGACCGATGACGCTTCGGTAGTCACCAACGGGCTGGATCGTTCGCTGCTCGCTCGCCTGTCGACCGTTATCGAAGACGCCCAGCGCGCTTTCGACAACTACGACTATGCTCGCGCGCTGGATATCACCGAGTCGTTCTTCTGGTCGTTCACCGACGACTACGTCGAATTGGTCAAGGACCGCGCCTACGGCGGCCACGGCGAAGCCGAGCAGGCGTCGGTTCTGGCTACCCTGGCCACCACCCTTGATTCCGTGCTGCGGCTGTTCGCGCCATTCCTGCCATTCGCTACCGAAGAGGTTTGGGGTTGGTGGCGCACCGGGTCGGTGCACCTGACCCAGTGGCCAAGCACCGGGCACTTGTCCGCTGCAGTGGAGGGCTCCGACCCGGCGGTACTGCCACTGGTTGGCGTCGCTCTCTCGGGCATCCGCAAGGCCAAGTCCGATGCGAAGGTCAAGCAGCGTACCGAAGTGCTCTCGGGCGAGATCCACGCTCCAGCGTCTCAGGTTGCGCAGCTCAAGGCAGGATTCGAGGACTTGAAGTCCGCGGCGAACGCCCGTGAGCTGACCCTGGTTGAAGCCGACGGTGAAATGACTGTCACCAACGTTGAATTGGCTCCGGCTGAAGAAACCGAATAGCAGTTGAACCAGAAAAACCGGTTGCCATCCCGTCATCGGGATGGCAACCGGTTTTGCTATTTCTGCCCTTGCTCCTCCCCCGCATCAGGGTCATCCGTCTCGGGTGGAGACTGGACGGTTTTCTCCATGGGCCGAGCCGCGCGTCGACGTTCGCCGGTGAAGTGTTCCAGTTGGTCTTCCGCGCTGGACTCAAGACGATGCTTCTGGACCGAGTCTTCTGACCCGGCAGCTGGCGAATTTCCGTCGGTCATCTTCTCTTCCCATCTACTTGCAGCCAGCAGCTGGATCCCCATCGATGTCCAGCTGCTGGGTTATTAGTGCTTAGTTCTGCGCGCTCTGGTATGCCTGCTGGATCACCGAGCCCCAGTACGGTCCGAACATGGTGTCGCGCACCGAGCTGTAGCCGAAGCTGTTCACAGAGTTCTGGTAGCCGTTAGATCCACTCCCCAGGAACCATGGGCCACCGGACGAGCCGCCGGTCATGTTGCATGGAATGCCTTGGGACTGGGACTGGCCAAACGGATCGTCGCTGGAGTATCCGCTGCACGATTGCAAGGTCTCGCCGTTGAATGGCGAAGCAGCTGGGTAGCCGTAAGCAGTGTAGTACTCTCCGCGCGCCTGGTTGAAGGCGACCCCCGAAGCGCCAACAGCATCAGTCAAGGACGCACCACCGCTGGAGCTGACCACGGCGAAGCCTGTGTCATAGGTGATGTCCCCGCCATTTGACCATTCAGTTGGTGCCACCAGCTCGGTCGCTGCGAAGGAACCGTAGGGTGCTTTGCCGTTTTCATAGGCTGGAACGAAGACCCAACGGGTTGCGAATGAACCGGGTCCTTCATTCAGGCAGTGGCCAGCGGTGGAGACCGTCGACTCGTTGGCGGAGACGACAGCGTTGCCAGAGCACACGTAGTCTGATCCGCCGAGAGTGAAGAACACCTTGCCGATGTGCGAAACCGGTGTTTCCTGGGTAGCGCGAGTCTTGCCACCCTTCGTTTGGGCCTGCTTTCCGGCTGCCGCCTGCGCGCCATGACCGGCGACCTTGGCCGGCTTGCCGGCTTCAACCTTGGCAGCCGAACCCGACTTGCCAGCTACGAGTGAATCTGCGTTCTTTGCGGCTTTCATCCGATCCGCGGTCCAGTAGGATACCGCTGCGTCAGCCTTCTGTTCCGAGATCGTGATTGACTCGACGTCGCCACCAGTGGTCGTCGGCGCTGCCGAGGCCATCGGTGCCACGCCGAGCATCAGCGCGCCTGCAAGAACCGCGGCGCTTGCCAGCTTGTGGCGCCCCTTGCCCTTGGATGAATCCGTAATTAGAGAACGAATCTGCACGATTTAACTCCTTGTCCAGTGGCTTCTTTGCCACTATCGATGGGGGTGCTGTTGCACTCGTGGGAAACAGTCAAACACACACTTCAAGCATTTTCTACAGGAATATTTTCCTCCGCCCGCCGCGTCACCGACCTGCAACGGCCACCAAGTTGTGAAGCGAAATAGTTTTGAAACAGATACTTTCAATCGATTCCCCGGCGCCACGACTCCCCTTCGAATGAGCCCGTGCATTTCTGGTGATTTCAAACCAGCCCCTGAATACCAGTGAGCCGAATCACACGCCCAGAGTCCGGCCTTGCCGCGCGAGACCGGAGAAGCGTGTCTGAATATATGAAATAGAAGCTTCGGTAACAGATACTTTCCCGGCTCCGCGATGTCTGCCCTGTAGGAAAAAATATGCATTAATTAGGCTTTAAAATTGGACTTATTCGACACCCAATAGAGCCGGTTGCCGATGCCGACGGCCTACCTCCACGACTTGCCTTGCAATCCGATGACGCCTGCGCACTCTGCAAAGGCAGCTTGAACTGTCCGCCCGCCGCGCGCCGTTGCCCTGGATTGATGAGTCATCATCCGAGCCTAAGAAACGGAGGTTCGAACGACGCACCAATTGGACTGCGGAACCGTCCCTGGCCAATATGAACCGCGTGCTCCGCGATCCGACGAGAAGGTGAAGCACCGGTGCAACGAATGGCGGATGCACAGAATACTGGTCCGGCCCATGCGGATCGGCGCCTTGATGGCGCACCTTCCTCCGTCGGCGGATAGCCAATCGTCCCGTGGATTAGTGGCATCGGAGGGCGAACACCCGGCCCTCCATGCCAAGCGCCTTCACTGATTAAAAACCAAGGACGCTGCCTCGCAATGAGACAACGTCCTTGGAACAGAAAATTCCCGCTTAGTCGAAAACCGGGCTTTCGGTACGAGTGCGCTTCATTTCGAAGAAGTACGGGAAGGATGCGAGCTGCGCCGCAGCGTCAAACATCTTTCCTGCATCTTCCCCAGTTGGAATACGGGTAATGACCGGACCGAAGAAAGCAACGCCATCAACGGCGACGATTGGCGTGCCTACATCCTGCCCCACCAAGTTGATGCCTGCCTCGTGGCTCGAGCGCAGCACGTCATCGTTGGCATCGGTATTCGCAGCTTCAGCGAGTTCCGCCGGCAATCCCGCCTTCTTCAGCGCCTTGGCGATGACTTCATCACGATCTTCGATCTTCTCGTAATGGAATAGTTCACCCATGGCGGTGTACAAGCTGTCCTTGACTCCCTCGCCGTGTTCCTGGGCAGCACGCGTGACCACCCGCACCGGCCCCCATGAGATGTCCATCTTGGCGCGGTAGTCAGCTGGAAGGTCGCGGCCTTCGTTAAGCATCGAGAGGCTCATGACGTTCCAGTTCACGTCGATGTCGCGGACCTTCTCCACTTCCTTGATCCAGCGGCTCGTCGCCCAAGCGAACGGGCAGATTGGATCGAACCAAAAATCTACTTGCTGACGTTCAGCCATGAACTACCAACTTTCTTCCGAAGAGAATTTTTGAATACGGCTAGGCGGACTTCATATCGCGCTTGGCCACCATCGCGTGAGAGAGCAACGTGGGATCTTCACGGTCAATGACGGTTGCCCGAGTAATGACCACCTCGGCAACATCGTCGCGGCTTGGAAGGTCGAACATTACGCCGCCAAGGGTTTCCTCAAGAATCGACCGCAAACCACGCGCGCCGGTCTCACGCGCAATAGCCTGTTCTGCGATTGCTTCCAGTGCCGACTGGTCGAAGCTCAAAGCTACGCCATCCATCTGGAACATCTTCTGGTACTGCTTGAGAAGTGCGTTCTTTGGTTCGGTCAGTACGCGCACTAGCGCGTCCTTATCCAGATGCTCCACCGTGGTGATCACCGGCAGGCGACCAATGAATTCTGGAATCAGGCCGAACTTGAGCAAGTCTTCCGGCCGAACATCCGAGTAGGAAGCGGTCTCCGACTTCAGCGCTTTCAGCGGAGCACCGAAACCGATGCCTTTCTGCCCTGCCCGCGAAGAAATAATTTCTTCCAGTCCGGCAAAGGCGCCGGCAACGATGAACAGGATATTGGTGGTGTCGAGCTGAATGAAATCCTGGTGAGGGTGCTTGCGGCCACCCTGGGGCGGCACCGCAGCGACAGTGCCTTCAAGGATCTTCAGAAGCGCCTGCTGGACGCCTTCACCGGAAACGTCCCGGGTGATCGAAGGGTTCTCGCTCTTGCGGGAAATCTTGTCGATCTCGTCAATATAGATGATGCCGGTCTCGGCCTTCTTGACGTCATAGTCGGCAGCTTGAAGCAGCTTGAGAAGAATATTTTCCACATCTTCACCCACGTAGCCTGCTTCAGTCAGGCTTGTAGCGTCGGCGACAGCGAAAGGAACATTCAGCTTCTTCGCCAGCGACTGCGCCAGGTACGTCTTACCGCATCCGGTAGGACCAATAAGCATGATGTTGGACTTCGAGACTTCCACATCATCCAGCGGGTCATCGTTAGTCAGCGCCGCAACAGGACCGTGGTCCTGGTTGCCGTGGATACGCTTGTAGTGGTTATAGACAGCGACCGAGAGAGCACGCTTGGCGTTCTCCTGGCCGATGACGTATTCCTGCAACGAGTTGAAGATCTCGCGTGGCTTAGCCAAGGAGAACTCTTCGTGCACCTGCTCTTCGGCGAACTCTTCAGCGATGATTTCGTTGCAGAGTTCGATGCATTCAGTACAAATGTAGACACCATGGCCTGCAATTAGCTTCTTAACCTGCTTCTGGCTCTTCCCGCAGAAAGAGCATTTCAACAGATCCGAGCCTTCACCCATGCGTCCCATCGCACCATTCTCCCGTTTACTTGAGTAGCTGTGGACTTACTCAATTCTAGGCTAGTAGTCCCCCAAATTAGATGAATATGGCGGTTTACCTGTGTTGTGCCGTCTGCCTTTGGACAGACCAGCAACTAGGTAAACCGCCATTCATCATGGATTATTCCAAGTATGCGCTAGCTTCCCAGCTGAGCACGGTTCAGCTTACGAGGAGTCAATACCTCGTCTACGATGCCGTACACCTTGGCTTCGCTAGCAGTCATGAACAAGTCACGCTCCACGTCGCCGCGCACCTTCTCAACGTCCTGGCCGGAGTGGGAGGCAATGGTCTCTTCCAGCCAGCTGCGCATGCGCATAACTTCCTCGGCCTGGATCTGCAGGTCAGTCGCGGTGCCGCGTTCGCCGCCACCCATTGCTGGCTGGTGGATCAATACGCGCGCGTTAGGCAGGGCCAAACGCTTGCCCGGGGTACCAGCTGCGAGCAGTACTGCTGCTGCGGACGCCGCCTGGCCAAGGCACACGGTCTGGACCTCTGGGCGGATGAACTGAATCGTGTCGTAGATTGCAGTCATCGCGGTGAAGGAACCACCTGGCGAATTGATGTACAGGGTAACGTCGCGCTCAGGGTCCATGGATTCCAGGACCAGCAGCTGGGCCATCACGTCATCGGCCGATGCGTCATCAACCTGGGCGCCGAGGAAGATGATGCGATCTTCGAATAGCTTTGCGTATGGGTCCTGGCGCTTGAAGCCGTATGGGGTGCGCTCTTCGAACTGTGGCAGGATGTAGCGGGCCGACGGCATCTGACCGCTAACGGCTTCCGGATTGAAGTTCATGGTTTTCTCCTAGGACAAATCTTTGGGTATCAAGCGATGCGGTGCGACTATTTGTTGTCGTCGCCTACGAAACCGTTGACCGAGCCTGCGTGGGTTGCGATCTGATCGAAGAAGCCGTACTTCAAGCCATCTTCTGCGGTGAACCACTTATCACGCTGGTTGTCGATGAGGATCTGCTCCACGGTCTGACCGGTCTGTTCTGCAGTCAACTCGCTCATGACCTTCTTCATGTGCATGATCAGTTCAGCCTGGATCTTGATATCCGAGGCGGTACCGCCGATGCCGCCCGATGGCTGGTGCATCAGGATGCGGGCGTTCGGCGTAGCGAAACGCTTGCCCGGGGTGCCCGAGGACAGCAGGAACTGGCCCATCGATGCGGCCAGACCGGTTGCTACGGTCACGACGTCATTCGGGATGAAGTTCATGGTGTCGTAGATGGCCATGCCAGCGGTGATCGATCCACCTGGCGAGTTGATGTACAGGTAGATGTCCTTCTCAGGATCCTCTGCCGAGAGCAGCAGCAACTGCGAGCAAATGGCATTCGCATTGTCGTCGCGGACGTCGGAGCCCAGCCAGATGATGCGCTCCTTGAGCAGGCGGTTGTAGATGTAGTCATCACGGCCGGCCGGCTCTGCGGCTGCCATAGTGGGAGTGCGCGAATCATTTGACATGTTCTCTACCTCTTCCAAACGTGTAGATCAGTTTCTGGAATCTCTGTTTCTAATCCCATAGCTACAACTGGTTACTTTGAGATTACTTACTTCAAGCCATTCTTGGGCCGTTTCATGCCCCTGTTTCGCTCACGGCGCATGATGCACGCCCGCAGCGAACAAAAATGGCCATCGGCGGCTTGTTTTGAACAAGCGGCCGATGGCCATCAGAGTTTAGTGAAGACTACTTGGCCTCTTCGGCCTCAACCTCAGCAGCTTCTTCTTCACCGGCTGGCTTGACGAAGGAGGTCAGGTCAACTGCGGCACCGTTGGAATCGGTAACCTTAGCGAACTCGAGAACCTTTGCAAGTGCCTTGCGGCGGCGAACTTCGCCCATGAGCATTGGAACCTGGCCTGCGCCGTCCAGCATCTGTGCAAACTGGTTTGGCTCCATGCCGTACTGGCCTGCGGTCTGAACGATGTAGTCGATCAGCTCGGACTGCTCGACGCCAACTTCTTCAGCATCTGCAACAGCGTCGAGGATGATCTCGTTCTTGAAAGCACGCTCGGTGTTCTCGCGAACCTCTGCGCGGTGCTCTTCGGTGTCGTGGTCTGCTTCAGCGTCTGGTGCGTTGAAGTGCTGCTCGATCTGCTCATCGATAACCGATGCAGGAACAGGAACCTCAACCAGTTCAACCAGCTTGTCCAGAACCAGCTCGCGAGCCTCTACGCCCTGCTCGACAACCTTGCCCTCTGCAGCGTCCTTCGACAGGTTCTCGCGCAGCTCGGCGATGGTGTCGAATTCCGAAGCCAGCTGAGCGAAGTCATCGTTAGCTTCTGGCAGTTCGCGCTGCTTCACAGCGTTGACGACAACCTTGACGGTTGCGGTCTTGCCGGCGTGCTCGCCGCCAGCCAGGGTGGTCTCGAAGGTTGCGTCTTCGCCGGCAGACAGGCCGGTAACAGCCTCGTCCATGCCCTCAAGCATGTTGCCGGAACCGATCTGGTAGGACAGGCCCTGTGCGGAGTCGACTTCTTCGCCTTCTACAGCAGCGGTCAGGTCGATGGTCACGAAGGAGTCTGCAGCTGCTGGAGCTTCAACTTCCTTCAGGGTGCCGAAGCGGCCGCGCAGATCGTCGAGAGCCTTCTCGATGTCCTCGTCAGCAACTTCCTTGGCCTCAACAGAAACTTCGATGCCCTTGTAGTCCGGAAGTTCAACCTTCGGACGTACGTCTACCTCGAGGGTGAAGACCAGCTGGCCTTCGCCTTCCTTTTCGAGGGATGGCAATTCGGTGATGTCTACCTCTGGGCGGGACAGCGGGGTGAGTTCGTTCTCAACCATTGCCTTCTGGTAGTACTCGTTCAGACCTTCGTTGACGGCAGTCTCGATGACATGGCCGCGACCGACGCGCTGGTCGATCATCTTTGCAGGAACTTTGCCCTTGCGGAAGCCTGGGATCTGAATCTGCTGAGCGATGGTCTTGTACGCCTCATCGACGCGGGGCTTCAGTTCCTCGTAAGGAACTTCAACGGTCAGCTTAACCCGGGTCGGGTTGACGTTTTCGACGGCGCTCTTCACAGCGTTGTACTCCTGAGTTGTCTAATATTAGGTCTAATCTGCAAAAAACCCCGCAACATGGTGGCGTTGCGGGGTTGTTCGACAGAGTCGGGGTGACAGGATTCGAACCTGCGACCTCACGCTCCCAAAGCGCGCGCTCTAGCCAAGCTGAGCTACACCCCGATTAGCAGTGAACAGTCTAACCCGAGTTATCCTGTATCCACTAATCGTTTGTGATGCTTACTAGTTACTTTTTACGGTTCTTAGTGATCACAAGATCTAAATTATATTTAGCTCTCAAATTTCACGAGCTGAATCCGAAGATTTTTCACTCGTAAAGTCGGGGTGACAGGATTCGAACCTGCGACCTCACGCTCCCAAAGCGCGCGCTCTAGCCAAGCTGAGCTACACCCCGATTAGCCAGGAAGCCGCATCAAGCGATGCTTTGCTCCAACTAACCGTTTTGCTTGAATACCGAGAATTTTTCAATTTCCGCCACTCACGAGGACTGATCTCTCAGTTCTCAATTCTACGGCTGAATTGCTTCAGCCATAAAGTCGGGGTGACAGGATTCGAACCTGCGACCTCACGCTCCCAAAGCGCGCGCTCTAGCCAAGCTGAGCTACACCCCGGTAAAGTTCAGAAGAAAGCTTGTTTCATCTGGACTAACCGTTTTGCAATCGGTCCGGGAATGTTTTGTTTCCCGTGCTGATCACAAGAAACTAAGTTACACGGGTTCGAACCAAAAGCAAAATCGAGGATTTTGCATGTTGCAGAAAGACATCCGCATGATTTAGCGGTTTTCCTCGTTTCACAAGCCAGAATTTAGCCAAAACTCGCTTTTTCGTGAGTTGAATTACAGGTGGATTTTCGAACGACCGCAACACCAGTGCCGCCGGCCGACTGGAAGACAAGAACCACCCATTCTCCTTTGAAGCATTGACTGGGACCCAGATGCGGCCGATTATTTTTTCCAGGTGTTCAAGCAGCGACTGTTGCTTTGCTCGGCGACCCGGCACATAATCCGTGGCTGCTGGACTGAACCCCGGTCGAAACCAAGCGTCACGCTTGCAAACCTGACGCCATGCCAACAGCTCCCAGGCAGGCGTGAGGAGGGTGCGAGTTTGGCATATTTGAAAGCGGGAAATCGCCAATTCCCGAAGCTGCACCCCGGAACGCGAGGCTCATCGAATCAATTAGCGACGTTCGGCGACGACTCTTCTCCGCCGCTGACGAAGTGAAGGGGCCTGGGAAAAACGCTCCCCGCCGATGCATAAGAATGCGATTTGACGTCCAGGAGCAGAAAAAAATGGAAGCCGCAAACATTATCGGAGCCTCATTTCTGCAGTGACCCGAAATGGCTGCACTACGCAGAGGAGGCCAGGAAAAGAGCGGCCTTCGTCCAGATGCGCGAAAAGGCCCCGCACGGCGAGACCTTTTCATTTGGAGGGGATGACGGGAATCGAACCCGCATCATTAGTTTGGAAGACTAAGGCTTTACCACTAAGCTACATCCCCATTTCGAAGCTTCTGCGCTTCGAACAAGATTCAGTCTAGACCATAAAACTCTTGCTTTGCAAATCGGGGATTCCATGTCTCACTTGGCACCTCTCCCTTATCACTGCCGTACGGTGATGGTTAGCAAAACACGCCGACGAGCCTGAACGAAAAGAACTCCGCTCGTCCCATCGACGAATCTGCAGCTTATGCCTTCACATGTTTGCGCGGAAGCTTCTGGCAACGAGGGCACCAGTACAGCTTGCGAGCCGCGATTTCGGCCAGGGAAATCTGCGCCGAACATTTCCGGCACCCCATTCCCTGCCGCTGATAAACGTAGTACGCGTTATCGGGCCAAACCACGCCCTGTGGGTCGCGGTCTTCGGGCAAGGTAGTGATGATCTTGCCATCGCGAACGCCGTCTTCCATTACCGATACGATGTCCCACCAAAGTGATTTGGCCTTTTGAGCACTAAGTTCATTCGCCGGCAATTCCGGAGCGATTCGATTCCGGAATAGGGCTTCCGCTCGGTAGATATTGCCGACACCAGAAATGAGCGCCTGGTTCATGAGCACGATGCCAATGGCTGTCTTGGTCTTCATCAGGTTCGCCCGGAATTCCTTGAAGCCCGCTTCAAGCCGAATATCTGCGTCCGCTAAATCAGCCTGGCCTTTGGCTGCCCTGAAACGCACTGCGGACCCAATCAATGGATCCGGGCCGAGCTTATCCAGATGAATCTGGACCTGTTCGTATTCCAGAACCTCGCATGCAGTTGGCCCGCGCAAATCAGCCCAGCCGTGTTCGGAAACGATCCGCGCTCTAACTGCTCCTACCGGTGCGGGCGGGCCGGTGTACTTCTCAGCATCCGTACTGGCACTGGCTTCGATTTCACCAACCTTCCGAGGGGCGCCAATCGAGGAAGCACCCGTAAAGTAGCTGTCTCCCCCGAAATTGAACGCGCCATAGAGCCCCAGATGCACTCGCAGATAGAGATCGTTGGAAAAGCGGCAGAAGAGCTGCTTGCCCTTGGCAAAGGCCTGTTCCAGCTGATGGCCGTCGATGCGCGCGGCATCGGAGCTGAAACGGCCCTGCGGAGAAGTAACCAGGACCGTTTGCCCGCCAAAGACATCGTCGAACTGGCGGGCAAGTCGGTGAAGGGAATGACCTTCAGGCACGACTAGTCGATGACCTCGCCGGTCGTTTCATACGTGGCGATCTTGCCGATGCGGCGTACGTGGCGCTCCGCTTCGCTAAATGGTTCAGCGAGGAAGGCCTCGATAAGTTCCGCAGCTTCTTCTACTGAGTGCTGGCGCCCGCCAACGGCTATGACGTTGGCGTTGTTGTGCTCACGGGCCAATTTCGCGGTATCCATGTTCCACGCCAGTGCGGCGCGAATCCCTTCGACCTTGTTGGCAGCAATTTGTTCGCCGTTGCCGGAGCCGCCCAAGACGATACCCAGTGCGTCCACGCCCGCGCGCTGGTCATCAACAACAGCTTGTGCCGCGTTGATGCAGAATGCCGGGTAATCATCCTCCGGGTCATAGGACTTCGGGCCGTGGTTGACCATTTCGTAGCCCTTGGCGGTCAGGTGCTTTACCAGGTAGTCGCTGAGCTCAAGTCCTGCATGGTCAGTAGCGATATGCACGCGCATAGTCGATTGCCTCATTTACTAGGGAGGGTTCTTTTACTTTCCTATCTAGGATAGCGACCGCGGCACGCGCTCCGGCTACTTCTCAGCTGCGCATCACGGAGTATGAACCGAATAAGTCTCCGAGGCGTCCCAAAGCGTGCAATTTCGGGACGCTATTGGAAAATTGAGTAAATTGTTCGGCCCGATGACTTGCGCAATGCCCGGTCAAAGGTGACACAATAGACAGATATTCAATATTCATTTCACAACTTCCACCGGTGGATAGCCATCGCCAAGAATTGGAGAACCCATGCCAGGAATGAACCTCACTCGCGCCGAGGCCAGCGAACGCGCAAATCTGCTCAACGTTGACAGCTATGAGGTAAGCCTGGATCTTACTCGCGGTGAGCGCGTCTTCACTTCCAAGACTACGGTGCGGTTCTCCGCCACCGCCGGCGCTTCGACATTCATTGATGCAGTCACCGACTCGGTACGCTCCATCAATCTCAATGGCGTCGAGCTGGACCCAGCGCAGCATTCAGATGGCATCCGTATCCAGTTGCCGAACCTCGCCGCAGAAAACCTACTCGTGATCGACGCGGACGCGCTGTACATGAACACCGGCGAAGGCCTGCATCGATTCGTAGACCCAGTGGACCAGGAAGTCTACTTGTACACCCAGTTCGAGGTCGCGGACTGCCGGCGCATGTTCGCCGTCTTCGAGCAGCCTGATTTGAAGGCCACCTTCCAGTTCTCGGTCACCGCGCCAAAATACTGGAACGTTGTTTCCAACGCCCCGACTCCTGCGCCAGAGGAAAACGGGAATTCAGCAACTTGGGCCTTTGCCCCAACCCAGCGGATCTCGTGCTACATCACTGCCCTGATCGCAGGCCCCTACCAGGTCGCCCGCGATTCGCTGGTTTCCTCCAGCGGCCGCACCATCGAGCTGGGAGTCTTCGCCCGCGCATCCATGATGCAGTACCTGGACGTCGAGAACATCGTCACCGTGACCCGTCAGGGTTTCGAATTCTACGAGAAGAACTTCGGCACCCCATACCCATTCGAGAAGTACGATCAGTTGTTCGTTCCCGAATTCAACGCAGGCGCCATGGAAAACGCTGGAGCGGTGACCTTCCTCGAGGAATACATCTTCCGTTCCCGTCCAACCGGTGCCATGATTGAGCGCCGCGCGATCACCATCCTGCATGAGCTGGCACACATGTGGTTCGGTGACCTGGTCACCATGAAGTGGTGGAACGATCTGTGGCTCAATGAGTCCTTCGCAGAATTCATGTCCACTCTGGCGGCCGCGCAGAACACCGAGTTCACCAGCGCTTGGACCACCTTCAATACGTTGGAGAAGAACTGGGCCTACCGCCAGGACCAGTTGCCTTCCACCCACCCCATTGTCGCGGAGATCAATGACCTTGAAGACGTAGAGGTCAACTTCGATGGAATCACCTATGCCAAGGGGGCCAGCGTTCTGCGCCAGCTGGTAGCTTTCGTAGGCCAGGAAGAATTCATGGCTGGCGTACGCGAGTACTTCGCCAAGCATGCCTGGAAGAACACCGAGCTGCCAGACCTGCTCAAGGAACTGGAAGCCGCCAGCGGCCGCGATCTCAGCGGCTGGGGCGCATCCTGGCTGGAAACCGCTGGTGTGAACACCCTCAAAGCCGAAATTGAAACCGGCAATGACGGTGCTATTACGTCCTTTGCCATTCGCCAGTCCGCCGTTGCCCAGTTCCCGACTTTGCGCCAGCACCGACTTGCTGTTGGCTTCTACTCGCTCGATGAGGCCGGAACGCTGCAGCGCGTGCACCGCGAAGAACTTGATATCGATGGCGAGCTCACCTTCGTTCCCGCGCTGGCCGGCATGAAGCGCCCGGATTTGGTTCTGCTCAATGACGATGACCTGACCTACGCGAAGATCCGCCTGGATGAAGTTTCCTTGGCGACTGCCACCGAGCATCTGAAGGACTTCCAGGAGTCGCTGCCGCGCACTCTTGTTTGGTCAGCCGCGTGGGACTCTGTACGTGATGCCGAAGCCCCTGCAAGCACCTACGTCCAGTTGCTGCTGAACAATATTGGCCACGAGGTGGATTCCACGGTGATCATGGTGCTGTTGCGCCAGCTGAACACCTCGCTGGATCTTTTTGTTGCTGCAGAACGCAGCGAAGAACTTTCGGTGCAGGCTGCCGACCAGCTGTGGCAGCTGGCTTCCAATGCTGAAGCAGGCTCCGACGCGCAGCTGCAGTTCGTCAAGGCCTTCGCGCACCGCTCGCGCGCCGCCGCCCAGTTGGATCGCGTCAGGAACTTGTTCGACGGCTCGGCAAGCTTGCCAGGCCTGGCCGTTGACACCGATTTGCGCTGGTCCTTCGCAATCGCGCTGAGTGCCGGCGGCTACCTGAGCGATGCTGATCTCGACGCAGTTCTGGCCAGCGACGACACGGCCAAGGGCAAGGCGTCGTGGTACACCGCGCGAGCTTCCCGCCCAACTGCAGAAGCAAAGGCAGAGGCATTCGGGGCGGCAACCGCTGCTACCTTGTCCAACGATCAGCAAAGCGCCGTCATTTCCGGTTTCAACAACGTGCACCAGAACGCGTTGATCTCCGGATACGCCGAGGACTACTTCGGGCTGCTCGTCAACGCGTGGGAATCCTACTCGCATGAGATGGCCAAGCAGATTGTGATCGGCTTCTACCCCAGCTCCAACGTCTCGCAGGAAACTTTGGACCAGACGGATGCATTCCTGGAATCCCTGGGATCCAAGCACGCGGCGATGCGCCGTCTGCTGGTGGAATCGCGTGCCGACGTGGTCCGGGCTCTCGCTGCGCGTCGGGCGGACGCCGAGGCACTAGAAATCTAGGGTCGCTCGGATGGTGGCGGCGGCTTCTGCTCAATGCGGAAGCCGCCGCCACCTTTCGGTTAAAAGTGGGAGAATAGACCTATGGACCTCTCGCAACATGAATATCGGGTAGGGCTCGAATGGACAGGCAATCGTGGAACCGGAACGGAAAGCTACCGCAGCTACGGCCGGGACCATGTATTGCGCGCATCGGGCTTGCCAGATTTGCCGGGCACCGCGGATCCAACATTCCATGGGGATCGCGATCGCTGGAATCCAGAACAACTCCTGCTTGCTGCCCTGAGCCAATGCCACATGCTCTCGTTTCTGCATGTAGCAGTTACCCACGGCGTGAATATCACGGGTTATACGGACGATGCTTCTGGAACACTGCGTCTCAATCGGGATAACAGCGGTGAATTCACCCAAGCCATCTTGCGGCCCGTCGTTTACCTTGCCGATGAATCCCAACGAGAACTTGCCGATTCGCTCCACTCCCAGGCGAACAAGGTTTGCTTCATCGCCCGGTCCGTCAACTTCCCGGTTCTCCACGAGCCGGTATCCCCTAGCTCCTCCTGAGGATTTTTACGAATGACTGAAAACCTGCCACTTGCACATGACCCGAAAAAGGATCCCTTCAGCAATCCCCTGGTTCTAGGCCGATCCAGCCAAGAATTCTTGGATGCCGCCGAAACGCCGATCGACGTTGCCAACTATCCCGGTACCTTCTACGCAGAGGTTGGCGGTCGCGAGATTTTCGCTCAGCTGACCAAGAATTTCTACAGTTCCGTTGCCGAAGACGAGGATTTCCGTCGGATGTATCCAGAGAAGGAGCTTCGGGCTGCCCAAGTTCGCCTCCAGCTGTTCCTGGAACAATACTGGGGTGGTCCGACAACGTTCTCCGAGCATCGTGGCCACCCTCGGCTCCGCATGCGTCATGCAAATTACCCGGTGAACGGCCACTACCGTGATGTCTGGCTGGGCCATATGAACAAGGCTATCGACCAGCTAGAGCTGCCAATGCTGCAGGCCGAAACCCTTCGGGACTACTTCGAGCGTGCGGCTCACTCGTTGCTGAACACTCCGGATGAACACCGGAATCTGCTCTAAGAATTTATGGACTAGAACCGCCACGGGCGAGTTCTAGTCCATATCCTTATTACTGCTTAGCCGAGCAAAGAGGCTTTGCGGACAAGGACATGCCCTCGCTCGTTACTCAGTCGAGTCCAACTGCCATTGCGGAGTACTCGGCTTTGCCCGCCAGGCGCCAGGAAACCCAAGGCATGCATGGCAAATGCGGAGCCCATAGGAATCTTCAAATCTTCTCCTTGCACATCCGCAGCCCAAATTCGCTGCCGTATCTGCACAAGCACAGGCAATCCCGGGTTTTCCGGCAATGCTTGGGCGACGGCGTCGATGCCGTTTTGAGCTGAGGAAGTTAGCATGTCGTTCGCTACGGCTCCTGCATCTTCCCAGCCTGAGACCGGCACGGAGATCCCAGCCCATTTAGGGTTCTCTTCAACCGGTGGGAGCGCGAAGTCGACGGTTGACTCCCCCATGCGAGCAAGGCGATCCTGGATCGATGCCAAGGAATAGCTGGCCTTGAGATCTGCAGGCTGCGCCAAGCGATGAACTCGCATTCCGAGGATGGTATAGCCGCCTTGACCGAGGTCGGAAGGGACCAAAACAGGTACATAGACAGCCAAGGCCATATTTCGAGCGACGAATTGGGCCGCATCATCTTCAATTGTTTTCGCCCGGCTAATAAAGTTCGCTAAGTCGCTTACTGAATTACTGTCGTCGAAAATCACCGCATCACTAGCCATATATTTATCGTCTCACGGAGCGGCAACTACGCGTGGCGACTTTGCTCATGGCGTGATGCTGCTCCGTGAAACGTATAGTTTTCCTATGAGCCCGAATCTCAACTGAAAATATTACTTTCGAGTAGCATTAAATTTGGTTTTGTTCCGCTATCGCATTCCAAGGAGCCCGCACAGTGACCGAAGACCTAGGCACCACCCAGATCCTGCTGGATCTGTTGAATCTGGATGGAGAAGACCAGGCGCGCACGGATG
This sequence comes from Glutamicibacter sp. BS14, assembly GCF_056934375.1. Taxonomy (NCBI): domain Bacteria; kingdom Bacillati; phylum Actinomycetota; class Actinomycetes; order Micrococcales; family Micrococcaceae; genus Glutamicibacter; species Glutamicibacter sp. BS14. The sequence goes on along the minus strand of NZ_CM167801.1, from coordinate 2,255,146 downwards.
AGGATATCTTCATCGGCCATACCCCTGGGCAGACTCGACCTCGCGTCTTTGGCGGGCAGGTTCTGGCCCAATCGATCATGGCCGCCACGCGTACAGTTGAAGCGACCCGTGCGATCCATTCCCTGCACGGTTACTTCCTGCGTCCGGGAGACCCGAACCAGAACATCACTTTCGGCGTACAGCGCCTGCGCGATGGCCGCTCATTTTCCGCACGTCGAGTGCACGCCTACCAAAATGGCGAACCGATCCTGTCAATGATCACCTCATTCCAGGAACCGGCAAACGGCCTCGAACACCATGATCCAATGCCTGCCGGAATCCCGGATCCCGAGTCGCTTCCGACTACCGCAGATCTCGTGGGGCACCTGGACCATCCAGTGGCAAAGGAATGGGCTTTCGAACGGCCTTTCGACGTCCGGCATGTTTCGGAACCGATCTACCTTCCAGGAAATTCGGCCAAGCTTGCCGATAGTGCGGTTTGGCTGCGCACCACCTCGGCAATGCCCAATGAGCCCGCCCTGCACCGAGCTGCCTTGGCTTACGCGAGCGACTACATGCTACTTGAGCCTGCCCTGCGAGCCCATGGAGTGCCATGGGTACATCGCGGCTTGAGCATCGCCAGCCTCGATCACGCAATGTGGTGGCACCGGGATTTCCGAGTCGATGAATGGCTGCTCTACGTACTTCATTCGCCATCGGCCTCGTCGGCCCGCGGACTTGGTGCGGGAAAGTTCTACAACAAGGCAGGCGAGCTCGTCGCGACCGTCGCCCAGGAAGGCATGATCCGCCTGCCTGAGTTCGCAGAGGGGCACTAGCCCTCAATCGATAGCGCACCGCCCGCGTGGTTCATGCGTCCAGTTCAATATCGCCTGCTGGTACGGCCATACAGGCGAGGATCTGGCCCGGTGCTACGCGGGCGCTCGGCTCCAACGGGTAGGAAATCCTGCCCCTGAGCAGGCTAACGGCGCATTCGCCGCAAGAACCCGAGCGGCAAAGACTAGCCGGTTCAAGCCCTTGCTCTTCCAGCGCATCAAGCAACACTCCATTCTCCGCACTCCAGGTGAAATTCTTTTCGCTCCCACGACAAGAGACTTCTGCGGGCGGATAGTTCTCAAAAAGGCGTTCCAGATCGGTCGCTGGTGATGCGAAGGTTTCGCTGTAAATCTGCGAAGCAGAAATTCCCGCTTGCTCGCACGCCTCGAATACCATCTTGGTGAACTCTTCAGGCCCGCACACCACCACCCTGCTGCAACCGCGTAGTCGTGCTGCGATCGCAGCAGCCGCTGGCCGCCCCTCGGAGGTGTCGATGCGATCCAAGCTGATTGGCGCCTTCAGCCCGGCAGCCATCTGTTCCAGCCGGCAGTACAAGGCACTGGCTCCGCCACGTTCGACATGGATGAACCTCAGATCTTGGCTGCCATTCACCGCTGCAGCATCCCCGAGCAGCCCCAAAGCAGGAGTGATGCCAATTCCAGCGCTGACGATGGCAGTGCTGGAGCCTAGTACATTAGCCGAGGTCAGCACACCGTACGGCCCTGAGACAAGAAGTTGCTCGTCCTCCTGCAGCTGTGCTATTTTCGCTGAAGCTTCACCTTGGATGCGAACGGCGATACTAATGCCCCGGTCGCTCACCGAGGTGATGGTGTAATTTCTCCACAGCGGATCTGGCAAGTGAACCCTTAGATGCATGCCCGGTTCATACTCAGACTTAATCCATCCGTAAGGATCGTGAAGCAGCAGTTCGACTACTCCTGAGCCCAAGTCCTCGTTTCGAAGTATGGTCATGAACCGTGGAGAGATCTTCACTGGAACCAGTTCTTCGGCTTCTGTTGCTTCGTTTTCTATTTCAATTGAGGCGCCAGTCTCCAAGACCCCGGATTCCAGAACGGTTCCATAAATGCCACAGTGAACGTGGCCAAAGTGCGTTGCCAGCAAACGGGGTCCGTTGGTATCGACTTCGGTAGTATCCGGATTTACCGAGGTTGCTGAGCAACGGGCGATTGATTTGGTAATGGCAATACGGGTTTCGCCTATGCGCAGCACTTTGCCAATAAGCCCATATTCCGAGTATGCGGGCAGGCCTTCCACCACAAGGTTGCCTCGATACCGCCGGGGATCCAAGTGCACCCCGGATACTCGCGACAGCTCCGCAACCGTATTGGGGTTAATAATCGAAATGCCCGACAGTCGCGAATCGAACATTCCTTGCGGTGCAGACACCAATCTTCGCGGTTTTGGCCCCTGCGCCGGCAAGTGATTCGACAGATAGGCGCTGGCGGCATCCCTGCCATGATGGCTACTGGCATCAAAGGTCAATGGTGCCGCACCTGTAGATGCTGGCGCGGTCATGGTGATAAGTGGAAAACTGGATTCAACTTGCCACTTTTGCAGGCTCTTGTTGTTCTTGAGAATAGTGAAGCTTAGGCAGCTCTGCCACTGCCCGTCTTGGTGCTCAATTGTGCCGTTTCCGAAGGCGACACAGCGATCGCCCTCTAGCCCGCTTCCCTTTTTGGCTGCGACCGAACTGACTGCTTCGCCTGGTAGCCCTTTAACAGGAAAGCGATATATTTGAGCAATTTTCATGATTACATTCTAGTAAGTGCCGAGTTCAGTACGGGAGTTCCAGGCGGCGCCAATCGAAGGCGCCAGAGGATATCGGAATTTCAAAACAGGTAATGTTCTGCCCCTCCGGCTACATGGACTGCTCCCCGGCATCTGCGGGTGCTTCCAATCGCCGCGCGCCCACACCTTCACGCGCCAATTGGTCTTCCGGATTCAGGAGGCTGCAGGCCTGCATCGACAGGCAGCCGCATCCAATGCATCCCATAAGCCGATCTTCTAATTCCTCGATGGCACGCCGCCTCGCTTCGAGTACTTTCTTCCATTCCTCTGTCGCGCGAAGCCAGTCTCTTTCCTCGGGGATTTTTCCCATCGGCACTGGTGCCAAAGCACGCTTGATGTCGCTGAGTGGGATGCCCAACTTACTGCCGACACTGATCAACGAGATACGACGCAGCAAGTGGCGAGGATAGCGTCGCTGATTCCCCGCTGTCCGCATGGAAACGATCAGCCCAATATCTTCGTAATAATGCAGTGCAGATCTGGCCACACCAGTGCGTTCGCTAACCTGCCCGATGCTTAGCAGCTCACGCCCGGGAAAATTTTTTTCGCAATCCCCAGATTCCGCTGTGTGAAGCATCACCACCCCTTTCCTTGACCTCAAGTTTACTTGAGGTCTTAGGGTGGAAGTATTCAAAGTTGTTGGCAAAAGCTCGGGCTTTTGCATCAGTTACTGGAGTTTTATTCCAACTCCAGGCAAAGGAGCGGCTCAGTGAGCGAATTATCAGATGGATTCCGTACAGCCTTCCGTCACCATCCTGCTGGAGTAGCAGTGATTACTGCAGCGGTCGACGGGGCATTCTACGGTTTAACTATCTCTTCCCTCGCTTCACTTTCCATTGATCCCGTTGCCGTTTCGTTCTCGCTGGCCAAAGAATCCGGCGCTGCCGGCGCTGTGCTAGCAGCACCGAGTTTCTTGATCCATATGCTCGGCGAAGACCAGCACGAGCTGGCAAATAATTTCGCGCGCCCGGGTGCCCCACGATTTACCAGCGATCAACATTTCCGGGTCTTGCCCACCGGCGAGCCACATTTCATCGAGGCTCCCGTTGCTTTCCGCGCCAGTATCCACTCCTCCATCAGCGTTGGAGGCTCCCGCCTGATTGCTGCTGAAGTCCATGCGGTACTCTTCGGGCATGCGCAACAGCAACACCTGCTTTACCAGGATCGCGAGTATCTGAAATTGTCCGGATTGCGTGCCGATTCGACGACGAGCTAATTGAACGATGCCTCCTGCGGCATAAAAATAGCCGCCACAAATGTGGCGGCTATTTTCATGCCCGTGGATTAGTCGCGGGTCAGGCGACGGTGGGTAACACGGTGCGGCTTAGCCGCGTCGGCACCCAATCGTTCAACCTTGTTGCTCTCGTAAGAGTCGAAGTTGCCTTCGAACCAGTACCAGTTCGATGGGTTCTCCTCAGTGCCCTCGTACGACAAGATGTGGGTCGCGACTCGGTCCAGGAACCAACGGTCGTGGGAGACCACTACAGCGCAACCCGGGAACTCAAGCAGCGCGTTTTCCAACGACGACAGGGTTTCAACGTCCAAGTCGTTAGTAGGCTCATCGAGCAGCAACAGGTTGCCACCCTGCTTGAGGGTCAGTGCCAGGTTCAGACGGTTGCGCTCACCACCGGAGAGAACACCTGCCTTCTTCTGCTGGTCTGGGCCCTTGAACCCGAACGCCGAAACGTAGGCACGCGATGGCATCTCAACTTGACCGACGTTGATGTAATCGAGGCCGTCAGAAACGACCTCCCACAACGACTTCTCTGGGTCGATATTTTCGCGATTCTGGTCGACATAGGAAATCTTGACCGTGTCGCCGACCTTCAGGGTGCCACCGTCAAGCTCTTCCATGCCAACGATGGTCTTGAACAGGGTCGACTTGCCGACGCCGTTGGGACCAATGACACCCACGATGCCGTTGCGCGGTAGCGAGAAGGACAGACCATCGATCAATACACGATCGCCGAATCCCTTCTTCAAGTTTTCGGCTTCGATTACCAGCTGGCCCAGGCGCGGGCCTGGCGGAATCTGGATTTCTTCGAAGTCCAGCTTGCGGGTGCGCTCGGCTTCCGCAGCCATTTCCTCGTAGCGCGCCAGACGAGCCTTCGACTTAGTCTGACGGCCCTTGGCGTTCGAACGAACCCACTCGAGTTCTTCTGCCAGACGCTTAGCAAGCTTCTGGTCTTTCTTGCCCTGAACTTCCATGCGCTCGCGCTTCTTCTCCAGGTAAGTGGAGTAGTTGCCCTCGTATGGGTGCAGGCGACCGCGGTCAACTTCACAGATCCATTCGGCGACATGGTCCAGGAAGTAGCGGTCGTGGGTTACGGCCAGCACGGCGCCCGGGTAAGATGCCAGGTGCTGTTCCAGCCACAGTACGGACTCTGCGTCCAAGTGGTTAGTAGGCTCATCGAGCAGCAGCAAGTCCGGCTTCTGCAGGAGAAGCTTGCACAGTGCTACACGTCGACGTTCACCACCGGAGAGGTGGGTAACTTTCTCGTCGCCTGGTGGGCAGCGCAGCGCGTCCATTGCCTGTTCGAGCTGATTGTCAATGTCCCAAGCGTCGGCAGCGTCAATCGCTTCCTGCAGCTTGCCCATTTCTTCCAGGAGCGTGTCGAAGTCGGCACCGTCCTGTGCCATCTCTTCCGAGATTTCGTTGAAGCGAGTGATCTTTTCATAGATCTCGCCAACACCTTCCTGGACGTTGCCCAGGACGGTCTTTTCTTCATTCAGTGGGGGTTCCTGCAGCAGGATGCCTACCGAGTAGCCCGGTGAAAGACGCGCTTCACCGTTGGAGGGAGTATCGATCCCCGCCATGATCTTTAGGATCGTTGACTTACCAGCACCGTTGGGTCCCACGACGCCAATTTTGGCACCGGGGAAGAACGACATGCTGACATTGTCAAGGATGACTTTGTCGCCAACGGCCTTGCGAGCCTTGGTCATCGTGTAAATGAATTCCGCCATGTTCTTAAGGCTAGTCTGTTGCGGGGGTCATTTCCGAATCCACACACCACTATTTTGGGTTGGTGGTGCCCGGATTCACACGAAACCCTCAAACACCACCAGAACACGCGTCTTCAGGCCGCTTCCCCATCCTCGCTTTGCCAGCTCGCTTCAGTGTCGGACGAACGTGACGGGTGCTGCACACGCTCCATTTCGCCGGTATCTGTCCGTACACGGTTGAAGGAACTCGTTCCAAAACGCAGATCGTGACCAATTGAATAAGCCTCGATATCTGCGCTATTCCCTCGCGAGCCATCTGCTCGTTCGAATTCTCGGATCTGCAACTTTCCGAAAATCATTACATGGTCGCCTTGCCCCAGGGATTCCATGGAATTCTCTCCCAGGGCACGGAACGCCGAAACCGCATACCAATTGGTCGGCCCGTCGACCCACTGCCCTGTTTCAAGATCGCGTTTTCGCTCATGCGTCGCTACTCGGAATTTCAAGATAGAAACGCCCTTGGGCGTAATGCTGAGTTGAGGTTCCGTTCCGACAATTCCGCGGATTGTCACAAGATCGCTCATTGGACTGCCTCCTATTGGATACAAATGGCAGAAGCCTTTTCTGCCATTGAATCCGATGATGGCGCACCGCAAGATCCGGTCGGACGCAAAGTCAACGGCCTGTGGATAAATCTTTAGCCCATTGAGGTTTGAATGCGCCTTTCAATAGCATGGCGGCTATGACGATTCCTGGCAAGATCCAGCCGGACCAACCCATGATTGATGCTTTTGTTGCGTCCAAAGGAACTCCCATCACCATAAACAGTGAAACCAATCCCACGCTGGCGTTGAAGGCTCCATGCGCCAAAGCCGCTGGCCATACGGAATCACTGTAGGTACGCAACCAGCCAAGGAAGGCGCCAAATACGGTACACATGCCGCACATAGCCATGACTCCCCACGCGCCCGTAGCCATCGGATAGTTGTAGCCCAGAAGCACCAATGGTGCATGCCAGATCCCCCAGACGACGCCGGATACAAGAATTGATACAAGTTGCCCATAAGGCTGCAGGCGAATCCAAAGCCATCCCCGCCAACCAATCTCCTCTCCTAAAGCAAACAAGGAATTCATGAGGCCAGCGACAACTATCAACCCCGCCTGTCCGAGAAGGTAGATTGTCGGGCCTTCCTGGCCGGAGACAACGCGCAGTACGGTGAAATTCTGCAGATCACCAGGGAAGACCCCTAGCCATGTTCCGATGAAGGGCGCTTGAAGTATGAGCCCGAGCGGAATCACATAGGACAGCACCAGTGCGATGGCAAACTTCCCCGGACGCTTGATTGGCCAGAGCCCAACCTCGGAGGTGAAGCTCGTTAGCCGGCGTTCGACAATGGCAATCACTAGAGCAGCGATGGTCGGGGTAAACATCATTGCCATGGCGATTCCTGGAAGCTTGGCATCATTTATGCCTTCTCCCATCCAAAGCGGCAACGCTACGGCCCAAGCTAAAACCACGCTTAGCACACAGAAGCACACGATGCTCAACACGCTACCGATTCTCAATTTCGGCAACTTAACTACTCCTAATCAGATGATGATCTACATTCGTTTCTCCAGCCTATCGGCCTCAAGTCGTATTTTTGGTGATCAATGAGCTAAACTATTTTCGGTTATGCCTCCGTAGCTCAGCTGGATAGAGCAAGAGCCTTCTAATCTCTAGGTCGCCGGTTCGAATCCGGCCGGGGGTACGAAATAAACCGCCGTTCACTTGGTAATACAAGTGAACGGCGGTTTTCGCATCTATCCAGATCTAGGAATTTGACCAGTGTTAGGCCTCATTTCTAGCTTGAGGCCCTTTCCGGCCGAGCCTGTCAGCCAGCCCTCGTCCTATTTGCCGGCCACTAAATAAGCACCCGCCCAAGAAAGTTCCTTCCAGCGCGTTGTACCCATGCATCCCGCCGCCCCCGAATCCAGAAGCTTCACCGGCCGCATAAAGCCCGTCAAGAACTGTTCCGTCGTATTTGAGGACTCGCCCAGATAGGTCTGTCTGCAGTCCGCCTAATGACTTTCGCGTCAGAATGTGCAGCTTCACAGCTATCAATGGCCCCGCCGCAGGATCGAGTATCCTGTGCGGAGCAACTGCTCGGGTCAAACGGTCTCCGATGTACTTTCGGGCATTGCGGATAGATTGAATTTGGCGATCTTTGCTAAATGGATTTTCAGTTTGCGAATCACGAACCATTAGTTGCTGGTGAAGCCGCATCGGATCAATATGTGCTTCCGGCGCGATTGCATTCATCTTCGTCACGAGCTCCTCGACGGTAGTCGCTGAAACGAAATCCGCACCTTTGTTCAAGAAATCCGTGACCGGCCCCGGAGCACCCTTGCCAAAGAACCGGTCCTTGATAACTCCGGCTTTATCCCGATTAGTCAGATCTGGATTTTGCTCCGACCCTGACAGCGCAAACTCCTTCTCGATAATTCGCTGATTTAGCACGAACCATGAATAGTCGTACTTTCGCGCAGTGGGATCGGTGCGCAGGTATTTCAACGTGCCCAAAGTGTCGTGCCCCGGAAGGCAAGGAGGACGAAGGCGGTTCCCTTCGGCATCGAACCACATCGGGCTTGGACCGGGCAAAATTCTAATTCCATGAGCGGGCCAAATTGGGTTCCAATTCTGGATTCCCTCTGTGTAATGCCACATTCGATCGCGGTTAACAAGACGCGCCCCCACCTCCTGCGAGAGTTCAATGCCGCTGCCGTCAACATAATTCGGAACGCCGGTAATCATGCGCCCCGGCGCGATGCCGAGCCTGTCGGGCCAGAGTTTCCGAACCAGGTCCTGATTTCCGCCTATTCCCCCGGTTGCAATCACCACTGCTTCAGCCGAAAACTCGAACTCCGAAACCACGTTTCTTGACGACTGTTGCCCGCGTGGAGCGTCATCAGGCGACAAGACCTCACCGCGAACGCCGGTAACTGAACCGTCAGTGGTCACCAATCCAGTAACCCTGTGGCGGTTGAGCAACTCGGCATGTCCCGTTTGCAGTCCGTCGAGCACCCTATTCACAAATGGCATCGATACCCCGGTGCCAGTTCCCCAGGCGATGTGAAATCTGGGTACAGAATTCCCATGCCCTTCGGCGCGACCATCGCCGCGCTCTGCCCAGCCCACAACTGGAGTCAGATCTATGCCTTTTTGCTTGATCCAGGACCGTTTTTCAGTAGCTGCGAACTCCACGTAGGCTTTGGCCCAACGTTGCGCCCACAGGTCCTCATCGTCCAACCGGTCAAATTGTGCACTATGCTGCCAATCCGACCAGGCAAGGTCAAAAGAATCACGAACTCCCAAGCGGCGCTGTTCAGGAGTATCAACGAGAAACAGTCCCCCAAAAGACCAGTAAGCCTGGCCGCCGAGATTACCCCTGTTTTCCTGATCCAGGATTCAGACTCTCAGTCCTGCATCAAGTGCCTCGGACGCTGCAACCAGCCCGGCCAATCCAGCACCCACGATGATCACTCCGCATTGTTCGGAACTCAACTTCACGATCCCACCTCTGCACGCAAGAAATTTACGAGTTTTCATCTCGAGCGTACTTCCCGGTGGGCAATGCCACCATACCCGTATTTTCCGCAAAGAAATCTGCTGACTAGCGAGAACTTTCGTTCTTCACCACCGTTTCTCTTCCTGGTCCGGCCGTCGAATCTGTGAATGTCATGATCGTGAGCCGTGCAGCGGCGCATAATCACTCAGAATCCCGACTGAACAGTAACTTATCCCCCTAACTTGAGATAAACTCTAGGAATTGTAGAAATCGAAAGGGACAGTGCCCGATGACCCAACTGGTCGCCCACCTCGCGCGACAGAGAATCACGGAACGCACCAGCATCAATCTAATATTCCTTCTTGCAGGATTATCTTTTGCGACTTGGGCAGGCCGCCTCTCCATTATCGACGCTGTTTTCGATTTCTCTGGCTTGAACCTCGGATCGTTCTTGATTTGCAGCACCATCGGAACTTTGCTCGGAATCTCCCTTATTCCGTCGGTGAGCAAATTCGTTCCAACACGCCGCCTGTTGTGCTGTTTGCCCATCGGATTAGCAGCATGTTTGGTCGTACTGGGCATAGCCATTTCGATAACCGAGGAAGCCACTCTTGCCTACGTAGCCCTGTTCTTTTACGGGCTTACTTTTGGCTGTTTGGACATCATGATGAACGTCAGCGGCGCACAGGTTGAACGTCGTGTCGGCCGCAGCATCATGCCTTCCCTTCATGGGTTCTTCAGCCTGGGAACCCTAATTGGCGCCGGGGTGGCAACAGCAACCATTTCCTTGAATATCTCGAGCCTTTGGCACTTCTCGTTTGTCGCGGTCATCATTCTTCTTCTCGCTTACGTTGCCCATCGAGGTATTACCTGCTGGGAAAACGAAAATTTGGTTCCAATCAACAAGGATGTCCCCCAGAACCGAATTCAATCAACGCACAAAATGGGACTCTTGCTGCTGCTTGGCATAATGGTCGCCGGTTTAAGTTTCAGCGAGGGTGCGGCCAATGATTGGATTGCCGTTACTTCGGTTGACGGGCACGGTTTCAAGCATCAAATTGGCGCGCTCATGTTCACCTTGTTCGTCGCAGCAATGACGCTGGGACGCTTTGTCGGCGGTCGCCTTGTGGACCGCTTCGGCACGAAAAATACACTCCTGATCATGGGAATTATCGGCCTTCTCGGCGTCGGCTTGTTCATCACCGGCACAAGTCCCTCCCTAGTAGGCCTCGGTGCAGCATTGTGGGGCCTCGGTAGCTCGCTCGGCTTCCCCTTGGGCATGAGCATCGCTGCTTCCCGCGGAGAACGCCTGGGTCCAAAAGCGGTGAGCATCGTCAGTGCGTTTGGATATGGAGCAATGCTTGGCGGTCCACCATTTATTGGTTTCGTCGTCGATACCTTGAAGTTGCCTCAGGCCTTATGGATTTGCGCGGTAGTTCTGATTATTTCGTTGTCCTTGACGCCGGCGGTAACCCGCAACCGGAAGCCGTCCGACAAGACGTCCTAGACGGGCAGAACCGCACGCTCCTTGATGTTTCGCATGACTATGGTGCTCGTCAATTTTTCCACGCCCGGTAGATCAACTAGGACCTCGTCGTATACACGCTGGTAATGCGGCAGATCCTTGGCAAAGACTCGCAATAGGAAGTCTGGCTCGCCGAAAAGGCGCTGCGCATCAACTATTAGCTCTTCCCTCTCTACTGCTAATTCAAAATGCTTAAGCTGCGCTCTGTCTTTCAACGTGACGAAAACCAGGGCCTCGAATCCCAGTCCAACCTTCTCCGGGTCAATCACCGCTTGGTAGCCGCTGATGACTCCCCTGCGCTCAAGATCTTTGATCCGGCGATGGCAGGGAGCCACCGATAGCCCAACTTTTGCAGCTACCGCGGTAGCGCTCATCCGTCCGTCATTCTGCAACTCGGCCAAGATCGCACGGTCTAGTTCATCCATGAAATCAGACTACAGCACAAATAATTTGCGCCATTTAACGCCAGAGCAATTTTTTCTTTCCGAAGGGCCGGGTATCCCCAAAGAATCGGCAAGCACATTTCACGATTTTTTCCTTACTGTTATCAGAGCACAGGTTTCTAGATTTGGAGAAGCAATGGATCTCTCGCAGTTCACCGGGTTCCTCTTGGTATCGGTGACGTTGGCGTGCACGCCCGGCGCCGACTGGGCGTACATCATTTCCTCTGCACTGGGCAAAACCAGCTATCGCCCAGCCGTATGGGGATTGCTCTCGGGATACCTGGTTCATACTGCATTGCTGGTGTGCGGAATTGCGGCCCTGGTCGCGAGTTCCCCGTCACTTCTCCTCTGGCTCACGGCAGCCGGATCGGTCTATCTGCTGTGGCTAGGCATTGCGACCCTGCGTTCCTGCAGGAACGCCAGGTTCTTTGATGCCAATGCTCCATCTACCTCCGAAATTGAAGCACTCGATGGCGATTACCCTCGGAGCAATCCCGAACCTACCGATAGCACCGTCGCGCTGTTGGACAAGGTCCGTCATCGATCGCTACGCGGCCAATTCCTCAAGGGCCTGCTCACCAGCGGCACTAACCCCAAGGCACTACTGCTGTATGTGGCCCTCATCCCGCAGTACCTGGATTCATCCCTGGATCTTCCGCTCTCCCTGCAAACCGGCGCTCTTGGGCTTACTCATTTCGCGGTATCGATCCTCGTGTACTTCTCCGTTGCATTGGCTGCCAGGGTGCTGCTTCGCTCCCGGCCCATGGCGGCACGCATCGTAACCATGTGCTCCGGAACCATAATGATCCTCTTGGCCCTGGGCTTGGTCTACGAACAATTCTTCGTTGCATAAGAATTTATTGAACACTGATCAAGACAATTGAACGGTGATCAAGTATGCTCTTAATCGATGGCTCTTCGGTCATCTGTAACGCAAGCATGAATGGCTGTCCGATCATGGAGCCCGCCGTTCAAGCTACGAACCTTGCGCTGGAGCACTCGTGGAACTACCCCCAATTCGATTTGAGAATGTCACTGTCCGCTTTGAAGAGCGCGATGTCCTCAAAGATGTGCGATTGACTCTCAACGAACAGCGCATCGGCATTATCGGGGCAAACGGTGCTGGGAAGAGTACGCTCTCCCGGCTCATCAATGGCCTCGTTTTGCCCACTGAAGGATCCGTGCACGTTGGCGACCTGAACACTCGGAATCATGCAAAGCAGATCCGCCGCGATGTTGGTTTTGTCTTCCAGAATCCAGCAAATCAAATCATCATGCCGCTGGTCTCTGAAGACATTGCGTTCGGACTGAAGAATTTGCAAATTCCCAAAGCAGAGCGCCAATTGCGCGTGCATGAGACACTGGCAGAGCTCAACATCTCGCATCTGGCAGATCGCGAAAGCCACACTCTTTCCGGCGGCGAGCAGCAAATGGTCGCACTCGCTTCCGTCCTTGCCATGCGGCCACGAACCATTGTTTTCGATGAACCCACTACGATGCTGGATCTGCGCAATCGACTCGCGTTCCAACGCGAAATAGCCAAGCTGGCGCAACGTGCAATTGTGGTGACGCACGATTTGGAAATACTTGAAGATTTCGACCGCGTTCTCGTGGTCACCGACGGAGCTATCGCATTCGATGGCCGACCGGAAGAAGCAATCGCCCATTACCGCCAATGGAGCCACGCATGATCGCGGCCAAGAATACTTCGTATCTAGCGCGTGTTAAGCCGGGATGGAAATTCGGAACATTGCTGGTTCTGAGCATCGGGCTTTACTTGATTAGCTCGTGGCAGGTCTTGCTGCCCCTGTTCATTCTCAGTGCGATACTGCTGCTTTCGGCTAGGGTCGACCTCAAGCAACTGCGCATGCCACTGTTCTCATTGGCCATGATTCTCGGCATCGTCTTCATTCTTCTCGCCCTGCAAACCGATTGGGCCAACGCCGTGGTCTCGGTCCTGCGGCTGCTGACCATGTGCCTGATGGCCTACGCCGTCAGCCTCACCACAAGCTTTGACGCGATGCTCGAGCTCTTCCAACAGGTTGCCTCTCCATTACGATTCCTTGGAGCTAATCCAGCGCAAATCGCATTGGGATTGTCCATGACAATACGGTTCATTCCGGAATTGAAAAAGGTATACCTCGAAGTTCGCGAAGCCCAGCATGCTCGGGGTCTGGGCAACAATCCGTTGGCCGTGAGTGTCCCATTAGTTATCAGATCACTAAAAATCGCTGACGAGACAGCCGAAGCGTTAGACGCCCGCGGCTACGATTCAGCACCTTACCGACGCTAAGCGCGTCAGCTACTTCCATCTCGCTCGCACTTCCAAGGAAACACAATGCCAACTCGCACCGACTCAACTTCGCAAACTCGCAATACGGTATACGTCGCAGTCTTTGCCGCCATGATCGCGGCCATGGGGCTCCTTCCCCCTATTACATTGGGGATCATCCCGGTACCCATTACCCTGCAAACCCTGGGTGTCATGCTGGCCGGCGCCTTATTGGGACCTTGGCGAGGTTCATTGGCCTCACTGGTTGTCGTAGTCCTGTCTTTGGCAGGGCTGCCCTTGTTGGCTGGTGGGCGTGGTGGGCTTGGAGTCCTGTTCGGGCCGACCGGCGGATATCTCATTGGATGGATTTTCGGGTCACTCGTTATTGGAGCCCTCTTCAAATACTGGGTTCTGCGCTACGAAAACAAGGTCGCCCGATTCATGTCCGGACTGGCCTCGGCTCTCCTTGGCGGAATCGTCGTCATCTATCTGTTTGGCGTTCCGTGGACCGCTGCTGTTACCGGGCTTGCTCTGGGCACATCCTTGCTGGGGTCTCTCGGATTCCTGCCCGGGGACGTCCTCAAAGCCGTAGTCGCCACCCTGGTGGCCCTGACCGTGCACCGTAGCTACCGCGGGTTGATGAAGTAGCTCGATGGAACTGTGGCAGGCACTGGCAAGGTGGGCCAATCAACGACCGGATCATCTTGCCCTGCTCACGGTTGAAAGCCGGCTGACTTATGCGCAGTTGGCCAGCAGAAGCGGTGCTCTGGCCAAGCGGCTAGAATCCGTTCCAGGCAATCGGATCGCTGTGCACACCAGCGATCCGATTGAGATGGCCATCGCTTTTTATGCGATCGCGCGCAGTGGCAAGACATTGGTGGTGATTGACCCTGCTTGGCCCGGAAATCTGGCCACTTCCATGGCAGCAGTTCTTCTATGCGATTTTGTGCTTGAATCGACGGTTCCGCGGCCTTTGCCCGGCGTCCCAAGATTCGCCTTGCCGCCCGAGCCACCCGAGCCCGGTGAATACATTGTGCCCGCGACCAAGACTCATTGCGCTGAAGTCCTGCTGATCATTTGCACTTCTGGAAGCTCATCGCGTCCCAAGCCTGTGCTCCGGAGTGCTGCATCGTGGGAAGCGTCCCTGAGTGCCGGCGCCACGATTTTGGGCGCTTCGCCAGAGGATTCCACTCTTTGCCCGAGTCCCATTTCCCACGGTCTGGGCCTCTACGCGATGGTCGAGTCCCTGCATACTGGCGGCACCTTCATGGCTTCCGGAAAATGGGATCAAAAGGGCGTTGCGTCTTTGCTGGCGCGCGTCAGCTGCACCCGTATCGTCAGCGTACCGACAATTCTTGGCAAGGTGCTGGCCCTGGATGACCCGGCACTGTTCTCCAGCCTGCGATTGGTCATCAGCGGCGGGGAATCCCTGGACCAGGCGACCGTTCAAGCGCTTCACCAGATGGCTCCGTCGGCGCGCTGCGTTGAATATTTCGGGAGCAGCGAGCACAGCCTCATCGCGTATCGCGAGCGACTGGCCAACCATCCGCGAACTCCCTATTTCGACGGTCAGCTGTTTCCCGGGGTGCAGGCTCACACCCATGAGGCAACGCCGGGTTCAGGCTTTGGCTCGCTCTATATCGATAGCCCGTTCAACGCCAAGGGGTACGACCTTAGCTCGGACTCTGTCATCGCTCGGTGCGGCACAGCAATCGGCATTGGTGATCAGGCGAAGCTCCTGGGTTCAAATCGCATCGTCCTGTCCCGTCGCAACGACGGGATGATGAATCTCAACGGAAACAATATCCACCCGGGCGAAGTGGGCGCAGCGCTTAATGCCGAGGGGCTGGCCAATGCCGTAGTGCGGATCGATGCATCGAGCGCACCAGCCAGGTTGCTGGCCTACACGGTTTCGCCACCCCGCAATCCGTCCGCTCTTCTCACAGGCCTGCAGAAGCATTTGCCCCAGTACAAGATCCCGCACCAAATCATCTACTTGCGATCGTGGCCCGAGACCTTCAGCGGAAAATTGAATGCCTCGGCTTTGGACTTCCAGGATCTGGACATTGAACGGAGCGACTGGCTCAGATGAATGACGCCTTCATTATCAATGCAGCACGCACGCCCATCGTCAGAGCAGGCAAGGAGTATTCCCGCATTACCGCAGACCAACTGCTGGCTCGGGTGATCAACGCGCTAATAGATCGAAGCGGCATCTCCCCTGCGGATGTAGACCACGTATTTGCCGGCAATGCGGCGGGACCGGGCGGAAATATAGCGCGAGTGTCTGCTTTGGCGTCGGTGCTGCCCAAGACCGTCAGCGCGACCAGCATCGATGCCCAATGTGCCAGTGGACTGGACGCAATTGCCGCCGCTGCGCGGATGATACGTTGCGGTGAAGCGCATGTCGTGGTGGCCGGTGGCGTGGAGTCGGTGAGTACCGCGCCATGGCGGGTTGAAAAGCAAACCTCCGTAATCCAGCCTCCGCGCCTCTACTCGCGTGCCCGATTCACTCCAAAGCGAGACCCGGACCCCGAAATGGGCGAAGCTGCGGAGAATATTGCCCAGTCCTACGGCATTGCACAAGAGCGGCAAGATTCTTTCGCATTGCAGAGCCACCAGCGTGCGCTGCGCGCTCAAGCGGCTGGACTCTTTGATCGCGAGCTTGTCACCGTGGATACAAGCAACGGGCAAGTAGCGGCCGACACCTGCCCCAGGCCCGGACTGACACTTCGCAAGCTCGCTGCGCTCAAGCCGGCATTCGTACCCGGTGGCACCGTGACTGCGGGAAACTCCTGCCCGATTAACGATGGTGCAGCTGCGGTAATCTTGGTGAGCGAACAAATGCGCCAGAGACTGAACCCAACCTTCGCAATGCGCTACCTTGCTTCTGCTTCAGGTGCTTGCGATCCCAGCATTCTCGGCATGGCGGCGGTACCGGCGTACCGCAAGCTCATCGGCCTGCTGCCATCCGCTGCTGCTTCCAGCACTCCACTGATCGAGTTCAACGAAGCCTTTGCGGTCCAGGCCCTGGCATGCCTCGATGAGCTAGGGATCACCGAGGTGACGGTGAACCAAGGTGGCGGGGCCTTGGCGTTGGGACACCCCTACGGTGCTAGCGGCGCGATTCTTGCGACTCGGCTGTTCTGGCAGGCCAACCAGGCTCGGATACCTGGGCAAAGGGCGATCGCGCTCATGGCCGCCGCGGGTGGCACCGGAAGCGCGTTTGCTTTCGAGTCAGTACCGCATTGAGCCCTTGGGGCATTGGCCTAGATGTTGAACCCCAAGGCCTGCATCTGATTCCGGCCGTCGACAAGGTTCTTCAGCACTTCATCAATCTGCGCTTCGAGTAGATCGGTCAGCGGGCAGGCAGGCGTCGTCAACGTCAAGTCGATTTCCAGGACTGAATCGCCGTCGAAACACCGTCCGTAAAGCAGGCCCAGGCCAACAATGTTGACTCCCAGCTCGAGGTCATTCACGTCCTTGGGTGCTTCGTCGATTTCTGCGATCGGCCACGTTGCGCTCTCATGTGCACCATTTGCGGCTTCGGACATGCGCTGCTCCCCGATTCTGCCCCGGGTACCCCTTTCCCTTTCGGCTCTTCCACGAGATACCAGAAGGAATGCAGGCCCCTCGGGCGTTAACCAACAGAACCGCTCACCCCCGTAGGGAGCAAGCGGTTCTGCTTGAAACAGCCTAAATTAGATGTTGAAGCCCAGGGCTCGCATCTGATCGCGACCGTCATCGGTGATTCGTTCTGGACCCCAAGGCGGCATCCAGACCCAGTTCAAACGGTGGTCGTCCACAACGCTCTCCAGCGCCTGGCCGACCTGCTCTTCGATAATATCGGTGAGCGGGCAAGCGGCGGTTGTCAGTGTGAGGTCCAGCAAGAGTACGCCGTCTTCTGCGTACTTCAGGCCATACAGCAAACCCAGGTCGACAATATTGACACCCAGTTCAGGGTCAATGACGTCCTTGAGCGCTTCCTCAACGTCTTCCAGAGGAGTCGTAGCGGCTCCCGTGCTCTGTTCGGTCGATTCGCTCATGATTGTAACCTTAGGCCTTGACGTTCAGGTAACGGTCGTAGCCTTCTTCTTCCAGACGGTCAGCCAGTTCCGGGCCGCCCTGTTCTGCAACTCGGCCATCCACGAACACGTGCACGAATTCTGGCTTGATGTAGCGCAGGATGCGGGTGTAGTGGGTGATGAGCAGGGTGCCCATTTCGTTCTCGTCCTGTGCGCGGTTAACGCCCTCGGAGACAACCTTCAGAGCGTCGACGTCCAGGCCGGAGTCGGTCTCGTCCAGCACTGCGAACTTGGGCTTGAACAGTTCCAGCTGCAGGATCTCGACGCGCTTCTTCTCGCCACCGGAGAAGCCTTCGTTGACGTTACGGCCAGCGAAGTCGGCATCGATCTTCAGCTTGCTCATAGCTTCCTTGACGTCCTTGGTCCAAGTACGAAGCTTTGGAGCTTCGCCGTCGATGGCGGTCTTGGCGGTACGCAGGAAGTTGGTCATGGTTACGCCTGGTACCTCTACCGGGTACTGCATAGCCAGGAACAGGCCAGCCTTGGCGCGCTCGTCGACGCTCATCTCCAGGACATCTTCACCATCGAGGGTGATGGAGCCGGAGGTGACGTTGTAGCGCGGGTGGCCAGCGATGGTCGAAGCCAAGGTCGACTTGCCCGAGCCGTTAGGGCCCATGATTGCGTGGGTTTCGCCGGTCTTGATGGTCAGGGTTACACCCTTGAGAATTTCCTTCTCGCCCTGCTCGGTGTCAATCGAGACGTGCAGGTCCTTGATTTCCAGAGTAGACATACGTCGTTCCGTTTCTTTCTAAAAAGCGCTAAGGCTAAAAAGCTGGTGAAGCGAGCACTACCTAGTTCTCGGTAGCAGCCAATTCTTCTTCGATGGTGTCGGTCAGTCGCTCCTGCAGAGCCTCATCGCCGATCTGCTGAACGATTTCGTTCAGGAATCCGCGAACTACCAAGCGGCGTGCGGTCTTTTCATCGATGCCGCGAGCCATCAGGTAGAAGAGGTGCTCATCGTCGAAGCGGCCGGTGGTCGATGCGTGGCCAGCACCATCGATCAGACCGGTTTCGATTTCAAGGTTCGGAACCGAATCAGCGCGGGCGCCATCGGTCAGAACCAGGTTGCGGTTGGCTTCGTAGGAGTCGGTACCAACAGCAGCCTTCTGGATCAGCACATCGCCAACCCACACGGTGTGTGCGTCCTTGCCCTGCAGCGCACCCTTGTACAGCACGTTCGACTTGCAGTTGGCCACAGCGTGGTCAACGAACAAGCGGTGCTCCAGGTGCTGGCCGGCATCTGCGAAGTACAAGCCGTAGAGCTCGATCTCAGCGCGTTCGCCGGTGAAGCGAGCCGACGGGTTCACGCGAACCAGGTCGCCACCGAAGGAAACAACAATGTGCTTGAACGAAGCGCCAGCAGCTACCAGCGCCTGCTGCGAGGAAGCGTGAACGGCGTCATCTTCCCAAGCCTGCAGGGAGATCACGGTCAAGCGGGCGTTGGCCTGGACGTCGAACTCGACGTTCTGTGCCAGCACTGCCGAACCGACGTGGTCCAGCACAACAGTAGCCTCGGAATTTTCCTCGGCAACAACGATGAGGTGCTGAGCCGCCGCTGCCGGCGACTCGCCGGTGATGCGCAGGGTTGCGTTGGCACCTTCGGCGTTCTTCGGGATCGTCACAACGTGGGTCTCGGAAGCGAACTTCCAAGCGTTGGCCGACACGCGGTCATCCGGGGTATGCGCAACACCGTTCAGCGCGTCGCCAGCCGGAACAACCGACAGCTTGGCGATTCCGTTGCCGGCGAGCTCTATCTTCGGAGCCGCGCCGGTGAGGTCATCGCTGTGCAGGCCCTTCAGGCGCTTGAGCGGGGTGAAGCGCCAGTCCTCTTCACGACCGGTCAGCTTGGCGAAGTCATCTACATTGGTGCTGGTCAGTCGACCGGCACGCGATGAATCGGGAACTCCAACTCCGCCGCCGTGGCTGTGCGCCTTGGTGGAGGCACCGGCCAGCGGCGAGCTGTCGTTGTCGTTGATCGGCGAAAGGTCTTCGCCCTCTTCGGTGAAACCAGGAATCGATGGTGCGCCGATGCGCGCCTTCTCTGCTGGGATATGGGTGGTGGTCTCCGACATTCTTAGCCGACCGATCCTTCCATCTGAAGTTCAATAAGGCGGTTCAGTTCCAGCGCGTACTCCATAGGCAGCTCGCGTGCGATTGGCTCAACGAAGCCGCGCACGATCATTGCCATGGCCTCGTCCTCGGCCATGCCGCGGGACATCAGGTAGAACAGCTGCTCTTCGGAAACGCGCGAGACGGTCGCCTCGTGGCCCATGGTTACGTCGTCCTCGCGGACGTCGATGTACGGGTAGGTATCCGAACGCGAGATCTGGTCGACCAGCAACGCGTCGCAGACCACCGAGTTCTTGGTGCCCTTGGCGCCTTCCTGGACCTGGACCAGGCCGCGGTAAGCCGAGCGGCCACCGTTACGAGCCACCGACTTGGCCACAATGGCCGAAGAGGTGTTCGGAGCGATGTGGACCATCTTGGATCCGGTGTCCTGGTGCTGGCCCTCGCCGGCGAAGGCGATGGACAGGGTCTCACCCTTGGCGCGTTCGCCAACGAGGTAAACGGCTGGGTACTTCATGGTGACCTTCGAGCCGATGTTGCCATCGACCCATTCCATGGTGGCGCCTTCTTCGCAGACGGCACGCTTGGTCACCAGGTTGTAGACGTTGTTCGACCAGTTCTGGATCGTGGTGTAGCGAACGCGGGCGTCCTTCTTCACGATGATTTCCACAACGGCAGAGTGCAGCGAATCCGACTGGTAGATCGGTGCGGTGCAACCCTCGATGTAGTGAACGTAGGAGCCCTCATCAGCGATGATCAGGGTGCGTTCGAACTGGCCCATGTTTTCCGTGTTGATGCGGAAGTAAGCCTGCAGCGGGATCTCCACGTGTACGCCCTTCGGGACGTACACGAACGAGCCGCCGGACCACACGGCAGTGTTCAGCGAAGCGAACTTGTTGTCGCCCGCTGGAATGACCGAGCCGAAGTACTCCTGGAAGATCTCCGGGTGTTCCTTCAGTCCAGTGTCGGTGTCAAGGAAGATGACGCCCTGGGCTTCAAGGTCTTCACGCAGCTGGTGGTAAACAACCTCGGACTCGTACTGGGCGGCAACGCCAGACACCAGACGCTGCTTTTCAGCCTCTGGAATACCCAACTTGTCGTAGGTGTTCTTGATGTCTTCTGGAAGTTCTTCCCAGGAGGTCGCCTGCTTCTCGGTGGAACGCACGAAGTACTTGATGTTGTCGAAATCAATACCCGAGAGGTCTGGACCCCAGGTAGGCATTGGCTTGCGATCGAAGTACTTCAGCGCCTTCTGGCGACGCTCCAGCATCCATTCTGGCTCGGACTTCAGGGCGGAAATATTCGCCACTACGTCCTTGTCGACGCCACGGCGCGCATTTGCACCCGCGTCGTTCTTGTCTGACCAGCCGTATTCGTAATTGCCGATTCCGTGGAGTTCGGGGTTCTTCTCCAGAATTTCGGAAATTACACCCGGGTCGGCAGACTCCTGTGCAATCTGATCCGTCATCGCGGCCTCTCCTGCTTCGTGAACTGAATTCGAGTTCTTTTCTCAGCGCGCATTGGCGCCTTTTCACGCCCCACAGGGATGTGGGTCGTGCACACGTGTCCTCCACCGGCCAAGGTCGACAGTCGTCGGACGTCGACGCCTAGCAAGCGGGCGAACATTTCCGTTTCCATGTCGCAAAACACTGGAAACTCTCGTGCCAAGTCTTGTATCGGGCAGTGTCCCTGGCATAGCTGCACGCTATGCATCAGGGCAGTTGCCACTTTGGTATCCACTTTTCGGGTGTATCCCACGAATCCATCTGCACTGAGCAAATTGCCCAGCACCTCGGCTCGTGCTTCCAGCCCTTCAACGCCGACCAGCGCCTTGGCGTATCGGTCTTCCATTGATGCGAAGCGGTTACGCGCAAACTTGCGAATCGCGTCCTCTCCGGCCGCATCGCCGAGCATCTTCAATGCGTCGGAAGCAATCTCCAGGTAATCGTTGCCCAACTTCGTCTGCCCGCGGTGCGAAAGCACGTAGCGACGCGACGGACGTCCAGCACCGGTTTTCTGGTTGGCTACCAGTTTCACCTCTACGAGTCCCGATTTTGAGAGCGCGTCGAGGTGACGGCGGACCGCAGCAGGCGTGAAGCCCAGCTTGCTTCCAAGCTCGGCAGCACTGACCGGCCCGTCCTCGAGTACTGCGTACAGGACGCGGTCGCGCGTACGCTCCTCGGTATCCCCAACTGCGCCAACTGTCGCGGCAGTGGAGCCACTAGCTGATTCTGAATTTGATGAATACACAACACAATCATGCGTAAATTTTTGCTCTAGGTCTAGTAAGGAAGGACTTACTAAGGACATGCTTGCCCGACTAGTGCGTTACTTGAATCGAACCTCTGACACTCCCATTGTCCCGCCCACCTCAACGGAACTCGAGGGTTGGTGACAAAACACTCAGCTCAGCCAGTTCGACATGTCGTAGAATGTTTCAGTGTCTTCTGTAACTCCCAGCCTTGTCATCAACGAGCTGGCTAAAGATTTAGGTCCAGTCCCCGCCTTGGACAATCGCATGTTGCGAGTCCTGGAGTCGGTGTCTCTAAAAGCTTATCCGGGTCAGGTCACCACGCTTTTAGGAGCTAACGGAGCCGGCAAATCCACGACCCTCGCTTGTGCCCAGGGGCTGCTTCAGCCCGAAGGCGGAACCGTCGAACTCCTGGGCCAGAACCCCTTCGGCGACAATCCCGAATTGCGTTCCCGCGTCGGAGTCATGCTCCAAGACGGAGGGTTGCCACCCTCAATGCGACCGGTTCCGCTCTTGAGACACGTCGCTTCCCTCTATCAGAAGCCCATTGATATTGATGCGTTGATCACACGGTTGGATCTCGAATCATTTGGCACCCGCACGATCCGCCGTCTCTCTGGTGGCCAGAAGCAGCGCGTCGCCTTGGCCCTGGCGCTGGCCGGAGATCCGGAAGTGCTCTTCCTCGATGAACCAAGTGCTGGGCTGGATCCGCAGTCCCGCCAGGTAGTCTTCGACCTCATTGCCGAACTTCGCGATGCAGGAAAGGCCATCATCCTCACCACCCACCTCATGGATGACGCGCAACGCCTCAGCGACTACGTCTACATCATCGACAAGGGCTGCACCGTGGCGCAAGGCACTGTGGCCGAGCTGACGGCCCGCGCTGCCGAAGACCAGGACACCCGCCCGGTGTCCTTCTCCGCCCCAGCAGGGCTGCGCCTACCTGAACCACCGGCAGGATTGCACCTGGAGGAGACCGGAGCCGGCCAATACCGGCTCGACGGGGTCAACTCCCCCGAACACTTGAACTGGCTAACCCATTGGTGGCTCCAGGAGGGCATTTTGCCAACCGAGCTCAACTTGCAGTCACGAAGCCTCGAAGACGTTTTCCTTGAAATCGCACAGAAGGAGGGAAGGGCATGAGCCAAACACAGGCACGCTCCAATGCTGTCTCGCCACTGCGCCGAATCCTGAACCAGGGTAAATACGAATCCATCCAGATGCTCAGCAATGGCGAACAGCTCATTCTCGCTGTTGTCATGCCGCTCATTGCGCTCTTCGTGCTCACCCTGACCGATCTGGTCAAGGATGTCGCAGACCGCAGCATTGATGCCGCCGTTCCTGGCGTCTTGGCCTTGTGCGTCATTTCGACGGCTTTCACCGGGCAGGGAATTGGCACCGGATTTGACCGCCGCTATGGCGTGCTGACCATGTTCTCCACTACGCCGCTGGGGAAAACCGGACTGATTTTCGGCAAGGTCATTGCCGTGCTGTCGGTCCTGCTGATCCAGGTCGTCTTAATCTGCTCTGTCTCCTTGTTGTTCCTGGACTGGCATCCGAACCCTTGGGGCATTGCTCCGGCTATACTCTTCCTGCTCTTGGGCGCAGCCGCGTTTACCGCGCTAGGCCTGCTGATTGCCGGCACCGTCCGCCCTGAAGCGACGTTGGCGATCACCAACCTTGCCTGGATCGTGCTGGCCGGTGCCGGCGGTGTCCTCTACCCCTTGAGCATGGCCCCTGATTGGGCCCAGCCAACCCTGAATGCGCTGCCATCGGCAGCGCTGGGCGATGCCATGCGCGATGCCCTGATCCACGGCCAGTTCAGCATTGCTGGCCTTATCTTCTTGATCCTTTGGTCAGCAGTTGGCTCCTTTGCAGCCATCAAGCTGTTCAAATGGAGCTGACCACCACCCAAATTCCGAAAAGGGAGATTTCAATGTCTTCAGCCCAAGCCACCCAGAGCTGGGCCGATAAACTGCCCACGAAGGTCACTCGCCTCGTGCATGGTCTCGCGATCGCATCCCTGATCTCGCAGATTGGCATTATCGTCACCGGTGGAGCCGTACGCTTGACGAATTCGGGCCTCGGCTGCTCCCACTGGCCCAATTGCGTTCCCGGTTCGATGACCCCTGTCCCGGAAATGGGCATCCATGGAATCATCGAGTTCGGCAACCGCCTGCTGACCTTTGTCCTGCTGGTCATCGCTGTCGCGTTCCTGATCTCCATCTGGAAGATGCGCCCTACCCACCGCACCCTGTTCAAGCTGTCCATCGGCTTGCTCGCCGGCATCGCGTTGCAGGCACTCATCGGAGCCATCACCGTGTGGACCGGACTGAACGCTTGGGTCGTTTCGGTGCACTTCCTGATTTCCGGCGCACTGGTCATCATGGCAACATTCCAGGTGAACCGCACCGCCAAGGAACTGAAGAACCGCAAGTGCGATCAGAGCAGCAAGTCGATCCGCCAGCTCTCCTTCGCCGCATGGATCTTCTCCCTGCTCGCAGTGGCATTCGGAACTATCGTGACCGGCACCGGACCGCATGCAGGCGATGCCGATGCCCCGCGCCACTTGTTCGATCCGCTGCTGGTAACCCGCATGCATACTGCTCCGGTGTACTTGCTCGTTGCCGCAACCATCGTGGTGCTGATTCTGGCCTACAAGCAGGGCGGAAACATCCAGCTTCGCATCGCCATCTGGTGGCTTGTCGCGGCAATTGCGGTCCAGGCAGCAATTGGCTACATCCAGCATTTCAATGGGCTGCCAGTCGCCCTGGTACTCTCCCACATGCTCGGCGCGAGCTTGCTGCTTGCCGCCTCCGCAAACGTCTGGGATCGGGCTGCCATCCTTCCGGAATACCAGCGCAACGATTCCTAGAATCCTGAGTAAATGACTGGGGGTTGCCCTGCACTGGATGTGCAGGGCAACCCCCAGTTGCTTAACGCTGTTCCCCGGCCGTTCCACGGCGCGTGAACCACATCAAACCATAAAGTCCAAAGAAGAAATAGACTGTTCCGGGTAGCCAGAATGCCGCAAGCAGCAGCCCTTGATCCACGGTGGAAACCGCAAGAAGGGCGGCACCGTTAGCGCAGGTAGCCCATAGAGCAATCCGGGAATTGGACAAGAACCCGATGCCGCAGGCCAAGCCCAGGGCAAGGTATGCGTACACGGCGACGTTCGGCTCGATACTCGTGAACGATGCGGCTCCCAGAAGCACGACTGGCAATAGCAGTGCAGTGCCACCAATGATGCGGATCAATTTCGAACGCGGTTCTCGATTCACCGATTTGGAAGAACGCCCATTGATTCCGACTAGCATCCATGCTGCGACCATTGACGGGATATAGAAGATTCCACTGCTGGTAATGAATCCGGCAACGAGCGCTGTCATGCACAAGGCCGCCGCGTAGCCGTAGATTCGTGCCGCTTTTCCCTTCATGACCGCGGTGGCCGCTACGCCAAGTCCGAATATTGCGAAGATCAGCAGTTGCAATGCGCCTTGCTCATATATCGAGTCGTAGCTACTGCCCTCACCTTCTGGCACAGAAGCGCCAAAAATCAGGTCACCCAGGGTATCTGCCAGAGTCGTATCGATGATGGAGACAAGGACACCGAGGACCAGTGCCACCGCACCGAGCACCAAGCTATTCCTGCGTAGGATGGCCCGCTCCTGCGGAGCCGCGTACTCGGCCATCAGAGGGGCTGCAACAGTTTCAGGACTGCCTAGCGCGGCGAGGATTTGGTCATCATCCCTGCCTAGGGCTCGGCCATCCTCGATATGCTGCGCCACATCCTCCAGAAGCTCTAAGCCCATATCCCTTGGAGCACCGCGCAGGAGCTTCCCCAATTCCCGCAAATACGCTTCCGCACTGTACTGCTCAGCTGTCGATGCCATGTTGCTCTCCAAGTAGATCGGTGACTTGCATTGAAATTGCTTCCCATACCCCGCGGAACTCGCCAACCATCAGATGCCCGTGCTCGGTAATGGTGTAGTACTTCCGTTTGCGTCCCGACGCGCCTTCTTCCCAGTAGGTTTCTACCAGCCCAGTGGCTTTCATGCGCGCCAGCAACGGATACAGGCTCCCCTCGCCGGCGGTAAGCTTCCGCGCGGTGAGCTCTTCTGCCAGCTCCAACCCGTATTTATCTCCGCTGGCTAACGAAGCCAGCACACAGTACTCAAGGACGCCCTTGCGTATATTCGTGGCGATTTTCTCGCGTTGATCGGACATGCGATAACCATACCTTGCGTAGCAAGACTTGCATAGCAAGATCTAGTCTTATTTCCCTCGATGAGAGTAATTTCTGCCTAAACGCATACTGCGCATGCATTGGCCGATGCGAAGGGCAACTACGCTCGAACGCAGAAAAGCGCCCTTCATGGAATCCATTTTCATTTGGATTCCAGGAAGGGCGCTAACCGACGCTCAGCTGCGGCGTTGAACCTAGCCGAACAGCGGGCTACCCACGAACGGGTCAATGGCCAAGGCCAGGAATACGATCGACAAGTAGGTAATGGAGATATGGAAGACCTTCATGGCCTTGCGGTTGATCTCAGCCGGCTTATGGTCGCTCTGCGCTTCGCGGTAGAGCACGTGCGATTCGTAGACGAACCAGATGCCCGCGCCACCAGCGATTGCGGTGTAAACGATTCCTGCGCTACCCAGTGGGACCAGCAGCATCGAGCAAACGACAGTGGCCCAAGCGTAGAGCACAACCTGTACCGAAACGCGGCGAGCGTTGGCGATCGCGCCCAGCATAGGCACTGAAGCCGCGTTGTAGTCATCCGCATACTTCATGGACAGCGGCCAGTAATGCGGCGGGGTCCAGAGGAAGATCACCAGGAACAGGATGATCGCTGGCCATTCAATTGTGTTGGTCACTGCGGCCCAAGCGATCAGCACAGGCATGCAGCCGGCGATGCCACCCCAGACAATGTTCTGAGCGGTACGGCGCTTGAGGATCAAAGTGTAGAACACGACGTAGAGGAGGATTGCAGCCAGGCCCAAGGCGGTCGTCAGCGGATTGGTGCCAACCCAGAGAACCACCAGGGAGGCTATGGCCAATACCCAAGAGAAGACCAGTGCTTCCCTCGGGGTGAGGTCCCCAGTGACTAAAGGGCGCCCCTTGGTACGCTTCATCAACTTATCCATATCGCGATCGATATAGCAGTTGAATGCACCAGAAGCACCTGCGGCCATAGCTCCACCAACAAGGGTGGAGATCATGAGCCAGACGGAGGGGAAACCCCGTTCGGCAAAGATCATGGTCGGAAGGGTGCTCACTAGCAGCAACTCGATTACGCGAGGCTTCGTCAACGCCACGTAGGCATTGGCCTTGCGCTTCAGAAAATCGCCGGCATTTTCATCAGGCTGACGCGATGCGCGGGGCACTGATGCTGCGGCGACACTTTGAGTCTTCAATTAAACGCACTCAGTTCTTCACGGGTACAAGACAGACACTGTCATTCTACGCTGGATAGAAATTGATTGAAACTCCCCAGGAGAGGATCACAGTTGAAAAATGGTGATTTGGCTCAATTCAAGACGCTACAATCGCCTGCCCGGCGGCTAGCCATGCACCTTTGCGGCTTCACGCTCCCATCGGATTCTGCTCCTCGAACCGATCTTCCGCAGGCAGCCCCCGCCCCAACCAGCGTTTCCCGCGTACCGTTGCAGCACGCCAAAGTCGACAAGCCGGGAGCCTTCGATGGAATAACCCCGCGCGGCGGGAGAACTCATCCAGTTCCAAATGCCCAACAGCATTTCGGCAGATTGCGCGCGGTCCCCGGACCCTGCTCCCAAATGAACAAAGATGGCAACTGATGGCCGCTAGTGGAACAAATCTTGTTCTTTGTAGCGTTGGCTGGTTGCCGTGCACCGGCTGGCAGAAGTGCCCGGCCACCCATATCCCCCGGCTGCCACCTGCGCACGAATGCGCAGAATGCCTGAGCAATTCGCTCACGCCGTGGCATGAATAGCCGTATCAAGTCCACCTTCTGCGCAAACCGAATAATTCTGTGTCATCTTGCTAAATCCAACGCCCCAATACGCCTTTTCGCGATAGAGTTGACTCAGATTGCGCCGTCGCGACCTGCATCCCTCTGAATAAAGCACAGCCGGAGGAAGCAGGAGGCGACGGCGTATTGCGTGTCAGCGGGAGATATCTCCCGTCCAAGCCTGAATGGAAGGAACGCCGCTGTGGCGACTGAATCCTTAGTTGAAGAATTCTCACTGACCGAGTTGGACCGTAAGGCCATCGACACCACCCGTGTCCTGGCAGCCGACGCCGTCGAAAAGGTTGGCAATGGCCACCCCGGTACCGCAATGAGCTTGGCTCCGGCCGCCTACTTGATTTTCCAGAAGCACCTGCGCCACGATCCGAAGGATCCGAACTGGATCGGCCGCGACCGTTTCGTGCTTTCCCCGGGCCACACCTCGCTGACCCTGTACCTGCAGCTGTTCCTCTCGGGCTACGGTCTGGAGATGGAAGACATCGAAGCGCTGCGCACCTGGGGCGCCAAGACCCCGGGCCACCCGGAGTTCGGCCACACCGCCGGCGTTGAGATCACCACCGGTCCGCTGGGCCAGGGCCTGGCTTCCGCCGTTGGTTTCGCCTACTCCCAGCGCCGCATGCGCGGCCTGCTGGATCCAGCTGCCGAGGCAGGGACCAGCCCGTTCGACCACACTGTCTACGTCATCGCTTCCGATGGCGACCTGCAGGAAGGCGTCACCTCCGAGGCCTCCTCGCTGGCCGGCCACCAGGAACTGGGCAACCTCGTTGTGATCTACGATGACAACAAGATCTCCATCGAGAACGACACCGACATCGCCTTCACCGAAGACGTGCTGGGCCGCTACGAGTCCTACGGCTGGCACACCCAGCGCGTGGACTGGACCGTCACCGGAGAATACGTCGAGGACATGGCCGCACTCGATGCTGCTGTGCGCGCCGCGAAGGCCGAGACCTCCCGCCCATCGATCATCAGCCTGCGCACCATCATCGGATGGCCATCGCCGACCAAGCAGAACACCGGCGGCATCCACGGCTCGAAGCTGGGTACCGAGGAAGTTTCCGGCCTGAAGACGATCCTGGGCTTCGACCCCGAGAAGAACTTCCAGATCGAGGACGATGTACTGGCTCACGCCCGCGAGGTCGTAACCCGCGGTGCGCAGCTGCACACCTCGTGGAACGAGACCTTCGAGGCCTGGAAGTGCGCCAATCCGGAAGAAGCCGCCCTGCTTGAGCGCCTGCAGGCTGGCGAATTGCCAGAGGGCTGGACCGAGAAGATCCCGACCTTCGAGCCAGGGTCCACCATGGCTACCCGCGCCGCGTCGGGCAAGGTCATCAACGCGATCGCCGATGAATTGCCAGAACTCTGGGGCGGCTCTGCCGACCTCGCCGGTTCGAACAACACCACCATCGAGACCGCGAAGTCCTTCGCTCCCGAGCGCCGCTCCACCGATTCCTGGTCCGCCAGCCCGTACGGCCGCGTGCTGCACTTCGGCATCCGCGAGCACGCCGCCGCCTCGATCGTGAACGGCATCGTGCTCTCCAGCCCGACCCGTGCATTCTCCGGAACCTTCCTGATCTTCTCGGACTACCAGCGTCCGGCGATCCGCTTGGCCGCGCTGATGGGTGTCCCCTCGATCTTCGTGTGGACCCACGACTCCATCGGCCTGGGCGAAGACGGCCCGACCCACCAGCCAGTGGAGCAGCTCGCTTCGCTGCGCATCATCCCCAACTTCGACGTCGTCCGCCCAGCGGATGCCAACGAAGTCGCCTACGCATGGCGCGGCATCCTCGAGCTGACCGACACCCCTTCGGGCATCGTCCTCTCCCGCCAGAACCTGCCAATCTACGACCGCGCGGCCACCGGCTTCCGCGGCGCCGAAGGCACGCTGAAGGGCGGCTACATCCTCGCCGAGGCTGTGCGCGATGGCGCGGAGACCACCCCGGATGTCATCTTGCTGGCCACCGGCTCCGAGGTCGAGCTGGCTATCGAAGCCCGCGAAGCCCTGGCTGCCAAGAACGTCGCGGCCCGCGTCGTTTCGCTGCCGTCGCTGGAATGGTTCGCCAAGCAGGACGCGGCCTACCGCGAAGAGGTCCTGCCGGCAGCCATCACCGCCCGCGTTTCGGTTGAAGCCGGCGTGGCCCAGGGCTGGCGCGAGCTGGTCGGCGCGCACGGCGAAATCATTTCGCTGGATCACTTCGGCGCTTCCGCCGATTACAAGAAGCTGTACTCCGAGTTCGGCATCACCACCGAGGCTGTTGTAGCCGCTGCCGAAACCTCCATGCAGAACGCTGCCAAGTAAGGAACCGAAGTAAAGATTATGAGCAACCCGAATACCCAGGCCCTGTCCGATGCCGGCGTCTCCATCTGGCTGGACGACCTTTCGCGTGAACGGCTGACCAGCGGCTCGCTGGCCAAGCTGATCGAAGAGAAGAACGTGGTCGGCGTGACAACCAACCCGGCAATCTTCGCGGCATCGCTGTCCAAGGCAGAGGTGTACGGCGAGGCCATCGCCGAGCAGAAGCACCGCTCGGTGGAAGACGCGATCACCGAAATCACCAGCGACGACGTGGCAGCTGCCTGCGACCTGTTCAAGGGCGTCTACGAGTCCTCCCAGGGCTTCGACGGCCGCGTGTCCATCGAGGTCGATCCCCGCCTGGCTCACGAGACCGCACCAACCATCGCCCAGGCCAAGGCCCTGTACGAACGCGTGAACCGCGAGAACGTGCTGATCAAGATCCCGGCAACCGTCGAGGGCCTGGAAGCCATCACCGAAACCATTGCCGCCGGCATTTCGGTGAACGTCACCCTGATCTTCTCGCTGGAACGCTACCGCGAGGTCATCAACGCCTACCTGCTGGGCCTGGAGAAGGCCCACGCTGCCGGCGTGGACCTGTCCAAGATCCACTCGGTCGCTTCCTTCTTCGTTTCCCGCGTGGATTCGGAAATCGACAAGCGCCTGGACGCCATCGGCACCGATGCCGCGGCCGCCGTGCGCGGCCAGGCCGGCGTGGCCAATGCCCGCCTGGCTTACCAGGTCTTCGAAGAGTCCTTCGCTTCGGCACGCTACGAGGTGCTGGCAGCTGCCGGCGCCAACGTCCAGCGTCCGCTGTGGGCTTCGACCGGCGTGAAGGATCCTGCCTACCCATCGACCCTGTACGTGACCGAACTGGTCGCGCCGCAGACCGTGAACACCATGCCGGAGAAGACCCTGGACGCCACCGCGGCTGAAGCCGAGGTGCGCGGCAACGCGATCGCCGGCGGCTACGATGCGGCCAACCGCGTGCTGGACAAGCTCGCTGCACTGGGCATCGACTACAACGAGGTCGTGGACCTGCTCGAGGTCGAAGGCGTTCAGAAATTCGACGTCGCATGGAACGAGCTGCTTGAGGACATGGCTGTGGCATTGAAGGGAGCCAAGTAGATGGAGCTTGGTCTGGTAACCTCCGGCGAGGCCCTGGCCTCCGTCGATGCGTTGCTCCCGAAGCTGATCGAAGCGAAGATCGGCAGCCGCATCGCCGCCCAGGACCCGACCATTTGGGGTCCTGAGGCAGAAGCTGAATCGGCCATCCGCCTCGGTTGGGTCAACCCCTTCGAGGCAGCTGGCAAACTGATCCCGCAGATCCTGGATCTGCGCGATGAGCTGCAAGAAGAGGGCCTGACCCGCATCGTGCTGTGCGGCATGGGCGGCTCCTCGCTGGCTCCTGAGGTCATCACCGCCCATGACGAGGTGGAACTGGTCATCTGCGACACCACCGATCCGTCGATGGTCAAGCAGATCGTGGAAACCGACCTGCAGCGCACCGTCGTGGTGGTTGCTTCCAAGTCGGGTTCCACCGTGGAAACCGATTCGCAGCGCCGTGCGTTCACCGCAGCTTTCCAGGCTGCCGGCATTGATCCGGCGACCCGCTTGGTGCTGGTCACCGATCCGGGCTCGCCCATGGATAATCCTGATGGCGTGCGCGCGGTATTCACTGCGGATCCGAATGTCGGCGGGCGCTACTCGGCGCTGACCGCTTTCGGCCTGGTCCCTTCGGGCCTGGCCGGCGCGGACATCGAAGCCCTGGTTGAAGAATCCGGGCTGATCAACGATGTGCTGGCTCTGGACGACGAGGACAACCTCGCGCTGCACCTGGGTGCCGCCATGGCTACCGCGGGCCGCGACAAGCTGCTGATTGCCTGTGTGGGCGATGCCCTGCCGGGCTTCGGCGATTGGGCCGAGCAGCTGATCGCCGAGTCCACCGGCAAGGAAGGCAAGGGCGTGCTGCCTGTTGCCGCGCATGTGGATGCACCGGAGCTGGCGAACCCGGCTCAGGACGTGCTGCCGCTGTTCGTCTACGACGCGCTGCCTGAGGATTTCGACGAGGACGCCACCGCCGTGCACTTCAGTGCACCGCTGGGCACCGCCTTCATGATCTTCGAGTACGCCACCGCCGTGGCCGGCTACCTGCTGGGCATCAGCCCCTTCGACCAGCCTGATGTCGAGGCCGCGAAGATCGCCGCCCGTTCCATGCTCGATGCTCCGGCGCAGAGCGCACCGGATGCAGTGGACGGACCAGTTGAGCTCTACGGCACCGGGGCCAAGACCTTGGAGGCGGCTGTGGAGCAGCTCGCCGCGCAGCTTCCGGCAGACGGCTACCTCGCCATCCAGGCATACCTGAACCGCAATGCGGACCAGGAGCTTGCCGCGCTGCGCGATCTGCTCGCCAAGAAGACCGGCCGTCCAGTCACCTTCGGCTGGGGTCCGCGCTTCTTGCACTCCACCGGCCAGTACCACAAGGGCGGCCCGGCACAGGGCGTGTTCTTGCAAGTCACCGCGGATCACAAGGAAGACCTTGGGATCCCGGAGCGTCCGTACACCTTCGGCGGCCTGATCACCGCCCAGGCGATCGGCGATGGCGCAGTACTGGCTGACGCCGAACATAACCGCCCAGTGCTGCGCGTGAACCTCACGGACCGCGCCGCCGGAATCGCTGCCCTGCTAGAGGCAGCGAAGTAAGGCACTATGAGCAACCCACTACGCGACGCCCGCGACCGGCGGCTTAACCGCATTGCCGGTCCGGGCGCGCTGGTGTTCTTCGGAATCACCGGCGACCTTGCCCGCAAGAAACTCATGCCAGCGGTCTACGACCTGGCTAACCGCGGACTGCTTCCCCCGAATTTTGCGATTGTCGGCTTCGGCCGCCGCGACTGGACGGCGCAGGACTTCGCCGACCAGGCCCGCGAATGGATCCTCGCCAGCGCCCGCACCCCCTTCAACGAAACCGTGTTCGCCCAGCTGGCCGCCGGCATGCGCTTCATCTCCGGCGCCTTCGACGATGATGGCGCCTACGAGAAGCTGGCCGCGACCCTGGACGAACTGGCCGAATCCCGGTCCACCGGGCGCAACCACGCTTTCTACCTCTCGATCCCGCCGAGCTGGTTCGAGGTTGTCTGCCAGAAGCTCTCCGAGCACAAGCTGGCCAAGGACAAGAACCCGGGCTGGGAACGCGTGGTCATCGAGAAGCCCTTCGGCCACGACCTGCAAAGCGCCCGCGAACTGAACGAGATCGTGGAGTCCGTGTTCCCGCCGGACGCGGTGTTCCGCATCGACCACTATCTGGGCAAGGAAACCGTGCAGAACCTGCTGGCTTTGCGTTTCGGCAACCAGATGTTCGAGCCGCTGTGGAACAACAAGTACGTGGACCACGTGCAGATCACCATGGCCGAGGACATCGGCATTGGCGGCCGCGCCAGCTACTACGACGGTGTGGGCGCGGCCCGCGACGTCATCCAGAACCACCTGCTCCAGCTGCTGGCGCTGACCGCCATGGAGGAACCCATTTCCTTCGACGC
The DNA here is from genome assembly GCF_056934375.1 of Glutamicibacter sp. BS14. Classification (NCBI taxonomy): domain Bacteria; kingdom Bacillati; phylum Actinomycetota; class Actinomycetes; order Micrococcales; family Micrococcaceae; genus Glutamicibacter; species Glutamicibacter sp. BS14. The sequence goes on along the minus strand of NZ_CM167801.1, from coordinate 2,221,544 downwards.
GGACCACCTGCGCAGCGAAAAGGAGAAGGTGCTCACCGCCGTCCAGCTGCCCGAGGACCTGGGCGCGGCCAGTGCCCGAGGCCAGTACACCTCTGGCTGGCAGGGCGCCGAGGAGGTCGTCGGCTTCCTCGACGAGGAGGGCTTCAACCCGAAGTCCAAAACCGAGACCTACGCGGCGGTGCGCCTGAACATCAATACCCGCCGCTGGTCCGGGGTGCCGTTCTACCTGCGTGCCGGCAAGCGCCTGGGCCGCCGCGTCACCGAAATCGCGGTGGTCTTCAAGAAGGCGCCGAACCTGCTGTTCACCGACCACAAGGACGACGAATTCGGCCAGAACGCGTTCGTGATCCGCGTGCAGCCCGATGAAGGCGCGACCATCCGCTTCTCCTCCAAGGTGCCCGGCACCCAGATGGAGATCCGCGATGTGACCATGGACTTCGGCTACGGCAACGCCTTCACTGAATCCTCGCCCGAGGCCTACGAGCGGCTGATCCTCGATGTGCTGCTCGGTGAGCCGCCGCTGTTCCCGCGCCATGAGGAAGTCGAGCAGTCCTGGCGCATCCTGGATCCTTTCGAGGAGTTCTGGGCCTCGCAGCCCACCCAGCCCGATCCCTACGCTCCGGGCTCCTGGGGACCCGAAAGCAGCGATGAGCTGATGGCCAAGGATGGAAGGACCTGGAGACGACCATGATGATCGATCTTCCCAACACCACCACCTCCAAGGTGGCCAAGAAGCTGATCTCCTCGCGCCGCACCCACGGCGTGGTAGCGCTCTCCCGCGTGATGACCCTGGTGGTCATCACCCGCGAGGGGTTCGCCGAGAACGCGATCGAGGCGGCCAACTTGGCCAGCCGCGAGCACCCCTGCCGGATCATCGTGGTGGTCCGCGGCAACAAGTCCGAGGCCAACCGGCTGGACGTGCAAATCCGCGTGGGCGGGGACGCCGGCGCCTCCGAGGTGATCGTGATGCGCACCTACGGCCCGGATGTCGTGGCCGACGAGGCGCTGATCTCCGCACTGCTGCTGCCCGATGCGCCGATCGTGGCCTGGTGGCCGCATGGCGTGCCGCAGGATCCGGCCGGCACCGCGCTGGGCAAGCTGGCGCACCGCCGCATCACCGATTCGGCGGAAACCGAAGACCCCACCGCCGCGCTGTTCAGCCGCATCGAGACCTACCAGGCCGGCGACACCGACCTCGCCTGGACGCGGCTGACCCTGTGGCGTGCCCAGCTGGCGAGCATCATCGACCTGATCGGCACCGAGGGGCTCTCGGGCATCACCGTGAAGGGCTCGGATAATTCCCCGTCCACCACCTTGCTGGCCGCCTGGCTGACCCTGTGCCTGGACGTCCCGGTGACCATCGCCGCGGACAAGTCCAATGGCGGGCTCTCCAGCGTCCGGTTGGCACGCGAAGCCGGCGACGTGGAGCTTTCGCGCCCTTCCGGCGCGGTAGCCCACCTTTACCTGCCCGGATCGGCCCCGCAACGCATCTCCCTGCCACGGCGTTCGGTGGCCGAATGCCTGGCCGAAGAGATGCGCCGCCTGGACGCCGATGACGTCTTCGGCGAGGTCATCACCAAGGGCCTGAACCTGACCAACCTGAGGAGCATCAGATCCAGTGATCGCTAGGCAAATACTGATCCATGAGAACCCGGAAGCTACCGCCCACGCCATTGCGGCCCGGCTGATCACCTCGATCGCCGATGCACTGGCCGCCCGCGGAGTTGCCCACGTGGTGGTGACCGGCGGTTCGCTGGGCATCGCCGCCCTGGAAGCCGTCGCGGCCAACCCCGCCAAGGCCTCGGTCAACTGGTCGCAGGTGCACTTCTGGTGGGGCGACGAGCGCTTTGTCGCCACCGATTCAGCAGATCGCAACGTGCTGCAGGCCGCAGCCCTGTTCGACGCGCTGGATGAATTGGGCCTTGACCGCGCCACCGTGCACGCCATGGGCGCCAGCGACAAGTACGAGTCCGCCGAGCAGGCCGCCGCGGCCTACGCCGAGGAACTGGCCGGGGAAGCCGAAGACAGCGCCTTGAACCCCGCGTTCGATGTGCTGATGCTGGGCATGGGCCCGGACTCGCATGTCGCCTCGCTCTTCCCGAACCACACCCGGTCCGACGAGCCAGGAGTCATCGCGGTCCACGACTCCCCCAAGCCGCCTGCGCACCGCGTCACGCTCACCATGGGCACCATCAACACCGCCAAGGAGGTCTGGCTGATCGTGGCCGGTGCCGACAAGGCGCCGGCGCTGGCCAAGGCCCAGCACGAGGTCAACGAGACCGCTGTCCCGGCCTCCGCCGTGCACGGCACCCAAGCGACCCGCTGGATCATCGACCGCGCCGCGGCCACCTTGCTCTAGCCTGCACCGCATCGCCGGTGCCGCGATCCTGCACTCCAGGATCACGGCACCGGCCTTTGCTTTCCCCTCGCCACCTGCCCGAAAGGTTCCCATGCATTCCGCCCCGCTGCCCGATGCCGCGCAGCCATCCCGCAAGGTCACGGTGATCGGCGCCGGCGTCATCGGGCTCTCCACCGCCCATGAGCTGGCTGCCGCCGGCCACCAGGTCACCGTCATCGCCGACCAGCTGCCGCTGCAGACCGTCTCCGCGGTGGCCGCAGCCATCTGGTTCCCGTACCACTCGGAGAACTCCGCAGCCGCCGATCTGCTGCTCGCCCGTTCGCTGGCACGCTTCGAGGAGCTCTCCGGCATCAAGGAAACCGGCATCGACCTGCGCCGCGGCCTGAATCTGGAAGCGTCCCCGGAGGAAGACCGCTCTTGGGCACAGATCGTCGCCAACGCCGCCGAAGCCCCAGCAGAAGACATCCCGCGCATTGCCGCCGCCGGCATGCGTGCCACCGTCCCGGTGATCACTATGCCTCTCTACCTCTCCTGGCTGCATGAACAAGCCTTGGCCAAGGGCGTCAAGTTCATCCAGCGCACCATCGGATCCATCGACGAGGTGCAGGAAGAGGCCGACACCGTCGTATTGGCCACGGGCCTGCGTGGCGGCGAACTCACCGGGGATGACGGCACTGTCTACCCCATCCGAGGCCAGGTGATTCGCCTGGCAAACACCGCAGGGTTGGTCCACTGGCTCTGCTATGACGAGCATCCCCAGGGCGTCACCTACATCATTCCGCGCCGCGATGACATCATTGTTGGCGGTACCGACGTGGCCAACGACTTCAACGCCGAGGTCGACCCGCAGACCGCCACCGACATGCTGCGCCGTGCCATCGGCCTGGTCCCCCAGCTGGCCGGCTGCGAGATCCTGGAGCACAAGGTGGGGCTGCGCCCGGCACGCGAGACGATCCGCTTGGAGCGCGTCGACGGGCACGCTGTGCCTGTCATTGCGGCCTACGGCCACGGCGGGGCTGGGGTCACCCTTTCCTGGGGTACCGCACAGCGGGTCGTGGAATTGCTCGGTACCTAGCAGTACCAGCGGCAAACCGGCAGCCACGCGTTTTCCGCGTGGCTGCCGGTCTGCTTTAACCGGCGGCGGGACTGTGGCAGAACGGACCAGGCGCTCCCGCAGGTCCGCTATCAACTACGGGCCAAGTGACGGGAATCACCATTGACACCCGCTTTTCCGAGCGTATTATTTCATTCGTACTACTCGTCCCACGGTTTCGCGAGACGTTATTTCGACCATTGCGATCTCCATGAATCTTCCCAATGCGCGGTCCGCCGCGCAGCACAGCGTGCTGGCCAAACCCGCACGCGCAGTAGCCGTCGCCTTTGCCGGCGCAATCCTCATTGGCGGATTGCTCCTGTCTTCACCGGCGGCCAACACGCAAGGCACCTTCACATCCTTGGTGGACGGGATCTTCACCGCGACGTCAGCGGTGTGCGTCACTGGCCTGACTGTCTTGGATACGGCAACCCACTACACCCTCTTCGGCAAGATCGTCATCCTGGTCCTGATCCAGGTCGGCGGCCTGGGCCTGATGCTCGTCGCATCGTTGCTGAGCATGCTGGTCATGGGCCGCATCGGCTACCTCACCCGGCTCTCCACGCAGCGCGAAAGCTCCTCCGTTTCGGGCGCCGACGTGCGCACCTCGGCATTGATGATCATCAAGCTGTCACTGGCCATCGAATCCGCAGTGGCCCTCGTCTTGGCCCTCCGCTTCTGGCTGGCCTACGACTACGAACCCGCCAGGGCGATCTGGCATGGCCTGTTCCATGCGGTCTCTTCCTTCAATAACGCGGGATTCGCCCTCTACTCGAATAACCTGATGGATTTCGTCGCGGACCCGTGGCTATGCATCCCCATCAGCATCGCCATCATCCTCGGCGGCTTGGGCTTCCCGGTTCTGGTCCAGCTCAGGCATCACTGGCGGAATTCGCTGAAGTGGACGATGAACACTCGCCTGGTCCTGCTCATGACCGCATTGCTGCTGCTTGGCGGCACCATCTTCATCACCGCCATGGAATGGTCCAATCCGAAGACGCTGGGCGAGCTTGAACCTGCCCAGCGGATCCTGGCTGGATTCTTCCAATCGGTGCAGACACGTACCGCTGGCTTCAATTCCATCGATATCGGCGCGATGCATCCAGCCTCCTGGCTGGGCATGGATGTGCTGATGTTCATCGGCGGAGGGCCTGCCGGCACCGCCGGCGGCATTAAGATCACCACGGCTGCGATCCTGCTGTTCATCATCATGACCGAACTTCGCGGCGAGACCGCCGTCAATGTCCTAGGCAAGCGCCTGTCCCGCTCGGTGCACCGGCAGGCCATCACGGTGGCGCTGATGGGCGTAGCGGCGGTATTCGTCGGCACCATGGGCCTGCTGCTGCTGACCGGCTATTCCCTGGACCGCTGCCTCTTTGAAGCCACCTCCGCATTCGGCACCGTCGGGCTGTCCACCGGCATTACCCCGGATTTGCCGGACCCTGCCAAGGGCATCCTCATTGCATTGATGTACCTGGGCCGCGTCGGGGTCCTCTCGCTGGGCTCCGCGCTGGCCCTGCGCGATCGAAAAGCGCTCTACGAACTCCCCAAGGAAAGGCCTTCAATTGGCTAAGCTACTGAATTTTCGAAATGACGCCAAGGGCCTGTCTAAGGCGGACTCCGTTGCAGTGATCGGGCTCGGGCGATTTGGCGAATCCCTGGCCCTGGAACTGATGAAGTCCGGTACCCATGTCCTGGGCATTGACGTGCACGAGAACATCGTCCAGTCCCTGAATGGGGAATTGACTCAGGTGGTTCGCGCCGACGCCTCAAGCCGGGAAATCCTTGAACAGCTCTCGATCCACGAGTTCGACCGCGTGGTGGTTGCCGTAGGCAGCCACCTGCAGTCATCCATCCTGTGCTGCTCGCTCTTGGTCAGCATGGGGATCCCGCAGATCTGGGCCAAGGCGCAGGACGATCGGCACGGTCTGATCCTGGAGCAGCTCGGAATCCACCACATCGTCTACCCGGAGAAGGATATGGGCAAGCGAGTCGCCCACCTGGTGCGCGGATCCATGATGGACTACCTGGAAGTCGATCCAGGCTATGCCATGGTGAAAATGAGCGCACCAGCCACATTGCACGGTGTGAAACTCAGTGATGCCGGGGTACGCAATAAATACCGGGTGACCATCGCTGCCACGACCAATGCGGCCGGCGAATGGAAGAACACGGACGGAAACACCGTCCTGCAGACCGGAGACAAGATCCTCGTGCTGGGATCGATTGCCGATACCGAGAAGTTCGGGCAACTGGCCTGAGACGCGCAATAGGCGCCTTCCACATGATGTGCAAGGCGCCTATTGACTGCTACGGAAGGGTACTGCCTAGGCTTCGATGCTGAATCGCAGGACCAGAGCGAGGCCGATAATCACGGCACCCCAGATCAGACCAAGAATAATGGTGATGCGGTTCAGGTTGCGCTCGGCTACACCCGAAGATCCCATTGAGCTGGTCATGCCGCCGCCGAACATGTCGGACATACCGCCACCACGGCCCTTGTGCAAAAGGATCAGCAGGGTCAGCAGGACGCTTGTAATGCCCAGCAATACCTGCAAAATGATCTTGATAATATCCAAGTCGACGGTTCCTTAGTTAGATTCAGTCGGTGACGAGATGATGCTCGAACCTGACAATATTAGCAAATTCCTCGGCATCCAGGCTGGCACCGCCAACCAACACGCCATCAACATCGCGTTCGCGCATGATCGATGCGGCATTTGCTGCCTTAACACTACCGCCATAGAGCAGTTGAGTCTTCTCGGCAATCTCTGCACCGAAGCGTTCAGCCAGCGCACCGCGAATTGCGGCGCACATTTCCTGCGCGTCAGCTGGTCCGGCAACTTCGCCCGTACCGATGGCCCAGACTGGTTCGTAGGCGATGACCAGGCTTGCGGCCTGCTCAGCGGTTACGCCTTCCAGCGACTGAGCCAACTGGTCCAGGGTGAATGCCACATGCTCGCCGGCCTTGCGTACTTCCAGGCCTTCGCCGACGCAGAGCATCGGGGTCAGGTCGTGGCGGTAGGCAGCAGCCAGCTTGGCGGCAATCACCTGGTTGGTTTCATTGTGGTACTCGCGACGCTCGGAGTGGCCTACCAAAACGTAGGTGCAGCCGAGCTTCTTGAGGAACTGGCCCGAAATTTCACCAGTGTACGCACCTGAGTCCTGTGCGGACAGATCCTGGGCACCGTAAACGATATCCAGTTTGTCGCCCAGGGTCAGTGTCTGCACGCCGCGGATGTCGGTGAAGGGAGGGAACACTGCGACCTCGGCACGATCGTAATCGTGTTCATGGTCCTTCAGGGTCCACGCCAGCTTCTGCACCAGGGTGATGCCCTGGACGTGGTCCATGTTCATCTTCCAGTTGCCGGCAATCAGCGGCTGGCGCACAAAGGCGCCGTTCTGCGAAATGGTCATTATTAGCCTTCCAATGCGGCAACACCCGGCAGGGTCTTGCCTTCGAGGTACTCCAGCGAAGCGCCGCCACCGGTGGAGATATGGCCGAAGTCATCCTCCGAGAAGCCCAGTGCGCGCACGGCTGCAGCGGAATCGCCGCCGCCTACGACGCTGAACGCTTCCGAGTCCGCCAGAGCCTGCGCGACGGTACGGGTACCTTCGGCGAAAGCAGGGATCTCGAAGACGCCCATCGGGCCATTCCAGAACACGGTATTTGCGCTGGTGATGTAGCTTGCGAACAGTTCAGCGGACTTTGGTCCGATGTCCAGGCCAAGGCCGTTGGAGCCGAAGCTGGCTTCTTCGATCATGTCTGCGGCCAGCACCTCGTGCTCTGCGTCGGCACCGAACTTGCTTGCCACTACGACGTCGCTAGGCACGATGATGTCGCAGCCGAGCTTCTCGGCCCGCTGCAGGTATTCCTGGCAGGTCGCGATCTGGTCTTCTTCAAGCAGCGAGCTGCCAATGGCGAAGCCCTGCGCCTTGAGGAAAGTGAAGGCCATGCCGCCACCGATCAGCAGCTGATCGGCCTTGCCCAGTAGGTTGTCGATGACAGCGAGCTTGTCCGATACCTTGGACCCTCCGAGCACCACAACGTATGGGCGCTTCGGGGCCTCGGTCAGGGTCTTGAGGACCTTGACCTCGGTAGCAACCAGGTCGCCCTGGTAGCTAGGGAGCAGACTGGCGATGTCGTAGACCGAAGCGTGCTTCCGGTGCACAGCACCGAAAGCGTCGTTCACGTAAGCGCCGTTCTGACCGGTCAGCGCAGCCAATTCCTTGGCGAACTCTTCGCGCTGCGCATCATCCTTGGAGGTTTCGCGAGCATCGAAGCGGACGTTCTCCAGAACCAGCACGGAGCCCTCTTCGAGGTTTGCCGCCAACTGGCGAGCGGAGTCGCCCACCACGTCTTCGGCAACAGCTACGTCGAAGTCAGCCAGTTCGTCCAGGCGGTTAGCCGCAGGAGCGATGGAGTACTTGGCATCGACCTGGCCCTTGGGGCGTCCCAAGTGGGCCATTACGATGACCTTTGCGCCAGCTTCAGCCAGCTTGCCGATGACTGGCAGCGACGCGCGGACGCGGCCATCATCGGTCACAGTTGCACCGTCGAGCGGTACGTTCAGGTCACTGCGGACCAGAACGTACCGTCCGCGGACGCCGTTGTCAGCGATCAATTCGTCAATGGTGTGAGAAGACATGTCTCTAGGTTATCGACTAGAGGCTGGATCCCACGAATTCAACGAGGTCAACAAGTCGCGAGGAGTAGCCCCACTCGTTGTCGTACCACGCGACGACCTTCACGCTGTTGCCCATCACGGTGGTCAGACCGGAGTCGAAAACTGCCGAGTGGGGGTTGGTCACGATGTCCGAAGAAACCAGTGGATCGGTGGAGTACTCAAGGTATCCGCTCAATGCACCCTCGGCAGCTGCCTTCTCGAATGCTGCGTTGATTTCTTCCACGGTTGCGGTGCGGGCCAGGTTCACGGTCAGGTCGGTGGCCGAACCGGTTGGAACGGGTACGCGCATAGCGTAACCGTGCAGCTTGCCCTTCAGCTCTGGGAGCACCACGCCGATGGCCTTGGCGGCACCGGTGGAGGTCGGGATGACGTTCAGTGCTGCGGCACGGGCACGGCGTGGGTCGCTGTGCGGCGCGTCCTGCAGGCGCTGGTCTGCGGTGTAAGCGTGGATGGTGGTCATCAGGCCATCAACAATGCCGAATTCTTCGTTCAGCACCTTGGCTACTGGAGCCAGGCAGTTGGTGGTGCATGACGCGTTCGAAATGATGGCGTGGTTTGCAGGATCGTACTTGTCCTGGTTGACGCCCATCACGATGGTGATGTCTTCATTCTTGGCAGGAGCCGAGATGATGACCTTCTTTGCGCCAGCAGCTACGTGCTTCTTGGCGTCTTCTGCGTTGGTGAAGAATCCGGTCGATTCAATGACGACATCGACGTTCAATTCGCCCCATGGAAGGTTGGCTGGCTCGCGCTCAGACAGAACCTTGATACGGCGTTCTCCGACGACGATGGTATCGCCGTCCACGGATACCAGCTCGCCCACTGGGCCGAGCACGGAATCGAACTTCACCAGGTGAGCAAGCGAATCGATTGAACCAAGGTCATTGACGGCGACGATTTCAATGTCTGCCTTATGGGCCAGAACTGCACGCAGGAAGTTGCGTCCGATACGACCGAAACCATTGATTCCAACACGGGTTGTCACGTGACTATCTCCTCTAAATGGGATGATGATGCCACGACCGCACGCGAGCGGAGGTGGCCTTCTTTAAGAGGACACTCCGTTGTGCCGTGCTTGCGGATCCCAACGAATTGCCGGGATCCGCAACACACTTGAAACATACTACGCTACATTAGCGCAGAATGTGAGCTAACTTACCAGATAAGTCTTACTTACCTGGAAGGATCAGCGCTGCTGCGCCGTTGCGGGCAGCTTCGAAACGAGCCTGGACATCTGCCCAGTTCACGATGTTCCAGAATGCCTTGACGTAGTCAGCCTTGACGTTGACGTAGTCCAGGTAGAAGGCGTGCTCCCACATGTCCAGCATCAGCAGCGGGGTGGTTGCCACTGGGATGTTGCCCTGCTGGTCGTACAGCTGCTCGATGACCAGCTGGCCGCCCAGTGCGTCGTAAGCCAGCACTGCCCAGCCCGAGCCCTGCAGGCTCATGGCCGAAGCGGTGAAGTGGCCACGGAAAGCGTCGAACGAACCGAAGAAGTCGTCGATGGCCGCTGCCAGCTCGCCCTCAGGCTTGTCGCCACCCTCTGGGGACAGGTTGTTCCAGAAGATCGAGTGGTTGGTGTGGCCACCCAGGTGGAACGCCAGGTCCTTGGACAGCTTAGGGATATTGCCGAATTCGCCCTTTTCGCGAGCTTCAGCCAACTGCTCCAGTGCCGAGTTTGCGCCAGCAACGTAAGTTGCATGGTGCTTGGAGTGGTGCAGTTCCATGATGCGAGCCGAGATGTTCGGCTCCAGTGCGGCGTAGTCGTACTGCAGTTCTGGCAGTGAATAAACAGCCATGATTCTCCTCAATCTTCTCAATTGGTTGAATCTCCGCGGGAGGGCTCCCGCGGGGACATTTTAATGTTCCAGTTCATCTCCTGGAACGCTGGACTCCGTACCTGGTATTCCCAGATCGCTCGCCTTTTTATCCGCCATAGCCAAAAGGCGGCGGATTCGGCCAGCGATGGCGTCCTTGGTCATTGGCGGTTCGGCCATGCGGCCGAGCTCATCCAAGGAGGCTTGCTTGTGCTCAAGGCGCAGCAGTCCCGCATAGCGCAAGTGCTCGGGAACCTCGTCGCCCAAGATGCCCAGTGCACGCTCAACGCGGGCACCGGCAGCTACCGCTGCCTGGGCACTGCGCCGCAGGTTGGCGTCGTCGAAGTTCGCCAAGCGGTTCGCCGTCGCGCGCACTTCCTTGCGCATGCGCCGTTCTTCCCAGACCATGAGCGCATCGTGAGCGCCCATGCGGGTCAGCAGTTGGGCGATGGCATCGCCATCACGGATCACAACGCGGTCCACACCGCGCACTTCACGCGCCTTGACCGTCAGTCCCAGGCGGCGAGCTGCACCGACCAGCGCCAAAGCGGCTTCTGGCCCAGGGCAGGTGATTTCCAAAGCGGAGCTGCGTCCGGGTTCGGTCAACGATCCGTGGGACAGGAATGCGCCGCGCCATACAGCTTCAGCGTCGGCGGTGGAACCGTTGACGATCACCGAGGGCAGGCCGCGTACCGGCCGGCCGCGCTGGTCAAGCAGGCCAGTTTGGCGTGCAAGCACTTCGCCGTCCTTGGAAACACGCACAATGTAGCGGCTCCCCTTGCGGATGCCCGATCCGGAAACCATGACGATTTCGGCATCGTGGCCGTACAGCTCGCCGATAGCAATCTTCAACCGCCGGGCCGTCGCCGCGAGGTCCACTTCTGCTTCGATGACAATTCGTCCGGAGACGATGTGCAGCCCGCCGCTGAAGCGGAGCATGGTCGAAACCTCGGCCTTGCGGACCGATGGCTTGCGAATCTCTACCCGCGACAGCTCGTCTTTGACGGAAGCCGTCAATGCCATGAATCAAACTCCCTTACTTGGATCTTCCTAAGACCCGATCGCGGTAAACACCTCGTGATAGGCCGCCGCTAGTCGCAACGGGTCGTGCACAGCACGACCGTCAGATACTCCTACTGTACTAAAAAAGACACGCGCACCGAGTTTTTGCGCTGCCAGCTCAAATCGATCCCTGTTAAGAATCTTTGATTCGTCGGCAATAATTGCATCGAATTTGACCTCGGGTGCGTAACGTCCCAGCACCTCCAAGTGCGCCGCGGCGTCCATCCCGGAAGTCTCTGCCGTATCAAAGGCCAGGTTCATGGTCAGCAGCTTCTTGGCCGTGGTCGATGCCAGGGCCTGGCGCATATCCGGCAGCAGCAGATGCGGGAGCACCGAGGTGTACCAGGAACCGGGACCGAGAATCACCCAGTCCGCCAGATCGATGGATTCCAGCGCTTCGGAGCAGGCCGGCGCATCGGACGGTTCCAGGTACACGTGGGTAACCAGGCCGCCGGAACCGGCGCGAGCCAGCTTGGCCTGCCCATCGATTCGGCGACGCACCAAGGTGTCGTTCACCGGGTCGGATTCAAGAACCTCGCCATGGATGGACAGCGGAACCGTGCTCATTGGCAGGACCTGCCCGCGCGCGCCAAGCAGGGCACCTGCCCAACGCAGGCCAGCTACCGGGTTATCGAGCAACTCCCACAGCGCCAGGATCAGCAAATTGCCAACGGCATGGCCGTTCAATGGCTCGTCGGCGTTTTCGGTCGATTCAAAGCGGTACTGCATGACATCGCGCCAGGTACGGCCCCAGTCATTGTCGTCGCACAGCGCAGCCAGCGCCATGCGCAAGTCTCCCGGGGGCAGCACATCGAAGGATCCCCGAAGCCGCCCGGAACTGCCGCCGTCATCGGCCACCGTTACTACGGCGGTGAGGTCGGTAGTCAGACGGCGCAGGGCAGAGAGCGACGAGGACAGCCCGTGTCCCCCGCCCAAGGCCACCACCGATGGGTTGCGGTAATCATCACTTCGAGTCAGTCCCTGGATCGGGATCGGACCTGTAGCAAAGGCCATGGCGGCTACTCACGCCCCAGATCACGGTGGCTGATATTCACCCTGACGTTCGGGAACTGCGCCAGGCGCCGGCCCAGCTCAATGGTGGTTGCTACCGAGCGGTGCTTGCCGCCGGTGCAGCCCACGGCAATAGTCGCGTAGTGCTTATTCTCGCGGCGGTAACCTTCAAAGACCGGTTCCAATGCCTTGAGGTAGTTCTCGATGAACTCGCTCGTGCCTTCCTGGCTCAGCACATAGTCCGACACTTCTTTGTCCTTGCCTGTCTGCGGGCGCAGTTCAGGTACCCAATGGGGGTTGGGGATGAAACGGACATCTGCCACGTAGTTGGCATCAGCGGGCAGGCCGTACTTGAACCCGAAGCTCATCACGTTGATGCGCAGGATGATCGGCCCGGATTCGCTGAACAGTTCGTTGACTGCACGTGCCAGGTCGTGCACCGACATGGTCGTGGAATCCAAGATGATTTCGGCAGCTTCACGCAATTGATCGGTGATCCCGCGTTCGCGCTTGATGCCGTCGACAATGCGGCCGTCATCCTGCAGCGGATGCGGCCGGCGACCCTGCTCGAAGCGGCGGATCAGCACCTCGTCGCTGGCGTCGAGGTAGACCAGGCGGAACTTCACCCCGCTGGCTGTCAGGTTCGCCAAGGCATCGCGGATTTCCGGGAACATTTCCTTGGAGCGCACGTCCATCACGACAGCCATCTTCGGGATGGAGCCCTGCGAACGGCTCATCATCTCCGTCAAGGGTCCAAGCATGGCCGGTGGAAGGTTCTCCACTACGTACCAGCCCTGGTCTTCCAGAGCATGCGCGACTGTGGTGCGACCGGCACCTGACATGCCGGTTACGATCACGAGTTCGGACTCAGGGGGTTTTACTGCTTCATACTCAGCGGTCATATCACAAGGCTAGTCGACAATTTCGCCTGTAGTCATATTCACACCGGTTAATGAAGCGTCTTCTAGGGACTCTTTGATGGAAGTCGCAAGTTTTTCACCGACTCCTGGCACGTCCATCAGCTCCTCGATGCTCGCCGCACGGATCTTCTTCATCGACCCGAAGTGCTTGCGCAGGGCAGCCTGCTTGGACTTGCCCAGCCCCGGGATCGCGTCCAAATCCGAGGCGATCATGGATTTAGCACGCTTGGCGCGGTGGAAGTTGATCGCAAAACGGTGCGCCTCGTCGCGAAGCCGCTGCACCAAATACAGGGCAGCTGAGGCACGCGGCAGGATCACCGGGAACGGATCGTCGGGCAGCCACAGTTCTTCCAAGCGCTTAGCCAGGCCGACCACTGGAATGTCATCGATTCCCAGGTCGTCCATGGCCTTCTGCGCCGCGGCCACCTGGGGCGGTCCGCCGTCAACGATCACCAGAGATGGCGGGTAGGAGAATCGCTTCTTTTCCTGCTCACCGGTTTCTTCATTCATTTCCCCGGTTGCAAAGCTCTTGGGGTCGATCTTCTCCTTCAGATAGCGGCTGAAGCGACGGTAGATCACGTCGTACATGCTGGCGGTATCATCGCGTGCTGCATCACCGGTGATGGAGAACTTTCGATATTCGCTCTTCTTGGGCAATCCATCTTCAAAGACCACCATGGAAGCAACCACGTTGGTGCCTTGGGTATGCGACGCGTCATAGCATTCGATGCGAAGCAGTGCTTGTTCGGCTCCCAGTGCATCCTGCAGTTCCTGCATCGCCAGCGAACGCGTGGTGATATCACCTGCTCGCTTCGATTTGTGCAGGCGCAGCGCTTGTTCGGCGTTCTCCACGACGGTGGATGCCAGTGCCGCCTTGTCGCCGCGTTGGGCGACGCGCAAGGAGACTTTGGAACCGCGCAGCTCAGTGAGCCAGGTCGTGACATCCTCAATGTCTTCGGGCAGAGTCGGAACCAGGATTTCCTTGGGAATCCGGTCCGCGTGATCTGCGTAGACCTGGGTGAGAAGCTGCTCGACGAATTCAGCGCCGGTGGTATCCGCAACCTTTTCGACGACCCAGCCTCGTTGCGAACGGATACGGCCGTCGCGGACATGGAATACCTGCACGGCGGCTTCCAATTCATCGCCATGAATGCCGAAGATATCAGCTTCGGTACGGTCATCAAGGACCACGGCGTTGCGTTCAAAAACTCTGTTCAGTGCCGCAATGTCATCGCGGTAGCGGGCGGCCTTCTCGTATTCGAGTTCTGCCACCGCCTCTTGCATCTTGGCTGTCAGGGCCTTGGTGAACTTAGTAGCCTCACCGCTCATGAAGGTGCATAGGTCATCAGCCAGTTGACGGTGGTCTTCTTCGCTGATGCGCCCCACGCAAGGCGCCGAGCATTTGTCTATGTACCCCAAGAGGCAAGGGCGACCCGATGCTTCGGCACGCTTGAACACGCCCGGCGCACAGCTGCGCACAGGAAAGACCCGCAACAGCGTATCGAGGGTTTCCCGGATGGCCTTGGCCGGATAGAACGGCCCGAAATACTTCACGCCCTTGCGCTTGTCCCCGCGCATGACCAGGGCGCGCGGGTACTTTTCGTTCAAGGTGACAGCAAGGTACGGGTAGGTCTTGTCATCACGGAAAACAATATTGAACCGGGGATTGTATTCCTTGATCCAGGAGTACTCCAGCTGCAGCGCTTCCAATTCGGAACCCACCACGGTCCACTCCACGCTGCCGGCGGTGAATACCATGGCCCGGGTTTTGGGCGTGAGCCGGTCAGGATTGGCGAAGTAGGAGGTCAAGCGGTTGCGCAGGACCTTGGCCTTGCCAACGTAGATGACACGGCCGTGTTCATCGCGGAAACGGTACACGCCCGGTTTCGTGGGAATGTCCGAAGTTCTCGGACGGTAACTTGCCGGATCAGCCATGGTCTATTTCGCGTCCGGTGGCAGTTGGTTGTAGGAATCGACGCGTTCCTGGCCGGAAAGCTCGGCAATCGCATCAACGATCCGGTCCGTGGCCTGGCGGCGCTGCGGCAACGGGTGCTTGCGTCCGAGCTGGTCGAAGTACAGCGGCTCGCCATAGTGGATATGGAATTTGGCAGGACGGAAACCCTTTGAACCAGCAGGCTGCAGCTTCTCCGTGCCGATCAAGCCCACCGGCACCACTGGTACACCGGTGGTCAGCGCCAGCCAGCCCACGCCGGTGCGTCCGCGGTACAACTTGCCATCGCGCGAGCGAGTGCCCTCGGGGTAGATGCCGATGCCCTTGCCGCCTTCGACGATTTCCACCAGGGAATCGAGGGCGGCAACCGAAGCTGCCTGTTCGCCACGCTGCACCGGAATGGATCCCACGGATTCGAAGAAGGTCTTCATCACCTTGCCCTTCAGTCCCGGGGTGGTGAAGTATTCCGCCTTGGCGAAGAACGCCACGTCGCGCGGGGTCAGCGCCTGAATGATCAAGGAGTCGAAGAATGACAGGTGGTTGGAGGCGACAATGAAGCCGCCTTCCTTGGGAACGTTCTCAAGCCCGGTCACTTCCGCACGGCATACACCGTGGATGACGCCCCGAATCGACGAACGGGTCATGGTGTAGATGCTCATCTACTTTGCACCTTCCTGCATGAGGTCATCGTCGAGGTTCAGCGTGTTTGCCAGCTGTGCTCCGAGCAGGAGCTCAGCAAGGTCCCGGGTTGTCGCCACAGTTGCGCCTGCCTGCTGCAGTTCATCATCGTCCTGGGCAAAGCCCCACGCGACGCCGACCGAAGCCACCGAATTCTCGCGGGCGGCATCCCAATCGTAGTAGCGGTCACCCACAACGACGCTGCTCGCCGGGTCCAGCTGCCCGTGCTCCAAAGCTTCAGCGACAATGTGCGTCTTGCTCGAACCCATGCTCCCGTGCTCATCCGCGTTGCCGTGAATCACATCGAGATGCTCATCCAGCCCCTTGCGTGCAATGAGCTGGCGCGCAATGTTGATGGGCTTGGCCGTGGTCACTGCGACGTAGATCCCGGCCGCGCGCAACGCGTCCAGGAGCGCCACAATGCCCGGGTAGATCACGGATTCTGCCATGCCCACCTCGGCATAGCGGGCGCGGTAGGCCGCGATGATGGAGTCGATGTTCTCGTCGGTGACGCCGTCAAGCGTACGCAGCCCGATTTGGAGGGGCGGGCCTACCAGCGCTTCAACTCGTGCTTCGCCCGGATCGGCCAAACCATGGGAGGTGACCGCGTGGCGGATACCCGAAGTTATGGCACCGGCAGGGTCCACGAGGGTCCCATCCAGATCGAAGAGCACACTTGTTACCGACATATTCACCTAGCCATCTTCCCATGAAGCGGACGCGGGTTAGCAATCCATAACTGAAATCGCATATGTCGAACATTCTCCGCCAGGCATTACAGGATCTCGGAGAGGAACTTCCCGGTGTGCGATTCGCTCACCTTGGCCACCTTTTCCGGGGTGCCAGCAGCCAGGATCGTGCCGCCGCCTGAGCCGCCTTCCGGGCCGAGGTCGATGACCCAGTCAGCCGACTTGATGACATCCAGGTTGTGCTCGATGGTCAACACGGTGTTGCCCTTGTCGACCAATCCCTGCAGCACCTTGAGCAGCTTGCGGATATCTTCGAAGTGCAGACCGGTGGTCGGCTCGTCCAGGACGTAGATGGAGCGGCCATTGGAACGCTTCTGCAGTTCCGCAGCCAGCTTCACGCGCTGGGCCTCGCCGCCGGAGAGGGTGGTTGCCGGCTGACCCAGGCGCACGTAGCCCAAACCCACGTCCACCAGCGTGCGCAGGTGGCGGGCGATCGGGGTGAAGGCACTGAAGAACTCGGCGCCTTCGGCAATCGGCATATCCAGCACATCGGCAATGTTCTTGCCCTTGTACAGCACCTGCAGGGTTTCGCGGTTGTAGCGGGCGCCCTGGCAGACCTCGCAGGGCACGTAGACGTCCGGCAGGAAGTTCATCTCGATCTTCAGCGTGCCGTCACCCGAGCAGGATTCGCAGCGTCCGCCCTTGACGTTGAAGGAGAAACGGCCCGGCTGGTAGCCGCGCAGCTTCGCCTCATTGGTCTCCGCAAACAGCTTGCGGATGTGGTCGAACACGCCGGTATAGGTCGCAGGGTTCGAACGCGGGGTCCGGCCGATCGGCGACTGGTCAACGTGGACCACCTTGTCCAGGTGTTCCAGGCCCTGCACGCGGGTGTGGCGGCCGGGCACCTGCTTGGCGCCGTTGAGCTTGTTGGCCAGCACCTTGTACAGGATGTCGTTGACCAGGGTGGACTTGCCCGAGCCGGACACGCCGGTCACCGCGGTCAGCACGCCCAGCGGGAACTCCACCGACACGTTCTGCAGGTTGTTCTCGTTGGCACCGACCACCTTGAGCTTGCGCTCCTTGTCGATCTTGCGGCGCTTGGACGGGATGTCGATCTGCTTGCGGCCCGAAAGGTAGTCTCCGGTCAGCGACTTGGTGTTCTGCTTCAGGCCCTCCAGGGATCCGGAGTGCACCACTTCGCCGCCGTGCTCACCGGCGCCCGGGCCGATGTCCACGATCCAGTCGGCTTCGGCAATGGTGTCTTCGTCGTGCTCCACCACGATCAGGGTGTTGCCCAGCGATCGCAGGTGCAGCAGGGTGTCGATCAGGCGGCGGTTATCGCGCTGGTGCAGGCCGATGGACGGCTCGTCCAGAACGTAGAGCACGCCCACCAGGCCCGAACCGATCTGGGTAGCCAGGCGAATGCGCTGCGCCTCGCCGCCGGACAAGGTGCCAGCAGCGCGTTCCAGGGTCAGGTACTCCAGTCCGACGTCCAGCAAGAACTTCATGCGCGCGTCGATTTCCTTGAGCACCTGCGCGGCGATCTGCGCCTCTCGCGCGGTGAGCACGATCGTGGAGAGGAATTCCGCGACGCTGCGCAGGTCCATGGCGGCAACTTCAGCGATGGAACGCCCGCCCACCAATACCGAGAGCGACGCCGGGTTCAGGCGCGCGCCGCCGCAGGTAGGGCACGGAATCTGGCGCATGTACTGCTCGTAGCGGTCGCGGGCGTGATCCGATTCGGTTTCCTGGTGCTTGCGGTGCACGTAGGAGATGACGCCCTCGAAGCCGGTGGAGTACTTGCGCTCGCGGCCGAAGCGGTTCTTGTACTGCACGACCACCTTGTGGTCCTTGCCGTTCAGGATCGCTTCGCGGGCAGCAGCCGGCAGGTCCTGCCATTGGGTGTCCATGGTGAAGCCCAACTCATGGCCCAGGCCTTCGATCAAGCGGTTCCAGTATTCGGTGGTGGCCTTGCCCAGCGACCATGGGGCGATCGCGCCCTCGGCCAAGGTGACCTCGCCGTCCGGAACGATCAGGTGCTCATCGACTTCCAGCTTGGTGCCGATGCCGGAACAGGCCGAGCAGGCACCGAACGGGTTATTGAAGGAGAAAGTACGCGGCTCGATCTCATCGATGGCCAGCGGATGCTCATTGGGGCAGGCCAGGTTCTCGGAGAACGCGCGCACGCGCTGGGGATCATCCTCGTCCAGGTCCACGAAGTCGGCGAGCACGCGGCCTTCGGCGATGCCCAGGGCCGTTTCGATGGAGTCGGTCAAGCGCTGGCGGGCATCTTCCTTGATGGCCAGGCGGTCGACGACCACCTCAATGGTGTGCTTGACCTGCTTGGCCAGCTTCGGCGGATCGTTCAGCTGGATGGTGGTGCCGTCAACGCGGGCACGGGCGAAGCCCTTGGAAGAGAGCTCCGCGAACAGGTCGACGAATTCACCCTTGCGCGAGCGCACTACCGGGGCGAGGATCTGGAAGCGGGTTTTCTCCGGTAGCTCCATCAGCTGGTCGACGATCTGCTGCGGAGTCTGCTTGGAGATCGGTTCGTGGCAGATCGGGCAATGCGGACGGCCCACGCGTGCCCACAACAGACGCATGTAGTCGTACACTTCGGTAATCGTGCCCACGGTGGAACGCGGGTTGCGGCTGGTCGACTTCTGGTCGATGGACACCGCTGGCGACAGTCCCTCGATGAAATCCACATCGGGCTTGTCCACCTGGCCGAGGAACATGCGGGCGTAGGCAGAGAGCGATTCGACGTAGCGGCGCTGGCCTTCGGCAAAGATGGTGTCGAAGGCCAAGGAGGACTTGCCCGAACCGGAAAGGCCGGTAAAGACAATCATTGCGTCACGCGGGAGATCAATGTCCACGTTTTTCAGGTTGTGCTCGCGTGCACCCTTGACGACCAGGCGAGTCAGATCAGTTCTTTTACTCTGCGATGAAATAGCCACGAGGCCATACTAATCGAAAACTACTTCGAATACGTGTACGAATGGACGCAACTCACAGTTAATTCTCCAAAGCCCCGATCCGGCGCACGGCGAGCGCTATGCGTGCTCGTTCATTCGTCCGAAAAGGCGACCGGTGAACGGGCCACGCTGAGAACAAGGGCGGGACCTCGTCCTCCCATTCGAGGTTGCGGTTGCCCTTGGAACTCCGCGCTCACGGGATGGACTTGGCCGGCTTCCGCGTTCCCCGCTGGTGTGCTGCCTCAACGCCGGCTTATGCCGAACCTCCGGGAAGCCTGCTGTTCCGGACTGGAACCGATGGGCTTTATGGTCGAATACGCTGGCTGCCGGATCACCTAACCGGTCGAGATCCACCGACCTCTGCCAGCCTGCCGCACTTAACGTTGGAGTTCGCCCAACCGGCAGCCTCCATCTGCTAAATCCGCATTAGCAACATCATGACGTAGCGCCAGATCGTTCCGTTTCACGCCCCCTCACCGGTCAATACACCGGACGGGGCATACGGAACGTCCGGCTTTCCTGTGAATCCATGAAACTTCTGCAATTCAAGCCAGCACGTGGTGTGTTCCTGTACGCGACCAGCTTACGAGACAGGTCGGGAATTCCTACCTGCTTATCCTCGAACGGGATAGGTTGTGAGCATGAGTGCAGAAAAAATCAAGGCGACTCTCGTTGATCCTCGATACGTCAGTCAGGAAAATCCAGATCCCATGTATCGGGTAGATTTCTGGGACGAAGACCGTGCCTGCTCCGAGTACCGCATAGAAAACGCAGAGAGCATCGTCGATGTCCTCTCATGGGCAGAAGCAAACCGCCACGGCCGCTATGCCGTGATCTGGGTTGAATACATCTTTGAAGGCGGAATAGGCATGGCTCGGCTTCACGGGTGGGAACCAACCGAGGCGGGCTCGCCTTCTGCCAGTGACCCTTATTTCCGTCAGTAATCAGGCACGGACTGCCGAGTACGGAGAACAAAACGCGCTACATGCCATTAGGATGGCCGCTAAGCATTCCTCTGCTGGGAGCGCGCGTAACGTTATTTAGCGCTGCGATCCGAACGCCAATTGTTAATGACCCTCGCAGGTTTAGCCGGAATTGGGATTGTTTCCGAGTAAACGTACAAGAGATGCTTTTCGCGGAGCACCGAGCTGTTTCTCGGGCTTGGAACCTATTTCTGCGAACAGTCCGAAGGGCCGCCCATTCGCGTGCTCCTCCACCCAACGGAGTGCCTCTGATCTGTCCTGCACTTCAACCAGTACAAAAGCATCTAAGTTCCAGCCATACTCAGGAGGAGGTTGTTCCCAAAAATTGACTCGATAGCAGGGCGAATCATCCGAGTCGCGTGGTTCTGCGTGAACTGTTTCAATGGCTCGCATGGGACCAATGTACAAGCATGCACCAGGACGCTACTGGCAAATCCTGTCGCTCAAGTTACTTTCGACTATCAGTGTCGGAAACAGCGCACCAGCTGAGGTTCCCCTTACGGGCGCTCCGCTAGAGGACCTGTTTACGGCGAAACGTGAGTAAATCAGCACGGGGCTAAGCTAGAAGAACCTACGCTGTAAATCCGCTCGGCCGAAAGTATCATTGCAAACGACTGCCTGTCTTATGGGAACTGGGCTGCTCATCCTCTCGAACAAACCAGCGGCCACCACTCATCTAAGTCACGAGGAAACTAACATGCAAACTATCGAAGCTTCACAACGCTGGGCGAGGACATGGGCCAAGGCATGGCCGCTTAAGGACGCAGACGCAATTGTCGAACTGCAGGCTGAGGACGGTTACCACTGGGCCTCGATGTTTAGGCCATTGCACGGGCCTAGCGCCCTGCGCGCTTATCTGGAGGAATGCTTCGCGGAGGAAACCAAACCGGCAGAGACATGGTTCAGTGAACCACTTGTGGATGGAAGTTCAGCCTCCGTCGAGTACTGGGTCGTCATGTTTATCCAGGACAAACCAATGACGGTTTCGGGGTGCACAGTACTTTCATTCGACGATTCCGGCTTAGTAACAACAGCACGAGACTACTCACACGTCAAAGACGGGTACCACCTGCGACCAGGCTCTCCACTCAGCATCTGAGACCCCGTTCGACGACCTGCCATCGAGGGTGACCCGTTCGGCCCACCCTGCCCCGGTAGCCGTTCCCTATATGCATTAAAAGACGGGTGCTGACCGGATATTACCATTTCCCAGCCATTGGTGGACGACTCGTCAAATAGGGGAATGAAGATGCTACCGTCCGCATTGGGGTGCAACATCTGGTGCCGGCCGGCCAGGCCATGCGCCACCAGGACCAAGACACCGGACAGCATCCCCAACCCGACCAATTAGGAGCAATACTGTGAAAATCGGAGTCATCGGCGCCGGCGGCGTCGGCGCATACTTCGCCGCCGCACTGGCCAAAAGCGGATCCGAAGTACACCTGCTAGCCACCGAACGACACATCGCACCCATCACCGACCACGGGATCACCGTCACCACAGGGGACGGGAGTCCCGGCTTCACTACCCCACTGGCCAGTGTCAGCACCACGGCAGAATCCATCGGCCCGTGCGACGCGGTCATCCTGGCCTGCAAAGCCGGACAAGTCTCCGCAGCCATGAGCGGGGCACACGCCTTGATCGGGCCGAACACCGCTGTCCTGCCGCTGCAAAACGGCGTCACGGCCACCGAACGCATCACCGAAGCGGTCGGCCCGGGCCACGCACTAGGCGGGGTCGCCATGATCATCTCCTACCTCCAGCAACCCGGCACCGTCCATCACGTTGGCGGGCAACCGGCCATCACCCTGGGCGAACTCGACGGAACAACCACGCCCCGTACCACGCAACTAGCCAAGGCCCTGGACGCAGCAGGAGTCGCAACAAAAGTCTCGGCCGACATCATCACCGACATGTGGCGAAAATTCATGCTCATCACCTCCTACGGCGGGGTCGGCGCACTATGCCGCGAACCGGTTGGCCGTACCCGCACCAACCCGCAAACCCGCGCCCTGGTCGAAGACGCCATGCGAGAGGTTGCAACGCTCGCCGGCCATGCCGGGGCGAAGCTGGGCGAAACGGACGTGGCCCGGATGATGGCACAATTCGATGCCTTCGGCCCGGACAGCACCGCCTCCATGCAACGCGATTTGGCCGCAGGACGTTCCTCGGAACTCGAGGAGCAAAACGGCACCGTCGTCCGGCTGGCGCAGCATCACGGAGTCCCGGTCCCCATCCACCACACCATCTACCGTGCCATGATTCTGCTCGACGGAACCGCCTTACACCCCACAGCCTAACGGCCCTCGCCTACTGGGGGCGGCACTGTGGTTTCGCCAGCATTGCCCCGGTCAGGGTTCCCGTTGCGGATGTGAAAGCCCTGTCTTTGCCTTGGTGGAAAATAACCTCATGTCATTGGTTCATTTCCTGAGACCACGGGGCTTAGTATTGGGAACATGAACCTTAACTGCATGTCTTGGTGGTGGCTGTCCTAACAGCCGGTTCAATCATGTCCGCGGGCTGTACAACAGCCCGCGAAGACTTTCTCTCCGCTATCCGCAGTGTTGTGCAGCCTCCCACGCTCAGATAGAGGAATCACCATGAATTCATTTGCAACAACACGACTGCGCTCCACCGAATTAACTCAATCCATCGCCGATGCACCCCAGAACTACCGGGTCCTCACGGGGGAACGACCAACCGGACCACTACATTTAGGGCACTTCTTCGGCAGTATTGTGGAGCGTTTGAGACTCTAACGGTCCGGGGTCGAATCCTTCGTGATCCTGGCCGACTACCAGGTGATCACGGACCGCGATCTAATGCCCCGCGTGCGTGAGTTCGTGCACGGGGCCGTCTTGGACTACCTCGCTGCGGGCATGGACCCGGAGCAGACCACGATTTTCACCCACTCGTCGGTGCCAGCTCTTAACCAATTGATGCTGCCGTTTCTCAGCCTCGTCACCGAGGCTGAACTGCATCGCAACCCCACGGTGAAGGCGGAACTGGCAGCCTCGGGACGCGCCCTCAGTGGGCTGTTGCTCACCTACCCGGTGCATTAGGCAGCGGACATCCTTTTCTGCAAGGGGAACCTAGTCCCCGTGGGAAAGGACAACCTGCCGCATATCGAGATGACCCGGCTGATTGCCCGTCGTTTCAACGAACGTTACGACACGGTTTTCCCGGAACCTGAGGCGCTGATTACCTCAACCCCAGAGGTGTTGGGCCTTGACGGGCGCAAGATGTCCAAGAGCTACGGGAACGCCATTGCGTTGGGCATGTCACCGGATGAGACGGCCCAGGTCATCCGGCGCACCACCACCGATGCGGAACGCAGGATCACCTTCGACCCCCAGTCGCGCCCCGGGGTCTCTGCGCTCCTTTCCACTGCTGCACTGTGCCTGGGCGAGGCCCCAGAGGAGATTGCGGAAAGGATCGGGGATTCAGGAAGTGGTGCGCTGAAGCAGCTAACAACTGAGGCCGTCAACGACTTCCTTGCAGGCTACCGGGAGCGCCGGTCAGAATTAGCCAAGGACCCCGGATACATCAGCGAGATCCGTAAACGGGGCAACGAACGAGCCAACCTTGAGGCAAACCAAACCCTTGATGAAGTGCGTATAGCCATGGGCACAAACTACTAGCACCCATCAGGCACGCGTAGCTGTTTAGCTCGCCACTGCTGGGGTGGTTCATTTCTAGTTCGCGGCGCAGAAGTGAGCCACCCTGGCAACAGGGGTCGTGTCAGTGCGTGGCGGCGAACCATCCCGGTGAGGGTTCCCCTTGCGGGCGCACTGTCTCGTTGTAGAAGGCAACGAACACCCAATGCAGTCACACCGGTGAACGACCGGCTTGCGGGACGGCCAGAGATGCACGCGGGATGCCACCCCGTCGAGCGTGTGAGACCCAGCGACATCTCGGCTCCTAGCCTCGTAGGTTTTGTTGCCCTGCGCCATGGCAATGCGAGTCGTTATCCAGGCGTTCCTTGTTGCGAGTGGAACTTTTTATCCTCACACGTAGGCCAGCCTGAACGACTCCACAGGATCGAGCCAAAAGATTTTCCCTGGACCCAGGGAAGAAATAAGATGCTCGAACTCAGTCACCCACCATATGTCCCCACTGGAAAAATTGTCCGATAATTCAGACACTTCTCTTCCTTGAGGGTCTATCAAACGGAGCTCAAAGGAACCCGGTAACTGCGTCTTTTCGTCGGAATAGAAGTAAATGAGAACTCGCGTTTGCGCCCAAGTGTCGGATAGAGCAATCCCATAGAATTCTCGTCTCCCAGCTTCGAGACTTTGCGTTGTTGGGCCCCACCCTTGGTCTGGAATACCCGCGTCTCGAACTTGTTTGACTATTCGAAGATGCTTCCGGAGTGTCCTTGACTTATACATAACGGCCACTTTACGTGGGACAGTATTCCCGTAAATGGTTAGACATGTTTCCCGGATATGGAAGAGAAATCATCAAGGTCCCTTGAATCCGACACATAGTGAATGTCGAGCACACGTTGGTTGTACCGACATTTTGGTTGCACTTTCACGAGCACACGTGTCGTTACTAGCCACACGGGCATTTCAACTGAATACTAATCTGAACATAAAAGCCTAATATTCAGGTCAGCCGAAAGAAGGATCACCTTGCTAACCGCAGCCGTCATCACCTTGCTCCTGGCCTTGTTATTTCTCGGAATATTCGAATGGGAACGTCGAGACCGCAAACGAACCGGTTCACAGGAAAGCAAGTTCTTTAGAAACTGGGTTCTCTTCGCCTTCTGGGTTTGCTCCTTCTTCTTTGCCGTTTTTGCACTAGGAACCATACAACAATGGATCAAATAAAGCCGTGGCTTGCACTTCGTGGGTGGCAACGAAAACGTGGCACTATCAAGGACCCCTTAACAGCTCTCCACCTGTCCCGTTGAGCGTTCGGTGACTAGAACGCATGCTTGATTTGACCTGATTGTTCCTCTCCGCAGTGCTGAGCGTCCTCGATAGACACCGGTGAAAAGATCTGGAAGAGTCGCGGCATGGAAAACACCTGGCTGCTCGTTGTTCTAGTTCTCGTTAATCTCTTCGCGAGCATAAGCATCATTGGCGCGTTGAATCGGATCAGGAATGCGAGCGAAAAAGCCCTTGTGCTCCTTGAAGAACAACACGCGCGGCAAGGTGCAGGGAAAACATCCCAGTAACGATCCCTGTTACGGGAGCTCCTCTAACAGACCGGCAAACGGGACCGGCAATTCCCAAGCCAGACACCCCACTTACAGGACGCCTCCATACGCCGCATGCGCAACAGGTTGTCTGCTTCCCAGGAGATGCGCCCTTCAAGGACTGTCTGCGATTGCCTATCCGGAGATTGCGTCGGCCTCTGCAACGGCGGATAGGGCCGTATCGGCCACGCTCAACATCACGCTGCTGTCCCGACGATTAAAGAGGTGCGTAGTGATCGTCCAACCGTTGGCATTCCAAATGCAGGGAGGCGTCTCTTCGCCGTCCCACGGGTGCTCTGGTTTTCCGAAGAGTTCGGTGAGCTGGATCCGTAGTTCATGGAATCCGCTTTGAGCACCTGGATCACCGGATTCTTGAGTGCTGTAAAGGTGGAGGGTTAAGCCTAGAAACTGGCCGTTGTACGTGTCCCATGAACCGAGGGGTTGCCCACCGAGGTCGACATCCAGCTCGGTTATCTGGTGGGGCGATTCATCATTCACCAACTCGGACCGGTCCCCAGATGTGAATCCAAGGCGTGCAAAGAGATTTTCGCGTTCTTCGTCGCATCCTGGCCGAGGCTCGTCGACCAATTTTCTGACGAGTTCCACAACAGTGCCAGGAGCGGGAATCAGTTCCAATGAAGGGTCAGTCTGAGACATATTGTGAGCTTACCTCGCAGGTATCGAAACATCACCGTTAGAGGTTTCCCATGCGGACGTTCCGCTAGTGAACAGGCCGACGGTAGGGTTCCTTTGATAGGCAACCATGCCTTCTCAACCCGTCAAATATTGGACAAACTCCGGTCGATCAATGATTTATCGGTGGTAGATTCGAATCATGATCCATTCATAAGGTTTCCCCTCAACTAGTTCAGAAAACCAACGAATGGATTTGTCATGCCCTCTGATGTTCTACAAGCTGACCTTCAGCACTCACATTTCAATCCCACTGATTTTTCAAACGCAGGTATCTGCAATGCGGAATCATCATCCTTAACAGCGCTAGCTGATGCGTATTTTGCAGCATACCCACCTGGCATTGCGGCGGGAACTCTTGCAGAAGCGCAAGCAGAAATGGGAGGAACATTTGCCCACGAGTTTGGGCAGCTCGTCGAGAATGCTTGTTTTGTCGCGTTGCACCAAGATACGCCGATTGGGGCGATTTTTGTTGTCGAAGTATCGATCTGGGATGAAGACTTAGCCGGCCCGTTCATCATCGACCTTTTCGTTGATCCCCAGCACCAGGGGCATGGACTGGGCCGTATCTTGATTACCGCTGCCATGGCTGCATGTAAGAAGAATGGTGCTAACACTTTAAGTCTGCGGATTGGCGAGGGAACGTCTGGTTCTGCGCTGGCTCTATATAAACGGCTTGGGTTCCGCGAATTGCCCTAAGAGAATAGCGGCGGTGTCATGCCTTGCGAAAGCGAGGCCTGGCACCGTCAACGTGCCTCACCCATATTGATTTTCTCACTCTCCCCTAAGCGTTCCTCTTGCGGGCGCTCGTTTAAAGGACAGCCATATGGGACGGTGTGGATGTGCCCCGGATAGCTTTGTGGTCAATGTGCCTATGTGCTCACGAGGTGCAGAATTGGGAACGCTCGGCCCTCACCGTCGGTTTCGGACCGACCTATCTGCGTGAATCCCTTTGCGGCGTAGAAGTTTCGTCCCGATGGATTCTGTTCATTGACGTCGACTCGTACGGATTCACGGCCGGTGACGACCGAATTAAGCAGGGCGCTCCCAATCCCACGACCCTGTGCGAAAGCATCAACAAACAGCATCTCAACAATGTCGTTCTCGATCGCGATGAACCCCATCGGTTGCCCAACTTCTTCGGCTACGCGCAAATCGGACATCTGAGGCAAATATTTTGCTACGTCCGGTTCAATGGAGTCGATATCCGCTGGCGTCAAGAACTCGTGTGTAGCCTCGACTGAGCGGCGCCAAATCGCAAGTAGAGAAGGATAGTCGGTATCAACGGCTGTGCGGATAGAAACCATGGCCTCATTCTAGTACGCGACGGAATCCCGGATCAGTTCAAGTGCCAGCAACGCGTCGCCCGCAAGGTAATCCTGAGCATACTCGGATGGAAATGAGCACCTGGCACAGAGTTTCACGTTTGGACGGCACAGACCGGAGGACAATAGGCAGTACTGCTGACCACCCCGGATAATGTTCCCAGTCGCCAATGCGTTAACTGAACTGCTTGAGTTTCCACTCCGGTCCGTGATTGCTCGGTATGCAGATAAAAGCGCGTCGAAAGACGGAGCTTTTATGAGCTAATAGCGGTTTCGTGCTCAGGACAAAAGTCGCAACGTCATCGATCGTTTCTTCCGTAAATTCCATGACTTCGTCCAAGCCTGCGGGAATCGTTCGAAATCCTATATACCGCCCATCGTAGACGAGTTCCGGTGCTTCACCGCCCAGTACCAGTGTGAAGACACTAAGCCTGGGACCTTGAAGATCTATGTGAATATGGTGCTTACAAACGTAGACTTGAGAGCTAATTTCCTTCGGCAAATTTATTATGACCTTCCCAACCTGATCCTTCAGCTGGGCGAGGTAGTCCAGCACCTTTTGGTCATCTTTCATGAGCCAAAAACTAGCATCATTCGTTTGTGATCCGTTCATGCATCTAAGCCATCCACAATCAGTCCGCGCTCGTGCCCCGCAGCGAGTTCCCCTGGCCGTACCCACCTAGACCAGTTCGAAATATCAAACCGGACGACCACTGCCCGGCCAATACTGATGATCCGAAGCTCATGAATCCTACTTATCTTCTGGCCACTCTCGCCTTTCGAGTGCCGAAACATCCAGACTCCGTCGTAACAGCAATCGATGGAGGAAACGCATGCCAACGCAAAGAGTCCTGCCACTCGCGGATACGGCACCGATCAACAAGTTCTCCGTTGCAGCCCTGACCCTCGTGACCTTTGCCGTGTTGAGCCTGTGGTTCCTTGGCAATTCAGGTCTGGCCATCTTGGCAGTGGGCGCAGGCCACGTCGCGCTAAGCCAGATCGCCCTGCGCGGCGGACGCGGCCGCTGGCTGGCAATCGTTGCGCTCGTGGTTGGATACGCCATTGCCGCCTTGGCGCTCTTCTCGATGTTAACTGCCATCCCGGCAGTGATTCAGCAATACACCGCATAACGCCATCATTTCACGAGCCAGGTTTCCTGATCCTGTGCTGAGGCCTGCCCACCGGTGTCGCCTCATTTCCATGAAGTGGACTACCCCAACGTGTTCCACGGCATTGGGCATGCTTCGCATCGAGCAGATGATCCAGAACATTCTCGCCCACGCGCATGGCATTCCTTTCAATTCAGCATTCCTGGGTTCTAGAGCTCCCACTCGCTTGGGCGACTTAGGGGGTCTGGACCGAGAAGCGGAGCGCACATACTCACAATGCCGAGCGATGCCAGAAGGCGTCCGCGTAGGCGCGGACCGTGCAGGCAGGATCGGCCCGGCGCAGCGCGTTGGCCTAGTTTCCCAGGCTCCAGTCGGCAATCTCCGCAGCTATCGCCAACGGCCACTTTTTGCGGGCCAGCTCCAGCAGGTCCCCGCCGAACGGCCCACAGGTTTGGATTGCGGCGGGTTCGCGGATAGTCCCCGCTCGATGGTGGGTCCGTGCTAGTCAGGTATCGTCTGTTGGAGTTAGGTGCCCCCCAGGTTCCGAGTCCTGCTCCCTTGCCAGCTAATCGCCGTAGGGTTGGTGCCGGAATGAATGCCCCTATCCCGTCTCGCGTTCATCAGGCTCCACCTGCCGCTGGATCCCGGAATCAGTTCCAGAGCCGCCCGGAGCTACCTTGGCAAGGAGCTGAACGCCGCGCGAAGGTACTTTACCGCGGTTGATTCGTCGACCGACCAAAGTTGGGCGATGCGGGCCAGGTCGGCGGCCGCGTCGCTGACTTCCTGCTCAGCACGATTCTCCGCAGCTTGGACCACGGTTCCATGACGGCCGCGGGTGACAACGGCACCCTGCAGCTCAAGTTCCTTGTAGACCTTGGCGACGGTATTCACCGCAAGGTTGAGGGTACTGGAGAATGCGCGAACCGACGGCAACTTGGTGCCCGGAGCAAGTTTGCCCTCGGCGATCGCAGCGAGGATCTGCTCGCGGATCTGCTGATACGGTGCCACGCCCGAGTTCGGTTCGATCTTGATGAATTCCAGTTCGGTCATCCTGCGCTCCATCCTTTGGACTTCGATTGGTATTTACCCGAGCCTATCGCGTTAGCCGGGATCTGCACCGTAGTCTGGTTGCATGAACGAACTATTACTGAACGATGTGACCGTCCGTTGGGTATCTGTATCCGACATGGCAAACAACGTGTACCTGGTGACTAATCGGAAGACCGGCGAGCAGCTGCTGGTGGATGCGGCGGATGACATGCAGGCCATCGAGCGGCTCATCCAGGCAGCCAGTGAAGACGCCAGCGATCCGCGCATTATCGGCATCGCCACGACGCATCAGCACTGGGACCACGTGCGCGCGCTGGCCGACGCCGTGGAGAAGTACCCGGTGCCAACCTACGCCGGTGCAGACGACGTGGCCGGCATCGCTGAAGAATCCGGGGTCAAGATCGACCATGCGCTGAATCACGGCGACCAGCTGAAGCTGGGCGATGTGACCATCGAGGCGATCCACTTGCGCGGGCATACGCCAGGTTCGATCGGCTATGCGCTGGTAGATTCCTCCGGGCAGCCAGTCGTCCTCAGCGGCGACAGCTTGTTCCCCGGAGGCGTGGGCAACACCTGGAAGGATCCGCAGCGGTTCCTATCGCTGCTCACAGACGTCTCCGAACGCATCTTCGGCCGGTTCCCCGACGAAACCAAGGTTCTGCCGGGGCATGGCGATTCGACGACGCTGGGGGCGGAACGCCCGAATTTGGAGCTGTGGCGCGAACGCGGGTGGTAGCCCCTGGCTGCGTTGCCAGCGGCTGACGTGCCGCTGGCACCAGCCTCCTCTGGCAGAGGCTCTTCTTACTTCTGGTGCCTGCAGCCGGATCAGATCCGTATAATCTCCACTGTGAATTCTCCCTCCCCCGCACGAATCGCCATCACCCCTTCACGGCCAGCCATCTTCATTGCGGTCCTCGCGTTGATGGCGATGGCCGCCTATCCGGTGCGTGATGCCTTGTATCTGGGGATTTCAGGAACAGTTGCGCAGTCAGCGCAGCTCTCCGCGGCAGCTGTGTTCTTTTCCGAGACCTTGCTCATGCTGCTGATGGCCGGAGCCTGCACGCTCGCAGTCCACTGCTGGTTCCGTGACCGCGTTGCGTTCTGGCGCCTGGTTCCAGGCGCCATTGGCGCGGTAGCGGCCTATGGCCTGAGCGAACTGGCCAAGATTCTGGTTACCGAAGAACGCCCCTGCCGCGCCCTGGATGCCGTCACCGCGGTGGCCTGCCCGGAGGCAGGCGACTGGTCCTGGCCGTCCAACCATTCGGTCGTCGCCGCGGGCATTGCCGCAGCCTGCACGCTGGCCCTTCCGAAGCTGGCCATGTACGCGATACCTGCCGTCTTGCTCATTGCCCTCTCCCGCGTGGGCGTAGGCGCCCACTTCGTCCACGACGTCTTCTCCGGGGCGGCGCTGGGCACCCTGGTCGTCCTGGTCTGCGTCCATGTGCTGCCGCGACTGGTGCAAAGGCACACCCCGGGAACCGTCCGCTGAAGCAGCGCGCCCCCACGGCTATCCCGTTGCCGGTCCTGGAGCGAGTCAGCCGAGTTTGTGCCCGATCATGAAAATCCTGCGGAACGGGAAGTTCGTCAGGACGGTACCGTCCTGCGAAGCAAATGACGGGTAGTGCGTGGAGACTTCGGCCCGGTAGTCGTTTTCGAACTCCCGATAGTCTTCGTCGCTGAGCGTGTGGCGAATGGGCAGCAGCGCCGTCCCGCGAACCCAGTTCAGGATCGGGTCCTCCCCCGCGAGCAGCTGATGGTAGGTGGTTTCCCAGACATTAGCCTGGAACCCCGCCTCCAGGAAGATCCGCTGGTATTCATCTGGCTCGCCCACCACGTCGTCGTGGCGCAGCACCCCTGCCAGCTTGCCTGACCACTTCGGGCTGTCGGCAATTGCGCGCATCACCGCATGCGACGGAGAGCCGAAGTTGCCCGGGACCTGGATGGCCACGTTCGCACCGGGCTTCAGCTTGTTCAGCCATCGATCAAGCAGCTCGCGGTGCCCCGGAAGCCATTGCAGCATTGCGTTGGAGAATAGCAGGTCCGTGTCGGCATCAGGGTTCCACGCCGTGGCGTCGGCGAGCGCGAAATCAAGGTTGCTTTCGTGCTCGTTCTCGGTGGCTTTGGAGATCATCTCCTTCGAGGAATCAAGGCCCGTGACCTGCGCTTGCGGCCAGCGCTGGGCCAGCAGCCGGGTCATGTTTCCCGGGCCGCACCCCAGGTCGATGATCTTCGACGCATCAACCGCGACCAGCTGCCCCAGCAAATCCTTGTATGGTCGGCCACGGTAATCGGAGAATTCAGTGTATTTCGTCGGATCCCATTTCATATTCCTGAGCCTAAACCCGAGGCGCACGCAACATCCAGCCCCCAGTCACAGTTCTCAACCGATAGGCTAGAGCATCTCTTCTTGACCTTAAATACGAGCAAAAAAATCGAATTACTATCTAGGGCATTCAAGATTCAATAAACTATTGAATCAAATTTAGAGCGTAAACGTTCTAAAGATTCAGATGTATCATCGTTGGATTCCGCAATCAACCTGACCATATTATACCGATGCATCCACGCCACCTTAACCTTTTCATAAAGGTCATGGACGCCCTCAGCGGAAGACTCATCGATTATTGATTTTTTAAGTCGCTCCAATACATAAAGCGCAAATTGAAGGTAGGCATTCCAAGTCACAAAACTGGAAGATAAGTCCCTGTCGCGCTCCGCTGCAGTCAGAAATGCACTCTCGGCTCGTTCGAAGTATACGTGGACGTCAACATCAGCCCGTGCGGCCTTTTCCATGAGGACAGTCCCAAGAGTCGTGTACCTATAAGTATCCGGCAAGAATTCTTTAGCACGCATTGCAAATGACTCAGCTTTGGCCAAAAGTCCCACGTCGACATTTGAAGCCCTCCGGGCTTGAATCGCACGTTGTTCCCAGTAGTGCCCACTCCACTGACCAAAAACGTCGATGAGCCCCGAATACCACTCGTCCAGATCATCGCTATGAAAATAGTTGTCCAAATTCTTATGCTGCATCATTGACCCAACAAGCATCGTCGTTGCATTACGCTCACGATAGCTCGACTGATTAAGCCTGGGCCCGACTCGTCGAATTCCTCGACTTATCGCGGCCAGCGCATTCGGCGTTCCTAATCGTGCCAATACATGGTCCAATGCCATCCAACGATGACGAGTGCGAAGCTGAAGGCCGTCCGTGGTTAACAACGACCCCAAATGCTCATCGTTCTCAACGAGCGCTATCAGGTCATCCGTATCCATACTCACCATGCGGGCGGCATCCACGATAATCAGTTTTCTATCCACATAGGAGGCGTAGGATGCAATCAGTACAATCTCAAGTGTTGCATTAGAAACAATGCCGGTTAGCAGCTCACCTACTCGACGACCAAACCCTGGCGCATTCTCAACCCTCGACATGGCGTCGAATAACTCTTTCCCACGGAAATGCTTATTCTGCGTCGCAGGGGTTTGTCCTTCTAAAATGCCAAGCCGACCATAGCTATCGAGCTTTTTGATGATCTGCGTGGAATCGCTGCCACTCAGCCTACTCCGAATTGCGTGTACACGGTTATAGGCAAGGTAGGCGGGTTCAACACGACCTAGGATACTGGCCACTCGTTTCGTATCCTCAACTGCTATACAGACAATTTTCAAATCAGCGGCCCGCGCGCGAGTTATCAGCTCGTTTACGTCATCGACTATATCCGCTATCCCATCAAACATTAAGGCTACTTCTCTACCATTTCCGGCATAGGAAATAATTGCCTCAATATCAATTCTTTCTTCGCTGCGAAAGTAAAAAACTCGCCATGCGGTCTTGTGCAAATAGTAGGCGATCTGCAATAAGCCGGTCGATCTTCCTGAAAGACGTCTTCCAGAATACGCGATTACGGACGCTGTCCTCAACCTAGTGCCTAGATCACCGCATTTACTTTTAGCGTCAGTAACCCACTCCAGTTCAGCGGGAAGCTCTTGAAGAACATCAGACCACGACGGTTCATCACCACCATAGAAATCATGATCTTTCTGCTTCCCCATCTTTTTGTAACTATTGAGTTCAATGAATTGTTGGCCAACTCTTAGACCAACTTCGAATTCGTTGTCTACTGGTCTTTCCAAATCCAGTTTTGTAAGTTCACTCCACTGCATCACAAAGTCTTCAGCCGTCATCTCAATTGGAATTAGCCCCCAGCGCTCCAAATCATCGCGCATCCCTTCAGAAATCGTACGGGACACGTAGAAGCTTGGCGCGTCATTGGCCGGGTTTCGTCTAGCAATAACCGCTTCGATATCGGGCTCATCCCTCAACCTCGCACCGAGAATTACGAAAGGAGAATTTCCATAAGAATCACGGAAGTTAAGTGGCCACGCGGCCCTAACGACGGCCGAACCTGCATATTCGGACAATGAAAAAACAAGCTCACGAGTTTTTTCGTTGTCAACCAAACCATGAAGATGAATAACGTCGAGATTTTTCGATCTACTATATTCGTCGTCCCAGTTCAACACACGGAGAGTACGTGAACTCGGACCTGCCGCGTCTTTATACGCGGACTCAAAAGAATCATCAATATTTAGCGTCCATACTGAATTCCAGGGGAATCGAGCATAGTATTCCATCCAATACGGCGGAGTAACATTCCAGAATTTACTTTTCAACCACGAATAAACCTTTTCAATACCCGCCTTTTGCACGGCGCGGTCATACACACGCCACAGAAAATCACCTTCTTCCAAAAATACGTCGAACGCTGAAGAGATCTCGTGGCTCAGTTCGACACTGCCCGGTAATTTAGCACCTCTTTCCGAAATAGAGTCACGGCTGGCGCCCGCCCCGAGCAATAGATGATACTCACCATTTAACGCAGCTCTCCGGATAGCCTGCAATCTCGAATCATCAAATTCTGGCAACATTTCCACCTCGTGCTCATAAAAGTTCCGTTCAAGACAAACTTCTATCTTTAAAGTGAGAAAGTCTACTACTTTCTTAAAGTTCTCAAATATTTATTTTTGATTCAACCGTTTCTGTAAGTCCAACGAGGGGGAACAGAAGCACCGTACACACGTTCCAGCCCCCAGTCACAGTTCTCAACCGATAGGCTAGGAACATCATGTTGCTCACCGATTATCTGCCAGCAGACGCCAAGAACGTATCCGACGACGAAATCTACGAGGCTTTCGGCCAATGGGTCGCGACCCGTGGCATCAACCTCTATCCCGCACAGGACGAAGCGTCGATGGCGCTGGCCGGCGGCAACAACGTCATCCTGGCCACCCCCACCGGCTCGGGCAAGTCCATGGTTGCCATCGCAGCCCACTTCTACGCCATGGCCCGAGACCAGATCAGCTTCTACACCGCGCCGATCAAGGCGCTGGTCTCCGAGAAGTTCTTCGACCTGTGCAAGATCTTCGGCGCAGAGAACGTCGGCATGGTCACCGGTGATTCCTCGGTGAACGCCGACGCCCCGATCATCTGCTGCACCGCTGAGATCCTGGCGAACATCGCCCTGCGCGAAGGCTCCAAGGCGGACGTGGGCTGCGTAATCATGGACGAGTTCCACTTCTACGCCGATCCGCAGCGCGGCTGGGCCTGGCAGGTGCCGCTGATCGAACTGCCGCAGGCGCAGTTCCTGCTGATGAGCGCCACCCTGGGCGATGTCACCCGCTTCGAGCAGGAACTCGAAGAGCGCACCGGCACCCCGACGGTGACCGTCGCGCACACCGAGCGCCCAATCCCGCTGCACTTCTACTACTCCATGGAGCCGGTGCAGGAGGCCGTGGAGGAACTGATCAAGACCAAGCAGGTGCCGATCTATATCGTGCACTTCTCCCAGCTCGATGCCATCGACCGCGCCACCGGGCTGATGAGCGTGAATGTGGCCACGCGCGAGGAGAAGGAAAAGATCTCCGAGATGATCGGCGGATTCCGCTTTGCCGCCGGGTTCGGCAAGACGCTGAACCGCCTGGTGCGCCACGGCATCGGCATCCACCACGCCGGCATGCTGCCCAAGTACCGCCGCCTGGTCGAGCAGCTGGCGCAGGCCGGCCTGCTCAAGGTCATCTGCGGCACCGACACCCTGGGGGTGGGCATCAATGTGCCGATCCGCACCGTGGTGATCACCGCGCTGTCCAAGTTCGACGGCACCCGTACGCGCATCGTGAACGCCCGCGAATTCCACCAGATTGCCGGGCGCGCGGGCCGCGCAGGTTTCGATACCGCAGGCACCGTGCTGGTGCAGGCTCCGGAGCATGCGATCGAGAACCACAAGGCCATGGAAAAGGCGCTGAAGAAGCACGGCGAGGGCTCTTCCAAGCTCAAGCAGATCCCGAAGAAGAAGCCGCCGCAGAACTTCGTGACCTGGGGCGAGAAGACCTTCGAGAAGATCGTCGAGGCCGCCCCCGAGACGCTGAAGTCCTCATTCCAGGTCTCGCACTCGATGCTGCTGAACCTGCTGGAGCGCGAGGACAATTCGTTCGAGGCCGCCCAGCGCCTGCTCAGCGAAAACCACGAGACCCCGGCGTCCCAGCGCAAGCTGAAGCTGCGCGCCCTGGGAATCCTGCGCGAACTGATCGCCACCGAGGTGGTCGTGCGCCGCAATGAGCCAGACGAATACGGCAACTACTATGAGCTGACCGTGCACCTGCAGCAGAACTTCGCGCTGAACCAGCCGCTCTCGCCCTTCGCGCTGGCCGCCCTGGACCTGCTGGATCCGGATTCGGCCAGCTATGCGCTGGATGTCGTTTCGGTGATCGAGGCGACCTTGGAAAAGCCGCGCCAGGTGCTCTCCGGCCAGGAGAAGAAGGCCCGCGGCGAGGCCATCGCCGCGATGAAGGCCGAAGGCATGGACTACAACGACCGCATGAACGCACTGGATGAAATCACCTATGCGATGCCGCTGGCCGAGAAGCTGGAAAGCGCCTTCGAGCAGTACCGCTCCGGCGCGCCGTGGCTCTCGGACTTCGAACTGGCGCCGAAGTCGATCGTGCGCGACATGTACGAACGCGCCATGGGCTTCTCCGATTTCGTCCAGTACTACCAGCTGGCCCGCTCCGAGGGCGTGCTGCTGCGCTACCTCACCGATGCCTACAAGGCCCTGCGACAGACCGTTCCCCAGGACGCGCTGCGCGAGGACCTCGAAGACCTGATCGAATGGCTCGGCGAGATGATCCGCCAGATCGACTCCTCGCTGCTGGACGAATGGGAAGAGCTCTCCCGCGGCGAGCTGAGCGAGGCAACCGAAACCGCACCGCCTCCGGCACCGGAAAAGCTGACCAGCAATGTGCGCGCCTTCCGCGTAATGGTCCGCAACGAGATGTTCCGACGCGTGAAGCTGTTCGCCGACGAGCAGGACAAGGCCCTAGGCGAGCTCGACGGGCATAGCGGCTTCGACGCGGACACCTGGGCCGATGCCATGGACGACTACTTCGACGAGCACGAGGACATCGACGACGGTCCCGCCGGACGCGGCTCGAAGCTGTTCATCATCAAGGACATGCCCCAGCGCACCTGGGAGGTGCGCCAGATCTTCGCCGACCCATCCGAGCACCACGACTGGGGCATCACCGCCACCATCTCGCTGGATGACTCGGACGAGGCCGGCGAACCTGTGGTCAAGGTGACTTCGGTGGGCCGCCTGGACTCCTGATGCCCGCCATCAGCTACGCCATCTTGCGGCGCGCCGACGAAGTCCTGCTTCAACTGAGGTCGGGAACCGGCTACATGGACGGGTTCTGGAGCACGGCGGCCGCCGGGCACGTTGAGCCCGGCGAGGCTGCCGTTGCCGCCGCCGTTCGCGAAGCCCGTGAGGAACTGGGCATCCGGATCGCGGCAGACCAGCTCCAGCCGCTGTGCACGGTGCACCGCTACCTGCAAGCGGGCAGCGGCGCCCAATCCCCTGTGGATTTCTTCTTCCTGGCGCGCCAGTGGGACGGTACTCCGCGCCTCATGGAACCGGAGAAAGCCTGCGAGCTTCGCTGGTTCCCGCTCGATGCCCTGCCGCAGAACCTCGTTGCGCAGGAACAGCTGGTACTTTCCCGGTTGGATTCCGGCTTGCCGCCAATTATCTGCATGGGATCCGGCACGGCGCTGGACCAGCCCCGGCATCTGGGCTAGTCCCGCACTCGATGCCCGAGGCATCTTCCCGGAGTCCGGTGGCAATGCCGCGGACAGTGCCGTAGGGTATGGCCATGAACGGGTACAAGCTTCGCCTGCTCGGGGCAGGCCTCCTGCTGCTGGTCCTGGTCGGGCTGCTCAGCGGCTGGTCCGAGCTCTTTGCTTCCGGCGCGTGGCTGGCGACCTTGGTCCAGCTCGGTTCGCTGGTCCTGGGCCTGGCCCTGGTCTACCGCGGGGAAAATGCCACGCCGGCCCGGTTCAGCTAGCCCCTGCAATAGCCAGCTAGGCCAGCCGCGCCTTGAGCCACCCAACGGTGGCGGCCGCCTGCTTCGCGTGATAGCTGCGCAGCGTGGGCAGCCCCGGAACCTCGGGCCTGCGCGCCGCGTCCACATAGTAGGCGGCCAGTCCAGCTAAGACCGCGCTGACCGCGTCCGCGCCCACCGATTCGAAGATCGGGTGGGAGGCGGCAATGGCATCTGCATCCAGCGCCGGGTCGAAGATCCGCGCTTCAACCAGCACCGTCAACGCGTCATACCATGCGGCGCCCCGCGAAGCCCACGGCCAATCCACCAGCAGCACTTCTCCGCCGTCGCCCAGCAGGATGTTGTCCGAGCGCAGATCCGAATGCACCAGCTGGTCTCCGGCCAGCGCCCCGATACCGTCCATGGCCAGCCCATGGAGTTCTTCCAGGTTCTGCGCCACCCAGGGATCAGCTGGAAGCCAGCCGTCCTGCATGATCCGCGCAAAACCGTCTACGTCCTCGCGCAGTTCCTCTTCCAGCGTCGGCAGCAGCTCGATCAGGGAATCGGGGGCCTGATGAGCCAGCTGCGCCAGCGTGTCCAGTACCCGTTCCAGCTGTCCGGCCGGCCAGGGAAGCTGCGGGCTGGCCCCTGGGCCTTCAGCGAAGACCAAGGCCTCCCAGCCTTGCCAGCTGATGCGCCCCAGGAACTGCGGAACCGGCAAGGCCGCCGGGAGCTTGGCCGCTATTGCCGCTTCGCGGGCGTGCAATGCCGTGGCCGGGGCGCTGAGGCCCGGATGCACTGCCTTGGCGAAGACCCGCTGGCCATCGGCGGTGAGCAGCCGATCGGCGCTGCCCGGGGAAAACCCCGAGGCTTGGCTTAGCGCCCGGATCACCCGGGATCCAAGGTGCGATTCGATCCGCGCGCGCAGTTCGCCGGGAAGCTGATCCCAGGTGATGCGCCGGGTGAATTGAAACTGCATGGTTCGGATCATGCCAGATCACCGGCTGCCAGCCACAGCGCGTTGCACTGCGGCGAGCCGGCAGCGGGCCGGGGCCCTCAGGCGACGATCAGCGCGATGCCCACATAGGTAGTGAGCAGCGTCGCGAGCAGCCATTCTGCGGTGGAGCCCGTCTCGGCCAGAATCGGCAATGCCACCCGCCCATTGGACTTCCAGCAGCCGCCAATCAGCGGCAGCCGGCGGAACCAGCGCGGCGAGCCGATCTTGATCGGCCACAGCAGATTGCAGCCGCCGATGGTCAGCATGTCGCCCAGCACGTGCACGATCGCGCCCAGGGAGACTGCCATCAGGAACCAGAGGTTCTGCTCCGGCGCATTCATCCCGACGAAAGTCCCGGCGGCCAAGGCGATAATCCAGCACAGCAGCGGCGGCATGAATTTCATGGTCTTCACCGCGAAGGAAATCAGCAGGATCGCGAACAGCGCCGCGCCCGGGTAGACCGTGCCCAACGCCGCGGTCTGCACATCCCAGCCGTTGGCCAGCCAGGCCAGGAAGATGAAGAAGGCGATGCCGATCAGCGAATGTGTGCCGTTGCGGTGCCCGCCCGAAACCGAACCGACAATCCGCGTGAAAATGCTGGAGAACGGGGGCAGCGAGCGGGCGATCGTGGCCCCATGGTGATCCGCGTCGGGCAGCAGGGCCGCGCCAGCGCAGACGATCGCGCCGGCCAGGGTTTCCCAGCGGTCCATCTGGAAAGTTCCCAGCCCCAGGTTCACCGAACCCACGGTGACGTCAGTTGTAATTGCCAACCATGCGGCTGCGCCGCTCACCGCGTGGTGTCCACCCATCATGCATTCAACCTTAGGTCTGGTCACCGACGTTTTAGCGGTGCGACGGAGGTAAGCTGGAACACATGAGTATTGTGCGTGAAGCTGTTCCGGGCGACTGCCCGCAGATCTTGGCGATGATCCAGGAATTGGCCGACTATGAAAGGGAACCTGATGCGGTGCTCAACACCGCAGCAGACCTCCAATCCCATCTGTTCGGCCCCGATCCCCAGGTCTTCGCCCATGTTGCCGAGGATGAAACCGGGATGCTCAGGGGCATGGCCCTGTGGTATCTGACCTACTCCACTTGGGAAGGCCGGCACGGCATCCATCTGGAGGATCTGTATGTGCGCGAATCCCAGCGCGGTTCAGGCACCGGGACCGCGTTGCTGCGCACGCTGGCGCAGATCTGCGTCGAACGCGGCTACAAGCGCCTGGAATGGTCAGTGCTGGATTGGAACGAGCCGGCCATCAGGTTCTACGACGCCATCGGTTCCAGCTCCATGGACGGCTGGAGCACCCGGCGCCTGGACGGCGAAGCACTGCAACAACTTGGCATGCAAGGAGCGAGCTAATGCGCCACTACCGCGGTATGGATGTCACCGACCATCGCATCGAGGTTCCACTGGATCACGCCGATCCGCAGGGCGAAAAGATCTCGGTCTTCGCCCGCGAGATCAGCACCGGCACGGCCAAGCCCTGGCTGCTGTTCCTGCAGGGCGGTCCAGGGGGCAAATCCCCGCGCCCCGGTTCCTTGTCGGGGTGGTTGGCCGAAGCCACCAAGCACTTCCGCGTGCTGCTGCTGGACCAGCGCGGCACCGGACTGTCCACCCCGGCTAACCGCAAGTCCCTGCCGCTGCGCGGGGACTCGGCCGCCCAGGCCCGCTACCTCTCGCATTTCCGCGCCGACTCGATTGTGCGCGACGCCGAAGCCCTGCGCGAGCACTTGGGCATCGAGCAGTGGAGCACCCTGGGGCAGAGCTACGGCGGGTTCTGCACCCTGACCTATCTCTCGCTCTTCCCGCAGTCGCTCACCCGCTGCCTAGTCACCGGCGGGCTGGCCTCGCTGGATGCCGATGCGAAGACCGTCTACCGCGCCACCTACCAGCGGATGGCAGAACGCAACAGCGAGTACTTCTCCTGGTACCCCGAGGACTTCCAGACCCTGCACAGGATCTACGAGCATGTGCGCACCAATGACGATGAGCTGCTGCCCAACGGCCAGCGCGTCACCGTGCCGCTGGTGCAGATGCTGGGCATGTACCTGGGCGGAAACACCCGGGTGCACCTGCTGCATCACATCTTCGAGGAGGCCTTCAGCCACACCCCGGGCGGCGACCGCCTCTCGGATCACTTCCTCGAAGCGCTCCTGGCCCAGAGCTCTTTCGCCTCGAACCCGCTCTATGCGCTGATGCATGAAACCATCTACGCCCAAGGCGAGCCGACCAATTTCGCGGCCGAACAAGTCCTGCCGGAATTCGCCGACTTCACCCGCCACGCGGC
Source organism: Glutamicibacter sp. BS14 (assembly GCF_056934375.1). NCBI lineage: Bacteria > Bacillati > Actinomycetota > Actinomycetes > Micrococcales > Micrococcaceae > Glutamicibacter > Glutamicibacter sp. BS14. Next base: position 2,180,277 of record NZ_CM167801.1, on the reverse strand, counting down.
GACCCCGCTGCTGACCGGCGAGATGATCTACAGCTGGCACTTCGCCGAAGATCCTGCCCTGCGCCCCCTGGAGGACGTGGCCCGCATCCTGGCCGAGCACGAAGGCTTCGGCCCGCTCTACGATCTGGACGTCCTGGCCAAGAACACCGTGCCTGTGGCCGCCGCGGTCTACCATGACGACGTCTATGTGGACCGCGAGCTCTCGCTGCGCACCGCCTCGCAGGTGGCCGGGTTGCAGACCTGGGTGACCGATCAATTCCACCATGACGGCATCGGCGACGATGGCCCGGCGATCTTCCGCCGGCTGCTGGCCATGGCCAACGGCGAAGACCCGGACGCCGCGGCCCAGGACAGCTAGCCCGCGCACCGGCTAGGTTAACGCGCCGGGCGCTTGAATCCCCCGGGGATTCAAGCGCCCTGCGCGTTAAGCCTTCGGCTGCTAATGGTCCAGCTTCGCGGCAACCTGGTCATTCAACCGTTGCAGCAGCGGCACAGCCTGCGCCAGAATCCGCCGTTCCTCGGCGCTGAAGGAATCGATGCCGCCGGCCAGCGAGGAAATCGCGCGCTGCCGGTAGGCTTCAATGGCCTCCTTGCCGTCGCCGGTCAGGCTCACCAGGCTGGCGCGGCCGTCCCCAGGGTCCGGTTGGCGCTGGACCAACTGGTCGTTTTCCATGCGGATGACCAGACCGGTCATGGTCGGCTGGGCCACGCGCTGCTCGATGGCCAAGTCGCCCACGCGCTGGGGGCCCAACCGGTCCAGGGTGGAAAGCACCCGCCAAGCGGTCACCGATCGGCCTTGCCCGGCCGCGCGTCCAAGCAGCCGGGACATGGTGCCCGACGCTAGTGCTACGCCGGTGGCAATGCCACTGGCTTCTGTCGATAGGTCGCTCATGGAAAATACCTTAGCAGAACAGCATAGGCACACTATGCGGGTACGGAAAACCCGCCGGGGCCAGTTGGAAGCAACTGATCCCGGCGGGCGATTGTGCGGATTACTTGGCCGCGTCCTGCTCTGCAGCTTCCGCTGCGCCGGCGAGCTCCGCGGCTTCAGCCGAAGCAGCAGCACGCTTGCCCCATGGGCTCCACAGCGACAGCACGGTTGCGATAACGATCGCGCCCAGGATGACCAGCAGCGAAACACCCACGGAAATGTCCAGCCACGCGTAATGCAGCGGCTCGCCGCCGTTGATGAACGGCAGGCTGTTCTCGTGCAGGGCGTGGAAGACCAGCTTCACGCCGATGAAAGCGAGGATGAAGCTCAGTGCGTGCTTCAGGAAGACCAGGCGGTTCATCAGGCCACCGAGCAGGAAGTACAGCTGGCGCAAGCCCATCAGCGCGAAGATGTTCGCGGTGAACACAATGAACGCGGACTTGGTCAGGCCGAAGATCGCCGGGATCGAGTCGAAGGCGAACAGCAGGTCGGTCATGCCGATGGTCACGAAGACCAGCACCATCGGGGTGAACAGCTTCTTGCCGTCGACCACGGTGCGCAGCTTGGCGCCATCGAAGTCCTTGGAAATCGGCAGCTTGGAGGTCAGCTTCTTGACCAGGCCGCTTTCCTCGTCCTCATCCTCGTCCTTGAGCTGGTTCCATGCGGTCCACAGCAAGAAGGCGCCGAAGATGTAGAAGACCCACGACCACTGCTCGATGATCGCGGCGCCGAGCACAATGAAGATTGCGCGCAGGACCAACGCGATGATGATGCCGAACATCAGCACTTCCTGCTGGTACTTACGCGGTACCGAGAAGCGCGCCATGATGATGATGAAGACGAACAGGTTGTCCACCGACAACGCGTATTCGGTGACCCAGCCGGCGTAGAATTCCTGGCCGAGCTGCGGTCCAGCCTGCGTCCAGATCACGGCACCGAAGATCAATGCCAAGGAGATGTAGATGCCGACAAAAATGCCTGCTTCCTTCATGGAAGGAATGTGCGGACGCTTGGTGACGTACAGCAGGTCTGCGATGAGCACCGCGCACAGAACAATCAGCGCGATGATCTCGAATTGAATAGTTAACCCATTAGTGCCCACGGACGAGCGACCTTTCGTTGGAGGGTATGGAAAATCGCCGCAAGTCTCTCCGCCGCCACACCAGAATTCGAAACGCTTAGATAGCTGGCTCAGTGATCGGCTGCTGTGCCCGGCGAAACATCATTGGTTCGCGTGTTGACGTCCACAGCATTGGGATACTCCCCTACGTCCAGTGATCAAGTGTAGCGCACAGGAACTGCACAGGCTTGGCGCATGTCCCAATACTGCGCTGGACAGCAGCAGGGCTACGCGTGCCCGGCAGCCTTCATCTGGCGCAATTCCTTCTTCAACTCGGACACTTCATCGCGGATCCGGGCGGCCAATTCGAACTGCAACTCAGCGGCCGCGGCGTGCATCTGCTCGGTCATTTCCCCGATCTGGGCCAGCAGGTCCTCGGCCGGGGCGGCGGCCAGCCCATCCTTGCGCACCGCGGACGAGGCCTTGGTGCGCTTGGCATTCTTCGCCAACCGGTTGTTGTTCAGCAGTTCCTGGGTGTCGGCATCCTCACGCGCCAGCTGGTCGGTGATGTCAGCGATCTTCTTGCGCAGCGGCGTGGGGTCGATCCCGTGCTCCTTGTTGTGCGCTTCCTGGATTGCCCGTCGGCGATTGGTCTCCTCGATCGCCTGGTCCATCGCATCGGTGATCTTGTCGGCATACATGATCACCTGGCCCGAGACGTTACGCGCGGCACGGCCGATGGTCTGGATCAGGCTGGTGGCCGAACGCAGGAAGCCCTGCTTGTCGGCATCCAGGATCGCGACCAGCGAAACCTCGGGCAAATCCAGGCCCTCGCGCAGCAGGTTAATGCCCACCAGCACGTCGAAGGAACCCATGCGCAGCTCGCGCAGCAGCTCCACGCGGCGGATCGTGTCCACATCGGAGTGCAGGTACTGCACCCGCACCTGGTGCTCGGTGAGGTAGTCTGTCAGGTCCTCGGCCATGCGCTTGGTCAGCGTGGTGACCAGCACGCGCTCATCGCGATCCACACGGGTACGGATCTCATCGAGCAGGTCATCGATCTGGCCCTTGGTGGGCTTGACGATGATCTCGGGGTCGATCAGCCCGGTGGGGCGGATGATCTGCTCCACGAACCCGTCGGACTTGCCCAGCTCGTACTTGCCCGGGGTGGCCGAAAGGTACACGGTCTGCCCGATGCGCTCAAGGAACTCATCCCATTTCAGCGGGCGGTTGTCCATGGCACTTGGCAGGCGGAAGCCGTGTTCCACCAGCGTGCGCTTGCGGGACATGTCGCCCTCGTACATGGCGCCGATCTGCGGCACGGTGACATGCGACTCGTCGATCACCAGCAGGAAGTCATCGGGGAAATAGTCGATCAGGCAGTGCGGGGCGCTGCCGGCATCGCGGCCGTCGATATGGCGCGAGTAGTTCTCGATGCCGTTGCAGAAACCCATCTGCTCCATCATTTCCAGGTCGTAGGTGGTGCGCATGCGCAGCCGCTGGGCCTCGACGAGCTTGTTCTGCGATTCCAGCTCCTTCAGGCGCACCGCCAGCTCGTCCTCGATCCGCTTGATCGCCTTGTGCATCCGCTCGGCACCGGCCACATAGTGGCTGGCCGGGAAGATGTACATCTCGGTCTCCTCGCGGATCACCTCGCCGGTGACCGGGTGCAGGGTGTGGATCGCTTCCACCTCGTCGCCGAAGAACTCGATGCGCACGGCCTGCTCTTCGTACATCGGGATGATCTCCACCGTGTCCCCGCGCACGCGGAAGGTGCCGCGGTGGAAGTCCATGTCGTTGCGGGTGTACTGCATGGCCACGAACTGGCGCAGCATCGCGTCGCGGTTCAGTTCCTCGCCGGTGCGCACGGTGACCATCCCGGCCACGTATTCCTCGGGAGTGCCCAGGCCGTAGATGCACGAGACGGTGGCGACCACAATGGTGTCGCGGCGGGTGAGCAGGGAGTTGGTGGCCGAGTGGCGCAGGCGCTCGACTTCCTCGTTGATCGAGGAGTCCTTCTCGATGAAGGTATCGGTCTGCGGGACGTAGGCCTCGGGCTGGTAGTAGTCGTAGTAGGAGACGAAGTACTCCACCGCGTTATTGGGCATCAGCTCGCGGAACTCGTTGGCCAGCTGGGCGGCCAGGGTCTTGTTCTGCACCAGCACCAGGGTGGGGCGCTGCACCTGCTCCACCAGCCAGGCGGTGGTCGCGGACTTGCCGGTACCGGTGGCACCGAGCAGCACGATGTCCTTCTCGCCGGCGTTGATCCGCTCGGTCAGCTGCTTGATGGCCTGCGGCTGGTCGCCGGCAGGCTGGTACTCGCTGATGACTTCGAAGGGGGCGACCACGCGCTTGATCGGCTGTGCAAGACTCATGCTTCCAGCATATCCACTTGCCCCGACCGTTGGGGCTGCGCCCTAGCCAGCTTTCAGCTTAAACCCGGGGTGCTATTTGCGCATCCCGTAGCGGATCGCATTGCGCTTGACGGTGCGCTGGATGCTGCTGCCGAAGAATCCCACGGTCATGATGGTGGCGGCAATCAGCCCCAGCAAGGCCAGGCAGCCGGAAATGTAGACCACCGGCGAATACGGCCCGGATTCGCTGGCAACGAATTCGGCGCGGCCGCCAAAACCGAGCCACAGCACCAAGGCGACGGCGAAAGCGATCAGGGTGCTCCACTTGCAGATCTTGTACATTCCTACTCCTGTGCTGGCGCCAATTGGCGGTAGAGGGCAGAAACCTGCCCCTCCAGTTCTTCCAAGGTACCGGAATTATCCAGCAGGTAGTCGGCTACGGCCGCCCGCTGGTCATCCGTGGCCTGCGCGGCCATCCGGGCCTCGGCGTCTTCCCGGGTCCAGCCGCGATCCTGGACCATGCGGCGAATGCGTTCGGCGTGCGGGGCGGCCACGACGACCACCGCGTCGAAGCTGTCCAGCTGGCCGGTCTCGACCAGCAGCGGGATGTCCTCGACCACCAGCGAGCCGGCTGGCGCTCCTTGGCGCAACTTCGCCGCTTGCTCCCGCACCAGCGGGTGCACGATCGCGTTGAGCTTGGCCCGCGCCGCCTCGTCGGCGAAGACTATCGCGCCTAATGCGGGACGGTTCAGCGACCCGTCGGCCAGCAAAACGGCTTCGCCAAACGTGTCCTTGATCGCAGCCAGCCCGGGCGTGCCGGGTTCGACCACCTGGCGCGCCAACGCGTCGGCATCGATGACTACGGCTCCCAGGGCGGCCAATTTGGCCGCGACCGCAGATTTTCCGGAGGCCACTCCCCCGGTCAGTCCCACATGCATCATGTTCCCACCCTATAAACTAAGAGGGATGAACACCAACGACTCGGCCGCGACACGGTACACGACCTTGACCAGCGATTGCGTGCACGAGCTGGAAATCAAGCGTTCGCGATTCATCACCTACCTCTACCGGGTCGAAACCGAGGCCGCCGCCCGCGCGCAGATCGCGGCCCTGCGCAAGACCCACTTCGATGCCCGCCACCACTGCAGCGCGTTCATCCTGGGCCCCGATCGCATGGCCCAGCGCTCCAACGACGACGGCGAGCCCTCGGGCACCGCCGGCATCCCGATGCTCGATGCCCTGGCCAAGCGCGAAATCGCCGACGGCAGCGTGCTCTCGGACGTGCTGGCCGTGGTGGTCCGCTACTTCGGCGGGATCAAGCTTGGCGCCGGCGGACTGGTCCGCGCATATTCCGAGGCGGTATCTTCCGGGCTGGACAATGCGCAGCTGCACCTGCGCCAGCGCATGCGGATCTTCACCTTCGCCGCCGCCCACGCCGACGCGGCCCGCTACGAGAACGAGCTGCGCGCCGCCGGCTACCAGGTCGAACCGACCCTCTGGCAGGCCGATGCCGCAATCGTGCAGATCGGCATCCCGGACACGCCCGAAGCCGCCGCGCAGCTGCGCACCGGCATCGCCTCACTCACCTCCGGCGCCGGGGAACTGGCCGCCGCCAACACGCAATGGGTTGATCTGATTTGAACTCCGCCGCCAATCCCGAAGGCACGCCCGCTGCCGCCAGCAGCCTCCAGGCCCTGCTGCCCGCCCTGCGCCGCTGGCCCGATGTCGAAGCCGCCAACCTCTACGCCGCCGACGCCTGCGACCGGCTCATCCTGGACACCTGCGCCGCCGCGGCCGGACCCTCGGACCGCTGGCCGGATGCCATCGCGGTCATCGGCGACCACTACGGCGCGCTGGCCCTGGGCGCACTGGCACTAGGCAGCACGAGCGTGCGCGTGCACACCGATTCGCTCACCGCGCGCCGGGCCATCGAGGCCAACCTCGCCCGGCTCATGCCCGAGCGGGCCGGACACCTCGAATTCTGCACCCTGGAACAGGTTGCCCAGGGCGCCAGTTCGATCCTGCTGGCCCTGCCTCGCGGACTGGACGTGCTGGGCGAACAGGCCGCCGCGGCAGCAGCCGTCGCCGATCCCGGCGCGAAGCTTTTCGCCGGGGGCCGCATCAAGCACATGAGCCGTTCCATGAACGAGGTGCTCGCGGAGCATTTCACCCGCGTCGACGTCTCGCTGGCCCGGCAGAAATCCCGGGTGCTCACCGCCAGCACCCCGCGCGCCGAACAGCCCGCCAGCAGCTTCCCGGCCACTGCCACCCACCAGGTGCGCGGCACCAGCTTCACGCTGCATGCCGGTGCCGGGACCTTCGGTGCCGCCCGGCTGGATCCGGGCACCCGGCTGCTGCTGGAAAACCTTCCGGACCTCTCCGGGCACGCCACGCTGGTCGATCTGGCCTGCGGCAACGGCGCGATCGGCATCTGCGCAGCACTGGAAAACCCGCAGCTGCGCGTGGACGCCTCGGACCATTCGGCCTCCGCGGTCGCCTCCACCCTGGCCGCCGCTCAACGCAACAACCTGGACGGTCGCCTCACTGCCGTGCAGGATGACGCCCTGGGCCGCCTGCCCGACGCCAGCGCCACCCTGGTCACGCTGAACCCGCCCTTCCACATCGGCAACACCGTCACCGCCGACATCGCGTTCAAGCTGATCGACGACGCCGCCCGCGTGCTCGCTCCCGGAGGCACCCTGCTGTGCGTGTTCAACTCGCACCTGCGCTACCGCAGCGAATTGGCCCGCCGCGTTGGCCCCACCGAACAGCTGGCCCGCGACAGGACCTTCACCGTGACTGCATCAACCCGCGCGCACTAGGCTTTTCCACAGGCCGTATTGCCGGCCGGCACGCCGCGCACCGCCTGGCGCATGCTGGGGCCATGAACAGAACTGTCAGCCAGGCGCTAGCCGGGCTTGCCCAAGCGATCAAGGACGCGCCGGCCCTCGCGGTGGACGACGCCCTGGCCGTCGCCGCGTTCATCCCCGTCCTGCACCAGACCCTGCTCTGCGCCGATCCAGCCACCGGCCCCGAGTCCCACTACCTGCACGATCCGCGCTACGCCTTGGCCCTGTCCACCGCGGCTGAAGCTTCGGCCCACCAGGCCCTTCGCACCCAGATCTACGCAGCCCACCTGGTCGATGACACCGCGGCGCACACCCTGGCCCAGGTTGAACTCGCCGCAGCCCGCCAGGGCACCACCGATTTCTCCGTCCCTGCCCAGCGCACCGGAAAGCGGCCCAGCTTCACCGGCCCTGCGGCACTGCTGGCATCCTGGCTGCGCACCGACCATTTCGAGGCCAAGCGCCGCATCCAGTCCGCCAGCCACGTCTTCGCGCAATACGACTACCAACATCAGCGGCACCAGGCACAGTTCCCTTTGCTGGCGCGGCGCTTCGCCGATCTGCGCCAGCCGCCAGCCGAAGTGCTCAGCGCGGCCCGGCGCCTGGGCGCTCTGGAACCCCAACGCGACGAATACGCCGCACCGGCCACCGCCTCGGCGCTCACCGAAGATGGCGAGCTGCTTGAATCCATCGTCAACCAGCAATTGGACGAGCCCGACCCCGGCACCCGCAGGCAATTGGTCAACAGCTTCCTGAAATCCCAGAAGGAACGCTTGGGCAAGAAGCGGCCCGAAGCCCAGGAAGGCCTGTACCGGCGGGGCGAACGCGGCGGCCTGGTCCACTACGACCTCGCCCTGCGCCCTACGCGCGCAGAACTCTTCGAATCGGGCATTTCGCAAAGCGACAATCCCCGCTCCGGTTCCGGCCAAGCCGCACGGGAGGCTTTTGCCCAGTCTCCGGGACAACGTACAGAGCAGGATGCTGCCCCTGGCACTTCCTACCAGGCCGACGCCGGAGGCCATCCGGACTTCTTGACCGATGAGGAAGCTGCCGCCAGCGAAGATCCTGTTTCCCCACCGCTTTCTCCCGCGGCACGCCGCCTCAACGGCCTGATGAATCTGCTGGAGATCAACACGAAGCGGCTCCAGGAGCTGCTGGATGCCGCGCGCAATGGCGGGACCCCCAAGGGCGCCGATGGGAATGATGCAGGCACCGTGGATGTCCCCACCATCACCCCGCAGGTCGTGGTCATGCTGACCTTGGACGAGTTGGAAGGCCGCGCGAGAACCCATGGCATCACCCAGCACGGTTTCAAGCTCGATGCAACTGACCTGCGCCAGACCCTGTCCAGGGCACGCATCATCCCGATGGTGCTCGGCGGCAGGGGCGAGCTGCTTGATATCGGGCGCAGCCAGCGCAAGCATCCGAACTACATGCGTCTGGGTGTTGCGGTGCGCGATCGCGGCTGCATAGTTCCCGGGTGCACCATGGATCCCGAACGCTGCAACATCCACCACATCTGGTTCTGGTCCGAGGGCGGTGTCACTGCGGTCTACTGGAGCGCGATGCTCTGCGACACGCATCATCATGACGTTCATGCCGGGTTGATCAAGGTCATTGCCGACGATGGCGTACCCAAGGTCATCCTGCCCAGCTTCGTCGATCCCACCCAGACCCCGGTGCGCAACAGCTACCACATGGCCAAGGCCGCCTAGTTCGCGGCAATGCGCCGGCGCCATCCGGCTAGATCAAGAAAGGGCGTCCACCGTGCACGCGGACGGCTTGGGCGTTGATCCCCAATGGACGAAGGTCGATCCGGTCGATCTCGCCCCGCTCATTATTCTCGAAAGTATCAGCCGTAACCGAATCACCGGCAGGGGTCAGAACCGCCAGGCGGCGCTTGGTTCTGGCCAGAGGCTCGCGTGCCGATGCCGGGACGTAGTAGGCGCTGGCCTGCTTCCCTCCACCGTAGAGCCATGAAACGCGCACCGCGACCGGGCGTGAGCCCCAGCCGCTGAGCCCTGCAATGACCAAGCGCTGGCCGGTTGCCTCTAGCAGTTTCCCATTCAGGTTCTCCCCATAGACCCAGGGCTGGGAGGCGATGCCCAGGAACTCTTCGGCCGAGCGCTGGTTGACCGCATGCACCCCGTGCACCGGGCACACCTCTGAGCAGAAAATGAATCGCGGATCCTCAAATTTCTGCTTGGATCCGTTCTTGTCGTCGTTGCGGCACAGGCAGGCCCCGGTTTCTTCCGTTTCGATGAGGATCGCGTTGCCATAGGCCCGCAATGACGTTGGACCAATTCGGTGGTCCGCTGGAACTTCGAGTGCGAAAAGTCCCATCGATTTCAAGCGCATCCAGCGCAGCATGCTCAGCAGCAGGCTGATGCCCAGCAGGACGGCCGCGGCGTACACGTCAAGACGGTAGCCTTCATCCAAGTCATGCAGCGAATAAACTTCCGTGCTGACCAGTTCCCAGCCCAGCCGGAGCAGCGGGTAGATCAGTGCTCCTACCGCAAGCTTCCATACCATGGGCGACATTTGCTTGGTGATTCCAAAATCGCTCTCTTGCCCCGGCGCCAAGGCGATGCCTCCTGAGGCTTCACGCTTCCAGGTTCTCAGCAGGCGTCGGAACCGTGCGTCCATGAGACCTACGGACAGTGCGAGCAGCAGGAAATAGCCCAGCGCCAGCATCAGGATCCTTTGCAGGTCCCCGGCAGGAGCCAGCAGGAAATAGATTCCGGCGGCTACGCCCAAGCCCATCCAGGGTGATTGCCGTCCGCCGCCAAAGATCATGGCCAGGACGGTAGCGACCATGGAGAAGGAGAGGATGTCCATGAAGCCCTTGTCCAGGTACGGGGAATGCAGAAGATCCGAACGGACGAAGACCACCAGTGCAACCAGCGGAAGCCAGGTCGCTACGGCAACCCAGAAATTGGGAATAGTGCGCGGTACAGTTTCCCACTCCTCGCGGCTGACCTGGCGCACCGGGATCTGCTGTCCGGCAGTTGCGCCTGCCGCATAGTCTGCCGGCGAATTTCCTGTCGTTGCCATGTGCTACTACCTGCCGTTAGTGAGTCCACCTGATCGGTGCACTTTTAGTCTAACCTCAGCAAGTATTAAGAGCAGTGCTCCTTCGGAGCTATTCCTGCCCGGCGGATGTCAGCAGAAATAATGACGTGCCAGCCATGCCGGCAAGCAAAAAACCAGTTAAACAACGAAGGTCCAACCCTTGCAGGGTTGGACCTTCGTGAATCAGCTAAAGCTAATCACGATCTCTGCACGAGGCAGAAGCCGGAATTAGTTGCCGGTCAGCTTCTCGCGCAGTGCAGCCAGTGCTTCGTCCGAAGCCAGGGTGCCTGCATCGGTGGCTGGTGCCTCCGAGGAGTACGAAGCTGGAGCTGGCTCGGAACCACCGGCAGCAGCAGGCTCTGCTTCTGCGTCGGCAGCGATAGCGGCAACAACCTGCTTCTTGTGTGCTTCCCAACGCTCCTGGGCAGCAGCGTACTGTGCTTCCCATGCAGCGCGCTGGGTGTCGAAGCCCTCGAGCCATTCGTTCGACTCTGGGTCGAAGCCCTCTGGGTACTTGTAGTTGCCGGCCTCGTCGTACTCTGCAGCCATGCCGTAGAGTGCTGGGTCGAACTCGGTGCCCTCTGGGTCAACACCTTCGTTAGCCTGCTTGAGCGACAGCGAGATGCGGCGGCGCTCCAGGTCGATGTCGATGACCTTGACGAACAGTTCGTCGCCAACGGAGACAACCTGCTCAGCCAGTTCAACGTGGCGAACTGCAAGCTCGGAGATGTGAACCAGGCCTTCGATGCCGTCTTCGACGCGTACGAACGCACCGAATGGAACCAGCTTGGTAACCTTGCCCGGTACAACCTGACCCAGTGCGTGGGTGCGGGCGAAGGTCTGCCAAGGATCTTCCTGGGTAGCCTTCAGCGACAGGGAAACGCGCTCGCGGTCCAGATCGACTTCCAGAACCTCTACGGTTACTTCCTGGCCAACCTCGACAACCTCGGATGGGTGGTCGATGTGCTTCCAGGACAGTTCGGAAACGTGTACCAGGCCGTCTACGCCGCCCAGGTCCACGAATGCACCGAAGTTGACGATGGAGGAAACAACGCCCGGACGAACCTGGCCCTTTTCCAGCTTGTTGAGGAAGGTCGAGCGAACCTCGGACTGGGTCTGCTCGAGCCATGCACGGCGGGAAAGCACAACGTTGTTGCGGTTCTTGTCCAGCTCGATGATCTTGGCTTCGATTTCCTGGCCGATGTATGGAGCCAGGTCGCGCACACGGCGCATCTCGACGAGCGATGCTGGCAGGAAGCCACGCAGGCCGATGTCCAGGATGAGGCCACCCTTGACAACCTCGATGACGGTACCGGTAACGACGCCGTCCTCTTCCTTGATCTTTTCGATGTCGCCCCAAGCGCGCTCGTACTGCGCACGCTTCTTGGACAGGATCAGGCGGCCTTCCTTGTCTTCCTTGGTCAGGACCAAGGCTTCGACGCTGTCGCCAACGGTGACAACTTCACCTGGGTCAACGTCATGCTTGATGGAAAGCTCGCGGGAAGGGATGACACCTTCGGTCTTGTAACCGATGTCGAGCAGAACTTCGTCGTGGTCAACCTTGACGACGGTGCCTTCGACGAGGTCACCATCGTTGAAGTACTTGATGGTGGCGTCGACTGCGGCCAAGAAGTCCTCAGCAGATCCAATGTCGTTGATTGCGACGACTGGTGCGCTGTTGTTCTCGTTCGAGGTGATGGTCATGTAGTAGGGACTCCGATGTGGATAGATTTGATCAGTCGAAACCCCGGAAGTCCCGGAATTTCGAAGGGGGTAGAACATGAATGCGGACATGACGAAGCCATGGCACGCTGTTCAAGTCTACGCGCCTAGCACACCGCGGGTCAAAGCGTAACCCGCTAACATCCTCGCCAGCATTTTGTGAACTTCGTCATATCAACCGGATAATGCGACCCGTCCCACTAGAAACCGTGCGGCGTGAAACCCTCGCGAGCCACGCTGAACAAGTGAACCCAGTCCCCCGCAGCTCCCCCGCCGACCAGTTCGGCGCGTCCCGAATCCAGCAATTGGTCCAGCTGCACGGTGCCCAGGTACAGTCCAGCCAGCTCCCGCTCCGAAAGCGCCACGCGCGGCAGCCCGGAGTCGGCCTGCCCGTCCTCAATCCGGCTCACCGTGGCGCGGGAATCGGACACCTCGAAGAGGTAGGTTCCGGAGATCAGCTCCAGCCGGTCGCTCACGCTCAATAGCAGCCGGGCATCGCGCTGGTAGCCGCGCGCTTGGAAGGCGGCAACAACATCGAGCACGCGCAGCCACAGCACATCGTCAATGGAACGCACGTGGTAGTCCCGCACGTTCTCCAGCACCTGGCGCAGTGGATCGGCCACCGGGCCTTGGCCATGCACTTCTTCCACCAGATCATGGTTGCCCAGGTACTCGAAGAGCTTGATGCGCGCGGCGTCGCTGGTGGCCACCAACTTGTGCACCACCAACTTCGCCTTGGGCTCGTCCCAGCCGCCGAACTTGTAGGTGGCGAATCCGCCGAGCTGGCCAGCGTCATCGTAGTAGGCGGCAAAACGCAGGTTCTTCGGCTTTTCCAGGGTCTCCCAGGTGTCCCAGCGGCCCAGGGCAAAGCCATTGTCGAACTCGGTGCTGTCCACGGAGCCGAAGGTCTGCTCGAGCGCGCGCACGGCCAGCGCGGCATAGCCGGGCCCGAAATGCTGCGGATCGGCATCCACCACCCGGCCGGGTACCTGCACGCGCAGCTTCACCCCGTGGGCGCACTTGAGCGTGAATCGGCTTTGGTAGGTAGCTGGCTCGAAGCCGTACCGCCCGTAGATCGTCGCTTCCGACGCGGTCAAAGCCGCAATAGGGAAACCCGCCTGCTGGGCATAGGCCAGGTCGGCGGTGATTTGCCTGGACAGGATGCCGCGGCGCCGATAGCTCGGCGCGACGGTGACCGCGGAGATCTTGTGCGTTGCCACCGGCGCCTCGCCGCCGGCATTGAGCAGCCCGGGGAATGCTCCATAGGTGTGCACCGGGTAGGTTGCATGGCGCGAGTGCGGTTCGGCCTGCTGATCGAACACCAGGGAGAAGCGCATTTTCTGCGCATAAGTCAGGTCCAGGTAGTGCGTCCAATTGGGCTCTTCGGGCAGCTGCTCGTAGAAGCCGATCCCGGTGGCCTGATGGAACAGCTTGATCGATTCGTCGAGTTCCGGACTGCGGATCGCAGCCTGGCAGGTCCGGGTTTCCAGCTGCGGCGGGGTCTCTGGTCTCATCGTGCTCCTTGGCGAGGAAATCGGCTGATCACAGTCTATGCGCCTGTCCGGCCGGCGCAAGGGGTGCATTCACCAGGCAGCGGAGAGCGTGGTGAACCGCAGGCCGGAATCCAGCACCTGCCCCAGCCCGAGCGCCACGCCCTTGGCAGTACCCGAGGCGGGCTGGTTGAAGTGCCCGATGCCGACGTCCCCGGCGGCCAGCTGGCGGACCTGGGCGGCCACGGCTTGCGCGCCAAAGGTCGCCCCGGCGTCCAGGTTGACGGTGAAGTTCATCGGCACCACGCCCAGGTCCCGGCACATTGCCGCGCCGGCTTCGTCCATATGGGCGGTGCCGGAGCGGAAGAATTTCGCGGTGATGCCGAATTGGTCGGCAAGATACCGCTGGTTGCCCATCACCTCGTCGTAGGCCTGGCCGATCGACTCCGTGCCCCCGATGCCGTAGGCTGCCTGCCCGGAAGTGGCCAGCGGGGCGTGGCTGGTTCCGTGGTTGGCGATCTCGAACAGCTCGTCGCTTACCAGCTCGTCCATCAGCCGCGCATTGGCGCGTGCCCAGCGTTCGTTCACGAAGAGGGTCGCGGGCACCTGCATAGCACGCAAGGCGTCCAGCAGGGCCCCATCCACTCCCGAGCCCCGGGGTCCCCCGCAGGCATCGAAGGTCAACGCCGCGGCGGCATTGCCCTTGGGCAGGCCCAGCTCGATGCCCGGGACTTCCAGCCCGAACTGCCCTGCAGGAACATTCTTGAACTTTTCCATGACCTGGCTCCGGCTCGGATACACCGTCTGGAGGCTGGCGGTAGGCCGGGGCGAAGCAGTGGCGGTGGGCGAAGGACTCGCCATTGCCGAGGCCGACGCGGACCCGGCTCGTTCCGCCGGTCCGCCGGTACTGCAACCGGAGACCACCGCGGCGGCCAGCGCCCCCAGCCCCAGGCTTCCGGTTTTCAGCGCCCAACGGCGCGAGTAGTGCTCCAAGTTCGTCTCTTTCCCCAAGCCCATTCGATCCTGCCGAAAGGGGCAGGAACACCCGCGGTGCCCCTGCCCCTTTCGATTGCTGCCCCTAGTGCGCGGCGTCGTGCCAGGTCCGGCCGATGCCCGGCTGGACATCCAGCGGCACCAGCAGAGCTGCGGCCTGTCCCATTTCGCGGGTCACCAGCTCCTGCACTGCTTCCAGCTCCCCCTCGGCGATCTCCAGGATGAGTTCGTCATGGACCTGCAGCAGCATCCGGGACTTGTACTGCCCAGCGCGCAGTCCCTCATCGATGCGCAGCATGGCCACCTTCACCAGGTCGGCGGCCGAACCCTGGATCGGGGCGTTCAACGCGGCACGCTCGGCGATGTCGCGCAGCCGGCGATCCGAGCTGTTCAGCTCCGGCAGGTAGCGGCGGCGTCCGAAAATGGTTTCGGTGTAGCCATCCTTGCGGGCCTGGTCGACGACCGAACGCAGGTAGGTGCGCACGGCACCGAAGCGGTCGAAGTAGTCCTTCATCAGCTTGCGGGCCTCGTCCACGCCGATCTTCAGCTGCTTGGACAGCCCGAAGCTGCTCAGCCCATAGGCCAGGCCGTAGCTCATCGCCTTGACCTTCGAGCGCATCTCCGAGGTGACCTCGTCCGGCTCGACGTTGAACACGCGCGAACCGACATAGCGGTGCAGGTCCTCGCCGTTCTGGTAGGCCTCGATCAGCCCCTCGTCTTCGGAGAGGTGCGCCATGATGCGCATTTCGATCTGCGAGTAGTCCACTGTCAGCAGGCTCTGGTAGCCGGCCCCGACCATGAAGACGTCGCGGATGCGACGGCCCTCTTCCGAACGCACCGGGATGTTCTGCAGGTTCGGGTTCAGGCTGGAGAGGCGCCCGGTCGCGGCCACGGTCTGCGCATAGGTGGTGTGGATCCGGCCATCATCGTGGGTGGCCTTGAGCAGGCCGTCCACGGTCTGGCGCAGCTTGATCGCGTCGCGGTAGGCCATCAGCGCGACCAGGAACGGGTGCCCGGTCTTGACCAGCAGATCCTGCAGCGACTCGGCATCGGTGGTGAAACCGGTCTTGATCTTCTTGGTGCGCGGCAGATCCAGCTCTTCGAACAACACCACCTGCAGCTGCTTCGGGCTGGAGAGGTTGACTTCGTGGCCGATCGCGGCGAACGCGTCGTTGGTGGCCTGGTCCACCTGCTCGGTGAAGTGGGCACGCAGTTCGTTCAGGCGATCCACGTCCACTGCCACGCCGGCGCGTTCCATCTCGAAGAGTACCGGAATCAGCGGCAGCTCCATCTCGGCAGCCAGTTTGTCCGCGTGCTTCTCGGCCAGCTTGGTAGCCAGGTAGGCGGAGAGGTCGTGGATGGCCTGCGCCTGGGCCAACGTTGGCTCGGCAAGATCCGAAGTGAGCCCCAGATCCAGTTCGCCCTTCTTGGCCTGATGCACCGGCACGGCGTACTTCAGGTGGTACTGCACCACGTCCACCAGGTCGTGGCTGCGGCGATCGGGCTGGATCAGGTAGGCGCTGATCAAGGTGTCGTCCTTGACGCTGGCGATCCGCAGCCCGCGCTCGATGAGCAGGTGCATGGCGGCCTTGGCATCGTGGAAGAGCTTCGGCGCGTTCTCATCGGCCAGGAACTGCGCAAGCACGCCTTCGGTGGCTTCATCGAGTTCGGCCAGTTCCAGCCAGAGGGCTTCCGACCCGCGGAAAAGGGCCAGACCCACGGCTTCGCCGTCAACCGCAGCAGGCTGGATTGCGATCGGCGCGCCCTTCCCGGCCCCGATGAATCCGTCCAGTGCGTCGGCATCGGCGCCGAGCACCCGGGAGAATTCGGCAACTTCGGGTGCCGCTTCCTCTTCCTGGGCTGCAAACAGGTCGAACAGGCGCTTGCGCAGGGTGTTGAATTCCAGCGCGTCGAACAGGTTCTCGATCTCTTCGCGGTTCGGGGCTTCGAGTTCCATCTGATCGAGCGTGACCGGGAGTTCCAGGTCGTGCTTGAGCTGGTTCAACCGGCGGTTGCGGGTCACGTTGTCCACGTGCTCGCGCAGCGACTCGCCGACCTTGCCCTTGATGTTCTCCACATTCTCCAGGATGCCAGCCAGGTCCCCGTAGAGGTTGATCCATTTGGCGGCGGTCTTCGGCCCCACGCCTGGCACACCGGGCAAGTTATCCGCGGTTTCGCCGACCAGAGCCGCCAAATCCGAGTAGCGCTCGGGACGCACGAAGTACTTGGCTTCCACCGCTGCGGCATCCATCGGCGGGATATCGCTGATGCCCTTCTTCGGGTACAGCACCAAGGTCTTGTCGGTGATCAGCTGGAAGGCGTCGCGGTCGCCGGACACCACCAGCACGTTGAAACCGGCTTCTTCGCCCTGGGTGGCCAGCGTGGCCAGGATGTCATCGGCCTCGAAGCTCTCCAGGGTGATCGAAGGGATGTTCATCGCCTTCATGACTTCCTGGATCAGATCGATCTGCCCGTAGAACTCTTCGGGCGTCTTATTGCGTCCGCCCTTGTACTCGGTGTACTCCAGCGAGCGGAAAGTCGGGGTGTCCAAGTCGAAGGCCACCGCAACGTGGGTGGGCTTTTGCTGGCGGATCATCGTCAGCAGCATCGATACGAATCCGTGCACGGCATTGGTGTGCTGGCCGGTGCTTGTTGCGAAGTTCTCTGCAGGCAGCGCATAGAACGCGCGGAAGGCCATGGAGTGTCCGTCAATAATCAGCAGTCTCTTGTCCGACGAAGCAGTCGGTTTGGTAGTTTCGCTCACACCTGAAAGCCTAGTTGCCATGAGCGACAATTTCACTTCTCGAACCACGCAATCTTCGGCACATCCGTTTGCCGCGCAGCTGGCCCGCCACGGTATTCCCGAATCCATGTGGCCCTACCTGCTGCACAATGGCGTGGGCGAACTCGTGGAGAAACTGGAAATCATCTTCACCGGGTTCGAACCCCAGCGCGTTGCCGCCACCATGCCGGTGGCGGGCAACACCCAGGTCTACGGCATCCTGCATGGCGGCGCTTCGGCGGCACTTGCCGAAACCCTCGGTTCGATGGCCGCTGCGCTGCACGGTGCCGGCCGGGCCAACCCGGTCGGCGTGGATTTGAACATCACCCACCACAAGGCCGGGCGCACCGGGCTGGTCACCGGGGTATGCACGCCGGTGCATCTGGGCCGCAGCAGCACCTGCCATGAGATCGTGATCAGCAATGAGCAGGGCCAGCGTGTCGCGACCGCTCGCATCACCAATATGCTGCTGCCGGTCGAAAACTGATCCCCGCAGGCGCCGTTCGCGCCAAGCGCGGCGGATCCGGCTTTTCCGGAGCGCTGGCCCTGGCCGGCTGGTCCCCTTGGCCGTTTAGCCGATCGCGTAGCGCGAGAGGAAGATATCCGCGCCGAGCTCGGTGATCCCCAGGGCCGAGAGCTGCGTGCTGATCCCGCGGCCAAAGATATTGGCCCCGTCGCCCAGCACCTCCGGAACGGTGACCAGAAGCAGCTCATCGAGCGCATCGGCTTCGACGAACGCTCCAGCCAGGTCGGCACCGCCAACCACCCACACGTCCCCGGCCCCTGCGCTCTGGGCGATGTCCCGGCTCCAGAAGCCCACCTCGCCGCGGATGAAGGTCAGGTCCGCTCCGGGCAGTGTCGGCAGTTCATGGTGTGTGAAGACCCACACCGGCTTCTCGCCGAACACCCACGGCACGGTTCCCTCGGCAGCATCACGGACGATGTTCTCGTAGGTCTTGCCACCGATCACTACGGCGCCGACGCTCCCGAAGAACTCGTCGAAATGCTTTTTCACTCCCGGCTGCGTGGCATAGGGGATGAACCATTGGACGCTTCCGCTGCGATCGGCGATAAAACCATCGATGGAGGCACCCACGTAGTACTTGAAGCTAGTCATGGCTCCAGTCTAGGGGTGCCTCCATCGAAGGCAATATCAAGTTGTCGAGGGACCCGAAAATCGTGTCGGATCCACCCGCAGCCGCGAGCAGTTCCTAGTGGCTCGAGGAGAAGCCCAGGATCGCTTCGCTCAGCTGCGGCACGATCAGCACCACGCCGAAGAGGACGATCAGGCCGCAAATCGCGAAGCAAGCGTAGGCTCCGGCATTGCTCAGGCTCTGGTTGCGGCCCTCGTCCTTGGCAACTGCCAGCAGGCGGACGCCGAAGGAGTAGGCCGCCACGATCGCCATCGCGGAAAACCAGGTGATGGCGGCGACGATGAGAAAGGCTGTCCAGTCAATCATGAATTATCGGCTTCCTTCTGCGCTGCGGCAGCCTTGGCCAGCTTGGCTTCCGCCTTGGCCTTGGCACGGCGTTCCTTCTTGGTCAGGATGTTCACCGCTGCGCCCGAGTTATCGATGTCGGAAATGTTCGACTCGTGGTCATGCGGCTGCTTGCGCGAGAGGAACCAGATGGTCAGCATGGCGCCGGTGCCGGCGATCGCGACAATCACGATGCCGATGGTGCCCAGGTGGGTGATCGCTGCGGCCACGCCGCCAACGGCCGCGGCTGCTGGCAGGGTGAACAGCCAGCCCAACGCGATGCGTCCTGCGGTGCCCCAGCGGACTTCGCCGCCCTTGCGGCCCATGCCCGAACCGATCACGGAGCCGGAGGCTACCTGGGTGGTGGACAGCGCGAAGCCCAGGTGCGAGGAGGTCAGGATCGCCGAAGCGGTGGACATCTCGGCTGCGAAGCCCTGCGCGGGCTTCACGTCGGTCAGGCCCGAACCCATGGTGGCGATGATGCGCCAGCCGCCGGTGTAGGTACCCAGCGCGATGGCGAAGGCACAGGTGGCAACAACCCAGAACTGCACGCCGGAGTCGGAATCCTGCAGGCCAGAAGCCACCAGGGTCAGGGTGATGATGCCCATGGTCTTCTGCGCATCGTTAGTGCCGTGGGACAGCGCGACCAGCGAGGAAGAGAAGATCTGCCCGTAGCGGAAGCCCCCGCGCTTGGGCGCCGCTCCATTCTCGCGCTTGGTGATCGCGTAGGCCAGCTTGGTGCACAGGTACGCGGAGATGCCGGCGATCACCGGCGCGCACAGGGCCGGAAGCAGCACCTTGGAGAGCAGCACGCTGTAGTTCACCGAGGCGAAGCCTGCACCGACGATCGCGGCGCCTACCAGGCCGCCGAACAATGCGTGGGAGGAGCTCGAAGGCAGTCCCAGCAACCAGGTGAACAGGTTCCAGATCACGGCGCCCATCAGGCCGGCGAAAATCATCGCCGGCCCAATAGCCACGCCCGAGGTCGGGTCTTCGTTGATGATGCCACCTGAAATGGTCTTCGCTACCTCGGTGGAGAGGAATGCGCCAACCAGGTTCAGAATTGCGGCGAGGGCAACTGCCTTCTTAGGGGAAATTGCTCCGGTTGCGATTGGGGTGGCCATCGCATTGGCCGTGTCATGGAAACCATTGGTGAAGTCGAAAAACAACGCCAAGGCAATGACCAGGACGACGATAAGCGTCAAATCCATTGAATACCAGCCTGAGGGGTCGAACGGCAAGGAAAAAGAGAACGGGCCAGAAATAGGATCCTGCGAAAGGCATTGGCGTGCAGGACTTCGTTCTAAGCGCAATTTCCATCTTAGGCGTACGGCGCAGTACGTCAATCCGGAACTTCAACCCCATCCGGGGAAAACTCGGATGAACAACTGGTTACCAGAGGGTTAACTAGCCTCCAAGCGCGGTATCGGCGCATCGCAGGCATAAAAAATGTGCGCCAAACCATAAGTGGCTTGGCGCACAATCCAGTGCTTGGCGGTCCCTACTTGACCTGGTCGACGACCGTCTCGGCAACCTGGCGCATGCTCAGGCGGCGATCCATGGAGGTCTTCTGGATCCAGCGGAACGCTTCCGGCTCGGTCAAGCCCATCTTGGTGATGAGCAGCGACTTGGCGCGATCAACCAGCTTGCGGGTTTCGAACTGCTCGGCCAGGTTGCTGACTTCTTCCTCCAGCGCGCGCAGCTCGTCATTGCGGGAAATCGCGATTTCGATGGCCGGAGTGAGGTCTGCCGGGGTGAACGGCTTGACCACGTAGGCCATGGCACCGGCTTCGCGGGCACGCTCCACCAGTTCCTTCTGGCTGAAGGCGGTCAGCAAGACGACCGGGGCGATGCGTTCCTTGACGATGGCTTCGGCGGCGGTGATGCCATCCATGACCGGCATCTTCACGTCCATGAGCACCAGATCGGGCTTCAATTCGCGCGCCTTCTCCAGGGCGGTCTGGCCGTTGTCGGCTTCGGCGACGACGTCGTACCCTTCGGAACGGAGAATTTCGACGATATCCAAGCGGATCAGGGTTTCATCCTCGGCAACGACCACTCGACGCGGAGTGGATTGCACCTCGGATGGGATGCGGGTGATTTCAGGTAGTTCGCTCATTGGCGCCTTCCTCCATGGTCAGAAATCCTGCCCGCTGAATGGGCAGTATCTAGATGGTTTCAGTTCAGCGAAGCCACGTTGCCTCGGTTTCACATCTAAGCCTACTGGCATGTACTCTTGTTGAGGCGAAGACGCGAGGTTCCTGATTAGGAAATCTGGAAAACCTCTAGTAAAGTAGTCAAAGTGCCAGCCCAAGTGGCGGAATCGGTAGACGCGCCGCACTCAAAATGCGGTATCGAAAGATGTGTGGGTTCGAGTCCCACCTTGGGCACCAGCATGAAGGCCGTTGGATCGGAAATTGTCCGGTTCAACGGCCTTTTTTTGCGCGCGCAACCACAGGGCACGTGCTCGAGTTCACAATCGCGCTTTGCGGGCGCCAAGGCAAAAAATCCGCCCTGCTCCAGAATTCTGGAGCAGGGCGGATTTTCTTGCCTCAGCTAGTGCGCGAAAGAGCGTCTACAGGTTTTTCGGCGTGGAGACGTTTTCCGGTGCCCACGGACCGACCTTCTCGCGAGCAGGCATCGGCTTGCCATTGACCAGCTGGCCGGCATCGGCGAGGTCGCCGACCTTGTGCACGCGCAGCGAGTTGGTGGACCCTGCCTGTCCCGGAGGGGAGCCGGCGGCGATGCACACGATATCGTTGAGCTCCGCCAGGCCTTCGGAGAGCAGCGCCTCGTCCACCTGGGCAGTCATCTTGTCAGTGTGGTCGGCGTAGGCCACCAGGCGTGCCTGCACACCCCACATCAGGGTCATGATGTTGTAGGTCTGCTGCAGCGGGGTGAAAGCCAGGACCGGCTTCTTCGGGCGCAGGCGCGAGAGGCGCCGTGCCGAGTCGCCGGACTGGGTGAAGGCGACGATGTACTTCGCGTCGAGCTGATCGGCGATCTCCACCGCGGCACGGGTGATCGCGCCGCCGCGGGTCTTCGGCTGGGAGCCCAAGCGGGGAATGCGATCCAGGCCGTGCTGCTCGGTCGAGGAGATGATGCGCGACATGGTCTCCACGGTTTCCACCGGGTACGCGCCCACGGAGGTCTCCCCCGAGAGCATGACCGCGTCGGCGCCGTCGAGCACCGCATTGGCGCAGTCCGAAGCCTCGGCGCGGGTCGGGGTCGGCGATTCGATCATCGATTCGAGCACCTGGGTGGCGACGATGACCGGCTTGGCCCAGCGGCGTGCCAGCTCCACGGCACGCTTCTGCACGACCGGAACTTCTTCCAGCGGCAGCTCCACGCCCAAGTCGCCGCGGGCGACCATGATGGCGTCGAAGGCATTGATGATTTCTTCCAGCGCGGCCACGGCCTGCGGCTTCTCGATCTTGGCGATCACCGGCACGCGTCGGCCTTCTTCGTCCATGATCTCGTGCACGCGCTCGATGTCCTCGGCATTGCGCACGAAGGACAGTGCGACCATGTCGATGCCGGCACGCAGTGCCCAGCGCAGGTCGTCCTCGTCCTTTTCGCTCAATGCGGGAACGTTCACCGCGACGCCTGGCAGGTTGATGCCCTTGTTATTGGACACCTCGCCTCCGACGACGACCTCGGAACGCACCGAGGTCTGGTCAACTGCCAGCGCCTTGAGCTTGACCTTGCCGTCGTTGATCAGCAGGAAATCGCCCGGCTGGACATCGGTGGGAAGGCCCTTGAAGGTGGTGGAGCACAGGTTGCGGGTACCTTCGATGTCCTCGATGGTGATGGTGAATTCCTCACCAGCCTCGAGGGTGTACTTGGCGTTGTCCTTGAAGCGGCCAAGGCGGATCTTCGGACCCTGCAGGTCGGCGAAGATGCCAACCGCGCGGCCGATCTCCGCGGCCGCATTGCGCACATTCGCCAGGGATTGTGCGTGCATGGAGTGGTCTCCATGGCTCATGTTCAGGCGGGCTACGTCTACGCCCGCCTTCAGTACCGCTACAGTATTTTCATAACTTGCCAGGGCCGGGCCCCAGGTTGCCACAATCTTTGCGCGTCTCATTCCGTCAGCCAAATGCCTTTCATGTTCACATAGGCAAAATGCGGCCCACCCGGCATCCGGGTGCGCCGCATTCAAGCCTATGTCACTCAAATGATGCTGATGGCCCTATCGGTTGGAGCAACCGGTGCAGGAAGGGTAGTCGAACCCATGAGGAACTTGTCGACCGCGGCCGCGCAAGCGCGTCCTTCGGCGATAGCCCACACGATCAGCGACTGTCCCCGACCGGCGTCTCCGGCGACGAATACCGATTCGGTGTTCGTCATGTAGTAGCCATCTCGGGCGACGTTGCCCCGGTTGTCGAATTCGATACTGACCTGTTCGTCCAATCCGGAAACTTCCGGACCGGTGAACCCGAGGGCAAGCAGAACCAGATCCGCTTTGATTACGCGTTCGGTTCCAGGCTTCGGGAGGCGCTTGCCAGCAACAAATTCTGTCTCTGCAACTGTAACACCGATCACCTTGTTTTGCTCAGTTCCCTCGCCGGAGATGAAGTTCACGGTCGAAGCCAGGTAGGTCCGCTCGCCGCCTTCCTCATGGGAGGTCTGCACCTCGAAAAGCACCGGCATCATCGGCCACGGCTGGTCTTCGCGGCGCTCGGTGCCCGGCTGCTGGCCGATGGCCAGCGTCGTGACGCTCGCCGCGCCCTGGCGCAGGGCGGTGCCGATGCAGTCCGAGCCGGTGTCTCCGCCGCCCAGCACGATCACGTGCTTGCCCGCCGCATCGATGCGCGGGGCATCGAGCTGGCCGGCGACCACGCGGTTGCTCTCGGTGAGGAACTCCATGGCATGGTGCACGCCCTCGAGCTTGTTGCCCGGCACCGGCAGCTCGCGCGGCACCGTGGCACCGGTGGCCACGATGACCGCGTCGTAGTCTCGGCGCAGCTGCTTCCAGGAGATGTCCTTGCCGATCTCGATGCCGGTGCGGAAGATCGTTCCTTCGGCTTCCATCTGGGCCAGGCGCAGGTCGATGACCTGCTTCTCCAGCTTGAAGTCCGGGATGCCGAAGCGCAGCAGGCCGCCGATGGCTTCGTCGCGCTCGTAGACGGCCACGGTGTGCCCGGCACGGGTCAGCTGCTGGGCGGCGGCCAATCCGGCCGGCCCCGAACCGACGATCGCCACGCGGTGCTCGGTGTGGCGGGCAGGCGGCTGCGGCACGAAGTCGCCGGCGTCCATCAGGTGGCCAGCGAGTTCGGCTTCGACCTGCTTGATGGTCACCGCGGGCTGGTTGATGCCCAGCACGCAGGAGGACTCGCACGGGGCCGGGCACAGCTTGCCGGTGAGCTCCGGGAAATTGTTGGTGCTCAGCAGCCGGGCGGCCGCATCATCCATCCGGCCCCTGTAGGCCAGGTCGTTGAACTCCGGGATCAGGTTGCCCAGCGGGCATCCCGAATGGCAGAACGGGACGCCGCAGTCCATGCAACGGCCGGCCTGCTCCTCCAGGATGCCGGACTTCTGGCGCTCGACGACCTCCTTGTAGTCCATCAGGCGCACCGGCACCGGGCGCTTGGGCTGGGTGACACGTTCGGTCACCTTCAGGAATCCACGTGGATCAGCCACGGGTCACCTCCAAAATCTTGTTCCATACCTGCGGCGAATCCGGGTTCTGCCCGTTGGCTACTGCGTCGCTGCGCAGCTGCTGCACGGCGGCGAAGTCGCGCGGGGTGATGCTGGTCAGCCGGCTGCGGGTTCGTTCCCAGTCCAGCAGCAGGCGGGAGGCCAGCGGGGATGCGGTCAATGCGATGTGCTCGGTGAGCAGCTCGTGGATGCGTTCGGCTTCGGCATCGGTAATCGGCGCTACCAGCAGGTCCGACTGCCCGGCAGCCAGCGGGTTCAGCTTGGCTGCATCGAAGTCCAGCACCCAGGCCACGCCGCCGGAGAACCCGGCGCCGAAGTTGCGGCCGGTGGCTCCCAGGATCAGCACCTGTCCCCCGGTCATGTACTCGCAGCCGTGCTCGCCGATGCCTTCGGTGACAATCGTGGCCCCGGAGTTGCGCACCGCGAAGCGTTCGCCGACCATGCCGTTGATGAACAGCTCCCCGCTGGTGGCGCCGTAGCCGACCACGTTGCCGGCGATGACCTGCTCCTCGGGTTTGGACAGGGTGGTGTGCGGCGGGTGGATCGCGATCCGGCCGCCGGACAATCCCTTGCCGACGTAGTCATTCGCGTCGCCCGAGAGCTTGAGAGTAATGCCCTCGGGAAGGAAGGCGCCCAGCGACTGGCCGGCGCGGCCCGAGAGGTTCACCTTGATGGTGTCCCGCTCCAGGGTCTGCAGCCCGAAGGTCTTGGTCACATGGTGGCCCAGCAGCGTGCCGGTGGAGCGGTCGGTATTCACGATCGCCGCGTCGATGCTGACCGGCAGGCGGTCAGCCAGCGCCGGTCCGGCCGCGGCGAGCAGCTGCTGGTCCAGGTGCGTGTCCAGCCCGTGGTCCTGGCCGATGCGGCGGCGGCGCGCCGCCAGTTCGGTATCCGGCACGTGGGTAATCGCATCCAGGGCCAGCCCGGAGACCTTGTCGTGCGCGGCGAACTGGGCGGGATCGGCCTGGAGCAGTTCGACCTTGCCGATCACCTCGTCCAGGGTGCGCGCCCCCAGCGAGGCGAGCAGCTCGCGCACCTCCTGGGCGATGAACTCGAAGAAGTTCACCACGAACTCGGCCTTGCCGGTGAAGCGTTCGCGCAGCGCAGGATTCTGCGTGGCCACGCCCACCGGGCAGGTGTCCAGGTGGCACACGCGCATCATGATGCAGCCCGAGACCACCAGCGGGGCGGTGGCGAAGCCGAATTCCTCGGCACCCAGCAGGGCGCCGATCAGCACGTCGCGCCCGGTTTTCAGCTGGCCATCGACCTGCACGGTGACGCGGTCGCGCAACCCGTTGAGGATCAGCGTCTGCTGCGCTTCGGCCAAGCCGATTTCCCACGGGGTGCCGGCATGCTTCAGCGAATTCATCGGCGAGGCGCCGGTGCCGCCATCGTGCCCGGAAATCAGCACGACGTCGGCCTTGGCCTTGGCCACGCCGGCCGCGACGGTGCCGATGCCGGACTCGGAGACCAGCTTCACGTGCACGCGGGCGGAAGGGTTGGCGCACTTCGCGTCGTGGATCAGCTGGGCCAGGTCCTCGATCGAGTAGATGTCGTGGTGCGGCGGCGGGGAGATCAGCCCGACACCCGGGGTGGAGTGGCGAGTCTTGGCGATCCAGGGGTAGAGCTTGGCGCTCATCAGCTGGCCGCCTTCGCCGGGCTTGGCGCCCTGGGCCATCTTGATCTGGATGTCATCCGCGTTGGCCAGGTACAAGCTGGTCACCCCGAAGCGGCCCGAGGCGATCTGCTTGACCGCGCTGCGGCGCACCGGATCGAGCAGCCGCTCCGGATCCTCGCCGCCTTCGCCGGTGTTGGACTTCGCGCCCAGCTGGTTCATCGCGATGGCCAGGGTTTCGTGGGCCTCGGCCGAAATCGAGCCGTAGCTCATCGCGCCGGTGGCGAAGCGCTTCACGATGGAGCTGACCGGCTCCACCTCGTCGATGGCGATCGGGGTGATCCCCTCGGTCTTGAACTTCAGCAGCCCGCGCAGGGTCTTGAGCTGTGCGGCCTGGTCGTCGACGGCCTTGGTGTACTCCTTGAACACGTCGTAGCGGCGGGTGCGGGTGGAGTGCTGCAGGCGGAAGACGGTTTCCGGGTTGAACAGGTGCGGCGGGCCTTCGCGGCGCCACTGGTACTCTCCCCCGGTTTCCAGTTCCAGCGGCTGGGCGCCGCCGTCGATCTCCGGGTAGGCGCGGGCATGGCGGGCGGCGGCCTCGGCGGCCACCACATCCAGCTCGATGCCCGAGAGCTTGGTGGCGGTGCCGGTGAAGTACTGGTCGACCACGCGCTGGGACAGGCCCACGGCCTCGAAGGTCTGCGCGCCGCAGTAGCTGGAGACCGTGGAGATGCCCATCTTGGACATGATCTTCAGCACTCCCTTGCCCAGCGCCTTGATCAGGTTGCTGCTGGCCTGGTGCCCGTCAACTCCGGGCAGCTCGCCGTTCTCGGCCATCTGCTCGACCGATTCCAGGGCGAGGTAGGGGTTGATGGCGCTGGCGCCGTAGCCGATGAGCAGGGCGATGTGGTGCACTTCGCGGGCGTCGCCGGACTCGATGATCAGCGAAACGCGGGTGCGGTTGGAGCTCTTGAGCAGGTGGTGGTGCACCGCGGAGGTCAGCAGCAGCGACGGGATCGGCGCCCAGGCCGCGGAGGAATCGCGGTCCGAGAGCACGATGTAGCGCACCCCGCGGTTCACCGCGGCGGAAACCTTCTCGCAGATTTCCTGCAGGCGGGCGCGCAGCTCGGATTCGCCGCCGGCCGGGCGGTACAGGCCGCGCACCTTCAGCGAGTACTTGGACCCGGATTCGTCGCGCAGGTGCACGATCTTGGCCAGCTGGTCGTTGGTCAGCACCGGGTAGTCCAGCGCGATCTGGGTTTGCGGGACACGGTCCAGGGACAGCAGGTTGCCGTCGGGGCCGATCGCGGTGCCCATCGAGGTGACCAGCTCTTCGCGGATTGCATCCAGCGGCGGGTTGGTGACCTGGGCGAAGGACTGGGTGAAGTAGTCGAACAGCAGGCGCGCCCGGTCAGCCAGGGCGGCAATCGGGGTGTCGGTGCCCATGGCGGCCAGCGGTTCGGCACCGGTGGCGGCCATGGGAGCGAGCAGCACGCGCAGCTCCTCGGTGGTGTAGCCGAAGGTCAGCTGGCGCAGGGCCACGGAGGCGGAGTTGTGGCGCACGTGCTCCAGGTCCGGGAAGTCGGCCAGCGTCTTCAGGTTCTGCGAAACCCATTCGCGCCATGGCTTGGCGGTGGCCACTTCGGCCTTGATCTCGGCGTCCTCGACAATACGCTGGGCGTCCAGGTCCACGGCGAACATCTTGCCCGGGGCGACACGGCCCTTCTTCACGATGTGCTCTTCGTCGACGTCGATCACGCCGACCTCGCTGGCCAGGACCACCAGGCCGTCGTCGGTGACCCACCAGCGGGCTGGGCGCAGGCCATTGCGGTCCAGCACCGCGCCGGCCATCGCGCCATCGGTGAAGCAGACGGCGGCGGGGCCATCCCACGGCTCGATGAGCATGGACTGGTACTGGTAGAAGGCGCGCAGGTCCGCGTCCATCTGATCGTCGTTTTCCCACGGCTGCGGGATCATCATCATGATGGTCTCGGTCACGTTGCGGCCCGAGAGCATGAGCATTTCGGCGACCTCGTCGAAGGAGGCCGAGTCCGAGGCGCCGGCGGTGCAGATCGGGAACAGTTCTTCGGGCACCTCGCCGAGCAGCTCGGATTCCAGGGTCGACTGGCGGGCGCGCATCCAGTTGCGGTTGCCCTTGACGGTGTTGATCTCGCCGTTGTGCGCGATGGTGCGGAAAGGCTGGGCCAGCGGCCACGACGGGAAGGTGTTGGTGGAGAAGCGCGAGTGCACGATCGCGCAGCGGCTGGTGAAGCGGGCGTCGGACAGGTCCGGGTAGAACGGCTCGAGCTGCGCGGTGGAGACCATGCCCTTGTAGACGATGGACTGCGAGGAGAACGAGGCGAAGTACACGCCCATCTTGTTGTGCGCGCGGCGGCGGATGCGCCAGGCGGCGGCGTCCAGCTCGCGGCGGGTGGCGGCCGGGGCGCCAGCGTGGGCGCCGATGAAGATCTGGGCGATGTACGGCATCACCTTGCGGGCCGAGGCGCCGAGCACGTCGGAATCAACCGGTACCTCGCGCCAGCCGAGCACCGCCAGGTTCTCCTCGGCGGCCATGGTTTCCAGTTCTTCCTGGGCGAAGGCACGTTCGCCGGCGTCGGCCGGGAGGAAGCCCATGCCCACGGCGTAGGAGCCGGCGGCGGGAAGATCGAATGCGGTGACGCTGCGCAGGAAGGCGTCGGGCAGATGCAGCAGGATGCCGGCGCCGTCGCCGGTGCCTTCATCGGCCCCGATGGCGCCGCGGTGCTCAAGCCGGCGCAGGGCGGTCAGCGCGTGGGCGACGATCTCGTGGCTGGCATCGTTCTTCAGGGACGCGATCATCGCCAGGCCGCAGGCATCCTTTTCGGCCGCTGGGTCATACAGACCCTGCGCGCCAGGCAGCGCGGAAAAACGGGTGTAGGGCGAGGGGACCTCCTCGCCAAAACCTGGCGAGGCGTTCATCTGGACTCCGGTCATGCTCATGAGCGTGCCTTTCTTTGGTTCATGCAGGATAGGCGCGCGGCAGCCCCCGGTAAAGGGCTTATTCTTGGCAAGGGCTTCCGGCCGCCTGGATGTTTCATCTAGCTGAAACTTTTCGACAGTGCTAAGCGGGGTCTGCTTGCGCATCGAGGTTTCGGGGACGAACATTTCCCACCTCGTTGTGGTGCTGCACCAGCTGGCCTTTCCAGGGGTCGATCGACCAGCGTGGCGCGTGGATCACACGTTACGCAGGTTTTGTTTCTCGCATGCGCGTGCTTGTGTTTCAGGAATGTTAAAAGCTTCTGCCGCTACCGGCGCGGAAAAAGCAGTTTTTTGCGGGCGGGGATCGCGAAAACCGGTTTTGCCAGCCGGTTTTGATAGCCGCCCAATGTTTCGGGCATGTTGCGCCCGAGGGACGGAAAACTGCCCAGATTTTCCGGACATTTCGCCATATTGGGGCCAGAGCGCGTCATGAAAGCGGATCCGGGCAGCTGCTGGCGCGGCTTAAACCACCGGTGGCCGGCAAGCGTGGATGATTGCCGGCCACCGGAATGGTGCTATGGAATTATTGCTGCCGCTCTGTGGCGTCGTTGCCCGGATCGGGGCTGGTGCCCGGATCGGAGCTGGACTCCGCCGGTGAGTGCGCGGCGGGCTTGGCGCGATCTGCTTCGACCGGCTGCGCCGGGGCCCTGCCTGGCAGGTAGAACGGATCGACCTGCTGCTTGCGCAGCTTGCCCAGGACCACGATCAGCGCGAGGATGCCGGCGATGGCGATGCCGATCGCCAGCCACTGGTGCACGCGCAGGGCCAACGGCCCGATGGCGATGATTTCGGCCGGGTCCAGGCGCAGCGATTCGGTGAAGGTGCGGCCGATGCCGTACCAGATCATGTAGCAGCAGAACAGTGCGCCGCGGCGCAGCTTGAACTTCCGGTCCAGCGCGATCAGCACGAAGGCGCCCAGCACATTCCACAGCGACTCGTACAGGAAGGTCGGGTGGAAGAGCGTGTCCGCGGGCAGCCCGGCCGGGAAGTTGTAGCTGTCCGCATCGATCTCCAGGCCCCACGGCAAGTCGGTCGGCGCGCCGAACAGCTCCTGGTTGAACCAGTTGCCCCAGCGCCCGGCCGCCTGCGCCAGCAGCAGGCCGGGCACGGCCGCGTCGACGAAGGCCGAGAGCCGGATGCCGGCTTTCCGGCAACCGATCCACGCTCCGAGTGCACCGAGCGACACCGCGCCCATGATGCCCAGCCCGCCAAGCCAGATCTGCGGGATCTCGGCCAGGTGGGCGGTTTGCCCGCCGAGTCCGAAGTAGTACATCGGGTCGGTGATCAGCACATGGTAGAGGCGTCCGCCGATGATGCCGAAGGGGATCGTCCAGATGGCGATGTCCCAGAGCATGTCGGAGTTGCCGCCGCGGGCACCGAGGCGCTTGTTGGTCAGCCACAGCGCGATCAGGATGCCCGCGAGGATGCACAGCGCGTAGGCGTGGATGGTCAGCGGGCCGATCGAGATCCTGGCGAATTCCGGCGGCGGCGAAGGGATGGAGGCGGGCAAGGCAAGCGCCAGCTGCGCGGCAAAAGCCATCAGGCCCGTCCGCTCAGTTCGGCGGCCAGGGCGCCCACGGCCGGCACTCCCCCGTCACGCAGGGCGGCGACCAGCGCGGTGCCGACGATCACGCCGTCGGCGTAGGCGCCGATTTCTTCCACGTGCTCGCGGCGCGAGACGCCCAGGCCCACGCAGGCATTCTCGGCGCCGGCGTTGTGGGCGGCGGCGACCACTGCCTGCGCGGCGGAGGAAACCTCGGTACGGGCGCCGGTGACGCCCATCAGCGACACGCAGTAGACGAAGCCGGAGGACGCATCCACGGTGCGCTGCACCCTCGCTTCGGTGGACGAAGGGGCAATGAGGAACACGCGCTCCAGGCCGTGCTTCTCGCTGGCCTGGATCCATTCGGCGGCCTCGTCGGGCACCAGATCCGGGGTGATCAGGCCGGCGCCGCCGGCTTCGGCGAAGCGCCGGGAGAACTCGTCCACGCCCAGGCGCAGCACCGGGTTCCAGTAGGTCATGACCATTACTGCCACGTCGGTGCGTTCGGTGATTCCGCGCACGATGTCGAAGATCTGCGGGACCTTGAAGCCGTTGGCCAGCGCCTGCACGGTCGCTTCCTGGATCACCGAACCGTCCATCACCGGGTCGGAGTACGGGATGCCGATCTCGATGACATCCACGCCGTTCTCGGCCAGCGCCACGGCGGCCTCGATGCTGGTGGCGACGTCGGGGAAGCCGGCAGGCAGGTAGCCGATGAGGGCCGGGCGGCCCTCGGCGCGGGCTGCGGCGATCTTCTGGGCGCTGGTCACGCGGGTCATCTACTTCTCCTCGGATTTCTGCGAGCCGGAGTTCTGCGCAGTGGCCGCGTTGATTTCGGCCTCGGCGTCTTTTTCGTCGATCATGTTGAACCAGGCGGCAGCGGTGCCCACGTCCTTGTCCCCGCGGCCCGAGAGGTTCGCGATGATGATGGTCTCTTCGGGGACCGCGCCTTCGGCGATCTTGCGCGCCGCCAGGCGGATGGTGCCGGCCAGGGCGTGCGCGGACTCGATCGCCGGCAGGATGCCCTCGGTGCGGCACAGCGCCTTGAACGCGTCCATCGCCTCGGTGTCGGTGACCGGCTCGTACTTCACGCGGCCGATGTCGGCCAGGTAGGCGTGCTCCGGGCCGACGCCCGGGTAGTCCAGGCCCGCGGAGATGGAGTGCGATTCGACGGTCTGCCCGTCCTCGTCCTGCATCAGGTAGGACTTCGCGCCGTGCAGCACGCCCGGGCGGCCCAGGGTGATGGTCGCGGCGTGGCGGTCGGTGTCCACGCCGTCGCCGCCGGCCTCGTAGCCGTAGATCTCCACCTCGGGATCGTCGAGGAAGCCGTGGAAGATGCCGATCGCGTTCGATCCGCCGCCGATGCAGGCGGTCACCGCGTCGGGCAGGCGGCCGGCCTGGGCCAGGATCTGCTCGCGGGCCTCGTCACCGATGACCTCGTGGAAGTAGCGGACCATGGCCGGGAACGGTGCGCCGCCGGCGGCGGTGCCCAGCAGGTAGTGGGTGTTATCCACGTTGGCCACCCAGTCGCGCAGCGCCTCGTTGATCGCGTCCTTCAGCGTCTGGGAGCCGACGGTGACCGGGATGACGGTGGCGCCGAGCAGGCGCATGCGCGCGACATTCAGCGCCTGCCGGCGGGTGTCTTCCGCGCCCATGTAGACCACGCATTCCAGGCCCATCAGGGCCGCGGCGGTGGCCGAGGCGACGCCGTGCTGGCCGGCACCGGTCTCGGCGATGATGCGGGTCTTGCCCATGCGCTTGGCCAGCAGCGCCTGGCCGAGCACGTTGTTGATCTTGTGGCTGCCGGTGTGGTTCAAGTCCTCGCGCTTGAGGAAGATCCGCACCCCGCCGCAGTACTGCTCGGAAAAGCGCTTGGCTTCGGTGAGCAGCGAGGGGCGCCCCGAGTAGTTCTTGTTCAGGTCCTTGACCTGGGCGATGAACTCGGGGTCGTTCTTGGCCGCTTCGAAGGTCTCGTTCAGCTCGTCCATGGCGGCCATGAGGGACTCGGGCATCCATCGCCCGCCGTAGGCACCAAAGTACGGGCCGCTTGCGTGCCTTAGCGACTGTGCATCGATCGACTGGCGGTGCTCGGAGTTTTCCGGAGTGCTCATCGATTCCCTCTTTCCTCGTACGGAGCTTGATTCGTGGTAAGTCTCGTGCCCCGCCGGAAACTCCTGCGGGGCACGAAAAGCAGTTCTGGGTCCTTCGCCGCCGTGCGCGGCTAGCGCTGCGGCTTGGCGCCGGTACCGGCCTTGATGAACGCGGCGACCGAAGCGCGCGGATCGGCATGCTTCACCAGCGCTTCGCCCACCAAGACCGCGTCGGCGCCGGCCGCACCGTATTGGACGACCTGTTCGGTGGATTCCACACCGGACTCGGCGACGATCACCGCCTGGGCCGGCAGCAGCGGAGCGAGCTTGCCGAAGGTGGCTGGATCGACGTCCAGCGTCTTCAGGTTGCGCACGTTCACGCCGATGATCCTCGCTCCGGCCTTGCTGGCGCGGGCGATTTCCTCCTCGGTGTGGGTCTCCACCAGGGCGTTCATTCCCAGCTGGTGAGTCAATTCTAGGAAAGATGCCAGCAATTCATCATTCAGCGCCGCAACAATGAGCAACACGAGGTCAGCGCCGTGGGCGCGGGCTTCGTAGATCTGGTACTCGTCGACCGTGAAATCCTTGCGCAGCACCGGAATCTGCACGGCAGCGCGTACCGCGTCGAGATCCTGGAGCGAACCGCCGAAACGGCGGGCTTCGGTGAGCACGGAAATCACCGAGGCGCCACCGGCCTCGTATTCAGCGGCCAGTACGGCAGGCTCCGGGATATCTGCCAGCGCGCCCTTGGACGGGGACTTGCGCTTGACCTCGGAGATGACACGCAGCGTGGTGTCGCGGGCGGCCTGGTCGGCATGGCCACCGAGCGCGGCGAAAGCATCGCGCGCAGGAGCTGCCGCTGCCGCGGCCTGCTTGATCGCTTCCAGGCTGGTGATTGCGCGACGGGCGCCCAGGTCTTCCCGGACGCCCGCGATGATCTCATCAAGAACAGTCAATTTAGTGCGATGCTCCGCTGCGAGCGCCGCCCACGCCGAAACCGGCTGCCTTCAGGATCCAGCCCAGGAGCAGGCCAACCACCATGATGCCGCAACCGACCCAGACGATGGACCAGGCGAAGTAGGCGAAGGCGATGCCGGCCACGATTGAACCGGCAATCATGGTCAGTACGCAGGCCCACGCTGCGATGGAGTTACCGTGGCCAATCTCTTCGGTGTATACCGGATCGAGCTCGGTGTTCTGCGACATGTTCGATGTCTCCTCATGTTGTGATGCTGCGTCCCGGCAGGGCGTTGCTGCCCGGGACGTTGGTCTTCAGGTTCCATTCTGCCACCTGCGCGCGGGAACCTCCTATTCCGGAAGCCTTCGTTTCGCGCCGGTGGTGCGAATCACGATCCGCCCGGGTTATTTCCGGCCAGCAGTCGGGTCTTCGCCGTCCGAGAGCTGCTCCCAGCTGGCGATGTTGCGCGAGGACTGGTCCTTGGGCTCCGCGCTGGACCTTGCCGCCTGCCGATCGTACTTGCTGGCCTTGGCGGGCCAGCGGCCGGCGAAGACGAACACCAGCACGGCCTGCAGCACCATCAGCGCTCCGGCGAACACCGCCACCGCTGGCCACGCGCTGAGCGTGTACTCGCCGACGTTCTGGGCCAATCCGGTAGCTTCGGCCACGGTGGTGGAGGCGACGGCCTGCGGATCGCGCAGCGCCCCGAGGCCGGCGGCAACCACGGTGGCACCGGCGAGCAGGCAGATCGCCGCAATGATGTAGCGGGCGATCTTCCCGGCGATCAGCAGCGCCAGCGAACCGGCCAGCACCACCACGGAGACCGCGGTGACCGAGGCGGCCGCGGTGGCGCCGTCGATGGCGATCTGCGGGATCTGCACGGAGCTGGAGGCCACATCGACGGTGATCCATGTGCGGGTGGCCGACCAGAGGCCGATCAGTGCGCCGGCCATGCCGAAGAGGGCGAGGGTGCGGGCGCTGGTCAATTTCTTCACTTCGTTTCACCTGATTCGGTGTTGATGTTGTGGGCCGCACGCATCGACTGCGCAGCCCAGACGGCGCGCAGCGGGGCGGCTGCCTTGTTCACGGTTTCCAGGGCTTCGTCGGCGAACTTCGAGTCATTGACGATGCCGCCGCCGGCTTGCACATAGGCGCGTTCCCCCTTGAGCAGGGCGGAGCGGATGGCGATGGCCATGTCCATGTCGCCGGCGAAGTCCAGGTAGCCGACCACGCCGCCGTAGATGCCGCGGCGGTACGGTTCGTACTCGTCCAGCAGCTGCAGGGCGCGGGGCTTCGGTGCGCCGGAGAGCGTGCCGGCCGGGAAGGTCGCGGCCAGCACGTCGTAGGCGTCCACGTCGTCGCGGGTCTTGCCCACCACATTGGAGACCAGGTGCATGATGTGGCTGAAGCGCTCGACCTCCATGAACTGGGTGACTTCCACGGTGCCGGCCTTGCAGACCCGCGAGAGGTCGTTGCGCGAAAGGTCAACCAGCATCAGGTGCTCGGCGCGCTCCTTCTCGTCGTTGAGCAGCGACTTCTCGTGCAACTGGTCGTCCTCGTAGTTCGCCCCGCGCGGGCGGGAACCGGCGATCGGGTGGGTGACCACGTGCGAATCGTTGACGGTGACCAGCGCTTCGGGCGAGGAGCCGACGATCTCGAACCGTTCGCCGTGCTCGTTGACGAAGTTGAACAGGTACATGTACGGGCTCGGGTTAGTCGCGCGCAGCACGCGGTAGACATCCAGCGCGTCGGCCTGCGTTTCCAGCTCGAAGCGGCGCGAGACGACGATCTGGAAGACCTCTCCGTCCACGATCGCGGTCTTGGACTTGGCCAGCGCCTTGAGGTACTCGTTCTCATCCCAGGAGTGGGTGACAGCTTCCATCAGGGTTTCGCGCGGCACATCGGTACCGGTGAGCACCGCCGCGGCCGAATCCACCGGCACCGCGAGCTGGTCGAGCATCGCCTGCAGGCGGGTGACGGCACGGTCGTAGGCGTCGTCGACATTCTCGTCGCTGCCATCGAAATTGATCGCGTTGGCGATCAGCGTGACGGTGCCTTCGGCCGCATCATGGGCAGCCATGTCTGCTACCAGGTTCATGCTCAGCTCAGGCAGGTTCAGATCATCGGCCGGCGGGTTGGGCAGCTTCTCCCAGTGGCGCACGCATTCCCAGCCGATGAAGCCGACCATGCCGCCGGTCAAGGGAGGCATGCCGGGAACGGGTTCGGTCTTCAGCGCGCGCACGGTGTCGCGCAAGACATCCACGCCCGCACCGCCGGTAGGCAGGCCAGCTGGCGCATGGCCCTGCCAGTAGGCTTCTGAACCACGGGTGCTCAGCGTTGCCGGGGAGTTCACTCCAATGAAGGAATAGCGGCTCCAGACACCGCCCGGGGCAGCCGATTCCATCAGGAAAGTGCCCGGGCGGCCCTGCGCCAGGGTGCGGTAGAGGCCGATGGGCGTGAGCGAGTCAGCCAGCACGGTGATAGTCACGGGGATGACACGACGGTTCGCGGCCATGGCGCGGAAGGACTCGCGGGACGGGGAAATCTTGCCAAGGGTTTTCATCTGTGTTCTTCTTCTACGTATTCTTCGAGCGCGTGCTGCGATGCGCAGCTGGGCGCGGCATTCCCGGCGCTAGCCAACCGCGTGTGCCGATGCTTCGAAAGTCCTACTCGGGGCGGTGGCCCACGACGGCCGGCAATTCACGATCGGTGAAGCAGGATTCGGTGCCGGTGTGGCAGGCGGCGCCTACCTGGTCGACCTGCACCAGCAGCGCGTCCCCATCGCAATCCAGGGCAACGGACTTCACGAACTGGAAGTGGCCGGAGGTGTCGCCCTTGCGCCAGTACTCCTGGCGGGAACGGGAGTAGAAGGTGACCCGACCAGTGGTCAACGTGCGGTGCAACGCTTCATCGTCCATCCAGCCGAGCATCAGCACTTTCCCGGAGTCGTACTGCTGCGCGATGGCAGCAAACAGGCCATTGGCATCTCGCTTGAGACGCCTGGCAATAGCCGGGTCGAGGCTATGGGATTCAGGGCTCGGATTCGAGCCGTCGTTAGAAGTAGACATCACCATTAGCATACTGGTTTTCCGCGGAATCCAGAGACCTGTGACGTACCGCTCGTCGACGCGCCACGCCGTCTTGGCGACACCACTTTCACCTTGCACAATTAGTCACTTGGAGCGTGCTAGTTTCAGAAGTGATGCACTTAGTTCAGGCTTCCAGACTTGCGTTGGCCGAGACCCTGCTTGCGGCAGGACCTACCGCCGACACCCTTTGCGACGGTTGGCAGACCCGCCATCTCGCCGCTCACCTTGTGTTGCGCGAAAGCTCACTGCTTTCTGCCGGCATGTTCTTCAAACCGCTGTCCAAGAAGCTCGAGGCGAAGCAGAACCAAATGGTGATCGCGGCGCAGACTCCCGAAGGCTATGCCGGGTTGGTCCGCAGCTTCCGATCGGGTCCACCCGCTTTCTCGCCCTTCGCCATCGACAAGGTCAACCAGTCGGCGAACCTCTCCGAGTTCTTCATCCACACCGAAGATGTGCGGCGTGCCCGCGGCCAGTGGGCTCCGCGGGTCCTGGACACCGAGTACACCGAACTGCTCTGGCAGTCGCTGACCCGCATGTCTCGCCTGCTGTTCCGCCATGCGCCAATTGGCATCATCCTGACGCGTCCCGATGGCCAGCGTCATGTCGCCAAGAAGGCTCCGAACGCTGTTTCGATTACCGGCCCGGTCACCGAGCTGATGATGTACTCGTTCGGCCGCATCGACCAGAGCCTGGTCTTGTTCGAAGGCGGGGAAACCGCATTGGAAATCGTCAAGGGCTTCAAGCCAGGGCTATAAAGCTCCCTTGGTTATCCACATTCGTGGGTGTGCCGTCCAAGTTCGCGTCGCACCGGCCTAGGATTTCGAGCAATCGATATCCAACAGGTCTGGAGCTTGGCCATGAACACGCGCAGAGTCCTTGAGCATTACCCCAGTGTCGCTATCGCCATCGTGCCCGCGTTCGTCTTGGTTGCCCTGGTATCAGCACTCTTCGTTTCAGTCGCTCCCGCCGATCCGGCGTCCTCGGCTTCATTGCCGACTTCTTCAAGTACCACGCAGGCACCTCCATCAAGCGAACTGGAGCTTCCGGAGTCGGCAGATATCACGTATGAAAAATCGGATTACGGAGTCCAGGACGCCGGAACGTACTTCTTCGACTTGCTCAATTATGAAATCATCTACCAGGACTCCGCCGATTTCACCCCGATAGTTACCGGAACATGCAAAGCGGAACAGTGCTGGAAGACCTTCCGCGAGCAAGAAGACCTCCGAACAGGTCCGGAATACATGCAAACCGGCGGCTACTACTTCCTGCACACGGACTATATCGTCCGGTTTGACGGTAATTCTGCTTATCTGATGGGCGAGCTGACCTTGTCTGAACGTTCGCTCCTTCGTCCCGATCAGGAAAACATCATTGTCGAAGAACAAAATCTGGGTGAAATCACCATGGGACTTGAATACACCGACAGCGGATGGAAAGTTTCTGCCATCGCGCTTGAGAGTCTCCCGAGTAAGGCACCGCTCAGCTAATTGAACGTGCCTGATTTCAGGCTAGGCGATTCCATGAGTCCTGAAATCAAACGTCGCCAGTCGCATCGTTTCACTCCAGACCGTCATCAAACGTGGTTACAGGTAATTGGGATTCGGGATTTAGCTGCCCTGAGTTTTCCACAGATTCCTCGAAAACTCTCCACTTTCTTGAAACACGGGCATAGGATGGCGCACAACCTGGCATTCCCAATGATCATGGAGAGTTCGAATGGACACTCGGAAAATTGCAGTTGTCGCGTCCGTTGCAGCTGTTGCACTCGCACTATCAGGTTGCAACGCAGGGAACGCTGAAGGGCCAACTGCATCACCGACTGAAGCCTCTAAGTCTTCTTCGGCGCCAGGTTCAACGTCGGCTCCGCCGTCGCCGAGCAATACGGAAAAATATGAACCAGCCACGGCAAAAGGTCCAGCGCAAAACGTCCCTGTTCCGAAAATGCCAGAGGCAGCCAAAGTGAAATCGAAGGAAGGCGCAGCCGAGTTCACCAGATATTACTTCGATCTCATCAATTACACTGCCGAAACAACGAAGACTGGGCCGATCAAGAACGTGACTTCTCGCAGTTGCAAGTTATGCGCCGAAGCGATTATCGACTCTGCTGACGAGAGTGCATCAGTCGGTGAATGGCAAGTCGGAGGCGAATATAAGGCATCAGTAATCGACTCTTACATTTCTGCACCAGGAAGGGCCATCGTCACCGCTAGATTCTCCGCAGAACCGTTCGATACTTACGTAGTGCCTGATTCTGTAGTTGCGGAATATTCAGAAGTAAAGTCTTCTTTATCAACTTTTCAATTGTCCTTTGACACCAAATGGACAGTTGAAGATTTACTCGTCGCAGAAGAGTAATTCTCATGCTTTATCTTCGCCTAGCAATGGCCTCACTCCTGCTCTTTTCTCCACTCAGTTCCGTTTCGCTAACGGAGCAACAATCGAATCTCGTACCTTGCAAAAAGAAAGAATCTCTCGGTCAAAAAGATGTAAATGTAAAGTGGTCATTCTGCCCCAAGAAGGATAGAGACGGAGGCTACCACAGAGAGGATCCGCCAATAACGGAAAAGCAAGAGAAACCGAAATATGATTTCCGTGACTTTGATTCATGCAGCCCTACAAATGATTCCTTCATGGGATGCCGATCGAATCCAGACCTAAAGGTTTGCGACGATGGATCTTATCCGATAATCCGCCAAATCTTGGTCTTGGAAGGGAATGATAAAGGCGGCATCCTGGATTCCTTCCGCGTTTGCCCAGAAGACCCCAAGGACGAAAGAATAGAAAGAATTAAAAAGGAATCAGTCAGCGTCTCGCTCGAACAATTCCGATCATTTCCAATCATCGCTTCGAACATCAGCAGTTCCCCGGCGAAATTTTCGTTGCGAAATGGTCATAGTCATCTTTGGGCAACTAGGGAAGTTCAATCTTTCGACTTGGAGATAGGACAAAGTTCGGTACGAATCAATGCGATACCGATTCAGTGGAACTGGAACTATGGGGATGGGACGACTCGAAATCTAAGTTTCCCTGGCGAACCGATGCCGCACCATACGCTGAGAGATAAAACCCCCACGAGTCACTCGTATGGAGAGACGGGAACTTTCAAGGTCGGGGTGACCACTCTCTACCGCGGAGAATTCAGCGTCGATGGTGGCGCGTGGCAAGCTATACCCGGCCAGGCTGCCGTCGCCAGCGTTCCTATTGAAATTGACGTCTGGCGGACCGAGAAGGAACTGATTGCCAACGATTAGCCGGGTACAGCTAAGGCCCAGCTCCATTTGGTGCTGGGCCTTCGGCTTACGTGCCTAGCGAACTGGGTAGCCAGCTTCGCGGATGGCCTGTTTGACCTTGGCGATCATGTCCTTCGGACCGAAGTGGAAAATCGAGGCGGCCAAAACAGCGTCGGCGCCTGCTTCGATTGCTGGAGGGAAGTCCTCAGGCTTTCCTGCACCACCCGATGCGATCAGCGGGACCGAGACCTCGGCGCGAACTGCACGGATCATTTCCAGATCGAAACCATCCTTGGTGCCATCAGCATCGATCGAGTTCAGCAGGATCTCCCCCACGCCTCGTTCAGCCGCTTCCTTGGCCCAAGCTACGGCGCACATGCCCGTGCCGGTCCGACCACCATGAGTAGTAACCTCGTAGCCCGATGCAATCGTCGGATCATCTGTGCGTCGGGCGTCGAGCGACAGCACGAGTACCTGGGAGCCGAAGCGCTGGGTAATCTCGTTGATGACCTCAGGACGGTTCACCGCCGCGGTATTGATCGAGGCCTTGTCGGCGCCGTTGCGCAGCAGGCGATCGACGTCTTCGGCAGCGCGGACGCCTCCGCCTACGGTCAGCGGGATGAAAACTTCTTCTGCGGTATGGCGAACGACCTCATAAGTAGTTTCACGATCCGCGCTGGATGCGGTGACATCCAAGAAGGTCAACTCGTCGGCACCTGCATCATTGTAGCGACGGGCAAGCTCAACGGGATCGCCAGC
Organism: Glutamicibacter sp. BS14; assembly: GCF_056934375.1. Taxonomy (NCBI): domain Bacteria; kingdom Bacillati; phylum Actinomycetota; class Actinomycetes; order Micrococcales; family Micrococcaceae; genus Glutamicibacter; species Glutamicibacter sp. BS14. The sequence goes on along the minus strand of NZ_CM167801.1, from coordinate 2,139,583 downwards.
ATCGCGAAGCCCCGCAAAGTTCACGCCCTTCACAACACGTCCGGCGTCAACGTCGAGGCAAGGAATAACACGAATTGCAACGCTCATCAGCGAATTTTCCTTGTCTACTTAGATGCGGCAGGCGTGGATCTGGCTGACCAAGATGGCGCGGGCGCCAACTTCGTACAGCTCGTCCATGATGTTATTGGTCTGCGACTTCTTGACCATGGCGCGCACGGCCACCCAATCGGAGTTTGCAAGGTCCGACACGGTTGGCGATTCCAGGCCAGGGGTCAGCTCGCAAGCCTGGTCGGCAAGCTCGCGGCGGACGTCGTAGTCGAGCATGACGTACTGGCGGGCAACGAGCACACCGTTCAGGCGGCGGATCAGTACGTCCAAGCCGGATGGCTTGTGGCCGACACGGCCGATCATGACTGCTTCGGAGTTCAGCAGCGGATCGCCGAAGATCTCCATGCCAGCGGCCTTGATGGTATTGCCGGTTTCTACAACGTCAGCGATGGCATCGGCCACGCCCAGCCGGACCGAGGATTCGATGGCACCGTCAAGGCGCACGATCGAAGCCTGGATGCCGGACTTTTCGAGGTAGTGGCGCAGCAGCACGTCATAGCTGGTGGCAATGCGCTTGCCATTGAGCTGCTGTGCATCGTTGAAGGCGCCAACCGGGGCAGCGAAGCGGAAAGCCGATTTCCCGATGCCTAGCGAGAGCTGCTCTTCGACAGCGTCGTCGACATCTGCGTCAAGGTACAGATCGCGACCGGTGATGCCTACGTCCAGGATTCCCCGGCCGACATAGACTGCGATGTCGCGCGGACGCAGGTAGAAGAATTCAACTTGGTTTTCCTCATCGACCAGGACCAGTTCGCGGGAATCGCGGCGCTGGAGGTAGCCGGCTTCCTTGAACATGGTGGAAGCGATTTCGGATAGGGCACCCTTATTGGGTAGGGCTACGCGGAGCATTATTGACTCATTTCGTCATGAATGGCGCTGCGGCGATTAGCCATAAACAAGCGCCAAGGATTAATTCGTTGGCCGTTGTTTCTGCCGCCGTGCGTTGACTGCGCCCTGATCGGCAGTGGATCAGGCCGCAATCGCGCGACGGCTATAGATGCTTGTAAACGTCGGCCAAGGTCATTCCCTTGGCGATCATGAGGACCTGAAGGTGGTACAGCAGCTGGGAGATCTCCTCCGCCGCGGCCTCATCGGTTTCGTACTCCGCAGCCATCCAAACTTCGGCGGCTTCCTCGACGATCTTCTTGCCGATGCCATGGACACCAGAGTCGAGTTCGGTGACGGTACGTGAGCCTTCCGGGCGGGATTGTGCCTTGAGCGATAGTTCGCTGAAGAGCTCGTCAAAAGTTTTCACGGAACTTATCCTAGCTGTTTTCTCTGCAGGGGCTGCATTCTGGTGGCCCTTTGTGACAGGGCCACCCGAATGCTATGGCAGTGCGGCTACCGTCATGACGGCAGCCGAGTAGGCTTCATAGCCTTTGTCCTCGCTGGAGTTTTCCAAGCCAGCGCGGTCAAGGGCCTGCTCTTCGTTATCGCAGGTGAGCACGCCAAAACCGATTGGTGTTTTGGTGTCCACGCTCACATTGGTTAAGCCATTGGTCGCGGCCAAGCAGACGTAGTCAAAGTGCGGGGTACCGCCACGGATGACCACGCCCAGCGCGATGACCGCATCGTAGTCGCCGGCAAGAGTGGAGGCAGCGACCGGCAATTCGAAGGTGCCCGGTACGCGGATCAGGGTGGTGCTCGATTCCAGACCGGCATCCTTGGCGGCGCGCTCGGCGCCGTCAATCAGTCCGTTCATGATCACCTCGTGCCAGCTCGCGGCCACGATGGCCACCTTGAGCTGTGAGAACTTCTCCTGAACGGCCAGGGCCTTCAGCTGTTCGCTGACATCGGCAGGTGCGCCATGCTTGCTCATCTTGATGCTCCTTCTATTCTTCTGGATTCGTGGGGTTCAGGCGCCGTGGTAGGCGTCGGCCTGCTGGTCATCGTCGGCGTCGGGCAGATCCAGGTGGTGGCCGAAGCGCGTCTGCTTGGTGCGCAGGTAGGCCGAGTTCTGCTCACGCGGTGCAATCTGCAGGCCGATCAGCTCTGCTACCTTGATTCCCGCGTCATTCAGCTGTTCCTGCTTGTCCGGGTTGTTGCTCAGCAATCGGATTTCGTCCATGCCCATGGCCTTGAGGATGGCAGCGACGGCGAAGTACTCGCGTGCGTCGGCAGGGAAGCCCAGATGCAGGTTGGCGTCCAGGGTATCCATGCCGCCTTCCTGCAGGGCGTAGGCGCGCAGCTTGTTGGCCAGGCCGATGCCGCGGCCTTCGTGCCCGCGGATGTAGATGACGTGACCGCCTTCGCGGGCGATGGTTTCCATCGAAGCATGCAGCTGTTCGCCGCAGTCGCACCGGTAGGAACCGAAAATGTCCCCGGTGAGGCACTCCGAATGGATGCGCACCAGGTTGCCGGGCTTAGCGCCGTCGGGGCCGGCGTGGCTGAGCACGACGTGCTCGTGGCCTTCTGCGGTAGCAGCGCGGGCGGTGAAGTCCCCGAAGGCGGTGGGCAGCTTGATCGGATCGGTCAGCTCGATCTCGTCGTTGACACGGCGCCAGCGGGCCAGGTCGTCGATGGAGATCAGCGGCAAGTTGTGTTCAGCTGCGAAGACGCGCAGGTCATCCAGGCGCATCATTTCACCGTCGTCCTTGGTGATTTCGCCGATCACCCCAACCGGTTCCAAGCCGGCGGCTTGGCACAGGTCGACCGCCGCTTCGGTGTGCCCGCGACGTTCCAGCACTCCCCCGGCCGCAGCTCGCAGCGGGAAGATATGGCCCGGGCGGGAGAGCTGGGCCGGTTCGGTGGCCGGGTCGGCCAGCAGTCGGCTGGTCAGCGCACGATCGGCAGCGGAAATACCGGTGGTGATCCCTTCGGCGGCGTCGCAGGTGACGGTGAAGGCAGTGCCCTTGGCATCCTGGTTGATGCCGACCATCGGGGCCAGGCGCAGCGCGTCGGCCCGCTTGGCGCCCAAGGGCACGCAAATCACCCCTGAGGTGTAGCGGATGGTGAAGGCCATCAGCTCGGCCGTAGCGTGCTGGGCGGCGAAGATGATGTCGCCCTCGTTTTCCCGGTCCTCGTCGTCGACGACCACTACGGCTCGGCCGGCGGCCAGGGCTGCCAGCGCGGTAGGGATGGAATCCAAAGTCGAGGTGCCCATTACTGCTGGCCTCCGAATTCATTCAGGCGTGCCACGTACTTGGCGAGCACGTCGACCTCGATATTGATCTTCTCGCCCACTTGGCGGGTGCCCATGGTGGTCTCGGCGAGGGTGATCGGGATGATGCCGACCTCGACCCAGTGCCCACCGGAATTCGTTGCCGGGGAGACTGCGGTAATGGTCAGCGAGATGCCGTCCAGCGCAATGGAACCCTTTTCCGCGGTCAGCGGCGCGTAAGCAGCGTCGATTCCAATGCGGAAGGTGGTCCACTGGCCGTGGTCTTCGCGGGCCAGCACCTCGCCGACGGAGTCTACGTGGCCCTGCACCACATGCCCATCGAGCCGGCCTCCGGCGGGGGTGCAGCGTTCGAGGTTGACCTGGTCGCCGGTTTTCAAGGCGCCGATGGTGGTGCGGCGCAGGGTTTCGCCCATGACGTCGACGCTGAGCGTGTCGCCTTCCAGCTCGGTGGCGGTCAGGCAGACCCCGTTGACGGCAAGAGAACCGCCAAGGCCCAGGTTTTCGGTGTGGCCCGGGGCACGCAGGGTCAGTACTGCCAGATCCTTGCCGCTGAAGGTCTCGATGCCTTCTATGACTCCCTGGCCGGTGACAATTCCGGTGAACATGATTACTCCTTGAAAAGTTTGGGGTTGCTGGCGCTTAGGCGCGGGGCAACGGTTCTAGATGCAGGGCAATATCATCGCCCAGCCGGGTCAACGATTCGTTGCTGGCCGAATCCAGCCGGAAACGCTGCGCGTCACTGAGTGTGGTGGTGCTTGGCATGTTGACCGATGAGCTGCCTGCGCCGATCAGCACTGGTGCTTGGTAGCAGTAGATTTCGTCGGCCAGATCTGCTGCGATGAAGGCCGAGGCGACCGTGGCGCCACCTTCAATCAGCAGGTGGGCCAGGCCCAACTCGTTAGCCCGGGCGATGGCCTCTTGCACGTCGTGGCTGCGGATCTGCGACCAATCGCTTCCCTGGGCGAGTGCCAGATCTGCTGGCAAATCGCGTTCGCCCATGACCAGGCGGAAGGGCTGGCGTTCATGCAGCTGCCCCTCGGGAGTGCGGGCGGTCAGCCGCGGATTGTCGATGATCGCCGTGTTCGTGCCGACCAGGATGCCATCCACGCGGGAGCGCAGGGTGTGCGCGTGGTTGCGCGAGGCCTCGGAGGTGATCCATTGGCTCGTGCCATCCGGTGCGTTGATCCGGCCGTCGAGCGACTGGGCAATTTTTACCGTGATGAACGGTCGGACTTCGGCCTTGGCGATGAACCAGCGGTGGTTCAGCTGCTTCGCCGCGGAGAAATCCTCCAGCTTGGTGGCTTGGGTTCCGTGGCTGCGCAGGTAGTCGGCACCTCCGCTGGCGGCGGTGTTATCCGAGACTGCGTAGTACACCTGCCCGATGCCGGCTTCCACGATGGCTCGGGCACAGGGACCTGTGCGACCGGTGTGGTTGCACGGTTCGAGGGTCACTACCATCGTTAGTTCGCGGGCCTTGGCAGGAGGCATCTTGCCCAGGCGCCGCAGTGCGTCGACCTCGGCGTGCGGATGCCCCGCCCCGATATGAAAACCGGTGGCGATGATATTTCCCTCGGCATCCAGGACGCAGGCGCCGACCAGCGGGTTGGCCCCGCGGTGGCCGCGTCCGGCGGTTTCCAGCGCGGTGCGCAATGCGGCGTCGAGCTGCTGGGTCGTAATCATGGTGCTGCTCCCCTTTCAGCGTTGGCGCGAGATGGTTGGATCGAGCATTTCGGTTTCAATCTGGGGTTTCGCGTCGCGCTTGGACTTGGCCCAGACGAAGAAGCCGACCAGGGTGAATGCCCCGTAGAACAGGTACATGAACGCGCTGGCGTAGTAGCCGGCGGAGAACAGCAGCGGCACGCCTACGGCGTCGACGGCGACCCAGATCAGCCAGAATTCGACCCAGCCCTTGGCCATGCCGTACGTGGCGAGCATCGAGCCAACGAAGGTCCACGCATCAGCCCAGACAGGTTCATAGGAGCCGAGGAGGCGGAAGATCGGTGTCACTGCGAGGGTACCGAGGATCAGCACGGCGATCAGGCCCAGGCGAGCCTTGTTGGAAGCCCATTCAGGGGTGACGGCGCTACCGGTGCCGTTCTTGGCCTGCTTCCAGCGGTACCAGCCGAAGACCGAGACGGCGATGAACATGATCTGCCGGCCGGCTTGGCCCCAGAGGTTGGCAGTGTATCCGGTATCGAAAATGCTGCCCAGGAACACCGTCAGCAGCAACAGGTTGCCGACGATTCCGATAGGCCAGGCCCAGACTTTGCGGCGCATGCCGCCCACGGCGCTGGCCAGGCCGAAGATATTGCCTACGACTTCGCGCACCAAAAGTGCCGACGAGCCGATCGCAATTTGTGAGTTGAAAGCTTCAATGAGCCACCGCAGGAAATCCATCATTCCACCCTTCTCGAAGCGGCGGCTCCGGGGGTGTGCATTTGATGGGCCTGTGGCTCTGCTTTAAGAGATAGACCCGGTGCGGGCTATCGGCAGTACCAGTAGGCATATCAAATTCGTGCTTCTCCCATCCAGACTTTAACTGTCGGTACCGGAATTTCACCAGTTCAACCGTTCCCTCAGCTTGTGGCTTTGGTTGCGGGTCGCGGACTATCACCGCCGGTTCGGACTTTCACCGACCCCGGAGCACGTATTCGTGTTTACTGGGTTTATTCTGACACACTTTGTGCGCCGCTAGTGACCGCCCAGCGCAAGATTGCGTAATACATCGATTTCCACCGATGGCTCCTGGGCCGAGTACACCGCGGAACCGGCGACGAAGACATCCGCACCGGCTTCGGCGGCGCGCAGGATCGTGTCGCGTGAAATGCCGCCGTCAACCTGCAGCGCAATCGGCTTGCCGCTGCCGTCAATGGCAGCCCGGGCACGCTTGATCTTGGGAAGGACGAGATCCAGGAACTTCTGGCCGCCGAAACCTGGTTCCACGGTCATCAGCAGAACCATGTCCAGCTCGCCGAGCATGTCCAGGTAGGGTTCGATCGGCGTGGCCGGGCGCAAGGCCATGGCGGCCCTGGACCCGGCGGAACGCAATTCACGAGCCAAGCGGACAGGAGCTGCCGAAGCCTCGGCGTGGAAAGTTACCGAATCCACGCCGAGCTGCGCGTATTCCGGGGCCCAGCGATCCGCGTTCTCAATCATCAGGTGCACATCGATCGGCAGCTTGCTGACCTTGTGCAGCGCATCAACCACGGGCAAGCCCAAGGTCAGATTGGGAACGAAATGGTTGTCCATGACATCCACGTGGACCGCGTCGGCAGTGTGGATGCGGTCCAGCTCGCTAGCGAGGTTCGCAAAATCGGCGGACAGGATCGACGGGTTGATCCGCGCATTACGCATGGATGCTCCTTGGAATACTCGGGCTTGGCTAGGCTTTTTTGGTCAGGATTGCCATGAACATGGCGTCGGTGCCGTGCACGTGCGGCCACAGCTGCACGGTGCTCCCATCGCCCAGTGCATGGCCTGCCGATGGCGCGTCCTGATACATCACCGAGGAAACCGCGGCGCTGGTATCCAGCAGTGCCGCGTTTTCGTGGTGCTTCAAGAAGTCTTCCACAACCAGGCGGGTTTCGGCCTGATGCGGCGAACAGGTGACGAAGCCGATGACGCCGCCGACGCGGACCGCGTTGAAGGCTGCAGCGAGCAGCTCGCCTTGCAACTTGGTCAGTTCCGGAATGTCGCGCGGGGCTTTGCGCCAACGCGATTCCGGGCGGCGGCGCAATGCGCCCAAGCCGGAGCAAGGGGCATCGACCATGATGCGATCGTAGTCCCCTGCATAGTCCAGACCGCCGAAGCTGCGTCCGTCGTCACCGGTGACCATCCAGTAGTCATGCGGCACCGCAGCCAACGAGTTCTCGACCAGGCGAGCGCGGTGCGGTGTTGGCTCGTTGGCAGTCAGGCGGGCGTCGCGCTGCACGGCGATCGCTGCGAGCAGCGCCGCCTTTCCGCCTGGACCTGCGCAAAGATCCAGCCAGTAGCGGTCCTCGCCAGCTTCGGGCAATTCGATAGTAGCCAGGGCGCGGGCCATGACCTGGCTGCCGGCATCCTGGACACGCACGGTGCCTTCCTTGACCCCTGGCACACGCGAGACGTCGCCGTGCTTGTAGGTGGCCGAATCAGCCAGCAAGGTGCCCGGTTCCGCCCCGGATTCCAGGGCGCCGGACAGATCGCCCAGCCCTGGCAGGGACACCAGGTTCACCAGCGGCGCCAGGTTATCCGCTTCCAGCAGGGCTTCAAGTTCGCTGGCGTCGCGGCCATGGGAAATCAGCGCGCCGCGCAAGGCACGGACAATCCAGTCCGGGTGCGAGTGCTCGATGGCCAGCCGCTCGGACTCCGAAGCGGCAGCATTGGCCAGCAGTTCGGTCCATTCGTCGGCTTCCTTGGCCGAAACGCGCCGCAGTACGGCGTTGATCAGGCCGGACGGACCGGCACCGATCTGCGCACGAGCCAGCGACACGGTTTCATCCAGGGCGGCATGCTTTGGCACACGCATGGCCAGCAGCTGGTGGGCGCCCAGGCGCAGGGCATCGAGGATGGCCGGATCCAGCTCGGCCAGCGGACGGTCAACCAGGGTGGTCAGGATCGCGTCGTAGAACCCCTGGCCGCGCAGTGCCCCGTAGGCCAGTTCAGTGGCGAAGCCCGCGTCGCGGCGGTCAAGCTGGTATTCGCGGATCATCTTCGGCAGCACCAGGTTGGCGTAGGCATCCGCGCCGGATACCTCACGCAGGGTCTTGAAAGCTACCAGGCGTGCCGGGTCGGCCGCGCGCTTTCGCTGGCCGGGTGCGGATGCCGAATACTTGCGCGGGCCGGCCTGGCCGCGGTTGCGGGTACGGCCCTGCTCATTGCGGCGATCATTGTCGCGGTATCCGCCGCGTGGTTCCTGTCCGCTCATGCGAAGCTCACTTTCGTTCCCTGGGTGAGCACTCCACGTGCCCAGTCGCTGGCGTTCATCATTTTCTTGCCCGGAGGCTGGATTTCGGTGGGCTGCAGGGCCCAGGTGGCGGTGCCGATGTATACCTTCGGCTGCTTGCCTGGCTCGATGCGCACTTCGCCTGGAGCAAGGTCGGCGATCTCGCGGTGCTCACGCAGTGGACCGAATTTGAAGCGCTTGTCTTCGGCCTTGACCCAGGCGCCCGGGGACGGGGTGGTTCCGTGGGCGCGCCGACGGATTTCCGTGGCGGTCCGGGTGAAGTCCAGCTCCGCATCCACGTCGGTAATCTTCGGTGCGTAGGTGTGCGATCCGGACTGCGGAATGGCAATGGCCTGCCCGGAATCCAGAGCTTGCAAGGTCTGCACCAGCAGGTTCGAGCCGGACCGGCTGAGCCGTTCGAGCATGATGCCTGCGGTGTCCAGTTCACCAATTCTCTCGGTGACCTGTCCGAATACCGGACCTGTGTCCAGTCCGGTTTCCAGCTGGAAGGTGACTGCACCGGTGATGTCATCGCCGTTGATAATGGAATGCTGCACCGGAGCGGCACCCCGCCAGTGCGGCAGCAAGGAGAAGTGCAGGTTGATCCAGCCATAGGTTGGAACTGCCAATGCCGCCTCCGGCACTAGCCCTCCATAGGCGACGATGGCCGCGGCTTCAAGGTCCAAGGCCGCAAGTTCGGCGGTAGTTTCTTCGGTGATCTTGGCAGCCTTAATGATCGGCAGGCCAAGTTCTGCGGCGCGAGCGGCAACCGGCGATGGGGTCAGCACGCGTTTACGTCCCAACGGGGCATCGGGACGGGTGAGCACTGCGGCAATTTCAAAACCGGCCTCGTGCAGGTAATCCAGGGAAGTGACGGCGACCTGTGGTGTGCCGGCGAATAAAATACGCATGAGTTAGAACCCCAATCCTGCGCCAAAGCTGGAGCCCAGGGCTCCGGAACGTTTCTTTACGGTGGCGTTAGCGGTCTGCGAGTAGTTGTTGGCCCGCAAGGTGCGCCACGCCGCTTTCTTTTCTTCTGGTGCCAGCCGGTCCAGGAACAAGATGCCGTCCAGGTGATCGGTTTCGTGCTGGAAGCAGCGGGCGAGCATGTCGGCGCCTTCGAGTTCTACCGGGTTGCCGAACTTATCGAAGCCGGCGGCCCTGGCATAGCGCCGGCGCCGAACTGGTGCTGCAATGCCCGGGATGGACAGGCAGCCCTCCACCTGGTCTTCCTGGTAATCCTCGCTGAGCTCCAGCACCGGATTCACGATATGTCCGCGTTTTTCGCCAATTTGGTAGGTGAAGACGCGCAGGGAAACACCGACCTGCGGTGCGGCAAGTCCTGCACCGGTGACGTTTTCCATCGTCTGGTCCATGTCTTCGACGAGCTTCTGGAGCTCCGGGCCAAAGTCGGTCACCTCCTGCGCTGGGGTGCGTAGAACGGGGTCTCCGATGATCCGAATTCCCAAAATCGCCATAATCCGCTGATACCTTCCCTGCCGTGGACATTGGTATTAGGTTTCGCAATGCCGAAAGCTAACCGTTCCAGTCTACGCGGTGGGCGTGCGACTTTATTGAGCTGGCGGCGTGATTTCGGCCAGTGAGGCACGCGACTGCGCGATCCTGAATGAGGCTTCCCAATTCCGGCGCAAGGCATAGAACTTGGACCAGTAGTCGGGCAAAGCTGGAGGCGGGGCCATGAAGGTGCGCGCCCCGGTCTCGCCCAGGGCTACGGCGAGCAGCATGGCATCGGTCCCGTGCTCCCACTCTTCCCACGTGCCTTGTTCGGCATCGACGACTTGCTCTTCGGCTTTGCATGCGGCCGCGAGCTGCATGATCACCTTGTCGTCAGGACGCTTGACGAAGCCGTCGCGGTCGGTGTTTTTGGTCTTGTAGTCAACGAGACAGGTTCGACCGCCGATCTTGGCGACCAGGTCGATGGTGCCGGCGTAGCCGACGCTGTGATTCCAAACCGTCACCTCGGCGGCAAGGGGCCGGACATCGTAGTCTTCCCACCATTGGTCGAAGTGGCGTGCGAAGCCCAGCTCCTTATTCGCTTCGAGCGCGGCTTGGGCTGAGCCTAGGTCATGTTCCAGATCCAGCGCTTGCAGGGCGCGCTGCTCCGCGTAGTTATGCACCCGGTCCCCGCGCATGGCCGCGGAATCCCGATAAGCTTCGGCCGCACCGGCTGCATCTCGCACGAGTGAGCGCAATTGGCGCGGGTCCCCCACCGCTTGCACCAGCCGATGATCATCGGAAAGCGACTTGGCCGCCATGTACCCGGCCCAGCCGGAGAGGTCGAGCTTGTCCATGCCAATGACTGTGGTGATGGATGGGACAATCGCTTCCCCGCCGACTTTTCGGCTGTACATGCGGCCCAGGTCTGTTTGAATAGCCAGTTTTGGTGACGTCATGCACACGATCATGGCATGCGCTCGGCTTGCTTCGCTCCTAGTCGAGACGGAAAAATCAATTTTCCGCGTAGTTCCGCGGTTTTTAGGCCATGTGAACCAGATCTCAGCGTCTCGATTTGTGGGGATGCGAAAACTCGTATAGAGTCTTTACTCGTTGGAGCGAACGGAAACGTTCACAAAACAACACATTTTGCGGACATAGCTCAGCTGGTAGAGCGCAACCTTGCCAAGGTTGAGGTCGCGAGTTCGAACCTCGTTGTCCGCTCGCAAAAAGATTCACCGACTAGGTAAAACTAGTCACTCTGACTTCGGTCAGTATGGTGGGGTGGCCGAGAGGCGAGGCAGCGGCCTGCAAAGCCGTATACGCGGGTTCGAATCCCGTCCCCACCTCGCAATGAAGATTGCTTGATCTTTTTTGCGCGATTGGCGCAGCGGTAGCGCGCTTCCCTGACACGGAAGAGGTCACTGGTTCGATCCCAGTATCGCGCACGGAATCATGGTTCACCAGACCATGGATCTAATAACTAAATATATGCGGTCATAGCTCAGCTGGTAGAGCGCAACCTTGCCAAGGTTGAGGTCGCGAGTTCGAACCTCGTTGACCGCTCTGTGAATTCATAAGGCAATTTTGAATTCTGTCGAGATTCCTTGCGAATCTTCGGCGCGATTGGCGCAGCGGTAGCGCGCTTCCCTGACACGGAAGAGGTCACTGGTTCGATCCCAGTATCGCGCACGGAATCATGGTTCACCAGACCATGGATCTACTAATTAAATATATGCGGTCATAGCTCAGCTGGTAGAGCGCAACCTTGCCAAGGTTGAGGTCGCGAGTTCGAACCTCGTTGACCGCTCCAAATAATTGAATATAGTTTTGCGGTCATAGCTCAGCTGGTAGAGCGCAACCTTGCCAAGGTTGAGGTCGCGAGTTCGAACCTCGTTGACCGCTCCAAATAAAGATGGGAATCACTTTTCGTGATTCCCATCTTTGCTTTAACCATCGTTCCAGGCGGCCACCACTTCCCTGACTAGTAAATAGCTAACCTGTGTGCAATCTGACAGCCACCAGCAAAACACCTAGGCAACTGGGGAAATGTCCCTAATGCACTTCCATGCGTTGGCCTGAGCCTTTAGGGTGGGTAGTAGTTGTGGAGCTACAGGGGTTCCCACAGACGAATGGAGGTGCAGCATGGCAGGATTTGATGATCTGCGTGGCAAGGCAGAGGAATTCGCCAAGGAGAACCCGGAGCAGGTATCCCAGGGTATCGAACAGGCTGGTGATTTTGTCGATGACAAGACCGGCGGCAAGTTCGCCGAGCAGGTAGACGGTGTCCAGCAGGGCGCTGGCGACTACCTCAATGGCCTTGGCGGAGACGAAGGCGAGAATAACGAGGCCTAATTCCTCGACGCACTCCCCTCGGCTTGCCCGAGCATCCTGGGAAGGTACCGACCGAGGTCGGTACCTTCCCTGCTTTAACGTCATATCAGGGGAATTAATTCATGCCGATTTTCGGCCAACCGGCGCCACCCTGTAGAAAAAGAGTATGACTCGTCACACGCCCCCAGATGGAGCTGGCCTTTTCCATTCCGTGCTTGCGGGATTGATCACCACCATGGTGGGGTTTGTAGCATCCTTCGCCGTCGTACTGGCCGGATTATTCCAGGTCGGAGCTTCTAGCGAACAGGCCGCCTCAGGCTTATTCGTCCTGTCCCTCTGCATAGGCCTGAGCACCATTGCGCTTTCGCTGCGATACCGCCAGCCGATCAGCATTGCATGGTCCACTCCCGGTGCCGCGATGCTCGCCTCACTGGCTCCCGGAGTGTTCGGGTTCAATCAGGCAGTGGGGGCATTCATCGTCAGCGGCGCACTGATCATGTTGACCGGTCTGGTACCGTCCTTGCACCGGCTGCTCACTCGTATTCCGGTCCCAATTGCCCAAGGCATGCTCGCCGGTGTCTTGATCCCGCTGTGCCTGAAACCATTTACAGCCGTGGCCAGCATCCCGTTGCCCGCGTTGGGTATCCTCCTGGTGTTCTTCGTCGGGCTCAGGATCCTTCCGAAATTCGCTGTAGCGCTGAGCATGCTGGCGGCGGTGGGGTTCGGCCTATGGCATATTGGACGCACCGCGACGTGGGATTCACTCGAAGTTCTTCCGCAGCTGCAGTGGGTCGGTCCTGAATTCTCCTGGCAGGCCATTGCCAGCATCAGCGTTCCGTTGTTCGTGGTGACGATGGCATCGCAGAATATTCCGGGCGTGGCCGTGCTCAGCTCCTTCGGGTACACAGCGCCGTGGCGCCCCACCATGCTGGCGACCGGAGTGGGGTCGGCTAGCGGCGCGTTCTTCGGCGGGCATGCCATCAACCTGGCGGCAATCACCGCGGCGCTGGCTGCCGGAGAGCAGGCCGGCCCGGACCCCCGGCTGCGCTGGCGGGCGGCGGCGAGTTCAGGCGTCTTCTACTTGGTCTTCGGTGCCTTGAGCGCGCTGATCGTATCGGTGGCCAGCGCCTCGCCCGAGGGGCTGTTCCAGGCGGCGGCGGGCTTGGCGTTGCTGGCAACACTCGCCAATGCGCTGCTCGGAGCGATGGCCGATTCCTCCTGGCGGTTGAGCGCATTGGCCACGGTCCTGGTCGCTGCCGGCAATCTCACGCTCTTCGGGATCGGCGGTGCCTTCTGGGCCTTGGTGGCAGGGCTCTTAACGCACTTCATCGTCGAGCGCAGGGCTCGACGATGAAGTGGCGGGACCGGTGTTTCCGGCTTAGAGCGCTGGTTCTCCAACTTGGCCTTCACGAGCCAAAGCGGTCAGGCGCGAGACGGCGCGGAAGTACTTTTTCTGGTAGCCGCCGGACATCATTTCCGGGGTGAACAGTTCGCTGAATGGCTTGCCTGAGGCAACGATTGGCACGTCCTTGTCGTACAGGCGGTCAGCAAGAACCACGAAACGCAGGGCGATGGCCTGATCGGTGATGGTATCCACGTTGTGCAGAACCAGCACATCAGTCTCGGAAAGCAACTGGCGGTAACGCGACGGGTGAACCTTCGAAAGGTGAGCCACCAGATCGTCGAAGTTGTCATCGGCCAAGGTCTTGTCCGGGTAGCGATCCAGGGCGAATGCCTCGATGCTCGCATCGTCCAAGGGCTCGGGGGCATCGGGCAGGCCACGGTGGCGGAAGTCTTCGCCTTCGACGCGGTGCACGTCGAACTGCTCTGACAGGGTCTTGATTTCACGCTGGAAATCCACTGCCGCGAAGCGCCCCTCGCCCAGCGCACCAGGCAGGGTGTTGGAGGTTGCAGCCAGCTTCACGCCAGCATCGGACAGCTCGCGCATCAACCGGGACATCAGCACGGTGTCCCCCGGATCATCCAGTTCGAACTCGTCGATGCAGACCAGCGAGTATTGGCTGAGCACTTCAACGGTCTGGCGGAAGGACAGCGCGCCAACCAGGTTGGTGTACTCAACGAAGGTGCCGAAGGCCTTGCGGCCCGGGGCTGCATGCCACAGGGAGGCGAGCAGGTGGGTCTTGCCCACGCCGAAGCCGCCATCGAGGTAGATGCCGTTCTTGGTTTCCTTCTTCTTGCCGAAAAGCTTGGAGAAGAACGAACCGGAGTTGTTCTTGCCCACGGTTTCTGCGAAAGCCTTGAGCTTATTGACGGCTTCGGTCTGCGAAGGCTGGTTAGGATCCGGGCGATAGGTATTGAAGGACACTTCACCAAAGCGGTAGGACGGGTGGAATCCGGCCAGCAGTTCTTCGATTGAAAGATTCGGCTTGGTCTCGCTCAGGTGGGTGATCGTCGCCATTGGCTGTGGGAGTCCTTCAGTTGATTGCTCAGGAAATGGTCGGGAAGCCGTGGCTTTCCCATCGGCCAGTTTACCTTGAACGCGGCGAATCATTGCCGAAAATGTCGTAGAGCACACTGGGTTCGCAATGGATGAGGACTAGGCTAGAAGTAATGCCCGTGCCCGCTGTTTCCAGCGTGGCAAAAACTGACACCCGCAAGGATCGTGATTAGGAATGTCGTTGTCCGTCGAATCCAACGAGAAATATGCTGCCTATGCTCACCCAGAACGACTGGTTTCCACCCAGTGGGTGGCAGACAACCTCGGAGCCGAGAATCTCGTAGTACTGGAATCGGATGAGGACATCTTGCTGTATTCCACTGGCCACGTGCCAGGCGCGCTGAAGATTGACTGGCACACGGAGCTGAATGACGAAGTCACGCGCGACTACGTCGACGGCGAAGGCTTCGCACAGCTTATGGCCGCCAAGGGCATCACCCGCGAGTCGACCGTGGTCATCTACGGGGACAAGTCCAACTGGTGGGCCGCCTACGCGCTGTGGGTCTTCACACTTTTCGGCCACGAAGATGTCCGCCTGATGGACGGCGGCCGCGACAAGTGGATCGCTGAAGGCCGCGAGCTGAGCACCGAGAAGCCGGCCGTGACCGCCACCGAATACCCGGTAATCGAGCGCGTCGACTCCGAGATCCGCGCTTTCCTTCCGGAGGTCCTGAAGCACCTGGGCAACCCGCTGATCGACGTGCGTTCGGCCGAGGAATACACCGGCGAACGTACCCACATGCCGAATTACCCGGAAGAAGGCGCCCTGCGCGGCGGGCACATTCCAACCGCCGCATCGGTGCCATGGGCCAAGGCTGCGGCCGAGGACGGCACCTTCCGCTCGCGCGGAGAATTGGAAGCCATCTACCTCGACGGCGCCGGCCTGAAGCCGGGCGACGATGTGGTGGCCTACTGCCGCATCGGTGAACGTTCGAGCCATACCTGGTTCGTGCTCAAGCACCTGCTGGGCTTCGAAACCGTGCGCAACTACGACGGTTCATGGACCGAGTGGGGCAACGCGGTTGGCGTGCCCATCGTTCGCGGCGAAGCCGCCGGCGAGATGCCTGCACAGCGCGGAGCCCGCGCATGAGCCAGCTCCCCGATGCACTGAACGAAATCGTCGAGGAGTTCACCGAGGTGCCCGAGGCCGACCGCTTGGAACTGCTGCTGGAGTACTCGCGCGAGCTGCCCGAGCTTCCAGCACGCCTGGCTGATCATCCTGAACTATTCGAGCAGGTTGTCGAATGCCAGTCGCCGCTGTTCTTGGCCGTCGAGGTCTCGGCCGAAGCGAATAACCCGGTGGGACTGTTCTTCTCCGCTCCCCCGGAGGCTCCAACCACCCGCGGCTTCGCCTCGGTGCTGGCTGCCGGCCTGGACGGCGCGGAGGCCGCAGCGATTCTCGCCGTTCCCGATGACATGCCCCAGCAGCTGGGTCTGACCCGTGCGCTGTCGCCGTTGCGCATGCGCGGCATGACCGCCATGCTCGGCCGCATTAAGCGCCAGATCTCAGAGCAGCTGCCTGCGTAGGTTTTGCATCGAACGCAGCTAGAAGCCAATAAGCAGTAGTTAAGGATCCCCAAGCACGTGGGCAAGAAGAAGCAGGCCGCCTCCACCCCGGCGACCGCCGCGCTGGATGCGGCAGGTATCAGCTATGTAGCGCACAGCTATGCGCATAGCGACTTGGCCGAAAGCTACGGCGCCGAAGCAGCCGAGCAATTGGGTGCCAGTGGCGACCGGGTCTTCAAGACCCTGATGGTCTCCACCGGGGCCAACGCCGCCCAGGATCTGGCCGTCGCAGTGGTGCCAGTGAATGCGAAGCTGGATCTGAAGGCGATTGGCACCGCGTTGGGCAAGAAGAAGGCGCAGATGGCTGACAAGGCTGCCGCCCAGCGACGCAGCGGCTATGTCCTGGGCGGGATTTCCCCGTTCGGGCAGCGCCAGAAAACCGCTACCGTCATTGACTCCAGTGCGCAGCAGTTCGAGACGGTATTCATTTCTGGCGGGCGCCGCGGTTTCAGCCTGGAGATCGCTCCGCGAGATGCCGCGAAGGCGACCGGAGCCATTTGGGCGCCGATCGCCTCCGGCTAGACAGCGATTGGCCAAAAAAGGGCCCTGCCTGCGGGATCGAGATCTGTTGATCGTTCTCGCGGGCAGGGCCCTTTGCCGCCTTGGGCTATTGGACTTGAGGCAGCGGCATGCGCTTGCTCAAGAAGTCGGTGATCGCCCGGGCAAAACCCTGTGGATCCACATTCGGCTCACGCGTGTGCCCTGCCTTGGCAAAGGTCTTGAGCGTGACCAAATCCGGGCGCAGCGCCGCCAGTTTCAAGCTCGGGCCATTAGGGACGAACTCGTCATCACGGCTGTGCATTATCAGCGTCGGGAATTTCAATTCGTCCGCGCGGTCCACCCAATTCAACCGGCGCAGATTGACCGGGGCCGCTTGGCCGGTGACCCAGCGCCCTGCCTTATTGGACAGCAGCCACTGGCCGAACAGGCCCACCGATTGCGGGATCTTATTGGCCCGGGCCTGGTGCGAAAGCACATCTACCCAATTGATTACCGGGCCGACCAGCATGAGCGAGTCAATATGGTGGGCCAGCTTGCTCCGATCGGCGGCCTGCAGGCTGATGGCACCTCCCATGGACCAGCCCAGCAAGATGATCTGCTTCGCTCCGCGGTCCAGTGCGAATTGGATACCCGATTCCACGTCATGCCATTCGGTATCGCCCAGACCGTAGCGGCCATCCGGGGCGCTCGGAGCCAAACCGTCATTGCGGTAGCTCATCAGCAAGGTCGTAACCCCGAGTTCGCTCAAGGCAGGCAGCGCCCGAATGGTCTCATTACGTCGGGCGCCTCGGCCGTGCACGCCAATCACCCAGACATCTTCGTTCGTGGAGCCACGCACCAGCCAGGCTGGACCGTCGCCGCCATCCAGGGGCACGACTACGTCTTCTGCGTCAAAGCCCAGGTCCGCGGGGTGCTCGTAAATTGCCCCGGATAGGTTGCCGCGGCGTACTCCCTGGAGGGTGCCGTGATAGATCTTCTCGATTTTGCGCGCCACCAGGCGGGATTTGCCCGGAACGGCTTCCGGCGCGGAAAGCCGCAGCGCGCAGGAGTCGAATTCGGTGAGGAAGCTGCACGGACCAGGTTCGCTGGTATCGGCGTCCTTGTTGAAATGCAACCAGAGTTTGCCCTCGGCATCGGTGACGACCTCCCGGATGATGCTGTTGCCGGTGCGGCGTTCTTCCGGGGTCACTACACGTCGGGCGAAGTAACCGGCGAGCGCTGATACGCTGGCGGCCACCAGGGAACCAGCGCCCAGTCCCAGCCCAACCCCAATCAGGGTTGCAGGCACTGCGCTGCGGGGTTGCATGGTATCTACGATGTTCCGAGCCATGTTTTCATCTTTCCATGACCTGGCCCGGGAATCATCTAGCCTGCTCAAGCGTTTTATATTGCATGAATGATGAATCGGTAAACCAATCAGCACAGCCAGCAGACGAAGCAACCGCGCGCAGCGATGTGCAGTGGCAGCAGATCCTCTCTTCCGAGGAATTCCGCGTATTGCGCCAAGCAGGGACCGAGCGTCCATTTACCGGCGAATACTGGGATACCACTACCGAGGGCGTGTACTCCTGCCGAGCCTGCGGTTCGGAACTGTTCGCCAGCACTACGAAGTTCGATGCCGGTTGCGGCTGGCCTTCCTTCTTCGCGCCGTTGGCCGAAGATCGGGTGCGCTATATCAGCGACGAGTCCATGGGCATGAAGCGTGTTGAGGTGCGTTGCGCCAATTGCGATTCGCATATGGGCCACGTTTTCGAGGGTGAAGGTTTCCAAACCCCAACCGATCTGCGTTACTGCATGAACTCTTTGAGCTTGACCCTGCGTCCTGCTCAGGGCTAATGCCTTTGTCGGTGGCAAGGCATGGATCACTTTTAGAGCAAGAGTTGCTTATTCACTGATGACTTAGCATCACCTTTTCTGTTGTTTGAGCGTAGCGTTCAAGGTAAGCACTTGAGCGCTGCCCCAAACATGAAAAGAAGGTGTATGAAATGACTCAGATTTCCTCCAAGCCAGTACCGGCCACCGACGCAGAAGTACTGCAGATCGCAAACTCGGAAGCTTGGCTGACGCTGAAGTCTGCCGCCACCGAGTTCCAGGGCCTCCAGGGACAGGACGGTTCCTTGGCCGACAGCGCATCTGCACCACAGGCTGCCAAGCTCGTTGATTCCATCATCGAGTCGGTGCAGTCCTTGCGCGTGCACTTCGAGCACGACGCAGAGTACCTCGAACAGGTGGTCACGGACCTGCGCCAGTGGGCAGATGCAGGCTTCGGCGTTCCCGACTTCCTCGATTCGCTGATGCAGTTCCAGCCCCAGGCCCAGCGCATTGACGGCCTGCTGCATCTGGTGCTTTTCCCGATGTACACCCAGAACGGTTCAACCAACCGCCACCTCGAAGCCGTGCTGGTGCAGGTCATGTGGCCTGAGTTCATTGCCGATCTGGAGAGCAAGGACTACGCCAACGCCCTGTTCGTGCCGCTGCGCTTCATCGACTTCACCGAAGGCTACAACACCAATTCCGCGGTGCTCTTCCCGGAGTCGGTCGCCATTCGGCAGACTCCGTCATTCACTTGGGGCGCGATCTTCCAGGATCGTGAGGCTGTACGCTTCCGCAAGGTCCTGCAGGAAGCTACACGCATCACCAACCTCGAACTGCCCGATGACGCCGCAGAGCTGCTCAAGGACCAGCACCTGACCGAAGAAACCTTCATCATGTGGGACCTGATTCACGACCGCACCCACATGCGTGGCGATCTGCCATTCGACCCGTTCATGATCAAGCAGCGCATGCCGTTCTTCCTGTACTCGCTCGAAGAACTGCGTTGCGATTTGACCGCGTTCCGCGAATGCATGAAGATCGCCGCCAACCCGGCTTCGGATCAGAAGAGCGCCAAGATGGCCAAGCTGGTGCAATACGCGGTGATCTTCGACCGCATCTTCCGCTTCGCCATCACCGGCTCGCGCGTACGCAACTACGACGGTCTCGGTGGCCAGTTGCTGTTCGCATGGATGCACCAGCACCATGTACTGCACTGGACCGACACCAAGTTGAGCATCGATTGGGATCAGGTACCCGAGGTGGTTGCAGCCTTGGGGGATGCGATCGACGAACTGTATTGGAAGTCCATCGACCGTCCGAAGCTGGCTCACTGGCTTGCTGCCTACGAACTGGTTTCGGCCACCGTCACCCCGAACCCCGCGTCGGTCTGGGCCAAGGGTCCGGATGCCCTGCCGCTGACCGCACCACTACGTGAAATCACCGACCAGGTCATGGACGATGAATTCCCGCTGTCGATGTTCTACGAAGCTCTGAATAAGAAAATGGCCACCGTCATCGAATCGACCAAGGGCATGACCGGGGCAACGAAAATCTAGCCTTTCCTCTAGGCTAGAAAATGTGAGCAAAGAAAGAATCTCCTTGAACGAGACATCCAGACTAGTGCTCCTTGCCGGTGCTACTTCCGCCTCCGGCATTGCCAGCGCCACCGCGCTGGTTGATGCCGGAGCGCGTGTGCTTGCAGTGGGAAGCAACCAAGAGCGCCTCGACGAACGCCTCCCGTTCGTTCATGCCCGCTATGAATGCGATCTGGGCGACTTCGCAGCGGTCAAGCAATTGGCACTGCGGATTCATGAAGAGCACGGCAGCATCGATGCGCTGATCCACCTGGTAGGTGGCTGGCGTGGCGGTAAGTCGATCACCGGCCAAACCGACGAGGACTGGGATTTCTTGCACAGCAGCGTGCTGACCACCCTGCGCAACACCTCCCGCGCCTTCGTCGATGATCTGGTCGCCTCCCCCGCAGGCCGCTTGGCGATAGTCAGTGCCGAGGCAGTGCTGAATCCGACCCCGTCCAATGCCAACTACGGTGCGGTCAAGGCCGCAGCGGAACACTGGGTCAATGCCATCGCCCGCCTGTTCGCCAAGCAGGCAGAAAATGCCGCCGCGGTGAGTTGGGTCGTCAAGGCATTGAGCGACAAGTCTCCCGAAGAAACGCCTTCCGGGCAGACCCCGGTGCAGTTTCTTGCCCAGGCCGCAGTGGCTTTGCTTGGCCAGGATGCCCGCGAGCTCAACGGCACCCGGGTTGCATTGCCCAAGGCCTGATTACTGGTCGGTGCACACCTCTGGGCGCTGCACTGGCATAGCTTTCGACTTCACCCCTTGAACTACTAAGGACCTCCACAGCATGACTTTTACCCACGACGCTTCGATTCGCGGATTCGCTTCGGATAATTATTCTGGCGTGCACCCGCGCATCATGGATGCGATTGCCCGCGCCAACGGCGGCCACCAGATCTCCTACGGTGAGGACCAGTACACCGAGGAACTAGGCAACGTCGCCCGCAATGCCTTTGGCCCGGAAGCCCAGATCTTCCCGGTTTTCAACGGCACCGGCGCCAACGTCATCGCCTTGCAGTCCTTGCTTCCACGCTGGGGCGCTGTCATCTGCGCATCTTCTGCACATATCAACGTGGATGAGAACGGTGCGCCGGAGCGCATCGGCGGCTTCAAGCTGCTGCAGGTTGACACTCCCGACGGCAAACTGACTCCAGAGCTGATCGACCAGGAAGCATGGGGCTGGGGCGACGAGCACCGCGCGCAGCCGCTGGCCGTGTCGATCACCCAGGCCACCGAGCTGGGCACCCTGTACACCCCTGGGGAAATCAAGGCCATCACCGACCACGCGCACAAGCTGGGCATGAAAGTGCATCTGGATGGCTCGCGCCTGTCCAACGCCGCGGCCTCCCTGGGCGTGCCGTTGCGCGCGCTGACCACTGACGTCGGCGTGGACATTGTTTCCCTCGGCGGTACCAAGAACGGCATCCTGCTCGGTGAGGGCATTTTGACCCTGCGCAGCGAACTGGCCCAGGACCTGAAGTACCTGCGCAAGATGAACATGCAGCTGGGTTCGAAAATGCGCTTCATCTCCGCACAGCTGATCGAGCTCTACGGCACCGATCTGTGGCGCGAATTGGCAAGCCACTCCAACGCCATGGCCGCCAAGCTCTCGCAGGCAGTTGAGGAAATTGACGGAGTCCAGCTGGTCTACCCGACTCAGGCCAACGGCGTCTTCGCCCAGCTGCCTACCGAGGTCAGCGACCAGCTGCGCGAGCACTTCCGCTTCTACGACTGGGATCGCGCGGCCGGCCAAGTGCGCTGGATGTGCTCGTTCGACACCACCGAGGAAGATGTTGCAGCGTTCATTGCCAAGCTGCACGAGCTGCTCGGCGCCTACGCCGCCGCTTAGCATGAACCCGCGGTCGGCGCGCCGTACCCATGCTCGGGTACGGCGCGCTTAGACTCAAATTGTGACCAATGATCGCCCTGCTTCCGCCATTCCGAAGGCCTTTGCCACGGCCCTTGAAGAGTTGTCGCATGCCAAGGTGCGCAAGGAACTGAAATTCACCGAAATTCCGGCCCCTGGCAGGCTGGCGCCGTTCGCGCTGGCACTCAGCGGCGACGTGATGGATGTGGTTGCTCCCGGACACGGCCCCCAGGGCCAGGAGATTGGCCGCACCCCGTTCCTCCAACCAGCCGAGCAGCTGGCCACCGGACGCTTCATCCTCCTCTTCGACCCCGCAGGCCAAGAACTGTGGAATGGCCAGTTCCGCATCGTCACCTACATTCGGGCCCGTCTGGATCATGAAATGGGCCAGGATTCCATGCTGGCTTCCGTCGCGTGGTCATGGCTCGAAGAAGCCCTGCGCGATCGCGACGCCGCATACCATTCCGCTGGCGGTACTGCGACTCGGGTAATTTCCGAATCCTTCGGCAATCTCGCCGGGGAACAAGACCATATCGATATCGAGCTGCGTGCTTCCTGGTCCCCGGACTCTGACCATCTGGGAACGCATCTGAGCGCGTGGGCCGATATGGTTTGCACTTTCGCCGGCCTGCCTCCCCTGCCCGAAGGTGTGCAGCAGCTGCCTCATCGCCGCCTGAGCTAGCGATTATCAATGCGATGGAGCCGAATAGTCCTAGAATGGAAGCACCATGCCGAATTCTGACTCTTCCGCTCCCGCATCATCCACCACTGCCAACGAGGCCGCCGCACCCGTTCTGACGCCACTAAGTGCGCCACGCGACGGGATCCCCGAAGTCATCGACACCGCACCTGCCTTGCGCCGTGCAGTGCGGGCGCTGGAAGCCGGCATCGGCGATCTGGCCGTGGATACCGAAAGAGCCAGCGGGTTCCGCTACGGCCAGCGCGCCTTCTTGCTGCAGATTCGCCGAGAAGGTGCGGGTACTTGGCTGATCGACCCTGAAACCCTGGACGATCTGTCCCCGCTGCGCGAGTTCGTCAACGAGCAGCCCTGGATCCTGCATGCGGCCACCCAGGATTTGCCGTGCCTGCACGAATTGGGCATGTCCCCTACCTCGCTGTTCGATACCGAGATGGCTGGCCGTCTTGCGGGATTCCCCCGCGTCTCGCTGGGTACCATGGTGGGCGAATTGCTCGAGCTGCAGTTGGCCAAAGAACATTCGGCAGTGGACTGGTCCACCCGCCCGTTGCCTGAATCATGGCTGAACTACGCCGCACTGGATGTGGAAGTTCTCGAAGAGCTGCGCCAGGCCATCACCGCGGTGCTGGAAGAGCAGGGCAAGCTGGATTTCGCCTTCCAGGAATTCGAGTACGAACGCAATCTGCCTGACCCTTCCCCGGCACAGGTGCCGTGGCGCAAATTGTCCGGCATCCATAAGCTCAAGAGCCGACGCAATCTGGCGGTAGCTCGCGAACTGTGGCTTTCCCGCGAAGCCCTGGCGCAGAGCCGCGACGTTGCCCCGGGTCGGCTCATTCCCGACCGCGCCATCATGGCCGCCGTGGATCAGCGCGCCACCAGCGTTCCAGCGCTCTTGCAGATCCCCGGGTTCCACACGCGCAATGCCAAACGCGATGCCGCACGCTGGGTCGACGCGATCAAGCGCGGCAATAGCACCAGGGACCTGCCCGACCTGCGCGCCCCCAAGCCGGACTTGCCGCACCCCCGCTCATGGGCCGAAAAGAACCCGGCCGCGGCGAACCGGCTGGACGCGGCCAAGCTGGTCGTCAATGAGGTGAGCGAGCACTGGAATATTCCCGGCGAGAATCTCTTGACCCCGAAGTACCTGCGTGAATTGTGCTGGAATGCGCCGGCTCGCATCAGCGAGGCAAGCGTAGCGGACATGCTGGAAAATCTCGGTGCCCGCCAGTGGCAGCGTGGACTTCTTGCGGACAAGCTGGCCATCGCGTTGAAGCAGGCCTAGGCGGTTTCCAAGAAGGATTCACCGCGGGTTCCCGGATTTGCGAGGTGCTGCACTTGCACTTCAAGTTACTACTGAGTAACGTATGGTTCAGGTCACAGTGATGCTGGCCACTGCCCGGTCTTCACGGGCAGCATGAACCAACCCCAAGGAGCCCGACGGTGAGTGCCAACGCTTCGACCGTGCGCAACAATGCGCGCCCTTCGCTCGACGACCGCGATGTCGTCTTCATCGACGGGGTACGCACCCCATTTGGCAAAGCCGGCGAGAAGGGGATCTACCACGGTACCCGCGCCGATGACCTTGCCGTCAAAGCCGTACGCGGCCTGCTGGAACGCAACCCGGAAGTTCCTGCCGAGAAGATCGACGAGATCTCCATTGCCGCAACTACGCAGTCCGGCGATCAGGGCTTGACCTTGGGCCGCACCGTGGGCCTGCTCTCCGGTATCCCCAAGTCCGTTCCGGGCTTCGCCATCGACCGCATGTGCGCCGGAGCGATGACCGCCGTCACCGCGACCGCCGGCGGCATCGCTTTCGGCGCCTACGACGTAGTGGTCGCCGGCGGCGTGGAGCACATGGGCAACCACCCCATGGGCGCCGGAGCGGACCCGAACCCGCGCTTCCTCTCCGAGCGCATCGTCGACCCGCAAGCATTGAACATGGGCAATACCGCGGAGAACCTGCACGACCGCTTCCCTGCGATCACCAAGGAACGCGCCGACCGCTATGCTGTCGCATCGCAGGCCAAGCTGGCCAAGGCCTACGAGAACCAGCAGATCCAGGCCGATCTGATCCCCGTGGCAGCCAAGCGGCCGGGCGAAGGCTGGGCCGTGAACTCGGTTGACGAGCCGCCACGGCCAGGCACCACCATGGAATCGCTGGCCGAACTGCGCACCCCCTTCCGCGCCCACGGACGCGTGACCGCAGGCAACGCAGCAGGCTTGAACGACGGAGCCACCGCCGCCCTGCTGGCCAGCGGCGAGGCAGTGCGCGAACTGGGCCTGGAACCGAAGATGCGCATGGTCTCCTTCGCCTTCGCCGGCGTGGACCCGGACGTGATGGGCTACGGGCCGGTGCCGGCCACCGAAAAGGCCCTGGCCAAGGCCGGCCTTGGCATCAACGACATCGGCCTGTTCGAAATCAACGAGGCTTTCGCCGTGCAAGTGCTGTCCTTCCTCGACTACTACGGAATCGACCAGGACGATGAGCGCGTGAACCGGTACGGCGGTGCCATCGCCGTGGGCCACCCGCTGGCCTCTTCCGGCGTGCGCCTGATGTCCCAGCTGGCCCGCCAGTTCTCCGAAGACCATTCGGTGCGCTATGGCATCACCACCATGTGCATCGGCTTGGGCATGGGCGGCACAGTGATCTGGGAGAACCCAAACCACGCGGACTTCGGCAGCAAGGCATAAGGAAGAGACAATGACTGCAATGAGCAAAGATTTCCAGGCTGTCGCGCAGCTGATGCACGATGAGACCGTCACCCACACCTTCGTGAAGGATGTGGCCTTGCCAAGCGGCAAGACAATGGCACTGCTGACCCTGGATAACGGCCTGGACCACAAGAAGCCGACCACCCTCGGGCCCAATGGCCTGCTGGAACTGCGCGCCGCGCTGGAAGTCCAAGCAGAACGCGCCAAGAATGGCGAGATCGATGCCCTGGCGATCACCGGCAAGCCGTACTTCCTGATTGCCGGTGCCGACCTGTCGGCCGTCACCCGCCTGAGCGCACCGGATCAATCAACCGCCATGGCTTCGCTGGGCCACTACACCTATGAGCTGCTTGCCGATTTGGGCGTTCCGACCTTCGCTTTCATCAACGGCCTGGCGCTCGGCGGCGGCTTGGAAATCGCGCTGGCTTGCAACTACCGCACGGTCAGCACCGCCGCGGGCGCTTTGGGCCTGCCAGAAGGTTTCCTCGGCCTGATTCCGGGTTGGGCCGGCGTATACCGCCTGCCCCGCCTAGTCGGCCCCGAGAACGCGCTGAAGGTCATGATCGAGAACCCGCTGAACAGCAACCGCACCCTCTCCGGTCCGGCAGCTGCCAAGATGGGGGTGGCCGACGCCCTGTTCGAACCAGCTGACTTCATCGAGCACTCCATTGCCTTCGCTGACGGTGTCATCTCCGGAACCACAGAGGTCAAGCGCCCCAATGCGGTCGATCCAACCGATCCCGAGGTTGCTCGCCGCTGGCTGGATGCGGCCGACGCTGCCGAAAAGTTCGTCGATGCGAAGCTGTCCGGCGCGGCCCCGGCACCGTACAAGGTGCTTGAGGTCTTCCGCAAGGGCCTGGCCATCTCGCAGCAGGAATCAGCAGTCCTTGAAGTCGAAGCGCTGACTGGCCTGATGAGCACCCCGCAGTTCCAGAACACCGTGTACGCCTTCCTGGACCTGGTCCAGAAGCGCGGCAAGCGCCCCGCCGGCGCACCGGATCCAAAGCTCGCGCGCCCCGTCACCAAAGTGGGTGTCGTTGGCGCAGGGTTGATGGCTGGCCAGCTGGCCCTGCTGTTCGCCCGCCGCCTGAACGTTCCGGTGGTTATCACCGATCTGGATCAATCGCGCGTGGACAAGGGCCTTGCCTACATCCATGGCGAGATCGACAAGCTGCACGCCAAGGGCCGCATGAGCCAGGATGCGGTCAACCGCACCAAGGCTCTGGTTACCGGATCGGTCACCAAGAAGGCGTTCGCGGATGCCGACTTCGTCATCGAGGCCGTCTTCGAAGAGCTGAATGTGAAGAAGCAAGTTTTCGCAGAGGTTGAAGCCGTGGTCTCCCCCGAGTGCATCCTGGCCACCAACACTTCCTCGCTCTCTGTCACCGAGATGGGCCGCGACTTGTCGCATCCAGAGCGCCTGGTCGGTTTCCACTTCTTCAACCCGGTAGCCGTGATGCCGCTGCTGGAAATTGCTGCTACGGAGTGGACCAACGATTCCTCGCTGTCCACTGCATTCGTGCTGGGCAAGAAGCTGAAGAAGACCACGGTGAAAACCAAGGATTCTGCCGCATTCGTGGTCAACCGCGTACTGCTTCGCCTGATGAGTGAAGTCCAGGCCGCTTTCGACGAGGGCACCGACGCGAAGACAGCTGACTCGGCACTGACCCCCATGGGCCTGCCAATGAGCCCGTTGACCTTGTTGGCGATGGTAGGTCTGCCGGTCGCGCAGCATGTCAACGAGTCGCTGAACGCCGCTTTCGGCGAACGATTTGCCGTCTCGGAGAATCTGCAGAAACTGATCGATGCCAAGATCACTGCCCTCTGGGTCAAGGATGAGGCAGGCAACCAGGTGCTGAATCCCGAGGCTGAAAAGCTGATGGCCTTCGGCGATCAGCACTCGAGCAAGGAACAGATCCTGGCTCGTGTTCAAGATGCTCTGGCCGAGGAAATCGGGCTGCTGCTGGATGAGGGCGTCGTTGCCGAAGCAGCCGACGTCGATCTATGCATGATCACCGGTGCCGGCTGGCCAATGCACCTCGGTGGCATCACCCCGTACCTGGACCAGGTTGGCGCCTCCGAACGTGTCAACGGGAAGAGGTTCAACGGCTAGTACCTTCCGGGCCGTTCTTGGTTCCGGTGCTTCTCCCTGAGTGCTGGACCCATGCGAGATGCCGTGACCGCTTCCCTCATGAGGAAAGCTGGTCCCGGCTTCTTGCTGCCCCGTTAAGATGCAGGAACCCCGTACAGCTGGTAAATGCTGCTGTACGGGGTTCCTGCGCTCCATGGAGCTGGGCTTCGCATGCCCAGTTACTTAGATGATGTCTTCACCATTGCGACGGGCTTCCAGCCATTCCTGGATAAATCCCCTGCTGATGAAGAACAGTACTCCGGCCACTATAACTGGCCATACCAGTACGTACAGGCTCAGGAAAAACGTCGTCATTATTTGCCTCCCAGGCTCTTTGGGTCGTGTCCGGCTTCTGCAGCCCCGGTCTTTGCAGGTACTGCGTCGAAGTCACCGGTGCGTACTGCGATGACATCGAAGTCGAATTCCATCTTGGATCTGAATGACATGAGGTAGCAGACGATGGTACTTACCGAGTAGGCAACCAGCGAGGCGCTCAAGGTCGTGTAGTCGCGCAAGAATCCGAAGACGAATGGTGCGCTGGCCAGCATCGCGACGACCCCAACAATTTTGGCGACGCGCAGACCGAAGAACCCGAAGCTCATCAATGCCAAGACCACGCCAATGCCAATCACCGACAGCAACTCGATCAGCAAGCCGGTGACGCCATTGATAGGGATCAGCTCGAAGCGAACCGGGATGAAGATCGCCAGAGCAACCAGTACTGAAACGGTGAAAGCCTTGTTCGTGACCTTCTTCCAGTAGAAGCTGGCCAAAACCGGGAAGACCAGCGCGCCCCAAAGAGCTCCTACGAAGACCAGCAGGTCCAGGATGTTCAGTTGCATGCTCGCGAAAGCGACTGCCAACGCGGTGGCAACGACCATGGTCGCACGGCCAATGAGAAGCATCTTCTTCGGATCAGCCTTGTCCTTGCCTGCGACGTTCTGTCCGTACACGTCGGCCATCATGATCGAGGACAAAGCTGCCAAGTCCGAGTCAGCAGTTGACGACAGTGCACCAATGATCATGATGAAGAACAGCGCCAGCAGTACACCTGGCAGGTAGCTGGCTGCCATCTCAGGGATGAGGTTGTTCATGTCGCCACCGGATGGCTCGAACCCAATGTACAGGGCGAGCACGCCGAGCATGCCCACGCCAATGACCATCGCGCCGTAGCCGATGGTTGCAGTGATGAAAGTTGGCTTGATCAGGTCCTCGCGTACTGCGAAGAGACGCTGGGCAATGGTCTGGTTGCCAATTGCGTAGGCCAGAACAGCGGCAATGTATGGTGCGCCCTGGCCCAAGAATGCTTCAGAAGAGAAGAAATTGGACTGCTGCGGGGTCAAGTTGCTCGCACCGGTTTCGAATGCGGCCGGGAACCCTGAGGCAAAGAAGATTACTGGGACAATAATTGCTACAGCGCCGAGCATGGCAACGACCTGGACAAAGTCGGTCAATACCGAGGCACGGAATCCGGACCACAGCGTGTAGAGCAGAACGCCGCCGGCAACGGCCAGCACGCCTTGGATGAAGTTGAAGGGCGAAAGCATCGAAATCAA
The DNA here is from genome assembly GCF_056934375.1 of Glutamicibacter sp. BS14. Taxonomy (NCBI): domain Bacteria; kingdom Bacillati; phylum Actinomycetota; class Actinomycetes; order Micrococcales; family Micrococcaceae; genus Glutamicibacter; species Glutamicibacter sp. BS14. The sequence goes on along the minus strand of NZ_CM167801.1, from coordinate 2,110,760 downwards.
TACGCCACCGGCAATGAAGTTGGACATCAAGGAGATGACCGAACCAACGATATTCGACCCGGCGAGCATCAGCTGGCTGGAGCGCCCATGGCGTGCGTGCATGACCTCTGCGAGCGTGTGCGCGCGTGGCGCGACCTTGCGTATCCGCTTGCCGAATGGGTAGATGAACAGAATCATCAACGCACCCCAGAGCCCATAGTGGATCGGGCCGGAGATTCCGTAGGTGTACCCGGACGTGGCCGAGGCATACATCGATGAGGCCCAGATCCAGGTAGCGGTCATGCTTGCAGCGGAAATGCCGAATCCAATTTTATTTCCCGCCGTCATGTAGTCGTCGGCGTTTTCTTTCTTCTTCCCGATTCGGGTGGAAATATAGAAGGTTCCTCCATAGAAGAACACCAATAGCAAGACAACAGTTAGGGCGCTGAACTGCACTATTTCGTTATTCACGCGCCACCTCCCTCTAATAGACAGTGATGAGATTCGCGCCGGGAGCTAAATGCTCAACCGGCGACTTATCCTGCACGTCTTCCTGCGAGATGTCATCGCAAGGGGTAAATTTCAGCTGACGCGCACAAGCCCCTGGGCCCATGAACCACTTCCCAACACTCAAGTTTCGTTCGTTTCTCATTCGTATCGTTCATCCCTAGTCACGGGGAGCACCAGCTCGTGGATTCGCTCCAGAACCTGGCGCTTTTGGCTTCACAACGTGAATCCGGACCCATGGTTTGCCTGCATCGCACTTGCGGCTAGCCATATTGGCGCGCAATGGCGCTTCGGGTCAGTTCAGGCGCGGTACTCGCGTTGGCGAATGCCGCCTGCCTTCCATCGGAGGACTGCTGCCCGGAACTCAACACGCGATTACTGCGTGGAGTAACTCAGTCGGCGATAAAATGCCGCACGGGAAAACAGCGAAAGCTCTCTCCGAAATTAGTAGCTTCAACTAACTACATACAAATATTAGCATGAATGCAAAGATATTCGAATCTTCCGCCGCAAGGCAGCGGGGCAACCCAATCACCGATCGGCCGGCAGGGGGCACGATGTTGAATCAGCCCATCGCCTGTATCAATCACGGGACTACCTTGCAGATGCGTGTAACGGTGCGCACATAAGTGCGGAAAACCGGGGTAAAAAATATCTAGTTCTGGCCGTTCTATTCCCCACTGGGAGACGGGCGGGCATGCCCCAATTACACCACCCGAAATGCCCCACCTGGATTACTAACCTCTCCAAAGTGCGGGATTCAGAGCCATGCCGAGGGAGCACCCGGCGCTATGGATACTCTCGGGACTTCGAAAACACTGCATAAATATTCATAGTATTCGATACCGCCTGGCGAACGCATGCAGACCGCTCCCCCGCCGATCAAACTCACCGCATGCCGCATCCTCCTGACGCGGACGCTTTGCTCTTAGCGCCGGCACAGAGATCTCTGCCAGAATGGGTGCATGACTGACATCGCCCGACCAGCCCGTCGTACGTTCATGTGCGCCTCGGCAGCACTTGGTTCCGCCGCACTGCTCACCGCCTGCGGTGATGGACATTCTGAAGCCGACACCCCCGAGGCATTGCCGATCCCTGAACCAACCGGAGAAGGACAGGCGCTCATGAAGGCCAAGGACCTTGCCATCGGATCGCGTGCACTCGCTCCAGCCAAGGATCCTTCCGGAAAAGAAGTAGGCGTTTTGCTCTTCCGCAAGGATGAGAAGACAGTTTTGGCCTACTCGAACGTCTGCACCCACCAGGGTTGTGCCGTGAGCCCGAAGTCCAGCAAGGAAGATTTCTACTGCGCCTGCCATGGCTCACGATTCGCACCCGCTGACGGTACCGTGGACGAAGGTCCAGCTATCGCGGCTCTGCCACGCTACGCGGCGGCAATTGAAGGTGACGACATCGTCGCCTATATCACCGCCACAGATTAGTTTCCCAGCTCTTTTAAAGCACGAAAGGCTGAACCCGGATGGGTTCAGCCTTTCGTGCTTTCTAATTGGTTCGTTTAGAACAATGCAACCTTCTGCGGGGTCGGGAAGAGCTCATCCATCTGGACCCGTTCCGCAGCGCTCGGAACCCAACGCACCGCTGCAGCGTTGGCTCGAATCTGCTCGGGACGGGTGGCACCGGCAATCACTGAGGCCACCGGCGACTGCGCTGCCAGCCACGAAAACGCCAATTCGATCGGCGTCAGATCCCGTTCGGCGGCAAACGCATCGAATTTATCCAACTGCTCGAAATCGCTGGTTTCCACGAGATGCTGACGAGCGTGAGTCAGGCGACTGCCTTCTGGGGCATGCCCCTTGGAGTATTTCCCGGTCAGCAGGCCGTTTGCCAGCGGGAAGTAGGGCAAGACGCCCAGATCGAATTCACGAGCCGCTGGAAGCACTTCCAGTTCTGCACGGCGGTCAATCAGGTTGTAGTGATTCTGTGCCGAGACGAATCGCTCGGTTCCCAATTCACGGGCCACGTACTCCGCCTGGGCGATTTGCCAGCCGGCCCGGTTGGAATGACCGATGTAGCGAACCTTGCCGCTGGTGACTAGCTCATCCATAGCCCGCAAGGTTTCTTCGATGGGAGTGTTCGCATCTGGGGTATGGAACTGATACAGGTCGATGTAGTCGGTACCGAGCCGCTTGAGTGACGCTTCGACGGCTTTGACGATATAACGGCGCGAACCACGTGCATTGAAGTCCGGACCATTTGCGCCCTGCATATCCATGCCGAATTTGGTGGCCAGCACGATGTCATTGCGTGCTTGCCCTAGCGCTTTGCCCAGACGGATTTCGGAAAGCCCTGGTTCCTTTCCATAGACATCCGCGACATCGAAGAGCGTAATACCCGCATCAAGCGCCGCATGGATAACCGCGTCGGTTCCTTCTTGGGATTCGGTCGCAGTACCTGCGCGGCCAAGATTGTTGCAGCCTAGCCCGACGACGGAAACACTCAGGCCGCTGCGGCCTAGCTGACGGAATTCCATGGACACCTCATCTGTTGGTTTGTTCATCCGCTTCACTGAGCGACGTTATACCCATAGGCTATCCGGTAGGTAGTTGTGCTCAACATTTCACAGCACAATTCACTGCATTGCATATTTATCCATTAGGATGGAAACATGTCTAAAGTTCTTACCAATCTCCCTGTAGGCGAGCGCGTAGGTATCGCGTTCTCCGGTGGCCTCGACACCTCGGTGGCAGTAGCCTGGATGCGCGACAAGGGCGCCATCCCTTACACCTACACTGGCGACCTCGGCCAGTACGACGAGCCAGATATCGACGCTGTACCTGGCCGTGCACTGGAGTACGGTGCAGAGAACTCCCGCCTGGTTGATTGCAAGCCTGCTCTGGTTGAAGAAGGCTTCGCAGCACTCGCCTGCGGCGCTTTCCACATCCGCACTGGCGGCAAGACCTACTTCAACACCACCCCGCTGGGCCGCGCCGTCACCGGCACCCTGCTGGTCCGCGCAATGCGCGAAGATGGCGTGGATGTCTGGGGCGACGGTTCGACCTACAAGGGCAACGACATCGAGCGCTTCTACCGCTACGGCTTGATGGCCAACCCTAAGCTGCGCATCTACAAGCCATGGCTCGACCCCAACTTCGTTGCAGAGCTTGGTGGCCGCCAGGAAATGTCCGAATGGCTGCAGGAGCACGGTTTCCCTTACCGCGATTCGGCCGAAAAGGCCTACTCAACCGATGCCAACATCTGGGGCGCAACCCACGAGGCGAAGACCCTGGAACTGCTGAACAGCTCCATCGAGTCTGTTGAGCCGATCATGGGCGTGAAGTACTGGGACGAGAACGTAGAGATCAAGACCGAAGATGTCTCGGTTTCCTTCGTCGCTGGCCGCCCGGTAGCCATCAATGGCAAGGAGTTCACCGATCCGGTGGCTCTGGTCAACGAAGCTAATATCATCGGCGGACGCCATGGTCTGGGCATGAGCGACCAGATCGAGAACCGCATCATCGAGGCCAAGTCCCGTGGCATCTACGAAGCACCAGCAATGGCGCTGCTGTACATCGCCTACGAACGCCTCGTGAACGCGATCCACAACGAAGACACCGTGGCCAGCTACCACAACGAAGGCCGCCGCTTGGGCCGTCTGATGTACGAAGGCCGCTGGCTGGACCCGCAGGCCCTGATGCTGCGCGAATCGCTGCAGCGCTGGGTCGGCTCGGCCATCACCGGTACCGTCACCATCCGCTTGCGCCGTGGCGACGACTACACGATCGTGAACACCGAGGGCGAGAACCTGAGCTACCACCCGGACAAGCTTTCGATGGAGCGCGTAGGCGACGCCGCTTTCGGCCCAGTGGACCGCATCGGCCAGCTGACCATGCGCAACCTGGATATCGCGGACTCCCGCGGCCGCCTGGAGCAGTACGCCAACATGGGCCTGGTCGGCGGCACCACCGCTGAACTCGTCGGCTCGCTGGAAGCTGGCGGAGCTGATGACATCGTGAACGCAACCCAGGTTGATAGCGATGACCTGGCGACCGACCGCGCTATCGAGTCTGCTGCATTCGACGCAGGCACCGACTAGACGCCAAGGCACAGCTAGAGGATCGGCCAGGTTCTCCCTTCACGGGGAGAACCTGGCCGATCTTTTATTCTGCCCGGAAACCGGTCAGCGCAAAAAAATAGTCCCAGACGTGTGAACGTCCGGGACTAGCCTGGGTTGCAGGCTGTCAGCCCTCGATCAAGGACAGCAGCGGGCTCACCGCGATGGTGAAACCAATCAAGGAAATCAGTCGAAGTACCATGCGGACACGTGCTCCCTGCTTGGTATTCGGTTCTGGCAGGCGGAAGCCCTGTTCAACGATCCACACCAATATGGCAATGACAACTCCGGTCAAGGCAACCTGCGCTGGGGCGAGGCCAGAAAGCAGGGACACCACTCCAATGCCGATGATGACACCGACGCAAGCCTGGAAAACCAGGTGCAACGGCGTGCGGGTTGCTCCCATCCGCGGGACTTTACGCTGGGCACCGGGGGTCTCGTCCCGGTCTTCTTGTGGAATCATTTCTCCTTGTTTCCTGCTCGTTTAAACCTGTGCTTTCGCGGGGCCGCGCGAAGACACCACATCCTTGGACAACAGCAGGCCACTGCCGCCGTTAAAAACCACAGTACCGAACCGTGGAGCCCGGGCTACTTCTTCGAATCCCAGGGCACGATGAAGCGCCAAAGACGCAGTATTCTGCGCGTTGACCACGCACCATGCGGTCGAAGCGCGCTGCGCAATCCATGACAGCCTGGCCTCGGTTAGGCTTCGTGCCACGCCCCGTTGCCGGTATCCGCAGGCAACCTCGATCCCGGCAAGGTAATAGCCAGCTGGCGCCAACGGATCAGCAGGCTCCCACCAATGGGCTCGAGCCCAGCCAAGCAGCTCTCCGGCCGGGTTCTTGACGACTACCTGGCATTCACCAGCGCCCCAATTTCCAGGTTCAGCCTGACGCCCCAAACTCTCCGACAGCCGACGGATGGCCGGGTGGTCCGCTGCCTGCATTGGCTGCGTCGCAACTATGGGGCTTATCATTCGTGATCAGTCGATGGACATCGGCTTTGGTGGCATCGGGTGCGCCATCTTCAGCTTGTTCAATTCCGCATAGGGCGCAACACCGATACTCATCTTGGTGAAGTCCAGCTTGGCTTCGCGGATGCACGTCTTGATCGCAGCGACTGCAAGCTTTGGAGCTGGTGATAGGACTCGGATGTTCAGCTTTCGGTTACCGAAATCGCTGGACTCCACCGTGCCAAGTCCGCGCCATGCCAAGTGGCCGGTCAGCGCTTCCTTGGCCTTCTTGTCCAGGTACTGGTCGCGCTCGGTGCCATTTGCGGATTTCAGCGCGTACTGCACGATAACCCACGACTGATCTTCTTCCTTGATCTCTGCATAGCCTTCGGCAGCACAGGCTTCAGCGAAACCAGCGAACAATTCGTCGGCGCGGTCGGTGTTTACGTTCTGGACTTCATTGGTCTTGGACATATGTCCCACGGTGCCGTGATTGATCACGAACTGACCCAATTCATCGTCCTCGAACTGCTGGAACCATGCTTCGCGGAATTCCAGTTCGTTCTTTTCGTTCATCCGGTAGGTGCGAATGATCGCCATGTGATTACCCCTTGGGTCTACGGTGTGCTTAGTTATCTAAATTTTTGGAGGCTTCGGCAAGCTGTGCGGCTAGGCGCTCAGCCTTGGATTGCCAGGTGGCGCGGTGTTCGGCATTGAACGGTGCATCGTTGTTGATCACGGTGCCGAGCAACAGTCCAGCTTCTCTTCCAATACTACGAACTAGGGAAGCTGGATAGTTCATGCCTATTTCATGTTCGGCGAATTCATCTTCATCATCAAGGAACACGCCTTGGCTACGTGAACGAATCACGTCCAAATCCATGTCAATGGAGTTGACTTCCCAAGCGCCACGCTTCATCCGTCGCCATCCGATGTTGCTGGACAGGTCGATGTAGACATCAAAATCTTCCAGTGCATCCGCATAGAGGGTGGCAATCCACTGGCCCGAGTGTGGAATCAGGCAGAGCGCATTACTCGCTGCCAAGTGTGCGGTGCCCGGACGGGCTACCAGTGCGCCGGCCGGCTGGTGAAGCCAATGTCCGTATTTGTCCTGTCCGAGATAAAATCCGGGCACCACCCAGTGCGGGCTGGAATCATACTTCCAGGCGCGCGCTACCACCAAGGAACCCTCGGCGATAGTTTCTGGGCTACGGGGCAGGTCTACCGGGCAGCCGGACGGTGAGCTCACAGCTTCGGAATCTGACCGGTAGGCAGGTCTTGTCCAGGGAGGGGCCGGGCGAATGGAACCTTGGTTCCCAGAACCTGCGCCAGGGTATCGCGGGCTACCTGCTGTGCAGTCAGTCCAACGCGGTCCAAGACCTCAGCACGAGTTCCGTGCGCCAAGAATTCGGTAGGCAAACCTACTTCGTTCAGAGCCGTATCGACACCCGCTGCACGCATTTCGGTGCGCAAGCGCGAACCCACACCGCCGGCTCGGACGCCATCTTCGATGCAGACCACAATGCGGTGACGGGCTGCCAGTGAAATCACCGAGGTTGGCATTGGTAGAACCCAACGAGGATCCACCACGGTCACCGATACGCCCTGGCTGTTCAGTCGTTCTGCGACATCCAGCGAAAGCTCGCTCATGGCGCCCACGGAAACGATGAGAACATCCGGTGCGGAACGGTCCCCCAAGCGTGCCAGAACATCCACGCCATCTGGCAGGCGGTCCACAGCTTCGATGGGTTCACCCACCGAGCCCTTGGAGAATCGCACGACACTTGGCGCATCATTGATGTCAAGGGCTTCACGCAGTTCCTCCCGCAGGCGGTCGGCATCGCGCGGCGCAGCCAGATGCAGGTTAGGCACGATCTGGGTCAGCGCCATATCCCACATGCCGTGGTGGCTGGCGCCGTCCGGGCCGGTGACTCCAGCGCGGTCCAGCACGATGGTGACACCTGCCTTATGCAGGGCCACGTCCATCAGCAATTGGTCAAAGGCACGGTTGAGGAAGGTCGCGTAGACGCAGACCACCGGGTGCAGTCCGCCAAAGGCAAGGCCGGCGGCAGTAGTCATGGCGTGCTGTTCGGCGATGCCCACGTCAATGACGCGTTCAGGGTGTTCCTGGGACATTTTCTTCAGGCCCACTGGCTGCAGCATGGCACCGGTGATCGCCACAATGTCCTCGCGCTCGTTGGCCACCGCCGCGATCTCTTCGCCGAAGACGCTGGTCCAGCTCTGCGCGCTGGACTTGGAAACCGGCAGACCGGTGATTGGGTCGATAACGCCAACGGCGTGGAACTGGTCAGCTTCATCGGCGCGGGCCGGAGCGTAGCCGTGGCCCTTCTCAGTCAGGGCATGCACGAGCACTGGGCCCGCGTACTGCTTGGCCTGCTGCAGCGCTTCTTCTACTGCGCGCTGGTTGTGGCCATCGATCGGGCCGATGTACTTCAGGCCCAAGTCCTCGAACAGGCCTTGCGGTGCCCACCAGTCCTTGATGCCCTTCTTGGTGGCGTGAAGGGACTTGTAAGTGAAATCGCCTACTGGCCCGGATCCCTTGAGCTTGACCTTGAGCTTGTCCATGGCGTTCTCGTAGGCCGGGTGGGTACGGAACTTGTCCAGCTGCTGGCGCAGTCCCGAAAGCTGGTTGGCCAGGCCGCCGATGGTCGGGGCGTAGGAGCGGCCGTTGTCGTTGACCACGATGACTGCTTTGCGGTCCTTGTCGGCAGCGATGTTGTTGACTGCTTCCCAGGCCATGCCGCCGGTCAAGGCGCCATCGCCCACCAGGGCTACGGCGTAGCGGTCATTGTTATTCATCAGCTTGTTGGCGCGGGAAATTCCATCAACCCACGACAGCGAGGAGGAAGCATGGGAGGACTCAACCACATCGTGTTCTGATTCACCGCGGTCAGGGTAGCCCGACAGGCCTCCTTGCTGGCGCAAGGTCTCGAAATTCTGGCGTCCGGTAACCAACTTGTGCACATACGACTGGTGTCCCGTATCGAAGACGATGGAGTCAGTTGGGGAATCGAAGACACGATGGATGCCCAAGGTCAGCTCGATAACACCGAGATTGGGACCCAAATGGCCGCCAGTACGAGCAACATTGTCGATGAGGAAGCCGCGGATTTCCTCCGCCAAGTCGTCGAGCTGCTCGAGGGTAAGCGCCCGCAGGTCACTTGGTTTCTTGATGGTCTTCAATAAAGACACGTTCATCCCCTTCACAAATTCGCCGACAATAGGCTGGAAAGCCCATGCGAAATACCTAGTTTACCGCGTTCAAGGCTTCTTTCATTATCCGTCAACGTCCGTGCTGGTGCTAATTTCCTAGCAATGACGTTCACTACCCCGAACGCATGTGCCCGTTCGCGTGCGAGCCTAGTTGCGGTCCAGCGTATCGGCCAGCATTTGCAGCCCTTGCGCTTCGAAGGATTCATCTCCAACTTCATAAGACCAGACGGCCGTGCCCAGGCCTTCACGTAGTTGCATCATTTTCCATGATAATTCTTCGCGCGGATCATAGCCGTAGCCCTGAAGGAAGGCTTGTTCCAGCTCCGGATGCCCCACCCACTGCTGTAGTGAGAGTCGCGCGAAGTCGCTGGAAGCTGGACGGAATTCAAAACGTCCAAAATCAATGACTTTCAGTTTTCCTTGGTCTACGAGCCAATTACGAGGCTGCCAGTCTCCGTGCGTTGGGACGACGGCCACGGATTTAGGCTCGTAGCTGGTGAACAGGTCCCTGATCTGCCGGCACCGTGAAGCACCAATGCGGTGCTTGCGTTCAAGCAGCTGAAGGAATTTTGCCGTCAGCCGGGCTTCGTAGCCATGAGCAACACGCTGTTCTTGATCGTGCAGCAACCTGAGCGCGTGTCCCGCCTGTCGATGCGAATCCGGCGCGTATTCATGTTCTGTCCCTACGCACAGTTCTCCGGGTTGGTAGTCCAGCACTGCCAGGCGGTGCACATCGCTTGAAAAACGCAGCCGCGCGGCCAGCCCGGCTTCGGCAAGTACACGCGTGTACCGGCGATGTGCTTCCAGCTCCCGGATGATGTGATGGTTGCTTTCGCCCGCGGTCTTGAGCACGAAGTGCTTTCCGGCTGCATCCAAATGGAGGACTTTAATGTCTGTCAGCCCCCAAGACATGTCCGAAACGACTGTTGCCTCTCCGAGCCAGGAACGCACTTGGTGCACTTGGCCCGCATTCAGCAGATCTTCAAGGGCAGGTGACGTCATCGGAAGTTCCTCTCCGCCAACAGTTTTCTGGAAGTGATTCCCGAGTCTAGCAATTGATCTCCAGGCTCCCTGCGGGCGGCGCTAAGCTGAGCGTATGCCATCTTCCTTCGATCCTCATCACGTCTCAGCGAGTTATTCGAGTCTCGCCAGCGCCTATATCGATCTGTTCGCTTCGCCCGAGCAGGCGGAGCTTGAAGACCGGGAGCTGATTGCGGCGTGGGCGGGGCAGCTGGAGGGGCCGGTCCTGGACGCTGGCTGCGGGCCTGGGCATTGGACACAGTTCATCGCCGATGCCCATCGGCCGGCTACAGGCGTTGACCTCGTTCCGGAGTTTCTGCACTTCGCACGGCGCAACTTCCAGAAGCCCGATTTCCTGCGTGCGGACTTGGCACAGTTGCCGTTCGAAGACCACCATTTTTCCGGGGTGCTCGCCTGGTACTCGGTAATCCATGCTCCTCCAGCCGAGCTTCCGCAGCTGTTGGGCGAGTTTGCCCGGGTGCTCAAGCCACGCGGCAAGCTGCTGCTCGGATTCTTTGCCGGGGATCAGCTAGAAGCCTTTGGCCACCAGGTCGCCCCGGCCTGGTATTGGCCGCCCGGGGAATTGGAGCTGTTGTTGGAAACGTCAGGCTTCAGCGTGCTGGAAGTTGGCACCCGCACCCGGTCCACGGCCCGCACCCATGGTCAGCTGAGTGCGCAAAAGGCTGGTTAAAAACCTGAGACCCAAGGCAATTGCCTTGGGTCTCAGGTTTTCCCGCGATGCGGAACTACTTAGAGATTCGCTTCGACCGGAGCCGAGGTGGATCTGCTAGTTGGCAGCGGCGATCTGGCGCAGTACGTACTGCAGGATGCCACCGTTGCGGTAGTAGTCAGCTTCACCTGGGGTGTCGATGCGCAGAACTGCGTCGAACTCGGTAACCTTGCCGTCTTGTGCGGTTGCGGTAACCTTCAGGGTCTTCGGGGTGGTGCCGTTGTTCAGCTCGGTCACGCCGGAGACAGCGAAGGTCTCGGTTCCGGTCAGACCCAGCGAATCAGCGGATTCGCCCTCTGGGAACTGCAGCGGCAGAACGCCCATGCCGATCAGGTTCGAGCGGTGGATACGCTCGAATGATTCGGTGATGACGGCCTTGACGCCCAGCAATGCGGTGCCCTTGGCAGCCCAGTCACGCGAGGAGCCCGAGCCGTATTCCTTGCCGCCAAGAACGACCAGCGGGGTGCCGGCAGCCTTGTAGTTCTCTGCAGCGTCGTAGACGTAAGCCTGCGGAGCATCAGCCTGGGTGAAGTCGCGGGTGAAGCCACCCTCGACGCCGTCCAGCAGCTGGTTCTTGATGCGGATGTTGGCGAAGGTACCGCGGATCATGACTTCGTGGTTGCCACGGCGCGAGCCGTAGGAGTTGAAGTCCTTGCGATCCACGCCGTTCTCGATCAGGTAGCGGCCAGCCGGGGTTTCCGACTTGAACGAACCTGCAGGCGAGATGTGGTCGGTGGTCACCGAGTCGCCCAGCTTCAGCAGCACGCGTGCGCCGCTGATGTCCTGGACTGGCTGCGGCTCGGCGGTCATGCCGTCGAAGTACGGTGCCTTGCGTGCGTAGGTCGACTTCTCGTCCCATGCGAAGGTCGAACCCTCCGGGGTGTCCAGTGCCTTCCAGCGAGCGTCGCCTTCGAAGACTCCGTCGTAGCCCTTGGCGAACATTTCCTTGTCGATCGACGAGTCAATGATCTCCTGGACCTCGACAGGCGATGGCCAGATGTCCTTCAGGAAGACATCGTTGCCCTCGGCGTCCTGGCCCAGTGCGTCGGTCTCGAAGTCGAAGTCCATGGTGCCAGCCAGTGCGTAGGCGATGACCAGTGGCGGGGAAGCCAGGTAGTTCATCTTCACGTCTGGGTTGATGCGGCCTTCGAAGTTGCGGTTGCCCGAAAGAACTGCGGTAGCTGCGAGGTCGTTGGCGTTGATGGCCTCGGAGATCTCGGCATCCAATGGACCGGAGTTGCCGATGCACGTTGCGCAACCGTAGCCAACAACGAAGAAGCCGAGCTTCTCCAGGTATGGCAGCAGGCCGGACTTCTCGTAGTACTCGGTAACGACCTTCGAGCCTGGCGCGACCGAAGTCTTGACCCATGGCTTGGAGGTCAGGCCCTTGTCAGCTGCGTTGCGAGCCAGTACGGCTGCGGCCAGCATGACCGAAGGGTTGGAGGTGTTCGTGCACGAGGTGATCGAAGCGATCGAAACCAGGCCGTGGTCCAGGGTGAACTGGGTGCCATCTTCCTTGGTGACATCGACGGCTACCGACGGGCGGCCAGCGCCCTGGGTGTCTTCGGCGTTCGATACGTAGTTGTGCAGGTCCTTGCGGAACTGTTCCTTCGAGGAAGACAGCTCGATGCGGTCCTGTGGACGCTTCGGGCCGGCGATCGATGGAACCACGGTCGACAGATCCAGCTCGAGGTATTCCGAGAAACGGATCTCGCGGCTTGGATCGTGCCACATGCCCTGTTCCTTGGCGTAAGCCTCGACCAGTGCCACGTTCTCGTCGCTGCGGCCGGTCAGGCGCAGGTAGTCGAGGGTGACATCGTCGATCGGGAACATCGCGGCAGTGGAGCCGAATTCTGGGGACATGTTGCCGATGGTTGCACGGTTGGCCAGTGGCACTGCTGCCACGCCTTCGCCGTAGAACTCAACGAACTTGCCAACAACGCCGTGCTTGCGCAGCATTTCGGTGATGGTCAGCACCACGTCGGTTGCGGTGGCGCCAGCTGGGATCGAGCCAGCCAGCTTGAAGCCGACAACGCGTGGGATCAGCATGGAGACAGGCTGGCCGAGCATTGCTGCCTCGGCTTCGATGCCGCCAACGCCCCAACCCAGCACGCCCAGGCCGTTGACCATGGTGGTGTGGGAGTCGGTGCCTACGCAGCTATCCGGGTAAGCGCGCAGTACGCCGTTGACCTCGCGGGTCATGACGGTGCGTGCCAGGTACTCGATGTTGACCTGGTGCACGATACCGGTGCCCGGTGGGACGACCTTGAAGTCATCGAATGCAGTCTGGCCCCAGCGCAGGAACTGGTAACGCTCGCCGTTGCGCTGGTACTCGATCTCCATGTTGCGCTCGACAGCGCCTTCGAAACCGAAGGTGTCGATCTGCACGGAGTGGTCGATGACCATTTCGGCTGGTGCCAGCGGGTTAACGCGGGTTGGGTCACCGCCGAGGTCCTTGACGGCCTCGCGCATGGTTGCCAAGTCAACGACACAAGGCACGCCGGTGAAGTCCTGCATCAGCACACGTGCAGGGGTGAACTGGATTTCGGTGTTCGGCTGAGCCGAAGCATCCCACTGACCCAGTGCATTGATGTGCTCGTTGGTTACGTTCGCGCCGTCTTCGGTGCGAAGCAGGTTCTCAAGAAGAACCTTAAGGCTGTAAGGAAGGCTGTCCGAGCCTTCAACCGTATTTAGTCGGTAAATTTCGTATTCGGTTCCATTGACGTCAAGTACGCCCTTGGCACCGAAGCTGTCCACATTGCTCACGTGGGACTCCTCTCGCCAGACACTCATTCTGTTGCACACGCACACTGTAATTCCAGTTAGGAGTTCCTAACTGAGATAGTCAGGCTCCTAGCGTGGCAGAGCTAAAAACAGTCTATCGCCTAAGCTCATAAAAAGACTCCTCGGAATAAATTTTCATCCGAATTCGTGTCTAATCGGACAATTTCAGGTGTTTAACGGCGCACGAAGAGCCCGATGGACTCCATATGGTGGGTATGCGGGTACAAATCGTGAATCTCCATATGCTCTAATTCGTAGCCGCGGCCCATCAAACGCGCGGTATCACGGGCGAAAGCCGCAGGGTCGCAGGACACGTAACAAATCCGGGATGCAGCAATGGAAGCCAGCTCCGCAGCCACCTGCTTATCGATCCCGGTGCGGGGCGGGTCAAGTACCACGGCGTCCAGGGAGGCATCCCCGGCGACCTGCCGTAACACTCGCTCAACACGGCCTCGGATCACCGTGGCCTGCGAATAGGAGCGCAGATTCTTCTTCGCATCGGCATGCGTGCCCGGAGCGCCTTCAATTGAGAAGACCCGGCCCTGGGAGCCAACTGCCTTAGCCAACGGGACGGAGAACAAGCCAGCACCCGCATAGAGGTCGGCGATTTGCTCGCCAGCGGCTGGCTCGGTCAGTTCAACTACGCGCTGGGAAAGCAGGCTGGCCGCCTCTCGATGCACCTGCCAGAAGCCTTCACCGGTAATCCGGAACTTCTCCCCCAGTACCTTTTCGGTCAGGAACGCCGAACCAGCCAAGGTCTGCAAGCTGCCTTTGCCGTCAGCCGCCGCGCCGCCCCGCTGGCTGAAAGCGGCGACATTGACACCCTCCGGGAACTGCTTTGCCACCTTTGCCGCGGCGCCGGTACTTGCTTCAGCCAGCAGGATCAACACGGTCTGGTCATCCTGGCTGGATACCGCAGCCTCGACACGCTCGATTCCGCTGTAGTCCACAGAGTACAAGCCGGTGGCCTCGATAGCCGGATGGGCCAATGGCATCTGCGCGATGCCGGTCAACTGGTTACTGCGGAATGCGCTCATCGCGAGCTTGCCCTGTGCGTCCACCGAATAGGACATCCGGGTACGCCAGCCCAGGCCGTCGGCCGCGCCCTTGACCGCTTGCACCGCAGGGAAGTTGTAGTCCTCCGCCTTCAGGCCGCCTAGACGGGTCATCTGCTCGGCAGCAACCTGCGACTTGAGCTCACGCTGGTGCTCAAGGGTGATGTGGCCGAACTCTGCGCCACCCACCGGGTCACGATGCTTCAGGGCATCAGCGGCATCCCAGAAGTGGGGCACGCGGTGCTCGCTGGCTTCGAGCACCTCGGCGACGTCGGCACGCCAGAATTTGGCCTCCGGCGCACTGTCCGTCAGGCGCACATTCACCAACTCTCCGGGAATGCCGTGGCGCACGAAGATCACGCGGCCCTCATGGCGGGCGACGGTGTGGCCGCCATGGGCAATCTTGCCCAGGCGGACGGTGAGCATTGGTGTTTCAGTCATCGATCTTGTCTTTCATCAGAAGCATTGAATTCAGCGGTGTGCCGAAGATTCTTCGGTCGGCCCGCCGCCCAGGGCATGCGAAGCACTGAGCAAGCGCCATGGAACCGAGGCGATCAAGACGCCCGGTTCATAGTGCAGCCGGTTTTTCACTCGTAAAGCGGTTTGGTTGTGCACCAGCTGTTCCCACCAGTGGCCCACTACGTATTCAGGGATGTACACGACGATCAGTTCCCGCGGGGATTCACGCTTGATGGAACGAATATGCTCAATCAGCGCCCCGGGGATATCGCGGTACGGAGAAGCCAGGGCGGTGATCGGCACCGGAATCTGCAGGCGTTCCCAGTCCCGGAGGGTCTTTTCGGTTTTGCTTCGTTCCACATCCACGATGATTGCTTCGAGCTTCGAGGGACGCGAAGCTCGGGCGAAGGCCAAGGCCCGCAGCACCGGCTTGCGCACGGTGGAGACCAGCACCAGTGCATGCACCCGGGAGGGCAAGGCCGTGGCGGCAACGTCCTCATCCACCGCCAGCTCGTCGTCAACCTTCTGGTAGTGGCGCTGCAGTGAATCCATGATCAGCATCAAGGCCGCAATGCCCAGCACGGCCAACCACGCGCCGTGGACCAAGCGGGTGGCCAAGACGACCACCAGCACCAGTGCCGATAGGACCAGGCCCACCAGGTTCAGCAGGCGCTTGCGCTGCTTGGCCGCACGGATCCTGCGGTCGGCAATGGGAACCAGCACGCGTTTCCAGTGCTTGAGCATGGCCAGCTGGCTGAGCGTAAAGGAAACGAACACGCCCACCACGTACAGCTGGACCAGCAAGGTGACATCGCCTTGGAACAGCAGCACCAGTGCAATCGCGGCAACGCCCAGGGACAATATGCCGTTGGAGAAGCCCAGCCGATCACCGCGGGTACGCAGCTGGCGTGGCAGGAAGCCGTCGGTAGCCAGATGGCTGGCCAGCAGGGGGAAGGAGTTGAAGGCCTGGTTTCCGGCCAGCAGCAGCACGGCAATGGTCAGCACCGAAACAATGACCAGGCCGAAGGTGAAATCGCCGAACACGGCTTGCGCCAGCTGGCCAAGGACCGGGACCTGCACAAACCCTTCAGGGATCGGGGCACCGTCGAGCAAGAATGAGGCCTGCGGGTCGGCGACGACCTTGATGCCGGTGGCACGGGCAAGCATCAGCGTGCCAAGTGTCAGCACCCCGGAGAGCAGGCCCAGCACCAGCAGGATCCGCGCCGCGTTCTTGGCCCGCGGCTTGGCCAGGGTCTGCACGTTCGAGATCGGGACCTCGATACCGGTCAGCGCCGCCGAACCCGTACTGAAAGCACGCAGGATCAGCAATGCACCGACGACACCGTGCAGCCCATTGGCAAACTCTTCTTCCGGCACAATCGTGAAATCCGCGCTCGGGGCAAGCCCGAGGGTACCGGTCAGCGCCATCACCCCGCCGATAGCGACCAGCAGCAGCATGCCGATCACGAAGAGGTAGACCGGAATGGCCAGGGTCCAGCGCCCTTGTCCCCTGCCGCGCAGATTACCGACCACGAGGAATGCGACAAGTCCAGCAGCCACCCAAGCCTTGTACTCGGCCACTGCAGGGAAAATGGCGGCGAGATACAGGGCAGCTGATGAGCTGGACACAGCAACGGTGAGCACGAAGTCGACCAGCAGCGCAGCGGCGACCGCTGTTCCCGGGCGCGCACCCAGGTTCTTCTTCACGATCTCGTAGTCGCCACCGCCAGAGGGGTACTCCATGACCGATTGCCGGTAGGACAGCACCAGCACCACCAGCACGGCAAGGACAGCAAGTCCGACCATCGGCGAAAGCGCGGTGGCCGCGATGCCCGCAATGGCCAGGGTCAGCAAGATTTCGTCTGGCGCGTACGCCAAGGACGACAGGGCGCTGGACGAGAAAATCGGCAACGCGACGTTAGGTGGCAACGGCTTCTTTTTCAGCTGTTCAGTTCTGAAAGGCCGGCCCACCAAGATCCGCTTCAGACCGTCAAATAATGCAGGCACGACACAACGTTATCGCAGGGTGCAAGGCACATGGGTGCTGCACCACCGATAAACTGGGTGCGATCAGCGCTATTGTTGCATTCGGAGCACACAGCTTGTGTGCGCCACTGGACATGCAGCAAGCAGTAGACCCAAGGAGTTCTCGGTGGCACATTTCGTGATCATGGGGTGCGGACGCGTCGGTGTCTCGCTAGCCCACACGCTGGATTCAGCGGGGCATTCCGTGGCAGTCATTGACCAGGACCCGCATGCCTTCCGCCGGCTGAGCAAAGGCTTCTCAGGTTCCACGGTGACCGGCATGGGGTTCGACAAGGACACCCTGGAAGCTGCCAAAATCGATGAGGCCTATGCTTTCGCCGCCGTATCCAGCGGTGATAATTCCAACATTCTCGCCACTCGCGTATCGCGCGAAACCTACAACGTCCCCCATGTCGTGGCCCGCATCTACGATCCAGGGCGCGCCGAGATCTACCAGCGCCTGGGTATCCCCACCGTGGCCGCGGTCCGTTGGAGCACCGATCAGGTGCTGCGCCGGATCCTGCCCGACTATTCGATGCGCGGTGACTTCCGGGAGCCATCGGGGCGCCTGATGCTTTCCGAAGTTGCCCTGCACCGCGACTGGTATGGACGGCTGGTCAAGGAGCTGGAAGCGGCCGCCGGGGTACGAGTGGCCTATCTGACCCGCTTCGGCGAAGGCACCATCCCCGAGAGCCGCACCCGATTGCAGGGCGGCGACCTGGTGCACGTGATGATGCGGCTCGATGAGTCCAAGGACATCGAAAAGATCCTTGCCAGCCCGCCGGCTGCGCAGGCCAACGAATAATCTGAGAGGCACCCCCATGAAGGTCATGATTGCCGGGGCCGGCTCGGTCGGTTCCTCCATTGCCCGCGAACTTGTGATCAACCATCACGAAGTCCTGCTTATCGACCTGCAGCCGGAAATGGCCGAGCGCGCCGACCTGGAAGCGGTGAAGTGGCTGATTGGCGATGCCTGCGAATTAGCTGTCTTGCAGCAGGCACAGCTGGAAGAGTACGACGTGGTCGTTTCGGCAACCGGCGATGACAAGGTGAACCTTGTGGTCTCGTTGCTGGCCAAGAGCGAATTCGGCATCCGGCGCACCGTAGGCCGCGTGAACAATCCGAAGAATGAGTGGATGTTCGATGACGCCTGGGGCGTAGATGTAGCGGTCAGCACCCCGCGGCTGATGACCGCGCTGGTGGAAGAAGCCGTGGAGGTGGGCGACCTGGTGCGGCTGCTGACGCTGAAGACCGGAGAGGTCTACATGGTCGAGTTCACCGTCCCGCACGATTCGGCGTTGATTGGCCGCAGCATCGGGCGCATCTCCTGGCCCGAAGACACCACCATGATGGCAGTGGTTCGCGATAAAACGCCGTTCCCGCCCAGTGCCGATGATGTGATTGAGGGTGGCGATGAAATCTTCTTCATCACCACCCCGCAAGCCGAAGCCTTGTTGCGCCGCACGCTTCGCGACGCCACCCGCTAGACGGCTTGTGCTGGAGGGCTGGTCCCGTTGCTGGCTTCTGCTGCAGGCTTCGAGACCAGCCAGGCGAACCAGAGCCCCGCTGCATACAGCGGCACCCCCATCAAGGCGCGGGCCAAGCCCAAGGCCACGACGTCATCTGCGATGTACATCGGGATCTGCACTGCAAGGCGCAGCGCGAAAACAGCAATGATGATCCAGGTGGCCACCTGGTAGCGGCGCAAGCGCGCGGGTTTCTTGCGCCACTCGGTGCCTTCATTGCGGATGAACCCGAAGAGCAGGCCGATCAGCGGCCAGCGGGCCATCACCGAAATCAGCAATCCCGCCAAGTAGGCGGCCGATACGTAGAACCCTGGAATGTAGTAGTCCTTGGCATTGCCTGAATTGCGTGCGGCGAAGGCGCAGATCAGGATGCCGATCAGCCCGGAGCCGGCCTGGATCAGCGTCGAGCGCTTGGCTAGGCGGATGATCATGAACACCACGCCAAGACTGATCGAAGCGATCAGCCCCCAGCCCAGATTGGAGGTCAGCGCGAAGACCATGATGAACACGAAACCGGGAAGCACCGTTTCCAGGATTCCGCGCACGCCACCGACGGTGGAGAGCAGATCTATCCCGCCGTCGGCATTTTGCGCGATGTTGGCGTTCGAGCCAATCATTTCCGCGAAGCTTGGATGCTTTGCTTCCGGCGTGGATCCATCTTCCGGACGCGATTCGTCGTTGTTCATCATGTTTTCTTCCAGTTAGACGCCAGCATGCTCTCGTTCCCAAGACCTTGAGGGAACGCGCGGATCACCCGCGGGCCTCCGGCACGATTACGTAGCGCGGATTAAAGATCGTCGGAACTTGATCCACGGGAGCGACCATTCCCGAGTATTCCACCTTCACGCCCGGCTTGATTCCCGGAACGGATTTCTGGCCCATGAACGCCAAACGCACATGCGGTACAGTCCCGCGACGAGCAGACACCGCACCGAGCCGGTCGACCACCACCGCGGTCAGCGTGGGTGCGACGTGTGGCGCGGAATAGCTAACCGATTGGATGTAGCCCGTGTGCTCCACCCTGCCCTTGACAGGCAGCTGTTCCAAGCTGTCCAGCCGCTGGTAGCTGAGCTTTTGGCCCGAGGGGCCAAGCAGCGCAGTGACGGGTTTGTCCTTCAGCGACATGCATTAGCCGATCTGGGTGATCTCTGGTCCGCGTTCTGGACGCTTCAGCTCAGAGTTCTGCTCAGGGTTCTGCTCAGTGCCTGCCGGGCGGGCCTGCGCATTGGCCGGAACACTCAGGGGCAAGAGTTCGGCCGGTGGCAGTGGCTTGTCGCCGCGGTTGACCACGACAGTGCGCAGGATCCCGTCAACGATGCCAGCCGCTTCTTCGTCTCCAATGGCAGCGCCGCCAATGACCGCACGCAGGAACCAGCGGTGGCCGTCGATGCCGACAAAGCGCAGGGCGACATGCCCGGCGCGACCATCAGGCAGCTGCTGCGGCACCTTGGCGAGCAGCTCCTGGCCGTAATCGCCGTCGCGGGTGAAAATTTCGCCGTTCTGGGCACTGATATCGCTCTTGATCTTGTCGCTGATGCCAGGCCACAGCGATTCGGACTTCGAGGAAGAGAAAGCCATCAGCTGGATACGCGACTCGGCGATCTCCAGCGACACCGCGATGACACGCTTGTTGGACTCTTCAACGTCCATGCGGACCTTCAAGCCTGCTACTGGCTTGATCAGGATCGAGCCGAAGTCAAGGTATTCCTGCGTATTCTCGACCTCGCTGTAGTCGAACGGGCCGTCCTTCGGCTCGGCCTCGCCCTGGCCTGCCTCAGCAGCTGGTGCGTCGACTGGCTGGTCTTGGGCTTTCTTGCGCTTGAAAATCATGGTGTCCTTAGAAAATCTCGTCTTGCACTCAAGGGTACTTACTTGGAACTGAATCCGCCGGTCGAACCGAACCCGCCAGCGCCGCGAGCACTGCCGTCCAGCGAATCGACTTGGATGAACGCTGCCTGCTCGACTTTCTGGATTACCAGCTGGGCGATTCGGTCGCCTCGGCTGACTTCGAAAGACTCAGACGTGTCGGTATTCAGCAAGGTGACCATGATCTCACCACGGTACCCCGCGTCAACAGTACCCGGTGCATTCACAACGGTAATGCCGTGCTTAGCAGCCAAGCCGCTGCGCGGATGCACGAGACCGACATAGCCATGCGGGATGGCCAGCGCAATGCCTGTTGGAATGAGCGCGCGGGCGCCAGGCTCCAGCACCAGCGACTCGCGAGCATGCAAGTCAGCACCGGCATCTGACGGATGCGCGTAGCTGGGAACCGGCAGTTCGGTGTCAAGCATCTTGATGGCAATGGAAATTGATGGCTCACTCATCGGTGTAGGTCTTCCCCCGGAGTTATGTGAAATAGTCACTCGATAGTTTCTCGTGGCTAACTCTATCGCGCGCGCAGGGCAATCCCCTGCCGCCAGCCCCGAGGTCATGGAACCAGGAAATATTGCCTAAACTTGGAACCATGAGTAATTCCAGCCCCGAGGGTTCGAACGTCCTGTACAGCGAAAAGCTCTGGCCATCGGCCAGTACCTGGATTTGGCCGATCATCATTTCCATCACCGCAGGTATCGCAGTAGCACCGATTAACGGCATCCTTGGATGGGTTGCCGGTGGCGTAGTTTTGATTTCACTGGTCGCGGTGTTCCTGCTGCGCGTGCCAGCCATCGAAGTCACCGATGATCTGGTCACCGTTGGCCGGGCCAGCATTGAACGCAAGTACATCGGCAACGTCGTCGGCTACCGTGGCGACGAAGCTTTCAAGCAGCGTGGACAGAAGCTTCACGGCTTGGCCTACATGCTGTTGCGTGGCTGGATCGACGGTGCCGTGCGCATGGAAGTGACCGACGAGCGAGACACCACGCCGTACTGGCTGACTTCCACCCGCCGCCCCGAAGAGCTGGCTGCCGCACTCTCGGGCGTGATGTACGAATTCACCGAGGAAGGCAAGGCCGAAGCAGCCAAGGAGGAGCAGGCAGAAGACGCTTCAGGCGAATAGCATTCACGGCTCCATAGAATAAAGCGATGGCGTCCTGGACCTTCCGGTCCAGGACGCCATCGCTTTCAGAACTGTTGCGTAAGCTTCCTAGCCTTCGCACTCGCTGCAGAATTTCTGCCCGTTGTCTTCACGGGCCAGCTGCGTGCGGTGACGCACCATGAAGCAAGATGCGCAGGTGAACTCGTCTGCCTGCTCCGGCAGGATCTCGATGCTCGCTTCTTCCTGCGATGCTTCGCCGCCGGGCAAAACATATTCCTCAGCCAAGGGTGTTTCGGCCTCGTCAACCAGGTTGGCCATGGCTGCGGTCTTGCCTGCCTTGAGCTGAGCGATTTCCTTGGCTCGTTCCGCTTCTGACATTGCTACGGGTGCAGCAGATTCATTTGCCATAATCGTTTTTCGCTCTTTCCTGCAGGTCTTCGTCCTAGCCGGCTGCTTCACAAGGTGAAAACTTATACCGGCATAGAAGTATAGCGTTATTCCGGGTCATCCATTCCCGTTCATGCCACGCTATGCCATGGGCGGAAGGTTCAAGGAATTACTGCGTGAGGTTGATGACTAATCTTGCGCCACACCCTGCGCGGTGGTAGGAATTCAGGCTTCGAGGTGGCAGAGTTTTACACAGGAAATAGAGCGTGTGGAGGGTAGGAATGCGTCAGCTGAGACTGGTAGGAATTCATGAAAATGGTTCCAGCCTGCAGGTCAGCAGCGACGACGGGATGAGCTTCGAGCTACCTGTTGACGATGCACTGCGCAGTGCAATGGCCGAAATTGCCCGTTCGCGGGCTCCAAGGAACCGTGAGGAGTCCTCGGTCCATTCGCCGCGCGAAATTCAAGCGCGAGTGCGCGCTGGTGCTTCCGCCTACGATCTGTCTCTTGAGTGGGATATCCCAGTCGAGGACATCGTCAAGTACGAAGGTCCGGTGCTGGCTGAGCGCGAGCACATCGCCGAGCTAGCACGTCGTGTCGAGGTTTCAGGACCACAAACCGATGCCGAATACCGCGAAGTATTCGGCGAAGAGCCTGCGGATCTTGGTTCCATGGTGGTCCACCGCCTGCACCAGCTGCACATCGACGCCGACTCGGCTCGATGGAACGCCTGGAAAGATCCAGAAGGCCAATGGATCGTTACCGTGCAGTTCGATTCCCCGCTGCCGACCGAGAATGTCGAGTCCCTGGGCTCGGATTCCACTGAAGCTTCCTCGAACAGTGCGCGGTGGGCATTCACCCCGGCACGCAAGTCGTTGAAAAATCTGAACCGCTGGGCACAAACCTTGAGCGAACAGGTGGCCCCTGAATACTTTCGCCCGGTCTCTGCGCTGAACCAGCCAGAGCCTGAGCAGGCTCCTGCAGCCAGCACACCGGAACCGGATGAGACCGAAGAACTGGTCACGTTGCTGAACGCTCGTCGTGGGCAGCGCACGAAGGACCAGGATCCGGAGCGCGAGTCACGCTACAACGAGATCATCGAACGCAGCATGAGCAAGTACGACGCCGACGATGAGGACTCGCTGCCGCACCTTCCGCAAGGAATTTCGGCACGCACTTCGCAGCTGGTGGTCGTCACCGATCAGGATGCCGGCGGTGCGAACAGCACTGAGGACAAGCCGTCCGAGCAGAATGCCGAGGAGTCCGCTCCGCGCAAGGCCAAGCGGTCTTCGGTCCCCAGCTGGGATGACATCATGTTCGGCAAGCGCAAGAAGGACACCGATTCCTGACGCGCCGCCGGGCTAGAGCGCATACGGGTGCGGGAGCAGCATTTATTCAATGCTGCTCCCGCACCCGTATGCGCTTGTTCCGTTGAGAACTAGGTGGTGCGGTGCACCAGCAGCGGGATGAAGCGCTCCCCCGCAGTGAGCGATCCGTGCTGCCCTACCATGTCAAACGCCATCGGCGTAACGCGTCGGCCGTCGTAGAAAGCGATAGCTTCCGCTGCCAGAATCATCAGATCACCCAGCCGGGCTGCATGCTCTTCGGTAATGGCGCCGAAGTAGCCCAGTTCAATGGCTTCCTCGCGCGTCATCACCCAGGCTTTGGTGCCGTAGGCCTGCTGCCAGGCCTCGCGTACGCGTAACCGGCTAGCCGCGTCGGTCTGCGTGTCGAAGGTCAATTGGACTCCACGAGGTTCGCCGCTGGTCAGCTCCACGCCTTCGATAAGCTCCGGCTGCTGGCTGTAGTCGATGCGTTGGGATGCGGGGATGTCCACCATTCCATGGTCACCGGTAATCAGCACCGTGGTTTCTTCTGGCAGTTTGGAGACCAGGTTCTTAATGACGTAATCCAACTCTTCGAGCGTGTCCCGCCATTGGCTGGAGTCCACGCCGAATTTGTGTCCGGCCTTGTCCAATTCATTGAAGTACGTGTAGACCAGCGAATTGCGGTTCGACTCGAAAATGGTTCGGGTAGCACGCGCACGGGCCGCAGGCTGGTTCGCCGGCACGAATTTGGGGCCGCGCAACGACGCGCGAGTCAGGGCCGACTTGGCGAACATCGGAATAGACACGGTAGCCACGTGGATGCCGTGCTCGGCGACTTTCTGGAAAACGGTCGGGCGAGTCTGCCACGCTTCGGGGTCCAAGTCCCCTGGCCATCCTCCGAGCTGGTTAACTACACGGCGCTTGGCCGGATCGATGACGTCATAGCCAACCATTCCATGTTCGCCGGGAGCCAGGCCCGTGGCCAGGCTGCTCAGGGACGTCGCGGTGGTGGAAGGGAATCCCGTTCCCAGCTTCTGCCCCTTTTCGAACAGGCCGCGCAGGAAGGGTACATGCCCGAGATGGCTCTTGAGCTGGTTCCAGCCCAGTCCGTCAACCATAATCAGTGCCACACGTTTTGTCGGGGCAAAGCCCAAAGCGTTCTCGTAGCCCGGAACGCCCATTGCAGCGGCTGCCGACGGAAGGATCTCCGACAGCGTAGCTTGGCCGTATTTGGGCGCGTCCGGGATTTTCTGTGCCGGGACAGGCAGGTTGCTGCGTTTCTGTTCCTCGATCATGCTCAGGCGATCGTGGCCAGGCGCAGGCGGACAGCGAATTCCCGTGCCTTGTTCACGGCCTGCTGGCCGTCGGCCTCGGCGCTGACGCGGATGACCAAGTCCTCAGGCTGCGAGGTGCCGTTCAGCCCGTGGTCGGCATCGCACTGCGGATCGGCACAGGCGGCAGGGGCCAGATCAATCCGCTTGGTTCCGTTCCAGGACAGTCCAAAGGTCAATTCCTTGACCGGGTCAGCGGCCGAGTAATGCTGCGGCTGGTGGTAGACGTAACTGGTGGCAACCGAGGCGATGCGGGCCAGGGAAATCATTTCGACGGAGACCTGCGCCATGACGTCCTTGCCGTGGTCGTCAAGCTGCTGGTCATCGACGTGCACAATGAAAAGCACCTTTTCACTCATCACCATAACGGTGATATGGCGGTGCACTTCGGTATGGTCGAAGTGAGTTTCCAGATGTACATAGTGGTCAAGCACTGGTTGGCCCATCATGGCTTCAGCCAGTACATCCTGGACCATCTGCGGATAAAAACCCGCACGGACCAGATCATGCTGAAGCTCAGCGCCAGGAGTGGTCGAATACGTTGGAGAACTCATGCCCCAATTCTACTCAGTCGCCACAGGCAATTCACGTTTCGGCGATTGCACTCAATTACGCAATGCCCGGCGGACGCTATCTGTGCGTTGCTCAGCGTTGCTGATCTGGATGTTCACCGCCAGCACGCTCAACGAATCGGTGGCAACGGTGATCGGCGCGAATTTGGCAACGGTCACTTCAGGATGGTTGTCCTTGAAGAGCGAGACGCGGGTGATGAAGTCCTTCAGGGCATCAAGATCCACCGCCGGCAATCCCTGGTAGCCGAAGAGCCGCACGCTGCTGCGCGGACGGCGGATGAGCTGTTCCAGATCATGGGTGGAGAACGGCGCCACGCCGTGGGCCCAATCATCGAGCAGGTTTACCGGATCGCCGCTGAGCCCGAAGGAAATGACTGGACCAAGCAACGGGTCTTCCACGGCCTTGACCACGCAAGCCTGGCCAGCAGGAGCCATGCTCTGCACTTCCAGGGAGTCCACGCCGTAAACCGCCATCAGCGACTTCATATGCGTGAAGTTCGCTTCCAGGCTCTGCTTGTCCGGGATGCTCAAGCGCACGCCGCCCAAGTCCAGGCGTTGGCGCAGATCAGGGTCGTTGGCTTTCAGTGCCACCGGCCAGCCGAATTCTTCGGCCGCCGCAACAGCTTCTTCTGCGGTGTGCACCACCCGATGGGACAGGAACTTGATCCCGTAGAAGTCCAGCAGCTTCTGCACCTGCGCGTCGTCCAATTCCAGCAGGTTGGTCCCCGAGATGGTCTGCACCAATTCATCAAGGTACTCCGCGGCACCGTCCACGTCGATTCCAGCTGGATCCTTCATCGGCTCGTAGGGAACGTCAACCCACTGCTGGTATCCATAGGCCTTGGCCAGGGCGCCGATGACGGTGGTTGGCGAGGTGTATACCGGAATCCCCTGCTTCAGGCCGCCAGTAATTTTCGTATCCGCCAGGCCCGGAACCAATGCCACCACTGGTTTTGGCTGGCCAATGAACTCCTTGGCGACCTTCAGAACTGCGCTGGTATCCAGCTCCGAGTAGGGCAGGTGCGCCAGCAGAATGGTGTGGATCTGCGGGTCTTCCACCAGTTCCTTGATCCGGGCGCGCAGCACCGGAATGGCCTTGGACTGGCCCATGCTGTAGTCCAGCTCTTCGCTCTGCACGACGGTGTTCAGGTTCCTGTCCTCGGCGACGTCGCACACCACCTCTGCGATGGTCGAGGAGTTGGACAGGATCGCAACGTTCGGGCCCTTCGGCGCAGGGAAGACCGAAAGCAGGGCCGTGACATCCAGCAGCTCTTCTGATGAACGCACGCGAATCACGCCAGACTGGCGAAGAATTGCGTTCATTGCACCTGGTGGCGCTTGGCCTACGCGCACCGAGTGGCCCGGAGGAAGGCGGCGGCCCATCACATCGGATTTAGCCACGATCACAGGCTTGCTGCGGGCCAGGCGCCGGGCGATGCGTGCGAACTTGCGTGGGTTGCCAAAGGATTCCAGGTACAACGCGACAACATGGGTACGCAGGTCGTCCTCAAAGAACTGCATCGCGTCGTTGCCGGATACGTCAGCGCGCAGGCCTGCGGAAATGGCGCTGCTGGGGCCAACACCTTGCTGCAAGGCCACACCCTGGATGATTGTGCCCATGGCGGCCGATTGGGTGAAGAATCCGACGTTTCCGGATGGCGGAACGTGGTGGCTTCCGGTGGCATACAGCTTCACCTGCGGGTCGGTATTCATCAGCCCGGCAGAACCCGGCCCTACCACCCGCATGCCGTTGGCACGAGCCAGCGACACAAGTTCACGCTGGGCACTCAACCCTTCCGGAGTTTCGTAGCCGGTGGTCATGATGACCAGGGATTTGACCCCGTGGGTGGCGCAGTCCCCGATGGCTTCCATGACCCCTTCGCGCGGAATGCACAGGAAGGCGACATCCACCGGTCCCGGGATTTCGGTGATCTTCCCATAGGCCACCATGCCGCCCACTTCCAAGGCCGCATCGTTCACCGCATACACGGCACCGGTGTACCCGGATTCCACAATTTGTTCCAGCACGTCGTGCCCCAGCTTGCCCCAGGTGCGGCTGGCTCCGATGACGGCAACGGACCTAGGCGCCAGAAGAGCAGCAACACTGCTCGCCTCGGCGCGGTGTTCTCGCGCCTCGGTCACTTCGCGGGATTTCTCGGTGGGACTGATGGAAAATTCGAGCATGACTACGCCGTCTTCAAAATGCCGTGCGACCGCGTACCCGGCATCGGAGAAGACGGTGAGCATCTTCCGGTTCTCTGGAAGAACCTCGGCCGAGAACTTCTCGATGTCGTTTTCACGGGCCGCCGCGGCCAGATGCTCCAAGAGGATCGAGCCGATACCAGTGCCCTGGTATTCGTCCGAGACGTTGAAGGCGACTTCCGCCTCCCTCGGGTCATCCAAGCGGTCGTAGCGGCCGACGCCGATGATCCTTGCGCCACGAACCACGGTGAAGGCGACGCGATTCACATGGTCGACATTGGTGAACCGTTCGAGCTCTTTAGGGGTCAGTGACGACTTATACGTAAAATAGCGTAAGTAGACTGACGTCTCAGACTGCTGCTTGTGCATCTCCTGGAGCGCTTGGGCATCCTGCGGAGTAATCGGCCGCAGGTGTGCAGTTGTCCCATCGCGAAGCACAACATCTGCTTCCCAATGCGCCGGATATGCCGCCGAAAGTTTACGATCCACCATAGGCTTAGGATAGTCGGCAGTTCGGCGTTGCGCCCAGATGCAACACGAAGATTCGGCAGTTCCGGCCCTAAGACAGTAGATGAAGGACGAACAGAGTAATGGCTCGTAAGAAGTCTGAAGAGATTCCAGCGGATTTCGTTGAAAATATCGTCGATATAGACGTCACCAATGAAATGGAATCATCCTTCTTGGAGTATGCCTACTCGGTGATCTACTCCCGCGCGCTTCCCGATGCCCGTGATGGGCTGAAGCCAGTTCAGCGCCGCATCCTCTTCCAGATGGCGCAAATGGGCTTGCGCCCGGAGAAGGGCCATGTCAAGTCTGCCCGCGTGGTCGGCGAAGTGATGGGCAAGCTGCACCCCCATGGCGACACCGCGATCTACGACGCCATGGTCCGCCTGGCCCAAGACTTCTCCCTTCGGCTGCCGTTGATCGATGGCCACGGAAACTTCGGATCGCTCGATGACGGCCCGGCAGCCCCGCGTTACACCGAGGCCCGTCTGGCAGCCTCCGCTGTTGCCATGACCGCTAACCTGGATGAAGAGGTCGTGAACTTCGTCCCGAACTACGACAACCAGTTCATGCAGCCCGAAGTGCTGCCGGCAGCATTCCCCAATCTGCTGGTCAATGGCACCACCGGCATTGCCGTGGGCATGGCCACCAACATGGCTCCCCACAATCTGGGCGAAGTTGTCGCTGCTGCGCAACACCTGCTCAAGGAACCTGACGCCACCGTCGAAGAACTCATGAAGTTCATTCCGGGCCCGGATTTGCCCTCGGGCGGCAGCATTACCGGTTTGGACGGCATCAAGGATGCCTACCGCACCGGTCGTGGCTTGTTCCGCACCCGAGCTACCGTGGCCCTGGAGAAGATCTCCGCACGCAAGTCGGGCCTGGTAGTCACCGAACTGCCTTATGGCGTGGGCCCTGAAAAGGTCATCGAGAAGATCAAGGATGGCGTCAACAGCAAGAAGATCTCCGGCATCTCCGATGTTGTCGACCTGACCGACCGGCATCACGGCCTGAAGCTGGTTATCGAGCTGAAGAACGGTTTCAACCCGAACGCTGTCCTGGCCAGCCTGTACAAGTACACCCCGATGGAAGACTCCTTCGGCATCAATAACGTTGCCCTGGTCGACGGCCAGCCACGCACCATGGGGCTGGGCGAACTGCTCACCGTGTATGTGGACCACCGACTGGATGTTGTACGCCGTCGCACCGCGCATCGCCTGGCCAAGCGTGAAGACCGTTTGCATCTGGTGGAGGGCCTGCTGATTGCCATCGTTGATATTGACGATGTCATTGCCATTATCCGTTCCTCCGAGCAGACCGCAGAAGCACGCGAACGCCTGATGACGGTCTTCGACCTGAGCGAGCCGCAGGCCAGCCACATCCTGGAACTGCGGTTGCGCCAGCTGACCAAGTACTCCACGCTGGAGCTGGAGACCGAAGCCGAGCAGCTGCGCAACGAAATCGAGGAACTGCGCGCCATTTTGGAGTCCGATGAGCTGCTGCGCACCCTGGTTTCCGATGAGCTCGGGGAAATGGCCGACACTTTCGGCACCCCGCGCCGGACCAAGCTGCTGAAGTCTGCTCAGCTGGCACCGCTGAAGGGCACCGCGTTGCCTGAAGAAGTCGGGACAGGCAAGAAGGCCAAGTTGGCCATGGAAGTCTCCGACAGCCCGTGCTGGGTATTGCTCTCGGCCACGGGGCAGCTCGCCCGGACTCCTGATCGGGACGTCGTGGACTACTCCGCGGCGCGCATCAAGCACGACGTGCTCACCTCGCAGGTTGCTTCCAGCGCCCGTGGTGAGATCGGAGCGCTGACGAGTGTCGGACGGATTATTCGCATCTCGCTGATCGATGTTCCGGTGCTTCCCGAATCCCATGGCTTCCCGCAGCTGGCCCACGGCGTGCCGATCTCCGAGTTCCTCAAGCTGGGCAAGGGCGAAAGCGCGGTGGCACTGGTTCCGCTGAACCAGGTGATTGCCGTGGGCACCAAGAACGGTGTGGTCAAGCGGGTCACCCCGGACTACCCGCTGAACCGTGACGAGTTCGAGGCGATCACGCTCAAGGACACCGACGTCGTGATTGCCGCGGCGCCGGCCGAGGATGCCGATGAGCTGGTGTTCCTGACCAGGCAGGCTCAGCTGCTGCGTTTCAGCGCTTCGGCGGTGCGTGCCCAGGGCCGCACCGGACAAGGCATGGCCGGCATCAAGCTCGCCGCCGATGACCAGGTGATCTTCTTCGGTGTGGTTCCTGCCGGTGCTGGCGACGCGGTGGTAGCCACGATCGCTGCCGGTTCGCAGACCCTTCCTGGCACCTCGGGCCAGTCGGTGAAGCTCACCGACTTCTCCGAGTTCCCGGCGAAGGGCCGCGCCACCGCGGGCGTGCGCGCTCACCGTTTCGTCAAGGGTGAGGACTACCTGCAGCTGGGCTATGCCGGCCAGGGTCCTGCGCGTGCCAGCTCCACGGCAGGCGTAGTGCGTGCTTTGCCTACCGAATATGGCAAGCGCGATGGTTCGGGCGCGCCTTTGGCCCAGTCAGTGAACATCATTGGCGGAACCATTGCCGGCGGGCACGATGCTTCTGCAGCACCTGCTGCCCAGGACCTCCAGGCAACCGCGCGGCAAGAAGCGTTGATTCCCGAGACAACCAAGGCAAAAGCGGCCCCGGCCATCACGCCGGGCGAAGACGCGCTGCCTTTCGACGACGGTGGAGTAATCCTCTAATCCAGCAGCGCCAGAACTGAACGCGGCGTCGTTTCCACCTCCTATCCGTGGGTGGAAGCGACGCCGCAGTCCTATGCGCTGACCCTGGGCTTATGGCTTCCCAGTTCAATGCGGTGGGTGCACTGCCCGGCAAGCATCTGGTCATGGGTGATCAAGACGACGGTTCGTCCGGCAAGGGCGAGATGCAAGGTGGAAAGCAGGTCCTGGGCTTCATCCACCCCCAGATGGGCAGTCGGTTCATCAAGCAAGATGATCTGGTGGCCGCCCACCATGGCACGGGCCACGGCGAGCTTGCACCGCTGACCGCCGGAGAGCTGGTGCCCGCCGGAACCGATGCGTGCCTCGAGGCCTTCTGGCTGTGTTGCCAACCAGTCCGACAGCCCGACTTGCTCCAGCACTTCTTCCAGCTGCGCATCGCTGCGCAGCTGGCCTTCAGTGACGCCCAGCATCAGGTTCCGGCGAATCGAGGAGTCGAAGAGGTGCGCCTCTTGCGGGCACCAGGCAACCGATGACAGGTCTGCCTGCTCTAGATCCAGCAGGTTCCCGCGGGCATCGATGCCCTTCAACTTGCCCGATTGCGCTGGCAACGCGCCCAGCAACGCGGTGAGCAACGTCGATTTGCCAGAACCCGATGGACCGGTAATGGCCGTCCATTGCCCTGCCGGGATGCGGGCGTTCAGATTCTCCAGAACTGGCGTTCCCTGCTCGTACCCGAGGCTCAGCGCTTGCGCATCGAAGCCGGCGATCCTGCTTTGCTTCACCGGCGGGTTGTGCTGCGCTGCTCGTGCGCCGTGGCTTTGCATGCCGCGTTCTTCCAGCCTCGATGACAGTACCTTCAGCGCCCGCCCCTGCTGCACCGCCAGCAGGGCATTGCCAGCGCTCTCCCCCAAGGCCAGGCCCAGGAGCACGGCCAGTGCCGTAAACGATGCGCTGCTGTGCGATAGCGCGGTGATGGCAATGGCAAGCAATACGCTGGTCAACGTGGCCAGGGCCGTGGCGCTGCCTTGGCCCAGGGCATGCCGGCGAGCGCGCTGCGTATTGCGTGCTTCGGCGTCCTGGAACCGGCCAATGGTCCGTTCCATGGCCTGATTGCTGCGCAGTGCGGACTTGTGCCGCAAGATGCCCAGCACGCTCTGGTTCATCTGCATCCGGTGGCTGAGCTGATGCACGAGGTGTTCGCCTTCAATGCGCTGCACAAGCCAACGCACCGGGAAGACCAGCACCAGCAGCGCACCGAGGGCCAGATATCCGAATTCGGGCTGGATGAAGTACAAGGCCGTTGCTGCTGCAACCCACACTACGATTGCCTGCAGCGGCGGGAACAGCACCCGGGCCAATAGGTCGCGCAGTTCATCGACCTCGGCCAGCAAGAATCGCAGGATGACCGAGGAACGGGTCAGCAAGCCCCACTGTGCGGGGTTGGCCACCATCGCGTTCCACATCTTCTCGCGCAAATCCGAGGCATAGGCCAGCACCGCGTCGTGAATCGCGAGCTGTTCCAGGTAGCGGAAGGCAGCTCGTCCGATTCCCAGGCCTCGGACCATCGCGAAGGCTACGGTCAGGTGCAAGATGGGAGGCTGGTAGCTGGCTTCAACGATCAGCCAACCGCTCAGGGCCGCGAGCGCCACGGCGTATAGCACGCTGACTGTCCCCCAGAGCACGCCCTTGGGGGCAGCTTTGTACCCGGCAAGCAAGTCGCGCATCGGGGTGAACTTGGACTTCACCGGCCGTTGGCCAGTGGCGCCAGGCTGCGTTGCCGCGGTGGCTCGCGACCGGTTGCCTGCGGATTCTTCACGGTGGGCAGGGCCAGCACCATGCGCTATGCTGCCCGCACGTTCGTCCTGCCCGAAGGCGGGGTCGTGGCTGGCGACCAGCATCGCGCAGCGGGCTGGAAGTCCACTCAGCAGTTCGCGTACTTGCTGGGCGTTGCGCTCATCGAGGTGCGCGGTAGGCTCATCGGCCAGCAGCACGGTGCAGTGGTCGTCGCTGTGAACCCGCAGCAACGCGCGCAGCACTTCCAGGCGGCGCAGCTCGCCGGGTGAATATTCACCGATCGGGCGCTCGAGCATGGACTCCATCGATAGCCGGGAGCTGAGCTCTCGGCGCAGTTCAGCCGATGCCGCGGGGGCGTCCTGGTCCAGTTGCCCGTTGCCGGTTGCTGCGTTGAATTGCGGATGCTGGCTAATCACTGCAAGCTGGCCGGCTATGAAGACCCGCCCGGTGGCCAAGGCCGGATCGAAGGTGTTGTCGCTGCTGTGCGCCTCGGCGATCAGCTTGAGCAGCGTGCTCTTGCCCGAACCGCTGGCAGTGGACAATACCAGGCGCTCCCCCGCGCGCAACTGAATATTCACGGCTTGGTGGATTGGATGCATGCCATCGTAGCTGATCCGCAGGTCCGCGACGTCCAGGACGCTATCTGCGTTCCTGGCCGTGCTGGCACGAAGCTGATGGACCGGGGTGGCAGCGGTGATGGCTGTGTACTTCTGGTAGGCAGCCAGCCCGTCATCGGCCGCATGGTAGGCAGAGCCCACTTCGCGCAGTGCCGAGAACAGCTCGGGTGCCAGAATGAGGATTATCAGCCCGGCGGCGAGATCCATATTCCCGCTGACCAGTCTCACGCCGATCATCACCGCGAGTACCGCCACCGAAAGGGTTGCGATCAGTTCCAGCCAGAAGCTGGACATGAATACGGTTTTCAGGTTGGCCATGGTGGCCGCCCGGTATTTGCTGCTGACGGCGGCGATGGCGCTGCCGTGCGCCCGTGCCCGGCCCAAGCCCAGCAGTGCGGGCAAGCCCTGGGCGAGTTCGTAGAGCTGGTGGGCAAGCCGATCCAAGGTGGCTTGGGATTCGTTGAGGGTGTCCTGGGTGTGCATGCCGATCAATGCCATGAACACCGGCACCAGCGGGATCGTCAGGAGCAGCACCACTGCGCTGATCCAGTCCAGCTGCAGAATGTAGAGGCCAAGCAGTAGCGGGACGGCCAGGGCGCCGATGAGCGCAGGAATGAATTTGGTGAAGTAGTCATCGAGCTTCTCAAGGCCATGGCTGGCCAAGGTGGCGGTGACCGGTATGGAATGCTGTTCCGCCGCGGGGACGATGGCCGGTTGCGCGGCTTGCCTGCGCACCAGGTTCAGCCGTAGCCGTTCCTTCGCGCCCAGGCCCATGCGGCGGGCGCCGGCGTTCAATCCCCATGCGCTGAGCGCTCGAAGCGCGGCGCCGGCCAGCGCCAGGATCAGCAGGTGCGATTCATTGGCCCCTCCATCGGCCATGGTGGCGATCCATTGGCCCAGCGCGTAGGCGACGAATACCAGCCCGACGACTTTGAGCGCGGAGAACAGCGCCAAAACCAGGAATTGTCGTGGCGTGATCAGTTCACGCGGCAGGAATCGCGGGGCTGGCATTACTACTTCTTTCCCTCGGAAATGCGGTTACTTGATGATGGAGACGACTCGATGAGTTTCTGGAATGTGCTCTTCGCGCAAGCGCTTGCGGAAGACCCAGTAGCTCCAGGCCTGGTACGCCAGGACCATTGGCACGCCGAAGGCGGCCACGACGCTCATGAGCTTCAGGGTGTAGGCAGTGCTGGACGCGTTAGCCACGGTCAGGTCGAAGGCCGGGTCGATGGTCGATGGCAGCACTACCGGGTAAGCGGCGGTGAAGATCGCTGCGACCCCGGCGAGCAAGGTGGCGCCCAGGGCGATGAAGGAGAGTCCCTCGCGCCCAGCGCGGCCGCTGGCTATCGAAATGGCCAGGCAGACCGCTGCCAGGCCCAACACCGCCCAGGCGATGGTGGAATCGTTGTCCAGCAGCACCAGCAGGACCCACGCAACTAAGGGCAGGATTGCTAGCGGCAGCCAGCGGCCTACGAGCTTTCCTGCTTCATGGCGGACTTTTCCGTCGGTTTTCAACCGCAGGAATGCCAACGCATGGATCCAGCAGAACGCCACCACTGCTGCGCCGCCGAGGACGGCATGCCAGTTCAGCCACGCGAAGGCCCCTCCGATTCGGTCGCCGTTCTCGTTCAAAGGCAGACCCAAGGTGGTCAATGCCAGCATGGCACCGATACCGAAGGCGGCCACCAGCGATCCGATTCCCAAGGCCAGGTCCCAAGCTTTCCGGGTTGCTGCGGTGATCGCCTTGCCTCGGTACTCAATGGCAACGGCACGGAAAATCAACGCCAGCAGGACAAAGGTCAGCGGAATGTAGAGGGCCGAGAACAGCGAGGCGTACCAGTGCGGAAACGCTGCGAAGGTCGCACCGCCGGCGGTCAGCAGCCATACCTCATTGCCATCCCAGACCGGGCCGATGGTATTGAGCAAGAGCCGTTTGCGCTTCTCGGTGGAACGGCCGAGACCGATGAGCATGCCCACCCCGAGGTCAAAGCCTTCGAGGAAGAGATAGCCGCACCAGAGCAGCGCGATCACAATGAACCAAAGTGTTGGAAGCCAATCCATTGATGTTCTCCTTAGTCCGTGCCGCTAGTAGGCGAAGGCCAGTACGTCGTCGTCATCGTTGTCCGGGTCCGAGGGGCCGTCCGCTGGTGAATGATCTGACGGTTCAAGCTCCGGCATTGCCGATGCCACGCCGCCACGAATGTAGCGGCTGAGCAGCACCAGTTCCACGACCAGCAGCACACCGTAGATTGTCGTGAGCGCGATCAGCGAGAAGAGCAGTTCTCCTGCGCTCACTGTCGGAGAGACCGATGCTGCGGTGTACATGAACACCTGGTCCACGCCACCCATCTGCGGGTTGGGGACTACAGTGAATGGCTGCCGGCCCATTTCGGTGAAAATCCAGCCAGTGGCGTTTGCGCCGAAGGGTGCGGCAATGCCTAGCAGGGCAAGGCGCGAGAGCCATTTGTTTTCTGGGACGGTGCCCTTGCGAGTGATCCATAGCGCAACGCCAGCAGCCAATGCCGAGAGCCCGCCGAGGGTGATCATCAAGCGGAAGCCCCAGTAGGTCACTTCCATCACTGGCAAGTAGTTGATTTCCTGGCCTGCGTACTTGCCGAAGGATTCATCGTTCGGATAGTACTTGCCGTATTTTTCCTGGTATTCCGGAATCAGCGTGTTCACGCCCTTGATTTCGGTGGTGAAATCCCCATTGGCCAGATACGAGAGAATGCCCGGGATTTCGAAGACCGCTACGACGTTGTCGCAGTTGGTTGAACCCTTGGCGGTGATATCTCCCAAGGACAGCACCGAGAAGCCTGTTCCATCGTGGCAAGCTGCCTCCGCAGCAGCCATTTTCATCGGCTGCTGCTCGAACATGAGCTTTGCTTGTTCGTGCCCGCTCAGTGCCACACCGAGGAACGCGACCATTGCTACCGCGGCGCCGATGCGCAGGGACTTGATCCAGACTTGGTAGTCCACCTTGTCACGGCTTTTACCGCGGCTGGGATCTTCGCCCACGACAACATATCCGTTGGCATCCACCGAGTCGATGCCTTCTTTGCGTCGGCGGTAGAGATGGAACCATGAGATGCCCAGCAGGAAGCCGCCGGCAACGGCGAAGGCACCGAAAATAGTGTGCGGGAACGTCACTAGCGCCGTGTTGTTGGTGAACACCGCCCATGCGTCGGTCATCACGGCTCGGCCGTCAACTATTTTCGTTCCAACCGGGTGCTGCATCCATGAGTTCGCAACAAGGATGAAGTAGGCGGAAAAGATCGTTGCCAGGGATGCGCACCAGATGGTTGCCAGGTGCACGCGTTTGGGAAGCTTCTTCCAGCCGAAGATCCAGAGCCCCAGGAATGTAGATTCTACGAAAAAGGCCAGCAGTGCTTCCATGGCCAACGGCGCTCCGAATACGTCCCCTACATAGCGGCTGTATTCGCTCCAAGCCATGCCGAACTGGAACTCTTGGACAATGCCCGTGGCGATGCCCATGATGAAGTTGATCAGGAAAAGCTTGCCCCAGAATTTTGTCATTCGCAGCCAGTGCTCGTTGCCGGTGCGATGCCACATGGTTTGCAGCGTGGCCACGGTCAGGCCTAGTCCAATGGTCAGGGGCACCATCAGGAAGTGGTAGACCGTCGTAATGCCGAATTGCCAGCGGGCAATCTCTAGAGCATCCATGGATTCCTCAACTATCGTGGGATCGAAGTTCAATCACTTTTCTACGTTCCGTAGAAAAGTTCTCCAAGGCCACCATAGACGATTTCGACAGCGTGTAGAAATCGAGACGATAAGCAATTTCAGAAACTGGAAACTTCGCCAGTGCGCACGTGGGCGCAAATACTAAGCCTATTGACAGGGTTGTGTCTACGGTTCTTAAAAAACCCAAGTCAACAAGTTTCACCCGCGACATTCTCGCACCTCATTGCGAAACGGGTAAAGCATGTACTCACCCCTCTCTTTTACATGCCGTAGAAATATTGTGGAAAGATGGCTACAATTAAGAACCCAAGCAGTGTGCTTGCACTCCATGAGTCAAGCAACCGCGTCAAAACTAATGCAAGTGAGGTACGACCTAGTGGCCAGCCTTGGCGATCTGGAACGCTCCGTCATGGATCTTCTGTGGGATTCTGCAGAACCACTCACCGCGAATGACCTTCGTGATGATTTGGCGGCGCTTGGCACCGACGCGAAAGAACTCGCAGTCACTACGGTGCTGACTGTGCTAGCCCGTCTCGAAAAGAAGGGTTTGGTAGAGCGCGAGCGCACTACCCGCCCTCACCGGTACGCAGCTTCATCCTCCCGTGAGGATCACACCGTTGGACTGCTCAACGACGCCCTGGGCACCGCCCAGGACCGTGAAGCAGTCCTGGCACGATTCATCGGAGGCATCTCCCCCGACGAGGCAGCATCCCTGCGTGCTATCTTGGACTCAGTAAAGTCCGCATAATTTAGAAGAACTTCGGGGACTGAGTGCTTCTCACCTCATATTTCCTAGCGGCGTTGGCTATCGCATTGGCGTGGCCGACGCCGTTGGCTTTATCCAAGGCTAAATGGACCGCCCGCTCACCAGTGCAAGCGGTACTCCTTTGGCAAGCCATCGCATTAGGCGGTGGACTTTCCATGATCGGCTCGATGCTTGTCTGGGGCTTGGCCCCATTGGGCGATGACCTCATCTCCGCGCTTCATGGCGGCTGGCTCCTGATAATGGGAGATCCCAGTGTGCCCGACCCCGGCGAAGTGCACCTGTTCGCCTTGAGCGCAGCACTGCTCTTCGGATTTCACCTGGTATTAACCCTCATACGAGCGGCTTGGCGCATCTCTCGCCAACGAGCCAAGCACCGGCATCTGCTGCGCCTCTTGAGCAACCCGTCCCAGACGCGGCCAAATACCCTAGTGATTGATCACGACATGCCTGTTGCATATTGCGTGCCGGGGATTTCGCAATCGGTGACCGTGCTATCGCGCGGATTGCTCACCCA
This sequence comes from Glutamicibacter sp. BS14, assembly GCF_056934375.1. Classification (NCBI taxonomy): domain Bacteria; kingdom Bacillati; phylum Actinomycetota; class Actinomycetes; order Micrococcales; family Micrococcaceae; genus Glutamicibacter; species Glutamicibacter sp. BS14. The sequence goes on along the minus strand of NZ_CM167801.1, from coordinate 2,073,018 downwards.
GCTCTCTGCCGAAGAGCAACAGGCGGTTATTGCCCATGAACGCTCCCATTTGGATCAACGGCATGATCTGCTGATCCTGGCATTCACGGCGTGGCACGAAGCATTGCCTTGGCTACCGACTTCACGCCTTGCCCTCGACGCAGTGCGCCAACTGATAGAAATGCTCGCCGACGACAAAGCACTGGAAAAGGTCAATAGGCACACTTTGCTCAAAGCCATTGTCACTGTCGCCACCGCCGCAGCAATGGATGATTCGTCGTCAAAGAATCATTCGTCCAGTGCCGGCCTAGTTGGCATGCCAGATGGTGAAGTCTCCTCCCGCCGGCTGCAACGCTTGCTCTCCCCGCAGGATCCGCTGGGCCGCCCGCAGCGCGCACTAGTGCTCCTGAGCACCATCATGTTGCTGATCTGCCCGACAGTCCTGCTCATCGCACCGCGGTTGCTGGACTGGTAGCACTCTCTTGGCGCAAACAGCGAAGTCCCTGGACCCCGTTAGGGCCAGGGACTTCGCCGTTTGCATTGCTCTAGACGTCGATACGATCTCGTTCAAGATCGTCGGCGCCGTCGATAATGAACTTCTTGCGAGGCGCTACGTCGGAGCCCATCAGCAGATCAAAGACCTCCTCGGCTGCCTGCGCATGCTCGATGCCGACACGGCGCAGCATACGATGACGCAGGTCCATGGTGGTTTCAGCCAGCTGGTCCGCGTCCATTTCGCCTAGGCCCTTATAGCGCTGGATCGGCTCCTTGTAGCGTCGGCCTTCCTTCTCCAAGTTGGCCAGCAGCTTGGTCATTTCCGCCTCAGAGTAGGTGTAGATAACCTCATTCTGCTTCGACCCCGGATTGATCACCTCAATGCGGTGCAGCGGCGGAACCGCTGCATAGACGCGACCGTGCTCGATCATGGGACGCATGTAGCGATAGAACAACGTCAACAGCAATGTCCGAATGTGCGCACCGTCAACATCAGCATCAGTCATCAAGATGATCTTGCCGTATCGGGCTTGCTCAATGTCGAAGCTGCGCCCCGAACCGGCCCCAATCACCTGGATCATCGCTGCGCACTCCGCGTTCGAGAGCATGTCCGAAATCGAGGCTTTTTGCACGTTGAGGATCTTGCCTCGAATTGGCAGCAGCGCCTGGTACTCGCTGGAGCGCGCGAGACGGGCAGTGCCCAATGCGCTGTCGCCCTCGACGATGAACAGTTCAGACTTTCCAACTTCCTTGCTGCGGCAATCGAGCAGTTTGGTTGGCAGCGAAGAAGACTCCAAAGCGGTCTTGCGACGCTGGGTTTCCTTGTGCATACGTGCCGACACGCGAGATTTCATCTCGTTGACGACCTTCTCCAGCAGCGTGGACGCTTCAGCCTTCTCGTTGCGCTTATTGGATCCCAGTCGGTCGTTGAGTGCCTTCTCCAGCACCTTGGAAACAATCTGGCGCACCTGCGGTGTACCCAAAATTTCCTTGGTCTGCCCTTCGAACTGCGGCTCTGCCAGTCGGACGGTCAGCACGGCAGTCATGCCCGCCAGCACGTCGTCCTTCTCCAGCTTGTCCTTCTGGCCGAACTTGAGCTTCCGCGCATTGGCCTCCACGTTCTTGCGGAAGGACTTGAGCATGGCCTGTTCGAAGCCGGCAGTATGCGTACCGCCCTTGGGGGTCGCAATGATATTCACGAAGCTGCGCAGCGAGGTTTCGTAGCCGATTCCCCAACGCACCGCGACGTCAACTTCGCAGACACGCTGCACATCTTCAATATGGCTGCGACCACTGCCATCGATGACCGGAACCTTTTCATGGAACGATCCGCTGCCATGGAAACGCCAGATGTCCGTGACCGGCGAGTCGCTGCTCAGATAGTCGACGAACTCGCTGATGCCGCCATCATGCTGGAACACTTCCTCATGAGGCCCGTCCGCACCCGGGGTATCCGGTAATCCACGTTCATCGCGCAGGGTGATGCGCAACCCAGGAACCAAGAAGGAGGTCTGGCGCGCTCGATCCTGCAAATCCTTATAGGAGAACTTCGCATCCGGGGTGAAGATATGGTTATCCGCCCAGTAGCGAATGCGCGTTCCAGTCACGCCCCGCTTGGCTTTGCCGATAACGCCCGGAGCCGTCGCCGTCTCATGAGCCTTGAAAGAAGCGTCCGCTTTCTTGCGGCCCTTATCGGTAAATTTGCCTGGCTCTCCACGACGGAACTGCAGGCCGTAGGTCTTGCCGCCGCGGTCAACTTCGACGTCCAAACGGGCCGACAAGGCGTTGACGACCGAGGCGCCCACGCCGTGCAGACCGCCCGAAGCACTGTAGGAGCCACCACCGAACTTGCCGCCAGCGTGCAGCTTGGTGAAGACAACTTCCAAACCGCTCAAGCCTGTCTTGGGTTCAACATCGACAGGAATGCCGCGGCCGTCATCCTGGACTTCAACGGAGCCGTCAGAGTGCAAGATGACGTCAATTGCCTGGCCGAAACCGCCCAGCGCTTCGTCAACTGAGTTATCGATGATCTCCCAGAGGCAATGCATCAAGCCACGGGAGTCGGTGGAGCCGATGTACATGCCTGGGCGCTTACGAACCGCTTCCAGGCCTTCCAAGACCGAAAGGTGCCGGGCGCTGTAATTGTCGGATGAAGCCACTGAGCTGTTGTCTCCTACTTGCATGAGAAAGTACGTCTTATTCCATATTCTAATCGTTAATGTGTTCGAATACCCGCTATTTTCCGGTGCTGCCCAGCACGCCGGTCTCCTATGACCTTATCCACATGCGCTACGCGGTGAGCGAAAGAACAGGCAAATCGGGATAAAGTCGGAGCCCAAGCTGGTTGTATAGAGTAACCATCAACTTTAGGAGGCTGGCAATGACTACTACGACCGCTAGTCGTGAACTGAACGCCCTCGACCGGTGCGACCGCTGCGGCGCACAGGCCTACGTGCGAGCCGTGCTGGCTTCGACAGGCGGTGAGTTGCTCTTCTGCGCTCACCATGCCCGCGATGTAGAACCGAAACTGCGTCCGCAGACTTCGGTCTGGCAGGATGAGTCCTCGCGACTCTATGAAAAGCCCAAGGTGGACGCCAACGACTAAACTCGTTGCCAGCCACTAATTCGAGAAGGTGACCCAATTCTGGGTCACCTTCTTCTTGCATTAACGGCAAATAAAAATGTGGCCAGCAGTTCAATGAATGAACTACTGGCCACATCCTCAGATTCTTAGTCTAGGTAATCGCGCAGTACCTGGGAACGCGATGGGTGACGAAGCTTGGACATCGTCTTGGACTCGATCTGGCGAATGCGTTCACGAGTCACACCGTAGACCTTGCCGATTTCATCCAAGGTCTTAGGCTGGCCATCGGTCAGGCCGAAGCGCATGGCCACCACGCCTGCTTCACGCTCTGAGAGCGTGTCGAGCACCGAGTGGAGCTGCTCCTGCAACAAGGTGAACGAAACTGCATCGGCTGGGACTACTGCTTCCGAGTCTTCAATGAGGTCACCGAATTCGGAGTCGCCGTCTTCACCCAATGGGGTGTGCAAGGAAATTGGTTCGCGACCATACTTCTGGACTTCGACAACCTTTTCAGGGGTCATGTCCAATTCCTTGGCCAGCTCTTCTGGGGTTGGTTCGCGGCCCAGGTCCTGGAGCATCTGGCGCTGGACACGTGCCAGCTTGTTGATGACTTCAACCATGTGCACTGGAATACGAATGGTACGTGCCTGGTCAGCCATGGCACGGGTAATTGCCTGGCGGATCCACCAGGTGGCGTAGGTCGAGAACTTGAAGCCCTTGGTGTAGTCGAATTTCTCCACTGCACGGATCAGGCCAAGGTTGCCTTCCTGGATCAGGTCCAGGAACAGCATGCCGCGGCCGGTGTAGCGCTTGGCCAGCGAAACTACGAGGCGAAGGTTGGCTTCCAGCAAGTGGTTCTTGGCGATCTTGCCGTCGTGGATGATCTGCTCATAGTCCCAGCGCAAGCGCTGGTCCATCGAGCCGTCGTCCTTTTCCAACTTGTCAGTTGCGAACAGGCCCGCTTCGATGCGCAGAGCCAAGTCAACTTCCTGCTCAGCGTTCAGCAGCGCGACCTTGCCGATCTGCTTCAGGTAATCCTTGACTGGGTCAGCGGTCGCTCCAGCGACCATGACCTGCTGCTGTGGAGCATCATCGTCACCGGTTGAAAGGGTGAAGCCCTTCGAATCATCGTCAGACTTCGAGTCCTTCGAATCGGTGCCTTGCTCAACATCGTCATCGGCGTCAGCCGACGCTCCGGTTGATTCGTCTTGCACTGCAGTTTCAGCAGCGACCTTTTTAGTCCGAGGCTTGGCCTTGGTAGCGCGCTTCTTCGCTGCAGGGGCGGCTGCCTCGACCTCGGCCGCTTCAACCTCGGCCTCAGTTGCTTTGCGATTAGCGTTCGTCTCAGAAGATGACACGAATAACCTTTCTAACGATGCGTTCCGGATGCACCTGCCGGTAACACCACTATGACCCTGTCAAGTCCGATGGCGTTTAATCATTGACTAAACACCGAGGGCTGGCACATTGATATCAACGCATCAAGCCCGCCTAATGTTCCCGAAATCCGGAGATTTCAAGACATAGGCAATTCGAACCTAACCGGGTCTGTTGTCCCATTATCCATGAATTGCCACCAGGACACCACTTGAGACACTCCGGCTGTTGCTGCTCAACTGAAACTAGCACGCCATGCCCGCAATTGGTCGGTCGCCCATTCTGGCATGATTCCATGGGACATCAGCTTTTGCAGCAGCCTGGCCAGCTCGTAATTCGGGTTTTCCTCGACCGCTCGCCCCAACAGGCACAACGCCATGGATCCCCTGCCTCGCGCCCACTCGATCCACGCAAGAATGCACAGCAGGGCCTGCCGCGCGTTGCCTTCAGCAACGCCGAGCAGGTCTCTGGCGACCAGCCACAACCGGTCAATCCTCTGCCAGTCCGGAGCATGCCAACCACGTCCCAGCAAATAGTTGGTCAACGGCGCGGCGGCAGCTTCGCGATCCCCGCGCATCACGCCGAACAGCACATCCAGTGATGCTTCAAGTCCTTGACCAGCCAGGTACGGAAGAAGGTCACGCACGATTTTCACTTCCAAGGAACCCAGTAGCAATGCGGCATGCTCATGCTCATCGTGAATCCAGGCCCGGGCTTCTGGCTCAGCTAGGTCCATGGTCTGCAGCCACGCTTCCAAGCAGTTGACGACGTTGTGCTGCTGATTCGAGATGATCTTCAGGATCTCAGCAGCCTGCGGCCATTGCGGGATTCCGCTACCGTCCCATGGAATATCCAACGGAGCCGACCCGGCGAAGACCAACGACAAATGCGTTTCGTTCGTTTCCACCGGGCGCACGGGCGTCGGCTCTGCGTAATCATCGGTCGCGTAGTTCCAGACCACACGATCCTGCCGGCACCAGCTGTGACGCAGCAAGACCTTTTTGCTTGTCAGCCCCTGCTCTAGCTGCGCGACCAGATCCGCGTAGGGAATACCGGAGCCGGCCGACGTTCCTTCGGGCGCATAGACCACCAGAACCACCCCTTGGATATGGGGCATTCGTTCTAGCAGACTCAGCAGCTGCGCGGTCCACGTCCCAAGCTCTGCAGCCGTGTTTTCCTCGGGCAGATCAACTCGCAAGGTCGCTTCCAGATGGTCCTCGTCTATCAGCATCAGCACGGCCGAATTCTGAGGATAGAAACCTAGGGCATGGGGCACATACGCCAAGATGTCCTCGCAACTGGACAGCGAGAGAGGGTGGCGTTCCGGTGTAGTTGTCATGGCTCCACGGTGCAACGCTGCGCTTGGCGCATGAGGTCAGAGGCTGCGAGCTGTGGAGAACCTTTCGGATCGCCCCGGTGCGGGCTTACTGCTCGGCGAGGAAGCGGCGTGCCTTGCGGCGTTCAACGACCATGAACACCATACCGAGCAATGCCATGGCGAACTGGACTGACAGGGCCACGCGGAAGGCCTGAAGATTGTAGAGCTCGCCCACCGAGCCGTTGGCCTTATACAGCATGTCCATGATGAATCCGATGACGTAGATCGTGACAAAGGCACCTATGAACCCGCCGGTGTTCACCAGGCCGGTGGCCGTTCCCAGCACCTGCGGCGGGTTGAACGTTCGGGCGAAGTCGAAGCCGATTACGGAGGCCGGGCCACCGGCGGCAATGGCGATCATCAATAGCACCAGAATCCATAGCGGGGCCTGCCCTGGCCAGAATAGGACGACTGCCCACATCACCAGGATTGAGCCGACAATGCCCAGGGCAAAGTTGGAACGCTGGCTGGCATGGCGCGAGGTCAGGGCGCCGAGGATCGGTCCCACCACGATGGAAACGACAACGAACACCGCCATCAAGCCCGATGCCAGCGCACCGTCTATGCCTTGGCCTTCGACAAGGAAAGGATAGCCCCAGGTCATCATGAAGGTGTTGATCATGAATGCCGTGGAGAAGTGGGTCCAGAACCCCAAACGGGTTCCTGGCTGTTTCCAGGCCCGGGCGATCCGCGAGCCGGTCTCCTGCTCCCCCTGGCCGGACCCTTCCCAGGTCCTGCCATTGCGCACGAAAGCGATCGTGGTGATGAAGGTGGCAAAAGCGAAACCGGACATGACCGAGAACGCCGCGGACCAGCCGACGCCCAGCAAGATCATATGGAAAGGAAAGAGGCTGATGAGCTGGCCGAGCTGGCCGAAGGTACCGGTGAGCTGGGTCAGCACCGGGATTCGCGAGCCGGAGAACCATAGGGGCAACAGCTTGAGCACCGATACGAAGACCATCGCATCGCCCATGCCAACCATGACGCGCCCGGCCAACCCCATGGGGACGTTGACTGAAATCGCAAGGAACGCTTGACCTGCGGCCATCAGCAGGGCGCCGCAGGTAATCAGGATGCGCGGACCGAATTTATCCAGCAGCAGCCCTACGGGCACCTGCGCGCCGGCATAGACAACCAGCTGCACGACGGAGAAGGTCGCCAAAATCTGCGCGCTGGCATCAAATCGTTCGGTGGCTTGGATGCCAGCGACGCCGAAGCTGGTGCGCTGCGAAATTGCAGAAATGTAGGCAAGAATTGCGAAGCCGAAGACAACCCACGACTTTGGTGAATTCAGATGGGCCTGGCTCACTGGTCGTGATCACCTGGCAACGGTTCGATGTGACCGTTTTTCAACCAATCTTCAGTGCTCTCAATGGCCGCAAGGAAATGCTCGGCGCTGGCGCCCAATTCCTCGGCATCCGCCATCTGCTCGTCTTCATCCAGCAACAGCGAGCGCGGTTCATGCTCTTTGGCATGCGCATCGAACCGTTCTTCGAATCCGTCGACCATTTGGCGAACATCGCTATTGGTTTCAAGCTGTTCGGCTAGCTGCTGGTCGACCAGTCGACCTGCCTCACGCAGCTTGTCCGTTGGCAAAGCCAGCTTCAGTGCCGCTCCTACGTATTCCAGCGTCGCAACGGCAACGGCCGGGTACTCGGATTCGGCGAGGTAGTGCGGGGTGTGCAGGGAGTATCCCACGACATCACGGCCAGCTTCGCTCAGGCGAATTTCGAGCAGCGAGGCCAGACCTGCTGGCGATTCCACCGTAGGGCTCCACGTCGAGATGTTCTCGATCAGATCCTTGCGGTTTCCATGTGCGGTAACGCCTACCGGGCGGGTATGCGGCACCGGCATCGGCAACGATGCGGTCCCCACAACCAGCGATACGTTGAAGGCTTCAATGAAGGAATGCAGTTCCGCGATCACGCGTTCCCACTTCAAGTCGGGTTCTACACCGGTGAGGAACCAGAACTTGCGGTCCATCTCATCGGTCATCAGGTAGATCTCCATGCGTGGAGCCTGGTATCCAGCGAAGTGGTCACCCAGGAAAGAGACCCGCGGGCGCTGGGAGGTGTAGGCGATCAGCTCATCGGCGTCGAAAGTGGCGAAGAGCTCCGAGTCGAGGCGTCCGAAAAGCTCGTTGGAGACCTGCGAATGGTTATGCCCGGCATCGCTGATGCTCTTCAGCGAGACGAACATGCCAAGACCTTGAAGGCGCGAGTCATCCAAGTCGTCTGCGACCAGCGTCATCAACGATTCCTTGGACATTTTCTCCTCATTCAGGGTCGGCATCCGGCAAAGCGGGAGCGGCAACCATCGGCTGGGACTGCACTTCAAGTACAGATCAATGGTCCATCTTATCGCTACTTGGCTTTCGCTCGCTGTGAAGTAACGCACGATGACGCGGAACCTCGGATAACCTTGGGGTAGGAGACGCACAGCCCGCCGGCATGACCTGTTCCGGAAAACCACAGGGGCTGTCGCGACCTTAGACCCTACAAAGGCATAGAAGGAATGATTTTGTGATCAACTCCAGTGATCTCACTTTGAGCGCCATTGGCGCCGACATCAAGCGCAAGAGCGCTGACACCCTCATCCTGGGTGTACTCAAGAACGGCGAAAAGGTGTCCATCGCGGCATCCCCATTCACCGCCGAAACCACCACTTCCCTGGAGCAGTCGCTTTCAGCTTTGGGCGTTGCCGGGAAGGCCGACGAAATCACCGCGCTGCCAGGCGTAGACGGTGCCAAGACCAAGACCTTGCAGTTCATCGGCCTGGGCGTTGACGAGCTAGCTGATCTGACCGAGGAGAAGCTGCGCCGTGCCGCCGGTTCGGCTGCCCGCCAGCTGAGCAACGCCAAGAGCGCCATTTTCGCCCTGCCTGCTGACAGCGTGGAGCGCGTGGCCGCCATCGCAGAAGGCATCGCGCTGGGCAGCTACCGCTACGAGAACCACCGTTCGAAGAAGAGCGAGAAGCCGGTACTGGCCGAAGCCCAGATCGTCACCTCGGTAGCGACGTCCAAGGACCTGCCAGCAGTACTCAAGCGCGCTGCCATCCTGGGCCGCGCAGTACGCGGCACCCGCGATCTGATCAACGCCCCAGCCAACGTGCTGTACCCGGAGTCCTTCGCCGCAGCAGTGAAGGACCACTCCAAGTCCCTGCCGCTGAAGGTCACCATTTTCGACGAGAAGCGCCTTGCCAAGGACGGCTTCGGCGGCCTGATCGGTGTTGGCGGCGGTTCGGTTCGCCAGCCGCGCATGGTCAAGATCGAATACGCGCCGTCGAAGGCCGCCAAGCACATCGCCTTGATCGGCAAGGGCATTACCTTCGACACCGGTGGCACCTCGCTGAAGCCTGCTGCCGGCATGCACGCCATGAAGTCCGACATGTCCGGTGCCGCCGCGGTTTTCCAGACCGTTGCCGCAGTCGCCGAGCTTGGCCTGAATGTCAAGGTCACTGCCTGGCTGTGCCTGGCAGAAAACATGCCTGGCGGCGCCTCGACCCGTCCGGGCGATGTGCTGACCATGTTCGGCGGCAAGACCGTTGAAGTGCTCAATACCGACGCCGAAGGCCGCTTGGTCATGGCCGATGGCCTGGCAGCTGCCAGCTTGGAGAAGCCGGATGTCATGATCGACATCGCTACGCTGACCGGCGCCCAGATGCTGGCCCTGGGCCTGCGCACCGCAGGTGTCATGGGCGACAAGCAGGTCGCCAGCGACTTGGTTGCCGTCTCGGACAAGGTGGGCGAATTGGCTTGGGCCATGCCGCTTCCGGAGGAGCTGCGCCCGTCCATCGAGTCGCAGGTTGCCGATCTGGCGAACATCGGTGAGCGCATGGGCGGCATGATGACTGCCGCCGTGTTCCTCGAAGAGTTTGTCGGTGAAGTGGACGGCAAGAAGATCCCTTGGGCCCACATCGACTTCGCTGGTCCTGCGTTCAACGAAGGCAGCGCCTGGGGCTACACTCCGAAGAACGGCACCGGCTCCCAGGTACGCACCCTGGTTGCCTACGCAGAGCAGCTCGCTGCAGCAAACTAGCCGCAGCAACGCAGGACTAATGGCAGTTCCTGTGTCCTGGAACTCATCCCGGTATCGCCAGAACTATCTGCACGATGCCGGGATGAGTTTAAAAATAAGAGACATACCTGACTTTTAATGCCCCGAAGGTGACTGCAACCATTGGACGGTACTAAGGTAAGTTTTGAAACATCACCGTGGATTAATGGTGCGCGCCCGCATGTGTCACGCTCCAGGAAGTCCACACCCGATCCCCTGGTCGGCCTAAGCCGGCCTCACTAAGCGAATACGAGGGAGCGTTCACGTGGCCGATTCGGCAGCAACGCAAGAATTTGATGTCCTCATCCTCGGCGGCGGATCCGCTGGATACTCGGCAGCATTGCGCGCCATCCAGCTGGGCTACACCGTTGGATTGATCGAGAAGGAAAAGCTGGGCGGCACCTGCCTGCACACCGGCTGCATCCCAACCAAGGCTTACCTGCACGCAGCAGAGCTGGCCGAGAACGCTCGCGAGGGTGCCAAGTTCGGCATCAACTCCTCGCTGGAGTCGATCGACCTGGCTGGCGTGCGCAAGTACAAGGAAGACATTGTTGCTGGAAAGCACAAGGGTCTCCAGGGCTTGCTGAAGATGAAGAAGGTCAACGTTATCACCGGTAACGGCCGACTGGTCTCCCAGGATTCCATCGATGTTGATGGCACCGTCTACAAGGGCAAGTACATCATCCTGGCTACCGGCTCCACCTCCAAGACCATGGGTCTGGAAATCGGCGGCCGCGTACTGACCAGCACCGAAGCACTGAACATGGAAGACCTGCCAAAGAGCGCCATCGTGCTCGGCGGCGGCGTCATCGGTGTCGAGTTCGCTTCCGTATGGAAGTCTTTCGGCGTCGACGTCACCATCGTCGAGGGCCTGCCTTCGCTGGTTCCGAACGAGGACCCAGCCATCATCAAGAACCTGGAGCGCGCTTTCAAGAAGCGCGGCATCAAGTTCAACACCGGCGTCTTCTTCGAGAAGGTCGAGCAGGATGCTAACGGTGCCAAGGTCTCCCTGGCTGACGGCAAGGTCCTGGAAGCAGAGATCGTTCTGGTTGCAGTGGGTCGCGGTCCGGTAACCGAGGGCCTCGGCTTCGAAGAGCAGGGCATCACCATTGACCGCGGCTTCGTGATCACCGATGAGCGCCTGCACACCGGCGTTGGCAACATCTACGCAATCGGCGACATCGTTCCAGGCGTACAGCTTGCACACCGCGGTTACCAGCATGGCCGCTTCGTAGCCGAGGAAATCCACGGCATGAAGCCAACCATCGTCGAGGACATCAACATCCCGAAGGTGACTTTCTGCGAGCCAGAGATCGCTTCCGTGGGCTACTCCGAGCCGAAGGCCAAGGAGAAGTTCGGTGCCGACCAGATTGAAACCACCGAGTACAACTTGGCTGGCAATGGCAAGTCCTCGATCCTGGGCACCAGCGGCATCATCAAGATGGTTCGCGTCAAGAACGGCCCAATCGTTGGCGTTCACGGCATCGGCGGCCGCATTGGCGAGCAGATCGGTGAAGCCCAGCTGATCGTGAACTGGGAAGCTTACCCAGAGGACGTATCGCAGCTGATCCACGCACACCCAACCCAGAACGAGTCCCTGGGCGAAGCCGCAATGGCTTTGGCCGGCGCCCCGCTGCACGGTTAATCACGCTTTGGTCATGCAGGCAGCGCGTTAGTTCAACGCGCTGCCTGTATGCACTAGGCTCGGAGGCAACGCCTCCCACCACTTTTCAAGCTTTATAAAACAAGGAGATACGGGACGATGTCTGAAACCGTAAACCTACCCGCACTGGGTGAAAGCGTTACCGAAGGTACGGTAACCCGCTGGCTGAAGCAGGTCGGCGACCGTGTAGAGGTAGACGAGCCGTTGGTGGAAGTTTCCACCGACAAGGTTGACACTGAAGTTCCTTCGCCGGTTGCCGGCATCATCGAGGAAATCTTCGTAGCCGAAGACGAGGACGCTGAAGTTGGCGCCCCACTGGTTCGCATTGGCGATGGCTCCGGCGCTGGCGAAGCTGCACCAGCAGCTCCGGCCGCTGAAGAAGCACCTGCCGAACCAGCCGCTGAAGAAGCACCAGCAGCACCTGCAGCCGAAGAAGCTCCAGCAGCTGCACCAGCCGCCGGCGCTGCTTCAGGCACCGAAGTGACCCTTCCAGCTCTGGGCGAGTCGGTTACCGAAGGTACCGTCACCCGCTGGCTGAAGGAAGTTGGCGAGGAAGTCTCCGTCGACGAGCCACTGCTTGAGGTTTCCACCGACAAGGTTGACACCGAAGTTCCTTCCCCCGTTGCAGGTACCCTGCTGGAAATTCGCGTTCCAGAAGATGAGACCGCTGAAGTTGGCGCTGTTCTGGCTGTTATCGGTGCAGCTGGCGCTGCTCCAGCTGCCGCCCCAGCCAAGGAAGAAGCACCAGCTGCTGCTCCGGCTCCTGCAAAGGAAGAGGCTCCGGCCGCTCCGGCTCCCGCTAAGGAAGAGGCACCTGCCGCTCCGGCCGCTCCCGCTCCTGCAAAGGAAGAGGCACCGGCTGCTGAGGCAACCAATGAGTCCGGCTACGTCACCCCACTGGTCCGCCGCTTGGCTAACCAGCACAGCATCGACATTGCTTCGGTGAAGGGTACCGGCGTTGGCGGTCGCATCCGCAAGCAGGATGTCTTGGACGCTGTTGCCGCCCAGGAAGCTGCTGCACCAGCTGCCGCCCCTGCTGCCGCCCCTGCTCCTGCCGCCGCGAAGCCAGCTGCTCCTGCAGTTGAGGTTTCCTCGCTGCGCGGCACCGAGGAGAAGGCTCCACGTATCCGCCAGGTCATCGCTCGCCGCATGCGCGAATCCCTGGACGTATCGACTCAGCTGACCCAGGTCCACGAGATCGATATGACCCGCATCGTGAAGCTGCGTGCTTCGGCAAAGGCCAACTTCAAGGCCACCAACGGCGTGAACCTCACTTACTTGCCATTCATCGCCAAGGCTGTTGCCGAGGGCCTGAAGGCACACCCTAAGTTGAACGCCGAGTACAACGAAGAGACCCAGAAGATCACCTACCACAATGCCGAGCACTTGGCATTCGCAGTCGACACCGACAAGGGCCTGCTGGTTCCTGTTGTATCGAACGCTGGCGATCTGAACCTGGCTGGCATGGCTTCGCGTATCGCTGATGTTGCTGCACGCACCCGCAGCAACAAGATCGGTCCGGATGAGCTCTCCGGTGGCACCTTCTCGATCACCAACATCGGTTCGGTTGGCGCACTGTTCGACACCCCGATCATCAACCAGCCACAGGTAGCCATCCTGGGCACCGGTGCGATCGTGAAGCGTCCAATGGTCGTTACCGACGCAGAGGGCAACGATTCGATTGCCATCCGCCACATGATGTACCTGTGCCTGACCTACGATCACCGTCTGGTAGACGGTGCCGATGCAGGCCGCTTCCTGCAGACCGTCAAGGCTCGCCTTGAAGGCGGCGCTTTCGAAGGCGAACTGGGACTGTAAAGATCCAGCTTTCGCTTTCGCAGCCTAGGTAGATAATCGCCCCTGTCGTTGGTTCGACAGGGGCGATTCTGCGTTTTCTACGATCAGTCGAAAATAGATTAGGCTAGTATCATGACTATTCTTCTTTCAATCCTGATTTTCGTGCATATCTTGGGTGCAGCAGCTATCTTCGGCGGCTGGCTTGCTAATTTCAAGACTCCAACCGTCTCCGTATGGCAGTGGTATGGCGCTATCGTTCAGGTCGTAACGGGTCTGGCCATGGTCGGTATTCTCGAGGCTGGCGCCGGTTCGCCAAACCACATGAAGATTGGAATCAAGTCGCTGATTGCAATCATTATCTTGGTGGCAGCGTTCCTTGGCCGGAAGAAGATGAAGAACGGCGAGGAAGTTCCTACGGGGATCGCTCACGCCGTGGGTGGCATGGCCTTGATCAACATCGCCATCGCGGTACTCTGGAACTAATCAGCATTAGCATTGACGGCGGGAGCCGCAACCATCAGCTTAGAGCAAGCTGTGGTTGCACCTCCCGCCGTTTCGCTTTTAACGGCGCAATACCTTGCCAATTTTCCAGCGCTCGTCTTCCAGCACTAGTTCCACTTCGATGCGTTGCGGCTGCGCGGTCTGGACGGCGTGAACCGTGGCTCCGCGGGCATCCACGTAGCGGTATTCCTCTTGGGTAGAAGTGGCAGCAAGAATGACAGAGTCCCCCTGCCCACGCGCCGATACCGTGACGTCCGTGAGTCTCGTGCGCAATCCCGCAAATTCCAAACCCATTTTCCGAAGCTGATCGATTGTTTCGAGATCTCGTTGCAGCTGCTCCGCTCCTGAAGTGTAGAGCCCCTTGAGCTTCTCCCCCGCCAGCTGCCCCATCGCTTCATCGCGCTCTCTTGAAAGCGCGAGGAATGCAGAGATCACGGTGTCCCGATTCAAGGCACAAGCTGGAACGTGCGCCCCGTCTTCAATTCTGCAGCTTTGCTCTGCTGACGGTACTGCCGTAGCCGCAGTCGTTTCGGTGGCCACAGCCGCACGGAAATGATTGACGCCCACGAGGCTCCCGATAATAACCAAGGAGCCCAGTGCTGCGGCACCGGCCAATTTCACGGCCCCGGGGGTCCGGCGCAATCGATGGCTATGCCAGGAGTCATCGCGGCTGGGGCTTCGCTGCCTGCTTGCGGTATCGGCCTGGCGCTTGAAGCGCTTGTGCGCAGCATTCTGTTCCGCGGATGGATGGATGGTCTCCATCAGATGAGTAGCTTCTGGAGCTACATGCCCTTCCCAGCTGATGGGCTCTGCCGGACAGCTTGCGAACAACGTTCGAGCAAACTGATCTGCGGTCGGTCGTGCTTGCGGATCTGGATTCAGCGAATCGATCAACAGTTCATGAATGATCGAAGGGATTCCGGGGGCTGCCACCGGGGCAATATTCCATAGCCAGCCCCTCGCCCAATTGTGTCGACAGGGTTCCGTAGAAATCAACGACATATTTCCTTGACTGCTTTACCTGCTCTTGGCGAAGCGAAGTGATGTTTTCCATAGTCAGGCTAAGTTTTAGCGTGAGGTACAACTGGTCGCTTTCCCTCCGGATCAGCCAAACTTTACACGGTGACTTGGAACTTAGCGGCCTTACCGTGACATGCCCGGGGCTTGTCGGCCACGCTAGAACATTCGTAGAATCATCCATGACTCCGTTGTAACCCAGAATCGTAAATTGCAAGCTGGATATCCACAGATGGGTTCGACGGCTCTGAATTAGCGACCGATCGTTCAAGAGCGTAGGCTAGCCGTCATGGCGATCGAATTCGAACGAGTCGGACTAGGCTCAAAATTTGTGCCCTACATGGAAGCTTGGGATTACCAAATCCAACTGCATGATGCGGTAGCCGCGGACACGCAAACCCCAAAAGTCCTGTTCCTGGAGCACGAAGCGGTTTACACCGCAGGCAAGCGAACTGAACCTGAAGATCTCCCGATGGACGGGACCCCCGTGGTGGATGTGGATCGCGGTGGAAAGTTGACCTGGCATGGCCCGGGACAGCTCATTGGCTACCCCATCGTCAAGCTACGCAAGATCAGCGCAATCCGACTTTACGTGGAGACCTTGGAAGAAGCCCTGATTAACGTGGTCAGCGAGCTAGGCATTCCGACGGCCCAGATCAAGGGCCGCTCCGGGGTCTGGGTACCGGGCAAAGATGGCGCTCAGGACCGCAAAATCGCAGCCATTGGAATCCGCATCAACCACGGTGTCACCATGCACGGTTTCGCATTGAACTGCTCTAACGCGCTTTCCGCCTACGAACAGATCATCCCCTGCGGCATCTCCGATGCAGGTGTCACCACCATTTCCGAAGAACTCGGCCGTACCGTCACCCCCGAAGACGTCGTTGACCGCGTACAAACCGAAATAGAGCGTCTGCTCACCCCTCAAGTCGTCTAGACAGTCACGCCCTCACCAAAGAAAGAGCTGTTTAATGAGCGTCGAACCAGAAGGCCGCCGTATGCTGCGCGTAGAAAAGCGCAACGCTGCCGTACCTGTGGAGCGTAAGCCAGAATGGATCAAGGCCAAGTTGAGCATTGGCCCTGAATACGTTGGCCTGAAAAATCTCGTACAGAGCGAAGGCTTGCATACGGTCTGCGAAGAAGCAGGCTGCCCGAACATCTTCGAGTGCTGGGAAGACCGCGAGGCTTCCTTCCTGATCGGCGGTTCAGAGTGCACCCGCCGTTGCGACTTCTGCCAGATCGCCACCGGCAAGCCCTTGGCAATTGACCGCTCAGAGCCATTCAAGGTCGCCATGAGCGTGAAGAAGATGGATCTGCGCTACGCCACCGTAACCGGCGTCGCCCGTGATGACCTCGAAGACGAGGGCACCTGGCTGTATGCCGAGACTGTGCGGCAGATCCACAAGATGAATCCAAGCACCGGCGTAGAGCTGCTGATCCCCGATTTCAGCGGCAAGCCGGAGAACCTGGATACCATCTGCGATTCGGAGCCAGAAGTCTACGCCCACAACGTAGAGACTGTGCCTCGCCTGTTCAAGCGCATCCGCCCGGCTTTCCGTTACGAGCGTTCCATGGATGTGATCACCCATGGCCGCAAGCGTGGCTTGATCACCAAGTCCAACCTGATTCTGGGTATGGGCGAAACTCGAGAAGAAATTTCCGAGGCCATGCGTGATCTCCATGAGGCAGGCTGCGATCTGCTGACTTTGACCCAGTACCTGCGCCCAACCGACCTGCATCTGCCAGTCGACCGCTGGGTCACCCCGCAGGAGTTCCTGGAGCTTCAGCAAGAAGCCGAAGAACTCGGCTTTGCCGGAGTCATGGCTGGGCCGCTGGTCCGTTCTTCCTACCGCGCTGGCCGCCTGTGGGCCGGCGCCATGCGCAAGAAGGGCCGCGAAATCCCAGAGGCATTGGCACATATCGAGTCCTCGGGCAACACGCGCCAGGAAGCAGCTTCGCTGATCAAGTAGCTCGGTCCAGTGGACCCCACGGCTAAGGCCCCGGAACTCCTGATGGAATCCATCGAGGGTTCCGGGGCTTTCCCACTGCCCGTCCATGGGCAATTCAGCTGAAAATGCCGTGTTCGATCCGGCTCGGCTTAGAACTATCAACTTCATCGCGTAGAATTAAGGCACTATGGCCAAAAACTCCGACAACGACGCAGCCGCGCCTAAGCGTGGCTTGTTTTCGCGTAAACCAAAAGCTGAGAAGAAGAACAAAGAACCGGGCCGCCTGAAGCAAATTGGCCAGGTCTTCCAGATGACTCGCCGCAATGACCCGATGGTCGTGTGGTGGATGGCATTGGCAGCCTTGGCCGTCATTGCTGTCTGCTTGGTCATCGGCTTCTTGATCAAAAACTGGATCACGATGTTGATCATCGCAATCCCGCTGGCGCTCCTTGCTGCAATGTTCGTGATGTCCCGCCGCGCAGAGAAAGCTGCGTTCTCGCAGCTTGAGGGCCGCCCCGGCGCTGCCGGCGCCGCCATGAGTGTGCTGCGTCGCGGCTGGATCCTGAAGCAGGAACCAGTTGCCTACAACCGCCACCAGGATCTGGTGTTCCTCGGTATCGGTCGCCCGGGCATCGTCCTGGTCACTGAGGGACCAAAGAGCCGGGTTCGTGAGCTTGCCTCTTCCGAGCGCAAGCGCATCGCCCGCGTTCTGCCGAACGTTCCCGTGCACATCATCAACGCTGGTTCCGAAGAAGGCCAGACTCCGTTGGCTGAAGTCGGCAAGGCAATGAAGAAGCTTCCAAAGTCGATTACGAAGCTGGAAGTCAGCGCAATCGACAAGCGCTTGAGCACGTTGACCGCGAATCGTCTGCCTATCCCCAAGGGCGTAGACCCGAACCGCGTCCGTCCAAACCGCCGCGCTACGCGCGGACGCTAAAGACAACTACTAAAGAAGCCGCAACTGGAATTTCTAGTTGCGGCTTCTTTCTTGCTGTCCGGATCTATTGCTAGGAGATATTCACCAGGATGGTCTTGGGCAAACGATCATGCAGTCCACGCTGGTCCTTGTCGGTGACGAAGGCCGGAATAGCCAGGCAAAGCAGCAAGGAACGAATCAGGCCTTGGAACGGCTTGATTGCGGTTCCATCCAGCGACTGCACCTGCATTCCAAAGGTACGGTGCCCGATCGTGTGCCCGGTGAACCCGACACCGATGATCTGCCCGGCGCAGAACAGGCTCAATGTTGCCAGATCGTGGCTGTCAAACAGCCACCAGCTCAGCAGCATCGAGAGCCCCCAGTCCAAGAGCAGTGCACCGACCCGTCGCGGGAATCTGGCAATGGAGCCGGGGCCCTTCTCGGGGCGCCCCATATCCTGCCCGGGCCATTGTTGCGTATTATGCTGCGGCGGCCCTTCAAGCCACGAGCTGAAGTCTTTTCTTTCCACCAATACAGTCTATCCAGCGATTCTGTGCGCCAGTTAGAACGCGATAACCAGGTAGCAAGTATCCAAGTCAGATTGTTACAGCAGGCAATCAGCGCAGATCAGCGCGATACGACACGCCCGGATTCTCCGCTTGTAACAGGTTGGAAACAATAGAGACACCATTCAGAAATGGATTATAGGTAAGCTTGATACGTAAGCAAGAGGACCAGCCGGATCATTCCGGCTACCGGTTCCGTTTACCAAACCTTATATCTCACCAGGGAGTCACCTGCACATGTTTACCAGTCCAGAAGAAGTCTTGGCATATATTGCCGAAGAGGACATCAAGTTCGTCGATATCCGTTTCACCGACCTACCAGGTGTACAGCAGCACTTCAACGTGCCTGCCAAGTCCGTGGATGCCGACTTCTTCGTCAACGGCCAGCTCTTCGATGGTTCTTCCATCCGCGGCTTCGCCGGCATCTCTGATTCCGACATGCAGCTGATCCCGGACGTCACCACCGGCTTCATCGATCCCTTCCGCCTGGAAAAGACCCTGGCCTTCAACTTCTCGATCATCAACCCACGCACCGGTGAGCCGTACCACCGCGACCCACGTGGCGTTGCGGAACGTGCCGAGGCATACCTGGAATCGACCGGTATCGCTGACACCGCGTTCTTCGCCCCAGAAGCAGAATTCTTCATCTTCGAAGACGTTCGCTACGAATCCAAGCCACAGGGCGCGTTCTACTCGATCGATTCCGACGAGGCACCTTGGAACACCGGCCGCAAGGAAGAAGGCGGCAACCAGGGTTACAAGACCCCGTACAAGGGCGGCTACTTCCCAGTTGCACCGACTGACAAGCAGGCTGACCTGCGCGACGCGATCTGCGTCGAGCTGGACAAGGCTGGCCTTGAGGTTGAACGCAGCCACCACGAGGTGGGCGCTGCCGGCCAGGCAGAAATCAACTACAAGTTCAACACCATGGTTCACTCCGCTGATGAACTGATGCTCTTCAAGTACATCGTGAAGAACGTCGCTGACGCGTGGGGCAAGTCCGCAACCTTCATGCCAAAGCCAGTCTTCGGCGACAACGGCTCGGGCATGCACGTGCACCAGTCGCTGTGGGCCAACGGCGAACCGCTGTTCTACGATGAAAAGGGCTACGCTGGCCTGTCCGATACCGCACGCTGGTACATCGGCGGCCTGCTGAAGCACGCAGACGCCGTGCTCGCGTTCACCAACCCAACCGTGAACTCCTACCGCCGCCTGGTCAAGGGCTACGAAGCTCCAGTGAACATGGTTTACTCGCAGGGCAACCGCTCTGCCGGTATCCGTATCCCGATCACCGGTTCGAACCCTAAGGCGAAGCGCATCGAGTTCCGCGCTCCGGATGCTTCCTCGAACCCATACCTGGCGTTCGCAGCCCAGCTGATGGCTGGCCTGGACGGCATCAAGAACCGCATTGAACCTGCAGAGCCAATCGACAAGGACCTCTACGAGCTTCCTGCCGAAGAGGCCAAGGAAATCCAGCGCGCACCTGAAAGCCTCGAAGAGGCGCTCAAGGCCCTGGAAGCTGATCACGAGTTCCTGCTCGAAGGCGGCGTCTTCACCGAGGACCTGATCCAGACTTGGGTCGAGTACAAGCGTGAAAACGAAATCAAGCCATTGAGCCTGCGCCCGAACCCATACGAGTTCGAGCTCTACTACGGTTGCTAATCAGCTGACGGGGCATCGCCCCGTGTAGTTTGCAGAGGAGTCTGCACAAAGCGCAAGAACTATGTTCTGGCACTTGTGCGGACTCCTCTGTTTAAGCATCAGTGCGGGCCCGCACATGGGCGGCCATCGCGCTCAGGGCAAGTGCCGCCCCGATAACAAGTACTAGTATTCCTGCTTGTCGCTCTTTGCTTCCCAAAGCTCAAATGCCCTGAGCGCACCGGAATCTTCAACCTTGGTAAACGGAATTTTCCGCTCGCTCATGGGAAGCTCAAGCTCCTTGTAAATGAAATCATCATCGAAGCCGATCTTCGCGGCTTCGTCGCGCGTATTCGCGTAGTAGACATGCTCGAAGCGGGACCAATAGATGGCACCCAGGCACATGGGACATGGCTCGCAGCTGGTGTAGAGCTCGCATTGCGACAGATCGAAGGTTCCCAGTGCTTGTCCCGCTGCGCGGATGGCATTGATTTCGGCGTGCGCCGTTGGATCCTGGCTACCCACCACCGAGTTGTAGCCAGCGGAAACGACTTTTCCGTCAAGGACTACCACCGCGCCAAATGGTCCGCTGTCATTGGATTCCAGGGCCAGCAAGGACTGATCAATGGCAGCCTGCAGCATCTTTGGGTCCAGCATTTTCGAAGCTCCCCTGCACTCATTATTCGCGTAGAGATTACAATCCCCACCCTAGTCCCCCGCATCCTGTTCCGGCGGGAAGCGCAGGAAATTGCCGGTTGCGGACTAAGGTTTCAGCGCACGAAGGTAACGCTGACGTGTCACCCACTGCGCCAGGAGCAGCGCCTTGAAGACTCGACGCCAAGCAGGCACATCAGAAGGTGCCGTGACCGACCTGATCAGCAGGAAAACTTGCTCGTCCGCGCGTTCAAGAATGAAAGCTTCCACACCCTGAACCGGATGCCCCGGCAGCGTCCGGTAGGAAAACCCTACCCAATCACTTTCCGCAACGACGTCAACGACCTCCACAGGTTCATGGATGCGCAACGGTCCGACACCGATGGTGATCAAGGGTTGCTGGCCCACGGCGACCGGCAACTGCGGCTGAAGCCTGAACCCGCTGCGTGTCTTGACTTCCCAACGGAGCAAGGCAGCGCACGCAACGTTCCACAGGGCTACTCCCCTACCTAGCAGCACGCGGCGTTGCCACGGCCTGGATGAAGCAGCCAGCGGGCTCCAGGTACGTTCCAGCAGCGTTTCAACGGCCACCGCGGTTCCTAGTTCTCAAAGCCGTAGAACAGCAGTTCAAAGATGCCACGCGCGTGCCGGGTTGCACGCAAGTAGTCCTCTTCGAGTTCCACGCCAAAGTGCGGCTCATAGCCGCACCACCGAGCCACGGCTTCCATATCGCGCGCCGAACTCGGCAAGACATCGCTGGAACGTCCGGACGTGATGATTTCAGCACTGCGAATCTGCGTAGCCAGCCGCCAAGCAATCGCCAGCAGTTCGCTATCGTCTTGCGCAATGAGCTCCAACTTCGCCAGCTCTTCCAACGCCCGGAGCGTCGAGGTGGTGCGCAGGGATTCGTGCTTCCAGGCGTATTGCAACTGGTAGAACTGCACCAGCCATTCAATGTCCGAGAGCGAGCCTCGTCCCAGTTTCAGGTGGCGGTTGGGGTCGGCACCTCGTGGGAGCCGTTCGGACTCAACGCGGGCCTTGATCTTGCGGATATCCCGGATCTCCGACTCGTCCAGTCCCTTGCCGTAGCGCACCGGCCTAATCAATTCCATGAAATCTTCAGCCAACTGGTCATCGCCGGCAAACGGGCGTGCACGCTGCAACGCCTGGCGTTCCCAGATTTCCACCCATCGCTGGTAATAGGTGGCGTAGGCGTCCAGAGAACGGACCAGCATTCCCTGGCGGCCCTCGGGGCGCAGATCCGAGTCCACTTTCAATTTCACTTCAGCTGGAATGGCTGGTTTCAACGGTTTGGCGGTCCACGACACCAGGTCGGTAACTACCCGAAGCGCTTGTTCTTGAGCAGCTTGGGCCGTGGCGCCAGGAACCGGGCGCTGCACGAACAGGACGTCCGCATCAGAGCCGTAGCCGATTTCCCGACCGCCTTGGCGGCCCATGGCAATGACCGAAACGACAGCATGTTCCCCGTGCTTGGCCTGGTCAGCAGCCAAGAGGACCTTCAGCACCCCGTCAACCATGGCGGCGTCGATGTTAGAGAGTGCTACGCCAACTTCGTCAACGGTCAGCAGGCCGGCGCCGTCGGCAAGCGCGACACGCAAGAACTCGCGGCGGCGCACCATGCGGATCATGCGGATGGCAGCTTCTGGCTGCTTCGTGCGATGGATGATCGAGGTGTTCTGCTGCAGCAGGTTCTCGAATGTCTGCGGCGTCAAGGACGCGTCGGAGCCCAGCCAAGCGGCCGCCGCCGGCTCATTGGCCAGCAGGTCGGTCAGGAAGCGCGTATTGGAGAGCAAGTGGCTCAGCCGTTCGGCGGCAGCGTTGGTATCGCGCAGCATGCCGAGGAACCAATGGGACTTGCCCAGCGCTTCGCTGAGCCGGCGGAAGCCCAGCAATCCAGCATCCGGGTCCACCCCGCGGGCAAACCAGTCCAGGAGTACCGGCAGCAATTGCCGTTGCAATGACGCACTGCGCGAGACCCCACCGGTCAGGGCTTCAATGTGCCGCATCGCCGCCTTCGGGTCGAGATAGCCCAGGGCGCGCAGGCGGGCTTGCGCCGATTCGGCGGTGAGCTTGACATCATCGGCCGAGAGGTTGGAACTACTGACCAGGAGCGGACGGTAGAAAATACGCTCGTGCAGCGAACGCACCATGCGCTTGGTTTCATTCCAGCGGCGCATCAGCTTCTCCGGGCTGCTGAGCTGCAGGTCTCCGGCACCACGGATCGATCGTGCAAGCACGCGCTGGGCGCTTTCTGCCCGGGGCATCAAGTGGGTACGGCGCAATTGGCTGAGCTGTATCCGGTGCTCCAGCAAGCGCAGGAAACGGTATGAGTCATCGAAATTCGTCGCATCATCACGGCCGATGTAGCCGATATCGCTCATCGCTTGGATGGCCAGGGTGGTGGTTGGCACCTGGATGGCGGGGTCGACTCGACCATGGACGAGTTGGAGCAGCTGGACGGTGAATTCGACATCGCGCAGTCCACCGGGGCCCAGCTTGATTTGCCACGCAACATCTTGCTTGTCGATGTTGTCGCTGACGCGTCGGCGCATGGCCTGGACGGATTCAACGAAGCCCTCACGCTCGGAACTGGACCAAACCATTGGCGAAACCATCCGCTCATAAGAGCGTCCCAGTTCCTTGTCGCCGGCAATCGCGCGGGCCTTGAGCAGGGCTTGGAATTCCCATGAATGAGCCCACCGGCGGTAATACGCTTCATGGGATGAGAGCGTACGGGTCAAGGCCCCGTCCTTGCCCTCGGGGCGAAGATTCGCATCCACTTCCCAGAGCATCGGCTCAGGGCCAGGGACCATCAGTGCACGTGCCGTGTTCCCGCAGATCACCGTCGCGATCGCGGCGGCCAGGTCGTCATCGATTCCCGGCGTGGAATCGTGGGCGTAAATGACATCGACGTCCGAAATATAGTTCAGTTCACGTGCACCGCACTTGCCCATGCCAATGATGGTGATCTTAACCCGATCAACGTCGCCAGCATCATATTGTTCGGCGGCTTCGGCCCGGGCAATGGCCAATGCCCCCTCCAACGCGGCACCAGCCATGTCGGCCAGTTCGGCGGCGACCAGGGGCAGAATGCGCTGCGGCTGGGTGGAACCCAAGTCCCGGTGGGCCAGCGAGAGCAAGGCCTTGCGGTAGGCGGTGCGCAAGCGCTGTCGCGCTTCAGCACCGGTATGGGAAGAGACCCAGTGCCCGCCGTCTGATTGCTTGGCCTCGATCGATGCCAGCAAGTCCTCGACCAGCTGTTCCGCGGGCACGGGGACGAATTCACCGGGTGGGGCGTGGCGGACGATCTCCAGCGCCTCGGGACAACGCATGAGGAACTCCCCGAGCGCAGAAGAGCTGCCCAGAAGCCTGACGAGCCCTTGGCAGCTATCGGGCTCCAGGAAGATATCGATGACTTCCGGGTGCCGATCTACCAACCGCAGGGCCAGCAGCAGTGCCTGGTCCGGATCTGGCGCATGCGCCATCTTGCTCACGATCAGGCTGGGATCAATCCGGGACAGTTCCTCGGCCTGAAGGAATTTCTTGGCCCTTTCGATGTCGCTGAAGCCAGCGTTGAGCAATGCTCGCGAGGGTACTTCCGGCATGGTGTCTCGTGTTCTCCCGCATTTCGCCGCGCAGCTTCACGCGGCGAAGTCTCTAGAGGATTCCCAAATACTTGTTCAGTTCGTAGGGGGTAATGACCTGACGGTACTCTTCCCATTCGGTGCGCTTGTTCGACAGGAACGAGTTGAATACCTGCTCGCCGAGGATCTCGGCCATCAGTTCCGACTCTTCCATGGCGCGCAATGCGTCGTGCAGGCTGCCAGGCAGCGGAACGTGGCCCGAGGCGCGGCGTTCTGCCGTGGACAGGCTCCAGACATCATCCTCGGTTGGCTCTTCCAGCTCGTAGCCTTCGCGGATGCCCTTCAGCCCAGCGCCCAGCAATACTGCGTAGGCCAGGTACGGATTGGCTGCCGAGTCGATACCGCGGTATTCCACGCGGGCGGACTGTCCCTTGCCTGGCTTGTACAGCGGCACGCGGACCAGTGCCGAGCGGTTGTTGTGCCCCCACGAACGGTGGCTCGGCGCCTCGCCTCCACCCCACAACCGCTTGTACGAGTTCACGTACTGGTTGGTGATGGCGGTCATTTCCGGCGCATGGTGCAAGATGCCGGCGATGAAGGACCGGGCCACATCGGAGAGCTGGTATTCGCGGCCAGCTTCGAAGAACGCGTTAGCGTCACCTTCGAACAAGGAGAAGTGGGTATGCATGCCGCTGCCCGGATGGTCGGCAAATGGCTTGGGCATGAAGGTTGCGTGGATGCCTTTCTGCATCGCCATCTCCTTGATGACGGTACGGAAGGTCATGATGTTATCGGCGGTCTGCAAGGCATCTGCGTAGCGCAGATCGATTTCGTTCTGGCCTGGACCTGTTTCGTGGTGGGAGAACTCCACCGAAATGCCCAGCGCTTCCAGCGTGGTCACGGAAGCACGGCGGAAGTCCTGCCCCACGCCATCTGGCACGTGGTCGAAGTAGCCACCGTTGTCGATCGGCTGGGGACGGCCATTGGCATCCAGTTGATCGTTCTCCAGCAAATAGAATTCGATCTCCGGGTGGGTGTAGCAAGTGAAACCCATATTCGATGCTTCGGCCAGCTGGCGCTTGAGCACCTGGCGCGGATCTGCATTGGACGGCTGGCCCTCAGGGGTCAGGATGTCGCAGAACATGCGGGAGGTCGGTTCGACTTCGCCGCGCCACGGCAGGATCTGGAAGGTGGCAGGATCTGGCTGAAGCAACATGTCAGACTCGGAGATCCGGGACAGTCCATCAATGGAGGAACCATCGAATCCCAGACCTTCTTCGAAAGCATCTTCAACTTCAGCAGGAGCCAACGCCACCGACTTGAGCGAACCAACGACGTCAGTAAACCACATTCGCACAAATCGAACGTCGCGTTCTTCAATGGTGCGCAGTACAAATTCCTGCTGACGATCCATTTTCCACCACCTTTGGGATTCTGATATCCGGCGCTGATCACAACCGGTAAGAAAATTGACCTGTGGCAACACTATATCGGTTCAGAACCGTCCCAACGATCAGCATCGCCCTGTCCAAGTGCGATAAAGTCGATTCATGCCACAACCATACCTAGGGAACCCTGAAAAAGGCCCGTCCCGTATCCGACTTCATCATTTGCAGCAGGCCAAGGACAATGGCGAAAAATTCGCGATGTTAACTGCTTATGACGTAATGATGGCAGAGATTTTCGATTCGGCCGGGATCGAGATGCTGCTGGTTGGCGACTCCGCTGCCAATACCGTACTCGGCTACGAGTCCACGCTGCCGATTACCCTCGACGAAATGATCATGTTCACCAAAGCTGTCGCCAACGGGGCCAAACGCGCCATGGTCGTTGCCGACCTCCCGTTTGGCAGCTACGAGCAGTCCCCTGCCCAGGCCGTTGCCACTGCGGTGCGCCTGATGAAGGAGGGCCATGCCCACGCGGTCAAGATGGAGGGCACCGCGCAATACGCCGAGCATGTCCGCGCCATGGTCCTTGCCGGAGTTCCCGTTATCGGGCACATCGGATTCACTCCGCAGTCCGAGCATGCATTGGGCGGGTACCGTGTGCAGGGCCGTGGCGACGCAGTAGAGCAGATGAAGCACGACGCTGTGCAATTGCAGGATGCAGGCGCCTTCTGCATCCTGATGGAAATGGTGCCAAGCCCGGTCGCTGCCAAAATCGATGCCGCGCTGAAGGTGCCGACCATCGGCATCGGCGCTGGCAATTCCACCACCGGACAGGTCCTGGTTTGGCAGGACATGCTGGGTCTTGGCGGGGGCCGCACCCCGCGCTTCGTGAAGAAGTACGCTGATCTGCGTGAGGTTGTCGGCAACGCGGTGCGCGAGTACCACCAGGACGTGGTTTCCGGCACCTTCCCCTCGGCAGAGTACGAGTTCAAGGAATAGAAGCCGGCTCACGCCATATCGCAAAGCGGTGCGCTGCCTCGATGTCATCCATCGTGGCAGCGCACCGCTTTGCCATTCGCCGCACCGGCCTGGCTCGGTGCCCTTGACTTCTACTCGTCGTCTTCCTCTGCGTCGTCCCACGCCTCATTGCGTGCCTGGACCTTCGCCATTGCCGCTTCGGCTTCAGCAACCGTGTCATATGGGCCAAGCAACTGCGACCAATCAGACTGCGGGCCATTCTCCACGGTCTTGGTCGAGACGTTGTACCAGTACTGCCCCTCGCCCGGGGTGCCAACTGAGCTCATGGAAAACTCCTCTATTCTCGATTCTTGCTGCTTCTTCCACGGTATCCCAACCGGCGGAAAATAGGTGCAACACCACCTGTTCTATCGGCTATCTCCTAGCGAAGCGGCAGATACGTGAAGCTAGAATAAAAGCATGGCTATTGCTTCAACTGCACCCCTTGGAAATCTCACCGCCGGCACGGTCTCCCCGGAACTTCCGGTACCGAAACACATTGAACGCCCCGAATACGTTGGCAAGAAGGAACCTGCCAGCAACACGGCTTCGGAAATCAAAAGCCCAGAAGTCATCGAACGCATTCGCATAGCTTCAAGGATTGCCGCTCAGGCACTGCAGGAAGTTGGCAAGGCTTGCCAGCCGGGAGCCACCACCGACCAGCTCGATCGGCTTGGCCACGAATTCCTCATGGATCACAACGCCTACCCGTCAACCTTGGGCTACCGCGGATTCCCCAAGTCGCTGTGCTCCTCGTTGAACGAGGTCATCTGCCACGGCATCCCGGACACCACCGTGTTGCAAGATGGCGACATCATCAATATCGATATCACCGCCTTCATCGGTGGCGTTCACGGAGATAACAACGCCACCTTCCTGGTCGGTGACGTGGATGAAGAATCGCGCCTGCTGGTCGAGCGCACCGAAAACTCGCTGAAGCGCGCCATCAAGGCCGTGATGCCAGGGCGTGAGATCAATGTGATCGGCCGAAGCATTGAAACCTACGCCAAGCGGTTCGGCTACGGCGTGGTCCGCGACTTCACCGGCCACGGCGTCGGCGAGGCCTTCCATTCCGGCTTGATCATCCCGCATTACGATGCGGCGCCGGCCTACAACACTCCCATCGAGCCGGGCATGGTTTTCACCATCGAGCCGATGCTCACCTTGGGCACCGTCGAATGGGACATGTGGGAAGACGACTGGACCGTGACCACCAAGGACAAGAAGCGCACCGCGCAGTTCGAGCACACCCTGCTGGTCACCGACGATGGCGCGGAAATTCTCACCCTGCCATAGCCGCTGCGACGCCTACGCCAAACGCCAGTGCCCGCGACCTCGAAAGGTCTGGGGCACTGGCGTTTGCTCTATGCGAAAACTGCTAGTCGGCCGAGAGCGGACGCTGGTTTCCCTGCGGAACCTTGCCACGGCGATCGCGCAGCCGGGCAATGGCGGTCTCGAAATCAGTCAGCGACTGGAAGTTGTGGTAGACACTGGCAAAGCGCAGGTAAGCGACCTCGTCGAGGCGCGACAATGGCTCCAAGATGGCCAAGCCCACCTGGTGGGCCGGGATTTCAGCAGCCCCGGAGGTCCGGACTGCCTCTTCGACTTCCTGGGCCAGGACGGCAAGGTCGTGATCGGTGACCGGGCGGCCCTGGCAGGCCTTGCGAACACCGTTAATGACCTTGTTGCGCGAGAACGGTTCTACGGCACCGGACTGCTTGAGCACGTTGAGGCTGGCAGTTTCGGTGGTGGTGAAACGGCGCGAACAAGCCGTGCACTGGCGTCGGCGGCGGATCGAGACGCCGTCGTCGGCAACTCGACTATCGACCACTCGGGAATCCGCATTGCGGCAATACGGGCAGTTCACGGCACCTCCATCTGTAGCCTAAGAAGCATTCTCGGTTCACCCATGGTGGCAAGAATCAACTCATGTCACCTAACAGTTTAGCGTCTATTGCGCGTTTCGCACCGCGACCGCGTCTCCATGGGCTGGCAGGTCCTCGGCATTGGCAAGATTAATCACGTGAGCGGCCACTTCGCCCAGCGCGGCCTTGTCGTAGTTGATCACCTGGATGGCTTTCAAGAAGGTATTCACGTTCAGCCCCGAGGCGTGCAGCGCGGTGCCACTGGTCGGCAGCACGTGGTTGGATCCTGCGCAGTAGTCGCCCAGCGAAACCGGGGCATAGGCGCCGACAAACACGGCGCCAGCAGCGGTGATGCGGGCCGCGGTGGATTCCGCCTCGGCCACCATGATTTCCAGGTGCTCGGCGGCGTAGGCGTTGCACACCTCGATCCCCTGCTCCAGGTCCTTGACCAAGATGACGGCCGATTGGGATCCTGACAGTGCCTCTGTCACACGGGCGGAGTGCTTGGTGGCGGCAACCTGCACCATGAGTTCCTTGCGCACGCCAGCAGCTAGTTCAGGTGAATCGGTAATCAGCACGGCCGCGGCGTTGGCATCGTGTTCTGCCTGCGAAATCATATCGGCAGCGACGAAGCCCGGGTTAGCTCCCTTGTCGGCAAGAATCGCGATTTCCGTAGGACCAGCTTCAGCGTCAATGCCTACCACGCCCTTGACCAAGCGCTTGGCGGTTGCCACGAACACGTTGCCTGGACCGGAGATCACGTCAACCGGTTCGATCCCGCCACGCTCATCGTTCGGCATGTCCACCCCGTAGGCGAACGCGGCAACAGCCTGGGCACCGCCCATGGCGTGCACCTCGTCGATGCCCAGCAGCTTGGCGGCAGCCAAGATGGTGGGGTGCGGCAGTCCGGCGAATTCCTTCTGCGGCGGGCTGGCCAGGGCTAGCGAGCTGACGCCGGCTGCCTGGGCAGGTACGGCGTTCATGATGACCGAGGACGGGTAGACGGCCAGGCCACCTGGCACGTACAGGCCGACGCGGCGCACCGGGACCCAGCGCTGGGTGACAGTTGCCCCGGTAGCGTAGCGGACTTCGGCGTCGTCCGGGCGCTGGGCCTTGGCGAATACGCGGGCGCGGTCAATGGATTCTTCCAGCGCCAGGCGGACCTGCGGGTCCAGTTCTTCCAGGGCGCGGTCCAGCTCATGCTGCGGCACACGGGTATGCTCCAGCTCAACGTGGTCAAAGCGCTGGGCCAGGTCCTTGAGTGTTTCCATGCCATGGGCGCGGACATCATCGATGATCTGCTGCACGGTTTCGGCTGCGGTCTGGGAGTTCATCTCCGGGCGCGGCAGCTTGGCTTTCAGCTGTGCGTAGCCCAGGGATTCGTTGCGCCAATCAAGGGTGGCGAGTGCTGAGAATTCGGTTTCTGGAATAGTGCTCACCTACCTAGTTTAACGCCGATGACCGGGGAAGGTTCATTAGTTACCTTCCCCGGTCATCCAAGCCGTGATCCGTTTCCCTATACGTCCAGGCAGTGCGGGCCCAGCAGCACCTTCAAATCGCCGAACAGGGCAGGATTGGGGTTCACCCTGAAGTTCATGCCCAGGCGCAGCAGCGAGGTGCCGCGGCTGCCGGTGAGCTTCACCCGCACCTCGGTGTTGCCGCTGTGGGTGCGCAGCACATCGCCCAGCTTCTGCACCAGGGTCTCGGTGGCCTTGTGTGTCGGAATGCCGATGACTACCGGTCCCCCGTTGGCATCCTCGGAAATTTCCGGGATCATCATTTCCTGCGCGTTCAGGGTGATGGAGCCGTCATCGCGGCGCTGCACGCGCCCCTTGATGACCACGATCAGGTCATCGGCCAGGATCTCGGCGATCGGCTGGTAGGCCTGGCCGAAGAACATGACCTCCATCGAACCGGAGAGGTCTTCGATCTCGCAGCGCGCATACGGGTTGCCGCTCTTCTTGGCGATGCGCCGCTGCAGACCGGAAATCATGCCGGCGATGGAAATGATGTGGCCATCCTGCGGGCCGTCATCCGAGAGCACGTGCGTGACCGGCATGTCAGCGTACTGGTCCAGGGCCGAGCCCAGTCCCTGCAGCGGGTGGTCGGAAACGTACAGGCCGAGCATGTCGCGCTCGTAGGCCAGTTTTTCCTTTTTGTCCCAATCGGGCATGTCGGGGATCGCCACGTGCATCGACTCCGAGGACTCATCCGCGCCCAGGGCGCTGAACAGGTCGAACTGGTTGGCCGCCTCGTTGCGCTTGACCTGGATCACCGAATCCACGGCTTCTTCGTGGATGGCCACCAGCGCCCGGCGTGGATGCTTCATGGAGTCGAAGGCACCGGCCTTGATCAGCGATTCAATGGTTCGCTTGTTGCAGACCACGGCCGGGACCTTGCCCAGGAAATCGTTGAAGTCGTTGTAGTTGCCCTTCTCCGTGCGGGCCTCGACCATGCCGGCCACCGCATTGGTGCCGACGTTGCGGATGGCGCCCATGCCGAAGCGGATATCCTTGCCCACTGGGGTGAAGTTCAACGCCGATTCGTTGACATCCGGCGGCAGCACGGTGATGCCGATGTGGCGGCATTCGTTCAGGTACAGTGCCAGCTTGTCCTTGTCATCGCCCACCGAGGTCAGCAGCGCGGCCATGTATTCGGCCGGGTAGTGCGCCTTGAGGTAGGCGGTCCAGTAGGAGACCACGCCGTACGCGGCCGAGTGGGCCTTGTTGAACGCGTAGTCGGAGAATGGCAGCAAGATGTCCCACAGGGTCTGCACGGCGGCGTCCGAGTAGCCGTTGTCGTTCATGCCCTGCTTGAAGCCGGCGAACTGCTTATCCAGTTCCGACTTCTTCTTCTTGCCCATGGCACGGCGCAAGATATCGGCCTGGCCCAGCGAGTAGCCGGCCAGCTTCTGCGCAATAGCCATAACCTGCTCCTGATACACGATCAGGCCGTAGGTGCCGCCGAGGATCTCTGCCAGCGGTTCAGCGAGCTCCGGGTGGATTGGGGTGACTTCCTGCAACCCGGTCTTGCGCAGGGCGTAGTTGGTGTGGGAGTTGGCGCCCATCGGGCCCGGACGGTACAGCGCGATCACTGCGGAGATGTCTTCGAAGTTATCGGGGCGCATCATCTTCAGCAGCGAGCGCATGGGACCGCCATCGAGCTGGAACACGCCCAGGGTGTCGCCGCGGGCCAGCAGGTTGTAGGCCTCGGGGTCCTCGATACTCAGGGTCTCGAGGTCGATTTTGGTGCCGGTGTTGTACTCGATGTTCTCCAGGGCATCGGAAATGATGGTGAGGTTGCGCAACCCCAGGAAGTCCATCTTGATCAGCCCCAGGCCTTCACAGGTCGGGTAGTCGAACTGGGTAATGACCTGTCCATCCTGGATGCGCCGCATGATGGGGATGACGTCGATGATCGGGTCCGAGCTCATGATCACGCCGGCGGCGTGCACGCCCCACTGGCGCTTCAGGCCTTCCAGGCCCTTGGCCGTCTCGAAGACGCGGGCCGCCTCCGGGTCATTGGCCACCAGGTTGCGGAAGTCCCCCGCCTCCGAATAGCGCTTGGATTGCGGGTTCTCGATGTCGTTCAGCGGGATGTCCTTGGCCATCACCGCCGGCGGCAGCGCCTTGGTCAGGGTCTCGCCCATGCTGAACGGGTAGCCGAGCACGCGCGATGAGTCCTTCAGCGCCTGCTTGGTCTTGATTGAACCGTAGGTCACGATCATCGATACGCGCTCATCACCGTACTTCTCGGTCACGTACTTGATGACCTCGGAACGGCGGCGATCATCGAAGTCGACATCGAAGTCGGGCATGGAAACACGTTCCGGGTTCAGGAAACGCTCGAAGATCAGGCCGTGCACCAGCGGATCGAGGTCCGTGATCCGCATGGCGTAGGCGACCATGGAGCCTGCACCCGAACCACGCCCCGGGCCAACACGGATGCCGTGGTCCTTGGACCAGTTGATGAAGTCGGCCACGACCAGGAAGTATCCCGGGAAGCCCATCTTGATGATGACGTCCAGCTCGTAGTCTGCCTGCTTGCGCGAAGCTTCTGGGATGCCGTTCGGGTAGCGGTAGTGCAGTCCCTTGTCGACTTCCTTGATCAGCCAGCTGGTTTCGTCCTCCCCCGGCGGGCAAGGGAATTTCGGCATGTAGTTGGCGTTCGTGTCGAAGGAGACCTCGACCCGGTCGGCGATCGCCAGGGTGTTGTCGCAGGCTTCAGGAAATTCCTTGAACAAATCGCGCATTTCGCGCGCCGATTTCAGGTAGTAGCCGGTGCCGGAAAAAGCGAAGCGGCTGCCGCCCTGGTCATAGGTGGGCTCGTCGAGCGTGGAGCCGGAGTTGATGGCCAGCAGCGCCTCGTGGGCCTTGGCATCGGATTCATGGGTGTAGTGCAGGTCGTTGGTAGCCACCAGCGGAATGCCCAGTTCCTTGGCCAGGCGCAGCAGGTCCTTGGTGATGCGGCGTTCGATCTCCAGACCGTGGTCCATGATCTCGCAGAAGTAGTTTTCCTTGCCGAATAAATCCTGCAGTTCAGCCGCGGCCGCCTTCGCCGCATCGTACTGGCCCAGGCGAAGCTTGGTCTGGACTTCACCCGAAGGGCAGCCGGTCGTGGCAATGAGGCCTTCGTGGTGCTCGTTGAGCAGCTCGCGGTCCCAGCGCGGGTATTTGCCGAACACGGAGTCCAGCGAGGCGCGGGACGAACCCTTGAAAAGGTTGTCCATGCCCTTGTTGTTGTACGAGAGCAGGGTCATGTGGTTGTACAGGCCGCCACCGGAAACGTCATCGCCCTTTTGCGATTCGTCGGTACGCCATTTCACGCGGGTCTTGTCGTCGCGCGCGGTGCCCGGGGTGACATAGGCTTCTACGCCGATGATCGGCTTAACGCCAGCTCCGGTGGCTTGGCGCCAGAAATCGAAGGCACCGAACAGGTAGCCATGGTCGGTAATCGCCATGGCTTCCATGCCCTGCCGGTTAGCTTCGGCGAAGAGTTCGCCTAGGCGCGCCGCACCGTCCAGCATGGAGTATTCGGTGTGGGTATGAAGATGGACAAATCCGTCACGTGTAGCACTCACCCAACCAGTCTAGCGATCAAACCCGGACTTGGGCCCACCCCGGCGCGGTGCTGTGGCTAGCACGACACAAGGTGCTGCCGGCCAGTGGCCAACAGCACCTTGGAACTCAGTATCCGCCTTCGCGCAGCAGCTCGACGGCGCCTGCCAGATCCGCAGGATATTCGCTTTCGTATTCCATCCACTGGCCGGAGACCGGATGGGAGAATCCAAGACGTTTTGCATGCAGCCACTGCCGGGTCAGGCCCAGAGCGGCACCCAGCTTGGGATCCGCTCCGTAGGTCTGGTCTCCGGCACAAGGGTGCCCGAAGGCTGAGAAGTGGACGCGGATCTGGTGGGTGCGCCCGGTTTCCAGTTGCACCTCGACCAGCGAGGCGCGGCCGAAGGCCTCGATCACCTTGTAGTGGGTGACCGAGTCCCGCCCGCCATCCAGGACAGCGAACTTCCAGTCGTGGCCCGGGTGGCGCCCGATCGGCGCCTCGATGGTGCCTTCCAGCGGGTCAGGCAGGCCCTGCACCACCGCATGGTAGATCTTCTTGGGGGTGCGTTCCTTGAAGGCGCGCTTCAGTTCGGTGTAGGCGCGTTCGGTTTTCGCCACGACCATCAGGCCGCTGGTGCCCACGTCCAAGCGGTGCACTATGCCTTGGCGTTCGGCGGCACCGGAAGTGGTGATGTTGTAGCCCTCGGCCATGAGTGCGCCGACAACTGTCGGGCCCACCCACCCCGGGGATGGATGGGCTGCGACACCCACGGGCTTGTCGATGACCACATAGTCATCGTCGTCCGCGATAATCTTCAGCTCTTCCACTTTCTCAACCTTAATTTCTAATGGGTCTGCCTGCGGCGGGATGGTGACTACCAGCTGGTCCCCCGCCTTGATCTTCAGAGATTTGGCAATGGTTCGTCCGTTGACCTGGATCTGCGAATCCTTGCAAAGGCTCGAAGCCAAGGTGCGCGGGATCTGCAGGGACCGGGAGATATAGGCGTCAAGGCGTGCGCCGGCATCGGCTGGGTCAACCAGCAGTTCGTGAATGGTGGTTTCGTTCGAGATCATGCGTTTGGTTCTGCTTCCTCCTTGTTGGACTTGTCTTTCTTTGGAGGATCGCCAATGCTGCCATCGAGGTTGCGCCCGCGGATGAGCATGTACGCCACCGCGATCATGGAACAGACGATGAAGGAGTCGGCGACGTTGAAGATAGCGAAGTGGGTGACGGAAAACATGTCTACCACATGGCCGAATCCGAAGCCCGGTTCACGGAACAGCCGGTCCACGACATTGCCCAGGACACCGCCGAGCAGGCAGCCCAGGGCTATGGCCCAGCTTCTGGACAGCACCTTGCGGAAAAACAGGTAAATGACGTAGACCGCGACTGCCGATTGCAGGATCGCGAAGACTATGGTGAAGTCTTCGCCGATGGAGAAGGCGGCACCAGGGTTCAGGATGTAGTGGATGTTGAAGAATCCGGGAATCACTTCAATCGATTGGCCAAGCCGCATGTTCTGTTCAACGGCAATTTTGACGGTTTGGTCCAGTACCAGCGCGATCAGAGCGATCACGAGGCCAAGGCCAACGTATTTCTTCGCCTTCGCGCCCGCGTTTCCGGATTGAACTGCGTCCACAGTGGTACCCATTATTTCCTCTTAAACGTCAACGGTGGTGATCGGAATGTATCCGTTCACCACCGTTGATCTTACTTGATAGCTAGATCAAGTTATGAACTGTCAGCGACTAGCTGGTCTTGCCTGCCGCACCAGCATCGATCGAACCCTGGGACTCAAGGTCACGCAGCTGTCCTTCGATGTAGGTCTTCAGGCGAGCACGGTAATCGCGTTCGAAGCCACGCAACTGCTCGAGCTTGCGCTCCAGAACCGACTTCTGCTGCTCCAAGGCCGACAAGGTCTTGCGGCTCTTCTCTTCAGCGGTGGTGACCAAGGTGTTAGCTTCGGTCTTCGCTTCGGAGATGATCTTGTCGCGCTGCTCGACACCGGCAGCGACGTACTCGTCGTGCAGACGCTGAGCCATGGACAGCACGTTGGCTGCCGACTCTGCGGATTCGGAGCGAGGAGTTGCAGCTGGCGCTGCTGCTGCGGCCGGAGCTGCAGGTGCCTTCTCAGCGGCAGCTGGCTTAGCTTCTGCCTTCTTTTCCTCAGCTGGCTTGGCAGCTGGGGTTTCTGCCTTCGCTGGCTCTGCAGGCTTAGCTTCTGCCTTCTTCTCTTCAGCTGGCTTAGCAGCTGGAGCAGCAGGAGTAACTGGAGCGGCCGAAACAGGTGCAGGAACAGCCTGCTCCTTCGATACCGAACCCGCATCTTCGCCAAGTTCGGCAAGGCGGCTGCGCAGAGCCTCGTTCTCACCGGTTAGGCGACGCAGCTCCACAACGATTTCGTCGAGGAAGTCATCTACCTCGTCTTGGTCGTAGCCTTCACGGAACTTGGTCGGCTGAAACCGCTTATTGACTACGTCTTCTGGCGTCAGAGCCATTGGGTCACCTCAATACTGGGATCATTTCCGCACGACCATTGTCTTGCCTTGCGAAACACTTACCGTTTTTGTCAGTGTCGCGACCGGTGAAGTCGGAGCACCATTTCCTAAAGGATATAACGATTTGGACAATTATTACGAAATCGAGCTTACGCGCGAGTCTCTTATTCTTTGAATCTACAGCTTTTGACTGCTCAGGACAATCCCCGTGAAGCACGGAAATGCCCTAATCAGATCCCTGTCCTGAGACCCAGGTTGGCTACCACCGCTTTAAGAATGATTACGACGATGAACAACACAAGAAAGGACAGGTCAAGACGAATTCCGCCGAGATCCAGGGGTTTGATCTTCCGGCGCAACCAGCGCAGCGGAGGATCGGTAATCGACACGATTGCACTTGCGACAATCAATGCGATGCCTTTGGGTCGCCAGTGGCGAGCAAAGCTTTCCGTTACATCCAACACAATTCTCATTAAGAGCAGAATCTGGAGGATGGCTAAGGCGAGATAGATGATCCCGAACACCATTTTGTGCTTGTGCTCCTGGTGTCTTAGCTCTGATTAAAGAAGGTTGCTTGCGCTTCGGACTGCTTGCGATCTTCACCGA
This sequence comes from Glutamicibacter sp. BS14, assembly GCF_056934375.1. Lineage (NCBI taxonomy): Bacteria > Bacillati > Actinomycetota > Actinomycetes > Micrococcales > Micrococcaceae > Glutamicibacter > Glutamicibacter sp. BS14. Next base: position 2,036,412 of record NZ_CM167801.1, on the reverse strand, counting down.
GGACCTCAACGGTCGCTGGTGAGAGCAAGAAGACCTTGTTCGTGACTCGCTCAATGGAGCCGTGCAGGGCGAAAACAAGACCGGCCGAGAAGTCGACGAGGCGCTTGGCATCGGTTTCACCCATGTCGGTGACATTCATAATCACCGGGATGCCGTCACGGAAGTTCTCACCGATGATCTTGGCATCGTTATAAGAACGAGGGTGGACGGTAGTAATCTGACGCAATTCGGAATCCTCATCCCGTACTGAAGGGGCACGCTTAATAGGGGTGACCGGAGCACGGTATTCCGTCTCTGGTTCTCTAGCTTGTGTTTGCGGCGCAGCCTGCCTTGCAACAGGCTGTGGGCGTGGGGCTTCGGCAGGTCGCTTTGGAGCTGTGTCCTCAACTACCCGAACCTGGGTTTTGGGCTCAGCGTGTTGTGTCTGGGTCTCTTCCTGCTCGACGGCGTCCGCCAAGCCGAGATATACCATTGCCTTACGCAGTCCGTCAGCCACGATGTTTCTCCTCGTTTATCCCATGCATGCAACCCCATTGCACGCTTCCGCTACTTCGACGCTACCGCACAAAATAATGCAGGCATCGTTCATTCGATCAATTCTTGGCGGTGTGTCGCGCACGCCTACGCGGCGGTCCAGATGAGTCCGGCAAGTCGTCCTGCACGGCTTGAACGCCGGTAGGAATAGTAGCTTTCGTCTTCCAAGGTGCAGACACCGGATTGCCGCACGTCCACCCCGAGGCCGCGCAGTTCTTGTTCGGCTGAGGCCGGAAGGTCCAGCCCATGGGTCCCCCAGCGAGTCGTGGTGCGAATCCCGGTGCGCAACTCTTCGGATTCCTGGGCCATGCTTTCTGGAACTTCATAGCATCGGCCGCAGATCGAAGGGCCGATCACGGCTTCCACTGTGTCGGCACCATGAGCCTTCAGGCCCTCGACCGTTTTTGCCAGGATCCCGTCGAGCAGCCCGCGCCGGCCGGCGTGGGTTGCGGCACTCAGGGTTTGCCCATCGCGCGTGTTTCTTCCGACAAAGAGCACCGGAAGGCAGTCGGCGACCATCACTGCCAGGGGCTGGGTGCCAGTTGGGTCCAGCAATCCATCGCAGGTTGGCGCTGCCGGCTCTAGCCACGAGGTGCGCCGCACCGGCGTGACCTCATATACATCGGCGGAGTGCACCTGGTTCATGAAGTTAAGCGAGAAGCGTCGAACCCCGATCAAGTCCTCCAATTTGGCTCGATTCTCCGCCACAAGGCGGGGATCGTCATTCACGTGCAGGGCGAGGTTTCCCTCAGCCTGCGATGTGAATGCCAGTTGGATGCTCGGATCGAGGTTCGACGCGAAATGTAGCACTGCTCAGCTTCTTGCTGTTTTTACTTCAGGAAGTCCGGGACATCCAGGTCGTCGTTCGAACCATTCAGGTCCGAGTCGACAACATCTGGAAGGTCCTGGAAGGAGCTAGCCTGCTCTGCGGCAGCTGGCTTCTCATGAGCAACCTGGGCTGGCTTCGCAGCTTCGGTTGCAGCAGGTGCTGGTGTTTCTGGAATGCTCGCTGGCACTTGCTCAGCCGGGCGCGCGGAGACAGCTGGCTTTGCTGCGACCGGTGCCATTGGCTTGCTGGTGACATCTGGCTCGTCGAAGCCGGCTGCAATCACGGTGACACGTGCTTCGTCGCCCAAGGCGTCGTCAATGACGGCACCGAAGATGATGTTGGCTTCCGGGTGGGCAACTTCCTGCACGAGGCGTGCAGCTTCGTTGATTTCGAACAAGCCGAGGTCGGAGCCGCCCTGGATGGAGAGCAGGACGCCGTGGGCGCCATCGATAGAAGCTTCGAGCAGTGGCGAGGCAATAGCCAGCTCCGCTGCCTTCACTGCACGGTCTTCGCCCCGCGCCGAACCGATGCCCATCAATGCCGAGCCTGCGCCCTGCATAACGGACTTCACGTCGGCGAAGTCGAGGTTGATCAGGCCCGAGGTAGTGATCAGGTCGGTAATGCCCTGCACGCCGGAGAGCAGAACCTGGTCTGCCTGGCGGAATGCATCGAGCACCGATACGTTGCGATCCGAGATCGACAGCAGTCGATCGTTCGGGATCACAATGAGGGTATCCACTTCGTCGCGCAGGGCTTCGATGCCCGACTCGGCGGAGTTAGCGCGGCGGCGACCCTCGAAGGTGAATGGACGGGTGACCACGCCGATGGTCAGCGCGCCAAGCGAGCGGGCAATGCGGGCCACGACCGGCGCGCCGCCGGTACCAGTACCGCCGCCTTCGCCAGCGGTCACGAAGACCATGTCCGCGCCGCGCAGGACGTCTTCGATTTCTTCTACATGATCTTCCGCTGCCTGGCGTCCCACATCAGGGTTGGCGCCAGCGCCCAGGCCACGAGTCAGTTCGCGTCCTACGTCGAGTTTGACGTCGGCATCACTCATAAGCAGAGCCTGGGCATCGGTGTTAATGGCGATGAACTCTACGCCCTTGAGACCGACTTCGATCATTCGATTGACTGCGTTTACACCGCCACCGCCGATTCCGACGACTTTAATGACCGCGAGGTAATTCTGTGGAGCTGCCACGTCCCGCTTCCCTTGTTAGATGTGCTACATATTTCACGACTCCAGCTAAAGACCTTCACCTTTAGCCTTAAGGTTAAGATTCTGTCAAGCTGTCGTTATTAGAAACGCTATGAGTCGTGTGGTCTTTCTGCAACGACCGCCTAGGCGTGTCGCTTATTCAAAACTATCTTTCCAGAATTTCTTGGCTTATTGGTCTTCCCGCGCCCAGAGCACCGCGACTTAATAGACCACGGGATTTTCTGGGTTGGTGACGTCGATGGTCGTCTTGGCCGCGTGCTTTTTCTCAAGCTCTTTCAAGAAGATCGTCGCCACTTCATTTTTCAGGGCCGCTTTCTTGGCGTCTCCCCAAATCAAAGTGCGGTTCTTCGGCAACGCCAGTTCGGCGAACCCTGCCTTGGACAAGGATGCCGTTGAGACTTCCTTGAGCACTTTCTTGTCAACGGTGCTCAAGATTCCGGTCAGCAGCTTGAACTGCTCCGGATCAGCAGTGACGTCGGTGGCCTTGATCTTGGGCAACTGGTCCTTGTCATTCTTGCCGACGGTGCGAAGCTTCTTGCCGGTCTCGGAGACCAGGTACTGCTTCTTGCCCTCCAGCAAGATGGCCACCGGCACAGCTTCGATTACCTCAACGACCAAGGTGTTGGGCATCTGGGCCTTGACCACGATTTCGTCGATGGCCGGCTGCTCGCCGATCAGCTCCTGGACCCTCGATTCAGAGATCCGCGGCAGCGGAACGCCCTTCAATGGTTCCAGGGACTTCCCCAGCTTCTCGGAATTGACCAGCTTGGTGCCGGTTACTTCGATCTTCTTGGCAGCGATCACCGGTGAGAAGCTCAAGATCAAAACCGCAGCGAGGCTGAGCACGACGATGCATGCCGTGAGAATAATCAGGATCTTGCGCCGTTTTTTCTCCGGGCTCTCCGGAAGTTCTACGACTTTTGCTGCTTCACCCATGGATCACCTTGGTAGACGGAAGTGGACCAACTGCGATGGCCTCGGACTCGGGACGGAATTCGTCAGCTCAGCGACTTGACGATGTCTGGGCCTAGCGCTGTGACATCGCCGGCGCCAATGGTCATGATGACATCGCCCGGCTCGGACTGCTCAACCACGTGCGCTACAGCGGCTGCCGGCGAAAGTACCTGGGCAGGAACCTCGATGCGCGATGCGATCAGTTCGCTGTCCACGCCATCGATAGGTTCTTCACGTGCCGGGTAGATATCCAGCACGGCCACCGAATCGGCCAGGGACAAGGCCTGGGCGAATTGGCGGAAGAACTCTTGGGTACGGCTGAACAGGTGCGGCTGGAAGACAATGTGCAGCCGGCCGTTGCCGGCCACCGTACGGCCGGCGGTCAGCGCTGCCTGCACCTCGGTCGGGTGGTGCGCGTAGTCGTCGTAGACACGGACCTCTGCGGCTTCACCCTTGAATTCGAATCGGCGAGCTGCCCCGGAGAAACTGGAGAGCGCCTGCAGCGCTTCGTCAACGTCCACACCTGCATCAATGCCGACAGACAATGCGGCGGCAGCATTAAGCAGGTTGTGCTGGCCGGGCACTGCCAGATCCAGGATGCGGCTTTGTCCGCTGCCCCATTCGATGGTTGCGGTGAAGCGGCCGTCTTCGGTGGCGCGGGCATCGGAAAGGCGGCGGTCGGCGTGATCGCTGAAGCCGTAGGTCTGCACGCGGATTTCCGGACGCTCTGCGCGCATCTTGTGCGCCAGATCGTTGGAACCCTCATCATCTGCACAGCAGATCAGCAAGCCGTCTGCCGGCAATAGCCTGGCGAAGTCCACGAAGGCCTGGTGCACTGCTTCAGCGGTACCGTAGTGATCCAGGTGGTCGGCTTCGACGTTGGTCACGATGATGGCATCCGGCCGGTAGTTGAGGAAGGAAGCGTCGGATTCGTCCGCTTCGGCCACGAAGTAGGATCCGGCCCCGAGCTCGGCGTTGGTGCCCAGGCTTGGAATATTCGCTCCCACGGCGAAGCTCGGACGCGCGCCAATGGTCTTGAGCATATGGGCGGTCAGCGAAGTGGTGGTGGTCTTGCCGTGAGTACCGGCGATGGCCACGATCTTCTCGTGGCCGCGCATGGTAGCTTCCAGGCCTTCGGAGCGGTGCAAGATTCGCAGTCCGCGGCGCAGGGCTTCGTCATATTCCGGGTTTCCGGCCTTGATGATCGAGGAGATCACCACGGTGTCGGCGTCGCCGAGGTTCGCTGGGTCGTAGCCTACGTGGATTCGCGCGCCGCGCTCACGCAAGCCATCGAGCACCGGGAGATCCTTGGCATCGGTGCCGGAGACAGCCAGGCCGTAGTCGAGCAGCAGCCGTGCAACCGCTGATACGCCAACCCCGCCTACACCCATCAGGTGTACCTTGCCCAGATCGGCGTTCAGTTCGTCGGCTCGCAGTGCCATGGTTCTAGCCTTCCTGACCCGCACGGCGGCGGGTTGAAACTTCATCAATAATCCGTCGCGCCATGATCTGCGCGGCGTCGCGCTGCCCCAATGAGGCAGCGGCTTGAGACATCTTTTCAATTTTATGCTGATCGGTCAGCAGATTGATGACATTTTCGCTGATATAGGACTTTGTGAACTCCGCGTCGGAAACCAGGACGGCTCCCCCGGCAGCGACCAGTTCACGGGCGTTGAGCTTTTGCTCGCCGTTGCCGATGGGCAGCGGAACCAGTACCGAGGCCGTGCCAGCTACGGCCAGTTCGCAGACGGTGCCCGCGCCGGAGCGGCAGATCATCAAATCCGCGACGGCGTAGGCGTAGTCCATGCGGTCCACGTATTCGGTCTGGCTGTAGCCTTCATGGGACAGCAGATTGCCCGAGGCGTCCAGAATCTGCTTTCCGCGTCCGGTGATGTGGATAGTGTGGATGCCAGCTGCGTTCAGCTCGTCCAGGGACTGCTCGATGGCGGTATTGATGCTCTGCGCTCCGGAGGATCCACCGGTGACCAGAAGTACCGGCTTCTGCCCGGTGATACCGAAGTACCCGCGTGCTTCGCCTCGCAGCGCGGCTTTGTCCATGGTGGCAACGTTGGAGCGCATCGGCATGCCCACCTGCATCTCACCGGGCAGCCCGGTGTTGGCGAAAGTGGTTCCGACGAATGCCGCGTTCTTTGCCCCGAGCTTGTTTGCCATGCCGGCAACGGAGTTGGCCTCATGCACGAAGATCGGCAGCTTCAGCTGCTTCGCGGCAAGATATGCCGGGGTGCAGACATAACCGCCGACGCCCAGGACGGCCTCGGCCTTGGTAGTGCGCAGAACGTTCTTCGCGTTGTTAATGGCCTTGATGAAACGGAAAGGGAACTTGAGCAGATCCATGTTGATGCTGCGTGGCATCGGGGCCTTGGGGATGAGTTCGAGCGGGTAGCCGGCTTCCGGCACCAGCTTGGTTTCCAGGCCACCGGGAGAACCCAGTGCTGTGACCATTGCTTCGGGATGCTCGGCCTTCACGGCATCAGCTATGGCCAGCATGGGCGAGATATGGCCGGCAGTTCCGCCGCCGGCGACGACTAGACGAAGTGCTTCGCTCATCTGTTGCTGTACTCCTTCGTCCTGCCAATGGGCAGGATCAACGTCCACCGCAGATTCAGCGATGGGCCTCTGCTTCTGATAGCGGCCGCTTGCGGCGCACTATTTGGTTTTCTTGCTCTTTGCCGGTTTCTTTTCCAGAGTTGCTTCGAATTCAAGTTTTTGCGCCCGGGCCGAGGAGAGGACATAGCCCATTGCCAGCATGATGGCGAGCATCGCCGAGCCGCCGGAGGAAATGAACGGCAGCGGAACACCGATCACGGGAAGTACGCCGGTGACGGTACCCAGATTCACGAAGGTCTGGCCGATGACCCAGGACATCAGGCAACCCATGAGCACCTTGGTGTACAAGTCCTTGGCGCGTGCTGCAATGCGATACATCGCCAAGGCCAGCAGCATGAACATGACCAGGACGAACAGCACGCCGATCAGGCCGAACTCTTCACCCAGGATGGAGAAGATGAAGTCGTTCTGCGCCTCAGGCACATAGGACCACTTCATGCGGGACTGGCCTGCGCCCACACCGAACCAGCCGCCGGAGGCGAAGGCGTGAAGGCCCATGCTGGCCTGGTAGCAAAGGTCGCTGCTCGGGCCGCAATCGGTATCAAGCCAAGCGACGATGCGCTGGCGGCGGTTGGAGGAAGCGAAGATCGCCACGGACAGGCCCAGGACACCGACCACCGAAAACGCCGCCAGCCACTTCATCCGGATGCCGCCCAAGAACATCGCCGAGGCAATGATCATCAACAAGACCAGCGCTGTACCTACGTCCTTGCCGACCACGATGAGGCCAACAATGAAGACCCCCACCGGGGCAACCACTGGGACGACCAAATGCTTGATGTCGTGCAGCAGATGCTGCTTCTTTTCCAGCATGAACGCGGCAAAAACAGACAACGCCAGTTTGGCGAACTCGCTGGGCTGCAGGCCGAAGCCGCCGATGCGGATCCAGTTTCGGTTGCCGAGCACCGTATGGCCCAATGGCGTGAACGCCACGAGGAACAACAGGACCACTGCCGCAATAACGGAAGGCCAGGCCAGCCGCTTCAGCGTTTCCGGCTTGATCCGCTGCATGACCAGCATGCAGAGAATACCCAAGGCGGCAAAGCCACCCTGGGACAGCGCCACGGTGAAACCGTCCCTGCCCTTCGCGATCGCTTCAACCGACGCCGATGACTGGACCATGACCACACCGAAAACGGCCAGCACGATGGAGCCCACGAGCACCAGCCAGTAGTCCGTGGAGGCCATGCGGCCGCTGGAGTTCTCGACGGTTCCGAGCATCCTGCCGAATCTCGCGTACCAAGGGAGTTCGGCTTTGGAACCTGCTGGCTTCTTGTTCATTTTCATCGCCATCGGTGCCTCCTGCCTCGGTGTCGTTTATTCGGTCAGCTTTCGATTACTGGTCTTCGCCAGTTTTATCCATCAGATCACTGACGGCAGCGATAAATGCGTTGCCACGCTGGGCGTAGGAACTGAATTGGTCCATCGAGGCCGCGGCGGGAGCCATGAGCACGGTATCCCCTGCTTCGGCTACTTCGGCAGCCTTGGAGACCGCACGCGTCATGACCTGGGCGCCGCTTGGAACCGAACCGTCACCGCCCTGCGCTGCCCCAGTGATGTCGATGACTTCAACCTCTGGCGCGTGGGCAGCGAGTGCTTGGCGCAAACCGGCGGTGTCGGTGCCGATGAGCAAGACCTTGGCCAGGCGCTGCGCGTGCTTGGCGATCAAGTCGCCGTATTCCACGCCCTTGGACAAGCCACCGGCAATCCAGACCACACGGGTGAATGCAGCCAACGAAGCATCGGCCGCATGCGGATTAGTGGCCTTGGAATCATTGATCCACAGGATGTCGTTCTTGCGGGCGACGGCCTGGATCCGGTGATCGCCGGAGTCGAAGTTCGCCAAACCCGCAGCGACAGCTTCTGCATTCACTCCGTACGCGCGGGTCAGCGCCGCCGCGGCAGCCGCGTTCGCGGCGGTGTGGCGCGGAACAATCTCGCCGATGTCCTTCAGGGCGATCAGTTCCACGGCACTGGTCTTGCGCTCTTCGATGAAGGCGCGGTCCACCAGCAGGCCTTCGACAACACCCACCATCGATACTGCTGGGGTATCGGTGGTGAAGCCGATAGCACGGCAGCCTTCGATGACTTCAGCGTTTTCCACCATGGTGATGGTGCGCTCATCGGCGGCGTTGAAGATCGCTGCTACCTGGGTGCGTTCGTAGATCTTGGCCTTGGCGGCCTTGTAGTTGTCGAAGCCGCCATGCCAGTCCACGTGGTCTTCGGCCAGGTTCAAGACCACCGAGGCAAGCGGAGAAATGCTATGCGTGTAGTGCAGCTGGAAGCTGGAGAGCTCGACGGCGAATACGTCATAGTCCACCGGTTCGCGTACGGCATCCAGGATCGGGGTGCCGACGTTGCCGACGGCGATGGCCTTCAGCCCATCGGCGCGCAGGATCGCCTCGGTCATGCCCACAGTGGTGGTCTTGCCGTTGGTGCCGGTAATCGCCAGCCACTGTGGTGCTGTGTGGCCGGCACGGTTCTGCACGCGCCAAGCCAGCTCGATATCGCTCCAGATCTCGATGCCCTCGGACTCGGCCTCTGCGATGACCGGATTACGGGGATTCCAGCCTGGGGAAACCATGACCAGCTGGGCCAGCTTGCCATCGACCAACGGCAGGGCTTGTACGTTCCCGTCGCCCAGCAGCACCTCATGGGCCCCGACGATCTTCAGCGTCTCGGCACGTTGCTGGTTCAGCTGGTCATCGCGGCCGTCGATGACGGTGACGATGGCACCCAGCTCGATGAGGGTGTCGGCCGCAGAGAATCCGGAGAGTCCCAGTCCGGCGACGACTACGCGCAGGCCTTTCCAATCAGCATCCCAGCTGGTTAGCGAGTCAAGAGATTTGCCAGCGTCTACGCTCACAGTGCGACAACCCATTCAGAGTAGAAGAGACCCAGGCCCGCGGCCACGAACAGGCCGGCAAGGATCCAGAATCGGATAACAACGTTTTCTTCGGACCAGCCCGAAAGCTCGAAGTGGTGCTGCAGCGGCGCCATCTTGAACACGCGCTTGCCGCCCGAGAGCTTGAAGTAGCCCACCTGGATGATCACCGACAGGGAGATGATCACGAACAGGCCGGCAATTACCACCAGCAGCAGCTGGGTGCGCGAGAGGATCGCGAAGGCAGCCACGGCGCCGCCGATGGCCAGCGATCCGGTGTCGCCCATGAAGATCTTCGCCGGCTTGGCGTTGAACCAGAGGAAGGCGATCAGCGCACCGGAGAGGGTGGCCCCCAGCAGGGCCAGGTCCTGCGGGTCGCGTACCGAGTAGCAGACGTCCAGCGAGTCCATGTTGCTGCAGGCCTGGTTCTGCTGCCAGATGCCCATCAGGGTGTAGGCGCCGAAGACCATGATCGAGGCACCGGTAGCCAGTCCGTCCAGGCCATCGGTCAAGTTCACGCCGTTGGTAGCACCGGTAACGATGAAGTTCGCCCAGAGCACGAACAGGATCATGCCCAGCATCGGGCCTGCGAAGGCCAGGTCGATGTTGGTGTCGCGCAGGAAGGAGATCGCGGTAGAGCCCGGAGTCAGGCCCTGGTCATTGGGGAACTGCAAGGCCAGCACGGCGAAGCTGATGCCGAAGAATGCCTGCAGGACAATCTTCTGCCAGGCGCGCAAGCCCAATGAGCGCTTCTTGAAGATCTTGATGAAGTCATCGAGGAAGCCGACCAGTCCCATGCCGCCGAAGAGCATCAGGACCAGCATTCCGCTGGCGGTAATTCCCGAAGAAGTGCGTCCCATGAGCGAAAGGATGCCATGGGTGGCGAAGTACGCCACGAACACGGCCAGGACGAAGACCACTCCGCCCATGGTCGGGGTGCCGGACTTGATGGCGTGCGAGTTCGGCCCGTCGTCGCGCACGACCTGCCCGTATTGCTTCTTGGTGAGCAGGCGGATGTACAGCGGCATGGCCACCATGGTCAGCACGAGGGCAATGCCGGCCCCCAGAATCAATGCGATCATGCGTTGTCGCCTTCCTTCGCGAATGCTGCAATGTCGTCGCCGAGGAAGCGTAGACCGGCCCCGTTAGAGGACTTGAACAAGGCGATGTCGCCTGGCTGAAGCTGCTCTTGCAGCAGCGCGCGAGCCTCATCTACGTCTTCAACGTAGAAGGCCTCGTCGCCCCAGCTGCCTTCGAGCACAGCGGAGTTGTAGGCGGGCTTTGCGCCACGGCCTACCACTACAAGTTTCTTGATGTTCATGCGAACTGCCATGCGGCCCAGCAGGTCGTGCTGGTGGATGCTGTCATCGCCCAGTTCCAGCATTTCGCCCAGGACTGCCCAAGTGCGTCGGCCCGGTGCGCCGTCGGCGCCCAGGCCCAATTCGGCCAGGGTCACCAGCGCAGCGCGCATTGATTCAGGGTTCGCGTTGTACGCGTCGTTGATGATGCTCACGCCGTCAGCGCGCTCGATGCGCTCCATGCGCCAGCGGCTGCCGGCAGCGCGGCCTTCCAGGCCTGCGGCGATCAATTCCGGGGCGATATCCAGGGCCAGTGCAGCGTTGGCCGCGGCGAGGATATTCGAGACGTGATGGCGTCCCAGGAGGCCCGAGGTGATGCGCTTGCTGTAGCCGCCAGGGAATTCAAGAGTGAGTTCTGGCTGCCCGTGGGAATTCACAACAACGTCGGTGGCCCAGACCCCAGCGTTTTCCGGCTTGTTCTTTCCGGTGCCGAAGAAGCGCACGGCTCCCCCGGAACGCAAGTCCATGCGTGCCACGCGGGGGTCTTCAGCATTCAAGATGGCCGTGCCATCGGCTGGCAGGGCTTCAACGAGTTCGCCCTTGGCCTTCTCGATGTTCTCCACCCCGCCGAATTCGCCGGCATGGGCGGTACCGACGCACAACACGACACCGACCTGCGGGTGCACCATATCTGTCAGGTACGTCAGGTGGCCAATGCCGGTGGCCCCCATCTCGATGACAAAGTACTTGGTCTCTTCGGTGGCGCTGAATACCGTCAGCGGGACGCCGACTTCGCCATTGTACGAGCCGATTGGCGACACGGTCGGCGCCACTTGCGACAGAATACCGGCGAGCAGGTCCTTGGTGGTGGTCTTGCCGGCCGAACCGGTGATTCCCACGACCTTGGCGTCGTTCTTTTCCTTGAGAAGCGCAACGATGTGCGCGGCAATTTTGCCCATTGCTTCTACCGCGTCTTCAATGATGATCGCCGGGTGTTCCCTGCGGTCTTCATCGTGGGTAATGCGTTCAGCTAGGGCCAGCACTGCGCCGGCGGCGCGTGCACGGTCGATAAAGGCGTGCCCGTCGGAGAGTTCTCCGGGCTTGGCGACGAATAAGGCACCCGGGACGACTTCGCGCGAGTCAGTGGTCACGGAAGTGATCACCGTGTCGGAGGCGGCTGTAGCAGTCGCTTTTCCGCCGGTGATTTCCAGCAGGTCGGTCAGAGACAGTTCAATCATGGCAATAAGGACTTTACACTTGAGCGGTGGCGATAGTGGACTTGTACGTTCTAGGAATTGGTCACAAATCCATGAAGATTCAGTGCTTTCGCTAGTTCCACTCGATCATCCAGTTCCACGTCAATTCCCGCGACGTCTTGGCTGACTTCATGTCCCCGCCCGGCCACGAGAATCGCGTCGTTGGCTTCGGCCAAACTCACAGCGAACTCTACGGCTTTGGCGCGTGGCGCGACGTTGTGAAGCTGCACCTGCGGACGCTCGGAATCGAGAACTTGCTGTGCTCCGGCGGCAACCTGGGCGCGGATCGGAGCCGGGTCTTCGCTGTGCGGGTCGTCGTCGGTCACAATGACGATATCCGCGTGGCGGGCTGCCACCGCTCCCATATCCGGGCGCTTGGTCTTATCGCGCTCTCCGGTGGCGCCGAAGACGACGATCCGGCGTCCCTGCTCCCCCGGACGGATGGAATCCAAAGCCTTTGCCAGTGCATCCGAATTATGGGCGAAATCGACTACGGCTACCGGAGATTCGGCTACGACCTGCATCCGCCCTGGAACGGCGACCGACAGCGGATCCTTGGAGTCCAAGGCCTGCTGCAGGGCTTCGAGGTCCGCACCGCCGGCCAGCACCATCAAGGCCGCCAGTGCTCCGTTGGCGACGTTGAACATGCCTGGAAGCAGGGTCCGGGTCCGCAGCTGGCGTCCATCCCGGTGCACCAGGGTGAAACTGTGGCCCAATCCGCAGTGCGCCAGTTCGGCAACCCTCCAGTGCGCCGAAGGGTGTTCGCCGTCGAGGCTCAGGGTCTCGGTAGGCACCAGGGCGCGCTCGGCCAGGCGCTGGCCGTATTCATCGTCTACCATGACCACTGCGCGCTCGGAGCGTTCCGCGGTGAATAGTTCGGCCTTGGTTTCGAAGTACTCGTCCATCGTGCCGTGCAGGTCCAAGTGGTCCTGGGTCAGGTTGGTGTAACCGGAAACGGCAAAGCGCAGGGCATCAACGCGGCCATAGCTCAGCGAGTGGCTGGATACCTCCATGGCCACCGACGTGACTTCCTGCTGCGCCATGCGCGAGAGCACGCCGTGCAGCTGGGTGGACTCCGGGGTGGTCAGCACGCTGGGGATGATCTGCCCGCGGGCGGACATCTCAATCGTGCCGATCAGGCCGGTTTCTTCACCCAGCGCATCCAGGATCGCGCGGATCATGAAGGTTGTGGTGGTCTTGCCGTTGGTGCCGGTGACAGCGAACAGCTTCGGGCTGCGCTGGTCGGTTCCGTAGACGCTCTGCGCGATCACGGCTGCGGATTTGCGTACATCTGCAACGACGGCCACCGGGATCGAGAGGTCATCGCTGAGGAATTCGAGTCCTGCAGTATCGGTGATCAGTGCGACAGCACCGTTGCCGATGGCGGTTTCCACGAATTCGGCACCGTGGCGCTTGGCGCCGGAAATACCCAGGAAGACGTCACCGCTCTGTACGATCTGCGGGTTGAGGCTGACGCCGAGGATTTGCGGAGCGGCATTGAGCAGCGCTCCAGTTCGCACCGCGCCAGCTGTGCCGCAGAGCTGGTCGAAGCCAAGACCGGCGATGCTCTCTGGGCGTAGGTACCGTTCTAGCTCACGCGGAGTGTCGGGGTTCTGGACTACCAAGATTTCTTCTGATCCTCACCTACAAAGACGTCATACGCCTCTGACTTTGTCGTGCTCGGTGGCACATTGAATGTGTTGAGAGTATGGCTCATAACATCGGTAAACGTGTCAGCTACCGAGAAGTCTTTCCAGTTGCCCTTTGGCCTGTACATGGTTGCCACGACGACGAACTGCGGATCTTCCAAGGGAGCGACACCTGCAAAGGAATAAGTATATCCGTCATAGCCCTTGGCGCTTGCCGCCTGGCCTGTACCGGTCTTGCCGCCCACGCGGTACCCGGGAATGCGCTCCTTGTAGCCGGTACCGTCGTCAACGACCGATTCCATGAGCTTGAGCATTTCGTCAGCGGTGCTTTTCTTGACCACGCGCTTCTTTTCCGGTGCGGGGATCTTGGTGATGGTACCGTCTTCGTTGCGGTAGCCCTCAATCAGGCTTGGCGAAAGGCGAACGCCGCCGTTGGCCAAGGACTGGAAAATTGAAGCGGTGTGCAGCACGGTCTGCGAATAGCCCTGGCCGAACATGGTGGTGTACTGCTGGCGGCGGTCCCAATTATCGGGATGCGCCAATTGGCCAGCGCTAGCGCCATTCAAGCCGACGCGGATGGGCGAACCCAATCCGAAGGCACGCATGTAGTCGTAACGGGTCTGCTTGCTCATGGTATTTCCGACCATCACGGTGCCGGTGTTGTAGGAACGGGCGAAGATGCCCGAGACCGTCATGTCGTACGTTGGGTGTTCCAACGAGTCATTGATGGTTTCCTTGGTGAACGTCTTCTTATTCGGCACACGCATCTCGGTCAGCGGATCCACTCCGCCCTGGTCGATGGCCGCCGCGAAGATCGCGGCCTTGCCGGTGGAACCTGGCTCGAAAGCACGGGTGATGGAGGTGGAGCGGCGGAACTCCGGCTTGGTAGCGCCTGGATCATTCGGGTCCAATTCAGCGGAGTCGCCGATGGCGAGGATCTTGCCGGTATCCGCTTTCATGACGACCACGGAAACCCACTCAGCGTTGAACTGAGCTTGCTTCTTTTCTGCTGCACGCTGGGCAACGTAGTTGATGTCGGAGTCGATGGTCAGGATGACGTCCTGGCCATCGACTGCAGGGGTTTCTTCGACCTCGGTGACGGGAATGCGCACGCCATCGGCGCTGATCTCGAACTTGCGGCTGCCGGCCGTGCCGGCCAGGTGTTCCTCCTGGCTCAGTTCCAGGCCTTCGGCTCCCACCACGGCTGTTTGGTCTTCGGAGTTGCGCACGAACCCCAGCAGTGGTCCTGCAATTACGCCTTGCGGGTACTGGCGTTCGCTGCGCAGCAATGAGGCAAGTCGCGGAATACCGATTTCGAGGACTTCGTTGCGTACTTCCGGGGTCACGCTCTTGGCGAGCATGACGTACCCTTTGGGCTTGGCATCGCCCTGCGGGCGAACCTTCGTGGCAAGTTCCTCACGGTCCTGGTCAAGGGTATCGGCTAGTTCGTCAATGGCTTGGTCCCACGTGATGCGTTCCTGGCCATTGGTTCCATCCCGCTTCGCACGGCGAATGTTCTCACCCTGCTCGCGCTGGTCGATGACCAGATCATAGCGGTCTACTGAGACGGCGAGGGTGGTGCCATTGCGGTCTTCGATGGATCCTCGATTTGGCGCAATGTTTTCAACGCGTTCGCGGTTTTCCTGTGCAGCGTTGGCAATGGTTGCCGAGTTGATGCCCTGGACCCAGACCAGCCGGCCCAGGATCACCAGCAGCAAAACCACGGAGAGGAGCAGCACAAAGCGCATTCGCTTTTTCGCAGTGTCGATTGCCGTCGAGCTCACAAAAGAACCTAACTTTCCCTCAGCGTGGTTTTCCAGCAGCGTAGGCCACCTGTATCTAGCTTAGAAAGGGCTAACTACTCTGCTGGGGATTTGATGCTTGGTGCAGGGATCGTGCCCCCGTTAAGCTCAGCGTCATTGAACACTGGGCGGCCATCACTGGCAACTTCACGTTCAGCTTTCTCCGGCTTCACCTCTGGTTCCTTGGAACCTTCAGTGGCACCGGACTCCTTCTGTGAATCTGCTGAGGCTTTACCCACAGTGGTCTTCGGCGTGTTTGATGCGTTGGCTTCAGTTTTGCTTTCACCCTTGCGGATGCTGTCGCCCGGCAGCGGAATAGTTCCGTATTCCTGCTTGCTGTTCTTTGCCTTGACCGCCTTCTCAGCGTCTTGGGCAACCTTGCCCTCAGACAGGCTGATCAGCCCTGGAGCACCTGGCGAAACCAAACCGAGGTCCTTTGCCTTGGCGGCCAGTGCCTGTGGCGCCGCCAACGACTGGGCCTCCTTCAGCAGTGCCTGATTCTCTTGGGAAAGCGCACGCTCTTGCGAACGCAAGTTCACGATGTCGTACTGCCGCTGAGCTACAGAAGTATTGAGCAGCACCAGCGTAACAATCACGCTGAATGCCAAGACAACGAGCACCGCAGACATGGTGAACATGGAGCGCTTGCTGGTTTCGTTCATCTTAGGAACCAACGAAAGAGTTACGCGCTGACGCGAATCGCCTTTAGGCAGGTTGCTAGCTGGGACGGGCTCGGGTCGCATTGCACGCGCAGTATTACCGTCGACAACAGGCTGGTTGTTCACGGCTGCGGTCTTCTGCACGCGGCGCTGGGCTCGTTGGCTCATGCTAGCTCCTCTTCAACACTCGTTCCACAGCTCGCAAGCGGGCTGAGGCTGCACGTGAATTTTCTGCTATTTCGTGGTCGCTTGGCTTCTCGGTGCCCTTGGTGAGCACCTTGTATTCAGCTTTGTGTTCGTCCAGCTCCACCGGGAATCCCGGAGGGGCCGACGAGGTAGATCCATGGACGAAGTGCCGCTTGGTGATTTTGTCTTCCAAGGAGTGGTAACTCATCACGACGACTCTTCCGCCGACGTTCAAAGCTCCCATTGCCGCCGGGATCGCACGTTCCAAGACGTCAAGTTCCTCATTCACTGCAATACGCAATGCTTGGAAGGTCCTCTTGGCCGGGTGTCCATGGTTTCGAGCAGCCGCCGCGGGCACAACGCTGCGGATCACTTCAACTAGTTCAGCAGTGGTAGTGATGCGGCTCTTGGCGCGTGCCTCGACGATTGCCGTCGAGATGCGTCCAGCAAACTTCTCTTCGCCCCACTGTCGAATAATTCGAAGCAGTTCGTCGCGTTCCAAGTCGTTGACCAGGTCCTCGGCAGTTGGGCCAACAGAGGTGTCCATGCGCATATCCAGCGGTGCATCATACGAATAGGCGAAACCCCGTTCACGCTCATCGAGCTGCAGCGAGGAAACGCCAAGGTCGAACAGAACGCCGTCGACCCCCGGGAACCCAAGATCTTCCACGACATCCGCAATTTCGTCATACACCGCGTGCACGAGGTCGATGCGGTCCTGGAACGGGGCGAGTCGTGCACCGGCAAGTTCGTGAGCCTGCTCGTCACGGTCTAGACCGATCAGGTGCAAGTTGTCGAACCGCTTGAGGATGGCTTCGGAGTGCCCACCCATCCCGAGGGTGCAGTCAACCACAATTGCCCGACGGCCTTCAGCATTGGCTCGCTCAATACCTGGAGCTAGCAAATTAACGCATCGGTCCAGAAGTACTGGAACGTGGCGTTCGGATGCTGGTCGCTGGGAATCCTGATTTGGCACTGCGCCCCCTTTCGCTTTCGATCTGCTGTTGAGATCAGATCCCCCTCCAACCAAGTGGCGATCCAACCTTCTGGCTCCGGGGAAGTGAAGCCAGACGATTTTCTACCCCAAGGTGGCTGGAGATCTCATCTCAACAAACGTGGTGTTTTGTCGGTGTAGGGCACAAAGCCCTAATCTTCGTCAGTATCGGAGAACACGTCTTCTTGTTCATCCAAGTACTGCTGCCATGCGGTCGAATCCCAGATTTCAATACGGTTGCCCGCACCGATAACTGTGACCTCCCGATCAAGGCCTCCATAAGTGCGCAGCACTTGCGGAATCGTTACGCGCCCCTGCTTATCTGGAACTTCATCCGAGGCCCCTGAGAGGAACACACGCGCATAGTCGCGTGCTCGCCGGGAGGTCAAGGATGCCTGCGCCAGCTGCTCGTGCTGCTTCTCAAATTCCCGCTGGCTGAAAACGTATATGCAACGCTCTTGGCCGCGAGTGAGAACCAGCCCATAGGACAGCTCATCTCGATATTTAGCTGGAAGAATCAACCGACCTTTTTCATCAAGACGCGGTGTGTAAGTTCCAAGGAACATGCACACCACCTTTCCCGTGAAGTGGCCAGAAGCCCCATTCTTCTCTACTTGCCTCCACTTTACTCCACAACCCTCCACTGTCAATGCAATTTCAGTGGTTTCGCGAGGGTCTGGACTTAAAAAACACCTGAATCTAGCGGATGCTCAGCCTATGTTCAGGTGGAGGGATGGGAATCGTCCAGCTGCATGATCCAGTATTTTTCAGAGATTCCACACGCAAATCCGCGGAATATTGCTATTTTTAGGCGCGGTGGTGGGAAGTGGAGGAACCTGGGGAGGGAAGTGGGGGCCTGCCTGACCGGCGAGGTGGACGTGAACCTTGGAATCTGCAGAGAATTCAAGATCACTTGCAAAGTCGCGCGGCCTTCAGATAGGCGCACCGAATATCCAGGACATCCAACTTCCCGAATTGAATGAAACCCATGCGCCCCGGCATGAGGTGCACGGTGACCGTAGGGATGTGAGAAGCGGGGCTTAAACAGAAAAGAGGTGCAACCCTAGGGGTCACACCTCAATATCAATGCAGATCAGCTATCGGACTGATCACGCTTTCGCTGGTTCCATTTTTCTTCCAGGCCGGAAAGGAACTGCGAATTGTTCTTGGCTGCAGATTTTGATCCCGTTCCGTTGGACGGACCAATTTTTCCAGTAGCCGATTTAGTCAGGGCAAGCAGTACACCCGCGAACATCACCGCAAAGCCGAGAACGCCTACGATGATGATGTGCTGCGAGATTCCAAAGATGAGTCCCGCTAGGCCGACGATTACCAGCAAGATACCCAGAGCAATATTGCGGGTCGACAAACGTCCCGTGCCCGATGGGCCTTTCATGCTCGAAGCGAAGCGACGGTCTTCATGCAGCTGCTTTTCCAACTGCTCCAACAAACGCTGCTCGTGTTCCGATAGCGGCATCGTCTTCTCCTTCCAAAGGCAATCTCGACGGTCGTCCACCGTCTTCAAGTTCAACGTCGGGTCGAAGGGAAAAGTTCCCTGGATTCGATCGAACTTAATTCAAGGATAGTCTCTTTTGCACCCGCCCTGCTAGTTGATCTTCCCCACTGTCCAGATATCCATACGTTCTACACAGAATGTGTTTATTCCTTGGGGCGCAGAAAACGTGCTGGGGTCACGATGGACTGCGGGAATCTCTGTCCGATCTGGTCAGCGATGCGTTCCGCTTCTCGGGCTTTCTCTTCGCGGGGGTCCAAGCTAAATTGCAGACCCAACTCGTAATCTTGCAACCGTTCAGCTTTCACCCCGATCAGCCGGACCGGTTGCGGCATAGGGGTCAATTTTCGCAGAAGGGCCAGCGCGGACTCGCTAATTTTCGTTGAAGAATCTGTCGCAGCTGCGAGCGCCTTCGAACGCGTAATTCCAGAAAAGTCCTTGTACTTGATCTTGAGCCCAACACCGTTGGCTGATTTGCCGTGCTGCCGCAGCCGTTGACCGACCTTATGGCTCAGCCGCAAAAGTTCGCCCTCAAGCACCTGGGGATCGGTGATATCCACCGCAAAGGTATGTTCCGATGAAATGCTCTTCTCATCCCGGCTAACCTCCACCGGACGGTTATCGATCCCCCGCGAGAGCAAATAAAGGGCGCGGCCGTGTTCCCCCAACCGGCTAATCAATCTTGCTTCTGGCTCGCCAGCGAGTTGCCCCACGGTCTCAATCCCCAAGGAGTGAAGCTGACTAGCGGTTCGTTTTCCCACGCCCCACATTTTCGACACGGGTAATTCGTGCAGGAATTCTTCGGTTCGCTCGGGCGCAACTACCGCCATGCCGTCAGGCTTGGCGTACGTCGAAGCGAGTTTCGCAACGAATTTATTCCTTGCAATGCCCACGCTGGCCGGCAGTCCCATTTCTTTGCGTATATATTCGCGGATCTGCTGAGCGATCTGCACTGGCCCGCCAAGCATGCGCATGCTTCCAGTAACGTCTAGGAACGCTTCGTCGACACTGACTTGCTCAACCAGAGGCGTCAATGTGCGGAAGTACGCCATGATCTGGGCCGAGGCTTGCGTGTACTTGTGATGGCTCGGCTCGATCACGGTAGCTTGCGGTAGCAGCGGGATGGCTTGGCTCATCGGCATGGCCGAATGGATCCCGCGAGCTCGGCAGTCATAAGACGCAGAGAGCACCACGCTCCGGCCTGAACGGTGGCCTACAATAACTGGCTTGCCTACTAGGTCAGGGCGGTCCCGCAGTTCCACTGAAACAAAGAAGGCGTCCATATCGACATGGAGGATTGCACGATCCACCATTTCAATTCCTCTCCCCTCGTTCGGCTGCACCACCAGCTTACTCGAATGTATATTCGGATTCCGTTCCCACCCCGCGTACTTTGGGTGCCTTCTTCGCCGGGCGGGAATCACCGGTAGAGTTGTTGCTAACCACTAGTTGTTTACCCGTAGAAATGATTTTGCATGTCGATGCCTGATTCTGTGCCGGACCTCAACACTGAAGCCCAGAGCTTGAGCCGTACCTACACTTCTGACGTTGCTCAGTTATTGGAAGAATTCCTGGCTGCGAAAAGCGTTGAAGTTGGTCAGATTACTAGCAGCGCCGTCGAAATCGTCAATGCGATCACGTCACTGACCCGTGGCGGCAAGCGGCTTCGCGCCCTGTTCGCTTTCTGGGGTTACCTCGGTGCAGGTGGTCGGCCCGATGAACGCGACATCGTCCAACTCGGGGTGGCCTTGGAACTCTTCCAAGGAGCCGCGCTGATTCATGACGACATCATCGACAATTCCGATACACGACGCGGTCAGCCGAGCGTTCACAAGCGCTTCGAGGCCCAGCACCGAGAACTTGGGCTTGCGGGGAGCGCAACGAGCTACGGCATGGCCAGCGCAATCCTTACCGGCGACCTATGCCTGTCGTTGAGCGAGGAAGTCTTCTCAGGTATTGCTTCCCTCAACGCTCGGGCGCGTACCATCTTCAATCAGATGCGCACCCAGGTGATGGCAGGGCAGTATCTTGATGTTCTAGAAGAGTCTGCGGGCCCCGCCTACGATCCGAAGGAAGCGGTCAAGCGAGCTCGCACTATCGTGCGCTTCAAGTCAGCCAAATACTCCACTGAAAACCCATTCTTGCTTGGCGGCGCGTTGGCCGGCGCCAGCGAGGCTCTTATGGAGCGCTACTCCGCATTCGCGCTTCCGCTGGGTGAGGCATTCCAGCTACGTGACGATGTTCTGGGCGTGTTTGGCGATCCAGCAGTCACAGGGAAGCCGACCGGCGGCGATTTGCAAGAAGGCAAGCGCACGGAATTGATTGCCCACGCCCTCTTGCTATCAACTTCTGACGAACAGGACTTCATTCAGAGTCGCCTCGGCGCAGTGGATCTCAGCGAAGAAGAAGTGTTGAGACTAAGCGGTATTCTGCGCGATAGCGGCGCCCTGGCGGCCACCGAGCAGAGCATTAGTGAGTTGACCACCCAATCAGATCTCGCCCTGAACGCATTGCACGTCACGCCCCTCGCCTTAGCGGGAATGCAGCAGCTCAGTGATGCAGTGACAAAGAGAAGTAAATAGCGATTCGTTACTAAGACATAACGAAAGGTCTCAACCATCCATGCGATATGGAATACGGTTGAGACCTTTTGTTATTACTGAGGCTAGTTCGTCCGGGCCATTACCAGCCCATGGCCTGCGCCCGCCGACGGATTTCAGTTTTACGTCCGGTGCGCAGAGCATTCATTGGAGTGCCGGGCAGCGATTCATCCTCGGTGAACAGCCAAATAACCGATTCCTCATCGGAGAAGCCGGCATCCAAGAGTACCGAAAGAGTGCCCTTCAGGCTTTCCACCACTACTCCGTCTTGGAGAAAATCTGCAGGGATCGAACGGACATTGCGAGCGCCAATTCTCAACGAAACAATGGCACGCTCATCCAGCAGTCGGTGCACGCGGCGAATATCTACATCTAATTCTTCAGCCACATCGGGCAGGGTCAGCCACTGGCCGACGAGATCTACGGTTTCCTTCACCCCTTAAGGTTCCCACAAATTCCTGATCCGCGCAGAAATTTGGATGAAACTCACCTCAGCAGTTCCCATGAGTCACAGGAGTAGTGTAAATTTTCTTGTATCACTTTGATAACAATTGCATCACAGTCAACATGGGGTACCACTTCCCCTCTGTTACCTGCGGAGCAAAGCCCGTTATTTTCACCGTATAAATGAGGATTGACTCCATGCCCCACGAATCCAAACATGCTTCCAAGCATGCGTTAGGCGTTGTAGCAGGCGCGGCCATTCCCGCTGCGGTCATTGGCAGCCTCGCCTTAGCTCCCGCAGCGCAGGCAGCACCGATGACTGTTCCCAACACCTCAGGAAGCTTTGCCAAGTCGGTAACTCCGGAGACCATCAAGGTCGCTGAAGACCAGATCAAGGCCCACCTGATCGCTTCGCGAGTATCTACGCTGGGATTACCAGCTAAACGAGATGTTTCCGAAATCAAGATCCCGGCAGGTGCGTCCCTATGGAGCATCGCTCGGGAATATGACACAACCGTGTCAGAGCTGAAGAAGCTCAATAATCTTAAGAATGATTCAATCGTCGCCGGCAAGACACTCAAGGTCTCCGGTCATGCTTCGAAAAACAGCCCCAAGGGCAAGTCTTCGAGCTCGTCATCTTCAAGTACCGCCACTTACACCGTCAAGAACGGTGACACCCTCAGCGGCATTGCGAGCAAGCACGACATGAGCTTGTCTGATCTGTTGAAGAAGAATGACATCTCTGCAAGCAAGGTAATCTTCCCCGGCAATAAGCTGAAGGTCAAGGGTTCGGCGTCGAGCTCCAGCAATACGACGCAGACGAAGAAAACTTCTTCTTCGTCGGGTTCTTCAACCTACACTGTGAAGAACGGTGACACCCTCGGAAGCATCGCCATCAAGCACAATATGAGCTTGTCTTCGCTCCTTAGCAAGAACGATATCTCGGCCAGCAAGGTGATCTTCCCTGGCGACAAGATCAAGGTCAAGGGTTCTTCGTCCTCTGGCTCTTCGTCGAAGTCCTCCCAGAAGAAGTCCTCCTCCTCCGGTTCTTCAAGCTACACCGTCAAGTCCGGTGACACGCTCAGCGGCATTGCGGCCAAGCACGGCATGAGCTTGTCCGATCTGTTGAAGACCAATGACATCTCTGCCAGCAAGCCGATCTTCCCAGGCAGCAAGATCAAGGTCTCGGGTGGCACGTCGTCTTCGAGCTCCTCGCCGAAGAGCACTGCTGCGCCCAAGGCCAAGGCCAAGACGTCGACCTACTCCGTGAAGTCCGGCGATACTCTCAGTGGCATCGCGACCAGCCACGACATGAAGCTGGCCACCTTGCTGGATTTGAACCCCGAGTACAGCTCGAGCACGCCATTGAAGATCGGCGCCAAGCTGAAGGTTTCGGGCTCCTCGGTTGCACCGTCGGGTCAGGTCAAGAAGCAGAAGATCGGCAATAGCTTCGCTGGTCGTACCTACGCAGATCACGTTGTGCGAGATGCTAACTCGAACAAGGACTACCTTGACTCGATCAGTGTCCCGAGCCGCGGCGAGATGCAGGACCTGATCCGTTCCACTGCAAAGAGCATGGGCGTTGACCCGGCTCTGGCGTTGGCTCACGCGTACCAGGAGTCTGGCTTCAACATGCGTGCGGTCTCCCCTGCTAACGCCGTTGGCGCCATGCAGGTACTGCCAAGCACCGGTGACTGGATCGCATCGGTCATTGGCCAGGACCTGAACGTCCTGAACCCACGGGATAACGTTGTCGCTGGTGTCGCAGTAATTGCCTACAATTTGGACAACACCGACAACCTGGACAACGCAATCGCATCGTACTACCAGGGCCTGGCCGGTGTTCGTAACAACGGCATGTACGAAGACACCAAGCATTATGTAGCCAGCATCAAGGCTCACATGAAGAATTACCGCTAAATAGCCAAAAGGAGAGGCGCTTCCAACACGGTGTGTTGGAAGTGCCTCTTTTTTTGTTGCAGCTGATCAGGCTGCTCCTAGCCTGTACGGTGGTCAAGATCCAATGGCATGTCGATTACCACCTTGGTCCCGCCCTTCTCGCTCTGTACCCAACGGATTTCACCCGATAGTTCGCTGGTAACCAGAGTGCGGACAATTTGCAGCCCAAGTCCCTCGCGGCGTGGCTCTTCTGGCAACCCGTGGCCGTCATCTTCAATGACAACCCGTAGCCAATCCTTGCTATCGGCACCCTTGTAGCGTTCGGCAACCAGCGCGACTTCACCGTTGCGATGCGCTAGTCCATGTTCCACGGCATTAGTCACCAGCTCATTGATCACCAGTGACAACGGTGTCGCCAAATCAGCGTCAAGCATGCCGAATTCGCCTTCACGACGCGTGGATACCCTTTGCTCCGGAGAAGCGATTTCCACGATCAGACGGAACTGGCGATCCATCAGATCATCAAATTTGACGGTTTCGTTCAGGCCCTTGGACAGGAAGTCGTGGACCGAAGCGATAGTGGAGACTCGTCGCATTGCCTGCTCCAGGCCCTGCTTGCCGTCCTCTGAGCTCATCCTGCGCGATTGCATGCGCAACAGCGCCGCGACAGTCTGCAAGTTGTTCTTCACGCGATGATGGATTTCACGGATCGTAGCGTCCTTGGTGACCAGTTCTTTTTCGCGACGGCGCAGTTCGGACACATCGCGGCACAGCACCAGTGCGCCCCAGCGCTTTGATTCGTTGCGCAGCGGAATGGCACGCAGGGAGAGGGTGACTCCGCGATGTTCCACCTCGGTACGCCATGGCATCTTGCCCTGGAGCACCAGCGGAAGAGTTTCGTCGACTACACGACGGTCGCTGACCAGTGCCATCGTCAGATCAGCCAGTGGCTGGCCCTGGAGGACATCAGCTGCGCCTAATCGGCGGAAAGCTGAAACAGCGTTCGGGCTGGCGAATTCGACGGCTCCATCAACGTTGAGCCGGATGAAACCATCACCGACGCGCGGCGCGCCACGGCGGGAGCCGGTAGGGCTGGCGAAGTCCGGCCACAGCCCTTGGGTACCCATCTGCAACAGGTCATCAGCGCTTTGCCGGTAGACCAATTCCAGATTGCTGGGTGTGCGGGACTGGTTCGGATCGAAGTGGGAAGTGATGACCGCAACCGGTTGGTTCTGGCGCACTAGCGGAATCGCCTGCACCGTGGTCAACCCCATGATGATATCTTTGCCGGCTTGTTCGGCCGAGCGTTGCACTTGCTTGGTTTCCCAAGCGCGGTCCACCATGATGCGCAGATCCTTGCGGATCCGTTCTCCCACGAAGTCGCTATGGAAGGCGGTATGCGAGGTGGAAGGGCGCACGTGTGCCAAAGCCGTATAGGAACCGTCCCCGGTGGGGAACCAGAGCACCAGGTCTGCGAATGCTAGATCCGAGACCAGTTGCCAGTCCCCCACCAGGAGGTGGAGCCAATCCTCATCACCGGGCGCTAGTGCAGCACGTTGACGTAATTCTTCGGTGATGAGGGCCATTGGCGGTATTTACCTTCGGACGATGGAACGCAAGAGGCGAAGTGCCACGGAAAGTGAAGCCATGTCGTCTCGTTCCAGGCTGTTCACTTCCGCGAACATAGTCTTCGCACGATCAAGGTTAGCCGCGTTTGCCTCTTCCCATGCAGCAACACGCTCTGCCGGGTCAGCAATATCGCCGTGGGCATCCAGGATGTTGCCGGTCAGGTCGATGATCGTGGTGTACAGGTCATCGCGCATTGCGGCACGAGCCAGCGCCTGCCAACGATCCGAGCGAGGAAGGTTGGTGATGCGATTCAGCAGGCTGTCCACATCGAACAAGTCGTAGAGCACGTAGTATGTTTCTGCAACCTTGACCGGAGCGGTCCCGGTGCGGTGCACATATTCTGCCACGTCCAGCAGCGCGTAGGATTCGAACTGAGTCGCCCACATGCTGGCACGACGCTCCGGGATCCCCTGGTCCATGGCCTCTTCACGCCACTCCTGGAATCTCTGGAGGTCAGTGCCCCGAACCAAGGTTGGCAGGGCCTCACGCAGTTCGGTAACCGTCGCTTCGTAGCGTTTGACCGCTTCGGTGACCAGCAGTTCCTGATCGACGCGGTTGATGAACCAGCGGGTGGCACGGTCCAGCAGGCGGCGCATGTCGTGGTGCTGGCGGCCCCAGTGTTCCAGATCGGTTCCGGCAGGCTGTGCATTGATCGCATCGAACTGGCGGTCGAATCCGTAGATCTCACGCAGCGCGCAGAAGACCTTGGCAATCTGGACTTCGCTGGCACTGGTTTCTTCCATGGCACGGAAGACGTAGGTGATGCCGCCCATGTTCACGATGTCGTTGGCGATCACGGTCGCGATGATTTCTCGGCGCAACGGATGGCTTTCGAGCTGATCCCCGAAACGCTCTACCAACTTGGTTGGGAAGTAGCGGCGCAGGGTCCGGGTGAAGTACGGATCATCGGCGAGATCGGATTCGGTCAGCGCGTTCGCCAGCTGGATCTTCGCGTATGCGGCCAGCACCGAGAGCTCTGGGGTGGTCATCGCCTCGCCAGCGGCGCGGCGCTCTTCCAGCTGATCCGCGTTTGGCAAGAACTCCAAGCCACGGTTCAAGTCAGCATGGGCTTCCAGCCACTGCATCAGGCGCTCGTACGCTGGTGTCCAGGTCAGTGCCGCATGCTTCTCATTGAGCAACAACACGTTCTGTTCGAAGTTGGTCGTCAGCACCAGATCACCGATGTTATCGGTCATCGAGAGCAGGAACTCCGTGCGTTCAGCCTCGGTGAGATTGCCCGCCTTGATCTGGCGGTCCACGAAGATCTTGATGTTCACTTCGCGGTCAGAAGTGTCCACGCCAGCAGAGTTGTCAATGGCATCGGTGTTCAGCAGGACGCCCTTGCGGGCTGCCTCAATACGGCCCAGCTGGGTCATGCCCAAGTTGCCGCCTTCGCCAACAACTTTCACGCGCAGATCTGCGCCGTCGACGCGGATGGCGTCGTTGGCTCGGTCGCCGACCTGGCCGTGGGTTTCAGCCGCTGACTTCACGTAGGTACCAATACCGCCGTTGTAGAGCAGGTCCACTGGCGCTGAGAGGATGGCCTTGAGCAGTTCGTTAGGGCTCAGCTTGGTGGTGCCGGCGTCCAATCCCAGGACCTCGCGGACCTCGGCGCTAACCGGCACGGACTTGAGGCTGCGCGAGTACACGCCGCCTCCGGCCGAGAGCAGCTCCTTGTTGTAGTCTGCCCAGCTGGAGCGTGGCAGATCATACAGGCGCTGGCGCTCGTCAAAGGCGACCTGGGGATTCGGGTTCGGATCCAGGAAGATATCACGGTGGTCGAAGGCCGCCACCAGCTTCACGGTGGGGGTACGGCGCAAACCGTTGCCGAACACGTCTCCGGACATATCGCCCACGCCGACGGCGGTGAATTCGTCCTTCTGGGTGTCGATGCCCAACTCGAAGAAGTGGCGCTTCACCGATTCCCAGGCGCCGCGTGCGGTGATGCCCATGCCCTTGTGGTCGTAGCCCACCGAGCCGCCCGAAGCAAAGGCATCGCCCAGCCAGTGGCCCTTGTCGGCCGAGATCGAGTTGGCGATATCGGAGAAGCTCGCGGTGCCCTTGTCGGCAGCGACCACCAGGTAGGAATCATCGCCATCGCGACGAACCACGTTGGCAGGGGCTTCGATGTGCTCACCGTTTTCGTCGGTAACCATGTTGTCGGTCAGCTCCAGCAGGGTGCGGATGAAGACCTTGTACGCGCCCTTGCCTTCTTCCATCCATGCACCGCGGTCGAGAGCTGGATTGGGAAGCTGCTTGGCGTAGAAACCGCCCTTGGCACCAGTTGGCACGATGACGGAGTTCTTGACCATCTGGGCCTTGACCAGACCTAGCACTTCCGTACGGAAATCTTCTCGGCGATCGGACCAGCGCAGGCCACCGCGGGCCACGGCGCCGAAGCGGAAGTGGGTACCCTCAACACGCGGCGAGTAGACCCACAGTTCGTGCTTCGGACGCGGGAATGGCGCGAAATCGATCTCTTCCGGGGCCAGCTTGAATGCCAGTGCCTTGTGGGTGGTGAAGTAGTTGGTGCGTTTGGTCGCTTCGATCACCTTCACGAAACGGCGCAGCAAGGTGTCGGCATCCAACGTTGGCACGGATTCCAGCGCTTCGGCGACCTTTGCGTGCGCCTTCTGCCGAGCAGCTTCCGAAGCCACGGAGCTCAGCTGCGGGTCGAAGGTGGCCTGGAACAGCTCCACAATGGCGTGGGTGACTGACGGGTTGCCAACCAGGGTGCTGGCGATGAAGCCAGTGGAGTTCGGAACCCCGAGCTGCAGCAGGTAGTGGGCGTAGGCACGAAGCATCGAGACTTCCTCCCACGTGAGTCCCTCGTGCAGCACCAGTGCGTTAAGGCTGTCGGATTCGGCGAGGTTGCGGACCACTGCGCAGTAGGCCTCAGCCAGCTTGGCTTCCACGGCCTGGAAGTTGATCTCCTCATCGATCTTCAGGCCCATGTCGTAGATGTAGCGTTCGCCGATTCCTTCTGGATTCAGCTCGTAGGGGCGTTCATCGACGACTTCCAGACCCAGATGCTGCAGAACTGGCAGTATGCGCGAGAGCAGCAGCGGCTTGGTCACATAGATCTTCATGCGCTTGGAAACAGCAGAATCCTCATCCTGCTTCTCGTCATCGTAGAAGGAGACAACCGGGCCATCGACTTCTGGACTGCTCAACTCGGTGAGCAGGTCAATATCCTTCAGCGCATCTTCGATTTCGAACTGCACCTTGTAGGAAGCCGGGAAAGCTTCGGCCCAAGCATTGGACAGCGTGTTGGCATCGCCCAGTTCCAGGCGCGCGCGGGCGGTGTCAACGATGGCGTCAGACCAGGAGCGCACGGCCTTGGCAATACGATCCTCCAGTGCCTTGCGGTCAACCACGGGGGCCAGTCCGTGGCGTTGCAGGCGCAGCCGGTAGAACAAGCGAACGAGCGCGCCGGCACCCAGCTGCGCTTCATATTCAACGGATTCTGCGTTGAAGCTGCGCTGCAGCTCCTGCTCCACCCGCAGGCGCACTGCGGTGGAGAAACGATCACGTGGCAGGAACACCATGGCAGTGACGAAGCGGCCGTAGTCGTCCTTGCGAAGGAAGACCGAGGTGCGGCGGCGTTCCTGCAGGCGCAGGATACCGAGGGCAATCTTGGTCAACTCGTCGACAGAGATCTGGAACATCTCATCGCGTGGGTAGCTTTCCAGAATGGTGGTGATGTCCTTGCCCGAGTGGGAATCAGGCGCGAAGCCGGTGCGCTTCAGCACCGCTTCAACCTTTTCGCGTACCAGCGGGACGGTCTTCACGCTCGAGGTGTAAACACTGGAGGAGAAGAGGCCGATGAAACGGCGTTCGCCGTTGACTTCGCCATTGGCATCGAAGCTCTTGACTCCGACATAGTCCAGGTACACGCCACGGTGAACGGTGGAACGGGAGTTCGCCTTGGTCACGATCAGCGCACGCTTGTCGCGAGCGGTGATGCGGCCGCGCTTGGTCAGGTGCTGTGGACCTTGGTCCGCCAGATCGCGCATCAGTCCCAAGCCGCTGCCTGGGCGGGCGACCAGGACGTCTTCGCCGTTGATGGTTTCCAGCGAGTAGTCGCGGTAGCCCAGGAACGTGAACTTTCCGTCAGCTAACCAGTCCAGCAGCTCCGATGCCTGCTGCACCTCGGCGATTTCCTCAGCCTTCGGAGTCTGCGGAAGGCTCTGCGCAATATCCTTGGCCCGGTCCAGCATGGCCGGCCAGTCCTTCACTGCAACACGCACATCTGCCAGAACGCTATAGAGGCGCTCAACAAATTCCTTGGCCTGCTCATCGCTGAGCTCGCGAGCGAGCTCGACTGAAATCCACGATTCGATGCGGGTTTCTGCACCGGCCGAAATCAGGGTGCTCAAATCCGAGAGCGCAGCGGTGTCACCGCTGGCAACATGCTGCAGACCAGCATGGCTGATCTTTGAAATTTCGCCGGTCTCGGTCTTGCGGGAGACAACGAACGTCGGATGCACTACCAGCTGAATTGGTGAATTCAGCTGCACTAGTGCGGCAGTTACCGAATCAACAAGGAATGGCATGTCATCGGTGACGATGTGGACCACTGAAATTCCGTTGTTGCGGGTAATGGCGACATTAGCGTTTTCAGCATCACGCTGATACCCGATTTCCAGATGTGCTGCCACGCGAGCTTCGAGTTCGTCTGGCCGGTAGGCCGCCACGTCTTCGGTCGCAATTTGGCCATAGTACTCGCTCACCAATTTCGAGGTGAGTGTCTCATCCATGAATGATTCTGACATGCTGGATTCCGACGAGTTCAAAAGAACGCCTCCAAGAACAAAGTTCGATCAACCCGCGCCTTTGCGGATCTCTAGTTTTACCCACATTACTCGGTTTTCACCTCTGGGGTTCAAGCTTCGGAGTGAAATCGACGACTATTCCATTTCTTGGGTGAATCCGTGGAATTTATGCCGGCCAAAGACCGTATTTCCATACGCAATAGGCACCGAGGTGCGATTTCGAGCAATGGGCTTCCTCCCAGCACTGCCGCGTTGCACGCGGCGCTGTCCTCGGGCAGATACCCTGCGATTTGGTGCGTCGGCCCAAACCGGTCCCACGCTTCAATCAACCTGCGCTTCGGGCTGCGCCCGGTACTGCTGGCTCCCACGCGGTTGAAGACGATTTTCGGATTCAGCCCGGGCAGTGCATCCTCCAATTCGTCGATGGCGCGAAGTGCACGCGGAATTCCCAAGCTGTCGGCACGCACGATCATGAAAAGCTCATCGGAGCACTGGAGCATCTCGACGGTGACAGCGTTTCGCTGTGGTGCTTGGGTATCGAAACTGAGCTGTTCGTCCAATTCAATGTACGGAGCCAAATCCAATACGACCAGGTCGTAGTGAACTTTGAGCAGCATGGCCGCTCGCCGCAGCGCCGAGGCCCGGACCTCGGGCCACCGGCTAGCACGCGGGATTCCGGTCGCCACGCGCATGGTCGCCTCCCCGACCTGGACCAAGGAACATGCAGCGTTGAGTCGGGCAACATCCATCGAGCCGGCGTCGATGGCACGGCACAACTGCGCGATGGATGCCGATTCGTCCATGAGCCCCAATTGAATGGCGATGCTGGCGGCGTAGGTATCTGCGTCCAGAAGCACCACGGTTTTTCCTGCTGCCGCCGTTTCCACCGCATAATTCAGCGCGACGGTACTGCGCCCGGGAGATCCAGGGGCGCTCCAGAAGCTGACGATTCTTCCGTTCCGGCCCGTAGAGTCGTCCTCCGGTTCGGGAACCGCGAGCGTTCCGTCGGTTCCAGAATGATTCAATGACTGAACTACGCCCCTGATGCGTCCTTCCAGCTCGGCCATGCCGGAATCCGCAGGCAGATGAAGGACATCAGGCAATGGCTTCCAGTCTTCGGGCCGGGCAAAGAACAGGACAACCGCTGTCTGGCGCATCAGCAACGCATCAAGTTGTTCCATGGGCGGCACCAGCTGGGCGTCGGCAACGATCAGCACATCAGCCATTCCGGTATCGCAAGCGGCAATGGCTTCGGCTATGCCGGAGCAGACGCGGGTGACCATCAGTTCCCCGCGGTACCCTTCGATTTGCCGGACGATTTTCTCCTGGTCGCCGAGCACTACGACCGAAATACTCATTGTTCGGTCCCGGCCGGGTTGTAGACGACGATAATTCTCGATTCGTTTGCCAGCGCTTGAAGCAGCGGTTCAAGCTGATTCGGTTCCACCAGCAGTTCCAGGTTGGTGCCTTGGGTTCCCACCAGTCCCCCGCCGCTTTCAACGCGTGCGGCGACTTCGACCATGGAGGAGAGCTTTTCCGGGACTCCGTAGGTGCTGCCGCTGGTTTCGCGTTTGGCAATCCATACGTCAACAAAGCTACCGGGGGTAATCGACGAAGAAAGGTCTGCCGGAAGATCGACATTGACCGGCCTGCGCGATCCCACTTCACTGTGCATTATCGAGGTGACTGGAATCAGCTGCCCTTCGCTGATAAAGGTGTTCGCTCGGGCGTCCTGGCCGAGCTGCGCATCTGTGTGCAGGTAGTTCTCGAGAGTTTCGCCAAGCTGGACTTCTTGAGTTTTCATGTTCTCGCTGGTCAGCTTTTCTCCGAGGGTGATATTGGTGCTGGCGACATACACCGTGGACGTCTGATGCAATTCGCCGACCAGGTACACGGTTCCCGCGACCGAAGCGACTACGAGCACCGCGCCGAGAGCCAGGCGTGGGTCCTTCCAACTAGGCCGTCGCACACGCGAGGCCGAGGTTGTCCGCGCGTCCTGGGCGATCTGTTCTGTGATCAAGGCTTTGACCTTCCGCCAGCATAGGTGCTTATGGATGGTGAGCCTACGACAACTTGGTCCTGCTGGAAAGACCTTGCGTGCACTTGTGGATCACGAAAGAGTGATCGCTTCGACCCATCCGATAGCATCCAGTGGAATCAGCAGTTGCGTTGAGGCCTGCTGGGCTCTGGCGAATTCATCGCGAGGATGCACCAGAATAATCAAAAAATCCTTGGCTACCTGAGTCAGAGTTCCTTCAGCCATGGAGCTGCCCGCACGGCCAAAAACATGGCATCGTGCGCGGTCCCGGAGCAATCCCCGCAGAACCGAGGAAAACTTCACCGAGCGGCCCGGCGCCCGCCGTTCCACCGCAGGTGCGCGCCTCGGCGGAAGGGCAAAGGATTCAATCGCTCCACTGCGGATCACCCATTGGGCCTGCTCTGTTTCCAGGCAGATGTAATCGGTCGCGCAAGGGCCGAGCTTCGCGCGGAGTTCGCTTCCCCCGGCCAGCCGGAGGCTCAATTCGTGTCCGTAGAACCGCATCAGAGTAGGCAGCAGTTCGGCAGTTGCCCGTTCAACCCTGATGTTTTCGGCAATTTCTTCACGCAGCTGCGCCCGGCTCTGTTCTGCTAGCTGAGCCTCCAAGTCGTCGAAGAGTGAATCCCACCGCATGCGCCCACTGTACGAGAATAAACATTTTTGCGTAACCCTATTCACAAAACGATCTCTAAGTGTCACTATGAACATCAAACAACATCAAATGACATCAAAATTCATTCAAGGAAGTGATTCGGGTGTCTCGCCAACGGCAAATATTCGTGCTGCTGCTCTTTTCGGCAGCGTCATTGGTCATTATCTATGTGGGAATCCAGTGGATATCTGATTACTTCCGGTCCCCAGTCGATGGGCTCGCCACAGCGGACCACATAAGGCTTCTCGTCAGCCTTTCGTTCCTGGCGTTACTTACGCTGTACTTGCTGCGCGTGGCCTTGGCCCAGATGATCCGCTGGGCGTTCACCCACCGCAAGCCGAAGCTAGCGCGGTTCTTCGAACGAATCGCCCCCGCACTGAGCAGAAGAATTCTAGGCTCAATGCTTGGAACCTCGATTGCCCTCTCTTCAGTCGCTGCAGCCTACGCGGGTGAACCACTGGCAGTTTCCCTGGCACAGGTCCCGGCGGAAAACGCCAGCCAAGAACTAGCCAGCTATGCAGGCCCGCAGCAAAACTCCGTACCGAGCCCGCAATGGTTCCCCGAATCCATGAGCGTTCCCCTGAGCCCACTGGTATCCCCCGGGGCCAGGAATCCAGGCCAACGTTCGGTGCAACGCACAGAAGTTGTCGTCGCTGAAGGGCAGAATCTGTGGACCATAGCGGCAGAACATCTAGGTGCCCAGGCCACCGTGGAAGAAATTTCTGCCTATTGGCCAAAGATCTATCAACGCAACAAGAAGTCCATCGGCACCGACCCGGACCTGCTGCGAGTTGGAACGGTACTTGAACTACCGCCAGCCGGCTAAGCGCATTCAAGAACTTCCCCACGCCCAACTAGGAGTCATCATGAGCACCATCGCCATCAGCCCCCGTAGCGCCAACACCGGCTACTATCAACCGGACATCTACGCAGCCAACCTCCCAGACCCGAACCCGGCTGGCGCCACCTCGGCCGCCGAGCCTTGCCAGGCTCCGGCTCACCTGCGTCGGGCAATGGACAATATCTTCCATCGCTCTGCTGTCTACCGCAGCGAGCACCGGGCCATCGTTGAGATTTCGCATGCAGTAGCCCGCGCGGTCTTCGAAATCGTGGCTGGGTACCGCACCGTGAATCAGCTGGCATTCGTGATGGAGCCCTCTTGCATTGCCAAGCTCCGGCGCCGGGCCCTCCTGGAGACCCAGTGCTACACGCTCGAGCCGCTGCCGGGCACGGCACACGGGCAGATCATCTCATTGCACCTGGACCGGTGCATATCAGGTTCTTGGGAATGCACCGTCATCTTGGGCTTTAAATACCGCGTCCGTGCCGTGGCTCTGAAACCAGACCAACACTTAAACCCTGTAGTGCTAGGATTTGGTTATGGACATGATCGCGTACACCCGTATTTCCCTTGATGCTTCCGGCGAGAAGCTTGGAGTTCAACGTCAGGAAGCCGAGATTCGGGAATGGGCCGCAAGCAACGGGCACAACATTCTAGAGGTCTTCCAAGACAACGACATTAGTGCAACAAGCGGAAAAACTCGCCCTGCCTTTAATAAGGTACTGAAACACGAATGCCCGAACCTTGTTGTGTGGCACCTTGACCGCTTGGTTCGCATGACAAGTGACCTTGAGAAAATTCTCAACACCGAGAAGAACGTCTATCAGGTTACAGCCGGAGACTTGGATCTCAAGACCTCCACAGGCCGAGCACTTGCCCGAACTATCGTTGCTTGGGCAACAGCCGAGGTAGAGCGTAAAGCCGAACGTCAACGTGCAAAGAACAAGCAATCCGCTGAAGCCGGTAAGCATTATTGGAACAAAGGAAACCGACCTTTCGGCCATGAGCTAGACGGCTCCCTTAATAAAGAGGAATCAGACGGCCTGAAGCACGTCATCAATCGCATCATGCAAGGTGCCTCCATTGCCGACGCTTGCCGAGATCTGAACAGCAAAGGCCTAACCCCGGTCAAGGGCGGGAACCGTACCGCCGAATGGACCATCTCAAGCCTTGGCGCAATTCTCCGGAACAAACGAATCTGCGCTATCCGTGTATATAAGAGGGAAGATAAGGAAAACCCCGGCCAGTTCATTGTTGATGAATACCCCGCAAGTTGGGCACCAATCATCGACGTTGCGACGTTCGAGGCCTTACAACTCAAGCTCAAGACCAAGACGCGCACGCGCAAAGGCTTGAAGCGGGAGAATCTTCTATCTTCCGTTGCCCAATGCGGAACATGCTTGGATGCAGGGAAGCCTTCTAGAACCGTTGGTCAATCGCAATACACCTCTAGCGAGGGAACTATCGCCACTTACCGTTGCAGTACGGAGAAGCACAATACCAAGCGTGCTGACTACGCGGATGACTACGTGAGGGATGAAACCCTCATGGCATTGTCCATGCCCGAAGTTCTCGGAACTCTGGGGGTGGAGACGGATAAGTTGGACCAGCTACGCCAAGACCTATATAAGGAGTCAAAGGATTGGGAAGAGTGGCAAGCCGAAGCCGCCGCCGAAGGTTTCCGACCGAGTGAATACCGGGAACCCCGCCGTAGGCATGAACAGCGGGAAGCCGAACTTCTCCGTCAGATCGAGTCTGCCGAGCAATCATCGATCTTTGGCGAGGATTTCAGCTGGTTGTCTGTGATCACGAAATCCGATGAAGACCGGGCCGAGATGTGGAATTTGATTCCTTTGGAGAAGCGTCGATTGTTCGTGAAGATCATCTGGGATTCGATAACCATCTACCCTTCGCCACGCGGCAAGGTCGGGTTCGACCCGGAGACCATAGTTCTCGCACCGCACCCGGAAATTGCCGGACACCTTACTGAGGAGAACAAGCTCCGACATCTTGAGGCGCAGTTGCTTGAGCAGATTTTCGTAACTGAACCTTCATCCAAACCTTGACAAACCGAATATCACCTTCGAAGAGGCTCCTTTGTGGGCCTCTTCTTACATTTATCCGCTTGGACTACCTGTGGATAGACATACGGGCTACCTCTACACCTATCACATACAGTGACCCCCTAACCTATTTCTGACTAGGACTTTTTATAGATAATAGAACTCAGGTTAGTTCACGTTTGACTGGTCCGAATGGTTGTGGATAAGCTATTCCGGCACCGCCCAACCGGGCACAACCAACCGAAAGGAAATTCAAATGACCGAATCCGCAACCCACCCACAGAACTTCGTCAACGGAATCTGGGATGGTGACTTCCGAAGCGAAGCCCACGTTGCCGCAATGTCTGTTCTTCAGGAGAAATTCGAGGCACTGGTTGACAGCCTGAGCACCCTTGAACAACTTGCCCTAGTAGACGCTAGCAAGTCCGAATCTTTCAAGACCGAGGAATCGTACTCCGAGCCTGTCTTCAGCTCCACAGCTCATGCCATGGCTCAGGGCCTAGTGGACTTCTACAACTCCCGCGCTGGAGCCGGGGAATAAATTCGAAGACCCCGATGTTATACATGGGGTAAAACGCAAAAAAGTTTTTGAAACGGTCTTGCAAGACACTCCGAACGAGAGTACAATGCACACCCTTCAAAACCTGTGGTACAATAGTAGTACGAACAAAAACCGATGCGCTGTCTTGAAGCTACTTCCCTTGCTAATTGAAACTCACGCTTCAGGCGATATT
This sequence comes from Glutamicibacter sp. BS14, assembly GCF_056934375.1. Lineage (NCBI taxonomy): Bacteria > Bacillati > Actinomycetota > Actinomycetes > Micrococcales > Micrococcaceae > Glutamicibacter > Glutamicibacter sp. BS14. Next base: position 2,000,332 of record NZ_CM167801.1, on the reverse strand, counting down.
TCCCGGTAGTTCGCTTTTCTCCTCAAACCTTGGTGGTTCTTGGTTTGGACTGTTTCATTCTCCTTATCTTGTGAGGCCGTTCGGTTTCACTGTCTCTTTGCGGACGGCCTCACTACGGATGACAGATACAACAAGTAACACTCGTTTGAGGAACACGGCCCTTAATTGGGCCTTTTCAAATCATTAGTTAAGACCCCGAGGGTCTACACGTCTATTTAAGGACTTTTCATGAAGTACGAAACAGTACAAACCCGCCAACCCCGCTCAGAGCTGTCTACCGCCAAATACCGAAAGGCTATGGCCGAGAAGCGTATTGAGAAGTGGGAAACCAAGATTGCCGCAGACCGCAAACTCATTGCCGAGATGAAGGAAGTCATCCTAACGAACGGAGAAGCCGCCTAGTGTCCATCCTCTTCTACATTGCCGGAGCACTTTTGCTCCCAACGGCACTCAGAATCGCACGTATCCGCCACATGAAAAAGCTCATTCGTAGAGCCAACGAGAAATAATTCAGTCCACCTGTAGCGCAAAACCCCGGAAGGGGCATTCCACGGATGAACGACATAACGACGAACACAACTTACGGCTTGCCCAACCGGGGCAGACCGAAAAAGAAAATTGGAGAAACAAAATGGCTAAGACCACCCTGACAGACCACCACTACGGCACCACCGAACCAGACGTCCACTTCCTAGTTGAGACCAAGGAAGACGCGAAAGCGATCTCAGAACTAGGCTTCAGTGCTCACGTCTACAGCATCGAAGGAGCACCGCTCACCGGATGGACCCCGGCCAAAGGTCTTGCAGAGAAAGAATTGAACGAGCTGGGCAGTAGCCTTCGCAAGAAGACGATTGTCCTTCTCATGGCACGATACATCCAAGCCAGCGAGAAGGTGCAGAAGCTTTGCACCGCGCTGAAGGAGTTTGCGCCCAACATCAACGCAACGTTCACCGCGCCGCAGACCGAGCCGGGGGCATCGATCAAGGACACCATCGAGCACTTCGGAACAGACCTGATGCCATCGATTATGGGCATCGGTCACCTCATGATTACCGATCAGGCAGAACAGGCCGAAACCTTCGAGGACTCCGGCGACGAGGATGACGAAGCAACCATGCTCTTCAACATGGTTCAAAGTAGCTTCACGCTGGCACGTACCCGCGACAACGCAACGTTGTTCCTTCTCCCGAACTCTACCGCCAAGCTAACCAGCCGCGCATACGAAATCGGCTCGACCGAGCTTCGTCACTGGATGACCCGCACTTACTACGAGCGCACCAAGAAGGTTGTCCCGTCTAAGGATGTCCGAGATGTTGCAGAAACCCTAGCCGGTCTTGCTTCAGCTTCCCCGCACATCCTCACCATCTCGAACCGAACCTTCCAAGATCTTTCCGGAAAGATCTGGATCGACCTTGGCACCGAGAATGGCAACGTCGCGGTCATCGAAGACGGCTCGTGGACTATCGAGAACTCTCTTCCGTACAACTTGGGACATGCCTTCCTCCGCAACGAAGCAACCTTGCCGATCAACAATCCGCAGGAGGTCAAGCTCAAGGATGCCCGAGCAACACTTGATACCCACCTTCTGCCGTACATCAACGCACAGAATGAGGATTGGCCTCTGGTGGTGGCTTGGATGATCAACCACCTGATCCCGAAACATGACAGCCCTATCCTAATGCTCTTGGCTACGCAGGGTTCCGGAAAGTCAACGGCAACCAAGGCGGTCAAGTTCGCTGTTGAAGGTGGTCTGGAGCTTGGAGAGGTCGGAGGCTTCAAGGACAACGAAGATGATGTGATGGTTGCCATGTCCAAGGCACGCGTCACGATGTATGACAACGTGTCCAAGATTTCGGAAGACCTGTCAGACCTTCTTTGCAAAGTGGTCTACGGCACCACACACGAAAAGCGAAAGCTACGCACGGACTCAGACGTTGTGACATTGAAAGTGAATTCCAGCCTGATCCTCAACGGCATCGAAACCGGACAGCTCCGAGGAGACTTGAAGAGCCGTATGGTTACCGTGAATCTGAATGCCGGAGTCTTGAAGCAGATGACCGGAGCCAGCCTGAAAACCGACATCGTGAAGGCACACCCGGCAATCTACGGCGCTCTCCTGACCTTGATTGCCAATGTCCTACCGTTACTTGAACAGGCTCCCGTATGGCCGTCTGATGGCCCAACGGGAATGCGTATGCAGGATTACGCCCGAGTGCTTTGGGCCTTGGATCAGCTCTGGAACACCAACGGTATTGCTCGATACATCTCCACACTCAATCAGGCCACAGAAGAGTTGCTCGATGATCCACTTCTGTTGACAGCTACCGCGCTGGTTCGCCGCTATGGAACCTACGTATCCGAGGATGGAGCCTACGAAGGCATCATTGGAGCCAAGGAACTGTTGAACGCGTACAACGGTTTGAGCGTAGGTAGCCGTCTCCAGTTTGGTGCTACCGAGCGCGAAACCATCAATCCCCAGAAGCTTGGCGGGATGTTGACTCGTGCCCAAGGCGAATGGACACGTCTCGGAGTGACCATCCGCAAGGAAGACCGCATCACTCTACGTGGAATCCAGCAGGTCACTTACTGGATTCGGGTGTCAAATCCTGAGCTTCAGAACCAAGCGGCATCGGTGAACGTCGAGAATTTCTAATCTGATGCAGACCTCTCACACACTTTCCGGGCAGATTCGGAGGGTGTGCGAGGAGGTCTGCAAGAACTTCGAAATTTCTTGGAGGTCTCGAAAACCCCGAGATTCCGGGCTTTTTCTACCCTTCTTCTACTTCTTACTACTTACTTATATTATTATTTGCACACTTCACACTCTTATTAGCTGTAACCCCTATAGGGAAACAAAAAAATCCAAAAAAAAAATAATCCCTATAGAGAGATGGGCACCCCCGGTGTGCAGTGTGAGTGTGCAACACCGCAGAATCAGAGACTTAACGACGAAACGACGCTCCTACCAATGACTATCGCTGAGGAGCGAATATGAACAAGCTAGAAACACGAACCATCAACGGAATCCAGATCACTCCGGTCTACTACAGGATTTGGCACGGAGAATATTCAACCGGGGAATGGTCTGAGGTTGTCTTCAGACACTTCACGGATGCTAAGGTCCGTGGGTTGGAGACCAACCGAGACAAGATCAACACTCTTGCTCCGATCCCGTGGGAAACTACCGAGGAAGATCTTGCCGAGTTCGAAGCCCGGAAAGAACTGAGTAGCTCGTATGACCGAGCAATTATTAGTCGCCGCTCTAAGCTGGCAGAGATGTACTACACCGGATAACGCGAAGAAGACCACCCCGGAAGAGGTGATCTTCTTTGCATTACGGCAAGCGTTCAGTTACGAAATGAAAATCGACCAAGGATCACGGGTTTCGATACCTACAACGCCTTCACGGTCAAAACTGATAGTTGAAAATGAGCTACCGTCTTCAGCACCCCAGCCAATAGCTTCTTCAACGTCGGAACGTTTCAAGACCTGTCCAAAAGTGCTTATGAGAATCTTAGGTTTGGGGTCATGACGAAGGAACGCTTTTCGGAGTTCGGCATTCACAGATTCGTCCCGGAAGCTGTATCCCACGATTAGCCAATGCTTCGAGTTCAGCAAGCCTTGAGCCATGGCCTCATAGGCTAGTTTGAACGGTTGCTCCAGAACACGTCTGGGCTTCTCACGGGAATTGGCAAGTACAACCACCGGCATCATATGTTTTGATCCGTCATCCATATCAGTCAGGATGTTGTGTCGCCTAAGAGACTCGATAGGGAATTTCACGACAGCACCTGTATTGGTGTTTTGCCAGTACGCAAACGAACCGTGTGGATGGATCAACCGGATTCGCCTATCTGGCGGGAAGCTGAGGTCTTCTCTCAGCTCATACCCTCTAGCCCGCTCAATAACTACGTGCTCTCCGAGCTCATCATCCGTGAAAGTAATTTGCGCTGGCTTCCGAGGGTCGGCCATATCGCAGAAGGAAAAGTCCAACATTCTCAACGTCGCTAAGACCAAGTAGTCATAGTTGAGATTGGAGAAGGTGATTGACCCTGTGAATTCTTGGTAGAAGGCCCGGAAGAATGGATGTAGATGGCTAGTGGAATCCCAGTTTGTGGGTGAAGAATCAAGAATAATCTTCAGGACTATCCCTGTACCCATCCTCAGAAGCTGACGCGTGAATTGCTGAACGTCTTCTAGGGATTGTTGGAGGTCGGTGCCACCATTGGATGCTAGTCCTGCTAACTCTGTGAGGTCTTCGAGCAATGCCGCCTGACTTTCGAAAGCTCCTACGAGTTGCTCGAAGTCGTTTACGTCAAATGTCCCGTTGTCTTCAATGCGGGTTGCAACCTTGGCTAACGCACGAAGAACATCATTTCCATTGGGTGCAATCTCGGTAAGCTTCTCCAAAAGTCGCTCAGTAATCTTCCCCAAGACCAGTTCCGGTGAGAATGCGACACTAAGCCCATTCCCCGCAATGACAGCGAGATTCTTTTTGTTCCCCGCGTTGTTCTCAACCATAAGGCGCTTCCTTTCCCTCAACCTCCAACAACTCTATGCCTTGGCACGGAACGTTCTATCCATCTAATCAAAAATACGTCTTGGAGCACGCGCGAAAGTGTTTTCACATGAAACGGTTATCAGTAAGCTCTGACTTGGTACAAGACATTCATGGAGACATATTTCCAAGAATCAATTGCGTGTTATCAACACCCCTGTCCACACCTCTCAATTTGTTGCACGGGGAACCTTCTCAGTTAACGCAGACGGCCTCAAACCGTCCGGATACCCCCAAGTATTAACCGGATGATTTGAGGCCGTTAAATGGACTTGTAGAGCTTAAGGGGTTTCGAGATCTGCTTTCTTGAGGAATTCCTCCGACAGCTCTTTTAGTTCAGCTTCGAATTCACCTTTGGAACCGGTCAAGATGCCTTGAGCGTAGACGGTGTGTTCGTCAACATCGAACTTACATTTAATAACTTCACGCCGATCCTCGTTATAGTGCTCCTCGCACAAACCTTCGTCAAAGATTGCCGGGTAATTCCAAATCTCGAATGCAACAACACCGTCAATCAAGGTGTCATCATCCCAATCCCGGTCGTAGCAAAGCCCCGGAGTCTCAGGAAGCTTGAAGCCGTCCTTGACATAGAGGAAATGGCCGAAGTAATCCCGATCATTGACAACCACTTCCTTCGAAGTGGCACCTTCACAGAAACCGGTCTGAGAAGCGTCTTCCGCTGTAATGACCTTGTAGTCACCGATGGACTCCGGAACCTTCGAGTTCAGTTCCGAGCCGGATTCCGTGAGACCGGAACAGCCGGTTAGCAAGAGCGCTCCGGCAAGCGGTATGGCTAGTGGCAAATATTTCATGTCAAACCTTTCTTGAAGTGTCAGCAGAGCGTATCTGGAAACGCGTATCAACGGAGGTTTGAGTCTGGATATTACTGGTCAGGCTGAACATGCCACGCACCCACCCTCAAAACATGGGGTATAATAGATGATAGGAAAACACAAGTCAAGCTTTCAAGAAAATAAGTCTTGAACAAAGGAGAGAAAATGAAGATCATGAACCCGACCCCCAAAGCCTTTAGGGCTCCCCAATACGAAGGCTGGTGGAATAACGAAATCACCCACCACACCTACGAGTTCGGCTGGTGGGAGGATGACATCACGCGATTCATTGACCAGTGGCTTGAGGAGTTGGGCTACCTTGGATTGCCTCCGCTACCGGGAACGGAGCTGGATGCACGCGACAAGCACATCAAGTGGTGCTTGGAGAAGAAGGACCAACACCGCGCATTCATGTTCAAGGTTCTCGGAAGACCGAACAGCGAAGAGGAAGCCGAGAAAGCGGTTAAGGCTCACACATACTACACCGAGGGAATTGATTGCTAGCGAGATACAGCAACTAACGGCCACACATTAAGGCCTGAGAGCCTTTCAGGGTCCTACGGGACCAACTACCAACAAAACTAAAACTAAGCCGTCTAACGGCATTTAAACGCTTCTTGAAAGGAAGACCAAATAATGAAGAACCTAACCGCATCCATCCCAGTCAACAAGGACATCGTTGAGGATTTAGTAGCTAAGTCAGACCTCGCAGGATACGACATCAAAGTAAGCCTTGGAGAAGTCCCGACTGTCGGTGGAGTACGTCTCTTCCAGCCTGAAATTATATGGGTCAATTTCGAAATCCCAGCCGACAAGATTGAAGACGTGTCCAACATCGAAGGTGAGACTTCAACCATCATTGATGCCCTACGACAGGCCGCGCAGAAGTACCTAGCCGAGAACGCCAACTAACTATCGCCAACTAACTTCCTAGAAAGGGAACACAATGCAGAAAAACCTATCCAACGAACTCCTAGCTGAGAAGTTCATCATCAAGACCATAACCCGTGCCGAGAATAACAATTCAACTAGAGACGCTGAAATCAGCTTGGATTTTATTGGTATCGATACCGAGACTAATCCAATGCTAGTTTTCGGCCCGAAGGGTGAAACAATCACCGTTTGGCAAACCACCTATTCCGTGAAGGCTAAGGATGTCGGAAAACTCGTAGAGAAATACGCGGGAACGATTGAACGACACCCAGACCTTGACCAGTTGGACTTAAACCTACTCCGAGAACTCAGCACCATCTACAAGAGCATTACTGAAGGTGAATCTAAACCCGAACCCGAACCGGAAACCTACGCCGCAATCGTGGCTGAGTTGGAGAAGCTTAACGAGACCATTAGCGGACTTTACTAACAGCAACTAATACAGCCAACCACTCAGGGAGGCCGTGGACCAAGGCTCACGGCTTCCTTCAAGAGCTACTGGCTCTGGCTGAAGTCCGAGGAGACCTCCGAGTAAAGTTATACCTAATCACTCACTCTTCCCGAAGGACTCATTTTGTTCCCTTTCACGGTTGGTCAAAACGCGTTGGCCGCTATTGATTATATGTCGCCCGACCCCGGAAGTGATGGGGGTGGGTCTGGTGGAATCGGTGGTATAAGTTGGCTTGTTATAGCTGGAATGGTTATCGCCATATGGTGGGTCATAAAGGTTGAGAACAAAGCGTCCAAGGAAAAAGAAGACGAATTTAACCGCATGATGCAAGAGGAAAAGGGAGAGCGAGCTGAAAAAGCCCGACTCGCAAAAGAAGCCCTTGCCGCCGAGGAACAAGCCAAGGAAGCCAGCACCGAACCGTTCCGAAGCTCTGAAGACCATGAAATCTACCTCAGGCTAGTTCGGCTCGAAGAACTCAAGCATGAAGGGCTGATTACCGAAGAGGAATACCGAACTAAGCGACTGTCAATTATGGACCGCCTATAGCTTCGACTCATTCATAGGCAGAGGAAGCGCTGGCCACATTCAGATATAGAAGACAAAACTAAATATCACCCCGATAAGAGGGACCGGTCTAATGGCCGGTCTCTTTTCTATTTAAGAAGGAGAACGCGATCCAATACTCCGGCGGGAAATCCCGGATATCCAAAGACCTAAGCGAGGTCATGCTCAGCCTCACCGAGAACCGGGGACGTTACATTGAGCCATTCATCGGCGGTGCCGCAGTTAGCGAGAAGATGGGCCGACACTTCAAGGAAGCACACTACAGCGATTTACACGCTGGGCTTATAGGGATGTGGGATGCCGTGGTCAACGATGACTGGGAACCACCGTCGGACCTAACCGAGGAAGACTACTACCGACTCAAGGAAAGTGGCTCAAGCCCACTACGAACCTTTGCCGCCTTTGCTTGCAGTTTCGGCGGGAAGGAGTGGGGTGGATTCGCACGTTCGCAGAAGACCGACTATGCCGCCACAGGTAGACGCTCAGTCCTTAGGGGCCGAGCCATGGCCGGTCAGGAACTCACCACATACACCCACGCATCCTATGAAGCCCTAGCGGTTAGGCCGGGTGACGTTATCTATTGCGATCCACCCTACGAATCAACGACCGGGTACAAGACCGGGGCCTTCGATAGCCCTAGGTTCTGGGCCGTAGCCCAGACATGGGCAGAAGCCGGGGCCGATGTATTCGTAAGCGAGTACAACGCACCCGAAGGTTGGGAAGTGGTGTGGCAGAAGGAGCAAACCATCTCACTGAACGGTGGTACCGAACGCAACAAGAAGAGCATTGAAAGGCTCTACAGATACGACAACTAACACAAGCAAGGAGGCTTCATGGCAACCATGGAGTACGACACATACGGGAACGGTAAACGCACGGACAAGCGCGAGAACTCAGCCGCATGGAAGAAGCTACGCGCACAGGTCATCCGAGAGGAAACCATTTGTTGGCTATGCAACGAAGAGGTTGACAAGACGATCAAATGGCCCGAAAAGGCTTGTGCAGTAGTTGACCACATCATTCCTTTTGTCATCGGTGGAACCGATACACGCGACAACGTTGCTTTGGCCCACAATTCATGCAACCTCGCTAAGGGTTCGAAGGACGCTGACACTGTGCGAAAAGATACTTTTACTTTCGATTGGTGAGCATTCAGCGCACTCATTCTGAAATCTTTGAACAATATGTTCGCTAACTCAAATCAGACCCACGGGGGTTACCCCTCCCCTGACCCCCAGTCCGTGCCCGTGCGATTGGGATATTTATCCCCACTTTGAAATTGGGCTTCCATAATACGAAATTAATCTAACCTGACTTGACCCTTAGGAGGTCGCATGAACAACTTAAAAAGCGTCTCTGACGTGGTAAAAGACGGTAACTACCTCAACTCGCTCATTGCCATGAGAGACAAGCTAGCCGCAGATATGGACTCATCCCAGACTCCCCCGGCTATCCGCGCACAAGTGGCGAAACAGTTACAGGCAATCCTTGTGGCTATCGAAGAAGTACCCGACCCCAGTAAGAACAAGGGCACCGTACTGGATGACCTTCTCAACGGGGATGATGCCTAATGCTAACGGCAACTAAAACCCTCATGGGAAGTCAGACTCCGACCTTCCAGCACCAAGCCAAAAGGGCTGTGAACTTCAGGGATTCGGACAAGATTGAAAGATTCATGCAGGCCTATGGACAATCCGTCCAGCTTGATCCGTGGCAACGAGAACTCCTCTACCAAATGTTGGCTAGGGATAAGAACGGCCTTCTAGCCCACAAGACATGCGGTATTTCAGTTCCGAGGCAGAACGGTAAGGGCGTAATCATCGAGGCCCGTGTTTTATACGGAGCGATTGTCCTAAAAGAGGACATGATTGTTACTTCCCACCACATGCAGACAACGAAATCCACGTTTGCCCGTATTTGCTCTTACCTCGAAGATCCGAAAAATGCTGAGCTTGCCGACCAAGTGAAGCTCATTCGAAAGGCTAATGGTCAGGAAGCTATCGAGTTCAAGAACGGCGCTACCGTCTTCTTCCTAGCTCGAACCAAGTCTTCAGGCCGTGGTAAGACCGCCTCCGTACTTATCTACGATGAGGCCCAGGAACTCTCCAAGGATGCTAACTCCGCACTCCTCCCGACTATTTCAAGCCGCAAAGACTCTCAGGTAGTCATGCTTGGAACACCTGACACAGGAACATCCGATTCCGAAGTTTTCACCAAGATTCGGGACACGGCCCGTAAGAAGAAATCAGCTTCCCTCTTCTATGCCGAATGGTCAGCCGATATCGAGGATGACCCGGAAGACCCAGCAACTTGGGCCAAGACCAATCCGGCACTCGGGAGACGCTTGAGCATCGAGAATGTTGCCGGTGAGTGTGACGTTTTCGACGAGCGCCGATTCATGATTGAGCGCTTGGGCGTATGGTTCTCCAACGTCGGCCAGACCGTTATCGACATGGCCAAGTGGGCAACCCTAGTAGCCGAAGACCTCAAAGCCCAAGACCTGACGGACTTGGTTCTGGGACTTGATATGAACCCAACTCGAAGCACCACCACGATTTCGATTGCAGGTAAGAAGCCTGACGGAAATTATCACGTTGAGTTCGTAGATTCTCGTGCAGACGGTACTGGATGGATTGTTCCGCGCTTGAAGGAACTCGTTTCCAAGGCACCTATTCGAACCCTAGTCATTGACAGTCATCCGAGCGCGGCTTCAACAATGCTCGAAGAATTCTCACGGATTAGAGGGTTGAAGGTCAAGGCCACAAGCTTTGCGGACATCCTTTCCGCATGTGGTCAGTTCTATGACGCGGTTGAACAAGGAAAACTGTCTCACCGCTCGCAGCCGACCCTGAACCGAGCCGTGGCCGCAGGTCGCAAACGCGCCAAGGGTGAAGGTTGGCTCTGGAGCCGTGCCACCACTAACTCGGACATCACTCCGCTTGTAAGCGCCACTCTCGCTCTGTGGGGGTGCCAATCATCCAAGGTCCGTAAGAAGAAGACCACCTCCACAGCAGACGGAAGCCCACGAATGGGCCGCGCTATTCGCCTGAGATAAGGCAACTAACACCTATAACTTTAAGGAATAAATATGTCATTGACAGCATTACAAGGCGTTCTCCCAGAGGCGTACTACACAGAAATCAAAGCACTCCACGACAGGATCATTGCTCACCGATCAACGAGCGCCGAGAAGCAAGAATACTATGACGGAGAGAACCGAATCCATGATCTAGGTGTCGCTGTCCCACCGACCATGCGAAATCTAGACATCAGTCTCGATTGGTGTTCAAAAGCCGTTGACTCGGTTTCGAGCCGACTAATGCTGGAGGGCTTTGTTGCCCCAGAGACGGATCTCAACGAATTTGGACTTCAGCAGATTCTCAACGAGAACAACTTTCTTGTTGAATCATCTTCCATGTTCACGAGTGCTCTCCTACACGGGGTTTCATTCCTCATGGTCTACCAAGGCAACGAAGTATTTGGCGAACCCAAAACCATCATCCGTCCCGTAGCCGCCACACACGCTACAGGCCGTTGGAGCGCTAACTCACGAAAGCTATCCAGCGCACTTGTCATCCTTGACGAGGAGAACGGTTCTCCAACTCGCCTCTTCTTCGCCAACTCCGCAGTCATCGTCAACCTGTCTTATGTTGATCGAGTATGGCAAGTACAGATTGATAGGAACCCACTTGGGAAGACTCCAGTCTTCCCGGTTCGCTACAACCCTTCATTGGCTCAACCATTCGGGCGTTCGAGGATCACGAAGGCTATGTTGAGCCTCACCCAACAGGCACTTCGAACCATGCTCCGTCTCGAAGTTTCTTCCGAGTTCTTCTCTAGCCCACAGCGTTACTTACTGGGTGCTGAACCTGAAATGTTCATGGACGAAAACGGCGAAATGGTAAATGAATGGTCACTCATGATGGGCCGAGTTATGAATATGCCTTCCCGCGAGGAAGATGGTGAGAACGTCGAAGTGGGTCAGTTCTCAGCCGCTTCACCGGAACCACACCTTGCCACGCTTCGACAGCTAACCAACAACTTCGCAGGGGCTTCAAACCTTCCCGCTTCCGCTCTTGGGTACACATCACAGGCTAATCCGAATTCCGCGGAATCGGTCAAGGCGCAGTTGGAAGAACTTTTGGTCATCTGCCGTGATTCCCAGCGCACTTTCGATGACGGACTACAAGATGCAATTGTCACAGCGCTAGAACTCCACAATGACCAAGGCCTCCCTGAAGATGTCCGTTCTATCACTACACTCTGGACCGACCCTTCCACGCCAAGCCTTTCGAGCCAAGCGGACGCAATGTCCAAGATCATCTCCTCCGGGGTACTCGAAAGCCCATACGACGTTGTTCTGGAACGTACCGGATTCTCAGCCGCCGATATTGTCCGCATCAAGTCGGACAGAGCCAAGGCACAGGCACCATCGAAGCTGGTTGAAGTTCTCCAGAGCCGTACATCTCCAACAGCGGAGAAGGACACTACAGCACAGGATGAAGCCGCAGTTCTTCGCGCTAGGGCTGACTCACTCGGATTACTCCGTAGAGCCGGTGTCACCGCTGAAAGTGCCGCCGAAATCGTTGGTCTAAGCGGAGTCGAATTCATTCCGGGCAACCCTGTCACCATCCGTAGCGAGGAGGCCTAGCCATGGCCGTCCTAGAGTTAGCGGTTGACCGACGATTCCAATCCATGATTGTTGCGGAAGCCCTTAGAGATCTCGGAGACCTCTGGTCAATGATTCCTAACCCGGATGACGGTCGAACGGTGCGACAGGTTTTAGAAGAGTATCTTCCGACACTAATCCAGACCTACGGTGAGCCGTTAGCTGTTCAAGCCGCTACCCGATTCGAGGAAATCCGAGCCATGGCAGGGGTCTCCGGGAGATTCACTTCCCGCCTTGCCAACGGTCCGGAAACCGAGCGAATCAACGCACATGCTCGAAGGCTGATTGAACCGATTTTCCGAGGAGCAGATTCAAACCCGGATGAAGCCTTCCGCAATCTGGAGGGTTTGACCTCACGCTTGGTTCTCGAACAGTCCCGACGAACTACAACGGAGAATACCTTCGCCAAGGGTTCTAAGACCAAGGGTTTCGTCAGAGTTCCTTCCACTGGCAAGGACAACTGTAGTTTCTGTCTCATGCTCTCTTCTAAGACCTTCACCACCAAGGAGAATGCACGAGCCGGAACCAAGTTCCATAACAAGTGCTTTTGCAAGGTCACACCGCTGTTCGAGGGTTTGGAAATCGACGGATACGACCAAAATACACAGTATGCGAAGTATCTAGAGATTCAGGATTCGTTTTAAAAAATCGCTGGCCACATACATATATGAGAGGTTCTTTTCATCTGGTTGCTCTCATATCTCCTTAGCTGGAACCCGGTCAACAGTCAGTCTGACCGGGTTCCCCCAAAAACTTTTTAGACTCCCGGCCTCCATGCCGGGTTATGGGGTTCCTATACCCCTTCACCGTGAACGCGGTGGTGTTTCTTCCTTTCTACGCCGCGTTCACCATTAACTTTCAAGACCGCCTTGTTGAGCTACGCTCCGAGGCTTCGAGCGGTCCCGGTCCTTTTCTCTCTTTCTGCCGGGACCGCTCCTCCTTTTAACTTCCACCCTTTCGAGGTGGGTCCAAGCCTGAACAGGCATTCACTACTAGACGAAGGCGAAAAGCTATGTCATCAAATGAAACCCCAACCGCTGAGACCACCTCAGAGGAGACGGAAAACATCGAAACCCAGACCGTTGAGCCAACGATTGAAGACCTTAAGAAGGAACTTGAGGAATGGAAATCCCACTCACGCACTTGGGAAACCCGAGCCAAGGAAAATAAATCCGCCGCTGACCGCATCAAGGAAATCGAAGACGCAAACAAGTCCGAGCTTGAGAAAGCTCAGGACCGTCTTGCCGAACTTGAGGCCGAGCTGAACAGCTCCAAGGAACAGGCCCTCCGCTCAAACATTATTGCCGAATTCTCCCTTGATCCGGAGGACGCGGAAGTTCTTCTCACGGCAACCGACGAAGACGGCCTACGAACACAGGCCGCACGTCTAGCCGCTAAGAGCGCACCCAAAGCCCCTAAGGTCACCGCAAATACGTCGGACCTTGAAGGTCATTCAGAACCTAACTCGCGTGATGCCTTCGCGCGAAAACTATTCACTTTCTAACGGCAACTAACAGTCGTAATAATCTACAGGAGTATAAATGTCCCAGTCATTCAAGGACAATGATTTTCTAGTCCCTACCGAGATTTCCAACGCAATCCTTCTAAAGGGCTTCGAGGAATCCGTAATCGGTAAGCTAGCCACCCGCAAGCCAATCAAGCTAGGTGTTGAAAAACTACCTATCTACGGCGGCGGAATTGAACTAGATGTCGTTGGAGAAACCGATGAATCCGGTACTTCAGACATCTCACTAGGCCACAAGGAAATTTCGCCAATTGAGGTCTCCACGATCGTTCCGGTCAGCCGAGATTTTGCACGCCGCAACCCTTCAGGCGTATTCGAACTGATTGAGGAAGATCTACGCAACGCAGTTGCACGAGCATATGACTCAATCTTCCTAGCAGGTAAGACCGTTCGCGGTAATGCCGTTCTAGGTCAGACCAACATCAACCAGACCACCAATCAGATTGAGGTTGTGGGTGGTGACTACAACACCGCTATTCGCGCCGCAATCAAGGCCGTTGGCGGAGCCGACTATGACGTGACCGGTATGGGTTACGATTCCAAGCTTGCAATCGACCTAGCAGAAGTCGTGAATCAAGTTCAGGTAGGTCTTCCGAACCTAGCCGCTGGTTCCCTAACTATTGCAGGTTACCCAGCCCACGCTTCACGCAACATCGGTAAGGCTGGTCTTGACCTTGTAGTTGGTGACTTCAACCTACTACACGCAGGTTACGCAGAAAACCTAGAGGTTAGCGTTTCCGATCAGGCAACCATCTCTTACAAGGGTGAACAGTACAACCTTTGGCAACGTCGTATGGTAGGTCTACAGGTTACCGCCAAGATTGGTGGTGTCGTTATCGACCCTAACGGCTTCGCAGTCGTAAAGACCCCGGTAACTCCGTAATGATGAAGACCCTAACAGCCCCTAATGGTGGTCTAGTGAGGGTTTCAGACGAACTTGTTGATTCTTTCATCAAGTCAGGTTTCGCGGTACAGGAGCCGGCGGTTATTGAATCGCCGGCCCCTAAAGCCACGGCTAAGAAACCTTCCACACGCACCAAGAAGGCCCCCGCCAAGAAGGAGGCCTAATGATTCTCGAAATCAACATTGACGATGTTCTGGCACTCGATGAATCCGGAACCTTATCCGAAGCCAAGGCCACAATCCTTATCGGGGATGCCATGGCTAGAGCCGGTGCCATAGTCCCGGAACTTTACGGTGAACTAACCGAACCACAGGTTAAAGCCGCGTCCGCAATTCTTCGTAGGGTTATCCTCCGCAGTGCCCAGACAGGTTCCGGAGCCGTTGTCCAACAGTCGGTATCTACCGGAGCTTATTCCGAGTCGCAGACCATCGACAACAAGTCAACAGACCGTGGCCTCTTCATGAAGCACGAAATCGAAGAGTTGAAAAACCTATTCCCAAAGGCTAACTCCCGTAAGGGCAAGGCCTTCTATCTCGAACCGTTCTAAGGAGGTCCGATGCTACTTGATCGATTCCGATTCACAGCAACCCTCATCTCAGGCGGTGGTAAGGATAGCCGAGGTAATAACGCTCCGGAAACCGAAACACCTCTTCACGGATGCCTTATAGCACTCAACCCAAAATCCGAGTTGGACAATCTATCGGACGTTTCAGAGACCCGCGCCACACTCTATTTCAACCATGATGCCAAGGTCTTAAAGACCGACCGAATCAGAATTCCGGAAGGTACTCCCCTTCCAAACACCACTTGGGCCGTTGACGGTGACGTTATCTACTGGCCGTTGGTGACCCAAGTAAACCTGAGGAAGGAGTAGTCCACATGTCAAAGAAGATTGAACTTCATATCGACTCCAAGGCATTGAGCACCTTCCTCAATGGTTCAAAGATCCAGCAAGCAAGTGTCAAGAAAGCCCAGCAGGGTTTGGCCGTGGCAAAAGCTACAGCTCCTAAGGGTACCGGACGCTTCGCAAGAGGTTTCTCAGTGGAACCGGCAACCGTTCAAGGTGGTCGCAAGAATGAAAAACGCGCAGGTGCCGTCATCGTGAATAAGACCCCTTACGCGGCCTACGTTCACAAGTCCAAACAGGAAAACTTCTTCAAGTTACTTCGACAGAGGATGGACGGTAAATAATGCATACCTTAGACGCTCTAGACGAACTACTGACTCCCGTAGCTACAACCGTTTTCCACCTAGGAGACGATATAGCCGAGGAAGGGTCAGAGATTCATATCTACCAACTCCCCGGAATGCCTACAGGCCGCTCGTGGGAATCAATTGACCGAATCAAAGTGGATATCTACGCCACCGGCTATGACTACGTACGAAATCTTTCGAACCAAGCTTCAGAAATCCTTACGGGTTGTAAGCAAACCTCATTCGGCAACATCGACGCGATAGAAGTCGAGGTTCCGATGTCCCACGAACCGTTCGATCACGACAAAATCAACAAGTTCACCGGAACCTATCTCATTACCTATAGACACTAAGGAACCCCATGTCTTTTTCAGAAATCAAGTCACAGAATGACTCAAGCAACATCTTCAAGGGTCTCGAAGCAATCGTTGCCCTAGCACCATACACAGCCGCACCAATTGACGGCATCGTTGATCCGACCACCAAAGAAATCAAGGATCTGCCTGTAGGTTACGAACCTGTAGGTATGATCACCGAAGACGGCGTTACTTTCTCAGGCGATAGCTCCGAGGAAGAGGTACGTGCCCTAGGTTACGTTTCCGCAGTTCGCAAGGACACCACCGAGGCTAGCCGTGAAGTATCCTTCTCAGCTCTCGAAGTTCTCCGTAAGTCCCTACTCCACATCGTTCACGGTGTGGATGAAGCGGCCATTACCACTAACTCAGCAACTGGTGAAACCAAGCTTTCCGTACCGGAGCTACCACAGCACAAGCATTACCGCCTATTGGTAATTGCCAAGGACTCCACTACTGATACCTATCAGGCACGCTTCTTCCCTAAGGTGAAGCTAGCCTCCGTACCGGAAACCGTTTGGTCAGCCGCTGACGCAGAAACCTTCGAACTAACCTTCAACGCTGAAACCGATTCAGCGCTAGGTACTTCAATGGATGTCTACACCGTTGAGAAGATCGCCTAGTTACGACAACTAACACTAGTATTCCCTAGATTTGGTGGGCCTGTTTCGTCGGGTAACAGGTCCACCACTCCCCTAACCCGACCAAGGAAATCATGCAGAAATTCGTACTCCGAAAAGGTGACCACACCGTACGCACTGTCTCCCCTACCGAGAAAGTGACGCTCATTGCCCGTGGTTACTCCCTAGTTCAGCCCGAGGCCGTCAAGGCCACGGAAACCCCAGCACCTAAAGCAAAGACCAAGGCTCCAGAAGCCGACGCAAAGTAAAAGACCAAAACCTCTAAAAGATAGGAACCCGACATGGCTAAGAAAGCCCCAGCATCATTCAACCTACTTGACCACCTTGAGAAGGAAACCAAGGTCAAGCCGTTTACCGCTGTCATCGACGCAGACGGAACCGAAATCACTTTCCCGAACCCAATGGGGATGAGGTGGCAGGAAAGCCAGCGTTTCATGAACGTCATGACCGCTGATAATGCCTCCGTTGGTGAGGTCTTCTCCGAGTGGCTTTCCGAAGAGGATTACGCCGCTCTTGAGAATGCCGATGTGACCATGAGTCAGATGATGACCCTAGCTCAGGCTGTCTCGGAACACTACGCCGCTTCATTCGGTACACCGGGGGAATAACGAGACTCCTACACCTCCTCGAAAAATTCAGCCCTCAACTCAGGTCTGACTTACAAGAGGTGTATGGAGTCGATCTAGCAGACCTCTTCCGTAAAAAGCGTTGGGTACATCTCCTAGCGCTCATCGATGGACTTCCCCAACATTCCCGTTTCATGGCCGCAATCCTCAATGACAAGGAAGAGGCCGAGAAAATCGTCAACCATCCGGACTTCGATCCAACGGCTAAGCCAACCCCTCCACCTCTCGCAGGTTATAGCCAGCTCAACTATCAACTGGCGAACATCGAGGACGGAATCAACGCAATGATTGCAACCACAGTCAACGCCAACGGCGGTAAGAGCCGACAAATAAAACCGGCATTGAGACCTGTCACAGCCATTGAGGAAGCCAAGAAGGAACGCTCCCAACGCAATCTCCAGAAGATGAAGAAGATGTTCTTCAAGAACACCGAATAACACCCAAAGGCCCAGCCTCTCCACGCGGAAGGGCTGGGTCTTTTTCTTTTAACCACACTCACAAACACTTAAGGAGTGTAAATGTCAGCTCTAAATATGGGCTTCGCACAGTTGAACGTAATTCCTGTGATGACCGGGTTCAACTCTGAAATCAAGAAACAACTAGGTAATACCTTTCCGGGCCTAGGAAAACAATCCGGAGCCGATTTTGGTAAGGGTGTGGCTTCCGGTTTTGCCGGTGAGAAGAAGTCCATTGAATCCGAGGTCAAGGCTCTAGAGAAGAATCTCGCATCCGCACAGGACAAGCTAAAAGCCGCCAAGGAAGCCAACTCCAGAGCTTCCGAGAAGGAAACCGACGCTCTCAAGAAGCTGGAAATTGCCGAACTCAAGCTCAACGAGACCCGCGAATCCGGAAAAGCCAAGGCTAGTGCGCTCGCAACAGCTGAAGAGAATGTCCGTCAGAAGCAACTCGCTCTGAAGAAGGCTCAGGAAGACTCCGCTCGAAGCGCCTCCACATTGGAGAACAGCACCGAGGATCTTGCAACAGCGAACGACAAGCTTAAGGTTGCCGCAGACAAAGCCAACAAGGAACTCGCTGATACTTCATCAAGCGACAAAGCCAAGAAGGGTCTGAAGTCCGTCAAGGACCAAGCCGCAGACACCCAAGGTGGATTAGGCAAACTCGGAAAGTTCATGTCCGGTGCCTTTGCCGGAGCTATCGCCGCCGTATCTTTCGGAGCCGTCATCGGTCAGATGAAGGAAGCTATCCAGCTAGCCGGTGATTACCAACAGTCGGTTGGTGCGATTGACTCCATCTTCAAGGATCAAGCCGGGAAGATGCATTCGAAAGCCGATTCAGCCGCTGTCGATGTGGGCCTTAACAAGAATGAGTTCAATGAACTCGGTTCCGTGCTTGGTGCTCAGCTCAAGAATGCTGGAACACCGATGGATGAGCTATCGGATAAGACTTCGAACCTCATTACTCTCGGTGCTGACCTTTCATCCATGTTCGGTGGCACTACCAAGGAAGCTATCGAAGCGGTATCCAGTGCCCTCAAGGGTGAAATGGACCCAATCGAGAAGTACGGTATTACCCTTAGTGCCGCCGCGCTTGAAGCCGAGGCCCTATCCAAGGGTCTTATCAAGCCAATCGTGGATGCCGACCTAGTTGCCGACGCTACAACCAAGATGCAGGTTGCCCAGAAGAAGCACAACGAGACCGTTGCCAAGTACGGCAAAGACTCGATGGAAGCGGCCAAATCCCAAGTCGCCTTGAACTCTGCCGAACGTGCTTTCGACAAGGCAACAGCCGGTAAGATTCCGAAGCTCGAAGGTGAAGCCAAGGCCCTGGCCGTTCAATCAGCTCTCTACGCACAATCCGCGGATGCCCAAGGCAACTTTGGCAAGGAATCGGAAACCCTACAGGGACAGCAACAGAGGCTCAACGCTGAAGTAGCCAATATGAAGATTGCCGCTGGAACGGCTTTCCTCCCGGCTATGACCAAGATTGTCGAGGTCATCCGAGCCACGGTCATCCCGGCCCTTCAAAACATGGGTCAGTGGATAAGCGATAACCAAGCTTGGCTCAAGCCTCTAGCCGTGACCATAGCGGCAACAGCCGGAGCGTTCCTAGCCTTCAAGGGTATTGCCGCAATGATTCTCGGAATCCATACAGCGGTAGGGCTTTTCAAAGACGGTTTCAAGGCGCTGAACATTGTCATGAAGGCTAACGTCTTCGTATTGATTGCTTCCGCTATCGCCGCTTTGGTGGTCGGATTCATCTACCTATGGAAGACGAATGAGGGTTTCCGAAACTTCTTCATCGGTATGTGGACCGCTATCTCAGGGTTCTTCGTAGGCATCTGGAACAACGGCATCAAACCAGTCTTCGCCGCTATCGGAAACTTCATCACCAACACGCTTGTTCCAATTTTCCAGTGGTTCTATTCGAACGTTATCCTCCCTGTCTTCAACGCAATCAAGGTTGTCATAGCCGTAGTCATTACGGCAGTGATGCTCTACATCAAGATGTGGATTGCAATTTGGAAGAATGTCTTGGCTCCCGCGATTCTCTTCGTCTGGAACAAGGTGTTGAAGCCGACGTTCCAAGCACTCGGAACATTCTTCAAGTGGGTCTGGGAAACCCTCCTACGTCCCGCTTTCAATGCGCTGAAGCTTGCCTTCCAAGTGGTCGGAAATGCTATCAAGTGGGTTTGGAATACTCTCCTGAAGCCGGTTTTCAACGCGGTCGGAACATTCATGCGCGACACCGTAGCACCGATGTTCCAGCGTGCTGTAGACAAGATCAAATCCGTTTGGTCATCCATCAAGGGTGCCTTCAAGGGTGTCTGGGATTGGGTCTCCGAAAAGGTCTTCACTCCGGTCAAGACGCTCATCACGGAAACCATTCCTAATGCTTTCAAGAGCGGTGTGGATTCCATCAAGGGGTTCTGGCAAAAACTGGGAAACATCGCACGCACACCCATTAACTTCGTCATCGAGACGGTCTATGGAGGATTGCGTAATACCTTCAACAAGGTAGCTGACACTCTCGGACTTCCGGAGAATTTCCGACTTCCCAAGGTCGATAAGATCAAGGAATTCGCTACAGGCGGTTACACCGGACCGGGTACTAAGTACCAAGAAGCCGGAACCGTCCACGCTGGAGAGTACGTCATCCGTAAGGAAGCGACTTCCCGTCTACGCCGCACAATCGGTATGGATGGTCTAGACCACCTCAACCAGTACGGAACCTTCCCCGGCTTTGCCAAGGGTGGATTCGTACGTCCGGTTAACGGTGGACGCTACACCGGTCGCTTTGGTGATTCTCGTGGACGCTACCCCCATGCGGGACTCGACATTGCAATCGGTGAAAACACCAGTGTTCACGCACCTCTAGACGGTACCGTTCGAGTAGCCGGTTGGAATGCAGTAGCAGGGCGTTCCGGTCTCCGGTAACACCGGACGTTCTACAGGTCCACACGTCCACTCGGAAGTTTGGGTCAACGGGAAGCCGGTCAACCCATTCGACTACATCAACTCCGGAATCATGCCTACAGGCGGTTCCGGTGGTGGAGGTTGGAACCCTCTTCAAGGTCTCTTCGATCTGAAGGACAAGTTCGTTGGACAGTTCACCGAGAAGTTCGGTTCCGGCAACATGCTTAGTCAAATTGCCTCCGGTGCTCTCGGAAAACTCGTGAACGGTCCTATCGACTGGATCAAGGGTAAAGCGGAAGCTATGGGTGATTTTGCTCAGGATTCATTCTCGAACGTAAAAGACTTCTTCAACGGTAAGGATTCCGAGGTTCAAGCACAGGTTCGCAACGTAGCCAATGGTTACGGTTGGGGTTCAGGCCGTCTCTGGGACTCGCTCTCCAAGATCATCAACAAGGAATCCTCATGGAATCCGAATGCCGCTAATCCAAGCTCTTCAGCTCGTGGCCTCTTCCAGAAGATGACCTCCATTCACGGTGCCCTCGAAAGTACCCCGGAGGGTCAAGCCAAGTGGGGTCTGAACTACATCCGCGAACGCTACGGCGATCCGGAGAAGGCTTGGAAGTTCCATAAGAGCCACGGTTATTACGCCAAGGGCGGTCTCGTAGAAAAACCTACACTCTACGATAGCGGAGGTGTTCTTGCACCGGGCCAGATGCAGATGGTTTCCAACCTCACCAAGAAGCCGGAAGCGATCTACACGAATCAGCAGAACCGAGACCTACAAACTCTCGCTTCATACGCTCAACGTAATCTCACCACACCATCCGGTGACACCTACAACATCTCGGTTCCGAAGCCAGCCGCTACAGCGGAAGACATCGTTGGAGCTGTAAATCATCAAGTTCGTATCAACCGCCGAGGAGGGCGTTAAATGTTTCTAAAAATTGGCAACGTCCAACTTGGAGGTCCAACCGGATCTCTCATCATCGAGGACTTCCAGTTCGGAGCTACCGAGCTTCGTACCAACTATGTTGACCGTCCCAATGGTGAGGGTCAGTTGGTTGGTAAGGACTGGCTTGGTGGTTCAACCATCTCCATCGACATAGTGACGAACAAGAGCAACCTCACTCAAGCTATGGCCGAGGCAAACAAGCTGGAACGTGAATGGAAGAAGGCATCAACTCGCCTTACCTCCAACGTCCCGGTAGCACTTAGTTACTCGATGGACGGTGTGAAGTGGTTCAGGGTCTACGGAAGGCCGGGAGCATTCACCGGACTCACTCCGGATGTCCTAGCGCGTCTCGGTGTTGGTCGCATTACAGCAGACTTCACCGTTACGGACCCCAACCACTACTCCGGGTCCGAGAACTCAACCACTCTGACCTATGTCCCTGAGAAGCGAGGAGGCTTGGTAGCACCGCTAGTAAGCCCTCTCACCTCCTCAGGTTCATCCGGGGAATCCGCTCGATTCATCACGAATGACGGAGACCGCCCGAGTCCGATGGTTGCTAGGTTCTATGGACCGATTAGCCAACCCCGCCTGAGGAATTCCAAGGGCCAGGAGTTCGGTCTTCGCACCTCCATTGCCCAAGGTGACTGGATTGAGATTGATGCACGACTCGGAACAGTCAAGAAGAGGAACGGTTCTTCGGTTCCGGGATTACTCCCCACGAGAACCCGACTGTCAACCTTGACCCTTCCAGCCGGTCAGTCAGAGTGGTTCTTCTCCGGAAGCGATTCAACGGCATTATCCAAGGTTGAGGTCCGTTGGTCAGACGCTTATACAGGCCTACAAGCCTAATACTGGCCACATCTACTAGTAGAGGGTGAGTATTCCACCGCTCTAGGACAGCCTCCCGGCTTACACCTTTCACCGGGAGGCTGTCTTCTCCATTTGAAAGGTCCCTATACCCAAGCTTTAGCCGCACAAGACGCGGTAGACAACACACGTAAGGAAGTCCATTAAATGGCAGTAAACAACGTCCCGTGGTTCGTATCTCAAGAAGGTGTTGAGCACGATTCCGCTGTAGCCCGTTCCGTGGCCTATCTAGCAACCCAAGGCAAGTCAGGTATTGCAAATCCCGGAGATATGAAAGTCTCAGCAATGCCCACACCTACCGGAAAAGTTCGCGTCGCAAGAGGAGTGGCCGCAATCCCTTCACGCTACACCGGAGCACACGGTCAGTCCTATGTCGGGGTTATTGACTCCCAGACGGAAGTCACCATCAATGCCACTTCTTCTACAGGTGGTCGCAACGACCTAGTTGTTCTCCGTATTCAGGACACCGCCTTCGAAGGTTCCGCACCGGTAAACGTAAACAACTTCTCCTATTGCCGCCTAGAGGTTGTACAGGGAGTCCCGGCCTCCACGAATTCGGTCAAGGATCTCAACCTCGCATACCCCGCGATTGCCCTCGCACTGATCAAACTCCCGGCTAGTACCGGCACTATCACGAACGCAATGGTCAATGACCTGAGGAACCTAGCGAATCCTAGAACTCAGGATGTCTGGTACCCAATGCCTACCGTGACAGCCGGATCGGAGACCCTCACCGCCACGTCGGAAGTCGGAGAATATTTCATCAACGCCGCAACGCAGACAATACAGGTCCCGGATTGGGCTGTAAGGATGCAAATTCGTTGTGAATGGTTAGGCGTACGCTATGCCGCAGGAAATGCCCACGGTTCTTCGTGGCTTGAATGGGGTCCATACAAGGCACCCTCCGAACGTCAATACGCTACACAGAAGTTCCAATGGGATACTCCCGCCGCTACCAATGTCTCTCGTGCTAACTGGATTGCTGTTGATGATGTCTATATCCCAGCCGCAATGCGCGGAACTTCCCAACTCTTCGTGCCGAAAGCACGCCGAGCTGGTGGAGTAGCCAACTCAGTTTCATTGGACGGCATGTCCGGTATGAGTCTTCAGGTCCGCTTCCTTGAGACCCGTGACGATGATCTTCTAGACGGATAATAACTGGCCACATTCATAAGTAGAGGCCCGTAAAAACCCCGGCTCGTTTGAGCTGGGGTTTTTCATTTAACTTTCAGAAAGGAACCCCAATGAGCGAATGGAGATACCTACTTCAAAGCGTCCCAGACAAGGAATTCATCGACCTAGACGTTCCACTAACCAACGTCACCATCACAGACGCTATCAACGCACCCGGCGACATCTCCGGTACTTTGCCGGTCGAATATTCGGCTCTCCAAAAGCCCAACGGAGAACTCGCAATCCGTGAATACGGAACTATGCTCCACGTTGAGCGAGACGGAGAAATCATCTCCTCCGGAATCATCGACACCATTGAAATTCAGAATGAAACTCTCAGCATCTCCGCTGGCGGTTTCTCGGTCTACCCATCGGAGCAACCGTACCTAGGCAAGAAGAAAACCTACATCTCGACGGACCCGGCAAAGGTCATTCGTGATTGCTGGTCCTACCTATTGTCTTTCCCGGACTCACTCCCGGATGTATCCATTGACTCCATCACGACGGATGTCAGGGTAGGTAAGCCGGAAGGCCGAAACCTCACCAACGCTAAGACCAAGCTAACCGCCGAGAAGAGGAAGCTTGAACAGCTTGAGAAGGATGTCCAGACCTCCAACGCTCAAGTAGCCGTCGCCAAGAAGGCAGTCTTCACCGCCGCAAAGCGTAAGTCCGTTGGTGAAATCCTCGAACAGAGTGCCAAGCCTTCCGGGAAGAAAGCGGCCAAAAACAACCTCTTCCGTGACACCGATGATTCAAAGATCTTCTATCACAACGGAACGGCTTGGGTTGAAATCACCACCAACACCGCCGCAATCCTGACCGCGATAACTAACTACCGCTTGAAGAAGACGGCATACGATGCCGCAGTCCAAAAGGTCAAGAACCAGAAGACCGTAATCAAGACCATCGAAGACCAAATCCGTGACCTATCCGAGGAAGAAGCCGAACCGCTGATCCTCGATTGGTCCGAAACCGATGACCTCCAGAAAGTGATTGGAGACATGGTTGAGCAATCCGGTATCGAATACCGCGAACGTTCTTCATGGAGTGGGGATGACATCCACTACCGCCTTCAAATGGGTAACCCTATCGGAGCACGACGTACCAACATCTACTTCGAAATCGGCCAGAACGTCTCCGTAGTCCCAAGCGTCAAGTTCACAGAATACGCTTCCGGGGTTTTGGTGCTGGGGGCCGGTGAAGGTGAGAAGCGAGTCCGTAAGGAAAAGCACTCGAACACCGGAGGTCTTCGCAAAGTCGTAGTAGAGGCCGCTCCTCAAGCAACCTCTACGGCCAAAGCCGATTCCGAGGCAAAACGCTTCCTCAAAGAGGCACAGGCCCAACGCACCATCGACCAAATCACGGTCATCAATCATCCACTCGCAGAGTTCGGGACCTTCTCTCCCGGCGACGAAATTCGAGTTACCGGAGATGCCGGTTGGGCCGACCTAGATACATGGGTCCGAATTTTGCGAATCAGTTACTCACCCGATACAGACACCGCCGAATTGGAGGTACAAGTTGTCTAATCCAAACTCACCTGAAGCACGTAAATTGGCTAAGGAACTATCCGACCTGAGGAAGCTCCAGAGAGCTTCCCACATTGCGCCGAGACTCCCCTACTCATCCGTTCCCGAAGGTAACCTAGTTGTCACCGACTCCGAGGGCAACGTTGTCGATGTCGTTGGGCCGAAAGGTAATACGGAATCCGGAGACCAACTAGTTCTTCCGGGCAGGGAACCAAGCAAACCGTCAGCACCGCTCGTTTCCGCTTATCTCGGAACAATCACCGCAACTTGGGATGGTAGCTACGTCGAAGAATACGTAGCTCCGGACCTTCTCCAGATCGAAGTCCACTCTTCGACAGACGATGATTTCGAGTCCAGCGCAGGAACCCTTGTCGGAACCATCACCGGCCAACGCGGAGGCTCAGTCACGCTTGCCGTTGAATACGGAACCCACTACGTACGCTTCGTTGCCGTATCCACCTCAGGTTCCCGCTCCCTTGAATCAGACATTGCTTCCGTAGAGGTAACACCTCTCGTGGAAACAATCGAGATGACCGAAGTCCTTGACGACATCGACCAGAGATTTGGCGGTGTAATCACCGAGGCTCAACAACTCAACGACAAGCTAGCCCAAGCCGAGCAAACAATAACCACTACGCGGGAAGACTTGGACAACCTTGAGACTGTCCGTCTCCCAGCCGTTGAGGCAAACATCGAAGCCGCTCACCAAGAAATCACAACCACTGGGAATGAACTCCGTGGTCGATTGTCTGGAGCGGAGACCGATCTTGCCGGACATGAAACACGTCTCGGAACAGCCGAGCAACGAGTTAATGACGCATTCATCGAGATTGGTGAAGTTGACCAAGCGACACAAGCCAACGCTACCGCCGCTTCTAATGCGCAGACCAAGGCCGACCAAGCCGCCCAAGATGCCCTCACCGCTACCGGAATCGCTAACGGAAAGGGTAAGGCTCTTATCCAGAGCACGGTTCCCGCAGTTGTAGACAGGAACGCGGTAACTCTATGGATTGATACCACCTCAGGAGCCAACACCCCTAAGCGTTGGAACGGCACCGCTTGGGTAGCGGTCACAGATAAAGCCGCTACCGATGCCGCTACCGCCGCCGCTAGTGCTCAGTCCAAGGCACAGGAAGCCCTAGATAAAGCCGGTTCAGCTCTGACCAATGCAGATAACGCATTGACTATGGCCGGTACCAAGTCCAAGGTCTTCTACTCCACTTCCGCTCCTTCAGGTACCGGAACGAACGTCAATGACCTTTGGCGTCGAATCGATGCTTCCAAGAATGTCATCGGTGAATGGTATTGGTCTGGTTCCGCTTGGCAGTCTTCCCAAATCACCACATCGGCAATCGCTAACCTCGATGTAGGTAAGTTGACCGTTGGGACCGGAGTCATTTCCGACTTGGTAGCCCAGCACATTGCCGGACAGACAGCGGCCTTCCAAACCGTGGACGTGAAGAACCTCTTCGCAACCACCGGAACGATGTCCGAGGCCGTAATCAACAAGCTCTGGACGGATGTCATCCGCTCAAGGAAGATCACCACAGACCAACTTCTGGTTGGCCAAGGCGAGAACCTACTCCCTTGGGATATGGTGTCAACCCTAGATTCGTCTAGAAGCAATATCACTGGCTACGGTAATCCAAAAAACCCAACACTCCAGAAAGGTGCTGGAGTCGCGGACGGTGACCATATGTTTATGGACGCTGATTGGGTTAATCCGGGGTCTAATACTCTTACATGGCAATTCAGTAACGGAAGTGTTGGCGGTGGATTTAGCAGTAGATGGACGGTTGAGCCTGAAGAAGAGTTAGTGTTCTCTACCTACATCAAGGCTGGTGGGAGTTACGCCGGTAGTATGCCGGGTGTGCGTGTAGCGATTTATTGGTATAATGCCGCAGGTTCAAACGTCTCCACCATCACATCTTCGGCTACACCCCTAACTTGGTCTTGGCAG
Organism: Glutamicibacter sp. BS14; assembly: GCF_056934375.1. Classification (NCBI taxonomy): domain Bacteria; kingdom Bacillati; phylum Actinomycetota; class Actinomycetes; order Micrococcales; family Micrococcaceae; genus Glutamicibacter; species Glutamicibacter sp. BS14. Next base: position 1,973,226 of record NZ_CM167801.1, on the reverse strand, counting down.
AAGATTTCAATTGATGGGAAGGCTCCGGCAACCGCTGTATATGCTCTTGTCTACATTCGCCAAGACCAGCCCGGCGGAGTTCGCGTAGACCTCCCTTCCCTCTACAGGAAGAAGGGTGCCTCCCTCATTGTTGACGGCGCTATCGAAGCTAAGCACATCACCGCTTCCGAGAGCCTATCCGCCAAGGTTGGTCAGTTCCTCAAGCTGGATGTCAAGGATCTGGTTACGACTGGTACGGCGAAAATCAACGAAGCGGTGATTACCAAGCTTTGGTCTGACGTTGTTATGTCCAAGAAGATTACAGCCGACATGGTAGTAATCGGTGGTACGAACAACCTCATACCGAATGCGAACTTCTTGACAGACCTTGACGGTTGGGGCAACTCATCCGGGAACCCCCAAAGAGTTGTGGGAGCTACATTCCCTTACATGAGCGTAACCAGTACCGGTAACGTCCGTTCATCCGTCTTCGAGGTCAATGGAGGTGGTAGGTTCCGCTTCAAGGTCAAGGCACAGGCCGCCGCAACAGGATCTAGATTCTTTGTTCAGATCAATAACAACGGTACGGGAAACCCTTACGCTATCTCCGGACAGACCCTCACAACCGGTTGGGTGGACTACACAGGCGAAATTGATATGCCTAGTGACGCAACGACCGCCTATATCAATATCTATGTGAACCACTCCAGCGGAACCACTACCACACAGAGGTATGCGAATCTTTCGTTGATCCAGATGTCTTCCGGAGAACTCGTTGTTGATGGTGCTATCACGGCCACCAAGATTGCCACGAACGCGGTTGAGTCAGACAAGATCAAGGCCAACGCGATTACGGCTGACAAGATTGAGGCTGGAGCTATCAAGGCTCAGCACATCTCCGCTAAGGAGATTACAGCGGACAAGCTCCGTATCGGCCAAGGCTCCAACGTATTCCCTGACCCGCTCATGCAGGATGTTACAGGTTGGAACGCAGGACCACAGCTCACCACTTATACAGGCGGCTACGGTTCTTCGAACCGAGTACGCGTTACGGCGGGTACTGGCCAGACGGGTAGCTATTATGGTAACGGGGCAGACGATGTTCGACGTTTCCCGGTAGTTCCGGGGCGCTCATACGTGGTTTCCGTTTGGGTTAGACCAACCGTAAACATATCGGCAAACAGTGTCATTGCGGTCTTCAACCGACTTGTGAAGGACACTGGATCAGGCTTCGTGTTCACGTCCCCTTCGGCTGTCTACAACTCGCTTACGACAACCGGAGTTTCAACCATCCCGGCCAACACATGGGTCAAGATGGAAGGCAAGGTTTCGGTCCCTGCCGACGCTACTAATACGTTCCTCATTCCGGGCTTGTATCTTCAAGCAGGGTTCCCTACGGGTTCTTCTTGTGACTTCTCCAACCTCAACATCTCGGAAGCTGTCACCGGAGAGTTGATTGTAGAAGGTTCCATCACAACGGACAAGCTCAAAGCTGATGCTATCGATGGTATGACCATTACTGGTGCGAATATCATTGGTTCGAGGTATCAGTTCAACGGTGCCGGTGCCGGTAGTAACTACAACTTCATCATCGATAACGACACATTGGGTGCTTACGCCGCATGGGAAGTTCCAAACCAGATCATTGCCGCAACAATTCGTGCGTTCGATAATGACCCTTGGTCTGACTACACTACGCCAACGTTGACAATCCGTCCTCCATCCATTCCGGGATACACAGCACGAAACGCAATCAAGCTTTCCGCTGGTATCGATGGTGCTACAGGTGGGTTGCTGGATGTCACAAGTAACCTTTGGATTAGAGGTGAGTTTAGAGGTCGCGCACAAGGTGGCAACACCTACGTTGCTATCCAAATCAATGATTTCGAAACTGGATACACCGCTACCACCTCACCATCGATCAAGTCTATGGGTCTGTATAACCGTACGTACACATCGTCATCCAACGTGTACATCACATCGAACGGTTATATGGGTCGCGCGACCTCGCTGAGAGAGGCCAAGCTATCTATTGAGGACATCCCTCAGGAGCAGATTGATGCACTTCTGGGTGTCAACCCTCGCTGGTGGTTTGATCGCAGTGATTCAGAGCGTTTGGCTGAATATCTAACGGCACTAGAGACAAATGATGATCTAGATGATCCGAACAACAAAATGGATGATGTCCCAACTGACCTAACCCGTACTCCGGGTCTGGTCGCTGAAGAAGTTGAGGAAGCCGGGGCTACAGCCTTCGTCTATTACGACAGGGACGAGTTTGGAAACAAGAAGCTGTCCGGTGTGAACTACGACCGAATTGGTCCGGCGCTCATTCCGCTTGTCAGGGAACAGCGTGACAAGATCCGAGACCTTGAAGCAAGACTCGAAGCGTTAGAAGCTCGATTCCAGTAACAGCAACTAACACAACCAAATAATTATCCGAAAGGAACCCTTCCGCATGGAGGGGTTCCTTTCCTTAACCCTAAGGACACTAAATGACTTATTACCTAGCACCATCACTCGTGAAGCTTCGCGCTCAGCTCAACGAGAAGTACCCAAAGAGGGATAAATCCTCAGACGGTTGGATTGGCGACGCATCACACAGCGCACGCAAATCTGACCACAACCCGGATTACGCAGATGGAGGCGTTGTCCGTGCAATCGATGTGGACATCGACGGAATCAACGTCAACGAACTGTTGAACGCCGCAATCAAGGACTCACGAGTTTCCTACGTGATCTATAACCGCCGCATTTGGGGTGGAAGCCGCTGGCGAAAGTACGAAGGCTCCAACGCCCACACCAAGCACGTTCACATCTCTATCGAGCACACCAAGGCCGCAGAGAAGAACCACGCTTGGAATCTCGGAGGCGTAGCGTCCAAACCTTCAACCCCTTCCAAGCCGAAGCCGAAGGTTGCCGACCAGTCAGCCAAGAATAAGCCGAACGGCTCAACCACTTTCCCAACTGATTACGCGGACCTAGCCGTTGACGGTGATTTCGGTTCGCTCACGGTTGGTGCCCTACAGATCCTCCTACACGCAATCGGCAAACGCCAGAACAAGCAATGGGACGGCAAAATCGGCGTACGCGGTTGGAAGGATGTTCAGGACTGGCTTGAAGATCTCGGTTACTACCCTGCCGATAAGTACGTCATCGACGGTAAGCCGGGTCCAGCCACCATCAAGGCCCTACAGAGCTTCCTAGCCAAGAAGGGCCACCTAGACACCAAGAAGTGGCTCATTGACGGGAAGTTGCAGAAGGAGACCATCAAGGCCCTTCAGCGCTACCTCAACAGTCAGAACGGTAAGTAGAAGATGACGAACGTTCCCAACCCATACGTTGTGGAGCCGCCACTTTCAGCGGTTCTACACCGAGTGAGCCTCTTCGCTCGCTACGCAGTGTTAGCAATCATGGGACTAATACTCTTCTTCTACTTCAGCGGTGCCCTTCCATGGATTGGACTTGGAATCCTCTCACTCGGAACAACCTCAGCCGTTTCCGTGATGATTTCCCAGTACCGCATCGAATGGGTTTCACTACTCCCCCTTACCGGACTATGTGCCACCACGGCAATCCTCCTGATCGGGATCTCAACCGGCGTTGTCATCATGCTTCTGATTGTGGCCTCACTATCCATGATTGAACGCTATTTCCACCTATCCCACGTTGCCCGAAAGCTCCGTAAATTACCTAAGAACTGAGGCCCACTTTGGAAGCTATCATCATCGCAATCATCGTGGGCCTATTCGGTTCCGGCGGTTATGTCACTTGGTACAAAGCCAGAAACGACTACAAGGACAAAGCCCGAAACTCGGAGCTAGACGCTGACTCCCGCTTCTTCACTCGCTATGACAAGGAAATCCTTGAACTGAACACCGAGATTGACGAGCTGGAGAACTACACCAACCGTCTTGTCAACGAATTGATCAAGAACGGACTCTCCGTACCGCCCAAGCAGATACCTAAGGACTAAAGATGCAGAAAATCAAGAGCTTCCTAGCCGAACCCAGAAACCGCAACTACATCTACGGCGTAGCAAGAGCAGTCATCGCGCTTCTCGTAGTCTCAGGCTTCCTAGTACCGGGCTTGGATGAAACCATCATGGTTCTGATTGGTGCCTTACTCGGTCTAGGAACCAACGAGCTAGCCAAGCACAACGTGAACGCTGAAGAGCAGGTAGACGAAGAAGGCTTAGGAGCCTAGCCCCAGACCCCGGATAACGAGTTTTAGATACACGTGTTATCCGGGGTATGGTCTTTACATGAAACCGTTGAAAGTTTACGAACGTGAGATTGCCAAACGGCTAGCGTCGGCCAAACCCCGTGAAGATAACTCCGAGGTTGCCGACTTGATAATTCAGGCACGCCTTGAACACTTCAACAGGCCGAACGGCGATCCGGATTACATGGGTAAAAGCTACAGGTACCGGACATGGTTCGGTGACATTCTCGATTCCCTGAACCTATCCCACGACGATCGCCAGAAACTAGCCTCACGCATGAGGTATTCAACGGGTAATGCGCTACGAAGAATTCTTACCGCAGAACAGCTCAAGGAGGCCGGTCTATCTACAACTTCACCGAGAGACCGGTCCGAGCAGACCTACCAAAAGATCTCCGCACCCTACCGCCTCCGGAACACCAAGCCGGAACCATCCGTCAAGGATTCCAAGGAGGAGCTGGAACGCTGGTTCGAAGACATCCGAAACACGCTACATCTACTTCCCGAAGATGAAACGAAACAGTTCCTCCAAGAGGTTCTTACCGACCTAGATTCCGACAAACGGAAGTACGGTACGGATTAGCTCTAACCGAAGACCCCTAGATTTCCCTGAAATCTAGGGGTTTTTGCGTGCCTGACGAGATGGTATCTTACAAGGGTGAAAGATTCGAATGATATAATGGATGTAATGAAAAGTCAATACTATTTGAAAAGGAATTTGTGAACTTGCTCAACACCCTCGATATCGAAGAAGAAAAGGCCCTTATTGCCCGAGCTAAAGCCGGAGACAACGAAGCCGCCCAAACACTCCTCACGGCATACCGACCAGCAATTAGAGCCGCTTCCTCTAGGAACGCTATCTACCTTGACGCGAACGAACGTGATTCAGCCTGTAAGGGCGCGTTCGTCGAAGCTCTCCATACCTTCGACCCGGCACGACATCACCGTTTGTCATCAGTCATAAAGAATAAGCTACTTCCAGAGCTTTCCTATGAGAAGTCCACCACCGAAGCTCTAACGGTCCCGGATCGGACAATACGTCGCTACAACCACATCATGTCCAAGGCAGGGGGTAACATCTTTAAAGCCTTTGAGCTTGCTCCGAAGAATGATATGGTCGCGTCCACCTTCCTACAGGTACACAACGTTCTAAGGGGTTCCGTACGGTTGGACGAATTCACCACGGAAGCCCTAGAAGGCCTCGAAGCCTCCCCTATTAACAAAGGCCCACAGGAAGTCCCGGAGGTCGTCAGGGAGCAGATTAAGGCCGTCTTCAGGGAACTTGGCGACGAATCGGACCTGACTCCTTCCGAAGTCCAAGTACTGTCCACTCATTACGGCCTAGCCGGTAACAACAACTCGGAGAAGAAGAGCTTTGCTGAAACCGCTTACGAGCTGGACATGCCCATCAAGGAAGTCAAGCTCCACCACATCAGTGCAATTCGAAAAGCTAAAACCCGACTCACAAACAGCAACTAACACCAGTAAGGCAAATGTGAACCCGCCAAACCAAAGACTATGACTTCTTCTCCTATGCTTAGAGCATGGATTGGCAGATATTTTGGACGGTACTAGGTGGGGCTTTTGGCGGTGCCTTGATTGGCTCGCTAGCGACGATTCTTGTTACGCGGATGAATCACAATCACCAACACAGGCAATGGCTCCGTGAGGAAAAGCTAATCGCATACGTCGATTTCATCCGGACGGTGCAAACGCTTTTCAATAAGACAACCTTTGAGAACAAGACCGTAGAAGACGCTCAGAAGATGGTGGACAACATTAGCAATACGCTTGCCCGTATTGACTTACTCGCACCCGCTAGCGTGACGGACAAATCCTCTGAAGTGCGATCAAACTTGACAGACAATGATGGTTCCGAGAAATCAAAACTCTACAAAAAGTCCCTGACAGAGTTGAAAAAAGCCATGAGGGATGACATCCACAAATCGAAGAGTCAAAAAGATAAGTAGAAGCCATGAAACCCTCCTAGATTAGATTCTAGGAGGGTTTCTTCATGTCAGACAGCAATTTTCAGAACAGGGTTTACGACATGCTCCGCAAATTGAGCCCTGGCACGGACGGTGGCAGGTGACCGATGTGGAGCTAATCTAGCTGCGCTTGGCCTTCTTGTTCTTCTTCTTGCTCGACGTTGCCTGGGCGCGAGTGGTGCTGGCTTCGCCATCTTCATCCGGGCCGGTGAACTGCAGGTTCTTCGGCTTCGCCGATTCGTCAACCACTGGCGCGGCAGCTGCTTCAGCTCCGGTGGGGATCTCCAAGTTGAAGAGGGTTCCGATGCTTTCCTCGCGGATGCCTTCCATCATGGTCTGGAACATGGTGTAGCCTTCACGCTGATATTCCACCAGCGGGTCGCGCTGGGCCATGGCACGCAGTCCGATTCCTTCCTTGAGGTAATCCATCTCGTACAGGTGCTCCTGCCACTTGCGACCGATGGTCGAGAGCACTACACGGCGCTCCAGATCGCGCATGGTGGAAGAACCAACAAGCTTTTCCCGCTCTTCGTACTGGTACTGGGCATCCGAGAGGATTTCGCGTTCCAGGAACTGCGCGGAGAGGTGCCCCACTCCGCCGGCCTCTTCGAGAACTTCATCGATGGTGATGCCGATCGGGTACAGCTGCTTGAGGTTGGTCCACAACGACTTGAGCTCCCAATCGTCCGGGTCGCCGACCTGGGTCGCTTCCAGGACCATTGCCTTGACGACATCTTCCAGGAAGTGGCCGACCTTTTCTTCGAGGTCGTCGCCTTCCAGGATGGAACGGCGGTCAGCGTAGATCGCTTCACGCTGGCGGTTCATCACGTCATCGTATTTCAGCACATTCTTGCGCTGCTCGGCGTTGACGCCTTCCACCTGTGCCTGGGCGGACTCAATGGCGCGCGAAACCATCTTGGATTCCAGCGCCACGTCATCTGGCATCGACGGGTTGTTCATGATGCGCTCGGCCATCCCGGAGTTGAACCGGCGCATCAGGTCATCGGTCATCGACAGGTAGAAACGCGATTCGCCCGGGTCGCCCTGGCGGCCGGAGCGACCACGCAGCTGGTTATCGATGCGGCGTGATTCGTGCCGTTCGGTGCCCAGCACGTACAGGCCGCCGAGCGCCGCAACTTCCTTCGATTCGTTGGCGACGGTTTCCTTCGCCTTGTCAAAGACTTCGTCCCAGACCGTGTTGTACTCTTCCGGGTTGTTCTCCGCATCCAGGCCACGGCGCTCCATCTCGGCCACGGCCAGGAACTCAGCGTTGCCGCCGAGCATGATGTCGGTACCGCGGCCGGCCATGTTGGTAGAAACGGTCACCGCGTTCTTGCGGCCGGCCATCGCGACCACGGCAGCTTCGCGAGCGTGCTGCTTGGCGTTGAGCACCTCGTGGCGGATGCCCTTCTTGGAGAGCAGCCGGGAGAGGTATTCGCTCTTTTCCACGCTGGTGGTGCCCACCAGGATCGGCTGTCCCGTCGCATGGCGCTCGGCAATGTCCTCAACCACAGCATTGAACTTGGCGACTTCATTCTTGTAGATGTAGTCCGACTGGTCCATGCGGATTGCTGGCTTATTGGTGGGAATCTCCACCACGCCCAGCTTGTAGGTACCCATGAATTCCGCGGCCTCGGTCTGCGCCGTACCGGTCATGCCCGAGATCTTGGCGTACATGCGGAAGTAGTTCTGCAAGGTCACGGTGGCCAGAGTCTGGTTCTCGGCCTTGATCTCAACGTTTTCCTTGGCCTCGATGGCCTGGTGCATGCCCTCGGAGTAGCGGCGGCCAGCCAGTGCACGGCCGGTATGCTCGTCAACGATCATGACTTCGCCGTTGACAACGACGTAGTCCTTGTCCTTCTTGAACAGTTCCTTGGCCTTAATGGCGCTGTTCAGGAAGCCGATCAGCGGGGTGTTGTTCGCTTCGTAGAGGTTATCGATGCCCAGGTAGTCCTCGACCTTTTCGATGCCCGACTCCAGCACGCCGATGGTGCGCTTCTTTTCGTCGACCTCGTAATCGTCTTCACGCTTCAGTCGCGAGACGATCTTGGAGAATTCGGTGTACCAGCGGTTCACATCTCCCGAAGCCTGTCCGGAAATGATCAGCGGGGTACGCGCCTCATCGATCAGGATCGAGTCGACCTCATCGACGATGACGAAGTTGTGTCCGCGCTGGACCAGCTCGTCCTTGCTCCACGCCATGTTGTCGCGCAGGTAGTCGAATCCGAACTCGTTGTTCGTGCCGTAGGTGATATCGGCTTCATACTGCTTGCGCCGCTCGGCAGGCTTCTGGCTGGAGAGAATGCAGCCGCAGGTCAGACCGAGGAAGCGGAAGACGCGACCCATCAGATCCGACTGGTACTGGGCGAGGAAGTCGTTGGTTGTCACCACGTGCACGCCGTCACCGGTCAACGCGTTCAGGTAAGCCGGTGCGGTAGCGACCAGGGTCTTGCCTTCACCGGTACGCATTTCAGCGATGTTTCCCAGATGCAGGGCAGCACCGCCCATGAGCTGGACATCGAAGTGGCGCATGCCAAGGACCCGGTCCGAGGCTTCGCGGACCACCGCAAAAGCTTCTGGGAGCAAGTCATCCAACGTCTCACCGTTAGCCAAACGTTCGCGGAACTTGTCGGTTTCACCCTTGAGCTCTTCGTCCGAAAGTTCGCGAATTTCGACTTCCAACGTATTGATCGTGTCGGCGTACTTACGAAGAGTCTTCAGAATCTTCTTGTCGCCGGTACGCAAAATACGTTCTAGCAATGATGCCACGTGGTAGCTCCCAATATCTCAAGCACAGTAATTTCTGGCGTCTTCAGTCTACGTGAGGAAAACAGCACATCTGGCTATTTCAATCCCATTTGCGCTGTTCTTATAGCGAACAGCGATTTGATCAACAGGCCCTTCACAGCCCGATTTCCACTCGTTCAAGTTCCAGCCAGCGCGCCATGCGATCCAGCTCGGCTCGCAATCCAGCCTCGACACTGGCGTCGACACCCTGCTCGTAATGCACCTGCTTTGCGTGCAGCACCGACCTGGCCCGGTCAGCTTTCAGATCCACTCGGCCCACGAACTCTTCGCCGAAAAGCATCGGGAAAACGTAGTAGCCGTAGCGGCGCTGATTTTCCGGCACGTAGATTTCGATGCGGTATTCGAACCCGAAGAACTTCTCCAGCCGGCGGCGATTGAAAACCATCGAATCAAAAGGTGACAGCAAACGCAGGTCAGGATCGATCCTGCGCGGAATCTCGGTGCCGGCCTGCAAATAGCAAGGCTCGGCAATGCCGGCAACCTGTACTTCTTCGATGAGACCAGCACGTGCCTGCTGGGCGAGCTCTTCTTTCGCCGCGCGCACCGGAAGACGGAAATACTCTGCGACGCAGTGAGCGGTGGCGATGCCAAGGGCATCCATGGCCCGGACAACCAGCCGGGCGAGGGCCTCGTGCCGCTGCGCCGCATCGAGTTCCTGTTGCGTGCCCACCACATCCGCGGCTAGTGCGTAACGGCGTTCAAACTGGGAGTTGCGTCCCAGCGTCAAGATCTTGGCTTGGGCGAAAAGGGACTCGGTGACGAACTTGGTGTCATTCCAATTCCACCCCCAATGCTTTTTCTCCCCGACCGGGGCGACGTCCAAAGCCTGGCTGATTTGCCGGGCGCTGGAGCCTGGATTATTGGACAGGTATTCAAGGACGCGATCCGAGAGGTCATGCTGTTCGGCGGAGAACCCATCTGATTTATCGATCCAGGTTCGGCGCTGCCATACCCGCAGGTCTTGAATGAGTTCGGAGCTGACCACCGAGGCCTCATGGGCCCAATATTCGGTGATAGGGCTGAGCGGTTTGGCCAGAAGCTGGTCCAGCACCTTGGTGTCATAGGCGCCGAGCCGGGCGAACATCGGCATGTAATGGGCCCTGCGAACGACGTTCACCGAGTCAATCTGCAATTGCGCGATACTGCCGATAGCGCTGACGATTCTCCGCGCGGTGACGGGTTGTTCTTTCCTGCCCTTGGACAGGCCTTGGGCGGCCAACGCGATTCTTCGTGCCTGCTTGAGGCTGAGAATGCGTTGGCCGCCCACGCTAGTTGTGGTTCCGATGACTAGCCTTCTGTTGCCAAGGCTTTGTCACGGTAGCCGCGAGTTTCCCTGGTGGCTTCTTCATTGGAGTTCAGTGATGGATCCAAGGAGATGACACCGTACTGGTACTGGGTGCGGCCATAGACCACGGCGTGCTCGCCGGTGGCTTCATCGATGAAAAGGTAGAACGGATGGCCGACCAGTTCCATGCGGTCCACTGCGTCATCAACGCTCATCACTTCTGCAGGGAAGGACTTGCGGCGGATGACCACTGGCGAGTACTCGGCGTTGGCCTCGACTTCGGCAGCTTCCGCGGCTTTCTGGGCTTCGATGGTTTCTTCAACCAACGACTTGCCGCTCGATGCGGTAGGCAGGCCGCCAGTTGCCTGGTGGACAGCCAGCGGGGTGTGGTTGCCGCGATGCACCTTGCGCTTGTCGCGGGCCTTGCGCAGGCGTTCAAGCAGTTTTGCGAACGCGATGTCGAAAGCCGCGAACTTGTCAGCGCCGCGAGCCTCGGCTCGAATTGCTGGGCCACGGCCAACAACGGTCAATTCAACGGACAGTGCAGTGCTCTGATCACGAGCGTGTGCTTCTTTGAGGACCTTGACGTCGATGCGCTGTATTTTGGTGGCCAGCTGGTCAACCTTGGTGATTTTCTCGTCAACATACTCACGGAAACGATCCGAAATGGTGATGTTGCGTCCGCTGTAGTTCAGCTCCATGGTGTCCTCCAATAGGGAGTCGGGTGACACAACAGTCCGAAAGTTCCATCCTTTCGGACTGAAGATGGGCTTTTAGCTGCATCTGTGATGCATCCCATACTTCACCTTATGCCACCGTGGCCAAGATTCAAGTATCCGGGCTCACAATTTCCGATCGCGGTAAGCGTAATTACTGTTCAGGTGCATTATTTGGCGGTCTCGTCAAAGCCAGTACCACCGCGCTGGTGACGTCATATCCTGCCTCATGGCAGGCCATGGCCGCGTGCCGCAACGTCGAACCGGTGGTTAGGACGTCGTCGACCAGGATGACCGGCTGGCCATTAGCGCTGGCACGCTCGGCAACGAAATGGGTTCGGCCGCCGCGCCGGTCTGAACCGCTCTTGGTTTTCTGCGCCCCGCCCAAGGCGGAACCGAGGCGGTAGTGCAGCAGCGTGCGGCACTCTAGATCTGCCGACAGCAGCCCGCGAGCGAAGCCGTGGTCGAGCATCGTCTTCACCGGAGAGTAGCCACGCTGCGCTGTTGCCTTGAGCGAACTGGGCACCGGCACCACCAGGGTAGGAAGATTCGCGCGCTGCGGGATGCATCCGGCGTTCAGCGCGGCAGCAAGATAAGGGGCGAAGAGCGAGACGAGGAAGTAGCGCTGCTTGTTCTTGAATGCCAGCAAAGCCCGAGCCAGCTCCTTGCCGTAAGCGCCGCAGGAACTAACGGCAAGCTGCTGGCCGAGCGCGGGAAGCTCGACATAGAGATGATGCGTGTCCGGCAGGGGCGGCAGGCTCAGTTGGCGTTGGATTTCACTGCGGCATTCGGGGCAAAGCCGAAAATCTGCCCGGGCGCAGACCGCGCAACAGGCCGGAAGCAGGAAGTTCGCGATTTCCCTGGTGCCGAATCCCAGCCAGCGCATGGGCCTGCTGCGGGACAGCTCATCGAAGTACCGCAGCCACTCTTCGGGAATTTCCATACGGCCAGACTGGCCGATGAACCGCGTCGATCGGTCTGGTCGCCAACGAGCTGTGGAGCAAGGTCCTGCTTAGCCGGGATAGGCGACGTCCTGGGCAAAATCCTCAAGCTCGTGCCAGGAATTGCCCACGCGGGTATACAGCTTCTCGTTGGTCTCGGCATACACTTCGCGGCGGCTGCCGACACCGGTAGCGATGCCGACCATGCCCAACAGCAGCTGCAGGTGCTCGCTGCCGCCTTCGAAGGTGATCTGGGCCGCTTCAACAGCTTGGTCATCACCGAGCTCGGCAACAATAATGGATCTGTCCGAATCCCATAGCGCGGTATTCACCGGAACTTCTGGATAGATCTTCATTGGCGAATCCGTGAGTCCGCGGGGCACACCTTCAGCATCGCGGATCACGCCGGCGACGTAAACCGACGTGGTCTTGCCGATGGTTGCCACGATCAGCGCCCGCGCGCCGTCGCGGGAAATCCGCAAGGAATCGATCTGGGCATCTTCCAGCCAGGCCACATCGATTGGACGGGCTTCACCCTTCATTTCGGTGTCGGCAGGGACCGCCCTGATCGGGGTAGCTGCCCCGTTATCCGCGGTCCAGGTCCAGCCGGCCAGATCCATGGACGGCTGGATGAGCTCCTCGCCCTCCAGCGAAAGGCGCAGGCTGCCCTTGTCGTCAATCCCCCACAGCTGGGTGCGGCGGCCGTTGAGGAAGGCATAGCGATTGCCGACCGGAGACATGGCCGGGTCCCGTGGGTTGTATCCGGAAATATCCGGGACGCCGCCCACCGGAATGATCGAGAGTCCCTTGACGTAGACCAAGTACTGGTCCGAAATGCCGATCAGCGTATCCTGCGTGCTGGGGTTGGACGTAGCCGGCTCGAAGTTAGTGTCTTCGGTCGAAAGGTTGACTTCGTTTTCCTCCCGCAGCAGCTTTACCGAGTCCACCGGAGCTAGGCTGGTCAGCGTGGCTTCCATCTGCTGCTTCATCAGCAAGATGCTCCGGTCGGTAGCATCTGCGAAGGTATTGGAGTTCAAATCGATGGTCGCTTCGCCATCGCGCACCGGCACCGCTGAACGCACCAGTCCGCTGGCCGTCGAGAAAGCGGAGACGACAGCATTTTGCAGGTACGGGGCTGGTCCTGCCAACAAGGCTTCCACCATCGACGTGGTGGTGCCCGAACCCGAGGTGAACCACCGTATGTCGGGAACCAAATAGGCGAAGCTCGCATCGTAGAAGTACAGGGTCTGCGCGGCAAAGATCTTGGTGAACGTCGAGGCTTCGAGCATCGTGCCGTCCGGGGCTTTGGTAATGCGCCATTCGTCGTCTACCTTGGCGACTTCGATATCCACTGCACGGGTCGAGTGATCCGGGTAGTCGGTGCGCACGCCATGCGCGTCGACTTCACCGGTGATTTCGAGCTGGATGGTGTACTTGTTCGCATCGGCCCCGTTGACCACATTGAAGGCATCGTAGATCAGCGTCTGCGTATCACCGCGCCAGGTGTTGCTCAGCTGCGCGTCCATGAATTCGCGGGAGACAGCATAATCTTCGGATACCGAACGCCCAGCCTCGACGAACCCCTCGACGATGGCCCTGGCATCAGCACCTGCTGCCGGTCCATCGGCCGCATAGCTGTAGCTTTCAGCCCCGCTAGTGTCGGTTCCGGCTTCAATCTGCTGGACGGTGGAAGTTCTAGGAATCGAGGCGCAGCCAGAGATCGCAAGCGCAGCAGCAAGGATGATCGCGAGGCTGGAAAAGAATTTCTTCCGCATCAGCTCTCCCCTTCCTTCTTCTGCTCGTTGCTGCCGAGGTTCGGATTGGTGACATCGTCATCTGGCGAATCCGCATCCAAATCCGGATCAAGAACCAGCGGCGTGTATCCGATCTTTGGCACTTCACCGGTCAGCGGGAAGCTGTCTCCCAAAATCACCGTAGCCAGGCTTTCAGGAACTGGCGGTTCCAGTGGAAGCGGCGACGAAGCGATCTCCAGGTCCTCGCTGCGTGGCAAGGTCAGGCGGAAGACCGAGCCGACCCCCGGCTTGCCCCACGCTTCCAATCGGCCATCGTGCAACCTGGTGTCCTCCATCGAGATCGACAAGCCCAGGCCGGAACCTCCGGTGGTCCGTGCACGGGCCGGATCAGCGCGCCAGAATCGGTCGAAGACGTGGTTGCACGCCTCTTCGGACATGCCGATGCCGTAGTCGCGCACGGTGATCGCCACCGCGCTCTGGTTGGCGCCGATGGTGATATCGATTGGCTTGCTTTCACCGTGCTCCACCGCGTTGAGCACCAGATTGCGGATCACACGCTCGACGCGGCGCGGATCCACTTCTGCGACGCAACCGTCGCTGGGCGCGTTCAGGCGGATGAGCGAACCGTATTCATCAGCCACCGGGGTGGCGGTATCGATAACCTTGCGGGCTATGACGTTCAAGTCCGTTGACTCACGGTCAAGCACCGCGACGCCGGCATCGAAGCGGGACACTTCCAGCAGGTCATTGAGCAGGTGCTGGAAACGCTCGATCTGGTTGTACATCAGTTCGGCGGACCGCGCGGTAAGCGGATCGAAGTCCTCGCGGGCATCGTGGATCACTTCGGCAGCCATGCGCACGGTGGTCAGCGGGGTGCGCAATTCGTGCGAGACATCGGAAACGAAGCGTTGCTGCATGGCCGAGAGATTATTCAATGCGGTGATCTGCTCTTGCAATGAATGGGCCATGTGGTTGAAGGCCGTCCCCAATCGGGCCACCTCGTCCTTGCCGGCGACCTTCATTCGGCGGTCGAGGTCACCGGAAGCAATCCTCTCCGAAACATACGCGGCATCGGCCACCGGGCGGACCACGGTACGGGCGACCGACCACGCAACGAAGCCAACCACTGCCAGCAGAATCAGCCCGGTGAAAGCCATCGCACGATTGATGAATTCGAGGGTATCCTGCACGCTGGACAGGTCGTAGACCAGATACAGTCCGTACTCGCGTCCAGGCGGAATCAGTACCTTGGTGCCGACAATGAGACCGGGCTTGGTTGCGGTATCGGCACCCAGCTCGATGGAACGCCAATAGATGCCTTGCTCCCCTGCAACCCGCTCCGCGAGATCGCCAGGGATCACGCGGGTGGTCAGGGAACCGGAAGCCATTGGCCCAACATAAAGGCTTTGGTCACCGGCAATGGGCATCAGCACGAAATCGCGGACTACGGTTGCGCCATCGCCTTCCAGGGAAGCCAAGGTCGAATTCACCAGGGCCTGGGTGGAGGCGCGATCGGTGGTGGAAGCCGATTCGAGAATGGAGCGGGCCTGGACCAGGCCGCGTTCCGATTCCTTGGATATCTGGTTCACGCGCTCTTCGAAAAGCGTGGAGGCGATCTGGTTGGAAAGGAAGGCGCCGGCGGCAACCAAAGCCAGCGCAGTGAAAAGCAGCGTCGAAATGACGGTGCGGAACAGCAGGTGGCGTTGCCAACGCAGCTTGGCGGTGTGCCAGGGACGCTTGATCCACTGCTCGATTTTGCTCCACCGGGCGGGTTTGGACTGCGACTGGGCATGCACATCGACCGGAACCAACTCTGCACCGGTCGACGTGTGCGAACTCAACTTGCCGAACCAGCCTTGTATCCGACACCGCGAACGGTCTCGATAATCTGCGGCTTCTCCGGGTCAATTTCAATCTTCGAGCGCAGGCGCTGCACGTGCACGTTGACCAAGCGGGTATCTGCAGCGTGCCGGTAGCCCCAGACGGCTTCCAGCAGCTGCTCGCGGCTGAAGACCTGCCATGGCTTGCGGGCCATGGTGACCAGGAGGTCGAATTCCAGCGGGGTCAGCGACACGACATCGGTTCCGCGGGTCACTCGGTGCCCGGCCACGTCGATGGTCACTTCGCCAACTTGCAAAGTCTCCGCGGCGTGGGTTTCGCTTGGACGCAAACGGGCTCGCACGCGGGCCACCAGCTCGGCTGGTTTGAAAGGCTTGGGCACGTAGTCATCGGCACCGGATTCCAGCCCGCGGACAACGTCGGCAGTGTCCGACTTGGCGGTGAGCATCACGACGGGAACGTCGGATTCCGCGCGGATCTGCTTGCATACCTCGATGCCGTCAATGCCAGGCAGCATCAGGTCAAGGAGCACCAGGTCGGGGTTCGCTTCACGGAATGCTTCCAGAGCACCGGAACCGTCGTAGCAGAATGAGGCATCGAAGCCGTCATTTTGCAGGACAATGCCAATCATTTCCGACAACGCTTCGTCATCGTCAACGACTAAAATCCGTGCCTTCATCCCATGTCCCCCTGAAACCGTAGGTTTGAGGTTTCAGCCAACTGGCCAAACCGGGTAGATCCGCTACCCCACTATTCCTAAGATACATGATCAACCGCCCTTTTCGGGCTGTGACCGGCAGGAATCAGGCAGTTAGCTACGCATCGACGCGTGTCTGCTCCAACGCTTGGGCATAACTGGCCAGCCGTCGCAGGTTCTCGATGGCCTGCGCCGAGCTGCTGCGCGAGAAGTCTCCACGCGGCATCAGGGTTAGTGCACCTAGCTGCCCCAAGCCCAAGCCCAGCTGACGCCAAGGACGAAGAATGGAGTTCACCCCTTCTACAACACCTGGTGCCCGGGTTCCGGGGGCGAGCACCTGCAAGAAGACGCGGCCCCCGCCTTCGACAAGTCCCGCTACCCGCTCCCACTTGCGGTGCGTCAAGCCTCCAGGGTCGATGACCAGCGCGCCGGCACCGGCTTGGTGCAGCAGATCCACCCGTTCAATCCAGTGTTCATCCTGGGTAGGCAGATTCAGCAGCGAGGTGACCCGTTGGCCTTCGGCCTCGCCAGCGAGCACCTTGAAGAACTGCGCATAGGCGCTTCGCACTTCGGCGCGTGGGATCGAGCGCAGGGTCCGGTATCCGCTGGCGGTACTGATTGTGCCGTCGAGCGCGTCGCCCAGCAGCGGCTCATCAATCTGGATAGTGAAGTCCGCCAGCGAGGTAATGCGGGCCAGTCGGTCCAGATGCTCGCGTGCTCCGTGGGCGTAGGACTCGATGATGTCGCGGCGCGCCCCATGATCGCTGATCACCCGCTCCCCGTTCGACAGGTACAGGCTGGCGGCCAAGGTCCACGGACCGAGCAAGGTGAGCTTGAGGCGCTGGGCAGGTTTCGCTTCCGCGCCGAGTACATCAGCTAGCAGATTCTCGTCACTGCGCAGGATGCTGCGGGCACGACGGGCATCGATACCGTCCTTGGCACCGATCCTCCAGCCGTGCGGCTGCAGATCGAAGCCGAGGTCTGCCAGCAAGGTGGCGCTGCGCCCTACCGCATCGGCGCCGACGCCACGATCCGGCAGCTGCGGGAAGACCGCGAGGTTGGGTTCTCCCAATTCCCCGCGCACCACTTCGTGGATGGCCGACGGGTCGCTGCCCGGGAACTGGCAGAAAGCGGTGGCGTGAACATCGCGGCGTTCAGCGGCCTCGTGTTCCTGCTCAGTCATTGTTGTGCGAGTCAGAAATGTTCTGGTGGTGGCGGATGACTTCAGAGATCACGAAATTCAGGAATTTTTCGGCGAATTCTGGATCAAGATGCGCTTCGTGGGCCAGGGCGCGCAGGCGCTCGATCTGCGCCTTCTCGCGGCTAGGGTCGCTCGGCGGCAACTGGTGCTCGGCCTTCAGGACCCCTACGCGCTGGGTCGCCTTGAAGCGTTCAGCCAACAGGAAAACCAGCTGCGCATCGAAGTTGTCGATGCTGCCGCGGATGGCGTACAGCTCTTCGAGGACTTCATTCTGGACCTCGCCCTGCAACGAGCTGGCGTGCGGGTCGAATGACTGGGTGGTCTCAGTGTTCTTCGGCTCGTTCATGATCACCAGTTTACGGGTTCGCATGACGGATTACCCACAAGGTGACATGCCCCGGACACGGTGCCTGACCGTGCCCGGGGCATGCCCGTTGTTCCTTGATTGCCAGCTGCTCAGGAGGCGTTCAGCTGTTCAATCAGTTTGCGTCGCTGCGCCTGTTCGCGCGGGTCCGGAACCGGAAGCGAGGCGATCAGGCGCTGGGTGTATTCATGCTGCGGGTTGGCCAGGACCTTGGAGCCCAAGCCTTCTTCCAGCAAGGTGCCCCGGAACAGGACGCCCACCCAGGTAGCCAGCTGGTCCACCACTGCCAGATCATGCGAGACGAACAGGGCTGCGAAGCACAGTTCGGTCTGCAATTCGCGGAACAGCTCCAGCACCTTGGCCTGCACCGAAACGTCCAGTGCGCTGGTTGGCTCATCGGCAATCAGCAGCTTCGGCTCCAAGGCCAGTGCGCGGGCCAGCGACGCGCGCTGGCGCTGGCCGCCGGAGAGTTCGTGCGGGTAGCGGTTGGCAAAACCGGCTGGAAGCTGCACGGCCTCAAGCAGTTCGGCCACCTTGTTGCGGGTCTGCAGCGGGTTCAGATCACGGTGCACGGCCAGTGGCTCGGCCACGCATTCGCCTACGGTCAAGTGCGGATTGAAGCTTGCCGCTGGATCCTGGAACACGAAGCCGATCTGCTCACGCAGCGGCTTGAAGGTGCGTTCCTTGAAGTGGGCCATCTCGTAGCCCAGCACCTTCAGCGAGCCACCGGTGATGCGGTTCAATCCCGCGATGCTGCGTCCGATGGTGGTTTTCCCCGAACCGGACTCGCCCACCAGTCCGTAGACCTCGCCGGCGTGGATCTTCAGATCCACCTCATCGACCGCGGTGAAGCCCGGGGCCCCGAGGCGTCCCGGGAAATGCACCTTCAGGCCCTTGGCTTCCACCAGCAATTCAGCATCCTGGTTCGGACGTTCGACTAGTCCCTCCGAGGCGCTTTCGCGCCCCAGGTGCGGCACGGCAGCCAGCAGGGACTTGGTGTAGTCCTCTTGCGGTGCTTCGAAGAGCTGGATCGATGGTGCTTGCTCAACGATCTGCCCCTGGTTCATCACGATCACGCGGTCGGCGATATCGGCCACCACCCCCATATTGTGGGTGATGATGACGATGGCGGTACCCAGCTGATCACGCAGGTCGCGCAGCAGCTGGAGAATTTCAGCCTGCACCGTGACATCCAATGCGGTGGTTGGCTCATCTGCCACAATCAGTTCCGGCTTCAGGGCCAGCGCCGCGGCGATGACCACGCGCTGCTTCTGGCCACCGGAGAACTGGTGCGGGTAGTAGTCCACGCGCTGCTCTGGATCCGGGATGCCGACCTGGCGCATTGCCTCGATGGCGCGCGTCCTGGCCTCCTTCTTGGAAATCCTGTTGTGCGCGCGGATGCCCTCCATGATCTGCCACCCCACGGTGTACACCGGGTTCAGTGCCGTGGATGGTTCCTGGAAGACCATGGCCACATCCCGGCCGCGAGCCGCGCGCAGCTCGCGGCCGCGCAGGGTGAGCATGTTCTTGCCTTTGAGGTAGACCCCGCCGTGCGAGGCACCGTTCTCGGCCAGGATGCCCAGAGCAGTGCGTGCCGTGACGGACTTGCCGGATCCGGATTCGCCCACGATGGCCAGGATCTCGCCGGCCCTGACTTGCAAATCAACGCCGCGCACTGCCGGCACTGCGCCGGCGTCCGTGACGAAATCAATGTTCAGGTCTTCGATGCGCAAGACAGCGGGTGTGCCGACGTTGGCCTCGGAGTCGAGGAGAGGACTGTTGGTCATTTGTTTGCTCCTACCTGTCCGGACTGGGTGATGCGCTTGGCCTTCTTGCGGCTGAAGCGGCGCAGGCGCGGGTCATTGAGGTCATTCATGGACTCGCCAACCAGGGTCAAGCCCATCACGGTGAGCACGATGGCCAAGCCCGGGAACAGGCCGGTCCACCAGATTCCGCTAGTGGCATCTGACATCGCTCGGTTCAGGTCGTAGCCCCATTCCGAAGCACTGGTCGGTTCGATGCCGAAGCCCAGGAAGCCCAGGCCCGCCAGGGTCAGCAATGCCTCGGTGGCATTCAGCGTGAAGATCAGCGGCAAGGTGCGGGTGGCGTTGCGCAGCAGGTGCGCGAACATCACTCGCCATGGGCTGGCGCCGATCACCTGTGCGGATTCTACGAAGGGTTCCGCCTTCAGCCGCAGTACTTCGGCGCGGACCACGCGGAAGTACTGCGGGATGAATACCACGGTGATGGAGATGGCCGCTGCCATCACGCCGCCGAAGAGCGAAGACTGGCCCTGGGAAATCACGATGGACATCACGATGGCCAGCAGCAGGGATGGGAACGCGTAGATCGCATCGGCCAACACCACGGCGATGCGGTCGAACCAGCCGCCGAGGTAGCCGGAGATCAAGCCCAGCAATACGCCCAGGAACAGGGACATGACCACGGCCGCCAGGATCACCCAGATGGCCGTCTGCGCACCGAAGAGGGTCCGCGAGAACACGTCATAGCCGGTGGCGGTGGTGCCCCAGATGAATTTGCTGTCCGGAGCCGCCTGGCGCGGGAAGTCCCCGGATGCATCCGAGGACTGCGCGAAATCGAAAGGCGCAATCAGCGGCGCGAACAAGGCGGTAACGATGAACAGGCCGGAGAGCGCCAGACCGGCAACCAGCATGCCCCGCTGCAGGCCCGAGGACATGCGCAGGTGGGAGATGACCGGGAGCCGGTCCAGCCAGGACTTGTTCGAAGCCGGCAAGGTAGCTGTACTCATGATTAGTACCTGACTCTCGGGTCGATCAAGGCGGCCAGCACGTCAACGATGAAGTTGGTGACGGCGACGATAATGGCCAGCAGCACCACGATGCCCTGCACAGCCACGAAGTCGCGGGCGGTGAGGTATTCGGCGAGCTTGAAGCCCAATCCCGACCATTCGAAGGTGGTCTCGGTCAGCACTGCTCCACCGAGCAGCATGGCAATCTGCAGGCCCATGACAGTGATAATCGGAATCAGCGCCGGACGGTAGGCGTGCTTGGTGGTGAGGCGGAATTCGCTGACACCGCGCGAACGGCCGGCTTCCACGTATTCGCGGCCCAGCGTGCCAATTGCGTTGGTGCGCACCAGGCGCAGGAACACGCCGCCGGTGAGCAGGCCCAGTGCCAGGGCTGGCAGGATCGCATGCTCGGTGACATTCCAGAAGGCAGCGCTATTGCCGCTGCGCAGCGCATCGAGCCAGTAGATGCCCGATGGGCTCTGCAGGCCGGTCAGTTCAAGCTCGGTCTGCCAGTCGGCACGGCCGCTGATCGGCAGCCAGCCTAGCCATACGCCGAAGACCAGCTTGAGCAGCAAGCCGGCGAAGAACACCGGGGTGGCGTAGGAGAGGATTGCAAGGATGCGCAACACGGCATCCGGGTAGCGGTCGCGGAACTTCGCGGCAACCAGGCCCAGCGGGATGCCGACCAGCAGTGCGACGAGGACCGCGTTGATGGCCAGTTCCAAAGTTGCTGCGCCGTAGGTGGCCAGCACCTCGGTGACCGCCCGGTTATCGCTCATGGTGCGGCCCAGGTCGCCGGTGAAGATCTGGCCCAGGTACTCGAAGTACTGGATCAGGATCGGCCGGTCGTATCCGGCTTCATGGATGCGCTGGGCCAGCTGGTCCGGGGTGAGCCGTCCGCCCAAGGCTGCGGTGATCGGGTCTCCGGTCACGCGCATCAGGAAGAACACCACTGTGATGAGGATGAAGACAGTGGGAATGATCAGCAAGAATCGGGTAATCAAGTAACGGAGGAATCCTCCGCCTTTTTGCTTTGCTGGTTTGGGTGTTGCTAGCGGGCTTGCTTCTTGGCCCGGTGGCGACGTGATAGTCATCGTCTGTCCTTATGGTTCAGGATGCGTGGCAATGCGCCGCCTTGAGCGGTCAATGACGGCGCATGCCAAGGGGATCCACCGCGCGCGCCAAGGGTTGGCGCGTGGCAGATCCCCTCAGGTTTGGTGTCTGCGAGGCGAGAGCCGAATTACTTGCTCAGCACACCGAGACGGAACTTGAACGATGCGTCCAAGGTCTTGTCAACGTCCTTGACGTCCTTGCCTGCAATGGCCACCTGGGCACCCTGCAGCAGTGGAAGCGTGGACAAGTCCTCAGCCACCATCGTCTGCAGTTCTTCGATGGCCTTGGTGCGCTCCGCAGCGTCGACCATTCCTCGCTGATCGGAGATCAGCTTGTCAACCTCGGGGTTGTCGTAGTTGTTCGAAAGGAAGTTCTCCTTGGCAAAGAACGGCGACAGGTAGTTGTCGGCATCCGAGTAGTCCGGGAACCAGCCCAGCTGGTAGGCCGGGTAATCCGTGACGCGCTGCTTCTGGTAGGTCACCCATTCGGTGGACTTCAAATCCACTTCGAACAGGCCATCGGCCTCCAGCTGCTTTTCAACCAGTGCGTATTCGTCACCGGAGTTCGGGCCATAGTGATCCGGGTTGTACTGCAGCGCGAGCTTGACCGGGGTCTTCACTCCGGCATCTTCCAGAACCTTCTTGGCCTTGGCTGCATCCGGCTTGCCGTC
Source organism: Glutamicibacter sp. BS14 (assembly GCF_056934375.1). Classification (NCBI taxonomy): domain Bacteria; kingdom Bacillati; phylum Actinomycetota; class Actinomycetes; order Micrococcales; family Micrococcaceae; genus Glutamicibacter; species Glutamicibacter sp. BS14. Next base: position 1,950,877 of record NZ_CM167801.1, on the reverse strand, counting down.
GGTGCCGTACATGTCCTTCAGCGGCTCGGTGGCGCCGGTGAAGCCTTGCGGCACGTACGAGTAAGCCGGGGTGTAGGTGTCCTTATAGACGTTCTTCGCGATGGCTTCGCGGTCCACAAGGTGCGCCGCTGCCTGGCGTACGGCCAGTGACTTCGCTTCATCAGCATCATCGGTCTTGGCACCGTATGGCATGGAATCGAAGTTGAAGACGATGTAGCGCAGCTCGCCACCCGGTCCCTTGTGGACCGCCAGATTCTCATCCTTGCCCAAGTCTTCGATGTCGGTTGGGGTCAGCGAACGCCATGCGACGTCGATCTTGCCTTCTTGGACTTCGAGCTTCAGGTTATTGGCGTCCGCGTAGTACTTGATCGCTGCCTTGTCGTTGGCTGCAGGGCCCAGAACGCCCTGGTAGGACTCGTTAGCGCTGAAGGAGATCAGGTTGTTCTTGTTGTACGAATCAATAACGTATTGGCCTCCGAAGGCCTTGGCCTCAACGATCTTCTGGTCGTCCATGACTGCGTCTGCGGGGAAGACTTCGTCATCGACGATCGGGCCGACCGGGGAAGTCAGCACCTGCGGGAAGGTCTGGTCATTGCCGACCTTCAGCTTGAAGACTACGGTAGTGGCGTCAGGCGCCTCGATGGACTCAACGTTGCCCAGCAGCGAGGATGGGCCGTTAGGGTCCGCGATCTTCAGCTGGCGGTCGAAGGTGAACTTGACGTCCTTGGAATCAAGGTCGTGGTCATTGGCCCACTTCAAGCCCGGCTTCAGCTTGACCGTGTATTCAGTCGGGGTGGTGAACTCTGCGGACTCGGCAAGGCTCATCGATGGGTCCGGGCTGCCCGGCTCGGAGTTGAGCAGGAATGGGTAGATCTGGTTCATGACCATGAACGAACCGTTGTCGTAAGATCCAGCAGGGTCCAGGGAGGTCACTTTGTCGGTGGTGCCCAGGGTGATTGGAGCGCTGGCATCGCCGCTGCCGCCCTCTTCATTGCCACTGTCTGCAGCTTGGGTGCAGCCGGTCAGAGCCAGGGCAGAGATACCCACAACGGCTGCTGCGAGTCGCAGCCCGTTCTTCTTGCGAGTCATGAGTCATCCTTCGTCTAGGTACATGCATGGGCTGTGATGATTAACACATGCTTCACATAGCCTAAGTGATGCAGGGCACAAAATACGAATGGAACCGGCGGAAATTGGCAAAAACGTGGTCTCGACGCCCACTTTTTGTGCTTCAGCCCATAGCCTTTCTAACTCAATGGTGAGATGGGTTGGGATTCCTTCCGGCTCGTTGGCCAGGTGGCATAAGCTAGATGTCAATGATGACTCGTAGAGACGCGGCAATCGCGTTGGATATCCCAGTAGAAATGGCCAAGCGCCACGGCATTCCTTCCAAAATGAGCGAAGCAGAATTCCGTGAGCTGAACACCAATCCACCAGCTTGGTTGGAGCAGTCGCGCGCCAACCGCACCGGCAAACGCCCCGTGTGGATTCATCTGGTCTGCGAAGTCTGCGGCTTCAGCGAATACGAACGCCCCAAGAAGTGGTGGCCTGCCTTCGATTTCGTTCACTGCCACACCCACTCCCCGGCGCAGCTTCCAAAGCTGGAAAAGGGCAAGACCCGGGTGGAGTACCAAGATATTTCCGCTCATATGTTCGGCATTGTCGATGAAGGCTAAAAGCTGAATACAACACAATGGCGAAGGGTGCCGGACCGATATTGGTCCGGCACCCTTCGCTGTCGCGCAAGCTCGTGCTCTTCACTCGGTTCATCCCCCTGGGCGTCCTTTCCGCCACGGGAATGCATGCAGCGGGCAACCGGACAGAGTCCAGCATCATCCAGTGCAGGTTCCATGCACCGGCCGTCGGCTGGATCTTGCGAAGGCCTTGAGTACTGCTGCCCGAGCCCCTCGGGCATCTAGCTCGTGGAGGCCTTCCGGATTGGTACGAATTGGTTCTGCCGACTGGAATGATCCGTTGTTCTGGACGATGCGCCCCTATCCGCCCAGCTACCGCTGGTGAGCATTCTCGAGAACATCGCAGCGAGCGCATTGGAAGCCAGGGCATCCGGTGGCGCAACAGGGTCGGCAGCCCAATTCAATAGCGAAACCTAGAGGGTCGAACCAATGCAGTGAGCCAGCAAGCCCCAAGCGGCCCTTGAAGACAGGCCGAATCCCACACACCACCGGTAATCGCCGGCAATGCCGGGCGAATACGTGCCGGACGCCCACGGCCGAAGCGGATGGCCGCCGAGCTCCGTTGCAACCAGCCGTTCGTCTAACTTGAATCACGACGCGAAGAAACCCTTGGTCCAGTTCATTATCTTGAACTGGACCAAGGGTTTCTTTGGATGGCTAATTAATTGACCATGCTGGAGTCCCATTCGCTGGAACGAGCAGAATCGATGGTCGCTTGGCCCAGCACGCGGCTGTCCTGGTAGACGACCATGGTCTGGCCCGGCGCGACTCCACGCATGCCTTCGGGAAGGTTGACAACCAACTCGTCGCGGCCTTCTTCCGAGCGCTCCATGTGGGCTACCGCGGCGACCGGATCGCCGTGCGCGCGCACCTGCACCATGCAGTCGAACTTGTCTCCGCTGAAAACTTCAGCGATCGGCAGGCCAGCCCAGGAAATGCGGATGCCGCGCAGCTGGTCCACAGCCAGCAGGGCCTCTGGACCGACGATGACCTTGTTGTCCTTCGGACGGATTTCCAAGACGAAGCGCGGTTTGCCGTCGGCGGCCGGACGACCCAGTCGAAGACCCTTGCGCTGGCCAACCGTGAAGGCTTGGGCGCCTTCGTGCTCACCGAGCTGGTTGCCCTCGTGGTCAACGATCTCGCCTGGTTTCATCTCGATGCGTTCAGCCAGCCAACCGCGGGTATCGCCATCGGGAATGAAGCAGATGTCATAGCTATCTGGCTTGTTCGCCACGGTCAGTCCGCGCGCTGCGGCTTCGGCGCGAACTTCCGCCTTGGAGGGAGTCTCGGCTAGCGGGAACATGCAGTGTTCCAGCTGTTCGTGGGTCAGCACGCCCAAAACGTAGGACTGGTCCTTGGCCCAGTCTGCGGCTCGGTGCAGCTCCGGGTTGCCCTCGGAATCGCGCAGCACCTTGGCGTAGTGCCCGGTGCATACCGCGTCGAAGCCCAGGGCCAATGCCTTTTCCAGCAAGGCAGCGAACTTGATCTTCTCATTGCATCGCATGCAGGGATTCGGGGTGCGGCCAGCTTCGTATTCATCCACGAAGTCCTGCACCACGTCTTCTGCGAAGCGGTCCGAGAAGTCCCAGACGTAGTATGGGATGCCCAGCTTGTCGCAGGCACGCCATGCATCATTGGAGTCTTCCAAGGTGCAGCAACCGCGCGAACCGGTGCGAAGGGTCCCCGGCATGCGAGACAGGGCCAGGTGCACGCCGACCACATCATGGCCGGCTTCAACTGCGCGGGCCGCGGCTACCGCCGAGTCCACGCCTCCGGACATCGCTGCTAGTACTTTCATCGTGTAAAACCTGTTCCTGCCGTGTGGATGCTGCTTTCATCGGCTGCCATGCCAGCCTTCTTTGCCTGAGCATACGCTTGGGGCAAAGCCTCTAATAATGCGTCAACGTCGGCGCGTGTGGATGTATGCCCCAATGTGAAGCGTTGCACACTGCGCGAGGTGCGCGCATCGCGTCCCATAGCCAGCAAAACATGCGAAGGCTGCGGAACACCAGCGGTGCACGCCGAACCGGTGGATGATGCGATGCCAACCATGTCCAAGCCGAATAGCAAGGAGTCCCCCTCGCATTCCGGGAAGGTGAAGTGCAGATTGCCCGGGAGGCGCTGGCCCTCATTGCCCTGATCCCGTGGTCCGTTCAGCACCGCTTCCGGAATCAAGCCGGTGATCTTCTCAATCGCATATTCACGCAGTTCGCTCAGCCGCGCAGCTTCCTGCCGCAATCCAGAACGCACCGCGGTAGCCGCGGCGGCAAAGCCGGCCGCGTGGGCAGCATTCAAAGTCCCCGATCGCAGCTTGCGTTCGTGTCCACCGCCGTGCTGGACCGGGGTGAGCACAATATCGCGGCGAACCAGTAGCCCGCCGATGCCTACCGGGCCACCGATCTTATGCGCGCTAATCGCCATGGTGGCCAGATTCGAGGAGCCGAAGTCGACCGCGAGCGCACCAAAGGCCTGCACCGCATCCGAATGCACCGGGACCCCGTACTTGCCAGCTAGGGCAGCAAATTCACGGATCGGCTGAACGGTGCCGACTTCATTGTTGGCCCACATCAAGGTGGCCAAAGCGATCTGCTCGTGCTGCTCTTCAAATAGCTTTTCGGCCGCCTGCAGATCAACGACACCGTCTTCATCCACGGCGAGCCACAGCAAGGTGGCATTCTCATGGTCCTGCAGCCAGGTAGCCGTATCCAGGACCGCGTGGTGCTCAATGCCGGTGAGCACGATGGCACGCGCCTGCTCATTGGCCGCCACGCGGTTCCAGAACAGTCCCTTCAGCGCCAAGTTATCCGATTCAGTCCCACCAGATGTGAAGATCAATTCGCTGGAGTGCGCCCCGGCGGCCATGGCGATAGCTTGGCGGGCATCATCCACCGCACGGTTGGCGCGACGTCCGGCCCCATGCAAAGAAGACGGGTTTCCGGTGCGGGAATACTGTTCGGTGATGGCAGCCAGAGCTGCTGGATTCAGATCGGTGGTTGCCGCGTGATCCAGGTATACGGCGGAAGTTTTCATAACACTTCAATGGTACGGGGTGGGGCGCCCTAGTTTGAATGGCCGATCCGTGTGAATTGGCCAACCTCAATGGCCTCCAGCGCCGGATTGTTCAAGACCGCCTCAATCAATGAAGCAGGACCACCCAGGATGGTGCAATCATCAAACGGTTCTGTCGACAGCATCCAGGAATGGTCCGCCGCAAACGCCAGCGCCGGGCGCTGGCGTTGGGCGCCGTCGGCAGTTCTGGCCCATTCGGGCTGCGCCAGGAACTCCGCGTCCGCTTCGAACAGGTGGTAGTTCCGGTATCCGCCACCCAGGTCGAACGGTTCTGCCTGGATGATCTCGGGACCAAAGGCAGGTTTCTGCGCCTCGGCGAGCGCCAACTCGTACACCCGCTGGTTCTCGTCATCGCTCAATGCAGGATCCGGCTCGCGCTCAATCTGTATGCGTTCCCCGCCCGCGATAAATGCGTAACCGGCCCACAAGCCCACCACGAACTTCTGGTCTTTGGCAGAAACCCGGACCATTTCGGCGGCTAGTGCTTGCCATTGCGATTCCGGGAGCTGGTCCAGCGGCAGGTCGGTATCTACCCAGGCGTCTTCGGTCGCAGGATTGCCTTGCGCGTCCAGTCCGGCCACGGTTTCAAAAAGATCCGCGGCGGTGATGATGTGCTTGCGGCTCTGTGCCACCGTCTCCCAGCGCACCAACTGGTCATCTTCATCCAGTGCTGGGTGAAGGATGCGGACGTAGCGTTCGTAGCCATGCGGGATCTGGGCTACTACCGTGCTGGGGTCGGCTGATGCACAAGCTGCGGCGATCCATTGCCCGTGGGCTGCGGAGAGGTGTGAAAACTGCATGGTCCAAGCCTAGCGAGAGCAGCGGGCGGATTCCTCCTCCGAACCGTGGTCGGTGGTATGAATAGAGGAACAACTGATGACGTGTCGATTCCAGCTAAGGGAGCCTTCCTGCATGTTCAAGCCTGATTTCTTGGTTCCAGTCCATGATTTCTCCCAGCGCTCCCTGGATTTCTCACAGCGGATCGCGGTGATGGCAGTGATCAACCGCACTCCGGATTCTTTCTACGATGCCGGGTCGACCTTTGGCTTGGATGATGCTGTGGCCGCTGCCATGCGTGCGGTCGAGGCAGGTGCTGACTGGGTGGATATCGGCGGAGTCCCCTTCTCTCCGGGCCCGGAGCTCCCGTGGCAGGAGGAAGCAGAGCGAATTGTGCCGGTTATCCATCAAGTGCGTAGCCGCAGTTCGGTGATTATTTCTGCAGACACTTTCCATCCACAGGTGGCGCAGGCTGCCATTGATGCCGGCGCTGATGTCATCAATGACACCACAGGCTTTTCCTATCCCGGTTTGGCCCGGGTGGTAGCCAAGAACAACGTGCATGTGGTGATCACCCATTCGCTAGCCAAGCCCCGCACCGTTTACCCGCGCCCTAGCTACGACGATGTGGTGGCCGAGATCCGCCAGTATCTGCTGGAGAAAATCCAGATTGCGTTGGACGCTGGTGTTTCTCCGGCAAAGATCATTGTTGATCCAGGGCACGACCTGAACAAGAACACCCGCCACACTCTGGATTTGACCGCTGGGTTCCAGGCCTTTGCCGATTTGGGCTATCCGGCCTTGGCAGCGGTCTCGAACAAGGACTTCATCGGTGAAACCTTGAACTTGCCGAAGGCTGAGCGCATGGTTGGTTCTATGGTGGCAGCAACGATCTGTGCCATGAACGGTGCCCGCATATTGCGGATGCACAATATTCCTGAATCGGTGCAGACAGTACGCCTGCTCGAAGCAGCACAAGGGTGGCGGGAGCCTGCCTACCAGATACACAACATGGGGGATGTCAATCCTCCTGCTCACCCAGAACCCGAAGTCAGCAAGTAAGGATTTTCCCAGATGCGTGCCCTGCTTCCCCAACCAGCAGATCAGGTTGATGACCAGTTCCTGCTTGAGCGCTATTCCAGCGAGCATCGCCCATTCGTGCGTTTCAACTTCGTCAGCAGCATCGACGGAAGTGCCCAGGTTGATGGGCTCTCCAAAGCATTGGGCTCTCCTGGCGATCAGAGGGTTTTCGCACTCTTGCGCCGGCTTGCCGACGTGATCATGGTGGGTGCTGGAACGGTTCGTGCCGAGGGCTACGAAGGCCAGCTCCTGTCCGCGGAGGACATGGCGTGGCGTATCGAACATGGCCTGCCGCCACAGCCCGTGCTGGCGCTCATCTCACGAGGATTGCATCTGGAGCCAACGGCCCCGGTGTTTGCCCAATCCCCGGTTCCGGTTCTGCTTTTCACCAGCGTTCAGGTCACCGACGAACAGCGTCGGTCCTTTGGACCCAATGCCACTCTCGTGCAGGTTTCCGAAACCGAGGGCGGGTGTGATCCGACCGAAATCATCGCATATCTGCATTCCAAGGGATACGGCTTCATCCACGCTGAAGGCGGTCCTCACGTTTTTGGGCAGTTCGCCTCGGCTGGCGCGGTGGATTCGGTTTGCATCAGCTACTCTCCTGTCCTTGTGGCAGGTGATGGCATGAGAATAGCGGTTCACGATCGTCAGGGGTTCCACGCCTTCGAGCTGCATTCCTTGTTTGAAGAGGACAGCATGCTCTTCTGCGACTATCGACTTAGGAAATCAGCTGGATCCCCGCGGGAATAACAGCTAGCTCAAAGGACCCGGCCCCCATGCATTCCCCGTCAGCATAGCTGTCCCGGGATGTCTCGATGCGGGCCCGCGTGAGGTTTGCGCTGACCTTCCATGGATGCGGCGCTCCGGTGAGGATCCTTGCCAGATACGGAAGGACCCGCAGAATATTTGGTCCGCGTACGATAGCCAATTCCGCGGTACCGTCGGTGAAATCAGCATGCGGGAAGAGCTTGATGCCGCCACCAAGGGACTTGATATTCGCGACGCTGGCGGCCAGGACGCTTCCGCTGAATCGCAGCCCGTCGGCCCTCACCCCACTGGGGCATCCGCGCAGCTGGGGAAGGCACAGGATCAAACCGGCGATATACCGCAGTGCTCCCAGCTGCCGCGGCAACGCGTTGGCTTTCGCGTTGACGGTGGCTTCAAATCCCCAGGACACGGCACCCAGTGCATAGCGCGGTGTTCTGCCGGCCTGGTCAAACCGCAGCTCCAGCACGTCAATGGGCATAGTTGCTCCCGGCTGCTTGCAAAACGCAATCACCTTGGCCAAGGATTCTTCTGCATTCGCGTCCCCTGTCATGCGCCAGAAGTCGTTGCCGCTGCCTGCGGGGATGACACCGATGGGAATCGAAGTTCCCGCAACGTGCTGGATGCAGTGGTGGATCAGCCCATCACCGCCAATGATGACGATCGCCCGCGAAGCTCTGAGCTGGTCCCCCACCAGTTCCACGCTCGTCCTTGAAGTATCAACTAGCCCATGTTCCAGCCCGAGCTTGCCAAGCGCGTGGGCAAGCTGCTGGGCAAGGCGCATCCCCCGGCCTCGGCCTGAGGCGGGGTGGAAGATGATGCGGATTTCTGCGGTGCGACCAAACGAGCTCATGACCATAGAGATTACCCAGCAACTTGACGCTTCTACAAAGAATTTGCTGGGTTGGATTCGCTAAACTGGGGAACACTGGCCATCCGGTCTTTTTCACCGAGAGGATTCCTCCGTTCAATGAGTACACCAAGCCCATACGAAATTCTTGGTGTCGCGCCTACTGCGAGCATGGAAGATATCAAGGTCGCTTACCGAAGGGCCGCTCGCGCGACCCATCCCGATCTCGGTGGCAGCGAAGAAAAGTTCAAAGAAGTACAGCGCGCTTTCCAGCAGCTCAGCGAGATGGCGTCTCCGCTGGGTTATGAGCAGACCTTCCAGTCTCCGGGCAACGCTCCACGCGCCGGGTTCAGCGCCCGTCCTTTTGACGAGCGCCTGCGCAAGAGCCCTCAGCAGCCCAAGGCGCAGTTGCCCACCGAATATGTTCCACCGTTCTCGGATACGTCTCCTACATTGCTGGACAGAAAAGTCTGTGAGCAGCGCGTTCATGGAGAACCCCGAAAACGCGGTCTGTTCTCCAACCGTGCACGGCTGATCCGCGAGGCGCAGACCATCAACCTGCTTTCCAAGAACGTCCTGAATATCTTGCCAGCTGCCCGTTTGGTCAACGGCCTGCGTTCGCCCGCGTCGGGGCACTACGATCATGTGCTGATTGCCGGTTACCGCATGGCGGTGATCAATACGATGACTCTGCCCGATGGCTACTATTCATTTGATGGCAATGTCTTGCGCCACGGCAATAAGCTGACGCAGCCTCCGCAGTTCTCCATCTCCGGTTTGCAACGGCAATTCATGCAGATGAACGTAGTTGCGTTCACCTTGGTGCTTTCTGCCAACGGCAATCACCACGAACCGGTCATTGAGTACCGGCGCAATGCCGATCCAACACTTGCATCGACTCCGAATGTGCTCAATGCAGCGGGATTGATTCGCGAGTTGAAACTCTTCTTGGGCTCTGGCCCATCGCCGAATGTCGTCGATCGCCTAGCCCTGGCGCAGTTACGTGAAGCGATGTACTAAGGTCAATGGCCTATTTCTTGTTGGTGAGAGCTTAAACTGGTTGAGTGTTTCGTATCGTTTTCAATGCCCCAGAGATCCCGGGTAATTCCGGCAACGCTATCCGACTAGCCGCCATCACCGGCGCAGAACTGCATTTGGTCAAGCCATTAGGCTTCAACTTCGAGGATGCCAACCTGCGTCGCGCAGGATTGGACTACCACGACCTGGCTTACGTCACGGTGCATGAAAATCTTGACGCAGCCTTTGAAGCACTGGGAGAAGGCCGGGTCTTTGCCTTCACATCCGAAGGAACTACTGTCTATTCGGATATCAGCTACGAGGCCAGCGACATCCTGCTCTTCGGCCGTGAATCGGTTGGCTTGAGCGCAGAAGACAAGAAGCATCCGCGCATCAACGACCTGGTCCGCTTGCCGATGCTTCCAGGCCGCCGATCGATGAATCTGGCCAATACCGCTTCGGTGGTAGCCTTCGAAGCTTGGCGCCAGCACGGCTTCGCTGGCGCATAAAGTACCAGCCAGCCCGCGCCACGCATACAGCTTTACCTAATCTTTATAAAGTAGGCTCGAGTCTGTACCCGCAGTTTTCGGGTATTGAACTGTGCCGACTACATTTCGGGAGAATCCAAGACAATGAACGGTAGCCATTCTCAGCACCGCGACGAGCCCCAGGACGAGAACCTGGGTCTAGATCTGGTGAGCCAAGTGGCCAGCAGTTCACGTGCAGCCAAGAAAAAGCCTAAGCGCTGGATCTTCGCTGTCACGGGACTTGCCATCATCGTTGTCCTAGCGGTGGTCATTTTCTCCCTGCTCAATGGAGGCACCAAGGCGTCCAAAGCATCCAAGGCCGATGATGCAGTCACCGAGACCGTCGAATTGAAGAGCGGAGGCCAAGCGGTGCTCAGCTCGTCGAAGTCCGAAAGCGCTGTGGGTGTCGAGCTCTCCGAGCTGCCTGCCCTGGACGGTTCGGAACAGTACGTTGCATGGGCCGTGCATGAGTCCGGCAGCGTCTCCGTGATCGTTTCCAGCACCGGTGAAGATGCCGCGGCTGGGCTGTCTCCAGCTGAAGACGTGATTGCCCTCCACATCACCATTGAGGGATCCAAGATCCCTGACGCTCCATCTGAAGATGCTGAAGCATCGGTCGACCTGCCACTGGCTCAAGACAAGGCAACGGAAGACGAGAGCTAGCAGCTCACCTCTGGCCAGCCAAAAAGTTCGGGGCGAAGATCAATTCTTGATCTTCGCCCCGAACTTTTTCCGGTCTGCTTTGCCTGGATACTCAGAACCCGGCTATCGTGTCGCGGGCGTTCACGGCAACTGCGTGGAATGCTTCGGCAAGCTTGCCCTTTCCCAGCTGGCCACGCTCGGCGTTTTCCTCGCACTGCTGCAAAACGTAGTTTTCCATGGCGGCAACATCCGGGTGCTGGGTGAAGTGCGAACGCAAGGCGTCCATCTTCTTCTCGAAGAATTCGGTGATGTCCACATAGGCGTTCTCGCGTTCCTGCGGAGCCCCGCACAACCAGAGCCAAGGCACCTTGTAGGCTTCCAGTCCTTCGCCATGCAGCAGCTCCGGGTAGGAGAACGGATTCTCCACCGCCGGGTAGATCGCACGGGTGACCGCTTCACCGCAGGCCAGATGGTCTGGGTGCGAGGCCTGTATCCGATCCCACTTGCGCTCCGGGTGCATTGCAATCACGATGGTTGGCTTCACCTGGCGCATCAGCCGGACCACCTTGCGCATGACATCGTGGTTGGCTTCCAGGAAGCCATCGCGTTCGCCAAGGAAGTGGACCGTTTTCACACCCACCTTGGCGGCGGCCTGTTTCTGCTCTTCGTGGCGCAGCTTAGCCGTTTCCTCAGGATCCCGGTCATCAAAACCGCCGGCGTCGCCGTCAGTCATGATGCAATACTGAACCTCTGCCCCCGCCGCGGTCAGGGCCGCTACCGTCCCGGCTGCCCCAAAGTCCAGATCATCGGGATGGGCGCCGAAGGCCAGGACCCGTTGGGCGCCTGCACCAATGAATTGCGCTGTATCGATCATGCCTTGCGACGTCGAATCTCTTCGGCGGCCTGCGGCAGGACCTTGGCCAGGTCACCAACGATACCCAGGTCTGCGATCTCGAACACCGGGGCGTCGACATCCTTGTTGATCGCGATGATGAACTTGCTGGTCTGCATTCCGGCCTTCTGCTGTATCGCTCCCGAGATGCCGGCAGAGATGTACAGCTGCGGTGCGACGGTGGCACCGGTCTGGCCGATCTGCGCATCGTGCGAGATCCAGCCGGCATCGGTAGCTGCACGAGAAGCGCCCACGGCAGCTCCCAGGGCATCGGCAAGGTCTTCAACCGGGCCAAAGTCTCCGTTGACACCACGACCACCAGCAACCACGACGCGCGCTTCGGTCAGGGCAGGTCGATCACTTGCGCCTTTCGCCTCCGCCGCAGCAATCCGGACCTTGGCATCGTTGGAGTTCTCCAAAGCCAATTCCTCAACTGCCAAGGCGGTGCTGGAGGCCGCTGGCGCGTCTTCGATGCTGTTCGGCTTCAAGGTGGCAAACAGGGTGCCGTTGGTTGCCCTGGCCTGAACGCTGTAGCTTCCTGCCAGTTCATCCTTGGTAGCTACAAGATCCCCGCTGATGCCAATGACGTCGGTGATAATCGCACCGTTGCGGCGCACAGCCAAACGGGCACCGAGCTCACGGCTGAAATTGTCATTAGCAAGCAAGACCAATTTGGCGGCAGTAGCCTGCACGGCTGCGTCAAGCACGGAAATTTCGTGCTGGCCGAAAACTGGGGCATCGCCGGAAGCGGTGAATAGCTTCACCACGCCATAGGAAGCGAGAACCTGCTGGGCTTCGTCGCTGACTTGGTTGGCAACGGCCACGGCCGGGTTCTCGAAACCAGAGACCAGGGTCAGCAGTTCGCGCTGGCCTTTGGAGGGAGCCGCGGAAAGCTCAGTGAAAAATACTAGTGCTGAAGGCATGTTCAATATTCCTTAGATCAGCTTCTGTTCGGCCAAGAAATCAACCAAGGCGATACCTGCCTGGCCGCTGTCGTTGATGACCGTTCCGGCTTGGCGCGCAGGGCGGGCTTCAGCTGCGATAACTTCGGTGTTCGAGCCGAGGGCGCCGACCGCGGCTGCATCCAGGCCGATAGCGGCCAGGTCCAGCTCGGTGACAGTCTTCTTCTTGGCAGCCATGATTGCCTTGAAATTCGGGTAGCGCGGCTCGTTGGCCTGGTCGGTGACCGAGAGCACTGCCGGCAGGTTCGCCTTCAGGGTCAAAGTGCGGTCCAGGTGATCGCGCTTAATGGCCAGTTCACGCTGTGCGGCATCGAACTCAACGGCCAGCGCGTGAGTCAGCTGCGCAAAGCCCAGCCGTTCTGCGAGCTGGGCTGGAACAACCGAGGTTTCAGCGTCGGTCGAGGACATCCCGGTAATAACCAGGTCCACGTTGCCGGCATGCTCAACCAGCGCCGCAAGCGCTTTCGACGTGGCGATGGTGTCGGAACCGGCCAAGGCGTCATCGTTCAGATGCAGCCCTGAGCTGGCACCCATCTGCAGGGCCTTCTTGACGGAGTTGCCCGATCCCTTGCCGCCCATGGTCGCGGCGATGACTTCATGCCCGGCGGCGAATCCGCCGTTGGCTTCCACGATGGAAACAGCAGCTTCCACGGCGTATTCGTCAAGTTCGGAGAGTACTGATTCTGCACGGTCAAGGCGCAGCGTTCCCGAATCGATATGACGGTCAAATTGAACATCTGGGACGTGTTTGACCAGGACCACTATTTTCAGTGGAGTGGTGCTTTCCTCGCTCATTCGCGCCTTCCTACGAGCTTCGATGCCCGCACCGGTGCGGGGCACCGGGGCAGGCTAATTCCTTCAGTGTCTATCGTATCGACACAATGCAGTTCACTGGGTGTTTATCGCTCTCAGATCAACAAGTGACGCGGGCTAGTCGATCACCAGCCCGCGTTACTTGTTTCACAGCGTCATCATGACGATTTGTTTAGTTATTTGACAGCGCTCCGACAGTTGCTGTTGCGGTCTGTTCCTTGCCATTGCGAAGGTAGCTGATTTCCACTTCTCCCCCGGCTGGAATCTCGCGGATGGCCGCGGTCACGGTCTGCGAGTCCTGGACTGCACGGCCGTTGACGCCGGTGATCACGTCACCGGACTTCAGACCGGCCTTATCAGCTGCCGAGTCAGGGCTAATTTCAACAACGCGGGCACCCACCGAGAACGCCGAAGCGTTCTGCTGGTTCGATCCAGCTGCGCCCTGCGGGGTCACCGTGGCTCCGAGCAGACCGTGGGTAGCCACGCCGTTATCGATCAGTTCCTGGGCAACACGCTTTGCGTAGTCGATAGGGATCGCGAAGCCAACGCCAATCGATCCGCCTTCTTCACTGTTGCCTGCCGAGGCAATAGCAACGTTGACACCAATGATTTCACCATTGGCGTTGACCAATGCGCCGCCGGAATTGCCGTGGTTGATCGCCGCGTCAGTCTGGATGACGTTTACGTAGATCGAACCGCTTGAACGCTGCTGCTCTTGTTCCTGTCCCGGGAATTGGAAGTTGAATTGGTTGCCATCCCCGCCCTCGCTCTGGTCGCTTTCCTTCGGAACGGCCGAAGAAGCGATGGAGATGGTGCGGTTCAAGGTGGAAATGATGCCGTCGGTGACGGTGCCGCTTAGACCCAGCGGTGCGCCGATGGCGACAGCGGTATCCCCGACATTCAGCTCGGCCGAGGAACCCACGGCGGCAGGCACCAGGCCGTCGGCCGGGATATTGATGACTGCCAGGTCCGATAGAGGATCTGTGCCTACCACGGTGGCACTATGCACCGAACCGTCGTTCATCTGGACCGAAATTTTGGGATTGGCAACTTCGCCACCCAGGGTAACCACGTGGGTGTTGGTCAGAATATTGCCCTTGTCGTCCATGACGATGCCCGATCCGGAACCGCCAGAACCGTTGCCGGAAACCTCGATGGTCACCACGCTTGGGCTTGCCTTGGCGGCAGCGGCGGTGACTTCGGTGACCTTGTCCGGGTTGTTGATCACCACGCCCTCACGCGGCGAACTGCTCACCGAGGAAGACCCCGCGTCGTCATTCATCAGGTAGGTCGTGCCAGCGGCAGTGACGCCACCTACCAAGGCCGCGGCAATCATTCCGGCGATGAGCGTGCTGCCAGAGAAGGACTTCTTGTCCTTGGAAGGCTTCTCGGGCGGGATCGGGTAATTCGCAGGCTCGTTGGACGGAGGGCCGTAAGGGGAACCGTAGGGAGAGCCGTTCTGGACTTGCTGGGCGTCGGAATGCTGTCCGTGGGAGTGGGCCGCGTTCTGCGTTCTGTCAACGGACGGCGCGGGGTAAACGCTGGTTGGATTCTCGCTGGCGCTTGGAGCCTGATTCACTCGCGGGTAGCGCACCGTAGGTTCGGCCGAAGCAATTGGGTCGTTATTGGTGTCGTTAATTGGCTCTGCTGAATCGCCCGCATCGTTCCCACGTGGCTCATTCGGTGTCTGGCTCATGGCTTGCCTCTTTCGAACTGTCGAATCTCTTGAGTTCTATTATCCAACTCTGGTCTGTGGCATCGAATTGTGGTGTCTGAGCACCGGCTGTGAGTTAACTATTCTGCCAGCTGAATGTCGTAGACGTTGTTCATTAGGGCAAATAGAATCAATCATAAGTGTGAACCCAATCTCGGGGATCACCAGATCGGGATTCTCCCGATTTTAGATTGACTGATGCATTTCAGGTGGGGAACAAGACATGCGTATGAAAGCTCGACGGCTGATTGCTGGAGCAATATTGGCAACGGTAGCCTCTTTCGGCTTATCGGCACCTGCGATGGCTGAATCGCCTGTAACGATTCCACCTGGCGACTTCGTCGTCGATTCTTCAGGCGTGCTCGGCTCCGACGAAACGCGTTTGGAATCCGAAATTAAGGAACTTCGCAGCAATACCGGACTAAACCTGTTTGCGATATTCGTCGACGAGTTCTCCAACCCAGACCAGGCAGATCAATGGGCCGCCGAAGTTGCCAACCAAAAGGGTTTGGGCAGCGCTGACTCCATCCTGGTGGTGGCAACCGAGACCCGCCAAGCATATTTTGCTGGCGCCGAAGGCGGTCCGATTGCCAAAGCCGATACTGAAATCTACAGCAGCCAAATCAGCCCGGCACTCAGTGAGAAAAACTGGGCCGGTGCAGTCGAGGGGGCCATCGCTGGCATGCGCAGCGTTGAAGGTGGAGGCAGCCCAGATGGTTCATCCTCTGGCGGTGGTTTCCTAACCGTCGTACTGGCCATTGGTGCCGTTGCTGTGGTTGGGTTCCTTTTCCTTTCACGGCGCAGCAAGAAGAAGACCGCGCAACTCGGCCAGAGCCAAGGCCAACACCCAGGACAGTACGGCGCCCCTGCTCCGCAGCAGCAACTGGTCCCCCTGGACAAGCTCCGTTTGCAGGCAGACCAATTGCTGGTGGCTGCAGATGACTCGATCCGTTCTTCGCAGCAAGAATTGGGCTTCGCCGAAGCACAATACGGCAAGCAGGCTGTCCAGGTCTATGTGGAGGATATTGAACAAGCCAAGAACCACCTGACTGAATCTTTCCGCCTGCAGCAGCAGTTGGATGACGATATCCCCGATACCGAGCAAGATCAGCGTTCATGGTTGAATGAAATCATCGACCGTTGCAAGAAGGTCAACAGTTCCCTGCAGGCCCATGCTGACGAGTTCAAGCAATTGCGCCAGCTGGAGCAGAATGCCGAGGATCGCATTACTGAGGTATCGGCGAACCAGGAACCGCTCAACCAGAGGCTGTCGGCCCGCGTGGCAGACTTGGAACGCCTTGCCGGCCAATATGACGCCAGCGCAGTATCGCAGATCAAGGACAACGCCGACCAGGCCGCCGAGCGCCTGACCTTTGCTTCTTCCGCCTTGAAGCAGGCATCAGAGAAACTGGCCACTGACCGATCCAATGCCGCGATCTTGATCCAGAATGCGGAAGAAGCCCACGACCAGGCCGATGTGCTGCTCAAGGCCATCAACAAGGCTGGCGAAGCCTTGGGGCAGGCCCAGCAAGACTTGAAGTCCGCAATCGCGCTGGCCGAACGCGACCTGGCTCAAGCGAACGCCTTCGTTGGCAACGGAGCAAATCCCCGCCTTTCCAGCGCCGCGGCCGGTGTCGAAAGCACTCTGGCGAATACCAAGCAAGCACTGAGCAGCGGCAAATACAACCCGCTGGCTTTGATCACCCAGCTCGATGAGTCCGTTCGCCCGCTTTCAGAAGCTCTTTCAAGTACGCGTAACCAGGCTCAGCAGGAACAATCAGCCCGTGCACAACTGGATTCGTTGCTGCACACCGCAGCGTCGCGCATCAGCGGTACCGACGATTACATCCGTGCCCGTCGCGGCGGCGTCCGCTCTTCAGCTCGAACCCGCCTTGCTGAGGCGCAGCGCACCTTCGATGAGGCGCGCTCGCTTTCTGGCAGCGATCCGCTGCGTGCTGTAGGTTCCGCACAGCGTGCCATTCAGCTAGCTGACCAAGCTGCGCAGATGGCCGAAAGCGACGTCAGCGGATTCGACGGCTTCGGCGACTCGCGCGGTTACGGGAACTACGGCCGTGGCCGCGGGGGCGGGATGTTTGATGGCATCGGTGGCGCGATGCTCGGAGGCATCCTGATCAATACCATCCTCGGCGGCGGAGGCCATGGCGGTCATTCCGATGGCGGCGACGGTGGAGGTTTCTTTGGCGGGGGCGGTTTCGGTGGCTTCGGCGGCGGCGGAGGCGGCTTTGGAGGAGGTGACTTCGGAGGCGGAGGAGGCGGCAACTTCTAGCTTGCCGGACCAGTTTCACCAGAAGGTTTCAAGTTCATAGTGTTTTCTTGACGGACAGAAAGGTCCAACCATGATCAAGCAGTCAATCTTCGGACGCATTTCCCAGTTGGCCAAGGCCAATATCAATGCAATGCTCGACTCAGCTGAAGATCCCCAGAAAATGATGGATCAGATGGTGCGCGACTACAACGACAATATTGCTGAAGCAGAGCAGGCGATTGCCCAGACCATCGGCAACTTGCGCATGCTGGAAGACGACTTCCGCGAAGACGAGCAGGCAGCTTCCGAGTGGGGCAACAAGGCTCTGGCAGCATCCAACAAGGCAGAAGAGTTCCGTGTTGCAGGCAATGCCGATGATGCCTCGAAGTTCGACAACTTGGCTAAGGTCGCCATCCAGCGCCAGATGCAGGCCGAGTCCGAGATGAAGACCGCCGAGCCGACGATCGCTTCGCAACGCGAGATCGTGGACAAGCTCAAAAGCGGCTTGAACATGATGAAGGAAAAGCGTACCGAACTGGCAAGCAAGCGCGACGAGCTGGTCGCCCGTTCCAAGTCGGCACACGCTCAAAACCAGGTCAATGAAGCCATCAAGTCCGTGAACATCATGGATCCGTCCAGCGAAATTGGTCGCTTCGAAGAAAAGGTTCGTCGCGAAGAAGCCCGCGTTCGCGGTGCTGCAGAATTGCAGGCATCAAGCCTGGACTCCCAGTTCGAGTCTCTGGAAGATCTGGGTGAGCAGACCGAGGTGGAAGCCCGTCTGGCCGCTCTGAAGGCCAAACAAACCGATGCTTTGGAGAGCTAAACTTTCTGCTCTCTGAACTGTGTCAATTGGCTGGCAGTGCGAAAGCATTGCCAGCCAACTTCTTTAATGCTTAAACCAAAAGCGGAGACCCTTCCGGATCTCCGCTTCCACTTTCGTGGCGGGGAGAGGATTTGAACCTCTGACCTCCGGGTTATGAGCCCGGCGAGCTACCGAACTGCTCCACCCCGCGTCGGTAAATACAACATTACCAATCAGTGAATGACTTGGCCAATCCTGGGATAGTGCATTGCGTCACCAAGAGACCCCTGGCTCATGAAGCGGGGAAATCGCCCCACTCCCCACGGCATCTCCACAGGGTCAAGCGAAAGCTTTTCAGGACCATCCGGCGGGCTCGAAACAAAATCAACGCCATGGGTCCGCTGCCTGTCCGCCTCGGCCCAGTGAATGCGGACATATTAGTTGCTCCCCCATCGGGAAGTCGATCATGTGCCTACTGGCGCTTGGCCACGCTCACCCGTTGGCGCCGTCCTGAGAAATCCAATTAAACCAAAAACGGAGACCCTTCCGGATCTCCGTTTCCACTTTCGTGGCGGGGAGAGGATTTGAACCTCTGACCTCCGGGTTATGAGCCCGGCGAGCTACCGAACTGCTCCACCCCGCGTCGGTAAATACAACATTACCAATCAGTGAATGACTTGGCCAATCCTGGGATAGTGCATTGCATCACCAGGACACCCCCGGCTCGCGAAGCGGGGGCAACCGCCCAACTCTGCACAGGCTCTCCCCCGGATGAAGGGAAAGCTTTTCAGACCCATCCGGCGAGCTTGAATAAAAATAAAGGGCTATAGGCAATAAAGTGTGTCTGAAAACCTGATCCTGCCCCGGACAGCCGGGGCAGGATCAAGGTTCACATGGGTATTGAATCCATAAGTGTGAAGCTTACTGGACAATCCCATACTTGTATTATCTGTCATTCCCGACTGAAGAAAAACGGAACCACCTCCAAAGGAACCCAGCGCTGGCGCTGCATCACCTACAATGCCAGCACCGTTTTCAAACGCGAAGACACCACCGCCCGCAACCAACTCACCGGCTTCGTCACCTGGCTGATGAGCAAACATTCCCAAGCCGAATTCGGCGGCGGAACCGGCCGCACCTTCCGGCATCAGACCGCTTGGTGCTGGAACGTGCACCCCTACCTGCATCACACCGGCGAAGTCTTCGACGAGATCCAAGTCGACGGCATCTATCTGCGCCAAGGCTGGTGCCTGCTGATCGCCATCGCTCACGGACGTGTCATCGGATGGCAGTGGTGCGACCGCGAAAAAGCCGAGGCCTGGACCGTGTTGCTGCAGCATTTCCCCGGACCGAAAGTCGTGGTGACCGACGGCGGATCAGGCCTGATGAAAGCGCTCAAAGAGTTCTGGCCGAACGTGAAAATTCAACGCTGCTTGGTGCATATCCAGCGCAACGTGCGCACCTACCTGACCCTGAATCCGCGTTTGCCTGCAGGGAAGTCATTACGTCGATTGAGCCTGAAACTCACGAAAATCCGGACGCAGGAAGCCGCAGCAGAATGGATTGCCGCCTTCGCTGCGTGGCATGCCGAAAACCACGAGCTGATCAATGAACGCACCTACGCTGCTGACTGGTCCGGTGCCTGGCCGCGGGGCCTGCGACGCAACCGCAAGTGGTGGTACACCCACGATCGGCTACGCAGCGCCTACGAGTCCATGAATAACGCCCTGCGACGCGGGCACCTGTTCACCTACCTGGATACAGATCTGAACGGCTTGGGGATCAACGCGACGACGAACATGATTGAAGGTGCGGTGAACTCCGGCATCCGGGCCATGATTTTCTATCACCGAGGGATGCCCATTGAGCATCGCCGGCGGGCGTGCGAGTGGTTCTGCTGGACGCATGCGGATGACGGGAACCACCCGGCCTTGCGGACACTGTTGCGCCCGGAGCATTACACTCCCGAAGCGAAGAAGAAGGCGCAGCACATAGTTGATGAAGCACCAATCGGCCCGGAGCTTTATGGCACTGGCGCCAGCACTGAGGATGGGCAATTCATTCGCAGTGAGTGGATGAGGAATATCTACTAGAGCAGGGTTTTAAGGTTGTCTGGCCCGGGAACACGCCCGGGTCAGACACACTTTATTGCCTATAGCCCAAAATAAACGCCACGGTCGCCCATTGGCGCAGGCCTGAGAAGTCCGGTTAAACCAAAAACGGAGACCCTTCCGGATCTCCGTTTCCACTTTCGTGGCGGGGAGAGGATTTGAACCTCTGACCTCCGGGTTATGAGCCCGGCGAGCTACCGAACTGCTCCACCCCGCGTCGGTAAATACAACATTACCAACTGGTGAACTCAATAGCGAATCGAAAAGAGTGTCCTTAATCGCACTACGCCTAAATGTCCGACCTGATCCGAATTATCCTTTGGTTATATCCAGATGCCTCGGCCCGGCGTTACCCGGGTTTCAAAGACCCCAGGGGTCTTCCGCCGCATGATTGCACACTCCGGCGGGTAGCCCGTCGCCACAAGGTGCCTGAGAGTCTGCTGCGATCACCCTAGCCCGCTCAGGGGAAGATTCTCGGGCCTTCCAGCGCCCGGGGCCCTGCGGTAGGCCTGGAACTGCGTCAGCCTTCGGCCCCAACTTACACATATGCCGGCGACCGCCCCCTTCCCGTACATGGGTTGACGGCAGTTCCCGCATCAATTCACGGGTACTGATCCGGCAACGGGCAACTTGCAGATTAACGCAAAATGGAGATCCGTTAGGATCTCCATTTTGCCATTCGTGGCGGGGGCAAGATTTGAACTTGCGACCTCCGGGTTATGAGCCCGGCGAGCTACCGAACTGCTCCACCCCGCGATGACTAGACAATTCTTGCATCATCGCGGAGTGAAAGCAAATCGGTCAGCTGATGCTAGTGCTTAGCCTTCAGCACCGTCCTGGGGTGCTGGCGATTGGGCTGCGTCCTGATTTTGTCCGTCGTCCAGTTTCACATCCCCGTCAACCTCGGTGCCGTTGATGGCCGCATCTGCGTCCATCGCGCGGGTCAAGGCATCCTCCAACTGCTTCTGCGATTCGCCGTAGGCTCCGAAGTCACTCTTGGCCAGCGCTTCCTGGCCATTCTTGATGGCTTCATTCGCATCAGCCAGAGCTTCGGAGAGCTTCTGGGTATCAGTCTTGGTTGGTTCCTTCTCGCCCTTTGGATCATCCTCTGGCGTAACGCCTTCGGTCTCACCAGTCACTGCACCGGACTCACCGCCGAAGACCTCATCCAGTGCTTCAGCCAAGGTATCGGCGAAGCCAACCTTGTCGCCGAAGGAAACCAGGACCTTACGCAAGGTCGGGTAGCTGGTCTGTCCCGAGGACTGAACGTAGACCGGCTGAACGTAGAGGATACCGCCGCCAACTGGCAGCGACAGCAGGTTGCCGTTCTTGACCTCCGAAGCACCCTGACGCAGCAGGTTCAATTCAGTGGTCACGCGTGTGTTGGTATCGAAGTTCTGCTGTGCTTGGCCTGGGCCAGGAACCGCAGTATCTCGTGGCAGCTCGAGCAGGCGCAGCTTGCCGTAGTCTTCGGCCTTCGCCCCAGGTTCGGAGCCGGCATCGGCGTTGGCCGAAAGGAAGCCGAAGAGCACGTTGCGCTGCTGGCCGTTGGCCGCGGCAGCAGGGATAAACGTCGAGGTCAGCGAGAACGACGCTTCATCCTGGGTCGGCATCTTCAAGGACATGAAGTATGGCGGCTGCTTCACGCCAGCGGCGGATGAGGTCGGATCATCCGGCACAGCCCACGCGTCGTTGGACTCGTAGAACGCGTCCGGGTTGTCCACGTGGTAGGTGGTTAGCACTTCGCGCTGCACCTTGAACATGTCCTCAGGGTAACGTACGTGCTCCATCAACTCAGCCGACATGTCATCCAACGGGTTCAATGCCGTAGGGAAGACCTTCTGCCAGGACTGCAGGATCGGGTCTTCGGTGTCCCAGGCGTAAAGCTTGACCGTTCCGTCATAGGCGTCGACGGTGGCCTTCACCGAGTTGCGCAGGTAGTTCACGCGGCCGGTCAAAGACAGGTCCTGCGCATTAGTCAGCGAGTCGGTCACTGCCGAGTCCAATTGCTGCTGCTGCGAATACGGGAAGTCGTTGGAGGTGGTGTAGCCATCGATGATCCACTGCACGCGGCCATCAATGATGGCAGGGTACGCCTGGGAATCCAGCGTCAGGTACGGAGCAACCTTGCTCACGCGATCGCGAGGATCACGATCGTAGAGGATCTGCGATTCGCTATTGACGTTCTGTGAGAGCAAGAGGTCAGTGGAGGCGAACTTCAGTGCGTAGACCAAGCGGTTGAACATGTTGCCAACGTTCGGACCGCCATCGCCCTGGAAGGTATAGCGGGTGTCTTGGTTCTCGCCACCGGTACCTGGACGGTCAAGTTCCTGGTCGGTCCATCCCTCATCCGGCCCGCCGACAATGGAGTAGGACGGAGAATTCTCACCGAAGTAGATCCGCGGCTCGTAATCCTCGTCGGTAATCAAATCACCGGAGGTCGGGATGCCACCGAGCATGAAGTCCGGACGACCACCGGCAGCCACGCGGTTACCGTAGGCAGCCACCAGGCCGTAGCCATGGGTGTAGTTGATGTGCTGGTTCACCCACGTGTCGGTTGGGTCCACGTTCACTTCACGGGCGGCAATAACGGTATCTTCCACCTTGCCGTCGATCTCGTAACGGTCGACGTTAAGGGTCTCGGCGAAGGTGTAGTAGCCGCGGAACTGCTGCAGCTGCGCGAAAGCAGCCGAAACCAGGTTTGGATCCAGCAGGCGGATATTCGCGGTGGTTGAGGTTTCCTCGGCCAGCGCATTCTTCTCAGTCGAGATCTTCGCATCGTAGTCAGTAACTTCGACATCGTCGAGACCGAAAGCCAAGCGCGTCATTTCGATGTTGCGCTCAATATAGTCGCTCTCCAACGCCCTTTGGGAAGGGACCACCTTGTACTGCTGGATCAGGAACGGGTAGACGCCGCTGGCAACGATCATCGTTGCTACCAGCATGGCGGTGCCGATCAATGGCAAACGCCAGCGACCGTTGATTGCCGCAATCACGAAGGTGATGGCGATAAGGACTGCCACAATGGCCAGAATCATCTGTGCAGGGATGACAGCGTGGACATCCTTGTACAGTGCACCGGCGACACGGCCGGACTGGTCGGTGAGGGTCTCGTACTGGCCGATCCAGAAGTTCACAGCCTGGAAGATCAAGAAGACTCCGACAACAACTGCGGTGTGCACCCGAGCGGCCTTGCCAACGGTTATGCCGCCACGCTCTTCAACGCGGATTCCGCCGTAGAGGTAGTGGGTCAGCAGACCAGCCACGCCGCTGAGCAGCACGACCGAGATCAGGAAGCCGTTGACCAGTGCGATGAATGGAAGGGAGAAAACGAAGAAGCCCAGATCCATGTTGAACTGGGGGTCAGTGCTACCGAAACCGACCTGGTTGAAGAACAGCAAGATGGTCTGCCACTGTCCGGCCACGGCAACGGCAGCGAAAATGCCGATCACCAATGGAATGCCAACCATCAGGAATCGGCGGACTGGTTCCAGCTGGGCCTGGTAGCGCGACATGGAATCAGGTCGGGTCGAGTTTGGCGCATAGACAGGGCGGTGCTTGTAGGCACTGCGCATCGAGAACCACATTGGAACCGCCATCAGCACCAAAGCGATCAGGAAGATCACTAATTTGGAGATCCGCTCAGTCCAGTAGACCTCGGAGAAACCCAGCTGGTTGAACCAGAGGATATCAGCGTAGAAATTCGACAAGAAAACGAAGACTGCGACGAGAATGACCACCGCGAAGATGGTCAGGGTCAGCGGCGAGGCTTTCTTGCCCGAAGGGTTGGAAGGTCGTTGTGGTTCTTGGGGCCGCGGCGGACCCCCGAACGGACTATCCGATCCGAAAGACACTATCTATTCCTTACTTTGGGTTCTTCCCGTTGTTCCCAACAAGAGAACTCGTGTACCTAATTCTTGTACGGGCGTTGTGTACGAGACTGGTTTCCTTGCATCACATTCTTCCCTTGATGCCCGGCTAAATCTATTCGCATGTCGTGAAAGTCGCCGGGTCTTCACCTGCGGCGATCTTCTCCAATGCCTGGCGAGCTTCTGACAGGGTTGCAACCTTGATGACATCCAGTCCGGCAGGAATACGCCCTATGGCTTCAGCGCAGTTGTCGGCTGGGGCCAAGAAGACGGTTGCTCCGGCATTCTTCGCCGCCACCATCTTCTGGGCGATTCCACCGATTGGACCGACCTTGCCATCGGCTGAAATCTCACCGGTACCTGCGATGTGGTGGTCTCCCGCCAATGAGCCTTCCGTCAGGCGGTCAATGATCGCCAAGGCAAACATCATGCCGGCGCTGGGACCGCCAACATTTTCCAACCCGAAGCTCACATCGATAGGGAACTCGTATTCGTTGCCCAGGAAGACACCCAACTGGCGTTCGCCATTCTCGGCTTCCTTGGTGTTCACAGTGACATCTACGTCGCTGTAGACGCCATGCTTATCCGGTCTGCCAACGGTCAAGATTGCTGGTTCTGCACCGCGGGAATTCAGTTCTTCCTTCAGCTGTTCCAGCGAAGTGATCTGCTCTCCTTCGAATTTCAGAAGGCGATCCTTGGGCTCAAGCACTTTTTCATTCGTGCCGGTGGAGAACTCAGCGACCGTAAGCCACTCGGTAAAGCCCTGATCCAGCTCGGCCAAAGCCGCTGCCACAGCCAAGTCCTGCGATGAAGTCATCATGAAATCATTTTGTTCATTCTTCTCTTCCGAAGAGACACCACGAGAAATGATGGTTTCTTCAGGAACTAGATCCTTGGCCGAATTGACCAATGCTTCAAGTACGACAGGTATGGTGATTCGGTTCTGCCCGCCACCCTGGACGTAAATGGTCAACAGATCCAAGACGCTCTCCGAAGGGTATGACTGGGCTCCCTTGATGGAGACCACATCGTGCCCGTTGTCCTCGCCAAGAGTGTTAAACACTGGGCCAGGCGACCGGATCATGAAATTCGTCGGGAGAAACATCATGACGCCGATCAGGAGGAGCGCAACGACGCCGGAGCTGGTGCGTTTCATGGTTTTGGAACCTCGCGGAGTGCGGCTGGAATCGCCTGGCTCCAAAGTCGAGTCTTGTGGTTCCTGTACGTGCACTGATCCTGCTCCCGCCAACTGTCAAAAAATACGCGGATCCGTCCTTGCAGACATCCCCACCCTTAGCCTACTGAAGCCCTGGGTTTAAAAGCATCAGCATCAAGGCGTATTCGATGTGCCGAAAGCGAACTGAAGCCCAGATTCATGGGAACTATCAGCTACTCGCGGTAGTTTTAAAGGCATGGCACAGAACCCCCCGAATAACCGCCCTAACGGCGATGACGACGAAAACAATCCGCAGGACCCATTTTCTGCAATGTTTGGTCAGCTCTTCGGTGGCGGATTCGACCCGAATGACCTCCCGCCGCAGCTTCGTGATGCCCTTGGTGCTCAAGGCGATCCGGCTGCGATGCAGAAAATGATGCAGCAGGCCCAGGCCATGATGTCCGCGATGATGAGCAATAACGCGTCTTCCGGTCCGGTGAACTGGAAGCTTGCATCCGACACCGCTTTGCAGGCATATGCCAGCGATGATCCGGCGGTATCGGACGCGCGCAACAACGCCATCAGCGATGCGTCAAACCTTTCTGAACTGTGGCTGAACAACGCTACGGTGTTCGAGTCGAACGGCCGCTCGACCGAGGCATGGACTCGTAAACGATGGTATGACAAGACCCTGGCCACCTGGAAGCAGGTCACCGAGCCTGTTGCCGAGTCGGTAGCTAACGCAATCACCACCGCGATGAAGGATCAGATCCCCGAAGAGATGAAGGGCATGCTCGGCAATTCCGATGGCATGTTCCGCAATCTCGGAGCCAGCATGTTCGGCATGCAGCTGGGCACTGCACTGGGCGGCTTGGCAACCGATGTGCTTGGCGGCACCGATATCGGCCTGCCTTTGGCAGGAACCACTCCAGGCATTATCGCGGCCAACGTCAGCAAGTTCGGCGATGGCCTTGAAATCCCAGAGCAGGAAGTCCTGCTGTATGTGATTCTGCGGGAGAACGCACACGCACGATTGTTCAACCGGGTCCCTTGGCTAAGCTCCAAGTTGATTGGTGCCGTGGAATCCTATGCTCGGGGCATCCATATCGACATGTCGCGCATTGAAGAAGCAGTACGCGGTATCGATCCGTCCAACCCTGAAGCGCTGCAGTCGATGCTGGGTGAAGGATTGTTCACCCCGCAGCGCACCCCCGCTCAGGAGAAGGCTCTAGAAAACCTAGAACTGACGTTGGCATTGATCGAGGGCTGGGTTGATCATGTGGTCTCCTTGGCCGCCCAGAACCTTCCATTTGCTGGTCACCTGCGCGAGACGATGCGTCGCCGCCGAGCTTCGGGTGGCCCAGCTGAGACTGCCTTCGCATCTCTGGTTGGCCTTGAATTGCGCCCACGCAAGCTGCGCGAAGCGGCTGCCCTGTGGGAGCACTTGTACGACGAACGTGGAATCGAGGGCCGTGATGCCGTATGGGATCACCCAGATCTGATGCCTACCGCGGAAGACCTCACCGATCCCAAGGGCTTCACGCATCGCCGTGAAGTTGCCGCGACCGAGTTCGACGACTTTGACGCAGCACTGGGTAAGCTTCTGGACGGCGGCTTCGACAACGCTGAACCCGAAGCCGAAGGCGATGACGGTTCAGGGAATCCAGAGGATCCGAAGAACTGATTAGATCGAAACCTCGAAGGAGGGATGTGCACGAGTGCACATCCCTCCTTCGTGCATTGAGCTACTGTTCCTCGTCATGGCCGAAACCCGAAAGTTCATCCTGGGCCCGGCCCAATTCCTTGGCGTGAGCGTTGTAGCCTGCGTGGAATGCCTCCAAGAAAATATCCGCCTGCGCTCGGCGTTCGAACCGGTTCAGCAAAGCCTGGAACCTAGGTCCGTGGCCGGCCCGCGGGACCACCAGATGCGCAAGCTCGTGGACTAGAACATAGTCCTGCACCCAGCTGGGCATATGCTGCAACGTGACCGATAAGCGGATGCTGCGCTGCCGATATGAAGCCGAACCCCAACGCTTATTTTGGTTGGCTACCCAACGCACGGATTGCGGCGCGGCTTCGCCGGCGAAGTACTGCTGGTCAAGAGATGCCGCTCGGCGCTCCAGCGCATCATCGGTATGACCCGCGGTACGCGCTTGGCGTCCCTTGCGATACTTCGAGATCATCTCATCAACGAAAGCGCGTTCCGTTTTTTCGTCCAGCGCTGCAGGGACTTGGATAATCAGCCGGTTATCGCGCCACTGGGAGGAAATGGTCTTCTTGCGCTTGGCCGAGCGGAGAACCCGCACTGGAATCTCATCCGGCGCGACGAAGTCGACGGTGTTTGGAAAAGCTGGCATTGCATTGCGCCTCTTTCCTCATCTATGGCAGCGGCCGGGGACCTTCCTGTCCGCTCACTACGTGATCTCTAAGCTACGTCCTAGCCTGAACAGCTTCGGACCAATTCGCCAACTTGTGGAGAACCCTATGCGCGGCGCTCGTCAACGACCGCAAGCACCGCCTCGCCATATCGTTCAAGCTTGCTACGTCCCACCCCGGGAATCTTCGACAATCCCTGGATTGAATCCGGCTGGTGCTCCGCGATGGACATGAGGGTTGCATCGGTGAATATGACGAATGCCGGGACCGCGTTGGATTGGGCAACCTCCGATCGCCATTCACGCAAAGTCTCAAACAACGCTTCATCATAGGCAGCAGGGCACGAGGCGCAACGTTTGAGCTTTCGCTCTTTTGCACTGGTCAAGAAGGATCCACAGGTCATGCAAACTGCGGGCGTGATTTTCTGTTCGCGTTTGCGGTAGGTGGTCTGCTGCCTGCTGCTGGCTTGGCGTACCGATTTAATTCCATCGAGGAATCGTGATGGGTATCGGTGCGCGCGTCCGCCCGGGGTCCTTGCCAGCGACCAGGACAGGTACAGGTGCTTCCGTGCGCGGGTAATACCCACGTACAGCAGCCGCCGTTCTTCATCGAAGCCCGCTTGGTCCTTGGCATAGGAGATCGGGACCAGGCCTTCGTTCAATCCAACCAGGAATACAGCATCCCATTCCAGCCCCTTGGCTGCGTGGAATGATGCCAAGGTGACGCCATCCAGAGTTGGCGCGTGCTGGATCGCTGCGCGGTCTTCCAATTCCTTGACCACATCGTGCAATGTGGCATCAATGTCTTGTTCTTTTTTAAGCGCAACGACTTCGTCGGCCAGGCGAACCAGTGCCGACATCGATTCCCAACGCTGGCGCACCGCACCAGTGCCGCCGCTTGGGGCATTCGCCGAGTAGCCGTGCGAGGAGAGCACATCGCGCACCATCTGCGCAACCGGAGTATCTGCGGCGACGCTCAAGCCGGCCCGCAAGGCCAGCATCCCTTCCTTGACTTCGCGACGGGAGAAGAACCGCTCGGCACCACGCATTACGTAGGGGATGGAATACGCCGTCAGTGCTTGCTCAAAAGCCTGGGACTGCCCGTTAGTGCGGTACAAGATGGCAATCTCGGAGATGTCCTGGCCGTTTTTGAGCAGCTGCTTGATGCGCTGGGCGACTTCCTCGGCTTCATTTTCGTCATCCGTCGCTTCAAAGAATTCAGGGGCCGGACCGTGATCGCGTTGCGCGATGAGTTCCAGTGGTTCGGGCCAGGTCACGTTACGGTCAGGGACTTGGGATTCAATGCGCCGATTAGCAAGCACCTTATTCGCCAGGTTCACGACTTCAGGAGTGGAGCGGTAATCGCGTACCAGCTTCACGACCTTTGCTTCCGGAAACCGTGTGCCGAAGTTCAGCAAGAAGTCTGGGCGTGCACCGGTGAAAGAATAGATGGTCTGGGAGGCATCGCCCACCACGCACAGTTCGTTGCGCTGGCCAAGCCAGAGATCCAGGAGCCGTTGCTGCAACGGCGAAACGTCCTGGTACTCGTCGACGACGAAGTGGCGGTACTGCTGGCGTACACTGGCTGCGACTTTTTCATTGTCTTCAAGAATTGCAATGGTCAGCAGCAGTACGTCTTCAAAGTCGATAACTCCGCGGTCATCTTTGAGCTCTTCGTAGGTTTGGAAGATGCGGGCCATGCTCACTGCTTCGAGACCGTTGGGCAGTTCTCGGGAAGACGCAATCTTGGCGTAGCTTTCCGGGGTATGCATGGAGACCTTGGCCCATTCGATTTCCGCAGCCAGATCACGGACCATGGCGCGGTCGCTGGAAATGCGCAGGCGACGCGCCGCCTCCGCAATGAGCGGGGCCTTGTGTTCTACCAAGTTCGGCAGGGTACCGCCAACGGCCTGCGGCCAGAAGTACTGCAGCTGGCGCAAGGCAGCTGCGTGGAAGGTACGCGTCTGCACGCCGGGTGCGCCGAGCTGACGCAAGCGGGTACGCATCTCCGCAGCTGCACGCGTGGTGAAAGTCAGCGCGAGAACACTGGTCGGGTTGTAGATGCCAGTATGCACGCCGTGGGCGATCCGGTGGGTAATTGCTCTGGTCTTGCCGGTTCCTGCGCCCGCCAGAATACACAGTGGACCGCTGAGGGTTTCAGCTGCTTGCCGCTGTTCAGCATCCAGTCCCGCCAGCAAATTGTCTGCTGGCGGATTGTCGTATTCGGTCACTTGCTCAGGGCCTCCGGAAGGGGTTCGCCGTACCAGGTACGGATCAATGCGTGGGCTATCGAGACTCCGCGCGGTATATCTATTGTTCCTGATTCCAGAGCTTCACGCAGTTCGGCTCGTGTGAACCAGCGAAGGTCCATGATTTCTGCACCATCCGGAACCAGCTCTTCGCTCAAGGCTTCAGCAGCGAAACCGAGCATCAGCGATCGCGGCATTGGCCAGGGCTGGGAACCGCGGTAGGCGACCTCTCCAATACGCACACCGGATTCTTCAAAGATCTCGCGGCGCACAGCAGACTCTAGGGACTCCCCTGCTTCGACGAATCCTGCAAGCACCGAGTACATCCGGTGCTTGAAGGTGGCGTTGTATCCGAGCAGCAATCGATCTTGGCTGTCGATCACCGAGGCAATGATTGCCGGGTCGGTACGTGGAAAAAGCTCGTGGTCATTGTTCACGCAACGCTGGCCCCACCCGAAGGTGGCAGCCCTAACGGGTGAACCGCAGCGTGGGCAGAATTTCTCTGAACGGATCCAATTGGCGATCGCCTGCGCTTCAACGAAGAGTTCTGCATGCAGTTCATTGAGCAGGTTGAAGCCTTCACGTAGCGTCGTCCAGCGCTCGATGCCGCTGGAGGCATAGTCCTCGGCATCAACGAGAGCCAGAACGTATTCCGTGCCTGATGCACGCCCCAGGTACACCTGGCGCTCGGAGTCTTTTGCGAGGTAGTCCGTGCCGTTGAGAAAGAAGAGATCAGAGCCGATAGTTGCCGCGCCACCACCACTGATCAGCAGCACCTTGGTGCTGCGCTGCTTAAATAGGCCAGGCAAAAGCATCGGGTCTTGCTTTTCGGTCAGTGGGCGCTCAATCAGAGACTGTCCGAAGTGAAGTCCGGTAAGTGGGGTTCGATAAGTTTCTGCCAGAGCCATACCTCTAACCTAATGCACATAGCGCTCCAGAATCTTGATGCTTGCTCAATGTGGATAGCTGTTGATCAATGAGATTCGTCGCAACTCTGAATGTTGCCGGTGAATCCCGCCATATTCCGTGCGTCATTCAACGATAGAAAAGGGAATCTCGCATACGGTGGAACTTGTGAAACGCACTGCCATGGAACTCGCCGCAATTGCCACCGCCGCCGTCCCCGGATTGACTCCGGTAGGCTTCGCGGCGCTGTCCGACGATGCAGAAGATTTTGACTCAGCATTGATCGTCGACGCACTCAAGCATCGCTGGCGCGTTCGTTCACCTCGGCATGACGAGGCAAGCATGCGTCTGGAAGCAGAGCTTTCGGCCTTGCGCGCTTTCTCCGCCAAGGTCCGCGCTTCACTGCCGTTTTCCTTGCCTGCCGTAGCCGGCACCGTGCGCCAGGGCCCACTGCGCACCTTTGTCTACAAGGATATGCCCGGACACGTTCCGACCCTCGATGAATTGGTTGATGTCGGCAGCAACCTGGCCAAGTCGCTGGGCCAATGCATGGCTGCCATCCACCAGATCCCAGATGAAGCTGTTGAAGTGGCAGGCCTGCCGACCTACACTGCCGACGAGATTCGACAGCGCAAACTCAACGAACTGGATACGGCCGCGGCTACGGGCAAGGTGCCAAGCGGTTTACTGCGCCGTTGGGAACACGCCATGGAGGACGTGGCGCTGTGGCGTTTCAACGCTGCCGTAGTTCACGGCGACTTCGATGAAGAGCAGCTGCAGATTTCCCATTCCAGCATCACTGCAGTCAAGGGCTGGACAGATTTGCACGTCGGTGATCCCGCTGATGACTTCGCTTGGCTTTCGGCCATAGAAGACCAGAGCTTCAGCGAGCGCGTTTTCACCGCCTATGTCGAAGCCCGCGGCAAGGCTGCGGATCCGCACATCATGCGTCGCGCCGCGCTGGCCGCCGAATTCGCGCTGGCGCAGTGGCTGGTGAAGTCTTTGGATTCCAAGGACTACGAGCGCATCGCCGAGGCCGAAGAGATGCTACGCGAATTGGACCAGAACATCGCGGAGTACGGTGGCCAGCCATTGTCGGTCGTGGAAGCTCCGCGCCCTTTGGCTCCCCAGCCAGAAGCACCGGCCCAGAAGGCTCCGGAAAAGCCGGCCGCCGTCGCCGCGCCAAGCATTAACACCGACAAGGTCACTCCCCTGGCAGCGGAATCGCCGAACTCCGCAACACCCCGAAGCACAGCGTCCAATGTCCAGGCCGCGCCAGAGGAGTCTGGTGACCAGCCAAAATCTGATGCTGTTCAGGCTGATGCCAAGAACAGTTCGCCTGCGAAGGATGAACCCGCCTCCAAGGCCGCCGAACACGATAGTGATGCAGCGGAGGCCGAGTCAGCTGCCGCACGGCCAATGAGCACGGCTGAGCCTGCTGAAAAGAACAACAAGCCTGTTGAGGACGCCGAGAAGTAAAGACTTCCCAGCGTCCTGAGCGGCTAGCCTTCGAGCTGTTCAAACGCGCTGCTGATCATCTGTTCCAGTTCTTGCTCATCGGAGAGATACTCCGCGTGGATCGTAATGCCCGCCGCCACATAGTAGAAGGCGGCCTTGATCTCCTCTAGCGGGATTCCGTGCAGGCGTGACCAGCCCAGACGATACACCGCGAGCTGGACCAGCTTGCTCTTCAGATCCTTGCCGCTAGGAACTCGACCGGTTTTCCAGTCCAGCATCAGCCACGTACCGTCGTCCATCCGGAAGACGGCATCAATGCGGCCACGCACAGCCACCGGACCCACACGGGTCTCCAATGGAACCTCGACATAGGCCGGCTGCAGCTTGGACCATTCGCTGCATAGGAACGCTTCCTTCATGGATTCAAGGTCCAGCGCCTCATCAAGATAGCCATCTGCCGGATCCTGCAGGTCTCCCAGATCAAGCATTGACGTCTTCTCGTAGAACTCTTCAATCCAGGCATGGAACGCGGTACCGCGCCGTGCAGCGAGCCCCGGTCGACGCGGCACCGGGCGTCGAAGGTTTTCCAGTACCCCAACCGGGTCCTCGGCCAGCTCGACAAACAATGAAGCACGCACATGCTCTGGTGCCTCGATGCTGCGCTCACGGCCAGCCAAGAACTCGCGCTGGCCTAGAAGTTTCTCGGCTTCTTCAGCCCACTGCCTCCCGAAGCTGGTCAGCGGCTCATGATCTGTTGGAACGGATTCGAGATCCTTCGCCACTTCCGCAATGACATTGCGCCGTGAATACGGGTATGGAGTCTTTTGCACTCCCCCCGTGACGACGGGGCCTTCCAATGGATCGTACGGCCACAGCGCTTCAAGGGGCGTCAAAGTGCTCGGGTTTTGTTCCGGCGCTTCTTCGTCCTTCACCCAGACCCCGATCTCCGCCTGGGGTTCCTCGCCTTCGGCCAGCGGAAGCAAACAGGTGAAGAATTCTGATGGCTCGGTTGGCTTGGTACGGGTGCTCGTCCAGACGCTGCTACTGCAAATCAGCAATGACTTGGCGCGGGTCACCGCAACATAGGCCAGGCGACGCTCTTCGGCAATGTGGTGGTCCTCTACCTGGTCCTTGAAGACCG
Source organism: Glutamicibacter sp. BS14 (assembly GCF_056934375.1). Classification (NCBI taxonomy): domain Bacteria; kingdom Bacillati; phylum Actinomycetota; class Actinomycetes; order Micrococcales; family Micrococcaceae; genus Glutamicibacter; species Glutamicibacter sp. BS14. Next base: position 1,917,739 of record NZ_CM167801.1, on the reverse strand, counting down.
ATTCGGCTTCCAGCAGTTCCTTCAAGGCCGGCTGTTCGGTGTCCCATTGGGGCAGGTCGCGGGCGTCGCCACGGATTTCCCAGGGCAGCGCTTTGTCACCGCTGGTCCACCGGTCGGATTTGGAACCCGGGAACACCCCGTCGTTCAAGGTCATCACCGCCACGATGTCCCATTCCAATCCCTTGGACGCGTGAACCGTCAGCAATTGGACTGCCGCGGGGTCAGCATCTTCGCTTGGCAGCGGTAGTCCCTTTTCCTTTTCGGCGGCCTGTTCCAGCCACATCAAGAAGCCGGACAGTTCAACGCGTGGCGCATTGCGGCAGTATTCGCGTACCACATCGGCGAAGGCATCGAGGTTGGCTCGCGCCTTGTCTCGAGATATCCACGGACGGGCAGCCACCTCGATGTCCAGGTTCATGGCGCGTTCGGTCTCGCGAATCAGCGTTTCAAGGTCGTCATTGGCCAGCAGCCGCAGGCCGGCGAGTTCATCGCGCAGGGCCGCCAAGCGCTCGTAGCCCGCTGCGCTAATGGTCCTGCCGTCATTGCTGGTCCACCCTTCCCTGGGCAGGAAGTCCAGTGCTTCGACGAGGCTGGCCGCATCATTGAGTTCGGCGCGGGCCGCCTCGGTCACTGCTTCTTCGGGGCTCTGCGCCTCTTCGCTTTCTGCCGGGTCTGGCTGCAGCCCGCGGGCTCGCCGCCGTTCCAGCTGGCGGGACCAATCGGCGAAGGCCATCAGGTCTGCGGCACCCAGCCGCCAGCGCGCTCCAGCCAATAAGCGCATGAGCTTGTCGGAGCGCAGCGGGTCAACCAGCACGTGCAGGTACGAGACCAGGTCGGTGAGCTCAGGGGTGCTCAGCAATCCGGATAGTCCCACGAGCTGGTATTTGATGCCCCGCTCAGCGAGCACCTCGCCCATGATGCTCAACTGGGTACGATTTCGCGAGAGCACCGCACTGGTCTTCGGCTCGGAAGATGCCCTATTCTCGGCAACAATCATGTCGGCTATGGCGTCTGCCTCGTCGCGAACCGTTGCGCAACGGTTGAGCACCACACGACCTGGCTTGGCATGCGCCGAGGAATCCAAGGGCTTGACCGAGACCGGGCCTTGATGCTGCGGCCCGCCGGCAGTGATGCTATTCGCTGCCGCGAGCACGTTGACGGTATTGCGCCATGCGATGGTCAGGTGCTTCACGTGGGCGACGTCCCGGCCTGTGTCCCGAACAATCGGGAAGACTTCTGGGAATCGGAACAGCTGACCGGCACTAGCCCCGCGGAATCCGTAGATGGATTGGTTAGGGTCACCCACCGCGGTGACCGGATGGCCTTCGCCATAGAGTTGAGAGAAGAGCACCATCTGCGCGTGCGAGGTGTCCTGGAATTCATCCAGCAGCACCACCTTGTGGCTAGCCCGTTCGGCGAGCGCAGCTGCCGGCACCTCCTGGGCGATACGCGCTGCGTGGGCCACCAAGTCGCCGTAGTCCATCACCCCGAGGCGCTTCTTTTCCCGGGCGTACTCTTCAGCCAACTCAGCGATGGTGGCACGTGAAGCCAGCTTGTCGATGAGCTTGAGGGCTGCTTGGGTAGTTTTCTTGGGCTTCTCTGCGTCCATCGGCAAGGTGCGCAGGCGTGCCACCAGGTCATCAATCCACTGATGGGCCTCAGGTGCGGTGACCAAGTGCTCGGATGCTTCCGAACTGAAGGAAACGATGGCATCAATCAGTGTGCTGGTGGCACTGTTCAGGTGCTCGTAGTTGCCGGTGTATCTTTCCAGCACCGAGTGGGCCACCTGCCATGATTGGGCCGCGCCCAACAAGGCACTGTCTTCTTCAAGGCCAAGCCGCAGCCCATGGTCTTGGACCAGGGTGTTGGCGTAGGAGTGGTAGGTGGATACCGCAGGGTCAAGGAAGTCCCGGGTTTCTTCTGGGCTGAGCAGACCGGTGGCCACAAGCTGCGCGATCTTGGCACGGATACGCACGGAAAGCTCTCCCGCTGCCTTGCGGGTAAAGGTCACCCCGAGAATCTCTTCCGGCCGGACCAGCTGGTTGGCTACCAGCCAGACGACTTTATCCGCCATGGTTTTGGTCTTGCCCGAGCCGGCGCCGGCGATGACCAGCATCGGTTCCAATGGCGCAGCGACTATCTCAGCCTGCTGCGCGGTGGGCGGAAACTGCTCGCCCAGGGCTGCGGAGAGTTCTTCTGGAGTGAATCTGATATTGCTCATGGTTCGGTGACCTGTCGTCCTTGGGCGCACAAAGGGCAGATTTCAGGCAGCGTGCAGTTGCCGAGGATCCCTGCGGCTCCCGAAACGTGCCGGGTGATGAATTCACTGTTTCCCATCAGCGAGGCAGCTTCGAAGATGAGCGCGCGGGCCCAGTCCCCTTCACCAATTGATGGTTGTTCACGGACCGAGGCGCCCTTGGTGCTGGTACCGACGTAGACCAAGGATGCGCCGGCTGGCTCATCCGGGAGTCCTGCAGTTTCCTCGTGATCTTGCAACGCGCCGAGCTGGATTGCGGTTTGGTAGACGCCTAGCTGCGGGTGTTCCAAGGTTGCGTCCTTGGATGGCGCAGTGGAACCGGTTTTCAGGTCAACGACCCTCACCTTGCCGTTGGCGTCAGCTTCGACGCGGTCGATAATTCCGCGAAGCTGGATATGCGTGCCGTCAGGGGCCGGGACCTCGATCTGGAACGGCATCTCGCGAGCCACCAGTTCGCGTCCTTCTTGGCGCATGGTGACGCAGTAGGCGGCGAACTTCTTGAGCATGCTATTGGCACGGTCGAAGTCCCTTTGACCTTCCCAGTTCTCCAGTTTTTCCAGCTCTGGCCAGCGTTGCTCCAGGATCTGCTGGTATTCGCTTCCGCTTGCATCGGGATGCTCTTCGGCGATGGAGTGGATCAGCGTACCCAAGGAGGCCGCGAAATCGCGGGCAGCGGTTCCACCAGCGCTTTGCACAAACCAGTTCAGCGGCGATTTCACCAGGGTTTCCACCTTCGACGGTGACACCCGCCGAGGCTGGTCTTCCGGGATAACCGGTTCATGGGTAGTCAGTTCGCGCAACCCCCACCAGGAACTTGGATGCGCTCCTCGCACCGGGCGCTCTGCCTGAGCCAGGCGTCCAAGCACGTGGGTGGCGTCCTGGTACAGGTTAGCTGCTTCCACATCGTCCGGCGCTGGCGCTGCCCCAAGGCCGGCGGCCCTGGCTCTCTCGGCGGTGCTGCGCAGCTCTGCCACCAAGGTTGGAAGCGAACGGATGCGCGGAACCGCGGTTGGTTCCCTGCCTTCTGGCCCCGGTGGCTCGACCAGATCCAGGAAAGAGGAAGGCTGGCTGTCTTCGTTATCGACCGCCGTGCAAATCAGCTGGTCTCCAGCACGGGAGACGGCATTGCTGAAGCTGCGCAATTCGTCGTTGCGGATTTGGCGTACCAGATGCGTTGGCGTTCGGGTGGCCAGGAATTCAATGCCATGCTCCGCGGCGTCGGCGAGCGCATTGGAACCGAGCAGCTCGCCACGGAGCCGGAGGTTGGGCCAGGAGCCTTCTTGCAGCCCGGGGATAAAGACCACTGGCCATTGCTTTCCGGCAGCGGCAGCGGTAGTGAGAACCGTGACGGTTTGCCCACCGGCAGCACGGGTTGCCAAGGAGTCCATGGGCAATTCCTGCTGCAAGATGTGCTCGATGAACTGCTGGACGCTGGCGCCGGGAAGCTGATCCACAAAACGTTCTGCGGCTTGGAAAAGCGACAGGACAGCATCCAGGTCATGATCTGCGCGGCGGGCGGCAGTGCCGGTGCCCAGGGCCTCTTCGCGCCAGGCCTTTGCCCGGCCCGAGGCCTCCCACATCACCCAGAGCGCTGTTTCCGGTGTAGCGGTTCCGCTGGCCAGTTCGTCTTGCAGCGCGGAGTACATCTTCAGCAGCCGGTTCAATCCGTAACCCGGCTTGCCCAATTTCTCGGCCATTGCCGGTTCACGCAGGCAGGATTCAAGCAACTCCTGGCTGGAGCGGCGTCCGCCGGCTGCGGCTTCCTGCTGGCGCAAGAGCTGGCGGATCCGGCGGATTTCCAAGGCAGTGCTCATCCCATAACGCGACAGCAGCAGGTTCTGCATCAGGAGCGGGTCATCGGTGACAGAATCGCTGAACGCCAAATTCAACAGGTCAAGCAGCGGACGGACCGCACCTTCATCCTTCAATGGAATTTCGGCCGGCGGCACCTGCACGCCGATTCCCTGGCCTTCAAGAAAACGGCTGAAGGAGCGCACCTGTGAACCGTTGCGCACCACAATCGCAATTTCAGCGAGGCTGCGGTTCTCGTAGAGGTTCAGATGCACTATCCGCTGGGCAATGAAACGTTCTTCCAAGGTGGAATTCTCGAATACCAGTGCCTGGCATAGTTCGTGTTCCGGCACGTTCAACGGCTCAATAGCTCGTCCGCGCAAGCCTGCAGCCAGCGGCACGCGGCTGACGATCCGTTTCCATGCCTCGGTGATCTGTCCAGACATTCGATAGCCGTGGGTCAGTTCGAGGCAGGTCGCTTCGCCAGCACTCGCGTAATTCTGTGCGAAACGATGCAATTCATCGGTGCGGGCACCGCGGAATCCCTGAACTACGCTGTCGGGTGCAGCGAAAGCGACCATGGCGCGGTCCTTGCCGAGCAGAGCCAGGAGGCGGTGCTGCGACAGGGTGGCTTCTTGCAGGTCATCCACGAGGATCAGGGCCAACCGGTCCTGTTCTGCGTGCAGGAACGCTTCATTGTCTTCCAGAATTTGTGCCGCCCGGGTAATCAGCCCTGCCGGGTCGAAGGCTTCGGCGCTGCCCAAGTCCAGCAGGTCGCGGTATTCCTGGTAGAACAGCGCAGCAGCGTGCCATTCGGGGCGGTTGGCTTGCTGGCCGAGGTCAGCGATGTCTGCAGGTTCCAATCCCAGCTCTGAAACACGGTCGAAGAACTCGCGGATTTCCTTGCGGAAGCCGCGAGTCCCTACTGCCAGCGCCAGTTCGCTTGGCCACTGCGGTCCTTCGGTGAGGCCTTCGGCATGGCCTTCCAGCAGGTGGCCGATGAGGGTGTCCTGTTCCGGACCGGAGAGCAAGCGGGGAATGCGTTCGAGCTGGGGCAAGAGTCCTTCAACGCGGGCACGGCGGATCAAGTCAAAGGCATAAGCCGACCAGGTGCGAACCACCGGTTCGGTGAAAGTCCGTTCTGCTCGGCGGCTGAGCTCATCACGGATCGAGGCAGCGGTCAGTCGAGTTGGCCCGATGATCAAGAGGGCCTGCGGATCGAGCCCGGCGTCAAGGTGCGCCACCGCGGTGTCGATGAGCAGATGGGTCTTGCCGGTACCCGGAGCCCCAGTGACCAGGACCGGGCTTTCCACCGAATGCAAGTGGCCAAGGACCGAGGTGGCTTCTTCGCGGGGCTGGCTTCGGGTCTCTTCCATACTCATAGTTGATCATCCATCTCGGACATTTTGGGGTTGCCCAGCGCCGTACGCAGCGCGTCAATTTTTTCCCACGCCCAGTCGTTGGGGTTCCAGCGGTATCTATTCATGTTCACGTGACGGCCAGGTGCTGCCAGTTCTTCTGCGATCCAGTGCCGTTCTGCTGCTTCGGCAAGCGCATCGGCCATGGAACCGTTGGAGCGGATAATCCGCCACCATGGTGTCCCTTCCGGCGCGCTTGCCATCGCCTTGCCCGTTTGGCGTGCTCCCCCGCTTCCGAGAAGTTCTGCCACGTCCTTGTAGCTGAGCACCGCCCCTGCCGGGACGAGTGCTGCGAGGCGATGCACCGCCTCTGAATAGTCCAGGGGCTTTTCGGCTGCGTCAGATGTCATAGCCCTATTCTGCCAATTAGCTTGCAGGACTCCACAACACGCAATTCGCAGGGCCGTCCTGTCCCGCCTTGGCTGTAGCGTTATATCCATGACTGAATGGCACAAGGGCCTGGCAATTGGCTTTGATTTGGAAACCACTGGTGTTGATACCAATACTGCACGCATCGTTACGGCATCGGTTGTCTTGCTGGATGCCGATGGCAAAGTGGTGAACAACCGCGAGTGGCTGGTAAACCCCGGGGTCGAGATTCCAGAGGCCGCGGCCGCAGTTCACGGAATCTCCACCGAGAAAGCCCGCGCCGACGGTGCCCCGGCGAAACAGTCCGTTCAGGAGATCTTGAATTTGCTGAAGTTCGCCTCGGAGCAAGCGCCAATCGTTGCTTTTAATGCTTCGTACGATTTCTCAGTGCTCTACAGCGAAGCCGTTCGCTACGACCTTGAGCCGTTTTTCCCGGGCAATGTGATCGATCCGTTCATCATCGACAAGCAGGTTGACAAGTTCCGCAAGGGGAAGCGCACCCTTGCGGCGGCTTGCGAGTTCTACGGTGTAGTCCTCGAAAATGCGCACACCTCGTTGGCCGATGCAGTTGCCTGCGTCGAGGTCGCTCGCCAGCTGGGCGAACGCTATCCGCAGTTGCAAGTAGATCCGATGGTGCTGCACGGCTGGCAGATCGGTTGGGCGAAAGAACAGGCAGAAAGTTTCCAGAAATACTTGCGCAAGACGAAGCCTGAAGCTGTTGTCGACGGCGCTTGGCCTATCACCGAGTCGTAAAGATTGAAATAATCAGCTTCTTGTGCCCCGTTTCACATGGGGTCAACAGGCCTCGCGACCACCATGCGGAAGCCAATCGTTCATTTTCTGTCACAAATCAACAAATTATATTCGAAGGCTCCCCCATTAAGGCCTCATACTAAGAATCTTGACTGTAATTTCCCCTTGATTCGGGCGATTTTGTTCGATGATGATTCAATGGAGGGTACTCTCTACACCCTTTGAGAATCTGAAGGAACACGCCTAGTGATCACAGTCAGTGACCTGCGCAAGGTCTACCAGCAAGACGGCAAGGATGTTGTTGCCCTTGATGGTGTCAGCCTTGAAGTCCCTACCGGGAAAATTCATGGCATCGTCGGACATTCCGGAGCGGGTAAATCCACTCTCGTCCGTTGCTTGACCTTGCTCGACCAGCCCACATCCGGAACCGTTGCCGTTAACGGCAAGGAGCTGACCAACGTCAGCACCGACGAGTTACGGAATGCGCGACGTCGAATTGGCATGGTTTTCCAGCACGCGAACCTCTTCGACTCGCGCACCACCGAGCAGAATGTGGCATACCCGCTGGAGCTTGGTGGCATGCCCAAAGCCGAAATTGATGCCAAGGTCGCTGAACTCCTGGAGCTCGTGGGCCTGACCAGGTTCGCCAAAGGGTACCCATCCCAGCTTTCCGGTGGCCAGCGCCAGCGCGTTGGTATCGCCCGGGCGCTGGCCACCGATCCGGATGTCCTGCTCTGTGATGAGCCGACCAGTGCCTTGGATCCGAAGACCACCGATGAAATCCTCGATTTGGTCAAGAAGCTGCGCGATCGGTTGAACATCACCGTGCTGATCATTACCCACGAAATGCACGTCGTGAAGCAAGCCTGCGATTCCGTTTCGCTGCTGGAAGGCGGCAAGATCGTGGAGCACGGCAATATCGAACAGGTCATCACCAACGCCGAAGGCACTTTGGCTTCCACGTTGCTCCCGCTTCCGGGCGACGCACCACGCATCGAGGGCGAAGGACCGATCCTGGACCTGCTCTACACCGGCGGCCAGGCGACCCAGCCTGTCATCTCTTCCATTGCCCGCTTGTTCAATACCGATGTCAATGTCTTGGCTGGTTCGGTCGAGCAGCTTGGCAACCAGCAGTACGCGCACTTGCGCCTGCAGCTGGCTCCCGACGCGGATCTGGATGCAATCGTGAACCACCTGAAGTCCACCGGCATCGCCGTAACCGTGAAGGGAGCCAAGTAAGCAATGGATTTCTTCACCCCCACCGTACTCAAGGCCGTAGGCCAAGCGACCGTCGAAACCCTGCAGATGGTCTTGATCTCAGGTGTGATCACCGTGATCATCGGACTGCTGCTGGGTATCTTGCTGCATGTCACTGGCAAAGGCGGACTGGCGCCGGTCCGCTGGCTAAACGCGATTCTCTCCACGGTGATCGTGAACATCACCCGTTCCGTCCCGTTCGCCATCTTAATGGTCGCCCTGATTCCGTTCGCCGCGATGCTCATCGGCACCGCGCTGGGCCCGATCGCTGCCTCGGTCTCTTTGACCATCGGCACGGTCCCATTTTTCGCCCGCCTGGTGGAAACCGCCTTGCGCGATGTTTCCGCTGGCAAGGTCGATGCCGCGCTGGTGATGGGTTCCACCAAGCTGCAAACCATTCGCAAGGTCCTGGTGCCTGAAGCCATGCCCGGCATCATTTCGGCCGTCACCACCACTCTGGTGACCTTGATCGGCTACTCCGCGATGGCTGGCTTGGTAGGCGGTGGCGGTTTGGGTCGTCTGGCCTACAACTACGGCTACGTCCGCTACAACATGCCCATCATGCTTGCGACCATCGTGATTATCGTGATCATGGTCCAGCTGGTGCAGGTCATCGGTGATGCGATCGCCCGCAAGGTCGATCACCGCTAGTCAAAACTTCCGCCGGTCTATCCGGCGGAGCCGTGGAACCGCTGAGGACACGGCAAATCCACTCGCATCGTGCCTCACGGCTCTACCTAAGGAAAAACAAGTTATGCGCAAGAAACTCGCACTCGCCATCACCGGTGTTGCCACCGCATTCGCCCTGACTGCTTGCGGCAGCAGCGAACCAACTGCTGATGCTGCAGCGACCCTGGATCCGGCAAACCCTACGGTTATCAAGGTAGGCGCCAGCCCGGTCCCACAGGCAGACATCCTGAACTTCATCGATGAGAACTTGGCGAAGGAAGCCGGCATCGACTTGGAAGTCATGGAGATCGATGACTACGTCACCCCGAACACCGGACTTGCCGACGGCTCGCTGGATGCCAACTACTTCCAGACCGAGGCCTACCTGGCTACCGAGATGAAGGAAAAGGGCTACGAGTTCGCGCACGGCGCTGGCGTTCATGTGGAGCCAATGACCGTCTTCTCGAAGAAGTTCAAGGACGCCAAGGACGTCGCAGAAGGCACCAAGGTACTGCTGAACAACGACCCGGTGAATCAGATCCGCGGCATGCGCGTCCTGGAAGAAGCAGGGCTGCTGCAGAACCTCAGCGATGATGATTCCCTGCTGACCGTCAACGGCAACGCGGACAAGAACCCGCTGAACCTCGAAATCACTGACGCCAACGCCGAGCAGGTCGTCCAGTACTACAAGTCCGATGATTCCATCGGCTTGGCGGTCATCAACGGCAACTACATCGTCCAGGCCAAGCTGGACAAAGCAGAGATGCTTGCCCAGGAGTCGGGCGCGAACAACCCCAACGCCAACTTCCTGACCTGGCGCGACGGCGAAGAGACCCCGGCTGTTGCGAAGCTTGAAGAGCTGTTGCACTCCGATGAGGTCCGCGATTACATCGAGAAGACCTGGACCGACGGCAGCGTTATCGCCGCTTTCTAATCCGGTTTCCAGCCACGGGGCATTCCCGAACGCTTGAACCTTGACTGCCCGAGTTCCGTATACGGAACTCGGGCAGTTCCGTTTCCCACCGTCTTTCCAGGCTTAAATGAGCCAGGGCCAGGCAAGCACCTCACGGTGCCTGCCTGGCCCTGGCTGTTGCCCTCGGGAGCCTGCAATTAGGCCGTGGCGGCCGCAGCGGCCCGGGCAGCTGCTGGGAGGGCCGCGAAGATCTTCTCCATTGCGGCATCATCATGGGCCGCCGAGACGAACCATGCTTCGAAGACGCTTGGCGGCAGGTACACCCCGGAGTCCAGCATCGAGTGGAAGAACGGTGCATAGCGGAAGGCTTCCTGCCCCTGCGCGTCAGCGTAGTTGCGCACTCCCCTTTCGGAGGTGCCGAATGCTACCGAGAACAAGGTACCGGCGCGCTGGATCGAGTGGTCCAGGCCAGCAGCATTGAAGGATTCGGTGATGGCACCCTGCAGCGCCTCGGACTGCTTGGCCAGGTGCGCGTAGACGTCCTCGGTCGCGTGGGTCAGCTGGGCGATGCCGGCAGCCATCGCTACCGGGTTGCCCGACAGCGTGCCTGCCTGGTAGACCGGACCCAATGGTGCCAGGTAGTCCATGACCTCAGCGCGTCCGCCCAGGGCCGCGGTGGGCAAACCGCCGCCGATGACCTTGCCGAAGGTGTAGAGGTCTGCGTTCCAGCCCTCTTCCTTGCCGGTCAGGCCCCAGTAGCCCGATGAGGAAGCGCGGAAGCCGGTGAGGACCTCGTCGAGGATCAGCAGCGCGCCGTGCTTGGCGGTAGTTTCCTTCAGGAACTTGTTGAATCCGTCCTCTGGAACTACGACACCCATGTTGCACGGAGCAGATTCGGTAATCACCGCAGCGATATTCGCACCGTGCTCGGCGAAGGCCGCCTCGATGGCGGCGCGGTCGTTATAGGGCAGCACCAAGGTCTCTGCTGCCGTGGCAGCGGTCACGCCGGCGGAACCTGGCAAGGCCAGGGTGGCAACACCCGAGCCGGCGTCGGCCAGCAGTCCATCGAGGTGGCCGTGGTAGCAGCCGGAGAACTTGATGACAAGGTCACGGCCGGTGTAGCCGCGGGCCAGGCGGACGGCGGTCATGGTGGCTTCGGTGCCGGTGGAGACCATGCGCACGCGTTCCACCCCGCCCATGCGGGACTTGATCAGCGCGCCGAGCTTGGCCTCATCCGGAGTGGATGCGCCGAAGGACAAACCGCGGTCCACGGCCGCGTGCACGGCAGCCTGGATCTCCGGGTGGGCGTGGCCCAGCAGTGCCGGACCCCATGAGCACACCAGGTCGACATACTCCTTGCCGTCGGCGTCGGTCAGGTATGCGCCCTTGGCACCGACCATGAATGGAGGAACACCGCCGACCGAACCGAAGGCGCGCACCGGGGAGTTCACGCCACCTGGCATGACTTCGCGGGCTTCGGCGAAAAGCTTTTCAGAGTTCGACATGTTATTACTTGCCTTCCTTGAGCCAGCCGGCAACTTCGGCTGCATAGTAGGTGAGGATCTGCTGGGCACCGGAGCGCTTGATCGACAGCAGCGATTCAAGCACGGACGCCTTGCGGTCAATCCAGCCGTTGGCGGCGGCGGCCTCGATCATCGAGTACTCGCCGGAAATCTGGTAGGCGGAGACTGGAACTGGGGAAATATCGGCAATATCGCGCACGATATCCAGGTAGCTCATGGCCGGCTTGACCATGATCATGTCCGCGCCTTCGGCAATATCCAGTTCAGCTTCCAGCACCGCTTCGCTGCGGTTGGCCGAATCCATCTGGTAGGTGCGGCGGTCCCCCACCAGCTGGGAGTCCACTGCCTCGCGGAACGGGCCGTAGAAGGCGCTGGCGTACTTGGCGCTGTAGGCGAGGATGGAGACATCCTGGCGCCCGGCAGCATCCAGTGCCTGGCGGATGACGCCGATCTGGCCGTCCATCATGCCCGACGGGCCCAGCATGTGGGCGCCGGCCTCGGCCTGGGCCACTGCCATCTGGCCGTAGATTTCCAAGGTGGCATCGTTATCCACGTTGCCCTGGGCATCGAGCACGCCGCAATGGCCGTGCGAGGTGAATTCATCCAGGCAGACATCGGACATGACTACCAGTTCATCGCCTACCTCGGCGCGCACCGCGGCAATGCCGCGGTTCAAGATGCCCTGCGGGTCCAGACCGGCCGAGCCGTTCTCGTCGCGTACTTCCGGGATGCCAAAGAGCATGATGCCACCCAGCCCCAGCTCGGCCGCGTACGCCGCGGCAGCCTTCAGCGAGTCCATGGTGTGCTGGTAGACCCCCGGCATGGAGGTGATCTCGTTGGGTTCGACCAGTCCCTCGCGCACGAAGGCAGGCAAGATCAGTTGGCGTGCCGAAAGCTCATTTTCTGCCACCAGGCGGCGGATGGCAGGATTCTGCCGCAACCGGCGCGGGCGATGCTGAGGGAAACCCATGGCTCCTCTTTCTCCAGTTCTCATAACTTCTTATTCCGTTGTGCACACTTCCGGTCCCGGAGTTACCGGTGCCGGAGCAAATCTTGGGCCGCACGGGCCAGGCCCTGCGGGGTGGGAGCGGAGGCCACGGCATGCACCGGCAGCCCGGCACGCTCCATAGCCCGGGCCGTTGGATGGCCAATCGCGATGGTCTGCAGCTTCCCGGGCAGCTGCGTCCCTGCCAGCTGCACGAAGCGGCGGACCACGCTGGGCGCCGAGAAGACCACCAAATCCTGTTCTTCCAGTCTGTCACCGATCCGGTTCGCCGGTAGGACGTTGAGTCCGGCTGCCGCTTCCGGCTCAGAGACCGGGGTGCCGGGCGCCGGGGCATCCACGGTTTCATAGGCAATGAATTCGTTGACCTGCACCGGGTATTTGCCCAGCCCATCAGCCAGCGTGGAGCTGGCCAGATCGCCGTGCGGATAGCAGATCCTGGCACCCGGCTCAGGGATCCATGCCGCAAGCATGCCGGCAGCCGATTGCTCTTCAGCTTCGAAGTCCACGCTGCGGCCCAAGTGCCGCTTGATGGCCTCGGTGGTCTTCTCTCCAACCGAGGCCAGACGCAGCTGCTCCGGCAGGAGCGCTCCAGCCAGCACCTGCTGCACCACCTTGACGGTATTCACCGAGGTGAAGACCAGCCAGGAGTAGTCTCCGGCGACCAGATCGCTGGCCATGCGCTGCAATGCGCTGCGGTCGGCGGGCCAAACAGTTTCGATCAGCTGGGCGCACCACGAGGTGATGCCCAGCCGATCGAATTCCTGCACGGTGGCCGCGGCACGTGCCGGGTTGCGCAGGATCAGTACTTGATAAGCCATGGTCCGGAACTAGGCCAGCCCGGCAACTACGGCAGCGCCATCAGCGATCATCGACTGCGCCAGCGAACGGCCCAGCTGCTGTGCTGCATCCGCCGTGCTGCAGGAGATCCGCGCACTGCGGCGCATGGTCTGCGAGCCATCGGGGTTGCAGGCGACCGCATCGAGGACCAGCTCATCGCCCTCGATATGGGCCAAGGCGCCAATCGGGGCAGCACAGCCGGCTTCCAATTCGGAGAGCAGCGCACGTTCGGCCTCCACCTGCATGCGGGTAGCGGCATCATCGAACTGCGCCAGAGCCGCATCCAATGCGCCGTGGCCGGTGCCCGCGGTACGGGTTTCCAGCGCCAAGGCGCCCTGGCCCGGGGCGGGCAGCATGATGGAGGGATCCAGGTACTCGGTGATGTGCTTGTCCAAGCCCAGGCGGCGCATCCCGGCAGCTGCCAGGATCACCGCGTCCAGGTCACCCTGGGTGCCGCGGCCCACGCTGCCATCATCCAGCGTCTTCCCGACACCCTTGACCCGGCCCAAGCGGGTGGGGACGTTGCCGCGGATATCGACAATCTCGAAGTCGCTGCGGTAGGCCAGCAGCTGGGCTGCACGGCGCGGCGAACCGGTACCGATCTTCGCACCCTGGGGCAGCTGGTCCAAGCCCAGCGAGTCGCGCGAGCACAGGGCATCGCGGACATCCTCGCGCGGCGGGATCGAGGCCAGGACCAGGCCCTCGGGCTGCGCAGTGGGCAGGTCCTTGAGCGAGTGCACGGCCAGGTCGCAGCCGGAATCGAGCAGGTGCTGGCGCAGCGCGGCGGCGAAGACGCCGGTGCCTCCGAGGGTGGCCAGCGAGCCGGTCACCACATCGCCTTCGGTCTTGACCAGCACGGTCTGCGCGGCCAACCCGGAAATCCCGGCCAGCTTCTGCGCGGCCCATCCGGTCTGGGTGGTCGCCAGCGCGCTGCCGCGCGTTCCTACGCGAAATGCTTCGGTCATGGCTGGGGTACACCAACTTCTGAATCGACTGCGCCGATGGTCGGGCGCAAGGTTCCGTCCAGGGCGCGCTTCTCGCAGCAGCCCGGACGGCAGACATCAAACCATGGGCCGCATTCGAGAACCGAGGTGCGGCCGGCGCGCAGGGCCTTGCCATCGGGGCCGGCCAGGCGTTCTTCGACCAAGTCCACCAGTCCGGAGATGAACGCCTGGTGGGTGCCCGGGGTGGCGACGCGGTCAAAGGCCAGGCCCAGTTGGGCGCAGCTGTCCTTGGCTTCGGTATCCAGATCCCACATGACTTCCATGTGGTCCGAGATGAAGCCGATGGGCACGACCACGACGCCGGCGACACCGGCTGCGGCATCCTCTTCCAGCGCGTCGTTGATATCCGGTTCCAGCCATGGCACATGCGGTGCCCCGGAGCGGGACTGGTAGACCAGGCTGTGGTCCAGGCCCTTGGCCTCCTCCACCTGGGACAGGATGTAGTTGGCCACCGCCTGGTGCTGGCTGGTGTAGAGATTCCCGTAGCCTGCGGCCCGGATACCTTCGGGTCCTGCGGCCTCGGCGTCGGCCATCGGAATGGAGTGTGTGACGAAGACGATCTTGATCGCCCCGTCTTCCTTGCCCGCTTCGGCCAGCTGCGCACGCACATTGGCCAGCGAGGAACGCAAGGACTGCGCAAAGGGCGTCACGAAGGCAGGAGTGTCGAAGAACTGGCGCAGCTTGTCCACTTCCACCACACCGTCCAGCCCGGTGTTGACTAGGCCCATGCCCGCATCCTCGCGGTACTGGCGGCAGGCCGAGTAGCCGGAGTAGGCGCCGGTGCCCATAAGCAGCACCTTGCGGTGGCCGTCGGCAGCCAGCTGCTTGAGGGTGTCGTCGATAAACGGGTGCCAGTTGCGGTTGCCCCAGTAGATGGGCAGGTCGATGCCGCGGGTAGCCAGCTCTGCCTCCAGCGCGGCCTTCAGTGCACGGTTCTGCGCGTTGATTGGCGAGACGCCGCCGTTCTTGCGGTAGTGCACCGCAACTTCTTCCAGGCGCTCGTCAGGGATGCCGCGGCCCTCGGTGACCTTGCGCAGGAACGGGATGACATCATCCTGCCCTTCCGGTCCGCCGAAGGATGCCAGCAAGATGGCATCGTAGGACTTGGGAATCATCTGGCCGTTGCGGTCATATCCCTCGCGGGGGTCAAAGGCCTGGCTCACTTCAGTACCTCTAGCGCTTCAGCTGCCGAGATGCGGCGGCCGGTGTAGAACGGAGTCTCCTCACGCACATGGTGGCGGGCTTCGGTGTAGCGCAGGTGGCGCATCATGTCGACGAGATCGATCATGTCGTCGGCTTCGAGGCAGATCTGCCATTCGTAGTCGCCGAAGGAGAAGGCCGCTACGGTGTTGGCCAGCACGTTCGGGAATTCGCGGCCCAGGATGCCGTGGTCGCGCAGCATCTTGCCGCGGGCCGCCGGATCCAGGGTGTACCACTCGGTGGAGCGGACGAATGGGTAAACGGTCATCCATTCCTTCGGATCCAGGCCGCGCGCGAACGCTGGCGAGTGGTCCTTGGCGAATTCCGCTTCACGGTGCACGGCCATGGTGGAGTAAACGATTTCGGTGCCGGCCAGCAGGGCCGAACGGCGGATCTTGCGCATCGATGCCTGCAGCAGCTGGGCCGATGGCCCGTGCACCCAGAACATCACGTCAGCGTCCTCGCGCATGGCCGAAACGTCGTAGATGCCGCGCACGGTGGCGCCTTCGGCGGCCAGCTCGGCGACCAGCGCATCGAATTCAGCGGCAGCAGCCTCGGAACGCTCGACAATTTCCGAACGCTTGAAAATGGTCCAGAGAGTGTAGAAGAACGTCGGGTTTTCTCCTGCATTTTCGCGTTCACGAATTACTGGGGAATTATGCTCCGGTGCGTTGCTCACTTGATATTCTCCTTGATCTGGTTTCGGACAAAAGTCCAGGATAGTTGGCCCGGGTGCGGTTAGCGGGCGCTGATCGCGACGGCACTGCGGGCTTGGGCGATAACTCGCGCCAGTCCGGTGCCGGCAATCCATGCGCCAACCACATCGAGCCCTTCGAAGCCCGACAGGCTGCGCTGCAGTTGCGCGCGGCGCGCGGTAGCGGCCTGGCCCTGCAGCGGAACCATGTCGCTGAAGCGTGAAACGGTGCTGCCCAAGACATCATCAAGATGCAATTGAACACCGAGAATCTTTGAAGCATCTTTGATTGCCTGGTCGATGAGAGCTGAATCATCTCCGGATTCGACAAGTTGCTCATGTTCGCCGATTCGTCCAAAGGACAGGCGCAGTATGTGGGTGCCAGGGCCGGCCTCTGCGGCGAGCCAGGGCCACTTGGCCGTGGAATGGGTCAGCGCCTTGGCCGTCAGCGGGGCGTTCCTGGAGACCAGCACACCCGATCCGCGCGGGGCATCATCGAGTTCCGGCTTATCGACCACCAAGATCGCCAAGGCAATGGCATTGGCACCGCTTTCGCCGGCGATCCGCTCTTCTGGTGCCAGCAGGGGGTTCAGCAGGTCCAGTGCCGGCTCGGCCGGCGTCGCGAGAACTACCCGGTCAGCGAGCAGTTCATGGCCCAAGGTCGTGACTGCATACGGAGTTGGCGACTGCGCATCGTGGCGCAAGGAGGTCACCGGCGAATTGCGCACCAGCGCAACGCCAGCCTGCTCCAGCTGGGACACCAGGGCTTCGACCATGGTGTACATGCCGCCGTTGAGGCCAGCCACACGGGAACCAGCCGGAGCCGAAGCCTGCAGCCGGGTGACGGCGCGGGCCAGCGAACCGGTCTCCTGCATGGCTTGGCGCAGTCCAGGCGCGGCGGCGTCAATGGAAATCTTGGCAGGGTCGGTGGAATAGACGCCGTTGATGACCGGGGCCACCAGCTGGTCCAGTACCGCCTGTCCCATGCGGGAACGGACCACTTCAGCGATGGTCAGGTTCTCCGTGGCCCACTTCTTGTTCATTGGCGTGATCAGATCCGCTGCGGCACGCACGGTGGCCGGTCGGCCAATGATGCCGCGCACCTCGTCGGTGCGCACATTGCCCGGGATGCCCAGCATTGCGGTGGCAGGCATCTGGTGAGCATGAATTTCCTGCTCTTCCCCCTGGATGAGCCAGGCCCGCTCTCCGGAGGTCCTGGCGATCTGCCCGCCTAGATCCAGCTCGTCGAGGTAGGAGGAAACAATGCCGCCACGCAGGGCGAAGGATTCCGCGCCAGCATCAATCTCCATGCCGGCAACTTCGGTGGTGCGCACGCAGCCACCGAAGTTCGCGGTTGCTTCCAGCACGGTCACTTCGTGTCCGGTCTGGCGAAGTTCACGGGCAGCGACCAGGCCGGCGATGCCGCCACCGATCACCACCGCATGCGGGGCCAATGGCTTCTGGGCCTGATCGGCCGATTCGCTCTTCGCTAGGCGTGCTTCGCTGGCGCTGCGCACCTTTTCCAGCAGGCGCAAGGCATGCGCTGCGGCATCGTTGGCAATATCGCGTCGCGGTTTGGACGCCCCGGTGGCTTCAGCTGAATCCCCTGCGCGCAGATTGCGCTGTTCCTTGCTCACGTGCCTAGCACCTTCTACCTTCACAATATGCCGATGCCCTGTTCCCTGCCCATGGCCTCGGGGGCCAGTTGGAACACAGCGTTAAACCTAGCTTAGACCTGTTGAATTACAGCGAGTGAATGAGCTCCACCACACGGGTCAACACGGTTGGGTCGGTGGTTGGCGGAACGCCATGGCCCAGGTTCACCACATGTCCGCGGGCCTTCTTGCCTGCTGCAACCACTTCGCGCACGTGCGCCTCGAGAACTTCCCACGGGGCATCGAGCAACGCCGGGTCGATGTTGCCCTGGACCGAAACGTCCTGGCCCAAGCGTTCAATCGCGGTTTCCAGCGGGATGCGGTAATCCACGCCCACGGTATCCACGCCAGCATCGCGCATGGCGGTGAGCAGTTCGCCGGTGCCGGTGCCGAAGTGGATCAACGGCACGCCCAGGTCGCGGACGTAGTCCAGGGACTTCACCGAGTACGGGGCGACGTGCTTCTGGTAGTCCGGAAGCGAGAGCGAACCAGCCCAGGAGTCGAAGAGCTGCGCGGCCGAGGCGCCGGCTTCAACCTGCGCCCGCAGGAACTTGCCCGAGGCGTCGGCAGCCCAGGTCATCAGTCCGTCCCAGACGTCCGGGTCGGTGTGCATCATGGTGCGCGGTCCCAGGTGGTCTCGGCTTGGCTTGCCCTCGACCATGTAGGCGGCCACGGTGAATGGCGCACCGGCGAAACCGATCAGCGGGGTCTTGCCCAGCTCGGCCACGGTCAAGCGCACGGCTTCGCGGATGGGTTCCAGCGACTCGTCCGTCAGCTCCGGAAGGGCAGCTACCTGCTCCCTGGTGCGAATCGGGGTGTCCAGCACCGGGCCAACGCCTGGCACGATGTCCACGCCAATGCCTGCAAGGCGCAGCGGGATGACGATGTCCGAGAAGAAGATGCCGGCGTCCACCTTGTGGCGGCGCACCGGCTGCAAGGTGATCTCGCTGGCCATGGCAGGGTCAAGGCAGGAGTCGAGCATGCTCACTCCTTCACGCAGCTTCAGGTATTCAGGCAGCGAGCGGCCAGCCTGGCGCATGAACCACACCGGGTGATGCGACGGCTTCTTGCCGGTCAAAGCGTGGATCAAAGCGGAATCTTGGGTACGTCCATCAATCAACGGATGGTTCTGCGACAGGGTCATGCCCCAATTCTGCCAACTCTTCAGATTAAAAGCCCATTTACTGCGTTCGCCCGCAGGGGAAGGTGAGCAAACTAACCCCTTGGAACCATGCGGATTTAGGCACACCTGCGTTGTCTGCCGGTATTTTCCGGCCTATTCTGGGGTCACTGTGGTTTTCTTATCTCTTGTCGCATCGCATTCCCAGCTCGATCTGGAGACCGTCGCACAAATCAGTGCTTCGGCCGACGGGCTGGCAGCTGCCTCCGTTAACGGTTCGGCGGCTATCAATGGCGCCGTCGTGCTGGCCACCTGCAACCGCTTCGAAGTCTACGCAGACGTGGACCACGTGGAGGACGCAGCAGAACATCTGGTCAACGAGCTGGCAGCAAGCACCGACCTCTCCCCCGAATTCCTGGCCCGCCGCCTCACCACGCTGGAAGGCGACCCGGTAGTTGAGCACCTCTTCTCCGTAGGCGCCGGACTGGACTCGGCCGTTGTCGGCGAACGCGAAATCGCTGGCCAGGTGCGTCGAGCACTGACCCAGGCGCAGCAAGAGAAGACCACAACCAGCAACCTCACCCGCCTGTTCCAGAACGCCACCCGCGCGGCCAAGGATGTCGGTTCGAATACAGACCTTGGCACCCAGGGCAAGTCCGTGGTTTCGGTGGCCCTCGATCTGGCCGAAGAACTGGCCACTGAAGACCGCGACTGGTCCGAGCAGGATGTTGTGCTCTTTGGCACCGGTTCCTACGCTGGCGCCACCATGGCGTTGCTCAAGGAACGCGGCGTCCAGCGCATTTCGGTTTACTCCCATTCCGGGCGCGCCGCAGATTTCACCGCGAAGCGCGGCGGCTTCCCGCTCAGCGACGAATTGCTGCCGCAGGCCCTGCGCGAAGCTGACATCATCGTCGGCTGCTCCGGCGGCGGTCACCAGTTGGCCCGTGCAGAGCTTGAAGCGCTGCGCGTGAAGAAGCACCCGCTGATCGCCATCGACATGGCGCTCACCCACGACTTCGATCCGACCATGGTCGAACTGCCCGATGTTGAACTGATTACCTTGGAATCGGTGCGCATGGCCGCCCCGACCGAGCAGGCCACGGCCGTTCACGCGGCTAGCCGCATCGTCAAGAACGCCACCGCAGAATTTGCCGCCGCTCAGCGTGAACGCGAGGCCGACTTCGCGATTGTCGCGCTGCGCCAGCACACCAAAGCCGTTCTGGATGCCGAGATCGCGAAGGTCCGTGCCCAGCACGGCTGCAGCGCCGCAGCCGAGGAAGTCGAGCTGGCCATGCGCCGCATGGTGCGCCAGCTTTTGCATGTGCCTACCGTGCGTGCCCGCGAACTGGCAGGCGAAGGCCGCACCGGCGAATACGTCTCGGCCCTGGAAACCCTCTACGGCTTGGAGCTCTCGCAGCCGGAGCCCGGGAAATCGGAGACTACGCAGGCCCTGGGCAACTGTCCAGCCGCCCCGGAAGCCAAATCAGCGTAGAAAACCTGATTTCCCCCAGCATATTTCCACTTTCCGCACAGAAGCATGGAATACTACTTCCAAGTAGATTATCCACCCGAGAATTCCTTTGATGACTTGGGAGCTGATCACTCTGCAGCTGGAAAGGCCCCATTCGACATGACGGAACTCGAAAATATCAAAGGCACCCGCCCGCAACGGATGCCCCGTGAAGCGCGTCGTCGCCAGCTGCTGCAGGCAGCGCACCAGGTTTTCGTGGCCCATGGGTACCATGGTGCGTCCATGGACGAAATCGCTGAAGTCGCCCTGGTTTCCAAACCGGTGCTCTACCAGCATTTCCCCGGCAAACGCGAACTCTACCTCGCCTTGCTGGATTCGCACCTGGCCGACTTCAGCCGTCAGCTGGATGAAGCGATCCGCTCCACCAGCGACAATCGCGAGCGCGTCTTCGCCACCATCAACACCTACTACAGCTACATCAAGGGCGAATCCCAGGCGTACCGCCTGATCTTCGAATCCGATGTGCTCTCGGACCCGCTGATCGCCCATCGCATCGAGCAGTTCAACAGTTCGCTGGCTTCCTCCATCGCCCGCGTCGTGGTCGAAGATACCGACATGAGCGAGGAGGAAGGCCTGCTGGCAGGCCGTGCCCTGGCAGGCCTCTCCCAGGTTTCGGCGCGTTACTGGGCCACCAGCAGCTCCTCGGTGGACCAGAATGCCGCCGTGGATCTCATCTCCCGTTTAGCTTGGCGCGGAATTTCGCAGTTCCCGAAAGAAAACTAGCTAAATTAGTGTTCAGAGGCCCCATACGGGACACCTATTTCGTTCGAGAGGATCTGCGACAATCATGGAAATCCGCATTGGCATTCAGAATGTAGCCCGCGAAGTTGTACTTGAATCCGAGCTCAGCAACGCCGAAGTCAATGAGCTGGTCTCGAAGGCGATCGCCGACGGCACCGTTCTGGCACTGAAGGATCCAAAGGGCCGCGAGGTCCTGGTGCCTGCTGCTGGCATCGCTTACGTTGAGGTTGGCCCGGAAGAAGTCCGCCGCGTCGGCTTCGCACAGTAGAGCTTGTTGCGCGCCGAGGCATCGCCTTGGCAGCTGGTGGCCGGTTTCGCTTAGAAGCGAAACCGGCTATTTCTTCGCCCAAATGGTGATTTGACTCACCGAGTCATGGTATTGCTAAGGGGTGACTGAACGAAGAATCCGCAGCCCCCGCCCGGTTCCCGCCAACTCGCTGGCCCAGCTACTGCTCGGCCTTGAAGCAGAGTTCGAGGTACCGGCACCCTTCGACGAGCAAACCCTGAAAGCCGCGGAACTGGCGGTAGCCCAGGTCCAGCACCCCGAAGAAGACGCCACCGGCATCCCGTTCTTCACCATTGACCCGCTCGGCGCCACCGATCTCGACCAGGCGATGTTCCTTGAACGAAACGGCCAGGGCTATACCGTGCACTATGCGATCGCGGACGTTCCCGCGTTCGTGACCTTGGGCAGCCAGCTGGACCAGGTGGCCCGCCAACGCGGTCAGACCTATTACCTGCCGCACCGCAAGATCACCTTGCACCCGCCCCTGATTTCCGAAGACCAGGGCTCGCTGCTGCCAGACCAGGACCGGCCGGCCTTCCACTGGAAAATTTCCCTGGATGCCGATGGCGCCCTGGGCGAGGTCCAGCTGAACCGCGCGCGCATCCGTTCCCGCGCCCAGCTCGACTACGCCTCCGCCCAGGCCCGGCTGGATTCGGGGGAACCCGATGAGCAGCTGGAATTGCTCGCCGAAATCGGTGCTGCGCGCCTGCTGCAGGAGCAACTGCGCGGCGGCGCCTCATTGAACCTGCCGGACCAGGAAATTGAAGAAGCAGGCGACGGCTACAAGCTGGTCAGCCGCACCCCGCTGCCCCTGGAAGGGCACAACGCGCAGATTTCCCTGCTCACCGGCATAGCCGCAGCCCGCATCATGCTCGAGGCCGGTGTGGGCATCCTGCGCACCATGCCCGCACCGGATGAAGCGGACCAGCAGGAATTCCGCACCCAGACCCAGTTGCTGGGCACGCCGTGGGACGCAACGCAAAGCTATGGGCAGTACCTGCATGCATTGGATGTCAGCGACCCGAAGCAACTGGTGATCATGCATCGTGCCGCTGCGCTGTTCCGCGGTGCGGACTATCGGGTCATAGCCGGGCAGCCCGAAGAGGAACTGATCCAAGCGGCACTGGCGGCACCCTACGCGCACACCACCGCGCCGCTGCGCCGGCTCGTGGACCGCTTCGTGCTGCTCACCTGCCACCTGCTTTCCACCGGCCAACCGATCCCCGAGCAGCTCGCCTCGGCCCTGGAAGAGCTGCCCGGGCTGATGCGTACCAGCAGCATTGCCGCCAACCGGGTGAACAATGCTGCCGTCGACCTGCTCGAAGCCTATGTGCTCAAAACACGTGTCGGGGGAGAATTCCAAGCCATCGTGCTGAAGTCAGCCGAGCAAAAGGAAGATGGAAAGATTCGTCCCGGAGTGCTGCAGCTGGCCGATGAACCGGTCACCGGAGAGTTTTCCGGTTCCGCCCAGCCGGGCGCCTTGGTGCGCGTAAAGCTGGTCCAAGCTGATCCCGTGGCCCGCAAGATCAGCTTCGAAATCGTGGCCTGAGACTCCTAAACCCGGGTTTCCGGGCAAAACCGGCTATGCTTGGCCTATTAGTAAATAGGATGCCCGATCGCAATGGGCTGATAGATGAAACAGTTTTATGGCGTCTTCCCAGCGGCCGCCATCCCGCAGGTGCTTGACCAAGCCACCTAACGTGAAAGTAGCGATCGGCTCCGCTGGATTCGTGCGGTATCCGCATGCTCCTGGCTTGTTGCAAGCCGGAATGGAGCAGGGACCGTGCCCACATGAAACGAGAACAAAGACATCGTGACTGACACGACGCTTTCGGCCCCAGTGGCCGAACCACAAGACAATGAGCCAACCATCGCAGAGCCGATCAAGCAGAGCTTTGCCGATTTGAAGGTTCGCGAAGACATCGTTGCTTCGCTTTCGGAAGCCGGGATCGAGTACCCGTTCCCCATCCAGGCCCTGACCCTGCCAGTTGCCCTGGGCGGCAACGACATCATCGGCCAGGCCAAGACCGGCACCGGCAAGACCCTGGGCTTTGGCATCCCTGCCCTGCAGCGCGTGATCCGCGAAGGCGACAAGGGCTACGGGGATCTTGAATTCCCCGGTGCCCCGCAGGCACTGATCGTGGCCCCGACCCGCGAGCTGGCCATCCAGGTCGGCGCCGACCTGGCCCAGGCATCGAAGCACTCGAACATCTCGATCACCACCATCTACGGCGGCCGTCCCTACGAAGAGCAGATCAATGCCCTGAAGGCCGGCACCGACGTGATTGTCGGCACCCCGGGCCGCTTGATCGACCTGAACCGCCAGCGCGTGCTGAACCTCAAGCAGGTTCGCACCGTGGTACTGGACGAGGCCGACGAGATGCTGGACCTGGGCTTCCTGCCCGATGTCGAGCGCATTCTGGCCGCCTTGCCGCCGGTACGCCAGGCGATGCTGTTCTCGGCCACCATGCCCGGCGCCGTGATCACCATGGCCCGCCGCTACATGACCCGTCCCACCCACATCCGCGCCCAGGATCCCGGTGATGATGACTCGCTGACCAAGCGCAACATCCGCCAGCTGGTCTACCGCGCGCACAACATGGACAAGGACGAGATGGTGGCCCGCCTGCTGCAGGCAGAAGGCCGCGGCAAAACCATCATCTTCACCCAGACCAAGCGCTCGGCTGCCAAGCTGTCCGATGAGCTGGTGGACCGCGGCTTCAACGCCGGTTCGCTGCACGGCGATCTGGGCCAGGGCGCCCGCGAGCAGGCCTTGAAGGCCTTCCGCGCCGGCAAGGTCGACATCCTGGTAGCTACCGATGTCGCGGCCCGCGGCATCGACGTGGATGACGTCACCCACGTGGTCAACCTGCAGTGCCCGGATGATGAGAACACCTATCTGCACCGCGTAGGCCGTACCGGTCGTGCCGGCAACACCGGTATTGCGGTCACCTTCGTGGATTGGGATTCGGTGCCCCGCTGGTCGCTGATCAACAAGGCGCTGGGCCTGAACGTTCCCGAGCCGGTAGAGACCTACTCGTCCTCGCCGCATTTCTTCGCCGACTTGGGAATCCCCAAGGGCACCAAGGGCCGCTTGCAGCGTGCCAAGAAGACCGCGGCAGCTGAGGGCGATGGCTCGCCACGCCGCGAGGATTCGGCGCGCACCCCGCGCCGCCGCAGCAATTCGCGTACCCGCACCCGCACCGTGAACGGCGAGCAGACCCAGCAGCGCGGTGCGCAGGACTCCGGCGCCGAACAGGAGGGCGCACGCCACGGCCACTCCAAGGGCAAACAGGACCGTCCGGCACGCGAAAACGAGCGCCACCGCGAAACCCATGCTTCCGGCGGGGAGCAGGAGGCGACCGAGGGCGCATCCGCTGCCCGCCGACGCCGTCCGCGCCGTCGCACCCGCAGCACCGAAGCAGGCGGCCAGGACTAATCCCCAGTCCAACCGGTCAGCCAACTTTTCCGAAAGGAACCCACACCAGCGGTGCTCGCTCTACCCGAAGAACCAGCTTTGCCCGACGCTGGAACGCAGGATGCCCCGGCGTCCGTCGTTCCAGCCTCGGGTAATACCGTGTATCACGGTGATAACCTCTCCATCCTTGGCACCCTGCCCGATCAAAGCTTCACCTTGATCTATGTGGACCCGCCGTTCAACACCGGGCGCAAGCAGACCCGTGCCCAGCGCACCATGGTTCGCGCTGCCGAAGGCGAAGGCGACCGCACCGGATTCAAGGGACGCGAGTACAACACCGAGCTGGGGATCGCCCGTTCGTATCACGATACCTTCGACGACTACCTCAGCTTCATCGAGCCGCGGCTACGCGAGGCCCACCGCCTGCTGGCCGAGGACGGCACGCTCTATGTGCACCTCGATTACCGCGAGGTGCACTACGTGAAGGTGCTGCTCGATGGGATTTTCGGCCGGGACTGCTTCCTGAACGAACTGATCTGGGCCTACGACTATGGTGCCCGCGCCAAGAGCCGCTGGCCGGCCAAGCACGACACCATCCTGGTCTACGTGAAGGATCCGAAGAAGTACCACTTCGATTCGGCCGAGGTGGACCGCGAGCCGTATATGGCTCCCGGCCTGGTCACCCCGGAGAAGCGCGCCCTGGGCAAGTTGCCGACCGATGTCTGGTGGCACACCATCGTCTCGCCGACCGGCAAGGAAAAGACCGGCTACCCGACGCAGAAGCCCGAAGGCGTGCTGCGCCGGATTGTGGCCGCGTCGTCGCGCCCCGGCGATTGGGTGCTGGACTTCTTTGCCGGCTCAGGCACCACCGGTGCGGTGTCCGCGAAGCTGGGACGCCAGTATGTGCTGATTGACCAGAACCCCGAGGCCATCGAGGTGATGAAGGCTCGTTTGCCTGGAAGCACCAGCTATATCGAGGCCTGAGTTCCGTTCCCCTGGGCAATAATCCTATGCAGCATTTCCGGCTCGGTGAGATTCTCGCCGAGCCGGTTCAGCTTTCCGGTGCCGTGGTAGTCGGAGGATCCGGTGACAATCAGATCGCGATCTGCGGCCAGCTGGAGCAACCAGGCCTTTCCCTCGGCGGTATTGTCCCGGTGGTGCACTTCGACCCCCGCTAGCCCGGCATCGATCATCTCGTAGAAGGTGGAATCGGGAACTACCCGTCCGCGTGCAGAGGCCTTGGGATGCGCGAACACCGGAACGCCACCGGCTTCCCGCACCAATTGCACCGCAGTGGCAGGATTCACCGCTGGATGCGAAACGTAGTAGCGCGAACGCGAGGAGAGGATGTTGGCGAACGCTTCATTGCGGTTATCCACCACCCCCGCGGTCACCAGCGCATCGGCAATATGCGGGCGGCCCACGGTTGAACCCGGCAGGCAATGCTCCCCCACCAGATCCCAGCTGATCGGATAGTCCTCGGCCAGCAGGTCGACAATGCGGCGGGCACGAACGATCCGCGAGTTCAGCGCAATATCCAGCTCATCGAGCAGCGGCTGGTAGGTGGGGTCATGCAGGTAGCTGAGCAGATGCACGCTGATGCCGTGGGTATCCTGGCAGGTGATCTCCATGCCCGGTATGAATCCCAGTCCCAGCTTCCCGGCTTGCGCCGCGGCTTCGGCCCAACCGGTGGTCTGGTCATGATCTGTCAACGCCACGACATCCAGGCCCGCAACCGAAGCGGCGCGCATGAGCTCGGCCGGAGTTTCAGTTCCGTCGGACACATTGGAGTGGGTGTGCAGGTCGATTCGCATATGCCTAGGTTATCCCCTGCGCTGATTCTTTGCTGGGATACAGCTGATGGTGACACACTTGGAACATGACCAATCAAGATTCATCTGCACCAAGCACTGATCAGCCGTTGGAAGACCGCGTGAACAACCGTTCCCAGCGTCCAACGTCCAAGGCATTCCAGGACTTCATGGCCTCCTCGTGGGCGCAAGACACTTCTGATCTGCCAGAACAAGATGCCGCTGCCAGCTACGCAGCCGCTCGCCGTGCCAAGCTCTCGGAGAATTTCCCCGGTGAGCGCATCGTCATTCCGGCAGGCCCGCTCAAGGTCCGCTCCAACGATACGGACTACCGTTTCCGCCCGCATTCGGCGTTCGCCCACCTGACCGGCCTGGGCGTCGACCACGAGCCCGACGCCGTACTGGTCATGGAACCGACCGATGACGGCGTGGGCGAGCACGGCTCCAACCACGTTTCCACCCTGCATTTCGCGCCGATGGCCGGCCGCGACACCACCGATTTCTATTTGAATTCGCGTTCCGGCGAATTCTGGGTGGGCCCGCGCCCAACCCTGTCCTCGCTGTCGGCGCGCACCGGGATGCCCACCGATTCGTTGGAACAGCTGGAAATCGCGATCACCAAGAATTCCGGCCCGCAGGCCCTGGGCGGCATCCGCATCCGTCTGGTGCGCGAGGTGGATCTGAACATCGAGGCGCTGGTGGATACCTCGCGCATCAACACCGGCCAGGACCTGGAAGCCAGCGATGCCCTGGATACCGAGCTGGCCGAGTTCGTTTCCGAGCTTCGCCTGGTCAAGGACGCGTACGAAATCGCCGAACTGCGCAAGTCGGTTGCCGCGACCATCAACGGCTTCGAAGACGTGGTGCGCAACCTGGACAAGGCCGTCGCGCACGAACGCGGCGAACGCGTTGTCGAAGGCGCGTTCTTCGCCCGCGCCCGGCTTGAAGGCAACGAGCTGGGCTACGACACCATCGCCGCCTCGGGCAACAACGCCACCATCTTGCACTGGATCCGCAACACCGGAACCGTCAAGCAGGGCGAGGTGCTGCTGCTGGATGCAGGTGTCGAGGCCGAATCCCTGTACACCGCAGACATCACCCGCTCGCTGCCGGTGTCCGGCAAGTACACCGAGGTGCAGCGCAAGGTCTACCAGGCCGTGCTGGATGCCGCCGATGCCGCCTTCGCTGCGGCCAAGCCGGGCCTGAAGTTCCGCGACCTGCATCTGGTGGCTACCCGCGTTTTGGCTGAGCGGCTCTCCGAGTGGGGCATCTTGCCGGTATCTGTGGAAGAAGCCATGGATCCAGAGGGGCAGCATCACCGCCGCTGGATGCCGCATGGCACCAGCCACCATCTCGGTCTGGACGTGCACGACTGCGCCCAGGCACGCGCCGAGCTGTACCTGGATGCCGAGCTGGAGGAGGGCATGGTCTTCACCATCGAGCCCGGACTCTACTTCAAGGACGAGGATCTGGCGATCCCCGAGGAGTACCGCGGCCTGGGCGTGCGCATCGAGGATGACATCCTGGTCACCGCCGATGGCGCCGAGAACTTGAGCGTTGCCCTGCCACGCAAGCCTGAGGAAGTTGAAGCGTGGATGGCTAAATTGCGCGGCTAATTCGTCCTGCAGCGTTAACCAGCGAAAGGCATGGGCGCAGTTACCGAGGTAACTGCGCCCATGCCTTTCTTTGGCCTAGCTGGTCCCTATGCTTCAGGATCCTTGCGAGGCGCTGGTTCCTGGACCGGGGCCTGAGGCTGCTGCGAAGTATCCACTCGCGGCTCTACCTGCGACAGGTCCTGCGTGTCCTTGGCCTCGGCGGCCGGTGCTTGCGCTTCGTCCTTGGCTGGCTGCTCGACCGGCGCAACTGGCGCAGCTGGCTTGGCTTCGTTGACGCGCACGCCATAGCGGGGACGCCCATCGGGCAGGTCGGGGAACTGCGAGCTGCGCTCTTCCTCGGAGGCCGGCTGCGCAGGCGTGGCCGGTACTGCGGCGGCTGCCTGGGCCGACGGTGCGGCAGCTGCGGCAGGCTGCTGCTGCGGGGCTTGGGCAACTGGTTGCGCAGGTGCCTGCTGCGGACGCATGGGCAGCTTGGAGGCCAGGATGCGGGCCGACTGCGCATGCTCGAAATCCACCACCACGTCAAAGCTGGTGGCCACGAACTGGCTGGAGGACGCGAAATCGCGCTTGCCGCGACGCGTCGAATAGCTGATCACGCCGGCGATCATCCAAATAGCCATGCCCAGGCCGATGGCGGAGAGAATCTGGTACAGCCCGTTGCCGCCACCGCCGAAGAGGGTCAGGAGCAGGCCGACAAACAGGCCCATCATGCCGCCCTGGGCCGCGCCAGCCAGCGCCACGCGCGGGTAGGAAAGTTTCGCGGTGACTCGCTCCACGGTGCGTACGTCATTGCCGACGATGCTTACCGCGGCGACCGGGAAATCATTATCGGCCAGGTAATCCACGAGCTTCTGCGCGTCGAGATAGCTGGTGTAACGTCCAAGCAGTTCTCCGCGCGGCAGGCCGCTGGTGCTAATCGAATTTACTCCATGAGGCGAGGTCATAACTATATTGTGCACAGGTTTACTGTGAGCCTGCCTAGTTGTGAAGCAACTATCGCTGAGGGTGAAAGAAACAGCACTGGCCCTGTGGCTTTGCACACCGGGAACGGGGCTGAAACGCGATAGTCTAGGAGGGTGAGCGCACAAGTGTCTAAAATCTTCGTCGCCCGGCTGCTCGGGCTTGATGTCTTTGACCCCTTGGGCGACCGCTTAGGCCGCTTGCGCGATGTCGTGGTGGTCTCCCGCGGCCCCAAGAAACCCGCCGCCTGCGTGGGCTTGGTCGTCGAGGTCCCCGGCAAACGGCGGGTGTTCGTTCCGATGACCCGCATCCAGTCTATGGAAGCCAACCAGGTGATCTGCAACGGCCTGGTGAACATGCGCCGCTTCCAGCAGCGCGGCCAGGAAATTCTGGTTGTCGCCGAAATGTTCGACCGCACCATCACCTTCGTTGATGGTTCCGGTCGCGGTGTCATCGAGGACATCGGTTTGGCGCAGACCCGTCGCGGGGACTGGGAAATCAACGAATACTATGTCCAGCGTGGAGAACCGACGGCCAATTTGCTGGGACTGCGTTCGCGCCGCCGCAACAAGGTGCTGGTCTCCTGGGACGAGGTCAGCCACGGTTCGAAGAATGAACCGCAGTCCGCTGACACCTTCGTGGCCGCCCACGATGAGATGAAGCCTGCCGACTTTGCTGACGCCCTGCATGAAATGAATGAGAAGCGCCGCCTGGAAATCGCGGCCCATCTGCAAGATGAGCGCCTGGCCGACGTGCTCCAGGAACTTCCGGACCGCGAGCAGGTGGAGATCCTTTCCGCCCTGGGCCTGGAACGTGCCGCGGACGTGCTTGAGGAAATGGACCCGGATGACGCGGCCGACCTTCTGGCTGAAGTCAGCGAAGAGACCAAGCACCAGCTGCTGGATCTGATGAACGAGGAAGAGGCCAAGGATGTCCGCCGCTTGCTCGCCTACCCGGAAGGTACCGCCGGGTCGATCATGACCCCGGTTCCGGTGATTCTCACCCCTGAATCCACGGTCGCTGAAGCCCTGGCTTCGGTGCGCCTGGAGGAATTGAGCCCGGCGCTTGCTTCGACCGTATATGTGGTGCGCCCGCCGCTGGAGACGCCCACGGGACGCTACCTGGGCCAAGTCCACATCCAGGCGCTGCTGCGTGCCGCTCCCCCGGAGCCGCTGGGCGATATCCTTGATACGGAGCTGGAGCCCATGTCGGATCTGGCCAATATCACCGAAGTGGTTCGCCATTTGGCCACCTACAACCTCACCAGCGTAGGCGTGACCAACAAGGAAGGCCGGCTTGTAGGGGCCATCACCGTGGATGACGTGCTGGACCACATCCTCCCGGATGACTGGCGTTCCCAAGACTAGCCAACGCCCCACCCACCCATCAGCAGCAAAGGAGTTCCAGCTATGGCTGAGCAGCGCAAGAGTAACGGCCTGGATACCCCGCTTGCAGCACGACAACGCTTCTGGCCCCGGTTCTCCCCGAACCCCGACCTCTTTGGTTCGGCCACGGAGAAGTTCGCCCGCTTCATGGGCACCCCGACCTTCCTGCTGTACATGACGGTGTTCTGCGCCTTCTGGCTGATCTGGAACTCGGTCGCCCCGATCAATTGGCGTTTTGACGATGCCACCATCGGCTTCACCGCGCTGACCTTGATGCTCTCCTTGCAGGCCTCCTACGCGGCTCCGCTGCTCCTGCTGGCGCAGAACCGCCAGGATGACCGCGACCGCGTCTCGCTGACCGAGGACCGCGCCCGTGCTGAACGCAATCTGTACGACACCGAGTACCTGACCCGCGAGCTGGCTTCCCTGCGCTTGGCACTGCGCGATGTTGCCACCCGCGACTACGTGCGTTCCGAACTGCGCAATGTGCTTGAAGAGCTGCTGGAAACCTCTGATGGCGAAGAGCTGCACCTGCGCGCGAAGAAAAAGGGCGGCAATAAGAATTCACACCCGCAAACCGGGATGATCGAAACCGTCAAGCCCCAGCAGGGCCAGCACCGGAAGAGCAAATAAGCATTGAGCACCACGCCAGAACTCCTAGCCGCCCTCGCAAAGGTCAACGACCCGGAGCTTCGCCGGCCGATCACCGAATTGGGCATGGTGGAATCAGCTGTCCTGGCCGATGGCACCGCCAAGGTCAAGATCTTGCTGACCATCGCCGGTTGCCCGATGCGCTCCACCATCGAGGAAGAGGCCACCGCGGCCCTGCTGACCGTAGCAGCGGTGCAGCGCGTTGAGGTGAGCCTGGGCGTCATGGATCCGCAGCAGCGCGCGGAGCTGCGCGAGTCACTGGCCAGCCGCCGCACCCCGTTCTCCGATCCTGCTTCCCTGACCCGGGTGATCGCTGTGGCCAGCGGCAAGGGCGGCGTGGGCAAGTCGTCGATTACCGCGAATCTGGCCTGCCAGCTAGCCTCCCAGGGCTTGAAGGTCGGCCTGATCGACGCCGATGTCCATGGTTTCTCCATTCCCTCGCTGATGGGTATTTCGCAGAACCCCACCCGGGTTGATGACATGATCCTGCCGCCGGTGGCGCACGGAGTGAAGGTCATTTCCATTGGCATGTTCCTGGATTCCAACCAGCCGGTGATCTGGCGCGGCCCGATGCTGCACCGGGCCCTGGAGCAGTTCCTCTCGGATGTCTACTTCGGGGACCTGGACTACTTGTTGCTGGACCTGCCGCCAGGCACCGGGGACATGGCCATCTCCGTGTCCCAGCTGCTGCCCAATAGCGAGCTGCTGGTGGTCACGACTCCGCAGTCCACGGCTACCGAGGTTGCCGAACGCGCCGGCACCATCGCCTTGCAGACCCATCAGAAGGTGATCGGGGTGGTTGAGAACATGAGCTTCCTGCAGCTGCCCGACGGGTCGCGCATGGAGGTCTTCGGTTCCGGTGGCGGTGCCAAGCTCAGCGAATCGCTGAGCCAGCAGCTGGGCTACCCTGTTGGGATGCTGGCCCAGATTCCGCTGGAAGAGTCCGTACGCGTGGGTTCGGATCAGGGCCAGCCGGTAGTGCTCAGCACCCCGGGGGCACCGGCCGCGGCAGCGATGCGTGAATTGGCCGGGAAATTGGAACAGCGACCGCGCGGGCTTGCCGGGCGATCGCTGCCGATGTCTTTCTGAGGACTTCTGGGCCTAGGTGGCTTCTGAGTCGAAGGGGGCCGATTCGTTGGCGCCCAGCTGCAGCTGCTGCGCGGTAGCCGAAGGGACCGCGGTGCGCACCGGTGCTGGGGCCACGGTCTTGGCTGGAGAACCCTTTGCGGCATTCACGGCGTCGTCGAATTCATCGACAAGCGCCTCCTTGATGATTCGACGTGGATCATACTGGCGCGGGTCCAGCTTCTTCCAGTCGATGTCGGCAACCTCGTCGCCTACTTCCTCGCGCAGCTGCTCCTTGGCGCCATTGGCCATGCGCCGCACTTCCTTGACCAGGTTCGCTAGCTTTTTGGCGTACTCAGGAAGCTTTTCGGGGCCCAGAATAACGACCGCCAGCACGGCGAGAACGATAAACTCGCCACCATTAATACCAAAAAGATCCACGTAAGAAGATTACCTTGTTCCAGTGCCACTAACGAAGTCACCGCGCCACGCCAACGGTGAACACGCGATGAACGGGGTTAGCTGGCGGCGCGCAAGCCTCGCGGGATGCGCGGCAACGACATGGTCTTTGCAGGGCGGTTGGCTGGATTGCGGTGAGCGAGCGCATCACGAAGCATGGCGCGGCCACGGTGGATGCGAGAACGCACGGTCCCGAGCTTGACATCCAGGATGCGTGAGACTTCCTCGTAGGAGAAGCCTTCCATATCGCACAGGACAATAGCGGCACGGAACTCCGGCGACAACGCACGCAGGGCTTCTTGCACGTCGACATCCAAGTTGTTGAATTCGAAATAGCGTTCCGGGGTTACCGCGGTACCGGGCATCCGGTCTTCGGATCCCTCGGCGAAACGGTCGAAGCGGATCTTGCTCTTGCGCCGAGCCTGGTCCAGGAACAGGTTGGTGGTAATGCGGTGCAGCCACCCGCCCATGGTTCCGGGGGTGTAATTTTCCAAGGCTTTGAATGCGCGAACGAATGCCTCCTGCGAGAGGTCCTCGGCATCTTGACGGTTACCAGTCAAACGGTAGGACAAACGGAAGACCCGTTGCCCATGTTCTTGGACCATCTGATCCCATGTCGGAGTCGTGGTTTCGGCAGTCACCGTAGAAGAAACTGTTTCACTTCGTGCATTGTTCACACTCCAAGTATGAAATGGGAAGCTGAGCTGAAGCTAAGAATACCCTGCGCGAGAACCTCCAAGTTCAACAACTTCAGGTAACGACGTAGGTACGATGGGAACTGGCCCCGCCAATTCAACCCTTGAGGACCTCCGCCGATGCCATCGATGAATCCAGAACTCTTCGCGAGCTGGACCTATACCCAGAACCACGTCAACGAACCAGAGCATGTCGCCCCGGTTCGCGAACGTGCGGAAGACCTGGGCGTGCGTTGCATCGATCAGGCCGGCCGCTCGATGCTGCAGATGCTCTGCACCCTGCGCCAGCCGCGCAATATCGTGGAGATCGGATCCGGTGTGGGTGTCGCATCGCTGGCGATGCTCGAGGTCATGGGCAACGCCATGACGTTGACCGCGATTGAATCGGATCTGGAGCACGCCAACGCGATGCGCCAGGGCCTGCGCGATTCAGGCATCCCGACGGCCCGCGCCCGCATTATCAACGAGCGCGCAGAGAACGTGCTCTCGCGCTTGGCCGACCACGCCTACGACCTGGTACTCATCGACGCCGGCGCTGAGCTGCTGCTCGAGTACGTGGCCGAGGCCAAGCGGCTGGTCGGAACCGGCGGAGTGATCATAGTGAACAACGCCTACGACGAGCACCGCCTAGCCAAGCCCGCGGTTCGCCGCCCCTCCACCGTCACGACCCGAGATGCGCTGCGCATGCTGCGCGAGGACCCGCGCTTGCAGACCCACCTGTTCCCTACCGAGCAGGGCCTGTTTGTGGCCACTGTCCTTCCCGCCAAGGCCGCGACCCGCCTCTAGCGGCTGATTTCGGGAAAAACAAAGGACCGACATTTCTGTCGGTCCTCGATTGCCGCACCAGCAACCCGTGCGGCCAAAGCTAGAACTTGGGCAAGCTTACTCAGTTACCTTGAGCAGGCACTCACGCAATTCGGTTGCCTCGTCGTTGTTCAACTCGACTACCAGTCGTCCGCCTCCGTCGATTGGCAGGCGCAAGATAAGGCTGCGGCCTTCCTTAGCGACTTCCATTGGTCCATCACCGGTGCGTGGCTTCATAGCAGCCATTAAGCTGTTCCCTTCGTCTGTGGCTAACGCATGCACTGGCGCTTGCCGTGCATACAACCGAATGCCTAGTCCATCCTCAGCAAGGATTCCCTGCTGAGTTGGGACACTTATCTTTTATTATTACTAATTTTCGCCCGTGTCGCTAATCACACGCCGTGACTCAAGGTCACGAACCGTATTCTCCAGCTCGGTAATTTCTGCCGCGAGGACATCGAGCACCTCATCCACCTGGTCGCAGCGGTAACCGCGCAAGCCCAAGGAGAAGCGAACTTTCTCCACATCTTCAGCGCGCGGATTCTTGGCCAGCAGCACCGGCGGCAACGAAGCCTGGTGCTCTACCAATCCCGTGATGGGCTCCCCAGTGGATTCGAAGTGGCGACCTGCCGGTACATTCTTCCGCTGGCTGGACAGCAGCAGCGCAACAGCACCCACCAGCAATACTGCGATGGCAACAAGGAGGAACGGCATCGCCTACTGCCCCTTCGCCAGGTCGCCGACCTTCAGGTTTTCTTTATGCGCACGCAGCACCAGATCCACCGCTTCATCAGGATCATCGGTGATAGTGAACAAGTCCAGATCACCGGGCGAAATGGTGCCTTCAGCAACGAGCGTCTTGGTCATCCAGTCCACCAGGCCGCCCCAGTATTCGGTGCCCACAAGCACAATCGGGAAGCTGGTGATCTTCTTGGTCTGGACCAAGGTCAATGCTTCGAACAGTTCGTCCAGGGTGCCAAAACCCCCGGGGAGCACGATGAAGCCCTGCGAGTACTTCACGAACATCGTCTTGCGCACGAAGAAGTAGCGGAAGTTCAGGCCCTTGTTGACCCAGGCATTCAGTCCGGTTTCAAAAGGCAGCTCAATGCCCAGGCCTACGGAAACGCCGTCCTTGTCAGCAGCTCCCTTGTTGGCCGCTTCCATGGCGCCGGGGCCGCCACCGGTGATGGTAGTGATGCCTTCCTCGGCCAAGCGGCTGCCGACACGCTGGGCCATCGCATAGTACGGGCTGCCTGGATCCGTGCGCGCGGAACCGAAAACCGCGATGGCAGGACCGGTGCCGGCCATATTTCCAAAGCCGGAGACGAATTCCGATTGGATTCGCAACACGCGCCACACGTCGCTATGCGTGACATCGACCTGCGGGCTTTCCAGAAGATGGTGGTCAAGCTGATCTTCCGGTTGCTTTCCTGGCCAGCTCGCTTCGATGTGGCGCTTTTGCCCGACCCGGGCATTTTCTTCACTCTTACGCTGATGAACCATAGCTTCACTCTATCGGTTACTCCTGCGCATCTTCGGATGTGACCTACCGCGGATTGGAGAACAGTTTGATAACAACTAGGTGTGACATGGTCGACGGGTCGCGTAGTCGCCGTCACATCAAGTAATGTCTACAACATGAAAAGCGATCATCAGGCTCAAGCTTCTTCTGAAGGCCCTATCGTCCAGCTGACTGGAGTCAATAAGCACTACGGTGCGCTGCATGTGCTCAACGGCATCAATCTCGAAGTGACCAAGGGCGAGGTCGTTGTGATCCTCGGCCCGTCGGGCTCGGGCAAGTCCACGCTGTGCCGCGCCATCAACCGACTGGAAACCATCGACGAAGGCACCATCAAGATTGATGGCAAGACCCTTCCCGAAGAGGGCAAGGCACTGGCCAATCTCCGGGCCGATGTCGGCATGGTCTTCCAGTCCTTCAACCTCTTTGCCCACAAGTCGATCTTGGAGAACGTGACCCTCGGTCCGATGAAGGTCAAGGGCATGAAGAAGGATGAGGCCAAGAAATTGGCGATGCAGCTGCTGGAGCGTGTGGGCGTGGCCAATCAGGCCGGCAAACTGCCCGCACAGCTTTCTGGCGGCCAGCAGCAGCGTGTGGCGATCGCCCGCGCACTGGCCATGAAGCCGAAGGTGATGCTTTTCGACGAGCCAACCAGTGCCCTGGACCCGGAAATGATCAACGAGGTCCTGGACACCATGGTGGGTCTTGCCAAGGAAGGCATGACCATGCTCGTGGTCACCCACGAGATGGGCTTCGCCCGCAAGGCGGCGGACCGCGTGATCTTCATGGCCGACGGCCAGATCGTCGAGCAGGCCACTCCTGAGGAATTCTTCACCAATCCCAAATCCGACCGTGCCAAGGATTTCCTTGGCAAGTTGATCACCAACCACTAATTTCATCATCACGCATCCAATAGGAGGAACAATGCGCAAGACTCGTTTCGGCACTGTAGCCGCAATGGCCGCCGTCGCAGCCCTGGCCCTGACTTCATGTGGCGGCTCCGGCGACAGCGAAGCCGACGGCGACAAGATCCGCATCGGCATCAAGTACGACCAGCCGGGACTCGGCTTCAAGGACGGCGATAACTACACCGGTTTCGACGTTGACGTCGCCAAGTACGTAGCCAGCGAACTGGGCTACACCGAGGACAAGATCGAATTCATTTCGGCACCGTCGGCCAACCGCGAGACCATGCTGCAGAACAACCAGGTTGACATGATCTTCGCAACCTACTCGATCACCGATGAGCGCAACAAGGTTGTCGACTTCGCTGGTCCATACTTTGTCGCCGGCCAGGACCTGCTGGTTCCATCCGACTCGGATATCGCCGGCCCAGAAGACCTCGATGGCAAGAACCTGTGCTCGGTCACCGGTTCCACCTCGGCCCAGAAGGTCAAGGACAACTACGCCCAGAACACCAACCTGCAGGAACTTCCGGGCTATGCAGAGTGCACCACCCAGATGAGTGGCGGCACCATTGACGCGGTTACCACCGATGACATCATCCTTGCCGGCCTGGCTGCGCAGCCTGCCTACAAGGGCAAGTTCAAGGTTGTCGGCGCGCCATTCACCGAAGAGAACTACGGCGTGGGCCTGCCTGATGGCACCGACAAGTGCGGCGACATCAATGCGGCAATCACCAAGATGATCGAGTCCGGCGAGTGGCAGAAGGCCCTGGACAAGAACACCGAAGGCACCGGTTACAAGCCGAACGCTGAAACCAACCCGCCAACCCTTTCGGATTCCTGCGCCTAGCAGCATCTGATGCGATGGGGGCCAAACGCAGCGTGTTTGGCCCCCATCTGCAATCTGCGTTTCCCAGGTACCAGCTAATGCAGGTACCGGACCCATAGCCGCTTGGCCGGTTTTCCGGCCATCGAGACAGAGGCTTGCAGTGGAGAATTACTTATCCATATTCACTGAGTACGACATTCCCGGAGCTTTCTGGGTCAATATCCAACTAACTTTCTGGGCTGCCATTGGCGCCCTCGTGCTGGGCACCATCTTGGCCTTGCTGCGCATCTCCCCCGTGGGGAGCTTCCAGGCCCTGGGCACCAGCTACGTTAACCTGATTCGCAATACCCCGCTGACCATCATCATCCTGTTCTGCGTGCTGGCCCTCTACGGCCAGCTCGGATTCGTGCTCAGCAGCGATTTCCAGGGAAACTTCTTCCGCCTCGCCGTCCTTGGCCTTGCGGTTTACCACGCGGCGTTCGTGTGCGAAGCGATCCGCTCGGGCGTGAACACGGTTCCCCTGGGACAGGCAGAAGCTGCTCGTGCCATCGGCCTGAGCTTCTTGCCCGCAGCGCGCTTGGTGATTCTGCCGCAGGCCTTCCGCGGCGCGATTGTCCCCTTGGGCAACACCTTGATCGCCTTGATCAAGAACTCCACCGTCGCAGCGGTCGGTTCGGTTGCCACGGAATCCTCCTCGGTCATGAAGACCATGATTGAGTTCCGCGCAGATATCGTGATCCCGATCTTCTTGACCTTCGCAGTGGGCTTCGTGATCATCGTCATTCCGGTGGGCCTGTTGACTACTTGGGCTTCTAAGAAACTGGCGGTGGCACGATGAGCGCGTCGATTCTTTTTGATACTCCCGGGCCAAAGGCCCGCCGCCGCATCTTGGCGGTAAACATAGTCGGCGCCTTGATTGCCTTGGGCATCGTGGCGTGGATCGTCCTCGGCCTGGCCGCCAAGGACCAGATGCAGCCTTCGCAATGGGATGACTTCATCGAAGGCAGCACCTGGAAGAACTACCTGCTTCCGGGCTTGTGGAACACCACCAAGGCAGCAGTCCTGGGCATCATCGGCTCGGTGATCTTCGGCCTGATCTTCGGTGTCGGCCGCTTGGCGCAGAATAAGCTGATCAACGGAATCTCCACCGTGATTGTCGAATTCTTCCGCGCGGTACCAGTGCTGCTGATGATCGTGTTCTTCAACGTCTTCTTCTCCCGTTCCCTGCAGCTGTCAGGTGATACGGCGATGTGGGCCGTGGTCGCGGCGCTGATCTTCTACAACGGCTCGGTCGTTGCGGAGCTGGTCCGTTCCGGCGTTCACAATCTGCCCAAGGGACAGCGCGAGGCAGGCATAGCGATCGGCCTGACCCGTGGCATGTCGCTGCGCCACATCGAGATTCCGCAGGCGCTGGTCGCCATGCTGCCGGCGTTGATCGGCCAGTTCGTTGTGATCTTGAAGGACTCGGCTTTGGGCTACATCATCAGCTTCAACGAGTTGCTGTTCTTCGCCCGCACCTACTCCTCGCCTAACGGCAACGTCCTGCAGGCGCTGATTGTGGCGGCAGCCATCTTCATCATCATCAACTTCACCTTGAGCAAGATTGCCGTGATTGTCTCGCGCCGGCTGAGCAGCCGGGTGAAGAAGGAGAAGAATGCCCCGGCCGGCCCGGCCGCAGCCATAGTCGGCGCCCCAGCCGGCCTCGACGTGCCAGCGCCACAGGATCCTTCCGATCCCAAGGCCTAGCAGCTGAAACAAAAAAATCTCCGTACCGCATGATTCGCGCGGTACGGAGATTTTTTGTCTCTTCAAAGGCTGATCATCCCAGCCTCGCTAGCCCAACCAAGTACGCAGGGTCTGCAGGCAATCGCGGATGGCCTGCTGCGGCACATGCTCATCATCGCTGTGCGCCAGCAGCGCATCGCCCGGGCCGAAGTTCACGGCAGAGATGCCCAGGGCGGAGAAGCGGGAAACATCGGTCCATCCGTACTTCGGCTTCGGTTCCTGGCCCAGTACCTTGATCAGGTCTGCGGCGATCTCCTGGTCCAAACCGGGTTTGGCGCCATCAGCGCCATCGGTGCGTTCAATGTCGAAGCCGTCGAAAAGCTCAAGGACCACGGCTTCAGCTTGGGCCAGTGTCTTGTCCGGAGCGAAGCGGTAGTTCACTTCCACCTCGCAGTAATCGGGAATCACGTTGCCGGCAATGCCGCCGGCAACACGGACCGCGTTCATGCCTTCACGGTAGTCCAAGCCCTCAACGGTGATGGTCCGGGGCTGGTAGGCAGCCAAGCGCTGCAGGATCTCCCCCGCATCGTGGATCGCGTTATGCCCCATCCATGCACGTCCCGAGTGGGCTGCCTTGCCGCGGGTGCGGATGACGAAGCGGCTGGTTCCGTTGCAGCCGCCTTCGACGGTGCCGTCGGTCGGTTCCAGCAGGATCGCGAAGTCGGCCTCCAAGAGTTCCGGGCTGTTCTTGGCCAGGCGGCCCAGACCGGATTTGGCTGCTTCTACTTCCTCGTGGTCGTAGAAGACGTAGGTGATATCGTATTTGGCCTCGGTCAGTTCTGCAGCCAGCGCAAGCTGCACGGCGACCCCGCCTTTCATGTCCGTGGCACCACGGCCATAGAGCACCCCGTCGATGACTTCTGCGGGCACGGTGCCCTTGGCGCCCTCGGTGCGCGGCAAAGGCACGGTATCGAGGTGCCCGGCCAGCACGACGCGGCGTTCGCGGCCGAAGTTGGTGCGCGCTACGATGGCGTCCTGGTCCCGGTGCACATCAAGGTGCGCCTGCTTCCGCAGCGCCTGGTGCACCTTGTCGGCCAGCTCTTGCTCGTTGCCGGAAACGGATTCAATGTTCATGATCTGCTCGGTAAGCAGGGCAACGTCTTGCTGCAGGTCCAATTCGTTCACGGCTGGCTACGTCCTGAGTCTCTAGCTTCACTTTTTTGTCATTTATCAACGTTACCCCGGGCAACAAAGATACGATCAGTGTATGACTTCAGAATCTGTGACATCCAGCGAATCATCTGTCCGTTTAGCCTCAGCCCATGGCCTGGCAACGGTCGCATCCGATGGAACGATCCTTGATGTTTGGTACCCGGCTCCAGTCTTGGGCGAACTCGCCAAGGCTGAAGGGCTCTCCGGTGAACTCGCTGCCGCCGCGCAGGACGATGCAGCCCGCGGCACCACCCAGAAGGTCGTTTCACTGACCATTAATCTTGATGTAGCACCAGCTGACACCGCCGATGTGTGGCTGCGCCTGCACCTGCTCTCGCACCGTCTGGTCCAGCCGAACAGCATCAACCTCGACGGCATCTTCGGCCACCTCGCCAATGTCGTGTGGACCAACTTCGGGCCTTGCCAGGTAGAGGGCTTCGAGGTGACGCGCTTGAAGCTGCGCGCCCGTGGAGCGGTCACCGTGTACGGCGTGGACAAGTTCCCGCGCATGGTCGACTACGTGGTCCCAGCCGGCGTACGCATTGCCGACGCTGGCCGCGTGCGCCTCGGCGCACACCTGGCCGAAGGCACCACCGTCATGCATGAAGGATTCGTCAATTTCAACGCCGGCACCTTGGGCACTTCGATGGTGGAAGGCCGCGTGTCCGCTTCGGTCGTTGTCGGCGATGGTTCGGATGTCGGTGGCGGCGCCTCGATCATGGGCACCCTCTCCGGTGGCGGCAAGGAGCGCATTGTCATTGGCGAACGCGTACTGCTGGGCGCCAACGCCGGTGTAGGCATTTCCATCGGTGACGACTCGGTAGTGGAAGCTGGCCTGTACGTGACTGCCGGCACCCGAGTGGTTCTGGGCGAGAAGCAGGTCAAGGCGCTGGAGCTTTCCGGCGTGCCGAACCTGCTCTTCCGCCGCAATTCGATCACCGGCGCCGTTGAGGCATTGCCGCGCGCCGGCCAGACCGTAGAGCTGAACAGCGCACTGCACGCCAACTAGTTCTTGCCCTGCAATCCAACTGGCAGATCACGGAAGTGATCTGCCAGTTTTTTATTGCTCGGCTATCCGCCGGGGAAGATGATGGCCACCATCGGCTGGATGAAGCCGTGGAAGGCCTTGGAGTCGCGTAGCAGCGACGTACTGGCAACGATGGTAGCCGTGCCGGTCAGCCATGCCCTGGGCTCGTCCAGGGGCACGTCAATGAGCTGGATTTCCTGGCGGGTGGATTGCATGCCGTGCTCCACCCCGTGGTCGATGAGGATTCTTTCCAGCTCATCCATGCGGTGCGGCACGTACTTGCCACTGTTTTCTGCAAAGTCCTGGGCATGCTGCTGGGCAAAAACCGTGGCCTGGCCGTAGTGCGCGCGGGCCAGCCGGGCCAGGGCCGGGTAGCCGTCGTCTTGAAGCCGTTCAATCAGTGCATCGCTGGCCGCCGGCTCCTTGGCCGGCGCTATTGCGGTCAGCGAATCCCACCAGGAGCTCCATTCCTGCTTGAGCTGTCCATGCGAGTCGTCGATCTTGTTGCGGTTCTTGATATTGGAAGCCAGCCGGCTATTGGGTCCGGCCTCCGCGGGGTGGACGCCTGACAGTTCGCGCAGGTACAACGCCATCAGCATATTCTGATTGGTATTTATGGCTAGCGACCAATTATTTCCACGACGTTGGTACATGCATACCACCTGACTCTTCGGCACACTTGTCGTTCCCTCTGCCTCATAGGATACTCCCGAAGTACCGCTTAAAACAGGGAAGGACCTGTCGCCCCACTTGTGTGGGAAGACAGGTCCTGCCGCCGGGATCCGGAAACTCGCCCTAGGCCTGGTAGCCGGGATAGTCGCGAGCGGTTTCACCCATGTACAGCTGGCGTGGGCGGCCGATCTTCAGCTCTGGGTCCTTGATCATTTCGCGCCACTGTGCGATCCAGCCTGGCAGACGGCCGATGGCGAACAGCACGGTGAACATCTTTTCCGGGAAGCCCATGGCGGTGTAGATCAAGCCGGTGTAGAAGTCCACGTTCGGGTAGAGCTTGCGCGAGATGAAGTACTCATCATTCAGCGCAGTTTCTTCCAGCTTCATCGCGATCTCAAGCAGCTCGTTCTTGCCCTGCTTTGCCAGCAGGTCGTGAGCGGTCTTCTTGATGATCTTGGCGCGTGGATCGTAGTTCTTGTACACACGGTGGCCGAAGCCCATCAGGCGTACGCCGTCTTCCTTGTTCTTGACCTTCTGCATGAAGTCTTCTGGGGAGATGCCGGAGGACTGGATCTCGCGCAGCATCTTCAGCACGGCTTCGTTGGCGCCGCCATGGGCTGGGCCGGACAGTGCATGGATACCTGCAGAAACCGAAGCGAACATGTTGGCTTCGGAGGAACCGACCAGGCGCACGGTGGAGGTGGAGCAGTTCTGCTCGTGGTCAGCGTGCAGGATCAGCAGCAAGTCGAGGGCCTTGACCACATCCGGATCCGCAAGGTAAGGCTCGGCAGCGGTGCCGAAGCACAGGCGCAGGAAGTTCTCGACCATGTTCATCGAGTTGTCCGGGTACAGCAAT
This sequence comes from Glutamicibacter sp. BS14, assembly GCF_056934375.1. Taxonomy (NCBI): domain Bacteria; kingdom Bacillati; phylum Actinomycetota; class Actinomycetes; order Micrococcales; family Micrococcaceae; genus Glutamicibacter; species Glutamicibacter sp. BS14. Next base: position 1,875,106 of record NZ_CM167801.1, on the reverse strand, counting down.
GCCTGGCCGATGGACTTCTTGTGCGCGTACGCAGCCAATACCGGCAGCTTTGCCAGCAGGCGCAGGGTCGAACGCTCAACCTGTGCGTCATCCTTCGGATCCAGCGAATCCTGGTACCAGGTCGACAGGGCCGAAACAGCCGAGGACAATACCGGCATCGGGTGCGCGTCGCGCGGGAAGCCGCCGAAGAAGCCCTTGAGCTCTTCGTGCAGCAGGGTATGGCGGCGCAGCGAATTGTCGAACTCGGCCAGCTGATCAGCAGTCGGCAGTTCGCCGTAGATCAGCAGGTAGGTTACCTCGATGAAGCTGGACTTCTCGGCCAGCTGCTCGATTGGGTAACCGCGGTAGCGCAGGATGCCCGCGTCGCCGTCGATGTAGGTAATCGCGGACTTGGTAGCCGCGGTGTTCATGAAGCCGGGATCGTAGGTCACGTTCCCGGTAGTCTTCAAAAGTGGGGCTACGCCAAATCCGTCATTGCCCTCTGCTGCCTGAATTACTGGCAGCTCGAGGTTGGATTCTCCAAAGTGTAGCTGTGCAGATGTGGTATCTGTCATTGCATCTCCTAACCGGAAAGCGTGTAGTTCCGAAAGGTCAGTCGTCACCGTAGAACATACCGCGATTTGACCCATTCAAGCTAATTAGGGTGTCATCTTCACCGGTTGGCGGAAGAATTCAACCGTTCAACGGCAGCCGCGATCCGCTCATCGGAGGCGGTCAAGGCCACGCGTACATGGCGTTCCCCCGCGGTGCCGTAGAAGACGCCAGGACCGGCAACGATGCCCAGTTCCGCCAGCGCCCCGATGGTTTCGAAGCTTGGCCGCCCAGCGGTGCACCACAGGTACAGTCCTGCCACCGAATCATCGATGGCCAAGCCGAAGTTCTCCAGCGCTGGCCGCAGCATGGCCCGGCGTGCCCGGTACAGCTCGCGCTGCGCCGCAACATGCTCGTCGTCATTCAATGCCACCACCATGGCGTGCTGGATTGGACCGGGCACGATCATGCCCGCATGCTTTCGACTGTTGACCAGAGTTGGCATCAGGTTCGGGGCGCCGGCAACGAAAGCGGCGCGGTATCCGGCGAGGTTCGACTGCTTGGACAGCGAGTACAGGGCGAACAGGTCATCGAGGTTTCCTCCGTTGACCGCCGGGTCCAGGATGCTTGGCACCTGGCCCTCGTATTCATCCCATCCCAGTTCGGCGTAGCACTCATCGGAGGCCACTACGGCACCCATCTCACGCGCCTGGGCCACGATGCTTGCCAGCTCGGCGGTAGCACGGACCTTGCCGGTCGGGTTGCCTGGCGAGTTGACCCAGATGAGCTTCACGCGTTCACGCTGCTCAGCAGTCAAATCCGAAAGGTCGTCGGTGGCGATGGGGGTCGCGCCAACCAGCTGGGCGCCGATGTCATAGGTGGGGTAGGCGATCTCTGGACGTACCACGATGTCGCCGGCACCCAGGCCCAGGAACAGCGGCAGCCATGCCACCATTTCCTTGGAACCGACCGTTGGCATGACATCATCGGTGCTCAAACCGGTGACATTGCGGCGACGGGCGAACCAGTCGACGATGGCCTCGCGAACTTCAATGGTGCCGTGCGTGGTCGGGTATCCGTGCGAGTTCGCCGCCTCGGCCAGCGCCTGCTGGATCAGTTGCGGCGTGCCATCGATCGGCGTGCCGATCGACAGGTCCACGACTCCCCCCGGATGCGTGGATGCTTGCTCGCGGTATGGGGCAAGCTGGTTCCAGGGGTAATCGGGGAGCTCAAGCATAAAAGTGAAAACCTAGCCTTGGTTCTGTGGTGGCAAGGCGCTGATCAGTGGGTGGTCAGTGCCGGTGTTACCAATTTTAGCGGCGCCGCCCGGGGATCCAAGTTCATCGAAAAAGTCGACGTTTGCCTTGTAATAGTCGGCCCATTCATCCGGCACGTCATCTTCGTAGTAGATGGCTTCAACGGGGCAGACAGGTTCGCAGGCGCCGCAGTCAACGCATTCATCCGGGTGAATGTAGAGCGAGCGCTCACCTTCATAGATACAATCTACCGGGCACTCTTCGACGCACGCCTTGTCTTTAACGTCGACGCACGGCTGAGCGATGATGTAAGTCACGAGGGCCGAGACCTTTCCTTGCACTGGGTGGTTTCAACAGGAGCTAGTGGTCTTCCTCAGATGCTCTTTGAATCCTTTACCAGCTCAAACTACAGTCTAGTCCTGATACCCATGCATCGGACCGCCCATTGGCTCGCTGTGACGTAATCGACCATTCACATTTCAGCTTCCCGGGGTCCAGATGAATTCTTCTTACGAAAAGATGACGTTTCCAAATGCTTAATTTCAGTGATGTGACGCCCGGTGAACGGCTTGTTGTCCGCTACCGCTTGGCCGACGGCCGGGCCGGTGAGCATTTTTCCGATGCACTGGGCGAGTTGCAGGAAGTGACGGAGGAATCGGTGAGCATCCAAACCCGGGCTGAACTGGTATGCATCCCCCGCGCGGCGATCACTCACGCCAAGCGGGTACCGCCGGCTCCGGCGCGCCGCAGGCCCCGTGCCCCTCGCGCCGAGTAGCAGCCTGCAAGCCGCGCAATTTTCCTGCTTCCATGGGTTGCTGCCGCGGGCACACCCATACCGCTTGGGACGACATGTGATTTGAAACTGCCAATCACTCAGCGCTTTTCGCGTATGCTGTTTCCATGCCCTCCGATAAACTTGTCCAATCGCGAGCACGAGCCCTCAGCTCCCCGCTGAGGCTTCGCATCTTGCGCTTGTGCCTGCATGAGTCACGAACGAACAAGGAAATTGCGGACATTCTCGATTTGAATCCCGCCACCTCCTTGCATCACGTGCGAACCCTGGTCAGCAACGGTTACCTCGCGGCAGAAGAATCGCGCCGAGGCAACCGTGGCGCCAAAGAAGTGCCCTACCGCAGCACCAAGCAGTCCTGGGGCACGCGCATTCCCGACGCGGCCCCCATGCTGGTGGACACCTTCCTGCAGGAAATCGAGGGACTTGATCCCCAGGAGATACAGGTAATCCGCTTGGGCCTGAAGCTCAATGAAGAAAGCCAGAAGGATCTCATGAGCCGGCTGCGCGCTGTGATCGAGGACTACGCGATGCGAGATCCGGATCCAGATGGCGTTGCCACCTCGTTGTTCTTGGCCCACCACCTGGATATCACCGGCAATGCGCGCAAAGACCAGTAGCCTGCTTTTCGCCTAATTAAACACAGAAGGAGCTCTTCCCGTTGGGAAGAGCTCCTTCTGTTTTCAGTTCTGGCGTTGTTGCTTGCGCAGCACTCGCAAGGAGCACAGCAGGGCAATCACCGATGGAATAACCATTCCATACATCCACAAGGCCGAGGCCAGCGTTGGCCCGGGCAGGTACTTGTAGTACTCCATGCCCAAGATCAGCTGGTCATCGCCCACATAGGAAATCAGGCCAACGGTCACATAGCAACCGATGAACCCCAGCGCACCGGCCCACAGCTTCGATGAAGAAACCGCAGCCCAGTACACCAGAACCCCGAGCAGGAGCCAGGCCAGACCCACACCCCAAACCAGCGGGATGTCGTTTCCGACATAGCTGATGGAGGCGTGGATTGCGGTCCCGAATAATCCTGCTGCCACGGCGGCAACAACACCGCGCCAGAGCGCGGAGAAGTTGCTGCCGAGGGATTTGCGCTTATTAGGAGCGAGCGCGTGCACGGGTAGCCTTGGCACGGTCGTTGGCGTTCAGCAGAACCTTGCGGATGCGGATGGCTTCCGGGGTAACCTCAACGCACTCGTCTTCGCGAGCGAATTCGAGCGACTCTTCCAAGGTCAAGTTACGTGGTGGGGTCAGGTTCTCGAACGAGTCCGAGGAAGCAGCACGCATGTTGGTGAGCTTCTTTTCCTTGGTGATGTTCACGTCCATGTCGTCGGCGCGGGAGTTCTCGCCGACGATCATGCCCTCGTAAACCTCTTCGGTTGGCTTCACGAAGAAGTTCATGCGCTCCTGCAGGTTGATCATCGCGAATGGAGTCACAACGCCTGAACGGTCGGCAACGATCGAACCGTTGATGCGGTATTCGATTGGGCCTGCCCATGGCTCGTAGCCTTCAGCCAGCGAAGCAGCAATGCCGGCGCCGCGGGTTTCGGTCATGAAGCGGGTACGGAAGCCGATCAGGCCACGTGCTGGAACCATGAATTCCATGCGAACCCAGCCGGTGCCGTGGTTAGCCATGTCGGTCATGCGGCCCTTGCGCGATGCCATCAGCTGGGTGATAGCACCCAGGTACTCTTCAGGTACGTCGATGGTCATGCGTTCCATTGGCTCGTGAACCTTGCCGTCAACCATCTTGGTAACAACCTGTGGCTTGCCAACGGTCAGCTCGAAGCCTTCACGGCGCATCTGCTCAACGAGGATGGCCAGTGCCAATTCGCCACGGCCCTGGACTTCCCAAGCATCTGGACGCTCGGTAGGCAGGATGTTCAGCGAAACGTTGCCGATCAGTTCCTTGTCCAGGCGATCCTTGACCTGTCGTGCGGTGACCTTGGCGCCCTTGACCTTGCCAGCCAGTGGCGAGGTGTTGATACCGATGGTCATCGAGATCGCAGGTGGATCAACGGTGATCAGTGGCAGCGGCTTAGGGTTCTCAAGGTCGGTGAGGGTCTCGCCGATCATGATGTCTTCGATACCGGCAACTGCAACGATCTCGCCTGGACCAGCTTCGTCAGCTGGAACGCGGGTCAGGCCCTGGGTGGCCAGCAGTTCGGTGATCTTGACCTGCTTCATGGTGCCATCCTGGCGGGCCCAGTTAACCTGCTGGCCCTTGCGCAAGGTGCCGTTGATCATGCGCAGCAGCGCCAGGCGGCCAAGGAATGGCGAAGCGTCAAGGTTGGTGACGTGGGCCTGCAGGACTTCACCTTCGGTGTAGGTCGGTGCAGGAACGTGCTTGATGATGGTCTCGAACAGTGGCTCAAGATCTTCGTTGTCCGGCAGGGTGCCATCGCCAGGCTGGTTCATCGAAGCGTAGCCGGCCTTGCCCGAGGCGAAGACGACAGGAACGTTCAAGATTGCGTCCAGATCCAGATCCGGAGCTTCGTCAGCCAAGTCCGAAGCCAAGCCCAGCAGCAGGTCCATGGAGTCGGAGATGACGCCATCGATGCGGGAGTCGGGACGGTCGGTCTTGTTGACCACGATGATCACTGGCAGGTTGGCGCTCAATGCCTTGCGCAGCACGAAGCGGGTCTGCGGGAGCGGGCCCTCGGATGCGTCAACGAGCAGAACCACGCCGTCAACCATGGACAGGCCGCGTTCCACCTCGCCACCGAAGTCGGCGTGGCCTGGGGTGTCAATGACGTTGATGGTCATCTTCTTGCCCTCGGCTGCTGGGCCGTTGTAGAACACGGTGGTGTTCTTAGCAAGAATGGTGATGCCCTTCTCGCGTTCCAGCTCACCTGAGTCCATCACGCGATCTTCGGTTTCACCATGGCTGTCGAATGCGCCAGTCTGCTGGAGCATGGCGTTGACGAGGGTGGTCTTGCCGTGGTCAACGTGCGCAACGATGGCTACATTGCGAAGTTCATCGCGAGTAATGGTGTTTGCTGACATGCGTGAAGGCTCACTTCCGCTCGAAAATTTGGGTCTGTGGAGTCGGGGCCAAAGTCGACCCAACAATCCAGTTTACGCGCTCGAGACTCATAGTCTGTTGATCTGTGTCAGAACATACAGGAATTTCATGTATCTGTCGCAAAGAATTCAGCGGATTAACCGCGTTGGCATCCAAAAACGCAGCTTGCTAGGCCCAAAGTTGACTTCAATTTCCGGGAGTTCAGCGTCTAGCAAGCCGCCGCATTTTTCTATGGTGGATTTTGAACCGATGTTATCGGAATCACAGGTAACCAGCGCATGTTCAATTCCTGATTCGCGAAGTTCCTGCAACCCGAATTTGCACAGTTCCTGTGCCACACCACGGCGACGATACTCGGGAACTACACCATAGCCGATATGTCCGCCGACCTGAAAAAGGCTCTCGTTGATTTCATATCTGACGGAAACCCGGCCCACCAGGTCCCCCTCGTCAAAGGCGGCGAACAGCGCCGAGCGAACCCAGCCTTCTGGAATGTGCTCGCCTCGGCGCCCTGCCTTCATCCGGTAGATATAGTCCTCCCAGTCCTCGGCTGCAGACCAAGTCGGCAAGAACTCGAAGTCTTCGCGAAGCATCAAGTGGTGGGCGTCGATTGCCTGCTGTTCGTCCTGGCTTTCCAATTCACGGATCTCCAGCGTCTTTCCCAACGTCATAGCGCCAGTATGCCAGAGCGCCTCCACTTCCCACCGGTGAATTGCGCGCCAAAGATGCGCCTGAGCCCTAGTAGGCCACCTGCTGGCCCCGCACTTGCCTGGCCCATTCCACGGTTCCGCCGCTGAGGCTGTAGACGGCAATGCCTGCATCCCGACCGGACATGGTGATCCGCGCTGCCTGCTGCGAACGGGCACCGGTTTTGCACACGAATACGACCGCCGAAGCGCTGTGCGCGAGCTTTCCCAGTCCCCGTTCTTTGAGCTGCGCGAGCGGAAGGTGCTGGCTGTGCGGGATCGCTATGATGTCGCGTTCCCAGGATTCGCGCACATCCACCAGCAATACCGGTTCTTCCGTTTCCAGCTCCGCTAGCTGCTGAACCGTGAGCTCCGGGACATGCCCTTCGGCAGCGCAGGAAACCGGCTGGTACTCCCCCAGCCCGGTCACCGGCTCACGTTGCGGATCCCTGGCGAATTCGAGGGTCCGCACAGTGGCTTCCAGCGCATCATAGAGCCAGAGCTTGCCGCTCAGGGTGGTCCCGATTCCGGTAATGAGCTTCAGGGCTTCGGCGCACATCACCGAACCGATAACGCCGCACAGTGCGCCGAAGACTCCTCCTTCGGCGCAGCTGGGCACGGAGTCCGCGTCGGGGATTTCCGGAAAAAGATCACGCAGCATCGGGCCGGTGCGCGGATCGAAGACGGACACCTGCCCGGAGAACTGGAAGAGGGTTCCCCACACCAGCGGGGTGCCGGTGATTTCCGCGGCATCATTGGACAGGTACCGCGTGGCAAAGTTGTCGCTGCCGTCGATGACCAAGTCATATTCACTGAAAAGTGCCACGGCGTTGGATTCATCCAGCTTTTCATCCACGGTGATGATCTGGACGTTCCGGTTCTGCTCGTGGGCCATCCGCCGCACCGAATCCACTTTCAAGCGCCCTGCATCCTGTTGCCGGTGCATGGTTTGTCGTTGCAGATTGGACAGCTCGACGGTGTCATCGTCGATGACCCCGAGGGTGCCGATTCCCGCAGCGACCAGGTAGCTGGCAATGGGACTGCCCAGGCCCCCGGCTCCGATAACCAGCACCTTGGCGTTGGCGATGCGGCGTTGCCCTTCTTCTCCCACCCCGGGCAGGGACAAGTGCCGGGAGTAGCGCGCCAGCTCTTCCGGTTCCAGCTCCGCGCCGGGTGCGACCAGGGCTTCCCGGCTCACGAGAAGTCACCGACCAGGGTTTGCATCATGCCTTCGGCCGGCGATGAGGCCAGTGCGGTATCGCGGCGCGGGATCCGGCCAGCGAGCCGCGCGGCGCGCCCGGCACGCACAGCATCCTTCATGGCCCTGGCCATGAGCGGCGCGTTGTGCGCCCGGGTCACCGCACTGGCCAGCAGCACCGCGTCGCAGCCGAGCTCCATGGCCAGGGCCGCATCCGAGGCGGTGCCCACCCCGGCGTCAAGGATCACCGGTACCTGCGCGCGGGAGGCGATGGTGGAAATATTGTGCGGATTCAGGATCCCCAGGCCCGAGCCGATCGGCGCTCCGGCCGGCATGATTGCCGCAACCCCGGCGTCTTGCAGGCGTTGGGCAAGTGCCGGATCATCATTGGTGTAGGCGAAGACCTGGAACCCGTCGGCCACTAGTTGCTCGGTGGCCGCATGCAGTTCCAGCGGGTCCGGCAGCAGCGTGTGCTCATCGGCAATTACTTCGAGCTTGATCCAATTGGTTTCCAGAGCTTCACGGGCCAGGTGCGCGGTGAGGATCGCATCGCGGGCGGTGAAGCATCCAGCAGTGTTGGGCAGCGCAATCACGTTGTTGCGCTGCAGCAGTTCATACACGTTGCCTGCGCCGGCCGCCGAAAAGTGGCGGATGGCCACGGTGGTCAGTTCCGTTCCGGAGGCCCGCAGGGCGCTTTCCAGGGTGGTCAGCGAACTCGCTCCCCCGGTGCCGAGGATCAAGCGCGAGGACAAGGTGCGTCCGGCGATTTGGAATGGGTCGCTGTGGATGTCCAGCTCGGTGATGTTGCGCGTTTCCATGCCTAGCCTCCCTGGGCCGCGGTAACGAGTTCAATGCTGTGCCCTTCGGCCAGCAGGTAGCTATTCCAGGCGCTGCGTGGAACGACAGCGCCATTGACGGCGGCGGCAACTCCGAGCTTGCTGCCGTCAGCGGCCACCGAGTTGGCGTCCAGTTCCTTGCCGATTTGCGTGCTGATGAATTCGCGAAGGGTGGTTCCTTCGTCCAGGTTCAGTTGCCGTGAATTGAAATTGATGCCGATGCTTGTCATGGTTGCTGCTCCGTTCGGTGAGCGGTCTAGGTTGCGTTGGCAAAGCGGTGGGGATCCACAGCCTGGTGCAAGGGGTGGGATTGGTGGCCGTGGGCGAGATCCGCAGTGAGCGTTGCGCCCAGCGGAGCCAGCAGCACGCCGTGCCGGGAGTACCCGGTGCAGAGCAGCAGCCCTGGATCAAGGCGTCCAAGCAGCGGCCGGTCATCTGGCGTGGCGGGACGTGCCCGGGCCGTTGCCTCGTTCAGCGTGCAGTCGCTGATGCCGGGGACCAGCTTTCTCGCGTTGTCCAGCAGCAGGTGCATCGCGCCAATGTTCACCGCTTGTTGCCGGTCTTCACGGACGCTGGCGCCAAGGACGAGGCTGCCGTCCCTTCTCGGCACCAGATACACCTGTTCCCGGTGCACGATGCCGCGGATGGTGCGGGTGATGAGCGGCGGGCCTGCTGGTCCCTGGATCCGGAGGATGTCCCCGTAGACCGGGCGCAGCGGAAGTTCGTTCAAGCCATCGAGGGTGCCAAGACCGGTGGCCACGATGGTCTGCTCCGCTTCGAGGATTCGGCCCGATGCGGTCCGCACAGCGGTGGTCCGCTTCCCGTCGGTCACCAGTGCCTGCGCCCGTTCCTCGACCAGGTGCGGACGCAGATGCTCCAACAGGATCTTGACGATGGATCGAGGGTCGACCTGGTGGTCATCTTGGCACAGGACCGCGCCGGCAATATTGGCGGCCAAGGCTGGTTCGAGCTTGCGGGCTTGGCTGGGCAGCAGCTTTTGCGCTGACAGGCCGAGGGATATCTGCAGTTCGGCCAGCTCGTGCAGGGCTTCGCGGTCCGCAGGCTCTGCGGCGACAACGAGCGTGGAGTTCTGCAAGTAGTCCGGGCGTTGCCCGGTGGCCGATTCGATGCGCTCGATGAACTGCGGATAGGCGGCATTCGAGGCGGCAAGCAGCTGGTGCAGCGGGCCATTGCCCCAGACCGTTTCAGCTGCCGGGGCCAGCATTCCTGCTGCCGCGTAGCTTGCACCTTGGCCGGGTGCCGGATCGATGAGGGTGACGGTGTGTGCGCGTGATTCCAGCTCGAACGCGACGGCCAGGCCGATTATCCCGGCGCCAACAATGTTGACATGCACAAGGGCACGCTTCCTTCCTACGGCGGCATGACCCGCATCAGGTGTAGCGGTCGGCTCGGTGCCCTCTCAGCCTGGTCGATTCAGGCTCCCGCGGATTACAGCGATTATAAGCATGATGCAGCTCATAAAGTCGAACTTCATTGAACGCAGTTCCGTCATCTTCTGTGATGTACTTGCTGACATGGCATTCCATGACTTCCCTATCGTGCTTCCCCAAGGTTCTGCGCTATCCAGCACCATCATCTCGTTGGAGCAAGAACTCTTGGAATCCAGCCAACGCCATAGCCAGGAGCAATTGCAGCGGCGCTTGCATCCTCGGTTCGCCGAGGTGGGAGCCAGCGGGCGAGTCTATGATCGCGAGGCCATCATTGCCCAGCTGGCCCGGGAGCCGGCACGGGATGCCGGGGCGTTGAAAGTCGAAAGCCCGGTGGCTCTCCAGCTTTCAGACCAGCTGGTGCTGCTGCGCTGGAAGCTGCTCGCCGGTTCCCCCAGCGAACGCAGTTCACTGTGGATCCATGAGCAGGGCCGCTGGCAGCTGCTCTTCCACCAGGGCACGGCCGCCGCTCATCCGCAGCCATCCGCAGGACCGGAGGAAGCCGTGCATGCCGACGGTGAATTCTCGGTGCGCCGGCTGCGCCTTTCGGATGCCGAAGCGGTCTACGAGGCATTTTCCTCGAACCCCGACATGTTGCGCCAAGGCGACGCCGATTCCCCGCAAAAGGCTGAGTCGTATGTGCGCGCACTGCTGGAGGCCGGGGAACGCCAGCAGGCGTTGGCCGTCGCATATCGGGATCGGCTGGTGGGACTGGTGTGCGGTACGGTAGACCCGGCCAATCGGAACGCGTGGATTTGGTATTGGATGAACCAGAATTACCGGGGCCGGTCGCTGGCCACCCGCGCCGTGGCAACCTTAGTGGATTACCTGTTCGACGAGCTGGGACTGTACCGCTTGGAGCTGGGCTTGCGGGCAAATAATCCCGGGTCGAAGCATGTGGCAGAAAGCAACGCCTTCCTGCACGAAGGTGTCGAACGGGGCAAATTCCTGGTTGCCGGAGAACGCATCGATGTGCACACCTACGCACGGTTGCGTACCGATGGCGGCTCTGCGGTCATGCCCTTGCCGTGGGGCACGCAGCAGTAGCTTGGCGGGCATCAAAAAAGTCGCGGAATCCGGTCTTGGATTCCGCGACTTCTTATCTGTCCCTCAGGTTTTGTGATGCGTGGTTAGATGCCTGGGCTCGATGCCGGTGGCGTCGAGTCCGGGCCATTGGTGGTCTGTTGGGCCTCCATCTTTTTCAGCGTGCGGGCCGCAGCATCACGACCGCCGAGGCCAAAGGCCAGAGCCGCTGCCAATGCTGCGCCAATGACGATTGCGCCGAAGGCCATGTTGATGATCGAATCGGCGATACCCATGTACTTCAGGCCCATCGCCACGAACAGCGCAATTGCCGTGTAGCGGATGATCTTCGAAGCAGTAGTGTCACCCAAGAAGCGGCCAATGACGTTGGCGATGACGAAACCTGCGGCGATAATTGCTGCGCCGAAGAGGATCTTGCCGCCCAAGGCCAGGATCTCATTGAGGATATTGGTGATCGCTGGGAAGTTCAGCATCTGGGCCGCCATCACACCGAAGAACAGCACGATAGCAATCTTGACGATGCCAGCGATGATTCCCGAAGCGCTCTTGCCCTCGGGAACTACGCCCCACTGGGCAACAACAGTGTCGGTACCCACGCCGTGGAGGGAGGATTCAAGTAGCTGCCCGACGAACTTGGCAATCAGGATACCCACGGCCAAGAGCACCAAGGCCATGACGACCTGCGGGATTGCGGTGAAGACCAGCTGCAGCATCTGCTGAGCAGGTACCGAAATTGCCGCGATGCCCAGAACCTGTAGGGCTGATATTGCGACGACTAGCAGGATCAAGGCGAAGACGATGTTGGCAATGATGTCAACGATCTTCGCTTGGGATTCGCGAGACTGAACTTCATCTACTGGTTCGTTGCCTGGGGTGACCTTGCGGACCAGTCCGCTAAAATCGACAGTTCCCAAACCGGTCCTCAGCAGCTGGCGAACAATATTCGCGATGACGTAGCCAATGAAGAAGATGAAGCCCGCACCGATGAGGTTGGGGATGAAGGCCATGACGCCGCCGAGCATGCCCTGCACCGGCGATAGCACTTCGGATAGAGCGAAGACTTGCAGGATTGCCACGAGGCCGAAGAGCCAGACAATCAACCCCGCGACCTTGCCCAGGGATTGGCCTATTTGTTCTCCGTCATTGCCCTGCCTTTGCAGGAACTTCACCCTGTTCACCAGTTTGGCGGCAGCCCAACGAACTATGCGTGCAACTAGCCACGTAATGATGAGGATGATTAGCGCGATGCCAACCTTTTGTAGCATCGACGCCCAGTCGATATTGCCTAAAACGTTCTCAGACTGCATTGCTGCTCCTTCAACGTAGGGACAATCCGACCCTACGATGAAGGTTCTCCGCTGACTAGGGCAAAGACCCATGCTCCCAGCTTGAATCATTGGACTTTCACACTCGAATTGCGAAAAGCTGACTATATCCCGATGGATTCAACGAATTCCGAACAATAAGGCCCTACCGACAACCGATCCACGCAATATTAGAAAGTTCGCGGCTGCGTCCAAACCCGTGAATTGCCATGGAAGCTATTGCGGATTCAGCCATTGATCTTTATCAATCCGGCAATTACCGGAAGTCCCGCTACCTAGTTGATGACTTCGCTCCGCACGGAAGCACCCAGTTCAACGGTGCGGGAGACGGTGCAGTATTTGTCATGCGAAAGCTTGACGATGCGCTCCACCATGCTGGCTGCCTTGCGGCCTTCCTCGGTGTCGGGGAACTTCAAATCGAAACCAAGATGAATGTCCTCCATCCGGCTCGCCGAGTTCTCAGAGACCTTGTAGCCGCCCGCTTTGACTTCGAATTTCTCAGGCTCGCTTCTCCTGGTGGTCGCCACATCAACATCAATTGCGGAACACCCTGCGATGGCAGCAAGCAGCAACTCCACCGGGGTTAGCAACCCTTCGCCCTGGCCGAATTCTAGGCTGGCTCCCGATTCGAGGCTGGTGGCCTTGTACTTGCGTGCCTCGACGCGTTCGATGCTGACTTCACGGATCTCACGGCTATTTTCACTCATGAAACTATCGTGCCACGATCCAGGCTGAAGACTACACGTGGCGCAATACGACTCGTTGCGGCGACGATGCAGTTTCCCCGGGCACAGGCACGAATCCGCAGTCGCCAAAGAACGCAATGGCAGGCTGGCGCTGGCAATCGAGATGAACGCTGATCCCGGGAATGCTGGCGATGATTTCATCCAGCAGTATGCGGCCCACACCCTTCTGGCGATCAGTGTGCCTCACCCAGAGCAGTTCGATGCGTGTACTGCTCCATGCCGCAAAGCCAACAATGCGTCGACCATGCTGGGCAATCCTGACTGAGACCGATTGGCTATAGACAGCTTCCAGGGCGACGGCCACCGCATCAATATCAGCAGCCGAGAGGAAGTCTCCCCGGCGTTCCACCGAACTGCGCCAAATGTCGAGCAGGTCAGGCACTTCATCCACGCTCGACAGCTCGCGCAGCAGGAGAGTCTCTTCCATGCCATATTCCTTCATGCTCAAGCGAATCCGTACTTGCTGATTCGAAATGTAGCCGGGTGCCAGCGATTCCTCAAGTTTTCATGGATCGTTGCGGCACACCAGCATGCGGTTTTTCCCCGGCTTAAGCCGGCTCGTTCATGCGGCCCGTGCGGTGGGCCCAGTCCCGCAATTCGGCCGCGGCCTGCTCGGGCTGCTCAAGGTGCACGTTATGCCCTGCAGAATCAAGCACGCGGATCCTCATCGAGGGGTACCGGCGCGATAGCTGCTCGGGATCCCGGTATCCGGTGATGTGGTCTTGTTTCCCGCACAGGATGGTTACCGGAATATCCAGCTGGCGTTTACGCTCCACGGGCAGAGGATCCAGGAAGTAGCGCTTGGATAGCTTGGCCATAGAGCGCAAGTTCGCGCAGTCCAGCCCGGGCAGCACCCACTGCGCGAAGCTCTGCCACGCCTGCTGCGATTGCACCACGGCAATATCGGAGAATTGCTGTGCTTGGCGGGGATCTATCCGGGCCAACAGCCCGGGATCCTCTACGACTACCTGCGCTTCGGGCACAGTGCGCCGCGAGGCATCGGGAAAGACCACTGGGGCCAGGAGGAATAGTCCTTGGGTCTGGCCGGGAAACCTGTCGGCCATCTCCTGGCAGAGCAAGGCGCCAAGAGAGTTGCCCAGCAGTGCGAACGGCCCCTCTCCCGCGGTTTGCCTGATCAGTTCCTCCAACCAGTTTGCAAGTTCTGGCAGTCCCCCGGGGTTCCCTAGCGGTGGACAGGTTCCGAAGCCGGGCAAGTCGACGTAGTGCAAGTCGAAGATCTGCGCGTTGGCCAGCTCTGCTTCCAGCGGCTTGAGGATACGGTGGTCTACCCCGTTGCCATGCACCATGAACAACGGGATCCTGCTCTTTGGCGCTACTCGCATTTCACCGTGCTCTTCTCCTGTGCCTCGCGCTGGCTCGCAGCGTAGCTGATCATCCATTGGCCAGCTACGTAGGTGAGCATAATCCAGAATCCCATTCCGGGGACATCGATATCCGCAAATGAGCGCAGTGCGATCAAGGAATCGGAGAGGAAGAATATTGCGCCGCCGAAGCCTGCGATCGGACCCAGCCCGGTACTGAGGATGGCCATCATCATCAATGCCAAGCCATAGATGATCACCGGGGCGAGCAGCACTCCCGCACCGGGTAAGCAGAGGACCAGCAGCAGGGCAAATGCGGCAAGATAAGGAAGCGGCATCCACCAATGGCGCAGTATCGAAGATTTCCAGTATCTTGCCAGAGCGGCGATGTAGAAGAACTGCGCAACCAGGAATGCGCTAACCATGGCCAGGAATGCAGAATCGCCGTCCATGAACCGGGGCAAGGTGTCACCGACCCAGGAGAAGAAAAGGGCTATGAGCACCAGCCGGATCAGTGTGCCACGCGGCGAGGTGGTGAGGGCGAGAACCGTTCCTGCCAACAGCGGCATCAGCAGGATCTGCGTGGCGTCCGCCAGCAACCCCGAAGGCCAGAACAGTTGTGCCAGCAAATGGGTGGCAGTTGCGAGCAGGAGCGCCAGAGCCGCGATCCCGCGGCGTGACTGCCCCGGGATCACCGCAACGGTGTGCTCATTGCCTAGGTGTGGTTGCACTTTCTTCCTTGGGTAGTGCCGATAATTGCGTTTAGCGGCCTCGGGGCGTTGCCGGATCCGTCACCGGTTGGAAGCCGACGGGGCCAGGACGCAGAATTCATTGCCCGAGCGGTCCTGGAATACCCGCCATGGCAGCGTACCCCACGGACGGTCCAGTTCCTTGCCGCCCAATGCGCAGATGATTCCCAACGCGTCCTCCATGCTCTCGGCCTGTTCGAGACGCAGGTCCAGATGGATCGCATTCTTCCCCGCAGTCTTGGGTGAAGCTTCCCGGACAAGGACCAGCCGCGGGCCCGCGCCTGATGGATGAGCCAGAACCACTGGAGACCGCGCAACGATGTCCCATCCCAGCAGCTGCTTCCAGAATTCTGCATCTCCGGCCGGGTCAACGCAGGCCAGTTGCAGGGCTTCAAGCACCAAGCCGCTTGCGTCCTGGTCGTGGGCACGGAGCAGAAATTCGTTGCCTGCGGCATCGAGCCTGGACTCCATGGCATCCCGGTGCCGATCGCCAAGGCGTTCGCTGAAATGGGTGCCGGATCCGAGGATCAGGTGCACGCGCTGTTGAGCACGGTCCGGGTTCCGGACAGCGGGGAAGCACAAATCCAGGTATCGCGGTCCGGCCAGCTGCAGTCGGGTTTCATAGCCGTCGGCGTTATCGGTCAGCATCTGGCACTTGAGCAGGACCTCCCAGAATTCCCCTTGCTGTTTCGGGCTTTCGGCATCGAAGACGATATTTTCCCAGTACATGCTTCCAGCTTACCGCTGGGGTGATTCCGGTCACTTCGCGCATTCGTTGAACCGGCCAATAATATCCACATATGGAAATTGATTATCGTTGACTTAGGCAATGGAAACAAGAATTCTTTTCGCAGGATTTCCATAAGAATTAGTTGCAATGCTAATTTCTAACACCATGATGACATGCTTGAATTTGAGCAAGTTGTTTATCTTAGTGCCATTAATTCCAATTCCAAGATTCTCCTGGCGGAAATTGGAGCATTTTCCGCCGGTATTATGTTGCCATGAGCAACACGGATTTTCCCCACCTGATGTCAGAAGGCCGGATCGGGCCTATGAGCACCGCCAACCGCATTGTCCTTCCCGCTATGGACATGAACGTTTCCGAAGGCGGTGAAATAGAGCAGTCGGAAATCGACCACTATGTCGCGCGTGCCGCCGGCGGAGCCGGACTTGTCATCACCGGCGCATGCGCTATCGCCTTCCCTTACGGAGCGGCCTCGATGAAAGAACCGGGACTGTCAGAGGACAAATACATCCCGGGCATCAAGGCACTGGCCGACGCCATCCACGCTGCAGGCTCCAAGCTGTGCATCCAGTCCACCCACCATGGCAAGGTAGCGCGCGTAGACACCGCCAACGGACGTCCAGTCATGGCGCCGAACAAGCCGGACTACAGCTACTCCATGAGCGCGCTGGCCGACTGCACCCCCGAGGAACTCGCGAAGATGGGTGCTGCCACCAAGGGCAAGCAAGCCAGCTACCACGAGATGGCCCAAGAGGACATCGACTGGCTGATCGCCGCATGGGCCGACGCGGCAGAACGCGTAGCCAAGGGCGGAGCAGACGCCATCGAGATCCACGCGGCGCACGGATACATCCTTGGCGTCTTCTTGAACCAGCGCGATAATCTGCGCACCGACCAGTACGGCGGCTCGCTGGAGAACCGTGCCCGCCTGGCCTGCCAGGTCATCGCCGCCGTCAAGGAACGTGTGGGAGATTCCTTGGCGATCCTGGTGCGCGTAGCCGGAGAGGAATACGGCCAGGAAGGCGCGTTGAACCTTGCCGAATCCATCGAGGCGTCCAAGATGTTCGAAGCCGCAGGCGCTGACGGCATCCACGTGACCGGTTGGGGACGCAACCCCTTCGACAACTTCACCGACGGGCCGCTGCCGAACAAGGTCGGGGCCTACCTGGAGAATGCCGCAGAGATCAAGAAGCATGTTTCCATTCCGGTGATCGCCGTGGGCCGCATGCTCCCGGACATTTCCGAGAAGGCGATCGCCCAGAACAAGGTGGACTTCGCTGCCATGGGACGCCAGCTGCTGGCCGACCCGGAGCTTCCCAACAAGCTGCGCGACGGAAAGCTTGACCAGGTGCGCCCATGCATCAATTGCTACCTGTGCGTGGCGGAGAACTTCTTCGATGACACCCCGTTCTGCGCAGTGAACCCGGCACTGGGTAACGAGAAGCTGCTGCCGTTGAAGCCGGCAAGCGCCTCGAAGCATGTGGTTGTCGTTGGCGCGGGCCCTGCGGGCATGGAGAGCGCACGCGTGCTCACCGAGCGCGGGCACCGGGTGACCATCGTCGACAAGGCCGACCGCTTGGGCGGAACCATGTGGTTCTCCACCATGACCACCCCGGATAACGAGCGCCTGCTGCGCTGGTTGAAATCCGAGCTCAAGCGCCTGCGGGTTGCGGTGAAGCTCAATACCCCAGCCACCGCGGAAACCATCCGCGGGCTGAACCCCGACCACGTCATTGTCGCTACCGGCGCCGTGCGCCCGAAGCCGGACATGCCAGGCGGCGACCTGCCCAACGTGCAGACCGGCGACACCCTGCGCGCCATGATGCTGGGTACCGCTACAGCCGAGGAAGCCGGACTGGTGCTGAGCACCATGGGCAAGCTCGGACGGCTCTCGGGCTTGACCAAGTCCCCGGAATTCGTCCGCCAGTTCACCAAGTTCTGGCTGCCGATGGGCAAGGACGTTGTAGTCATCGGCGGCTCGCTGGTGGGACTGGAACTGGCCGAGTTCCTGGCCGAGCGCGGCCGCAACGTCACTCTGGTCCATGAGAGCCGGCAGCTGGGCTTGCCGCTGGCCATGCCGCGCCGCTGGACCGCCGTCAAGGAGAATCTCGCGCATGGCGTCAAGATCCACCGCAATGTCTCGGTCACCCGCATCACCGAGAAGACCGTGGAATGGACCGAAGGCGAAGAGCAGTTCAGCGCCCCGGCCGACATGGTCATCTACGCCGATGGCACCACCAGTGCCGCGCCGGTAGCCGATCAGCTGCGCGGTGCCGGATTCAGCGTCGATGTCATCGGCGATGCCAGTGCGGTCAACTACATCCACGGTGCCGTGTATTCTGCGTGGAAGGCCACCGCCAACCTGTAGTCCGATGCAACTTGCACGCCCATAGGCAGCGGGCCAGCAGCATCCGGCGGATGCTACTGGCCCGCTGCCTGTCGCGAATTCTTGTCCCATGGCAGGCCCAGTGATTGAATGGGGCAATGGGCCTTAGAATGCTTACCCCCGCCGCGGCGCAGGTTGCCGACCTCGTCGATGAGCTCGCCAGCTGGCAACGCGATGGCCTGCCCCTGCAGCTGCATCCCGGGGATGTGGGCTGGTACGCAATGCGGGGTCTGGAAATCACTGCGCAAAGCCTGCGGGTCTGGGCGGATCGCGAATCGATTTATGCCATTGGCCTGCTCGATGGCCCGGATCTCATGCGAATGGCCCTGCATCCGGACTACGTCGGCATCCAGCCGCTGGCCGAGCAGATCCACACCGACCTCCTCTCGCCGCAACAGCGGATCTTCCCTTCCTCATCCGCCAGCATCGAAGCCCGCGGCGCGACGGCCTTGGGCCAGGTCCTGCAGGCCAACGGGTGGGTTCCGGGCGAAGCATGGACTCCCTTGCGCCGTTCGCTGGACACTCCGGTGCATCTGCCGGAGCTTACCTTTCGGCGGGTCGATTCCGCCCAAGCCAGCCAATGGATGGAAGTCCACCTCAATGCCTTTCGCGGCGCCGATTTCTCAGCAGAAGACTTGGCGCGTGCGGTGCAGCGCTGGCATACCATGGCCAGTACTCCCATCTATGCCCAGGGGCAATGCCTGACCGCCTATGACAGCGACATGAACCCGCTGGCTGTCGCAGCGGTCTGGTCTGCTGGTCCCGGACGGCCAGGGCTGCTGGAGCCCATCGCGGTGCATCCGGCATCCCGCGGCCAGGGGTACGGCACGGCGATCAGCCTGGCGGCCGCTGCAGAACTGCGATCCATGGGAGCATCCAGCGCCTTGGTATGCACTGCCAGCGACAACACTGCCGCCGTTGCCACCTATCTCGCCGCCGAATTCATTGCCGATAACGAATCCTGCGACTGGCATCGCGGGAAGAACGAGGAATCATGAAAGTCTCCGAGCTCCTGTCAGACTTGGCCCAGCGGACAATTGACGCGGCACGCGCGCTTCCGCAGCTGGGCAATGAACAGCTCAACGCGCACCCGGGCAACCACCCCAACTCCATTGCATGGCTTCTCTGGCATTCAGGGCGCGAAGCAGATATCCAGCTCTCGGCGCTGAGCGGTCAGCCTGAACTCTGGGAGCAGTTCCGGGACCGCTTCAATTTGGGCGAGCTCGGCGATTCGATGGGCTTCGGGCACAGCGCCGAGCAGGCTCGCTCGATCATCGTCAACGACCAGCAGCTGCTCCTGGACTATTTGGAGGCGTGCTTTTCCGCGCTCGGCGGCTACGCCTCAAGACTGCGCGAGGACGAACTCGACGAAATCATTGATCGAAGCTGGGACCCGGCGGTTACCCGTGGGGTGCGCTTGGTATCGATCATTGACGACGCCTCGGTCCATGTCGGGCAGGCTGCCTATGCCGCTGGCGCCTTGGGCTAGGCTGCAGGCAGGCTTTTGGCCCTCTTGGCGATCCACCAGAAGATCACCAGCTGGAGCACCAGTACGATAGCCGAGATGCCGGCATCGCCCCATCCCATCGAATACCCAGCCTGCAAGGTCCCGATTCCACTGGCTACTGGGTAGAACAGCGGCCACAACACCGCGAGGTTGCGCATCATGGCAAAGGCAATCGCGAACAAGATCGCGAAAACACCGAATCCTGCTGCAGCTGCCACCGGAACCGAACCGAGGTGCTGAACCATGAAGCCGAGGCCAGTCAGCGCAATAGCTGGCAACCATCCGAAAGCGCGTTCCCACCGCAGATACAACCATCCAAAGACAAAGAACGGTTCCCACAAGACCAAGAAGTTCGCCGCCAGATGGCTTGCGATATCGGCGCCACTGGCGTTGGCCAAGGTGACCAGCTGGTAGGCGGACCCGGCACCCAGCACCAGGGAAATAGCGAGGGATGCCAGCAGGAGTTTTCTCGTGATCCCCACCCCTGCAAGAGTCTCTCGGCGCCGGTGCAGCACCGTCCAGAGAGGGACAAAGGTTCCGAAGACCAAAATGCCGAGCCAGAGAAAAAGGCTATCAATCGCGGTCCCCGCGTAGTAGCACAGGGAAAACGCCAGCAACGTGGCCAAGGCAATGAGCGTATCGGCTTCAGGTCGCCACGCGAATGCACTCCGACGGTGATCCATGGCTGTTTCAGATCGAGCAGAAAAAGCATTCATGTTGACGTGCCTCGGTGCCGTGGGTGGTTTAGCTGGCTCCGTCCGAGAATAGCAGTTCCTCAACCGTCCGATCATAAAAAGCATGAACAGATACGGAATTGAAACAAAATACTACTTGCAAATATTGCAACTAGTTGCAAAGATTGAGGCATGAGCCAAGATTCCAGTTCATCCACCCCGCTATCGCCCGGCAAGGCGCAGCAACTGCTGGGCTCGGTCCCCCACCGCCCCCGCCGAGAACTCAAGGCCGTCGATCATGCGATAGCGATCTTGGTCGTTGCCGCATCATTGGCGGCAGGACTGCTGGCGCTGTCCGGATACGGATGGATCGCCGTAGCGCCAGCAATCATTGCCTTATTGTCAGCGAATCACTGGTTCGCTGCGCGGCAGCGCCGCATCAATGAACCGCGTTATCCCGGTGCCCGCACGATCCTGGCCATTTTTGCCACCTGGTTGCTCCTGCCTATTTGGCGAAGCATCGTCCATCATGAAACCGCACCTTGGCCTGAAGCGCTGCTGCTGGGAGGCTTCGCACCGATGCTGTGGCTTGGCTACTATCTCTTCCTGTTAATTCGGCGCTGAGCTCCATGAATTACCAAGAACTTGATCCCTTGCTTCTGGCGCCCAAAAGATTCGTTACGCTGGCGCATCTGAGCCAAGTAGAACAGGCGGATTTCGCTGGACTCCAAGCAGCCACGGGGCTGTCCACCGCCGACCTTTCAAAGATCCTCAAGGATCTGGAAAATCGTGAACTAATCCACCTGTCAAAGGAACGCAAAGACCGCTACGGCATCACCCTCGTGTGCCTGTCGGAGAGTGGCCAGCGCACCTTCAAGAAACTGATGAAAACTCTCAACCGTATTGCGGGAGAATAGTGCGGGGCACCTGATGCCTTCACGCTTCAAGGAAAGAACTCATGAAACTCGTTATTATCGGTGGCAACAGCGGAACCGGCGCTGCGCTGGCTAAACTCGCTCGCCAGGCATCCCATGAAGTTACCGTCGTCTCGCGAAGCGGTTCCCGCACCGCGCATGGGCAAATAAAACAGCTCAACGGCGATGCCTCTGATCCTGAATTCGCGGTGCAGGCGATTGCCGGCGCCGACGCCGTAGCTATCACCGTGGGTGGCAGCAAGGGAAGGAAAAATGCCCGCACCAGCGTGACACGCAGTGTTATCCACGCGATGCAGGCGAACGGTCCCCAGCGCCTGCTGATCCAGTCTTCCCTGGGCGCCGGAAACTCCGGTTCGCAACTTCCCGGCGTCATCGGTCTCATCTCCAAAATGCTATTGGCCAAGCCTTTGGCCGACCACACCGAGCAGGAAAAGCTAGTGGAAGATTCTGGCTTGGATTGGAGCATTGTGCGCCCCACCGGATTGGGCAGCAAGCCTGCCCTCGGCAAGTGGACCGCACTGCAAGTTGGTGAACCAGGCCGGCTGGGTGGAAGCATCACGCGTGATGATCTTGCCGCGTTCATGCTCGAAACACTTCAAAGCAACCAGAGCATCAGCAAGGCCTACGGCATCAGCAACTAATTCGGCTGCGGAAAGCCAGGGGCCCTTGACACCCGTTTGGTGCGGGCCAGTCCCGGCAATGCCGGAGCCTGCCGCCAAGGCTAAATACCCTGACGGCAGATTTTCCAACTATTCACAGAACACAAATGTCCTGAGAGGTGCCGGGCTGTGCCCGGGTTGCCGTTCCTCGATGCAACCAGCGTGCGGCCGTCGCCCGCCTGGCGCGCACTGCCTGATCCGGGGAAGGCCTAGAGCCAAGCTCCGAGCTGCTTGCCGGACATCTCCGCCAACCACATTTGCCACAGCGGTCCGAAGCTCACGCGACGAACCCCTAGCTCACGCAAGGCTGCGAGGTCACCGGCCGGGTGCGCGTTGACTGGGTGGGCCGTCACGTTCACCGGAATGCTGACTGCTTGCACGACCTGAGCAACCTGATCGGCATTGGCCAGGGCCACCGGATACACGCTACGCGCACCAGCCTGCTCCATCAGCTTGATGCGCTCGATTGCCTCGCCCAGCGGGTCTGCGAACTTATCGGCCAGCTTCACTGCATCGGTGCGTCCGTTGATCACGAATTCGATGCCTGCTGCATCTGCTGCTTGGCGGACGCCGTTAATGTAGTCCGCATGCTCATGGCGTTCACGGACACGGCCGCCTTCACGGTGGAGAACATCTTCGATATTCACGCCGACAGCGCCCGCTGCCGCAACGCGTTCGAAGAGTTCCTTCGGATCCAGGCCGTAGCCGGATTCAACGTCAGCGCTGACCGGCACATCGACACTGCTGGTGATTCGCTGAACCGCGGCCAGATAGTCTGCGAAGTCCATCTTCTCGCCATCTTCACTGCCCAAGGCATCGGCGACGGGGTGGCTTCCGACAGTCAGCGAGGCGAAGCCAGCGGATGCCGCGATGTTGGCGCTGAAGGCATCCCACACGGTTGGCATGACCAGCAGTTCACCTGAGGCGTGCTGCTTGGCGAGGTTCTGGGCGAGAGCTGAAATTTCAGTCAAGGATATCTCCTAGAGTCGTGACGGAATCCACCCAGTCTACGGCTCGGAGTCCACGATGGAAACAACTGGAAGATGAACTCCCAGGATTCGGCATGAGCGCTGGAACCAGGCATCATTTCAATCCTATTGCTACTTGCCAGGTAGCGGTTTAACCATGGTCAAGCAGGGCGTCCCAGCTCCCCAGAGGCTAGTTTCCTCCAGGGGAAGGAAGCCCTGCTTTTCATAGAATCGCCGAGTTTTCGCGTAGCCGGCATCCGGGTGCGAAGGACCCAGGGTCTTGACCTGCAAGAGCTGCACTCCGCCGGCGAGCGCCTCGGCTTCAATGGCTGCGCACAAAGCCGAACCGATTCCACCGCCGTGGTATCCACGGTCGACCACCATCAGATGGATCTCAACGGAGTGGTGGTAGTGCCGTTCTGCCAAGAGCACACCGAGCACTGCGCCTTGGGCATTGCGAACGGTCCAGGTTTCCTTGGTCCGCGCGGACTGGATGTACTCTGCGTTTGATTCAGGTTGGCCAAACCATTCAGGAACGGTGGCAAGCAACCGCGCAACGTCGTCTGGCACGGGATGGTCCCTGGTTGCTGCAAAGCTGGATTGTTCCACGATGGCTCCTGACCGGATAGTACTTGCGCTAGCTAGATGGGGTCATGATTTCCAGACGATTCCCGAAACCGTCGCGGGCATGGAACCGCAGATATCCTTCAAAGGTTTCGCGCTCTGCCCAAGACAGTTCATAGCCCATGGAATCGATACGGCCAGCGAGGGTTTCCCACTCCTCTACCGAGTCGCAGACCATTCCAGGATGCGCTTTCTTGGCTGGAATGAATGGATCGTCTATGCCCAGATGGATTTCCGCCACAACGGCATCTGCGTTGAAAGCGCGGAACCAGCAACCTCCCCTGCCGGCAAGGGAAGGCGGCTTGGGGACTTCGCCTAGGCCCAGGGCTTCACCGTAGAACCGGCGGGCTTCAGCTTCCTGGCCGCGTGGCATCGGCAACTGAACGTGATGGAGTCTCATCTGGGCCTTCCTCGTCACTGTTGCTGCCAATATACCTGCAAGGAGACTGCCCAGGGCTAGGTTCGGCCAATATTGAAGATCAGGGTTTCAGCCCGTGCGGCGTCACTGTCTGGATCTTCAACCCGGCGTCCTTCCAGCTTGAATCCGGTCTTTTCAAGGACTCGGATGGAAGCTGCGTTTCTCGCATCGCAGGTTGCACTGATCCGTTCCAAACCAAGATCCTCGAATCCCCGACGGAGCAGGAGTCCAGCGGTTTCGGCGGCGTATCCGTTTCCCCAGTATTCTCGATTCAGGGTGTAGCCGATCTCCCCTGCCTTGGCTTTCCGGTCGGTGACCCACACCGACGCTGAACCGATGAGAACATCACCGAGCATGACCGCCTGCAGGACCCTATGCGGTTGCTCGAGCAGTGCATCGGCGAGAAATTCCCGGGTGTCGGCCAGTTGGTTGGGTCCCCATGTCGAGTACTGGCACACCACTGGGTCAGCGGCAAAGGCATGGATTGCAGGCAAGTCCTGCGGTTGAAAATCAGCCAAGCGTATTCCGTGCCCAGCGGTACTCCTGCCGCTGGCTGCCTGAGCATCGCGCATTATTTCTCCTTTGCAGGGTAACGCCAGTCTATGTGTTGGGGCGAACCCTATCGGGCTGGCGGGGTTCAAGTCCAAGCATGTTGCGCAGCTGTTAAGCGGTGTTGAGATTCGTTGCGTTTTTTGGAATCGTGGCACCCACATGCCCTGAACTTGGTATGTCCTCAACCGGAAGGAGAGCCTCGTGCTCGCACTGACCGACCAAGCAGCATCGATCGTGACCGCGATCGTCACCAACCAGGCCGAGGAAGAAACCGCTGGTCTGCGCATCATGCAGGCAGACAGCACCCACCCGGAAGATGCCGCTTTCGGCCTGCAGATTGTCCCCGCTCCCGAAAGCACCGACGGCGTCGTGGCTTCCGAAGGCAGCCCAGTCTACGTGGATGAAGCGATTGCCGACGCTTTGGAGGGCAAAGTACTCGACGCGGCGGTGGATGAGCAGGGTGGCGTAAGCTTCCAGCTCCTTGAGCAGGGCTAATTCTGCACCCTGCCCTTTAGCTTTGGCTGCGGGGGTCGTCCTTCGGGACGGCCCCCGCAGTTCGTTAACAATCTCACTGCACCGGTACGCTGGACGGATCATATTTGCAGGCCAGATGCCCCGCACCCTTGTATATTGCGACGCAGTGCGTCATCGTTCAACTAAGGGAAAGGGGAAAGCAGTGGAAACGCGCGCGGTACGCAAACATGAGTGGGCGACGATTCCGAACGCCATCACGATTATTCGCTTTCTCCTGGTGGTTCCCATCGTCGGCTATTTGCTGGCCGATACCGAACCGGCACTGACAGCGGTTCTGCTTCTTGCCTTCGGCCTGAGCGACTGGGTTGACGGGTTTATTGCCCGCAAGTTCAATCAGGTTTCGCATCTGGGCGTCCTGCTGGATCCCATAGCTGATCGTTTGGGCATCGTGGCTATCGCGATCGCCCTGGTGGCCAATGGGGCGATCCCCTTATGGGTTGGCCTGGCCATTTTCATCACCGACCTGATCCTGCTGTGCACCTATTTCTTCTTGCGCCTGGGCTCCCCGCCGGCTTCCACGTGGCTGGGAAAGATCCGCACCGCCATCATGATGCTGGGGCTGGCCTGCGTGGCGTGTGGCAGGATCCCCGATTTTTCGGTGCTGGCAACCCCGGGCGTAGCCATTTTGACTGCCGGTACGGTGCTGCATTTATTTGTCGGCTTCGGCTATCTGCGCATCATGCGCGCTTCTGCCAAAGAGCAACGGACTACGGCCAGCTAGTCGCGGTTTTCCTGCTGCATTGCTCCGGCAAGGAGCGTCAGTTCGGGAATTCGCGGCTTCCACAAGGCTGCCCGGCAGGCAATCAGTTCCCTGAGCTGTGTTGAGGCCAGCTCATCAAGTGCCCGGATATAGTCGGGAACAATTTCGCGTGGCAGCCGCAACCCCATGGTCAGGTGCGGCGTCCACCGCGGTCCCCGCCCATCGGGATTCAGCGCGCTGATTTCCCGGGCTGCCATTTCCAAGGCATCCGTGGTTTCCAGCAGCCACGCAACCGTCTGCTTGCGCTTCGTGCCAAAGACAATAGTGCCCACCCGTTGGAAGCTCGCGGGGATGAGCGCAGGCAGTAATTCTGCCGCCCGCTGCGTCACGACCTCGCTCATGCTGGGCGAAAAGGTAATGGTGATATGCGGAGTCTGGTGTTGGGTGGGGAAGCCGCGCATCTCCAACTGGGCAAAGACCTCCTGCACTTGCTGCTCCTGCCCTGCTGGAAGGTGCAGCAAAATGTTGTCCGGGGACCTACTCATCAAGGTTCTCCTTCCTCATGCTGGTGATCGGGCGCGACCACGTGCGCGCCCATGACTGCTTGTCCCCCACCGCGTAGGTGCTGATTTCTCCGGTCGGCGCATAACCAAGGCTCTTCCAGAACGGTTCAACTTCAGCAGCATTTGCATCGACTGTCGAAATCCGGCAGGCGGTGATCAACGGATGATCCTGGATCACATCGAGCACCGCTTCATGGATCTGCTTCCCCAGGCCCCGTCCGTGCCTGGCACCATCGACCATGAGCAATCCGATGTAGACCGTATCTGGTCTGGGCCAGCCGACGATCAGATCCGCGAATCCGGCCAGTTCTTCGCCTTCCCATAGGCCAAGATCAATTTTCTGCTCGGATTGCGCCTTCGGTGGCAGGGCGCTCAATGCCTGAACTGCGGCGTCGGATGCGGGGCCGGCGCCGGTGACACGTTGGGAATATCCCGGGTTGCTTTCCATCAGCCGTTGCAGGCACGCTGAATGCTTGATGGAAAGCAGGGTAACCGGCAACTTGGAAGGTTGCCTATCCATGAGCAGTTTCCCCGTCCACTCCCCTGATCGCTTCAGCTTCGAAGATCATCAGTGGTTGCTCTCCGTTGAAGCGGTTCTTCTGCCAGTCACCCCAAATTGCGCGAATATTGAACCCTGCGGCAACTAGATCTGCACTGATCTGCTCGGCGCTGCGGAAAGCCAGGTCCAGCTTTTCGACCAGTACTTCCTGCGAGTGCTCAATCTTGGCATAGGACGTCAAGCGCACGAGTCCCACGCTGGTTTCTTCCGCATCGCACCATTCGGTCAGCGGACCGAATTGCGTGTCCCGGGTTACTGCTTCTTCGTCATTCCATGTCTCCCAGGCGCGAGTCGATGGGTTCCTGCTTTCAAAGGCCAGCACGGCCCCGGTCGCCGCGGCAGCGCGTAGTTGTTCTAGGGTTTGCGCCCACTGCGGATCCGGGATGTGCTGGGCTACGTTGCCGGTCATCACCATCAGGTCAAAGGGTCCGCCGTCGATTGCCGAAGCGTCGCCGTCAATCCATGTGACTTGCTCAGCGTTGGGCCGTTGTCTGGCGTAGTCCATCATTACCGGTGAGGGGTCAACTCCAACGACAGTTCTTTGCGCAATGGCAAGCGTAATCGTCAAAAGGCCGGTGCCGGAGCCGAGATCCAGAATCCGGTTCGCTTTGGTTCCAGCCGCTAAGGCACGGTAATAGTCATGATCCGGTCCGTCGGGATTATCCGTATCGTAGAGCGCAATGAGTCGTGGATCGTAGTCAGCGAAGCTCACTTGGGCCTATTCCGTTCTCAGAGTTTTCCGTCAAGGTACAGCATGCTCCATCAATTCTTGCATTGCCTAGGTACAGCCCGCCCATTGGCAGCTACTTCCATCAGGCGTGTTCAATTCGCCGGATACCACGCCGAGTACTCGCGCCAACACCGAGGGCACCACGCTCCTGCTTTGACCTTCCAGGACTCCAGCCTTGGCAAAACGCGGAACCGAATTGCCTGACTTCCATGCCCTGTCTCCACCTGGCAGTCCCCGGAATCGCGCCACGAGTTGACCGCGGCCTTGGGCACCGCAGGTCCAGCGGAGGCCGGATGAGTCCCGGCATCGACTGCAGGCTTCCCGAAGCAAAAACGATCAGACGGTCTTGTGCCCGTGACTCGGCAACGTTTAGCAGGTCCGGGTTGGGGTCGCTGAACCTGGACTGGGCGCTATTCCGGTCGCAGGCAATTTCCCGGCTCGCTTCGCCCGCGCATCCATTTTTCGTTCCGCATCATATTCCCCAGCCAAACCCTACTTGTCGGGAGCGGCTCCGGCGCAAGTGGCATTTTCCCAAGCCAAGCGTGGCAATTGTGACCTAGACAACCATTGCTGAATTGGGCATTGTTGGTTCAGCAGACGTTTCCTGTCAAAAACTTCCTGGAGGAGCCCATGCCCGAGGCCTACATCATCGATGCGCTGCGTACACCTGTCGGACGCCGGGGAAAGTCTCTGGCGCAGACGCATCCGCTGGATCTCGCCGCCGCGCCGCTGGCCGAACTGGTGAACCGCAACAACATTGATTCCGAGCAATACGACGAGATCATCCTCGGCTGCATCGACCAGCTGGGACCCCAGGCCATGGACATCGCCCGCAACGCATGGTTGGCCGCCGGCCTTTCCGAACACGTCCCCGGGACAACGGTAGAACGCCAGTGCGGCTCCGGGCAGCAGGCGATCTCCTACGCGGCCCAAGCAGTCATGAGCGGAAGCAGCGACCTCGTGGTTGCCGGTGGCGTCCAGTCCATGTCGAGCATTCCCCTGTCCTATTCCAACTCCGCTGCCAAGGACTTCGGCTTCCCCGATCCCTACACCGGCTCCACGCTGTGGGCGTCCCGCTACGGCGAGCAGGAAATCTCGCAGTTCCGCGGCGCAGAGATGATGGCAGAACGCTGGAGCCTCACCCGCACCCAGTTGGAGGATTTCGCTGTGGCCTCCCATCAGCGGGCATTGAACGCCCAGGCGCAAGGATACTTCGACCGCGAGATCCTTGCTTTGGATTCCCTGGCTGCAGATGAGGGGCCACGCCCCGTGGACCGCGCCAAGATGCAGTCGCTGGCACCGATTGCCGAAGGCGGCGCGCATACGGCAGCCACCGCATCGCAGATGTCTGACGGTGCCGCGATGCTGCTCATTGCCTCCGAAGCCGCGGTCAAACGCTATGGGCTCAAGCCCCGTGCCCGCATCCACCACATCTCGGCCCGAGGCGATGACCCGGTCATGATGCTATCGGCCCCGATCCGCGCCACCAAGCATGCCCTGGCACGCGCCGGGATGGGCATCGAAGACATGGACCGCATTGAAATCAACGAGGCCTTCGCCGCGGTAGTGCTTGCCTGGCAGCAGGAAACCGGCGCCGACATGTCCAAGGTCAACGTCAATGGCGGCGCCATCGCCCTGGGCCACCCCATCGGTGCCACCGGCGCACGGCTGATGACCTCCTTGCTCCATGAGCTGGAACGCAGCGATACCCGCTTCGGCCTGCAGACCATGTGCGAGGGCGGCGGCCAAGCCAACGTCACCATCATCGAACGCCTCTAGCTACCCGCACCCGCCGCAAAGGAAACTACCATGTGTGCATTGCGCGCCACTTCGGCGATGAATTCCGATGACCAGAACACCATTGGCGCGCTGCTGCGCCGCTCGGTGGCCCGCTGCCCCGCGGACAATGCCCTGGCCTTCGGGGAACGGAACTGGACCTACAGCCAGCTGGCCGACGGGGTGAATCGGGTGACTGCCCGGTTGCGGCAGGCAGGCCTGCCGGACGGTTCGCGCGTTGCTGCCTATGCAGCGAACAGCGACGCCTATGCCATCTTGTTCCTCGCCTGCGCCAGTGCCGGGCTGGTCCACGTGCCGGTGAACTTCGCGCTCAGGGGCGACGAGTTGCGCTACCTGCTGCACGATTCCGGGGCCGCACTGGTCATCGCCGATGAGTCCCGCCTCGAACTGGTCCAGGAACTGCGTGATGCCGGCGGCCTGCAGGCAGTCAAGGATGTTTGGCCGCTGCTGCCCGGAACCGGAACCAGCGTGCTGGAAACGGCGATGGATGAAAGCGTGGAGGCTACGCCGCCTGGAGCTGCGGTGGCCGGCACGGATCTGGCCCAGCTGCTCTATACCTCCGGAACCACCTCGGCACCCAAGGGCGCAATGATGACCCATTCGGCGCTGGTGGCCCAGTACGTCTCAGCCATTATTGCTTTGGATCTGGAGGGCACGGACCGGCCGCTGATCGCGATGCCGCTCTACCACTCGGCGGCCATGCATGTGTTCCTGCTTCCCTATCTGTCATTGGGTGCCAGCATCCGCTTGCTCGCCAAACCCGATATCGGCGAAATTCTGGACCGTGTGGAAGCCGAACGTATCGGCTCGCTGTTCTTGGCCCCCACCGTCTGGGTGCCTCTGAGCAATCACCCGGATCTGGACACCCGCGATCTGGGCTCGTTGGCCAAGGCGCAGTACGGTGCCTCGATCATGCCGGTGACCGTGCTGGCCCGCTTGCGCGACCGCTATCCGCAGATCGGGTTCTACAACTGCTTTGGCCAGTCCGAGCTCGGCCCGTTGTGCACGGTGCTGCGCCCCGAGGAGCACGATGCACGCCCCGCGTCCTGCGGCCGCCCGGTGTTCTTCATCGAGGCGCGCGTGATGACCGCCGAGGGGAAGCTCGCCGGTGCCGGTGAGCCCGGCGAGATCCAATACCGTTCTGCACAGGTCATGAGCGGCTACTGGAACAAGCCGGCGGAAACCGAGCAGGCATTTGCCGACGGCTGGTTCCGCTCCGGCGACCAAGTGGTCATGGACCAGGGCGGCTACATCCAGGTGGTGGATCGCATCAAGGACGTCATCAATACCGGCGGGGTGCTGGTGGCCCCGCGCGAAGTGGAGGACTGCATCTACGAATTGCCCGAAGTTGCGGAAGTCGCGGTGGTGGGCATCGATGATGAACGCTGGATCGAGGCGGTGACCGCGGTCATTGTGCTCAAGGCCGGCGCCACGCTCACCGCCGAAGAGGTGCGCGAGCACGTCAAGTCCAAGCTGGCGCACTACAAGGTTCCCAAGCGGGTGGACTTTGCCGCACAGCTGCCCCGCAACCAATCGGGCAAATTGCTCAAGCGCCAGCTGCGTGCCGAACGCAACAAGACTTCGGGCGGCACCCATTGACCCGGGACCCATGGGCACCCTACGACCTGGCCTCGGCTTTGGACATCGATTATCTATCCGCTTTCGATGCTGCCACCGACGAGGATCGCAAGCATTGGGCCCGCGCCCGGCACTACGGAGTAGAGATCCTGCCCAGCATCAACCAGCATTGGGAGAACGCGCATTATCCGCTGGATCTGGTTCGCCGCATGGGCGAACTCGATTTGTTCACCGACGGTCTTCGGATTCCAGGCCACGCCCACTTCTCCCCGCTGGCCGCGGGCCTAGTGGCCATGGAGCTTTCGCGCGCAGACGGTTCGATGGCCGCGGCCGCCGCGGTGCAGGGCGGCCTGGTGCTGCGCAGCCTGAAATTCTTCGGCAGCCCCGAACAGCAGGAGAAGTATCTGGAACCCGTGGCCTCCGGTGAGCTGCTCGGTGGTTTCGCCCTCAGCGAGCCGCATCATGGCTCGGACTCTGTTGGCCTGGATTCCAGTGCCCGGCGCGATGGGGATCACTGGATCATCAATGGACACAAGAAATGGATCGGCAATGGAGCCGCCGGCGGCATCACCATTGTGTGGGCACGCGACGTCGCCGACTCCCGGGTCAAGGGGTTCATTCTCGACCAGCAGGCCCCTGGCTACGAGGCTTCCCCGGTGCGCGGCAAGGGCGTGCTTCGCGCGATCGAACAGGCAGAGATCCGGCTCACGGACGTTCGCGTTCCAGAATCCGCCAGGCTCACCGGGGCCGGCGCATTCAAGGATGTCTCGCGGGCACTGGTTGAAACCCGGGTGAATGTTGGCTGGTCGGCGCTAGGCCATGCCCAGTTCGTCTTCGAAGCGGCCCTGCAGTACGCCAAGCAGCGCACGCAGTTCGGCAAACCCCTGGGCGCGCACCAGATGGTGCAGGAACGATTGGCGCAGATGCTCGCCGAAATCACCAATATGCAGTTGCAGTGCGTGGCCGTGGCCGGTGCCCAGGCTGCCGGCAGGTTGAAAGACACGCAAGCTTCGCTGCTGAAGTACCACAACACCCGGGCTGCCCGCCGGGTGGCAGCCACCGCCCGCGACCTGCTCGGCGGCAATGGAATCTTGCTGGAAAATCACGTGATTCGCCATTTCGGCGATATCGAGGCATTGCATACCTATGAGGGAACCGAGTCTGTGCAGGCATTGATCCTCGGCAGGGACCTGACCGGATTCAGTGCCTTCGGCTAGTTTCGCGGAGTACGATAACAACGAATTACCGAATCCACGGGGCCACCGCCCGAAGGGATGCCCTTGCCATACCTTGTTGATTTCAAAGATGTATCCACCCAGGGTCTTGAGACTTCGCCTGTTGCTGACGCGCTGGCAGGCTTGCGCGCCAACGAAGCGCGCTATCTGAAGAACAAGTTCAACCACGACTTTGCCGTGGAGCAAGCAGACGACGCTAGGGAAGCCATAGCTTGGGTGCACACGATTCTGGCGCAGGAACGCGACTTGCACATCGCATCGAAGCCATTGCAGGCAGCTGTGTTCGAGGCGGATGGCGCCAAGCGCGCCTATGTCTTCTACGAGTCCGGCTTATCCATCAATGTTCTCTACGGCCTGGGTCCCGGCGAGAAGCGCGCCGTGGGCTTCAAGCTTTCCGATGGCATGGCTGTGCCCAGCGAGCTGGAAGGGAAATTCAAGTTCGCCCGCCAGAAGTCCAAGCTTGCAGGGACCATCCGCGGCTCGTACTTCGTGATCAAGAACGAATACTGACATTTCGCCCATTCCGCCGCTGCCCTCAGTCACGTGCCGGCCATGAGGTCATTTAATGCTCTGGCTTCAATCGCCGCGCTTTCCTGGTTCCTTCGCGTTATCCGGCAGCTGCGCGTAGGCATCCTTGGCAGCTTCGAGAAGGAAATCGGCAGGCCACAGTTCTTGCAGTTCTGCAGGGAACGCAATGTCCTTGATTGCCGCACCGTTCCCATGAGCCGAACCCAGGGTCGTGGCGAGCAGCTCGAAGCAGTGCATTTGCCGAACGACGAATTCCCGGTCGACGGGCTCTCCATGGCCTGGAACAATCACGTCTCCCGGCTGGATGCGCGCTAGCAGGGATTGGAGCACCACAGGCCACTTCATCGGATAGGCGCCCGAGCCGAACATCGGTGGACCAGACTGCTCGATGATGTCGCCAAGGAACCATGCCTTGGCATCAGGAATATGGATCGCAAGGTCGGTGTCGGTATGCCCAGCACCCAGCGGGATCAGTTCAACTTCCCGTCCGCCTAGATTTGCCGTGCAGGGTTCGGCCAGCAAGTGGCTAGGCGGCGTCAGCGTTACACCGCCCCAATTCGTTTCAGGCTCGATTTCCGGCGAGCGCTGCACCATTTCAAGCCAGGGCTTCTCGAACTGCTCGAAGTGCGCGGGGATCCGGTGATGGCCGTAAATCGGGATTCCCCGCTGGGCAAAGAGCTGGTTGCCGAAGGTGTGGTCATAATGCGCGTGGGTGTTGATCACGGCAACGATCGGCAGTCCGAATTGCGTTGTGGCTTCGTCAAGGATTTCTTGTGCTTCGGGTGCATTGTTGCGGGTATCGATGATCGTCACCCCATGCCCGCCGAGCACCGCGCCCACGGTAATATCCAACGGATCATATCTGCGCTGGAATACTCCCTCGGCAACGTGCTTCCAGGGTCCTTCAGCCATCTTTTCCCCTCGTGCCAGCCTTGCTCGGGCTATAGCCCCGCCTTCAGCAGCTGCTTCCAGCGCTGCGGCATGGGTGCCTCGACCACCAGTTCCTGGCCATCGGGCTTGGGAATCACCAGCTTAGTCGCATGCAGGAACAGCCCGCGACCCCCAAGCTGTTCGACGCGGCGGTTGAACTTCGCGAAGCCATACCGGTCATCTCCGGCAATCGGATGGCCTTCGCTTTGCAGGTGGACCCGGATCTGGTGCTTGCGTCCGGTCATCAGCTGCACATCCAGAATGGTGGCTCGCTGGCCTACGCGCTGCTTCACGGTGACATGGGTTTCGGCTCGCTGCCCGTTCGGATCAACTACGACCTTGTCGGCACGGCGCAGCAGCGGCGAGTGGATCGATTCGGTCTTTTCGCTCCAATGCCCTGCAACGAGCGCAAGGTAATGGCGTTCTATCTCCTCTTCGCTCTCCCGAAGCATCTCATGCAGGTAGCGCAGCATGCTCGGGGTCTTCGCCAACACCAGCAGCCCGGAAGTATCGCGATCCAGCCGGTGGCTCAATTCCAGGTCCGGCAGCTCGGGGCGCAACTGGCGGAAAGCTTCGATAACCCCCGCAGGAACATCGGTTCCCCGGTGCACGGCGACGCCTGCAGGCTTGTCAATCACCAGGACGTCCTGGTCTTCGTGCAGGACGCAGTTGCGTAGCCGCTTGAGCAAGGGTGCCGGGACATCGAAGGCTGGTGCCACGTCCTGTTCTGCATATAGCGCCGGCAGCGTGATCTGGTCGTTTACGGCTAGCCGGTAGCCCTCCTGGACTTTCTTGCCGTTGACACGCAGTTGCCCTTTGCGCATCAGCCGGAAAAGCTGCCCGGCGGGCACCGTCTCGAGCTGGACCCGGAGGAACTTCTCGATCCGACGGCCAGCATGCTCGCCGTCGACAAGGATGGTGCGTGTCTTGGAATCAGACCGCTGCTCTGACGCTAGCTGCTGGAGGACTCCAGACAAGAATTATCACTCCGTTTATAAGGCCACATCCAGTGGTGGATCATGGCGTCGCCGCTTTCGACGAGTCATTTGCAAGGGACTTCCGGGAGCTGCCGCCCCCGAATTGGCCAACTTTCATGGTACCCCGATACCGTGAGCCGGTACGAGCAAAGGCGCTGTTATGAGGACTGAACTCACACCTCGACCGGCGCTCATCGAGCCATAGCGTTCGCTCGGCGAACCAATGATCAGCCCTGGCCCTCGCGTTGCAGCAAGGGTGCAACGGGTGAAGGTACCGCACCTCCAGAACCTGCCGGGCTCTTCGAAGCCCCGGACCTGTTTTCAGCCCAGGAGTCGCTTGCCACCATCTCCATGACTAGGCTGGGTTCATGGCCACAGTAATCCTTGTGCGGCACGGACGCACTACCGCCAACGCCACCGGCGTACTGGCCGGACGCACCCCCTCAGTATTCCTCGACCAAACCGGCGAAGAACAGGCGATTCGTACCGCCGAACGCCTAGCAGCGCTCCCCTTGGCTGGCGTTGTCTCAAGCCCGCTGGAACGCTGTGTGCAGACGGCGGAGTTCGCCATGCAACGGCAAAGCCCAGCGGCGCAATTGCTGATTGAACCCGAACTCTCGGAATGCGACTACGGCCAGTGGCAAGGCCGCACGCTGCAGGACTTGGCCACCGAAGACCTATGGAAAGCAGTGCAGTCAGCTCCGTCCTCGGTGACCTTCCCGGATGGCGAATCCATGGCCGGAATGCAATCCCGGGCAGTAGCAGCCATCAGGCGCCATGACGCGGCCATCGAGGCCGAGCACGGTGCCGGAGCGGTATGGGCGGCCTTCAGCCATGGCGATATCATCAAGTCGGTACTGGCTGACGCGCTGGGAATGCATTTGGATCTGTTCCAGCGACTGAATGTGGGCCCGGCTTCCGCATCAATTGTGCACTACGGGACCGGTGCGCCTCGCGTGTATTCCATCAACACCGACGCCGGAGACCTCTCCTGGCTAGCCCCAGGAATCAAGACAACCGATGCCCCAGTCGGCGGCGGAGCAGGACACTAAGGAGAGCGAAATGACGGCAACAGTCAACGAATTCAATTGGCCAGACCGCATTGTCATTGGCACCATCGGCGAGCCCGGGTCCCGCACCTTCTACCTCCAGGCAAGAGCCGGCAAGGAACTGTCCAGCATCGCCTTGGAAAAACAGCAAGCCGCGGTGGTTGCCGAGATGATTGACGAGATTCTCGATCAGCTCTCCACCGTCAAGGGCAACCCCTTCAGCGTTCCCGAACATACTCCGGTGGAACTGGTTGACAACGATCCGCTGGAAGAAGTCAACGAGTCCTTCCGGGTGGGTTCCATGAATCTCGGATGGGATGCCACCGTAGCGCAGGTAGTTCTGGAAGCCTTCTCCTTGAACGAAGAAGATGAAGCCGACTTTGATCCAGATGGACCGGGCGCGCTGCTGCGCGTGCGCATGCCCGTAGGCACTGCACGCGCTTTCGCCATGCGCACCCATGAGATCGTGGCTGCTGGGCGGCCTATGTGCGCCAACTGCGGTTATCCGATTGATCCGGATTGGCATACTTGCAAAGATGAGAATGGCGAATGAGCTCGCCCGATCTGCTGACCGCGCAGCTGGAACTCACCGGCCGCATCACCACCGCCTCCAATGCAACTTTCCTGGGCAGCATCGGCGAGAACAGCGTGGTCTACAAGCCCATTGCTGGCGAGAAACCCCTCTGGGATTTTCCCCATGGCACCCTCGCATACCGCGAAGTTGCCGCCTTCCTCGTATCTGAAGCCCTGGGCTGGAACCTCGTCCCGCGCACTTGGCTGCGCGAAGGGCAGTTTGGCGAAGGCATGGTGCAGCTATGGCAAGAAGTTGATCGAGGACAGCGCCCAGTAGACATCGTAGCCGCGGACATGGTGCCAGCTGGCGGTTGGAAGACCATTCTGCATGGGCAGGATGAATCGGGGCAGCAGATGACGTTGATCCACGAGGATACACCTGTGCTGCGGCGCATGGCGGTCTTCGATGCACTGGTCAACAACGCAGACCGCAAGGGCGACCACATTCTAGCCATGCCAGGTAGCCACCGCTACGGAGTCGATCATGGGCTCTGCTTCAACGCAGAGCACAAGCTGCGCACCGTGCTTTGGGGTTGGGTTGGCCAACCGCTGGGTGAAGAAGAACTGGCCGGCCTCCGGACGGTCAGCGATGCCCTGGACGCAGAACTTGGCCAAGAACTGTCCCAGCTGCTAGCCGATGAAGAAATCGCGGCGCTCGCCGAGCGCTGCGCTACCCTGCGCAGCGAAGGGCACTTCCCTGCTCATAGGGGGCAGATGCCCGCCGTGCCCTGGCCGCTCTTCTAGAACTCCGATTCCTATTGACCCCAGGACGGCAGGCAAGCCATCCTTGGATTCTGATAGCAAAGGCAGGTCGCGCATGGGAACGGTTGAAGCCAACGGTGTTGAGCTCGGTGCCGAATCCTTCGGCAGCAAAAGTGATCCATTGGTTCTCCTCATCGGCGGAACCACTATGCTTGCTTGGCCAGATACCCTGTGCCAGGCTCTGGCCGCTGGCGGGCGCCATGTGGTTCGCTACGACCTGCGGGATTGCGGTGAATCAACGGCCGGGAACCCGATGAAACCCGATTACAACCTGCGCGATCTGGCCTCGGATGCCGCAGCGCTGGCCAGATTACTGGATAACCGTCCAGCGCATGTAGCCGGTATCGGAGTCAGCGGCATGATCGCGCAGATTGCGGCGCTGGATCATCCCAAATCATTTGGCGCCCTGACGCTGATAGGCACACGACCAGTAGCTCCCGGTCCGGTAGACAAAGATTTGCCAGATCATGACCAGGCAACCATGGGCAAGCTGTTTTCCCGCCCTATGCCGGATTGGGCAGACCGCGCGGCCGTTGCCCAATTCTCCGCCGAGGGTTCGCAAATTCTAGGCAATGATCCAGAAGTTGCCATGGACTTGGCCTCCCGCATCTGGGACCGTACGGCCAGCGCAGAGCCCGAAGCCCATCTGGCAAACCAGATCGGGATCGTCTTTTCCAAGCTGGACTGCACTCCGCGCTGGCGCGAGCGGCTGTCCGAGCTCGATATCCCCACCTTGGTGGTTCACGGTGCAAAGGATCCGTTTTCCCCGTCGGCAACGGTATAGTGCTAGCCGAAGAAATCCCGAACGCTTCCTTGCTCGTCCTTGAAAACGCTTCAACTGCCATTCCGTCTTCGGCGATCTCCGAGGTAGCTTCTTCGATGCTGCTGCTCTAGGAACGTAGCGATGCAATTCCTAGTCACAGGGCAATATAGGCTGTCCCCATGGATAACCGACCTAAGCGAGTCCCAGGCGGAGAACTTCGACCTGCTGAACTAGAGCTGCTGGCCTTGCTCTGCAGCGGCACAGATGCTGAATCAGCAAAGGCTCGACAGCAACTGAAGTTTGCGCGTTGGGGCGGCTACCAGTTCAAAGAATGCGAGTGCTTCTCGATTTCCTTCACAAGCAAACTCGATTGCCAAAGCGTCCGGCATGGTGGTGGCCCATTCTCCACTGTTCTCGTTTCAAAAGATGGCAAGGAGCTGGGGCATCTGGATCTCTGGGTTGTTGCCGGATACCTGCATTCAGTCGATTACATGCCGTTTGAAGACGATCCCGGGCACCTGCCAACGGCGGAGAATTACACGTTGGAATTCAGCGAACGGAACTAGGCTTCAGCACTTGCGGGCAGCTGTTCTCCACTGTCCCGAGGCATGCGTCTTTACTTGCCTGCGGGTCATTTCAACCAGCCTGGTTGCTGCCGATCAGGGCGCCATCACTGGTGGCGATTAGACGCGGAAGGCCGCAAGGATGCCAGTCGTGGAGCACACCGTGGTTCTCGTGCGCTGGCCGCGTGGCATCCTCCGGCTACTACTTCTATGCGCGGCGTGGGATTAGGTCTAGTATTCGAGGCACCTATTCATGCCTTCGAGAGGTTTCTCCATGTCATTTCAAGCCTATCTGGACACCATAGAAATGAAGACCGGGCTCACTGCTCGCCAGCTGATCGAGATCGCCCGTGAGAAAGGCCTTGGCCAAGAAGGGGTCAAAGCAGCAGAGATCCTGGCATGGCTCAAGGAGGACTACCAGCTGGGCCGGGGCCACGGCATGGCGATGGTCCATGTCATTCAAAAGGGACCGAATATCTCCAGCAAGCACGTTGGATCCGGAGGCAAGCACAATGACGAATCAGATGTTCTGTGGCTCGACGGCATCGCAACTAAGCCTTCCAACTGAACCAGCCGAAAGGCAGGGGCTATAGTTCCGGCTCGGAGTACTCGGTTCCAGTGTCTTGCCGTTGGTCGCGTACCGCAGTGATAGCGGATGTAGCAAGAGCAATTGCTATCGCGATCCAGAAGCTGCCAAGAGCCTCGGCGAGCGACCGGCCGGAAATCATGCAATAGCACGCAAGGAACAAGGCCAGCCCCAAAATCGAGATGCCAAGGTACACCGAGACTCGTAGCCAGGCTACCTTGGGAAGTTTCCTCATTCGATCTGCCTCCACTTCCCTAGCGCTCGATCCTTTTTCTTCCAACGGTATGTTGAGCTGTGGGGATATACAACATCGACCGTGAAAAATAGCCCGGGCTATCGCCAAGCCCGGTCATATCCTGCGTAGGATATCGCTTGGGCGTCACCACGCCCGCCCGCGAAGGTCGACTTCCCCTTGTGGCCAGGAAGCAAGCTGGGACTCGATGGGCAAAATGAGCAGGGGTTGGCCCGCCGGGTCGTAAATTGCTTGTCCTCCACGGCTAATCGAACGCTCGGCAGCGGAAATCCGAGTCCATCCGCACGAGCTGTAGAAAGCGGCCACCTCCTCGCGACAACCGAGATAGCCGAACGCAATACCGCCGGCATCAACCATCGATGAAGCCACGAGATTCATCAGGATCCCTCCTAGGCCGCGGCCCCGCGCGCGCTCGGAAACCAACACTCCACCCACACCTGCAACGACAAGGTCGCGGCCTCCCACACCGATCGTGCGTCGCGCCCACCCGACATGGCCGACAACCTCGCCTTTGCACCGGGCCATGATGTGGAAATCATGCGGGGCATAGCCATATGGCAGATCCGGATCCCAGATGCCGGCATCCCGCAGGTACTCGGCATCGAACAGTCTGCGAAGCTCCGCGGCATCTTGCTCTGCCAGTTCTGCGTGCGCAACAATCTCCAGCGCAGTTTCAAGTATCGTGGCTTCGCTCGAATCGTCTGCTCGCGTCAACGACAGGCCTCCTTTTGGATTCCGGTAACTGCTTCAAGTATCAGGGGTATGCGTGGGATATGGATTACTGTCTCCTGCCATATTTCCCTTGCCAGTATCCCGCACCTTCCGAGCTTCCGGGATGGCTGAGTCCAACGAAAAAGAGCCGGACCCGCACCAACGTGCGGATCCTGCCCTCTGTCTGGCGCAGCTCATCCAGTAATCAGCGTGGAACGCGACTATGCATTATCCCTGGACTCCACGAGGTTCCGGCACAGGCCAGCCTCTGCTCTCGCGACCTGCAATCAGACGAGCGGCGCGACCAGCGGCACCCGCACGAGCGAGTTCGCAGGCATCCGATCAGGCGTGATCACTTCAGCCAGTCGCCGAGTCCGTACTGGCCGGGGACGCCGAGGTTCTCGCGCAACGTGGAGCCCACGTAGTCCTCGGGATAGAGGCCGCGTTCGCGCAGGATCGGCACGACCTCGTCGACGAACGCGTCAACGCCGTCCTCATAGACATCGGGCGACAGCCAGAAGCCGTCGGCAGCACCGGCCTCGAACCATTCCTGCAGGTGATCGGCGTGCACCGTTCCCGGCCCCACGGTCACGGGATGGTAGTCGATCACGCCGTGCGCGAGGATGTCGCGCGGCGACCACCCCTCGCGCGCCACCTTGAGCGCGATCCCGGAGCGCGGGTCCTGCGGCGAGGCGTGAGCGCTGGCCAGCTGTTCGGGCGTGAGCGGCTTGTCGATGCGCTCGGACAGGATCGGCACACCGATCATCGCGCTGAGGTGCGGCAGGCGCGCCTCCATGACCTCGCCTGACATCGACAGGCGCCGGTCGAGCCCTTCGCGCACCGTTGGGGACACTGTGGTCATGATGCCGACGATGAACTTCACGTCGTCGGGGTTGCGGCCAGCTTCCTCGGCGGCCCGGCGCAGCGCCCTGCGCGCAGCGCGAGCCTCGTCGATCGTCCACACCTCCGTGATGAAGCCGCTCGCATAGCGCCCCGCCAGCTCGAGCAGATGCGGGCTCGGTCCTCCCGAGGTGAAGACGACGGGCTGCCCTTGCTCCGACGGCGGCAACGCGAGCGGCCCACGGGATGCGACGTACTCGCCGCTGAGGTTGATCGGCTGCAGCTTCGCGGGGTCGATGAAGCGGCCCGATTCCTGGTCCTTGATCCAGGCATCCATCTCCCAGCTGCCCCAGAGCGACTGCACGATCTGGATCGATTCATGGGCGCGCTGGTATCGCTCGGCCCGGTCCGCGACGGGCTTGCCGTAGTTCGACGCGACGAGCTGGTCGCTCGTCGTGACGGCGTTCCAACCGGCGCGGCCACGGCTCATGATGTCCAGCGTCTTGAACTGCCGGGCCGTGTTGAACGGTTCCTGGAACGTTGTGGACCCCGTGAGCACGAAACCGATGTTGTTCGTCGCTTGCGAGATCGCGGCCGCCTCCATGAGCGGATCCATGATGTTGCTGACGGTCGAATGCTCCAGGCTGCCCCGCACGGCCGGGAAGTCGGGCGTGAATACGAACGAGAAGCCACCGCGCTCGGCGGCTTGGGCGTAGCGAATGTTCGCCTCGACCTTCGAGTAGTTTCCAGGGTCGACGTGCGGTGCCCGCCAGGCACCGGGCAGGGTGCCGTAGCCGTCAGTCAGCGCCAAGCCGAGAATCATCTTGCGTTGTTCCTTGTCCATGGAACCATCATCGAACATTGACATCCATGTAAAGGTCAAATTACCTTGCCTGCAGGCCCGCGGACTCTGGCACCATGGCCGATTGCGCGCAGCCTGCGGGCGGATTCGATGAGGGCTGCCGTGGCCGGGAGGCAGTTCCGACCCGTATCCTTGACATGGATGTGAAGGAGAACGGGAATGCGGATCGGCGAGCTGGCCAATCGAACTGGGGTGCCCACGCGCATGCTCCGGTACTACGAGGAGCAGGGACTCATCACGCCGCTGCGGCTGGAGAACGGGTACCGCGACTACGACGAGTATCTCGTGGAGCGCGTGCTGAAGATCCGCAGGCTGCTCGACTCAGGGGTCCCCACCCGGATCATCCGCGACATGCTGCCGTGCCTGAACGACATTGGCAGCACGATCGTTGCCGATCCCGATCCTGAACTGCGCGCGATGCTCGTCGATCAGCGCGACAAGCTGGCCGAGCGCATCGTCCTGCTCCAGCAGAACCGCGACGCGCTGACGCGATACATCGACGCGATGGATCACGCCTGACTTCCGCACGCACAAGGTGCCGGAGAATCCCGTCCTCTGCGGGGCCTGATCGGCAGGGCAGCTCCTTGCGCGCCGCGGGCAGTGGCCGCAGGGAGCTCAGGCCGATACTTGAGTGCCCATGAACTCAACAGGTCCCTAATCGCGCTTCGGGGCTCCACCCAAGTAAGAGCTCTAGAGCGCACGGCGGAGTCCGACCGGAATGCCTCGCGGATCCGGCTCCCAGACAGTCGGTTAGATCGCCGTAACGCGGGGCCTGGTGCCTTAGCCTGCTTGCGGCGTTGCCCCATAAGGGAAATGGCCCATGCACCTTGAACGGCATCGCTAATGTGGAGGAGCTTTCCTTCCGGCGCCACTTCGTGATGAATCAAGGGCACGATGCAAAAAATCGCCCCCGGCTCCAAGAGAAACCGAGGGCGATTGAGACATGAGAATTACACGTTGAAGCGGAACTCCACCGAGTTCTGGCACGAAGTAACCTTAGAGATCGCCATCGATACCGATGCTGCCAAGTCGCGCGCCAAAGCCAGCACAGAGAACGTGGGCATCGCTCAGCTTCATCCACCAGCACGTCCAGCTGACCGGTTGCCCGCCGTCAGATGCATCGTTCTCACCGCACTTCCACCTAACTTGAACGTCCGAGTCCACCAGCTCAAGTTGAAAGAAGTGCCGTTCGTGCACCTCAGGCTTCGCAGGCCACATGTCGTACGACTCGACGCCCAGCGAGCGAACGATCCTGGCTGCGAGGCCGGTCTCTTCCCCCACCTCGCGCACGACGGCATGCGCAGGCGACTCGCCCTCGGCGATTGACCCAGCGGGCACCTGCACACCAGTGACTTCCACCGGGTAATCGTCGTGTGTGAACACGAGCAGGTTTCCGTCGTGGACGACGTACCCGACTGCCTTTTTGACCGAACGTCTACTCATGCTCACGATGGTACAGCTTGTTGTACGGCAGACCACACCGTGCGTTTGAATCCCCTAGATTTGGGGCAGCCTTTGTTCTCGACTTCCGATTTACCCGACGATACGCGTTGGACTCTGAGATCAGACCAGCGAGAGTGGGATCACTTCATTCGCCTGCTAGGCAAAGCACTGTCGGAGAATCTCAGACATTCGGCTTTCGATGCAGCGGGCGTTCCAGGGAAAAACGACACGAGCCAGCATCCATTCGGGACTATTGGACGTCTTCAAGAACTCATGACCATGAATCATGTGACTCCGGAACAAACGGAGCGGGCTGTCACGCCTCGCAAGTTGGTGAGGTCGGCTCGCCAGAAACCGGCGCACGCGCTACGCAAGAACGTGACTGACCGCACTCTAGTTCGGAAGTAGG
This sequence comes from Glutamicibacter sp. BS14, assembly GCF_056934375.1. Lineage (NCBI taxonomy): Bacteria > Bacillati > Actinomycetota > Actinomycetes > Micrococcales > Micrococcaceae > Glutamicibacter > Glutamicibacter sp. BS14. Next base: position 1,831,731 of record NZ_CM167801.1, on the reverse strand, counting down.
CGGATCTGCTCCGATTCGTAAATGAAGTTCTGGTCAACATACGACAGTGGCTATCGAGTCAACCCAAGAATAAGGACTGGGAAGAAAACTGGCCGGACGCTAACGACTACTTCCTCTGACGCCTTCAGCCAGCGATCAACGCCGATCTTTGGCACAGACATGGCGCAAAGGGCAGTTTGACACATTTATTTTGTGTCAAACTGCCCTCAAAAAGCGCGGGATTGCGCGCAACTACACGTTGAAGCGGAACTCAACCACGTCGCCGTCCTTACCAACCTCTCAGTACCCGGCGAATCCCCGAAGCGTCGACCCTCTCCTGGCCCAGCGAACACCAAACTCGCCGAGCAATTAGGCAACCCAGGTTGACATCCGGCCACTTAGCAACATAGGTTGACGACATGGAGTCTCCGCGGATCGCAGCAGTAGCAGCCGATACCAGCGACCCGAAAGCAGGATTGCGGGCCGTAGCGTCCTTGCGCGTGCTCGCTGACACCTTGGAACTCCGGCAGGTCGAGGCCGCGTTGCGTTCGGGCATGAGTTGGCAGGAGATCGCCGACGCGCTCGGAGTGACGCGACAAGCTGCCCACAAGAAGCACTCCAAAAGAATTGACCCCGCGATCTCGACACCCAGGAGGAACAAATGAACAAACTCGTCCGCGCCGCTCAGACCAGCCAATCGCTTTCCCTGGCCGCCATGGAGGAAGCATCCCGGCTCGGGCTCCGCGAAGCCGACATCGACCACCTGTTCCTCGCATTGGTCATCAACGACCAGTCTGCCGGCTGCGCACTGCGCGAGCTGGGTATCGACATTGACAGCGCCCGTCTCGCCGTCGAGGACCAACGTGATGCACAGCTGACTTCACTCGGCATCGAGGCGTCGTTCCCCGAGGCCGGGCGCATCGTGTTCCATGAGACGGATGGGTACGAGTGGACTCGTCGCGCTCGGGACCTCATCGCGAAATCCAGCAGCAAAGGCAAGTCGGGCGACGCTGCCGCCGTTCTCCGGGAACTCGTCGCAGAGCCCAGCGGCCTGATCACGGATATCCTCGGCCGCCTTGGCACGACATCCGATGCGCTCATCGAACGCCTCGATCGGGCCGTCTCGCCCTCTATGAAGTCCATGCCCCTCGCAGCGAAAGTGAAGGGACGGACCACGGGAACGATTGAGACTTTCGTATCCGCACCACTGGACGAAGTGTGGGCGTACCTCACAGATCCCGCACGTATCCCCGACTGGGAACCGAGCATCGGCACCCTCGACCAGACCGCTCAAGAAGCGATGCCGGGTACGGTCTGGGAGGGCACGGCACCCGCAATCTATCCAGACGGCAAACCTGTGAAGATCAAGCCTCAGTTTCGTCGACGCAGTGTTGAGCTCATCGCAATTCACCAACCGGACAGGATCGCATGGAGCTTTGGCTATCCCGACGTCGCGCAGGGTAATTCGATTCTGACTGAATTCACCTTGGCGAACGCGACCGGTGGCACACAGCTGCGGATCAGCAGGTCCTGGTCGCGACGCCAAGGGTGGCGAGGACTTGTCGCATGGCCGCTGCGTCCAGTCCAGAAGTTCCTGGTGTGGATCACCCTGTTCCAGACCGGCAGCGCGATCAGCCGAACATTTCGCTAGTCCCAGGCACGGCGACTCGCCTGCTGGTCGCACATAGATCAAGTGCCCGGATCTCCACAGGGAGATCCGGGCACTCGAAGCGGGACACTGAAGCGGAACGCGACTACACGTTGAAGCGGAACTCCACGACGTCGCCGTCCTTCATGATGTATTCCTTGCCTTCGATGCGGGCCTTGCCCGCAGACTTGGCATTAGCCACCGAACCAGCGGCAACGAGGTCTTCGAAGCCGATGACCTCGGCCTTGATGAAGCCGCGCTGGAAGTCGGTGTGGATGACACCGGCTGCCTCAGGCGCGGTGGCGCCCTTGGCGATGGTCCATGCGCGGGTTTCCTTCGGGCCAGCGGTCAGGTAGGTCTGCAGGCCCAGGGTGTCGAAGCCGACGCGGGCCAGCTTGCCCAGGCCGGACTCGACGATGCCGGCATCTTCCATCATTTCGGCCGCTTCGTCTTCTTCCAGTTCAGCCAGTTCGGATTCGAACTGGGCATCCAGGAAGATCGCCTCGGCAGGGGCAACCAGCTCGGAGAGCTTGGCCTGCATCTCGGTATCGGCCAGGCCAGCCTCATCGGTGTTGAACACGTAGATGAATGGCTTGGTGGTCATCAGCTGCATCGGCGCGAGCTCTTCAAGGTCCACGCCCTTGGTCTTCGCGGCGGCGAACAAGGTGATGCCTTCTTCGAGCACCTTCTGCGCGTTGAGCACTGCGTCCAGGAACGACTTCTCGATCTTCTTGGTGCGCAGTTCCTTTTCCAGGCGAGGCAGCTGGTTCTCGATGGTCTGCAGGTCCGCGAGGATCAGCTCGGTAGCGATGGTCTCGATATCCGAGGCCGGGTCCACCTTGCCGTTCACATGGATCACGTCGTCATTCACGAATGCGCGGGTGACCTGGCAGATCGCATCAGCTTCGCGGATGGTCGCCAGGAACTTATTGCCCAGGCCTTCGCCTTCCGAAGCGCCCTTGACGATGCCGGCGATATCCACGAAGGAGACGGTCGCAGGCAGGATGCGCTCGGAATTGAAGATTCCGGCGAGCACCTTCAGCCGCGAGTCAGGCAACGGCACGACACCCACATTGGGTTCGATGGTTGCGAACGGGTAGTTGGCTGCCAGCACCTGGGCACGGGTCAGCGCGTTGAACATGGTGGACTTGCCGACGTTTGGCAGTCCGACGATTCCGATAGTAAGAGCCACGGGAGGAAATTCTACCTTTTACTAGTGATGAGCGCGCAATGGTGTACTGGCGCTTGAATTCTTATGGAGAAATCAGGCCTGCGGGCGGGCGTGTCCGCCCAGGGCACGTTCCTCGTCCCCGGCTTCCTTGAGCTTTCCGCGGATTTCCTTGGGCAGCGAGAAGATGATGTCTTCCTGCGCGGTGGTGACCTCGGAAACGTCGGTGAAGCCGTACTCTGCCAGCAGCGCCACGACTTCGCGGACCAGCACCTCTGGCACCGAGGCACCGGAGGTCACGCCGACGGTGGAGACGCCCTCGAACCAGGCCTCGTCCACTTCGTTGGCGAAGTCCACGCGGTAGGAAGCCTTTGCCCCGTGGTCCAGTGCCACCTCGACCAGGCGCACCGAGTTCGAGGAGTTCGCCGAACCGACCACGATCACCAGATCCGACTGCGGCGCAATGTTCTTGATCGCGGCCTGGCGGTTGGTGGTTGCGTAGCAGATGTCATCGCTGGGTGGATCCTGCAGGTTCGGGAAGCGCTCGCGCAGCCGGCGCACGGTTTCCATGGTCTCGTCCACGCTCAGGGTGGTCTGCGAGAGCCAGATCAGCTTGTCCGGGTTCTTCACCTGGACGGTGTCGGCTTCCTCGGGGTTGTTCACGATGGTGGTGACCTCCGGGGCTTCGCCGTAGGTGCCCTCGACCTCTTCATGGCCTTCGTGGCCGATCAGCAGGATCTCGTAGTCGTTCTTGGCGAAGCGCACGGCTTCGCGGTGCACCTTGGTGACCAGCGGGCAGGTGGCATCGATGGTCTGCAGGTTGCGGTCCGCCGCGGACTGCACCACGGCCGGGGAGACGCCGTGGGCGGAGAAGACCACCAGGGCGCCCTCGGGCACTTCCTCGTTCTCCTCGACGAAAATCGCGCCGCGGGATTCCAGCTCGGAGACCACGTGCAGGTTGTGCACGATCTGCTTGCGCACGTACACCGGCGGGCCGTAGTGCTCCAGCGCCTTTTCAACGGCAACCACTGCCCGGTCCACGCCTGCGCAGTAGCCGCGAGGAGCGGCCAGCAGGACCTTGCGCTCGGTGACCGTTGGGGAGGCAGCTGCAATCTCGGCCGGGGTGCGGCGCACCCGCGGGATCCGAGGCATTGACAGCGAGACCGTAGTGGAAGTGGAAGTAGCCATACCTCTAGTCTACGAAGTGCATGCAAGTTAGCCCATGCTCATATGATGCGCGCCACCCTCCGGGGACTGTGAGATCTGCCTCCGAAGGGTGCATGCCGGTTCAGCAGGGCAGCGAACTGGGCAGCAGCACCGGGGTGCGCACCACCGCGCCGGTGCCATCGGACCCGCGGTAGGCCCGGCACACGCCCACCGAGCGGGCGCCGAGGTTCGCCTTGATCTGGCGCAGCGCATCGGGCGAGAAGCCATACCACTGCATGTGCATCAGCACGGTGTCCCCGGGCACCGCGGCCGAGGCCCGCGAGATGGTGATCGACTTGGATTTCACGTCCCAGTCGCGGGTGTCGCGGGACCAGGTCCAGATGGCCATCCCGCGGCTGTCGTAGCCGCAACGCACCGAAGCGTCGATGGCTCCGAAAGGCGGGCGCCCGAAATTCGTGTGCACTCCGGAGCCGCCCAGTTGCGCACCGGCCTGCTGGCAGGACAGCGGGCGCAGATCCGGGTGGCTGATCGAATGGTTGATCACCCATTGGCCCTTGGCCCGGGCCAGCGCGGCCAGGTCCACGCCGTAGCGCGACTTGAACGAGCCGAGGCAATCGCCGGTGGGAGCGATCACCAGGCCGATGTTGCTGCTGGCGGCGTAATCCATCACCGAGGTGAAGGCGCTCAGCGTGCGCGGGCAGTCATCGAAGGTGAGCACCACCCTCGATGTCCGGTTGGGACCGGTGGACTGCGGTGCGGAGGGCGGCTTCGGATAGGTGGTCACGTAGCTGCCGCTGACCCAGCCGGTGTACCCTCCGTAACTGGCCTTGTACCATCCGTTGGAGGCGCGGGCGTACGCGGGCACCGTCTTCCCTTTCGGGATACTCAGCAGGACCCGGTAGCTGGTGGATGTGCCGGTGCGCAGATTCAGGTCATCGAGCGTGCGCACCGAAGCGGCGACCACGTAGTAGCCGCTGACGTACCCGGTGTACCCGTTGTAGCTGACCTTGTACCAGCCGTTGGAGGCACGCCCGGATACCGGAACCGAGGTCCCCGTGGGTATCTGCACCAGGATCCGGTAACTGGTCGAGGCGCCGGTGCGCATATTCAGATCCGCCGTGGTGCGCACCCGGACCGGCAAGTCGATGGATATGGCACTGGCAACGTGCACCGTTGCGGCCGGCACTGCCGCAGCCGCCAGCGCGGGCATCGAGGCCGCGGCGGAGAGCGGAATGGAACCGGCCAGCAAGCTGAGCGCTGCCACCCAAGTCCACCCCGAACGCGCAATATTCTTATTCCCCAATGCCCCACGCATGGCCCTGCATCCTTCTCGAGTGCTTCCCCAATGCTCAATAGTGTCCACCCGCACATTGCCCCTCGCAATGCCCGCAGGCAGGCTTGTCCCAATTGTTGGAAAACCCCGTTTCCCCGGGTCTTGCGGGGCCAATCGGGTATGAAAATCGCCCATTGCGATACCTGCGCTCCACCTACCGCGGCCTAGCCCCAGCCCCCCGGGGATCCGGCCAGCCGTCGGTGCCATGCGGTAGTCTCACAGATGCACCAGAGATTCGACTTTCCAAGGAGCGGCACCGATGGATCCCCAAGCCCCCGCCAGTTTGCCGGCGACCGCCGGGCAGACCACCGCGGACAATCCTTGGCCGCTGCGGCTGCTCTCGGAGAAGCTGAAAATCCATATCGAGAACTCTCCGGTGGTTTGGGTTGAAGGCCAGTTGCTGGAAGCCAATGTGCGCAACGGCCACGCCTACCTCACCCTGCGCGATGTCGATGCGGACTTCTCTTTCTCGGTGACCATTTGGGCCTCGACGATGCGCAAGCTGGATGCCACCCCGCAGGTGGGCTCCCGCGTGGTGGCCCAGGTGAAACCGAGCTTCTACGCCAAGACCGGCCGGCTTTCCTTGAATGCCACGGACCTGCGCCCAGTTGGCTTGGGCGAGCTGCTGGTGCGCCTGGAACGATTGCGCCAGGCGCTGGGAGCAGAAGGCCTCTTCTCCCCTGAGCACAAGCGCCCGCTGCCGGTTCTTCCCCACCGCATCGGCCTGATTACCGGGCGTGATTCGGATGCGGAGAAGGACGTGCTGCGCAATGCCAGCCTGCGCTGGCCATCCGTGCAATTCAAGGTCATCAATACCGCCGTGCAGGGAATGGATGCCGCCAACCAGGTCATCGCAGCCCTGCAGCAGCTGGATGCGGACCCGGACATCGATGTCATCGTCATCGCCCGTGGCGGCGGGGCCCTGGAAGACCTCTTGCCCTTCTCCAATGAGGATCTGGTGCGTGCGGTCTTCGCCGCCCAGACGCCGGTGGTTTCGGCCATCGGCCACGAAGCGGACCGCCCGATCCTGGACGATGTGGCCGATCTTCGCGCGTCGACCCCCACCGATGCAGCCAAGCGCATTGTCCCGGATCTGCAAGAAGAATTCGCCGGCTTGGAAATCGCCCGCAATCGCTTGGACCGTTCCATCAACAATCTTCTCCAGCGCGAAGCCCAGCTGCTGGCCTCGGTGCGCGAACGCCCGGTGCTGGCCAACCCGCAGGTGATGGTCACCTCCCGTGCCGAAGACCTGGAGCGCTGGAAGCAGCGCTCGACGGATCTGCTGCGCCACCGCGTGATGCGCGCCAACGACGAGATCAACCATCTGAAGAACCAGATGCGTGCCCTGTCTCCGCAGCAGACCCTGGACCGCGGCTATTCGGTCACCCAGCTGGAGGACGGAAGCATCGTGCGCGAGGCAGCCCAGGCGCCAGCAGACAGCAAGGTGCTCATCCGGGTGGCTTCCGGGCAGCTGGTTGCACGAACCCTTGAATCCCTCCCTGCCGGCGACAACGCAAGCTAATCACCACGAATACCAATTTGGAGTAATCATGACTGCACAAATCCCTGACGACATTGCCAAGCTTTCCTACGAGCAGGCTCGCGAAGAACTGCTGGCCGTGGTCAACCAGCTCGAGACCGGCGGAGTTGCGCTGGAAGCCTCGCTGGCATTGTGGGAGCGTGGCGAAGCACTGGCAGCCCACTGCGAGAACTGGCTCAACGGTGTCTCTCAGCGTCTGGAGCAGGCTCGCGCCAAGCACGAGCAGGCCGCCGGCGAATAGCCTGTCCTCACCCGGACCTACTTCGCGGCCGCCAGCCGGGCCTTCTCCTGCTCCACATCGAAGGTGGCAACGGGCCAGTCCGGAGCGACACGCTCCAGGGTAGCCAGCAGCAGCTCAGCGACGCACAAGCGGGCCTTCCACTTCTGGTCAGCGGGAACGATATGCCATGGTGCGCCCTGGTTATCGGTGCGGTTAATCGCCACCTCGTAGGCGGACTGGAAGTCATCCCACAGCAGGCGATCATCGACATCGCCCGGCGAATACTTCCAATGCTTGTCGGCACGCTCCAGGCGTGCCGAGAGGCGCTCGAATTGTTCTTCTCGGCTGATATGCAGCATCACCTTGATCGGGTGGATGCCCTGCTCGATCAGCTGCTTCTCGAAGTCGACTATTTTCCCGTAGCGGGACTCGACCGCATCCGGGGTGGCGAAGCCCTTCACTTTGGCGACCAGAACGTCTTCATAGTGGGAACGGTCAAAGACTCCCACTAGTCCCCCGGCGGGCAATTGCCTGGTGATGCGCCAGAGGAAGTCATGGGCTGCTTCTTCCTCGGTTGGCGCCTTGAAGGCATGGTGCTTGACGCCCTGCGGATCCAGCATGCCAAGGACGTGGCGAACAGTCCCTCCCTTGCCGGACGTATCCATTCCCTGCAAAATGAGCAGGACTGCTGGGCCTTGTCCGCCAGCTACCGAGGCGGCGAAGAGCCTCTCTTGCAGATCCGAGAGCAGTTCAGCCAGCTGCACCATGCGCTTCTCGGCGGCCTTCTTATCCTGCGGGGCGTCCCCGGGCCACCAATCAGCATCCTTGGTTGCGCGCTCTGAAAGCTTCACGCCCGGTTCTGCACGTAGTGCTTCTAACAGGTTGGCAGGGTAGGCGCTCATCATTAAGTCCTCACGCGTGTGTCGAAGTGATGCGATTCGTTGTTGCCAGCCTACTGCCACTGCAGGCGCCGTGAGAAGCGGTATTCGTCAACGGCGAAGCACCCATCACGGCTCGATGCTCAGGATCGCTGAGCCCCGCGAAAACGCAATTCTTCGGCTGCAGGACACCAAATTCTCCGATCGCAGTCGCTGGCAGGCGATACCCCTGAAGTTCCCGGGACCGCATTCCCCGGTGGCCGCGTTAACGCACAACCGGCCCAGAATCACGTGGGTGATTCTGGGCCGGTTGCGCATCCGGGCAGCCTATGCGCGAGCGCGCCAGTCCTCCAGGAACTGTCCGATGCGTCCAACCGCATCAGTCAGGTCGCGCACGTTGGGCAAGGTGACCAAACGGAAGTGGTCCGGACGGATCCAGTTGAAGGCGGTGCCCTGGGAGATCAGGATCTTCTGCGCCTTGAGCAGTTCAAGGGCGAAGGTCTCATCATTGTGGATCGGGTAGACCTCGGGATCCAGCTTCGGGAACATGTAGAGCGCGCCCTTGGCCTTCTGGACGCTCACGCCAGGAATCGCGCTGAGCAGGTTGTAGGCCGCATCGCGCTGTTCAAGCAGCCGTCCGCCAGGCAGGATCAAGTCATTGATCGACTGGTACCCGCCCAAGGCGGTCTGGATTGCGTGCTGCGCCGGCACATTGGCGCACAGGCGCATGTTGGTCAGCAGGTTGATGCCCTCGATGTAGTCGCCGGCCTGGTGCTTGGGACCGGAAATGGCCATCCACCCAGCACGGAAGCCGCACACGCGGTAGGCCTTGGACAGGCCGGAGAAGGTCAGTATCAGCACGTCATCTGCCAACGAAGCGGTGTTGATATGCACGGCGTCTTCGTAGAGGATCTTTTCGTAGATCTCGTCCGAGAACACAATCAGGTTGTGCTTGCGCGCCAGCTCGAGGATTCCCTCCAGGGTTTCCTTGGGGTACACCGCACCGGTCGGGTTATTGGGGTTGATGATCACGATGCCCTTGGTGCGATCGGTGATCTTCGCTTCCATGTCCTGAAGATCAGGAAGCCAGCCCTCTTCCTCGGTATTCATGTAATGCACCGGGGTGCCGCCAGCCAGCGAAACCGAAGCGGTCCACAGCGGGTAGTCAGGGGCGGGAATCAGGATCTCGTCGCCGTTATTCAGCAGCGCATTCAACGAGAGGGTAATCAGCTCGGAGACACCGTTGCCCAGGTAGACGTCATCCACGCCAATGGTCTGGATGCCACGGGTCTGGTAGTACTGCGAGACGGCGGTACGTGCCGAGAGAATGCCGCGGGAGTCCGAGTATCCTTGGGCGTTAGGCAGGTTGCGAATCATGTCAACGAGCACCGCGTCGGGCGCCTCGAAGCCGAACGGCGCGGGATTGCCGATGTTCAGCTTCAGGATGCGATGTCCTTCGGACTCCATGCGCGTGGCGTGCTCAAGCAGCGGGCCGCGGATGTCGTAGAGGACGTTGTGCAGTTTCGTTGATTGTTTGAATTCTGCCATGGTTACACTTTCTCACGTCAGGTGCGATCGACACACCTTGTTACTCGACCGCTATGGTCAGCGGTCGAAATCCTGGGAGAGCTGGCTGGGGCCTACTCTTCGATGATCCATTCCCAACGGGTGGCCGTTTGCTCTGGGCTCAGTCCGTCGGCCTGGCTGACCATCCGGTTCAGGTCCACGAGGGACTGCTGCGAGAATTCGCCGGTGACCTTGTCCAGTTCTGCCCGGGCCTTGTCATCCACGTCGCCGTTGGCCAGCACCATGTACTGCTCGGCGTTGAAGAAGGCGGCGCTTCCCGGAATACTGTAGAAGCCTTCATCTGACATGACGGCATCTCCCGACCCGAGCGCCACTGCGCTGTCCACCGAGGCACGCAGCTTGCTGGCCAGTTTCGCCGGCTCCTCAGCCACGACCTTCGGCTTCCCGCAGCCAGCGTCCTCCAATGATGCCTTCAAGGATGCGGCGTTGGCTTCATCGCTAATGATCGTCAGATCTGTGCAAGCCGCAATCAGGGTTTCCACCGAATCGACCTTGTGCAAGGTTGCCTGGGCCTGGCTCATGACCAAGACCTTTCCCGCATCAGCTGGGCTGAGTTCCAAGGCAGAGAGCTCCCCCTCAGCGTCATTGATGGCGCTGCGCAGGTTCTTGGATTCCTCGACGCTCAGCAATTGATCTTCACCAGTGATGGCCGCCGGGTCAGCAACCAGGGGCAGCGCCTTGGCCGCTTGGTCCACCGCCAAATCGGCTTTTCCGTCGACCACCTGCTGGTAAGGATCAGCACTGGGCTTGTTCAACGACACCTTATAGCCTTCGGCTTTCAGCGCATTGGCATAGACATGGACCAAGGCCTGGTCTGCAGGTTGAGAACCGGCAGCAATCTGCAAGGTGATGGCCTTGCTTGGCTCGGCCGTCGGCGTTGCCTCTTCGGTGCAAGCAGACAGGGTTAGCAGCAGGGTTGCGCTGAGTGCGCCAACGGTGATGGTATTTCGCAAGTTCATGTCCCTATTGATTCTAGGGCAGGCCAGCGGCGATCCGCCGCTACTTGCCGGGTGCGGTCAGTCGCAAGATGCTCTCAACGCGTTCAATGCAGTTCAGCTTGGCGATCTCCTCGCGGGTAAACCAGGCGGCCTGGCTGGTAGAACCGTTGACTTCATGGCGCAGTTCTCCACCGGTCAGTTTGGCCCGATAGGTGACCGCCACCGTTTGCATGGCATGGCCTTCGCCCGAGTAGCGCTTGGAACCGGGAATAACTCCCGTGCTGACATCCAGGAGCCCCAGCTCGCCCACCGCGTAGCCGGTCTCTTCATAGACTTCACGGCGCGCGCCTTCTTCTATAGGCTCCCCCAAGTCGATGCCGCCGCCGGGAAGGGACCAGCGCGGGGTGAAGCGTGGATCGCGATGACGCATATCCCAGAGCGTAAGCAGTACCTTTCCTTCGTGTTCCACCAAGCAATAGGCCGCCAGCCTGGTATCAAAGGATTCACCGGTGTGCTCAGAACGACGTGTCATATCCCCAATATATCCGTTTGTTCACCGATTATTTACTCGTACGCGGACGGCATACACCGATTTTTCTGCCAAAGATCCCACTGATATCTCGCGAATATGATGAAATATTCTTATGGCCCAGCAATCAGAGCTTTCATCAAACGTCGATCTGGACGAAATCGATCGAATCATCATCGACGAATTGGTCGCTAATGCACGTATCTCCAATGCGACCCTCGCACAGCGTGCGGGCATCGCTCCATCCACCGCACTGTTGCGCACCCGTTCGCTGGTCGAGCGCGGCATCCTCACCGGCTACCACGCCGAGGTATCGCTGGGCGCTGTAGGCCGTACCGTGCAGGCACTGATCTCGGTCAAGCTGCGCGCCCACGACCGCGAGAAGATTGACGCTTTCGTGGCACGCATCCCGCAGCTGCCCGAGGTGCTGTCCATGTTCCATGTTTCCGGCGGCACCGATTACCTGCTGCATATCGCGGTCGGTTCCACCGATGCACTGCGTGACTGGGTGCTGGACAACCTCGCCACCGACGAGTCGGTGGGCCATACCGAAACCACCTTGGTCTTCGCGCACCACCGCGGCAACCGCGGCCCGCTGCCATTCGATGACATGATCAGCTAGCAGCGCTTAAGCGACTTGTGGCCTGGACCTCGCGAGGTCCGGGCCACAAGTCTTTGTGCTTGGAATGCTTATGCGCGGCGGCGCTGCATGACCGCGTCCAGGTTCAGGCGAGGCTTGGTACCCGCGGCAGCCACGGGTGCGGCTTCCGGTGCGGGGGATGGCGCTGCAACGGTTTCCTTGGCAGCTGGTGCGCTCTCGGTACGCTTGGCAACTACCGAAGCGACCGCTGCGCGCTCTTCGGCCGAAACTTCGGTGGCCAGGCGCTTTGCATCTTCCGATGCCTTCAGGCTGATCTGTTTGCTCGGACGCAGCGGTTCTTCCACCGGCAGTGCTGCCTTGTGGGTCCGCTTGGCACCCTGTTCAGCTGCCAGCTCCGCGGTCTTGGCGATGCGCTCGCTGGCTTCCACGTAAGTTGGCTTGGGCACGTGCGTTGGTTCCCAAGTACCTGGCTGCTTTACGCCGCCATAGCCGTGAGCAACTCGCAGCGCTTCGGCGCGCAGCTCTTCAGCGGTAATCGCTGGAGCGCGGCGGGACGAACCCGGGCGAGCGTCGAAGACCTCGTCATCCTCATGCTTGCGCGAGATGACCTGGTTAGCCGCGTCGTCAAAAGCGGGAGTCCGCAGCGCCTGCTGCCGGGTGGCTTCGAGGTGCTCGAGCAGCTTGCGGTTGCGGTCGCGGACAGCCAGCCCGCGCAGGGTGGCGAAGGATGCTACAGCAATCAGCGCGAACAGGCCTACGGTGCCGAAGGTCAGAGCAGTGAAAGGAGCCAGAATGAGACCGAAGACGGTCGCGAGGACTGCCAAGGCACCGACGAGCGCGACGGACAACCGGCCATAGCGCACACGAATCTTGAGTTTGGTCGCAGCACTTTCCTGCGAAGCGCTCTGTGACGTGCCAGCCATGTGGGTCCTCCATCACCGATTGAGTCGGTCAAATCCTCGTGGAACTAAATATGGTTCCTTCGAATCAACACTATGCAACCTTGGGTGCGCGCTCATGCACATCCCTTGGCGTGTCTGCATGTTTTCAATGCAGTTCTCTCATATCAGAGCTCGATTGAACGAAATAGCACGAAATCCGCCTCAGTATTCGTAGATGCGTTCGAGCAGCGTCGTTTCCACCTCTTCACGGGTCAACGCAAAGGTGCGGTGATCCCGCCACTGCCCATCGATGTGCAGATAGCCTTTGCGCAGCCCTTCATCGCGGAACCCGAGCTTGTCCACCACCCGCAGGCTGGCCGAATTCTCCGGACGGATGTTGATTTCCAGGCGGTGCAGCTGCAGTTGCTCGAAGCAATGGTCTATGACCAAGGCGCAGGCTTCGGGCATCAGGCCGAAGCCGGCATGGTTGCGATCCAGCCAGTAGCCGATGGACGCTGTGCGCGCGGCACCATATTGCACCGACGCCACGGAAACCTGCCCGATTAATGGCGGGCGCCCCTTGTGCAGCTGGGGAAGAGCCAAGGCCCAGGTGAATCCGCTGCCGTCAACTGCTGATTCATCCTTGGCCCTGAGCATCTCGCGAAAAGTCATGGCTTCTGGCGGGCCCAAGGGACTGGTGGGATCCCATGGCTTGAGCCATTTGGAATTGGCGTAGCGCAGATTGATCCACTCGGCTTCGTCACTGGCAGTCAGTTGGCGCAACAACAGCCGTTCCGAGGCCAGATCCGGAACCAGGCGCTTTGCTCGACGAGAGAAGAACATGTGCACATCGTATTACTTCGTCATGCTTGCAGCTGGCAACAGCGCTAGCAGGCAGCGTTTCGTTTCTTGCACGTAAGCTGTAGGCATGAATCCCACCGCTGATCTGAATTCTGGCGCCGGCAAGAAGGCCGCGCGTGCCGCTGTGCGCACTTGGCGCAGGGCACTTGATCCGAGCAAGCGTGAGCAGTTCGGACTGGATCTGGCGCACACGGTGATTGGCTATCTGAGCCAGAGCACCGGTGTCGTCCAGAAGGTCGCGGCCTATTGCTCGGGTCCGGATGAACCGTCCACCGAGGCGCTCTTGGATGCTTTGGCCAAGGAAGGCATTGAAGTCTACCTGCCGGTGTGCGAACCGGAGTACGCGCTCTCGTGGGTTGAGTACTCCCCCGGCATGGAATTCCAGCCAAGTACCTTGGCCCCGGTGATGGAGCCGGTGGGCAAGCGGATGGGCACAGAGCTCTTTGACGAGATCAATACGCTGATCATGCCTGCGCTGTCCATCGATTCGAACGGGCTGCGTTTAGGCCAAGGCGGTGGCTACTACGATCGCTTCCTGCCCTTGATCGACGATGCGCCGGTCCGTGTGGCGGCCGTGGTTTATGAGCACGAGTATGTTCCGGCCGGTTCCTTCCAGATCGATGAGCATGACCAACCCGTGGACTTGGTGTTCACTCCGCAGCAGGTGCATCAGATCATCTGATTTACACACAGCTCGCGGGCAGCTCGCAGTGTGCCGCTGGACCTGAAGGTTGCATGGGGTTATGAGCTTCTTCTCCAGACCGCATGCTGCCTCCCGGCCCCCGGTGATTCCCAAGCCGAAGATCCGTCCCGTGCGCAACCGCAATGAGTTGTTGCGCCGCTACCGGAAGCCTTTGGCCATCGCCTGCGCGCTGCTGGCCTTGGCGGGCGTGCTCAATGTGTTTTCCTCCGGGCAATTAGCGCAGCGCGAGGTCGTGGTGGCGCTGAGCGACATTCCTGCCGGGTCCCGCATATCCGCCAACCAGCTGACGGTGCAAACGGTGCGGCTTGCCCCGGAAGATGCCGAAGTCTTTGAAAGCATCGATGCCATCTCGGGGCAACGGGCAGCCGTGGCACTGACTGCCGGAACGGTGCTGCGCAACTATTCCTTGGTGGGGCCACAACTTTTGACCGGTTCGCCGGAAGGCACCGTGGCCGTTCCCTTGCGCTTGAGCGATCCTGCCACCGTGACGCTGCTCCATCCAGGGCAACTGGTGGATATCGTATTGACCACCGGAGATGGCTTTGAAAAGGACATCAGCTCGCAGACCATCGCCAAGGCGGTGCCGGTGCTCTGGGTTCCGGATAATGCCAGCAGCTCCGAATTCGGCATGCTCAGCGGCGCGGCTCCGACCGGTGAAGGAATTGTGGTGGTCGCGGCTGCCAGCAGCCTCTCGGATGATCTGGCCGGGGCAGTATCGCGCGGCAAGGTTTCAGCCGTCTTGGTGAATTAGGAGATCAGCCCCAGTGCGGCGGCTTCTCGCGCTTCATCATTTCAGCCAGGTCTTCCTTGGCGTCGCCCCAGTTTCTCGGGTCCTGGTCTTTGGCCAGCAACTCGGACAGCGGATCGGCGGCCGGCTGTTTGGCGCGGGACGCCGTCGCCGCAGCAGAAGTCTCGGCGGGCTGGTGGCCGGCTAACGCCCGGTTCACGGAGTCTGAATGCGGCACTGGCGCGTAGCTGCCAGTGAGTTCAACGCGAGCAGTCAGATGCTGCGGGGGTGCGACAACGCGCGGCCGCTTGCGGCGGCCGCGCGTTGGTTCTTGCTCAGAAGTCATTACTTCTTTGGCTCCGGATCCTCGTTCTTGCTGGTAGCCGGGACAGGGGCTGGAGTCAGCGGCTTATCCGCGCTGTCCTTTGCAGGTGCTTGGGCAGCTTCAGCTTTGGCACCGCTTTCAGCAGCTGGCGCTTCCTGCTTGGTCTCGGCCTTTGGTTCCAGTCGTGCCTTGGCCGACTTGAGCAGATTGGACTTTTCCTTCGGCGTTTCCGCCTCGGTGGTGACTTCACGGGCAGACACCGGCCGAGCGGCGGCCACACCGGTACGGGTCGAAGCCTGGGCTGGGGCCGCAGGCTTTTTCAACCCCAGTGCATGGGCCAGGCGATCGGTGACAGCCCCCGGATCGGTGAAGACGTCAATGGTCCACAGCGGAACATAGCGCCAGCCGTGCTTCTCGAAGAATTCCGGGCGCAGTCGGCTGCGTTCACGCACGGTCAGTCCGGCATAGTGCTCGGTGCCGTCGTAGACCACAGCCAATGGGCGGATGCCGCTGTGCGCAGAGTCGTAGGCGTGAGCCGACAGGTCCAGCACACCGCGGTAGTCCTCGGAAACGATGGCACCGCTTTCGCGCAGGCGGCGGGCCAGATCGGAGACCAATGGATCGAAGCGCGGATTGCGCATCGAGCTGACTCCGGAATCCCCTGCCTGCACGCGTCCGAACAGTTCGAAGAACTGTCGGGCACCACGGTAGACGCGGCTCAGGTCCACGTCTTCGGGCAACAGGCTGGACACCAAGGTCATGCGGGTCCGCGATCGGGTCATGGCGGCGACGAACAGCTGTTCGCCGCCCTCGCGGGACAGTGCACCGAATTCGTGCAGGGTCTTGCCGTGCGGAGTACGTCCGTAGCCCCAGGCGAAGATGACCGAGTCCCGGCGCAGGCCGATCAGCCGGTCCATGGTGGTCACCACGAATGGTTCGCGCTTGGAGCGCAGGTGCTCCATCGCGTACTTGTGGTTTGGCAGCTGGACACGGATCGCTTCGGCGATGGCCGAGGCATGGCTGCGGTTCGAGGCAATGACTGCCAGCGATTCGCCCCCGTGGTTCTTGAAGTGGCCGAAGACCAGATCCACCACGCGCGCCACTTCTGCTGCGGTGGTCTGCACACCGTCTTCGCTGCTGGACAGTGAGCCGGTGGCATCTGGCACGTATTCGCCGCGCAGCAGCGAGGAGTCGCCGGTGAGGTTCACCGCCATTGGCAGGCGCGAGAGCGCCGAATCGTAGTAGGTGGCGGACAGCTGTTCCACCAGGCCTTCGTCAATGCCGCGGTACACGGTGGACAGCGAACCGGTCACCAGGACCTTGTTCAGGGCTTCCAGCGCGGAACGGTCCACGCTCTGCTCGCGAACTCGTGCGGTCGGGTCTACGGAGACCTCGAAGCGCTTCGGACCGCCCAGCATTTCATCGCCAATGGCAATGACCTGGCCGGAGCGGCGGATCGCATCCAGGACTTCACGCAGGGTGAGGTAGTTGGCTTCCAGCAGGATGACCGCATCGAACTTCGTGTCCTCCGGCAGGGCGCTGCCCAGCAGCAGCGGAGCCGAGACGATGACCGGGGTCAGCGAATTGGCCAGCGGTGCTCCAAGATCCAGCAGCCCGGCAATGCTCGGGGTTCCGCCCTTGAGCATCTCGCGCAGCGCGCGGGAACCGGCTCGGTGGTCAGCCAGCGCTGCCTTCCAGTTGCGAGTCAGCGCCCAGCGGATGCGCTGCGGGCCGGCAGCGATGTGCGCGCCGTCAGCCAGTCGGTAGTCAGCCTCGATCTTCTCCAGCTTGGAGCCGTCATTCATGGCCAGGAAGTCGTCACCGGAGATCATGGCATCCAGCACGGACTGCCACCAGGCAAGCTCCAATTCGCTGTCTACCTGGTCGGCGTCGATCTCGCGTTCGGCGAAGTCATCGAGCAGGTCGCCCAGCCCGGCTTCAGCCAGCTGCTCGGAGATCAACGTGCGCTCGGGCAGCTCGCCCAGGTCCTCGCGGCGCTCGACCAGCGCTGCAATCACCGAGAGCAGCTCCTTGATGGGCATTTCGCGCAGGCGCGAGCCCAGGGAGGACGGCAGCATTTCGGCCAGCTTGTCGATGCGGGCACCGGCGTCGTGGTATCCGGCTTCAACATCCAGCAGGCCGCCTGGGACCTGCGGGTTGCGCTGGCTGGTGGCAATGGCTCGCCAGGCATCGCGCTGGACCGCCACCGCCTGCAGAGCGGACTGCAGGTCAGCTACGTGCATGCCCGGGCGGACGTATTCCTTGGCAATCTTGCGCAGCCGGGAACGGACAATGGAGCCCATCTCCACGCCGTGCTCGCGGCGCCATGCGCTGGTTGCGGTAGCGGCGATCAAATCATCGATGTCGCCCTCGAAGATGTCGGCCTCGAACTTGTCCAGCGATCCGCGGACGGCGACCAGCAACTGCAGCTGGTCTCCCCACTTGTCGTAGCTTTCTTCCAGGCGGATCTGCGAACGCTCGGCGATCTGCAGCATGTGCTCATGCAGGATGGGCAGGTCGCGGCCCAGCCCGCTGGCCAGGTTCAAGGCCTTTTCGGTGGCTTCGGTGTTGCGCAGCGGTGCACCATGCCATGGGCTGGTGGTGTGCATCTTGGAGAAGGCGCCAAGCTGCGCTGCGCGCTTGAGCTGTGCGGCAACATGTCCGCGCTGGCCCATGGAATCCAGCACCGAACGCTTCAGGCGCACGGTGGTGGATGGCGCTGGTTCCAGTGCGGAGAGACGTGCCAGTTCCTGCATTGCCTGGTATGGCGAGCAACCCCAACGGCTGCGCACCGAGTGCAGCGACTTCACGTGCTCGTGCAGTGCGTGGCGGGATTCGCGCAGGCGCTTGAACATGGAGCCCAGCTGCGGCTCGGCAGCGCGTTCGTTGCGCAGAATTGCCTTGGTCATCATCGCGCGCAGCGCTTCTGGATCCTCGTTGGGTTCCAGCAGCATGCTGCCTGCATCCAGGTGCTCGTTGAAGCGGGTCACGAATTCTTCGGCGGCAGAACGCTGTTCCGCAACCACCAGTACTCGCTTGCCCTGGGCGGCCAGCAGCGCGGCTGCGTTCAGCGCGGTCTGGGTAGCACCGGTACCGGCAGCGGCGTTGATGGCCACCGATTCACCGGCAGCGATGTAGTCAAGCATCTTGGACTGGGACTCATCCGCGTCCAGCAAGAACAGTTCATCTTCCGGATCACGGTCATCAGAAGACTTGGCAATGGTGGTGGTTCCGGTGTGGACCTTGCGGGCAGAAGATCCTTCGGAGGCAAGGCTCTGCTTACGCGAGCGCGCGGTTTCCTTGAGAATGTTCTTCACGCGGCTCAGGCGGGAGCCGGCAGCTTCATGGCCCTTGGCATCGGCGGCCTGCGCTTCAGGCTGCTCTTCGTCCTGCTTCTTTTCAGCGGCAGACTCGTCCTTGGCTTCTTCAGGCTTTGAGCCCTCGGTTTTGGAAGCGCCCGGCTTGGAAGCGACCAGGTTGGCCAGCGCTTCGGAGGTCTTGCTGCTTTGGCTGTTCCCAGCCTGCTTTTCCGCGGAGTCGTGACGAATTAGCGCCTCGATGACCGGGTGGGACCCATTGAGCTTGGCCGGGTCAGCTGGGTCCATCAGCTCGGAGAAGGTGGAGAGCAGCAGGCGGTGGCCCACCACTACGCCGGGAACCTCGGACATCTGGTGGCGCAGGGCATCCATTCCGCGGACCGGGTCGAAACGGGCGATGGAGTACGCTTCGGCGTCCACCGCGGCGACATCGACCTTGGCGTTGTGGTCGGCTTCGAATTGGCGCACGAAGGCCGGGGATACGGTGGCGCGGCCGACCAGCTGCAGGTCGTAGTCGTCAGCATCAACGTGCTTGGTCAGTGTGATGCGGCCGAGCATGATGGGAGCCGAGACAGGCTCGCTCTTGCCATCGTGGACCGCGCGCCAGTTGGCGACACCGGCGGCCAGGTAGCCGACGTCGATGCCGCGTTCTTCCCACAGTTCATTGATCTTGGCCGAGAGCGCACGGGCAGTGCGGCGCGCGGTAGCGTACTGGTCCGCATCGTGCAGCAGCGTGGACAGGCGGGTACGCCGTCCGGCAAGGAACTGGGCCAATCCCGATGGATTGGCATGGGTTATGTCGATGCTATTGGAGGTCGACGGAGCAAATCGCAGGGTGGTATCCGCCCCGGCACTCTGTCCCAGGGATTTCACCCAGGCAGCTACACGCTCGGCGGCAGCATTCTGTCCACTAGTCACGACAGTCATTCCCTTCACTGAACCGACCACATTCGGGCGCACCACAGGTGCAGATACGCCTCTTTCTAACGTAGTGCACGCACCGTGCAGAACCGGTGCGCGAAACACGTTTTAACTGCGGGAAGCGGAACCGGCGTACCGGATCCGCTTCCCATTCACCCGCCAAAGCGCAGTGAATTAGCAGTCTTGGGGATTTACTCCCACTCGATGGTTCCAGGTGGCTTGGAAGTAACGTCCAGCACCACGCGGTTCACCCCATCTACCTCGTTGGTGATGCGGTTGGAGATCTTCGAGAGCAGATCGTATGGCAGGTGCGACCAGTCAGCGGTCATGGCATCCTCGGAGGAAACCGGACGCAGCACGATTGGGTGGCCGTAGGTGCGGTGATCGCCCTGTACGCCTACCGAGCGTACGTCAGCGAGCAGCACTACTGGCATCTGCCAAACTTCGTCATCCAGTCCTGCAGCAGTCAGCTCGGCGCGAGCGATCGCGTCAGCCTTGCGCAGGATGGACAGGCGCTCTTCGTTGACGGCACCGATGATGCGGATGCCCAGGCCTGGGCCAGGGAATGGCTGGCGGCCAACGATTTCCTCAGGCAAGCCGAGCTCGCGGCCCACTGCACGGACCTCGTCCTTGAACAGGGTGCGCAGTGGTTCAACCAGCTCGAAGTCCAGGTCCTCTGGCAAGCCGCCCACGTTGTGGTGGCTCTTGATGTTCGAGGTGCCTTCGCCACCGCCGGATTCGACGATGTCCGGGTACAAGGTGCCCTGGACCAGGAACTTCACTGGCTCGCCCTCGGAAGCGGCCTCGGCGATGATCGCCGCTTCCGCTGCTTCGAAGGCGCGAATGAATTCGCGGCCAATGATCTTGCGCTTGGTCTCCGGGTCGGTGACACCGTCCAAAGCAGTCAGGAAGCGCTCGCGCTCGTCGGCAATGTACAGCTTGGCGCCGGTGGAAGCTACGAAGTCCTTCTCAACCTGCTCGGCTTCGCCTTCGCGCAGCAGGCCGTGGTTGACGAACACGCAGGTGAGCTGGTCGCCAATGGCGCGCTGCACCAGGGCAGCTGCAACAGCGGAGTCCACGCCGCCGGACAGGCCGCAGATGGCCTTGCCGGTGCCGACCTGGGCGCGGATGCGCTCGATCTGCTCGTCAGCGATGTTGTCAGCGGTCCAGTCGCCCTTCAGGCCAGCACCGTTGTACAGGAAATTCTCCAGGACATCCTGGCCGAACTCGCAGTGCTTCACCTCTGGGTGCCACTGCACGCCGTACAGTCGCTTTGCTTCATTTGCGAAAGCGGCAACCGGAGCACCAGCGGTGGTGGCCAGCACTTCGAAGCCTTCTGGGGCCTTGGAGACGGAGTCGCCGTGGCTCATCCAGACGGTAGGGGCCTGAGCGGCGCCTGCCAGGATGGAGCGGGCATCGCCCTCAAAGTTGGTTGCGGTGCGGCCGTACTCGCGCAGGCCGGTTTCGGCCACGGTACCGCCCAAGGCGTTAGCCATGGCCTGGAAGCCGTAGCAGATGCCCAAGACCGGCACGCCGGCTTCAAACAGGTCAGCCCCGACGGAAGGGGCGCCATCGGCGTAAACGCTGGAAGGACCACCGGAGAGGATGATCGCTGCAGGGTTCTTGGCCAGGATGGCTTCGGTGGACAGGGTGTGCGGAACGATCTCCGAGTACACACGGGCCTCACGTACGCGGCGAGCGATAAGCTGCGCGTATTGGGCCCCGTAGTCGACGACCAGAACCGGCTTATGTTCTGGATTGAGGGGAGCAGTAGTCACCGTTACAGTCTACGCGGTTCACTGCGCGCGAAACAGCCAAGGTGATGTCATCAGCGTCACCTAGTGGATTTTTGGCAAAGGCAAAGGGCAGATCTGTTCATTTTCGATGAACGGATCTGCCCTTTGGCAATGAATGCGGCCACGTGTCAGTAGCGCTTGGCGGCCTTTGGATGCGCGGCCAGCTCGCGGTCTACTTCTGCGTGCACCTTGGCTTCGGTCCAGAAGGAAAGGAACGGAACGACGCCGCCGAGCGCGATCGTAATGAAGCGCATGAATGGCCAGCGCATCAAGGTCCACAGGCGGAAGTCGGCAAAGAGGTACACCACGTATAGCCAGCCGTGGGCGATCAGGATGCCCAGCGAGAGGTTCAGTCCCCCGGCCACCTCGGCGCGGTTGTACATGCCGACGGCGTTGGAGGTGCCATCTACCAAGGTGCCACCCACGAAGAGTTCCAGGGACCAGAAGTACTTGAAAATCATTTCCAGCACGAGCAGCAGCAGCATCACGCCGGTGATGTAGGCGAAGACCTTGTAGAAGGTTGCGGCTGCACGGATCTGCTTAGGGGTGCCGCCGAATTTCCGGGGCTTCGGTGCCGGGGTGGTGCTGGACATCGTTAGTGATTCCTTCCGATTTCGGTAAGAAGTGCGGTGTGCGTGAAATGCTATTCGTTGCTGTTTCCAGCTTGGGTGGCGTTGCCGCCCTTGATATGTGTTTCGGCAGCGAGCTCAGCAATCTCGTCAAGATCCCGCTGGTAATCATCGCGCACCATGCGGTACCAGAGGAAGATGGCGAACCCTGCGAAGAGGACCCATTCCAAGCCGTAGAAAACGTTCAGCCAGTTGATCTGCGCTTCCTGGGGCTGCGGACCGACGTCGACAATTTCCAGGCCCGGCTGCGCTACGGTCTCGCCCTTGGCAGTGGTGATTTCGTGGGCCGTGACGAATCCTTCAAAGAGGACCGAATCCCAGATGTTCGCCAGCTGTGCCGAGGCGAGAGTTGGCAGCGTTGCGCTGCGCAGGTCTTCGCGGAATTCCGGGCCTTCGCTAGGCAGCAGGCGCCCGGTGATCTCCAGTTCGCCTTCAGGTGCCGGAGCTGGCTTGGTTGCTTCAGGCTGCCAGCCGCGTACCACCGCAATACCGGCGTCCTGGGCCGCGCCCTCGACCTTGAATTGGGTGATGACCCAGACACCGCGCTGATCGCCATTAAGCCGAGGCGCAATCAGCTGATCGGTGCCGGGGACGAATTCGCCCTCCATGGTGACGATCTGGTCTGCCTTGATGCCCAGCAGCTCCTTACCGACTTCCTGATGCTCGATCAGCGCGACCGGCTTCTCGGTCTTGTCGATCTTGACCGGCGGCTCGGTTTCGGAGGCGCCGAACTGCCATCCGGACAAGAGAACGAATCCGGTGGCGAGAGCTAGCGCGGCAAAGAGGGCGCCGATCCATTTGGGCTTCAGAGCGGTTTTAAGCACACTCTAACGGTACTTCTATTTGGCGTAGAACTCGAAATGCGATGGCGTGAGATTAGCCCTGTTGCCTTATTTTCCGCTGGTGGAACCAACTTGCTTATTCATTCGTTGAGACCAAGCGCTTAAACGACACTGGCCCCACCCTTCGAAAGAAGAGCAGGGCCAGATCAGGATCCGCTAGAAGCGATCGGATTCGTACGGGGACAGCACGACGTCGACGCGCTGGAATTCCTTGAGGGTCGAGTAGCCGGTGGTGGCCATCGAGCGGCGCAGTGCGCCAACCAGGTTCGAGGTGCCGTTGGTCTCGTGCGATGGGCCGTGCAGGACCTTCTCCAGCGAGCCGACGGTGCCGACCTTGGCGCGGTCGCCACGTGGGCTGGCCTCGTGAACTGCTTCCATGCCCCAGTGGTAGCCGGCGCCTGGTGCTTCATCGGCACGGGCCAGTGCGGTACCGAGCATCACTGCGTCGGCGCCCATGGCGATGGCCTTGACGATGTCGCCGGAGTTCCCCATGCCGCCATCGGCGATGACGTGGACATAGCGTCCGCCGGACTCTTCGATGTAGTCGCGGCGTGCGGCTGCAACGTCGGCGATGGCAGTAGCCATCGGTGCGTGGATGCCCAGGGTGCGGCGGGTGGTGGAGGACGCGCCGCCACCGAAGCCAACGAGCACGCCGGCTGCACCGGTGCGCATCAGGTGCATGGCCGGGGTGTATCCTGCTGCGCCGCCCACGATCACTGGGACATCGAGTTCGTAGATGAACTGCTTGAGGTTCAGCGGTTCGGTGGTCTTCGAGACGTGCTCAGCCGAAACGGTGGTGCCGCGGATGACGAAGATGTCCACGCCGGCAGCGACAACGGTCTTGTAGTGCTCCTGGGTGCGCTGCGGGGTCAACGAGCCTGCAACGACAACGCCGGAGTCGCGGATCTCGGAGATGCGCGAGGTGATCAGCTCAGGCTGGATGGGAGCCGAGTACAGTTCCTGCAGCTTTGCGGTGATCTTCGGGTCGTTGCGGGTTGCCGCCTCGGACTTCAGGCTGGCAATTTCAGCCAGCACTGCTTCCGGGTCCTCGTAGCGGGTCCACAGGCCTTCGAGGTTCAGCACGCCCAGGCCGCCGAGCTTGCCCAAGGCGATTGCAGTAGACGGGGAGGTCACCGAATCCATTGGTGCGCCCAGGATAGGGGTGTCGAACTGGAAGGCGTCGATCTGCCAGGACACCGATACGTCCTTCGGATCACGGGTACGGCGATTCGGTACGATCGCTACGTCGTCCAGGGAATATGCCTTAGTTGCCCGCTTGCCGCGGCCGATCTCAATCTCGTTACTCACCTAACTAGGTTATCAAGATTCCCGGATAATCCCGCTTTTGATAGCGCATTGGCTTTAGGCGATGTTTCTGCGCTGGCTCTGGTGCATGGGGCCGCAAGTGGCACACCGGGACAACAATGCCCTGCCATCCGGTGAGTAAGATCACCGGATGGCAGGGCCTATGTTGAGCTAGGTTTACCTGGCTGCCTTGGATGCAAGCTTCTTGGCGGTCACGGCCAAGGAGGTGGCGGCTTGCTCTTCATAATCGGCAATGCGCTCAATCGCGTCAGCCAATACGGCGAAGTGCTCAGCACGCTTGGCGAACTCGGTCTCTGGATCAATCAGGTCCGCGAACGCATCCCACTGGGTGGTGAGCTGCTGGTAAGCATCTACGTGAGCTGCCAGCGCCGCCAAGCCTGGAAGTTCCGCCGCTTCCGAAAGGAACTCCGCGTACAGGCCGCGCAACGCGCCCTCGCCGCTGAAACGCGTGTCGGAGAAGAAACCTGCGAGCTGGTCCAAGCCGTTGGCCAGCGCTTGCTGGCTTGCGAAGATCTGGGACCAACCGGTCTTGGACTCGTTATCGCGCAGTCGCGTGGCCAAGGTGCGCATGCCGGTAATGCCGAAGTTCTTGGCAAAGTGCACTGGAACCCCGGAAAGCTCGCTGGTGCCCAGCAGGCGAGCGGTGGTTTCCCCAATCGCCTCGACAGCATTGGCGGCCAGGGTCTCGGCCTTCGGCGAGCGCGAGGACGGGATCCATGCCTGCCAGTGCTTTTCCTTCTTGCGCATCGCACGGGCGATGGCCAGTTCCTTGGGGCTAATAAGGTTCAGCGCACCTGAACCGTCATCTACCATCAGGTCTTTCTTGTGCTCGCCAACGACGACGAGATCCAGGGTCTCGGCCTCATCAACCGTGTTGCCGTCAATCCATGGCAGCGCGCTGATTGCCACGCGAACCACCACGGTGCGGCCTGCGTCCAGGGCAGCGTCCATGTATTCGACAGCGCGTTCGGCTGAGCCGGTGGTACGTTCGGTCACCGTAGCACCGCAACGAGCCAGCAGGTTCTGTGTATAGGGTTCCGGGTTGTGGCGGGTCACCAAGGTTACTGCAGTCTCTTCGCCGCCTTCATGGGTAAAAGCCATGAAGCCGATACCGCCGGCAAGGCCAGCGAGCAATGCCTGGCTCAGCGGTTCGCCGGTGTGCTTGTTGGTGACGCCAGCTTGGACTAGGACTCGGTGCCAGAGCGCAGCATCGTACTGGATGACATCTTTTGGCGCTGGGTACTCAGGCAGTTCGTCAGCTGGCGAAGCAGCCGGAGCGTTCTTGCCTTTCTGCTCCTGCGCCTTGGCCTTTTCGCGTGCTTCCTTGGCGTAGTCGCGTGCGGCGGCAGCGCGAGCGGCCCGAGGGCTTTCAGGCTTGCCGGCCAAGATGTTCTTGCGCGCGGTGGTGTAGCTCTCCCCCGTGCGTTCCATACGCTGTCGGGTTTGCTTCTTCAGGTTGGCTGGCTGGCCCATGTACTGATTGTCCTTCCGTCACCGGCGCATTGGCGCGAGGTTTCCCGCACGCGCAGGGAAGCGCCGCCATCGAACAAGTCTACGTGTCCGCGGCGAGCGAGTCCCGCGATGTTCTAGTGGGATTGGATACGCCACGGCGCGCGCCAATGCGCGGCGTCAAACTGGGACTAGGACAAAACAAGGCTCCATCTATGCCTGCATGGGGCAGGACAGATGGAGCCTCGAGTCTGTTTGATTTTGTGCTGCTATTCAGGCCGAAGGCATTTGGCGCCTAGAAACCGACTTTGTCGCGCCCCTTGAGCTCCAGCATCTCCCGGGCTTCCTCGGGAGTCGCGACCTCGAAATTCAGTGCTTCCAGTATGGTCCGGATACGGGTCACTTGCTCGGCATTGGAAGCGGCGAGCTGCCCCGGTCCGATCCACAAGGAATCTTCCAGCCCAACACGTACATGCGATCCCATGGCCGCTCCAATGGTAGCTAACGGCATCTGGTTCTTGCCTGCACCGAGGATGGACCATTCGTAGTTCTCTCCCAGCAGGCGGTCAGCCGTGCGGCGCATATGCATCAAGTCTTCCGGATGCGCCCCGATGCCGCCGAGCAGACCGAAAACCGACTGCACGAAAAGCGGGCCACGGGCCAGGTCGCGCTGGTGGAAATGACTCAGGTTATTTAGGTGGGAAATGTCGTAGCATTCGAATTCGAACCGGGTGTCATTGGCGTTACCGATTTCCAGGATCCTCTGGATATCGGCAAAGGTGTTCTTGAAGACCAGATCCCGTGAATTTTCCAGGCCTTCTCGTTCCCAATCGTGTTCGAACTCCGTGAACCGGTCCAGCATGGGATACAGTCCGAAGTTCATTGATCCCATATTGAGCGAAGCGAGTTCAGGTTCGAAGGTTGCCACCGGAAGCATGCGTTCTTCGACGGTCATATGCGGGGAGCCACCGGTGGTGATGTTGACGATGGCGTCGGTGCCGTTCTTGAGCTTCTCCAAGATCGGTTCGAAATGCTTGGGATCCTGAGATGGGCGGCCGTCCTTGGGATCACGCGCGTGCATGTGGACTATGGCCGCGCCAGCCTTGGCGGCGCCAAGCGCAGCTTCGGCAATCTCATCGGCGCTCACCGGCAGGTGCGGCGACATGCTGGGGGTATGGATAGCGCCGGTGACAGCGCTAGTAATGATGACTTTTCGCTTGTTTTTCAAAATACGCCTTCCTAGTACAGTTTCTCGGTGTTGCCATCGACTGCCATGGCCTGGCCGTTGATCCGAAGTGCCATCGGGCTGGCCAGGAACACCGCCATATTGGCGATGTCCTCGGCCTCGACCAGCTTGTTGAGCGATGACTGCGCGTGGTACAGATCGGAGACTTCGTCCACCGGACGCTGGAGCATTCGCGCCTTCGCCTCGATGACGGATTGGATGCGCGGGCCATTGACTGCCCCCGGGCAGATGGCATTGACCCTGATTCCTTCACCGCCGAGCTCGATGGCAAGCGTCTTGGTCAGCCCGATCACTGCCCATTTCGATGCCGAGTACGGACTGCGACCTGCCATGCCCAGACGGCCAGCGGCCGAGGACAAGTTGATGATGGATCCGCGGGTGGACTGGCGCAGCAACGGGAGCAAGTGCTTGATGCAGAAGAATTGTCCGTGGACATTAATATCGAAAGTCGTCATCCAATCTTCGGATTCAAGAGTCTCGATAGGCCCGGTAGGACCGGCGATTCCGGCATTGTTCACCAGGACGTCCAGTCCCCCTAGAGACTGCTGGATCTGATCGGGCAATCCACGTACCTGATCTTCATCCGACACGTCGCTCACGGAGGCGGCAAAACCCGCCGACGCGGCGGCACGCACTGCTTCAGGATTGATATCCGTAACGAAGACTTGTGCGCCATGGTTCCTGAACTCTTGAGCGATCGCCAGGCCGATGCCCGCAGCTCCAGCCGTGACGAGAACCCGGAGTCCGTCAAAGTCCATTTTCATGTTATGGGTATTCATTAGAGTTCGTTGCTCCTTAGTTAGATGCCTAGTGGCCGGACACAGCGGCTTTAGCGGGATCCTCGGTGCCTTGCTTGAGCTTGAGAGTGAGCAGTGCGCCAACGGCGCAGATCGCGACAATGAACCAGAGGCCCGACATCTTGCTTCCAGTAGCTTCTTCCATCAGCCCCATGATGTAGGGACCAAGGAATCCGCCGAACAGCCCGACGGTGTTCACGAAAGCAATGCCGCCAGCCAGAGTCGCACCGGAAAGGCGGGTTGCCGGGTAGGTGAACAGGATCGGCTGCAACGCGAAGAAGTTGAACGCGGCTAGCGAGAAGCCGATCAGTCCGAGCACCGGTCCGCCAAGCGCACCGAGGGTGAACCCGGCAACGATGCCGGTCATGGTTGCGCTGGCAACGATCCGCGATCGCGAGCCATTGGTGGCAAGCTTGGGGATCAGCAAGGCGCCTGCGGCAGAGAAGACCCACGGTATCGAGGTGAGCAAGCCGATCTGGATGGTGGATAGCTCCCCGTATGTACCGATGATCGAAGGCAAGAAGAAGCTCAATGCGTAGACTGCGATCTGGTGGGAGAAGTAGATCGCAACGACCAACAGGATCTGCTTGTCCTTGAGAACATGGAGAAGCTTGGAATTTCCAGCAGCCTTCGCGCCGGCGATTTCCTCAGCCGCGATTCGCGCTTCCAAGTCCTCGGCCTCGGCCTGGGTGAGGAATTTAGCTTCGGTGGGCTTGTTGGGCAGGAGTTTCCAAACTGCGATAGCCAAGAAGCACGCTGGCAACCCCTCGATGATGAACATCCACTGCCATCCGTGCAACCCGCCAACGCCGTCCATAGTCAGCAGCAGGCCGCTCAGTGGCGCCCCGATGACGTTCGCCAGGGCTACGCCGAGCAAGAAGAGTCCGTTGGCCCGGGCGCGGTCTTTGACGACAAACCACTGGGTGATGAAGTAGATGACTCCCGGGAATAGGCCCGCCTCAGCGATGCCCAGCAGCATGCGCAGGATATAGAAGGACCACTCCCCCTGGACCAGTGCCATGCAGGCAGACAGGATTCCCCAAGTGATCATGATCCTCATGATCCAGAACCGTGCGCCGACCTTGTGCATGATCAGGTTTGAGGGAATCTCCGAAAGCGCGTAGGTCAAGAAGAACAGCCCGGCACCCACGCCGTACGCTGTAGCCGAGATTCCCAGATCGATTTCCAACCGGTCTTTGGCCATGCCGATATTCGTGCGATCAATGAAAGCCATGACATAGGCTGCGATCAGCAGCGGCATGATGCGCCGGAAAATCAGCTTGTTGAGCATTTCCGGTGAGCGCATCCGACGTGTCGCGTTGGTAGTTTGCACGGTCAGTTCCTTCCGCATGCAGGCATGACGAGTAGAGGGCACCAGGCCCTTGGCTTTGAGAATGTCTAGTGGTGAGCTAGAGGGCAGGCATTCGCCCTGTAGCAGGGCACCCGCAAGTCCTACCGATATGGAGGCTGTGCTCGCAGATCGTGTGCTTGTAGGTGTTCCGCGGCTCGACGATCTGTTCCAGGAGTAGCTCGAAGGACCTTTCCGCCATGTCTTTCACCGGCTGGACAATTGTTGTCAGCCCGATGATTTTCGAGCGGCTGTGCCTGAGTCCGTCACAGCCGACGATCGCGACATCCTGTGGAATGCGCAGGCCCAGCGACAGCGCATGCTCCATGACACCAATGGCAATTTCATCCGATCCGCAGACCACAGCCCGTGGCGGATGCGCCGAGCTGAACAATCTTTTGGCGGCCAGCTGCCCGCCTTCCGAACTGAGCTTGGTACTGATCAGGCGTTCTCCCGCAACCCGGACACCCCTTTGTTGGGCAACCCGGACAAAAGCCTGTTCGCGCAACAAAGACGCAGTAGAGGAACGCGGCCCGATGACAGTGGCCACCTCCGAATAGCCGTGATCCAGAACGTGGGACATGAGTTCCCCCGCAGCCGCGTCGTCATCGATCCCGACGAAATCACCAGGCAGATGCTCGGAATTGCGCGACAGGCAGACATAGGGAATTCGTTTCTGGCGAAAGGTCCTCAGAGAACGCGAATCTTCCTTGATTGCAGCGGCGATAATGACGCCATCAACATTCCGGGCAGCCAGGGTACGAGCAACTTGATCCAGCGCCTCGGGGTCGTCCCCCGTTGTTGCGACAAAGACATCGAACCCGGCCGCGGCGGTGGCATTGATGATGTGCTGTGCCCAGATCGTATACATCTGGTTCACGATGTTCGGCAGCACTAGGCCGACCACGCGGGTCAGAAGCGGGTCCTGCTGCTGCCCATGGTTGGCGGGACGGTAGCCAAGTTCGTTCGCCACCTTCAGCACATGGCGCCGGGTCTCAGGCGAGGCACCGGGTCGACCGTTCATGATGTAGCTGACCGTTGCAGAAGAGACCCCTGCAGCTCGGGCAACAGCAGCAGCAGAGACACGCGCTGGCCGAAGCGATAAATGCGACTGCGTGGTCAACGCGCACCTCCATTGGTGAAATCGGATAAGAACCTGCGAATGCTTGTGATCACCATTACATGGCATGGAAATACGTTAAGCAACATTAAGCTTTAAAAGCTAAATCACCTGAATCACCTTATTCATGCACCTGAAGCACCGGGTGCAACCGGAGATAGGACGCCTAGCCACTTACGATTGCTTAATGCCGAACCGCACTAGTAGCGTCCTCGAAAGGATGTGACGGTAGTCATATTCTTCTCCAGCAAATTGATCGGCCTACTCTTGGAGGTGCACGATGCTCACAACCGCAATGAAGCCTGTGACTCGTCTTGTCGAACGATGGATGCCATCAGCAATGGTATTCGCCGTCCTGCTGACGTTGATCGTGATGCTCATGGCATTGACGATGACCGATTCGTCTCCGATCGCCGTGGTAAACGCTTGGGGCGAAGGATTGACAGGGCTACTGGCCTTCATCACGCAGATGTGCCTGGCCCTGCTCTTCGGGCATGCACTGGCCCATACCCGCCAGGTCCAGGGGGTGCTGTCGAAAGTATCAAGCATTCCAAAGAACGCGGTGCAGGCCTACGCCTGGGTCACCCTGCTGACCTGCTTGGTGTCCTGGGCCCAGTGGAGCCTGGGACTAATCGTCGGAGCGATTCTGGCCAAGAGTATCGCCACCAGCTGCCGCGAACGCGGCATCAAAGTCCACTTCCCTTTGTTGGTCGCTGCCGCCTACACCGGCTTCATTCCCTACCATATGGGATATTCAGGGGCAGCCCCGCTGACTTCGGCCACTCCTGGCAGCTTCATCGAGGAATTCCTGGGTGCTCCGGTCCCGGTCACGGAAACGGTCTTCAGCTGGTGGAATATGACTGGCCTGCTCATCATGATTCCCGCGCTGGTCATCGGCATGGTGATGTCCCGGCCTAAGACCGACGAGGAGATCCTGGAGATCCCGCTCAGCAACCCGGATTCCCAGACGGAGGCCCGTCAAGCTGGGAAACCGGGAAGCCCGGCAGATTGGATTGAATCCAAGCGCTACGTCACGACCGGACTGGGACTACTGCTCAGCGTCTTCATCGTCGGGCACTTCATGCGCCTGGGCTTCGTTTTGACCTTCGACATCGTGAACTGGTCGATGCTCGCGATCATCCTCTTGCTGGTTGACTCCCCTGTAGCGTTGGCCGGGCTGATCAAGAACGCTTCGACAGTCACCGGCGAAGTGCTGCTGCAGTATCCGCTGTACGCCGGCATCCTGGGGATCGTGACGACGACGGGACTGATCACCGTGCTCAGCGATGCGTTCATCTCGATGTCCAACGCGAACTCATTGCCGATTGTCGCCTTCCTCGCCGCCGGCTTGGTAAACATCTTCGTGCCCAGTGGTGGCGGCCAATTCGCCATTCAGGGACCGATTTTCATCGAAGCGGCCAACGCCTTGGGCACGGATCCCGCCTTGATCATCATGGCAATCGGTTACGGCGACACCTGGACCAACATGATCCAGCCGTTCTTCGCATTGCCGATCTTGGCGATCGCGGGGCTCGGAGTGAGATCCATCTTGAAGTACACCTTTGTTTCATTGGTCATCAGCGGTGCGGTATTCCTCTTCATCTTGCTGTTGCCCACCTACATTTTCTAACGAGCACGCAAACAAGGAATTCCCATGAGTCTTGAACAGTTTTCACTGGCCAACCGTCACGTTTTGGTGACCGGAGCTGGCCGCGGCATCGGGCAGGCTATGGCACTGGCAGCCGTCAAAGCCGGCGCACGTGTCAGCGCAGTGTCCCGCACGGAGTCCCAGCTGGAGCAAACACGGCAGCTTGCCGGACTCGATGGGCAACGCCTGCACACCTATACCTGGGATGTAGCGCAAACCGGCAAAGCCAATGAACTTGTAGACCTTGCCGAAGGCAACGGTCCGGTTGATTCCGTGATCCATGCTGCGGGTGTGCAGCTGCGCAAGCAGGCCATCGATTTGGATCCTGAGGAATGGCGATGGGTACAGAAGGTCAATGCCGAAGCCCCTCTGTTCCTCAGCACCGAGATCGCGCGGCGGGAGATCTCCCGCGGCAGCGCGGTCGGAAGCCACGTCTTCCTCTGCTCCCTGGCAAGCACCATTGGGCTGCCCAATGTCGCACCATACGTCATGTCGAAGTCAGCCGTACTCGGAGCTGTCCGCGCGCTGTCCCGGGAATGGTCGCAACAAGGCATCCGCGTGAACGGCATTGCTCCCGGATACGTCCAAACGCAGCTCACTTCAGATCTCCTGGCCAAACCGGCAGACAGAGAACGAATTCTCTCACGGATCCCGATGAATAGGCTGGGGCACACTGATGACTTTGCCGGACCGGTGGTTTTCTTGCTTTCGGAAGCATCCCGGTACATCACTGGACAGATGCTCAACGTCGACGGTGGCTGGCTGGCCTCCTGAATCAGCTAGCAGAGATGCGAAAAACCCCATCACCTCTGGCAATGCGCCAGTGGTGATGGGGTTTTCCGCATCAGATGAGCCTTAGCGCGAACGGTAGTTCGGTGCCTCAACGGTCATCATGATGTCGTGCGGGTGCGATTCCTTCAGGCCTGCTGCGGTGATGCGGACGAACTTGCCGCGTGCCTTCAGCTCGGGAACGGTGCGTCCGCCAACGTAGAACATGGTCTGGCGCAGGCCGCCCACGAGCTGGTGGGTGACAGCCGACAGCGGGCCGCGGTAAGGGACCTGGCCTTCGATGCCTTCAGGGATCAGCTTCTCGTTCGATGGCGCGTCAGCCTGGAAGTAGCGGTCCTTGGAGTACGAGGTGTTCTTGCCACGGGTTTCCATTGCGCCCAGCGAGCCCATGCCGCGGTAGGCCTTGAACTGCTTGCCGCCCATGAAGACCAGATCGCCTGGGGACTCAGCGGTACCTGCCAGCAGGGAGCCGAGCATGACCGAGTCGGCGCCGGCCACCAGGGCCTTGCCGATATCGCCCGAGTGCTGCAGGCCGCCGTCAGCGATCAATGGAACGCCAGCTGGAATAGCTGCCTTGGCTGCTTCGTAGATAGCGGTAACCTGGGGAACGCCCACGCCGGCAACGATGCGGGTGGTGCAGATGGAGCCCGGGCCAACGCCGACCTTGATGGCGTCAGCGCCAGCATCGATCAGTGCCTTGGCACCGTCATAGGTGGCTGCCTGGCCGCCGATGATGTCCACGTGCGCAGCCGCTGGATCCTTCTTCAGGCGTGCAATCATCTCCAGCACGCCCTGCGAGTGGCCATTGGCGGTGTCGACAACCAGTGCGTCAACGCCGGCGTCGATCAGGGTCATGGCACGCTCGTAGCCTTCGCCGAAGAATCCAACAGCAGCTGCAACACGCAGACGGCCTTCGTCGTCCTTGGTCGCCAGAGGATACTGCTCGGCCTTGTCGAAGTCCTTGACGGTGATCAAGCCGGTGAGCTTGCCGTCGTTATCGATGAGTGGAAGCTTCTCGATGCGGTTCTTGGACAGGAGCTCGATTACCTTCTCTGGAGCTACACCGTCATGAGCGGTCACCAGCGGCATGCCGGTCATCACTTCGTAGACCTTGGTGGTCATGTAGCGTTCGCGAGGAACAAAGCGGGTGTCGCGGTTGGTGATGATGCCCAACAGCTTGCGGTTCTCATCTACCACTGGCAGACCGGAGACGCGGTACTGAGCGCACAGCTCATCCCATTCAGCCAAGGTGGCACCCGGGTGCACGGTGACTGGGTCGGTGATCATGCCCGACTCGCTGCGCTTAACCTGGTCAACCTGCTTGGCCTGGGACTCAATGGAAAGGTTGCGGTGGATCACGCCGATACCGCCCTGGCGTGCCAGCGCGATTGCCATGGGTGCTTCGGTCACCGTGTCCATTGCAGCGGAGCTGATGGGCACCTGGATGTTGATGCGCTTGGTGAAGCGGGTGGTGGTGTCCGCCTCCGAAGGAATCACATCCGTCGGGCCAGGCAACAGCAGAACGTCGTCGTAGGTGAGTCCTTCAAAGGCAAAGGGGTTGAACTCAGTCACGGGGGAACCTTTCGGGGCGACAGCGGAGGTTGATTAAATGGTAGAGCTCTTTTGGCGTTCCGGTTATTCCTTCGTGGCGCACTGTGTTCAACCTCATGCCCCATCCCGCATCAGGGGTGACTTATTCCCAGTTTGTTGCTTCCTTGAAAGAAGAAGCGAACTGGCGCTTGGCACTGAGCACGAAGGTCTTGGACAGGTGCGAATCATCCAGGTACGTCAAGACGTTGCCAATGACAGCTTTGCAGACCCCCTCGGGGCAGAGCAACCCCGTCATGTCCAGGGAAACAACCTGGTCGCCATAATCATTGGAATCCAGGAATTGCTCCACTGGATTCACGCTGTTCAATGCGTAGCCGGCCGAACCATCGCAGTTGGCAGGGAGTCCCTTGTTCGAATCCACGCATTCCGGAATGGAGTAGGTATAGCGCGGGGTATCGCGCATCGCGATGACCCGGCTTCCGGCATCGAGCAGCGGCTGGATCATCTCGGCGTAGTTGTCCACCAGGATCTCCTGCTCCCCCGGGCTGCGAAGCATGTCATCAGGGTCCGCTACGGTCTTGCTGGCCGTGGTCAGCACCATCTGCGGAGCCAGGTCCGCTACATATTCCTGCGCCGCGTCCTGGAAGCCGGAGCAGGCTTCTTCCCCGCGGTCCGCATCGGAGCCGTAGCGGCAACCCGGTTCGTACACCAGGATCCAGCTGCCGCCAGCTTCCTCGATCATTGCCGAAGCCGCCGCGGACCAGTGCTGCATGTGCGAATCGCCCAGCAGTACCAGGTCCGGCGCTCCCCCGTCGAAAGTGCCGCCCTGCTCGCAGAAGTGGATGCGCTCGTCATCTGGAGCGTTCGCCCCTTCGCAGACATCGCCGGGAGTCTGCCATTCGCTATCCAGTTCGGTCGCCAGCGGCAGGGTCAAAGCCGCAGGTGACGGATCCCAGTCATCTTCGGCGTTGGCCCCGGGGTTGTCGGTGGCGGTCTGCGCCGCGGCCATGGCCCTGCGGTGCTCGACGTTGTTCTCCCAGGCCATCACCGGAAGGCTGGCTACGCCAAGCCCCACAGCGACCACGGCAAACTGGGCAATGAGCTTGAACCCGGTTTGCGGAATCAGGCGCGAGAAGCTGGCACTGGCTTGCCAGGCGATGGCCGGTTTCTCGACGAACTTGGTGGTGGCCCATGAAGCGAGGATCGAGGCAAGAATCAAGACACTGCCGGCAGCGAAGGAGGCCTTCTCGTTCCCGGAGACCTCAAGGTAGAAGACCAGCAACGGCCAGTGCCACAGGTACATGCCGTAGGACAGGTCGCCCAGCTTTACCAGCGGGGGCAAGGAAAGCAGGCCCGACGGGTTGGCCCAGCTGCGCGGTGCCGGAGCCGAGATCACCAAGGCGGCGGCGACCGTGGGCACCAAAGCCATGAAGCCCGGGAACTGCCCCTGCACATCCAGTACGGCGCCACTGCCTATGACGGTGGCCAGGCCGGCCCAGCCTCCGATGCGGCGGATCTTCTCGGGCAGGCTGGAGAGCCACGGCAATGCCAAGGCGAGCAGCGAACCGAGGGCGAATTCCCATAGGCGCGCGCCCGTGTGGAAGTAGGCCACCTGCTGGTTGGTGGCGGTGATGTGAATGGAATACGCGAGCGAGCCGAGGAAGATGGCTCCGAAGGCGCCGCCTGCTACGGCGGCGAAGCTGTGCCGGGAGAAGAGCTTCTTCCAGAGCAGTGCGCTGCCGGCAAGAACCAGCGGCCAGATGATGAAGATCTGTCCCTGGACAGACAGGGACCAGAAGTGCTGCAGCGGCGAGGCGGCGGCTGTGTTGAAGGCGTAGTAGTCCACCTGGTGATCCGAGAGGTACCAGTTCTGCCAGTAGAACAGCGCGGCATTGGACTGGTCGATCAGCTCCAGCCAGCGCGTACTAGGCAGGATGATCCATGCCGCGATGACCACGCCAATGATGACTACCGCCGCTTGCGGTATCAGGCGCGAGAATCGATGCAGCCAGCCGTCGAGCAGAGGCGGGCGCTGCCCGCGGGCGATGCGCCGTGCGGTGGAAGAAGTGAGGAAGAAGGCGGAGAGCATCAAGAAGATGTCCACACCGCCGGAGACCCGGGAGAACCAGATGTGATAGCACATCACCAGCAGGACTGCGAGGGCGCGAAGTCCCTGCAAATCAACTCGGAAACCGGCACGCTGGGTGCTTGTCCGAGACTGATCCAACGTATGGCTCACTGGCTGCGCTTTCTTCGGGGACAGGTAATTGTCCTCGGCGTTTTCTACTTGATTCACGTCAGACAACCAACCATCTTATCAATTCGCCATGGCCACACCGTGCGAGTTGACGCTGCTGCCGCTGTAAAGCAGCGTATATAGATTGACCGTATTGGCCTGACCTGCTCAGGATTAGCTGTCGAAATTCGAGAACTGGCGCAAAGTTCCACGGCGGTTTGCCGCCCAGCCATCGTCGGCACGGCGGCAAATTGTTGCTTGGCCAGGTGAGCGAAGTCAATCCGCGCATTCTGAAACAACAGCTTTCTTGATTAGACTCATGAATAACTCTGATCAGTTCTAGCCGAGGGGCTCCCGGGTGACGTCTTCAACTCCTATGCCAGGACGACGCGAACGCAACAAGCAGGCGAAGCTTGAACGGATCATCTCCGCGGCCAGCGAACTCTTCGCGGCACACGGTGTCGATGAGGTCACCACGCAGCAGATCGCCGACGCGGCGGATATCGGAACCGGAACCCTTTTCCTCTACGCCAAGTCCAAATCCGAGCTGCTGCTCATGGTGCAGAACCACCGCTACGAACGCTCCTTGGAGCAAGGCCTCGAGGCCTCTAAATCAGCAAAGACCGCGCTGGAGGCAACCATGGCCCTTTTGGTACCGATCATCGACTGCAATCGGAAGCATGTCGACAACGGGCGCTTTTATCTGCGCGAAATGGTTTTTGGCGATTCGGCGGAACCGCATCATGCCGAAGCCCTGCGCATAGCGGCGTTGACCGAACAGGCGATTGCCGAGCTCCTGGGCACGCATAGGAATCTGGAGGCGCCGGAGGCAGCCACGATTGCGCGGGCCATCACTTCCATCCAGTTCCTGGCGATGGCTACTGCTGCGGACCCGGCACTGGCCACAGCTGAAGTCGCCCGGGGCATCCGCGCTCAGATTGCTGCAATCCTCCCCCACTGACGAGCAAAGCGCGCCCACCGCCCAGGCGAACGCGCTCGCTTTACTTCTGCTGCATGGTGATGACGGTCTTGCCGCGCCGGCCACCAGCCTCCATCGATTCAAGGGCCTCTGCAGTTTGCGCAAAACCGAAGACCTGGCCCACCACGGGCGTCAGGACCCCGGAGTCCACCAGTTCGGCAATGCCTCGCAGCTGCTGGCCGCTGGGCTTCATGAAGAGGAACTCGTACCCGACACCCAGCTTCTTGGCCTTCTTGAGAACTGACCGGCTTAGCGCGCGGACCGCCAA
Organism: Glutamicibacter sp. BS14; assembly: GCF_056934375.1. Classification (NCBI taxonomy): domain Bacteria; kingdom Bacillati; phylum Actinomycetota; class Actinomycetes; order Micrococcales; family Micrococcaceae; genus Glutamicibacter; species Glutamicibacter sp. BS14. Next base: position 1,794,384 of record NZ_CM167801.1, on the reverse strand, counting down.
GCCCATCACCGGATTCAGCCCTGCTTCCTTGGCGAATGCCGGAGTCGGCGGACCCGAGATGCCGATGACCTTCCCTCCAGGGCGCAGAACTCCCAGCGACTTGGCAAGCGTTTCGCCGCCCAGGCTGTCAAGCACCAGGTCATAGCCCGAGATACTTACCTGGAAATCCTCGGTCTTGTAGTCGATGACTTCATCGGCTCCGAGATCCTGCAAGAATTCGGCGTTCGTCGCCGACGCTGTTGTCGCGACGTAAGCGCCCAGGTGCTTGGCCAGCTGGATGGCGATGGTTCCGACGCCGCCAGCGCCAGCGTGGATGAGTACTCGCTGCCCCGGCTGCAGATTTCCCCGCTCAACTAGTACCTGCCACGCAGTCAGTGCAACCAGGGGCAGCGAGGCCGCTTGCACCAGGTCGATGGAGACAGGTGCCTTCGCAATATCCATTTCATTCACGGCCATGCGCTGGGCGAAAGCTCCGATCCGATGATCTCGAGGGCGGGCAAAAATCTGGTCCCCTACCGTAAAGCCGCGGACTCCTGAGCCGAGCCCGATCACGGTCCCTGCGACGTCGTGGCCGAGAACCAGCGGCATCTTGTAGGGCAGGATTGCCTTGAATTCGCCTGCGCGGATCTTCTCGTCAAGCTGGTTGACGCCAGCGGCCGCAATCTCGATGAGTACCTCCCGCTCCCCCAACTCAGGTTCAGCGACCTCGGCCTGCACCAGGGCACCCTTGTAGTTTTCGAGAACGAACGCGTGCATGGAAGATCTCCTGTACGGATATGAAATGGGCATCAATCTTTGACTGAGTTCAATTATGAGCGCACTCATTTATCGTGTCAATGAGCTGGGTCACCCCGGGTGGATCGTTTTCTGAGAACAAAAAGCCGCCGCTGGATCCAGGAGATAAATCCTGGATCCAACGGCGGCTTTCGCTCACGAAGCAATGCTTCGGTGACGGGCTAAACCCTAGTGGCCGTGCGCCTCTTCAGCTTCTTCAGCCTTCTCTGCCACCAAGGTCTCGGTGGTCAGAACCAAGGCCGCGATCGATGCTGCGTTGCGCAGTGCCGAGCGGGTTACCTTGACTGGGTCGATGACGCCTGCGTGCAGCAGGTTCTCGTAGACACCGGTCTTGGCGTTGAAGCCTTCGTTGGCTGGGGACTCCGCCACCTTGGAAGCAACTACCGCACCGTCGAAGCCGGCGTTGGTAGCGATCCAGAAGAGCGGCTGCACCAGCGCGCGGCGGACAATCGCAACGCCTGCTGCTACGTCGCCTTCGGTGGCTGCGATGCGGGCATCGGTATCCAGCGAAGCCAGCGCGTCGACCAGGGCGGTACCGCCGCCGGCAACGATGCCCTCTTCCAGGGCAGCACGGGTGGAGGACACAGCATCCTCGATGCGGTGCTTGCGTTCCTTCAGCTCGACCTCGGTGGAAGCGCCCACCTTGATCACGCCGATGCCGCCGGACAGCTTGGCCAGGCGCTCGGACAGCTTCTCGCGGTCCCACTCCGAATCGGTGCGGTTCAGCTCAGCCTTCAGCTGGGCTACGCGCTCTGCGACATCTTCCTCGGTGCCAGCGCCATCAACGATGGTGGTGGAATCCTTGGTGATGGTCACGCGGCGTGCCGAGCCGAGTACCTCTGTGCCAACCTGGTCCAGGGACAGGCCCAGTTCCGGGGAGACAACCTGGGCACCGGTGAGGATAGCCAGATCCTGCATCATTGCCTTGCGGCGGTCGCCGAAGCCTGGAGCCTTGACGGCTACCACGTTCAGCAGGCCTCGCAGCTTGTTGACCACCAGAGTGGAAAGGGCTTCGCCCTCGACATCCTCGGCGATGATCAGCAGCGGCTTCTTCGCTTCCAGGACCTTTTCCAGCAGTGGCAGGAATTCTGCCACGGTGGAGATCTTGGCTGGGTTGATCAGGATCAGTGCGTCTTCCAGGACAACTTCCTGGCGCTCCTGGTCGGTGATGAACTGTGGCGAGAGGTAGCCCTTGTCGAACTGCATGCCTTCGGTCAGGACCAGCTCGGTAGCGGTAGTCGAGGACTCCTCGATGGTGATCACGCCATCGGTGCCCACGGTCTTGAAGGCCTTGGCCAGCAATTCGCCGATTTCATCCGACTGCGCGGAGATCGCGGCTACGTTAGCAACCTTGTCCTCTACGGCAACGGCGTTAGCGGCCAATGCGTCCGAAACGATCTCCACAGCCAGTTCAATGCCCTTGCGGACATCGCCCGGAGCGGCGCCTGCGGCGACGTTCTTCAGGCCTTCCTTGACCAGGGCCTGAGCGAGCACGGTGGCGGTGGTGGTGCCGTCGCCTGCTACGTCATTGGTCTTGGTGGCTACTTCCTTGGCCAGCTGCGCGCCAAGGTTCTCGTATGGATCTTCCAGATCGATCTCACGCGCAATGGTGACACCGTCATTGGTGATGGTCGGGGCGCCCCAGGTCTTGGCAAGCACCACATTGCGGCCGAGTGGGCCGAGGGTGACCTTCACCGTGTTTGCGAGCTTATCAATGCCCGCTTCGAGGGCGCGTCGCGCTTCCTCGTTGAATGCTAGCTGCTTAGCCATGCATTTTCTCCTGAAACTTTAGAGAGGTTGGCGTTACTTTACGACGACTGCCAGTACGTCGCGAGCCGAGAGCACCAGGTACTCTTCGTTGCCGACCTTGACCTCGGTTCCGCCGTACTTCGAGTACAGGACTACGTCGCCTTCTGAAACGTCCAGGGGAATGCGGTTGCCGTTGTCATCGATGCGGCCTGGGCCTACGGCGACTACGGCGCCTTCCTGTGGCTTTTCCTTAGCGGAGTCTGGGATGACCAGGCCCGAAGCGGTGGTGGTTACGGCTTCGACCTGCTTGATGACAATGCGGTCTTCGAGCGGCTTGATGGAGACAGACATGGTCTCTCCTTTTCGTGTATGAACCAATGGTTGTAGGGGTGCGCCCTATGGCATTGGACCAACCGTCGTCGCGGTGCCAGTTGGTGGTATCCAGTCAGGCGGTGTGTAACGCTGCAAGCTGCAGATGCAACTTCCATCGTGACACCCACACATGACTTTAGGACGAGCTTTAGCACTCGGTCAAGGCGAGTGCTAATCATTGCCCTACTTCTTCACACCGGTTCGCGCAGAGCGCACAGCCGCAGACTCTTCGATATCCTCCGGAGCGTCCAGATCCATCTCGGTGAGCTTGACCATCTTGGACTTGGTCACCATGCGGTGCACCAGCCACAGTCCGAGGAACAGCGGCAGCCCGATATAGGCCGAGAGCACTTCCAGCCCGTGGCCGGCCAGCACCGCTTGGTAGTTCTGACCGACGATCACGGCAATCAGCATCAGGAAGGCCACGATGGGTCCTAGCGGGAAGAGCGGGGCCAAGTAGGGCAGGTCCTTCACGCTGTAGCCCTGGGCGAGATAACCGCGGCGGAAGCGGTAGTGGGATACGGCAATACCCACCCAGACGATGAACCCGCACAGCCCCGAGACATTCAGCAGCCAGGTATAGGCCGCACCCTGGCCCACCAGGGCGGTGAGGAACCCGAAGAGGCCTACCGCAGCGGTGGCCAGCAGAGCCATGATCGGCACGCCGCGGGAGTTGGTGCGCCCGAAGATCTTCGGAGCCTTGCCATCGTGGGCCATGGAGTAGAGCATGCGGGTTGAGGCGTAGAGCCCCGAGTTGCCAGCCGAGAGGATGGCGGTGAGAATGACCGCGTTCATGGCAGCAGCAGCAAAAGCGATGCCGGCCCGCTCGAAGACCAGGGTGAAGGGCGAGGAAGCCACGTCGGCTTCGCCGCTGGCCAGCAGGCTCGGGTCGGTGAGCGGAATCAGGCAGCCGATGATGAAGATGGCACCGATGTAGAAGAGCATGATGCGCCAGAACACCCGGCGGATGGCCTTGGGCACTTCGCGGCGCGGATCCTTGGCTTCGCCTGCGGCGACACCCACCAGCTCGGTGCCCTGGAAGGAGAATCCGGCAATCATGAAGACCGAGACGATGGACAGCCAGCCGCCATGGAAGACATCCTTGCCTTCGCGCCAGTTGGCCAGCGGATCGGTGTGCGCGCCGAGCACCCCGAAGATCATCAGCACGCCGGCGGCCAGGAAGGCGATGACGGTGACCACCTTGATCATGGCCAGCCAGAACTCGCCTTCGCCGAAGGCCTTGGCGGACAAAGCATTCAAGGCGGTCAAGGCCACCAGGAAAGAGCCGGCCCAGACCCAACCGGGGACATCAGGCAACCAGAAGCTCATCACGATGCCAGCGGCCACCAGTTCCGCTGCAACAGTGATGGCCCAGTTGAACCAGTAGTTCCAGCCGATGGCGAAGCCGAAGGAGGGGGAAACGAAGCGGGTAGCGAAGGTCTGGAAGGATCCGGCCACCGGGATCTTCGCGGTCATCTCGCCCAGGGACTGCATGAGCAGGTACACCATGAGACCCACCGCGGCGTAGGCCAGCAGCGCGCCGCCGGGACCCGCCTGGGCAATAGTGCCGCCGGAGGCCACGAACAGCCCGGTGCCGATGGAACCGCCAATGGCGATCATCTGCAGGTGGCGGCTGCTCATGCCGCGCTTAAGCTGGTTCTGCACCAGGGGTGCGGGATCCACGGCCTTTGGACCGGTTGTCGACGTCACTGTCGTTCGCTGCATAGGTTTCATCACAGGTGCCATACAACACCAGTTCCACAGGGGAATGCGACGTGGATCACTTCATGTCTTGCGGAGGACATGCAGCCGCTTGCAGCAAGCGGGGCAACTTGGTCCAGCGAACCGCTTCCTAGTGGCGGAGAACTGTAAAACAGCGATAGGGCTACTCGTTAGCCAGACGATCCAATTAGCAACAAGCATTACTCTCTCTAACCAAATCAATGCCCATGAGATAGCGATACTTAGTCTTTTGGTTTCAGGGCTTCACATCTCCCGGCTTCGAACTGCTCTTGGCGCAACTGCTGGGCGCCCGGATCCCGGAGCTTGGCGGAGCCCGCTTGGCGATTCTGTGAATTCTGAATGTGACGCGTTTTTGTCACATAGATCACTGGCCCTGCGGGCTGGGCACACCGAGAGGGCCAGTCTGTTCCAAGACGCATCAACGATAGTCTTGGATCATGGCCCAGGCTTCAAATGACTCAACGCTCAATGAACAATTCGCCGCCCTGCTTTCGGAAGACGGCTGGAAGCTGCTTTCCACCATCGACCCGTCCATGGTGGCCACCAAGGATGCTGCTTGGTCGCTGAATGAGAAGCTGCGCAAGGAAGGCCACGACGCCCAGGTGGTTCGCGCCGTCATGGCGCAGGCCGAGCTGCGTTTCCGGGCGAGGGTGAAATTCGGCCCCTTTGCAGACTCGTTGATCTTGACCCCGGCCGGACTGGAGCAGGCCACGCGCCTGACCATCGCCGGGCTGCATGCCCGCCGCTACACCAATGCCGGTTCCACCCACGTCGCAGACCTCGGATGCGGCATCGGCACCGACTCCATTGCGCTGGCCAGCGCTGGCCTGCAGGTCACCGCAGTAGAGATGGATGAAACCACCGCGGCAGCCACAACCTTGAACCTGATGCCCTTCGACAATGCCACCGTGATCCACGGCAGCGCCGAGGACACCGATCTGACCGGGATTGACGGCGTCTGGCTGGATCCAGCCCGGCGTACCGACGTGAAGGGAAGCACCCGCCGACTCTTCGACCCCGAGGCGTTTTCCCCGCCCCTGTCTTTCGTGGAGAAGCTGGTGGACTCCGGGCTGGACGTCGGAGTGAAACTCGGTCCGGGCCTGCCCCATGAAGCGATTCCGGTGAACGCCGAGGCTGTCTGGATTTCGGACCACGGCTCGGTCATCGAGGCCTGCCTCTGGTTCGGCAAGCTCAAGCGCAAGGACATCGCCCGTGCCGCGCTGGTCATCGACAAGGACGGCGCCCACGAGTTGGCCAGTGCAGCAGCCGCGGCAAATGACCAGCCGGCCCCGGTAGGCGAACTGGAAGCGCACATCTACGAACCCGATGGCGCAGTGATCCGTTCCCACCTGATCTCGACCTTGCTGGAGCGCACTGGCGGCCACCTGCTCGATGAGCACATCGCCTACTTCACCCATGACCAGCAGATTTCCACGCCGTTTGCCCGCGGCTACAAAGTCATGGCAGTGCATGACTACAACGTGAAGAAGCTGCGCAGCTGGGTGAAATCCAACGGCATCGGCACATTGGATATCAAGAAGCGCGGAGTCGACGTCACGCCCGAAGAATTGCGCCGCATTTTGCTGGCAGGCTCCCCCAAGAGCGCCAAGAACAAGGCAACGCTGATCCTGGCTCGCCTCGGCGACAAACGCGTAGCTTTCGAGGTCATCCCGCACTAGTCTGGGGTGACGCAGGTCCCACCGGAGCATTGTCCCGGCAGGAGCGGCGCAATACATACAATGAGTATGGAGAAACATCGAGGAATCGGTGGACGCTCCATCCACTTTGTTCGGCTCCGGAGCATTCCGTCCGAGACGTCATCAATAGGAGCGCCGTGCAGAAAATCGAGTTCGCCCACTCTTCCCAATCCACTATCGGTGTCGAATGGGAAATCGCCTTGGTCAATCGCGAAAGTGCGGACTTGTGCTCGGTTGCCGAGAGTATCCTTGACCAGCTCAAGGATGAGGCCGGTCTTGACCGCGAAGATGAGCATCCGACAGTGAAGCCGGAATTGTTGATGAATACCGTGGAGGTGGTCACCGGTGTCCATACCAACGTGGCAGACGCGGCTGAGGAACTGCGCACCAACGTGCGCATGCTCAACGAGGTCGCCGGAAACCACGGCGTGGACCTGTATTCCGCGGGCTCCCATCCTTTTGCCGCGCCGACCTTGCAGCCGGTGACGGACAAGGACCGCTATGCCAAGCTGATTGACCGCACCCAGTGGTGGGGCCGCCAGATGGTGATCTACGGCGTGCACGTGCACGTGGGCTTGGACGATCGCGAAAAAGCGCTTCCAATCACTGACGGTTTGATCAACTACCAGCCGCATTTCCAAGCACTCAGCGCCTCCTCCCCGTACTGGGGCGGGGAAGACACCGGCTACGCTTCGCAGCGTTCGCTGATGTTCCAGCAACTGCCAGCTGCCGGGATCCCCTTCCACTTCGATTCATGGTCCGAATACGAATCCCACGTTGCAGACATGCTGCATACCGGGGTTATTGATGATGTCTCCGAGATCCGCTGGGATGTGCGTCCGGTACCTCGTTTGGGCACCGTGGAAATGCGCATCTGCGATGGCGTGAGCTCTCTGGATGACATTGCCGCTTTTACCGCACTGACCCAGTGCCTGGTGCACGACATGTCGCTATCCATCGAAGCCGGCTACAAGATTCCTGTTATGCCGGCCTGGTTCCGAGTGGAGAACAAGTGGCGCGCCGCCCGCTACGGGCTGGATGCCATCATCATCCTCAACGCCCAAGGCGACGAGATGCTGGTGACTGACCACCTGCGCTCAGAGGTCAAGCGCCTGGCACCGATTGCCGAGCAGCTGGGATGCGCCGAGGAACTGCAGGGCATAATCCGTTTGATCGAACGCGGGGCGGAATACCAGTTGCAGCGCAATACCTTTGCGGCTTCGGGCGGGGACTTCAAGGCAGTGGTGCAGGAAAACGTCCGGCGCATGAAGGCTGTCTAGTCCGGGCAGCGCCCTCGAAGTCAGGAATTAAGGCATCCAGCTCATGCAGTAATCAAGATTCTTGATAACAGTTCGAGCTGCTGCCTCGGGATCGCCTGCTTCGATTGCGTCTACCAGTGATTCGTGGCCCTCGTGCAGGCAGCCATCGAATCCGTCGGCAAGCCTCTGGACCATCTTGGTTCCGTGGAAAACATCCCCGAAGCTCTCATAGATCTCATGCATCAGCGGAACACCGGAAGCCCGCGCTACTTCCAGATGGAATTTCCAGTCGGCTTTCGCCCACGCAGGATAATCCCGGTTTCCCCATGCTTCGCTTCGCTGGCCCAGCAAAGCGCGCAGCTGTTCGACTACTTTTGCATCAGCGGCTTTGGCAGCGAGCCGGGCCGACTGGGTATCCAGGGCGAATCGCACCTGGAGCACGTCCTGGTCGGAGTGGTCGCGGTACACCCGTTGGGCGGTGCCGCTGATCTCGCTGGTCGCGCGCACATAGGTGCCATCTCCACGGCGGACCTCGAAGATCCCCGTGCTGGCCAGCGCCTTGATGGCTTCGCGCAAGGTCCCGCGGGAGACGCCCATTTCCGCCATCAGCTCGGGTTCAGCCGGAATGCGGTCCCCCACCTTCCAGCGGCCCTTCGCTACGGCGCTCTGCAGCTTCGCCACAACCTCTTCGGACAAGGGCGGACGCAATGGGGTCTTGCTCATGGCCGCTCCGCTTCAGCCGAGCCGTCCACTTCGATCAACGGATGCGAATCGGCTTCGGTACGCAGGCCGCCCAGCTTGTAGCAGAACAGAAGCTGCACCACAGCGAAGGCGAGGATGATCACCAAGCCAACCGTCCAAGATCCCAATGCGCCCTGCATGAGCCCCAGGGCGAAGGGTCCAATGGCTGCAATCAGGTAGCCGACAGATTGGGCCACCGTGGACATTGCTGTCGTTTCTTCTGCGCTGCCGCCACTGCGGCTGAGCATGAGCATCACCAGCGGGAACACCCCGAAGCCCAGGCCAATGAAGACCGAGCTGATCAAGGACAGTTCTACCGGCAAGAGCAGCAGAGCGATAAAACCGAGTACCGAGCAGCTGGTAGTCAGCACGAAGGCACTGCGCAGCAGGGCCGGCTTCGAAGCCATCCAGAGCATGATCATGACTGCCGGGATGCTGACTCCCTGCACGATGCCCAGCATCAAGCCGGCATCAACTGGCTCCAGCCCGCGCGAAATGAGGATATGCGGCAACCAGCTGACCACGGTATAGACCAGCAGCGACTGGATGCCGAAAACAGTGGTGAACAGCAAGCCCTTGCGCGTGGCCAGTAGCGGCCATGGAGAAACATGCGTGCCCTTCTGAACAGCGGAACGCTTCCCGGAGATGGACAGCGGCACAAAGACCAGCAAAGCCAGGCCGGCGGGAATCGCCCACAAAGCCAATGCCGTCGTCGGCGAACCCGCCTTCACCGCCAGCGGGACGCTGATTGCGGAGGCCAGCGTCGCGCCGATGGACATGGTGGTCGTGTAGGCCGCGGTCATCGACGCGGCGCGGTTCCCGTGGTGCTCTCGAATAAATGAGGGCATGGCCACATTGCAGATGGCCAAGCCGCACATGCCTACCACGGTGCCGGCCAGCAAGGCCCAAGTTGAATCGACAATGCGCAAGGCCAGCCCAGCGGTGAGCAGCAGCAAGGACAGGGCGATGCCCAGTTCCAGTCCGGTCCTGCCGATCACCAAGCTCGTTGCCGCGCCAGCCACGGCAAAGCACAAAACTGGGATCGTCGGCAGCAGCGAAGCGATGAACGTGCCGTACCCCATCATCTCCTGCAGGTCATGGAAGAGCGGAGATGCCGAGGCAATACCCATGCGCAGGTTCAGCCCGACGAGGATCACCGCCGCAACTGCCAGTGCGCTTGCCCGCCAGGGATGCTTGGCGGCTTTGCTGGCAGGAGGCGGGGCCGCGGATTCTGATGCGTTGTCGATCACGTTTAAACATTAGACGTTTGATGTTTCACGCGGCGAATCCTGTGATCCAGCGCACCAGAACCTCGCGGCGTGCCCGCTTCTGTCCGCCAAGTACTGCTGCTCGGGGCCGAACTCCGGCTACGTCGTGCACTTGGCAAGCACCGCAGGATGGCCCGCGACCCGATTTACCCCAAGCCACCCTCGGGCTTCCTGGATCCTGGCAGCAGCCAGCCTCCTATGCGAAGCCCAGCTCGCGCGCCGTGAGATTCTTGTATGACGCTTTCCCGCCGGAGACAAAGAGCTTGATCCCGGCATCAGTGGACAGCGGGAACACGCGATGAGAGTGGACGAGCCGCCCGTCGCCGAAGAACACCTCGACGCTAGAGCGATCCACCAGGATGCGCACGTCGAGTTTCCCGCTCGGTACCTCCAATGGGCTCTTGGATTCGCCCTTATCCCCCGGATGGAAGCCCGGCTTGCGATTCACATAGGCGAACCCGCCGGCCAAATAGAGCCCGGTTGCCACATGGCGCGTTCCGGATACGGCCCGGCACAGCTCGAAACCGATGTTTTCCGGCGGGTTGGCCGGGTCCCACTGCAATTCGCACTGCAGCACATAAGCACTGCTGGAGAACGGGAGAATCTTCTCCCCCGAAACCACAGGGCTGCCGAACTTGGTGGTTGCACGGGCTAGCCTGTCCAGCTGCGCCACCGGAACAGAAGCGAGGTAATTGCCATTCGGTCCGGCAACCATCCGCACCTCGCGCACAATCATGTCGTCTCCGTTGTAGCCATCGGTGGCCATGCTCGGAGCATTATGCGGATAATCCCAGAAGTTGTTCCAGCCAATGGCGCGGCGCATTCCGGGATTTTCGCTGCCATCGGCGTGGTGGTCCGGATAGGTCACCGCGCCGTAGAAGTCGAAGCCCCAATCCAGCCATTGCGGCTCGGCTTGCGAAGCAGTGAAGGCCTTTCCGTCGAAGTCGCCAATCCAGTAGGCGTAGGTAGCGGGCAAATCGCGGGGCTTGCCGTTAGCGCTGGTTCCCAGCACCCAATGCCTGGAGCCATCCGAAGCCTGGATCTGGAAGAGATCCGGGCATTCAAGAATGCCCAGAGTGGTGCGCACGAATTCGCTGGTTCTCGTCCACTGCTTCAGATCCGCCGAAGCATAGATTCCGATGCGGTCTCCCTCGGCATTGAGCAGGACCCACTGAGAGCTCTGCTCATGCCAGATCACCTTCGGGTCGCGGAAGGCATCGGTGCCCGGGTTGGCCAGAACCGGTTCGGTCCCTCCGGGTTTGAAGCTGCGTCCCTTGTCGGTGGAGTACCAGAGGTACTGGGCCTGCACGCCATTGGGGGCTTGGGTGACCAAAGCAATCAACGTGCCCTTCCCGTATCCTGCGGTGTTTTGCTGGTCGATGACAATTGATCCGGACCAGCAGTCCCCGTTGGGGCTCTCATGCTTGCTGATAGCTACGCCGCGGTCAGTGAAATTGACGTGGTCAGTGGTACTCGCCATGCGCCAGCTGGTCCCAATGCCGCCGAGAATGTAGTCCTCGTTGTAGAGGTAGTAGTACAGGTATTCGCCATCAAGATACACCGGACGCTGCGGGTCGTTCTTCCAATTGTCGGGGACGCTGAAGTGGTAGCTGGGACGGTAGCTCATGGCCGGGGAAACGCCCTTCTTGGTCTTGGAGCTGCCTGCGGGAGCGGCATGGGCTGCATCTGGGCCAACCCCGGCCAGCCCCAAAGCGGTGGCTGCAGCCAGGGTTTTGACAACATTTCTCCGGGAGGCGCTGCCGTAGGCGGCATTCATATCCAGATTCAATTCATTTCGCTTTCGCCGGCCAGCACCCAGTGCTGGCGTGATTCATCGATCATGTGCTTTTTCAGGGTGGTGCTGGCCGACCAGCGGTGGATCTGTTCACGCAGGGCCGCGCGCTTCGACGCATCCTGGCTGCTGTCGCGGTCCGGGTCGGGTACCGCGCCCACCAGCAGCCGGGTGTATGGATGCCGGGGATTGTCCAGCAGCTGCACGGACTCGCCCGACTCGACTATTCGCCCCTCGTTAAGTACCGCGATCCGGTCCGAGAGATAGCGGGCGGATGCCAAGTCGTGGGTGACATAGAGGATGCAGATCCCATGCTCATCGCGCAGCTTGTGCAGCAGATTCAGCACGCCGATCCGCACCGAGACATCCAGCATGGAGGTCGGCTCATCGGCCAGGATGACTTTCGGCTTGGCTGCCAGCACGCGGGCGATTGCAATGCGCTGGCGCTGTCCGCCGGAGAGCTCGTGCGGGAATGAGGACAACACATCCGGGCTCAGCCCGACGGTGGACACCAGCTTGGCCATTTCTGCGCGCTTGGACTTGATGCTTGGTTGGTGCAGCGCCAAGGCGCGTTCCAGGATGTGCTCCACTCGGAAGGCCGGGTTCAACGAACCGAAAGGGTCTTGGAACACCATTTGCACTTCGCTGCGGTAGTTCCGGGCCGCTGATCCCTTGAGCCCGGATATGTCCTTTCCATTGACCAGCATTTCCCCGGAATCCGGTGCCTCAAGCAATGCCAAGCAGCGGGCCAACGTCGATTTACCGGAACCTGATTCGCCCACCAGCGCCACGATTTCACCGCGGTGCAGATCCAGGTCGATACCCCTCAGGGCCGGAACCTTCGTGCGACGGAACAGTGCGGTGCTGGTGAAAGATTTGCTCAGCGAACGGATACGCACCACTGGCACCATAGAGGCGTGCTTGGCAGCTGTCGAGGTCATGGCAGTTCTCCTTGAATGAGGACCGGGGCTTGGGTCGGGGCGACCCAATGGCCTTCGCCTACCTGCCTAAGGTCCTTGATGTTGGTGAATCTGGTGCCTTCGGCCAAGCCGGTGAGCTTGACTTTCGGTCCGTGCAGGGGCGGGAACGCCCCGAGCAGCGCCTGCGTATAGGGGTGCTTCGAACCATGGCGCAACGACGGCGCCGGTGCCAGCTCCACGATGCGCCCTCCGTACATGATGCCAATGCGATCGGAGAGCTCAAGCATCAGCGACATGTCATGGGTGATGAACAGGATGGCGAATCCGAGTTCGCTTTGCAGTTCCCTGATCTGCTCCAGGATTTCTTGCTGAACCACTACGTCCAGCGCCGTGGTGGGCTCATCCAGGATCAGCAACCGCGGGTTCAGCGCACAGGCCATGGCAATGACAATGCGCTGGCGCTGTCCGCCTGAAAGCTGGTGCGGATAGGCCCGCAATCGCGCCGGATCGATGCGCACCATGGTGAGCAGCTCTTCGGCGCGCTGCACCGCGGCAGCACGGGTGCCGCCACGGTGCGTGCGGATCACGTCGACAAACTGCTCGCCAATTCGGGTGACCGGGTTCAATGAGTTCATCGCCGACTGGAATACCATGGCGACGTTGTTCCAGCGCCAGGCGCGCAGTTCCGCTTCGTCCATGCCCAGCACATCTTGGCCTTCAAAGAGGATCTTGCCGTGGGTGATCCGCGCAGGATCTTTCAGCAAGCGCATGATCGAGTTGGCAATGGTGGACTTGCCGCAGCCGGACTCCCCCGCCAAACCGAAGATTTCACCGGAGTGGATGGCGAAGCTGACCCGGTCAGCGCCGCGCACAGCTCTCTCGTCGCTGACGTACTCGACGGTCAGGTCCTGGACTTCCAATACCGGGACGCTCATTTTTCTTCCTTTCGCACCACGGTAGTCGCCGCGGTGCTTTTCGTTGCATGCTTCGGGCGGCGCAGGCGCGGATTGGTGATTTCATCCACCGCGTAGTTGCACAGGGCCAAGGCGAAGGCGACCAAGGCGATGGCCAGGCCCGATGGCACGAAAATCCACCATTGGCCCAGCATCAGCGATCCGTCGCTGGTCGCCCAGAACAGGTTGGTACCCCAGGAGATGGTGTTCACGTCGCCCAAGCCCAGGAATTCAAGCCCAGCCTGTGCGCCGATGGAGCCGATGATGCAGCCAAGCAGCGTGGTCATGACGACCGAGGCCATATTGGGGAGCATTTCGCGGACCATGATGCGCAGCGGGCGCTCGCCCGATACCAAAGCCGCGGCAACATAGTCTTTTCCGCGGATGGACATGGCCTGGGAACGCATGACGCGTGCGCTGCCTGCCCATCCGGTAATCATCAGCACCACGATCACCGTGCCAAGACCAGGCGGCATGAATGCCGCCAGGATCACCAGCAACGGCAGGCCGGGCACCAGCAGGAAGACGTTGGTAACCAGGGAGAGCACCTCGTCCAGGCCGCGGCCGAAGTAGGCCCCGCTCAACCCGACCAGCACGCCGACAATGGTGGAGAGGATGCCGGCGGCGAAGCCGACGAAGAGCGACGAGCGGGCACCCCACAGGGTCAGCCCCAAAACGTCTTGGCCCTTGCTGGTGGTACCCAGCCAATGCTCCATGCTTGGTGCGCTGGCACCGGCCGAGGTAATCCGCGACGGATCCCCGGGGAAGAGCGCCGGGGCAAGCAAGGCCAGGATGATAAAGGCAAGCAGGATGCTGAGCCCAGCCACGGCCTTGCCGTTGCGGAGCAAAGTCCGCAGCAACCGGGTAGCACTGACTCTGGCACGCGCGGAGCCGCTTTCCTCCGCTGGTTGCGAGGCAGCCAGAGTCTGTGGATCTGTAGCATTCTGGGTCATGGCGATCAGCCTTTCCGCACGCGAGGGTCGAGTCGGACGTAGACAAGGTCTACGAGGAAGTTGGCTATCAGCACCGCGGCAGTAATGGTCAGGAACATGCCCTGCATCAGCGGGTAGTCAAGGCCTTGGACAGCGCCGAGCAGCTGGTAGCCGACGCCTGGGTAGGCGAATACCACTTCGGTCAGCAGTGCGCCGCCGACGATGAAGCCGATGCTCATGCCCATGCTGGTGACCGATGGCAGCATCGCGTTGCGTGCCGCGTAGTTCAGCATGATGCGGTGCGGTCGCAGCCCCTTGGCCTCGGCCATCAAAATATAGTCTTCGGAGTTGGTGGCAATCATGGTGTTGCGCATGCCCAGCATCCAGCCGCCCAGGGAAACCAGCACGATGGTCAGCGCGGGCAGGACCAGGTGCGCTGCAACGTCCAGGATGAATTCGAGATTGAATCCGGGAACCAGGCCTACGGAGAAGGCATGGCGCATCGGGGCGACGCCCATGTTGATGCCGAAGATGTACAAGGCCCCCATGGCTAGCCAGAAATACGGGAAAGAACCGATGAACACCAGCAGCGGTGGAGCAACCGAGTCCAAGAAGCCGCCACGGCGCCAGGCGGCAAGGATGCCCAGGAGGTTTCCGAGGATCACGGCGAAAATCAATGAAGTCAGTCCCAGCAGCAAGGTCCACGGCAGCTGCGAGGCGATGACCTCGGAGACTGGAGTGGGGAAACGGGAAATCGACATCCCAAAGTCGCCGGTCAAGACACGGCTAAGATAGCCAAAGTATTCGGGGATGATGGGGCCGCCGTCCACTCCCATCAGGGTTCGAAGTGCTTCGACTTGTTGTGGCTCAAGCCGTTGCTGCGAGCGGGACAGCATGCGGGTGACGGGATCGCCTGGCATCAGCCGCGGTAGAAGGAAATTCAGGGTGATTGACGCCCAGAAGGCTAGGAGATAAAAGCCCAAGCGCCGTAGGAGGAAACTCATGTTGTGTGTCCTTGGCTAAGGATCGCAACGCAGCGGGCGGACGGTATCCGCCCGCTGCGAAGGGAAAATGTTGCTAGTTCGCTGGTTCCAGGCTGGTGAGCACCAGAACGGTGGTCGGGGCCCGGTTGCTCAACGTGGCATACGGGTTATCTTCGGTTGGCCAACCCACGAAGTTCTCAGTGGTGTAGGCACCCCATTCCGGGCCGGCGAATAGCGGTACTACCGGTGCCAGTTCGCTGTAGCGAGCCTGCAGGTCGTTAACGATCTGCTTCTGTTCTCCCTCATCGCCGGCAGCCACGAACTTGTTCAACAGCTCATCTGCTTTTTTATCGCTGAACCGGTGGTAGTTGTCAAAGGTCTGCTTGCCCACGGGCTTGACGTTCTGGCTGCCCATGAGGTTGAGGTAGTACTGGTAAGGAGTCGGAGCGTTAGCGGTCCAAACGATTCCGGTGTCGAATTCACCGGTTTCGTAGCTTGCGGTCACCGCGGCCCAATCCGGCGAATCAACAGTGGCCTTGATGCCCACGTCCTGGAGGTTTTGGGCGATGATATTCGCTACCGAAAGCCAATCCGAGGAGGTTGAACCCACGGAGATATCGAAGGTGAATGGCTTGCCAGCGGCGGTGGTGCGCTGCCCCTGTGCATTCTCCTTGAAGCCTGCTTCATCAAGAAGCTTCTTTGCGCCTTCCACATCCCGCGTGGTCCAGTCGCACTGTTCGACGACCGCAGTGTCGCGCCACTTGTCATAGTTGCCGGACAGTCCGGTGCAGTCCGCTGGTTTGGCGTAGTCGGACATGCCGACCTTGACAACCTGTTCGCGGTCTACGGCCATGCTCAACGCCTTGCGTACGCGAACATCCGAGAATTCTTTCTTGGTAGTGTTCAGCTGCCAGTTGATTTCGGCGCCAGTGGTCGGGAACCAGAAATGACGGTGCTCCGGATCCTTGTCCACGTAGGTCGATTGGATATCCGGCATGTAGGTTTGCGTCCAGTCAACATCGCCGGAGATGGCGGCGAGGTTGGCTCCGTCGTTGCCGGCGAAAGCGAGCATGCGGATGCCGCCGATATTCTGCTTCTCGGGTTGCCAATAGTATGGGTTCTTGCCCAATTCGAAGGACTGCGCCTGGAAATTGGCTACTTCGGTGTATGGTCCGGTGCCTACCGGTTTCGGGTTCTCTTCATTTCCGGGCTTGTCGAACTTGGACCAGATGTGGGCCGGGACAATCACCTGCTGGCCCAGTTCGTAGAGGGCCGGGGTGAATGCCTGCTTGAAGTGGAACTCGATGGTCGAGTCATCGAGAGTCTTGATGGACTTCAGGTAGTCATAGCCGCCGAGCAGTTCCTTTTGCAGTTCAACTGAGAGCTTGACGTCCTTGGACGTCAGCGGGGTGCCATCGGAGAATCTAACGCCCGGACGCAGATTGAAGGCCAGCGACTTTCCGTCTTTGCCTGCACTCCACTCCGTGGCCAGCCAAGGCACGGTGTCGCCGCCTGCCGGGTTGTAGACCAGCATGGATTCGTAAATGGACTGCCCGGTCATTGGCGCAGCATTGGGCGAGAAGGGGTTGAAGTTTTTTGAGAAGGTTCCCATGTCCTCGCGCGGAATGGTCAGGAACGCGGCGTTGGCTGATCCGTCGCCCCCTTCAGTTCCGCCTGGATTCGATGCGACGCATCCGCTCAAGGCGAGGGTGCCGGCCACAGCGGTCGCGGCCACGGCAAGGTGCGCGCGACGTAAGTATTTGATTATCATTGAAGTTCCTCATCCATTCATGTGATGTGTAGCGGAGGGGAAGTTCATCTGCGGCCGTGCATGGCCACAGACGAACGAATGCGTGGGGGGCAGCCGATGGTAATTTGGCGATTCTCGATCGGCGAGCCCTCTACCATTTGATTCAATAGGGACACCCCCGCCATGCCCAGTTCTTCGAAGGGCAAGGCAATGGTTGTCAGCTTTGGCCGCATATGCGGTGCCAGAATTTCCTGATCATCGAATCCGACGATTGAAATGTCTTTTCCCACCTGCAATCCGCGTTCCTTGATTGCGTCATAGGCGCCCATGGCGATCCGGTCATTTCCGCAAAAAATTGCGGTAGGCGGATCCAGTTGGCTTAGCAGCGTTTGCGTACCGTGGTACCCGCTGTCGGCAGTTCCATCACCAGGCACGATCCGGGAATCATCGAATTCAATTCCGTGATCGCGCAGGGCCTGCTTCATACCGGCTTGGCGTCCGATTTGCGCAGGAATTCCTGTTTTGAGAGTGATGTGCCCGATGCTGGTGTGCCCGGCCTTGGCCAGGATTTCAGCGGCAGCGTATCCGCCGCCGAATTCATCCGGAACAATTGATGGCAATTGGCCTCCGGCGTCGAAGCAGTTGACCAGTACGCAGGGAACTGATTTTGCATTTTCCGGCACCGTGATTTGGCGGTGCCAGGAAGTCGCGATGATCAATCCGCCAACCTGCTGTTCAAGCAGCTTCTCAACGGCGAGGTTGTCCATGCCTGGATCATCGTCGCTGGGTGCGATAAGGAGGAAGTTGCCGTCTTTCCATGCTGCCTGCTGCGCTCCCTTGATCACGTCAGTGGCAAAGGGCGAGGTGGCAATTTCGGTCACCAGCCCGAACCAGGAGCTGCGTTTGCTGGCCAAGGTTCGTGCGGCTGCGTTGGGGCGGTAGCCCAGTTCGCGCGCCGTTTGGTTGATTCGTTCTCTTGTGGTTTCGGGGATGCTTGATTCCATCCGGCCGTTGAGTACGAATGAGACGGTTGTTCGGCTCACCCCGGCTGCTTTGGCAACGTCGGCCATGGTCACTGACTGCTGAGACATGCCCCTCCTCCCCTTCGAGATCAGTGCGTTTCGCGTCGTGCCAACGGTTTGCTAACACGATTCAGTAACGCGCGTTACTACGCTGTGAAATAAGGTAACCTACATCACTTACGGCTGTCAAGGAAGAAGT
This sequence comes from Glutamicibacter sp. BS14, assembly GCF_056934375.1. NCBI lineage: Bacteria > Bacillati > Actinomycetota > Actinomycetes > Micrococcales > Micrococcaceae > Glutamicibacter > Glutamicibacter sp. BS14. Next base: position 1,776,209 of record NZ_CM167801.1, on the reverse strand, counting down.
TTTGCGGCAGTGAAAATCATTGACAGGATCGATTCCTGACCGTCAAGGCCATGGATCCAAGACATGGGAATCCCTTGCTTCATTCAGCTGAGTAGGGCAAATGGGGCACGATGCCACAGGGCAGAGGCGTAATCAGCACCCCGAAGCATGGCAGCCATTCCCCGAAATGGCACTGGTAGACACAAAGGAAATCGTGGAAATCAGGTTCGCGGAACCGGCCGGCTCGGTTGCGCCCGCGAGTCAGCGGGATTTCATGGACTCGCGCTCGATGAGCGGCATGTCGATCTGATGCTCCCCGGGCTCCAGCTTTCCATCGAGCAGAAGCTCAACGGCCAGAGCACCCATCCCCTCATATGGAAGTCGAATAGAGGTCAATTGCGGGCGAAGGTAGCTGGCAATGATCTCGTCATCGAAAGACAGCACGGACAGGTCCGTTCCTGGCTTCAGGCCATTTTCGGCGAGCGCTTGGAAGACACCCATGGCCACGCGGTCATTGGCGCAAATGATGGCGTCAGGGTTGTACCCGTCGGCTAGCATCCGGATTGTTGCTTCATATCCGTCGGTGGGGTTCCAGTCGTCGAGCCCCCAGTGGCCCAGTACTTCGAGGTTTGATTCCGCCAAGGCTCTGCGCAGGGAGCCGAAGCGGCGAGAGATACTTGGATAGGTTCGCGGATCCTTTTCGGCGTTTTCAAGTTCACCGATGACCGCAACACTCTTCGCCCCGGATTCGATAACCCTCTGCACGGCTTTAGCCCCCGAATCCATCTCATTGGGAAGCACTGCGACGCAAGGGCTGTCGTCAATGCCGTTGACCAGCACGGTGGGCAATCCAGTTTTCGGGATCTTCAAATCACGTTGGCGAGAATCCATGAACCCAAGAATCAGCCCGTCAACGTCCCGGTGGGTCATCTGCGTTATTGCTTCAGCCATTTGTTCTGGCTTGCCGAAGGTCTCAGCAATGAGCACCGTATGGTCTCGCTCTTCCGCTGCGCGCAGGATGCCGGTGATCATTTCGGAAGCAAAACGAGTCACGGTAACTTGATCAGAGATGAACCCCAGGGTGCGCGTCTTCCCGCTTCGCAAGGATTGGGCTGCCGCATTTGGCCGGTAACCCAGTTTCTTGGCGGCCGCGCGCACTCGTTCCGTGGCTTCGGCGGACAGTCGCGTGCCCGGCTTATTGTTCAGGATCATGCTGACGGCAGCCTTGGACATCCCCGAAGCTTCTGAAACGTCAGCAATTGTTATCCGCTTGGCTTTAGGCGATTCCACATTTCCCTCTTGAGACAGTTCGAATGCAATTATTCGACCCTAGCCTATTGCAGTGATTCGGCCACGCTGTTAGAGTCTTGTGCTAAATCCATTTAGCCAACTCATATCGAAGGATGGCAGCGTTGCCCGAAACTCAACAGGTCGCGGTGAAGCGACCACAGCTACATTTCACTGCGAAGAAAAACTGGATCAATGACCCCAATGGATTGTTCTTTGACGGAAAGCAATACCACCTGTACTTCCAGCACAATCCTCACGGCGTAGGCCACGGATTCATGTCTTGGGGCCACGCGGTCAGCACCGATCTGGTGAACTGGGAAGAACTTCCTATCGCGATTCTGCACGGCGACATGGCTGATATCTTCTCCGGCTCCATCGTGGTGGACCACGAAAATACCAGCGGCTTCGGCGACGGCACGGTTGCGCCGGTCGTTGCCATCTACACCGCGGCAGCCAAGGATGAGACCAACCAGTCCCAAGCCATCGCCTACTCGCTGGATGGTGGAATCACTTTCACCAAATACGGGCAGAATCCAGTTCTGGATCGAGGGTCCAAGGACTTCCGCGACCCAAAGGTCATCCGATACGAATCCGAGCAGGGTTCCTTCTGGGTCATGGTTGCTGTTGAAGCCATTGATCGCCGAGTGATGATCTACCGTTCTGAGAACCTCAAGGACTGGACCGAGCTCTCCAGCTTCGGACCCCAGGCTGCTGTTGCCGGAATCTGGGAATGCCCAGATCTATTCCAGCTACCAGTTGCCGGCACAGACCAGCTGAAGTGGGTTCTAATTGTTTCGCTGAACCCAGGCGGCGTGGCCGGCGGCTCAGGTACCCAGTACTTCATTGGTGAATTCAACGGCACCACCTTCACTCCTGATGAGACTCAGGAAACTTGGGATAGCTTCGGATACGAATCCTTGAAGCAGGGCGACTGGCTGGACTGGGGACGCGACTTCTATGCAGGTGTCAGCTTCCACGGCTTGCCACTAGACGAGCAAACTCTCATTGCCTGGATGAGCAACTGGGACTACGCCCGCGAGCTCCCCCACGACGGATGGCGCGGATCCATGAGCGCCGCACGCCGGCTGGATTTGGTGAAAGACTCCAACGGCAAGTTGGACATTCGCCAGCGCATTCTCGGATTGCCAAAAGCCGACGTTGCATCAAGCAAGGCCAACGCTGGCGAAAATCGTATTGAGCTGGGCTCCCCCGCTCTGGTTGAACTGACGTTTGCTACCAGCCCAACCGAACCAGCAGTCCTTTCCTTATTCCGCGCCGATGACACTCTTATCAGCGAACTCACCGTTGAATCCGCATTGATTCAGCACCGCCGCGAAGCAGGCAAGGTAGACCACGAGCTCTACGCCTCCAACCAGCGCATGCCTCTGCCCGCTGGTTCGGATGAACTAGATGTGAAAGTTCTCGTGGATCACGGATCTATCGAAATCCTAGCTGCTGGTGGTCGACGTTCCCTTACGGATCAGCTCACCGGTGAGGCAGCGCTGGCCTACGCGACCTTGCGCGTCGCAACTGGTGCGAATGCGTCTTTCAAAGTTCAAGAACTCTCTGATAACGCACTGGAGCCCAAGGCATGAGCCGCATTAGCGTAATGGGCGAATCCCTCGTCGACGTTGTTGAAGAAACTGCGCATCCTGGCGGATCACCGCTGAATGTCGCCGTCGGGCTTGCCCGGCTGGGACATGATGTTCAGTTCTATACGGAATTCGGTCAGGATTCCTACGGCATTCAAATTGCGGAGCACCTGGATCAGGCGGGAGTGCATGTTGCCGCCGGCTCAGTAACTGGGCATCCCACGTCCGTAGCCCAGGTAGTGATGGATGAGCACTTCAATGCTCGTTACACCTTCGACATCCACCAGCAGATTCCTGCTGTCCCCGCTGATGATTCCAGCGAATTGCTGCACACCGGTTCCATCGCTGCTTGGATTGAACCCTCGGGTCAAATCATTGTCGATGCTTTCAAGAATGCATCAGACGATTCACTTCGAAGCTATGACCCTAACCTCCGTCCGGATCTTGTCGAGGACAGGGACTCGGCTTTGCAACGCATTGAGCTGCTGATGGGCCTGAGCCACATCGTGAAGCTCAGCGACGTTGATGGTCAGTGGCTATACCCAGGCCTAGAGCCATGGGAGGTTCTGAAGCACGTAGCCAGCCTCGGCCCAGCCTTGGCGGTGATGACTCAGGGCGGCGATGGTTGCGTGGCGCTTTCCTCGGGACGGCAATTTGATGTCGCTGCCTCTCCCACCAATCTTGTGGACACCATAGGTGCCGGGGACGCCTTCATGTCCGGGCTGCTCTTTGGAGTGCTGGCTAATCCAGAATTCGCTCAAGCTCTTCGTCACGGCGCAACGGCTAAGTCTCAAGATGTTGAAGAGGCACTTCGTCAGGCCTTAACCTCAGCTGCACTGACAGTGGCACAAGCCGGAGCCAATCCCCCGTGGATTAAAGACTTCTCCCTCGCAATCGCTCAGTAACTACGCTTCGCAGCGTTCACGAAAGAATCCAGGACAAAGATGGCTGGCATTACGACTACTTACAAGAATCCTATTTACCTCCAGAGTTCCTTCTCGATGCTCCTGTTCTTCGCATCGTGGGGCATCTGGTGGTCCTTCTTCCAGATCTGGCTCACCAGCGAATCAGCAGGTCTAGGGCTCACCGGGGCACAGGTCGGCACGCTCTACTCGGTAAACTCGCTGGCAACGCTGATCCTGATGTTTGCCTACGGGACCATTCAGGATCGGCTTGGCGACAGAAAGCATCTGGCCACCATTCTTGCCTCGGTGACCGCCCTGATCGGGCCATTCTGCACGTGGGTCTACCAGCCACTATTGCAGTCCCAGTTCATGGCCGGCGTGCTCATTGGCGCCATTGTCTTGTCAACTGGTTTCCTAGCCGGAGTTGGGCTATTTGAAGCCTTGACCGAACGCTACAGTCGCCGTTTCAACTTTGAATACGGGCAGGCCCGCATGTGGGGGTCCTTTGGCTACGCTCTGGTCGCATTGGCGGCCGGCTTCCTGTTCACTATCAACCCCATGCTGAACTTCTGGATCGGGTCCGTTCTGGGCCTGGCCCATCTCCTGCTGCTGGTGCTGGGCCGTACCAATAGACAGCCAGTGATCGCCGCCGGTTCCGGCAGGAAAATTCTTTCCCCCGCAACTACACCGACAATTCGTGAAATGTTCAGGCTATTCCGGCTGCCGAGTCTCTGGCTGATCATCTTGTTCGTCATGCTATCTTGGACGTTCTACACCGTCTTCGACCAGCAGATGTTCCCCGAGTTCTACACCGGCCTATTTGAATCACCCGAGACCGGACAGCGGGTATACGGAATCTTGAACTCAGTTCAGGTGTTCGTTGAAGCGGCCATGCTTGGCATCATCCCCCTGGTCATGCGCCGGATAGGCATTCGTTCAGCATTGCTACTGGGAGTGGCCATCATGTTTGTCCGCATCATCGGCTGCGCTCTGGTTGACGATCCGGTGCTGGTCTCGGCAATCAAGATGTTGCATGCCATTGAGACACCGCTATTCATCTTGCCGATCTTCCGTTACTTCACGCTGCACTTCAATCCGGCACTGTCGGCAACCCTATACATGGTTGGGTTCCAAGTATCGGCACAGATTGGCAACGTCATTCTGTCCACTCCCCTCGGTGCGCTCCATGACCGTATGGGCTACCAGCAGACCTTCATCGTGATTTCTCTAGTTGTGCTATTAGCTGGGATCTACGGATTCTTCGCTCTCAAAAAAGATGATCAGCAGGTAGATGGTGACCCGTTCATGCGTCATTCAAAAGCTGCCATGAACTCATAGCTGACTATTAGGCGAAGCGGGGTGGGATGTTGTCGAATTCGACGACATCCCACCCCGCTCTCGTTTGAGTAAGGAATGTCAAAAATGCGCAACTTCTGCATTGGGTTTATTTATGTTGCACACCTATTGTCGATGACTTAATTTCATCATTTCGTCACTCTGGATTCCTACGATCTAAACATTGTCGCCACGATAATTACACGGCGAATCACAGAATCATTTTGAAAGGTCTCCATGAAAACATCGTCTTCTGTTCCACGTCGCGGGATATTGGTTGCCGGCACCGCAGCCGCTATCACCGGACTCTTCGCCGCCAACAGCGCCACTGCATCCCCAGCACCGGCTGAGAATCCGGGAACGGCTCCCAGGCCAAAACTGAAATTCGCGGCAGATGGCAAGTTCAAGATCGTTCAGTTCAATGACACCCAGGATGGACCGCGCACCGATCGTCGCACCATTGAGCTGATGGAGAAGGTTCTGGATGCCGAGAAGCCCGGCTTCGCCCTGATCAACGGCGATGTAATCAATGGCTCCTCTCAAACAGTTACCGAAGTCAAGCAGGCTATCAACAACGTCGTGCAGCCGATGGAGTCCCGCGGTATCCCTTGGGCACTTACCTTCGGCAATCACGATGAAGATTCAATGCCCAATGGCACAGGCATGGACGAGGCAAAGATCCTGAACTTCATTCGAGGCTATGAGTTCAATGCCAACTCGAAGAATGACAAGATTGTTGGCGAATCGAATTCCCAGTTGCTGATCGCTTCCTCGAAGACCGCCAAACCTGTCTTTGGCATCTGGCTGCTTGATTCGAACCGCTACGCTCCAAAGACTGTTGGCGGCCAGGACTTCGAGGGCCTCATGTCCTACGACTGGATCCGTCCCGAGCAGATCGCTTGGTATCGCGAGGCTTCCATAGCCACCGAAAACCGCTACGGCAAGGTTCAGTCGCTAATGTTCTTCCACATACCACTGTGGGAGCACAACCACATGTGGTACGGCGCCCAGTTCACCTCGAACGACGCTGACCACGAGAAGGCCATCAAGAAGCACTCTATCGTCGGAGTGAAGAACGAGGGCGTCTACACCGGCGCATTCAATTCCGGCATGTTCGCCGCGCTGCAGGAACGCGGAGATGTCCGGGGCGTGTACTGCGGCCACGACCACATCAACACCTACATGGGTGACTACTACGGCATCGAGCTCGGCTACGGTCCAGGTACCGGTTTCGGCACCTACGGCCTCGGTGGGACCGAGAACCATCACCTACGCGGCGCCCGGGTCTTCGAACTCGACGAGAACAAGAACAGCGTTTACGCCGGAACCCGCACCGTGTTCGCCAAGGATCTGGGTATCGACATGGGTACTCAGGGACAACCGATCGAAGGGCCACTGCCGCTTCCATAGCCAAGACAAGTTCTGAGCAAGACGAAACCGACCGACGAATGAGCGATTTCGTCTTGCCCAGACTTTTTTTACCGCAGCGAAACTGGTAACGGCAAATTATCGAACAGCTGGAAACCATGGCCGGCGTATTTGTAAAGCGTTCCAGACCTTCTACGAAGACGCCTCCATCCACGAGGAATCCAACCCGGCATCATCTTCGACATGATCATGAAACCGGACTCGATGGGGAGCTACAGCGACAAGGACGTGGACCAGGTCGCCACGAAGTGGGTAGCCCAACACAACCACAAGGGCTCGGACTCACACCTGCAACCTCCCATCGACGTATTCCACGACCGCCGCAGGAATGCCACGCAGGATAACAACACTCTGGAACCGGAACAACCAGTCGAATTCCGCAAAACCGCGGGCGCCTTCAACAAGTCCTACGACTTCTTCTCGCAGGTCATCGACTACGGCAGCACCCGAATCGAGAAATTCGCGATCTACCTGAAGCTACTGGCCAAGGCACTGCAGACCACAGCCGCCGGCAACAGCTTGGACCTTTCCGATGCGGCGCTCACCCACTATGCCCTGAGGTGCAAGAAGCACAGGACCTGGAGCTAGTGGGTGGGCAAGGCAAGGGAATCGAGAGGTGACTGCAGCCGATTCGGGCGTTGTGCGGGAGACGACCCTACGCACTTTCGACGGACAGATTAAGCAGATCAACGAGCTATTCGAAGACACCGGAATCAGCGACGACGACCAAATCAATGCCGTCGAATCGATCATGCGCACGCCGAACCACACGAGCAGTTACAACGTGAAGCGATTGCAAATGGACCGATAGATTTCAGTTCATCGCCAAGTCTTCCCGAGACTATTGACAAGATCACCTACACCTCGGGAGAAGGACGCAAAAGGCAATCAATGCCTAGCTAGAGGTGGATGCCCCGGACGAGATAGTTCATTTTCTTCTTGCGACTGGTTTGCAAGATCGGGCTAGGAAGCCTTCGCAACGTGATGCTATGACGAATCATTACCCTGAGACACATAGACGTACATAGGTGCAAGAGGTCTTGCTGTTCGCTTTTCCACTCAGTGGCTCATGACCCCGTTAGGAGTTTTGTTTAGTCTTGGACCGACAGATCTTGACTACGAATGCCGATTAGGATGGACAACCCTAGAAATTAGTTTGGGGTCCACCGCCTGTACGTGGTGGCCCCAAACTGAGGTTGCTCAGGTGTCTAGCTTCGAGAATTCAAAACGATGTTCGTTACCGGCTGCGAAGAGTCGGTTGCGAATTCCAGCCCAGACGGAGAAACGCCATCAGCAACCAGCTGCGCGCCGAGAGCTGCAACCATTCCGCCGTTGTCCGTGCACAAGCTAAACGGAGGAACCACCAAGGCTATGCCCGCAGAAGCACATCGGGCCGCCAGAAGTTCACGCAGTCGAGTATTCGCCGCCACTCCCCCGCCCAGAAGCAGAGTCTTCAGTCCCTGTTCCTGCATCGCCCGGACTGCCTTCGACGTGATCACGTCTACGACAGCTTCCTGGAATGAAGCGGCAATGTCAGCAACTGGGATCTCTCCGCCGTTGGCCTCGAAGTGCTCGACGCAACGGGCTACAGCAGTCTTCAGTCCTGAGAACGAGAAGTTGTTGCGGTGCTTGCCAGGATTCTCGGCACTGCCCACGAACTTCGGCAGCGACAAGCCGCGAGGGAATCGGAATGCCTTTCGGTCTCCATCCTTAGCCGCCTTGTCGATAGCCGGACCACCTGGATACCCGAGACCCAGCAAACGAGCAGTCTTGTCATAGGCTTCACCGGCTGCATCATCAATCGTGGAGCCCAACAGCTGCACGTCGTTAGTCAGCGAAGTGACCTTCAAGATTTCGGTGTGCCCCCCTGAGACCAGCAGTGCCCCGAAAGTTGGCGGCAATACGGTTCCTTCGAGAACGCCAACACCTACGTGAGCAACCAAGTGGTTGATCCCGTACAACGGCTTCCCTGTAGCCAACGCCAGAGCCTTGGCTGCCGAAACTCCAACCATTAGAGCACCGGCCAGGCCTGGACCGCTGGTCACGGCAATGGCGTCAATGTCATCAAGAGTCAGTTCCGCGGTGTCCAGAGCTGACTGCAGGGTGGGCACAAAGGCTTCCAAATGAGCTCGCGCAGCGATCTCGGGAATCACTCCTCCAAAGCGTACGTGCTCATCCATGGAACTGGAGACAGCGTTAGCAAGCAGCCTATTGCCGCGCACGATGCCCACGCCGGTTTCATCGCAGGAAGACTCGATGCCCAGTACTACGGGTTCTGTGTTGCTCATGCGTTGCGTTCTTCCTCTTGTCCTTGCTGGACATCCAGCGGCAGTCTCATAATAAGCGCGTCTACCCCGCCCTTGTAGTAGCCCTTGCGACGGTGAATGGTAGTGAATCCCATGGATTCATACAGACCAATGGCACCGGGGTTATCAAAGCGAACTTCGAGCATCACATCCAATGCATTCTTCTCGCCTGCGGTCTGGATGAGCAATGCCAAAAGCTTGCGTCCCAAGCCTCGCCCTTGGTAGTCCGGGTGCATGGCAATAGTTTGCACATCGGCAATCGGCAAGACCACGCACAGGCCGGCATAGCCGATAACTCGACCAGAGTCTTCATAGACCCAGTAGGTGCGGGTGTCGCGCTGCGCTAGCTCGGATTCGAAACCAGCCAGTGGCCATGCATCCTCGGGAAACAGCTGCTGTTCCAGCTCGTGGACGGCCAGCAGATCCTCGGCAACCATGGGACGCAGGATGACCTGGTTCGCCTCGTTCATCACTTAGCCTGCTTCATGAACGCCGGAACCTGTGCATCGGATTCACGCAGGTACTGCGGCGAAGTGTCAGACAGATCCTTGCCCGCAGCCAGATCGCTTATGCCTCGGCGGACGAGGTAGCCAGCGTTTGCAATCCATTCAAAGGACTCAGGCATGGGCTTGGCCCCGGCTTCTTCCAATTGCTCGGCATAGATTCCGGCGCCAATGCCGTAGACCGGGAATGCAGGAAGGGCTGAAGCAGCTGAAACATGCGGGCCATCAACCATGGCTCCGTCCTGGTCGTAGCGAGCCCAGTACACTTCTTTGCGGCGCGCATCGGAAGCCACAATGAACTGTGCCGGAGCCTCGCCTGCATCCAGCACCTGTTCGGCGAGCGCATGCAAGGACATCACACCATGCACGGGTACCTGCCATACGAAGCCGAAGGTACGCGCGGCAACCAAGCCAACGCGCAGGCCGGTGAACGGGCCCGGCCCTACGCCAACGATAATGCCAGCAAGGTCTTGGCCTTTCTGTCCATGAGCGTCCAAGAGTTCCTTGACGTATGCCGACAGGGTTTCGGTCTGGTCGTTCCCCTTGGATGAAACCCGCTGGTCGACAACTAAACCGGTGGCATTGTCAACCAGTGCCACCGATGCGTTGGCGGAGGTGTCGATAGCTAAGTAGTTAGGCATGCTTCTCTTCCGTGTGCTGCGCAGTTACTGCAGACAGCAAAGTGTCTTTCAACTGGGCAAAGGTGTCCTCGTCCCAGCGCGGGCCGATCCCCTTCAGGCTAAACAACCGCGGCTCGTCCAGCTCTTCCTCCGATTCTTCCCACGGGTTGGCACTCGGTGCGGCCAGGGCTTCGCGGTCCAGCTGGATTTCCAGACGCGAGTCCGTGAGATGTTCCACCTTGCCCAGCCCCCACTCCACAACGGTGACTGAATCAGCCAGCGTTGATTCGAGATCCAGGGTGTCCACGTCGTCGTGGCCCTTCAAGCGGTAGGCATCCACGTGGATCAGTCCGGGGCCATCGCCTAGCGCCGGGTGCTGGCGGGCCAAAACGAATGTAGGCGAGATGATTCCCTCGCGTACATTCAGTCCCACGCCCAGTGACTGAGTCAGGGTCGTCTTACCAGCGCCCAAGGCCCCGGTAAGAATCACCAAGTCTCCGGCTTTGAGCTGGGCACCAAGAGCTTCCCCCAGCGCTTCGGTAACAGTGAGGTCATCTAGTTGGCAGGAGAATTCCCGCACCGGGTTACTCACCGGCTTCACCCCAGCTGCCTTCGATGTAGTAGCGGGGCACGCGCGGAGAAATGCGGGTTACCACTTCGTAGTTGATGGTGTTCGCCGCATAGGCCCAAGTGTTCACCGACTGCCCGCCTTTACCGAAGATAATCGCCTCGGCGCCGAGGAAGTCCTCAGGCTTGATGTCCGCGCCCAGATCAATGACGCACTGGTCCATGGCGATGCGTCCGCGTACCGGGTAGGTGCGTCCGTTAACTGTTACCGGCGCACCTGTTGCGATGCGCGGCAAACCGTCTGCATAGCCCATGGGGATCAGCCCGAGGTAGGTCTCCGCTTCAGTCTTGTAATTCAGGCCGTAGGACACGCCCTGCCCCGGATGGACCTTCTTGACGTTAGCCACGCGGGTCTTCACTGTCATGGCTGGACGCAGGCCGAAACTTTCTGGCGAGTCGGTTTCAAAGGGGCTCAGGCCATACAAGCCCAACCCCAAGCGCACCATGTCGTGGTGCGAATCAGGTCGCGAAAGGATACCCGGCGTATTGGCGATATGGCGCACTTCAAGATCGAAGCCGGCTGCTTCTACCAGTTCTATGGCCTTGTTGAAGATTTCCAGCTGCTCGTCCGTTTCGGGCCGCTCTGGCTCATCTGCGACCGCGAGGTGGGAGAAGATGCCAACTACGCGCAGCAGTCCTTCTTCTTGGAAGTCGCTGGCGCGGTTCAACAGATCAGGCAGGGCATCCATAGTTGAGCCATTGCGGCCAAGTCCTGTGTCCACCTTGATGTGGATACGTGCCGGTGTCTGCACGGCACGTGCTGCGGCGGCAACGTATTCCAGCTCCCAGCCTGAGACTCCCAGATCAAGACCGGCATCAATGGCGGCCTCGAATGGGGTGTCCTCGGTGTGCAGCCAGGCCATCATGGGAGCATCGATGCCCGCTTCACGCAGGGCGAGAGCTTCCGTGGCATGGGCACACCCGATCCAGCGGGCGCCGCCCTCCAAGGCGGCCTTGGCTACGGGGATAGCTCCATGGCCGTAGGCGTCTGCTTTGACGACGGCCATAACTGCAGCTGGGGCTACAACATCAGAAATCTGCTTGACGTTGTTGCGGATGGCCGACAAGTCAATGACTGCACGACGTTCAAATCCGATAGCCTGTGCACCGCTGGTGCTCTTTGTCAGGTTGCTTTCTTCAAGCGCTTCAGAGTTCACCTATTCATCTTCGCACTTTTCGGTTCCGCTTGCCTTGTTCACCCGTGCGCAGTTCGGCACATAGTGCGAGTTAAAGTCGGAAGGGGCGGACCCAAGCAACTGTGTTGCTGGGTCCGCCCCTTTGAGACGGATGTTTGTCAGGGCTTAGCGCAGAGTCTTCAGCTCGTCGCGGATCTGGGCGAGCAGCTCCAGCTGTGGATCTACTTCTTCCTCTGGCTCTTCTGCACCGGCAGCACGGCGTGCAGCCAGTCGCTCGTTGAGCTTGGTCATTGGCAGAACCAGCGCGAAGTAGACAGCTGCAGCAATCAGCAGGAAGTTGACCAGTGCAGTCAGGAAGACACCGAACTTGATGTCAACGCCGTCAATGGTTAGCAACAAGAAGCTGTCGAAGTTTGGAGATCCAACCAGGGCGGCGATCAATGGCATCAGCACATTATCGACCAAGGCGGTGACTACAGCGCCGAAGGCAGCGCCGATAACAACAGCAACGGCCAGATCGACAACGTTGCCCTTCATAATAAAATCGCGGAAACCTTTTAGCATGGTTAGAGCATACACAGGAAAATCACAGCACGACTACGAATTTGGGCTCCGATCTGTAATAGTTCGGCAAACTCGCAGAAATCGTTTGCTTAAATATCAGCTGAAGAAGCCTAGATTTTCCTCAATAGCATCCTGCGCACCGAGTGATCCGCCGCCTTGCGCAGTACTAATTGCGCCCGCCCACGCGTAGGCAAGACGTTTTCCCTGAGGTTCGGCTCGTTAATGCGCTTCCAGATACCGTGAGCAGTTTCCCGTGCCTCGACATCAGTGAGCTGGGCATAGCGGTGGAAGTAGCTGGCAGGGTCGGAGAAGGCACCGGAGCGCAGACGCATGAACCGCTTGATGTACCACTCTTCGATATCCGCGGTACGCGCATCCACGTAGACGGAGAAGTCGAAGAAGTCGCTCAGGGCCAGGCCCACGGTCCCATCGGAACGGGTTCGAGCAGGCTGCAATACGTTCAGTCCCTCGACAATCAATACCTGCGGTGAGCGGATTACGTTGCGCTCCCCCGGGATGATGTCGTAGGTCAGGTGCGAGTAGACCGGAGCGCTTACTTCTGGGGCACCGGACTTTACCGCCGAGACAAAGCGCAGCAGCGCCCGCCGGTCATAGGATTCGGGGAACCCCTTGCGGTGCATGATCCCGCGGCGCTCGAGCTCGGCATTCGGGTACAAGAAGCCATCAGTGGTTATGAGCTGGACATCAGGCGTATGCGGCCAGCGGCGCAGCATTTCCTGCAGTACACGGGCAGTTGTGGACTTCCCCACGGCAACCGAGCCGGCGACGCCGATGACAAAAGGCGTGCGGCTGGTCTGCTCGCCCAAGAAGGTAGTGGTTGCCTGATGCGTCGCGCCGGCACCCTCGACATAAAGCGACAGCAGGCGGCTCAGTGGCAGGTAGACGTCCCGGACCTCTTGCAAGTCCAGCTGGTCGCCGAGGCCGCGTAGCCGCTCAATGTCCGAGTAGTTCAGCGGCTGTTCCATTTGATTGGACAGGCGCGCCCATGTCTCGCGCTCCAGTTCAACGAAAGGCGAGATAGGCGTTTCAAGTGTTCCGTGTGGTTCCACGAGGGTAAATTCTGCCAAGAATATGCTCCACATCCCAATTAACAACATCAACAAGGCAATTGGATTAGTCAAAAAACGGCCGACTGGTGATCTAAGACATAGGTAATTTTGAGTGCTCCGACACGATTATTCCCATCGATGGGCATTGAACCGGTAGGATTTTTCCCATGTGCGGAATTGTTGGATATGCAGGAACCTCGAGCCAGGTCGCCGATCATGGCGCCCTCGACGTTCTAATTGAAGGTTTGCGTCGGTTGGAATACCGCGGCTACGACTCGGCTGGTGTCGCTGTTGTTGCCGATGGCGCCATTCATTCTCGTAAGAAGGCCGGCAAGCTGGTCAATCTGGAAAATGAAATTGCCGAGTCCCCATTGCCTAAGTCGATGACCGGCATTGGGCATACCCGTTGGGCAACCCACGGTGGTCCGAGCGATCAGAACGCTCACCCACACCTGGCCGATGGTGGCAAGCTTGCCATGATCCACAACGGAATTATTGAAAACTTCGCCGGCATCAAGGCCGGCTTGGCAGCCGAGAGCGTTGAATTCCTCTCGGATACCGATACCGAGGTTGCCGCAGCTCTGCTGGGCAAGCTCTACAGCTCCGAGGCCGAAGGCGATTTGACCCGCGCCATGCAGCTTGCTGTTCAGCAGCTCGAAGGTGCTTTCACCCTCTTGGCAGTTCACCAGGACCACCCAGGTGTTGTCGTTGCGGCTCGCCGCAACTCCCCTCTGGTTCTCGGTCTGGGCGATGGCGAAAACTTCCTGGGTTCGGATGTCTCCGGCTTCATCGACTTCACCCGTCGTGCCGTAGAACTGGGCCAGGACCAGATCGTAACCATCACCCCGGATAACCATTCCATCACCGACTTCGACGGCAACCCGGCCGAAGGCAAGGAATTCACCGTTGACTGGGATGCAGCCAGCGCTGAAAAGGGCGGCTTCCCATCCTTCATGGAGAAGGAAATCTTCGACCAGCCTGCAGCTGTTGCCGACACCCTGCTGGGCCGCTCGGACGCTGATGGCCGACTGACCCTGGACGAACTGCGTATCGCTCCAGAGGAACTGGCCGAAATCTCCAAGATTGTTGTTCTTGCTTGCGGCACCTCGGCATATGCCGGCTCCGTGGCCAAGTACGCTATCGAGTCCTGGTGCCGTATCCCGGTAGAAGTTGAGCTCTCCCACGAGTTCCGCTACCGCGAGCCAATCGTGGACGAAAAGACCCTGATCGTTTCGATCTCCCAGTCCGGCGAAACCATGGACACCTTGATGGCTGTGCGTTACGCCAAGGAGCAGGGCGCCAAGACCATGTCGATCTGCAACACCAACGGATCGACCATCCCACGCGAATCGGATGCGGTGCTGTACACCCACGCTGGTCCGGAAATTGCTGTGGCTTCCACCAAGGCATTCCTGGCACAGATCACCGCAACCTACCTGCTGGGCCTGTATCTGGCGCAGCTGCGCGGCAACCTGTTCCAGGGCCAGATCAAGGACATCCTTGCCGACCTGGGCAAGATCCCTTCCAAGATCCAGGACGTCTTGGACCGCGCGGAAGAGATCAAGGATCTGGCACGCAACATGTCAGATGCCAACTCCGTGCTGTTCCTGGGCCGCCACGTAGGCTACCCGGTAGCAATGGAAGGCGCCTTGAAGCTCAAGGAAATCGCCTACATCCATGCTGAAGGCTTCGCCGCTGGCGAGCTGAAGCACGGCCCTATCGCCCTGATCGACGATGGCCAGCCAGTGTTCGTCGTAGTTCCTTCCCCTCGTGGTCGCGACTCGCTGCACTCCAAGGTTGTCTCCAATATCCAGGAAGTGCGCGCCCGTGGCGCTAAGACCCTGGTTATTGCCGAAGATGGCGATGCTGCGGTCAAGGACTTCTCCGAGTGGGTCTTCTACGTGCCAGAAACCCCAACCCTGCTGATGCCTCTGCTGGCCACCGTGCCACTGCAGATCTTCGCTTGCGAACTGGCATCCGCCAAGGGCTTCGATGTCGACCAGCCACGCAACTTGGCCAAGTCGGTGACCGTGGAGTAATCCACCGAGCACCAGAATTGCGGGCATTCCCTTTCCGGGAATGCCCGCAATTTTTATGCCCTGCAAGCACTGGATAAACTGATAGGCATGATTGCAGGAATTGGAGTGGACATCGTTGATGTGCCGCGTTTTGGCCGCCAGCTCGAGAAGACTCCACGCTTGCGTGAACGGCTCTTCACCGAAGAAGAGCGGGGCCTGCCCCTGCGATCCCTGGCGGCCCGCTTCGCGGCCAAGGAAGCCATCGCCAAGGCGCTGGGAGCTCCTGCGGGCATGAACTGGCAGGACTGCACTATCCGCAAAGATGAAGCCGGTGATCCCCAGGTTCACAACACTGGTTCAGTGGCCGCTGCCAGCGAGCTGCGTGGCATCAAATCATGGCATCTGACCATGTCCCACGATGGAGATATGGCTATCGCAATGGTGGTTGCAGAACGCTAGGCACCAACGCCACGACGAAAGAATAACGACACGCATCTCATTAAATAGGGCATCGCACAGGTGCCTTGAGTATTGTTTGTCTTATGATTCCTGTCTACAGTGTTGCGCAAATTCGTGCGGTTGAAGCCCAGGAGAACTCCAAGCGGGGCGAGACCAGCTTAATGAAGCAAGCAGCCGCCCATTTGGCTTCAACGGCAGTCGCCATGCTGACCGAGAATTCCAGCGCCGATCCGGCTTTCGTGGTGGCGCTTATCGGCCCGGGCAACAACGGTGGAGATGGCTTGTATGCACTGGCAGAGCTCCAACTGCAGAAGATTTCCACTCTGGCTCTGCAGTGCCACGAACAGATCCATGCCGAAGGTGCTGCAGCATATCAAGCTGCCGGCGGTACCGTGCTGGACCTCTCCGACGGTCAAGGCGAATTAGCTAATGCCTCGCTCATTATTGACGCCATCTACGGCCTTGGATACCGTGCCGGCTCTGATTTGCCGAAGCTTCCTGCTGGCGCACGGGTGCTGGCCTGCGATATTCCTTCAGGCCTGGATCCTGAAACGGGCGTTGCGCAGGACTCTGTTCTTCGCGCAGAACGCACGGTAACTTTCGGTGCCATGAAATCCGGTCTTCTGTCTGTAGACGGACCGCTGGTTACCGGTGACATTACCGTGGCAGATCTCGAATTCGACTTTTCTTCCGTCCAAGCTGGAACGCAGCTTGTGGACGAGGTGGCCACTCGCGAGCTGCTGGACCAGCACCGCTCTTGGCGGGATGCCGGACGGCACAAGTACCAGCGTGGAGTCCTGGGACTCATCGCCGGTTCCGGCCTTTATCCCGGAGCTGCTCAGCTGACCGCCAAGGCCGCTGTAGCCTGCGGCGTCGGATTGCTTCGCACCCACGTGCCAGAATCCATTCAGCCGCTCATGGCCGTCGCCGTGCCGGAGTCCGTGCCACTGGATGATGAGCAGATCAAGGAAGCGCTGTCTTCCTCCCGCCGTCAGATTCACGGCAAGGGCGCCAAGATCAAGGCTTGGGCCATTGGCCCGGGCTTGGATGGACGCACTCCCCCGACTGGCGCCATCGCTGATGTCTTTGCCAGCCCGCAGCCGGCCGTCATTGACGCGTCCGGATTGGAAGTCGTTCCTGCCGGCCCAAGCGAGCAGCCTCGCGTGCTGACGCCTCATGCCAAGGAACTGCGCATGCTGCTCAGCCGCGCTGGAGTGAAGATCACTCCCGATGAGATTTCCCAGGACCCGATTCGCTGGACCCGGTGGGCCGCCCTGGCATACAACGCCGTGGTCCTGCTCAAGGGACCAACCAGCTACATTGTGGCCCCCAATGGCGACAGCCTGATGGTGAGCCACTCGGCACCAGAATTGGCCACTGCAGGCAGCGGCGATGTCCTGACCGGCATCCTGGGCTACATGCTCTCCGACAGCTCGCTCACGGGCACCGAAGGCCTGCGAACCGTGCCTAACCGCCGCATGATGGAACTGACCGCGTGTGCCGCTTACATTCATGGCCACCTGGGCCGGGTGACCGCTTCAGAGGGAACTGTCAATGCTTCGCGCCTGATCGAGAACCTGCCTAAGGTCATGAAGCAGTTCGGCTTCTAGGCTCTGGGTCCCTCTAGAGGCCGCCAGAAACTTTGAGAACGCTGCCGGTGGTGTAGGCGGCTTCGCTAGACAATAGCCAAGCCACCGCACCGGCTACTTCTGTCGGCTTGCCTGCGCGTCCCATCGGGATCGTCTCGGCGATTTGCGCAGGGCGCTGTGGATCCTTATGGAATTCAGTCCAAAGCGTTCCCGGGCTAACCGCATTCACTCGGATGCCGTCCTGAGCCAGTTCCTTGGACAGTCCCACTGTCAAGGCTTCTACTCCGGCCTTGGCTGCAGCGTAATGCACGTACGTGAAGGGGCTTCCGGATTCAGCCGCCACCGATGAAATGTTCACGATTGCACCACCGCCATGTGACCGGAGCAGGGGCAGCGCATATTTAATGCAGGTAATTGGGCCCAGAAGGTTCACGTTCAGATCCGCGGCGATATCGGTCAACTCGTTGTCTGCCAGATTTCCGATGGCCGTCGCTGATCCCGCGTTGTTTACCAGTCCTTCAAGTTCCCCAATGTCCTTCACTCGGGCGAAGAACCTTGCCACTGATTCTTCATTGGCGCAGTCGATCTGCAGGACATGGCAAATCGCGCCGAGCTCACGGACTTTATCTGCCACTGCCTGCGCCGATTTCTCATCCTGCCTGTAGCCGATGATCAAGTTGCGGTCGGTGGCTAGACGCAGCGCAATCGCGGCTCCTAACCCACGACCACCGCCGGTGACCACAGTGTATGCCATGCGGCTCCCCCTCTCTTGCAGTTGCGGTCGCGTACCGCAGCTAGCTTCAGGAAGCCTGTACCGGAATCGAGGTAGTTGCCGGAGCCATGTTGCCCAGCTCGAAGTATTCACCCGGACCGGTAACAGTCCAGCCCTGATTCCGCCATTCAGGGCGGTCCAGGACGTTGCGCCCGTCAATCAGCTGCTTGTTGGCCACTAGATCCGCCAGATCCGACGGATTCAGTTCGCGGAATTCATTCCATTCGGTCAGCACCAAGGTCAGGTCCGCATCCTTCGCCGCTTCCTTGAAGGAATCAACGTAGTTCAAGCGCGGGAAACGGCCGGCAGCGTTGGCGTTGCCTTCTGGGTCGTAGACCGAGACTTCAGCGCCCTCGTTGTACAGGCGGACGGCGATATCCAGTGCTGGCGAGTCCCGCACATCATCGCTGTTCGGCTTGAAAGTCACGCCGAGTACGCAGACATGCTTGCCTGCCAGCTCATTGCCCAGCATGTGCGAGGCCAGCGAGACCACGCGGTCACGGCGTCGCAAATTGATCTGGTCGACTTCAGCCAAGAAGCCCATGGTCTGGCTCAGGCCAAGTTCGCTGACGCGTGCTTGGAGGGCTCGAATGTCCTTGGGCAGGCAACCGCCACCGAAGCCCACTCCAGCGTTCAGGAAACGGCGTCCAATGCGCTTATCGTGGCCAATGGCGTCGGCAAGGACCTTAATGTCGCCGCCTACGGTTTCAGTCACCTCCGCAAAGGCGTTGATGAAAGAAATCTTGGTAGCCAGGAAGGCGTTGGCTGCAACCTTGACCAGTTCTGCAGTCTCCAGGTCCGTGGCGATCTCCGGAGTATCCAAGGCAAGGATCGGTGCATAGACTTTGCGCAGCAGTTCCAGTCCGTGTTCATGCTCCAGGCCGTAGACCAGGCGATCGGGGCGCAGGGTATCCTGGACGGCGAAGCCTTCTCGAAGGAACTCCGGATTCCATGCCAGCGCGATGCTGCTTCCGTTCTTGGCGTCTTGGGCAATTTTCTCGCTCAGCCGGCGTGCGGTGCCTACCGGCACGGTGGACTTCCCGACAATCAGCGCTTCGCCGGTGATGTGCTCCAGCAGCGAATCCACAGCACCGTCTACGTAGGACATGTCTGCGGATTGCGAGTCGGCGCGCTGCGGGGTGCCCACGGTGATGAAGTGGATATCCGCGCCGGCAGCGACTTCTGCGTAGCTGTCGGTGAAGCGCAGGCGTCCGGAGGCCACATGCTTGCGCAGCAGTTCTGGCAGGCCTGGCTCGTGGAAGGGCAGAACGCCAGCGGCCAGTGCTTCCAGCTTGGCTTTGTCTACGTCCAGTCCAATGACTTCATAGCCCAGTTCAGCCATGCAGGCGGCATGGGTTGCACCGAGGTAGCCGGTGCCGATCACGCTGATGCGTAAAGTCACGAAAGTCCTTCTCTCCGAGAACGCGAACCGATATCAGTTTCTATTAGTTAGCATGCCACACCCCCGCAGCGTGTTCCGGCGTGGAACGCGCTGCGGGGGTGTGAGTTTTCTTGATATTTACGTGTTGGTTGCTGGGAAGCTACTGGGCCTAGAGGGCCAGATGCTCCTTGACCGATCCTGCCAGAGCTTCGGCTTCGGCCTGGGCCTGCTCGTGGGTAGCTGCCTCGACCATGACGCGAACTACTGGCTCGGTCCCCGATGGACGCAGCAGCACACGGCCGGTGGTGCCCAAGCGTGCCTCAGCAGCGGCAATTGCCCGCTGCAGCGGTTCGCATTCTGGAACGCTGGCCTTGTCTACGCCGCGTACGTTGATCAGCACCTGTGGCAGGACGGTCAGCACGGCAGCAAGTTCCTTCAGGGTCTTGCCGGTAGCCTTCACGCGGGCCGCGATCATCAGGCCGGTCAGCACGCCGTCGCCGGTGGTGGCGTGCTTGGAGAAGATCACGTGGCCGGATTGCTCGCCACCCAGGGAGTAATCGCCTTCGCGCATGCCTTCGAGCACGTAGCGGTCACCCACGCCGGTCTGCTTAACAGTGATGCCTGCTGCTTCCATGGCCAGGGTCAGGCCGAGGTTGCTCATCACGGTGGCAACCAGGGTGTTGTCCTTGAGTTCGCCGCGGTCCTTCATGTCCAGTGCCATGACGGCCATGATCTGGTCACCGTCGACGACGGTGCCTTCATGGTCTACTGCGAGACAGCGGTCAGCGTCGCCGTCGTGCGCGATGCCCAGGTCCGCGCCGTGCTCCAGCACAGCGGCCTGCAGCTTCTCCAGGTGGGTGGAGCCGTAGCCGTCATTGATGTTGATGCCGTCTGGATCTGCGCCAATCACGACGATCTCTGCGCCGGCAGCCTTGAACACCTCTGGGGAGCAGCCCGAAGCAGCGCCGTGGGCGCAGTCCAGAACTACCTTCATGCCATCCAGCCGGTTGGGCAGGGCCTGCAGCAGGTGCATGATGTAGCGGTCCTCAGCGTCGGCGAAACGCGAGACTCGACCTACCTCACCGCCGGTTGGACGTGGCTTTGGCATCTTCAAGCAGGCTTCGATGGCATCTTCCAGCGCATCGTCCAGCTTTTTGCCGCCACGGGCCAAGAACTTAATACCGTTATCCGGAGCCGCGTTGTGCGAAGCGGAGATCATGACACCGAAATCGGCGTTCAGGTCCCCTACCAGGAATGCCGCCGCAGGAGTCGGCAGCGTGCCGGCATCCATGACGTCTACGCCGGAGGCGGCCAGGCCGGCCTCAATTGCGGCAGACAGGAAGTCACCACTGATGCGCGGGTCCTTGGCAACCACAGCGACCGGCTTGTAGCCGTCCTCTGGCTGGCTCAAGCCCAGCACCACCGATGCCGCCTGCGCCAGTTCCAGCGCGAGCTCGGGAGTTAACAGTTCGTTTGCTTTTCCTCGGACCCCATCGGTCCCAAATAACCTTGCCATCGCCTTCAATCATATGCCCTCTGCATTGATTTATACGGCTTAAAGTCCCGCATTGGCAGTGAGATGAGAAAAGATTAATGGGATCTTGCAGTCTTCGGCGTTAAAAGTCCAAAGGCCCCGGCGTCCTTTGCAGGATGCCAGGGCCTTTGGAAAGACCTTGAAGCAAGGTTTAGCGCTTCGAGAACTGCGAAGCCTTACGTGCCTTCTTCAGACCAGCCTTCTTGCGCTCGATGACGCGTGCGTCACGAGTCAAGTAGCCAGCCTTCTTCAGGGTAGCGCGGTTTGCATCGCGATCGATCTCGTTCAGCGAGCGAGCGATACCCAAACGCAGTGCACCGGCCTGGCCGGAAATGCCGCCACCGTTGATACGAGCGATAACGTCGTAAGCACCCTCAAGACCAAGGATCTTGAAAGGCTCGTTGACGTCCTGCTGGTGCAGCTTGTTAGGGAAGAAGTTCTCCAGGGTGCGACCGTTAACGGTCCACTTGCCGGTGCCTGGTACCAGGCGAACGCGGGCGATAGCCTGCTTGCGACGGCCAACTGCTGCACCTGGAACGGTCAGCGGAGCGCGCTCGGTTTCGGCAACTACAGCCGAAGCAGAGGTCTCGGTGGTGTAAGTCGAAGGGGTCTCGCCTTCGAATTCAGTGGTTTCTTCAGCGTTCTGAGCCACGATAATCTCCTATTAAGTATTTCTTCTCGGGGCCAGGACTACTGAGCGACCTGGGTGATTTCCAGTGCCTTTGGCGACTGAGCAGCGTGTGGGTGCTCGGCGCCGCGGTAGACCTTCAGCTTCGACAGCTGGGCATCGGAAAGCTTGTTCTTAGGCAGCATGCCCTTGATGGCCTTCTCAACAGCCAGTACTGGGTTCTTTTCCAGCAAGTCTGCGTAGTTGATGCTCTTCAGGCCACCTGGGAAACCGGAGTGGCGGTAAGCGCGCTTGTTCAGCAGCTTCTTACCGGTCAGTGCAACCTTGTCTGCATTGATGATGATGACATGGTCGCCCATGTCCATGTGTGCAGCATAGGTTGGCTTGTGCTTGCCGCGCAGCAGGGTTGCGGCCTGGACGGCGAGACGGCCGAGTACTACGTCGGTGGCGTCAATGACAAACCACTGACGAGTCTGGTCAGCCGGCTTTGGGGTGTACGTACGCACAGTAATTGCCTTACGTTGATTCGTTTCTGGTCAAACAGTCGCTTGGCTGAAGGCGGTGAGATCCCCCAGTGACAGGCACTGTCGTGTTGTTCTTGTGTTTAGACCAGTACGCCAGGTGAGGACTGATGATAACCGGCCGTCCATATATTGTTCGCACACCCAGCAGACCAGCGACTATGCAACTAAGCCGTCACGCTTGGGCGTGTAGTGTCGAACGTGGACATACACAACTCATAAAAGTTTAGCGGATTAAAGTGTTTCCGGCCAAAAAAGCATGTACGTCGTGAGCAACAACACCCTTAAGATCCCGGGGATTATCGGTTAATCAGCTTTCCATGCAGGCTTCGTCAACTTCGGCTTCGGTTCGCCGTGCGCGGGTCAGAAGTGCTCGTTCTGCCAGTTCTTCAGCCTCTGGGTAGTAGACCTCTTCGAGGACCAGAGCCCGCGGGTGCGAAAGCTTGGTCTTGGAGTCGCGGACCATCTGTTCCAGCCGCTGGGCCAGGAACCCCGGTTGCTCACGCCCATCCCCCACCATCATCGCGGCACCGATTAGCGCACGGACCATGTTGTGGCAGAAGGCATCGGCCTTCAAATGGGCCAGCACCAAGCCGTCGGCTCCGCGGGTGAAGGTGAATTCCTGCAGGGTACGAATGGTCGTGGCATGCGGACGGGGCTTGCAGTAGGTCAAGAAGTCGTGGCGGCCCAGCACGCTTTGCGCCTCGCGATTCATCGCCTCGACATCCAGCTCTTCACGGTGCCACGTGGTCAGGTGGCGGGTCAGTGGATCCCAGCGCTGCTGCCCATCGGCAATCCGGTAGGAGTAGCGGCGGGCCAGCGCAGAGAAGCGGGCATCGAAGCCTTCTGGTGCGCGTTCGGCTTCATGCACCCAAACGGCACCATCTTGACGGCCAAGGATGCCGTTGATGCGGCGTACGAGCGCAGGACCGGGAGCCAAGGGCGCCTTGCGTGGCAGTCCCGCGTATTCTTCCTCGGTCAAATCGAAGTGCACCACCTGGTGGCGGGCATGCACACCTGCATCGGTGCGTCCGGCAACAACCACGCGCACGCGGCGCCGGATCATCATTTCCAGGGCCTCTTCAACCAGCTGCTGCACGCCCAAGACATTGGGCTGGCGAGCCCAACCGCTATAGGCGGCACCGTCGTATCCGAGCACCATGCGCATGCGGATCCATGCTGGTGCTGCAGTGGCCCCCAATGCGGTGGTGCCCATTGGATCGATGCTTTCTGGCTGAGTACTCATGTATTCAATTATGCGTAAGCAGACGCGCAACCGTCGAATCAAGTGCCCGCCTTCACGCCGTTATCCACAGGCGCCAAAACGAGAGCTGCTGCCGGGAGTAGCCTATGTGCATTCCACGGACCTGCCGCGCAGGCGGCTGGTTCACTAGCAACGTTCTAAGGACTCGCCATGTTCAGGAATGCAGTTAGCTTTATCGCGATATCAGTTGCTGTCCCGCTCTGCTTAAGCGGCTGCAGTTCGGGACAGCTGAGCACAAAGCAATCATGCGCCCTCATTAATGAACTGGCCGTAGAACATTCCATCGAGGAAAAGTGGGCCCTGGCATATATGGGAATTCTTGCGCAGAATTCACAACCTGCGATTGAGGCTATGGAAACAGCCATCGGCATCCACCGGGAAGTCTCCGAGCAAACTGGCAATAGGCACTTGCGCACTGCATTGCGGTCCGAAATCGAAAACTACCAAGACTTCATTGACCTCATTGCCAATCGCTACTTTGACGATCCAACGCTCGCGTCAGACGTTGAGGCAACCGAGGGCGGACTGCAAGATCAATACACCGACTATGTGCGTGAAACGTGCCCAGCTTCCGCTTCTGAACCTGATCCGTCCGCTTCTTAGGAACCCGCTGCTTGCCGATCCGCTCATGTCATACACTGCCTGCAATAACTCCTGATTATAGAATAAACAGGTACTTATCGGTGCCTCACGTGCTGGGCCATCGGATCATCATCGTCTAAGGATCTCCATGTTGAAAAAGTTCGCGGCATCTTCCGCTGCGCTCACCCTTGCATCTGTCATGCTCACTGGTTGCAGTGCAGGCAAAATGTCCACCGAGGAAACCTGCGTTTACATCAACGACCAGGTGGCTGAACGCGAACTGCAGAAGAAGGCGGAGGACTCCAGCGCTGAGCTCTTGGCTGGCGATACATCGGCTTATGCCGAGATCATGAACGAGTTTGATTCCATCCTGGGCGAAGCCGCTGAGAACACGAAGGACAACAAGCTTGCCACGTCCTTGAATGCGGCATCGGAGCAGACCAAGAAAATGGCTGGCCTGATGGCTGAGGGCAACAGCAGCAACATGATGGAAATTTCGCAGAAGATCGCCGAACTGGATACGACTGAAGCTTCCGAGGCTACCGAATACCTGAATACGGCTTGCCCGGACATGGATTCGTTCAGCTAGGCAATTCCAAGATGCGGATGCCCCTGCCCTCCAACTGACGGGCAAAATCACCCGCGTCTTCACGCAAACAGGCATAAAAAAGATTCCCGTTGGTTCCTTGCGGATCCAACGGGAATCTTTTTCGGCTTTGCAGGCAGAGAGCATTAGCTCGAAGGGGCTTAGGCCTCTTCGGTCTCAGCAGCCTTCTCGGCAGCCTTGGTGGCTTCCTTGACGACAGCCTGCTTTGGCGAAACTGGCTCCATCACGAGCTCGATAACAGCCATAGGAGCGTTGTCGCCCTTGCGGTTACCGATCTTGGTGATGCGGGTGTAGCCACCCTCGCGGTTTGCCATTGCTGGTGCGATGTTCTCGAACAGTTCGTGAACGATCGACTTGTTGGTGCGCGAACGCGAAGCGATGACGGCCTGGACGCGGCGACGCGAAGCCAGGTCTCCGCGCTTAGCGAAGGTGATCAGGCGCTCTGCGTGTGGACGCAGACGCTTGGCACGGGTCAGGGTGGTGGTGATCTTCTTGTTCTCGAAGAGCTGTGCCGACATGTTAGCGAAAATCAATCGCTCATGTGCTGCACTGCCGCCGAGACGCGGACCCTTGGTAGGGGTAGGCATTGTGGTTCTCCTAGATGAATAACCCGTACTGGACGAATATTTCGTTCAGTCGGATGAAGTAGTGTGTCGCTAGACGCGGGTCTTACAGACCTTCGTCGTATTCGTCGCCATCGTCGATGGCGCTACGAGCGGCCAGATCGAAGCCTGGAGGGGAATCCTTCAGGGCCAGACCCAGTTCAACCAGCTTGGCCTTGACTTCGTCAATGGACTTCGCACCGAAGTTGCGGATGTCCATCAAGTCGGCCTCGGAGCGGGTTACGAGTTCACCCACAGAGTGGATGCCCTCACGCTTCAAGCAGTTGTACGAACGAACGGTGAGTTCCAGATCCTCGATCGGCAGCGCCATGTCAGCAGCCATAGCTGCATCGGTTGGCGATGGACCGATTTCGATACCTTCAGCCTGAGTGTTCAGTTCGCGGAACAAACCGAACAGCTCAACCAGGGTGGTACCTGCGGATGCAACTGCATCGCGCGGGGTGATCGATTCCTTGGTCTCCACGTCAACGATCAAACGATCGAAGTCGGTGCGCTGCTCGACACGGGTTGCTTCCACGCGGAAGGTCACCTTCAACACTGGGGAGTAGATCGAATCAACTGGGATTCGACCGATCTCGCCATCAATGTTCTTGTTCTGAGCGGCAGACACATAGCCACGGCCGCGCTCAATGGTCAGTTCCATGTCGAACTTGCCATTGGCGTTGAGGGTGGCGATGTGCAGATCAGGGTTGTGGAACTCCACACCTGCTGGAGGGGTGATGTCCGCTGCAGTAACGATGCCCGGGCCCTGCTTGCGCAGGTAGGCAACGACTGGCTCGTCGTGCTCGGAAGATACCGACAGGTTCTTGATGTTCAAGACCAGTTCGGTGACATCTTCCTTGACACCGGCTACGGTGGTGAACTCGTGCAGTACACCGTCAATTCGAACACTGGTGACAGAAGCACCAGGAATCGAAGAGAGCAGAGTACGGCGGAGCGAGTTACCAAGGGTGTAGCCAAAGCCTGGCTCCAGTGGTTCGATAACGAACCGGGAGCGGTTTTCGGCAACTACTTCTTCGGTCAGGGTTGGGCGCTGCGTAATGAGCACTTACATTTCCTTTCAGCGAGCGTCCGCTATATGACGCCTCACGGGGGTGGAAACGACGGTAGCCTGAGGTGGCCGTTCGTCTTTTTGCAGGCTAATAAGTCCAAGATAGTCACCGGAGCACCCACGAGTGAATGCTTCGGTGACTTCTTAGGCTAAGCCTAGCGAATCAATTAGACGCGGCGACGCTTCGATGGGCGGCAACCGTTGTGAGCGCTTGGGGAAACATCCTGGATGGATCCAACCTCAAGGCCAGCAGCCTGCAGCGAACGGATCGCGGTTTCGCGTCCCGAGCCTGGGCCCTTGACGAAAACGTCAACCTTGCGCATGCCGTGCTCTTGAGCGCGCTTTGCAGCGGACTCAGCAGCCATCTGGGCAGCGTATGGGGTCGACTTGCGCGAACCCTTCATGCCTACCTCGCCGGCCGAAGCCCACGAGATAACAGCGCCAGTCGGATCGGTGATCGATACGATGGTGTTGTTGAAGGTGCTCTTGATATGCGCCTGTCCCTGCGCAATATTCTTTTTGTCCTTGCGACGCGGCTTACGTACCGCTCCACGAGTCTTTGGGGGCATTTCTTCTCCTACGAAAAAAGTATTTGAACTAGATCGCTAAGATTTAGCGAGTCTTCTTCTTACCTGCGACGGTACGCTTCGGGCCCTTACGGGTACGTGCGTTGGTCTTGGTGCGCTGACCGCGGACCGGCAGGCCCTTACGGTGACGAATACCTTCGTAGGATCCGATCTCAACCTTGCGGCGAATGTCAGCCTGAACCTCACGGCGCAGGTCACCTTCAACCTTGTAGGTGCCTTCGACGAAGTCGCGCAGCTGCACGAGCTGGTCATCGGTGAGATCCTTGACGCGAGTGTCCGGGCTGATGCCGGTCGCTGCGATGGTCTCTTCTGCACGGGTCTTGCCCACGCCGTAGATGTAAGTCAGCGCGATAATTACGCGCTTCTCGCGTGGAATGTCCACGCCTGCTAAACGAGCCAAGTGGCTACCTTTCAACGAACGGAGGTCTGGAGCAGTACCTTCCGTGATTGCTCACGGCCCCGGCCTCCGAATCCGGGGGTACACCAGGACTTTCGTCCTAGCTGATACTGCCTAATTGACTACGCGTGGGAATCCCGTAAAAACGGAATTAGCCCTGACGCTGCTTGTGGCGTGGGTTCTCGCAGATCACCATGACCACGCCGTTACGACGGATCACCTTGCACTTGTCGCAGATCGGCTTCACGCTAGGGTTAACCTTCAAGGCTTTGTCCTTTTGCGGTTGCAGTTAAATGTGGAGCAGTAAAAAGCTTTGTCCAAGAACATCCTTCAGCGGCCGTAGCACAAGATTGCGCTTCGCACGCTGGGAAAGTCTTGGATTCTGCAGATTTACTTGTAGCGGTAAACGATGCGACCTCGGTTGAGGTCGTATGGGCTCATTTCAACCTGCACTCGGTCCTCTGGGAGGATTCGAATGTAGTGCTGACGCATCTTACCCGAGATAGTGGCGAGCACTACGTGTCCATTCGGCAGCTCCACGCGGAACATCGCGTTCGGCAGTGCTTCCGAGACGGTGCCCTCTACCTGGATGACGCCTTCCTTCTTGCCCATTTTCCCCGCTAACTTTTTTTGTTGGCAATTTCCACCAACAAGTAATTGGTTCTGGTCCTTGATCCCTGTACCGAAAACCCGAGGGTTTTAGGCGCAATTAAATCAGGAACCAACAAACAACGATACGGCATTAGTCCACACAGTGCCAATCGTTCATTGACATTTAAAATGTTAGATCCAGCACGCCACAGCCATGTGGCGTACTGGATCCGATGATTTCCAGGCTGGTGCTAGCCCTGGATCGGCGATGGGGTGACGCCGAATGGGGCCAGCCCGGCCGCTCCCCCATCGTGCGCGGTCAATACCCAGATGCCGCCCATGTGGAATGCCACGGTGTGCTCCCACTGCGAGGCGTTGGACTTGTCGTTGGTGACAACAGTCCAGTCGTCTTCCAGCACGGAGGTTTCGATACCACCGCGAACCAGCATTGGCTCGATGGCCAAGCACATGCCCGGCTTGATGCGCGGGCCTCGGTGCCCGGAGTTGTAGTTCAGCACATCCGGTGCCATGTGCATCTGCGAACCGATGCCATGGCCGCAGTAATCCTCGAGGATGCCCAGCTCGTCGCCTGGCTGGCTGGTGACGAAGTCATCGATGGCCTGGCCGATCTGGCCGATGAAGCGTGCGTTGGCCGCCGCGGCGATGCCGGCCCACATGGCCTGCTCGGTGATGTCGCTCAGGCGCTGGTCAGCTGGGTCGATGTTCTCGCCCACCAGCACGGTGCGTGCCGAGTCGGAGTGCCAGCCGTCGATGATGGCGCCGCCATCGATCTTCAGCACGTCGCCGTCCTTCAGCTCGTAGTCCGATGGGAAGCCGTGGACTACCTCGTGATTGACCGAAGCGCAGATGTTCGCTGGGAAGCCATGGTAGCCAAGGAAGTTGCTGGTCGCGTTGTGGCGTTCGAGCACCTTGCCAAAGGCCTGGTTGATCTCTTCGGTCCGCACCCCGGGCCGAGCCATCGCAACGGCTTCGTCCAGCGCTTCAGCCAGCACCAATCCGGCCTGGCGCATCTTCAGGATCTCGGAGTTGGATTTGTACTCGATTTTCGGCTGTCCTAAAGCCAATGTGATTCCCCTGCCTCAAAGTGTGATGTCCTTGCCGCGTGCCGCTGCCGGCAACCGCAAGGTCCATCAATGCAAAAAGTGCGCAGGGACCGGGCTGCAACATCCATTGTTGCTGCACGGTCCCTGCGCGTTGTAGCGCTTGTGTCTAGGCGTTGACGTTCAACGCTGCAAGAACACGCTCGGTGACTTCGTCGATAGCGCCCAGGCCGTCGACCTTGCGCACGATGCCGCGTTCCTCGTAGCGCTCCACAACGACGCGAGTCTCGTCGTTGTACAGGCCCAGGCGGTGGCGGATGACCTCTTCGGTGTCATCGGCGCGGCCTTCGATCTGCGCACGCTTCAGCAGACGGGCTACCAGCTCGTCGTCATCAGCGGTCAGCTGCAGCACTGCGTCCAGGGCAATGCCCTTGTTGGCCAGCATCGCATCCAGCGCGTCCACCTGCGCACTGGTGCGCGGGTAGCCATCGAGCAGGAAGCCCTTGGCGACATCGTCCTGGTTCAGGCGGTCTTCAACCATGTTGTTGGTGACCGAATCAGGTACAAAGTCTCCGTTGTCAATGTACTTGCTGGCTTCGAGACCCAGCGGGGTGCCGCCCTTGACGTTGGCACGGAAGATGTCGCCGGTCGAGATGGCGACAATGTCCAAGCGCTCGGAGATCTTTACGGCCTGGGTGCCTTTGCCGGCACCGGGTGGTCCAATAATAAGCAGTCGACTCATCGCAGAAGCCCTTCATAGTTCCGTTGCTGCATTTGAGCATTGATTTGCTTGACGGTTTCCAAACCCACACCAACCATAATCAGGATCGATGTACCGCCAAATGGGAAGCTTTGGTCAGCGTTGAACAGCACGAAGGCAATCAGCGGGATCAACGCAACGAACGCAAGGTACAACGCGCCCGGGAAGGTAATACGGGAAATCACGTACTGCAGGTAATCGGCGGTCGGACGACCAGCACGAATGCCCGGAATGAATCCGCCGTACTTCTTCATGTTGTCGGCGACCTCTTCAGGGTTGAAGGTAATCGCAACATAGAAGTAGGTGAAGCCGATGATCATCAAGGTGTACACCAGCATGTACCACGGCGATGAAGTCGCCGAGTGCTCCTGCAGCCACATCGCCCACTGGGGCAAGGTGCCATCATCGTTCTGGTTGAACTGAACGATCATCTGCGGCAAAGCCAGGATGGAGCTGGCGAAGATCACTGGGATCACGTTCGCCATATTCAGCTTCAAAGGAATATAGGTGGAGGTGCCGCCCACGGTGCGGCGTCCCACGGTGCGCTTGGCGTACTGCACCGGAACACGTCGCTGGGACTGCTCGACGAAGACCACCAGAGCAACAATCAACAAGCCCACCAGCAGCACGCCAATGAAGGTCATGATGCCCTGCGCCTGGAAGATGGCGCCCATCGAGGATGGGAAACCCGAAGCGATGGAGATGAAGATCAGGATGGACATGCCGTTGCCGATGCCGCGCTCGGTGATCAACTCGCCCATCCACATGATCAGGCCGGTGCCTGCGGTAAGGGTGATGATCATCAGCAGGATGACAATCAACGAGTCATCCGGGACCAGCGGAAGGGTACAGCTTGGGAACAGGCTGCCGGTACGGGCCAGGGTGACCAAGGTGGTTCCCTGAAGCAGTGCCAAGGCGATGGTCAGGTAACGCGTGTACTGCGTCATCTTGGCCTGGCCGGCCTGGCCTTCCTTGTGCAGGGCCTCGAAG
Source organism: Glutamicibacter sp. BS14 (assembly GCF_056934375.1). NCBI lineage: Bacteria > Bacillati > Actinomycetota > Actinomycetes > Micrococcales > Micrococcaceae > Glutamicibacter > Glutamicibacter sp. BS14. The sequence goes on along the minus strand of NZ_CM167801.1, from coordinate 1,745,439 downwards.
TGCGGGATCACCACACGCAGCAACTGGACGATAATTGCCGCAGTAATGTACGGCATGATTCCCATTGCGAAAACCGAGACCTGCAACAGGGCGCCGCCGCTGAACAGGTTCACGAATGAATAAAGTCCACCGGTGGTTTCACCCATTGCCAGACACTGCTGAACGTTGCTGTAATCAATGCCCGGAGCGGGAATGAATACACCGACACGATAGATCGCAATGATCCCAAGCGTGAACAGCAACTTGTTGCGCAGATCAGGCGTCCGAAAAACTCGGGCTATGGCGCTGAACAAGCGTCCTCCTGAAGTAAGTGCTTGAGCCTGAGGAAGAGATTCTTCCCAGACCTAACGATTCTAGCGGTCTGTTAGGCAATCCTGCCAAATGCGCCACACGAAATGCACACAAATGTTTGCAGGAATGATCCTAAACCGACTAATCAGCCAAGCAATTATAAGAAATCTTAGAATGTTTCGCCGAGAGAAAAAGAAAGTCCCGGTTCACGTTGATTGCTCAACGCGAACCGGGACCATTCAAAGGCTTGACCCTGTATTAGAGGGTGTTTGCCGAGCCGCCAGCAGCAGCGATCTTCTCGGAAGCGGAAGTCGAGAAGGCGTTAACCTTCACGTCAACCTTAACCGTGATGTCGCCGGTGCCCAGCACCTTGACAGGCTGGTTCTTGCGAACGGCGCCCTTGGCAACCAGTGCCTCGACGGTGACTTCGCCACCTTCTGGGAACAGTTCCGAGATCTTGTCCAGGTTTACAACCTGGAACTCGACGCGGAATGGGTTCTTGAAGCCGCGCAGCTTTGGCAGACGCATGTGCAGCGGAAGCTGACCACCTGCGAAGCCTGCCTTCACCTGGTAACGAGCCTTGGTACCCTTGGTACCGCGACCTGCGGTCTTACCCTTGGAGCCCTCACCGCGACCCACGCGGGTCTTAGCGGTCTTGGCACCCTCAGCTGGGCGCAGGTGGTGAACCTTAAGTGCTTTTTCTTCAGCCATCTCTACTTCGCCTCCTCGACCTTCAGCAGGTGTGGGACCTTGTTGACCATGCCAACAGTCACAGGATCGGCGGTGCGAACAACGGTGTGACCGATGCGCTTCAGACCCAGCGAGCGAACAACGTCGCGCTGGCTCTGGTTTCCACCAATGATGGACTTGACCTGGGTGATTGCCAGCTTGGCATCGCTTGGAACAATGTTCTTAGCCATTGATTAAGCACCTGCCTTCTGGGCCTGGATGTGACGCAGCATTGCTGCTGGTGCAACCTCGTCCAGCGGAAGACCGCGGCGAGCTGCAACAGCTTCAGGCTCTTCCAGAGCCTTCAGTGCAGCAATGGTGCCCTGAACGATGTTGATCTGGTTCTGCGAACCCATCGACTTCGACAGGATGTCGTGGATGCCTGCGCATTCCAACACGGCGCGCACTGGGCCACCGGCGATAACACCGGTACCAGGAGCTGCTGGACGGAGCAAGACAACGCCAGCGGCGGCCTCACCCTTGACCAGGTGTGGAATGGTGGTGCCAACGCGTGGAACGCGGAAGAAGGACTTCTTGGCCTCTTCTACGCCCTTTGCGATAGCAGCAGGAACTTCCTTGGCCTTACCGTAGCCAACGCCGACCATACCGTTGCCGTCGCCAACGACCACAAGTGCGGTGAAGCTGAAGCGACGACCACCCTTGACGACCTTGGAGACGCGGTTGATAGCTACAACGCGCTCAAGGAACTTGTCCTTGTCTTCGTTGCGGCTATCCTTCTGGTCACGACCACGACCGCGGCCTTCGCCACGTCCACGGCCTTCACCACGACCGCGGCCTTCGCCGCGACGGGATCCTGCGTTCTCGGTAGCGGGAGCCGATGCAGTCTCGACTGCTTCAGTAGCTTCAGACACCTGAGTTTCCTTCTTGTTAGTTGCTTCGCTCACAGTGCCAGCCCACCTTCACGTGCGCCGTCAGCAACAGCAGCCACGCGACCGTGGTACTTGTTGCCACCGCGGTCGAAGACAACTGCTTCGATGCCAGCAGCCTTGGCGCGCTCTGCAACGAGCTCACCAATGCGCTTGGACTTTGCGGTCTTGTCGGCATCGCTTGCGCGAAGATCTGCTTCCATGGTCGATGCGCTGGCCAGGGTGATACCCTGCGAGTCGTCTACGATCTGTACGAAGATGTGACGAGCCGAGCGGTTGACAACCAGGCGTGGACGAACGGAGGTACCAACGATGTGCTTGCGCAAACGCTGATGACGACGACCGCGCTGAGCGGACTTGCTCTTGCCCTTGATTCCGATAGCCATGATTACTTACCAGCCTTTCCGACCTTGCGGCGGATGATCTCGCCAGCGTAGCGAATGCCCTTGCCCTTGTAAGGCTCGGTCTTGCGCAGCTTGCGGATGTTAGCGGCAACTTCACCGACGTGCTGCTTGTCGATACCGGCAACGGTGATCTTGTTGTTGCCCTCGACCGAGAAGGTGATGCCCTCAACGGCAGCAACCTTCACTGGGTGCGAGTAGCCCAGAGCAAGCTCCAGCTCGGCACCCTTAGCCTGTACGCGGTAACCGGTACCGTGGATTTCGAGCTTCTTCTCGTAACCATCGGTTACACCAGTGATCATGTTGCTGATCAAGGTACGGGTCAGACCGTGCAGCGAACGAGCCTCGCGGGAGTCGTTCGGGCGGCTGACGGTAACAGTGTTCTCGTCCTTGGCAACGGTGATTGGAGCCTTAACGGTGATCGAAAGTTCACCCTTAGGACCCTTGACGGCGACCAGCTGGCCGTCGACGTTCAACTCAACGTTGGCAGGTACGGAAATCGGAAGACGTCCAATACGTGACATTGTATGTTTCCCCTTTCCCGTTACCAGACGTAGGCGAGGACTTCCCCACCCACGCCCTTCTTTGCAGCCTGACGGTCAGTAAGCAGACCGGAGGAGGTGGACAGGATAGCGATACCAAGACCACCGAGCACGTGAGGCAGGTTGGTGGACTTTGCGTAAACGCGAAGACCTGGCTTGGAGATACGGCGTACGCCAGCGATCGAACGCTCGCGCGATGGGCCGTACTTCAAAGTGATAGTCAGAGTCTTGCCGACTTCTGCTGCTACTTCCTCGAACGAGGCGATGTAGCCCTGTTCCTTGAGGATGTTAGCAATGCGCACTTTCAGCTTGCTCGACGGCATCGACACAGTGTCGTGGTAAGCCGAGTTGGCGTTGCGCAGACGAGTCAGCATATCTGCGACTGGATCTGTCATAGACATGTGGGCTTCAGCCCTTCCTCGTTACGGTTTCCTTAGCGGACCTGTAACGTAGTGAGATTAGTTGTTGGTCTTGAATGGGAAGCCCAGAGCCTTAAGCAAGGCACGGCCTTCGTCATCAGTCTTGGCGGTGGTAACGACAGTGATGTCCATACCACGTACGCGGTCAACCTTGTCCACATCGATTTCATGGAACATCGACTGTTCGGTCAGACCGAAAGTGTAGTTGCCATTGCCATCGAACTGGCGGTCGCTCAAGCCGCGGAAGTCGCGGATACGAGGCAGTGCCAGGGTGATCAGGCGGTCGACGAATTCCCACATGCGATCGTTACGCAGGGTGGTGTGGGTACCGATTGGCATGCCTTCGCGCAGCTTGAACTGTGCGATCGACTTGCGGGCCTTGGTAACCACTGGCTTCTGACCGGTAATTGCGGTCAGGTCGCGTACGGCGCCTTCAATGAGCTTCGAGTCCTTGGCTGCTTCGCCAACACCCATGTTCACGACAACCTTGGTCAGGGATGGTACCTGCATTGGGTTGGCGTAGTTGAACTGCTCCTGCAGGGCAGGGCGGATGTCAGCTGCGTACTTAGCCTTCAGACGTGGCTGGATCTTGGTGGCTGCTTCAGTCATTACAGATCCTTTCCGGAAGCCTTGGCGTAACGAACGCGTACAGTCTTGGACACGCCGTTCTTTTCTACGGTTTCCTCGCGGAAGCCGACGCGGGTTGGCTTCTTGGTCTCTGGGTCAACCACTGCAACGTTGGAAACGTGCACTGGAGCCTCGACAACCTCGATGCCGCCGGTGGTCGAACCGGATTCGGTCTGACCTGCCTTGGTGTGCTTGGTGACGCGGTTAACGCCTTCGACCAGCACGCGGTTGGACTCGGTAATGACCTTCAGGACCTTGCCCTGCAAGCCACGTTCCTTGCCAGCGATGACCTGAACCAGGTCACCCTTCTTGATCTTTGCGCCCATGGTTACAGCACCTCCGGAGCCAGCGAAACGATCTTCATGAACTTCTTGTCACGAAGCTCGCGGCCCACTGGGCCGAAAATACGAGTACCACGAGGATCGGCAGCGTCACCCTTGAGGATAACTGCAGCGTTCTCGTCGAACTTGATGTAGGAACCGTCTGCACGACGGATTTCCTTCTTGGTGCGAACGACGACTGCCTTTACGACGTCGCCCTTCTTTACGTTGCCGCCAGGAATTGCATCCTTGACGGTAGCGACAATGGTGTCGCCAATGCTTGCGTAGCGACGCTTCGAGCCACCAAGAACACGAATGGTAAGGATTTCCTTAGCACCAGTGTTATCGGCAACCTTAAGTCGCGACTCCTGCTGAATCACTTCTTACTCCTGTCGTCTCGCTGGTTCTCATGAATGAGCCTTGCGGAACGGATATGGTCTCCACGATACGTATCGCTTACCCCCACTGGCGCGGGCGCACCGAATGCTGATCCCAAATGCCGGCAGGGCCGAGGCGTAAAATATCGAGGCTGCACTTGCGCGGCCAAACGGATTTGGACCGCACTGCATTATGTCGAAGGTGGATAGTCCCCGGGCATGATGCGCACAGATTCTTAAGTCTAGCCTAGAGTGGCGCGAATCCGAAATGGTGTGGTAAGAGAAAAGCGAGCGTCGTTCGTCACACCAAGGACACCGCAGATTCGCTGAATTTCGGGGTTTTGGTACTGCCATCCAGCTGGGCAACTGGTCGCTTGCGGTGGCATCAGAGTGTCATTCGAGGTAGCCCATGCGCCACAGAAGATAAAAAGCGGCTGAATCGCCAAAAGTGAAATTATTTTTCGGTCAGCCCTGGGCAGCTCCAGCATCCGGCCGTCACCGGCAGGAATCATTGCTCAGCGACGGAATTCGACCGTGGCGCTCACCGCAAGATGATCCGAGCCGTCGATGATGTGAGAAGAAGAGCCCGTGATGGACAGGCCCTTCGCCACGATATGGTCAATGCCGATCAATAGCGGGAAGCTCCGGCTGGCTGGCCAGGTCGCGCGGGGCCAGATTCCATCAGCCTGCGCATACCCGTCCCCCAGGGCACGGAATCCTGGATGGGAGCGAACTGAGTTGAAGTCGCCAGCAAGGATAACGGGATGATCACGCTGCTGATTCGACCAGTCGATGACTGCTTCCAAGCCCTGGCTCCATCGTTGCGCAACGCCAACCGGCGGATAGACATGGATGCCGGCCACCCGCACGATCCCACCGGGTGCCTGCACATCGGCAACCGGCAAGGAGTACCAACCGGTGTCCGCTGAATCCAGATCGGTGGAGCGTTCCTGCAATGGGTACTTTGAGAAAATCACGGTATCCCGTTCTCCCCCGGCGGGTGCCTCTTGGCTCCGATAGCCAAATCCATCCAGCGCGTCCAGCCCTGCGAGTTGCTGGTGCATTGGTTCGCTGGTTTCAACAAGGACGAGAATCTGCGGATCCGTGTCCCTGATCAGTTCAGCGAGCTGCGCCGGATTCGCTCCTGCCTTCAGGGCATTGAACGATAGGAGAACCAGCTCGGAGCTGCCGTTTCCGGTCTGGCCAGCGGGAGAGCTCCATTGCACGTTGGGCAGTGTACCGCAGAGCAGGAACACCAGCACGAACCCGCTGATGAGCCATTGCTTGCGCAGTAGCCCGATAACCAGAACCACTGCCGGGAAGAGCAACAGATATGGCTGGAATGCCTGAAGCTTGGGAATCAATCCTGCACCGGGGAAACCCAGATACGGGAGTATGCCAATAGCTAGGGAAGCAACAAGAAGCGTACCCATAGGCCATCCCAGGGAAGGTTTTCGGGCACGCGTCATCGTCATCATCATCCGAGCCTATTCGAAGCAGATGACAATTCCGGCAAGGACACTTCCGCCTAGGTACGATAGCGGCTCGATGCGATTGCGACTGCCCTTGGCTTCTTCATCACTGCTGCGAGGCCCACTGCGCGACGCGCTGGGCGCTCTCTTCCAGCGACAGGTCTTCCACCCTGGACATGATGGACCAGCGCACACCGAAGGGATCCAGAATCGAAGCGAAGCGGTCACCCGAGACGAAGTTGCCCAGTGGTTCTCGGATACTGGAACCGGCAGCCTCGGCCCTGGCCACCACCTCATCTGCGTTTTCGCAGTAGAAACCCAAGGAATAGCAGGCATTCGGCGCAGCTGGCGGGCTGACTAGTCCGTAGGCCGGCGAAGGTTCCCCGATCTGCAAACGGCCATTGCCGAATGCAATTTCTGCATGCACGACAACGCCTCCCATTTCGGTGGAATCTACCACTGTCGCACCGAATACTTCTTCATAGAACCCCAGCGCTGCCCTTGCGTTGGGCACAGCCAAGAATGGCGTCAGACTGGTGAATCCATGAGGGACACCGGCAGTTGTATGCATTCCCGTCACACCTTGCGTGACTTCATCTTGATTTTCCATGTCCCTAGGCTAGTCTGTGTGGCACGCTGGTTCTTGTAGATATGCGACAACCTGCACGGGTGGTAGAGGCCATGGAATCAGCACCGGATCCGCGAGGCGTTCTCTATCCTGCCCGGCTACCGGCAATCGAGCGATTCTCCCCCGGTCCAGGACTGCAGGAATTGGTCTCCTGGTTTTGGCTGGTGGATTGGAACATCGCGCCCGGACGTACCTCACGGCAAGAACTCCTGCCCTTTCCGCAAATGAATCTGGTCATTGAGCCAGAAGGCATTACGCTATCCGGCCCGGCCAGCGGCGCTTCGCACCGCGACCTGGCCGGGAGCAGTTGGGCAGTCTCCGCCTTGTTGCGCCCAGCGGCTGCGCAGGCTCTCAATGTGTCCCCCGCAGAGTTGCTGGACCAGGAAATCCAGTTCAGCGCACCTGGGCTGCTGGCCTCGATAACAAGGATGAAGACTCAACCCGGCCACGGGAACTCCGGTTCGGCCTGTGCCGAGCTCTTCGATTCGTGGCTCACCGCTCACCTTCCAGCAGCCACAAGTTCTGGCCTCCAAGCTAATAAGCTGCTCGACACCGTCGCAGCGGAGCGCGGAATCGTAAGGGTCTCCCAACTGGCCCATCGCTTGTCGCTCAGTACACGCAGTCTGCAACGGATTTCGGAAAGGTATTTGGGACTGGCTCCGCTGGCGGTGATTCGGCGGTACCGTTTGCAAGAGGCAGCTCATCGGCTGCGCGCGGACACTGCAGTTTCTATCGCTGGCATCGCAGCGGAAATGGGGTATGCGGATCAAGCCCATCTAGCGGCAGACTTCCGCAAAGTCTTGGGCTACTCCCCTGATACCTATCGAAAGGGCCGGAGCTAGTCTGGCAGTACCGTCGCCACGGCACTGATTTCAACCAGCGCACCTGGCACACCGAGCTTCGCAACGAAGGCTGCAGACACCAGGGGTGGTTCAGTGGCTGCCAACTGTTCACCTAAGGCTCCATAGACGCTGTTGACGTCGGTTCCTTCCACCAGCAGCACGTTCCACTGCACTACATCCTGGAATCCCGCGCTGGCCGCCGCCAGTGCGAGCTTGGCGTTTCCCAGTGCCTTGGTCGCCTGCGTTGCGGCATCCCCGGCTCCGATCAGCTGCCCTGTGCCGTCTACGGCGTTCTGCCCGCCAACATAGATAGTCGTGGCACCCGGCGGGACGATGGCTACGTGGCTGAAAGCTGGGGAGTTGACAAGGCCAGCGGGACGCAGTTTCCTGATCTGTTCCATAGTCCAGTGTGGCATTTTATTCACTGCTTTTTAAGACAGAAATGCCCCGAACTCTTCTTGCGAAGTGTTCGGGGCATTCTTCAATCACGAGATCCGTGAAATCGAAGCGAAAGCTTACTTAGCCTTCTCCACGATCTCAACGAGACGCCAGCGCTTGTCAGCAGACAGCGGGCGGGTCTCAGCGATGACAACCAAGTCGCCGATGCCGGCGTCGTTGTTCTCGTCGTGAGCCTTCACGTTCTTGTTGCGACGCATGACCTTGCCGTAAAGGGCGTGCTTAACACGGTCCTCAACGTCTACGACGATGGTCTTCTGCATCTTGTCAGATACCACGTAACCACGGAGGGTCTTGCGGTCGTTACGCTCGGTAGCGTTATCCACACCGTTCTCCTTCTCGCTCATTACTTGGAATCCTTCTTGGTTTCTTCAACCGGAACAACGACATCCTGACGAATGCCCAGCTCGCGCTCGCGCAGCACAGTGTAAATGCGTGCAATATCGCGCTTGATGGTCTTCAGGTTCCCGTGGGAATCCAGCTGGCCGGTAGCCGACTGGAAACGCAGGTTGAACAGTTCTGCCTTGGCCTTCTTCAATTCCTCGTTCAAACGAGCGGTATCGAAGCCGTCCAGGGACTCAATGCTAAGGTCTTTCGAGCCGATAGACATCCCTATTCACCACCTTCACGACGCACGATGCGTGCCTTCATTGGCAGCTTGTGGATTGCAAGACGCAATGCCTCTTTAGCTACCTCTTCACTGACGCCACCGAGTTCAAACATGACTCGTCCTGGCTTTACGTTGGCGACCCACCACTCCGGCGAACCCTTACCGGAACCCATGCGGGTTTCGGCAGGCTTCTTGGTAAGCGGACGGTCTGGGTAGATGTTGATCCAGACCTTACCGCCACGCTTGATGTAACGGGTCATGGCGATACGAGCGGCTTCGATCTGACGGTTAGTCACGTAAGCCGGGGTCAACGCCTGGATGCCGTACTCACCGAAAGCAACGGTGGTACCGCCCTTGGCAGCACCCGAACGCTTTGGGTGGTGCTGCTTGCGGAACTTCACACGACGTGGGATAAGCATTTAAGCCTGTCCTCCTTCCGCAGCCGGAGCTGCAGCGCCCTTGCGATCGTTACGACGACGGCGTTCGCCGCCACGTGGACGGTCGTTGCCGCCACCGCGGCCGCCACGAGCTGGAGCAGCAGCTTGCTGTGCAGCCAGTTCCTTGGCGGTTACGTCACCCTTGTAGATCCAGACCTTCACGCCGATACGGCCGAAGGTGGTCTTGGCTTCGAACTTGCCGAAGTCGATGTTCGCGCGCAGGGTGTGCAGTGGCACACGGCCTTCGCGGTAGAACTCCTTGCGGGACATTTCTGCGCCGCCAAGTCGACCGGAGCACTGAACGCGGATGCCCTTGGCACCAGCGCGCATTGCCGACTGCATTGCCTTCTTCATCGCACGGCGGAAAGCCACGCGTGAAGCAAGCTGCTCGGCGATGCCCTGGGCGACCAGCATGGCCTCCATGTCAGGGTTCTTGACCTCGAGGATGTTCAGCTGAACCTGCTTCTTGGTGAGCTTTTCCAGCTCGCCACGAATACGGTCAGCTTCTGCGCCGCGACGACCAATGACGATACCTGGACGTGCAGTGTGGATATCCACACGTACGCGGTCACGGGTACGCTCGATCTCGACGCGGGCGATGCCAGCGCGATCCATGCCGTTAGACAGCAGGGCGCGGATCTGGACATCTTCCTTCACGTAGTCAGCGTAACGCTGGCCTGGCTTGCTGGAATCAGCGAACCAGTGGGAAACGTGATCGGTGGTGATGCCGAGACGGAAACCGTTCGGGTTAATCTTCTGTCCCATTTAGTTCTCCCCACCCTTCTGCGTGGTTGAAACAACCACAGTCACGTGGCTGGTGCGCTTCTTGATCTGGAATGCGCGACCCTGTGCACGCGGCTGGAACCGCTTCATGGTCGGACCTTCGTCAACAAACGCTTCGCTGATAAACAGCTCGTCCTCATTGAATGCTTCACCTGCGCGGTCCGCGGCGGCACGGGCGTTAGCCACTGCCGATGCGACAACCTTGTATACCGGCTCCGAAGCTGCCTGTGGGGCAAACTTCAAGATGGCCAGTGCTTCGTTGGTCTGCAGACCACGAACAAGGTTGACGACGCGCCGGGCCTTCATAGGCGTTACGCGGATGTGACGCGCAATTGCCTTGGCTTCCATTGCTATCCTTCTCTCGTCTATCGAAGAAGTGCTAAGCGATACTAGTACCCTTGCGGGGCCTAGCGGCGCTTGCCCTTCTTGTCGTCCTTCACGTGGCCACGGAACGTACGGGTGGGGGCAAACTCTCCGAGCTTGTGTCCAACCATCGATTCGGTTACGAACACAGGAATGTGCTTGCGACCGTCGTGTACGGCGATGGTGTGTCCCAGCATGTCCGGGATGATCATCGAACGGCGGGACCACGTCTTGATGACGTTCTTGGTGCCCTTATCGTTTTCAGCAACGACCTTTAGGAACAGGTGCTGATCGACGAAGGGGCCTTTCTTCAGGCTGCGTGGCATGTTTCCAGGCTCCTATCGCTTGTTCTTGCCGGTCTTGCGGCGACGCACAATGAGCTTGTCGCTTTCCTTGTTTGGACGACGGGTGCGTCCCTCACGCTTACCGTTAGGGTTGACCGGGTGACGACCACCGGAGGTCTTGCCCTCACCGCCACCATGTGGGTGGTCAACTGGGTTCATGACAACACCGCGAACGGTTGGGCGTACGCCCTTCCAGCGCATACGGCCGGCCTTGCCCCAGTTGATGTTGATCTGCTCAGCGTTGCCAACTTCGCCGATGGTTGCGCGGCAGCGCACATCAACGTTGCGGATTTCACCCGAAGGCAAACGCAGCTGGGCGTAGCGGCCCTCACGGGCTACCAGCTGGATCGATGCACCAGCGGAACGAGCCATCTTAGCGCCGCCGCCTGGGCGAAGCTCAACAGCGTGAATCACGGTACCAACCGGGATGTTACGCAGTGGCAGGTTGTTGCCTGGCTTGATGTCGGCGCTTGCGCCGGCCTCAATTGGGTCACCCTGCTTGAGGTTGTTCGGTGCGATGATGTAGCGCTTGGTGCCGTCCACGTAGTGGAGCAGTGCGATACGAGCGGTACGGTTCGGGTCGTACTCGATGTGAGCGACCTTTGCCGGAACGCCGTCCTTGTCGTGACGACGGAAGTCGATAACACGGTAGGCGCGCTTGTGTCCGCCACCCTTGTGACGGGTGGTGATCTTACCGGTGTTGTTACGGCCGCCTGACTTGGTCAGGGGACGAACCAACGACTTTTCCGGAGTCGATCGGGTGATTTCTGCGAAGTCGGCTACCGACGAGCCGCGAAGGCCCGGGGTAGTCGGCTTGTACTTACGAATTCCCATTATTAATATTCCTCGTTAAAGTGGTCTCCGCTTAGGAAAGCGGACCGCCGAAGATGTCAATCGAGCCGTCCTTCAAGGTGATGATGGCGCGCTTGGTGCTCTTGCGCGATCCCCACCCGAAGCGGGTGCGCTTGCGCTTACCAGCTCGGTTGATGGTGTTTACGGAGTCAACCTTGACGTTGAAGATCGCTTCAACGGCGTACTTGATTTCCGACTTGTTGGAGCTTGGTGCCACCTCGAAGGTGTACTGACCTTGATCGATCAGACCGTAGCTCTTTTCCGATACGACAGGTGCGATGACCACGTCGTGTGGAGCCTTTGAGAACGCGCTCACTTGGCTTCCTCCTTCTGGACCAGGGCATCGAAGGCAGCCTTGGTGAAGACTACGTCATCCGAAACCAGAACATCGTAGGTGTTCAGCTGGTCGACGTACAGAACGTGCACATTGACGAGGTTGCGAACCGAAAGGGCTGCAACATCGTTGGCGCGATCGATGACGACAAGCAGGTTCTTGCGCTCGGTGAGCGAACGCAAGGTAGCCAGAGCATCCTTGGTCGAAGGCGTTTCGCCAGCAACCAAGTTCTCAATCACGTGAACGCGATCGAAGCGTGCGCGATCAGACAGGGCGCCGCGCAGTGCAGCAGCCTTCATCTTCTTCGGGGTACGCTGCGAGTAATCACGTGGGGTTGGACCGTGGACAATGCCACCGCCGGTCATGTGCGGAGCACGGATCGAACCCTGACGGGCGCGGCCGGTACCCTTCTGCTTGAACGGCTTGCGACCTGCACCCGAAACCTCGGAGCGGTCCTTGGTCTTGTGGGTACCCTGGCGGGCAGCAGCAAGCTGTGCAACGACAACCTGGTGCAGCAGCGGGACGTTGGTCTGTACGTCGAAGATCTCTGCAGGCAGTTCGACGTTAAGTGCCTTAGTCATTTACTTATGCTCCCTTCACGGCGTTGCGTACGAGAACGACGCGGCCGCGGGCGCCTGGAACGGCACCCTTGATCAGCAGGAGGTTCTTCTCAGCGTCGATAGCGTGAATGGTCAGGTTCTGAGTGGTAACACGCTCAGCACCCATGCGACCAGCCATCTTCTGTCCACGGAAAACGCGACCTGGGGTCGATGCGCCGCCGATGGAACCTGGCTTACGGTGGTTCTTGTGAGCACCGTGCGATGCGCCAACACCGTGGAAGTTGTGACGCTTCATAACGCCGGCGAAGCCCTTACCCTTCGAGGTGCCTACGACGTCGACCTTCTGGCCGGCTTCGAAGACCTCTACGGAAAGTTCCTGGCCTGCGGTGTACTCGGCAGCGTCTGCAGTGCGCAGTTCTACCAAGTGGCGACGTGGGGTGACGCCAGCAGCCTCGAAGTGACCAGCCAGTGGCTTGGTGACCTTGCGAGGATCGATCTGGCCGTAGCCGATCTGAACTGCGGTGTAGCCATCGCGCTCTTCGTTGATGAGCTTGGTGACAACGTTGCTATCAGCCTGCACGACGGTGACAGGGATCAGGTTGTTGTTCGAATCCCAAACCTGGGTCATGCCGAGCTTCGTGCCCAGCAGGCCCTTGAAATTACGGGTTGCGGTCATAGTTTTCTCGCCACCTCCCCTTAAAGCTTGATTTCGATGTTGACATCCGCTGGCAGGTCGAGACGCATCAGCGAATCAACAGCCTTCGGGGTCGGATCGACGATGTCGATCAGACGCTTGTGCGTGCGCATTTCGAAGTGCTCACGGCTGTCCTTGTACTTGTGTGGCGAACGGATAACGCAGTACACGTTCTTCTCCGTTGGCAGCGGCACTGGGCCGACTACGGTTGCGCCTGCGCGCGTGACCGTCTCAACGATCTTCCGGGCCGAAACGTCAATGACCTCGTGGTCATACGACTTCAGCCGGATGCGGATTTTCTGTCCCGCCATGGCGTCATGCCTCTTTCTGTTAGCACTATCTAAAGTTTCTGTGCCTATATACGGGTCCTTGCAGACCGGCACGCCTTGCTCTGCGGCTGAATCCGGATCAGATCCGGGTTCCTCACCCGCAGGAGGCTCCGACCCCCGCGCTCGGGCGTGTCGTGAAATTTTCAGTCACAACACTCCCACAAAGTTTTCACTTTATCGAAGGGCCTTATAGTTTGAAGCAGTCGTATCGATCCCGAACCCCAGGCATTATCCTGCGTGAGAGTCGATCCCGGTCGTTCAAACCAGACCGGTTACCCCATAAATGGGGACCGGGTTGCATTGAAGCAACTTATCTAGTCTGACAGGTCGGCAACGATCGCGCAAATCTTTTATGCCTATCCGCGCCCGTGATCTTGACCTCACACCTGGCGCGGCCCGTCCTGCCCGGACGGCTCCTGCCCCGCGGGGATCGGTGGATCAACAGGGTTTTGCGGCCTCACCGGCAGCGAATTCTGCTTGTCGACCTTCACCAGCTTGAAGACCGCGGCCGCAATCAGCCCCAAGCCAATGACCACCAGCCAGAGGAATGCCAAATCGCGCAGGAACCACAAGACGGACAAGGTGATAGCCGCCGCACCCCACCAAATGAACAGCCGCTCCCCCAGCTTCAAGCCCCAGGCCACCAATCCACCGAAGAAGACCAGGCCGATCGCCTGCGCAACACCATTGGATTGGACCAGTGCGGCGAGCAAGGCCAGGCTGCCGGCCACCGAGGCGGCCAGCAGGTATGTCCTCTCCAATCGCGCGTTGGCCCTGATATTGCGCCACGCGACCAGCACTACTGCAACAATGCAGGCGTAGGCCGCCAGGTTGCTGGCCCGCGGTGTGCCAAGGATCTGGGCATAGCTGCCCAGCGCCAGCAGCGCTCCCACGAGGATGAAGCCGTCCACCGCGTAGGGCACCAGCCGCCGCGGAAGTTCAAAGAGCCGCACCAGCACCGCAACGCCGAAGACCAGCAGCGCTCCGCCGGCCACCTGCCAAATCGCACCGCCATCCAGATGGGCGATGCCACCGGCCAGCAACAGGGCCAGGAGCATTGCCGCGAAGTACAAGCGCGAGGCGCTGCCGGGCGGATCGGCATGGAGGTAGCCGAATTCCGGATAGCCGGGAATTGGGTCCTTCATTCGCCCGTGGAAGATTGCGAGCAGGTACAGCGCGAGGCCCGCGCCAACCAGCGCCCATGCGGCATCCATCGGTGCTAGCACCACTGCCCCACCGGCTTGCCGCACCTCGAAGACTGCACGCAGGATAGCGACGCACAGCATGATGGCGGCTCCGGCCGCGTACCAGGCGCTCTTTCGCGTGTGCACCAGCAGGATGAAGCCGAGGGCCAGCAGCAGGTGCGCACCCACTGCCCACCACGACCCCGCCTGCCACGCGGCGGCCCACGCCGCCGGAAGGAAGATGGCCAGGCCCAGGGCTATCGAGTACGACTTGTTGGCGCGCAACCGCCATTCAAGCACGAGTGCCGCCAGGCTCAGGGCCAGCAGCATGGCGCAAGCAACCTGGGAACTCCACCACGTAGAGCGGACCCATCCGGTCGCATCTTCCATGGCCAGTGCCGGAATGCTGATCAGCAGGATCAGTGCCAGGATCGGGGCAAATAGATAGAGCTGTCGCTTGGCCACCGTCAAGCTGGTCTCGGCCTTGAACGCGGCCAGCCCGTGCAGCCCGAAAAATAAGCAGGCCAAGAGGATCGTTCCCCGATCCATGCCGCCCGCGAACTGCCCGTAGGCCAGCGTCGCCAGTGGAATGCCAGCCAGCAGTCCCACTGCCATCCAGCGCAATTCCCGGCGCAGTGCTTTGCCGTCGCGGATGCTAGCCAGCAAGCGGAGCAGCTGCGGGACGGCTATCGAAACCAGCAGCAGGCAGAACCGGCCGTGGATGTCGAATTCCATGCTGTAGGCAATCCACCACACCATGGAACTGAAGAGCACTTGGGCCAACGCTGCATAGAGGATCTTCCACCGCGCATTGGTGCTGCGGCGCAAGCTCCAGATGAAATAGCCCAAGGTTGCCGCCCCGATGAGGATTGCCAGCGGCCAGATCTCCTTGCCGAAGCTGAGCGCATAAAGCCCGATCAGCAGGCAGGCCGCAATGACATTGATCGGCTGTTCCAGCTCGGGGCGCTGTGCAGGAATATCGCGAAGCCGCCAACCCGAGGCAATGACCAGGCCAACTGCGAGCACAAGGCCAGTGATGAACCACGCCAGGCCGCCGATACCCAGGAACACCACGGTGCTTTCGCTGGCGTAGGAATAGTCGTCAGCGGTTGTCAGCAGGCGCAGGCTGAAGAGCAGCACCACGCCAAGCAAAGCCGAAGCGCCCACCAGTCCCAGCCGGTGCCCCTGCGCCATGCCGGAATCCAGCACGGCACGGCTCGCCAGATTCGCCGCCCACAAGATGAACAGCACGAAGAGCACCGCAATCAACGGGGATGAGCCGTCAGGATTTCCATAGTCCCCAGCCGTGAGCTCATCAAGCGCAGCACCAAGCACGCCTGCGCCAACCAGGGTAACGACCCAGCGCGCATGGAGCGTCATTTCCCTGCGCAGGTTCCGGGCGTTGCGCTGAGCCAGCGAAAGCCCGAGCAGGGCCAGGGCGAATACCACCAGCGGGCGCCAACTGTGGTTCTGCATATCTACCAGCGCCACCAGGGGAAGAACCGCGATGACTCCAACTTCCAGCTTGGCGCTGCGCAGCAAGCCGGGAATGCCCAGCGCCATGAAGATCGGAACCGCGATGTAGCTGAGCACGAAGGCCTCGAAGCCCTGCGCGTAGAGAAACGCGCCGATCACCGAAGCCACCGCTAAGCACCACAGCACCGCACGTTCACTTTGCAGGTGCCTGCGCGCCAATCCCAGCCTCTGCTGGTAGCCGGTGGAGCAGAGCAATACCGCTACGGCTTGGAGCCCGAAGGCGAAGGCGAGCACCAGCCAGCTGCTCGTTGCGGAGAAACCGAGGTAGTTGCAGCCGGCCACGAGCATCGCCATGAAAGCAGCGCGGGCAGCGTAGGAGCGCAGCAGCCGCAGGTTGGGCAACAGCCTGACGCTGAGCAGCGACTGGGCGGTGAGCAACGCGAAAATCCAGAACAAATCCCGGCTGGCGAGCATCTCCAAGAGGATCACCGACAACGCAAAGACAAACGCAGGCAGCAGCTGCGCGGTGCCGTGCAGGGCCCGGAAGAAGATTGAGTGGCGGATCCTTTCGCTGCGTACCGCCAAGAGCATCAGCGCAATAGAGAGCACCAGCAGGATCAGCATGTAGTACAGGACGCCACGCTGCATCGCGGCCGCGCCGGCCATGGCGGTGCTGACCAGAATCAGCACGGCAACCCACGCCAGAACACGGGACTTGAACGTCAGTGTTGCGTAGCCTACGGCTAATGTGCCGATGGCTGAGAAAACCAGCCAGGTCGCCGGGCCGGATATGTTCACCGTGCTGTAGGTAGCGATGGCGCACAGCGGCAACAAAGCCAGCCCGGTGCCGGCAAAGGCGGCTCCTGCCGGACGCAAGGACGGTTTCACTGCGAAGGTGACCAGGCCTCCGCCGTAGAAAGCGGCAGACAGCAGGAATAAGGCGATGAGCTTTGACAGTGGCGGAAGCGCGAAGCTCAGGAAGAGTGCGCCGGCGGCAACGATCATCAGGGCCGCGACGTACAGCGTGATGTTGATGTTGCGCAGTTCGCGCTCGCGTTTGGTGAGCACCTTGATTGGCTTAACCGGTGCAGCAGGCTGGAGGGTGGCCGTGGGGAGCGGCGCGCGGTACGCGGGGGCAGCACCGGCCGCCGCTGGCTGGAGGTATGGCTGGCTGGAAGGTGCCATCGATGCGGCCGGCGCTGCATCTTTGCGGCTTGCAGGCTGCGCTTCGAGCGGATGTGCGGGGACCCCCGGCGCTTGGGCAGCAGCCGGTGCCGCGGCACCCGGCGGCCCGGGTTGCCCCAGATACTTCACTGCCTCGTCGTAGCCTTGCTGCCACGCTTCGCCCAGCGCATCAAGCTGCTGCTGGCTTTGCGATTTATCCCGACTCCCCTGGCGCCGGCCGAGGCCGAAAGCCAACAGAACCAAGATGATAGAAACGATGATCCAGCCCATCATTGATGCCACTC
The DNA here is from genome assembly GCF_056934375.1 of Glutamicibacter sp. BS14. Taxonomy (NCBI): domain Bacteria; kingdom Bacillati; phylum Actinomycetota; class Actinomycetes; order Micrococcales; family Micrococcaceae; genus Glutamicibacter; species Glutamicibacter sp. BS14. The sequence continues at coordinate 1,728,013 of NZ_CM167801.1, read as the reverse complement.
CCCCACTTAGCGAATTGTCGCGCCCTCCAATTAGACCACCTTCTAGATATATTCACTAGCTGGGGCTCGTATTTAACGAAAAAATCCCCCAGCACAAAAGTGCTGGGGGATTCTTTTCAGTTCACTAGGGAACTACCTCATCAAGTAGAGACTACTTGGTGATGGTGGTTACCTTGCCCGAACCAACGGTGCGGCCGCCTTCGCGAATTGCGAAGCCGAGGCCCTCTTCCATGGCGATTGGCTGGATCAGCTCAACCGACATTTCGGTGTTGTCGCCAGGCATAACCATTTCGGTGCCCTCTGGGAGGGTGATAACGCCGGTTACGTCGGTGGTGCGGAAGTAGAACTGCGGACGGTAGTTCGAGTAGAACGGGTTGTGACGTCCGCCTTCGTCCTTCGACAGGATGTAGACGTTAGCTTCGAAGTTGGTGTGTGGGGTGATCGAGCCTGGGGCTACGATAACCTGGCCACGCTCAACATCGTCGCGCTTCAGACCGCGAAGCAGCAGACCACAGTTCTCGCCAGCCCATGCTTCGTCGAGCTGCTTGTGGAACATCTCGATACCGGTAACGGTAGTCTTCTGGATTGGGCGGATGCCAACAATCTCAACTTCCGAGTTGATAGCCAGGGTGCCACGCTCGGCGCGACCGGTAACAACGGTACCGCGGCCGGTGATGGTGAAGACGTCTTCAATTGGCATCAGGAATGGCTTGTCGCGGTCGCGAACTGGGTCTGGAATGAAGCTGTCAGCTGCATCCATCAGTTCCTCGATAGCTGCAACCCACTTTGCGTCGCCTTCCAGAGCCTTCAGGCCCGAAACGCGGATCACTGGAGCGTCATCGCCATCGAAGCCCTGCGAGGACAGAAGTTCGCGAACTTCCATCTCCACGAGCTCGAGCAGCTCTTCGTCATCAACCATGTCCGACTTGTTCAGTGCAACCATCAGGGTTGGAACACCAACCTGGCGGGCCAGCAGAACGTGCTCGCGGGTCTGAGCCATCGGGCCATCGGTAGCGGCAACAACGAGGATTGCGCCGTCCATCTGAGCAGCACCGGTGATCATGTTCTTGACATAGTCAGCGTGACCTGGAGCGTCTACGTGTGCGTAGTGGCGCTTCTCGGTCTGGTACTCGATGTGCGAGATGTTGATGGTAATACCGCGCTGGCGCTCTTCCGGTGCCGAGTCGATGTTAGCGAAGTCGCGCTGTTCGTTCAGGTCTGGGTACTTGTCAGCCAGAACCTTGGAGATTGCCGCGGTCAGAGTGGTCTTACCGTGGTCAACGTGACCGATGGTACCAATGTTGACGTGCGGCTTGTTGCGCTCGAACTTTGCCTTTGCCACAAGTTCCTCCTAGAAACATTTACAGAAGACATTCTTCGTCTGCGCGGTTCGCAAACGAACTAGAAATAGTCTACTGGGGGCTTGGATAATTTAGGAAATTCCGGTCCTCTGCGGGGCCTGCATTGTGATGCAAATCCCTCGTTGGCCGTTTGCGGTGCCGGCTCCGTTTTTCAACGGAACCGGCCCGCGATCGGCCACTTCCCCGCTAAGGGGGTCACGGCCAGGTTTTTATACCGAGACGATTACTCGCCGCGGGACTTCTGGATGATCTCGTCGGCAACTGCCTTCGGGACCTCAGAGTAGCTGTCGAAGGTCATCGAGTAAACTGCGCGACCCTGGGTCTTCGAACGCAGGTCACCAATGTAACCGAACATTTCCGACAGTGGCACACCAGCGCGGATGACCTTGACGCCAGCAGCGTCGGACATCTCGCTGATCGAACCACGACGGGAGTTCAGGTCGCCGATAACGTCGCCCATGTACTCTTCCGGGGTACGGACTTCAACAGCCATCAGCGGTTCAAGCAAAACAGGGTTAGCGCGGCGTGCGCCTTCCTTGAATACCTGCGAACCAGCGATCTTGAAGGCCATTTCCGAGGAGTCGACATCGTGGTAAGCACCATCGATGAGGGTAGCCTTGACACCGACCAGTGGGTAGCCTGCGAGGATACCGTACTGCATTGCGTCCTGGATACCAGCGTCAACGGATGGGATGTACTCACGAGGAACACGACCACCGGTCACGGCGTTCTTGAACTCGTAGGTGACGCCGTCAACAACTTCCAGAGGCTCGAACGAGACCTGGACCTTTGCGAACTGACCCGAACCACCGGTCTGCTTCTTGTGGGTGAAGTCAACCTTCTCCACAGCCTTCTTGATGGTTTCGCGGTATGCAACCTGTGGCTTGCCAACGTTTGCTTCCACACGGAATTCGCGCTTCATGCGGTCAACCAGAATGTCCAGGTGAAGCTCACCCATACCGCCAATGACGGTCTGGCCGGTGTCTTCGTTCAGGGACACGGTGAAGGTTGGATCTTCCGCCGACAGCTTCTGGATAGCAGTCGACAGCTTTTCCTGGTCACCCTTGGTCTTTGGTTCGATGGCCACAGAGATCACTGGATCCGGGAAGCTCATCGATTCGAGAACGATTGGGTGGGCTGGATCACATAGGGTGTCACCGGTGGTGGTGGCCTTCAGGCCGATCACAGCGTAGATGTGACCTGCGTGGATCTCGTCTACCGGATTCTCCTTGTTGGAGTGCATCTGGAAGAGCTTGCCTACGCGTTCCTTCTTGCCCTTGGTGGAGTTCAGCAGCTGTGCGCCGGACTCTGCCTTGCCGGAGTAAACGCGGATGAAGTTCAACTGGCCGAAGAACGGGTGAGCGGCGATCTTGAACGCAAGTGCCGAGAACGGTGCGTCCTCCGAAGGCTCGCGGGTCAGCTCAACTTCTTCGTCCTTCGGATCGTGACCGATGGTGGCGCCAACGTCCAGTGGGTTCGGCAGGAAGTCGATGACTGCATCCAGCATTGGCTGAACGCCGCGGTTCTTGAAGGCCGAACCACAGAATACTGGGTAAGCTTCCGAGTTCACGGTCAGCTTGCGGATGCCAGCCTTGAGTTCCTCAACGGAGATTTCTTCACCTTCGAGGTACTTCTCCATGAGCTCTTCGGATGCCTCAGCGACATCTTCAACCAGCTTGGCGCGGTACTCTTCAGCACGCTCAACCAAGTCGGCAGGGATTTCGCGGGTTTCGTAAGCAGCGCCCATGGTGACGTCACCCTTGGAGTCGCCTTCCCAAACGAATGCCTTCATGGACAGCAGGTCAACGACACCGGTGAACTCGGACTCGGAGCCGATTGGCAGCTGCATAACCAGCGGCTTGGCACCAAGGCGCTGGATGATGGTATCTACGGTGAAGTAGAAGTCAGCGCCCAGCTTGTCCATCTTGTTGACGAAGCAGATACGTGGAACGTCGTACTTGTCAGCCTGGCGCCAAACGGTCTCGGACTGAGGCTCAACGCCTTCCTTGCCATCGAAGACGGCAACGGCGCCATCGAGCACGCGCAGCGAGCGCTCCACCTCAACGGTGAAGTCAACGTGGCCCGGGGTGTCGATGATGTTGATCTGGTTCTTGTTCCAGAAGCAGGTAACAGCAGCGGAGGTAATGGTGATACCGCGCTCTTTTTCCTGTTCCATCCAGTCGGTGGTCGAAGCACCGTCGTGGGTTTCACCGAGCTTGTGGTTCACACCCGTGTAGAAAAGGATGCGCTCAGTAGTAGTGGTCTTACCGGCATCGATGTGAGCCATGATGCCGATATTGCGGACCTTGTTAAGGTCAGTAAGCACGTCCTGTGCCACGTTGTCTCCCTATAAGGTGAGGCCGGAATTGCTGGGCATCGGTTGATGCCCAGCTTTTCCGAGCGGTTCTTACCAGCGGTAGTGTGCGAAGGCCTTGTTGGACTCGGCCATCTTGTGAGTGTCTTCGCGACGCTTCACAGCGGCACCCAGACCGTTCGATGCGTCCAGGATCTCGTTCATCAAACGCTCGATCATGGTCTTCTCGCGGCGAGCCTTCGAGTAGCCAACCAGCCAGCGCAGAGCCAGTGCGGTTGCACGGCCTGGCTTGACCTCAACAGGAACCTGGTAGGTAGCGCCACCGACGCGGCGGGAACGAACCTCGAGGGCTGGACGGATGTTGTCCATAGCCTTCTTGAGGGTCGAAACAGCGTCGGCGCCGGACTTTGCTGCGGCACCTTCGAGTGCACCGTAAACAATGCGCTCTGCAGTGGACTTCTTGCCGTCTACGAGAACCTTGTTGATCAGCTGGGTGACCAATGGGGATTCGAAGACTGGATCAGAAACTAGTGGGCGCTTTGGCGCCGGACCCTTACGAGGCATTACTTACCATCCTTCTTTGCACCGTAGCGGGAACGAGCCTGCTTACGATCCTTCACACCCTGGGTATCCAGAGCACCACGAACAATCTTGTAGCGAACACCTGGAAGGTCCTTTACACGACCACCGCGAACGAGCACGATGGAGTGTTCCTGCAGATTGTGTCCGACACCTGGAATGTAAGCGGTCACTTCGACGCCACCGGCAAGGCGCACACGTGCGACCTTACGCAGAGCCGAGTTTGGCTTCTTCGGGGTGGTGGTGTACACACGGGTGCACACGCCACGGCGCATTGGGTTGCCCTTAAGGGCAGGGGCCTTGGTCTTGACGACCTTAGGCGAGCGGCCCTTGCGGACCAGCTGCTGAATAGTAGGCACTTTCGTGTCCTTCCATTGTCTAAGTTCTTCGGCAACACGACGAAAACGCCTAAGCCTAGAAAAGTTTTAGCGCTTCGCAATGTAGCTAGCTGCTTGCTTTACCGCGCACTCAGAATCAAAAGTCCCTAGGCGTGCGAAAGTGTGGCATTCGTTGCGCAACCTACCCGCAACCCGGACGGAGTCCATTTTGCCACACATAAAACAATTGATCTCAGTCTAGCATTAATCCACCGAGCCACCATGTACAGTAAGCTATCTCACCGACCAGGCCACTCTTGGCCCCCGCCGCCATCGAGACGGTTTGGGTAGTGACTACGCTATCGACCCCAGCTGAACGCCACGGGACCGCCAGATGAAAACCACCTGAATCCGCGGATGTCCGCTGCCGGCTTGCCAGCGGATCCGCATCAAGGCGAATACTAGTTCCTAAATCTCCCAGTGGATTCATCGACTACTATTTTCACCCCGTGTTGCGCGCAGGCCCCGGAACGCAGACCACTGGGAACTGTGGCGGTTAAACGCCCAATGCCTGCCCGCACAGTGTGCGGGCAGGCATTGGGTCAAACTACCTTACGGTGACAGTGCTTCCGGTTTAGCGGAAGTCCGAGCCGTGGTCGTAGTCGTCCATCGAGATGGCACGGAATTCAGGCGACAGCCCGCCTTCCAGCGCATCGTCGTACAGGCCCGAAGAGAAGGCCGAGGTGCCGGTGAACAAAGTTGCCTTTGCTTCATCGGTTGGCTCGACGTTGACCTGGGTGTAGCGATCCAGACCGGTACCGGCCGGGATCAGCTTACCGATGATCACGTTTTCCTTCAGACCGCGCAGTGGATCTTCCTTGCCTTCCATCGCAGCCTGGGTCAGGACGCGAGTGGTTTCCTGGAAGGAAGCAGCCGACAGCCACGAATCGGTGGCCAGCGATGCCTTGGTGATGCCCATCAGCTCGTCACGGCCGGCAGCTGGACGCTGGCCTTCCGAAACGGCCTTGCGGTTCGCAGCGGTGAAGCGCGAACGATCGGCCAACTCGCCTGGCAGCAAGTCGGTCTCGCCGGACTCGATGACGGTGACGCGGCGCAGCATCTGGCGGACGATGACTTCCACGTGCTTATCGTGGATGCCTACACCCTGGGACTGGTACACATCCTGGACCTCGCGGACCAGGAACTTCTGTGCCTCACGTGGGCCGAGGACTCGAAGAACCTGCTTCGGATCCAAGGTACCGCTGGTGAGCTGGGTACCGGCAACGATGCTTTCGCCCTCTTCAACCAACAGGCGAGCACGGCGCAGAACCGGGTAGGCCTGCTTCTCGTCGCCGTTGTCTGGAGTAACTACAACACGCAGCTGCTTCTCGTCGTCTTCGATCGACACGCGACCGGCAACCTCGGACATCGGAGCCACACCCTTAGGGGTACGGGCTTCGAACAGTTCCTGGATACGAGGCAGACCCTGGGTGATATCGTCAGCCGACGCTACACCACCGGTGTGGAAGGTACGCATGGTCAGCTGGGTACCAGGCTCGCCGATGGACTGCGCGGCGATAATGCCAACAGCCTCGCCGATGTCCACGGTCTTGCCGCTGGCCAGCGAACGGCCGTAGCACAGAGCACAGGTTCCAACAGCCGAGTCGCAGGTCAGCACGGAGCGAACGCGGATTTCATCCACGCCTGCAGCGTACAGCTCGTCGATCAGCACGTCGCCGACATCCGAACCGGCGGTAGCCAGCACGGTGCCTTCAGCGTTCTTGACGTCGGTAGCCAGCGTACGGGTGTACGCCGAGTTCTCCACGGTCTCGTGCTTGACGCGGATGCCGGCAGAGTTATCTGCAATGGCAACGGTCAAGCCGCGCTTGGTGCCGCAGTCCTCTTCGCGAACGATAACATCCTGCGAAACGTCCACCAGACGACGGGTCAGGTAACCCGAGTTAGCGGTCTTCAGCGCGGTATCCGCCAGGCCCTTACGGGCACCGTGGGTCGCGATGAAGTACTCCAGAACCGACAGGCCTTCACGGTAGGAAGACTTGATCGGGCGAGGAATAATTTCACCCTTAGGGTTGGACACCAGACCACGGATACCCGCGATCTGACGCAATTGCAGGTAGTTACCACGAGCCTTGGAAGTCACCATTCGGTTAATGGTGTTCAGCTCTTCCATGCCGTTCTTCATTGCCTCGGCAACCTCGTCGGTAGCCTTGGTCCAGATGTCGATCAGGTCCTGGCGGCGCTCGGTATCTGCAATCAGGCCCTTGTCGTAGGAAGCCTGGACCTTGGCGGCCTTTACCTCGTAAGGAGCCAAGATGGCTGCCTTATCCATGTTCGAGGTAATGTCCGAGATCGCCACGGTGACACCCGAGCGGGTCGACCAGTAGAAACCGGCGTCCTTCAGGTTATCCAGGGTAGCTGCGGCAATGATCTTCGGGTAGCGCTCTGCCAGATCGTTGACGATCTCCGAGAGCGCATCCTTGCCCGCTACGGTGGCTACCCATGGGTAGTCCGCAGGCAGGGTGTCGTTGAACAGCACCTGGCCAAGCGAGGTATCCAGCAATGCCGGGGTACCTGGCTCCCAGCCCTCAGGGGCTGGCTGGTCTGCGGAAGGAACGAAGTTCCCCACGCGGACCTTGATCGGTGCGTTCAGGTGCAGTTCGCCCAGATCCTTGGCCATGATGGCCTCGGATACGGTAGCGAACACGCGGCCGGCGCCCTTTTCGGTTGCACGCTTGGTGGTCAAGTGGTGCAATCCGATGATCATATCCTGCGAAGGCTGTGCCACTGGGCGGCCATCGGAAGGCTTCAAGATGTTGTGCGAGGACAGCATCAAGATACGGGCTTCAGCCTGTGCTTCTGGGCTCAGCGGCAGGTGAACTGCCATCTGGTCACCGTCGAAGTCAGCGTTGAACGCGCCGCAAACCAATGGGTGCAGCTGCAGGGCCTTGCCTTCGATCAGCTGTGGTTCGAAGGCCTGGATACCCAAGCGGTGCAGGGTAGGTGCACGGTTGAGCAGTACCGGGTGCTCGGTGATGATCTCTTCGAGAACATCCCAAACCTGCGGGCGGTAACGCTCGACCATGCGCTTAGCCGACTTGATGTTCTGTGCGTGGTTGAGGTCAACCAGGCGCTTCATCACGAAAGGCTTGAACAGCTCCAGGGCCATCTGCTTTGGCAGACCGCACTGGTGCAGCTTCAGCTGCGGGCCGACAACGATGACCGAACGGCCCGAGTAGTCAACGCGCTTGCCCAGCAGGTTCTGGCGGAAACGACCCTGCTTGCCCTTGAGCATGTCGCTCAGGGACTTCAGCGGGCGGTTGCCTGGCCCGGTCACCGGACGGCCACGACGGCCGTTATCGAACAGCGAGTCAACAGCTTCCTGCATCATGCGCTTTTCGTTGTTCACGATGATCTCTGGCGCACCGAGATCAAGCAGGCGCTTGAGGCGGTTGTTGCGGTTGATCACGCGGCGGTACAGGTCGTTCAGATCCGAGGTAGCGAAACGGCCACCGTCGAGCTGGACCATCGGGCGCAGTTCTGGCGGGATCACCGGAACGGCGTCAAGGACCATGCCCTTAGGCGAGTTGCCGTTGACAAGGAACGCGTTGACGACCTTCAGGCGCTTGAGCGCACGAGCCTTCTTCTGGCCCTTGCCGTTTTCGATGATGGTCTTCAGCTCTTCAGCTTCAGCCGCCAGATCGAAGTTCTCAAGGCGCTTCTGGATAGCTTCTGCACCCATGGAGCCTTCGAAGAACAGTCCGTACTTCTCACGCATGGTGCGGTACAGGCCTTCGTCGCCTTCGAGGTCGGCGACCTTCAGGTTCTTGAAGCGCTCCCAGACCGCACGCAGGCGCTCGGCTTCGGCCTTGGCGCGCTTGTCGATCTGCAGAACAGTCTTCTCGGCCAAGGTGCGGGCCTTGTTCAGCTCGGCATTCTTGGCGCCGTCAGCTTCCATGCGCTCCAGCTCGGCTTCCAGGTCGGCTGCAACAGCCTTCTTGTCAGCTTCCGAGTTGTTCGCAAGGTTGCGCAGTTCCAGGTCGTGCTGGGCCTGCAGGTTAGGCATTTCGGCGTGGCGGCGTGCTTCGTCGACACCGGTGATCATGTAGGCAGCGAAGTAGATGACCTTTTCGAGGTCCTTCGGAGCCAGATCGAGCAGGTAGCCCAAGCGCGATGGAACGCCCTTGAAGTACCAGATGTGGGTCACAGGAGCTGCCAGCTCGATGTGGCCCATGCGCTCACGGCGTACGTTCGCGCGGGTCACCTCGACGCCGCAACGCTCGCAGATGATGCCCTTGAAGCGCACGCGCTTGTACTTACCGCAGTAGCATTCCCAGTCGCGGGAAGGGCCGAAGATCTTTTCGCAGAAAAGACCGTCCTTCTCCGGCTTCAGGGTGCGGTAGTTAATGGTTTCCGGCTTCTTGACCTCGCCGTAGCTCCATCCACGGATTTCATCCGCGGTGGCAAGGTTGATTCGCATGAGGCCGAATGAGGAATCGCTGGACATATGGTCCTTTTCTCTCTTCTGTGGTGTCTGAAGTCGATACGAATGAGGGTGGGAATTTGCCGCCGCTGCCTGCAGGTCCTGCAGGCAGGGCGCCAGATTACACTTCCTCTACGGAGTTCGGCTCCGACCGTGAAAGGTCGATGCCCAGCTCTTCAGCGGCGCGGAACGATTCCTCGTCCGACTCACGCATTTCGATAGTGTTGCCGTCGGTACCGAGTACCTCGACGTTCAAGCACAGCGACTGCATTTCCTTGATGAGCACCTTGAACGATTCTGGAACACCAGGCTCTGGAACGTTCTCGCCCTTGACGATAGCTTCGTAGACCTTCACGCGGCCGTGGATATCATCCGACTTGATGGTCAGGATTTCCTGCAGTGTGTAAGCGGCACCGTATGCTTCCAGTGCCCAAACTTCCATCTCGCCGAAGCGCTGGCCACCGAACTGGGCCTTACCGCCCAGTGGCTGCTGGGTGATCATGGAGTATGGACCGGTGGAACGGGCGTGGATCTTGTCGTCCACCAGGTGGTGGAGCTTCAAGATGTACATGTAGCCCACGGAAACCGGATCCGGCAGCGGGTCGCCGGAGCGGCCGTCGAACAGCTTCGCCTTGCCGGAGTTGCCAATCAGGCGCACACCGTCACGGGTCTTGCTGGTCGAATCCAGGATGCCGCGGATTTCCTCTTCGGAAGCGCCATCGAAGACCGGGGTTGCCACGGTGGTGGAACCGGACTCGCGTGGCAGGTTCGGCAGATCGCGGACCCATTCAGGCTCGCCTTCGATCTTCCAGCCCTGCTTGGCAGCCCAACCCAGGTGGATTTCCATAACCTGGCCGACGTTCATACGACCTGGCACACCTAGCGGGTTCAGGATGACATCCAGCGGGGTGCCGTCTTCCAGGAATGGCATGTCTTCCAGCGGCATGATGCGCGAGATGACACCCTTGTTACCGTGGCGACCTGCGAGCTTGTCGCCGATCGAGATCTTGCGCTTCTGGGCAACGTAGACGCGGACCAGCTGGTTGACACCAGGGGAAAGGTCATCGTCGTTGTCGCGGTCGAAGATGCGAACACCAATGACGGTGCCGGACTCGCCGTGCGGAACCTTCAGCGAGGTGTCGCGCACTTCGCGCGACTTCTCACCGAAGATGGCACGCAGCAGGCGCTCTTCCGGGGTCAGTTCGGTCTCGCCCTTAGGGGTGACACGGCCTACCAGCACGTCGCCGGCCTCGACCTCGGCACCGATGTAGACGATGCCGCGGTCATCGAGCTGGGAGAGGATGTCTTCCGAGACATTCGGGATGTCGCGGGTGATTTCCTCGGCACCGAGCTTGGTGTCGCGGGCATCGACTTCGTGCTCTTCGATGTGAATCGAGGTGAGTACGTCGTCGAAGATCATGCGCTGGGAGAGGATGATCGCATCCTCGTAGTTGTAGCCTTCCCAGGACATGAATGCCACGAGCAGGTTCTTGCCCAGCGACAGCTCGCCGGAGTCGGTCGAAGGACCGTCAGCGATGATCGACTGGTATTCCAGGCGGTCGCCTTCGGACACGCGAACGCGCTGGTTGTAGGCGTTGCCCTGGTTCGAGCGGGCGAACTTCATGATCGGGTACATCGACTCGGTGCCGTCATCGTTCATGACGACAACCAGGTCAGCAGATACCTCGGTGACCACGCCTGGCTTGGCGGCGACAACGGAGTCGCCGGCGTCAACCGCGGCGAACTTCTCCATGCCGGTACCCACCAGCGGACGCTCGGACTTCAGCAGCGGCACAGCCTGGCGCTGCATGTTGGCGCCCATCAGTGCGCGGTTGGCATCGTCGTGCTCGAGGAATGGAATCAGCGCGGTTGCCACCGAAACCATCTGGCGCGGCGAAACGTCCATGAAGGTCACTTCAGCGGAATCGACGATGACAGGCTCGCCGCCACCGCCCTTTTCGCGAACCAGAACGGTCTCTTCAACGAAGCGGCCGTTCTCATCCAGAGGCGCGTTGGCCTGTGCGATGTAGTGCTGCAGCTCGTCATCGGCGGTCAGGTAGTCGACCTCGTTGGACACGACGCCATTGGCGACGCGGCGGTACGGGGTTTCGATGAAGCCGAAGGAGTTGATGCGTCCGTAGGTAGCCAACGAACCGATCAGGCCGATGTTCGGGCCTTCCGGGGTTTCAATTGGGCACATGCGTCCGTAGTGGGACGGGTGGACGTCTCGTACTTCCATGCCTGCGCGGTCACGGGACAGGCCGCCCGGGCCCAGAGCCGACAAGCGGCGCTTGTGGGTCAGGCCGGCCAGCGGGTTGTTCTGGTCCATGAACTGCGAAAGCTGCGAGGTTCCGAAGAACTCCTTGATGGCAGCCACAACAGGGCGGATGTTGATCAGGGTCTGCGGGGTGATCGCCTCGACGTCCTGGGTGGTCATGCGCTCGCGCACAACACGCTCCATGCGGGACAGGCCGGTGCGGACCTGGTTCTCGATCAGTTCGCCCACGGCGCGGATGCGGCGGTTGCCGAAGTGGTCGATGTCGTCGACGTTGACAGGAACGTCAACGATCTCGCCCTTGCGGGTGCCCTGAACAGTCTTCTCGCCTGCGTGCAGCGCAACGAGGTAGCGGATCATCGCTACCAGGTCGTCCAGCGAGAGCACCGAAGCGTTCTCGGCGTTGACCGGAGTCTCCACGCCCAGCTTGCGGTTGATCTTGTAGCGGCCAACCTTTGCCAGGTCGTAGCGCTTAGGCTCGAAGTACATGTTCTTCAGCAGTGCCTGGGCGGCCTCAACCGTAGGAGGCTCGCCTGGACGCAGCTTGCGGTAGATGTCCAGCAAGGCTTCGTTCTGATCCTTGATGCTGTCCTTTTCCAAGGTTGCGCGCATCGAATCGTACTGGCCGAACTCGGACAGGATCTGCTCTTCGCTCCAGCCAAGGGCCTTGAGCAAGACGGTGACCGACTGCTTGCGCTTGCGATCAAGGCGTACGCCGATCTGGTCGCGCTTGTCGATTTCCAGCTCGAACCATGCACCACGCGATGGGATGATACGTGCCGAGAAGATCGTCTTGTCACTGGTCTTGTCCGGCGTGGACTCGAAGTACGCACCTGGGGAGCGAACCAGCTGGGACACAACGACACGCTCGGTGCCGTTGATGATGAAGGTGCCCTTTTCGCTCATCAGCGGGAAATCGCCCATGAACACGGTCTGCTGCTTGATTTCGCCGGTTTCATTATTCATGAATTCGGCCTTGACATACAGCGGTGCCGCGTAGGTGGCGTCGCGGTCCTTGCACTCTGCGATCGAGTACTTAGGATCAGCGAACTCCGGATCCGAGAAGCTCAAGGACATGGTGTCCTGGAAGTCCTCGATTGGGGAGATTTCCTCGAAGATTTCTGCCAGGCCCGAGGTGTTGGGCACGCTGAAGTCACCAGCGGCTTCTGCCTTGGCCAGGCGCTCTACCCAGTTCTGGTTGCCGACGAGGCGGTCAAAGCTCTCGGTCTGCAATGCCAGCAGGTTAGGCACTTCAAGGGGTTCGTGAATCTTTGCAAAAGAAAGTCGGCCAGCGTATGCAGCATCGCGAGCCGAACTAGCGGTTTGGTTGTTAGGGTTGCTCGAGGCGACCAAGATGGATCCTTCCAAAGACCGTCAGGTTTCCGAACGCTTACCGTGCTAAGGTTCCTGCCATAGGACAGTTCCTCTTTTTTCGTCCGCACGAACCCACCGCTATATGAAGGCCGCGCGCGCAAACAGCAAGGCGCAAATTTCTACTCTACCGGAGGAAAATCCGGTTGTCGATACTCGGTGCAGAAATTCGTGCTATAGTTTTCGCCCCCACTTTCGCGCGGGCTGCCACTCAGGTTTCCAAGCACCGCGCCAGCGCGCAACCCGGTCGTACCGCGCACCGAAAAGTGCATGCATTTTCCCAACTGATACCCTTGTTTTCGCGGATTCTTGCGAATTGCCAAAGGTCTTGGCCCGCTGAACGCAGTCTCCGGATTCCGGGCATCAGGCAACGTTATGCTTTCTGTCACATTCTCCTCAGCAGGCATCAGAAACCCCAATTTTTCTCCGCTTCAGCCGCATGGCGAACGTTCTTGGAGATTTTTTTCCGGGTATCGGGGAGGCTTGAAGCTACACGCTCCCCCAGCAGATATAAGCCTTTGCGACCTCGTGTGTCCGGTGGCTTCTTCTTTCGCCACTAGCTATGATCGAGCAAACATCCACGGTTAGGAGACGAAGTGAATAAGCTGCAGTCAGATGAAGCACTGACCCGAGTTACCCTGGACGCCTCGCGCCGGAACATCCCAATCGAGATTGTGCCGCGCGACAAGGTCCGCTCGCTGGAAGAGGCTGCGGACGCCTTGGGAATCTCGGCCTCGGCCTTGCTCAAGACGCTGGTTATCAAACGCACAGACGGCACCTTTGTCTTCGCGCTGATCCCCGGCGGGCGGAAACTGGACTGGGCGAAGCTGCGCGGAGTCATGGGCGTCAATAAGCTCTCCCTGCCATCTTCAGATATCGCTTGGGATGTCACGCACTACGAGAGCGGAACCATTACGCCTTTTGGCTCGCACACGGTACTGCCTGTCTACATCGATGCCAGCGTCTTCGAAGAGCCCGTATCGGAACAGATAGGACTGGGCAGCGGGGACCGAGCCCATGGACTGCTGGTTCGCGCCAAGGATTTGGTTAGCGGATTTGATGCCACGATTGCTGATATTTCGACTCCGGAATAACCAGCCCTGGCTTAGCCAATGCCTTCTTGGCCCAGGCCTGCGACTCGGTCAATCCCTTGATCGTCGCGTTGCGCAGCGGCAGACCAAGCGGCTGCTCGACGAAGCGTGCCACCAGGTAGGCAATTCCTAGCATCAGCACCAGCAAACCGGCCAGCAGCACGTACTTGTTCACGAAACCGTGCAGCTGGTTGATTAGCCACCAACCCCACAACTGGTGCACGAGGTACAGCGGGTAAGTCAATGAACCGGCCACAGCCAGCCATTTGCCCTGGACGTTCTTGAGCGGAGTCAGGGTGCACACCGCCAGCAGAGCTACGCACAGGACGGTCAGCAGCTGGAAATGCCAGGCCGGGATATCCATCCCGGAGAGCAAGTCCGCGTCACTGCGCCCCTTGATGCCGGTGAAAAATGCGGCGATGGCAGTATTGCCTGCGACCATGGACCACCGCAGAATGCTGTGGCCGCTTTGATAGATCAAGAAGAGCACCATGCCGGCTGCGAACAGGGCCGCATACTGCCCGGCAATCCATTCCTGCAGCTTGTCCAAGCTTGTGAAATGCAGATACAGGCCCAGAGCGGGCCAAATGGCAGAGAGCAAGAGGATGTGCTTGTTCTTCACGAAGCCCATGGACAAGAGCGCTGCGAGCAACACGTAGAAACGCAACTCGACCCAAAGTGTCCAATAGACACCGTCCATATCGGTGACGCCGAATCCAGCCTGCATCATGCTCAGGTTGGGCAGAATATCACTGGCCGAGCGTCCCTCGTTGCCGGAAGGCCAGATCCCAAGCGAGAGTACTGTTGCTGCGAGTACCGCGAGCCAGTAGGCCGGGTAGAGGCGGCCCACACGCGAGCCGATGAAACCAATGACGTTCTTTCCCTGGAGGGACATCAGGATAACGAAGCCCGAGATGAGGAAGAATAGCTGTACACCCAGCTGTCCGTAACGGGTGAATTCGGAGAGTACTGGCCAGAACTCTGCGGCCTGCCTCCCCCAGTGATCATGTCCCCATGCGGTGTAGTGGTACAGGACGACAATTAGCGCAGCTGTAATCCTCAATGCGTCTAGGAGCCCTAGCCGCGGTGCTGGTTTCTGGTTCTGGGTAGCTACGGTTTTTGACACATTTTCACTGTAAACAATGAACTTGAATAAACGCTGTTAATAGAAACGTTATAAAACAATTGCTATGGACTTCCCAGCTTAACGACCAAAGGCCCACAGACTTTCGTCTGTGGACCTTTGGCAATAAGTTGCGAGTGACCGCTGTACTTACTTAACGGTGACGGTAGCGCCGGCAGCTTCCAGAGCTTCCTTAGCCTTCTCGGCAGCGTCCTTTGCAACACCCTCAAGCAGAGCCTTTGGAGCAGCGTCAACGAGCTCCTTAGCTTCCTTCAGGCCCAGGGAAGTCAGTGCGCGAACTTCCTTGATAACTGCGATCTTCTTGTCGCCGGCCGACTCGAGGACTACGTCGAATTCGGTCTGCTCTTCAGCAGCAGCTTCGCCGCCTGCAGCTGGACCAGCAACTGCAACAGCAGCAGCGGTTACGTCGAAGGTCTCTTCGAATTCCTTAACGAACTCGGACAGTTCGATGATGGTCATTTCCTTGAATGCGGAAAGCAGCTCTTCGTTGCTGAGCTTCGCCATGGTGGGCGTCCTTTCGGTTTTTGGCCTTGAGGGCCGATGAATTTGGGTTTACGTTGCGAGAGAACTCGAAAGCTTAGGCTTCTGCCGGAGCTTCCTCGGCAGCTTCGCCACCGTTCTCGTCGAGCTTTGCACGCAGAGCTTCGACAGCGCGGGCAGCAGCGGAAGCTGGAGCCAGCAGCACTGCCGCAACGCGGGCGAGCTGAGTTTCGCGGGATTCCAGCGCAGCCAAAGCAGCGATGCCGCTCTGGTCCAGTGCCTTACCTTCGAACCAACCGGTCTTGATGACCAGCTTTTCGTTAGTCTTGGCGAATTCCGTGAGGCTCTTAGCGGCAGCAACTGCATCGCCCTTAATGAAGGCGATTGCGGTTGGACCAGAAAGCTGTTCATCGAAAGCATCGATGCCAGCGTTCTTCGCTGCGATTGCGGTCAAGGTGTTCTTTACGACTGCGTACTTGGTCTCCTGACCAAGCGAGCGGCGCAGATCCTTGAGCTGTGCAACGGTAAGCCCACGGTATTCGGTCAAGACAGCCGCCGACGAATCATTGAATTCCGCGGTGATTTCTTCAATCGCTGCAGTCTTGCTTGGGGTTGCCATAACACTCCTTCCGGGGATTTGTTCGGTACCGTTTCAAAACCGGCGAGGCCATAAAAATAGCCCCGCGCAGGAGCACAGGGCGTTTCAACTTATTCAAAGTCAAAAAATCTATGTAACCTGCGTTGGTCATCCTTGCGGATCTTTAGGAGCAGTTGGAAACCAAATGCTCGACCGACGGTCTTCGGTATTTCTAGTTTATAGGAGCACTCCAGCCCACAGCAAATCGAAGCCGGAGCCAATCTCATGATCCTGGTCACTAGGGGAATTAAATTAGAATGGCGGGACTCATTTACCAACGCTTGGGGAACGCTAGTAGTAAGTCCCGCCGATACAAAAGTTTTGGGGAAACTTTCGTATCTCATCCGCGTAGGGCCTTGGGGGATCCATACGCGGATGACCGAGATACTCGGTAGTCAAAGCTTATCATCGGCTACAGGCTGGTACGAAACATGAATACGCTTTCCAGCAGCCGTGGCCATCGCGCAGATTCCTCGCTTAAAAAGGAAGGGAGCATGCCGATTATCGGCATGCTCCCTCAAGCTAGTTAGCTACTAGACTTAGGCCTCAACGCGGGTTACGTTCGCGTCAACAGGAATACCTGGACCGAAGGTGGTAGCGATGGTTGCCTTCGAGATGTAGCGACCCTTCGAAGCCGAAGGCTTCAGGCGCATAACCTCTTCCAGAGCTGCTGCGTAGTTCTCGGTCAGCTGCTTTGCGTCGAACGAAACCTTGCCAATGATGAAGTGCAGGTTCGAGTGCTTGTCGACGCGGAAGTCGATCTTGCCGCCCTTGATGTCGGTTACAGCCTTGGCCACATCCATGGTCACGGTGCCGGTCTTAGGGTTTGGCATCAGGTTACGAGGACCCAGTACCTTACCCAAGCGGCCAACCTTGCCCATCAGGTCAGGGGTTGCAACTGCTGCGTCGAAGTCGGTCCAGCCGCCCTGGATCTTTTCGATCAGGTCGTCCGAGCCAACGAAGTCGGCGCCAGCTTCGCGAGCTGCTTCTGCCTTGTCACCGTTAGCGAAAACAACCACGCGGGCGGTCTTGCCGGTGCCGTGTGGAAGGTTTACGGTACCGCGAACCATCTGGTCAGCCTTACGTGGGTCAACACCCAGGCGGAAAGCAACCTCAACGGTCGAGTTGGTCTTATCGCCTGCGGTCTCCTTAGCCAGGGCAATTGCCTCGGCTGGAGCGTAGACGTTGTTGTCGGCATCGATCTTAGCCGCGGCGGCTACGTATGCTTTGCTGCGCTTTGCCATCTGCGTTTTCTCCTTATGCAGTCGTGGTCATATGGACCGCGCGGGGTCCTGCCACGGGCGAATCGATCGGATGACCGTTTCGCCTTAGATTGAATTCTTGAGTGCTATCCAGCGTGTGAACAGCGGAAGGCGGGATTAGCCTTCTACGGTCACGCCCATGGAGCGGGCGGTGCCGGCGATGATCTTGGCTGCAGCAGCCAGGTCATTTGCGTTCAGGTCAGCCATCTTGGTGGTGGCGATTTCCTCAACCTGAGCCTGGGTCAGGTTAGCAACCTTGTCGGTGTGCGGAACACCCGAACCCTTTGCAATGCCAGCTGCCTTCTTGATCAGCTCAGCTGCAGGAGGAGTCTTGGTGATGAAAGTGAACGAACGGTCTTCGTATACGGTGATCTCAACTGGAACAACGTTACCGCGCTGCGACTCGGTCGCTGCGTTGTAAGCCTTGCAGAATTCCATGATGTTGACGCCGTGCTGACCAAGGGCTGGACCGATTGGAGGAGCTGGGTTAGCAGCACCTGCCTGGATCTGCAGCTTGATGAGTCCGGTGACCTTTTTCTTTGGGGCCATGTCGGGTCCTTCTTACTCTTGCGTTTCCCGTGGCACAGGAGCGTGGCACGGGGATCTGGCTATCGTGGCGCGACAGCCAAGCGTACCCTCGCATCGATAAGCGACCGATGCGGGGCACGAAGACTTAATACTACTGGATCTTGGTGACCTGGTTGAAGTTCAGGGTCACTGGGGTTTCACGTTCGAAGATCGAAACCAGTACGACCAGCTGTGCGGCATCCAGCTTGATCTCCGAGATGGTTGCGGGCATCGTTTCGAACGGTCCGTCATTGACGATAACCGATTCGCCGACTTCGAAGTCCACGGTGACCTCAGTAATTGGAGCACGGCCTGGCTTGGACGCCGATGGCTGCTCTACTGGATCAACGATGGTGTGCTCAAGCATGGAGAACACTTCGTCAAGGCTCAGTGGGTTTGGATCGTGGGCGTTGCCAACGAATCCAGTGACACCTGGAGTGTGTCGAACAACACCCCACGACGCGTCAGTCAGCTCCATGCGGACCAGGACATAGCCCGGGATGCGCACGCGGCGAACGATCTTGCGCTGAGTGTTCTTGACCTCGACGACCTCTTCCATTGGAACCTGGATATCGAAGATGAACTCATCCATGTCCTGGGTCTGGATACGGGTCTCAAGATTGACCTTCACGCGGTTTTCGTAACCAGCGTAGGTGTGAATGACAAACCAGTCACCTGGAAGACGACGGAGCTTAGCGCGGAATTCTTCCTTGAGCTTGGCTACGTTGTCTTCGCCCTCGGCTTCTTCAGCTTCGTTGTCTTCGCCTTCAGCTTCTTCAGCTGCGCCTTCGATTACCTGAGCGTCTTCAGCGTCCTGTGCTGGTGCTTCGGTTGGGTCGACGTCAGCTTCTACAGCTGGCTCAACCTGATCGCCGGCGGCTTCAACGAACTCGTTTTCGACCTCGTCATTAATCTGCGGTTCGAGTTCCTTGTCGGACACTGCAGCTCCTGCTTTCTTTGACTGAATGACACTAAATTGCCTCGGGGTAATCATACCTCCGAGGCAACAAAATTACTGTTCGACCTTGTTGGTGAACAGGAGGATCGAACCCTGCCCAAAGACGAAGTCCAGGGCCGTCACGATCAGCATCACCACGACCACGAAACCGACAACAACCAGGAAATAATTCACTAGTTCACTGCGGGTCGGGGTGACTACCTTCTTAAGTTCTGCGATTACCTGGCGGAAAAACAAGAAGATCCGGGCAAAGAAACCCAACTTCTGTCCACCCTTACCGGAGCTGAGAGCAGATTCGGTCATGTTCTTCCTCGTTTCAAAAATTTGGCCAGTTGAAACAATCACGGTGTGCCATAGTCTATTCGACTGCAACACACCGTGATGAGATAATTCGCTAAGCGATAAATCGCTATTGCGCAGGGCAGACAGGACTCGAACCTGCAACCTGCGGTTTTGGAGACCGCTGCGCTACCAATTGCGCCACTACCCTTCGGAGCTTTTTACCGCTCCCACCTAGAACATCTTAGCGGATAAAACATTCAGCTTCGTCCGTTGCGATGTCTCGGCAACGAGAAATAACTTTACGCAACGAAATCGGAAATGTCGAACTGACAACCTCCGGTGTGGCGCAGAACGCATTCCCGCGCCCCGTTGCGCACCTTATTATGTCATTTTCAAAATTGTGATGCTGAAGTGCAAGGTTGCGAACTAAACTGAGGTGTAACAGCTGTCCCCATAGACTTCAGGACGAATCCCCAATGTCTCGCATTTCTCGCCGCATCGGCGCAATTTCCGAATCCGCGACTCTCGCAGTAGATGCCAAGGCGAAGGCTCTTAAAGCAGCAGGTCGACCAGTAATCGGTTTCGGTGCCGGTGAACCCGACTTCCCAACCCCTGGCTACATTGTCGAAGCAGCAGTCAAGGCGGCCCAGGATCCAAAGAACCACCGCTACTCCCCTGCAGCCGGCCTTCCCGAGCTGCGCGAAGCAATCGCCGCCAAAACCATGCGCGATTCGGGCTACGAGCTCAAGGCCAACCAGGTTCTGGTCACCAATGGCGGCAAGCAGGCGGTGTACAACACCTTCGCAACCCTGCTTGATCCAGGTGACGAGGTCATCGTTCCGGCTCCGTACTGGACCACCTATCCCGAAGCCATCCAGCTCGCCGGAGGCAAGGCCGTATCGGTCTTTGCCGGCCCGGAGCAGGGCTACAAGGTTACCGTCGAACAGCTCGAATCCGTACTGACCGAACGCACCAAGGTGCTGCTGTTCGTTTCTCCTTCGAACCCCACCGGTGCCGTATACACCCCGGAGCAGGTCCGCGAGATCGGCCAGTGGGCTGCTTCCAAGGGGCTGTGGGTTGTTACCGATGAGATCTACGAGCACTTGACCTACGGCGATGCAACTTTCAGCTCCATCGCGACCTTGGTCCCAGAGCTCGAAGACCGAGTTGTCATCCTCAACGGCGTGGCAAAGACCTACGCAATGACCGGCTGGCGCGTGGGTTGGATGGCAGGTCCGCTGGATGTCATCAAGGCCGCCACCAACCTGCAGTCCCACGCCACCTCGAACGTTTCCAACGTATCGCAGCGAGCCGCCCTGGCTGCTGTTGCCGGACCGCTGGATGCCGTGAACGACATGAAGGTTGCCTTCAACCGTCGCCGCTTGGCCATCGTCGAATCACTGAACGCGATTGACGGCCTGCACTGCCCTACTCCGGAAGGCGCGTTCTACGCGTATTCGGATGTTCGAGGCCTGCTGGGTCGCGAAATCCGCGGCGTAGTGAACAACACCAGTGCAGAACTTGCTGCTTTCATCCTGGAACAGGCAGAAGTTGCCGTCGTTCCAGGTGAAGCATTCGGCCCTTCCGGCTATATCCGCATGTCATATGCACTGGGTGATGCTGACCTCGAAGAAGGCGTCGCACGGATGGCCAAGCTGCTGGGCGAAGCCAAGTAGAAAAACAGCGCCGCCAAAGAAGCCGGGCAGTCCATGATGGACTGCCCGGCTTCTGTGCTTTTGCCGCAGTGCCGTTTAGAGGATCTTGCGGTCCACAGCCCAACGGGTAAGTTCGTGGCGGTTGGATAGCTGGAGCTTGCGCAGCACATTGGACACATGCGATTCCACGGTCTTTACCGAGATGAACAGTTCCTTGGCTACTTCCTTATAGCTATATCCCCGGGCAATCAAACGCATGACTTGCAATTCGCGGTCAGAGAGCAAATCCAGCTCCTCATCGATTTCTGCCACCGGACCGCTGCTGCCAAAGGCGTCCAGGACGAACCCGGCCAAGCGTGGCGAGAACACGGCATCTCCCCCGGCCACGCGACGTACTGCATCGGAAATTTCGGCCCCGGAAATGCTCTTGGTGACATACCCGCGAGCACCGGAACGGATGACCGTCACTACGTCCTGTGCTGCGTCGGAAACGCTCAATGCCAGGAAACGCGTGGATCCCAGCAGCCCGGTGCACCCCTTGAGCACTTCGGCCCCGCCCCCGCCGCGGCCACCGGGCAGGTGCACATCCAGGAGCACCACATCCGGTTGCTGTTCGGTGATCACCTCGATGGCTCCCTCCACGGTGCCAGCTTCCCCGACAATCTGGATGTCCTGGGCCAAATCGGCACGTAAACCGGAACGGAAGATGGCGTGGTCATCCACCAGCACTACACGGTAGTTCTCGGTGGTGTTCTCAGCGTTCATGTTTCTATTCTTCCTCCATGTTCAGTGGCATGCTCAGCTGCACCTCAGTTCCGGATTCACCGCTCCGGATATGCGCCATGCCGCCTGCGCGTTCCATGCGGCCAATGATTGATTCCCTGACGCCGTGCCGGTCCGCCGGTATTCCATCTACTTCGAAACCGGTGCCGCGGTCACGCACATACACTTCTACTTGTTCGGCCGAGCATTCGATGAATACCGAAATCTTGCCCTCGGCATGCTTCGCTGCGTTCATCATCGCCTCGCGGCTAGCGGCCACCAGTGCCTGCTGCCCGGCAAAGCCCTGAGCATTGCCTACGGATATGACTTCTACATCACGCAGTAGCAGCTGTTCGATGTGGCTTGCCTCGTGCTGGATCTCAACGATTACATCTTCATCATCAAGGTCATGGTTGCCGTACAGCCATTGGCGCAGTTCACGCTCTTGGACACGTGCCAAGGTTCTCACCGCCGCTGGGTCTTCACTGCGTTTTTGAATCACTGCCAAGGTCTGCAAGACCGAGTCGTGCAGGTGGGCCGCGAACTCTGCACGTTGGGCCGCCGCCTGGCGCGAGCTCCGTTCAGCGATGAAATCGCGCCACAGCCGAGTACCCCAGGGAAGCAAGACCACGAGTGCGCCGACAATGATCGCCAAGGCCGCCCACAAGCCGCCGAGCAGGTCTGCGGCTCCGACAGTATTGCCCAGCAGGGCCAGCAGACCGCCGATGACCAGGACCAGGCCAAAAGCCAGGCGCAGCAGGAAAGGCAATGACGGGCGCTTCTTGTGCTCGGTGATACCTTCATCGAACTGGATCCAAGCCAGCACAATACCGGCAATCACGCCCAAGGTAGGCCAGATCAGATCCCAGCGGATATTCCAGCCGGTCCACTGTCCATAAGCCATGACGGCGAGCGCCAGCAGGCCCGCACCGATCAGCGTGTCACGCCAGGTGGAGTTCCTTTCCCAACCTTCGCGTGGACGGAAGATGCCTTGCTGCACCCGGTTCATTTCTTCAGCAATGCTGCGTGATCTGGTGCCCCAGGAGCGAAGCTCGTCAGCGTGCGCCTCTTCGGCGCTCGGGACGAATACCCAAAGCCACGCGTAGAGCAGAATGCCGATGCCGCCCAGTGCGGACAATCCCAGGAACCCAATACGCACGTACCCCAGCGGGATGCCGAGGTGCTCCGCGAGGCCGCCGCAGACGCCGGCGATTAGCCGGTTCTCGCTGCGCACCATCAAACGCCGTTCAGGACTTTCCATAGTTCTAAGTCAAGCACGTTCTTGTCGTTTCTTCCCGGTTGATCACCGGATCTAGGGGCACCCCTAGGGGAAGTTCAGGGTATCCCCTCATAGCGCGGGACCCCTGCCACACGAGAACATTGGACTATGAACAACGAAGGCTCTCAACGTCGTCGCGGCTTTTACGACCAGCTGCGCAAATCACCGATCACTCGCCAGGACTCGCAGTGGCTCGGTGGCGTTGCAACTGGTATCGCCGATTATTTCAAGGTCGATGTAGTGCTGATCCGCGGCATCTTCGTGGTGCTCGGTGTCCTAGGCGGCTTGGGCATGGTGCTCTATGGACTGGCTTGGGCGTTGCTTCCTGATGCGGGAGGCAAAATGCATCTGGAAAGTGCCGTGAACCGGAACTGGACCAGCGGCATGACTGGCGCGGTGATCATCTTAGCGCTGGGCATCTTCCCTGCTCCCTGGTTCTTGGATTCGCTGGCACCGGTCCTGTGGCCCCTGGCTATTGTTGCGGCTATCGCATTCATTATCTTCAGCAGGAAGAACACCCGGTTTGCGCGTCCGGACCAAGCTCGCAATCCGGCAGCGACCGGTGACAGCTCTGCTGCCTCGCCAAGGGCTGCCGAGAAGAGCACCGCGTTGGAGCATCCTTGGCGTGAGGACGGCACCCAGAGTTTCAATGCGAGCGTAGCTAGCGGGTTCGGGACGAACTACCCGGATGCGCCGATGAAGGAGCACCCCATGAATTCAGGTGATTCTGGCCCAGCGGGCCAATACGAAAATAGCTATTCGCCGGATCCCGCATATACGAAGGCCTACAGTGCCAAGGCGAATCGCAAGCCGATCAGCCGCCCGATTCCGGGTTGGCTTGGCACCACCGTCTTCGGCGTTACCGTGCTGGTGGTCGCCGTGGTCATGCTGGCCGACTACCTGGATATCGTGGCCTTGCCTGGTTCGGGCTGGACCGTGGCTTTGGCTTGCGGCCTGTTGCTTGTTGGCATCACCATTGTCTTAGCGGCCCTCTCCGGGCGAACCAGTGGAGGCCTGTTGGGTTTGGCCATTCCATTGCTGGTCCTGACGGTGATCTTCTCTGCTACGTCTTTCGAGGAATCTGCCCGCGGGTTCGTTCGATCGGCTACCGGCAGCGACAGCCAATACAGCGCTGTTTTCAGCAGCTCAACGGTTGACCTGACCCATCTGGGCAGTATCACCAAACCCACCACGGTGGAGATCGATTCGGTCTTCTCCAGAATGGATCTGCTGCTGCCGGAGAATGTTCCGGTGAAGATCGAGACCGACGGCGCATTCCTTTCCGGAATGGATATGGAACTGCCGCAGGACCGGCGGTCCTTGCCGGGAAATGCACCAATGCTGACCATTGAAGTAGACGGAGTTTTTTCCTCGTTCTCCACGACCGTGGATGATCCCAGCATCCTGAACCCCAGCAACACGGATTTCTAAGGACTGAGCCCCATGAATACTTCTTCTACTCCCGCTAGGAAATTCCCTACCGGAACCTTGGTCTTCGGCCTGATTCTGATCGTTGTCGCCCTGGCATCGCTCAGCCGTCTGGTCTTGCAGTGGAGCTTTGACATGCCGCTGTTCTTCATCGCCATCGTCGCCTTGGCCGGCGTAGCCATGATCTTCTCCGGATTGGCATCGGCCGGCAAGGCCCGCAAATCCGAAGCCGAACCACCGGTTCCCACCGACCCCAATCTCTAAGCCCTCCAAGCTTTTCTAACAATTAGGAGTTCTCTGATGGACGCATTCTTCAACTCGCTTCGTTCCATGCCGCTTCGTCGCGGGCCAGGCCGATTGGCCGGTGGCGTCGCCGGGGGCATCGCCGACAAGTTCGGGTGGGATGTCACCTTGGTGCGTATCGCCCTACTGCTTTCGTTCTTGCTTCCGGTAATGGGTGTTGCCGCATATATCCTGGCGTGGATCCTGATCCCAGCGCAGGACAACACCATCATCTTGCAGAACTGGCTTCGCAAATTCTAAATACCGTTCCCGGCTGGCCTGCTCGGGAACGATGCTTGACATCGCTATCCGGCTAGGGCGAGGCTCGTGCACTTCCGTGACATGAGACTCGCCCTAGTGGCTTTAAGCACGTACAATGGCACGCAGAGTAGATGCTCAATGGCGCGCGGATATTGACTGAAATCCGAATGGAACTCTTTGCTGTTACAGCGTTATCACGGGGCCTGCACGCTCCAGCTGTCGCACAAGGCTTTCCCATTACTAAGCGAGGGCCAATGCGCATTGGAATCATGACCTCAGGCGGCGACTGCCCCGGTCTGAACGCCGTCATCCGCGGTGCGGTACTGAATGGCATCAAAAGCTACGACGACGAATTCGTCGGTTTCCGCGACGGCTGGCGCGGCGTCAAGGAAGGCGACTTCTTCGACCTTCCGCGAACCGCTGTGCGTGGCATCGCCAAGCAAGGCGGCACCATTTTGGGCACCTCACGCACCAATGCGTTTGAAGGGGAACTTGGTGGCGCGGAGAACATTTCCAAGGTTCTCAAATCCAATAGCATCGATGCGCTGATTGCCATCGGCGGGGAAGGCACCTTAGCTGGCGCCCAGCGCCTATGCGAAGCCGGCCTTCCTATCGTTGGCGTTCCCAAGACCATCGATAATGACTTGGACGCCACGGATTACACCTTCGGTTTCGATACCGCTAACCAGATTGCGGTCGAAGCCATTGACCGCCTGCGCACCACCGGCGATTCCCACCACCGCTGCATGGTGGCCGAGGTAATGGGCCGCCACGTAGGCTGGATTGCACTGCACGCGGGGATGGCATCCGGTGCGCACGCGGTGCTCATCCCGGAGGTTTCCACCACCATGGAGCAGATCTGCCAGTGGGTGAACGAAGCCCATGAGCGCGGACGCGCCCCGTTGGTGGTTGTGGCCGAAGGCTTTGTGCCAGAAGGCATGGAAGAAGCGTTCTCGGTACGTGGTCTCGATTCCTTCGGACGCGCCCGCCTTGGCGGCATCGGGGAGATGCTCGCCCCGGTCATTGAGGAACGTACCGGCATCGAAACGCGTGCAACCGTGCTGGGACATATTCAGCGCGGCGGCGTCCCCACCGCTTTTGACCGTGTCCTGGCCACCCGTTTGGGAATGGCTGCGGTGGATTCCATCCATGCCGAGGCGTGGGGCACCATGGTGGCGTTGCACGGCACCAAGGTGCTGCGCGTACCGCTGCGTGCCGCACTGAACAACCTCAAGCGTGTCCCCATGGAACGCTACGAAGAGGCCGCCGTGCTCTTCGGCTAGGCCTGGAGATACACCAAGGGCGTGGGTTGGAATGCTGTTCACAGCATTCCAACCCACACCCTTCTCTTTGGCCTTTAGCCTTGCGGCGGGGTTCTCAGGAACCCGGTAAAGCGCCCAGCGACCTGGCCGGCGTCGGTCGCCACAATGACTTCCTGCGTTGCCGGGTAGCTCGTTTCGGCGTCCACCACGGACAGAACCGCTTCCGGGTCAACGTTGCGCTTGACCACGGCCAAGGCGATTGGCCCGGCTTCATAGTGCAAAGTCGCGGAAGTGATCCGGCCAACCGTGCGCTCCCCCAGCTTCACTTCGGCGCCGGTGGCAGGCAGCGTGTGCATGGAACCGTCGAGGTCCAAGAAAACCATGCGACGAGGCGGGTGGCCGATGTTGTGCACCCGGGCAATTGTTTCCTGGCCTTTATAGCAGCCCTTGTCCATGTGCACCGCGGTACGCAGCCAATCCAACTCGTGGGGAATGGTCTTGTCGTCTATCTCGGCACCGAAGCGCGGCTCCCACGCGGCGATACGCAAGGCCTCGACAGCCATCATGCCTGACAGCTCTTCGTCAGCTACTGCGACGGCAAGCTGCTCCAACTCCACGATATGCAAGAACCACGGACGTTCCTTGCCCGGGTGATCCTCACGGGAATAGGCCCAACCACCGTCGGTGATTCCGGGCCATGGGTTCTCCCAGACCAGGCTCCCGGCAGTGCCAATCTTGCGGGTAGCCGCCAATACGCCATAGCTCTCGGAAAGATCATTGACCTCAACGCGCAGCATGAAGCGCATTGAGTTCAGGAACTGCGCCAACGCTGCTCCGGCACCAGGTTCAACGATCAGCAGCAAGCGATCTGCGGTGGCCAGCACCTTCATTTCGTGCTCAATGCGTCCTTGAACCGAAAGCAGCAGCGTCTGGGTGCTGTCTCCTGGCTTCAGGCTGGAAATGCGCTGGCTGCTGAGCGTATCGAGCCAACTCTGGCGGTCTTCGCCGCGGATCTCCACGACATCGAAGTGGCTCAGATCGGCAATTGCCTGGCCCTCAGCGAGTTTGCGAGCTTCGCGGGTAGGAGCGCCGTAGTGGGCTGCGACGCCGGCATCTACGCCGCCAGCTTCCACTGCAGCAGCACGGTCCAGCAGGACCGAACGGTATTCAGTGGCCATGATTAGTGCACCGTGCCTTCCAAGGTGACACGCTTGAGCGCCGCCGAGGCGTGCGCTTGAAGATCCATATTGCCCTTGGAAACATCCCAGCGCCAGAACAGCTCGCCATTGACCAGACCGTAGATCCGGGTTGAGGACGCGTAAGCTTGGGCGTTCTTGCTGCGCAGCAAGCTCTCGGTGGCCAGCTGAATGCGTGGTCCATTAATCAGGCCGTAATACAACTCTGAGATGCCGTCTGGTCGGACAATTTGCGCCTGGATCTTGAAGCCGTCTTCGGTATGCAGCTTCTGCACATCGTCGGCCGAACGCAGTACCGGGAAGATGTCACCGGGCTCCATGCCAGGACCGGCATCGGCTTCCTGCTGTTCACGGTCCAAGGACCAGAAGCCGGTTTCAACGGCTAGGATCCGCAGCTTCGTGCCATCGGCTTCGGTCAGCCAGGCTTCACTGCGGTATTCAAGGTACGGCCCGCCAACGTCACGGAAGGTGACTTGCTGCCAGAAAAACTCGTCCTCGGCTTCGCCTTCGCCAAGACGGCCAGCACCTTCCCAGGTGCCGATGAGCCATGCGAAAGGTACAAGTTCCGGGGTGAGGTCCGTAGGTAGGTCAAAAGCCATGGACTACTCGCTCCTAAGTCAGTTAGTGATGAAATGAAAACAGCGCACACGTTGTTGTGTGCGCTGTTTCTACTTCTGGCCCTGGAAGAGGCGCTTCACTACCAAGCCTGCGAACCCAGCCATTCCGAGACCGGCGATCACTACAAGTGCCTGGAAGAAAATTTCGATTGCAAGGTAATTTTCATTCATGGCTTCATCTTAGCGCGGGAGGCAGGAGAACTTCGACACGCGTGACGCAGCTAGCATCATATTTGAACCGCTCACCGCTAAATGAAAGCCAGCACTTCCATCGCGTACCAGCTGACCGCACCGCTCATCAGCAAGATGGCGCAGGCAAGGCCAAGGATTCCACTCATGTTTCGTACGCTGCGGCTGACCAAGGCCAATGCCCGTAATGAACCCACCAGCAAGCCGGTCAGCAGTCCCAGGGTCGCCCCTTGGTACCAGAGCATATCGATTGGCAGCGCGCTGGAGGCCGCGCCCAATGCGGCAGCGACCACAGGCGCCAGAATCATGGTCATCCGGTTTGGCAGGCGGGTAACGGCAACCGCACCAGCCCCAAGCAGAGCGACCACGGTTGTGACGGCCAGCCCAAAGCCGTAGGGCACATAAGCACTAGCGGCCCAGGCGGAACCCAGCACGCCCAGGACTATGCCGGTCACGCCAGAAACCACACCGGCCAGCCGGCCTTCGGCTTCTGCCCCGCGCAATACCTGGCTGATAAATACCAGAAGCACGCCAACGGCGATTGCTTCGACACTATGTGACATCACCGACCCGCCTGGCATGAACATGGTCGAAGCCGTAGCCGCCAAAGAGCACAACGCCAAGATGATGGTGATCGGCCATGGCGCATCGGAGCGGACCATTCGCGGCCAGGTATAGGCGAAAATCAGCTGCAAGACCGCGGTGAGCACACCCATCAGCCAGCTCATCGAATCCAGACTTGCAACAACGACAAGCAGTGCCGCTGCAACGAGTCCACTGAATAAAACCTTGATTCTCAAATTCTGATTCCTGACGGTAATGTGTCCGCACTTGCGTGTTCACATGCGTGCTTCAACTGATTCATTCCTTATACTGTGACACGTGAAAGTGATTTTTTCGCAACTATCTGGCAGGAGGAAGACCGATTGGCTCACCTACTGCTATTAAGTAATCATGCCGAAAATGCCGCTGAAGTTCTTCCGGCACTCGAACTGTTATTGCACGAGATTTCTTTCTTCCCTGCAACAACGGAGTCGCTGAGCCAAATCCCTGAGTGCGACGCGGTCATCCTCGATGCCCGTACAGATCTCATTCCGGCGCGCTCCCTGGCGCAGTTATTGCACGCCAATTTGAATCTGCCCTTGCTGCTGGTTGTCAGCGAAGGCGCACTGGGCATTTTGAACTCGGATTGGTTTGCGACTGATTTCCTGTTGCCTTCCGCCATCCCTGCCGAGCTTGATGCACGCATCCGCCTGATGCTCTCCGGAGCCACGGTTCCCGCCCCCGCACCGGTGGCCGCTGAAAGCACTTCGGGCCTGCGCATCGATGAGTTGAGCTACACCGCCCGTATCGATAACCGCATGCTGGACCTGACATACAAAGAGTTCGAACTGCTCAAGTACCTGGCACAGTTCCCCGGCCGAGTCTTCACCCGCGAACAGCTGCTGCATGAAGTGTGGGGATACGACTACTACGGAGGCACCCGTACCGTAGACGTGCATGTGCGACGTTTGCGCGCGAAACTCGGCACCGATCATGAACAGCTCATCGGAACGGTGCGCAACGTCGGCTACCGCTTCCACACCGAATCATAACTTTCAGATAACTCCTACCCACTTCGCACATTTTACGACTATCGTGAAATGCATGAGCGAACTGCCACAGAACACTGTTTCCATCCAGCACGTCCCCGGTGAGCTTGATGAACGGGCGCTATCCGACGTGCGCCAGCTAGCCCTCGATGCGCAGAAAGCCGATGGCAACCCGCCGTTGAGCGACCAGACCCTGGTGGCATTGGCAGCCGATGAGCCTAGCCAGAATCTGCTTGCCCTGCTGGCTGAAGCCGGCGAAGGCGCGGAGTCGACGTTGGCCGGCGTTGCCATCGCGGTTCGGGAATCCCCGGATCAGCCTTGGGTGCTGGAACTGGTAGTCCACCCCGAGCATCGCCGCGCTGGCATTGGCCGGGCCCTGCTGGGCGAGCTCGGTGAGCTGCTGGATCTCTCGACGATCCAGGCGTGGGCGCACGGCGACCACGATGCAGCCAAGAAGCTGGCCGCAGGTGTGGGCCTGGACCGCGTACGCGAGCTGTTCCGGATGCGCCGCGAAGGCACCGATTACCTAGAAGAGCCTGCGATTGATCGCCGGATTACGGTCCGCACCTTCCGTGTTGGCGAGGACGAGCCGCAATGGCTGGAGGCTAACGCCAAGTCCTTCGTGCATCATCCCGAGCAAGGTTCGCTAACCCTCAATGACCTCGAAGCGCGCATGTCCGAGGATTGGTTCGACCCATCCGGCTTCTTCCTGGCCTTTGACGCGGAGGAGAATCTGCTCGCCTACCACTGGACCAAGATCCACCCTGCTACCGCAGACGCGGTCCGCCCCACCGGCGAGGTTTACGTTGTCGGTGTCGTTCCCGAGGCGCAGGGACTAGGCCTGGGCCGTTCTTTGACCACCACCGGCATCAACTACCTGCTGGAACTGGGCGTCGATGCGGTGATCTTGTACGTGGATGCCGATAATGAAGCTGCAGTTAAGCTCTACCGCTCGCTGGGCTTCACACTTTGGGATGCGGACATTATGTACGGTCCGCAGAAGATAGACTAGGGGTACCGGCAGTCCCTGATTTATCGGGACTGCCGCCAGCGGTGTCTTTAGCGTCCACTTGCAGGAAAGAAGTGAGTTCAGCCGATGAATAGCTACCCCAAGGAAACTGGTACTCAGCTACGTGATGTTCCTTCCTCGAAGGTCAATGAAGATCGTATAGAGCCAGCAGATTCGCTACCGGATCTGCATCCCGATGGCGGATTCAAAAATGAGCGTTTCCTTGACCGTGAGCTCAGCTGGCTGCATTTCAACGCCCGCGTTCTGGAGCTGGCCGAAGACACCGATCTGCCCTTGCTTGAACGGGTGAACTTCCTGTCCATCTTCGCCTCGAACCTTGATGAGTTCTTCATGGTTCGCGTTGCCGGGCTGAAGCGCCGCATCCACGCTGGACTGGCGGTGCCGGCGGCTAACGGAATGAACCCGGTAGACCAGTTGGAGTTGCTGCTATCCTCGGCCCACGCGCTGCAGACCCGCCATGCCAAAGTCTTCGCCGACTCGGTATACCCCGATTTGGCCGAGCAGGGTATCCGCATCACCACCTGGGAAGACCTCTCGGCATCCGAGCGTGACCTGCTTTCCAAGTGGTTCGTTTCCCAGGTATTCCCGGTACTCACTCCGCTGGCGGTTGACCCTGCTCACCCATTCCCGTACATCTCCGGGCTGTCGCTGAATCTGGCTGTGGTGGTCCGCAACCCGCTGACCGGCAAGGAACTATTTGCCCGCTTGAAGGTGCCAGACACCATCGCCCGCCTGATCAGCATCGACGGCACCCGCGCGGCGCACTCTTCGTTGCGTACGGCCCGGTTCATCCCGCTCGAAGCACTTATTGCGGTGCACTTGGAGCTGTTGTTCCCGGGGATGGAAATCGTCGAGCACCACTTCTTCCGTGTCACCCGCAACGAGGACCTGGAAGTTGAAGAGGACGATGCAGAGAACCTGCTGCAGGCGCTGGAGAAGGAATTGCTGCGCCGCCGCTTCGGTCCTCCCGTTCGCCTGGAAGTCGCCAATGACATCAACCCTGAAATCATGGAGCTGCTCACCCGCGAGCTCGGTGTTGAAGAGGACGAGGTTTTCAAGCTTCCCACCCCATTGGACCTGCGCGGTTTGGGCGTTATCGCGTCGCTGGACCGTTCAGAGCTTCACTACACCAAGCATGTTGGCCATACCTCGAACTACCTGAACGAGTCAGAAACTGCCAAAGCCGCCAATGTGTTCGCGGCCGTTCGGCGCCGCGACATCCTGCTTCACCATCCCTATGATTCCTTCTCCACCAGCGTGCAGGCCTTCCTGGAACAGGCCGCAGCTGATCCGAAGGTCATGGCCATCAAGCAGACCCTGTACCGCACCAGCGGCGACTCGCCCATCGTCGATGCGCTGATTGATGCGGCCGAAGCTGGCAAGCAGGTTCTGGCCCTGGTAGAAATCAAGGCCCGCTTCGACGAGCAGGCCAACATCTCTTGGGCGCGCAAGCTGGAACAGGCGGGCGTGCACGTGGTCTACGGCATCGTGGGCCTGAAAACCCACTCCAAGCTCTCCTTGGTGGTTCGCCGCGAAGGCGACAAGCTGCGCCGCTATTGCCACATCGGCACCGGCAACTACCACCCGCGCACCGCGCGGTATTACGAAGACTTCGGCCTGCTCACCTGCGACGACGAAGTTGGCGAGGATATCTCCAAGCTGTTCAACCAGCTTTCGGGCTACGCCCCGCGCTCGACCTACAACCGCCTGCTGGTTGCTCCGCGCTCGGTACGCACCGGCTTGCTGGCGCATATCGAGAAGGAGATAGTCAACGCCGCGGCCGGCAAGCCGGCAAAGGTCGTCATCAAGGTCAATTCCATCGTGGATGAAGCCATCATCGATGCGCTGTACCGGGCCAGCCAGGCAAGGGTCAAGGTGGAAGTCATCGTTCGCGGCATCTGCGCCCTGCGCCCGGGAGTGCCGGGACTGAGCGAGAACATCGAAGTACGTTCCATCTTGGGCCGGTTCCTTGAGCACAGCCGCGTGTTCATGTTTGAAAACGGCGGAGATCCACTGGTGTACATCGGCTCCGCCGACATGATGCACCGCAACCTGGATCGTCGCGTGGAAGCCCTGGTCTCGCTGCGCAACCAGGAGGACATTGATCGCATGATCACCCTGCTGGCCCGCTACATGGACGACAAAACCGCTTCGTGGCACCTGAACTCCGATGGCGACTGGATTCGCCATTACCAGGACGAGGATGGCAAGGCGCTCTCGGACGTCCAATTCTGGTTAGTTGAAGAACATGCCCGCCGACGAAACAGTGGACGTAATAGCTAGTGACCGAACCAGAGCTGCGCGATACCCGCACCAGGGCTCGTGACATCATCCGTTCTGCAGATGCCGAGGAAATCCGCCTTGGCGAATACGACATCGTGGCCGCCGGGGCAATCCCCTGGCGCGTGAAGGACGGCAAACTCCAAGTTCTCCTGATCCACCGCCCAAAGTACGATGACTGGTCCTGGCCCAAGGGCAAACTGTATCAGGGTGAATCCATCGCCGAGTGTGCGCTGCGCGAGGTCCGCGAGGAAATCGGGTTGCGCATCACCTTGGGCATCCCGCTTTCAGCCACCGCCTACTCCGTGGGCCAGAAAACCAAGGTTGTCTACTATTGGGCAGCCAAGACCGATGCGCAGACGGTAATTGAGCCTGATGGCGCGGAATGCGACGAGGCTCTTTGGACCAGTCCCAAGAAGGCTGCCAAAATGCTGTCCATTGCCACGGACAACCAGCCGCTGTCCGATCTGGTCCTGGCCTATGAAGCCGGCGTGCTCGATACGCACCCGGTGCTCATTGTCCGCCATGCCAAGGCCAAGCCTCGTGGCAACTGGACTCGTGCCGAAGGAGACCGCCCGCTGGCGGCGACGGGGCGACGCCAGGCGCAGGCAGTTTCCCGGATGCTCGAAGCATGGAAGCCGATGCACGTGGCCTCTTCCCCGTGGATGCGGTGCGTCCAGACGATCACTCCCTATGCCGCCTTGCACGCCTTGAAGCTCAAGAGCATTAAAGCCCTGACCGAACATGCGGCGACACGCAATCCGGAGCGGGCACGCAAGGCCGTGCAAAAACTCTTCGACAAGTACCGTTCCCAGGTGATTTGCACCCATCGCCCGGTGCTGCCCTTCGTGTTGGAGGTTCTTGCCCAGAACTCCACTGACGAACTGGCCATGGCCCTGCCGGACCAGGATCCCTATTTGGAACCGGGGTCCCTGATCGTTGCGCAGCAGGTCCAATCCGGCAGCCCGCGAATTGTCTCCTTTGAGATTCATACGCCGTACCACGATTAGCCTGATGCGGCTGAAGCCCGGCATTGCATGCCGGGCTTCAGTGTTCTCTCAGGGCGTGGCACCAGCCGTTGCATCTGCCTCCGATTAGGGATAAGACTATGAATAGGAGACACGTCACAGCCAAGAATGAGGTAATGCCATGACTGCCCAGCAACCGAACCAGCCAGTCGAGAAGATTGTGCACCATGGACTGCGTTTGGATCACGATGCCAGCCGCGGCCGCTATTCGCTGTGGCACGGTTCCACTTTTGTCGGTTTCCTCGGCTACTACGAAGAAGATGGCATCGCCACCATCCAGCACACCATAGTCAATGAGGAATTCGGCCGTCGCGGATACGCTCGCGCGCTGGTGACCTTGGTTCTGGACAAGTTCCGCGACAAGGGGCTGAAGATCATTCCGGAGTGCAGCTACGTCCAGGACTACCTGCGCCGCTACCCGGAGTATAACGACATGGTGGCTGCGAGCTAGGCACGAGTGCGAGCAGCATCATCAATGCGCTTAGTTCCAGGAGCTTTCCGTTTGATCTAAACTGGGACGTGTGAATATGCCAGCGCCGACCACCAGCACGACAGGTAAGATGACGACTCCAATCGCAACCCCTTATGAAGATCTGCTTCGAGACGTGCTGGAGAACGGCGCCTCCAAGGAAGACCGCACCGGAACTGGAACGCTGTCGGTATTCGGCCGCCAGATCCGCTTCGATCTGAAGGATTCTTTCCCGCTGGTCACCACCAAACGCGTGCACTTCAAATCCGTGGCAGCAGAACTCTTGTGGTTCCTGCGCGGCGAATCCAATGTGAAGTGGCTGCAGGACCAGGGCGTGCGCATCTGGAATGAATGGGCTGACGAAGCCGGCGAACTCGGACCGGTCTATGGTGTCCAGTGGCGCAGCTGGCCAACTCCCGATGGCGGCCACATTGACCAGATCTCCCAGCTGGTCGACTCGCTGCGGAACAATCCGGACTCCCGCCGCCACATCGTCTCGGCGTGGAATGTCGCAGAGATCCAGAATATGGCGTTGCCTCCATGCCACGTGTTCTTCCAGTTCTACGTGGCCGAGGGCAAGCTCTCCTGCCAGCTCTACCAGCGCAGTGCAGACATGTTCCTGGGCGTACCGTTCAACATCGCTTCCTACGCACTGCTCACGCGCATGCTTGCCCACCAGCTCGATCTGGAGCCAGGCGAGTTCATCTGGACTGGTGGCGACGTGCATATCTACACCAACCACTTGGAACAGGTCAAGGAGCAGCTCTCCCGCGATCCTTACCCATACCCGACGCTCAGCTTCAATTCCAAGCCCGAGTCGATCTTCGACTACACGCTGGAAGATTTCAGCATCAACGACTACCAGCACCACCCGACGATCAAGGGAGCCGTAGCGGTATGACTCCCAAGCCTCGCCACGCACACGACGTTGAACCGCTGGTTGGCGCCATTTGGGCCCAAGCCGAGAACGGCATTATTGGCGCTGACGGCGCCATGCCATGGCACGTTCCCGAGGACCTGGCCCATTTCAAGCGCACGACCGCTGGCCATCCAGTGATCATGGGTCGTGCCACATGGAATTCCTTCCCGGCGAAGTTCCGTCCATTGCCAGGACGCACCAACATCGTGCTGACCACGCAGGCTGATGCCCACGCGCAGCTGCGCAAGGATGGCGCACTCCCCGTCTCCAGCTTGGAAGAAGCCATCGCGTTGGCACAGCGCAGCGCCGGCGGCGAAGAAGTATGGATCATTGGCGGCGGAAAGGTCTATGCCCAGGCACTGGCGCTGCTGGACGTCGCGGTGATTACCAAGCTCGATGCCTCCCCTGCTGGAGATACCTCCGCACCGAAGCTCACCGCTGGCTTCGCTCTGGGCGCATCCGATCCGTCCCTAGATTCGGAAGATGCCCACTGGCACACTTCCTCCACCGGTACCCGCTACCGCTTTGAAACCTGGCTTCGCCAAAAGGATTAGAACGACCATGAAAAAATACATCGGAGAGCTCAAGCAGCACCCCGAAGCACTCTTCATTCTCGGATACATGCTCTTCCCGCTGCTGGCCTTGGTGGTGGCCGTACTCGGCTTCTTCATGGTTCTCGGCGGCCACAAGGTATTCGGCCTGATCATGCTGCTGGTCCCGACGCAGATCTTTATCTTCTCCGCCATGTGGGCGATCAAGAACCGCAAGCTGCTGCTTGAGGAAAAGTAAAACTTTCGCTGCACCGAGTCACACCTGAACCCTGCTGGGGCTTGGGTGTGATTCTGCTTTAACTGGTGTAACGAACCGGGCTCTGCCGGATAAACGCCCCTACCATGGATACATGACTTCATCTGTTGGTTTTGTAGGTTACCGAGGCATGGTTGGTTCCGTGCTGATGCAGCGCATGCTCGACGAGGGCGATTTCGCCCAGATTGACCCGGTATTTTTCTCGACTTCCAATGCCGGCGGCAACGCCCCGGCATTTGCTGAGGGTGCTGGGCCGCTGCAGGACGCGTTCGATATTGAAACGCTGTCCAAGTTGCCGATCATCGTCACTGCCCAGGGCGGGGACTACACGACCAAGGTCCACACCGAGCTTCGCAAGTCCGGCTGGGACGGCCTGTGGATCGATGCGGCGTCCTCGCTGCGCATGAATGATGATTCGGTCATCGTTTTGGACCCGGTCAACCGAGCCGTGATCGATGAATCCCTGGCCTCTGGCGTCAAGGACTACATCGGCGGCAACTGCACCGTCTCGTGCATGCTCATGGGCTTGGGCGGGCTATTCAAGAACAACTTGGTCGAGTGGGGCACCGCGATGACCTACCAGGCCGCTTCCGGCGGCGGCGCACGCCATATGCGCGAACTGCTCACCCAGTTCGGCGACATCAATGCGTCGGTGGGCAGCGAGTTGGCTGATCCAGCCAGCGCCATCCTGGAAATCGACCGCAAGGTCCTGGAAACCCAGCGCGGAAACCTGGATGCCGCGCAATTCGGCGTACCACTGGGCGGCTCGCTGATCCCATGGATCGACGCTGATTTGGGCAACGGCCAGTCCCGCGAAGAGTGGAAGGCAGGCGTTGAGACCAACAAGATCCTGCAGACCCCCGGCGACAAGCAGATCATCATGGACGGCCTGTGCGTCCGCATCGGTGCCATGCGCTCGCACTCGCAGGCACTGACGCTGAAGCTGAAGGAAGACCTGCCGATCTCCGAAATCGAGTCGCTGCTCTCAGCAGACAACCAGTGGGCCAAGGTCGTTCCCAACGAGAAGGAAGCCACCATGGACCAGCTGACTCCGGTCGCGGCGTCCGGTACCTTGGATATCCCGGTCGGCCGTATCCGCAAGCTGGAAATGGGTCCTGAGTACATCTCGGCCTTTACCGTTGGAGACCAGCTGCTGTGGGGCGCTGCCGAGCCGCTGCGCCGCATGCTCGCTATCGCCCAGGGCCGCCTCTAGGCACCTCCGAGGCAAAGCCATGGCCAAGCCCAGAATAGAAATTTCTGTTCTGGGCTTGGCCATTTCCCCTGCGGATGAGCTCTAGTGGGCCCACTCATCCCGGAGTACTGAATAGATCAGCTGGTCGTGCCACGCACCGGCGCGCCACTGCGCTTGGCGGATGACACCCTCGCGGGTGAACCCCAGCTTCTCCAGGCACTTCTGCTCAGCCGCATTTTCTGCGGCTGTCGTAGCCTGGATCCGATGACGGGGGTAGTGGGTGAACAAGTAGTCGACGAGCATCTTCTGCCCCTGCGTGCCATGGCCCTGGCCGCGGTACTGGGCAAAGATGCCGATGGCGACTTCCCAGCAGGCCGAGGTGTTGGCCCGACCCCACGACGAAACGGTGAACCAATCGACTTTGCCGATTATTTGCCCCCAAGCAGACTGCCAGCGCGCCATCGGCGTTGCCGATCAACTGGTCCTGGCCGACACGGGCGCGCAGCTTGTTCGTATCCCAGAAGCCGAACCACTGGGCTTCACCGGCACCCTGCACGGATTGGAAGTTCGCTTCCAGCAGGTCGATATCCTCCAGCCCGAGCTTTCGAAATGACAAGTGCACCCTTGTTTTCCTCCCGTGTTCCGGCGATGGCTGGCATGCTGCTCGCTTAGAAAGCTAGGCCGATCAGCAACGGCTCATTGACCAGTTCAATGCCAAAACGCTGCTGCACGCCGGCGCGAACTGCCCGCGCAATGGCCACAATGTCCTGGGCGGTGGCTTCCCCGCGGTTGGTGATGGCCAGTGTGTGCTTGGTGGACAGGGACGCTCGGCCGCCAGCGAGCGCGAACCCCTCGGTCCCCTCCAAGCCGTAGCCCTTGCCGAAACCGGCCTGGTCGATGAGCCACGCGGCGGACAGCTTGAGGAAGCCAGCTTGTTCCGCCGGGTAGCTCGGAGCGTTCTCGGGAAGCTTGCCCATGACGCTGGATTCAACGATGGGGTTGGTGAAGAAGGAACCCGTGGAGTGCGAGTCGGCATCCCTGGCATCAAAGACCATGCCCTTGGAACGACGCAAGTCCAGAACGGTCTGGCGCACTTCGAGTGCGTCGGCGCGTTCGCCAGCTTCGACTCCGAGCCGGCGGGCCAGCTCTGCATAGCGGATAGGAGCCGATTCATTTTCACGGGTCAGCAGGAAGGCCACTTCCAGGACCACGTAGCGTGGGGATCCGTTGGTGCTCGTGCGCTTGATGACCGAATCGCGGTAGGCGAAACCAAGCTCGGAGTTATCCAGCTTGAGTACCTGGTTGCTCTGGCGGTCGTAGGCACGCACCCACGCCAGGGTCTGGGAAATGTCTGCCCCGTAGGCCCCGACGTTCTGCACCGGAGTGGCACCGGTGCACCCGGGGATGCCCGAGAGCGCTTCCAGTCCGCTCAGGCCCTCAGCCAGGCTGTATTCAACGGTCGTGTCCCAGTTCTCGCCGGCGGCAGCGCGCAGCAGCACCTTGCCATTAGGCTGCTCGTCCAGGTGCAGTCCGCGGGTGGCGATCTGCACTGCGACGCCCGGGTACCCCTCGTCGGAGATCACCAGGTTGGAACCCCCGCCAATGAGCAGAACGTCGTGCCCTGCGGTGTCTGCTGCCGCAACGGCTTGAGCCAGTTCAGCTTCGCTGGTAGCGGTCACCAATTGCTGGGCTGGCCCACCAACGTGGGTCGTGGTCAGATTCTTCAGCATTGCTTCAGTTTACTTTCCGTATGGGAACGAATAGGTGCGGCCGGCCGGCGTTCTACGCTTTGCCTGCGCCGCCGGTACGGTTTCCGGCGGCATTAGAGGACAAGCAGAAGGCCACGACCACCAGGATGGAAATGGAACCCAAAGCAGGGAGCAGGCCGATGACTTCAGCCAGCAGTCCCAAAAGCGGCGGGCCACCGAGGAAGGCGCCGTAGCCGATGGTGGACACTACCGAGACGCGGGTCGCGGCATGAACAGGATCATCCGATGCCGCGCTCATGGCCAGCGGGAAGGTCAGGGCCACTCCCATGCCCCAGATGGCCAAGGCCACGAAGGCCAGCGGCAGGTTGTTGCCAAAGGCGAAGAGCAGTACCCCGACCAGGGCGCTGATGGCGCTGGCCCGGATCATGACGACGCGGCCCAGGCGCAAGATCAGATCGCCGGACAGCAGCCGGGTCAGGGTCATGGCGGTAACGAAGACGCCGTAGCCGATGGCTCCCACGCCTTCCTTCGTGTGGTATCCATCCACCAGTGCCATGGCCACCCAGTCGCCGGCTGCGCCTTCAGCCAGGGCCATGCCCAGAACCAGAACGCCCAAGAGGACGGTCTGCGGTTCGGTCCATGCCTTCTTCAGCGAGGTCCCGCTGCTGGTGCGCGGGGTCCGGCTGTAGTCTTCTCCGTAGAATCGGGCACTGTAGAGCACGGTGAAGACGATAACCAGGCCCATGAAGCCGTAGTGGTACTGCAACGGGATCTGCAGTCGGGCACCTAGCGCACCAGCGCCGGCACCGATCACGGTGCCGATGGAGAAGAAACCGTGCAGGGCGGGCATGATGCTCTTGCCCAAGGCGCGTTCCATGGCCGCGCCTTGGACATTGGAGGCGACATTCCATGATGCGGTCCCCAGGCCCTGGGCGAAGAGGAAGATGCCGCAGATCAGGGCGCTGCCAAAGATTCCTGCGCCCACGCCTACAAGAATGAGTGAACAGCCGGCTATTGTCGCGGCGATGCGCATGACGCGGGTGGCCCCAAGGCGCAGAACCAGTTGTCCTGAGACCGAGACGGACAGGAAGGATCCTGCACTCATGCACAGCAGCAGCAGTCCAACGCTGGCGTGGTCCAGCTGCAGGGCATCACGCACTGCGGGCAAGCGCGAAACCAGGGCCGAGATCAGCAGGCCGCTGGCCAGGTAGGCGGCCATCAGCGCGTTGCGCCACTGGGTTACAGGCCTCTGCGCTTCACCGGGAAGTTGCATGCCTAGAGCTGCACCACGGCTTGGCACTTGAGCAGTACCTTGCTGTCATGGGCCGAGACTGCCAGATCGATGCGGGCGGTGCGGGCTTCGGAGTCCAAGGCGCCGACCTTGCCCTCCACCGAAATGGTGGTACCTTCGGGATCTTCGACGACTACCGGCTTGGTGAAGCGGGTCTGGTAGTCGATGATGGCTCCCGGGTTGCCGACCCACTGGGAGACCAGGTCGATGACCGATCCCATGGTGAACATGCCGTGGGCGATCACCGATGGCAGTTCCACTTCCTTGGCGAAGCGCTCATTCCAGTGAATCGGGTTGAAGTCGCCCGAGGCACCTGCATAGCGGACGAGGTCCGCGCGGTTGACCTGCACCGTGTGCGAGCCAATGACCTGGCCCTTTTCGAGGCTTTCGAATTCAATCATGCTTAGTCCTCAGCTCGTACCAGTAGCGATGAAACGGTGGTTGCGATCTTCTCGCCGGCCACGGTGGTTATTTCCGCGCGGGTGGTGATCATGGCACCGGCACCCATTTCACGGACCTGGTCCACGTAGAGCTCGGCAAGCAGTTCATCGCCGGCAACGATCGGACGGTGATGGGTGAAGCGCTGGTCGGCGTGCACCACGCGGGAGAAGTCGATGCCGCTGGCAGGGTCGGCAATCAGCTGCGCGTCAGCGCGCTGGGCGATGATGATCGCGAAGGTCGGAGGGGCAACGACATCGCTATAGCCCAGCTCGCGAGCGGCCTGCACATCGTAGTGCGCCTGGTTGGCGGCCTTGGTGGCCTTGGCGAATTCGCGGATCTTTTCGCGGCCTACCTGGTAGGACTCGCCGGCAGGGTAGATGCGCCCTACCAGGTCGGGGTTGATGCCCATGGATTCTCCTGAACGTTGTTGGAAGTGGCCAGGCGAGGCTGCCGCCGGATACGGGACCCGGGCGCAGCCAAGCGGTCACACGGTGGAATTCTTGCGGAGCCCTAGTCCTGCCCGTCCGCCGGGCGCTTCTTGGCTCGAGGGGCCGCCAGGCCATTGGCAATGCGCCACTGGCGCGCATCCCTGGCGCGGACAACCAGTCCGGCGATGTGGCAGAGCATGCCGATGACCATGATGCCGATTGCTGTGTAGACCGTTGGCAGCGATGGAATGTTGGCGCCGATGATGGCCAAGATGATGCCTGCGCCCATGATGCCCATGGCAGCGAAGACGAGCTTCTTATAGCGTGATGAGGCCGATTCCCAAGGAGTGTTGGTCATGGTTCAAGTCTAGTTCAGCTCCGGCTGTGTCCGCTCATTGAGGCCGGGGCATTTCCCCGTGACTCCCCCGACAACGCTGGGCCTGATTCAGAACAGGGCGGATTGCTCTTCCCTGAAATCTGCGCAGTTCTCCACGATGGCGACCTCGCGGGTCTTCAACTCGGCGGCATCCAGCAGGCGCACGGTGGTGCCTTCGCCGCTGTCTGCGAGGATGCTTTGCCCCAGCACGCCGCGGATGCGCAGATTCACGGTGTTCCCGCCCAGCGCGGTATTCCAGGCATGCAGCGCATGGGTATCCCAGGCGTCTACTACCGGGCGGGCGAAGGCCGGTTGTTCCCACAGCTCGTCGCGCAGCTGCACGCCGTAGGTTT
This sequence comes from Glutamicibacter sp. BS14, assembly GCF_056934375.1. Lineage (NCBI taxonomy): Bacteria > Bacillati > Actinomycetota > Actinomycetes > Micrococcales > Micrococcaceae > Glutamicibacter > Glutamicibacter sp. BS14. The sequence goes on along the minus strand of NZ_CM167801.1, from coordinate 1,686,028 downwards.
CCAAGCCCCGCTGGGCGCCAAGGAAGGACCGGGCCCGGCTTGCCGCTTCGGAGTTGATCTGGTCCAGCTGGGCGTAGTCCAGTTCCCAGCTGGCCAGTCCCTTGATCTTGGACTTCTGCCGGACTTGCTGGCTCAGGCCCACGTGTTCAGTGACAAGGTCTTCGAGCACTCGAATAGCGGCTCCATCAGCGGCGCGGGCAATATAGCGGGCAATGACCGCTCCCTGCTGCGCCAAGCGAGTCCATTTGCTCTGGGTTGAGGTGGTACCGACTTTGGTCGCCCCATGGGCGAAGCTTGCGACATACAAGAAGTGCGGCTGCTCCAGGTACTTGCGCATGCCTTCCGGGGCTTCGCCGGTCTTGTGGAAATGATGCATGAACTTCGAATGATCCAGCCGGTGGCAGCGTTCGCACTGGGTTCCGGTACGCAGCGCTTTGTTCTTCGGGCAAGGCAAGGTGTTGCGAGAGCCATCGCTGTTCATCGTGATGTAGCCCAGGCAGAATTTCAGTTCGCCGATGCGCAAGCTTAGGGAACGGTTGGCTTCCAGGTATTCGGTGCTCCATTTTTCCGCTTGCCTAAGCCGGAGCATGGGGGCGCGTTCATGCTCTGAGAAGCTGATGCCGTGGCAGAGCTGCCGGTGGTCGCTGGCGAATTCCATCGATGCCTTCCTCGAAGTTACCTCTTCAACGATAGTTCACCGGACATGGCTAGCTCCTGCAAGGCAGGTTGGCCGGCGCCTGCAGCCCGAAAGTTTGCTGGACGAATTCCCGATTCGTTCTGGCCTAATTCCTAGGAGAAGCCCTTAGGCTGGAACTGCACCGGAACCGTACCGCGGGCCGGGCCATAATCTGCTGAGGTGATCCAGGATTTCTGTCCCATTTGATGACAAGACTCGTGCAGTGGCCATCGCAGCTGCCGAGACCGCCCCTTCGCCGGCCGAGCTGCAGCGATTGACGCAGGCTTTCCGCCATGATTTCCAGCGTTTCATGATGGAGTACCAGTTTGCGGTGGACGAGGTGCTGACCAAGGTCTCGATCTTGCGTGAAGAGTTCTTGTATTTGCACAATTACAATCCAATTGAGCACGTCACTTCCCGGGTGAAAACTCCGGAGAGCATCATGCGCAAGGTCTCCCGCCGGAACATCTCCCCGTCCCTGCCGGCCATTCGCGAGAACATCAGCGACATTGCCGGCGTGCGCATTACCTGCAGTTTCGTCAAGGACATCTACAAGGTTCTGAACACGCTAACCTCGCAGAATGACCTGAAGGTCCTCCAAATCAAGGACTACATCAAGAACCCGAAGCCCAACGGCTATAAAAGTGTCCATGCGATCGTGCAGATCCCGGTCTACTTATCCGATGGCCCGGTCGATGTCGTGGTGGAGCTGCAGATCCGTACCATTGCCCAGGATTTCTGGGCAAGCCTGGAACATAAGATCTTCTACAAGTACGAGGGCGAAGTTCCAGAACATCTAGTGCAAGAGCTTGCCGACGCGGCGGCCATGGCGACGAAACTCGACATGCAGATGCAGCGCTTGCATACCGAAGTCCACGGCCATGATGCCAATCAGGCACCGAGCCAAGAGGCGGATTTCGATACGACAGCGATCCAGGGGCTGCTGTCGCTGGCTCAGCAAGCCAAGGACGGGAACCAGGAGAAGGACTTGGATCACTAGCCGTTCATGCCCTCGAAGGACAATGCTGCTTCGGGGCCGGAAACCAAAAAAGATCCTCGGCCGAGGCCGAGGATCTTTGATTTGGTAGCGGCGCCGGGACTCGATCCCGGGACCTCACGATTATGAGTCGTGCGCTCTAACCAGCTGAGCTACGCCGCCACAAGTGAGAAGCAATCCAGTAGAAGCCAAGAATGCTTCTCACTCAGAGCCCCCTGCCGGAATCGATCCGGCGACCTCGTTCTTACCAAGAACGCGCTCTACCACTGAGCTAAGGGGGCAACGAGTAAATACTCTACACGGATTTCCCGGCAAAGAAAAATCGGCGGATCACCCCGGAAAAGACCAGGAGAATTCTGTAAAACCACTAGTCAATGACTATTTATCCTCTTACTCGCTACCCCGGGGACGAAGGGTGGGACAAAAAGTGCCCTGGTGACGATGCTCACGAGAGTGCTCCTCGCGGTCAATCGCGGATTTGCCATGACGCGCAGGATAGAATCCCGCGGATCATCCCCGGTGGCCAAGCATCGAATTACCCCGCTTGGAACTTCGGAACGCTGACACCTTTTCCCACTCCAGAACCCCTGACCGAGCGGCACTTGGGCAACACCCGATCCACCCAGGCGCCCAGGCACGGCTCCGGTGCCCGGCAGCTGGATCCCGGGCCGTGAACCGGGGTGCTGGAAACCGCCAGGAAGGCAACAGCTCCTTGCCGCCCATTCCGGTCTTGAGTAGGAATATTGTGACCTCAGCAACAAATTCCCGACGGATTTTGCAAACCTCAAAAACCTGTGTAAAGTATTTACCTGTTGCCCCCTTAGCTCAGTGGTAGAGCGCGTTCTTGGTAAGAACGAGGTCGCCGGATCGATTCCGGCAGGGGGCTCGAAATAAGAGAGGCAATCTGGTTCCAGATTGCCTCTCTTTTCGTTTATCCCGCAGATGCCGTGTAGCCACTGCGAGCATGGCCCAAGGCGCACCCCAAGCTGCAGCACCGGCTATCGGCCGCGTCTTGCGCCCCGGATTCCAGGTGCCCCCGGCAAGAGTCTCCGGCCAATGAAAAGCATCCTGGCCCGCCACAGCCGGCCCTTCCCACTTCCTTGATGTCAGGCCCTGACCACTGGGTTTGCGTTTTCTCCTCGCAAGCGTGCTAAGTTGTTCGCGACCACACGGGTGCCCTGGCAAGGGCTGAGATCGGGCTATCGCCGTCCGCGACCGTTGAACCTGTCCGGGTAATGCCGGCGAAGGAAGTGAGTTTCCCCAGTGGAACAAATTGAACAGCACCCTGCCCACACCCTTGCCTACCGTGAATCTGCGGGAATTTCTGTTCCCGTCACGCAGATCCAATTGGCAGACTCCCCCAATGGACAGCCCAACGAGCCGCTGGCGGTATATCGCACCAGCGGACCGGGAAGCGAGCCCACCCAAGGCCTGCAACCCTTCCGCGAGCGGTGGATCCTGGAACGCGGGGACGTGGAAACCTATGCAGGCCGCGAACGCAACCTGCACGACGACGGACGCTCAGCGGTCCGCCGCGGCACGGCCAGCGCGGAATGGGCCGGACGCTCAGCCCCGCCACTGCGGGCCGTTGGCGGAGCCCGCGTGACGCAGATGCACTATGCGCGTGCCGGGATCATCACCCCGGAAATGCGCTATGTGGCCCTGCGCGAGGAATGCGATGTCGAGCTGGTGCGCAGCGAGCTCGCGGCCGGGCGAGCCATCATCCCGGCGAACATCAACCACCCGGAATCCGAGCCGATGATCATCGGCAAGGCGTTCCTGGTCAAGATCAATGCGAATATCGGCAACTCGGCGGTGACCAGCTCCATCGCAGAAGAAGTCTCCAAGCTCCAGTGGGCGGCCAAATGGGGCGCGGACACGGTAATGGACCTGTCCACCGGAGATGACATCCACACCACCCGCGAGTGGATCATCCGCAACTCCCCGGTCCCCATCGGCACCGTGCCGATCTACCAGGCGTTGGAGAAGGTCAACGGCGAAGCCAACGAACTGACCTGGGAGATCTTCCGCGACACCGTCATTGAGCAGTGCGAGCAGGGCGTGGACTACATGACCATCCACGCCGGGGTGCTGCTGCGCTACATCCCGCTGACCGCCAACCGGGTCACCGGCATGGTCTCGCGTGGCGGGTCCATCATGGCCGGCTGGTGCTTGGCGCACCACCAGGAGAATTTCCTCTACACCCACTTCGATCAGCTGTGCGAGATCTTCGCGCAGTACGACGTGGCCTTCTCGCTGGGCGACGGGCTGCGCCCGGGCTCCATCGCAGATGCGAACGACGCCGCCCAGTTCGCCGAGCTGGACACCCTGGCCGAGCTGACCAAGCGCGCCTGGAAGTACGATGTGCAGGTGATGGTCGAAGGCCCGGGGCATATCCCGTTCCATCTGGTGCGCGAGAATGTGGAACGCCAGCAGCAGCTGTGCGACGGGGCGCCGTTCTATACCCTGGGCCCGCTGGTCACCGACATCGCCCCGGGCTACGACCACATCACCAGCGCCATTGGCGCCACGGAGATCGCACGGTACGGGACCGCGATGCTCTGCTACGTCACCCCCAAGGAGCATCTGGGACTGCCCAACCGGGATGATGTGAAGACCGGGGTGATCACCTACAAGATCGCTGCGCACGCCGCCGATCTGGCCAAGGGCCACCCGGGTGCCACAGCGCGGGATGATGCGCTGAGCAAGGCGCGCTTCGAATTCCGCTGGAATGACCAGTTCGCGTTGTCCCTTGACCCGGTCACCGCACAGGAATTCCATGATGAGACCTTGCCGGCCGAGCCGGCCAAGACCGCCCACTTCTGCTCCATGTGCGGGCCGAAGTTCTGCTCCATGCGCATCTCCCAGGATATCCGCGACGAGTACGGCTCGGCCGAGGCGCAAGCCGCATTGGCCGGGATGGCGCAGAAAAGCAAGCAGTTCCTGGAAAGCGGCGGCACGGTCTATCTCGGGGACGGGATCCCGGTGGGAACTCCTGCTCCGTAAATAGCCTGCGGCGCACGAAAAACGCCCTTGGGGCAAGCTTTCGGCTTGCCCCAAGGGCGTTATTCAATGCTGTTCAGCTGCGTGCGACTGGCTTAGTAGTCGCGACGTCCACCGCTGCGGCCCGAGTCGCTGAAGCGATCCTTGCCGCCGCGTCCGCCGCCGCCGAAGCCGCCACGTCCGCCGCCGCGTCCGCCACCGAAACCGCCACGGCCGCCACTGCGTCCGCCGCCGAAGCCACCACCACGGCCGCCACGGAAGCCACCGCGGTCGCCTTCGTCGTCACGGCGCGGGCTGCGGCCATTGTCGAGCTCGAGCTCGATGGCTTCGCCGCCGATGCGGGTCTTGGACAGTGCACGCCACTGGTCCTTGCTCAGCTCTGCTGGCAGCTCGACCAGGGTGTGGTCTGAACGGATCTCGATGCCGCCGATTTCCGAAGAATCGAAGCCGCCCTCGTTGGCCAGTGCGCCAACGATCGAGCCCGGCTGCACGCGGTTGCGTCGGCCTACGGCCAGACGGTACATGGCGTTGCCTTCGGCAGCGGTCTTGCGGGCACGTGGACCGCGATCGCCACGGTCACCGCGTTCGCTACGCTCGCCGCGCTCTGGGCGATCCATGCGTGCCTTCTTCGAAGGGGACATGACTGGTTCGGTCATCAGCAGCGGGCGGCCGCCCTGGGCCATCAGAGCCAGTGCAGCTGCGATTTCCAGCTGGTCCAGGTCTTCGTGCTCGGAAGCGAACTTCTCCACGATTTCGCGGAAGGTGGTCAGGTCCTGGCCGCTGATGGTCTTGTCGATGCGATCGGTGAACTTCTGGATACGACGGTCATTGACCGAATCCAGCGAAGGCAGCTGCATCTGGGTCACCGGCTGGCGGGTAGCCTTCTCGATGGCACGCAGCAAGTACTTCTCGCGCGGGGTCATGAACAGGATCGCGTCGCCCGAGCGGCCAGCACGGCCGGTACGGCCAATGCGGTGCACGTAGGACTCGGTGTCATGCGGGATGTCGAAGTTGATAACGTGCGAAATACGCTCAACGTCCAAGCCACGAGCTGCCACGTCGGTAGCAACCAGGATATCGATCTTGCCCGAGCGCAGGTTTTCCACGGTGCGCTCACGCTGCTGCTGAGGGATGTCGCCGTTGATGGCAGCCGCGGTGAAGCCGCGGGCCTTCAGCTTGTCGGCCAGGTCCTCGGTAGCCATCTTGGTGCGGACGAAGGTGATAACGCCTTCGAACGACTCGGATTCCAGGATGCGGGTCATGGCGTCCAGCTTGTGGGCGCCCATGACCTGCAGGTAGCGCTGGGTGATGTTGGTGCCGGTGGACTGCTTGGACTTCACGGCAACTTCCTGCGGGTTGCGCAGGTATTCCGAAGCGATGCGGCGGATGGTGCGTGGCATGGTTGCCGAGAACAGGGCAACCTGCTTGTCCTCCGGGGTAGCTTCCAAGATCTTGTCGACCTCTTCGGCGAAGCCCATGCGCAGCATTTCGTCGGCCTCATCAAGGACAACGTACTGCAGGTTCGACAGGTCCAAGGAACCCTTGTTGATGTGGTCGATAACGCGACCTGGGGTACCAACGACTACCTGGGCGCCACGGCGCAAGCCGTTGAGCTGCGGGCCGTATGGCGAGCCGCCGTACACTGGCAGAACGGTGAAGTTCGGCAGGTACTTGGCGTAGGAAGTGAAGGCTTCGGCGACCTGGAGGGCCAGCTCGCGGGTTGGAGCCAGAACCAGGATCTGCGGGGTCTTGGCTGGACCATTGGTGTCAGCCAGCTCTGCCATGCGGGACAGGGCAGGAAGCGCGAAAGCAGCGGTCTTGCCGGTACCGGTCTGGGCCAGGCCGACAACGTCGCGGCCTTCGAGAAGCAGTGGAATGGTCGCTGCCTGGATTGGCGATGGCTTTTCGTAGCCAAGGTCGGCAAGCGATGCAAGCACGCGGGCATCCAGGCCAAGTTCGGAGAAGAGCACGGTTGGCTCTTCCGGGGTCTGGTTGTCGTCGGTGTTTACGGGCATGTCAGAAGACACGAAGAATTACCTCATTCGTTAGGGGATAGGCCTTGGCCGTCCCCAAAGAAACGACGTATAGGCTGCACAGTCAGATACAAGTCACGCTCATCAAGCGCTCCCCTATGACATAAAGACCCGCACACACTTTGCGGAAAATACAACACGAGAAGGCTCCGGCCTCAAAAATTGGGCTGGATGCGAGAGGGATACCCTGATGTTCGCGAACACTTAATGCTAGCTTGAACAGGCCACTATTGTCAGTGTCGAGAGCGTGTGAGATCGGGCACCGCACCAAAGCACGTAGGGTTGAGAACGTGAAGAAACCACTTTTTCCGCGACGTCCAGATGAGCCCACCCCAGGCGGATTGTTCATCGCCCAAATGCTATGGCTCCTAGCCGGAGTGCTTTTTCTCGGCTTCGGAGGCTTCCTGGCTTACGAGCATATCCAGGATTCCGCGCTGGATTTCGGAGCCATTGCGCTGATGATCTTTTTCGCCGCTGCCGGCCTTGCCTGCTGTGTGCTGGGTTACCGCTTATTCACCGGGGACCGGGCCGCGCGCGCCCAGCTGTCCTGGTTGGGCCTGATTACCGCGCTGCCGCTGTTGCTGCGATTCGGCCGCTATTCGCTGTTGGCGGCCATCATCATGTTCAGCGTGGCCTTGATGTGGATGCCAGCGAGCAACAGGTATTTCAAGATCGTGGATCCCAAACCGGCCAAGCGCCGCCGGTAGCCGATCCGGAACTTCGTTCAAAGCACCAAGGACCTGGGTTCCGTTGCCCTTTGCGGGCAGCGGAACCCAGGTCCTTTGCGCTTGGTTCTTACAGGTTGGCGAAGGCCTTATCCAGGTCTTCAATCAAATCCGCAGGGTCCTCGATGCCAACGGACAGGCGCAACAGGTTCACCGGAACCGCCAGCTCGGTACCCTTCACTGAAGCGTGGGTCATCTCCGACGGGTAGTTCATCAGCGATTCGATGCCGCCCAGGGATTCTGCCAGGGTGAATAGCTTGGTGCTCTCGGCAATCTTGCGGGCCGCTGATTCTCCGCCCTTGAACTGGACGGACACCATGCCGCCGAAGCCGGACATCTGCTTCTTGGCAATCTCGTGGCCCGGGTGGTCTTCGAAGCCCGGGTAGAGCACGCGCTCGACTTCGCTGCGCTCACGCAGCCACCCGGCAACCTGTGCGGCGTTCTCCGAGTGGGCGCGCATGCGAACGCCCAGGGTCTTCAGGCCGCGGGTGGTCAAGAAGGCGTCCATCGGGCCCGAGACGGCGCCCACAGCGAACTGGATGAAGCCGATCTTTTCTGCCAGCTGCGCATCCTTGACGATCACCGCACCGCCCACCACATCGGAGTGGCCGCCGATGTACTTGGTGGTCGAGTGGACCACGATGTCAGCACCCAGGGTCAGCGGCTGCTGCAGGAATGGGCTGGCGAAGGTGTTGTCCACGACCAGCAATGCGCCGGCAGCATGGGCGATTTCAGCGACCTTGGCGATGTCGGTGATGGTCATCATCGGGTTCGAAGGGGTTTCAACCCACACGAGCTTGGCCTTGTTCTTTTCGATAGCGGCAGCCAGGGCTGCTTCGTCAGCCATGTTCACCGGGGTGTTGCCGATGCCCCAGTCGCCCAGCACACGGTCAATCAGGCGGAAGGTTCCACCGTAGGCGTCGTTGCCCAGCACAATGTGATCGCCCGGACGCAGGATCGCACGGATCAGCGAGTCCTCGGCGGCCAGGCCGGAGCTGAAGGAGAAGGCGTGGGTGCCGAATTCTGCGCCGGCCAGCTGCGCCTGCAGCGCGTCGCGGGTCGGGTTGGTGCCGCGGCCGTACTCGTAGCCGTTGCGCAGGCCGCCAATGCCGTCCTGCGCGTAGGTCGAGGAGAAGTGCAGCGGCGGAACTACCGCGCCGGTGACCGGTTCGAATTCCTGGCCCGCATGGACAAAGCGGGTGTTTGCTCCCTGATGGTTTTCAGTCATCGATATCAATCCTTTGAGGTGTTGTCTCTAGCGGGTGGAGTAGGCCAAGAGATCGGCTGCGGTAGCCGCGGCGATCACTTCGCCGCCCTTGGTCAGCAGTACGGCCGGGTGGCTCTTGAGCAGTTCCTGTGCATGTTCCGGGGTGTCTGCGGTGCCGATGAATGGCTTGGCCAAGTCGCCCAGGTCTGCCAGCGTACTGGTTGGTTCTGCGCCAGCCAGCAGTGCGTCGGTAATGTCCCCCGCGCCAATGACACCGCGGATCTCGCCGATACGCGCTGGCAGCGGCGAAGTGGACACGACCAGTGCGTCATCGCCCTGCTCGCGCAGTGCCTTGGCCGCTTCGGCCAGGGTTGTATCCAAAGCCACCGTGGTGGTGCCCTGCTTGGCAAGTGCCGCGCCGATGAAGTCCAAGGCGGAGTATTCATCGGTGGTGAAGCCCTGGTCCAGCATCCACTGGTCGTTGAAGATCTTGGCCAGGTAGCCGCGGCCGCCATCCGGGGCGATCACGACAACTATGTCGTCTTCGCCCAGGTCCTTGGCTGCACGCAGCGCGGCGACCACTGCCATGCCCGAAGAACCGCCCAGCAGCAGGCCTTCTTCCTTGGCCAACCGGCGGGTCATTTCAAAAGCCTCAGCGTCGGTGACTGGTTCCACGGCATCCGGCACGGATGGGTCGTAGTTCCCTGGCCACATATCTTCACCGACGCCCTCGACGAAGTATGGGCGTCCGGTGCCACCGGAGTAGACCGAGCCATCCGGGTCAGCGGCAATGATCTTGACCGGGCCCGAGGCGCGGCCGGCGGAAACCTGCTTGAGGTAGCGTCCGGTGCCGGTGATGGTGCCGCCGGTTCCTGCGCTGATGACCGCATGGGTCAGCTTGCCGTCGGTGTCGTTCCAGATTTCCGGTCCGGTGGTTTCGAAGTGGCTGTCAGGTGCTGCCGGGTTGGAGAACTGGTCGGGCTTGTAGGCGCCGTCGATCTCGGTAACCAGGCGGTCCGATACGCCGTAGTAGGACTGAGGGGAATCCGGGGCCACCGCGGTTGGGGTGACTACTACCTTGGCACCGTAGGCGCGCAGTACGTCGCGCTTTTCCTCGCCGACCTTATCCGGGGTGACGAAGATGGTGTTGTAGCCCTTGAGCTGGCCCACCATGGCCAAGCCGACACCGGTGTTGCCGCTGGTTGGTTCCACGATGGTTCCGCCGGGCTTGAGCTGGCCGGATTCTTCGGCGCGCTCGACCATCTTCAATGCGATGCGGTCCTTGATGGAACCACCCGGATTCAAGTATTCAAGCTTCACCAATACAGTGGCTTTGATCCCCTCGGTGACTCGATTGAGCTTCACCAAAGGGGTATTGCCGATCAGATCTAGGACTGTGGACGCATACTTCATGTCAAGAACTTTACCGGCGGTTGTCATACATGTCGTTCCGGCACGTAGCGAAACGTCACGCAGTGGACGGGCACTTTTCATCAGTGCTAGGCAAGCCTGCCGCAAGCTACTGCAGGCACGAGGCTATAGGATGCGATTCATGGAGAAGCCGTTGAGCGCCGATTACGATCCGCACCGCCCCGTGTCCTTGCTCAAGACTTTGGGAATCCTGCGCCGGGGACTGGGAGATCCGACCATCCGCCTGTCCCAGAGCGAAGCATGGCTGGCCTTTGGAACACCGTTCGGAGATGCCACGCTGCAAATCAGCAAGCCCGCGCCCACCGCCCCGGCAACGTTTCGAGCATGGGGTCCCGGAGCCCACTGGGCCATCGGCTCAGCTCCGAACCTTCTAGGGGCGCTCGATGACTGGAGCGATTTCGACGCGAGGATCAAAGAAGGAAAGTTCCCGGAAATCATCGCGCGTTCCCGCGTCGAGCATCCAGATTTCGTTCTGCCCAGTACCGGCAGGATCTTCGAGCACGCTGCTGGCGCGATCCTGGAACAACGCGTGACCGGGATTGAAGCGAATTATGCCTGGCGCTGGCTGATCCGCCACCTGGGACAGCGGGCTCCGGGTCCGGCTCCCGAGGGCCTGATGATTTTCCCCGGACCGCAAAAGCTAGCCTCGATGAGGCGCTGGGACTGGCAAAAGGCGCGCGTTGAAGGACAGCGGGCTAACACCATGGCACGCCTGCTGCAGGTTGCCGGCAGTTTGCAGTGGTGGGCAGAGAAGCCAATGGACCATGCACGGCCCACCGCCAAGGCTCCGGGCACCTTGGAAGCCGCCTTGGGTTCGGTGCCGGGCATTGGTCCCTGGACAATTGCCGAAACCCTGCAGCGCTCCCACGGATCCAGTGACCATATTTCGGTGGGAGATTTCCATCTGGCTGATTTCGTGGGCCAGGTGCTTACCGGTTGCCGAATCGGCGATGGGCAGATGCTGGAGCTATTGGCGCCATACGCCCCGCACCGTCAACGCGTAGTGCGCTTGCTGCTACTTTCGGGGCAGAAAAAACAAAGCTTCGGGCCCCGTTACGCACCGCTGGATCACCGGCGGAGGTAAAGGAGCCCGAAGCCTCTAATGGTTCTTAGGATTCAGCCTGCGCGGCTTCCTCGGCGATCTGCTTGTGCACTTCGCTCATGTCAATGCCCTTGACCGCGGTGACGAGATCTTCGAGCTGGGTCTGGTTCAACGCACCAGCCTGCGAGAACACGAGGACCTGTTCGCGGAACGCCATGATGGTAGGAATCGAGGTCACGTTAGCTGCACGTGCCAGGCCCTGCTCAGCTTCGGTATCCACCTTGGCAAAAACGACGTCGCTGAACTTTTCCGAGGTCTGGTCGTAAACCGGTGCAAACTGCTTGCACGGCCCGCACCAGTCGGCCCAGAAGTCCACGAGGACGATGTCGTTGTCTTCAATCAACTTCGCGAAGTCGTCTTCGCTCACATTTTTCGTTGCCATGGTTATACGGTAGCCGATCCTTATTTGAAATACGTAGAAAGGTGATCTTGTTCGGAACCGGGAATAGGAAAGATCCGGGTTGCCGTGCATTCCTTCCGCATGCAAAAAACTCCCGGATCCTGGGATCCGGGAGTTATTTTGTGGCAGATACTGGATTCGAACCAGTGAAGGCGTTGCCAGCTGATTTACAGTCAGCCCCCTTTGGCCACTCGGGTAATCTGCCGAGTACGTTCGCTTCAAGAACATTTGCTCTTGTCGGAACGAGAAATAACTCTACAGGAGTTTTTCGATGTTGTGAAATCGAGAGGGGCATTTTTGCTGTAAGCCTGATCACACCCTAAATCCAGGGGGCAAAACCGGTAGGCTATGAAGCGAATCAGACCCGTTTCAACTAGGAGTATTCACATGGCTAGTGATTCCACATTCGACGTCGTAAGCAAGGTTGATAGCCAGGAAGTCGCCAACGCGATGAACCAGGCCCAGAAGGAAATTGCCCAGCGCTACGACTTCAAGGGCGTTGGCGCTGAAGTTGATTTCAGCGGCGAGAAAATCCTGATGAAGGCCAACTCGGAAGAGCGCGTCAACGCAGTACTGGATGTTTTCCAGTCCAAGCTGGTCAAGCGCGGCATTTCCCTGAAGTCATTGGATGCCGGCGAGCCATTTGCATCCGGCAAGGAATACCGCATCGAGGCAAGCATCAAGGAGGGCATTGCCCAGGATGTCGCCAAGAAGATCAACAAGCTGATTCGCGATGAGGCGCCTAAGGGCATCAAGTCAACCATTCAGGGTGACGAGCTGCGCGTCTCTTCCAAGTCCCGCGATGACCTGCAGGCCACCATGGCTCTGCTGCGCGACTTCGAAGAAGCGGATCTGCAGTTCGTGAACTTCCGCTAGGACTGACCCAGCGTTAGAAATCACGTGATACACAGCGAGGGCTGTTTCCCATTCATCATGGGAAACAGCCCTCGCTGCCATTCTGCGCACCACTGGAGCATGGAACAGGGAAGGATCAGCGCTCATCCTCGTCGCGCTTCTGCTTCTTCAGCCACTTTGCTTCTTCGCGGGCCTTCTTCGCGTAGTACTGTTCACGAGTCCTTTCCCTGGCCCGCCGCTTGATATCAGCAACATCATCAGCGAAGTGGTCCTTGGTCATGGCTTTGAATTCATGGAACTTCGCGGCCATTTCTTCCGGCGAAGGGCCCGGCACCCATGGTTTGATCCAGAGGATCTCAGCGGCGTTGCATGCGGCAACGAGCACTGTCACAAAACTGCTGTCACGCAATGAGCTGGTAACTGCATAGGCCGCAGCAAAGCTGACCACGATGGACACCACGAATGGAAGGACGACGTACAGCACTCCCCCGGGGTTGGGACGGCGTTCTTTCAGGACAATCGGTCGAGCGATGATGGCGCCGAGGATTTCCGAGAGGAGATACGAGATCGCCAGCGCGATAGCGAATGTGCCGAAAGCAGTGTCGAGGGCAATCCATGATGAGCAAATCCAGGCCACAAGCAGGCAAGCCAATCCTTTGACCGTTCCGGTGGCCAGTTGACCGGCTATGGCATCCCCAAGCCTGGGCAGAAGTGCCGCGTCGTCGTCTCGCATCCTTGCTCCTTGCTCCTTCATCAGACGGCAGGGAGTCTTCTCCTCGGTGCCGCTACGATCAGCCTATCCGTGCTTGACTAGGGCAGACAAAGATCTTCGCCTCATCCTTTAGTAGGAGGGTCGATAACTATCAGTTCAACGGGAAAGGCCCAAAACAAGCTAAAGGCCGCATCTCCATATGAGATGCGGCCTTAAGCCCAGGAGCTGTTTGGCACTTAGTACCCGCGTCCGCCAGCCATCGCTTCAAGCCGTGCGATGCGATCCTCCATTGGCGGGTGGGTGGAGAACATGCGCTTGAGGCGCGAGCCGAATGGATTGGCGATCATCAGGTGCGAACTGTTGACCAGCTTCTGGTCATTGGAAGCCAGCGGAGCCTGCGTAATCCCCGATTCCAGTTTCCGAAGCGCGCTCGCCAAAGCCAGCGGATCATTGGTCAGCTTGGCTCCGTCCTCGTCTGCATCATATTCGCGGGTGCGGCTCACGGCCATCTGGATGATCGACGCTGCCAGTGGCGCCAGCAGGGAAAGGGCAATCAAGGCGATCGGATTCACCCCGCGGTTGTCATTGCTGTTGCCGCCGCCGAAGAACATCAGGAACTGGGCAACGGAGGTGATGACGCCCGCAACCGCGGCGGCGACCGAAGAAGTGAGGATGTCCCGGTTGTAGACATGCATCAGCTCGTGGCCCAGCACCCCGCGCAATTCGCGTTCGTTCAGCAACTGCAGGATGCCTTCGGTGCAGCACACCGCCGAATTCTGCGGGTTGCGGCCGGTGGCAAAGGCGTTCGGCGAAGTGGTTGGCGAAACGTACAGTCGCGGCATCGGCTGCTGCGCGTTCATCGACAGCTCACGCACGATTCGGTACATTCCCGGCTGTTCCGCTTCGCTGACCGGGTAGGCGTGCATCGAGCGCAGAGCCAGCTTGTCGCTATTCCAATAGCTGTAGGCAGTAGTTCCGAGGCCGATCAAGGCAAATATCCAAATGAACATTGAACGGCCGGTGCCCGCAGATATCAGCGAGCCAATGGCCAGCAGCAGGGCAAACATTCCGCCCATCAAAAAGGCGGTTTTGAGTCCGTTGTTATGTCCATGCACGGCGATGCACTCCCTCAATGAAGCAAACCAAGTTGGTGTTCTCTAGTCTAGTCAACGACTGGAATTCCATTTATGTTCCGGTGAAAATATCACAGTGCCGCGTGCAATGGCAGGCACCGCCGGCCTCGGGGAATATCCAGACGGCGGGAACGTTGTAGTTTTAAGATGCGGTACCACAACTTAATTCCCGGTGGGCCGCTCCCTTCATCCATTTTGTTTCTGAAAGTGTGCGTCCTGCATGTCCGTAAGTACCGCTAAACCGATCCGTTCAGAACATAGCTACGGACTGATCCAAGGCACCGCCGCGTACCTGATTTGGGGCATGCTCCCGGCTTACTTCCTATTGCTGCCTGACATCTCGGCCTTCGAATTCGTTGGCGTTCGCGTGATCTTCTCGCTGGTTTTCTGCCTGCTGCTGCTGGCGTTCACGCGCCAGGTCAAGCAGTTCCTTGCGATGTTCAAGGATTCCAAGACCATCTGGCAGTTGGGACTGGCTAGTGTTCTGATTGCAGCTAACTGGACTCTCTATGCACTGGCGGTCTTGACCGGACATGTGCTGGAAGCCTCGCTGGGCTACTTCATCAACCCAATTGTGGCAATCCTTCTGGGTGTCGTCGTCCTGAAAGAAAAATTGCGTCGGCTGCAATGGATCGCTGTTGCCATAGCCACCGTTGCTGTACTTGTCTTGACGATCGGCTTGGGACAGGTCCCTTGGATTTCCCTCGGCTTGGCTTTCTCCTTTGGCTTCTATGGCCTGGTGAAGAACAAAGTGGGCCAAAGCGGAACTGCGCTGGGGTCCTTGACCATTGAAACCGTCTGGCTGACCCCGTTGGCCATCGGCTATCTGGTTTGGCTGGCCGTTGACGGGAAGTCTGCGCTGTTCTCGGCTGATGTTCCTGGCCTCTCGCTTTTGGCAGCGAGCGGCATCATCACCGCCGTTCCGCTCTTGCTCTTCGGGGGCGCGGCTCGCCGCCTGCCTTTGAGCACCTTGGGCTCATTGCAATTCCTCGCCCCGCTCTTGCAGTTCATCCTGGGACTGCTGGTCTTTGGCGAGCACATGCCATTCGAACGCTGGGTTGGTTTCGCCTTGGTATGGGTTGCGGTGCTCTTCGTGCTCGTGGACATGATGCGAACTCCACGCATTGGCTCCATGCCGGAACCGAAAAAGTTGGTCTGAACGCCCGGTTGCACTCACCGCCGATACGGCGAATGCCTCGAATCTCCCGTGGGAGGTTCGAGGCATTCGCCGTTTAGGACCAGTTTTGAGCTACTTAGGCGACAGCCTTGCGGATCGCATCTTCCAATACGTTGAATGCATCTTCGAGCAGCTCGTCGCCGATCACCAGCGGAGGCAAGAGGCGAACCACGTTGCCGTAGGTGCCGCAGGTGAGGATCAAGACGCCCTGGGCCAGGCATTCGGCTGCGATGGCCTTGGTCAGCTCGGCGTCCGGCTCCTTGCCACCAGCCTTGACGAATTCCATTGCGACCATGCCGCCACGGCCACGGATGTCGCCCAGTTCCTTGATGTCCTTCTGCAGCGCACCGAAGCGGGTGAAGAACTTCTCTTCGATCTCGCGGGCGCGGCCCGCCAAGTCCTGCTCTTCCATGAACTTGATGGATTCCAGAGCCGCGGCCACAGCAACCGGGTTGCCGCCGTAGGTGCCGCCCAGGCCGCCACCGTGCACCGAATCCAGCAGTTCGGCACGGCCGATAATGCCAGACAGCGGCATGCCGCCGGCGATGCCCTTGGCCAGGGTGATGATGTCAGGCTCAATGCCTTCGATGTCCGAGGCGAACCAGGCACCGGAGCGTGCGAAGCCTGCCTGGACTTCGTCGGCAACGAAGACAATGCCGTTTTCCTTGGCCCATTCGGCGATGCGCGGCAGGAAGCCGGTGGCCGGAACGATGAAGCCGCCCTCGCCCTGGATCGGCTCGATGATGATCGCAGCGATCTGGTCGCCGCCGATCTGCTTTTCCATGGCCAGGATCGCGCGCTCGGCTGCTTCCTTGCCGGAGATGTTCGGGTTCTCTTCGCGGTATGGGTAGCTCATTGGCATGCGGTAGATCTCCGGTGCCAGTGGGCCGAAGCCGCGCTTGTATGGGGCGGCCTTGGCGGTCAAGCCCATGGTGAGGTTGGTGCGGCCATGGTAGGCGTGGTCGAAGGCGACTACTGCCTGGCGGCCGGTGGCAATGCGGGCTACCTTGATGGCGTTCTCTACCGCTTCGGCACCGGAGTTGAAGAAGACTGCACGCTTCTCGAAGTTGCCCGGAGTGATGGCAGCCAGCTTCTCGGCTAGCTCGATGTAGTTCTCGTACGGAGCGACCATGAAGCAGGTGTGGGTGAAGCGCGCGGCCTGTTCGGCGACGGCTTTGGCTACTGCCTGATTCGAGGCGCCAATGGTCGTTACGGCAATGCCGGAGCCCAGGTCAATCAGCTGGTTGCCATCGACATCGACAATGATGCCGCCATCAACCTCTGCCGCGTACACCGGCAGGCTGGAAGCTACGCCGGCAGCAACTGCTTTGGCTCGGCGTGCGGTCAGTTCCTGCGACTTCGGGCCGGGGAACGGACCATTGATCTTGCGCTTCTGGTCAATGCGGTAGGTAACGTCCATGTGATTGTCCTTCCATAACTTATTCGTGAGCTCACTGGCCCTGTTGTCTCTATAACTAGAGAGTATTCTCCCGGCTGCCCGGCCACTACGCGGATCGGCACAACACGTTTCGTGTCGCATAGTGCATCTGCACAGGAAAAGGCCTCTTCATTCCAAGCCGGGGCTTGAAACGAAGAGGCCTTCGATCCAGATGCTGCTTGCAGGTTCTAGTTGCCTGCCGAGCCAGCTGGCTCGATCACATCGTCGTCGTGCTTTTCAGGGTGGCGGTTCAGGCTGATCAACGAGATCGCCAGGCCGCCCCAGATGGTGAGCATGGAAATAATCATGAAGACAATCGCGATAGCGCTCATGGCTAGTATTCCTTTCCGGAAGCTTCAGGAACTTCTTCCGCCTCGACATTCGCACGATGCTGGTCGAATTCGGGATCATCGATCTTCGAGTTCTTGCTCCATGGAACCAGCGACAGCAGGACTGCGCCAACAATCAGCGCTCCAGCCATGCCCCAACCGAAGACACCGTTGAACCAAACCGGGTAACCGCTGTAGGACTCAGCCATCTTGCTCTGGATTTCATTGATCAGCATGTAGCCCAAAGCTGCTGGGCCGATGCCGCCAACCAGGACCTTCCAACCGGTACCCAGCTTGATGGAACTGTGGCGGTTCAGGTGCTTGGCCAGCTTAGGCAGCATGCCCAGGCCTGCACCGAAGACGATCACCATGACCAAAGCACAGGCCAGGATGCCGAATTGGTTCACGAAAGCGTCCATGGTGTCCAGCAGATACAGGCCCGTGGTGGTCGGGAACAGCACCAGCGAAACCAGGGCCACAGGAATTCCCACGACCAGGGTCGCCGGAACACGCTTCCAGCCCAGCTTGTCCTGGAAAGCTGCCACGATAACTTCAAGGATGGAAATCAGCGATGTCAGGCCAGCGAAGACCAGCGAACCGAAGAACAGCACACCGATTAGCGCGCCCAGGGGCGCCTCGGAAACGATGGTCGGGAAGGCAATGAAGGCCAGGCCGATGCCGGAGGTGGCAACTTCGTCCACAGAGCTGCCGGCGTTGTAGGCCATGAAGCCAAGCGCCGCGAACACGCCGATACCTGCAAGCAGTTCGAAGCTTGAGTTGGCAAAGGCAACAACGTAGCCCGAACCGGTCAGATCGCTCTTGCGCTTCATGTACGACGAGTACGTCACCATGATGCCGAAAGCCACGGACAGCGAGAAGAAGATGTGCCCGAAGGCTGCAGCCCACACCGCAGGGTTTGACAGTGCCGCGAAGTCAGGGGTGAAGAATGCGTTCAGGCCATCGATAGCTCCCGGCAGGAAGACCGACTGGACTACCAGAATCAGGAACATGACGATAAGCAGCGGCATGAAGACGGCGTTTGCCCGGGAAATACCCTTGTTCACACCGGCGACCATGATCACGATGGTCACCAGCCAAACGAAGAACATCGGGATGAAGATGTTGCCGACGAAGTCGAAGCCGACGTTGACGTTTTCCGAGACCTTGAGGAAGTCGTTCATGAAGAACCCGGCGGCGCCGTCGGCGTTCTTGTCCCAAGCCTTGGTGATGGAGAACCAGCAGTACATGGCCGCCCACGCAATGATGGCCGCGTAGTAGATGGCGATGATGAAGCAGATCAGTACCTGCCACCAGCCCAGGACCTCGGCCTTGCGGTTGGCCCGGCGGTACGCCAGCGGAGCAGAGCCGCGGTAGCGGTGGCCGATGGAGTAGTCGAGGAACAGCAACGGAATACCGGCGCAGAGAATTGCGACCAGGTATGGGATCAAGAATGCGCCGCCGCCGTTTTCGTAGGCGACGTAAGGGAAACGCCAGATGTTTCCCAGACCAACGGCCGAACCAATCGCTGAAAGGATGAACAACTTTCGGGAGCTGAAAGTCTCACGCTTCTCGGTTGCGAGTGGAGCGCCCTGTGATGAAGATGGAGTGCTCATGTGTCTAAGCTACTGCAAAACTTTCACATTGTGGTCATTTCTAGGGGTCGCGTGTCCACATTTTGAGCATATTGCTAAATCGGGAACTTTTCGCCATCCCTCTAGAATGGCTATATGGCAATTAGTTTACGCGGTCTTCTGGAACATGACGAGCTCGATCTTCGACCGCTGACTGAACACACCCACCGCGATGGCATGGTCATCACCTGGGGCGCGGTGACCGAGCTGCTTGACCCGTCGCAGTTCCTGACCGGGCGAGAAATTGTGTTGACCACCGGCGTGCGCCAGAAGACAAAAGCCGCACAGCGGCAGTTCGTCAAAGTCCTTGCGGCCAACGATGCCGTCGCTTTAGGTTTCGGTACAGGTCTGGAACACGCTTCAGTACCGCAAGCGACCGTTGAAGCCGCCCGCGAAGTAGGGCTTCCTGTCTTCGAGGTGCCCTATCAGATACCCTTTGCCGCAATTACCCGGCTAATCGCCGAAGCACTGAATTCCGACCATCTCAAGCGTGTTGAAAGTCTGTTGAAATCCCACCAGAAGCTGGCCCAGACGCTGCTTTCCTCGGATCTGGACAGCATGCTCGAGGAACTCGAGCGAATGCTCGGCACCCAGGTAGCGCTGACCCTGCACGGCGAAGTGATCAGCGGGGACTATGACCCTGCACGTTCCTGGAATGAGCGCCCAGTGGCCACGGGCCTGCGTGATAAGTGCACCCTGCATATTGCAGAACCCTATGTCCACCATCCAGTAGTCGATTACGCGCAGTCGCTGATCGGGCTGGAACTGGCCAATAAATCCCGCCTGCGCGCCTCGCAGCGCCATGCCAACGGCCAGGTGCTCGAGGACCTCGCCACTGGCGCCCTGATTGGCGCCGATGCCGCTGGCCGCCTTGGGGCACTTGGCTTGAATACCCAGCGTGAGCACTCAGTCATCCTGGTGCAGGCTCCATCACAGGTCGAGCGTTTGCAAACTCTGCCACTGCCCGCAGATCTGTCCTCGCAGGTCTCAGCCATCATAGATGGCCGCTTGGCGATCGTTGTCGCGCACAGCAAGCTGCAGCTGTCCATCAAGCACCTCGATGAGTATCTGCTCGCGGCCGGCCTTCCGGCTCGGGTGGGCTACGGCGGGCGCTACCCGAATACCACCGGCATCCGCTGGAGCTACTTCGAGGCCCTGGAGTCCCTGCGCCACGGAGAGCGGGTCAACGAACCCACCAAGCTTTCTCTCACCTCGCTCTTGCTCGCCGCCCACGATGTTCCGCTGCAGGATTTGGCCATCGAAGCCCTGGGCCCGTTGCAGGAATTCGACGCCTCCCACGATTCTGACCTATTGCTGACCTTGCGTGAATACCTCAACCGCGATGGCTCGGTGGGGGCAGTGGCCGAGTCCTTGGGCCTGCACCGCAATACGGTGCGCTACCGGATCCAGCAGATTTCCGATCTTTCTGGCTACGACCCTAATGTGACTAGCGACCGAGTCCAGCTCTGGATCGCGTTGAGTGCCCTTGAGCTGGGCTAATCTCGATAGGATAAAGACATGGCAGACATGTTTCTAGAGAAGTTCTGTTCCCTGGTTCCCAAGTACTTGGAAGACCAGTGGAACGAAGCCGATGGCTTGAGCGCCGAAGAATTGCGCGAAGGGCTGGCGCAGTCCGAGGTTTCAATTCCATTTGTCCTTGAAGAGTTCTATCGTGCTCTGGGCAACAATGAGGATTTCATGGAGGCCTACCACTACTTCTTCGACCCTGAAGAACTGGAAATCGAAGACGGCTACCTCCTGTTCCTGGAAGATGAGGAAGAGAAGTTCGTGTGGGGCTTCAAGGCATCCCAGCTCAATGTTCCGGATCCAATCGTCTACCGCCGCAGCAATGCCAAGGGAAAATGGACCAGCGAGGAAGGCACCTTCAGCGAATTCACCCTGGACATGTACACCTGGGTGTTTGAAGAGCTGGCCGCCGAATTGGAGGACTAGTGCTCCACCGTTCCCATGAACCAGCCAACTACCAGTGTCCCTTCTGCGAGCTGGTCAACGACCAGCCTTTCAGCCTGGACAACTTGTGCGCGCCCACGGATCTGATCTACCAGACAGATCTGGTGGCAGCAATCATGGCTTGTGATGGGTTCGGCAATTACGGCGGGCACGTGATGATCATTCCGACCGCGCATCTGGAAGCGCTCTACGATCTGGACGAGCAGACCGGCGCCGCGATCATGCGGGAGACCAAGCGCGTTGCCTTGGCGATGAAGCTCGCCTGGAATCCCGAGGGCACGAGCACTCGGCAGCATAATGAGCCTGCGGGCAATCAGCATGTTTGGCATTACCATCAGCACGTTTTCCCGCGCTACGCCGATGACGAGCTCTATCGGCAGCTGCGCCACCGGGTATCGATCCAGGATCGGGCCGGCAAAGCGCAGCAGCTGCGCCAAGCGCTCTTTTCCCCCGAGCATCCGCAGCCGCTGGTCCCGGAGAACATCGTCCGATAAGCACGAGGGCATGACGCTGGCGCGAGCGGGCCCCGGGAACGAGAATTCGTTGCCGGGGCCCGCTCGCCACTTATGGGAGACCTCAGGCATTTTCCGCTCAGCACTAGGGCCATGCTCCCGGTTTACAGGAATATCATCACTGAGGTGGTACTGCATCTGTCAGGACCTTCATAAGATGAAGACATGAATCCCCTGGTCCCGAATACCTACGAACTGATTATTTTCTACATCATCCCGGCGCTTGTGGCCATTGGCCTGGTCATTCTCGCCGTCAGATTCTTTACCGCCAGCAAGAATCGTCCTGGGAGTAAAGCGTCGACCGACGACGGGCAGAACTGCAACGACCAGCTCTAGCAGGGATCTGGCAGCAGCCGCGGGCAAAACAGAACCCCGGAAGACCTTCGCAGTCTTCCGGGGTTTTGCTTGTTCAAGCTTGCCTAGGCTTCGCGGGTAACAACCGCATCCGCGAAGGAAATCAGCGCCTGCTTCACGGTGCCCTCGGGCAGTGGAGCCAAGACGGCAATCGCGTCATCGGCCCACTGGCGTGCGGCCTTCCATGCATCATGGATTGCCTGGTGCGAGGTGACAGCTTCCACAGCGGCCGCCAGTGCTTCATCGGTGGCCAGGTCCGCATCAACCAGTTCGACAGCCTGCTGCGCTTGCGCGTCGCCCTCGGCTGCTGCCTGGCGCAGCAGCAGAATTGGCAAGGTCGGCACGCCTTCACGCAAATCGGTGCCCGGAGTCTTGCCCGAGTCGGCTTCCGTGGATGCCAAGTCGATCACGTCATCGGCGACCTGGAAGGCAACGCCAACCTTTTCGCCATACTCGCGCAGTACCTCAATGTACTGCGGGGCGCCACCGAAACGGGCGCCGAAGGCTCCGGAGGTGGAGAGCAGCGACGCGGTCTTGTCGCTGATTACCTGGATGTGGTGCTCGATGGCATCGTCGCCCTCGCGCGGGCCGATGGATTCATGCAGCTGTCCGAGGCACAAGCGCTCGAAGGTGCGCGACTGCCACATGACTGCTTCTGGGCCCAGCTCGGATCCGAAGACTGATGCACGGGCGAAGATCAGGTCGCCGGCGAGAATCGCCACCGAGTTGCCCCACACCTCGTGAGCTGTTGGTGCACCGCGGCGCATTGGAGCGGAGTCCATGACGTCATCGTGGTACAGGGTTGCCAGGTGGGTGAGTTCCACTACGGCAGCGGCCTTGATGACATCGTCATTCACGCCGTCGCCCAGCAGGGAAGTCAGCAGCACCAGCAGCGGACGCACTCGCTTGCCTCCGGCCTCAACGAGGTGGCGGCTGGATGCGTCGATCAAGGGGTCGGAGTTGGCCAGCGCGTCGCGCAGCAGCTTCTCCACCTTTGCCATGCCGATGGAAATAGCCGGACCGAAGTCCGGGTCCTCGGCCAGCAAAGCGAAGCCCGAGGGAAGATTGATGGCCGCAGCTAATGCAGCGGTTTCAGGATTCAGCTCAATCGAGTCGGACACGTCGTGTCCGGCTGCGGTCCAGTTGCTCTTCGAATCAGTCACTGTTCTACGGCTTACTTATCTTTCATCGGGTTGGCCATCGCGGTATGCGAAGGCAATCTGCCTGCAAGATGCACGCAAACATCTCTTCACTCTAGCCGATGCTTTCCACTGCACATTGCTGGCATGGCCAGACCGGGCATACCGGTCTGGTACCAGCGACCTAGGAGGTCGTTTTAGAGTTTACCGGGTTCCCCCGGCACTTCTCACCAGACCCGGCCGATCTCACAGGGGTGACCACGGACACCCGCAAGCCTTTTCCCCCGGCATTGCGCGGTAGGCTTAGCCTTATCATGTCTGCAGATTCGCCCGTTCTTAGCGCCAGCGCTCATCAGCCGTCGGCTCCTGTTCTCACCAGCATCACCTTTGAATACCTTGATGCCCCCGAAACACTAGTTGCCGACTCATTGCGTCACCGAAGCTTGGTCTGGACCCGCAACGGCCACGGTCTGGTTGGCTTTGGCACTGCGGCCCGCTTGCACACCCACGGCGAAGAGCGCTTTGCACGTGCCCGCGCCTGGCTTGAACAGGTCATCGAACAGGCACAGATCATTGACCCGATCGCCCGCCCCGGCAGCGGCCTGGTGTCCTTCGGTTCTTTTGCGTTCTCCTTCACCAGCGTCTTCGAATCGCGTATGGTGATCCCGCAGCTGGTGATCGGTCGCGATGAGGAAAAGTCCTGGATTACCATCACCGGCAGCGCAGAGGAACTCGACGGGCTGACCTACCAGCAGGCCTTGGCCCGCGCCGAAGCCGCGATGGCCGATGCGTCGTTGCCAGCGAGCGAACCGGGCAGCATCGAACTGACCAGCGGGCAGCTGACCGCCGGTTCCTACCTTGATGCCGTGGATCAGGCGCTGGGCCGTTTCGAGGAACGCGGAATTTCCAAGCTGGTGCTGGCCCGCGATGTGTTGGCACATAGTTCCACCCCGATCAATCTTGCCCGCGTGGTCGATGCGCTGACCGAGCACTATGGCAATTGCTGGACCTATTCAGTGGACGGCCTGGTAGGCGCTACCCCGGAGATGCTGGTGCGCGTTACCGACGGCTTGGCCGAGGCCCGCGTATTAGCTGGCACGCTGGACCGCGCGGCCACTGGCGCTGAGGACCCCGGTTTCGCGCACCGCAACCTCTTTGAAGATCCGAAGCAGCGCAACGAGCACCAGCTGGCCATAGATTCGCTCACGGCTTCCCTGAATCCCATTTCGCACGGCATGAGCGCGCCGGAAGAACCTTTTATTCTGCAGCTTCCCAATGTTTGGCATTTGGCCAGCGACGTACGCGCCCAGCTGCGCGCCGATGCCGCCGGCGTTCTGCCTACCGCACTGGATGTTGCCGAGATTTTCCATCCGACCGCTGCCGTGTGCGGCACGCCGACCAAGAAGGCTGGCGTGCTCTTGCGCGAGCTGGAAGGCATGGACCGCGGACCGTATGCCGGCCCCGTGGGCTGGGTTGACAGCCGTGGCGATGGCGAATTCGGCATCGCGCTGCGTGGCGGAATCCTGGAAGACGAAAAGCTGATGCGCTTGTACGCGGGTTGCGGCATTGTTCCGGGCTCGGTGCCCGAGGATGAACTAGCCGAATCATGGGCGAAGATGCGCCCCATGCGCCAAGCCCTCGGAGCCGAGTAGGCGCAGGCTGCACAGCGGATCAAGGCCGCTAGGATCGCACTGAGCATAAATAATACTTAGCCTCGACGCGACATGTGTGAGGTGAATCTCAGCCTAGTGTTGCCCCGGTTATGATTGTGGCTACGCACTGATCCACTCGCATAACCCGAAAGTAGGTTCTGATCCTATGCGTAGTCTCAAGAAGAAGTTCGCCTCCGCTGTTGCCGTCACGTCCGTTGCACTGCTGGCTCTCACCGCCTGCGGTTCCGGCTCCAGTTCCGAAGGTGAAGCCGAAGCTGGTTCCTTCCCGCTCAACGAAGGCAAACTCACCATTTGCTCAGACATTCCTTACGAACCATTCGAATTCGTCAAGGACGGCAAGAACGTCGGCTTCGATATGGATATCGCTGCCGAGATTGCCAAGGATGCAGAACTGGATCTGAACGTCATCGACGCCAGCTTCGACTCCATTGAATCCGGCCTGTTCAGCACCCAGTGCGATATCGCGATCTCCTCGGTATCGATCACCGAAGAGCGTTCGGCCAAGATGGACTTCTCCACCCCTTATATGGATGACGATCTGGTGCTGATTTCGGCTGACGGTTCTGAAATCAAGGATCTTGAATCCGCCAAGGACAAGAAGGTCGGCGTCCAGCAGGCCACCACCGGCGAGAAGTACGCCAAGGAACAGGGCTTGAGCAACATCGTTGGCTTCGAGGATGCCGGTTTGCAAACCCAGGCACTTCTGGCTGGCCAAGTGGATGCGTTGCTGGGCAACCAGTCGGTATTGGGCTACGCGATCAAGGATAAGGACGGCTTCAGCGTCGTGGCCGACTTCAAGACCGGCGAGCAGCTGGGCATTGCAGTTCCGCAGGACCAGCCCAAGACCCTGGAACTGGTCAATGGCACCCTCAAGCGGCTGGCCGATGCAGGAACCATGGAAGAACTGACTGTGAAGTGGTTCGGCGAGAAGTAATTCTCGAGCATCAACTGATTCCAAGGCAAGCGGGGGCATGGACTGCACCCACAGGTTGGCAGTCCAGCTTCCGCTTCCTTTATGAGAGGCAATCAAGCATGGCAATGACTACACGTCAGCGCGCCCGCATGAGCAAGACCATTCAAATCGCCATCTTCATCATCGCGATCATCGCACTGGTCTTGGCCGTTGATTGGAACAAGGCCATTTATGCCTTCTTCTCCTTCGACAAATTGGGACCGATGTTCCCTGGCATGATCTTGGTCGGTCTGAAGAACACGATCTTCTACACGATCATCTCCTTCGCCTTCGGCCTCATCCTGGGTCTGCTTCTGGCCCTGATGAAAATGGCGTCCTTCGCGCCATATCGCTGGTTCGCCACTGCATTTATCGAATTCTTCCGCGGTATTCCAGCCATCCTGGTCCTATTGGCCTTCGGCTTCGGCTTGCCTCAGGCGTTCGGAACCCAGTGGCCGCAGCCGGTCAATGTCATGTGCGCCTTGGGCCTGGTCTCGGCCGCCTACATCGCTGAGACCCTGCGTGCAGGCCTGCAGGCGGTGCCCAAGGGGCAGACCGAAGCTGCCCGTTCGTTGGGCATGCCAGCGTGGCGTGCCATGGTCACCATCGTGATTCCGCAGGCGTTCAAGATCGTCTTGCCGCCCATGACCAACGAAATCATCTTGCTGACCAAGGACACCTCGTTGGCATTCATCCTCGGTGCGTCGATGGCCCAGTACGAAATGACCAAGTTTGGCCGTGACGGCATCTCGCAAATCGATGCCGGCATCACCCCGCTGGTCGTCGCCGGCCTGTTCTACTTGGTGATCACCATCCCGCTGAGCTTGGTGGCCCGCAAGTTTGAATCCCGCGCCGCCAAGACCAAGCGATAGATAGGACTTGAAAATGTCGACTGACACCAATGAACTTTCAGTCCATGCTTCGGGCGTGGAAATCACCGGACTGCGCAAGTCCTACGGTAGCAACGAAGTGCTCAAGGGCATTGACCTGAATGTTGCTCCGGGCGAGGTTGTCTGCCTGATCGGCCCATCCGGTTCAGGCAAGTCCACTCTGCTGCGTTGCGTGAATTTGCTGGAGCAGCCAAACGGAGGAACCATTATGGTCGGTGGCTTCAATGTCACCGATCCCGATGTGAACCTGGACAAGATGCGCCAGCAAGTAGGCATGGTCTTCCAGCAGTTCAACCTCTTCCCGCACCTGACCGTGCTGGAGAACTGCACGATATCCCCTATCAAGGTGCTCAAGCGCAAGAAGGCCGACGCCCAGAAGGTCGCGTTGCGCAATCTGGAACGTGTAGGCCTGGGCGACTTCGGCGATCGCTACCCCGACCAGCTTTCCGGCGGCCAGCAGCAGCGCGTGGCCATTGCCCGAGCGCTATCCATGGAACCAACGCTGATGCTCTTCGATGAGCCAACCAGTGCATTGGATCCGGAGACCGTGGGCGAGGTCCTGTCCATTATGAAGAATCTGGCCCAAGCGGGCATGACCATGCTGGTGGTCACCCACGAGATGGCTTTCGCCAAGGAAGTTGCTGACCGCGTGTTCTTCATGGACGGTGGCGTCGTGGTGGAAGAAGGCAAGGCCGTGGATGTCATTGGCAATCCGCAGCAGCCACGTACCCAGGACTTCCTGCGTCGCGTGCTCGATCCCACGCACGTGGATATCTGAGTTCAACTGCAAAAATTCCCCTGCGTTGCCCGTCTTTGCCGACGGGCAAGGCAGGGGAATTTCTTTTGCCCTAGGTCGTTGGCCAGGAAAGCTGCCCGATCTTCCGGTTCAACTCAAGATTCTCCGCGCGCAGGCTGCTCCGTGATGCCGGCACTTCAATCAGGCGCAGGTTCGCCGGCTGCCTTGCAGCCAAGATGGCGCTAAGCTCTTCCTTGCTTGCCGCCATGGCGTACTGCCAACCATAGGCTTCGGCGAGCGCAGGCAGGCTCAGCTGCTGCGGCGTGGCAAAGAGGCGTTCCACCGCATTGGCGTAGCGGCCCGAGGCATCCACGGCTCCGTGCTCCAGTGTGGAGAAGATTGCTCCTCCCCCGTCGTTGTAGA
Organism: Glutamicibacter sp. BS14; assembly: GCF_056934375.1. NCBI lineage: Bacteria > Bacillati > Actinomycetota > Actinomycetes > Micrococcales > Micrococcaceae > Glutamicibacter > Glutamicibacter sp. BS14. The sequence goes on along the minus strand of NZ_CM167801.1, from coordinate 1,658,529 downwards.
CCACGATATCCACCATTGGCTGCTCCTCGCCGGGGGTCCAGGACAGCGAACTGGCGTCATGGGCGAAGGTGATATCTCCCATTACCGCCAGTGTGCGCCGCTTGCCGCCCTGGGCCAGGCCCAAGGCGGTGGCAATGGTTCCATCAATTCCGGCAAGGCCGCGGTTGGCATGCACGGTCATGGTTCGTCCGGGCGCGGGGCGGGCCGCCAAGTCGAAGTCGCGAACTATATTCGATGAGCCAAGCAGGAGAACTTCTGGTGCGTGTTCCCAAATGGCGTCGGCGACATCTACCCCGTTAATCGCCGATTCGCGGCTGAGGCCCTGGCGCACGGCCAAGGCCTGGGCATCGAGCTGCTGCCATGCTTCCAGCCACCCCTTTGCACCGGTGCCGGCGAACTCCTGCAATTCGCTCCAAGAGCTGACCGGGGTTTCGCGACGCCGGCCCGCTTCATACCAGGCCACCGGCTGAGGCTGCCAAATCACCGATTCGATCGCCGGGTTGGCCAGGAGCTGGCCCACCGGGCGGCTCAACGTCGGACGGCCAAAGAGCACCACGCGTTCAATGCGGTCCAGGCCTGCCGCGATCAGGGGACGGTAGTGGCCGATGGCATTGGCCGAGAAGCGTGCGTTAGAAGATGGTTCGGCAAATAATGGCAGCCCCATAGCCTGGGCGAAACGTTGTGCCTCTTCTCCGGCGCCATGCCCGGCGATGACAACGCTCCGGCGTGGCTCCAGCTGCTGGACCGGCAAGCTCGCCCTGTCCAGCTGGTCGTGTGTCTGCCACTGCCCCGGCTCAACTGCCGTCCAGCTTTGGCTCTCGATCCTCTCGTCCTGTGCGGGGGTGAGCGGATCCCGGAACTGCAGATTCAATTGGACCGGACCTGCGGCAGTGTGCTGGTCACCGGCCAAGGCCAGTAATGCGCGTTGGACCTCGTGTTGCGGATCTGCCCCAGCGGGGACATTGGCGGCCAGACGAACGTGCTCGCCAAAGAGGGTTTTCTGGCGCGTGCTCTGGCTGGCACCGGTGCCGTGCAATTCATCGGGACGGTCGGCAGAAAGGACCAGAAGTGGTGTCGCGGTGTGGTTGGCTTCCATTACTGCAGGCAGCATCTGCCCGACGGCCGAGCCGCTGGTGGCGGCGAGGGCTACCGGCCGCATGGTGCTTTGGGCGAGGCCCAGTGCCATGAAGGCCGCGGAGCGTTCGTCGATGCGCACATGGATATCCAGGATCCCCGCGGCTTCTGCCTCGGCTGCAGCATAGGCCAAGGGCGCGCTGCGCGAACCGGGAGAAATCACCAGATCCCTGATCCCGGCACTGATCAGGGCGGAGAGCACATGGCGAGCTGTAGTGATGGCGCGTTGCTCGCCAGGTTGCTGCATTCCCACGCCGCATGACTCCTTAGATTCCAAAGCTGAAGGCAATGATCCAAGTCTATGCCTTGACGTGCCGGTCAACCGACTTGGAACGGCAAAGGGCGCCGGCCGGATCCCGGAGAGGATCCTGCCGACGCCCTTGCACTGCGGGCTAGTCCGACTTATTTGTCGTGTCCCTTGCCTTTGTCGTGTCCCTTGCCCTTGCCGTTGCCCGGCTTCACATCCTGCTTGAAGACCTGGACGACCGATGGGCGCGGGCCGTAGAACTCGCCCTTGCCGGCTCCTCCTGCGTTCTTCACGAAGTCCGGGAACAGCGAGGTAGGGCTGGCAAAACTGCCGCCTTCACCCGGGTGCTGCACCGCGACAAAGACCGAGTTGTCCCTGTCATGGATCAGCGGGCCGCAGGTCTCTGCACCGGTTGGCACGGCCAGGAACTGCTCGACACGGCCGCGATCCTTGCCGGTCAGGGTGACCTTGTGCAGTGCATCGGAGTAGCCGATGGTGCCAGGGGCGCCGTCGGTGGAGATCCACAGGTTGCCCTTGGAATCGAATGCCAGGTTATCCGGGCAGGAAATTGGCGAGACCTTGTCCGTTGGGTAGCCGGAGAAGTAGGTCGATCCGTTCACATTTGGATCGCCGGCAACCAGCAAGATGTTCCAGGTGAACTTCGCGGCGGTGGCGTCGTTGCCGGCTTCGGTGATTTCCAAGACGTGGCCGTCGCGGTTGCGTACCCGTGGGCTGACCTCGGTTGCGCCTTCCTTGCCGTCCTTGCCGCGGTCGGTGTTGTTGGTCAGTGCCACATAGACCTTGCCGGATACCGGGCTTGGCTCAACATCTTCGGGACGGTCCAGCTTGGTGGCGCCGACCTTGTCAGCTGCTTGGCGGGTGTAGACCAGCACCTCGTCGATGCCCATGCCCTCCACCTTGGATTCGCCGTTCTTCACCAGTGGCAGCCAGGTTCCCATGCCGTCGAAAGCACCATCAGACGGAACTGCGCCGCTGCCGTCGATCTCGCTAGCTGGAGAGTTGCCGGCGAACTTGGCAACGTACAGGTCGCCTTCGGAGAGCAAGCCCATATTGTGCTTGCGATCGTGCTTGGAGAAAGTGTTTTTCGAGACGAACTTGTACAGGTACTCGAAGCGCGAGTCATCGCCGGAGTAGGCAACAACCTTGCCGTTCTTGGCAATGCGAACGTTGGCGCCCTCGTGCTTGAAACGGCCCAGGTTGGTGTGCTTGACCGGGGTGGACGAAGGGTCCTGCGGATCGATTTCGACTACCCAGCCGAAACGGTTGGCTTCGTTTTCGAAGCCTTCGTTGTGCAGGCCGAAGCGCGGGTCGCTTTCTTCCCAGCCGCGGTCGGTCGCGGCGGTGCCAATGCCGTAGCGGGATTCCTCGGCGGTGCCCTTACCGCGGAAATACTGGTCGAAGTTTTCTTCACCGGAGAGTACGGTGCCCCATGGGGTGGTGCCTCCGGCGCAGTTGTTCAAGGTGCCAAGAACCTTGGTACCGGTTGGATCTGCGGCGGTCTTGAGCAGGTCGCTGCCTGCGGCTGGGCCATCGACCCGGAATTCAGTACTAGCGGTGATGCGGCGGTTGCGTTCGCCGCCCTGCACGTAACTCCACTTCTTGTCATTCTTCTTGCGCTTGACCTCAACCACTGAGAAGCCATGCGCGTTCATCGCGATCTTGCGGGCTTCTTCCTGGTTCGCTTCGAACCAAGCCGAGTCGAACATCATGTCTTCATTGGTGTATTCGTGGTTGGCAACCAGCACGCCGGTGCGTCCCGAGTACTTGTCGACAATGATGTCCAGGTAGTCGCAGTTGTAGCCGAACTGCTCAGCCTGCTTGCGGGCGGACTGCTTGGAAGCATCGAATTCCGCGGTGTTCTTGAAGAGCGGGTCGCCCCAGCGGATGATGGCATTCCAGTCATAGCCTTCTGGAACGGAAACAGTATCCACCGAACGCGACACCGGCTCAATGGCATCGAATGAAAGGTGCCCGCCCTTGCCTGGCTTCATTGGAACCAGTGGTGCCGCGGTAGCGTCGGCTGCACCGAAAAGCTGCGGGCCGATGACCAGGGCTGAAGCACCGACGGCGCCCAGGCCCAGCATGCTGCGGCGGGAGAGCGATTTGTCGGCAATGTCCTTGAAGTAGCCGTTGGACGAAGTGTTGCAATCTGGCTTGGTGCAGGCGTCGGCGCACTTGAAGTGGCAAGTAGCTGCAGAACGACCGCCGCGGGTGTGGCCCAGCATTGGCAAAAGGGTACGGGTTGGATTCATGATCCGCTCACTTCCTCAGTATGTGGCTCATTGTCAGGGGAATGACTCGAACTGAGGTTTTCACTTGGAAGTGTTCTAAATGCAACGCAAAGGTTAACGCCGGGGAAATAGATTCTTGCCTGGGGTTATCCCCTAGTCAGCTCGGCATAACAGGACTCCAGGCGTTGCAGCCACCAGCGCACGCGCGCCTCTTGCGGACGCAAGCCATCCAATTTCTGGTGATCCGGCTCAATGCGACGCACCGGCAAGTACCCAGCGGTGGCCAGCAACGGCTCGGCACATACGTCTTCGGCGAACAAGGTGCCCGTCGCAAGGCCGCAGGCATAGGGCAGTTCTGGCAGCGCGCTGGCTAAGGCGGCGGCTTGGGCCAGCCCTACCGAAGTATCCAGGGCGCTGGACACGACAACATCCAGTTCGGCTTGCTTGGCAATTTGCAGCACCGCACCGATGCCGCCCAGCGGTTGGGCCTTGATGACCATCAGATCTGCTGCGCCCAACCGCGAGACTTCCAAGGGGTCGGTGTGCTTCCGCACCGCTTCATCAGCGGCGATCTTCAAGGGGTTGCCGGCGTTGCGCAGTTGCTCGCGGACTTCTGCCAGCCCGGTAATGCCAGGCACGGGTTGCTCCGCGTATTGCAGGTCGTACTCGCTCAGGGCCTTCAAGGCCGGGACCGCCTGGGCAATATCCCATCCCATATTCGCGTCCACGCGCAGCGCTGCTTGCGGGTAGAGCCGACGGGCCTCAGCTACACGCGCCAGGTCCTGCTCAATCCCCTGGCCTTTTTCTGCCACTTTGATCTTGATGGTGTGCGGCGCGTCATAGCGTTCGAGAACCGCTCCGACATCTTTGACCGCAACTGCAGGCAAGGTGGCGTTGACCGGAATGCTGGTGCGCAACGGTTCCGGGAACGGCTGGTAAGCGGCCTCGATTCCGGCGGCTAGCCACCGTGAGGCTTCGGCCGGTCCGTACTCGGTAAATGCGGAGAACTCGCCCCAACCTTCCGGCCCGTTGATCAGCAGCGCTTCACGCTGGGTGACACCACGGAATTTCACACGCATCGGCAAGCGGACAACATGGGAATTTGCCAGCAGATCTTCAAGGGGCGGAAGTTCAACACTCATGCTCTAAGCTTATCGAGGGTGGGCATAGTTACATGCCTGAACTGTGCCGTTCCCCGTGCCGGATATGACACCCTAGAGATATGCCTCGCAATCCAGCATCCGCGCGCCCGCACCATATCAGGTGGTGGTGGGCTCTGCTGTTGCTGATTTCGCTGTTCTGCCTCGAATACGTATTTTTCGTCCAGCAGCGTGTGGGGCAATGGGCCGATCAGGCTGGATTCATAGCGTGGTCGCAATGGTGGCCCCGGACGGACCTGATTAATCCGATCCGTGAATTCCTGAATCTCTTGCCGGCAATCTGCGGCATCATTGCGGCAGTTTTCCTGCTGTATCGCGTGATTCGAGACCGGCGCTTCCTGCGGGCCATCGTGGCGGTCATCGCGGCCGCAGCCGCAGCGGGCAGCACGCAATTGCTCAAGCACGAGATCTTGTCGCGCCCGGATTTCAACTTCGGCACCACAGGAAATTCTTTTCCCTCAGGACACACCACCGCCGCTGCCGCCGCAATGGGACTGATGTACCTGGTTTCACCACCGAAACTGCGTCCGGTAGTCCAGCCGATCGCGTGGTTGTTTGCGACGGTGACCGGGGTGGCCACTTTGATCTGCGGTTGGCACCGTCCAAGTGACATTGCAGCTGGTTTCGTGGTGGCCGGATTCTGGATGGTCTTGGCCTCGGTAGTGCTCCAGCGCATCCAGCCGCTGAGCCATGAACTGCCAAAGGGCACCTGGTCGAGGAAAGTTGGGGCCGGCAGCCTGGTTGTCTGGGCTGCGGTAATTGGGCTCTCGTTCCTCCTGCCGCACCCGCATATCCAGAAGATCCCGGAGTTCCTGCAATTGGTCTACGCGGCATTGGGGATCATCCATGTCGTGGCCGCTTCGCTGGTATCCGGCTTGGTGCTGCGCTCGGTGGTTATCGGGCCCATGCGCACCTTCAATAAGTAGTGCGCAGGCCCAGAAACGTTGTTCGCTACTGTTTCCCGCAGGCCATGCGGGCATTGAGCAGGTCTGCGGCTTGCTGCGATTCCGGGATGGTCACGGCGAAACGCTTCTTGTTCTTGAGTTCGAAAACGAGGCCTTCGTGTTCTTTCATCACGATGGCCGAACCGCTTGGAATGATTCGCCAGCCCCAGCCTCCCCACATCATGGGAACGATCTTTTCGCTGGTCGCAGATTCAATTTCGTCGATTTTGATGGTTCGCATCGGGAACCCCAAGACCGCTGATGATACCCGGAAGCGATCGCCCCTGATCGATACCCGAATCCAGATCAAACCCAGGATCGATACGCACGCCACGGCCGACAGGGTCATGGCAACGATGAAGCCCACCCAGTCGCCATCTTGGCTGTCACCGGTCAGCAGCGGCAACGCAACAGCAATGAAAAGCGCCGCGAACACCACCAGGCATAGCAGCCACATCCACCACGGTGCTGCCATCGTTTGATTGAATTCTTGCCGTGCCATGGCTGGTGTCCCCGCCGCAACAGGCCGCTGGATGCCCTGCGCTGCATCAATTCGTGCCTGGCGGGCCTCAACGGATTGCCTGGTGTATTGCTGGTAGATGCCGCTGACCCACAGTGGCGCAATGCCCAGCAGCGAGCAGGCAATCAGCACAACCATCATGCCACCCAGCACTGCGGTTTCAGGTGTCTCGGCGAGCGCTGTAGGCACCGCCGAGCCGACGAATACGCCAGCTGCACTCCAGGAGAGCAACCCGCCGGCGAAGAGCAGCACCATGAGCAGTGCCGGTTTGCTGCGCAGCGCCAAGGAAATCACTCCGGTGATGGCACCAAGAATGCATAGCCCGATGCAGACGGGAACAAACACCGCGGTGCGGGTAAACCCGTCCGGATAGGTCGAACTCCAGTGAGTGGCGGTCATTTCCGGCAGTTTGCCGGCGAGCAGAGCGTAGGCGCCCAGCACAATGGCCGTCGGCAGCAGGAGCAGCAGGTAGATGAATGCCCGGTTCTTGATTCCGGTCCCCGCTTTTGACATCTCAATCCCCTGTTCCTGCTGCCTAGCCCGCGTCATTAGCGGCTAGGAAGCAACCCAACATATTTCCATCATAGAAATAATAATTGGTTCAATTCTAGCAACCTATATTTGACATGCTGATAAATGATCGAACATAGAGGAAATATCAGCAAAAAGGGTGATGCCCGTCGATCCTCGTGAGGTTCGACGGGCATCAAGATCACTCGTGAGAGCGAGCACTGCGCACAGTAGGCGCTAGAGCGAAGCCAGCGCAGTCTTTGGATCCGTCATCGCGTCAGAAACATAGCGCATGAAGCCGGCAGCGGTTCCGCCATCGCAGACCCGGTGGTCAAAGCTCAGTGTCATCTCGCAGATGGAACGGACCTTGATCTTGCCATTGACCACCCACGGCTTCTCGATGATGCGCCCCAGCCCCAGAATGGCCGCTTCCGGGTAGTTGATGATGGCCGCGGAGCCATCAACATTGAACACGCCGTAGTTATTGATGGTGAAGGTGCTGCCGGACAGGTCGGCGACACCGGCCTTGCCCTCGCGGGCCACCGTAGCCAGTCGAGCGAACTCGGCTGACAGTTCCTTGGCGTTCAGCATGTGGGCGTTGCGCACATTCGGCACAACCAGGCCGCGATCGGTCTGGGCTGCGAACCCGAGGTTCACGCCCTCGAAGAGGGTATGGCGCAAGCCCCCATCAGCTTCAGCCTCAATGCGGCTGTTCAGTTCAGGGAAGCGCCGCAAGCCGGCCACCGCGAAACGGGAGATCAGTGCCATGACGCTTGGAGCTTGGCCTTCGGCTTCCTTGATCTTCGATCGCAGCTTCAGCAGCTTGGTGACATCGACATCCACCCACACGGTAGCCTCGGGGATCTCGCGGCGCGAAGTGCTCATCGCGGTGGCGATGGTCTTGCGCACGCCCGAGAGCACCTGGGAAGATGCGACCGGCAGGCCGGTCTTCGAATCCGCCTCGCCAGCCTGGGCTGGTGCAGCGGGCGCCGCGGCTGCGGAAGCCGGGGCCGGTGCTGCCAGTGCAGCGGCCGCCGCAGCTGCAGGCAGCCCCGCATCAGCCGACAAGGCAGCTTCCACGTCGGTGCGCAGAATCAGCCCTTCTGGACCAGAGCCTCGAACCGTTGTGATATCCAAGGCGTTATCCCGCGCCAGCTTTCGTACCAGCGGGTTGATCACGCGGGCCGCTTCGGCCGGTGCCTGTGCCGCTGGCGCGGCTACCCCGCCGCGCGGCTTGCGCCGACGGCTGGTCTTGCGCTGGGCAGAGGAAGTGCCGTAGCCAATGAGCACATTGCCGCTACCCTCATCGGCTTCTGCTGATTCTTCGGCAGGAGTCTGGGTGCCAGCACGCTCTTCCTCGCGGTAGGACTGCGCACGTTCGGCTTCAGGCGCTTCACCTTCTTCGCCGCCGGTGTTCACGGAGATGAAAGGCTCATCCACCAGCATCATCTGGCCGGCGTCCCCATGCAGGGTCGAGACTACGCCTTCAAACGGGCAAGGGATCTCCACCAGCGACTTCGCGGTTTCCACCTCCGCTATGGGCTGGTCAACTGCGACAACGTCACCGGCGGCAACCATCCAGCGCACCAGCTCGGCTTCGGTCAGGCCTTCGCCAAGGTCTGGCAAGAGAAAAGTCTTGATGCTCATTTACGCCTCCCACTGAAGCTGGTCAACCGCGTCGAGAATGCGTTCGGCGCTTGGAAGATGGAACTTTTCCAGCGTTGGGGCCGGGTATGGAATGTCGAATCCGGTCACGCGAAGCACTGGAGCGGCCAACGAGTGGAAGCAGCGTTCCTGCACCCGGGCCACGATTTCACTGGCTACCGAGGCGAAGCCCTGGGCTTCGGCAACCACGATAGCGCGTCCGGTCTTGCGCACCGATGCGCAGACGGTCTCGTCATCAAAGGGCACAATGCTCCGGATGTCGAGAACTTCCAGGCTGATGCCTTCCTCGGCTGCCAACTTGGCAGCTTCCAATGCAGTGGAAACGCTTGGACCATAGGTAATCAGCGTGGCATCGCTGCCCGGACGGGCGATGCGCGCCTGGCCCTCGGTCCTAGCGCTCTTCTTGGCCTCGTACTGCTCGGCCAGCTGCGCCAAGTCCACCTGCTCCTTGGACCAGTACAGCTTCTTCGGCTCGAAGAAGACCACCGGATCATCCGAATCGATGGCTTCGCGCAGCATCAGGTAGGCATCCTCTACGCACGAGGGCGTGAAGACCTTCAGCCCTGGAGTGTGGGCATAGTAGGCTTCCGAGGAATCGCAGTGGTGCTCCACGCCGCCCACGCCGCCGGCGTACGGAATGCGGATGACCATCGGCAGGTTCAGCTTGCCCTGGGTTCGGTTGCGCATCTTGGCGACATGCGAAGCGATCTGCTCGAACGCCGGGTAGGCGAATGCATCGAACTGCATCTCGATAACCGGGCGCATGCCGTTGATGGCCATGCCCACGGCCATGCCGACAATGCCGGATTCGGCCAGCGGGGTGTCAAAGCAGCGTTCGGAACCAAAGCGTGCGGTCAGCCCGTCGGTGATGCGGAAAACGCCGCCAAGGGTTCCCACATCCTCGCCGAAGATCACTACCGAGTTGTCGGCAACCAGCGAATCAGCCAGGGCGGTATTCAGCGCCTTGCCGAAGGTCACCGGCTGGTGCTCATTGGCGGCCTTGGCTGCGGCTCGTGCGGTGGCGGCGCTGACGTTCGGGTTCAAGCGCGAAGTAGTGGCAGTCATCCTAGGCCTCCTCACGGTCTAGTTCGTCGACGAGCATGGCTTGCTGTTCAGCCAGCTGCGGGGTCTTGGCCGAGTACACGTGCTCGAACAGCTCACGTGGATCGGTGTTGGCTTCCTGGTTCATGCCATCACGCAAGGTCTTGGCGACCGACTCGGCGTCTGCGGTGATCTTGGCGACGGTGCTATCGGTCAAGAGCCCGGCATCGTCCAGGTACGCCTTCATGCGGGTCACCGGATCCTTGGCGATCCATTCCTGGACCTCGGAGTCCTCGCGGTAGCGCTTGTCGTCATCTGCGTTGGTGTGCGCCTGCATGCGGTAGGTGTGGGCCTCGATCAGCAGCGGGCCGTTGCCTTCGCGGGCCATGCGCACCGCACGGGTCATGATTGCCATCAAGGCCATCAGGTCATTGCCATCCACGCGCTCGCCGGCCATGCCGTAGCCAACAGCCTTGTGGGCCAGGGACGGGGCGGCACTTTGCTGCGAGAGCGGAACCGAGATGGCGTACTTGTTGTTCTGCACGAAGAAGATCACCGGAAGGTTGAAGACCGCGGCGAAGTTCAGCGCTTCGTGGAAGTCGCCCTCGCTGGTGGCGCCATCGCCGCACATGGCCACCACTACGGTGTCTTCGCCGCGCAGCTTGGCAGCGTGGGCGACACCCACTGCGTGCAGCAGCTGGGTCGTGAGCGGGGTGGACATCGGTGCGCAGTTATACGCCTTCGGGTCATAGCCGCAGTGCCATTCGCCGCGGAAGCTGGTCATGACTTCCATCGGGGCTACGCCCTTGGTCAGCACCGCTACGGTGTCGCGGTAGGTTGGGAAAAGCCAGTCGTTCTCGCCCAGGCACAGGGCTGCTGCGATTTGGCAGGCTTCCTGCCCGTGGCTGGAGGGGTAGACAGCCATGCGGCCCTGGCGGACCAGTGCGGAGTTCTGGTCGTTGACGCGGCGGCCGGTGACCAGAGCCGCATAGGCTTCCAGCAGCCGGGCCGGGCTTGGCAGCGGGTACTCGTGGCCAGGTTCAGTGCCCTGCTGGTCCTCTGGGCGCAGGGTTCCGTCCGGGTTCAACAGGTTGATCATGTGGCGTGCTGGCAGCATGTAGTCTTCGGGGGTAATCCCGAATTTCTTGCTGACATCAGAGATGCGATCTGCATGCGCTTCAGTGCTCATGTTCTCCCACCTTTCGTGGTTCTGGCTCGGTCCATGAGCACAACTGCTTGTGACTCACTTCACCTAAACATCATTTGCAATCAATTATGGGTATGCGTGGCATTCTGTATCCAGTCCGGCGTGGAATCGTGGAAAGTTGCGATTGGTATCCTTATACTCGTAGACGAAAAGTTTCGATAGATTGTGTTTGGAACAGAGACGTCCGACACGTCAACAAGGAGTACCAATGGCCGCGGAAGCGGAGTTAAAACTCGATGATGTCGACCATGCGATCCTCGCTGAGCTAACCAGCGACGGGCGCCAGTCGGTCACCACCGTGGCACAAAAGGTGCATGTATCGCGTGCCCACGCCTATTCCCGTATCGCAAAGCTCCAAGATGCCGGGGTGATCACTCGTTATACGGCGGTGATTGATCCGGTGAAGGCAGGGCTCAAGGCCAGCGCCTACGTGACTTTGAAACTCCGCCAGCATTCCTGGCGCGAACTGCGCGATCACTTGGCGTCCATTCCCGAGGTGCATCATGTGGGCTTGGTCGGAGGCAATTTCGATGTGATCCTGCTGGTGCGAGCCAAGGACAATCTGGATCTGCGCCGCGTGGTCTTCGAGCAATTGCAGTCTTTGCCAACGGTCCTGGATACGCAGACCCTGCTGATCTTCGAAGACACCGATACCCGATAGGCAGTGATTCACCGGAAGACACGAGAAGAGCACCTGGATACCATTTCCAGGTGCTCTTCTCGTGTCTGCTGGGAAACTACTTCTGGCCGGTGAACACCGGCTTGCGCTTCTCCTGGAAGGACTTGAAACCTTCGGCGTAGTCAGCGGTGTCGCACAGGGCTGCCTGCGCCCGGTTCTCGGTACGCATCGATTCCCACAGCCCCGCACGCTGGTCACGGATTTCCTTGACCAGCTGCTTGGAAGCGATGAATGCCTGAGTTGCACCCTGGGCTACCTTGGCAATGATTTCTTCGCTGCGCTCCACCAGTTCCCCGGGCGCGAACGCACGCGAGAACAATCCCGAACGCACCGCTTCAGCACCGGAGATCAGTTCGGCGGTGTAGATCAGATCCAGCGTGCGGTGTGCCCCGAGACGCTCGGTGAACAGCCAGTGCCCGCCCGAGTCCAAGGTGGCACCGAGGTTCGCGAACGGCGAGCCGATCTTGGCGTTTTCCGCGACGTAGACTACGTCGGTAGCGATCGCCAGCCCCAATCCCACGCCCAGGCAGGCCCCCTGCACCAGCGCGAAGGTTGGCGCAGGGAAGCTGGACATCTTTTCCAGCAGCGGCTGGACCTTGCCGTCAAGATAGCCGATCACGTCATCGTCCGCGGGATCTACCCCGGAGATGTCGCGACCTGCGCAGAATCCGCGTCCCTCGCCGGTCAGCACCAGCGCGCGCACGGTGCCCGCAGCCACGGCGGCGGCCGCTTTGTCATAGGCTTCCGAGAGCTGCGCCAACGCAGCTTCATCCAGCGAGTTCATCTTCTGTGGAGCGTTGAGCACCACCCGCGCGATGGAATCTTCAATCGTCAGTTCGATCATGGATTCGTCCTGGCCTTTCTAGGCGTCGAAGTCGACGCTCAGCTTTTCGCTGGTTGGGTGCGACTGGCAGGTCAGTACGTAGCCGGCTTCGACTTCGTCGGGTTCCAGCGCGTAGTTCTCGGCCATGGTGACCGTACCGCAGGTGACCTTGGCACGGCAGGTGCCGCACACGCCGCCAGCGCAAGCGAACGGCACATCCGGACGCACGCGCAAGGCAGCGTTCAGCACGGTTTCGTTGGCCCGCACCGGCGACTTGACCTCGCCCTTCAGGCCGTCGAGGTTGAAGCTGATCTCGTAGCTTTCCTCATTCTCGTCCGCCACCACGGGACGGCCGATATGCCCTTGCGGCTTCGTCGGCTCGCCGGTGGTGAATAGCTCGAAACGGACCTTCTCGGCGGGAACGTCCAAGCTGGCCAGCTGGTCGCGGACCAACTGGACGAGCTCGAATGGGCCGCAAAGGAACCACTCGTCAACATTCGGTGCCTGGACCACGCTGGTCAGCAGCGTGGTGAGCTTCTCGGCGTCGATGCGGCCCGAAAGCAACGGCGAAATGCGCTGTTCGCGGCTGAGCACGTGGTGCAGTGCCAGCCGGGATGTGTAGCGGTCCTTCAGGTCGGCCAGTTCCTCCAGGAACATGACGTCCATGGCGGCCTTGTTCGCGTAGATCAGGTCGAAACGGGTGTGCTCATTGGCTTCGAGGATCGTGCGGGCAATGGCCAGCACCGGGGTAATGCCCGAGCCGGCGGCGACGGCCACGAAACGGTCCTGCGCTTTGGTGTCGATGGTCGACGGGTTATTGATCTGGGTGAGCTTGTGCTTGGAGATGAAAGCGCCGGCAGGGCTCATCACATCGATCTGGTCCCCTGCGGCCAGGGACTCGTTGGCCCAGGTGGAGAACAGGCCGCCCAGGTCGCGCTTGATCGCCACCTTGATCTCGTCGCCCGTCGGGGCGGCGCAGATCGAGTACGAACGGCGCAGTTCGACCAGCTCGCCTTCGGCGTTGGGGATTTCCTTGCGCAACGCCACGTACTGGCCTGCGACGTAGTCGTATTCCTCGCTCAAGTCGCCAGGGATGGCGAAGCTGACTTCAATTGAGTCCTTGGTCAACCGGCGCACGTTCGAGACGGTGAGCCGATGGAAGGAGGCCCGGCGTCGGGTGGGAGTGGTTTTTTCGGTCATGAGAGCACCTTGAAGTAGTCGAAGGGTTCCAAGCAGTCTTTGCAGGTGTAGAGCGCCTTGCAGGAAGTCGAGGCGAAGCGGGCCAACTCCCGGGTGTTCAGCGAGTGGCACCGCGGGCATTTCACGCTCATGCCCAGGGTGACGCGGCCTGCGTGGCCCTGGCCGGTCGGTGGGGCAATCCCGTACTCTTCGAGCTTGGCCTTGCCTTCCGCGGTCATCCAGTCCGTTGACCACGCCGGGCTCAGTACCAGCTTGACGTCAACCTTTTCATATCCGGCGTCTGCGAAAGCGGTGTACAGGTCGCCATTGATGGCATCCATCGCCGGGCAACCTGAATAGGTCGGGGTGATGACTACCTGCACGGTTCCGTCCTCGGCCATGTCCACCTCGCGCAGGATTCCCAGGTCCGCGATGGATAGCACCGGAATTTCCGGGTCGGTCACCTGGGAGGCGATAGCGAACAGGTCCTTGGCGCCAGCGATCGTCTTGCTCAAGACTGCTTCCCCCTTTTCGGGCAAAAATGTTGCGTAGTTACCAGCTGGCACCGGGATGCTTGCGGGCGAGAACTTGCATCTCTGCCAGCAGGTAGCCCAGGTGCTCCGAATGCTCGCCGCGGCGTCCGTAGGCCATGGCCTGTCCGGTAGCAGGAATCTCCAGTCCGGCGTCGGCCAGTACCGCAGTGATTTCTTCATCCCATGCAACGCGCAGGGTGGAGGGCAGCACGGCGATGCCCGCAAGGTCTTGGTGGACTTCCTCATCGCGGAACATCTCATCGACGTACGGCCAGAGGATTTCCAGGGCATGGCGCATCCTGGACGCTGATTCCTCGGTCCCCAGGCCCAGGCGGATGGTCCACTGGATGGCGTGGTCGCGGTGGTAGTCAACTTCCTTGACTGCCTTGGCCGAGATGGCGGCCAGGGTTTCGTCCTTGGACTGCGCCAGCTGCTTGTAGAGCAGGTTCTGGAAGATCGAAACGATCAGCTGGCGGATGATCGTCACGCCGAAGTGGCCGTTAGGCTGTTCGACAATCCACAGCGAAGTGAATTCTTCTTCCTCGCGCCAGTAGGCCAATTCGTCTTCGGTCTTGCCCCAGGCCAGTCCGGCGTAGGTCAGGAACGAGCGGGCGTGGCCCAGGATATCCAGGGCGATATTGCCCAGGGCAACATCTTCTTCCAGTTCCGGAGCCCGGGAAATCCAGTGCGACATGCGCTGCGCCAGGATCAGGGCATCGTCGCCCAGGGTCAGCGCGTAGCGCGCAACCTCTTCACTTGGCTTGACGCCGTCCACGGCGATGTCCTCCGGACGGAGGGCATTGCCCGGGGTGACGCGGGTGGCCGAGGCCAGCGCGTCGCCGAAGCTATCGAGCGCTTCGTCGAGTTCTTCGTGCTTCACAGGTGCTTCACTCCCTCGCTGGCCTTGTAATAGGTCGCGTGGCGGTAGTCCTTGCCCTGCGGGGATTCGAAGAAGGAATCCTTTTCACCGGGGTCGGAGCTGATGATGTCCGAGGACTTTACGACCCATAGCGAGACGCCTTCATTGCGGCGGGTGTACAGATCGCGGGCGTTGCGCAGTGCCATCTGCTGATCCGGTGCATGCAGGGATCCGGCGTGGACGTGCGAGAGTCCTCGGGACGAACGGACGAATACTTCCCACAGGGGCCAATTGCTCTGTTGGCTCATGCTAGGCGACCTCACTTCGTGCTTGTTTTGCTGCGTATGCTGCGGCGGCTTCTCGGACCCAGGCACCTTCGCGGTGCGCTTCACGGCGGCGTTCCAGCCGCTGCGCGTTGGCCGGGCCATTGCCCTTGATCACTGCCATGAATTCATCCCAGTTCAAATCCTTGTGGATCCACTGCTTCTTTTCTTCATCGAAGTGCAGCTGGGGATCCGGCAGGGTCAGGCCCAGGACCTTGACCTGCTCGGCGATCATGCCAACGAAGCGCTGGCGCAGTTCGTCATTGGAGAAACGCTTGATCTTCCAGGCCATGGACTGCTGGGAGTTCGGCGACTGGTCATCTGGCGGACCGAACATCATCAGCGAGGGCTCGTAGAAGCGGTTGATGGCGTCCTGGGCCATCTTCTTCTGCGCCTCGGTGCCACGGGAGAGCGAGAGCAGGATTTCGAAGCCCTGGCGCTGGTGGAAGGATTCTTCCTTGCACACGCGCACCATCGCACGGCCGTAAGGGCCGTAGGAGGCGCGGCACAGCGGAACCTGGTTGGCGATGGCCGCACCATCGACCAGCCAGCCGATAGCACCCATATCCGCCCAGGTGCGTGCAGGGTAGTTGAAGATCGAGGAGTACTTGGCCTTGCCGGAGAGCAGCTGCTCGTTGTACTCGTCGCGGGTGGTGCCCAGGGTCTCGGCAGCCGAGTAGAGGTAGAGCCCGTGCCCGGCTTCATCCTGCACCTTGGCCATCAGAATGGACTTGCGCTTCAGCGAGGGAGCGCGGGTGATCCAGTTGGCCTCAGGCTGCATGCCGATGATTTCGGAGTGCGCGTGCTGGGAGATCTGGCGGCTGAGGGTCTTGCGGTACTTCTCAGGCATCCAGTCGCGTGGCTCGACGCGGGAGTCCTGATCGATCAAGGCGTCGAAACGCGCTTGGGACTGCTCTTCTTCGTAGCTCGGGACGGCACTCAGTCCCGGCTCCTGCGGTGTGGTCGGGGCCATGGGTTCACCTCATCGAAAACAAATTACATACTGACCGTTCGTTCAGTATGTCAGAGTGCGCTCGATCACGTCAACACCAACCCCCTCCAGGCACAACAAAACCCCGGGAAAGAATTCCCGGGGTTTCCTTGAAGCTGGGGATTAGGCGTTAGCCAGCGCCTTTTCCGAGTTCTTGCCCTTGAATATCAGCGCATCAAGCGAGATGCGGCCTGGGCCAGTCAAGAGCAGTGCCAGCGCGCCGGCAGCCAGTGCCAGGACAAGCTCGAAGCCGCCATTTTCCACGAACACGCCACCTGAGGCATGAACCATGAACAGGGCGGCAATCATCTGCAGGCCCAGCAGGCCAGCGAAGACGCGGGTCAGCAGGCCAAGGATGATCGCGGCGCCGCCGGCGATCTCCAGGGTTGCCGCCACTGGAGCAATCAAGCCGGCAGCAGGAACGCCCATTTGACCAAAGGCCGCAGTGGTGCCCTCGATGGTGAACTGGAAGTACTTCTGCCAGCCATGAGCCAGGAAGAGGAAGCCGAAGGCCAAGCGAAGCAGGGTACGCGCAGCGGTCTGCAGACCCGGGTTGTTTTCCAGAGCGGACATATTTTAACTCCTAGGGATTGGGGCACGGGAAGATCCCGTGTGGCTACTGCTCCAACCCTACAAGGGAATAAGTTGAACCTTCAAGCATATGAAGGTTTTTGTCCCGTAAGCTTCGTCACGAAAAAACCGTGCTGCCCGCAACCAGTTTCATCTGGTCGTGGACAGCACGGTTTTCCGCTGGCTTGGCGGTACGGCTCAGAGAACCTTGGACAAGAAGTCCTGGGTACGCGCCTGCTGCGGGTTGCCGAACAGCTGTTCGGGCGCACCCTGCTCGCAGACAACACCATCAGCCATGAAGACCACGCGGTCAGCGACTTCGCGTGCAAAGCCCATCTCGTGGGTCACCAGAACCATGGTCATTCCGGTGTCGGCCAGCTCCTTGATAACCTGCAGCACTTCTCCGACCATCTCCGGGTCAAGAGCGCTGGTAGCCTCATCGAAGAGCATGATGCCCGGGGCCATGGCAAGCGCGCGGGCGATGGCCACACGCTGCTTCTGGCCGCCAGAGAGCGAGGCCGGACGGGCGTTGGCCTTCTCGCGCAAGCCCACGCGTTCCAGCAGCTCAAGTGCGCGCTCCCGGCCTTCCGCCTTGCTCATCTTCTTGAGCTCGACCGGCGCCAGCATGATGTTCTCTGCCACGCTCATATGCGGGAACAGGTTGAAGTGCTGGAACACCATGCCTACATGGCGGCGCACCTCATTGATGTCCACCTTGGGGTCGGTGACATCAAAGCCATCGACAACCACCTTGCCCGAGGTAATGTCCTCAAGCTTGTTCAGGCAACGCAGCAAGGTGGACTTGCCGGACCCCGAAGGGCCGATCACGCACACCACTTCGCCTTCGCGGACATCCATGTCGATGCCCTTGAGGACATTGTTGGAGCCAAAGGACTTGTGCAAGTCCTTGACCTGGATCTTCACGTTGGAGCTTTGCTCAGTTACGGTGCTCACTTGTTGAACCTCCGATCGGCATAATTTGCCAATTTGGTCAGCGCCATAATGGCAATGAAGTAGATAATGCCCACGATCAGCAGGGTCTCAGTGACACGGAAGTTCGCCGCGTAGATCTGCTGGCCCTGGTAGAGCAGCTCGGTGAAGCCGATAGCCAGCAGCAACGAGGAGTCCTTCAGGCTGATGATCAACTGGTTGATCAGCGACGGGGTCATCATCTTGAAAGCCTGCGGGATCACGACCTTCTGCATCGACTTGCCATAGCCCAGGCCCAGCGAACGGGATGCTTCAAGTTGCCCTGGATCCACCGACTGGATACCGCCGCGAACGATTTCGGCGACATAGGCACCGGCGTTCAGCGACAGCGTCAGCACGCCTGCGGTCCAGACGCTGATCTCCCAGCCGGTCAGCTGCGGCAGGCCGAAGTAGAACATGAAGGCCCAGAGCAGCAACGGGGTGCCGCGGAAGATGTTCACGAAGGTCGTGGCGATGCCGCGCAGCACGATGTTCCCGGAGATCTTCATGAAGCCGAAGACCAGGCCCAATGCCATGGCAATGGCGAAGGAAATCGCGGTCACCAGCAGGGTGTGCCACAGACCGGTCATCAATGCGGGAATGGACTTGACCAGCAGGTCGAAGAAGTTGCTTGGCGCCGCTGCGGTCGGGTCGGCAAGGTAGGAGTCCAGGATCTGCTGGTACTCGCCGTTGGCCTTCAGCTCGGCCAAGCCGTCGTTGAACGCTGCCAGCAGCGCGGTGTTCTCGCCCTTGTTCACGGCGAAGCCATAGGAACCGCCCGGGACCTTGTCGGTGACGGTCTTCAGGCCATTGCCCTGGGCAATGCCGTAGGCCAGCACCGGGTAGTCGTCGAAGACGGCAACTGCAGAACCGGCCTTGACCGATTCGTACATGGTGGCCGACTGGTCCAAGGACTTGACCTCGAAGCCGTATTCCTTGGCGATGGACTTTGCATAGCTTTCGCCCTCGGCGCCGGTCTTGGCGACAACGGTCTTGCCTTCCAAGTCCTCGTAACCGGTGATCTCGTCATTGCCGGCAGCGACAGCCATCTGCACGCCGGACTCGAAGTACGGCTCGGAGAAGTCGTAGATCTCCTTGCGCTCGTCGGTAATCGACATGCCGGCGATCACGCCATCCACCTGGTTGGAGGAAAGGGCGGCCAAAGCGGCGTTGAAGCCCAGGGACCTGATCTCGACTTCAAAACCCTGGTCTTCGGCAATGGCGCGCAAAAGATCCATGTCGATACCGGTCAGTTCGCCGTTCTGGCGGAACTCGAAGGGCGCGAAAGTCGTATCCGTGCCGATGACGTAGGTCTGGCCCTCGACGCTTTCACTGCCTTGGGCCACGGCCGAGGGTGCCCCGACGACCAGGGCCATCAAACCGATGGCAGCCGCGGCTATCCATCGGGCCAGGCGCCCTGTGGGGGCAGCTGTTCTTTTCTTTTCCACTGATGTATCGCTTTCTCGTACTGAAGGGCGAATGGCCCAAGTTGCAGATGATACGTTCTGCCTGCAAGCCTAGGACTTATAAAGCCTAGCCGGTACCCCGCGACTCGCCTGCACTTGCATCGTTATCGGTTTGAAACCGCTGTTCTGTCCGCGCTGAGCATAGCTGCACCCGCATAGCACGGTAGTGGGATTGAATAGGGGTATGACTCCAGAATCGTTGACCGCCAATGCACCGCGTGCCGCAAAGCTGCCCACCACCCGCAGCTTCCACGGCGATGACTTCATCGACAACTACGAGTGGCTGCGGGAGAAAGCCAACCCGGATGTCATCGCGCATCTGACCGCAGAAAACGAGTACACCGACACCATTACCGCTAGCCAGCAGCCGCTGCGCGATGCCTTGTTCAGCGAGATCAAGGCACGCACCGTTGAAACCGACTTGTCGGTTCCAGTGCGCCGCCGCGGCTGGTGGTACTTCACCCGTTCGGCCGAAGGCAAGCCCTACACCATCCAGTGCCGCGTCAAGGCATCGGACACCGGGGACCTTGTTGCCGACTGGACTCCCCCGGTCATCGACGCGGAAACTGCATTGCCTGCCGAAGAGGTGCTGCTTGATGGCAACGCCTTAGCCGAAGGGCAGCCGTTCTTCTCGCTCGGCGGCATGGCGTTGAATGAAGCAGGCAACTTGCTTGCCTACTGTGTCGATAATGCGGGCGATGAGCGATTCACCCTTTTCATCAAGGACCTGGACACCGGCCTGCTGCTGAGCGACACCATTGAAGGAGTGTTCTACGGCCTGGCCTTCTCCCCCGATTCTTCAACTGTCTTCTACACGGTGGTTGACGAAACCTGGCGGCCACACCAGATTCGTGCTCACCTGCTGGGGACCCTCCCAACGCAGGACAAGATCATTTTCGAGGAAAATGATCCTGGCATGTGGCTCGGCTTCGATCTGAGCCCGGACCGCAACACCCTGATGATCTCCAGCGGCAACTCCGAATACGCCGAAACCAGCATGCTGGATCTGGCCGATCCTTCGGCTGCCGTGACCTTGCTGGTGCCGCGCTCCTTGCGCCTGCTGCACGGAATCGACCTGATGCCGGGCGCCGGCCAGGCCTTGATCACCCACGACCACCAGGCACCGAACAACATGGTGTCGCTGGCATCCCTGGACCAGCTGGGCGAAAACGCCGCCCCGGCGCACTGGCAGACCGTGGTGGCCCACGAGGACACGGTCAAGATCGAAGGCACCGCGCTGACCGGTTCGCACGTGGTGCTCTCGGTGCGCCGAGATACCTGCGAGCGCGTGCAGCTGATCGCCTTGGACGGATTGGGCACCAAAGCCCAGCAGCCGGCCATTGAACCGGATTTCGATGATGAGCTGTTCACTGCCTCGGCGACCTTTGCCGAGCTGGATGCTCCGTTGATCCGCATCGGCTACACCGCAGACTTCACCCCGGCCCGCGTATACGACCTGTGGCTCCAGAACCAGTCGCTGGTGCTGCGCAAGCAGACCCCGGTGAACAACTTCGATCCTGCCAAGTACCTGTCCACCCGCGAGTGGGCCACCGCGGCCGATGGCGCCAAGATCCCCTTGACCATCATGCGCCGTGCCGACCTGGATACCTCGGTTCCCCAGCCGGTGCTGATCTACGGCTACGGTTCCTACGAGGCCTCCATGGATCCTGGTTTCGGCATCCCTCGCTTGAGCGTGCTGGATCGCGGAGTGGTCTTTGTCATTGCCCACGTGCGCGGCGGCGGCGAGCTGGGCCGCAACTGGTACCTGCAGGGCAAGAAGCTGCACAAGAAGAACACCTTCACCGACTTCATTGATTCCACACAGTACCTGCTCGATTCCGGGTGGGCCGATCCGCAGCGCATCGCCGCCCTGGGCGGTTCGGCCGGCGGACTGCTGATGGGCGCTGTCGCGAACATGGCTCCGCAGCTGTATACCGCGATCATCGCCCAGGTGCCGTTCGTCGATGCCTTGACCTCCATCCTGGATCCAGAGCTTCCGCTCTCGGCACTGGAATGGGAAGAATGGGGCAACCCGATCGAGAGCAAGGAGGTCTACGACTACATGAAGTCCTACACTCCCTACGAAAACGTCACAGCACAGGATTACCCGAAGATCGCTGCGGTCACCTCGCTCAATGACACCCGTGTACTGTATGTGGAGCCAGCCAAATGGGTGGCCAAGCTGCGGGAAGTCGGTACCGGACAGGCCCCGATTGTGCTGAAGACCGAAATGGATGGCGGTCACGGCGGCGCTTCGGGACGTTACGAGTCCTGGAAGGCCCGCGCGTGGGACTACGCCTTCGCCTTGGACGCCCTGGGATGCACCGACGAAATCTAAGTAGCAAAGGAACGGCGGCCATGCACCACATCAAGATCAGCGACTACCGCAATGACCCTGCGATTCGCCGCTTGCTGGTGCTGGCCGCCGAACCTGCCAACGAGCAGGCGCTCGAAGCGCTGCTCGATGAATGCGAAGGCCTTGAGGTGCTTTCCATCGCCACTGCCGCGGGCGATATTGCGGCACTGGCCGCCTACCGGCACAGCGGCAAATACGCGGTGTGCGTTGAATACCTGGCCGTGAAAACATCCCACCAGGGCCGGGGGCTGGGCTCGAGGCTGCTCGCTGAGCTGCGCGACTGCCATGAGAAGAACGTTTGGGCCACCACTGCAGAGGATGCGGTGGGTTTTTACCGCTCGCTGGGTTGCGTTGTTTCGCAGTCTTCTGCCGACCCGCGCTGGCCGGATGCCCGGCGGTACCTGTGCACCTTGCCCTTCTACCCGCTGCTCACCGGCCAGCCAGATGAAGATCCGGAATACGAGGCCGTGGGTGGAGAGCTGATGCGCGGCCTCATAGAGATTGCCGAGCCATCGAAGCAATGGGCCAGGGACTTCCACCGCCTGCACCATCGAATCGCCAGTGTCCTGGGGGCCACCGCGTTGGCCATTGAACACACCGGCTCGACATCCGTTCCGGACCTGCCCGCCAAGCCGATCATCGACATCGTCTTGCTGGTCCCCGACGCGGATCAGGAAGCGTCCTACGTTCCGGCGCTGGAATCCAGCGGCATGCTTCTTTGGCACCGTGAACCTGGCTGGTATGGCCACCGCATGCTCAAGCCCGCTGCCGGTTCGCGGCTCCCCGAGGCCAATATCCATGTCTTCAGTGCAGGAAGCCCCGAGTATCTGCGGCTCGTGCTTTTCCGCGAGCATCTGAAACACCATGAAGCCGACCGTTTGGCATACGCCGCGGTAAAGCGGGAAG
Organism: Glutamicibacter sp. BS14; assembly: GCF_056934375.1. Lineage (NCBI taxonomy): Bacteria > Bacillati > Actinomycetota > Actinomycetes > Micrococcales > Micrococcaceae > Glutamicibacter > Glutamicibacter sp. BS14. The sequence goes on along the minus strand of NZ_CM167801.1, from coordinate 1,636,195 downwards.
CCGCCCGCGCACTGGCTGCAAGCGACGGCGAGAACGGCCTGGTCATGGACTACAACCGGATCAAGGAACCTTTCATCCTTGACGTCCATCAAGGGATATTCACTGCCTGAATCCGCTGCGCTTCATCGCTGAAACAGTACCGCCAATACGGTCGCATAACTTGACTTAGCTCACATAATGTTATTACCTAATGATCGTTCGGTAAATAATTCGGCGAAGGAAGACGATGAGCGAAACGCAGGTAGGGAATACGGTCCCACACGCCATTCTCCACAATGACTACGCGACCCAGTGGATGGGAATCGAAGTCGTCGAGGTCTCCGATGGGCACGCAGTCATCACGATGACGCTGCGCCAGGAAATGCTCAACGGCTTTGGTATTGGCCACGGTGGCATGATCTTCGCTTTAGCAGACACGGCATTTGCGTTGACCTGCAATCCGCAGGAGGGCTCCGATGAGACCATCACGGTCGCTTCGGGCGCTGACGTCAACTTCCTCAAGCCAGCAATACCCGGACGAGTGCTGACCGCCACCGGCAACCGAGTCTCGCAGCAAGGACGCAGCGGGATCTATGACATCACGGTGACCCAGCCAGCGGCCGACGGCTCAATTGAAACCGTGGCGCAGTTCCGCGGACGTTCGCGCACGGTCCCAAAGCCTCAAAGCCGCTAAGCACCCAGCCCACTCCACACGAAAGTTTCAGCATGTCTCAGAACACCGACCGCGACAGCCTTCCGAATCCGCTTGATCCAGAAGAGACCATGAGCCGCGAGCAGATCGAAGCGATCCAGCTGACCCGCCTGAAGGAAACGCTGCACCATGCTTATAACAACGTTCCGTACTACAAGGCGAAGTACGATGCCGCTGGGGTGCACCCGGATGATCTGAAAGAACTGGCCGATCTGGCCAAGTTCCCGTTCACCGACAAAGAAGACCTGCGCAAGAACTACCCCTTCGGCATGTTCGCGGTACCGCAGCATGAGATCGCCCGCATCCATGCCTCCTCTGGCACCACCGGGCAGCCGACCGTGGTCGGCTACACCAAGCAGGACCTGGAGGACTGGGCCAAGCTCGGTGCCCGCTGCCTGCGCATGGCCGGCGTGAAGCCAGGCTGGAAGGTGCACAACGCCTACGGCTACGGCCTGTTCACCGGCGGCCTCGGTGCCCACGCGGCAGCTGAATACCTCGGTGCCACCGTCATTCCGATGTCCGGCGGACAGACCGATAAGCAGATTTCCCTGATCCAGGACTTCGAGCCGGATGCTATCTTGTGCACCCCGACCTACCTGCTGACCATTGGCGATGCCATGCAGCGCAAGGGCCTGGACCCTCGTGCCACCTCGCTGAAGGTTGCCGTGCTCGGCGCGGAACCGTGGACCGAGGAAATGCGCCACGAGCTGGAAGAGATGTTCAACATCACCGCTTGCGACATCTACGGCCTGTCCGAAGTCATGGGCCCTGGCGTGGCTGGCGAGAACGGCGAACACAAGGACGGCAGCCACATCTGGGAAGACCACTTCCGCCCAGAAATCATTGACGCCTTCGACGAGACCAAGGTGCTGCCGGACGGCGAACACGGCGAGCTGGTCTTCACCTCGCTGACCAAGCAGGCACTGCCAATCATCCGCTACCGCACCCATGATCTGACCCGCCTGATGCCAGGTACCTCCCGCCCAGGTCACCGTCGCATGGGCCGGATCACCGGACGCAGCGATGACATGATCATCCTGCGCGGGGTGAACCTGTTCCCAAGCCAGATCGAGGAATTGATCCTGAAGGTGCCATCGCTTTCGCCGCACTTCCAGCTCATCCTTTCCCGTCCAGACCGCATGGACCAGCTGGCAGTGAAGGTGGAGCGCCGCATGGATGCCTCATCCGGGGACGCTGCCAACGGGGCCAAGGAGCTGGCCAAGCTGATCAAGATCCACGTCGGTTCTTCCTGCGCCATCGACGTGGTCGAGCCAGAATCCTTGGAGCGTTCCATGGGCAAGCTCAAGCGCATCTTTGATCTGCGCAACAGCTAACCCAGTGAGCACATGGGATAATCGATAAATCATGGAAACTACCGATATTGTGAACCGTCCGGCCAAGCGTGGCCGCCCCGGGTACGACCAGGAAACCGTATTGCGCATTGCCGTAGAGGCATTCAACGAATACGGCTACGACGCGACCTCCATGGGCAAGCTCGCTGACCGGCTGGGTATCAGCAAGTCCGCGATTTACCACCACGTCCCTTCCAAAGAGGACCTGCTGCGTCTGGCGTTGGATGAAGCGCTCATTCCCCTGGAAGCGGTGATCGCCGAGGTCCGCTCCCATGAGGGCAGCGCCGATGAGCGTTTGGAATTCTTCTTGCGCGCTACCTTCCGGATCCTGTTGGCCAAGCGTTCCTACGTGACACTGCTGCTGCGCTTGCGCGGCAACACCGAACTGGAACGCCAAGCTCTTCAGCGCCGACGGGCGATGGACCGCCAGCTCGCTGAGCTGGTCACCGCAGCCCAATCCGACGGCAAGCTGCGCGCGGACTTGGAACCGCGGGCCACGGCCAGGTTGCTGTTCGGCCTGATCAACTCTGTAGTGGATTGGTACCGCGCTGACGGTCCGATCAACGGACCAGAATTGGAAGACCAAGCCATTTCATTGCTCTTCAACGGATTGCACACCACAGCGGCTTAATCGCTGGATTGCATCTTGCGCTGGCTCCCACCTGATCGGTGGGAGCCAGCGTCGTTTAAGCGTGCCACAGGGCAAGCGGCAATGTGGCGTATGCCTCCTTGTAATCTTGTCTTCCTCACAGAAATCGCCGTTAGCATCGAAGGGGTGCTTTAGCACCAGTCATTCTCGATCAACCAAGTGAAGAGCGCTGTGGATTCCATCTTAGAAACCCTTTTCATGGCTACCGCCGAAAGCAGTAGTTCCTATGTCCAGATCTTGCTCTCTGCGGCAAGCATGCTGCTAGTTTTCATTTCTGCAGTACTGCTGGCGCACCGCAATGACCTGGGCTGGTGGACCTTGATCCTGGGCGCCTTCACCGGCCCCGTCATCACCTCGCTGCAGTACGACCTGATGGGCCTGCTCTACGCCGTGCCGCTGCTGTTGATCGCTGTCTTCGGCCTGTGGCGCTTCTCGCTGTTCAAGCTCAACGGCAAATTCACCCGCATAGTCACCAGCACCCCGGTAACCATTTGGTCAGCGGTCGGCCTGCTCATGGGCTTGATCCTGCTCGTTGCCCTGCGCTTCGGCCCGTTCCTCTTCAACGGCGGCTTCATGAGCGCAACCCCTGAAATCTGGGTCCTCTACTTCGCTGATGCAGCCATCTTCGCCTCTTTCGTGATGATCGCTCGCGGCGTGCGCACCGGCTGGCTGGTCTTGGCTCTGGCCGCCATTGCCGATCTGGTGATCTACTTCCTGATCTCCCCAATGCTGGGCATGATGGGCCTGTTCGTATTCATCGCTCTGGGAGCTGTGTATGGCTTCTTCCTGTGGCGCGGCCTTCCTGCCCAGGCTGCCGAGCCGGTGCAGGTCGAGCTGGACGAGGAAGAGCTGGCCTTGCAAAAAGCCAAGCAGGCAACCTTGGACAAGCTGAATGCCAAAACCGAAAAGTAGCTGAACCTAGAATGATCCCGCCCCAGTGTGAACTGGGGCGGGATCATTTTTTTGTGGCTAATTGCGCCAGCTGTCGTTCAGGTTCAGGGAACCGTCCGCATTCACGGTCGCGATGCGGTTGGCCCCTGATTCCCACGTGGCATTGCCGCTCTGGTCGTACTTGACGTACTTGTATTCGAACTGCGTTCCTGCCGGAAGGTCCACCGTTCCGCTCCAGCTCGGGTAGCTGGCAGCTGATAGCTGTGGCGCCTTGGCCGGATCCCAGCTGCCTAGTTCCGGCTGGTTGCCGACGATGCGGATGTTCTGCCCCATGACGGTTTGGGCGGTGACCGCGACGCTGACATCAACGGTGTCCTCGACCGGATCCGGCGTTCCTGATCCGCCATCGGATACGGCACCGATGTGCAGGGCCATGGCACCGTAGGCAGGCAGTGTCGCGGTGAACTTGCCGTCGGCTCCCACAGTGATGGTCTTCGAGCAATCGCCTCCGGACACCACATCACAATAGGTGCCACCGGCCAGCGAGCTGGTGTATTCGCGGGTGGTTGCCGCCGAGGTGTTGTTGATGGCTACGAAGCCCTTATTGCCGCGGCCGTATGCGATCTGGTTGCCGCCATCGTCCCACCAATTGCTGACAGCCGCGTCGCCGACGGCGTTGTTGAAGCCCACCATTCCGGTGATTTCATCTTGCCGCTGTTCGCAGGTCCAGGCGGAGGAGTCGCAGTCGGCATTGGGTACCGATGCGTCACTGGCGCCCGGAGCGCCTGCTTCCTTGTCGGTGAACGCGAATCCGGAATACACGGTGGGTGACCCGTAGGGCCAGGACAGCATGAAAACATTGGCCAGCAGGTACTTGGCGCCCCACTTGTAGTTCATGGATTCGCCGTTGCGTTCGGTGTCGTGGTTGGTGACAAAAACCCCGGCCCGGTCACTGGTGAGCTTGCCGTCGCCGATGAAGCGCAAGTTGGCGATTTGCGCGTCGAAATCATGCTTGAGCTGTCGCGAGTAGTCGAATTCGTGGGAGTCGCCGCTGCCCAAATATTCGCTTTCCTGGATTGGCTCTCCCGAGGCGCCGATGACTTCGTGCACCCAGTAGGCACCGGAGTTCTTCATCTTTGATTTGATGGCTTCCAGGTCTGTTGCCGGGATGTGCTTCGAGGCATCGATGCGGAAGCCGGAGACGCCGAGCGAAACGAGATCATCCAGGTAGTCGGCGATGTTTTGCTGGACGTAGCTGCTGGAGGTTTTCAGATCCTGCAAGCCAACGAGGCGGCAGTGCTGCACTTGCCAGCGGTCGGCATAGTTGGTGATGTTGGTGCGGCAATCGTTGAAGTCCTGGGCCGAATACTCTGGGAAGTTGTCATCGGAGAAAGCCGAGCCTGCGGTTCCAGTACCGGTCTGCCCGGCTCCGGTCATGTGATTGACCACGGCGTCTGCGATCACTTTCACGCCTGCGTCGTTGCAACTTTTGACCATGGCGGAGAATTCCTCGCGGTTGCCCAGTTTCGAGTCCACCTTGTAGCTCACCGGCTGGTACGAGGTCCACCATGCAGTGCCGCGCAGGTGCTCAGCTGGAGGCGAGACCTGGACGTAGCCATATCCTGCTGGGGCGATGCTGGACTCGCATTCCTGGGCTACCGAATTCCAGTTCCATTGGAACAGGTTGAGGATGACATCCTTGCCGTCGTTGGATGGGGTGGCGGCTTGGGCGGGTGCTGCGAACAACGGTGCAGCGAGCAGGGCGAGCGAGGCGCCGAGTGCTGCCACCGGCTTCACCGTCCTGGCTCCGTGCTGGCGTTGTGTTGATTTGGCGCGTGATGGCAAAAGTTCCACAGAAAAACTCCTTTGTTGTGATGATCGGGCTGCGATAGCTCGACGCGACAGCGTCGGGATCGCTCAACCACACGTTCCCCATCAACGCGTGACCTGCGACACAACTGTAAGCGTTTTCTTAGCTCTCTCCAATAAGTAAATTTCTGTAAATACATTAAACCCGCGAAAATGTCCGCGTAAATTGCCCTAAAATTTTTCACTCCGCGTCAAATCTTGCCAAAATTGGAAACGCTTTCATAGATATCCGGCAAAGCTGTCCTGGCTCCGAGCACGCAAAAGGGTGGATGCCGTGGTTGACGGCATCCACCCTTGCTGAAGTTGCGTTTTAGCCTTCGAAGTTGGCGTAGGTGAGGTTTTCTTTCTCCACCAAGGTCAAGACATCGTAGGTCGCGACAATCTCATCATTCTGGTTGTGCAAGATCGCATCCCATGCGACCTCGCCATATTCATCGGTGACTCGCGGCGTGATTTTCTTGGCCGTCAGGGTCACGCGGATTGAATCTCCGGCAGCCACCGGGGTGATGAAGCGCAGGGATTCCAATCCGTAGTTGGCTAACACTGGCCCCGGCGCTGGCTCTACGAAGAGGCCGGCAGCCCACGACACGAGCAGGTACCCGTGGGCGACGATTCCCGGGAAGAACGGGTTCGCTTCGGCTGCCTTTGCATCGGTGTGGGCGTAGAAGGTGTCGCCAGTTTTCTTGGCGAATTCGCTGATCTCTTCAAGGTTCACTACGCGCAGATCAGAGGCGAAGCCATCGCCTACTTGCAGCTCGGCCAGCGACTTGCGGAACGGGTGCGTGTATTGCTCCTGGCCGCCGAACTTTTCGCATCCGGCCAGGCGCTGTTCAGCACCGGCATGCCACACGCCGCTGAGCGCAGTGAGCATATTCGGCGAGCCCTGAACGGCAGTGCGCTGCATATGGTGCTTCACTGATCGGATTCCGCCCAGCTCCTCGCCGCCGCCGGCGCGCCCTGGGCCACCATGGACCAGGTGTGGCACTGGTGAACCGTGACCGGTCGTTGATCGCGCGGTTTCCCGGTTCAGGATGTGCACGCGGCCATGGTGGGCGGCGATTCCCAGGGCCAGTGAACGCACGGTGTCGGTGTCATTGCTGCACACGGTGGCTACCAGCGACCCTGCACCCATGGCGGCCAGCCGCACGGCTTCGTCAAGATTGTCGTAGCCGATGACGGAGCTGACCGGTCCGAACGCCTCGCGGGAGTGCACAAGCGGGTTGCGGGCATCGGCCCATCGCAGAACCACCGGAGACATGAAGGCACCGAATTCGGCCACGGCGTCGCGTTCTGGCGCCACGCGTACGGCTGGGGCATCCAGGCGGCCAAAGGCCAGCTCGCCACCAGCGTCAATCATGTCCTGCACTGCAGCACGCACATCAGCCAGCTGTTCCAGGGAAGCCAAGGCACCCATGGTCACGCCCTCGACGCGGGGGTCGCCAATGACAACCCGCTGCTCGATTCGCTGGCCGATGGCGGCAATGACCGGTTCTACCAGATGGGAAGGCACGATATTGCGGCGGATCGCGGTGCATTTCTGGCCGGCCTTGGAGGTCATCTCGGTGACGACGACCTTGACGAAGGCCTCGAATTCCGCTGTTCCCTCCTCTGCATCAGGGCCGAGGATGGCCGCGTTCAGGGAGTCGGTTTCTGCTGCGAAGCGCACTCCCCCGTCGATGACATTTGGATGGGACTTCAGCTTGCTGGCCGTGGCGGCCGAGCCGGTGAAGGCGAACATATCACGGTAGTCGAGGTGGTCCATCAGGTCGCGGGCTGATCCCGAGAGAAGCTGCAGGGACCCTTCGGGAAGGATGCCTGATTCCAGCATCATCCTCACGGCTGCCTCGGTGAGGTACCCCGTTGGAGTCGCTGGCTTGACGATGGTGGGAACACCAGCGATAAACGCCGGGGCAAACTTTTCGAGCATGCCCCATACCGGGAAGTTGAACGCGTTGACCTGCACCACGACACCACTCATTGCGGTGTAGATATGCGTGCCGATAAAAGAGCCGTCCTTGCTCAGCGGTTCCGTTGGCCCGTCCAGGATGACATTGCTATTGGGAAGTTCACGGCGGCCCTTGGATGAGAATGTGAACAGAACACCGATTCCGCCATCGATATCCACCATGGAATCGATTTTGGTGGCCCCGGTCTTGAAGGAAATCTCGTAAAGGTCTTTGCGTCGCTCGTTCAGATACAGCGCGAGTTCCTTGAGCTTGAGTGCGCGCTCATGCAAGGAGAGCTTGGCCAGCTCCTGATGCCCGGTGCCACGGCCATAGTCCACCGCCACTGCAACATCCAGCTTGTCATTGGTGACAGTGGCTAGAAGTTCTCCGGTGTTGGCGTCGCGGACTTCTGTTCCGCCCTCGGACTGCGGGGTCCGCCATTCTCCGGCGATAAAGCTGGGTACCACTCTGATCTGTTTTGTCGACATCGACATAATTCCTTCCTGAACGGTCGGTCAGTATTAACCTTAACCTTATCAGCAAGAGCGTGACCGGGAACACCTCAAATTGTTGATCGCGAGAATTCTCCACCCCGCCCGCTACTCAGGAATTCCGTGCGAGATCACTCAGGTGATCGAGACCCTCCTCGCTCATGCCCTGGGACAGCAGATAGGAGCGGGCCGTACCAAGCCATGCACAGAATTCCGACAGGGCCGTGGCTCTTTCTTGAATGATTTCCCGCAGCTCTTCTTCACCCCGATAGCTCTCGTAGGGATGCTTTCGCGGCGAGACACGATGCCATTCATTGATACCCCGCACCGCCAGCTCATCATGGACGAGAATCTGATCCCGGGAACCTGCGAGATCCAGCAGCATGGTGGCAATCACGCCGGAGCGGTCGCGGCCTGCCGAACAGTGGATCACGGTTGACCCTTGGGAGTTCGCCAAATTCTCGAAGACTGCACGCAGTTGGTCGCCGAATTCTTCGCACACCAACCTGTACATGGCGGTGTGTTTCATATATGGCACGGCAATCGATTCGAACCTCGGATTGCCGGGCGTCTCCAGCGGCAGGTTCACCAGTTCAATGCCGGAGAACGCTGCCTGGGGTACGGCGGGGTCATGCTCCCGCCGGCGGATCTCGTTGGGGTTGCGCAGGTCCACGACCTTGCTGACTCCGCCCTCGTGCATTTGCTGCCAGCCCCGGGCACTAAGCCACTCGTGGCGACCCATTCGATAAAAGGCTCCGCAAATATGCCGCGCATTCACGGATCCATCCCATTCCAGATCTCCGCTTTGCTTTTGATAGTTCAGGCCCTGGCTCATTTACCCATTGCAACATATTGATTCTCTGTTGTAGAGTTCTACTCATTGGCAACTGCCAATCAGTCTATTGAAGGAGGGTAACGATGATTGCTTACCGCAGTTCCCGGTCATTGATCTCTTTTTCTAAGGACTTATCCCCATGCATTTTCCTGCTGGAGAACCAACCACCAGCTCACAGGTAACCTCGTCCAACTTCGCTGACGCAGATACCAAACTCAAATACCGCAGGCACAAGCCCGTATGGAACGAATCATCCTCGGATGAGCCACCGGCTGGCCAGCGCTACTCCACCTGGCCGTTTATCGAAAAGGGCATGCGCGGGCCGCAACCATACCCGCTATGGCTGATTGAGGACGCCGGTGCCGTAGACACCGAATTAGGCATCCTCAAAACCGGCAAAGAAGGCGACGTCTTCCTGTTGGAACGAGCAACACAGGAGCGCTCAAGCTTACTGGCCGCCAAACGCTATCGCTCCCGCGACCACCTTCAATTCAGCCGTTCGCAAGCTTATAGCGATGGCAGGTCTGCCCGGCGCTCGCGCGATAATCGAGCCATCAGCAACAATTCCGCCTACGGCCGGGACATCGCCGCTTTGCAGTGGGCCAACGCGGAATGGACCTACCTCTTGCGCTGTTACGAAGCCGGCATTTCGGTGCCGTATCCGGTACAGATTGACGGCACCGAAATCCTCATGGAATTCATTGCCGACCCGGACAATTCGCTGGCGGCAGCACCCCGCCTGCAACAGCTTGCGCGCTTTGATCCACGGCTTCCCGCACTATGGGATCAACTCACTGACGCCCTTGAGAAGTTCGCTGGATTGGGCATTGCCCATGGCGACCTGTCCGCCTACAACCTCCTGGTTTCCGGCGAGCGCCTAGTGGTCATCGATGTTCCGCAGTGCGTGGATTTGGCGGGCAATCCGCAAGGCATGGACTTCTTGCACCGCGACTGCGTCAATTTGTGCGAGTGGTTTGATTCCAAGGGACTGTCACATGATCCAGATGAGCTCTTTGCTTCACTGCTAGAACATCTCTTCTAGGATCCAGAGGGACAATGGCCTCCGCCAGTCATTCCTGACCGGCGGAGGCCGTTGTCGCTGAAGGTTATATGGCGGGTTTCCTACCAGCTGTAGAAGCCTTGGCCGCTCTTGCGCCCCAGCTTGCCCTCGGCCACCATATCCCTGAGGATCTGCGGTGGAGCAAACCGGTCACCCAAGGTCTCATGGAGGTATTCTGCGATTCCCAGGCGCACATCCAAGCCGACAATGTCGGTGGTTTTCAGCGGTCCGGTTGGGTGCTTGTAACCCAGGACCATGGCATTATCGATGTCTTCGGCGCTGGCTACGCCTTCTTCCACCATGCGCATGGCTTCCAGGGCGATTGCCACGCCCAGGCGCGAAGAAGCGAAGCCCGGAGCGTCATTGACCACCACGGCGGTCTTCCCCAGCGCCTGTACCCAGCTGCGCGATGCATCAACCAGGTTCTTATCAGTCTGCTCGCCGATGACCACCTCGATGAGCGTCGAGGCGGGCACCGGGTTGAAGAAATGAAGCCCGAGGAACTTGCCGGGCCGAGCCAGTTCCTTAGCCAGCCCGCTGACCGACAGGGAGGACGTATTCGAGGCCAGCACGGCCTCGGCGTCCAGCACCTGCTCCACAGCCTGCAGCGAGGAGACCTTCAAATCCCAGATTTCCGGAACTGCCTCGATCACCAATTGAGCGGTGGCGAATTGCTCGTAGTCCGTGCTCACCGAGAAACGCTGCATGAGCTCATCTTTGGATTCGCACACGACGCCGCGCGCGATGGACTTGTCGACGGACTCGGCGACCCTCTCATAGGCAGCCTGCGCAGAGGCCTCATCGCGCTCAACGACAACCACCGTGCTGCCGCTGGTCAGCAGGGCGTGGGCGATTCCCGCGCCCATGCGGCCGCCGCCGAGTACCCCGCTGTACTTAGGCAGCTGGCCCATCACAATTTCATTGGTTGCACTCATGGTTACTTCTTCTTTCGATCAAGGAATGCCTGCATGCGTTCAAACTTGGCTTGGGATTCGAACAGCATCCCCTGGGCCAAAGTGTCGATGACCGGATGGGCTTCACGCGGAGCGTGGAATACCGACTTGGTGATCCGCACAGCCAAGGGATCCTGGGCCGCAATGCGATCAGCCAGCGCCTCAGCCGCCGCATCCAGTTCGTTGGCCGGATGCATTTCCGTGATCAGTCCTGTTTCCAGGCACTGCCGGCCGGTGAGCACCTTGCCAGCCAGGAGGATCTCCTTGGCCATCGGTTCACCCACCAGCTCCTTGAGCCTCCAGGTCGCGCCGGCCGCGGCGATGATGCCGAGGTTGGTTTCGGGATTGCCCATGCGCAGCTCTTCGGTGCCGATGCGGAAGTCCGCGGCGTAGGCCAGTTCTGCTCCCCCGCCCAAAGCAAATCCGTCAAGGGCGGCGATCACGGGCATCGGCAGCTTGGCGACGCGATCGAAGATCCCAGAGTTGATCCCGGCGAGTGCATCATCGCGGCGGCGTTCTCGCAGCTGCGAAATGTCGGCACCGGAAGCAAAGATCCCCTTGCTCCCCTTGGGATTCGCGGCGCTGGGCGCTTGGCTGGCAGTGCCGGCTAAGATCAGGATTTTGGGATTCCTTTCCAGGTAATCGCAGACGGCATGCAGTTCGTCGACCATCGCCTGGTCGATCGCATTGCGCACCTCGGGCCGGTGGAGCCGGACCCATAGTCGATCATCGGTTTCGCTGACCTTGAGGGTCTGGAATTCGCTATCGAGGCTTTCCACTCTAGGCTCCTTCCAGCAAGATGGCCGAGCCTTGACCCACGCCGACGCACATGGTGGCGACCGCCAGCTTGCGCGGCGCTGAGACCAGTTCGCGTTCCATGCGGCCCAGCAGGGTGATCACAATGCGTGAACCGCTGGATCCCAGCGGATGGCCCAATGCGATGGCTCCCCCGTCGCGGTTCACGATCTGCGGATCCACGCCGAGCTCGCGCATGCTGGCCAGCGACTGGCTGGCGAAGGCTTCATTGATCTCCATGGCGCCGATCTGCTCGATGCCCAGCCCGGCACGTTCCAGCACCTTGCGGGTGGCTGGAACTGGGCCCATGCCCATGATTTCCGGCTCCAGGCCGGCGGCCTGGCCATCGACGATGCGGGCGCGCGGGGTCAGCCCGTACTTCTTCAGGGCGCGTTCGGAAACCACCAGGATGGCCGAGGCGCCGTCGTTCAGCGTGGAGGCGTTGCCGGCGGTAACTACGCTGCCGCCCTTGACGACCGGGCGCAGTCCGGACAGCACGTCCATGGTGGTGCCGGGGCGCGGGCCTTCATCGGTGTCCACGATGCTCTCGCCCTTGCGGTGCTTGACGGTCACCGGGACGATTTCATCGACGAAGCGGCCAGCTTCAATGGCGGCGATGGCCTTTTCGTGGGACTGCACGGCGAACTGGTCGCAGTCCTCGCGGGAGATGTTGTAGACGCGGGCGACTTCCTCAGCGGTCTCCGGCATGGAGAAGGTGGCCTTGCCATCACGCGAGTATTCGCCGGAGAGGAACTGCGGGTTGGTGAAGCGCCAGCCGATGGAGGTGTCGAAGGTTGCTCCTGGCTTGGCGAAGGCCTTGGATGGCTTTTCCATCACCCAGGGGGCGCGCGACATGGATTCGGTGCCGCCGGCGATCACGATGTCCGCAGCTCCTGCCTTGATCATATGGCTGGCCATCGTAATGGCGCTCATGCCCGAGGCGCAGAGGCGGTTGACCGTGATGCCCGGGACGGTCACGGGCAGGCCGGCCAGCAGCGCAGCCATGCGGGCAACATTGCGGTTCTCTTCGCCCGCGCCGTTGGCGTTTCCGTAGATGACTTCATCAACGTCGGCCGGATCGATGCCCGCGTCTTCAATGACTCGGCGAATAGTCAGCGCTGCCAGGTCATCGGGGCGCACGGCACTGAGCGCACCTCCATAACGGCCTACCGGCGTGCGTGCTCCACCTACGAGAAATGCCTCGGTCATCTGTGCTCCTTATGCCAAAATGGTTAGTGACCCTCAACACCTAAACTTACCGACCATTCGTTCAATAATAAAGTCGCGGGTCGCCGGATTTTCACAATTGAGCATTTCAAGGCCGCCGAGACCACATGGCCGGGCCACGGGCCAACCCCCGTTCTGTCCGCAATTGCGGGCAATCAATTCCATGTCAGTGGTTGATTTTAGAAATTGATTCGAATAGCCTCTGGTATTTAACCGACTCCGGGGAACTCCCGGATCGTGGACCGCGGCCAAGGCGATGAATTCCTATCTGGCCTTAGGGCGATCGGTCGACGGAAAGCTGAAAACAACGGAGCAGCAATGCAACCGGAACATAGCCAGCCAAACGACAACTCGAATGCACATAATTTCACTCCCGACCTGGACCATGACATCGGGCCGGACATGAACACGCAAGAAGGCCGGCAAGAAGTTCGCAAGGCCACTGCGGCATCGGCCATGGGCAACATGACCGAGTGGTTCGACTACGGTGTCTATGCCGTGGCCGTCACCTACATCACCGCCCACTTCTTCCCCACCGAGGGCGGCACCTTCATGGCCTTGGCCACCTTCGCCCTCTCCTTCCTGGTCCGCCCGATTGGCGGCCTGGTCTGGGGCCCGCTGGGCGACAAGCTGGGCCGCAAGAAGATCCTGGCCTTGACCATCATCATGATGTCGCTGGCCACCTTCCTCATCGGCATCCTGCCAACCTTCGAAGCCATTGGCGTCGCCGCGCCAATCCTGCTGGTGCTGCTGCGCATGATCCAGGGCTTCTCCACCGGTGGCGAGTACGGCGGCGCGGCAACCTTCATGGCCGAGTATGCGCCGGATCGCAAACGCGGCTTCTTCGGTTCCTTCTTGGAATTCGGCACTTTGGGCGGTTTCGCCCTCGGCACCGCCGTGATGCTGGGCCTGCAGGTGGTGCTCAGCGAGGAGGCCATGATGGCTTACGGCTGGCGCATCCCATTCTTCCTCGCTTTGCCCATGGGCCTGATCGGCCTGTACCTGCGTAGCAGATTGGAGGATACACCGGTCTTCCAGGAGATGGAAGAATCCGGCGAAGCCCAGCAGGGCGGGTCGCTCAAGGAACTGGTGTTCACCTACTGGCGCCCCATGCTGACCATGACCGGACTGGTCATTGCGCTGAACGTCGTGAACTACACGTTGCTCAGCTACATGCCGACGTACCTGGAAACCCAGTTGGGGCTGGCCCCCAACGCTTCGCTGGCCACCATCCTGATCGGCGAGGTGGCCATGATGGCCGTAATTCCATTTGCGGGCTCGCTTTCGGACAAGGTCGGACGCAAGCCAATGTGGTACGCCTCAGTCATTGGCCTGTTCGTCTTGGCAATACCGATGTTCTGGCTGATGGGCAAGTCCTTCGCCTGGGCCATTGTCGGCTTCGCCGTGCTGGGTCTGCTCTACATTCCGCAGTTGGCCACGATTACCGCGACGTTCCCGGCGATGTTCCCTTCGCAGGTGCGCTTCGCAGGATTCGCGATTACCTACAACATCGCTACGGCGGTCTTCGGCGGCACCGCCGCGATGGTCAATGAAGCGGCCATCAATGCCACCGGTTTCCTGCTCTTCCCGGCCATCTACATGATGGCAGCGTGCGTGATTGGTGCGATCGCCATCAAGTTCATGCCGGAGACCGCCGGCGCGTCGCTGCGCGGCACCGCGATTCCCGATGCCTTGGACACCGGCATCCTCGCTGCGGTGCAGCGCGATGAAAACCGAACGTCCTGAGCCATCCAGCCGCCAAGGGGGCGCATCAGTTGCACTGCTCCCCTTGGCGGCTGGCGCATAATCGCTGGCGGCCTAGAAATCGATGCCCACCCGGGCGTGCTTGCGAGCAAAAAGCCATCCGCCCCACAACAGCAAGGCGAACACCGGAATTGTGGCGATCGTGTACAGCCCCACCGGGAAGACCTCGCCGCTTTCCCCGGTCAAGGTATCGAAAGAAATCAGGACGGTGATAACCAGCAAGGAAATCAATCCGACCCAACCGGTAATAGGCGACCCGGGCATGGGCAGCGAGGAAACAGAGCCCTTTTTCTTGCGCAGTATGAGCTGGCATCCGAAAATCGAGGCCCAGGTGAACAGCACGCCGATGGATGCGGTATTCAAGGCAAGGTCGAAGGCGAAAGAATCACCGAGCCAGATGTTCAGGATAACGCCGGCAAGATAGACCACGCCCACGGTGATAATGCCGGTGGAGGGAACAAAGTGCTTGTTCATCTTCGCGAGCCACTGCGGAGCATGCCCATTGCCGCTCATGGTGCGCAGGATGCGGCCGATGGAATACAGGCCCGAGTTGCACGAGGACAGCGCAGCGGTAATCACCACCAGGTTCATCGCGCTGCCAACCCAGCCCAGGCCCATCTTCTCGAAGACCGTGACAAACGGGCTGACCCCGGATTCGTATTCGTTCCATGGCAGCACCATGGCCAGCAGGGAGACGCTGCCTACGTAGAAGACCAGGATGCGAACAACCACCGCACGGATTGCCGATGGAACTTCCTTTTCCGGGTTCTCCATCTCGCCGGCGGCAATGCCCACCAGTTCAATGGCGTTATAGGCGAAGATCACCGAGTTCAGGACCAGGATGCTGACGAAGAAACCACGGGGGAACATACCGCCCTCGCCGTTCTCATCGCCGATGAAGAGGTTGGCCACCGACGCGGTGTGGTCTCCCACCTGTGCGTTGGTCACCACCATGTATGTACCCACGGCCAGGAACAGGACGATCGCGGCCACCTTGATGCAAGCTGCCCAGAACTCGAATTCTGCGAAAGCCTTGGCGCTGAAGAGGTTGATGGCCACCAGCAGCAGCAACGCGCAGAACGCGGAAACGGTTACCGGAACATTCGGGAAGAAATACTGGAAGTACAGGCCGATGGCGATCAGCTCGGCAATGCCGGTCATGATCCAATTCAGCACGTACATCCATCCGGAGATGAAGGCGCCTTTGGGACCGAAGAGCTCAGCCGCGTACGAGACGAAGGAACCGGAAGTCTGGCGGTACATGATCAGTTCGCCCAGTGCCCGCATCAGCAGGTAAGCCAAGGCGCCAGCTACCAGATAGGACAGCACCAGCGCCGGACCGGTCGAGGCCAGGCGCCCGCCGGAGCCCATGAACAGGCCTACACCGATGGCTCCGCCGATCGCGATCATCTGGACGTGGCGGCGGCTCAGGGATTTCTTGTAGCCCTCGGCACTGATTTCCGGGGTTGCCGGGCGATGCTGACCAGATGGCATAGATGAACTCCTGACCTACGGACGCGTTCAATGGATCCGTGCAAAAATCGTGAAATGAATCCGGTGATTCACTGGATGGTCCAAGTCGTACGGGCGGGGATTCCACGCGCAACCGCGAGTCGGGCCGTGAAAAGTCTACTCCTCCTTTCTTAGAGTTCCGGACGAAACCGACTAGCATTCATAGGGTGAGTAGCCTGAATAATTCCGCATTGCCCGAGAAGGTCTCCGATGTCTTCGACCCAACGCGCTGGCGCGTGGTCGAGGGATTCGACTTCACCGACATCACTTACCATCGCCAAGTCCAGCGAGCGGCGGATGGAAGCATCGTGCGCGACCTTCCGACCGTGCGCATCGCTTTCGACCGCCCCGAGGTGCGCAACGCCTTCCGCCCGCACACCGTGGACGAGCTGTTCCGCGCCATGGACCATGCCCGCATGACCAGCGACGTGGCCACCGTCCTGCTGACCGGCAATGGCCCCTCCGAAAAGGACGGCGGACACGCATTCTGCTCCGGCGGCGACCAGCGCATCCGCGGCCGTGACGGCTACCGCTATGCCGAAGGCGAGACCCGCGAATCCATCGACCCGGCGCGTGCCGGGCGCCTGCACATCCTGGAAGTCCAGCGCCTGATGCGCACCATGCCCAAGGTTGTCCTCTGCGTCGTCAACGGCTGGGCTGCCGGTGGCGGCCATTCGCTGCACGTGGTCTCGGATCTGACCATTGCCTCGAAGCAGAACGGCAAGTTCAAGCAGACCGACGCTACCGTCGGTTCCTTCGATGCCGGATACGGTTCGGCATTGCTCGCCCGCCAGGTCGGGCAGAAGACCGCCCGCGAAATCTTCTTCCTTGCCCGCGAGTACTCGGCCGATGACATGGTCCGCATGGGCGCCGTCAACGAGTCGGTAGAGCACGAACGCCTCGAAGAGGTGGCCCTGGAGTACGCAGCCGACATCGCCCGCCAGTCCCCGCAGGCCATCCGCATGCTGAAGTTCGCTTTCAACTTGGCCGATGACGGCTTGGCCGGCCAGCAGGTCTTCGCTGGCGAAGCCACCCGCATGGCGTACATGACTGATGAGGCAGTAGAAGGACGCGACGCGTTCCTGGGCAAGCGCGACCCGGATTGGTCCAACTACCCTTACTACTTCTAATCTTCCGCGACGGAACGAGGACCGGATATGCACGAACAACTCTCTGAACTGCTCGCAGCGTTGGCCACGGCGGCCAACGACGGGGGGCCGGCCGTTGAGGTATTGCTCGATGAGGCCAACCCCAACGGCTGGCGCATCGAGTACTTGGCGCCACAGGACCTGCCAGGTTTCGAGCAGCCCATGGCAGTGGTGCGGACTTCCGGTTCCACCGGCCGGGCCAAGCGCACGGTGCTCAGCGTTTCGGCGTTGGCATCCAGTGCGCAGGCCACGGCCGAGTTCCTCGGCTTCGAAGGCCAATGGCTGCTGGCCTTGCCGGTGCACTATGTCGCGGGACTGAGCGTGCTGACGCGTTCATTGTTCGCCGGCACCAAGCCTGTGGTGATGGACACCGAGGGCAGTTTCTCGGCCACGGCATTCACCGAAGCCGCCAATCAAATGATCGACTCCCGCCGGATCACCTCGCTGGTTCCAACCCAGCTTGCCCGGCTGCTGGATAACCCGGCGCCGGAAACCTTGCAGGCGCTGAAGCGTTTCGACGCCATCCTCTTGGGCGGCGCGCGAGCCAGCAAGGACCTGCTGGTCAGCGCCCGCCATCATGGGCTGAAGATTTTCCAGACCTATGGGTCCTCGGAAACTTCCGGCGGCCTGGTCTACAACGGCACGGCCCTTCCCGGCGTGCAGCTGGCAGCGCATGAGGGGCGCATCTGGGTCGCCGGCCCCATGCTCGCCGACGGATACGCCAACTCCCCCGAAGCCACCGCCGAGCACTTCATTGAACGCGATGGTGTCCGCTGGTACGTCACCGATGACCTGGGCACCGTTGAAAAACAGCGGTTGAAGATCATTGGACGCATCGATGATGTGATCAATACCGGGGGCATCAAGCTTTCGGCATCGAAGATTGAAGGGCTGCTGGAAGAATTCTTCACGCAGGCAATCGTGGTCCCGGTGCCCGATCCGCAATGGGGCCACAGCGTTGGCCTGGCCTATGCGGGCCCGACCAATACCGCCGATGCCTTCGAAGCGGTGCGCCGGACCTTGGGCAAGGAAGCGGTGCCCAAGCACGTGCGCCACTACCCTCTTGGCTTGCCGCAGCTGCCTAATGGCAAGTTCAATCGACAGCTGGTCATCGAAGAACTAGGCGTTCGCGACTAGTCTCGATTCGCCTTGCACGCCTAATCGCGGGAAACTAGAGGGTACGAGTTTCCGTTTGCCCTGAAAGGACAGAAAGTGGCCACACTTTCCCAGTGGGTTTCTGGGGCGCGTTTGCGCACCTTGCCTATCGTCATTGCCCCGGTTGTCATCGGTACCGCAGCCGCGCTGGGCGAAACTGGAACCGTTCATTGGTTCCGTTTCGTCTTGGCTCTGCTGGTGGGCCTGCTGCTCCAGGTCGGAGTGAACTACTCCAACGACTACTCGGACGGCATCCGAGGCACCGATGACGAACGCGTCGGCCCGCTGCGCCTGACCGGTTCCAAGCTCACCGAGCCGAAGAACGTGCGCAATGCCGCTTTCGGCTGCTTCGGGCTAGCCGCCATCTTCGGCCTCGTGCTGGTCATCATTTCTTCCTCGTGGCCGCTGCTGCTGGTAGGCGTCGCCGCGATCTTCGCCGCTTGGGGCTACACCGGCGGCAAGAACCCCTACGGCTACCGCGGCTTGGGCGATATTTACGTTTTCATCTTCTTCGGCTTGGTCGCCACCTTGGGTACCACCTTCACCCAGATCAACCAGCTGACCATGGCTTCGCTGTGGGGTGCCATCGGCACCGGCCTGATTGGCTGCGCCCTGCTGATGGCCAATAATGTGCGAGACATTCCTACCGATAAAGAGGTGGGAAAGATTACCTTGGCGGTGCGCCTTGGCGAACACAATGCCCGCTTGAGCTACGTGCTGATGCTGGCGGTAGCCATCCTCCTCCCTTTGCTGGCCACCAGCGCCTTCCCATGGATGTGGCTGGTCCTGCTCACCTTCGTTCCTGCAGTGGCTCCATCGCTGCTGATGCTTCGCGAGCAGCAGCTGCCAAAGCTGGTGCTGGTGCTTAAGCAGACCGGCATGGTCAATGTCGTATATGCGGTGCTCTTCTCCTTGGCTATCGCCATCGAGGTTTTGGCCTAGCCACCGCTGCAGAAGGAAAAACGAGATGGGCTGGCCGGATCAATTGATCCGGCCAGCCCATCTCGTTAATTGTCATGCCGGCCATGCGCTAATGGCTGGGCTATGCAGTTCGAGGTGAACCTGCGTGGGGAAATTTACTCGGCGCCAGGGGTCTGCTTGCGCTGTGATTCGTCGAATTCATCCTCAACGGCTTCATCAGCTAGCTGCATCCTGGTCTTGTTTGCCGAGGTCTTGCTGAAAGCGTTGCGGATATCTTCGTTCGCCTTTAGCCGAAGTTTATTGAAGAAAAGGTAGGCCACCGCGAAGGCCACGACCAGGCCAATAATTCCGGAAACGAAGATTGGCCACTTCATACCTAACCAGAGGCCCAAGAAAACGGCTAGGAATATGCCTAGGCGGATAACGGTATATTTCACAAACTGCATAGTCTCAATTCTACCGGTGAACCTGTGAACAGGATTATCACTAGAATGGAAGCATGGTCCGCTTATTGATTTTCGCCGCAGTGGTTTCGGTTGCTTTGACGATTTATACCCTGATCGAATGCGCTCGTGCAGAGCGCCGCAGCATTCGTTCATTGCCTAAGCCTGCGTGGATTGCGGTCGTCATCCTCCTTCCGCTAATCGGAGCCGGTTTGTGGTTCCTCCTAGGTCGCCCTGTTGCGTCAAATGGAGCCCCTGCGCAGAAGTCCATGGCTCCGGACGACGATGAGGATTTCCTGCGCCAGCTGGAGGTCTGGCGCCGCCAGCAGCAGCGTGAAGCCGACTCGAAGGCGCGTGAGCAAGACCTCACTAAACGTGAAGACGTGCAGAAGGCCGATGGCGAGAAACCAGCCAAGCCTGAGGCCAAGGAACCGAAGCCAGGTGCAGAACGCAAGAACAAGCCAGAAGGCACCGACAGCTCTTCGTCTGAAACCGAATAACCACCTAGTTCTGCCGGGATTCCGGCAACCAGCCCAGCACGCGTGCCAGCGCCGCTGGGCTTTTTTCATGCCTCGTGGGAGCTTCGGGCATTCTTGCAGGCGGCCCGGGGCGCGGGGCTTCCTCTACGGGCGCTGGAGGGACGGACGGGGCAGGCGCCCGTCAGTGCCCCGCACTTGAGTACCAGGGCCTGCAACGAACGCTTAAAGTACTGCGAGCGGCCTCCCCGCTAAAGGGAAACCGCTCGCAGTGCTGGATTCTTAGGAACTAGACTCCGGCGTAGGAGTGCAGACCGTCGAAGAAGATATTCACGATGGTGAAGTTGAAGACCACGCACAGGAAGCCGATGATCGACAACCAGGCCGAGCGTGGGCCCGTCCAGCCACCGGTGGCACGGGCGTGCAGGTAGCCTGCGTAGACAACCCAGATCACGAAGGACCAGACTTCCTTTGGATCCCAGCCCCAGTAGCGGCTCCAAGCGGCCTCAGCCCAGATCGCACCAGCGATGACAGTGAAGGTCCACATCACGAAGCCGATGGTGTTGATGCGGTAGGCGAAGTTCTCCAATGCTCCGGCACCTGGCACCACGCGCATGAAGGGCAGCTTGTCGTCCTGGCCAGCGGCCAGCCGGTTCATGCGAGCATGCTGTACCAGCTGCAGCACATTCATGGCGAAGCTGATGGCGAACAGTGCCGACGCCAGGACGGCGATGGAGACGTGAATGACGATCCATGGCGACTGCAGGGCAGGAACGAGGTGGCCAACCGGTGTCGGGAAGCCGATGGTGGCACCGCACAGCATCAAGGTGACCAGGCCGGAGATGAAGGATCCCATGAAGCGCAGGTCCTTGAAGATCAGCACCAGCAAGAAGACCAGAGCCACCAGGAATGCACCGGTGGACAGGAACTCGTACATGTTGCCCCAGGGCACTCGGTGCGCGGCTATCGCACGGGAAACCACGGCACCGCCGTGCAGGGCAGCGGCCAGCCACATCAGCACCACGGCAATGCGAGCCGTGGGGCGCTTGGCCGACAACTGCGTGTACTCCATCTTGTCGGTCACGATATGCTCGCCGACGTTGTCGGCACGCACAGCGGCACCCCGGCGCGAACGGGGCTTGGTGCCCACGGCGCCGCCGGCGCTAACCAGCAGTTCCTCGTCGCGCTTGAGCGCTTCGGAATCCATTTCGCTGATGGACTTGTTGGTCTTTGCCAGGTCCAAGGCGAAAATGATGAAGACCACTCCGTAGACCATGGCGGCCAGCAGCATGAACAACTGGCTGTATTCACCCAGCGTTTCATTGATTGGCGCTAATGCCCCAGCGTTATCCATTTACTGCTCCTTGGTTCTGCTCCTGGCTTGCCAATGGCCAAGCCTTGTCAAAGATCTTCTGTAGTTCTGCAGCTTCGCGTTCCAGACGCGGATCCTCGCCACGTGCCAGCAGTGCGTACTCGATACTACGCTTGCCGTTTTCTTGTTTCAGCTTCACCCAGACGCGGCGTCGCGGGGTGAACAGCGAGACCGCAAGGCCGATTAGCGCCAGACCTGAGAAAATGCCGATTGGCAGCTTGCCCGGGTCATGATTGATGTCCAATGCGACGAAGCGCTTGAGGTCTTCAAAGGTAATCGAGCCCTTGCCGTCGGGCAGTTCGTAGGTCTGCCCCGCTTCGAGGATGATGCCGCCGGCATCCAAATCACGGCTGTTCAGCGGTTCCATCTTCTCCGTGTCCAGCACGAACACGTTTTGCGGGTTGCCGTCGTCAAGGCCCAGATCCCCGGAGTACGAGTTCAGGTGCAGCTGGGGGTTGATGGCGTTGGGGTCGCCCGACATGCCGAAGCCGTTCTCATCCACTAGTGCGGTTGGCAGCAAGAAGCCCTGGAAGCCCAGCTGCGATGGCTCGGCGTCCGGAACCTTCAGCACGAACATCGAGGTGTAGACCGAATCCTGCGGAATGGAAACCGCCGGGCCGGAATAGGAGACATTGCCGTTGCCATCCTTGACGGTGATCACCGGGGCGTAGCCATTGCCGACCAGGTACACGTCACCGCCGCTGATCCGCAGCGGATGGTTGACCTTCAGCTCCTGCTTCACTGGCTCGGCATCGGGCGATTCGCGCACCTTGACGTGGGCGGTGAAGTCCAGCGGCTGTCCGAAATGCGATTCGGATTCGCGGTCGAAGATGATGTCGAATTTGTCCAGCGTCACAGCAAAGGGCGGCAAATTATCGGCATTGAAGCCGGTGCCCGGGGTGAAGGAGTCGTAGGCCACCAGCGAATTCACGAAGGTCTCCCCCTCGACAACCACGCGCTGCCCGGTGTAGCCCAGGGCTCCGCCGATCGCGGCCGAAGCCAGTACGCCCATCAGCGAGATGTGGAAGAGCAGGTTGCCGATTTCGCGGGTATACCCGCGCTCTGCGGCAACCGAGGCCCCGGTGGCATCCTCGCGGCGCTCGACACGGTAGCCGCGCTTCTTCAGGATCCTGAACGAATCCTCGATGACCTGCTGGTCATCGGGCGTATCCGTCTCGCCTTCCAGAATTTCATGCGAGCTGTACTGGGGAAGTCGTTCCAGGCGCACCGGGGTCCTCGGCGGCGGGGTGCGCAAGGCTTTGGCGTGCTTCTTCACACGCGGGATGATGCAGCCAATCAGCGAGACGAACAGCAAGATGTAGATCGCGGAGAACCACACCGATGAATACACTTCGAACATCTGGAAGCGATCCAGCCATGGACCAGCGGTGGTGTGCTGTTCCAGGTACTGGGCTACAGATTCGGGGTTGGCGTCGCGTTGCGGGAAGATCGATCCCGGTACCGCAGCGACGGCGAGCAGCAACAGCAAGAACAAGGCTGTTGGCATCGATGTCAGCTGGGTCCAGATCCAACGCATGGAACCCATGAATCCCAGAGCAGGCGCGTCGCCAGTTCCCTTGGAATTCCGTTGTTGTTTCGCCATTAAATTGGCAACCTCACTTCATTGGCAAACCAGTTTTGCAGTTCTGCTACCCATGTTCCCCACAGACCGGTCACCATGACCAGTCCCAAGGCAATGAGTAGTACCCCGCCCAAACGCATGATGAAAACCTGGTGCTTGCGGAAGAACGCCAGCGCCTGCATGCCGCGCTGCAACCCCATTGCAATCAGGATGAAGGGCAAACCCAATCCGAGGCAATAGAACACAGTCAGGAGCGTTCCACGCCCTACGTTCGCGTCCACACCGGTGGACATGATCAGTACCGCACTCAAGGTGGGGCCGATGCACGGTGCCCACCCCAGGCCGAAGGTCAGCCCCAGAACCGGGGCACCCCACAGGCCTGCAGGCGGTTTCCTGTGGATCTTGCGGTCACGCTGCATCCAGGAGAAGCCGCCCATGAACACGATGCCCATGAAGACCACGACCAGGCCCAATGCCTGGGTGACCCAGGAGCCGTTGAACCTGAGCCACGCGGAGGCCTGGCTGAAAAGCACGCCCGCTGCGATGAAGACCACGGAGAATCCCAGGACAAAGAGCAGTACGCCGGAGACCACGCGGCCGCGCCGGTGCTCCTTCAGATCCGCACCAGTCAACCCGGTGACGTAACCGAGGTAGCCCGGCACCAGCGGCAGGACGCAAGGCGAAAGGAAGGAGACCAGCCCGGCCAGCAGTGCTACTGGGGCAGCCAGCAGCAACGACCCGTCCAGGACGATGTCGGCAAAGGGATTAGTGGTCACTGATCAGCTCACAACTCTTCGGTCAGAGCGGAGTCGATCAATGACTTCAGGGTGCCAGGCTCTACGGCACCGATCACGCGGGCACGGACACGGCCCTGGCGGTCCAGCACCAAGGTGGATGGAACCGCTTGCAACGGGACGTACTTGGTCATCGCCAGCTGGATGTCCCCGGAGGTATCCTGTACCGACTCATAGGGAATCTCGAAAGTGCGCTCGAAGGCCTTCGCCGCTTCGGCTTCATCGCGTACGTTGACGCCAATGAATTCGACTTTCTCGCCGAAGCCTTCAGCGATTTCCTTCAGATCCGGTGCCTCGATGCGGCACGGAGCGCAGGCGGCATACCAGAAGTTCATGACTACGGGCTTGCCCTGCCACTGCGTGAAGTCGATATCGGTGCCATGGTAGGTGGTGGCCTTGAGGGCAACCGGTTCGCTGCGCTTGGAAACTTCGTACTCTTCCACGGCGCCGTCGCCAGCGATGTAGTTCTTGCCGTCGCCGCTGTTTGCTTGCGCGGTCAGCGCATCTTCCTTGCCGCTGCAGGCAGCCAAGGGCACCACGGCGGCGGCAACCATGAGCGAACGCAACATGGTGCGGCGGCTCAAGTGGCGAGGATTAGGCACAGGATCTGTCATTTTGCTTTAGGCTCCAGGGATATTCGCCGCGCCGGCAAGCAGCTCGGGGCACGGTTCGGTGTAACGCACGGAGACCAATTCGTCTCCCTCAAAATCAAAGCTGGTGATGGAAGCCAGGGTGCACTCGCGCTGGAGCGGATCGTGCCACAGCGGCTTCTTCTCGGCGGCGCGGCGCGTAACCCAGATCGGCAGCTGGTGGCTGACGATAATGACTTCCGCTCCTTCGCCGTGCTCGGCGAGGGCGGCCTTGCGGTGCTCATCCATGGCCAGGCGCATGCGAGCAACCTGCTGGGCATATGGTTCGCCCCATGAAGGCTTCAGCGGGTTGACCAGCAGCGGCCAGTACTTCGGCTGACGCAGGTGCTCCGCAACCTTGGACAGCCCTTCCAGCTTGTTGCCGGCTTCGATAACCCGCTCGTCGGTGTGGACCTGCAGATCCAGAGCATTGGAGGTCGGCGCGGCTGTCTGCTGGGCTCGCAGGAGCGGTGAGGCCACCAGACGCACCACGTTGCCGCCTTCTGCTTGGCGCTTGGCAAAATATTCTCCTGCCCCATCGGCCATCTGGAATCCGAGTTCCGAGAGCCCGAAGCCGGGGATCCTGCCGTAGAGCATACGGTCAGGGTTGAAAACTTCCCCGTGGCGCAACAAATGGACGGTCGATAAAGGCATGCCTCCAGTGTCTCAAATATTCGGTGCAAATTAGCCATATTGTGGCCACCGTCAACTATTCACAGGACACGCATTGGAATCCCATATGGAAAAACCATCCTTTCGGAGGGGTTGCTCACAATCGACTGCCATTACGCTTAGTCAATAAGACAGTTCGACCAGAAGGACGCATCATGAGCGACAACGATCCTAACCAGCCGGGCCAGCCCTACAACCCGGGCCCTTCCGGCCAGGGTTCATCGCAGAACCCGTACGGCGAAAACCCCTACGGCCAGCAGCCCTCGCCGTACGGCCAGAACCCGTACGGCCAGAATCCGAATCCTTACGGGCAACCGCAGGCACCGGGCTACGACCAGTATGCCCAGCAGGGAGGTTACGCCGGCGTGCAGCCGCCGACCGAGCGGCCACGGACCTTGGCTATCGCCTTTGGCTTGATCATGCTCGCGGGCATCTTCAGTGCCCTCGCCAGCTGGCTGATGACCAACTCCAACATGATGGCCAACATGATTGGCCAGCAGTGGTCGCTGGTGCAAGAAGAGTTCCAGAACCAGATGCAGAGCACCCCGGGCATGGAGCAGGATCCACTGGTTGAACAGATGATGGCAAGCCCTGAGGCCTTCATGGCCCAGGTCAATTCCATGATGTCGACCTTCGTGATTATCTCCATGATCATCACCTTGGCCCTGTATTTCCTGGTGGGCTTCTTCGTTGGCCGCGGCGTGGGCGCCATGCGAATTATCGCCACGATCCTCGGTGCGCTTTCACTGCTGAATCTGGTGACTATCGTTCCAATGATCAGCATGTTCGCTGACACTCAAGCCGGAATTATCAACGCTGTCTACGTTGTGGGCATCTTGTTGGGCATTGCAGGCGTGGTCTTCGCCTGGTTGCGCCCTTCTTCGCAATACATTGCGCAGCGCCGCCAGGCTCGCCTGGCCGGCTTCCGCTAAACGCATGGCCGAGCCTCTTCGCGAGGCCCTGCAGGGACAATAAAGGCGTAGCCGCTCCATCCACCCAAGGGATGACGCGGCTACGCCTTTTCTCGTCTGCGCGGCTTCAGCCTTGAACGGCGAGGTATGCCAGGATCTGCAATTCAGTGGAAAGATCAACGCGCCGCAGGTTCATGCCCGCGGGTACGCGAAGCGGCATCGGTGCGAACGAGAGCACCGAGCGGACCGAAAGCGCGGCCAGTTCGTAGACCAGGTCCTGCGCAGCATCGCCCGGAATTGCCAGAACAGCGATGTTGATTTCTTCGCGTTCAACCACTGCGGCCAAGTCCGCGATCGCTTCCACGTGCAGCTCGCCGACCGGGCTGCCGACCAGTGCGGGGTCGATATCCAGGATCGCCTCGACGTTGAAGCCACGAGTCCTGAAGCCTGCATATCCGCTGAGCGCGCGCCCCAGGTTACCGGCGCCGAGGATGGCCACACGCCAGTCCTGGTTCAGGCCGAGGGTGCGGCTGATATGTTCTGCCAGTTCGCGGACCACGTAGCCCACCCCGCGGGTTCCGTAGGAACCCAACCAGGAAAGGTCTTTGCGCAGGATGGAGGGGTTCACTCCAGCTTCCTTGGCCAGCACCCCGGAACTGGTGCGTTCCAGGCCCTGGGCTTCCAAGGCGTTCAGCGCGCGCAAGTACTGGGTCAGTCGAGCCAGCGTGGCCTCAGGCAGGACCCGGGCTTCAAGCTCTGACATCTTCGTTCTCCCGCACTTTTCGGTGCTCTTGAAGAGCACAACGCATTTTCATTTATTCGGCAGCGGCTAGCTGCTCAGTAGTCGTTCCAGACGCTGTGCGTCGATGTGCCAGAAGTCGCGGACTTCTCCGTTGATCAGCAGAACCGGCACTTCCTCGTGGTGCTTGGCCAGCAATTCAGGGTGCTGGTCAATATCCAGTTCGGAAAACTCCATATTCAACCGGCCAGTCACCTCGGCCACGGTTGCGCGTGCGGCCTGGCACAGGTGGCAGCCTTCTCGAACCAACAGCTGGATCTGATTCAAAGTACTCACCTGCCTATAATCTCACGAGCCGTAACCGCCCTTAAACTTGGCAATGAAATAAACTGGATCAAATGTCTTCCATCGATCATCACCCCAGCCCGAATTCCGCCCTGGCTCCGGACACGGTCGCCGCTTTCTTCGATGTAGATAACACCCTTGTGCGCGGTGCATCGCTGTATCTGCTGGCCCGGAAACTGCATGAGCGCCGCTTCTTCCAATTCCGCGAAATCCTCTGGTTCGCGCTCAAGCAGTTGCGCTTCGCCGCGCGCGGTGAGCACCTAGGGGACATTCACCAGATTCGCGACCGTGCGTTGATGATGGTCCGAGGGATCCCGGTGTCCGAGATCGAGAAGATCGGCAACGAGATCTATGACGAATACATCGAACCCAAGCTATGGACCGGTACGGTAGCCATTGCTCGCCAGCATCGGACGGTGGGCCGTGAAGTCTGGCTAGTCACTGCCACTCCCCTGGAAGTGGCGAATGTCATCTCGCAACGTCTCGAACTTACCGGTGCATTGGGCACTGTAGTGGCCAGCGAAGACGGTTTCTACACCGGAGCGCTGGCCAGCCCGATCCTGCACGCTGCGGAAAAAGCGCAAGCGGTGCGCACCCTGGCGAAGGCTCGCGGCATCTCGCTGTCGAAATCATGGGCATACTCGGATTCCTACAATGATGTTCCCTTGCTTGAAGCTGTGGGACACCCCGTATGCATCAATCCCGATGCGCGGCTTCGCGCCTACGCCAAGCGCCGCGGCTGGCAGGTCTACGATTTCCGCACCGGCCAGCGAGCTGCCAAACTAGGCCTGAAGGCCGCTGGAGTGCTTGGTGCGCTCTGGGCGGCGCGACGGTCCATTCTGCGCCGTTCCGGCTCTTAGGCCGGCGCTGGGCGGCTTTGGATAAAGCAATCGCCACCGTTCAACAGTTTCACTGTGAAGCGGTGGCGATGATTGCCAAGCGGCAAATGCTCAGAAGTAGATTTACTTCTTATTACGACGCTGGTGGCGGGTCTTACGAAGCAATTTGCGGTGCTTCTTCTTCGACATACGCTTGCGGCGCTTCTTGATAACAGAGCCCATAGTGGTTCCTCACAAACTAAATAAATGCGTCAACCCCAAATGCCTGCTTGCGCGCGAGCCCAAGGACAAGGTTGACCGGACGTTAAACGTTCCTTAACAGATTACCCGCTTTTCGGTCATGCTCTGACCATCGCGCGGACTATCGACCGTAAGAACCGGTACCGTGCTGCGGATCAATGGCCGCGGCATTCAGATATGATTCCACGGCGTTTTCCGGAACGCGATAGGAGCGACCGAACTGAACAGCAGGCAAATCACCGGCGTGGATCAGCCGATAAACGGTCATTTTGGAAACGCGCATCATGTCGGCCACTTCGGCCACAGTCATGAAACGGGCTCCGGCAAAATTCTGTTTATCCGTCATGCGGGATATTCTCCTGACGCTGATCTCTTATTCGTCGCGTTAATTTAGCGAAGATGAACTTACACGACTTTGGATCAACATCGGCGGTTCAGGTTCACGTTCGCTTTGTACTAGTCTAATCGCACTTTTGTAACTTTTGCATCACGAAACACACACGTGACCATCTGAATCACATTTTTTGATGCCTGAACGAGACAATCCGCGTGATTTCACCGGGTCCCCAATGAATTCACGCGGATTGCAGCGCTGCAGATTATTAGATGACGCCCTGTGCGAGCATTGCGTCTGCGACCTTCACGAAGCCCGCGATGTTGGCGCCGGCGACGTAGTTCCCCGGCATGCCGTACTCGTCTGCAGTAGCAGCACAGCTGGTGTGGATGCCGACCATGATCTCAGTCAGGCGACGCTCGGTGTGCTCGAAGCTCCATGCATCGCGGCTGGCGTTCTGCTGCATCTCCAGAGCGGAGGTAGCAACACCACCAGCGTTGGCTGCCTTGCCCGGGCCGAAGAGCACCCCTGCATCCTGGAAGATCGAGGTCGCTTCAGCGGTAGTAGGCATGTTGGCGCCTTCGGCCACTGCGATGGTGCCAGCAGCAACCATCTTCTTTGCGGCCTCAGCGCCCAATTCGTTCTGGGTTGCGCAGGGCAGCGCCACGGTGCCTGCAACGTCCCAGACGCTGCCACCGGCAACGTACTTCACCTTCTTGGTGCCACGGCGTTCGGCATACTCGGAGATGCGGCCGCGCTCAACTTCCTTGATCTGACGCAGCAGATCCAGGTCGATGCCGCCCTCGTCAACGATGAAGCCGGCCGAGTCGGAAGCCGTAACGACCTTCGCTCCCAGTGCCTGCGCCTTCTCGATGGCGTGGATTGCCACGTTGCCCGAACCGGAAACGACCACGCGCTGGCCATCGAAAGTCTGGCCGCGGGTCTTGAGCATTTCTTCAGTGAAGATCACTGCGCCGTAGCCGGTGGCTTCCGGGCGAACCAGGGAACCGCCCCAGCTCAAGCCCTTGCCCGTCAGCACACCGGACTCGTAGCGGTTGGTGATGCGCTTGTACTGGCCGAAGAGGTAACCGATTTCGCGGCCGCCAACGCCGATATCGCCGGCTGGCACGTCGGTGTATTCGCCAATGTGGCGGTAGAGCTCAGTCATGAAGGACTGGCAGAAGCGCATGACTTCGCCATCGGACTTGCCGCGCGGGTCGAAGTCCGAGCCGCCCTTGCCGCCGCCGATGGGCATGCCGGTCAGGGAGTTCTTGAAGATCTGTTCGAAGCCCAGGAACTTGACGATGCCAAGGTAAACCGATGGGTGGAAACGCAGACCGCCCTTGTATGGGCCCAGAGCCGAGTTGAATTCAACGCGGAAGCCGCGGTTGATCTGCACGCGGCCTTCGTCGTCAACCCATGGCACTCGGAAGATGATCTGGCGTTCAGGTTCGCACAAACGCTGCAGGATTGCGGCTTCGGCGTATTCAGGATGCTTGACCGATACAGCTTCAAGGCTGTCGAATACTTCCGTGACGGCCTGGTGGAATTCTGCTTCGCCGGGATTGCGGCGGAAGACTTCGTCGCGAATCGTCGCTAAGTGCTTATCCAAGTTTTTCTCCTCATCACTTGGGGCAGGCACAGGCGCACAAGGGGCCTCATTGCCGGCGTCACTGCCCCGCACACGAGAATGCCATGCTGGGCATTCTGAACAAAATTTTCATGTTATAAAACAGGATTGCGCGCGTAACTTAAAAGATTGACCATATTGCACGGTTGCAGCGCCGAAGACTGGACAAGAGCTAGCGCCGACGCCCGAACCGCGGAAGTTTCTCGAAAAACTCTTGCGCACGTCCAGTAACTTGTTCCAGGCCTTGGCCAACGCGCCGCCCGATCTGCTGAGCCGTTGGATTCGATACCGCTGCCAGCTGCCCCTCGGCTTCGGCCTGCGTGGTTGCCAGCTCCTGGCCCTCCGGTTGGGCAGGTACCAAATCGGCGCACCAGCGCACGAGATCTTCCAGCGCTGAGGTATCAATGCTGTAGATGCGCCGCTGCCCGGCAGCGGCCATGCTCACGAGTTCAGCTTCGCGCAGCACCTTCAAGTGCTTGGAAACAGTCGGCTGCGAGATCTCCAGTTCAGTGACCAGAGTGCCCACTGCTTTCGGCTCGTTCTTGAGCGCTTCTATTATCTTTCGTCGGGTTGGTTCAGCCAACGCCGAAAACACTTCATCAATTGCCACACACATAACCCTAACGGCATATGAACGGTTGGCAATCGATTTCCATGCCTAAAATGCTGTGAGGTCTCGCCTCTGTCTCCGTTGGCCGCAGCCATGCGAGGCTAGTCGAACCATGGATCGAGCCCGAAAAGCGGGAATATCTCCTTGCGTGTAGCAATGATGGTTCGGTCTACCGGATCGGCCGGATCATAGCCGACTTCCCAATTGCGCCACCACAGCTGGGCGTCATCGCCCATGAGGTAAGGCATGGCACGGCCGTACCTTTCCAGAACGTAGCGGCGGAAGGTCTCGGGAACATAGGTACGCAACGGCACCGGCTTGCCGGCAACAATCGCCGTCAGATGGGTCCAGGTACGCGGCACGACGGCGGTGACGTTGTATCCCCCGCCTCCGGTAGCCAGCCACCGGCCTTCGCACAGCTCATCTGCCAACTGGGATATGTCCAGGGCCGCCTGGCGTTGCGCATCAACAGACAGCTTCAAGTTGGTCATGTCATCATCACGGTGCGCATCGCAACCGTGCTGGGAGACGATGATTTCGGGCTTGAAGGCGCGTACCAGCTGCGGAACGATCGCATGGAAGGCACGCATCCACCCGGAGTCCCCGGTCATTGCCGGCAGAGCAACATTTACTGCGCTGCCTTCGGCGTTCTTGCCGCCAATTTCATTGGCGAATCCCGTACCGGGGAACAGTGACAGCCCGGATTCATGGATGGAAATGGTCAGCACGCGTTCGTCATCCCAGAAGATCGACTCGGTGCCATCCCCGTGATGCGCGTCCACATCGATGTAGACCACGCGTTGGGCACCCTGTTCCAGCATGCGATGGATCGCGGCAGCAGCGTCATTGTAGATGCAGAAACCGCTGGCCTTGCTTTTCGCGGCGTGGTGCATGCCGCCGGCGAAGTTCACCGCACGGACCACCTCTTGGTCCATGATGGCTTGGGCCGCTGCTACCGAACCGCCAACAATGCGCCCGGCGGCTTCATGCATCCCGGCGAATACCGGGTCGTCTTCGGTGCCCAAGCCGAATTCTTCGGCAACGAGTGTTGGATCCTGGCTCACCCGCCGCACCTGATCGATATAGCTCTGGTCATGGACGGAGCCGATGACCGCATCGTCGGCAATATCCGGAGCCTGTATCGTGACGTTCGGCGCATCGAAGATATCCAGCTCATCGCTGAGTCGATAGGTCAGTTCTAGCCGTGAAGGGTGCATGGGATGCCAGTCGCTGAATTTGTACTTCAGATACTCTTCATCCCACATCACCATGGTGGGCCGTGGGGCATGCTGCGGATCTAACACGATTTCAGGCTACCCGATAGTGACCCAACTCATGAATTCATGGCAGTTTGCGCGGCTTGTCGGGTCTTTAGCCGGGCAACACAAGCGTTTAGCGGTGGAAACGCGTAAATTACTAGAAGGACTTCAAATCCTCATGGCAAAGAACTGTTCCCCAGGAAACGGCGAGTAATAAATGAGCACAGCCAGTGCATCGGGCCCCAGCGCCCGGGCAGCTGAAATGCGCGAACAGCGACGCAAGAAATGGCTGACCGTTCGCATCGCAGTTGCGGACTTCACCGTGCGCTCCCCCGCGCGCTTGACTCTTGGCGCCTTCTTGCTGGCTATCACGTTGTTCACCTCCCTGCTCGCGGCGCCGTTTTCCTCGGCCACAGGGGAAGCCACCGCGCTGCATGACGCATTATTCACCGCTGTGTCGGCAGTTTGCGTTACTGGCCTAACGACCGTCTCCACCGCTGTGCACTGGTCATTCGCCGGTCAGCTGATCATGCTGGTCGCAACGTTCATGGGCGGCCTGGGCATTTTGACCCTGGCCTCCATCATGTCCCTGGCGGTATCCCGCAAGCTGGGCGTGCGAGCCAAGCTGATGGCGCAGAATTCGATGAACAGTTCTGGAGCCTCAGCGCTGGGTGAAGTAAGCTCATTGCTGCGCATCGTGATCCTCACAGCGATCAGCCTGCAGGCGGTCATCGCGCTCTTTCTGATCCCGCGCTTCTACATTCTGGGTGAAAGCGTCCTGTCCGCCATCTGGCATGGAATCTTCTATGCCGTCTCGGCTTTCAACAATGCAGGCTTCACCCCGCACTCCGACGGATTGGTTCCCTACGAAACCGACCTGTGGATCCTGGGCCCATTGATGGCCGGCGTGTTCACCGGTTCCTTGGGTTTCCCGGTGATCATGGTGCTGCTGGCGCACAAGTTCAATATGAAGAAGTGGAACCTGCACACCAAGCTGACCATGCTCACCACCACCATCCTGCTCTTTGCCGGATCCTTCCTGTGGCTGATTTTCGAATGGGCCAATCCCAAGACCATCGGTGGCTTATCCATCAGCGACAAGCTCATTCATGGCTTCTTCGCCTCCACCATGACCCGTTCTGGCGGCTTCAACCTGGTGGATCAGAACGACATCCACCAGGTGACCATCTTGTTGACCGACGCATTGATGTTCGCCGGTGGCGGTTCAGCTTCTACTGCTGGCGGCATCAAGGTCACCACCATTGCCGTGATGTTCTTGGCGATCTTGGCCGAGGTCCGTGGCGATACTGACGCGAAGGCCTTTGGCCGGCAGATTCCGCAAGGCACCATGCGCGTGGCCATCTCCGTGGTCGCCATGGGTGCTTCGCTGGTGATGGTCGCTACCGGCGCACTCGTGACCATCGACGAATCGGTGGGCTTCTCGCGAGCCCTGTTCGAGTCGATCTCGGCCTTTGCTACCGTGGGCCTGAGTAGCGGGGTTTCGCAAGAAGTGCCTCCGGCCGGCAAGTATGTGCTCAGCGCGTTGATGTTTGCCGGACGCATCGGCAGTATTACGCTCGCCAGCGCGTTGACCATGCGCCACCGCAATACGCTGTTCAGACTCCCAGAAGAAAGGCCGCTCATTGGCTGACAAGAACATAGACCACAATGCCCCGGTGCTGGTTATCGGCCTGGGCCGCTTCGGTGCATCTGTCGCTGAAACGCTGGTCAAGCAGGGGCGCGAAGTGCTGGCCATTGAGCGCAGCCCGGAGCTCGTTCAGCAGTGGGCCAGCACCTTGACCCACGTGGTCGCGGCCGACGCGACCAATATTGACGCCCTGCGCCAGCTCGGCGCCCAGGAATTCTCCTCGGCCGTCGTGGGCGTGGGTACCTCCATCGAATCATCCGTGCTGATCACCGTGAACCTGGTGGATCTGGGCATTGAGCATCTGTGGGTCAAGGCCATTACGCCCTCCCATGGCAAGATTCTTACCCGCATTGGTGCCAACCACGTCATCTACCCGGAAGCCGATGCCGGTGTGCGTGCCGCGCACCTGGTCGGTGGCCGCATGCTCGACTTCATTGAATTCGATGACGGCTTCGCCATCGTGAAGATGTACCCTCCGAAGGAGACCCAGGGCTTCACCTTGGCCCAGTCCCAAGTCCGCTCCAAGTACGGGGTGACGATCGTTGGTGTGAAGTCCCCGGGCGAGGATTTCACCTACGCCATGCCGGATACCATGGTGACTCGCCGAGATGTCCTGATCGTCTCGGGGCACGTGGACCTGCTCGAGCGTTTCGCAGCACGCCCGTAGGGCACGAGGATCGGGAATACGGCGGTGGCCGGCAACCAATTGGTTGCCGGCCACCGCCGTATTGAATGCTCGTTCCTAGCCGAGCTCTTCACTCAGCTGCGCTGCACGGGCGGCTGCCGCTTGCGTGCCCGCAGCAATAATCTTTGGAATTCCCTGCTCATCGAAGGTGGCGATAGCCTGCTCGGTGGTGCCCTTCGGGCTGGTTACTGCCTTGCGCAGGGTCGCGGGATCCGCGTCAGGGTTCGAGAGCATCTTGCCGGCACCGGCCACAGTGGCACGTGCCAGCGCGATTGAAAGCTCTTCATCCAAGCCCATGGCCACACCGGCATTGGCCATGGCCTCAGCCAGGTAGAAAGCATAGGCCGGACCGGACCCGGAAATTGCCGAGAGCGCATTTTGCTGCTCTTCGTCGATGACGTGCACGTCGCCGGATCCGGAGAGCAGATCGGTGACCAACTTGGTCTGCTCGTCGCTCACGCTTGCCGCCGGGCTGATTCCCACCACGCCGGCACCGACCATCAAAGGGGTGTTCGGCATGGAACGGATGACCGGCTGGCCAGCTGGCAGATGAGACTGCATGCTGCTCAGGGTGATAGCGGCGGCTACGGAAACAACGACCTTCTGCGCGTCCAGCGATCCGGAAATCTCCTCGCACAGTTCGGTGATGCCTACCGGCTTCACGCCCAGGAAGATAATGTCTGCGCTGGCGGCAGCCCGGCGGTTGGCTTCGGGATCTTCCTCGCTGACCAAGACGTTGATGCCCAATTCGCGCAGTTCCGCTACGCGGTTATCGCTTCGCACGGTAGCGGTGATGAGCTGCGGGTCATGGCCCGAGGCGATGATGCCACGCAGGATGGCGCCGTTCATGGAGCCGGCGCCGAGGAAGGACAGGGACAGATTCTTTGTTGCTTCACTCATATGGCTATTGTGTCATTGGCTTGGGGTCGCTGCCGACTGTTAAGTGCTGGCGGGCAAATTCTAGGGTCTTTCCCAGCCATTCTTCTTTTTGCCCGGTGTTGCGAGCTTTGCGTGTGGAGACCTCGACCGCTACGGTTCCGCTCCAATTGGCATCACGCAGATATTGCAGCGTTTCGGCCACCGGTTGGGTGCCCAGGCCTGGCACAAGGTGCTCGTCTTTGCCGTTATCCAAACCATCGCACAGATGAACGTGCGCCAGTCGCTGGCCCAGGTCCTCGACGGCTTGGCGCGAATCCATATTGGCAATCGCCGCATGGGAGAAATCCCAGGTCACATGCTGGTAGTGCTGCGGGACTGGGTTCCAGTGCGGAAGGTACATTTTCGCTTCACGGCCCCGGGCACGCCATGGGTACATGTTTTCCACGGCGATTTTCATCCCCGTGGTCTCAACCAATCGCTGCACGCCTTCGGCGAATTCTTCGGCGTAGGCGCCCTGCCACCTGAATGGCGGATGGGCGACAACCACATTTGCGCCGACCGCTTGGGCCAGGATGACCGAACGTTCGATCTTGGCCCAAGCAGAGCCCCACACCTGCTGGGTGAGCAGCAGTGTCGGTGCGTGGATGGCCATGATCGGCAGTTGGTACTTGTCCATCAAGGCTTTGAGCGCGGTCGCAGATTGGCTGGCTGCGTTGCCGGTAATCAGCACTTCCAGCCCGTCGTATCCCACGTCCTTGGCCATCGCGAAGGCGTCATGGACGGTCAGCGGATAAACTGACGCGCTAGAGAGGGTGACTGGCACCTTCATTGTGCTCTTCTGGTCTTCCATGCTCTTGCCTCCTGTTACCGTGTCCACTGTGCGGGCACCGCTTAGCCAAGAAGGTTAGCTGCTGGGTTTGGCGAGAAATTTGTACTTCTCGTTATCCAGAGCTACTTCCCCAACTCCAACGCTACTACTGAGCGGTGTCGCAGAGTCAAACATCACGTGATCAAAACGTCGCAGCATCAAGCCTTCACGAATCGCCCAAGGGCAAATCCGCACAGATTTCAGTTTCAAGGCATTCATCGCTTCGTGAGCGACAATCGCCCCGGCAAGCAGTTGCGGGGCGCGAATCTCCGAGACACCGGGCAGTTCTGCCCGTTCAGCCCAGCTCATCGCGGTCAATCGGTTGGTCCACAATTTCAATGCGTCACGATTGAGCACGCGCTTAACATAGGGGCCTTCCGTGCTCGGCGCGGCTCCGGTGATGCGAGCCAGCGAGCGGAAAGTCTTGGAAGTAGCGGTGGCCAAGGTGGGCTTGCCATACTGGCGCAGCTCGGTAGTCGGGTCCGTGAGAACGTCGCGCACGTACGTACGCAGTTCCTTGACTTCCTTAATGGACGGCAGGTCGTTAGGAAGCCATTCGCGGGTCAGACGGCCGGCGCCCAGGGGCACGGAGAAGGCTGTTTGCGGGAACTCGTCAACGCCCAAGGCCA
Organism: Glutamicibacter sp. BS14; assembly: GCF_056934375.1. Classification (NCBI taxonomy): domain Bacteria; kingdom Bacillati; phylum Actinomycetota; class Actinomycetes; order Micrococcales; family Micrococcaceae; genus Glutamicibacter; species Glutamicibacter sp. BS14. The sequence goes on along the minus strand of NZ_CM167801.1, from coordinate 1,599,352 downwards.
GCTCCAGCGAGCCTCCGCCCATATCCAGGTTCAGGATGGATTCCGAAGACCAGCCAAACCAACGGCGTACGGAGTAGAAGGTCATGCCGGCTTCTTCTTCGCCGGTCAGTTCCATCAAGCTCACGCCCGTCTCGACTTCGACGCGTTCCAGGACGGCAGCACCGTTGGAGGATTCGCGTATCGCTGAAGTGCAGAAAGCCATGAAGTCCTCAACCTGGTGGTTTTCGGCGAACTTGGCGGCTTCCTTGATGAAGGAGATCAGCTCGCGCTGGCCCTCTTCAGTTATGGCGCCATACTCATTGAGGTAGCGCACCAAGGACAAGGGTCGCTTGTGCGAGGCATAGGGAACCGGGCGGGCTCCCGGATATGCATCGACGAGCAACAGGTGAACGGTATTCGAACCGATATCCAATACACCGAGTCTCATGGTGCGCTCCTCGTTAGGCCTGGCAAGAAAGACTAGTCAGTCTTTTTCGCGGTCGTCTTCTTGGCCGTAGCCTTCTTCGCCGGGGTCTTCTTGGCTGCTGGCTTCTTGGCCGGCGCCTTCTTTGCCGTGCGCTTCACCGGTCCGCGGGCACGTTTGTCGGCCAGCAGCTCGATAGCCTGCTCGCGTGTCAGTTCCTCCAGGGAGGTAGTGCGCGGAACGGTGATGTTGGTGACGCCGTCGGTGATGTATGGACCGAAGCGGCCATCCTTGACCACGATGTTCTTCTCGCTGGTCGGGTCCACTCCGAACTCGGCCAATGGCGGTACCGCGGCACGACGGCCACGCTGCTTCGGCTGCGCGTAGATCGCCAGCGCTTCGTCCAAGGTGATCGTGAAGATCTGCTCTTCGCTCTCGATCGAGCGCGAATCGCTGCCCTTCTTCAGGTACGGACCGAAGCGGCCGTTCTGCACGGTGATCTCTTCGCCGTCAGCGTCAGCACCCAGTACACGAGGCAGGCTCATCAGCTTCAGGGCATCTTCCAAGGTCACTGATTCGACAGTCATGGACTTGAACAGCGACGCGGTGCGCGGCTTGACCTTGGTTGGCTTCTTCGGCGGCTTCGGCTTGCCATTCTTGTAGTACTCGACCGGCTGGGCCGCCAATTCTTCTTCGGTTGGCTCCGGGATGATCTCGGTGACGTAGGCGCCGTAGCGGCCATCCTTGGCTACGATCTGGCGACCGGTTTCCGGATCAATGCCCAAGTGCATTTCGGAGACCTGCGAGTTGGCAAAGAGCTCCTCTGCCTTTTCGGCAGTCAGCTCATCCGGGGCCAGATCCTCAGGCACGTTGGCGCGCTGCGGCTCGGTGCCTTCCTCGGCGCCTTCCGGGATGGCACGTTCCAGGTACGGGCCGAACTTGCCCACACGCAAGGTGATGTCGTCGGTGACCTTGATCGAGTTGATCGCACGGGCGTCGATGTCGCCGAGGTTATCGACCACATGCTTCAAGCCTTCGGATTCGGTCTCCGCGCCCTTGCCGAAGTAGAACAGGTTCAGCCAGTCGGTGCGGGCACGATGGCCCTTGGCGATCTCATCGAGATCATCTTCCAGGCGGGCGGTGAAATCGTAGTCCACGTACTTCGCGAAGTGCTCTTCGAGCAAGCGGATCACCGAGAAGGCGATCCAGCTCGGCACCAGGGCGCCGCCTCGCTTGGTGACATAGCCGCGGTCCATGATCGTGGAGATGGTTGGCGCGTAGGTCGACGGGCGGCCGATCTCGCGCTTTTCCAGCTCGGCCACGATCGAAGCTTCGGTGTAACGAGCCGGCGGGGAGGTTTCGTGGCCCAGAGCGGTCAGTTCATCGCCGGCCAGCTGCTGGCCCACAGCCAGCTGCGGCAGGCGGGCTTCGGCATTCTCTGCCGCGGCTTCCAGGGCCTGTTCGTCCTTGCCCTCCTCATAGGCGGAAAGGAAACCGCGGAAGGTGATTACGGTGCCGGAGGCCGAGAACTCGGCCACGCGCTGATCGCTGGCGGTGCCCTGCAGCTTGATGGTGGCGGTGAAGCCCTTGGCATCGGCCATCTGCGAGGCGACGGTGCGCTTCCAGATCAGCTCGTACAATGCGTACTCGTCCTTGGACAACGAGGAACGCACGTCCTTCGGGCGGCGGAACATGTCACCGGCCGGGCGGATTGCCTCGTGGGCTTCCTGCGCGGCATCGTTCTTCGCCTTGTAGACGCGCGGCTTGGCTGGAACGGAATCCGCGCCATACAGTTCGGTTGCCTGCTTGCGCGCGGCATTCACTGCCTCGCCTGAGAGGAAGACCGAATCGGTACGCATATAGGTGATGTAGCCGTTTTCATACAGCCGCTGAGCGATCTGCATGGTGATCTTGGAGCTCCAGCGCAGCTTGCGGGATGCTTCCTGCTGCAGCGTGGAGGTGGTGAAAGGGGCGGCCGGACGACGGGTGTACGGCTTGTCCTCGACGGAGGTCACCGCAAAGCCGGTGTCCGACAGGTTCGCCACCAGCGACTGGGCCGACTCCTGATCCAGGTGGGCCAGCTTATTGCGGGTGGTCTTCAGCTGGCCGCGGTCATCGAAGTCACGGCCGGAGGCGACACGGGCGCCGTCCACTGCCGAGAGCTTCGCTGCGAAGCCTTCGCCTTCACTGGTGGCGAAGTTGCCCTTCACATCCCAGTATCCGGCGGGGATGAAGGCCATGCGTTCGCGTTCGCGCTCGACGACCAAACGGGTTGCCACGGACTGCACGCGGCCTGCGGACAGCCCGCGAGCCACCTTGCGCCAGAGCACCGGTGAAATTTCGTAACCATAGAGGCGGTCCAGGACACGGCGGGTTTCCTGGGCGTCGACGAGGTCGGTATCGAGCTCGCGCATGTTTTCCAGTGCGCGGGCGATGCCTTCCTTGGTGATTTCGGTAAATGCCAGGCGGCGTACCGGAACCTTTGGCTTCAGGACCTGCAGCAGGTGCCACGCGATGGCTTCGCCTTCGCGGTCCGCATCGGTTGCGAGGTAAAGTTCGTCAGCTTCTTTGAGCTTCGCCTTCAGTTCGGAAACGCGCTTCTTCTTGTCCGGGTAGACCATGTAGTAAGGCTCAAAGTCGTTGTCCAGATCGACAGCGAACTTGCCTACTGAGGTCTTTTTCAGCTCGGTTGGCAGTTCTGAGGGCTGCGGAAGGTCGCGGATATGGCCCACTGAGGCATCCACGTCAAAGCCTTCACCCAAATATTTGGCGATCGACTTCACCTTGGCAGGAGACTCCACGATTACGAGTTTCTTACCAGTCTTTTCCTTGGCCTTGGGGGGCACAGCACTCCTTTAGACAACACGGACCTTGGACACCCATTTCCGGGCCCTGATCGATCCGCCATCGCAGCTTCGTTCTTCATGCCTACTCTATAAGCACATTTCCCGATGATCTTACACCGAAGAATCTGCGCTCCCTGAGCCGGGCATACTTATGATGATGCCTCCCCCATGCTCTGGTATTCGGGAAGCAATGAGATTAAGTAGAACATACGCCGCGAATCAATACTGCGTTCCTCGGCTGTTGCCTGTGCCTCGTATTCGTAGACCAGATCCAGCATTCTGCGGTTGAACTCGCGTTGCTTGGCTTCCGAGAGGAAGACCAAACCGCTAGTCAGCATCGGCGGACGATCCGGGTCCGGAGCGATTCCGGTCTTCGCTTCTGCCTCGCGCCGCTGGACTTCAGCATTGAGCCGGGTGCGGAATGCGTTCAATTGCACGTTCAAGTACGCAGTTTTGGCGTTCGCCGAGTCGATCTGCGTGTTCAGCTCTAGCCGTTCACCAGCCGCTCGCCACCGCCGCTCGCGTGCGTCTCCTTCGCTGGCAGCACGAATCACGTACCCGTACTTCTCCAGGGCCCGGAGGTGATAGCTCATGGCGCTAGGTGTCAGCGCACACAAGGATGCAAGTTCTGTAGCGGTGCGGGTGGTCTGCGAAGCAAAGAGCTCATCCAAGACGATCAGTCGAGCGTCATGGGCCAACGCTCGAATCGCCTGGGGGTCAGTGATCGAGACAACTTGTGGGATTTCCGCCTCATCGCGCGAGGCGGCCCCACCTTGTTCCTCAATTGTGTTCCGTGTCATAGGGAAAAACTTTAGCGCTTGTTTCACATTTTCTGAAGCAGGCCATGTCGCAAGAGTCGCTTCACTGCTTCATAAAGCAGGTCCGCGAAGTCTTCTTGCCCTTCTCCAATCAAGGAATCCAACGCGTTGACTAGTTGCGATACCGACAAATCACCATCGCAGGCGGAAACAAATCCTGCCTGCGCGGTATCAAGCAATTCAGTACGGCGCAGCCCTGCCCCCTGCCGCAGCAAGATCACGCCGGGGTGCTCCGCCCCCGGACGCTGATGGCGCTCCTCAGTAACATCCTCGGCCGCCAGCAGGTGCCAATCCTTGAACCCTTCATTGGCGGCGGCCAGCTGGTCGGACATGGCAATGTCCCGCTGCAGGGTCGGGGCCAGCGGCTGTTCCACCTGGTGCGAGATCTGCTCGTAGCGCTGCAGTACCGGATGGCCTGCGGCTGGACGGCGGAAGTACACCAGACCGAAGCCGATGGCACCCACGCCGCGGGACTCGAAGTCATCGAGGTATGCGTTGTAGGCGGAGATGTATGAAGTGCTGTCCTCGGTCTGGGAAGCGTCGCGCAGCCATGTCTCGGCGTAGCCGCTTGGCGTTGTTTGCTCGCGCTCGATCACCCATACGTCCAGCTGGTCGCCGAACCACTGGCGCACGCGGGCATCCCACGGCTGGTTGGATTCATCATCTAGGCGAGGAATCTCCCAGTTTGACAGCATTTGCATGCAGCCACCCGGCGCCAGGAAGCCAGGAGCCTGCTCGATCAAGGTGCTCACCAGCGTATCGCCGGCCATCCCGCCATCACGGTAGGTGAACCGGTCCTTGGCGCGCTCGTTGCTGCTTCGCGGGGTAATCACGAACGGCGGGTTGCTGGCGATCAGGTTGAAAGTGGATCCAGCCACCGGATCGAACAGGCTTCCCTGGAGCAGGGTGACCCGCGATTCGAGGTTATCCGGATCCAGCTCCAGGGCCTGGTAGTTGAGCATCAGGTTGAAGCGGGTGAAGCCCAGGGCTCGGGCCGACAGGTCTGTGGCCGTAACATGCTCCGCGTGCGATAGCAGATGGAACAGCTGGATGCCGCAGCCGGTACCCAAGTCCAGTGCGCGCTCGACCTTTTCGCGGATCGTGATCTGCGCCAGGGTCAGGGACGCCTGGCCAATGCCCAGCACATGGTCGGTGCGCAACACGCCGGGACGCTGGTGGGCACCCAGGTCGTGGGCCACCCACAATTCACCGTCAGCATCGGAGGAATGCAGCGCCAGGGCAATCTTGGCCCGGTAACCGGTAGCCCAGGACTCGATCAGGCCCAGCTTGAGCAATCCGTCGGTCTTCAATGTCGGGAAGGCGGCATTGATGGCCGCGTCTTCCTGGGTCTGGCCCATTTGGAAGAGGCGAACCACACAGGCAAGCGAGCTATCTGGCCTGCTACGATCCAGGTTTCGCAAGGCAGGGTGGAGCTGGTCGCGGGCAAATGCTGCCGCAGCTTCCTCACCAAGCAGCCCCGCAACATTTTCATAGTTGTACCCGACATCAGTGAGGTCTTTGGCTAGCGAGTCGATGAGCAGTTGATTGTAGCTCTGGGGAGCGTCATCAATGGAAGAAAATTCAGCAGCATTCACACCTCCAAGTCTACCGAGTAACTCAACGGGTGATAGCTAGGCCAGGCAAACTACGGCGACCTATGATGTGGGCATGACCCAAGTAACGGTGACCTATCTCCAGCAACTCGACTCCGCTGATGTCATTCGCTCGGCCAAGTCCTTGCCCGAGGACGCCCGGATCGAGCTGGCCAAGGAGATCACCCCGGAATTTTCGCGGTTTCTGTATCAGAGCGTGGGCAGCGAATTGAACTGGTCTGACCGCCTGGGTTCGACCCGAGACCAGTGGGACGAAGTGCTCCGACGCCCGGGCTCAGAAACCTGGGTGCTCTACCAGCACGGTGCTCCCCAGGGGTACGTGGAGCTCGTCACGGAAGTCGCGGACGCCGGCAGCGAGGTCGAGATCTTCTACTTCGGCTTATTTCCCGAAGCTACCGGCCGCGGCCTTGGCGGGGTGCTGCTCAGCGAAGCACTGCAACAGGCCTGGGCCCTGGGTTCACGATGGCCGCAGCTGCCTGAGGTCAGCCGGGTATGGCTGCATACCTGCTCACTGGACGGACCGGCGGCGCTACCGAACTACCAGGCGCGAGGGCTGAGAATCTACCGGACCGAGGTGGAACAGGTCGACGTCAAGGATGCGTCGCGCGGAATGTGGCCGAAGGTGACCGCATAGAAAACGCGGCCTGGACTTATGGAAAGTCCAGGCCGCGGTTGGTGAAAGCTGAAGTTAGGCGTCTACGGTGCTGCAGTCTGGGCAGCGGCGCAGTGCTTCGTCCTTTGCGCAGTCCTCGCAGAACAGGCGCAGGTTGCGGCAGGCCGGGTCCGAACAGTTCTCGAACTTGTTGGTTGGACCTTGGCAGCCCACGCATTCACCGATGGTGACAGCGTCTTCGGAGAATTCGGTATGCATGCGCTTATCGAAAACGTAGAGAGAGCCTTCCCATAGGCCTTCATCCCCGTACTTCTCGCCATAGCGGACGATGCCGCCCTGCATCTGGTACACCTCTTGGAATCCGCGTTTGACCATCAAAGCCGAAAGCACTTCGCAGCGAATGCCGCCGGTGCAGTAGGTGACCACCGGCTGGTCCTTCAGGTGGTCGTACTTGCCCGAATCCAGCTCGGCAACGAAATCGCGGGTGGTGTCCACTTCGGGGACAATCGCGTCCTTGAACTTGCCGATCTGCGCTTCGAATGCGTTGCGGCCATCGAAGAAATGGACCTTCTCGCCGGTCTTCTTCTTGTTGTCAACCAGCTCGTGAAGTTCTTCGGGGCGCAAGTGGGTGCCACCACCGACAACACCGTTCTCGTCAACTTCCAGTTCGCCAGGAGCGCCGAAGGTCACGATCTCGTCGCGAACCTTGACGGAGATACGCGGGAAGTCTTCTGCCGAACCTTCCGACCACTTGATATCCATCTTCTTGAAAGCTGGCAGTTCTCGCGTGGCCTTGACGTAGGCCTTGACTGCGGAGATCTCGCCACCAACGGTGCCGTTGATGCCGTCTTTGGAGATGATGATGCGTCCGCGCAAGCCCCAGCGCTCCAGCAGCGAGCGCTGCCAAAGGCGGATTGCCTCCGGGTCTGGGAGCGGAGTAAAAGCGTAATACAGAACAATACGATGAATGGCCACCCTACAATGTTAGTAGCTTTTGGCCGCGAAACGCCGAGGAAAAGAGCAATGTCACATTGATCTTTCCCGAAAATATCGGGCTCTCGGCCAGTGCAATAGTTCCAAGTAGGCAACGATTAGTTCAATGTCAGCTAATTCCTAGGAAAGACAAGGTAGGGTCAAATTATGGCATCAAACGCAAGCGATGAACTGATTGGCACCTGGGTAGCAGGCTGGGCTGGGGCTCGTGGTTATGAAACCCGCAACGAAGGACGGGTCCACGCTGCGCTGCGCCACGACACCACTGAAGACTGGGAATACGTCATCTATGGTCCCTCCAAAGAGGAACTCGCAGCAGTAGCCGAGACCCTGACGAAGCACCCGAACCGTCGGCTGACGGCTTTCGACGACTCCGCCGAGAATCTGGTTGCCATTGCGGCTGAAGTAGGCCTGCAGGTCACTGCCGATGACGAAGCACTGATGGTCACCGAACTAGCCGTGCACGACGTCGAGGTCCCACTGCCTGCAGACGGGTTCGTCTTCCAGATTGAACGCGATGGCACTCATGCCTACGTTTCGCTGCATCCCGAGGACAACCAGGAAGTCGTTGCGGCATCCGGCCATGTCTCAGCAGTTGGCGGATACGCAATCTTCGACCGCATCATCACCGGCGCCGATTTCCGCCGCAAGGGCCTAGGTACCCTGATCATGCGTGCGCTGGCTTCGCTGGCTCAAGAACACGATGTTGATGAAGGCCTGTTGATCGCTTCGGTCGATGGCCAGCAGCTTTACGCTTCGCTGGGCTGGACTTCGCTGGGCAAGGTTGTCATGTTCAAGGCCTAGGGCCTCCAAGATTACTCTTATCGCCGTGCTTGACGCTTCCGCGTCAAGCACGGCGATAGTCTTTAACTCCAGCAGTTCTCGGTCCGGAAGGCGTCCTCGTGAAGTCAGTGCGTTCTCTCTTAGATCCCTATGACCGGACCAATGATCCCGATGCTGTGGTGCACCGCCGCACCAGGACTGCCAAAGACGAGATCACCAGCCAATGGCCAGCGTGGCTCAGCGCTGAACTAGTTGGGATATTCCAGGGACTGGGCATCCAGCAGCCTTGGCTGCACCAGGCCCAAGCAGCCAACCTCATCCACGAGGGCCACCACACCATAGTTTCCACCGGTACCGCCTCAGGCAAGTCCATGGCCTACCTGATGCCAAGTCTGGAACAGTTGTACCAGGCGAAGGACAGCGGATTCAACGATGCTGATGCCGGTGCATCGGTGCTTTATATCTGCCCAACCAAAGCACTGGCAGCCGACCAGCTTTCCGCTGTGGAGTCCCTAGGCGTTCCCGGGGTCCGAGCCGCTCCCTACGATGGCGATACCGACCAGGCCACCCGTGCTTGGGTACGCCAGCACGCCAACTTCGTCTTCACCAACCCAGATATGCTGCACCGCGGCATCCTGCCCAACCATCCGGCCTGGTCCAGATTCTTCAAGCGCCTTCGCTACATCATTATCGACGAGGCCCATTCCTACCGTGGGGTCTTTGGCGCACACGTAGCCAACCTGATGCGCCGGTTGCGTCGCATTTGCGCCTATTACGGCAGCTGCCCGGTCTTCATCGGTGCGTCCGCGACGAGCTCAGACCCCGAAGCATCCTTCGGGCGTCTCATTGGGGCGCCAGCTCAAGCGGTGACCAACGATTTCTCCGCCAGCGGTGAACTGGTGATGGCCTTGTGGGAACCTCCGATGAGTGATCACCGCGGTGAAAACGGTGCGCCGGTACGGCGTACCGCCATCGCCGAGAGCGCTTCGATCCTCACCGATCTGATGGCTGATCATATTCGAACCATTGTCTTCATCAAGTCCCGCCGCGGTGCTGAAACAATCGCAACGCTCACCCGCAAGCATCTGGAAAAATTTGCACCGGATCTATCCGTCCGGCTTGCAGCGTACCGCTCGGGCTACTTGCCTAATGAACGCCGTGAGGTGGAAAAGCAATTGCGCAGTGGCGAGCTGCTGGGTGTCACCTCAACTTCGGCGCTGGAACTGGGTATCGATATTGCGGGGCTGGACGCGGTAGTGGTGGCTGGGTGGCCAGGCACCCGCGCATCGTTCTTCCAGCAAATCGGCCGTGCCGGACGTTCGGGCCAGGATGCGCTGGCGATCTTTGTCGCAGCTGAAGATCCGTTGGACACCTACCTGGCACATCATCCCGAAGCCATCTTCGATTTGGGTGTCGAAGCGACAGTCTTTGATCCGCAGAATAAGTATGTGCTTAGCGGCCACCTCTGCGCCGCCGCGCAAGAATCTCCCCTGCGCCCGGAGGAGTTGGAAATTTTCGGTCCGCAGACCGAACAGCTTCTGGATTCGCTGGTGCAACGCGGCTACTTGCGCCGGCGCCCGGCTGGATGGTTCTGGACGCATCCGCAACATGCGGCAGGGATGTTCTCCATTCGGGCCGATGGCGGTGGACCAGTGGACATCATCGATGCGGAAACCGGCGCTCTGCTAGGCACGATGGATTCCCCGCAAACGCATTATCAGGCGCATCCCGGGGCCATCTACGTCCATCAGGGTGCCAGCTACCATGTGGAAGAACTTGATGAGCAGAACCACGTGGTGATCGTGACTCGGGTGAATCCTGATTACTACACCACGGCGCGTGATCTCACCACGGTTGCCATTGATTCCGAGGAACGCAGCCGTAACCACCGAGAACTGACGATTCATTTCGGTGAAGTCACTGTGACCACCCAGGTCGTGTCTTTCCAGCGGAAGTCGGTGGCTTCTAATGAAGTGCTGTCCGAAGAACCGTTGGAGCTTGAAGCCCGGGATCTGAATACCAAGTCCATTTGGTTCACCCTGACCGAGCAGCGATTGCTTCGAGCTGGTTTGGAGGTAGATCAGTTCCCCGGAGCCTTGCATGCTGCCGAGCATGCCATGATCGGGTTGCTGCCGCTGGTTGCTACCAGCGACCGTTGGGATATCGGCGGAGTATCCACTGCGCTACACATGGATACCGGCCATCCGACAATTTTCGTCTATGACGCGCAGCCTGGCGGTGCTGGATTCGCCGAGCGTGGTTTCGAGCGCTTCACCGATTGGATCCGGGCCACCCGGGATGCCATCGAGGCCTGCGAATGCCAGCACGGCTGCCCAAGCTGCGTGCAGTCCCCCAAGTGCGGTAACCGCAATAATCCATTGGACAAGGCTGGAGCGATCTTGCTGTTGACGGCCGTGCTTGACGACGTGGAGCCAGCGCACCACCGCTAACCGCTTCCGCCATGCTCACCGCCCCGGTGCATCCAGTGGCGGTGCTCCCGCCCGTGCCTGGGCTTCGGCCAGATACAGTTCTATGCCCAGGGCACGGAATCCGACAGGAACGTTCGTCGTAACGCGCACCGACTGGCCGTCGGGTTCCACCGTGCATGCTGCCAGCAGTGCACCGTTGGATTCGGCCAACAACGCCGCAACTGTGCAGGGGTCCCCGGGGCGCAACCCGCGGGCCGTATCCGCAGCAGCCAGCGCCGACAGATCGGCGGCGCTGGCAGCCTGCATCGCGGCTCGGGTTGCTGCAACCCATGCCAAGACGGCACCGGCAATTAGCAGTGCAACAACCACGAGCGCTGTTGCCATGACCGTTCCGCTACCCTGTTCGCTTCGAAGGCTCCGCCGCTTTTTCATTCGACGGCCACACTGGCTTGTCCATGGATTTGAAGGCTGCCAACGATTGGAAGGCTCACCGATTTGCTGACGTGAACCTGCCAGTAGCCGTTGGCTGTTGAGAGCGAGAAACGGGCTTGGCTTCCTGCCAGCCTCACGCCGCTGGCGCGAGCGGTTGCATCGTCCTCGCCGCGGGCCAATTCCCTGGCCATGGCACCGGCTGCCTGCTGAACTTGGATCTGCTGGATCCCGACGACACCCAAGCACAAACCCAAGGACAGCATCATGGCAACCGCGGGTAGCAGCACCGCAAATTCGGCGGTACTGCTACCCGATTCGTCGCTGAAGCTCATGGCCTACAGCGACAGCGCTTTAGTAATCAGGCCCATCAGCATGCCACGTACGTCGCCGCTGGACAGGATGCTGATCAGCAAGCCGGCAAAAGCCACGGCAGCCAGCGTGACCATAGCAAATTCGGCGGTGGTGGATCCCTGCTCTTCTCGCAGCAGATCCCTGATTTCCCGGAACCGTCGGTTCATTGTGTTGTCCTTTCTAGACTGTCATCCCCGGCGTCGATACCGTGGATGTTGTGCTTCTACCATCGGCGAGCGCCGCGGGCAGCAACATGGGTTTCCTACGAGCTGGGCATAACCTTCGGCCGGGGATTACTGGTAGCTGGGGAATAGCGCGATGATCAGTGGAACCACGCCCAGGGCGATGAAAGCCGGCAGTGCGCAGGCCCCTAGAGGCAGTACGAGCCTGGTACCGAATTGTGCTCCGAGGCGCGCGACTTTCTGTGCATGTTCACGGCGTTGCAGAATCGCGGTATTTCGTAGCAGATTGGCTGCCGGCGCTCCGGTCATGTGGGCAAAGTGCAGTGCTTTCCGCAGCGGGTCGAGCCAGGGCGGAACGGCTTCCCAGGCTTTGTCCCACGCCATGTTCATTTCCAAGCAGCGCGCTACGCTGCGCAGCACCGCGCACTGTTCAATGCTGTGACCGAGCAGATCGAGGATCTCGGTGATGGGCATCCCCGAGTCCAACAGGCTGGCGCTCAGATCCAGGATCAGCTCGACAGGTTTTTCATCTTCCTGCCGTCTTTTCCCAAGGCACTGCGGCGCCTTGCCTTCTCGACTTTTCGAGTTGGGCCGTCCTAATGCCAAAGCGATGGAAAGCGCCCCTAGAAGCAGAATCAGAACGATCATGACAGTGCCTGGCTAGTGGTTGCCTGCATGAGCCGCCGGCACCAGATCCGGTTGGCGATCCACAGCAATGCTCCAATGAGCACGCTGAGTTGCGCCGCCCATGATCGGCCTATTGTGCCCAGAACATCAATGCCCACAAGCAGACCGAATCCAAACCCGACTAGTGGAAGCCATGTCAGCAACTTAGTCGTTGCTTTCGGGCCAGCCATAGCCGCCTCGAATGCTTGCTGGGCTACTAGGGCGCATTCGAGGTCTTCGGCTAGCCGTTCCAGCACATCGGCAAGGCTTGCGCCGCTGCGTTCGGAGAGTTCCAGGCACCAGTGCAGTCGTCGCACCGCTGGACCTTGTCCCTGCTCCGCCGGAAGACCGGGTCCGGGAGCGCTGTTGCTTAGCCGATGCGTTGCTTGGAGGTCTTTGAGCGCTCGGATGATGTTCCCGCTGTCGTCCTCGGCCTCCAGCAACGCATCAACTGCGGGATGGAAATCCAATCCGCTTCGGAGCAGCGCCGAGAGTTCACGAATGATGCGGGCATCGGTGCTCAGTACCTGGTCATCGTCCGTGTGGCGTTCCGCCCCGCGATCCCGGAGCCTGCGCAGGGAACCCGCTTTGATTTTGCTTGCCGGGTGCGCGGGGATCCACAGCCACAAGGCCAGTGCGCCAAAGATGAGGATCAGCATTGGTCAACGCTCCTTGGCGTGCTCATCGCCTAGCGCCTTGGCAATGGTGCACGTGAGCGATGGGCCAAATCTGTTCGCCAGGAAGTTGTGCCCGTAGTCGGCCAGCGGTTCGGCGGCGTCCAGGTCTATCAGGCGCCGCATGTGCATCTGGCCATCGCTACCGGTGTCCAGGCATCCAAGGGCCACCGGTCCGCGCTGCCCTTGGCTCCCCCTGTTCATGTGAATGACAAGATCCAAGGCGCTGGAGGCCTGCAACGAAGTCGCCTGCACGCTCCATCCGGCGAGCGCACCCAGCGCCGCCAAGCGGGCCGGAACTGACTGCGGGTTGTTGGCGTGCATGGTGCCTGCGGCTCCCTGATGCCCCGTGTTCATGGCTGCCAGAAAATCGCGTATTTCCTCCCCACGGCATTCGCCAACGACCAGACGGTCAGGGCGCATGCGCAGGGCTTGGACAACCAAATCCTTCAGCTGCACCTGGCCGGCAGATTCGACGTTGGCCGACCGGGTTTGCAAGGACACAACATGCGGGTGCGGTACATGCAGTTCTTGCGAGTCTTCCACGATGACCAGACGGTGCCGCGGATTGGCTTCGGCAAGCATGGCTTGCAGGAGGGTAGTTTTGCCGCTGCCTGTTCCTCCGGTAATCAGGAAGTTCATCTGGCGTTCCACGATGGCTTGAAGCAGCGGTAGCCAGAACCCGTTCGATCCTTCCAGGACGGTGCCCAGTTCGAGCTGGGCACTGCGCTTGACGCGAATCGAGATCAGCGGTCCGGCTGTGGCAATTGGAGGCAGTACAGCGTGGACGCGGTAATTCTTCAAGCTCATGTCCATGAACGGGCTAGCTGAATCGAGCCGTCGGCCCGCAAGGGTTGCAAGATGGACGGCCAGGGTCCGAACCTGCTCTGGGGAAGAAAACCGGAATTCGGTGGGCTGCAGGCCGGCCGGAGAATCCGTCCAGACCATCCCTTGCCCGTCGACCAGGACATCGGTCACCTCGGGCCGCTGTGCGAAAGGCTCGAGGATTGATAATCCTGCCACTTCGTTCTGCAGCGATTCCAGCGATTGTGCGGCACCTTGGGAACCCAGAGCCGCGCCGGAGTCGTGAACGGCTCCTGCCAAGGCAATCGCATCAAGCTGCCCGCCGGTGAGCAATGCGCGTTCACGCACGGATTCAAGGATTTTGGCATCCAGCACAGGCCCGCCCGTTGATGGGTTGGCGTTGTGGCTATGCCGGCCCGGGCTCATGGGTGCTGCTCCTTCATTTGCGGTATCAGGCAGAGGTTGGACAGGTGCTGGCGCAATGCCCGGGATTTGAAACTGTCGTATAATTGGCCGCGCTCGATCGCTTTGCTGATCCGGGGAAAATCGGGGAAGGCACCAAGAATCTGAGGAAAACCCGCAGGGGTGCTGCGTAGTTTCTGTTCCCCGCACAGCACCACTTCCCCAGAGGCTGGCACGGTCAGCGAACTGACAGTGGCGATATTCCGGTCTATGAATTGGTTCAGTGCCAGCCGTTGCGGATGCGGTGCGCGCCCGGCATCCACTACGACCAGATCGAATCCTTGCCGGGCGGCGGCCAGCAGGCGGATCACCAGCTGGTCCTCCAGCTCATGCGTTCTGCTTGCCTGGGACCAGGTCAAGATCGCGGTATCGCGAAGCTTCGGCAGCGTTTCAGCCAGTTGATGAGCAGCAAGCGCGCCACCGGATTGCCGCAATTCTTCCCATCCAATTCCCGTTGGCGGTTGGGTGCAAACCAGCGGCCAAGCGCCCTGGGAATGCGGATCCAGATCAATCATGGCGCTGCGAAGACCACTTAATGTCCCGGCATGCGCCAGCAACAGGGCCAGGGTCGTTGTTCCCAGCCCGCCTGCTGTGGAATGCAGTGCCAGTGTGTGTCCATGCCCTGCCCTCATGGCCCATAGACCCAGGTACTCGCCGAGCCATTGGCTGGCCGAGGGCAAAACTGCCACCCTTGCCTTGGGAATTCTGCTGGCCAAGCTCCACACGATGGCCTCGCCATCTTCCAGACCGACCAGGACATCCACCGGCCGGCTCGTATTTTCGGCTAGTGCTGCCATGTCGCTGCCCCACAGCACCGGCCCAGAACCATCGGCGGGCAGCAGCTGCGGGTCGGTGCATTTGTTGATTCTCACCGCCGCGCCGACCGCGATCACTGCGCATCGCTCAATAATCCGTGCATCGTTGCTCACGATGGTGCAGATCGGTTCATCTTCCGCCGTGCGGTCAGCCGCTGCCGGCCTCCTGGTGCTGTTCGGAGGCGCCTGCGCGAAATCCAGTTCAGTCATCACGAATCGTTGGGTGTCCTTCAGCGGTTTAGCCGATGAGGACTCTGATAGCCATTTCATGCATCGAGCGTGGCATCTGCCTAATCATTTGCGTGCCGCTCGCCAACCAACTGGGGATATCGGCCGCTGGCACGGCACAATAGATCCATGAGTGCCATCGCTTTCCTTGCTGCCGATCCTGATGGCTATGCCCTGATCGATCTTCGCGACCAGTATTCTGGCAACTCGCTGCAGCCGGTCGTCTCGGTATCCCGGGATGATTTTGCCGGATTTGTTGCCGAAATCGAAGCACGGCATTCGCCCCGATGGGCCATGCTCCGCACCACCCCGTGGATGCAGCCACTTGTTTCTGCGGGTGTTCATCTGGCCAAGGCCTGCATTCTCTCCTTGGCCCAACGCATCTTGCACCGCTCGCCGCTGAGTGAGGAAAAGCTCGAAGACTTCGATCTTGAACGACCAGTTCAGGCTCACGAAAGGGCCAACCAGGATGCGCTCTTTGCCGCCCCGACCTCCGGCGAATCCCTTTCCGAGCTCGTAGCCATGTACGTTGCCCAGCGCAAGGCGTTGCCGCAGGATCCCAGCACCCGTCAGCGTCTGGAATTATTGATCCACGCCGAATCGGTAGGTGCGTTGATTGCCTGCGAGATGGAAGCGGCCGGTTTGTCGTGGGATGAAGCCGGACACCGCGCCCTGCTGCGCGAGCAATTGGGCGAACGCGTATCCGACTATGGACGGCCGCCGAAACTCGCGGCCAAGGCCCAGCAATTGGCCAAGGCATTAGGCAGTCCCGGGCTCAACCCGGATTCGCCGCAGGAGCTGTTGCGCGCCCTGCATAAGGCCGGTTTCGCGGTGAGCTCGGTGCGGGCCTGGGAACTGGAGCAGATCAAGCATCCATTGATTTCTGAGGTTCTTGAATACAAGAAACTCTCGCGTCTTGCCAGCACCCATGGTGATGCGTGGTTGGATCAATGGGTGAAAGGCGGCCGTTTCCATCCGCATTATGTGCTGGGAACGGTGACTTCAGGACGCTGGGCCGCTTCTGGTGGCGGGGCGCTCCAATTGCCGCATTCCATCCGGCAGGTCGTGCGCACCCGTCCCGGCTCGACGTTTGTGGTGGCCGACGGGAGGCAACTGGAACCTCGAATCCTGGCAGCTATTTCCAATGACCAGCAATTGCAAAAAGCAGGCCAGCAAGATGACCTGTACCAGTGGCTGCTCGATGCCCAGCTCGTGGCTTCCCGAGATGAGGCCAAGCTGGGCATGCTCTCGGTCATCTACGGCGGTGGCGGCGGTGCTTCAGGTGCAGTGGGTGCGGCCCTGACCCGCAGTTTTCCCACCGCCATGCGTTTTGTCGAACAGGCAGCTCTTGCCGGCGAGCAAGGTGAAGGCGTGCGCAGTTTCCTCGGCCGCGGCTGCCCGCCAGCCGATGAGCAGTGGCTGCAGGCGCAGAAAGCTACCAACGATGAAGCATCGCAGCGGGCTGCTGACGGCGCGGCGAGAGCCCGCGGCCGGTTCACCAGGAACTTTGTCGTACAGGCGACCGCCGCGGAGTGGGCTTTGGTGTGGATGGGCCACGCACGGCACCTGATCCATCAGGCCGGGTGGAGCCAGACCTGCCGCCAGGTGTTCTTTGTCCATGACGAAATCGTCTTTGAATGCCCCACCGAATTGGCTGGGCAACTGCAGGAGCTCATCCGGCATGCGGCCATGCTCGCCGGGCGTTCCCTGTTCGGCCAGGCCTCGCCGCGCTTCCCGGTCAGTGTTGCGATCTCCGGGAACTACGCGCATGCGAAGTAGCCGGCTTCAGGCCATGCGCAGTTCACGGCGGTTGTTCCACGGCTGGGTCCAACCCAGCTCGTTGAACAGCCTGTCCAGCACGATCGCGGTGAAGCCCCAGATGATCCGGTCTTCAAAATCGAAGGCCGGGGACTTGAACTTCTGATTGCCGCGCTGCACCACGCCGGTCAGGCGATTCCTCGGCTCCAGCAGGTGCGCCACCGGGGCGCGGAATACGCCGGCGCTTTCGGCCGGGTCAGCCGGATAAACCCTGGATTCGGTATGCCACCAGCCAATCACCGGGGTGACCAGGAAGTTCGAAACCGGCAATTCGGTTTCCCCCAAGGTGCCCAGGACCTCGATCCCGGAGGTGTCCACGCCAGTTTCCTCCCACGCCTCGCGCAAGGCGGCGTCGGCAACGCTCGAATCCTCCTGGTCGATGCCGCCTCCGGGGAAAGCGATCTGGCCCGCGTGCTTGCGCAGGGTCGCGGCGCGCTCCACGAACAGCACGTCCAGATCGCCGGCCCGGGAGTGCGGCTCCAGGGCCGCTTCGCCGGCAGCACCGAACAGGATCAGTACCGCGGCACGGCGCGCAGCACCGAGCTCGATATCGCTCATCACCCATTCGCTGGGCAGTTTCTGCGTTGCCCCGACCTGTGCCGTGTGGCGGGCAATTACTTTTTCCAGTTCCAAGCGCGCGCTCATGCGTCCAATCCGTATCCTTCAGCCCTCAGCTCGCGGCGGGTTGCGCCGGCGATCATTTTCGCCAGCAATTCTTCCCGTCCTGGTGCGAGCTCATACTTGAGCAACGCTGTGGCCTTGGCAGGTATTTCCTCGCCGATGCCGAACGAGGGGCAAAGCTTGGCGATGGCGCAGGCCCCGCAGGCAGGTTTGCGCGAGTGGCAGACGCGGCGGCCATGGAAGACCACGCGGTGGCTGAGCATCGTCCAGTCGCGTTTTTCGAACAGTTCCCCCACCGCGTGCTCGACCTTGACCGGATCGGTTTCATCGGTCCACCCAAAGCGGTTGGCCAGGCGCCCGAAGTGGGTGTCCACGGTGATTCCGGGAACACCGAAGGCATTTCCCAGCACGACGTTGGCGGTTTTGCGTCCCACCCCGGGAAGCTTCACCAGCTCTTCGAGCTTGGCTGGCACTTCTCCGTCAAAGCGTTCAACCAAGGCGGCGGATAGCCCGAGCAGGGAGTCCGTCTTGGCGCGGAAGAAACCGGTGGGGCGGATCAGCTGCTCAAGCTCGCCCCGTTCGGCTTGGCTCATTGCGTGGGCGTCCGGGAAACGGGCGAAGAGCGCTGGAGTGATGGCATTGACCCGCACGTCGGTGGTCTGCGCGGAGAGCACGGTGGCTACCAGCAGTTCGAAGGGGTTCTCGAAGTCCAGTTCGGGCACCGCGTAGGGGTAGGCCTTCGCCAGTTCCCGGTTGATCTTGCGTGCCCGGCGCTTCAGCCCCAGCTCGGTTTCGTTGTCCAATTTCTTCGCCACGCTTTAGATCGTGTCATGAGGGCGTGAAGTTTTCACCCTTGGACACCACCTTGGCGTGCTGTTCATCGCGTGCAGCTAACCGCTCGGCGCACAAATTACCCCATTTCCCCTTTCCCGGTGACACAAAGCACACCGGCCCTGCTGGAGGATGTAACTTTGATCACAGGGAAATATTTGTGACTACGCGGAAGGACGCGAACCCAGTGAGTGATTCGAAAACCTTGGATAACCTGTCGACCGAAACCCGTTCCTTTGCCCCGAGCAAGGACTTCAGCGATCAGGCCATCGCAACGCAGGCCCGCTACGACGCAGCCAAGGCAGACCGCTTGGGCTATTGGGCGGACCAGGCACGCCAGGTACTGACCTGGGACACCGATTTCACTGAAACCTTGGACTGGTCGCAGGCACCGGTGGCCAAGTGGTTCGTCGGCGGCAAGCTCAACGCGGCCTACAACGCGCTGGACCGCCATGTGGAAAACGGCCTGGGCGACCGCGTCGCCATCTACTTCGAAGGCGAGCCGGGCGATACCCGCACCTACACTTACGCGCAGCTGACCGAAGAGGTCAAGAAGGCCGCCAACGCTTTCGAATCCCTGGGCGTGGCCAAGGGCGACCGCGTGGCCGTCTACCTGCCAATGATCCCGGAAGCCGTCATCACCATGCTGGCCTGCGCCCGCATCGGCGCCATCCACTCGGTGGTCTTCGGCGGCTTCTCCGCCGACGCGCTGCGCAGCCGCATCGATGATGCGGACGCCAAGCTCGTGGTCACCGCCGATGGCACCTGGCGCCGCGGCAAGCCGTCCTCGCTGAAGCCGGCAGTCGATGCGGCGCTGGAAGCACCGGGCCACACCGTGGAAAACGTTCTGGTGGTCAAGCGCAACGGCGAGCCCACCGAATTCGGCGCACTGGACAAGTGGTGGGATGACGTCGTCGGCACCGCCGCCACCGAGCACACTGCGGTAGCCCACGACTCCGAGCACCCGTTGTTCGTGCTGTATACCTCGGGCACCACTGGCAAGCCCAAGGGCATTGTGCACACCACCGGCGGCTTCTTGGCCCAGGGCGCCGTGACCCACCGCGACACCTTCGATTTGCACCCGGAAACCGACGTGTACTGGTGCACCGCGGACATCGGCTGGGTGACCGGCCATTCCTACGTCACCTACGCGCCGCTGGTCAACGGCGCCACCCAGGTGATCTACGAGGGCACCCCGGATACCCCGCACCAGGGCCGCTGGTGGGAACTGGTGGAAAAGTACGGCGTCACCATCCTGTACACCGCGCCCACCGCAATCCGCACCTTCATGAAGTGGGGCCGCGAGATCCCCGATGGCTACGACCTGTCTTCCCTGCGCGTGCTGGGTTCGGTGGGCGAACCGATCAACCCGGAAGCATGGATGTGGTACCGCGATGCCA
This sequence comes from Glutamicibacter sp. BS14, assembly GCF_056934375.1. Taxonomy (NCBI): domain Bacteria; kingdom Bacillati; phylum Actinomycetota; class Actinomycetes; order Micrococcales; family Micrococcaceae; genus Glutamicibacter; species Glutamicibacter sp. BS14. The sequence goes on along the minus strand of NZ_CM167801.1, from coordinate 1,579,570 downwards.
TCGGCACCAACAACGGCAAGAACGGCGAACGCAAGGAACACCCGGCCCCGATCGTGGACACCTGGTGGCAGACCGAAACCGGCGCGCACATGATCGCTCCGCTGCCGGGCGTCACCGCAACCAAGCCGGGTTCGGCCCAGGTGGCCGTGCCGGGCATCGCCATTGACGTGGTGGATGAAGCTGGCGAATCCGTGGCCGACGGCGAGGGCGGCTTCCTGGTCATCCGCGAGCCGTGGCCAGCGATGCTGCGCGGCATCTGGGGCGACATGGAACGCTACAAGGACACCTACTGGTCGCGGTTCGAGAACATGTACTTCGCTGGCGACGGTGCGAAGAAGGACGCCGATGGCGATATCTGGCTGCTGGGCCGCGTGGATGACGTGATGAACGTCTCCGGGCACCGCCTGTCCACCACCGAGATCGAGTCCTCGCTGGTCGCCCACCCATACGTGGCAGAGGCCGCCGTGGTGGGAGCGAAGGACGAGACCACCGGCGAGGCCGTGGTGGCCTTCGTGATCCTGCAGACCGAGCCGGCGGAAGGCGAGGATGTGGTGGCGACCCTGCGCAACCACGTGGGCAAGGACATCGGCCCGATCGCCAAGCCGAAGCATGTGCTGGTGGTTCCGGAACTGCCTAAGACCCGCTCGGGCAAGATCATGCGCCGCCTGCTCAAGGACGTGGCCGAGGGCCGCGAGGTCGGCGATGCCACCACGCTGTCCGATTCAACGGTGATGAGCCAGATCGCGCAGTCCATGGGCAAATAGCCTCAGCACGCCCCAGTGCAGCAAGCCGCCGTTCGTCCACACCGCTGGTGTGGACGAACGGCGGCTTCTTGTATTACGGGGCCAAAGAATTCGGGCGGGAATTTCCCGGTTGTGTAATAGATTTGAGTTCATGACTGAGAACGCATCGAACACCATCTTGCTGCTCAACGGCCCCAACCTGAATCTGCTGGGCACCCGGGAGCCGGAAATCTATGGCCACGACACCCTGGCCGATGTTGAGCAGCTGGCCCGGGAAACCGCTGCGGCCCTCGGCTTCGAATTGCGCGCCTTGCAGTCCAACCATGAGGGTGTGCTCATCGACGCGATTCACGAGGCCCGCACTACCGCAGCCGGCATCATCATGAACCCCGGCGCATTCACCCATACCTCTGTGGCTATTGCCGATGCCATCAGCGGCGTGCAGTTGCCAGCCATCGAGGTGCACATCTCGAACGTGCACAAGCGTGAAGCGTTCCGCCACCATTCCTTCATCTCGCCGGTAGCCAGCTCGATCATCATCGGTGCGGGCGTGCACGGCTACAAGCTGGCGGTTCAGCAGCTCGCGCATTTGCTGGGCAAATAGCCGCAAGCTCTAGCCGGTGACGCAGTCGCCTGTTTTGATGCTGGTGCGCCGATCGCCGCCCAGCTCCATGGCGTTCTCGATCTCTTCGAGGCTCAGGGCGAAGCCGACCTCGTCATCGCTGCGCGACTTGGCGAAGATCAAGCCCACCGCGTCGCCGGATTCATCCAGCAGCGGTCCGCCGGAATTGCCCTGGGCTACTTCCGCGGTGAGCTGGTAGACAGAGATTCGAGATGGGTCCGCGCCATAGATATTGGCAATGGAGACGAAGGCACGGGAAGCGATCAAGGCTCCGCGGATCTGCTGCGGGCCGCCCGCTGGGTGCCCGACAAAGGTTGCCGAGTCGCCGCGCATCAGGTCATCAGCGGCGAGGTCGATAGGCTCTGCCTCCAGCCCTTCGACGTAAAGCAGCGCGATGTCGGCCTTGGGATCGAAATAAACAACCTTTCCGCGGTGAACTTCGTCACCGCCGACCTCCACGGTTGCCGCGCTCAATCCGGCGACCACGTGCGCGTTGGTCATGACCAGTTCGTGGTCGACAACGAAGCCTGAGCCGGTCAGGTTCACACCGCATTGCACCGCGGTACCGGAGATCTTGGCGGCCGATTGGGCAGCGGCCAGCTGCAGGTCGTTAGCTGCCCATTCGGTGTTGGCCGGCGCCTGGACCGGGGGCGCGAAAGGCTCCAGGAATGCGGGGAGGGTTTCGGCGATCACCTTGGAGCGTGCGGTGGAAATCGCGGCATCGACAAACTCGGGTGTCAGGCCACGAATCGAGTCGATCATCTTGGACTTGCTGATCTCCAGCGAAAGCCTTGGAATACCCATGCTTGAAGTGGAAAAGGCCAAGCCACCGATGATTGTGGCGGTAATGAACACCGACAGCACGCCACCGGCAATGCGGTCCGCGGCACGCAGGAAATCGACATTCATCCAGTGGCGGATGCGAGTTGCAATCACCCGTCCCAGAGCTTGCCCGAGAATGATCAGCACGGCTGCGGTAGCTATCATCAGGCCGACCCGCCACCAGGGGTTCGTGGCGAAGGTGGAAACCAGCGGGATGGCGAAGAATGCGGCGACGCCGCCGACAATCAGGCCGAGCATGTCGCCAATGGTCAGCAGAAAACCTCGACGAACTCCAACAACGAAAAACGTCAGCAAAACAGCGCAGATGACTACGTCGAGCCAGCTGAAAATTCCGAGCACCAAGACCCCAGTTCATTCATAAAGTTCGTATAGACCCAAGGTACCCTTAGAAGCTGATGGATTTCTGCGAGCAGATTCGCGAGTTTTAGTCGAATGTGCGTGATTTTCAACATTTTCTTGGTTAAACCACGTGTGGAAACTGTCACATTGTTACCGAATACGGCACAATGAAGTAAGCGCCTACTACTGTTGACAGGAGATTTAATGGATATCGAGGTACTGCGTCGCGCGCCACTGTTTGCGTCGCTTGGTGATGAAGTATTCGCCGCGCTAACCGAAGAATTGACCGAGGTTGATCTCTCCCGCGGCGCATCGGTGTTCCGTGAAGGCGATCAGGGTGACCGTCTGTACTTCATCGTTTCGGGCAAGATCAAGCTGGGTCGCACCTCTTCGGATGGTCGCGAGAACCTGATTGCTGTTCTTGGCCCAGGCGAACTGTTTGGCGAGATGGCATTGTTCGATCCACACCCACGCAACGCAACTGCAACCGCCGTGTCCGAGACCCGCTTGGCGGGCCTGAGCCACGAGAACATGCGCAAGGCTATCTTGAACTCCCCTGAGGTCTCGATCCAGCTGCTGCAGGCTCTGGCTGCACGTCTGCGTCGTACCAATGAGTCCCTGGCCGATCTGGTCTTCTCTGACGTTCCTGGCCGTGTTGCCAAGGCTCTGTTGGATCTGGCTGACCGCTTCGGTCGCCCAGCTACCGACGGCATCCTGGTTGCCCACGAACTGACTCAGGAAGAGCTGGCTCAGCTCGTTGGTGCTTCCCGCGAAACCGTGAACAAGGCTCTGGCCGAGTTCGTGCAGCGCGGCTGGCTGCGCCTGGAAGCACGCGCCGTCGTGATCCTGGATATCCAGCGTCTGCGCCAGCGCTCGCGCTAAACCGCAGTGATGCAAACAGGCCGGGAATCCTTCAAGGATTCCCGGCCTGCTTTGTTTAAGTTTCTGCTCTCAGTGCCCGGCAGTAGTCTGCCATGGGCGGGAGGATTCAGCGCTCATGGAGCCAAGGACTTCCAGATAGTAAATGCCATCGCGCACCAGCAGGTCCGGATGCTTGAGATTCAACGAACGGGCCCGCGAAAGGTAGGCGACCACTCCATTGGCCTCCGCCATGGCTTCCAGGATCATTTCCACCGCCGGGTAGCTAATCTCCGAGAGCGCGAGGTTCACTGTGTTGGGTTGGCCAACGCTGTCCCCCAGCTCGCTGGTGCTGCGTTTGGCCAATATTTCCCCGGCGGCACACCAGCGCCCCCATTTGCCTTTGCCGCGCAGCAAGGCAGCCTCCTGGCGGTTGGGCACGGTGGCAGTGAAGTACCAGGTGTCGAAGCGGCGCAGGGCAAAGTTCGGGTTGAGCCAGTGGGATACCGGACGCAAAAGGTCTGTGCGCAAGCCCAGTCCGCGGCGGCGCAGGAATTCGTCGAAGGCCAGGTCCTGTCCGGCGATTGCTTCGCGGGCGGTCATCCAGTCTTCTGCATCGGTCATTTCGACCACGGATTGCTCATCGGTGCCGGCCAGCAGGATTCCGGTCTCTTCGAAAAGCTCGCGGATGGCGCAAACGATGTATGCCTGCGCCAACTGCTGGTCCAGCATGTCCATGCGCTTGGACCATTGGGACAGGCTCGGACCGAACCATTGGTAGGTGGCACGGTCGCTCGCCTCGTGGCTGCCGCCTGGAAAGGCCACGTTGCCCAGTGGGGAGCCCCCGGGGCGATAAGTCAGATAGGTCTCCACGCCGTGGGAAGAATCCCTCACAAGGCAGATGGAGGACGCGCGCCGCGGGGTGCGCGGCGTGCGCGAACCGAAAGAGAACCAGTTTTCGGCGGTGGCAATTTGATGCGGTGGCAAATCAAAGAGCCGGCGCACCATACCGCTGCGCGGCCCCGCCGGGAATGCCCGTCGGGACCGCGCAGCAGGAATCTGGCTTGAATTACTCAAATTCGGCGATGACCTCGACCTCGACAGGTGCATCCAGCGGCAGAACGGCAACGCCGACGGCCGAGCGTGCGTGCAAGCCTGCATCGCCGAGTACCTCGCCGAAGAACTCCGATGCCCCGTTGATGACGCCTGGCTGTCCGGTGAAGTCCGGTGCCGACGACACGAAACCGACAACCTTCACGATGCGCTTAATGCGATCTAGATCACCAATTTCGGCCTTGATGGCGGCTAGCGCGTTAAGCGCAGCGGTCTGCGCCTGGGCCTTCGCCTCCTCGGCCGAAACCTCGGCACCAACCTTTCCAACGGCTGTGAGTTCACCCTTAATCAGCGGAAGCTGGCCAGAGGTGTAGACATAGTTGCCGGTGGTAACGGCTGGCAGGTAGGCGGCTACCGGCTTTGCCACAGCTGGCAAGGCATGACCGAGCTCGGCCAGACGAGCCTCGACACGCGAGGAAGTAGCTTCTTGCATGGGATTTCTCCTTCAGTAAATGTTGTTGCTAGTTACGCTTTCGGACGCTTCATGTAGGCCACTGGAGATGAGCCGTTGGGGCCTGGAACCACGGTTACCAGCTCCCAGCCATCGTCACCCCACTGGTCCAAAATCTGCTTCGTAGCGTGAATCAAAAGCGGCAAAGTGGCGTATTCCCATTTAGTCATACTCGATACGTTAGCGCGTCCTTGTAAACTAGTGGGTATGGCAGCCAAGAAGTCCCCTTTTTTTGATACCGCTACCACCCTGGGAAAAGTCGTTGCATTCTTCGGAATCAGCGCCCTGTGTGGTGTGCTCGCAGCAGGCATGCTCGTGCCCATTGCAGCTATCGCAAAAACCGGTTTGACCACCGGTAACAACATCGTCAGCGCGCTCCCGAGCTCGTTTGAAAAGCTCCCCATCCCGGAGCCTTCCACGATCCTTGACGCTGATGGCAAGGCCATTGCGAACTTCTACCAGCAAAATCGCCAGCCTGTGAAGCTAGATGACATCTCGCCAAACATGCGCAAGGCGATCATCTCGGTGGAAGATGAGCGTTTCTACGAGCACAAGGGCATCGACCCCAAGGGCATCGCCCGTGCAGTAGTTGGCAACCTCACCTCTTCGAGCCGCTCTGGTGCTTCCACCCTGACCCAGCAGTACGTGAACAACCTGCTAGTGAATAACCAGGTGCTCACCGGTTCGGACGAATCCACTGTTTCCGGCCAGAAGGGCTACTCGGATAAGATCCGCGAGCTGAAGTACGCGGTGGCCATCGAGAAGGAAATGTCCAAGGACCAGATCCTGGAGGGCTACCTGAACCTGGTGCTCTTCTCGGGTCGCGAGTACGGCGTGCAGGCTGCCGCTCAGCACTTCTACTCAACCGATGCCAAGGACTTGAACGTGCAGCAGTCGGCCATGCTTGCCGGCATGGTCCAGCTGCCAAACGTCTACAACCCGATCAACAACCCTGAGCGATCCATCGACCGCCGCAACAAGGTGCTGGGCAACATGTACCGCACCGGCGCAATCACCAAGAAGGAATACGACAAGGCGGTGAAGTCGGACCTGGAACTGGATCCGCGCACGTCCCCTTCCGGTTGCACCGCGGCCAAGGAAAATGCCTACTTCTGCGACTACGTCACCAATCTGATCCTTTCCGATGACACCTATGGCAAGACCAAGGAAGATCGCGAAGGCCTGCTGTACCGTGGCGGCTTGACCGTCAAGACCACCCTGAACAGCAAGCTGAACAAGAAGGCCGCCAAGGACGCAGCGAAGGCTATCGATCCAAAGGCCAAGTCCAACACCGACATTTACTCCTCGATCGTTTCGGTCGAGCCGGGCACCGGCAAGATCCTGACCATGGCGCAGAACACCACCTACGGTCCGGAAGTCAAGAACTCGGGCGAGAACACCTATTACAACTTCGCTGTCGAGCGTTCCCTGGGTGGCGCTGGCGGGTTCCAGGGTGGTTCTACCATGAAGCCGTACACCACCTTGGGCTGGCTGTCCGAAGGCAACCGCATGTACGACAAGATCAATGCCAAGAAGCAGGTTTTCGTACCCGGCTCCAAGTGGCGGGCATCTTGCCTTCCCGGAGGAACGACAACTGTTGGTTCTAATTGGGAACCGAAGAATGCATCGCCTGGCTTCTACCGCTCGATGACCGTGGATACCGGCCTGTACTGGTCGATCAATACCGCGACCGTGCAGGAGGCCTACAAGACCGACCTGTGCACCATCGCCGATTACACCAAGAAGCTTGGCGTACTGGATCAGGGCGCCAAGGGCGGCCCTGCCCCGATCTCGCCTTCGAACCCTTCGTTCATCATCGGCTCGGCAGAAATCACCCCGCTGTCCCAGGCCGCCGCATTCGCTGCATTCGCCAACAAGGGCGAGTACTGCGAACCACGCGCCATCAACAGCGTGACCGACAAGGACGGCAACGAGTACAAGGTCAAGAAGGAATCCTGCTCCCAGGAAATCGACCCGACCTACGTTGCCGATCTGAACGGCACCCTGAAGAAGATCGCCACCAACCGCGTCTCCAAGGGCCGCGTCGACGGCCCAATCGCTGGCAAGACCGGTACCAACAACTACGCGTCCTCGACCTGGTTCGTCGGCTACACCACCGGAATTTCCACCGCCACCTGGGTCGGCCGACTCAAGGGCAAGGCCGGCGAAGAGAAGAACCAGATGCACGGCGCGATGGTCAACGACAAGAAGGCCCCTTGGATGGTCGATTCCTCGACCTTCGCCGCCCCGCTGTGGGTGGACTTCATGGAGGAGGCCGTGCACGAATACGAGCGGAACAACTTCGGTTCGGCCCGTCGCCAGCCGCCTCCGCCAAAGCCGAAGGAAGAAGACGATTCCAAGTCCGACTCGGATGAGAAGGACAATGACAAGGAAGAGTCGAAGGAAGATTCCAAGCCTAAGGAAGAATCCTCGCCGAAGCCCGACTCCGATAACAAGGGCAACGGAAACGGCAATGGAAACGGCAACGGCAAGAAGTCCGATGACTAGCTGAATATTCGAAAGGCCGCGTTCAACTTTGGTTGGACGCGGCCTTTCGGTTTAGATTGGCATAGGAGAACTCCACCAGAAGTTGCCTCCGGGCTTGAAAGGACGATGGCACAGAAGTCATGGTTGAACAGAATAATTTCGCTTCGGCATTACGTCATGCCAGCGGTACTGCGGCCCTTGCCGCCACCGGCGCTCTGGCCATCGGCGGAGCTCTGGTGGGCTATGGCATGCTGGAGGCCCAAAAGTTCGGGCTGCGCCACGAATCGATTAAGGTCCTGCCCCGCGGATACGGCGACATCAAGGTCCTGCACCTTTCGGACATCCACATGGTTCCAGGGCAGGAAGCCAAAACCCAGTGGCTGCGCGGTCTGGCTGATCTGAAGCCCGACTTTGTCATCAACACCGGGGATAACCTCAGCCACCGCAAGGCCGTGCCGGCTTTGATCAAGGCGCTGGAACCGCTGATGGCTTTCCCTGGCGCCTTCGTTCCCGGGTCCAATTGCTACTACGCTCCGAAGCTGAAGAACCCGTTCAGGTATTTGGCTCCTTCCACCGGAACTCCCAACCCTGCCCCGCGGGACCAGTTGCCGTTCGAAGAAATGCACCGGGCCTTCGGCGGAGCCGGCTGGATCAACATGTCCAACCGTGCGCATTCCACGGTGCTCAATGGCCTGCGCCTGGATCTTACCGGCGTGGATGATCCGCACATCGACCGGGACCTCTTCGCTGGCTGGCCGCGTGGTTCCTCCTCAAGCAGCCAGGCGCCCCACGTGCGCATTGCGCTCACCCACGCGCCCTACCAGCGGGTTCTTGACCAATTCACCGAGGCGAAGGCTGATGTCATTTTCGCTGGCCACACCCACGGCGGCCAGGTGTGCATCCCGGGCTATGGCGCATTGGTCTCCAACTGCGATCTGCCTACGTGGCGCGCCCGCGGCCTGAGCGATTGGGAATACAACGGCAACACCGTTCCGTTGAATGTTTCCGCTGGCGTGGGCACCTCGCGCTTCGCTCCGATTCGCTTCGCCTGCCCGCCGGAAGCCATCATGGTTACCCTGGCTGCCCGCGACTAAGCCACGAAATTTCTTCGGGTAATCCCCGGTCAAGCACCTTCTTGGTGCTCGACCGGGGATTATTTGCCTCCAATGTGAAGCACTTCTTTCCAATAGTTGCCTATTGATTGAATTATCCCAACTACTGCCGGTAGTCTGTAACTCTGTCAAACTTCTGGACGAATGCGGGGTACCGTGGCTCAAGCTCAACAGGCCGGTTCGAAAGATCCGGTCCCGCTCTCCGCAACACTGAAACGGCTTGCTCCATTCGTCAAGCCGATCTTCCCCCGGCTCTTTTGCGGTTTCCTCTGCGCGCTCGGCGCCGGAATTGTCGCGCTGGCCATCCCCCAGGTGCTCGCCTGGCTGGTCAATGTCGTCCTGCATCGTGATGGGGCAGCCTCGGAGGTGTGGCTCTCTGTTGGCATCGTTGCCGCATTGGGCCTTGTCGAAGCCCTGCTGATCTTCCTGCGCCGCCAATTCGTGCTGAATCCCGCAGCAGGCCTTGAAGCGCAGATGCGCATCCGCTTCTACAAGCACCTGCAGCGCCTGCCCGTGGCGTTCCACGAACGCTGGGGCTCGGGGCAGCTTCTCTCCCGCTCCATGTCGGATCTCTCCTTGTTGCGCCGCTGGCTCGCGTTCGGCGCGATGATGCTGGTTGTTGAAACCGTCACCGTCATCACCGGGCTGGTGCTGATGTTCACCCATTCATGGATCCTGGGACTGCTCTACCTGCTGGGATCTATCCCGATTGCCATCAAGGCCTACCGTTTCCGCAACGACTACCGGGCCGCCAGCCGCCGCAGCCAGGACCAGGCTGGGGACCTGGCCACCGCGGTGGAAGAATCAGTGCACGGCATCCGCGTCATCAAGGCCTTCGGCCGCGGGCCGCATGTCTACGCGGGCTTCAGCGCCCAGGCAAAGTCCCTGCAGGAAACCGAAATAACCAAGGCCAAGACGCTGGCCAGCTTCCTGCTCACCGTCGTTGCGGTGCCTGAAACCATTCTGGGCATCGGCCTGCTGATCGGCATTGCCCAGGTCGCCAACGGCACGCTGAGCGTCGGCTCGCTGGTGGCCTACTTCGCCATCGCCGCGGTCATCGCCGGCCCCGTCGAGGGCATGGGAATGCTGCTGGGCATGACACTGAGCACCAAAACTGCGCTGGACCGCCACTTCGAGGTCATGGATTCAATCAATGACATCGATTCCCCCGCGCAGCCCCGGGTCCCTGCAGAACGCGATGGCAGCGTGAAGCTGGAGCATGTGCGCTTCGCCTACCCGGATACCGCCGGTACCCACCGGCCGATCCTGGCCGACATCAATCTGGAGATCCGTCCCGGGGAAACCATGGCCCTTGTCGGCATCACCGGTTCGGGCAAGTCCACCTTGCTGAACCTGGTTCCGCGCCTGCATGAAGCGACCTCCGGCGAGGTGCTCATCCACGGACAGGACGTCAAGGACTGGGACCTCCAGGAACTGCGAACCGAGATCGCCGTGGCTTTCGAGGACACCACCTTATTCTCCACCTCCATCCGCGGCAACGTGCTGCTCGGCGCCCCGGAAAACCTGGATGAGCAGCAGCGCGAAGCCCTGCTCGCCGAAGCCCTGGACGTCGCCCAGGCGCAGTTTGCCTACGCGTTGCCCGAAGGGGTAGACACCTTGATCGGCGAGGAAGGCCTGTCGCTATCGGGCGGGCAGCGCCAGCGCATCGCCTTGGCCCGCGCCATCGCAGCGCGCCCGAGCGTGCTGGTCCTCGACGATCCGCTGTCCGCCCTGGATGTGCGCACCGAGGAACTGGTCACCGAGAGGCTGCGCGAAGTCCTGGCCGGAACCACCACGCTGATCGTGGCCCACCGGCCCTCGACCGTGATGCTCGCCGACCGCGTGGCGCTGCTGCGCGATGGCCGCATCGACGCGGTGGGAAGCCACGCCCACCTGTTGAGCACCAATGAGCATTACCGATTCGTCATCGCCAGCCTGGATGACGAAGACCAGCCAGCCACCGTGGAGGTCTCCCGATGAGCAAGCCACTGGGCGTCGCCAATGAAGACGCCATCAAGCTCTCTGCCGCCGAACGCAAGGTCGTGCGGCAACGTTCCTTCCGGCTGCTGGCCTCGCTGGCCGTGCCGCAGAAGAAGCTTTTCGTCCTCACCGTGGTGCTGGTGCTGTTCTCCAACGCGGCACGCGTGCTGCTTCCGGTGCTGATCGCCTTCTCGATCGACTGGACCCTGCCGCAGGTGCGCGAAGGCAACTGGGGTGCCCTGGGGATGACCGGGGCCGGATACATCGTGTGCGCCGTGCTCAGCGGCGTGCTGCTCTCCTGGTACATCACCAGCGCGGCGAAGATCTCCCAGGCGATGCTCCTGGATCTGCGCCAGCAGGTCTTCCGCCATACCCAGCGGCTGAGCCTCGAATTCCACGAGAACTACACCTCCGGGCGGATCATTTCCCGGCAGACCTCCGATCTGGAAACGCTGCGCGAGCTGCTCGATCAAGGCGTCTCGGAACTGGCCTCCTCCTGCGTGTTCGTGGTCTTCACCCTGGTCTCGATTTTCTTCCTCGACTGGCGCAGCGGCCTGGTGGTCTGCGTGGCCGTCCTTCCGGTAGCGATCCTCTTCTTCTGGTACCAGCGCCGCTCCGAGCTGCTCTACCGCGAATCCCGCGTGGTCTCGGCCAAGGTCATCTCCACCTTCGTGGAAACCATGACCGGCATCCGCGCGGTCAAGGCCTTCCGCCGCGAGGAAGCCAACGACGCGAACTACTCGGATCTCGCGGAGCAGTACCGGGTGAACTCGGTGCGTTCCTTCAACCTCTTCGGCGTCCTGCAGCCGGGACTGGTCCTGATCGGCAACCTGACGGTGGCGGCATTGCTCGCCTACGGCGGATTCCGCATCATCGACGGCACCATGCAGGTCGGTGCGATGGTGGCCATCCTGCTGGCCTCCAAGCGCCTGTTCCAGCCAGTCGAGCAGATCGCCATGTTCTATTCCTCGCTGCAGTCGGCCACCGCCGCCCTGGAGAAGGTTTCGGGGCTGCTGGAGGAAGAACCGACGGTGCGCGAGCCTGCGGCCCCTCGCACCATCCGCAAGGTGGCCGGCGAGCTGGTCTTCAAGGATGCGGTCTTCGGCTACGGCGAGGGCCCGGTGATCATGGAGGAATTCGACCTGCGGATCCCGGCGGGCCAAACGGTGGCCGTGGTAGGCCAGACCGGTGCCGGCAAGTCCACGCTGGCCAAGCTCATTGCCCGCTTCTACGACCTGCGTTCGGGCACCTTGGAACTGGATTCGGTGCCGATCAACGAGCTGTCGAACAAGGAACTGCGCCAGCACGTGGTGATGGTCACCCAGGAGGCGTTCCTCTTCTCCGGATCGGTGGCCGAGAACATCGCGCTGGGCCGGCCGGGCGCCTCGCCGGAGGATATCGAGTACGCCGCCCGTGCGGTCGGCGCCCACGAGTTCATCTTGGATCTGCCTGAGGGCTACGGCACCGACGTGAACAAGCGAGGCGGACGGGTCTCGGCCGGCCAGCGCCAGCTGATTTCCTTTGCCCGCGCCTTCCTTGCCGATCCTGCGGTGCTGATCCTTGATGAGGCCACCAGCTCCCTGGATATCCCTTCGGAACGGGCAGTGCAGCGCGGACTGCAAACCCTGCTGGGCAACCGCACCGCGCTGATCATCGCGCACCGCCTGTCCACCGTGCAGATCGCGGACCGCGTGCTGGTGGTCCACGATGGCAAGATCACCGAGGACGGCACCCCAGCGCAGCTGATTGCCGATGAGGGGCGCTTCGCGGCCCTGCACAAGGCGTGGAAGGACTCGCTGGTCTGATCCCGTCCAGGACAGCGCAAAGCCCTCCGCAGATCACTTCGATCAGCGGAGGGCTTTGCCGTGCGTGGTTGTTCTTCGCCTGCGCCTAGGCGCTGAAGACCTGGCCGGTGAGCCGTTCGTAGGCCTCGATGTAGCGGGCACGGGTCTTCTCGATGATTCCGGCTGGCAGCTGAGGCGGTTCTTCGCCCGAGTTCTTGTCCCAACCCGATTCGGCGGAGGTCAGCCAGTCGCGGACGAACTGCTTGTCGAAGCTGGCCTGCGCCTGGCCCGGCTTGTAGGATTCGGCATCCCAGAAACGCGAGGAATCCGGGGTCAGCACCTCATCGCCCAGGGTGATCTCGCCGGTGGCCGGATCAGCTCCGAACTCCACCTTGGTATCGGCCAGGATGATGCCGCGCGCGCGGGCGATCTGCTCGGCCTGCTCGTACAGGGCCACGGTCTTCTCCCGCAGCGCCTCGGAAACTTCGGCGCCAACGCGTTCCACGGTCTGCTCGAAGGAGATGTTCTCGTCGTGCTCCCCCACCTCGGCCTTGGCCGATGGGGTGAACAGCGCCGGTTCCAGGCGCGAGCCATCCACCAGTCCTGCCGGCAGTGGCAGCTCGCACACGGTCTGCGAGGCCTTGTACTCGGCCAGGCCCGATCCGGTCAGGTATCCGCGGGCGATGCACTCGATCGGGTACATCTCCAGCTTCTTGCACACCATCGCGCGTCCGGCCACCTCGGCTGGAACATCGGTGGAGATGACATGGTTGGCGAAGTCGCCCAGCTGCTCGAACCACCAGAGGCTGAGCTGGGTCAGCACCTTGCCCTTGTCCGGGATTTCGCTGGCCAGCACGAAGTCGTAGGCGCTGATGCGGTCGGAGGCCACCACGAGGACACGGTCGGTGCCTTCGAAGCTGGCGCCCGCAGGCACGTACAGGTCGCGTACCTTGCCCGAGTAGTAATGGTCCCAACCTTCTAGGTCGAGCACTTCAGTCTGGAATCCTGCCATGAGTTCTGTAGTCCTCTACTTGCTTTCGTTGGCGATGGCGATTTCGCCGCGTTCGGCCTTCAACGCAATGTCGGTGCGCGACTGGGCACCGTCCCAGCTGATCTCGGCAACCCCGGCGTACGCTGCGGCGCGGGCCGCGGCGAGGCCATCGCCCAGGCCCACCACGGCCAGTACGCGGCCACCGGAAACAATGATGTTCCCTTCAGCATCCGCGGAAGTTCCGGCATGCATCACGTGCACGCCGTCAATTCCGTTGGCTGCCTCCAGCCCGGAGATCACCGCTCCCTTGACCGGGGTGTCCGGGTAGTTCTCGGCGGCGATGACCACATCAACTGCGGTCTGCGCGGACCAGGTCAGCTGCTCGGCATCATCGAGCCGGCCCTTGGCGGCAGCCAGCAGCACACCGCCCAGCGGAGTCTTCAGCCGGGCAAGGACAGCCTGGGTTTCCGGGTCGCCGAAGCGGGCATTGAACTCGATGACGCGGATGCCGCGCTTGGTGATCGCCAAGCCGCAGTACAGCACGCCGGTGAATGGGGTGCCGCGCTTTTCCATTTCGCGCAGGGTCGGGTAGGCGACGCGGTCCATGACCTCGTCGACGAAGCTCTCCGGCAGCCATTCCAGCGGCGAGTAGGCACCCATGCCACCGGTGTTCGGGCCTTCGTCGTTTTCGAAGATGCGCTTGAAGTCCTGTGCCGGGGCCAGCGGAACAGCATGCTTGCCATCGCAGATGACAAACAGGGAAACTTCTGGGCCATCGAGGAATTCTTCGATCACTACGGTTCCGCCGGCGGCAAAACAGGCTTCTGCGTGCTCCAGCGCTTCGTCGCGATCGCCGGTGACCACGACGCCCTTGCCGGCGGCCAGGCCATCGTCCTTGACCACGTACGGCGCACCGAAGTCATCCAGCGCGCTGGCGGCTTCCTCGCGGTTGGTGGCCACATGGGCCATGGCGGTGGGAACCTCAGCGGCAGCCATGACGTTCTTGGCAAAAGCCTTGGACGCTTCGAGCTGCGCGGCAGCCTGGGTCGGGCCGAAGACCGGGATCTGCGCTGCGATCAGCGCATCGGAAACACCGGAAGCCAGCGGCGCTTCGGGGCCGACGACCACCAGATCGCTGCCCAGTTCCCGGGCGAGCGCGACGACTGCGGCAGGATCCTGCGCATCGATCGCGTGGGTAGTGACGTCCTGTGCGATACCGGCGTTGCCGGGGGCGCAATGAACTTCGTTGACGTAGGGGTCTGCACTCAGTGCACGGACAATTGCATGCTCACGGCCGCCTGGGCCAATAACCAGTACCTTCACCCGGTCGAGTTTACCGGAGATCCAGCGGGTCAACCGCGTCTATGACGCGCAGGCATTAGCCGCAGGCCCCGTCCATCTGGCCGCCCGCCTGGCACCGGGCCGAGGGGCGAATTCGGCGCCAGCAAGCCCAAAGCGCCCCATGGAAGTCTTCGGCACAGCATCATGCCGGCATCCAACCGGCGCTGCGTTGGCTGAACTAGAGTTGGCATGGCTGGATTTCTCGGTTTTCCAGATCCACAGTAGATGCCCAGCGCACGCAAATATGACGTTTCTCCGTCATTGAGAGAAAGTGGAATCGACCCATGGCAATCAAACGGCGCGTTGATGAAACCGCTGGCCGAGCGGCCCTGCGCGAATGGTCCGGAACCACGCAGGGACAAGGAAAAATAGCCCGCCCGGTGCTCGCCACCGCGGTGCGCTTTTCGCTGGAGGAGCTGGCCTCCCGCGCCGAGGGCAACTCGGTCGAGGTACGCGTTCCGCCCTTCGGTGTGACTCAGTGCATAGCGGGTCCCCGGCACACCCGCGGAACACCTCCGAATGTAGTCGAAATGCCTGCTGAGCTCTGGCTTTCCCTTGCTACTGGGCGTATCGGCTGGGCCGAGGCCTTGCAGACTGGGCAATTGCATGCTTCGGGACTTAGGGCAGACTTGTCAGCGCACCTACCACTTATTGAGTACCCTTAAGGGTATGGAGCAACACCCCGCTACCCCGTCTTCTGCCGATCAGAGTGTTGAAGTGCATATTCACTCGTCGCCCAAGTTCTGGCCGTTCATTTTGACTTTCGCGGTCCTTGGCGCGCTAGCCGGTCTCATCATTGGCCTGCTTGGCGAACCATCGCAGGATTACACCCGCACCTCGGCGTCCGGATTCTTCGCCATATTCGGTGCAGGCCTGGGCGTAGGCATCGGCGCATTGGCGTATGTGATTGTTGATCGCGTGACCTCACGCAAAACCACCAAGCATCTGGCAGTTCCTCTGGCCGAGGACACTGACTCCAGCGGACTACAAGGCTAGGCAGCTTTTCTCCTGAATTAGAAGAGCAGGCGGCCGCGCACCTGGCCGCCACCCACCACATTTTTGGTCGGTGTCGACCAACTGGAACATGAGAGAATAACCAACATGGCGCGTGGCGATGGATTCTTAAATCACGACCTGCTTCCAAACGAAAAGGGGCCGCAGGATGAATGCGGCGTTTTTGGCGTTTGGGCTCCTGGCGAAGAGGTCGCAAAACTCACCTATTACGGCCTGTATGCCCTGCAGCACCGCGGACAGGAATCCGCTGGTATTGCCACGAGCGACGGTGCGCGTATCAACGTCTACAAGGACATGGGCCTGGTCTCCCAGGTGTTCGACGAGAATACGCTGAACTCCATGGCCGGCCAGCTGGCTATCGGCCACTGCCGCTACTCGACCACCGGTGCCAGCCACTGGGCCAATGCGCAGCCGACCTTGGGCCCGACCCAGGCCGGTACCGTCGCCCTGGCCCACAACGGCAATCTGACCAACTCCGCTGATCTGGCCGATATGGTCTCCGCCAAGCAGCAGGCCGAAGGCGGCAAGGTCCGCGGCGAACTCGCCCAGGGCAACACCACCGACACCGCCTTGGTCACCGCCTTGCTGGCCGGTTCCGAAGGCCAGTCGCTGGAAGAAACCGCGCTGGAGCTGCTGCCGAAGATCGAAGGCGCCTTCTGCTTCGTCTTCATGAACGAGGACACCCTCTACGCAGCCCGCGACCCGCATGGTGTTCGCCCCCTGGTCCTGGGCCGGCTGGACCGAGGCTGGGTTGTTGCTTCGGAGCAGCCTGCACTGGCTACCGTTGGCGCCTCGTTCATCCGCGAAATCGAACCCGGCGAAATGATCGCCATCGACGAGAACGGCGTGCGTTCCACCCGCTTCGCCGAAGCCACCCCCAAGGGCTGCGTCTTCGAGTACGTCTACCTGGCTCGTCCCGATGCTGCCATTGCCGGCCGCTCGGTCTACGAATCCCGCGTGGAAATGGGCCGCCAGCTGGCCCGCGAGAACAGCGCGGACGCGGACATCGTGATCCCGGTTCCGGAGTCCGGCACCCCGGCCGCCATCGGCTACGCCGAGGAATCGGGCATTCCATTCACCCACGGCTTCGTGAAGAACGCCTACGTGGGCCGTACCTTCATCCAGCCATCGCAGACCCTGCGCCAGCTGGGCATCAAGCTCAAGCTCAATGCGCTGGAAACCGTGCTGCGCGGCAAGCGCGTCGTGGTGGTGGATGATTCGATCGTCCGCGGCAACACCCAGCGCGCGGTGGTGCGCATGCTGCGCGAGGCCGGTGCCGCCGAGGTGCATGTGAAGATCTCCTCGCCTCCGGTCAAGTGGCCTTGCTTCTACGGCATCGACTTCGCCTCGCGTGCCGAGCTGATCGCCAACGGCGCTGCCGTGGCTGAGATCGCGACCTCCATCGGCGCGGACTCCTTGGCCTACATTTCCGAAGACGGCATGATCGAAGCGACCCGCCAGCCGCGCGAGCGCCTGTGCACCGCGTGCTTCACCGGCGAGTACCCGATCGCCTTGCCGAACGAGGAGCGCCGCGGCAAGAACCTGCTGGAGCGCAGCAACCAGGGCGGCTGCGAGCCAGGTCCTGATGCCGAGTTCGAAACCAACAGCTAATCCCCTCCACGATCCCAACCATCTCGTTGCAAAGGGCGCCGGAAATGCGGCGCCCAGAACAGAAAAGGAACCGACTGCCATGAGCGGCAATGATCAGCAGCCAACTTCCATCACCTATGCCGGTGCCGGCGTTGACGTTGAGGCCGGTGACCGTGCCGTTGAGTTGATGAAGGGCGCGATCAAGGCAACCCACACCGCGGGCGTTGTCGGAGGGGTCGGCGGCTTCGCCGGGCTCTTCGATGTATCGTTCCTGACCGGTTACAAGAAGCCGTACTTGGCTACCTCCACCGACGGGGTAGGCACCAAGGTTGCCATCGCCCAGAAGCTGGACATCCACGACACCATCGGCCAGGACCTGGTCGGCATGGTGGTCGACGATATTGTCGTGGTGGGCGCCAAGCCTCTGTTCATGACCGACTACATCGCCACCGGCAAGGTCGTCCCGGAGCGCATCGCGGATATCGTGCGCGGCATCGCGGAAGGCTGCAAGCTGGCCGGCACCGCGCTGGTTGGCGGCGAAACCGCGGAGCACCCGGGCCTGCTAGCCGAGGACGAATACGATGTTGCCGGTGCTGCTACCGGTGTCATCGAAGCTGACCAGCTGCTGGGCCCGGAGCGCGTGCAGGCCGGCGACGTCGTCATCGGCATGGCGTCCTCGGGCATCCACTCCAACGGCTACTCGCTGGTGCGCCGCGTCATCGCCCACGCCAAGTGGGAGCTGGAACGCGAAGTTGCAGAGTTCGGCAAGACCTTGGGCGAGGAACTGCTGGTTCCGACCCGCATCTACACCACCGCTTGCCTGGATCTGGTGGGCGAGCTGAACGACGGCGAGAACTTCGGCGTGCACGGCTTCAGCCACGTCACCGGTGGGGGCCTGGCTGCCAACCTGGCTCGCGTGCTGCCCCAGGGCCTGATGGCCCGTGTGGACCGCTCGACCTGGTCCCTGCCAGCAGTCTTCTCCACCATCGCCCAGCTGGGCAACGTGCCACAGCCTGACCTTGAGCGCACCCTGAACCTGGGTGTGGGCATGGTTGCTGTTGTTGATCCAGCTGTAGCTGATCGTGCCGTAGAGCTGCTGAACAAGGCTGGCATGGGAGCTTGGGTCATGGGCGGCGTCGAGAATATCGATCCAGCGGCAGCCGATGCCGGACTGGACTACGTCCAGGGAGCCAAGGGCGTTGACGGCGGCGCAGTGCTGCTGACCGGCAACTACGCCAAGTAGTACTCGCAGGATCCGCTTCCTTGCCGATGCGCCGCACTGATCCCAGTGCGGCGCATCGGTTCTTTAACGCCATCGCCATGCGAATGGGGATGCAGGGTTGACCGGAGCCCTCTTGCCCGGCTTCCAGGCGCCAGGCAATGCTGCCGGTGGTGCTGCACCAGTGCGAGCTTCCTGCCGGGCTAAGTGCCCAGAGCAGCATTTGGCACGCTTCATTGGTGTCCCTTGCGGGACGAAATACCGGCCTGCTAGTCCAGTTGCTTCAGGGCGTGCTCCAAAGGCACACGCCAGCGCCAGGTTGCTTTTTGTTCACCGCGGACGTGGCCGTTGGTAATCAGCGCCACCGGCAAATCCCGCTTGACGAAGTTCAACAGGATCTTGTACCCGCTCATCACTGCAAGGGAGGAGCCCAGCACCAAGAGCGATGTGGATTCCGCTTCCAGTGCCGCAATGCGTTCCTTGCGTTCAACCGGAACGTTCTCGCCGAAATACACCACATCAGGCTTCAGGGCCAGCGAGCCGCAGCTCAAGCAGGCCACCATGTTGAACCGGTCAACCAGATACTGGGGCAGCTCCACATCCCCATCGGGGTTCACCGCGCTGGGGTCGATTTCCACGGCTTCCAAATAGCCTTCGTTGGCCGCCTGCAGGCGCAGATCAAAGTCATTGCGGTTCTCGCTGTACCCGCAGTCCAGGCAGCGGACGATCGACAAGTCGCCATGGACCGGAATGACCCGTTTGGATCCGGCCTGCTGGTGCAGCCCGTCAACGTTCTGCGTAATGATTCCACTGAGTTTCCCGTGCTCTTCCCACTGCACCAAGCGCTGGTGAATGTGGTTAGGCTCGGCTTTGTCCATATGGCGCCAGCCGACGTAGCCACGGGCCCAATAGCGCTGCCGGGCTTCAGGACGGAATCGGAATTCTTGATAGGTCATCGGCCGGTGGCGCTGCAATGAACCGTTGGGTCCCCGGTAGTCGGGGATTCCGGAATCGGTAGAAACACCGGCTCCGGTGACCACCAGGACCCCGCCAGCGGAAAGCATTTGGCGCACCCCGGCACGCGCTTCAGCTTCCGGGGATTCAGGTGCCTGCTGCTCGACAATGCGCTGCATCGACCGGATGGCCGAATGATGCGCCATCTGGATGGATAGCTCTTCTGGAGTGCTCACGTTCCACCTAACAATTACTGGGCACGACAAAGGCCGCAACGACTAAAAGCTAATTTAGCTTAGTCGCTGCGGCTTGTCGCAAAATGTACTGAAGAGCTGTACCACTCAATGCTTAAGGTGTGGCACTCTGAGCCAAGGACTCCCGGCGTCAGAAGACGAGGCTACTCGTCTTCGTCATCTCCCGAGTACTTCTTAGTCAGCTCGTCGTATTCCGAATATTCTTCGTCATACGATGAATCATTACGCTCAGTGTTCTGAGCATGATGATCGGACTGAACGCCCAACTCGCGTTCAAGTGCCGAAAGGTCAGTGGACGGCGAGTAGTACTTGATATCTCGCGCCTGACGCTGTGCTTTAGCCTTTTGACGGCCGCGCCCCATGGCGTGACCCCCTCTTTTCAGTAGAGTCGGGAGGTGGTCCACCTTGAAAAGATGAAGGCCCCCGAATATGTGATCAGTTCTTTCGTAATTAAAGGTTAACACGATTCACCGGCGAGCGCTGAATGCAACACCCTCCGAAACCGCTAGACTGTCGATTAGTCCAACGACTATGTATTGAGCCGGCGAGCGATCGCCCGACCCAACCACGAAGGAGCTCAACAGGTGGTGGAAAACAATCTGCCCGAGCCGCAGGCGGCTTTGCCGCCATTGCAGCCAGAACCGGAGAAGCCCAAGCGTCAAAGTGCCCAATGGGCCTTGATGATTGTCGCCGTTCTCGCACTGGCCGCGGCAGTGGTTTTCGTGGTGTTGAGACTAGTGGATCCCCCTGCTTCGCCAACTGCGAACAACGTGGAGCGCAACGAGAATCCAGGCCTCGACGGCATTGTTGCCACCGAGATGCCTCCAACCCAGTTGGAGCAAGGCGACTGCCTGCGCGGATTCAATTCACCACTGGATCCGCAGACGGTCGTAACCTGTGATTCCTCCCACAATGCCCAACTGATCGGCATCTTCCAGGTCACTGGCGAGGAGTACCCGGGAGCCAACGTGCTGCTCACCCAATCCGAAGACCTGTGCAAATCGGTGTCACTGGATCCTCGTGCAGGGCTGGACTCCACCTGGACCTATCACTTCTCGCGTCCCTCGGAGAGCACCTGGGGCCAGGGCGACCGCACCGTTTCGTGCTTCCTGAGCCTGTCCGAGGGCGACGTCCGCAACTCATTGCTGCCAGAGGGCTCTACGGATGGAGAATCGGAGAACTCCGAAGAGGAGCCGTCCAAGGCACAGGAGACCACCGACAGCTAAGTCTGCGTTCAGGAAAAATGGCGAGGGCATGAACGGGATTCCATCCGTTCACGCCCTCGCCATTGCCAGGCTCCTAGGCCTTCTTGGCAACTTTGAGCTTGTCGCCAACTTCGTCCAGGGTGACCCCTACAGTATCCCCGTCCTGCACCGTTCCAGCCAGGATCTCCTTGGCCAGCCGGTCTCCGATCTCGCGCTGCACCAGGCGGCGCAGCGGACGAGCGCCGTAGGCAGGATCGTAACCGGTCAGGGCCAGCCAATCGCTGGCGGCCTGATCCACCTCCAGGTTCAAGCGGCGGTCGGCCAAGCGCTGTGCGAGCAGGTCGATCTGCAGCTTGACGATGCTGCCCAGCTCTTCGATGCTCAATGGGTCGAAGAGGATGACCTCATCGAGACGGTTCAAGAACTCCGGCTTGAACGATGCATTGACCACGCTCATCACCGCTGACTTCTTGGCCTCGTCTTCCATGCTCTGGTCCACCAGGAACTGGGAACCCAGATTCGAGGTGAGGATCAGAATGGTATTCCTGAAGTCCACGGTGCGGCCTTGGCCATCGGTCAGCCGCCCGTCATCGAGCACCTGCAGCAGGATATCGAATACTTCCGGATGCGCCTTTTCCACCTCGTCCAGCAGAATCACCGAGTACGGGCGGCGGCGCACAGCTTCGGTCAGCTGCCCGCCCTCTTCATACCCTACGTAGCCCGGAGGGGCACCGACCAGGCGCGAAACCGCATGCTTCTCCGAGTATTCGGACATGTCGATCCGCACCATCGCCCGTGGATCATCGAAGAGGAAGTCAGCCAGGGACTTGGCCAACTCGGTCTTGCCGACACCGGTAGGACCCAGGAACAGGAAGGATCCGGTAGGCCGGTTCGGGTCGGCAATGCCGGCGCGGGTACGGCGAACGGCGTCAGAGACAGCGGCAATAGCCTGCTTCTGCCCCATCAGGCGCTGCCCGATGATTTCTTCCATATCCAGCAACTTCTGGCTTTCGCCCTGCAGCATGCGCCCGGCCGGAATACCGGTCCACGCCGAGATGACTTCTGCAATGTCATCCGCGGTGACTTCCTCGGCAACCATGGTGTGCGTATCGGCCTTATCGGCTTCGGCAGCTGCCGCCGCATCCAGTTCCTGCTGCAGCGTTGGGATCTCCCCGTAGAGCAGGCGAGAGGCCTGCTCCAGGTCGCCCTCGCGCTGGGCCTTGTCGGCCTGGCTGCGTAATTCGTCGAGCCTGACCTTCAGGTCGCCGACGCGGTTCAAGCCAGCCTTCTCGGCTTCCCACTGGGAGTTCAGCGCGTCCAGCTGTTCCTTCTTGTCGGCCATGTCCTTGCGCAGCGCATCCAGGCGTTCCACCGAAGCTGGATCCGTTTCATCGGACAGCGCCAGCTCCTCCATGGTCAGCCGGTCCACCTCGCGGCGCAGCTCATCGATTTCCTCCGGAGCCGAGTCGATCTCCATGCGCAGGCGGCTAGCGGCCTCATCGACCAGGTCGATGGCCTTGTCTGGCAGCTGGCGGCCGGAGATGTACCTGTTGGACAGCGTGGATGCTGCCACCAAGGCGGAGTCCGCAATGGAAACCTTGTGGTGCGCCTCGTAGCGCTCCTTCAACCCACGCAGGATGGCAATGGTGTCATCCACGCTGGGCTCACCGACATACACCTGTGCGAAGCGGCGTTCCAGGGCGGGATCCTTCTCGATGTTCTCGCGGTACTCGTCCAAGGTAGTAGCACCAATCAAGCGCAACTCGCCGCGGGCGAGCATTGGCTTGAGCATGTTCCCCGCGTCCATGGCGCCTTCGGAGGCTCCGGCGCCGACCACGGTGTGGATCTCGTCAATGAAGGTGACAATCTGGCCGTCCGAAGCCTTGATCTCTTCCAATACCGACTTCAGCCGCTCTTCGAATTCGCCACGGTACTTGGCGCCGGCGACCATGGCGCCCAGATCCAGCGAGATCAGGGTCTTGCCACGCAGGGATTCCGGCACGTCGCCCGCGATCATGCGCTGGGCAAGCCCCTCAACTACAGCGGTTTTGCCAACGCCTGGCTCGCCGATCAGCACGGGGTTGTTCTTGGTTCGGCGGGAGAGCACCTGGACCACGCGGCGGATCTCGCGGTCGCGGCCGATGACTGGATCCAGCTTGCCCGAGCGCGCCAGGGCGGTCATGTCGGTGCCGAACTTCTCCAGGGACTGGAAGGTGGCCTCCGGATCCGGATTATCGACCTTGCGGTCGCCGCGGATGGTGGGCAAGGTGCCCACCAGCAGTTCGCGGGTGGCCCCGAATTCGCGCAACGCGTCGCCGGCCTTGGTCTGGTCTGATGCCAAGGCGATAAGCAGGTGCTCGGTGGAGACATAGGTGTCCCCCATTTCTGCGGCAGCCGCTTGGGCGTTGCTCACAACCTGCAGCAGCTGTCGGGAGTACTGGGCTTGGGCCACTGAACTGCCGGAGCTGGAAGGCAATGCGTTGATGACAGCGCTTGCCTTGATCGAAAGCGCGTCGACATCCAATCCGGCGGTCTTCAGGAGGGCGACTGCGACGGAGTCGCGCTGGTCCAGCAAGGCCTTCAGCAGGTGCGCAGGTTCAATCTGCGGATTGCCTGCGGTTGAAGCGTTCATCCCGGAAGCCGAGAGGGCTTCTTGGCTCTTAGTGGTGAGTTTGGTGTCCACGCGCATCCTTTCTCTAATTGGGTGAACCCATAAACTTGAGTGTACTTAACTCAACTCTACTCGCACTCTTCGTATTCCAGCTAGAGCAAGATTTTCGAAAGATTTTCCATTTCACTTGCCCCAGAGGCAAAATACCTTGTCACTGACGATTTGCCGACTTAAGATAAGGCATGGCCAACCCGGATTCCAAAGACATTTTTTCACTGACCCACGATGATATGGTCCAAGTTTTCATCGATCAGCACCGGCAGATGCTGCTTTCCTGCACCGGCGGACTGAGTGAAGCCGAAGCCAGATTGAAGTTGGTTGAATCCAAGACCACGCTGCTCGGGCTGGTGAAACATGCGATCTTCGTGGAACGGGTCTGGTTCGGTGAAGCAGCCACCGGCCGGAGCCGTGCAGAGCTGGGCATTGCCTCTTCGCCCAGCAAATCATTCGACTTGGAGGCTTCCGACACCATCGATTCGATTCGGCACGAATATGCCCAAGCCATCGAACTGTCGCATCAAGCAGTCGAAGGCAAAACAGGAGATGACGTCTTCTCAGGCAACCGGCGTGGACCGCTGCCGCTGCGCTGGATCCAGCTGCATATGCTGCGTGAACTGGCACAGCATTGCGGACACGCAGATATCCTGCGTGAACAAATCCTGGCCGCGCGGAAATAGCGTGCCGCCCTCAACCGGTAGACTCCGGGCATGCCATTAGAACTCCACCCGCTTCCCGCTGAAGAATTCCATTCGTGGATGGCACGAAGTACCGCCGAGTACGTATCGGACCTTGTTGCCGCTGGCAGTTCCCAGCACAAGGCGCAGGAAGATGCAGACCGGGCCATGACCCGGGCCTTTCCCACCGGATTGCCAAGTTGCACCAATGCGGTATTCACCCTGGAGCATGGCATTTTCGGCGATGTGGGCTATGTCTGGATCGGCCACGACACCTCAGGCGATCCGGCTTCATGGTGGGTTTGGGACATAGTTGTCGACCCCGGGCACCGCGGCAAGGGGTTCGGACGCCAGGCCATGAATTTGGCCGAAGAATACGCCCGTGCCCACGGCGCACGTACCCTGGGGCTGAATGTGTTCGGATTCAACCAGAGCGCTCGCGGCCTCTATGAATCGCTTGGATATGAAACCACCAGCATCAAGATGCACAAGTCGCTCTAGCAGCGCCTAGTTCCTGCCCCTAGCCCACGTTGCTCCAAGCAAAGTGCATTCTTCGAATTGCTATTGACGCCTACCCAACTGCACAAAGACAAAGTACATTACAGATCATCATGACATCCACGGACCAAGATTTTTCCAGAAGCATCGCATCAGGATAAGCTGGTAGAACGTAAGGGAGTATTCATAATCGTTGAATCCGTCAATACGCAGGACTTCATGGTCCTGCCGGGTTTTGCGGCCAGCCCCGGGGTCGGTGAAGAGACTTACTCAGATGCGTTCGCGCGCTACTTACGAAAGCAGGAATCCCTATGGGAGTTTCCCCTATGATTTGGGGCATCACGATTGTCGTGATTCTCGCCCTTCTGGCCTTCGACTATTTCTTCCACATCCGCAAGGCCCACGTTCCATCGCTGCGTGAAGCAGCGATCTGGTCCAGCATCTATGTTGGCTTGGCCCTCGTTTTCGGTGTGCTGGTGCTGGTCTTCGGCGGAATCGACATGGGTGCCGAGTACTTTGCCGGCTACATTACCGAGAAGGCCCTGTCGGTCGACAACCTGTTCGTCTTCCTGATTATCATCGCCAGCTTCCGCGTACCCCGCGAAGACCAGCAGAAAGTCCTGCTCTTCGGCATCGTCTTCTCGCTGATCGCACGTACCGCCTTCATCTTTGTCGGCGCGGCGCTGATCAACCAGTTCGCTTGGGTCTTTTACCTGTTCGGCCTGATCCTGCTGTTGACCGCAGGCAACCTGCTGAAGAAGGATGACGAATCCGATGAGGCCAACAACTTCATCATCCGGATCGCCAAGAAGCTATTCCACACTACCGACAACTATGACGGCGACAAGCTGTTCACCAAGATCGATGGCAAGAAGGTCCTGACTCCGATGCTCCTGGTCATGGTGGCCATCGGCGGTACCGATATTCTCTTCGCTCTGGATTCCATCCCTGCGATCTTCGGACTCACCCAGAACGTCTACATCGTGTTCACGGCTACCGCCTTCTCGCTCATGGGACTGCGCCAGCTCTACTTCCTGCTCGACGGATTGCTGGACCGCTTGATCTACCTGTCCTACGGGTTGGCAGCAATCCTGGCATTCATCGGCGTGAAGCTGATCCTGCATGCACTACACGAGAACAACTTGCCATTCATCAATGATGGTGAGCACGTGATGGTCATTGAAATCAGCACCGGCCTGTCGCTGAGCGTCATTATCGGCGTCCTGGTGCTGACAATTCTCGCTTCGCTGTTCAGCAAGGCAGGCAAGGCCCAGACTGCCATCGGCAACCTGCGCCGCCATGCCAACAGCTACAACGACCTGAGCTACACCTCGGACGCGGTCGAACGCGAACGCATCTACCGCGCCTTGGTGGAGGAAGAAGCGTATGTGAAAACCATGGAAAAGAAGTACCGCGACAAGGCCAAGGACGTGGACAAGATCCGTGTCGAGGTCGCCGAAGCGCACCGCCAGCACGATGAGTACCTCAAGAGCTGATCAGGTTCGTACATAAAGCGAATGGCTGCCAACCCCATCAAGGGTTGGCAGCCATTCGCTGTCTTGGCGCAGCCTAGCGGCGAACACCGCCGATGAAATAGTCCGAAGGCACAATGACCTTGCCCAGAGGCATCAGGGAAACCGGGATCATCTTCAAGTTTGCGATCCCCAGCGGGATGCCGATAATCGAAATGAACATCGGGATCGCGGTTACCACGTGCCCAACGGCAATCCAGATACCAGCAAAAATGATCCAGATGATGTTGCCCAGGGTGGAGAACGCGCCTACCGGGCCGTTGTCGACCACGGTGCGGCCAAACGGCCACAGCGCATAGCCGGCAATGCGGAACGAGGCGATGCCGAATGGAATGGTCACGATCAGCACGCAGCAGATGATGCCTGCCAACACGTAGCCCAAGGCCAGCCACAGGCCGCCGAAAAGCAGCCAAATAATGTTGAGAATACCGCGCACTAAATCAGTCATGGTTATATTCTCTGTCTTTTGCCTGTTTTACTCCATCGGGGATCCCCCCGATTTTCTTCTAGGGGTGTCCAATCCCCTACCGTTCGGCAAGCATCGAAGCAGCTTGCTCGGATAGGATTAATCATCATGAGCGAATCGAGCGAGCAGCAGCGCCCAGCCCACGGCACTGCCCCTAGGAACCCAGACCTTTTCCGTGCCGAGCCGGTATCCTTCGTGCGCCGCGGCAACCGCCTGCAGGGCCGCCGTGCCAGCGCCTGGGAGCGCAATGCCGATCAGTACGTCATTGAGCCGCCCCGCAAGATCGCCGACACTTCGGTTGCCGATGACTTCCAGCTCGATCCTGCCGAGGCTTTCGGACGCACCGCACCGCTGATCGTGGAGATCGGCACCGGCCTGGGCGAATGCATCGCCAACGCCGCCAAGGATGATCCCGAGCGCAACTACCTCGCCGTTGAGGTCTACCGTCCGGGCCTGGCCCAGCTGATGCTGAAGGTCGAGTCTTTCGGCATCACCAACGTCCGCGCAGTGCAGGCCAATGCCCCAGAGGTTCTGGATGTCATGCTGGACGAGAACAGCGCCGATGAGATCTGGATCTTCTTCTCAGATCCATGGCACAAGCCGCGCCACCATAAGCGTCGCCTGATCAAGGCCTCGTTCCTGGACAAGGTCTCCCGCGTGCTCAAGCCGGGAGGCACCCTGCGCTTGGCCACCGACTGGTCCAACTACGCCGAGCAAATGCGCGAAGTCCTCGAAGCCCATCCGGACTTCGAGAACCAGCATCATGGCAATCTGTCCGGCACTGAGAGCAACCTGACCAAGGTGCGCCGCGAGGGCATGGAAGGCTTCGACCCCGAGCCAGAATTCACAGATGCCCAGGGTGGCTGGGCCCCGCGTTTCGAGCGCCGGATCCTGACCAGCTTCGAAGGCAAGGCGCTCAAGGCTGGTCGTCTGGTCTTCGATCTGGCGTACACCCGCATCGGCTAGTCGCCGAAATAAAGCATTGAAGAGGCCATGGAATCCCTAGGATGGATTCCATGGCCTCTTCTTCTGCGCAAAGTCTGCACTACGCCCAAGCTCCGAGAATGGACTATGCCGGGGTGCGGCTAGAACAATTGTCAATGGACCACGCCCCGGATCTGATCCAGCTCGCAGCCAACGGCCAGTTGGATGAAGCGTGGTTTGCTACCACTCCATCGGCCGAATCCATGCGCTTGGATATCCAGCGCCGCTTGGCATTGCAGGAAACTGGCGAGATGGCTCCCTTTGCGATCATCGACCTGTCCACCGGCAAAGCGGTGGGGGCCACGACTTACTTGAATATCGACGCGGCAAATCACCGCGTGGAAATCGGCTCAACGTTCCTGGCCATGCCAGCCCAAGGCACCGGGATCAATCCAGCTGCCAAGTTCATGCTGCTGCGCCGGGCTTTCGAGGAACTGGATTGCTATTCAGTGGCTTTCTGCACGCACTGGCACAATGCCGCTTCACGCGCCGCGATTGCACGGCTCGGCGCTAAGCAGGATGGCGTGCTGCGCAATCACAAATATGATCCAAAGAGCGGCACCCTGCGCGATACGGTGGTGTTCTCAATACTCCCGCACGAATGGCCTGCCGCGCGCACCCAATTGGAAGCGCGCTTGGCCCGGCACGGACGGATCTAGCGTCCGATAGCGCGGCGCGCGGTAAACAGCGTCACGGTCGGTTCACGGCGTTCAGGGCGCATGCCCCTAGCCAACGAAACGATGTCGCCTCCAGCGGTGCCCGCAGCGAAGATGCGAGATTGGCCCTGGCGTACGGCGGAAAGTTCTTGGCGAAGCCCATTGACTTCGGTTTGCAGATAGGCGACTTGATCTTGCAGGTCCAGGATGCGCTTGATGCCCTCGAGCGAGACGCCTTCCTTGCTCAGGGCCTGCACCTGGCGCAACAGTGATACGTCGCGCTGCGAGTAGCGGCGTTGCTTTCCGCTCTGGCGGCTGGGCGAAACCAAACCAATGCGGTCATACTGGCGCAGCGTCTGCGGATGCATGTCTGCAAGTTGCGCGGCGACGGAAATGACGAAGACAGGTCGCAGGTACTCCCCGTTCACGTTGCTTCTACCACCTTTCTGCAAGGACCTTGGATTCGGTCCCTATTGCCTTCGAGTCTATCTTCCCTGCCCAGCCAATTCGATGACGGGGCAGGGAAGACAGCCTATTGGGTTCAGAGCTTGGCTTTGGCAGCCAAATCCACTCGTGGATCCTCGCCCTCGGTGGCTGATGCGAAGTCCTCCACGGCCTTCTTTGCAGCATCCGAGAGGTTCTGCGGAATCGCGACATCCAGGACGATCAGCAGATCGCCGGTGGCCTTGGAGGTCTTCACGCCGCGGCCCTTCAGACGCAAGGTGCGCCCGGAGTTGGATCCAGCGGGAACCTTCACCGCAACGGAATCCCCGTCCAGGGTCGGTACGTGGATCTTTGCTCCAAGCACCGCTTCAGCGAAGGTCACCGGCACGTGGATGCGGATGTTGTTCTCTTCGCGCTTGAAGAACGGGTGCTCGCTGACCTTGACCTTGACCAGCAGGTCGCCGTTGCCGGCAGCACCAGGCTGGCCCTTGCCGCGCACGCGCACCGACTGGCCATCCTTGATGCCCGCCGGTATGCGCACGTCAATGACCTCGCCATTCTGCTCGCGCAGGCCAATGGTGGTGCCCTTAATTGATCCGGAGAAGGAAATCGTGGTGCTCGCCGTGCGGTCAGCACCCTTGCGCGGTGGTGCGCTCTGGCCGAAGCCGCCGCCACCGAAACCGCCGCCACCACCGAAGAGGTCGGAGAAGTCCGGCTGCCCGCCGCGGCCACGTGGGCCCGCTCCGCCGCCTCCGAAGAGGTTGGAGAAGATGTCCTCGAAGCCGGCTTGCCCGCCGGGGCCGCCCGGTCCGCCACCAGCAGAGAATCGCGCTCCGCCGCCCATGGCGCGGATCGCGTCGTACTGCTCGCGCTCTTCCTTGTCCGAAAGCACCGAGTTGGCTTCGGAGATGTCCTTGAATTTCTTTTCAGCGGCCGCATCACCCTGGTTGGTATCCGGGTGGTACTTGCGCGCAAGCTTGCGGTACGCCTTCTTGATGTCCGCCTCGCTGGCGTCCTTGGAGACGCCCAGAATGGCGTAAAAGTCTTTTTCGATCCAGTCCTGACTTGCCATCAGGGCCCCATCCTTTCAGTGCCAATTCGACACTGCCCACTGTCGAAGACTCGGCAGTGGGCAGTATCGATTGTGCTATTCGTGGCTATTCGCCGGTTGCTACCAGCACCTGAGCTGCACGCAGGATGATGGTTCCCTTGCGGTAACCGGTGCGCAGCACCTGTCCCACGTGGTCGGCTGGAATCTCGTCAACAGCCTGGCGAAGCAGGGCTTCGTGGATGTTCGGGTCGAATTCCACGCCGGCCTCGTTGATGCGCTCCAGGCCATGCTGAGCCAGAATTCCATCCAGCTTGTTGGCGATCGATGCGAACGGGCCGTCGGCGAGGTCGCCGTGGGCTCGCGCCGCATCGATGTCGTCAAGCACCGGAAGCAGGGTGTTGAGCACGGACTGCACGGCGTTTTCACGCGCTACGGCCCGGTCGCGTTCCACGCGCTTGCGGTAGTTGACGTATTCGGCCTGCAGGCGCAGCAGGTCGTTGCGCAGTTCGGTTTCCACCGCACCGGCCTCTTCCGGCTGCGCCGAATCGGCTTCAGCGCCAGCAGCAGCTTCGTTCAGGATCGCCTCGGCCTGACCCAGGGCGTCAGCGGTTGGCTGCTCGTTGGCGGCCTCTGGCTGGTTCTCCGGCTCCTGGCCGGAGTTCTCGTTCTGGTCCTTTGCCTCGGACATATTCCTAAACTCCTTACTTCTTGTCGGCTTCGTCTTCGTCGATGACCTCGGCGTCGACGATGTCTTCATCAGCGTTCGGTGCCTGCTCGCCCTCAGGAGCCTGGGCGCCCTCGGCCTGCGCGTTGGCGTAGATTGCCTCGCCCAGCTTGGTCTGCGATGCCTGCAGCTTCTCGAACGCGGCCTTGACCTCGTCGTCGTTGTCCTGCTTCTCCAGGGCAGCCTTCAGGGCGTCGACGTCAGCCTGGACCTCGGTCTTGACCTCTTCAGGCAGCTTGTCTTCGTTGTCCTTGATCAGCTTGTCTACGGAGTAGGCAGCCTGCTCAGCGGCGTTACGGGTCTCAGCGGCCTCGCGGCGTGCCTTGTCTTCTTCGGCGTGTGCTTCAGCTTCCTGGACCATGCGCTCGATGTCTTCCTTGGACAGCGAGGAACCACCGGTGATGGTCATCGACTGCTCGGTGCCGGTGCCCTTGTCCTTGGCGGATACGTGCACGATGCCGTTGGCGTCGATGTCGAAGGTGACCTCAACCTGCGGGATGCCGCGAGGAGCCGGTGCGATACCGGTCAGCTCGAAGGTGCCCAGCGCCTTGTTGTCGCGGGTGAACTCGCGCTCGCCCTGGAAGACCTGGATGGATACCGAAGGCTGGTTGTCCTCGGCGGTGGTGAAGGTCTCCGAACGCTTGGTCGGGATCGCGGTGTTGCGCTCGATCAGCTTGGTCATCACGCCGCCCTTGGTCTCGATACCCAAGGACAGTGGGGTGACGTCGATGAGCAGAACGTCCTTGCGCTCGCCCTTCAGCACGCCTGCCTGCAGCGCTGCGCCCACGGCGACAACCTCATCTGGGTTCACGCCCTTGTTCGCTTCCTTGCCGGCCAGGTCCTTGACCAGTTCGGCAACGGCTGGCATGCGGGTGGAACCGCCAACCAGGATCACGTGGGCGATGTCCGAAACCTTGACGCCTGCCTCGGCGATGACGTCGTTGAATGGCTTGCGGGTGCGCTCCAGCAGGTCCTTGGTCAGGTCCTGGAACTTGGCACGCGAGAGGTGCTCGTCCAGGTGCACTGGGCCTTCCGGGGTCACCGAGAGGTACTGCAGCGAGATGTTGGTGCTGGTAGCCGAGGACAGTTCCTTCTTGGCCTGCTCAGCAGATTCCTTCAGGCGCTGCAGCGCGATCTTGTCCTTGGACAGGTCCGCGCCCTTGGCCTTGGCCTGGGCCAGCAGCCAATCCACGATGCGCTGATCCCAGTCGTCGCCGCCCAGGCGGTTATCGCCTGCGGTAGAGCGGACCTGGATGGTCGAGAAGCCGTCGTCGTCCTTGCCGACTTCCAGCAGGGAAACGTCGAAGGTGCCGCCACCGAGGTCGAAGACCAGGATGAGCTCGTCTTCCTGGCCCTTTTCCAGGCCGTAAGCCAGCGCAGCTGCGGTTGGCTCGTTGACGATGCGCAGGACGTTCAGGCCGGCGATCTCGCCAGCTTCCTTGGTGGCCTGGCGCTCTGCGTCGTTGAAGTATGCAGGAACGGTGATCACCGCGTCGGTGACCTTCTCGCCCAGGTACGACTCAGCGTCGTTCTTCAGCTTCATCAGGGTACGAGCCGAGATTTCCTGAGCGGTGTACTTCTTCTCGTCAACGTCAATGGTCCAGTCGGTACCCATGTGACGCTTGACCGATGCGATGGTGCGGTCGATGTTGTTGACGGCCTGGCGCTTGGCGATATCGCCAACCAGGACTTCGCCGCTCTTCGAGAAAGCAACGATCGACGGGGTAGTGCGGTTGCCTTCCGCGTTTGCGATAACGGTTGGCTCACCACCTTCGAGCACGGAAACGACGGAGTTGGTGGTTCCTAGGTCGATACCTACGGCACGCGACATAATGACTCTCCTTTGCCTTGGTTGAAAGTACTAACGCTGAGGACATTTATCCTCATTGAGCGTTCTGCACTCAAGTTTACTCAGCCACTTTCGGCTGTCAAATCAACTTGAGCGAAGGTGACTCAACTTTGCGTTCTGCTCATTTCAACTGCGGTGGTGAGAGAATAATTCCCGTCCTGAAAAAATTTTTCGTTCATCCGCTTTCAACGCTTCCAGCGGGCGGGAAAAGCGGCAGCTAGGAGCCACCTCATGGAAACGAAGCGCAAGTTCCAGGATCTGCCACCGGGCGGAAAGATCGCGGTCGCCTCTGCGGCAATTGCCGAGCTGACCTTGATGGTTGCGGCACTGCGGGATTTGCACAAGCGCCCTGCCGAACAAGTCAAGGGTCCAAAGCCGGCATGGGCAGCGGCCAGCATGATCAATTTCCTTGGCCCCATCGCCTATTTTGCTTTTGGACGCCGCAAGTAATCCCTTGGCATTCCATAGCCACTGGAAAGCAAGCCGTCCTCGTTGGTTCGAGGACGGCTTGTTCGCTTTCAGCGAGTTCCGGTTAGCCCATCAGGCTAATTCCCCGGGCAGCCAGAACGCCAAACGCGGTGCCCCACAAGATAATCGAGATGATCTGCCAGATGATCACCTTCTGCTTATTGGCGCCGAAGGAGACCAAGGCAGCCGAGGTCACCTGCGAAGGCAGGATGGTCTGCCCCAGAAGGCTCACCCCGGCAATGCCGTATTTATCGAAAGCTCGGCGCAGCTTCTCGAACTTGCGTTCCTTCTTCTCCGAGTCCTTGCCCTTGCGAACCTTGTTGCGCACGGCGTGGGCGCTGTTGACGAACAACAGCATGGAAATCACGTTGCCGATCACGGCGGTGGCGATGGCAGCAACCACCGGAACACCGATGACCACGCCAATGGCCGAACCAAAGTAGGACTCGATCAGCGGAATGGCAGCTAGCAAAGCAACAGCCAAGAATTGCAGTGGCTCTGGGAAGGACGCGGCGAAGTTCTGCAGGGATTCAATCATGGCTGGTGCTCCTGAAGCGGTGAAGGTTAATCGGCGACTCGTTGCTTCAATCCTATGTATCGCCTAGTCGAGGAGGGATCAATCAGCGGAGCTAAACTTTTGACGCGCAATTTCCCGGGTATAACGCAAAACTCCCCCGCATCCATTGGGATGGATGCGAGGGAGTACTCCGCAAGGATTAGTGCCAGCGCCTAGTTGCCACGACCAGCTGGGCTCGATGCGCGACGCGGGCCACGCGAACGGCCACCGGTTGCACCGCCAGCGGCATTGCGGCCGCCGGTTCGCGGTGAGCGCGAAGGGCTCGACGGGCGTTCAGCGTTGGCACCTCGTGCGCCGCGGGCTGGACGGTCGGAGTTCGCACCGCGGGCGCTGCGCGCTGGACGCTCGCCCTGGCTAGCGCCGTCACGTTCCGTACGGCGGCGTTCGCCGCCACGGCCCTGGGCTTCGGCAGCTGGCTTGGCGCCACGCGCCGGGCGCTGGCCGCGGCCACCGCGGCCGGCACCTTCACCGGCAGGCTTGCTCTTGGCAGGATTGCGCTTCTGCTGAACCGGAGCAACGTAGGCAACCGGCTCGGCAACTTCGCCGACGACCTTGGCCACAACCGGAGAATTCAGGTTGACCTTTTCGAAAGGCACCTTCAGTCCGGCCTGCTTCAGCAAAGTCGAAACGTCGCCCTGCTGATCAGGGGTGCAGATGGTCACTACAGTTCCATCCGAACCCGCACGTGCGGTACGGCCGGAGCGGTGGGTGTAGGCCTTGTGCTCTGCTGGTGGATCAACGTGGACAACCAGCTCCACACCATCAACGTGCACGCCACGAGCGGCTACGTCGGTGGCGACAAGAACCTTCGCCTCGCCTGAAGCAAAAGCAGCAAGGTTGCGGTCACGGGCATTCTGCGAGAGGTTACCGTGCAGGTCTACCGCCGGAACGCCAGCCTTGGACAGGGTAAGCGCCATCTTCTTGGCGTGGTGCTTGGTGCGCATGAACATGATGCGACGGGCAGTGCCCTGGGCCAGAACGCGGATCAGGTCCTTCTTATCATCGTTGCCGATGACGAAGACGTGGTGCTCCATGGTGTTCACAGCGGCCTTGGGTGCATCCACCGAGTGAATGGTCGGGTTGCTCAGGTAGCGCTTGACCACCTTGTCCACACCGTTGTCCAAGGTAGCGGAGAACAGCATGTGCTGGATGCCGGTTGGCATGCGGTCCATGATGCGGCGAACTACAGGCAGGAAGCCCATATCGGCCATGTGGTCGGCTTCATCCAGCACGGAGATTTCCAGCTGGGACAGGTCCACGACCTTCTGCTTGATCAGGTCATCCAGGCGGCCCGGGCAGGCGATGACAATGTCCACGCCCTCGTTCATGGCCTTTTCCTGGCGGCTCTGGGCCACACCACCGTAGATCACGGTGGTACGCAGGCCTGCGGCCTTTGCCAGCGGGTCAACGGTCTTGGCAATCTGGGTCGCCAGTTCACGGGTTGGAGCCATGATCAGCGCGCGTGGGAAACGGGCCTTGCGGCGCTGTGGGCGATCTGCCAGCCGAGCTACCAGGGGCAGCGAGAAGGCCAAGGTCTTGCCGGAGCCGGTCTGGCCGCGGCCCAGGACGTCGCCGCCGGCCAAGGTCGACGGCAAGGTGGCTTCCTGGATCGGGAAAGCGGCTTCGATCCCGCTGGCAGCAAGGACCTTCGACAGGTATTCGGGCACGCCGAGGGCGCTAAAAGTTACGGACATATTCAAACTTTCTCTCTGATTCGCACGCCTGCTTCAGGCGTTGGGTTTCGCCGAGCCAGGAGGAAGTCCGCAACATGCAAGGCCAAGGAAGGCCTGCTGCCAAAAGTGGACCGGCGGAGGTTTTCCGGGCGATCCACAGGAGGGAAATCTAAACTGTCGACGCATGCGCCACAGAATTTTCCGGTGACGCACAAGTACCCATACTACAGTGCGAAAGCGGGGCCCGTCTGTGAGCGGCCCCGCTTTGCACTGCTGCCCCGGGAGACGTTCACCACTAGGGCTCCCGGGACAGGCCGCCGCGCTGCCTAATTCAGCTCGAATTCCTTCTTCGCCAATTTCGAGGGCCACCAGACCTTTGGTCCGATTTCTTCGACCAGCGCCGGCACCAGCAGGCTTCGCACGACGAAGGTATCCAAGAGCACCCCGAAGGCCACGATGAAGCCCAACTGGCCCAGGAACATGATTGGCACCACACCCAGTGCGGCGAAGGTAGCGGCAAGCACCACGCCGGCGGAGGTAATCACGCCGCCGGTGACCTTCAAGCCCACCCGCATGCCCTCACGGGTTCCGCGCTTCAAGGATTCCTCGCGCACACGGGTCATCAAGAAGATGTTGTAGTCAACGCCCAGCGCCACCAGGAAGACAAAGCCGAACAGCGGTACGGATGGATCGGCACCCACGTAGCCGAAGACATTGTTGAAGACCAGCGCACTGACACCCATCGCCGTGCCGTAGGACAGCACGGTGGTCAGGATCAGCAGCACCGGAGCCAGAATGGAACGCAGAAGCAGCATCAAGATCAGCAAAATGGCCAGGAGGGTAATCGGAATGATCTTGAACAGATCCGCGATGGCCGTCTCGTTGGTATCGAGCTGGGTCGCAGTGGTGCCGCCGACCAGCGCGTCGGCGTCGACCGCATGCAGCTGCTCGCGCAGCTCGACCACGGTCTGCTTGGCGGCATCCGAGTCCGCTGCATCGGCCAGCGTCACCGACATCAGGTTGCGGCCATCGACGCTCATTGGCTCGGCCCCGCGGGCGGCCATGGCCGGTCCGCCGTCTTCAGCCTGCAAGTAGGCCGAATCCACGCCGGAGACATCAAGGGCCTTTTCCAGGGCCGTCTGCGCTTCGGCTTCATCGACAATCACCGTGGCCGGGGATCCCGTGCCGCCAGGGAAGTGCTCGCCCAGGGCGATCTGCCCGTCACGCGACTCCGAACCGCCTACCACCAGCTCGCTCTGCGGCACGCCATGGGCCTTGAGCTGGGTCATGCCCAGCGCTCCCACGGCGAGAACCAGAGCGGTGATGATCCAGATCGGGCGCGGATGGCTGGCAACGAACCGCGCAATGCGGCCCCACAGGCCTTCCTTCTCCTGGCCTTGGGCGTCCACGGCCACCGGCTTGGGCGGGAAGGGCCAGTAAGCGGCCCGTCCCAGCAAGCCGAGCACCGCCGGCAGGAACGTCAACGCGGCAATGATCGAGAAGATGATGCCCGAGGCGCCAATGGGTCCCAGTGCCTTATTGGAGTTCAAATCGGAGAACAGCAGGCACAGCAGGCCCACCGTCACGGTGCCGCCCGAAGCGACAATCGGTTCCAGCGAGCCTTTCCATGCGGAAGCCACGGCCTGCCACTTGTCCTGGCCGGCCATGAGCGCTTCCTTGTGCCTGGCCACGAACAGCAGCGAGTAGTCGGTAGCCGCACCGATGACCAGGATGGACAAGATGCCCTGGGCCTGGCCGTCGAGCCGGATCCAGCCTTCGAATGCCATGAAGTACACCGCGACAATTGCCGCGCACAGCGCGACGACCGAGGTGAGCAGCACCGTGAAGGGAAGCAGGATCGAACGGTAGACCAGCAGCAGGATCACCAGCACAGCTACCAGGGCCACGCCCAGCAGCACGCCGTCGATGCCGCCGAAGGCCTCGACCAGGTCGGCGCTGAAGCCTGCCGGCCCAGTGACATAGGCGGTGGTACCTTCGGGCTTCTCGGCGGCCAGGAGCGAACGCAGCTCTTCGACTCCGGTATCGGCCTCCACCTCGCCGGAGACCGGAACGATGAATTCAGCGGCCTTGCCGTCTTCGGAGAGGAAGGGCCCGGTGATCTGCCCGTCCAGATGCGTGAAGTCCTTCAGCGCCTCGCCGATCCCTCCAGCAGTTTCCTTGCTGACCTCGCCATCGCTGGTGAGCAGGACCACCGCTGGGATTGCTTCGGTGGAGCGGAATTTATTCTGCCATTCCAGGGCTTCGGTTGCTTCGGCGGTGGCCGGGAGGAAGGAGGTCTGGTCGTTGGTCTGGACCTCGGAAAGCTTGCCGAAGGTCGGGCCGCCGATTCCTGCTACACCCAGCCAGAGGATGATCAGCAGGGCGTAGATTCCTGCCCTGATGCCGATACCCTTCTTGTCCAATCGCTTCTTGCCCGATGGCTGGTCGGTTTTCGCTACATGCGCCACTGATCCGTCCTCACTCATGATTGCTGGCGGTGGATCAAAGGGCGATCCGAATGCCATACTACAAGACTTACTTCCATCGTAGAAATACTTCCCAGGCTATTAAATGCTTTTCCGACTAGGATTGCGCCTATGAGCGCAAGAGAACAGCACAATTTGGTCATGCTCCTGCAGGAATTCGGCCAAGCCTCGGACCGCTACGTTGAGTCCACCGGAGCACTTTACGCAACGCACCGTACGGATATGAATGCGCTGTCGATCATCATGAAATACGAGCAGCGCAGCCTTCTGCCTTCCCCGCGCGACCTGAGCCGCGACCTGCAACTGAGTTCCCCGGCTACCACCGCCATGCTCGACCGCCTGGAAAAACTGGGAATGATCGAGCGCCAGCGCTCGGACCGGGATCGCCGTGTCATCCGCATCGCCATGACACCCAAAGCCCGCGGCAAGGGCATGGAAATGTTCATGCCGCTAGGTGCCAAAATGCGGGAAGTGATCAGCCACTACGACGAGCAGCAGCTGCAGGTCATAGCCCGCTTCATGGCAGAAGCCGTCGCCGGCGTGGACAGCGCGCGCGAAGAAGTCGTAACACAGCGGGCAACGAAACCAGCCAAGAGCGCGACGGACACTAGCCTTAAGCAGTGACCCTTTCACTCTGGATATCCCTTCTCAGCGCCTGCATCGTCATCAGCTTCACCCCCGGCGCCGGAGCCATCAACACGATGAGCAATTCAATGCGCCAAGGCTGGCGTGCTTCCATTTGGGGCGTGCTCGGGCAGCAGATCGCCTTGCTGATCCACGTGGTGATCGTTGCCGCAGGAGTCGGTTTGCTCGTGGCCAGCTCGCCGTTGCTGTTCGCCATCATCCGCTACGCAGGCGCTGCCTATCTGGTGTATCTCGGTATCCGCATGCTGCTTTCCAAGCCGGAGGTCGCCTCCGATGGAACCAGCACCGGGCACCGTCTGACCCGCTGGTCCATGCTCAACCGGGGCATCCTGGTCAACCTGCTCAATCCGAAGGCCATCGTCTTCTTCTTGGCTTTCACCCCGCAGTTCATCCGCACCGATCAGCCGCTCCTGGCGCAATATGCCATCTTCATCGGCACGGTCATCGTGGTGGACATCGCGGTGATGTTCTTCTTCTTTGCCGGCACGGCCCGCACCTTCCAGCGCTTCACCGCGACCTACCGCGGCGCCAAGCTGCTGAACGTCCTCTTCGGCGTACTGTTCATCCTGGTCGCCGCGCTCCTGCTGCTCATGCACTAGCATTTTCGCCCCGCTCTTGCCGTAGAACTCCTAGCCGTGAACCGATTCCCGGGCCAATTTCCGAATCGTTGCCGATTTGTTGCCGGGAAACGGGCGCGTAGCTATCGATCGAATCGCCTTGTGCCCATAGACTGATGCCATGTTCCGGATAATGATCGTGTGCACGGGAAATATTTGCCGTTCGCCTATGGCCGAGTACATGCTCAAGAATGCGCTCAAGGATGCCGAGGTCTCGCAGGTCGAGGTCATATCGCGAGCCATCACCGACGGTGAAGTCGGCAAGCGCATCGATGAGCGTGCTGCCAGTACCCTGCGCAGCCATGGCCTTGATGCATCTGAGCACATTGCCGCCCAGATCGACTCGGACGAAATCGCCAAGATGGATCTCGTACTGGCGATGGACACCGACCACTTCGAGGAACTCGTTCCCGAATTGGCCGAAATCGATCCGAGCGAACGTCCGCAACTGCGGATGTTCCGTTCCTTTGATCCGGGAACCGCGAGCTCCCCGCACGACCAGCAGGGCATCTATGACCCCTGGTACGGTGATGCCGGAGACTTCCGCGAGACCTGGAAACTCATTTCTGCTTCCCTGCCTGCCCTTGTAGATTACGTGCGGAGTAACATCGCCTCTCGTGGAAACCGCTAGACCAACGCTGATTGCCATTGACGGGCGTTCCGGATCCGGCAAAAGCACCTTTGCAACAGACCTAGCGAAATACCTGGAAGCCACCGCCTCCGTAGCTATTTTGCGCCTTGAAGAGCTCTACCACGGTTGGGACGGGCTGCACCGGTCCTTCGATCTCTACCACCGGATCCTGCCTCAGCTCGCAGCAGGCAACACGATCACCTACCCCACCTGGGATTGGGCCGCGGGTGCCCTTGGCGCATCCAAGAGCTTCACTCCGGCCGAGGTAGTGATCATCGAAGGCGTAGGAGCGATCCATTCCGACGCCCGAGAATTCCTCGATATCGGGATCTGGCTGGAAGCACCCGAAAGCTTCCGCCGCGACCGGGCGCTGGCACGCGATGGACAGGCCTACCGTCCGTACTGGCAGATGTGGGCCGAACAAGAGGAACGGTACCTGCTGGCCCATCAGCCGCACGCCGCAGCAACCCTGATCATTGATGCCGCTGGCGACCACGACCCCATCGAGATCTGGGCGCGTTCCTGCCGCTACCTGCCGGCCATGATGCGCCAGCTTTGCCTCCCTTCCGACCAGTCCCCCACTGCCCCAACCTTCCGCCAGAGCTACGAGGCGCCAGCCGATACGGCGTCACTCTTCGAGGAACTGGCCCGGTCCCTTCCGCATGCCGCACTACTGGAATCAACAAGCCATAAGCTCAGCGACCCGTTGGGACGCAACCGCTACTCGGTGATCGCGCTTTCGGCGGCAGAACAGCCCCCGGTACTGAGCGCCACCAGCCACGGCACCACCGTCAGCTTGCCCGGAGCGCAAGTACGGCTGGGCGAGGATTTCTTCCGCGCGCTGGCAGGCCTCTGGCCTGCCGGAACCACCGCTAAAGTCGGCTACCCGCTGCCGGCATGGGTGGGGTACCTCGGTTATGAGCTCAAGCGCGAGCTCGGCGCCGCGGATCTGCAGGCAGTGGTTGAACCCGGGCGGGTGCGCCCCGATGCCCAGTTCTTTGCGCCGGATACCGTGGTGGTCATTGACCATCAAGAAGGCCAGATGCATCTGCACAGCATTAGCGAACCGGCAGCAGCGCTGAGCATCCGGTTGGGCAATCCTCCAGAACTGCGCGCCCACCACCCGTTGCCTATCCCGCAGTTCAGCTGCGCGGATACCGAAGCCGGCTACAAGCAGAAGATACGCCAGGCCCAACGCGAGATCTATGAAGGCAACACCTACGAAGTTTGCCTGACTACCGAACTGACGGCCCATGCCGAACTGTTCGATCCGTTCGAGGCCTACTGCCGGATGCGCCGCTCCAGCCCTGCACCGTTTGCCCACTACCTGCGTTTCACTGATCTCCAAATCGCCAGCATTTCACCGGAACGGTTCCTCGCGCTGTCCAAGGACGGGCAGTTGCGGGCCGAGCCGATCAAGGGCACCCGGCCGCGTGGCGAAAATGAAGAATCAGATCTCGCGTTGAAGCATGATCTGGCCACCCATCCCAAGGACCGGGCCGAGAACATCATGATCGTTGACCTGTTGCGCAACGACCTGTCGCACCATGCGGTTCCCGGGTCGGTGAAGGTTGCCCGGCTGTGCGCGGTGGAAACCTACGCGACAGTGCACCAGATGGTCTCCACCATCGACGCCACGCTATCCGCCCCGCAGCTGGCCGCCGAAGCCCTGCGCGAAGCTTTCCCGCCGGGCTCCATGACCGGTGCACCGAAGCTGTCCACGATGAGCATCTTGGATGAGCTCGAAGAGCACCGTGCCCGCGGCCTGTACTCCGGGGCCGTGGGGTATCTGGGTGCTGATGGTGCCGCCGATTTCTCCGTGGTGATCCGAACCCTGGTGTGCGACCGGCTAGCTGACCAGTCATGGCGGTTGAGCCTGGGCCTTGGCGGGGCAATCACCGCTGATTCGGTGCCCGCTGAAGAGTGGGACGAGGTCATCACCAAATCCCGCGGCGTGCTTCAAGCACTGGGCGCCAGTTTCCCGCAAGACACTTAAGCCAACTGAATTATTGCAAGGTGGCCGTCAAGCGAGCCACATTGTCGATCCAGCGTTGCATGCGAGGACGGCGGCGCCACTGCGAGAGGGTGATTTCCGAGGAAATCCCGCGGTAGTGGTTCTGCACCTGGTTAACCGCATCGACCATTTCCTTGCCCAGCAGCATCACGGAAATTTCCATGTTCAGGCTGAATGAGCGCATGTCCATATTCGAGGATCCCACCACGGCCACGTCGTTATCCACGGTGAAGCACTTGGTATGCAGCACCATCGGTGCCGGGTAGCGGTGAATGCGCACGCCGGCTTCCAGCAGCTGCTGGTAGTAGGACTGCTGCGCGTGGTGCACCAGGAACTGGTCGCCCTCTTCGCAAACATACAATTCCACTTCTACTCCGCGCTGGGCGGCAGTGGTGATGGCATAGAGCAGCGAATCGTCTGGAACGAAGTAGGGGCTGGTGATTTCCAGGCGTTCGGAGGCAGAATAGATCAGCGTATTGAACAGCCTGAGGTTGTTCTCGGTACCGTATCCGGGGCCGCTGGGCAGCAGCTGCGCCAGGGTGGAACCGGGACGTTCCTCATAGGCCAGCGGGTGGCGGGCCTCGGCCATGTCCATCAGCACTTCCTGGTCGTCGTCCTCCTGCCACCAGTCGGTAGCGAAAGTGACGTCGAGGCTGCGCACCAGCGGACCTTCGACCCGGAGCATCATTTCAACCCATTCGCGGCCCACCTTATGCGAGGACTCGCGCTTGTAGCCGGGTTCAATCAGGTTCTGGCTTCCGGTGAAGGCCACCTCGCCATCAACAACGAGGATCTTGCGGTGGTTGCGCAGATCCGGGCGGCGCCA
Source organism: Glutamicibacter sp. BS14 (assembly GCF_056934375.1). Taxonomy (NCBI): domain Bacteria; kingdom Bacillati; phylum Actinomycetota; class Actinomycetes; order Micrococcales; family Micrococcaceae; genus Glutamicibacter; species Glutamicibacter sp. BS14. Next base: position 1,537,184 of record NZ_CM167801.1, on the reverse strand, counting down.
ACGACGGCCGATCAGGTCGATGGGCAGCATCGGGCGCCAGTTGATACCGGATTTCTTCAGCCGCTTCTTGAAATCCTTGTAGCCCTTGACGCGCAAGGTTCCCAGGTGGTCGAAGAGCAACCGGACGTGCACGCCGCGCTCCGCGGCCGCTTCCAGCGCATCGAGTACCGGTCCAACATAATCCGGGTCATCGCCCATGATGTAGAACTGGATGTGCACATAGCGGGTGGCGTTATCGATTTCCTTGCGCATGGCATCGAGCGAAGCCCGGTAATCGGAAATGACCTCTACCTGGTTGCCGCCTTCCAGCGGCATGGCACCAAGATTGCGGTTGAGCATGACTGCCGATTCGACCCATTCCTCCTGGGAATGGAATTCTTCGGGCAGCTGCATGTGGCTCGTGGCCTTCATGATTTCATCGTGCGCACGCCGCTGCTTTTCCAAGCGGCGGCGCGACAGGTGCGGATTGGCGAAAAGCCAGTATGCGACAAGTCCCACAACGGGCAGGAAGAAGATAGCCAATAGCCATGCCATGGCGGTGGTGGGGCGCCGGTTGCCCGGAACGATGCCGATCATGAAGTAGCGAACCGCTAGCTCTATTGCGACCAGCACGCTCCAGAGAACGCCGCCAATCTGCAAGAAGACTTCATTACTTGGCCACACTCGGGCACCCCCTTGGCTACACCCCGCGAATTCGGCATTATCGGCCTCTGATCTGCGATGTACAGGCCAAAATCCTTCGCTTAGCTTATCGAACATTGCCGGACTTGTCTGAATCTCCGCCTGCAGAAATCGCGCAGAAGACGCTGGGGTTCGATAATCTGTCTTTATGAGCTCACTTGTATTCTTGGATCCGGCCTATCCGGCTGGTCGTCTTGCAGACATCACTGCACCGCAACTTCTGGTCACAGCACAGGGAGTGACGCGAGGTGATGGCATCTTTGAATCGATGCTCTACACCAACCAGGCCGTACGCAAATTCGAAGCGCACCTGGCACGCTTGGCGACCTCGGCTGAAGTTGCCGACTTGGCCATTCCCGATGCGCGCAGCTGGTTTGCCGCGGTAGATACCGCTGTGGCCGATTTCGATGCCACCGGCGGCGCTGAAGAAGCGGTGGTCAAGCTGGTCGCCGCGCGCGGCGAGCACGACAATGATCCTGCCATTTGCTGGGTCACCGTGACCCCTGCCCCGGCTTTGGGCAGGGAACAGCGTGAAACCGGTGTGGATGTCCTGATGCTGGATCGCGGCTACGACTCGAAGCTGGCCGAACGTGCGCCATGGCTCATGATGGGCGCCAAGACCCTTTCCTATTCGATCAACATGGCCGCCCTGCGCTACGCGCACAAGCACGGCGCCCATGATGTCATTTTCACCTCCGCCGACGGGATCATCCTGGAAGCTCCGACCTCGACCGTGCTGGTAGCCCAGCGCGATGGCGAGACCAAGCGGCTGCTGACCCCGATGCTTGAAACCGGCATCCTGCCAGGCACCACGCAAAGCGCCATTTTCGACGCCGCGGCCCAGGATGGCTGGGAGCTGGGCTACGGCCCGTTGCGCCCGGAAGACCTGTACCAGGCCGATGGCGTGTGGCTGGTTTCCTCCATCCGCCTGCTGACCCCGGTGCGCACCATCGATGCCAAGCCGTTGCGCCTGGACGCTGAGCTCCATGAAGAGCTCAGCGCCCTGAGCGAAGCAATCCGCTAGGACCACACCAAGTTGTAGGTCCCTGCCAGCACGGCCGCAGCCATTGCGGCCGTGCCAAACAGGATCCCCGTGGCCAGCACCATGCCATCACGCCAGGTGAAGGTGGCCGTGCGAATCCATGTGCGCTTGGCCGTGCCAAACCCCTTGGCCTCCATCGTGGTGGCCAACCGTCCGGCGCGGCGAATCGCTTGCACCAGCAAGGCCAGCACCTGGCCGAGGGTTGCCTTGATGCGTTGGCCCACGGTGCCGAAGTTCCCGACACCGCGAGCGCGCCGGGCCAGCGTGAGCGTGGTGAATTCTTCCACCATCAACCCGAGTAGGCGCATGCCGGCCAAGGCCCCGAGCACAAACCGGTGGGGTACCTTCAGCTGCTGAGACAGCGCCCCGCCCAAATCGCTTGGATTCGTGGTGGCCAGCAGCAAGATGCACGGGATGGCCAGCGCGAAAGCGCGCAGTCCGGTGGCAATGCCCCCGGCCACCGATCCCTCGGTGATGCTGAAGGCGCCGAATTGGGCGTAGACCATGCCGCTATCCTGGCCCACCAAGGCGATGCCCCACGCCGCAAGGATTCCGGCAATCAGCAGTGGCCACGCGCGCTTGAGGAATTTCAGCGGGCTCAGCCCTGCCAGGGGGAAGAACACCACGGTCGCCACGATCACCACCAGCGCCGAAACCCAATCCAAGGTGGTGATCAACGGCAGTGTTGCCGCAGCCACCGCACCGAGCTTGGCCAGCGGATTGATCTTCGCCAACCAGCTATGCCCTACCGGCGCATCAAGCACCGGCCCCTGTCGCGGGGTACCAGCTTCCGGGGTGCCGGCAGTGAGCACCAGGTCCCTTGCTTTGAGCACCGAGGCAAAGTGATCGTCGTGGGTCACAGCAATGATCGCGGTGCCCTGCTGCAATTCCTCAACCAGCAGCCCGGCCAGTTCCCTCCACGTATTCGCATCCTGCCCGAAGGTCGGTTCGTCGAGGATCAGCACCTGGGGGGATGCGGCCAGAACAGTGGCCACGGACAAGCGCCGCTTCTCGCCCCCGGAGAGAGTGAACGGGTTCGCGTCTGCCAAATGCGCCAGGCCCAAGCGTTCCAGCAACGCGTCCACGCGCGCTTGGACCTGGGCCGGCTCGTATTTCGGCGCATCGGCGCTGCTGGCCTGCGCGCGGCTGGGAGCGAAAGCCAGCTCTTCCCGAACGCTCTGGGTCACGAATTGGTGTTCGGGTTCCTGGAACACCGAACCGATCCGCCCAATCAATGCACCGGCCTTCCAGGCAAACGGGGAGTTGCCCAGACCGTCGGCCAGTTGCGCGGTGGCCGCCAACCCGCCGTCGGCCGGGACGAGCAATCCGCCCAAGGTCAAGGCCAGCGTCGACTTTCCAGCGCCATTCTCGCCGCGAATCACCGTCGCGGTGCCCGCTTGCACATTCACGTCCACCGCTTGGGTGCGCGGTGCCGTGGCGGTGCGGGCGGATACCAGCTGCTGCGCTTCCAGCAGCGTGGCACCGGCACCGTTCGTTGCCCGAGCCACCTGCGGGAAGTAGCCTGGAATCCACAGCCCGGCAGCAGCCAGCTCCTCGCGCACCGTTTCATCGGTGTACAGCTGCTGCGGGTCCAGATCGTGCGCGACTCCCCCACCGGGCTGCAGCACGATAACCCGGTCCACATGCTGCGCCCAGGCTTCAATCCGGTGTTCCACGACGACCAGCGTGGCACCGGAAAGCCGGGCGGCGTTCAGCACCGCATCGCGCAATAGCTCAATGCTCTGCGGGTCCACATTGGCAGTCGGTTCATCGAGCAGCATGACGCTGGGTTCCATGGCCAGAATGCCGGCCAAGGCCAACCGCTGTTTCTGTCCGCCGGAAAGTTGCTGGGTGCGGTGCTCGAAGGACAGCGCACCCAGACCCGCAGCGTCCAGCACTTCGGGGATCCGCTGGCGGATCAGTTCGGGATCCATTCCGAGGTTCTCGGCGCCAAAGGCCACGTCATCGGCGACCCTGCTTTGCACTACCTGGGTTTCCGGGTCTTGCTGCATCAAGCCCACCGGGTGGCTCCGGATGAAGGCATCGCTGCCATCTATGAGCAGCCGGCCAGCGACCTGATCGTCCTCATCCGCTTCCAGCAACCCGGCCATCGCGTGCAGCAAGGTTGACTTGCCGGCGCCCGATGGACCGACCAGCAGCACCTTCTCACCGGCGTGGATCACAAGGTCCAGTCCCGAGATGGCAGGATTCTGCCTCTCGGAGTGCTGCCAGCCGAACCCCGTTGCGGTGATGGCGGCACCGCGCTGGGTCAGCGAGGCTGCGCCGGAATTGGCAAAGGAACTCATTTTGCGCTTTCCAGGTGCGCACGCCGGCTCGGCAGGGCGCTCAGAGCGCCGGTCTTCGCCAGTCCGCGCGTGGCCAACCAGGACAGAAGCCCTGCGACGACTACGCCGGAAATGCCGGTGGCGATCACGTGGAAGATCTTCATTCCGGCGGTGTACTCAACATAGTAGGCCAGGATGTAGGCCTCGGAAATGCCGGCGAACAAGCCGGCGAACAAGCCTGCCAGCAGCGCCACGCCCAGGTTCCACTTGCGGTAGCGGAATGCTGCGAAGACCAGCTCTGCACCCAGGCCCTGGACCAGGCCGGAGATCAGTACGGTCAAGCCGTAGTGCGAGCCGAGCAGCGCTTCAACTACAGCGGCCAGCAGCTCGCAGTAGATTGCGGCGCCTGGCTTGCGGATGATCAGTGCGCCGAGCACCGCCGGGAAGAGCCACATGCCGGTGAGCAACGCGGTGGCTGGCGGGAAAGCTGCAAAGGCGAGCGAGAACAGGCCATAGCCGGCACTCCACGCCCAGAAAATGACCCCTGAAGCGACGGCGATCACCGAGGCGACGACGATATCAACTACACGCCAGCCGGTCCGCTGCTTCGAAACTGTTTCGTTCATTGCTGGTCCTCCTGTGGAAAGGAGGGGAGATGGACGGAATGAGGGCATACTGCCGCGCCTATCCGCATCCGAGATGCTCGACTTCCTTCGCCGGTACTAGCCGGGGCAGGTTCGAGGGTCTGCGATCTATCGCACTCTCAGCGTCTTGCGACTTTTTAAAAGTCTGACGCTCCCCTGTCGGAATAATTACTGCTCCCCCACCATACCGCAGGTATGCTGGGCAGAGGAACGATATGTCAAGAGCTTGATCGCGAGGAAAAAATGGATAAAGTGCAGAAACTTGCCACTACCGGTATCACCGTTGGCGCTGGCATGCTCGGCGGCAAGCTGGTTGATTTCCTTTGGTTGAAGGCAACCGGCAGCAAAGCACCACGCAAGGGCACTGAGGAAGCAGCGGAAGCTTCTTTCCGCCGTGCCTTAGGCTTCGCAGTCGTTTCGGCCCTGGTCGCAGCAATCCTGCAGACGGTGGCTGACCGCAGCGCCAACAAGGTTGTTGCCAAGTTCACCAAGTAAGCTTCGGCGTTGAGCCAAAAGCGGGAGCCGCCCAGAGGGGCGGCTCCCGCTTTTTCTCAATCTTGTTCGTCTGGCGATCCGGTCTTGGAAACCGGGGTGGTTCCGGTCGGCGGTGTTCCGTTGACCTTGTTGACCACGTGGCTCAGCTCATCGGAGAACAGGGTTTCCTTGGCAGCGTGCTTGGTCCGGTAGCCGGAACGGCCAATCATGTGGGCCGAAACCGGTGCGGTCAATAGCTGCATTCCCCAGGCCAGCACGAGTACCGGGACCACAGCCCAGCTGCGCAGGTAAATGGCCAGTCCAGCGAAAATCAGCAGGAAGCCGAGTACCTGCGGTTTGGTCGCTGCATGCATGCGGGTGAGCATGTCCGGGAAGGTCAGCAAGCCGATACCTGCGATCAATGACATCAGGCAGCCAAGGATCAGCAGGACGGCAACGAGGACATCGAGGAAGATTTCCATTAGGCGTTCCTCTGATCCGAAACGAAGCGCGAGACGGTCACCGAACCGATGAACCCGAGCATGCAGGCGGCCACGACGAACAGCAAGTAGTCGGTGTGCTTGTGCAGCACCATTTCCAGGCACAGCGCGGCGGAGATGATCAGCAGCATCACGTCCAGGGCCAGCACCCGGTCAAGGATTGACGGCCCCTTGGCAACACGGACCAGGCAGGCGACAGCACCGAGCCCGAGCATGATGCCGCAGATCCAAATGACGATATCCAGCATGTTACCCCTTCCTCGCATCAAAGTTCGGTCCGCATTCGCTCTTGATCGCTTCGTACTCGTCTCGGCTGCCAATAGCCATGATCAGCCGGCGTTCGATGTCCCGGATGCCGGCACGCGCCTTCTCCACGTCCGCAGGCGACTCGATGTCGATGTAGTGCAGGTACAGCGTCGACGAGCTGCGGTCCACGTCGATCACGAAGGAGCCCGGGATCAGCGTGAGCACGTGTCCCACGGTCATCACGATCAGGTCCGAGTCGGTGCGCAGCGGGACCGCAATGACCGCGCTGCGGGTGCGCTTCCCGCGGACCAGCGCCAGCCAGGCCACATGGACGCTGGCGGCGAAGACCTGTCCGAGGAACCAGATGAACAGCTTCAGGCAGTACCAGGCATTGATCCGGCCCGAAAGGACCACCGGCGGCAGCGGGAACAGGTTCACGATCAGCAGCGCGATGATCACGCCGAAGACCATGTTCCCCAGGGAGAAGTCCTGCCAGAGAGCACCCCAGACAAAGAGCAGCAGCAGAAGCAGCGGCCATTCCTGCTTGAGTGTCGCGCGGTGGCGCACACCGGAGGTATCCAGCGCATCGTCAATGCGCTGGTCACGCGGTTCAAAGTTCTTGTTCGGCATCATCCCTCCAATCAGAATGGCAAGATCGAGCTGATATACGGTTCGCGGGCAATCAGTTCCGCAGCCACCCGCTGGCAGAATTCGAAGATCGGCCCGGCAAAGACGGTCAGGGCGATGCCCGCAAGCACCAGCGAACCGGTGGCGTAGCGCATGCCCCACGGCAAGGAGTCGGCTTCCAGCTGCTTGGCCAGCTTCAACCCCAAGCGGGGGTTCTGCGCGCCGCCGGCCAACGTCTCGTCGGCAACCTGCGTCGCTTCGGCCACCAGGTCCTGGTTGGGCACCTCGGCATCAGCGGCACGGCGCCAGAACACACGGGCCCACACGCGGATGATCGCCATCAAGGTCAGCAAGCTGGTCAGCAATCCGGCGCCGATCACGACCCAGGTCAACGGATCAGCATCCTGCGCGGCCGCATGCATCAGCCCGAATTTGCCCAGGAACCCGGAGAACGGCGGGATGCCGCCCAGATTGATGGCCGGGATGAAGAAGAGCAGGGCCAATGCCGGGGAGAGCTTGGCCAGCGAGCCGAGCCGGGTGACATTCGAGCTACCGGCACGGCGTTCGATCAGTCCCGCCACCATGAACAGCGAAGTCTGCACGATGATGTGGTGGCCCACGTAGTAGATGGTCGCGGCGATGGCCAGCGGCCCGCCCACGGCCACGCCGAAGATCAGGTAGCCGATGTGGCTGGTGAGCGTGAAGGAAAGCATGCGCTTGAAGTCCGTCTGCGCCAGCGCACCGAGGATACCGATGACCATGGTCAGCGCCGCCACCACCAGCAGTCCGGCGTTGACCGAGCCGCCCGGGAAGAGCAGGGTTTCGGTGCGGACAATCGCGTAGACGCCCACCTTGGTCAGCAACCCGGCGAACACCGCGGTGACCGGGGCCGGTGCGGTCGGGTAGGAGTCCGGCAGCCACAGGGACAGCGGGAAGACCGCGGCCTTGATGCCGAAAGCGATCAGCAGCAGCACATGCAAGATCAGCTGCGGGCCCTGGCCCAGCTCGGGCAGCTTCACCGCAAGGTCAGCCATGTTCACCGTGCCGGTGGCCGCATAGGTCATCGCGATGGCCATCAGGAAGATCACCGAGGAAACCACGGAAACCACCACATAGGTGGTACCGGCGCGGATGCGCTCGGCGGTACCGCCCAAGGTCAGCAGCACGTAGCTGGCGGTGAGCAGGATTTCGAATCCGACGTACAAGTTGAAAAGGTCAGCGGCCAGGAAGGCGTTGGACACTCCGGCCAGCAGGATCAGGTACGCCGGGTGGAATATCGACACCGGTCCGGGCTCGTCCCCGTCGGCCAGGCCCTGGCTGGTGGCGAAGAGCAGCACAGCCAGCGAGACGACGGTGGAGACCAGCAGCATGAAGGCGCTGAACCCGTCGACCATCAGGGCGATGCCGAAGGGCGACTCCCAGCCGCCAATATGGATGGCATAGCTTTCCCCGCCCCATACGGCGGCGAGCATTCCCGCTTCGAGCACCAGGGTCAGGCACAGGATGCCGATGGTGATCAGGCGCTGCAGGCGGACCTGGCGGCGGGCCAGGAAGGCTGCCCCGGCGCCGAAGATCGGCAGCACCACGGCCAAAGGGGCTAGATCCAGGAAATTCACTCTTCCCCCTCGCGCACTGGGCGTCCTTCTTCATCGACGAATTCGGTCGTATCCTCGGCCACTGGCGAGTCTTCTTCCTCGTCGTAGGCGGTCTTCTGGGACACCTTGATATCTTCGGTGTCATCGGTGAGCTCATCAGCGCTGGTCAGGGTCCAGGACCGGTAGATCATCGCCAGCAGGAAGGCGGTCACCGCGAAGGTGATCACAATGGCGGTGAGGATCAGGGCCTGCGGCAGCGGGTCCGAGTACGAGTCGGCCGCCGCATCCGGCTTGAACAACGGCGCCGCGCCCTTGCGCCCGCCGCTGGTGAGGATCAGCAGGTTGATGCCGTTGCCCAGCAGCATGATGCCCAGCAGCACCCGGGTCAGGGTGCGTTCGAGCACCAGGTAGAAGCCGGCCGCCAGCAGCACGCCGGTGACTACGAGGAAAGTGATGTTCACGCTCATCGGCCAACTCCAGTCCGGGAGGCCTGGATCTCGTCGTGGCGCTCCACCGGGCTGCGGCCCTCGGAGAGCGAATCAATCTCACTGCCCAAAGAACGCAGCACGTCCTGCACGAGGCCAAGGACCACCAGATACACTCCAATGTCGAAAATCGTTGAGGAAACGAACTTGTGCTCGCCGAAGAACCAGAATTCCAGGGCATAGGTGGTGAAGATGCCATCACCCAGCAGCAGCGGCACGATGCCCACCAATCCGGCCAGCGCTATGCCGCCGCCGATCAGCATGCCCGGAGCGATGCGCATCGACTCGGAAAGTTCCACGCGGCCGCCGGCCAGGTAGCGGATGGTCAGCGCCAAGCCGGCGATCAGCCCGCCAGCGAAACCGCCGCCCGGGGTATTGTGCCCGGTCAGCAGCGTGTACACCGACATGATCAGCACCGTGTGGAAAATCAGCCGGGTGACCACTTCAAAGATGATCGAGCGGCGCTCGGCGACCAGGGTGCTGCCAGCCATCAACCAGTCCTGGTTGGAGCTGGAGGCAAAGCGGCGGGCAATGCGCAGCTCGGTTTCCTTGGAGTCCTTGCTGCCCATGGCTTCGGAACCCGCGTCGATGCTGCCCGGTGCCACCTGGTGGGCCCGCACCCGGTTGCCGAAGCTGCGCCCGGCGAAGATCAGCGAAGCCACACCGGTGGCAGCCGCTGCCAGCACGGTGATCTCGCCGAAGGTATCCCACACGCGCAGGTCCACCAGGGCCACGTTGACGATGTTCTTGCCGTAGCCCTCGTAGTAGGCCAGATCCGGCCAAGCCAGGGAAATGCGGGCCTCGTTGCGGGCGGCCATCATCGCGATGGCAATGTAGACGACCATCACGGCCAAGGCGATCGACAGGATGGCCCGGCCCCACTTGATCCGGGTCAGGCCCACCCACAGTCGCTTGGGCAGGGCGCGCAAGGCGAGCACGAAGGAAACCAGCACGATGGTTTCCACCAGCAGCTGGGTCAGCGCCAGGTCCGGGGCGCCTTGCAGGGCGAAGATCGCGACCATGCCGTAGCCGGTCACCGAAACCATCAGCACCGCCATGAAACGCTTCGGCGCGGTAATGGAGACCACCGCACCGGCGATGATCACCGCACCGATCAGCAGCTGGGCCGGGTGGTCGGCGATGATCCAGTTCGTTGGCCACGGGGTGTAGACGGTCAGCGCGATGGCCAGCGGAATCACCAGCACCACGACCAGGATGACGCCCAGGTAGAAGGAGAGCGAACCACGCTGGGTGCGACCGGTGATCCAAATGGCCACCTTGTCCAGCACGTTCACCGACATGCGGTAGATTTCCTCGGCCGAGGTGACCATGCGGCGCAGCGGTGCGCCGGTGTCGGTGCGGTGACGCAGCCAGAAGAAGCACAGGCCCAGGCCCACCGAAATGGCGCTCAGCCCCAGTGCCGCGTTGAAGCCGGCAAATGGCAGCAGGTGCATTTTGCCCGGTCCGCCCTGCGCGGCCGACCAGTGGATGGCCAGCGGCTCCACCAGCTGCGGGTACAGGCCCAGGAACAGCGTCGCCGCCGAAAGAACCAGCAAGGGCGCCAGGAAGATCAGTGTCGGGGCCTTGCACTGCAATGCAGGCAGCTTCTTTTTCTTCACGCCGAAAGCCCCGAAGAAGAAGCGCAGCGAGTAGGCCATGGTCAGCGCCGCACCCATCAGGATGCCGACGAGCGCGGCCATCCCCCACCCGGTTTCCAGGTGCAGGGCCGATTCGTAGACCGCTTCCTTGGCAACGAAGCCGAACAGCAGCGGCACGCCGGCCATGGACGCCGCGGCGATGCCGGTGGTCGTGGCCAGGATCGGCATGGCACGGCGCAAGCCGCTGAGCTTGCGGATATCGCGGGTACCGGTGTTGTGGTCGATGATGCCCACGCTCAGGAACAGCGTCGCCTTGAACAGTCCGTGGGCCAGCGTCATGGCCAGTGCGGCAAAAGCCGCTTCGGGTGTGCCGAAGCCGAAGACCGCGATGATGAAGCCCAGCTGCGAGACCGTGCCGAAGGCCAGGATCAGCTTCAGGTCGTATTGCTTGAGCGCCCGGTAACCGCCGATGAGCATGGTGAGAATACCGATGCCTACGGTCATGGGGATCCACAGGGTGGTCTCGGCGAAGCCCGGAGCCAGGCGGGCGATCAGGTAGACGCCGGCCTTGACCATGGCTGCCGCGTGCAGGTACGCGGACACCGGAGTCGGAGCGGCCATCGCACCGGGCAGCCAGAAGTGGAAAGGCACCAGGGCCGATTTGGAGATCGCCCCGACAATAATCAGCGCCACCGCAACATCGGTGAAGGCCCCCAAGGCCACCAGTTCATCGGCCGATGCCATGATCTCCGAGAGCTGGTAGCTGCCGGCCGCCGCGCCGAGCATCAAGATGCCGGCGAGCATCACCAGTCCGCCAAGGGTCGTGATGATCAGGGCGTTCATGGCTGAACGGCGCGCGGTGATCAGGGCCTGGCTGAAACCGATGAGCAGGTAGGAAAGCACGCTGGTGATTTCCCAGAAGATGAACATGATGATGATGTCATCGGCCGTGACCAAGCCGGTCATGGCTCCGGCGAAAGCGACCATCTTCGCCGCGAAGCTGCCGATCTGCGGATCATCATTCTTGAAATAGCGGGCGCAATAGAACAGCACCAGCGCGCCCACGCCGAGGATCAGCAGCAAGATTGTCGCGGCCAAAGAATCCATGCGGAAATTCAGGGCGATATTCAGCCCGGGAATCCATTCCATTTGAACCGATGGCGGCGCATTTGGCGCACCATTGGCCAGGGAATTATCGGCAGAAAGCACCGCCGGCATGCGGGTCAGCAACCAGATGAATCCCACTGCGGGCACGGCCGCCACAACGTAAAAACCGTTTCGTTTCAAGGCCCGGAATATTAATGGGCATAAAACAGCGGTGGCAAACAGCGCAGTGAGAATTATTAGCACGCTTTTCCTCTGTCGGCTGGTGGTGGGCAGAGTATCCAGAGCACTTCGAAAAGCGCCTGCATCTGTAATTTTATCAGCCGTGACCTGCCTGCAATCGCACGAATGTGCCCTTTAAGGAATATTCCCTGCGTTTTCCGCGACCAGCTGATTTTCCAAGCTAGCCGCTATTCTCCAAAAGGTCGTTCCTATTCATCGCCTGATTACCTGTTACAGGTACGATGCCAGCATGGGAATCAATCAGGTCGAACCGTCGGCGATTCGTGAAAAGTGGCTTAATAAGTACACCTGGGCGTGGGCCAGCTGGGATTGGGGACAAGCCGCGATCAACGCTGTCATGATCACTTTCGTGTTCACCGTCTATCTCACCAGCGAGCTATTCGGCGACACCGACCATGCGTCGCTGGTCCTCTCGCAGGCACTGGCCATCGGCGGACTGGCCATCGCCCTGCTGGTGCCCGTCACCGGGCTTCGCGCCGATGTTGCCGGGCGGCGCAAGCTGTGGATCGTGGTCAACACCCTGGTTCTCGTCGCCATCTGCGCGGCCTGCTTCTTCGTCTACCCCGACCCTTCCTACCTCTGGTTCGGCGCGATCCTCGTCGCGGCCATGTCGGTCTTCGGCGAATTCGCCGGCGTGAACTACAACGCGGTGCTGAACCAGATTTCCACCAAGGCAACGGTCGGCAAGGTCTCCGGTTTCGGCTGGGGCATGGGCTACGTCGGCGGAATCCTCGCCCTCGCCCTGGTGCTCTTCCTGTTCGTGCAGCCAATCGTGGACTGGCCAGGTGCCAGCACCGAAGAATCGTTGAACTTGCGCTGGGTGGCAGTGTTCTCTGCCGTTTGGTGCTTGCTCTTCGCGCTGCCGCTGTTCTTCGTGATCCCCGAAGCGCCACCGAGCACCTCGAAGAAAATCCCGCTGATGCTTACCTACAAGGTGCTGTTCAACAACATCAGGGAACTGTGGCGCAGCGACCGCAACCTGCTCTTCTTCCTCTGCTCCTCCGCCGTCTTCCGCGACGGGCTAGCCGCCATCTTCACCTTCGGCGGCGTCATTGCCGCGGGCACCTTCGGTTTCGAATTGACCGAAGTGATCATCTTCGCGATCGTCGGCAACGTCGTTGCGGCCCTTGGCGCGGTGCTTGGCGGCCGCATCGATGACTTGGCAGGCCCGAAGGCGGTCATTGTCGGTTCGCTGATCGGCCTGCTGGTTGCCGGCGCCGGAGTCTTCTTCTCCCCCGAAGCCGCGGGCTTCTGGATCTTCGGCCTGCTGCTGTGCTTGTTCGTCGGACCGGCACAGGCAGCTTCCCGCTCCTACCTCTCGCGCTTGATTCCCGAAGGACGCGAAGGAGAGCTCTTCGGGTTGTACGCGACCACCGGTCGCGCCGTGTCCTTCCTGGCACCGGCGTTGTTTGCCGGAGCCATCGCCATCGCTACCCCGCTGGTGGCATCCGGCCAAGCCCAGCGTTACGGCATCCTGGGCATCCTGGTGGTCTTGGCGCTCGGCCTGCTCCTGCTCCTGCCAATCCGGTCGCCCAAGAAGGTCACCGCGTAGCTTCCAGCCGCAAACGGCGCTGGCCCCAACAAATGTTGGGGGCCAGCGCCGTTTGCGGGATCCTGAGCGGTACTGCCGCTTAGTTCTCGATGATGGTCCGGTGGAAGTTCAGGTGGCTGCGCGAAGCCGTGGGGCCACGCTGGCCCTGGTAGCGGTTGCCGTAGGGTCCCGAACCGTATGGATGCTCGGTGTCCGACGTCAGCTTGAAGAAGCACAGCTGGCCGATCTTCGATCCCGGCCACAGCTTAATGGGCAAAGTAGCCATGTTGGACAGTTCCAAGGTCACGTGGCCGGAGAACCCTGGATCAATGAACCCCGCGGTGGAGTGGGTCAGCAGGCCAAGGCGGCCCAAGGAGCTCTTGCCTTCCAGCCGCGCGGCCACGCCGTGGCCCAAGGTCACCACTTCGTAGGTCGAGCCGAGCACGAATTCGCCCGGGTGCAGGATGAATGGCTCATCGGGGTCGACCTCGACCAGGCGCGTCAGTTCATCTTGCTCCACCGAAGGATCGATGTGCGCATACTTGTGGTTATCGAAAAGCCGGAAGAACCGGTCAAGTCGAACATCCACGGATGCGGGCTGGACCATCTGCGGGTCAAAGGGCTCTAGCCCAATCTCACCGGACGCTATTTCTCGACGAATGTCACCATCTGAATACAACACGCGTATAAATTTATCCTGACTTTCCCCGGCAGCCGAACTATTAGGCCAATTATGTACAGTGAGTCGAGATCACTGGCCGCATCCTGTTCACCAGCTGGTCGCAGATTTCCCACCAATTACCCAGCGTTTCCAGCTATCGTTAAGCTGGGATTTCCCATCATCGCTCCGCAACTCAAGGGTTTATTCAACATGCGCCTAGCCTACGCGCTGACTGGCACCGTACTCGCATCGGCATTGCTGCTCTCCGGCACCGCCGCACTCGCTGCGCCGGCCGAGGATCTGCCTGCCGTCGAGAGCTCGCAGCTGTCGAAGGCATCGAGCCCCTTGGCCTTGATCAACCCCACAACGAAGCTTTCGCCGGAGGACTACGTTCCCGGCAAGCTAGTTGGTGTTGCCGGCAGCTCGATGACCCTGCGTCCTGAGGCGGCAGAGGCCATTGAAGTGTTCATTGCTGATGCGCGCGCTGCCGGCCATTCGATCAAGCTGCTGAGCGCATACCGTTCGTACCAGCGCCAGGCGGTCTTGTTCAACCAGTACCAAGCCAAGTACGGCACCGCTTATGCCGAACGGATTTCTGCGCGCCCCGGAACCAGCGAGCACCAGCTTGGTTTGGCCGCAGACCTGGGCTACACCGATAGCCGCGCCGAATTGAAAGCCGAATTCGGCCAGACCCCGGCCGGCCTGTGGATTGCCGAGCACGCGGCGGAATACGGTCTGATCATCCGCTACCCCCAGGGCAAGGAAGAGATCACCGGCTACAAGTACGAGCCGTGGCATGTGCGCTATGTCGGCGTCGAGCATGCCGAAGCGATGCTTGCTTCCGGAGCGGAAACGTTCGAAGAGTACCACCAGATGCTGGCCGCCTCGATAGCGGATGCCGAGCAAAGCGAAGCAAAGGCAACGGTCGAGAAAGAACCCGCGAAAGCCAAAGACGAAGAGCCGCACGAAAAATCCAAGAAGGCCGGCGAAGATGTTGTCGTGGACGAGGACTTGATGGTCCTGCGTTTCCTTCCGCCGTACCGCGACTGGGGCTTCGGCTTCACCCAGTAGCCCGGTCTGGAACAGGCCGCTGCCAGGTCCACCAGAACCGCCGGAACCACGAAAATTGCCGCTGCGAGTCGCCATTTCGCGGCTCTGCCCGCAATCCGCTGGGCGTTGGGCAGTGCCCGAATCATGGTGCAGCGGGGCATCCAGTACTAGCGTCCAATATTAACTAGTGCCCGGGACGCGAAGCAGCAAGTTCACGCAAAGTAGCTTCGTCAGCACCCTGCCCCTCTGCGGGAGCATCCTGGAATCTGCCCTCCGCACCGGCATGCAATCCCGGGAACGGTTTTCCAGGTTGCGTGCCGCCGGACGGCATGAAAATGCTCCCCAAAAGTTGCTGGCTTCTACAGTCCAACTTTTGGGGAGCAGTTCATGGCAGGTGGTTCCTGCCCAGAGCGCTGGAAAATTACTTCGCGCGCACCGGAATGCCGGTGAAGGTCGGCTTCAAGGTCTCAGCGAAGAAGTCCTCGCCCTTGTCATCGACAACGATGAAGGCCGGGAAGTCCTCGACCTCGATCTTCCAGATCGCTTCCATGCCCAGTTCCTCGTATTCGAGCACCTCGACCTTCTTGATGCAATCCTGGGCCAGGCGTGCCGCCGGGCCGCCGATGGAGCCCAGGTAGAAGCCGCCGTGGGTGTTGCACGCCTCGGTGACCTGCTTGGAGCGGTTGCCCTTGGCCAGCATGACCATCGAGCCGCCGGCAGCCTGGAACTGGTCCACGTAGGAGTCCATGCGGCCTGCGGTGGTTGGGCCGAAGGAACCCGAAGGCATGCCTTCTGGGGTCTTGGCAGGACCTGCGTAGTAGACCGGGTGGTCCTTGAGGTATTGCGGCATTTCCTCGCCAGCATCCAGGCGTTCCTTGACCTTGGCGTGTGCGATATCGCGGGCCACAACCAGTGGACCGGACAGCGACAAGCGGGTCTTGACCGGGAACTTGGTCAGTTCGGCCAGGATTTCGCTCATCGACTTGTTCAGGTCGATCTTGACCACCGAAGAGCCACCGGTGCCGGTGACGCCATCGGTCTCGTCGTCGTGCGCGGCCAGGGCCGGGTGGTCCTCCGCCGGCATGAAGCGGGCTGGATCGGTTTCCAGCTGCTCGACGAACAGTCCCGCTTCGGTGACCTTGGCCAGCATCTGGCGGTCAGCCGAGCAGGATACTGCGATGGCCACCGGCAGCGAGGCGCCGTGGCGAGGCAGGCGCACCACGCGCACATCGTGGCAGAAGTACTTGCCGCCGAACTGCGCGCCAATGCCGAAGTGGCGGGTCAGCTCAAGGACCTTGTCTTCCAGCTCGGTGTCGCGGAAGCCGCGGCCGGTCATCGCGCCTTCGGTCGGCAGCGAATCCAGGTACTTGGCCGAACCGTACTTCGCGGTCTTCAACGCCATCTCGGCCGAGGTGCCGCCGATGACGATGGACAGGTGGTACGGAGGGCACGCGGCGGTGCCCAGCGAGCGCAGCTTCTCATCGAGGAACTTCAGCATCGAGTTCTCGTTGAGGATCGCCTTGGTCTCCTGGTACAGGAAGGACTTGTTGGCCGATCCGCCGCCCTTGGCCATGAACAGGAACTTGTAGCTGGTGTCAGCGCCGTCCTTGGTGTTCGCGTAGAGGTCGATCTGCGCCGGGAGGTTGTTGCCGGTGGCCTTCTCTTCCCAGGTGGTGATCGGAGCCAGCTGCGAGTAGCGCAGGTTCAGGCGGGTGTAGGCGTTGTAGATGCCGCGCGAGAGCGAGATCTCGTCCTGCTCTTCGGTCAGCACGCGCTGGCCGCGCTTGCCCATGACGATCGCGGTACCGGTGTCCTGGCACATCGGCAGGATGCCGCCGGCGGCGATGTTGGCGTTCTTCAGCAAGTCCAGGGCGACGAACTTGTCGTTCGGGCTGGCATCCTCGTCGTCGAGGATATTGCGCAGCTGCTGCAGGTGGGCCGGGCGAAGGTAGTGCGAGATGTCGTGCAGCGCGGTCTCGGCCAGCTGCTCCAGTGCCTGCGGCGCGACCTTCAGGAAGTTCTTTCCATCCGGGCCGGCGACAACTTCGACACCTTCGGAGGAAATCTTGCGGTACGGGGTGGTATCTTCGCCAATTGGCAGAAGATCCTCGTAACGGAATTCAGGCATGCTCAGTCCTTGATTCAATCGTGTGTGCTCATCTGCCATTTTAGGCCTTTACCCCGAATTAACCGCATTCGGCGTTTGCACCTGGGGGTTTATCGCGACATGCTGTAGTACATGAGCAACGAGAACACCTCCGCCGCCGCTGAAGGCCAAGAACCAGACCAGGTCCCGGATGCGATCATCGAAACGCCAATGGACAAGCAGCGGGCACAGCCCAAGACGCATTTCGAAATGATGCTGCAGGCCGGGCTCAACAAACCTGAGCTGTCCGGCTCGGTCATCGGCGCTTTCATGAGCGCCGAGGTGTATTTCCTCTCCCGTGAAGAGGTCACCGGCGAGAACAAGAATGCCCAGCCGATGATGCTGACCAACCCTTCCGGCGAGGCCGTGGTAGCGGTCTTCACCACCTTGGAGCGCATCCCTTCCTCGTACATCGACATGGCGCCCTACGGCGTGAAGGTCCAGGGCGCCACCGTGGTGCGCGCCTTGGAGAACACCGGCTTCGTAGTGAACCCCGGCGACGAGCTCAGCTTCGAGGTCCCGGCCGATGGGGTGGCGATCCTGCGCGAGCAGCTGCTCAACGAGAAGCCCTCCGAATAGGCATTGCGTAACTTTGGCCACGATTTTCCGTGCCGTTTTCCGGTGCGCGGGATTCGTGGGATATGCTTTTGATGCCCGGGCCGTCAATAGGCCGCTCGGTGCACTGCGGGCGTAGCTCAATGGTAGAGCGCTAGCTTCCCAAGCTCGATACGCGGGTTCGATTCCCGTCGCCCGCTCAAGCGAACGCCGGGGCACCAATGGTGCTCCGGCGTTGTTGGTCTTCTGATAGCCAGCGAAGGAGCACGATGACCGGAGTCCTCGAAGGCTTCTCCATCATTTGGGTTGTCATTCTCGTCGGCTACTTGGTGGGCCGCACCGGGGTGCTGGGCGAGCAAGGCCGCCATGTGCTCAGCCGGGTCACCTTCTTCGTGGCCAGCCCCGCCCTGCTGTTCACCACCTTGGCCGAGTCCGATCCGGTTTCCGTGCTCGGGCCGCTGCTCTGGGTTGCCGCCCTGTCCGCGGCGCTGACCGCGGTGCTCTACTACCTGGCGACGGCCCGGATGCTCAAGCGCCCGGCCTCGGAAAGCATCATCGCGGCAATGTCCGCCTCCACGGTGAACTCCGCCAACTTGGGCCTGCCCATCGCGTTGTACGTGCTCGGCGACATGTCCTACGCGGCACCGATCATCCTCTTCCAGTTGGCCCTCTACCAGCCGATCAATCTGGCGATGCTGGATGCCACCACCTCGCGGCACCGCACCACCCCGATCGCTTTGCTGCTGGCCACCGCGAAGAACCCGATGATCATCGGGTCGCTGCTCGGCTTGGCCGTCGCGCTGACCGGCATCGAATTGCCCTCCATCGTGCTCGAACCGATCGACCTGATCGCCGGCGCCTCGATCCCCGCCATGCTCATGGCTTTCGGCATCTCCTTGGTGGGTTCCAAGCCGCTGGAAAAGAAGTCGGGCCGCCGCGCCGATGTGCTGATCGCCGCCGGGGCCAAGCTGCTGCTCCACCCGTTCCTGGCCTGGGCACTGGCCTACTGGGTATTCAATCTGCGTGGCGAGCTGCTGGTGGCGTCGGTCATCATGGCCGGCCTGCCAACTGCGCAGAACATTTTCGTGACGGCCATGCGCTATGACCACGGGGTGGTAATCGCGAAGGACACGGTCCTGGTCACCACCATCTGCGCGATCCCGCTGATGATGCTGCTGGCGATCGTCCTCGGAATTTAGCGTAACTTCCACCTGCAGGAATAAGCGATCATCACTAGAGTGTTCAGTAGGACAACAGCTTTTATCCACTCCCCTAGCGAGGTCACCATGAAGCGCACCGCACCACTGCTGGCTACTGCCGCAATTATCGCCCTGTCACTGAGCGCCTGCGGCTCGGCAGGCCCATCGACCTCCGCAAGCGAATCCGGTGGCGCCAAGTCCTCGGCGGACACCGGAGCCACCTTGAAGAAGGTCCAGGATTCGGGCGTGCTGACCGTGGGCACCGAAGGCACCTACCGCCCGTTCTCCTACCACGAGGGCAACGAGCTGACCGGCTACGACGTCGAGGTCATCGAAGCCATCGGCGAGAAGATGGGCGTCGAGGTCAAGTTCCAGGAAACCCAGTGGGACGCGATCTTCGCCGGACTGGATGCCGGGCGTTTTGATGCCATCGCCAACCAGGTCTCGATCAACCCGGAACGCGAAGAGAAGTACCTGTTCACCGAGCCTTACACCGTCTCCACCGGCGTGGTGGTGACCAAGAGCGATAACAGCGAGATCACCTCTTTCGAGACGTTGGAGGGCAAGACCACCGCGCAGTCGCTGACCAGCAACTTCTACGAGACCGCCAAGGCCGCCGGCGCGAACGTCGAGCCGGTGGAAGGCTGGGCCCAGTCGATCACCCTGCTCAAGCAGGGCCGTGTCGATGCCACCGTGAACGACAAGCTGACGTTCCTGGATGCGCAGAAGACCAACCCGGATGACAGCATCAAGATCGCTGCCGAATCCGCGGAGAAGAGCGAATCCGCTGTAGCCCTGCGCAAGGATTCCACTGAACTGGCCCAGGCCATTGACACCGCGCTCGAGGAGCTGCGCGCCGAGGGGGAACTGGCAAAGATCTCCGAGAAGTACTTCGGCGAAGACGTCAGCAAGTAGCAAACACTATAAGTAGACTGGCTCCACACGTAAGAACGCGTGGAGCCAGTCTCATTTGCGCAAAAGGTAGCCCATGGATTCGAAATGGCAGTTATTCCTCGACTCGCTCGGGCCGTTAGCCCTCGGGGCGATCACGGCAACCATTCCGCTGGCCCTGATCAGCATGGCCTTGGGCCTGGTCATCGCCTTGCTGATGGCGCTGATGCGGATCAGCAAGAACCGGGTCATCTCCTCGATTGCCCGGATCTACATCTCCATCATTCGCGGCACGCCGCTGCTGGTGCAGCTGTTCGTCATCTTCTACGGCATGCCTTCGGTGGGCCTGACCATCGACCCGTGGCCTAGTGCCATCATCGCCTTCAGCCTGAACATCGGCGGTTACGCCGCTGAAATCATTCGTGCCGCGATCCTCTCGGTCCCCCAGGGCCAATGGGAAGCCGGCTACACCCTGGGCATGTCGCGCACGCGCACCCTGTACCGGCTGATCTTGCCGCAGGCCACCCGGGTGGCTGTGCCGCCGCTGTCGAACTCCTTCATTTCCCTGGTCAAGGACACCTCGCTGGCCTCCACCATCCTGGTCACCGAAATGTTCCGCAAGGCCCAGGAAATCACGGCCTCCACCTACGAGTTCCTGCTGCTCTATTGCGAGGCCGCAGCCATCTACTGGGTCATCTGCCTGGTACTTTCGGCCCTGCAAAACTCTGTTGAAGGAAGGCTTGAAAAGTATGTCGCCAAGTAATTCCGCCCTGCTCTCCGTCACCGCCCTGCATAAGGCCTTCGGCGAGAACCAGGTGCTCCAGGGCATCGACTTCACCGTGCATTCCGGTGAAGTAGTTGCACTGATTGGCCCGTCGGGCTCTGGCAAGACCACCGCCCTGCGTTGCCTGAACGGCCTGGAAATCGCCGATGCCGGCACCGTCGGATTCGCCGGCGGGCCGGAAGTTTCCTTCAGCGCCGGGATGAAACCCAAGGCCGCACAGATCCTGCGCAAGCGTTCGGCGATGGTGTTCCAGGGACATCACCTGTTCCCCCATCTGACGGTGCTGCAGAACGTGAGCATCGGGCCGATCGAGGTGCAAAAGCGTCCCAAGGACCAGGTCCTGGCGCAGGCGAAGAAGCTGCTGGCCCGCGTGGGCCTTGAAGCCAAGGCCGACGCCTACCCGAACTCCCTGTCCGGCGGCCAGCAGCAGCGCGTGGGCATTGTCCGCGCGCTGATGCAGCAGCCGGATCTGCTGCTCTTCGACGAACCCACCAGCGCACTGGATCCGGAGCTGGTCGGCGAGGTGCTCACGGTCATCAAGGAATTGGCCCAGGAGGGCTGGTCCATGGTGCTGGTGACCCACGAGCTGGCCTTCGCCCGGGATGTGGCCGACACCGTGGTGTTCATGGATGGCGGGGTGGTCGTGGAGACCGGTCCGGCGGCCAAGGTGCTCGGCACGCCTGCCAACCCCCGCACCCAAACTTTCGTCCAGCGTCTGTTGCACCCGTTCTAAAAGCAATAGAGTGAAGCCATGACCCAGGAAACGAATACTTTGCTGACCAGCCTCGTTGAAGGCTACAACTTCGAATCCGATTGCTTGGAGCTCGGGGCTGCACTGATCGGCGGCAAGGCCGAGCCAACCGCGCAGGTCCGCCTGCCGTTGAAAATGCTCAACCGCCACGGCCTGATCGCTGGTGCCACCGGCACCGGCAAGACCGTCACCTTGCAGACCATGGCAGAACAGCTCTCTGTGGCCGGGGTTCCGGTTTTCCTCGCCGATGTCAAAGGCGATCTGAGCGGCCTGGCGCAGCCTGCCGAACCGTCGGAGAAGCTCAGTGCCCGACTGGCCGAGCTCGGCCACGAATTCGTTGCGCGCACCAACCCGGTCGAGTTCCTCAGCCTGGGTGGCAATGGGCAGGGCGTCCCGGTACGCGCCAGCGTGGACGCCTTCGGCCCGATTTTGCTGGCCCGTGTCCTGGAACTGAACGAAACCCAGGAAGAATGCCTGCAGCTGATCTTCCATTACGCCGATTCCAATAAGCTGCCGCTGGATGACCTCAGCGACCTGAAAGCTGTCATCAGCTTCCTGCTCAGCGACGACGGCGCCCCGGCGCTGGCCGCCCTGGGCGGCGTCTCCTCATCCACCGCATCGGTGATCCTGCGCGGCATCACGATCATGCAGACCCAGGGACTGGACCAGTTCTTCGGGCAGCCGGAGTTCGATACCGCGGACTTCTTGCAGGTGCGCGACGGCGCGGGCGTCATCAACATCCTGGAACTGCCCTCGGTCAGCTCCCAGCCAATGCTTTTCTCCACGTTCCTCATGTGGCTCCTGGCCGACATGTTCGAGGACCTGCCAGAAGCCGGGGACCTGGAGAAGCCCAAGCTGGTGTTCTTCCTCGACGAGGCCCACCTGCTCTTCAAGGATGCGACCAAGGCGTTCACCGATGCGATCATCAACACCGTGCGCCTGATACGCTCCAAGGGCGTGGGCCTGTTCTTCATCACCCAGTCCCCGACCGACCTGCCCGATGAGGTGCTCGGCCAGCTGGGTAACCGCATCCAGCATGCGGTGCGCGTGTTCACCGCCAAGGACCAGAGCGCGCTCAAGCAGATCATCAAGACCTTCCCAACCGGTGAGCTGGACCTGCAGGAAGCACTGACCCAGGCCGGTGTCGGCGAGGCTGTGGTCACCGTGCTGGGCGAGAAAGGTGCACCGACCCCGGTAGCGTGGACCAAGATGTCCTCGCCGGGGTCCAACATCGGCCCGGCCTCACCTGAGGTGATGGCCCAGGTCCGTGGCACTTCGACGCTGGCTGCGCAGTACAGCGCCGCAGTGGATCGTGATTCTGCCCGCGAAATGCTCGAGGCCAAAACCCGGGCCGCGGCGCCGGCGCCAGCGACTGCTCCCGAACCGGCGAAGGAGCCCCGACGGGAAAGCGCCCCACGCCAGAGCCAACCGCGCCAAGAAGAGAACCCGATGATGGACATGGCCATGGGCGCCGCCAAGGTGCTTGGCCGCGAGCTGATCCGCGGCTTCTTCGGCAACCGCAAGCGCCGCCGTTAGTAATACCTGGCTCTTCCAGCACGCCGTTTTCGGTCTGGGCCCGGAAACCAGATAGCCTAGCTACTGATGAACACTCGTAATTCCACGCCGATCTCCGCTGCCCGCCTGGCTCTTCGCTGGGCATTGGCTGCAGCGGCTGTCGTCGTTCTGGTCATTGCCGGAACGATCGCCGCCAACCGTACGCTCTTCTCCCCCCAGCACCAGGTGCAGGCACTGCAGCAGCATCTGGCCAGGGGCGAAGGCGCCGAAGCCCTGGGCCTGATGCAGGCCCAGGTCCCGCAGGGCGATGCTGTTGCCCTGGATGGGGACGTGCTCAAGCGCACCCAGGCCGGAATTACGGATTTCTCCACCGACAAGGCCCAGGCGGTAGAGGGCGATGAGCAGTTGCGCACCGTCACCGCGCATTACAAGGCCCACGGCGTGGACAAGGAATCGACCTACACGCTGCGCCATGCCGGCAAATCCTGGCTGCTGTTCGACAAGTGGGCCTTCGAGCCAAGCACGCTGCCCAGCGTGAAGATCAAGGCCAACACCGTCAACGAGGTCACGGTCAACGAGCAGAAGATCCCGTTATCGGCTGGCGTGAGCACCCTTCCGGTGTTCTACCCCTCGATCCTCGACGCGAGCTTCAGCACCAAGAACTTTGCGGCCGACACCCGCGGGATGGTGGTCACCAAGCCTGCCAAGGAGCCGGTGGAGATCGCGCTGAAGACCGAGCCGACCAAGGAATTCATCGCTGCCATCAATGCCAAGGTGAAGAACTACCTCAACGAGTGCGCCAGCGAGCAGGTGCTGATGCCTGCCGGATGCCCGTTCGCCTACAGCACCTCGGCGCGCGTGGACCCGGCAACCATCGACTGGTCCATCGCGAAGTACCCCACCATTGAAGTGAACTACTACAACGGCGCCTGGGTGCTGTCCCCGCTGAAGGCCACCGCTACCTTGACCCTGACCGAGCAGGATCTGCGCACCGGCGCCAAGGCCAAGAAGACCGTCAAGGATGACTACTCCTTCACCGCGCAGCTGACCACCAGCACCACCGAAGTTTCCGTGGTTCCGGTGGCCGGCGGCGAACAGGTGGCCGGCTAGCGTCCGAGCAGTTCGCGGAACTGGCTGCGCAGCGGCACCGCGTTGGTCTTGAACTTCTGCCAGACCACCAGCGCTGCCAAGCTGGCGGCCAGCGACAACCCGGCGCCAATGGTCACGGCGATCTGGATCCCGAACAGTTCAGCGAACCAGCCGATCAGCGGCGAGCCGATGGGCGTACCGCCCATCACCACCATCAGGTACAGCGCCAGCACGCGCGCCCGGTACTCCGGGGGCACCGAGGTCTGCACCATGGTGTTGCAGCTGTTCAAGAAGGTCAGCGACCCCAGTCCCACCGGGATCAGCACCAGCGCGAATGCGATGTAGTTGGGCATCCACGCACTGGCAATCCCGGCGATGCCGAAGAACACGCCGCCGCCGATCAGGAAGCGCCAGCGCGGAGCCGAACGCCGGGCGGCGAACAGCGCCCCGCCAAAGGTGCCCACGGCCATGATCGAGCCCAGGATCCCGTACTCCCCTGCTCCTACCCCGTAGACCTCGGTGGCCATCAGCGCGTTGGTCATCTGGAAGTTCAGCCCGAAGGTGCCGATCACGCCGGCCAGGAAGAAGATCAGCACCAGGTCCTTGCGGTTCTTCACGTAGGCCAAGCCCTCCCGCACCTGCCCCTTGGCGCGCGCGACCGGCTTAGAGGGGTTCAGCGCGTCCTTGCGCATGAACACCAGTGAGAAAATCACCGCGAGGAATGAGGCGCCGTTGAGCAGGAACGCCGGTCCGGTGCCCACCAGCGCGATGACCGCACCGGCCACGCCGGGCCCGGCCAGCCGGGCCAGGTTGAAGTTGGCGCTGTTCAACGCCACCGCGTTGGCCAGGTGGGTGCCGGGAACCACCTCGGAGACGAACGCCTGGCGTGCCGGGGCGTCGAAGGAGGCGCCGATGCCCAGCATCGTGGCCAGCACGTAGACATGCCACAGCTGCGCCGTGCCGGTAACCACCAGCAGGCCCAGGACCAGGGCGCAGACTCCCATGAAGCTCTGCGTGAGGATCAGCAGCCGGCGCTTGTCGAAGCGGTCGGCGATCAGTCCGGCATAGGGGCCCAGCAGCAGCACGGGCAGGAACTGCAGGCCGGTGGTGATGCCGGTGGCCACTGCATCGTGGTCGGTGAGCTCGGTGAGCACCAGCCAGTCCTGGGCCACACGCTGCATCCAGGTTCCGATATTGGAGACCAGCGCACCGATCACCCACAACCGGTAATTTGGTACTTCCAGTGCACGGAACATTTTCGACGCCATAGCTACCGCCAGATCCCTCCGGCTCCTCCCGTCCTCCAGTCTAGCCACCCGGGCAGGAAAATGCTGAGGTTTCCTCAGATTCTTGCTGCGGCGCTGCCCGGGCGTTCGGCGCCGGGCGCGCAAAAGGCGCACCATCGCTGGTGCGCCTGATGCATGCTTCGGGCCGGGGCTAGTTCACGCCACGCAGGTCAAGGAGCAGTTCATCCTCGCCCTCTGCGTCCAGCACCACCGGGATGCCCCAGTCCTGCTGGTACAGGTGGCAGGCCGCGTGATCGGGAATCTCGCCGCCCGGTTCGCCATCGCAGGCCGCCGCGCGGGCGGTAATGTGCAGCACGCCCTCGGCCACCTCCGGGTTCAGTTCCAGGGTGCGGGACAGGCCCACCGAGGTGCCGGCGCCGTCGAGGATCAGTTCCTCAGGGCTGGCCGAGATCTTCAGCTGGGTCGGATCGCCCCAGCGGTCATCGAGCTTCTGCCCCTTGGGTGCGGCGAAGCGGACCAGGATCCCGTGCTTGCCGGCCTGCACCCGGGTCTTGGGGCGCTGGGTCTGGCTGGCGCCCTGGTCGACCACCAGTGCTTCGGCAGGGATCGGGATGCGCACCAGCTGGTGGGAGTTGGTCTCCACGACCAGCAGCACCGGATCGCCGTCCACGGTGGTGTCCACCAGCACGTCGGCCGGTTCCTTCAGGCCCTTGGCCAGGGTGGAGACAGTCTTGGTGGCCGGATCGAAGCGGCGCACCGCGCCGTTGTAGGAGTCGGCGATGGCAATCGAGTGGTCCGGCAGCACGGCCACGCCCAGCGGGTGCTGCAGGCGCGCCTGCTGCGCATCGCCATCGCGGAAGCCGAAGTCGAACAGGCCGGTGCCCACCGCGGTGTTCACTCTCTTGGCCTTGCCTTCTTCAACCTCGATCCAGCGCAGGGCGCTGGTTTCCGAGTCGGCGATCCACACGTTTTCGCCATCCAGTGCCAGGCCCGAGGACTGGGCGAACCAGGCCTCATCCGGCGCGCCATCGGTTAGGCCTTCCAGCCCGGTGCCGGCGAAGACCGACACGGCGCCGGTGCGCGGATCGAAGGCGAAGATCTGGTGGGTTCCGGCCATCGCGACGATGACCTGCCCCGATGGGTGGTAGAGCACATCCCATGGGGACGAGAGCGAAATATTCAGCGCATCGGTGCCCAGCTCGGTGGGCTGGACTTCTTGGCGGGCGTTCTCCGAATCCAGCAGGCGCTGCACTCCGTTGCCGGCCAGGGTGCCCACGGCGCCGGTGGCCAGGTTCACCGAGCGCAGGCGGTGGTTGACGGTGTCGGCGACGATCACGTCGTAGCCGACTTCGGCGGCCAGTTCCGCCGGCAAGGCGGCCAGCCCCTGCAGTTCGTTGAACTGCGCGGTGGCAGCGTCCCCGTCGGCATAGCCCTTGACCCCGGCGCCGATGGTGCGCACCACGGTGGACAGGTCGCCGGCCAGTTCGACCAGGCGGTGGTGGCCCGAATCGCCCACCAGGAAGTTGCCGTTGGCTAGGGCGATCGCCTTGCCCGGGAAGCGCAGGTCGCCCTCGCGGGCTGCCGGTGCCACGTACGGACCGTTGCCGCGGTGCAGCGTGCCCTTGGCTTCGTGCTCGGCTACCAGTTCCTCGACCAGCGAGCCCAGGCCCTGGGCGTGGCCCTCGCCGGACAGATGCGCGACGATGTAGCCTTCGGGATCCAATACCACCAGGGTAGGCCAGGCGCGGGCACCGTAGGCCTGCCAGGTGACCAATTCCGGGTCGTCGAGCACCGGGTGGTGGATTTCGTAGCGCTCCACGGCGGCGGCCAGCGCATCCGGATCCGCTTCGTGCTCGAACTTCGGGGAGTGCACGCCGACGGTGACCAGCACGTCCTTGTACTGCTCCTCCAGCGGGCGCAGCTCGTCGAGCACGTGCAGGCAGTTGATGCAGCAGAAGGTCCAGAAGTCCAGGAGCACGATCTTGCCGCGCAATGCGTCCAGATCCAGTTGCTTGCCGCCGGTATTCAGCCAGTTGCGGCCCAGCAGTTCGCTGGCGCGCACCTTGTAATTGGCGCGGACGGATTCGGAAGTGCTCATGGTGATCCTTTCGCTGTCGCCGCGGCTGCGGCAATTCGAACCTCAATTATCTGCCACCGCGGCCCGCTGGGGCTAACGGTGTTAAGCAACATTGAGAAAAGTGTGAAACTCGCTCACGGTCTGCTGGTGTAACCGCAGGCCCAGGGCTTCTATTCCCTGCCGGGGCGGCGAGCTAGGGCAGCTGCGCGAGCACGGTGTCCATGATGCCGGTGGCCACCTGGTTGAAGGTGGCATCCTGCAGCGAGGTCGCCGAGAGGAAGGAGACCATCACCGCATACTCCCCGGTGCTCTTGATCAGCACCAGCGAATCCTGCGCATACTGCCCATCACGGCTGTAGTACAGGGCCGAATCGGCATCCTGCACGCCCGGATCGGAGAATGCCAGGGTCTCGCGGTAGTCCAGCCCGTTGAGCTTCACGCTCTTGCATTCCTCCAGGATGGTGGCCACGTTCGCATTGTGCGCCGCCACCTTCTCCGCCCCGTCGCCGAGCTTGGCCACCTCCACCGACCCGGTGATCGACTGGTTCTCGTTGGTGAAGTCGGTGCGCGCCGCCTCGGTGCCCAGCTGCACCGGCGACCAGTTCAAGTCCTCGATCGGAGCCGAGCATTGGGACGGCAGGACCACCAGGTCCTTGAGCGTATCGGTGGGCGGCGTGGCCAGGGATTCGAGGTCCTCGCCCTGGATCTTGGCGCTGGAGGGGAAGCCGAGCTCGGCGGCCATCACTGCGCCGGCCGTGGTGGCCACCTGCGCGGTGGTCATTTCTTCCGGCTGGGCAGGCTCTTGCGGCTCTTGCGATGCGCTGGGCGTCGCGGTGCCCTGCACGGCAATCTTGTGCGTTTCGTCCTGCGGCATTTCGGACTGCGCGGAGCAGGCGCTTGCGGCCAGCAGCGCGCACACCGCCAGGGAGGCGGCGAGGATTTTCTTGGTGCTAGGCACGTGGGTCCCTTCGGTCGGCTTGCTTGAAGCGGGCGAACATTTCGTTGTAGGCAGCCAGCTCGGCGTCGTTGTCACGCTCGGCCTGGCGGTCGTAGCGCTTGGTGTCCTTCTTGTCCTGGCGCAGCCACGAGATGACCACGAAAATGGCCAGGACCAGGGTCGGCACTTCGCCGATCGCCCACATCGCCCCGGCACCCACCACCTGGTCCTCCAGTGCGGTGCCGCCCCAGGTGCGGCCCATGTTCCCGAAGTAATCCGGGGCCAGCAGGGTTTCGGTGCTCATCAGCGCCACCCCGAAGAAGGCGTGGAAGGCGACGGTGGCCAGCAGCACCACCAGGCGCATCGGGTACGGGTAGCGCTTGGGGACCGGGTCGGCGTCCACCAGCGACAGCGCGAACAGGTATCCGGTGAGCAGGAAGTGCAGGTTCATCAGCTCGTGGCCCGCGTGGTAGCGCATGGCCGGTTCCAGCAACGGGGTGAAGTAGAAGACGACGATCGAGCCGGCGAAGTTCACCGCGGCGAAAATCGGGTGGGTGATGACCTTCGAGTAGCGCGAGTGCACCAGGTAGAGGATCCATTCGCGCGGGCCGCGGGTGCCGTCGACGCGCGATCCCAGCACCTTGAGCAGCAGCGTGACCGGGGTGCCCAGGACCAGGAAGATCGGCACGATCATGGTCAGCGACATGTGGTCGACCATGTGGGTGGAGAACTGGATCTTGCCGTACACGGCCACCGCGCCGCTGGTCACGTAGAACAGCGCGAAAAGGCCCACGATCCAGCTGGCCAGGCGCAGCACGCTGGGCTTGTCGCCGCGGCGGGCCAGCTTGATGAAGGCCCACAGGTACACGGCCAGGCCGAACAGGCACACGGCCACCCAGATCCAGTCCATGCGCCAGGTGGTGAACCACGCGGCGGTATCCGGGGCCGGCGGCAGATCGTAGCCGGTGAGCAGGCGGGCCGGGGTCGCTTGCACCGGAGGCTCATCGGAAGTCGGCGGAGCGGTGCGCGCCAGCACGGTGGCCACCGACATCACCGCAGCCATCAGGATGACCTCGCCGGCCACGACCTGCCAGGCCGCGCGCAGCGCCGTGAACTTGCCCTCCAGCAGCCGCGGGATCACCATGCGCCGGTGCCACAGGCCCAGTGCGCCCAGCCCCAGGGTGATCAGGATCTTCACGATCACCAGGATGCCGTACGGGGTCAGCCACTGGTCCCAGCCGGTGATGCGGATCACCGCCGAAGCCAGGCCCGAGCCGATCATCAGGAACACCGCGAAGGTGGCCAGCGCGGAATAGCGCTTGAGCACCACCCCGGCCAGCACCTGCCCGCGTTTGCGTCCCGGCGCTTCGCCGGCCAGCGTCGGAGCGAGCAGGGCCAGCACCATGATGCCGCCAAACCAGAGCACCACGGCCAGCAGGTGCAGGCCGATGGAGTTCACCGCGGCGAAGTGGTCGTCTCCCCCGGCCGCGTGGCCGATGAAGACCAGCGGCAGGATGCCGAACAGCGAGAAGAATGCGCTGAGACCCACCGTGGTCCTGGAGCGCGCGGCCAGGGCCAGCGAACTGGTGATCGCGGCGATCACCACCATCCAGGCCCAGGCCCGCCCGCTGGTGATCGACAGGATGTAGTCCAGGATCGCGGCCGAATACTGCGGATCCAGGCTCATCGGGATGCCGGCCAAATCCCAGAAGGTCAGCAGCATGACGGTGGCCGCGGACAGGGTCCACACCACCGCGGCCCCGGCGGCGATATTCATCGTGCGGGCGAACGCCGGATGGGCCTGGCCTTCGGCATCGCCGGTCACCTTGGCGGACCGCGGGATGATCGCCGCACCGAAAACCAGTGCGGCGATGCTCAGCGACATCGAGGCATGGTGGATGGCCCGGGAGATGGGCAGCGACCAGCGCACGAAAGCCCCGGGATCGGCCAAATCCGCCGGCCGGGCGATCCCGGTGAACAACACCGCCGCCAGGAAGGCCACCGCCGCAGCGAGGATTCCGGGCAGGATGAAGCGGGTGACTGAAACCGTGCGCTGTGCTGTATCCATAACCTTCTCATCATCTCATTTTTCGCCCGGCCGGTCACCGCGCGGCAGCCGGCTTTGGGCGCATCTCACACCTGGCCCAGCAACGCCTCCCCCAGGTAGCCGCCTTCGCGCACCCCGGGAAGGATCGCGTACAGGCCCGATCCCACCGGCTTCAGCCAGGTGTTCAGCGCATCTGCGGCCGCCAGCCGGTGCTGCACCGGGGTGAAGCTGGTGGCCGGGTCGCGCTGGTAGCTGGCGAACAGCAACCCGGAAGCCGCCCCGTCGAAGTTGTAGCCCCGCCGGTGCATGGTTTCGTCCGCGCTGGCCGGCTTGGCCAGCGCCACGTGGGCGTTGGCCGCGATCGCCGGCAGCCCCAGCTCATTGGCCGCGGCCAGGTCCACCGGATCATCCACGCTGGCGCCCGACAGCGGCGCGCCGTCGGACTGCCGGCGGCCCAGGGCATGGTCCCGTCCGGCGCCGTCCACCTCGTCCCAGCCGTCCAGGTCCATCTCGAACCTGCGCAGCGCCAGGGTGGTCCCGTTCTCGATCCAGCCCGGCTGGCCGAACACCGCGCTCTCGCGCAGTTCTCCGCCGGGGTTGTTGATCCCGTCGAGCTGGCCGAACAGGTTGCGGAACCCGCGCCCGCCGGGGTTGATGAACCCGGTCTGGGCGAAGCGCCTGGCGCCCAGCCCGCGCAGGTTCTTGGACACCGCCCGCACCGCATGGTGCAGCACGGTCTGCTCCTGCGCGCAGAACTGGATCAGCAGATCGCACTGCCCGTACTGCTCATCGAGCTGGTCCCCGGCGAAGCGCGGCAGCGTGCCGATCTGCCCGCGCCCGGCCACATCCAGCAGGCTCTGGCCCAGCCCCACGGTCAGCGTCAGCTCGCATCCGGGCTGCGCCATTTCCGGTTCGGTGTCGGCCAGCACCCCGCGGCCACTGGCCAGCCGGGCCGCATCATCGGTGATCATCTGCAGCACCGCGCGCAGCTGCTCCTTCTTGGAGCCCTCGCGCCAGTGCAGATCCCACCCGGCGAAGACCGCGTGGGCCTGCTGGCCGTCGAGGATCCCCGACTGGTACTTCCCGTAGAACGGGCGGTACCCCTGCGGGTTGGCGGTGGCCGCTGGGGCTGGAGCGCTCAGCTTTCCGGTGCCGAACCCGGTGAGCATTCCGCCCAGCGCGGCGGCCGCGGTGGTGCCCAGCAGCAGCCGGCGGTCGACGCTAGTGCCCGGCATGCGCATCCCCGGCATGCTCGTCGTAGCTTTCGTTGGCCCCGTCGAAGTTGCGGATCGGGAAGTCCACCTCGGTGCTCGACCCGTCGGCGAATTCCAGCTTCAGCCTCGCCGTCTGGGCCGCCACCAGCGGTTCCTGCAGGTCCATGAACATCAGGTGGTGGCCGCCCGGTGCCAGCACCGCGTCCTTGCCGGGTTCGATCACCAGATCCCCTTCGAGCTGCGCCATCGTCATCCCGTCGCCGGTGCCGCGCATTTCGTGGATCTGGATCTGATCGCCCTGGGCATTGCTGATCTTGCGCAGCGCAATCGGGGTGCCAGAATTATTGTGCAGGATGCCGAAGGCCGCGCTCATGCCCGACTCGGCGGCCTTGGCCCAGGTTTCGCTGGTGGCCAGCGCTTCGGCTTGCCCGGCGGTTTTCTGTTCGGCGGCCGGTGCGGGCTGCTGCCCGTCGGCGCTCTGCGCGCAGCCGGTGAGCAGCAGTCCAAGGCCCAGGGCCAGTGCAGTGGTTTTGCGGAAATTCATGTTCTCAAGCTTTCGGGTTCGGTGTGCAGGCGCGCCAAAGGCAGCGGTGGCCTCGGGCGCACCGGAAGGGTGGGGGCTACTTGGACTGGCGCATGAACTTGGCCAGCACGCCCAGCGCGCCGCCAAGGATGACTACGCCGATGATGACCCAGACCACCGGGCTCATCGAGCTGCCCAGGTCCTGGACCGGGTTAGCGCCTGGATCCAGGTCGGCGGACCCTGCGGAGTCGCTAGGCGCCGCTGGCGCGCTCGAGCTGACCAGGGTGGGGGCGGCCTGTGGCGCGTCGACGCTGAAGCCGATCTTGTTCTCGATCGGGTGGCCGTCAGACGAGACCACGCGGTAGGCCAGCTGGTACTCGCCGTTGCCCAGCTCCTTGGCCGGGGTGACGGTGACCTTGGTGCCCTTGGTCTTGGCCTCGGTGTCGATCTTTTCCCCATCGAGGGTCAGCGAGACCACCGTGGAGTCCACGCCGGATAGGCTCTGGAGCACGCCGGAGAATTCGAGGGTGATGTCCTCGGGCACTTCCTGGATGGTGGCCCCGGCCTCCGGGGTAGAGCCGATCAACTGGTCGTGCGCGTTGGCGGCACCGATCGAGCCGGCGAAAGCCAGCAAGGAGAATGCCAGTACTGCGACTAGTCGGGTGATGTTCTTGGTTACTACGCTCATGATGTTCCTTCCAAGCCCCTTGCGGGGCGCTTCAATTCTTTACTCAGGCAGCAAGAATGAAGCAGGGCGGACCGCGGCGCTCCGGCAGTCTTCCCAATTGCGCCAGCTTGAGTTGGAAACGCAAGGGGAAGTAGGCACGAAGCGGCCGGGCAGCAGGTACCTGCACGCGAATGCGCGAGAGGATCCGCCGGGCCGTTGAAAGGGTGAGCCAGCCGGCCATGGCCTTGAGCAGGCGTTCACCGCCGTAGAGCACCAGTACGCTGGCGATCGCGGCCAGCACGTGGGCGTAGAGCATCGATTCGGTATGCACGTTGGCGTACTGCGCGGTGATGTCCTGCGCCAGCGCTGGATTGCGCCCCGCATGGTGCGCGTGTTCCAGTCCGGAAAGATCGCCGCCCTGGTGGCTCATCACCGACAAGCTCAGGTGGTAGAGTCCCTGGCTGAGCAGCACGACCAGGCTGGTCGCCCACAGGGAGAACTTCCGGCCCACCAGCACGACGCCGATAGCCGCAGAGACGCAGGTAATGAGCACCATTGCCACCACCGATAGCGCTGTAGGCGCACTGTGGGCGTGCGCGGCAAAGGCTGTCCAGGTGCACACGCTTGCCGCCAACCAGCCGCGGATAACGCGGGTTGCGGGTTTCTGTGACACGATGGGCAGCCATTCTTCGCGGAGTTCTACGATCGAAGCTGATTCTACGCGAAGTAGAAGAGCGCCTCAAACGGTGCTCCGATAAAGCAGAAGGCCCGACCCTGCCTCCTGGATTTCTCCGGAGCGGGTCAGGCCTTGCGCAAAGCTCTAGCGGAAGCTTACTTCTTGGCTACAGCAGCCTTCAGCTTCGACCCAGCGGTCAGCTTGACCGAGTGGCCAGCAGGAATCTGGATTGCTTCACCGGTCTGTGGGTTGCGGCCGGTGCGAGCTGCACGATCGGTGCGCTCTACAGCCAACCAACCTGGGATCGACACCTTCTCACCCTTGGAAATCTGGTCGACGAAAACCTCGAAGACTGCATCCAGAACACCATTAACGGCAACCTGGGAGTTTTCGGTCTTCGCTGCAACAGCAGCAACAAGTTCGCTACGGTTCATAGCCAATGTATGGTCCTCCTGGACTAGTGATCCAAAGCCCTCTTCCGGGCCCCGAACGCCGCACGGTCGCACGGTCTTACCAGTGAGAACATATCAAACGTTTCGCCCCAGAACTGCGGAAAACAGGCGGAAAACCGGGATTTTTTCAACTAATTGCAGATTTCTTGGCTCAACGGCAGCATTTTTGGGTTCAATGAAGGCTTTTGCAACGTTCCTTAACGCCGCAAGGCCCGCCAATCCGGGAACGGACAGCGGGCCTTGCGCAAAGCTCTAGCGGAAGCTTACTTCTTGGCTACAGCAGCCTTCAGCTTCGACCCAGCGGTCAGCTTGACCGAGTGGCCAGCAGGAATCTGGATTGCTTCACCGGTCTGTGGGTTGCGGCCGGTGCGAGCTGCACGATCGGTGCGCTCTACAGCCAACCAACCTGGGATCGACACCTTCTCACCCTTGGAAATCTGGTCGACGAAAACCTCGAAGACTGCATCCAGAACACCATTAACGGCAACCTGGGAGTTTTCGGTCTTCGCTGCAACAGCAGCAACAAGTTCGCTACGGTTCATAGCCAATGTATGGTCCTCCTGGACTAGTGATCCAAAGCCCTCTTCCGGGCCCCGAACGCCGCACGGTCGCACGGACTTATCAAGAGTTGAACTTACCAGCTGAAAGCGACAAAAAGTGCATCATCTTGCGGATTCTGCTGAATTTTCGCCAAATCAAGGGTGTGAAAGTTCACCCGGGACCTACAGCGCGAACGGATCGAGGCCTTCGTTTGCCTCCACGAAAAGTTCCCAGGCTTTGCTTTGCAGCTCCTTGCCGCGGGTCGCTTTCGCCGGGCTGGCCAGTGCCGTTGGACCCTTCGTGAGGTATTTCGGCCCCAAATAGCTGCCTCGGGGCGCGTCTTCGAGTTCCGGCGCCAATGCCGCTTCGACCAATGCCACCGCACCTTCATGTTTGCCCTGCGCGAAACTGGACTGCAATTGGCCAATCAGCCGCTTGGCAAAGTCCGGTTCGTTGATGTTGGGCACCTGCGGGGTCAGCCCGGAAAGCGAATACCCCGGGTGGATGGCCAGCGCGCGAGCCGGCAGTTCCAGCTGGCGCAGCCGGTGGTCCAGGGCCAAGGTGAAGGCTTGCACTGCCGCCTTGGACTGCGCATAGGCACGGTATGGATGGTAGTCGCGGGTCAAGGCCAGGTTTTGCGGATCGGTAGCCAGCATCCGGGTGGACATCGATCCCAGCCCGATGAACCGCAGCGGCTGGGCGAAGCGTTCGGCCAGCTCGCCGACTAGCCGCGCATGCCCGATGAAATTCGTGCTCATGGTCAGCTCATGGCCCAGCAGGCCCTCGACGCGGCTCTGCGGCGCCCGGATGACCCCTGCATTGGCGATCAGCGCATCCAATGGCCGATTGCGCAGTTCAGCTGCCAGTCCCATTGCGGATTCCATGCGCGAGGAGTCGAACTGCATGAATTCCACGCTAGCCGCCGGTACGCGCAGCCGGATCTGCTCCATGGCATGCTCCGCACGGCTCTGGTTGCGGCAGGCCAGGATGACTTTCGCACCGGCTCGCGCCAAGCCGAGGCTCGCGAAGAAGCCAAGGCCGCTATTCGCGCCGGTCACCACAACGGTCTTGCCTTGGCCCAGCGGCGCCCACCGCTGCCGGTTCGCGTAGATGTCAGTTGCGGGTCTCGGATAGCGCGTCGCTGGCTTCATGGAATACACGCTACTACAGGGATAATGCTCGATTGCGGGTGGGACATGGCCGCTAATAGCGATCTCCAGCCACCCCCAGCCGCTTGCTGGGCACTGAATCCTTGGCGAAGCGCCCGAACCCGAAGGGAATGATTTTATCTTCCCAGCTCCCCCATCAATTGCTTCGGAAAGTCCCAGTGCCGTTGCCGGGCTCAGGCACACGGTGGGATCATTGGAAGATGGAGCACAGCGAGGATGCCGCACTGAATGCGGCCCGGTACAAGATGAAGCAGGACAGCGAGCCGTTGCCGGTGGACGAGTATGCGCAGGCCACCGGGATGGCTCCCGTCGAGAAGCAGAAGACGCCGCTGCAGCTGCATGCCGAGGACGAGGCATGGGAAGTGGCCAACTCCGTGCTCGATGAGGCTTTCGCCCGCGGGGACTTCGACAATCTTGCCCTCTCGGGCCAGAAGATCGACCATATCACCAGCAATGACGATCCCGACTGGTGGCTGAAGTCCATGATGCGCCGCGAGCAGCTTACCGGGCTGGGCCCACCAGCGCTGACCTTGCGGGTGGAAGATGAGCAGATGGAGCAGACCTTGGACCGCTTGCCCTCCGAGCGGGCCGTGCGTGAGCATATCGAGGATTTCAATGCCCGCATTATCGAGGCGCGGCGGCAGCTGCTTGGCGGCCCGCCGGTGATCACCGCTTTGCGCGATTCCACCGCAGAGGTGCTTGGTTGGCAGGAACGCCGGGCGGCAGAACCTGCACCGGTGGCAGAGAAAGCACCGGTAAAACGCCGGTGGTGGCGGCGTTAAAAGGCGAAGCCGCCTTCCCGAAAGGGAAGGCGGCTTGCTAAGTCAAAAGACTTGCAGGTCTTACCAGGAAGACTTGGTGATGCCCGGAAGCTCACCACGGTGCGCCATGTCGCGGAAGCGAACACGGGAGATACCGAACTTCTGGAAGGTGCCGCGTGGGCGACCGTCGATTGCGTCGCGGTTGCGAACGCGAATCGGGGAAGCATCGCGTGGAAGCTTCTGCAGGCCTACGCGTGCAGCTTCGCGAGCTTCGTCGGTTGCGTTTGGATCAACCAGGGTCTTCTTCAATTCGAGACGCTTTGCAGCGTAACGCTCGACAATGACCTTGCGCTGTTCGTTCTTTGCGATCTTGGACTTCTTGGCCATGTCTTAGCGCTCCTCTCGGAATTCAACGTGCTTACGGACGACTGGGTCGTACTTCTTCATGACCATGCGGTCAGGGTTGTTACGACGGTTCTTACGGGTTACGTAAGTGAAACCGGTTCCAGCGGTGGACTTCAGCTTGATGATCGGACGTACGTCCTTATCCTTCTTTGCCATTTTTAGAGCTTCACACCCTTCGCAATCAGGTCAGCAATTACAGCGTCGATACCGCGAGCATCGATGACCTTGATGCCCTTGACCGACAGGGTCAGGGTCACCTTACGGCGCAGGGAAGGCACGTAGTAGGTCTTCTTCTGGATGTTCGGATCGAAACGACGCTTGTTGCGACGGTGCGAGTGGGAGATGCTATGTCCGAAGGCCGGAGTAGTACCGGTTACCTGGCAAACAGCTGCCATGATCACTCCTCAGTTAGTTAGTAGTAAAATTCGGCGGTACTCGCGCACAGTGCCCATACCAAAATATCGACACCGCTTCTGCGTTATGAGTCCCGCCAACCAGTGAAACACCGTTAATACTGCACACTAGGAAGGTAACCAGGCTGGGTGAGAACCAACCGAAGAGCCTTAAAGTATGTAAGTCGGTGAACTTCGCAACCGGTCGAGCAATTTCCCCGTACTCAGTCGGCCACGATATTCGGTATTACGGGCAACGCGCAGTTGTTCTGCTGTTAGACGGCATAACAACACACGCGATTAACGCCTGATTAGCTTATCGAGAATTCCTCAGTGTTCCAAATCGAGGTTTTCCGAATTCAGGATCCAATGATCCGCATCAAGCGAAGTTGTAATTTTGCGTGCGATCCGCGTGAGATCGTTAACGTCCTTGTCATCAAGGGTATCGAAGAGAAGTCCGCGCACCGAGGCAACGTGGTGAGGCGCCATCTGCTGCACGGCTTCCCATCCGGCCTGCGTTAATGAGGCGATTTTCACACGGGCATCTTCTGCGGACTGCTCGCGGGTAACCCAGCCGCGCTTCTCCAGCTTCTTGACCACATGCGACAGTCGCGAAAGCGAAGCACTGGTGTGCGAAGCCAGCGTCGTCATGGTCAGCTGATGGTCCTTGGCCTCGGAGAGCATGGCGAGCATGTGGTAGTCGAAAAGCGTGATGCCTTCCAGGCCCTGCAGATCGGAATCCAAGGCCGCCGGAAGCAAAGTCATGACAGCATGCAGTCCAAGCCAGGCGTCGCGTTCAGGCCCGGAGAGCCAAACTGGCTTATCGCTCATGAAGTTTCCAATCGTTCATAGACCTGCACCTACAGGCCAGCAAGGTATCAACCTGTAGACCATATATTGTAAAGCTAAGTATTTACTATATGTCAGATGCCCGCATTTCGGCTCTCTGCCAATATTTCGTTCCGCCAGCCACCCTAATGGCCTTTGGGCGCGGCTGCATCCTGCAGGCAATGGTCCTGCAAATCACCGCAAGAGCAGCAAGCGGCCGGAGGCCTAGCGCCAGTCCAACAACGTGCAGGTCCCAGAGGGTGCAAGGAGCGAGCTGGGTACCGCTCACGCTAGTGACGATCCCTGCTTTTTGACCAGCTGGCAAGCCAAAGGCCCGCGCTGAAGAGCGCGGGCCTTTGGAACCTAGGAATTCTCCAGCTGTTTCTTCTTCCGGTAGCTGATCACCTGTCCGATGACCACCACGAGCAGGGCAAGGATGAACATCGCCGAACCAATGACATTCGCCTGGGCCGGGATGCCGCGGGTAGCTGCCACATAGATGAACTTCGGGAAGGTCTGGAAGGTGCCGGAGTTGAAATTCGTGATGATGAAATCATCAAAACTCATCGCGAAGGACAACAGCGCGGCGGCCACAATGCCTGGCAGCAGCAGCGGGAACGTCACCTTCCAGAAGGCCGCCCGCGGCGAGGCGTAGAGATCGGCGGCCGCTTCTTCCAATCGCGGATCCAGCGAGGAGACACGAGCCCTGACGGTGACGATCACGAAGGACATGCAGAACACAATGTGGGCGATCACGATGGTGGCGTAGCCCAGTTCCCAACCGAGGTTCAGGAACTGTGCCAGCAGAGAAGCGCCGAGCACGACCTCCGGAGTAGCCAACGGCAAAATGATCAGCACATCGGTGAGCTTGCGGAACCGGAACTTGTAGCGGACCAGGCCGATGGCGATCAGCGTGCCCAAGGCGGTGGCGGCAATCGTGGCCACCGTGCCGACCTGCAGCGAGTGCGCCAGCGATTCGCAGACCGCCGGAGCGCCGCAGGGGTTCTGCCAGTTCTCCAGGGTGAAGCCGCGCCAGTCCAGGTTGGTGCGGCCGGCATCGTTGAAGGAGAACACGAAGATGTACGCGATCGGGACCAGGAGGTAGATGAAAGCCAGCCCGCCGACAGCGGGGATGAACCAGCGTCCGATTTTCTGCTTCATGCTACATCAGCTCCTTGGTCCCGAAGCGGCGGATATAGATCGTGACCAGGACCAGGATCGAGACCATCAGCACGAAGCTCAACGCCGAGGCGCCCGGGTAATCGATGACCTTGAAGAATCTGGAATCGATGATCTGGCCGATCATCGTAGTATTGCGGTTATTGCCCAGCAGGGCCGCGTTCACGTAGTCGCCGGCGGCCGGGATGAACGTCAGCAGGGTGCCGGCGAAGACGCCCGGGGCGCTCATCGGCAGCGTCACCTTGAAGAAGGAGGTCATCGGGCTGGCATAGAGATCCCCCGAGGCCTCGAGCAGGCGTGTGTCCAGCCGGCCCAGGTTAGCGTAGATCGGCAGCACCATGAACGGCAGGAAGTTATAGGTCAGGCCCGCGACGACCGCGAACGGCGTGGCGGTCAGGTGCCCGTCGGCTGGCAGGATCGCCAGGAATTTCAGCGTTTGGGCGATGAACCCCTCGTCGGCCAGTATCTGCTTCCAGGCCTGGGTGCGCAGAATGAAGCTGGAGAAGAACGGGGCGATCAGCAGCACCAGCAAGATGCCCTGCAGCAGCGTCTTCTCGCGCAAGCGGACTGCCACCAGGTAGGCCATCGGGAAGCCGATGAGCAAGGCCAGGACGGTGGCGATCAGCGCGAACCCGAAGGAGCGCAGCAGCTCGGGCCAGTAGGCGGCGAGCACCGTGGCGTAGTTGCCGATTTCGAAACCCGGCACGAATTCGCCGATTTCCCCGCCCTCGGGTTTCACGTACAGGCTCATTGCCAGCAGGACAACCACCGGAAGCGCGAAGAACAGGGCGAGCACCAGCATGCCCGGGGCGATCAGGTAGACGCCGGTGCGGCCCTTGCGCCGCTCCGCCCGGATCTCCTCGGGGCTGCGCAGGTCGACGATGCCCTTCTTGGTCATGACCGTCATGGCTGGTCAACTCCGGCATCCTCGTGCTCGGCACCGGCCAGGCCGAAGGAATGCTGCGCCTCCCAGGACAGGTACACGGTGTCGCCTTCGGCAGCCGGCTGCTGGCCGCGATTCTGCGTGAAGGTCCCGAGCGTGCCGATCCCGTCCACCTCGACCAGGTACTCGGTGGTGGTGCCGGTGAAGGACACGTCGACCACGGTGCCGGACAAGCGGTTCTCCCCCGCATAGCCCTCGCGCGAGATCGTGATCTTCTCCGGGCGCACCCCGACGACCACCTCCCCTGAAGCCTGCACGGCGCGGTCGGCCGGCAGCAAGATGGCTTGGCCGTTGACCATGACGCTGAGCATGCCGGCGTCATTGCCGCTGACCGTGCCGCGCATCAGGTTCGACTTGCCCAGGAAGTTCGCGACGAACGCGGTCTTGGGCAGTTCGTAGAGTTCGCGCGGCGGGCCCATCTGCTCGATCCGTCCGCCGTTCATCACCGCGACCACGTCGGCCATGGTCATGGCCTCTTCCTGGTCGTGGGTGACGTGGATGAAGGTCAGGCCGACTTCGGTCTGGATGTTCTTCAGCTCCAGCTGCATTTGGCGGCGCAGCTTCATGTCCAGTGCCCCGAGGGGCTCATCGAGCAGCAGCACCTGCGGGCGATTGACCAGCGCCCGGGCCAGGGCCACGCGCTGCTGCTGCCCGCCGGAGAGCTGGATCGGCTTGCGATTGGCAAGGTGCCCGAGCTCCACCAGGTCCAGCCCGGCCCTGGCTTTCTCCATCGCCTGCTTGTCCTTCTTGCGCTTGAGCCCGAAGGCCACGTTTTCCAGCACGCTCATGTGCGGGAACAGCGCATAGGACTGGAACACGGTGTTCACCGGACGCTGGTGGCTGGCCAGCGCGGTGACGTCCTGGCCGCCGATCGAGATGCTGCCCTCGCTGGGGGCCTCAAGGCCCGCGATCATGCGCAGGGTGGTCGACTTGCCGCAACCGGAGGGTCCGAGCAGGGCGAAGAAGGTGCCCGAAGGGACCACCAAATCCAGGTCCTTGACCGCCACGAAGCTGGAAAAGCGCTTGGTGATGCCCGAGAGGTGCAGATCCGCGCCGGTGGCAGTGGTTTCGGTACGCGTTGCCAAGGTTGTCATGCCCCTATCACTTCCTGGAACTGGTTGTGGAAATCGGTTTCTGCTGCCGGTACAGCACGTGCGGAGGTTGCCCGGTTGACGACGTCCCTGGCGCGGGCCGGGCCCGGACCGCGGCCTTTGGACAGGCGCTGGCAGTTGATGGCTCGTTGGCGAGTCATGGTGTTCCCCGCTTTCTAGGCGCCGATTGCACTCTGGAATTCAGAGTTCAACGCGGTCTCTTCATCCGCTTCCAGCGAGCGGAAGACATGCGCCTTGGCCAGATCCTCATCGGTCGGGAAGATCAGCGGGTTGCCGACCAGGTCCGGGTCGATCTTTTCCATTTCTTCCTGGGCGCCGACCACCGGGCAGATGAAGTTCACGTAGGCTGCGACCTGCGCGGCCACGGCCGGGTCGTAGTAGAAGTCCATGAGCTTCTCGGAGTTGGCCTTGCGTGGCGAGGCCACCGGGACCATCAGGTTGTCGCTCCACAGGGTGCCGCCGGCCTCGGGGATCACGAACTCCCACTGGTCATCGTTCTCGAAGTTCATCTGCACGATATCGCCGGACCAGACGATGCCGGCGATCGCATCGCCCGAGACGAAGTCCTCCTTGTAGGAGTTGCCCTTGACCTGGCGGATCTGGCCATTTCCGATGTTCTCGCGCAGCACGTCGGCGGCGGCGCCGAATTCGCTTTCGCCCCATTGGCCGGCGATGTCCACGCCGTTGTGCAGCATCAGCAGGCCGATGGTGTCGCGCATTTCATCGAGCACGGTGATACGGCCCTTGAGCTTTGGATCCCAGAGGTCCTCGACGGATTTCAGGCCCTTGGGGAATGCCTTCTTATTCCAGGCGATGCCGGCGTAGCCGGACTGCCAGGTCAGCGAGTGCTTGCGTCCCGGGTCGAAGTCCACGTCCTTCAGATTGGGCAGCAGGTTGGCCGAGTTGGGGATGTTCGCCAGGTCCAGCTCCTGGGCGTAGCCCTGGCGGATCATGCGGCCGGCCATCCAGTCGGTCATCGTGATGATGTCCTGGCCGATGTCCTGGCCTGCCTTGAGCTGGCCCTGCACCTTGCCGTAGTAGGTGTCGTTGCCGTCGATATCCTCGCGGTAGTTCACCTTGATGCCGGTCTGCTTGGTGAACGCATCCAGTGTCGGGTAGGTCTTCTTCTCGTCGTCGTAATCCAGGTACAGGGTCCAGTTGGCCCAGTTCACGGTGGGGTCATTTGCGGAAATGTCCTCGATCGACGGTGCGGCTTTGGTGCTGCTTCCTCCGGTGCCGCAGGCTGCGAGCAGCCCGGTCAGGCCCAATGCGCCGGCCGCGGAAAGCACGCTGCGGCGGGAGTAGCTGCGCTGGCTCATGGCCTGGACCAGTGCGCGGACTTGGGGGTCTTGCGGAAGTCGGCGTTGCGAGTGCGACATGGCTGGAATCCTAACGACGAATGTGATCGGCCACACATGAAAGTGTTGTCGTTCATCCTGCCAGCAATGCACAGGTCCAACAAGACCCGAACGCAAGTTTCCTTGTAAAAATTACGTTACGAAAACTGAAAACTTTCAAAAATACCCCTTTCGCAACTGAATCAGTGACGGTAGGGTCTGTGGAAAGTCCCTTAGACCTAGGAGGTCGATATGACGCTGCCCTCGCATACGGCACAGGCCATTGATGAAATTTCCAAGGAGATCATCGAGCAGCTGCAGGAAGATGGCCGGCGCTCCTATGCCGCCATCGGCAAGGCAGTGGGCCTGAGCGAAGCGGCTGTGCGCCAGCGCGTGCAGAAGCTGGTCGAGAGCCGCGTCGTGCAAATCGTCGCAGTCACCAACCCGCTGGAGTTGGGCTTCACCCGCCAGGCCATGATCGGCGTCGTCGCCGCCAGCGACATCAGCGGCACCGCCGACCGGATCGCCGAACTTCCGGAAGTCGACTACTGCGTGGTCACTGCCGGCAGCTCGGACATACTCGCGGAGGTCATCTGCTCGAACGATGAGGACCTGCTGCGCGTGATCGGAACGATCCGCGGGCTCGAAGGCGTGGTCAGCACCAATACGTACACCTACCTTTCACTCAAAAAACAGGAATACAACTGGGGAACACGATGAACACACCACGTGGTACCGATCGCCAGCAAGCCGCTCGCGATCACCTTTGGATGCACATGGCCCGGCACTCCGGAATTTCCAACGGCGCGCACGTTCCGATCATCTCGCGCGGCGAGGGGCACAAGATCTACGACGATGCCGGGCGCGAATACATCGACGGCTTGGCCGGGCTGTTCGTGGTCAACGCGGGGCACGGGCGCGCCGAATTGGCCGAAGCCATGGCCAAGCAGGCCGAGAAGCTGGCCTTCATGCCGCTGTGGTCCTACGCCCACGAACCGGCGATCGACCTGGCTGAGCGCCTGGCCAGCTATGCACCGGGCGACTTGAACCGCGTCTTCTTCACCACCGGCGGCGGCGAGGCGGTCGAATCCGCCTTCAAGCTGGCCAAGCAGCATTTCAAGATGAAGGGCAAGCCGGGCAAAACCAAGGTCATTTCGCGCGCCCTGGCCTACCACGGCACCCCTCAGGGAGCCTTGGCCATCACCTCGCTGCCGGATATGAAGACCCCGTTCGAGCCTTTGGTCCCCGGCACCTTCCGCGTGCCGAACACCAA
The DNA here is from genome assembly GCF_056934375.1 of Glutamicibacter sp. BS14. Taxonomy (NCBI): domain Bacteria; kingdom Bacillati; phylum Actinomycetota; class Actinomycetes; order Micrococcales; family Micrococcaceae; genus Glutamicibacter; species Glutamicibacter sp. BS14. Next base: position 1,493,709 of record NZ_CM167801.1, on the reverse strand, counting down.
CTTCTACCGCGCACCGCAGATGTTCGCGGACAACGAGAAGGACTTCGGGCTGTGGGCCGCGGAGCGCATCCGCGAAGCCATCGAATTCGAAGGCGCCGACACCGTGGCGGCGGTCTTCCTGGAACCGGTGCAGAACTCCGGCGGCTGCTTCCCGCCACCACCGGGGTACTTCGACCGGGTCCGCGAGATCTGCGACGAATACGACGTGCTGCTGGTTTCCGACGAAACCATCTGCGCGTTCGGCCGCATCGGCTCGATGTTCGCCTGCAACGACTTCGGCTACGTCCCGGACATCATCACCTCGGCAAAGGCGCTGACCAGTGGCTATGTCCCGCTGGGCGTGATGGTCGTTTCCGACAAGCTGTTCGAGCCTTTCACCAAGGGCGATACCACCTTCTACCACGGCTACACCTTTGGCGGGCATCCGGTGGCAGCCGCGGTGGCGATGGCGAACCTGGACATCTTCGAGCGGGAAGGATTGAACGAGAACGTCAAGAACAATGCCGACGCGTTCAAATCCACGCTGTCCAAGCTCACCGATCTGGACATCGTTGGCGATGTGCGCGGCGCCGGCTACTTCTACGGGATCGAGCTGGTCAAGGACAAGGCGACCAAGGAGACCTTCAGCGACGCGGAGTCCGAACGCCTGCTGCGCGGGTACCTCTCCCCGGCCCTGTGGGAGGCGGGACTGTATTGCCGCGCCGACGATCGCGGCGACCCGGTCATCCAGCTGGCTCCGCCCATCACGATCGGGCAGCCGGAGTTCGACCAGATCGAATCCATCCTGCGCACCGTGCTGAAGGAAGCGGCCAGCAAGATCTAGCGCCACGAAGGCTCGCAGGCATCGCCTGCGAGCCTTTTCGCAAGTCAGAGCGTGTTACTTCACGAAGCTGCACGCAATTGGTGCTTTGTGGCATAGGCCACTAGTCTGAGGTCATTAGACGATCAAGATCGCCTTTTGGAAGATTGCAGGAACCTCATGACTTTGGAACCGACCAGAATCAGGTTGGCACGCGAACGTGCAGCGCTGAGCCGGTCCGCCTTGGCCGCCTCGCTGGGTATTTGCGAGCGCGAACTCGCCCATGCTCCCGAGGATCTTTCCCTTGCGCTGGCCGATGCGCTGGGCTGCGCGCCGCAGTTCTTCCGGCTTCCCGCGGCCCAGGGCATCGACACCGAGCGGATCTTCTTCCGCTCCCCGCGCCGCACCAGCACCGCGCAGAAAGTCGCCGCGGCCGCGCTGGGCCGCAACGGCGTGGAACTCTACAACCTGATCACGCGGAACTTCCGGCTCCCGCACACCGGGATCCCCGAGCTGTGCGGCTTCACCCCGGAAGATGCCGCCGCGCATCTGCGCACCGAATGGGATCTGGGATGCGGCGCGTTGCCCGATCTGCTGCATCTGCTCGAAGCCCGCGGGGTGCGGGTGCTGAGCCTGCCGGCCTCGCTCGAAGCGGTCAAGACCTTCAGCTTCTGGGAAGACGGGCAGGCCTTCATCTTCCTGGCCGCCGGCAGCCGCAATGCACAGCGCCTGGCGATGGCCCACGAGCTGGGGCATCTGCTGATGCACTCCTCGCTGGGCGAGAACCGCGAGCAGGTGGCCGCCGCGGAACGCGAAGCCGACGAATTCGCGGCACGCTTGCTCCTGCCCTCCCTGTCCCTGCAGGTTCGGGTCTCCGATTCCCTGCAGATCCCGCAGCTGCTGGCACTCGAAGAGCAGTTCGGTGCACCGGCCCAGGTGATCCTCGCGCATTCGCGTGCCCGCGGCTTGCTGGGCGAAGGCGCCTACCAGTGGTTGTCACAGGAGCTGGCGCTGGAACCGGCCCAGGAGCACCAGCAGCTGGTCTCCCGGGTCTTCTCCCTGGTCTTCCCCTCCCTGCAGCGCGACCATCGGGCCAGCACCGCACGGATCGCCCGCGAATTAGGGCAAACCGCATCGCAGATCCATGAGCTGACCTTCGGGCAGGCGTTCGTGCTGCTCGAAGGAGAGAACCTGCACGACGCCGGCCAGGCGACCCGCGGCCACCTGCACGCGCTCTAGCAACCCCGGGGTTTGGCAGCTACGCTGGTGCCACCAGGCGATGGCGCCGCGGCCGATCGCCGAGCCAAAGGGGATCGCCATGCAAATCAACGCCGACAAATCCAGGCAAGTCGCCGAGGAGTCCCGCGAGCAGTTCGACCGGCCCAGCTTCGCCAAGGGCCTGTACATGGGGGCCGTGGACTTCTCCCTGATCGAACCATTGCCCAGCGCCCTGCATCCAGAACGCGGACAGGAATTCCTGCCGCAGCTCGAAGCGGTCCTCGATGGCATCGACCCGGAGCGCATCGAAGCCCAGGCGCGCATCCCCGGCGAATATATTGCCCAGCTTCGCCGCATCGGCGCCTTCGGCATGAAGATCCCGGTCGAATACGGCGGACTGGGGCTGAGCCTGCTGGACTACGGCCGGGCGCTGATGCGCGTCGGCGTGGTTTCCCCGGCCATCGGCGCGCTGCTCTCGGCCCACCAGTCCATCGGCGTCCCCGAGCCGGTGAAGGCCTTCGGCACCGAGGAGCAAAAACGCGAGTACCTGCCGCGCTGCGCGGCAGGAGCCATCAGCGCCTTCCTGCTCACCGAGAACGATGTCGGTTCCGACCCTGCACGGTTGGGCACCGAAGCCCGGCTCAGTCACGACGGCAGCCACTACATCCTGGATGGCGCGAAGCTGTGGACCACCAACGGGGTGGTCGCCGAGCTGCTCGTGGTGATGGCCGCGGTGCAGCCGCATGAGGCCCTCGGCCAAGAGCCTGCAGGTCGCGGCGGAATCACCGCCTTCATCGTCGAGGCCGATACCGCGGGCATCACCGTCGAGAACCGCAACCAGTTCATGGGCCTGCGCGGAATCGAGAACGGGGTGACCCGGTTCCGCTCGGTGCGCGTGCCGGCGGCCAACCGCCTGGGCAAGGAAGGCTCGGGGCTGAAGATCGCGCTGAGCACCCTGAACACCGGGCGCTTGTCCATCCCGGCCATGTGCGCCGGGGCCGGCAAATGGTCCACGAAGATCGCCCGTGAATGGTCCGCGGCCCGCGTGCAGTGGGGCCACCCGGTCGGCAAGCACCAAGCCGTCGCCGGCAAGCTCGCCTGCATCGCGGCCAGCAGCTATGCGCTGGAAGCGGTGTTCGAGGTGTCCGCCCGGCTGGCCGATGCCGGCATGAAGGATATTCGCATCGAGGCGGCCCTGGCCAAGCTCTGGGCTTCGGAGGCTGCCTGCACGATCGCCGATGAGCTGCTGCAGATCCGCGGCGGGCGCGGATTCGAGACCGCGCAGTCGCAGGCAGCGCGCGGCGAGCGGGCGGTGCCGGTCGAACAGATGCTGCGCGACCTGCGGATCAACCGCATCTTCGAAGGCTCCACCGAAATCATGCACCTGCTGATTGCCCGCGAGGCCGTGGATGCGCACCTGCAGGCGGCCGGGGACCTGGCGCGTGCCGGGTCGAGCATCCAGGACAAGGCCCGAGCGGCGGTGGATGCCTCGGGGTTCTATGCCCGGTGGCTGCCCAAGCTTGCGATGGGCGCAGGCTCGCTTCCGAACTCCTATGCCGAGCACGGCCCATTGGCCAAGCACCTGCGCTATGTGGAGCGGACCTCGCGGCGGCTGGCACGCCAGACGTTCGCCGGGATGGCGCGCTGGCAGGCCGGCCTGGAAAAGCAGCAGGTCTTCCTGGGCCATATCGTGGATATCGGCGCGGAGCTGTTCGCCATGTCCGCGGTGATCGCCAAGACCACTGCGCTGCCGCAGTCCCCGGCTGGCCAGCGCAACTCGGCGCAGGATCTTGCCCTGGCCTTCTGCGAACAGGCCGCGCAACGCTGCGAGGAGCATTTCGGCAGGCTCTGGAAAAACACCACCCGTACCGATGGACGGATCGCCGCGGACCTGCTGGACGGGAAGTTCCAGTGGCTGGAGGCAGGGGTCCGCGATGTCTCCGAAGGCACCGGAGAGTGGATCGCCCAGTGGTCCGATGGAGTTCGCAAAGACGTGCGGTGGCCCTACCCGGAGGATGCCTAGGGCTCCACGATCTCGATGTCCAGTTCCCCGGCACGCCACTTCGCGGTCATGCGCTCGGCGAGGGCATCGGCCGCCAGGGCTTCCTGCGGGGTCATCCAGTAGGTGTTCACCCGGAGTTTCTGCTGCGGGTCGAGTTCCTTGGACAGCAGGGCCATCGGCCGGCATCCAGGGATCTTCACCGCGTGGAACAACCCGCAATGCCTGCCGATATGGTGGATCATGCATCCCAAGGCCGCGGACTCGATGTCCGTGTTGCCGCCCTTTTCCCACGCGTCGAGATGATCCAGTTCGCATCGTTCGGCGGGCATGCTGCATCCCGGATACAGGCACCCTCGATAGGCCGCCCGGATGGCGCGGCCCTGCGCCTTGCTATACAGCCGCTGGGTGCGGCCCAGATCCAGGGGCAGGCTCTGGCCGTTCAGCACCAGCGGATAGATTCCGGCCGTGCACAATGCCGCTCTGGTTTCGCCCGGGGATAGCTGGATCCCGGTGGAAGTGACCGCGAATTCCTTGCCGTCGCGTCTCATCTTCTCGTAATCCAGGATGATGCTCACCTGCGGTACCGCCAACCCGGGTTGTTTCCCTGGCGAACCGCTCTGGTTGCGGTCGGTCATCAGCAAGGCCAGGAATCCTACGAGCCGGCGTCGTTCTGGCCTGAGCTCCTCGAACTGGGTGGCGGCCGGGCCGGCAGGTTCCTCGGGCTCTTCAGGTTCTTCGGGTTCCTCGGGTTCTCCAGGTTCGTCAGGTTTGTCAGGTTCTTCGGGTTCTTCAGGTTCGGCGGATCCCTCGGGTGCCGATCCGGCAGGTTCCCCGTCTTTGGCCCAGTCGGGCATCGATTCCTCGTCATCCCAGCCGCTGCCCTGGGCACCGGTGAACTGCGCCTCGGCGTGCGCCAGGGCTTCGCGGTTCCCGGCCACGGTGGCCGGGTTGTCCAGCGCGTTGAAATACGCTTCGATCATCGCCGCATGGGCGGGCAGGACGCGCAGGACGTATTCGACCAGGCCCTGGCGCATGCCCTTCTTGAAGATCCCGATCCCATCCAGCAGGGCCTGCAACGGGCGCTGGCCGGACTTCACCTGCGCCACCAGTGCGTTGATGTGCCTGCGGGCGGCCTTGGGTTCGCTGCGGATGAAGGCGGCCGATTCGGCTTGCAGCTGGTCCTTCTTGGCCTGCCCGGCCTGGCCTTCGCCGAAGTCCTTGCGGGCCGAATGCAGTTTCAGCGCGGCCGAGGACACCAGCCGGGGATCCACGTCGGGGTCGGCGAATTGCCCGGCCAGTTCCGGCAACCAGGCGGGCAGCGGTTGCCCTGCCTCGTCGACACCGCCCAGCAAGCAATCCACCAGGGCCAGCCGGTCGCGGACCGTGCTGCGCGGGATGTCCAGCCAGCCGTGCAGCAGCCCGGCCGTGTTCTTGAAATGCGTGCGGGCAGTGGTGGTGCGCCCGGCGGCCACCTGGAATGCGGCGAGGCTCGGGTGCTCGCCTGCCTCGGTGACGGCCTGGAAGGATTCCTGGTCGAGCTTGTGGGCACCGGTGCGGCGCAGCGCATGGGCGGCGTGCAGCTGGGTGCGGCTCTGGCGGCGGGCGAGCTTGTCAGCAAGCTGCGCAAAGCAGGCCGCGTGGCCGGGGCTCAATGGCCCGCCGGCAAGGACCGCGGTGGCCGATGCGATGAGTTCTTCCGCGTCGGCCAGGTCCTTCAGCGCCTGTGCCTGTTCTGTGCTCATGCCCCCATGATGTCTGCGGCGTCCTGCGGGGTTTTCTCACCGGGAGCCAAGTGTGGATAGCTCAGCCGTGCATGCGGTACCAGAGCAGCGCCACCTGCAGCGAGGCGCGGGACTCGGCGGAGTCCAGCTGCACCCCGAGCTTGGCTTCGAGCTTGGCCAGCCGGGAGTAGAGGGTGGGCCGCGAGAGGTAGCCGGCCTTGGCCAGCGCGGTTTTGTTCCCGCCGTGGGCCAGGTAGAGATCGAGCAGGTCAAGGGCGGCCAGGTCGAGCGGGTTGAGCAGGCCGGAGAGCTCGGCCAGCGCGAAGGTGCGCAGCTTCGGGTCGCTGCCCATGGCCGAGAGCACCCCGCGCAGGCGCAGGTCGGCGAAGCGGTAGTAGGGCTGGGCGCGGGTGGGCAGGTGCGGGACGATCTGCGCGACCTGCGCGGCTTCCTCCAGCCCGGCGATGCTGGTGGCCAGGGTGCCTTCGGGCCCCACGCCGATGGCCACCGGCGCGGTGAGCTGCTCGGCCAGCCGGCGGGTGAAGCCCTGCAGGGTGGAGTCCAGCAGTTCGCGGGCGCGCAGCGGCAGGATCAGCCCCAGGTACCCGGGCTTGAGCGAGCCGGCCAGGATGCCCAGGTGCAGGGTGTCGGCCAGCTGGTCGAGCACTTCGAGCAGGGCGCGGTCGGCCAGCTGGGTTTCGGTCGGCGTTCCGGAACCGGCCAGGGAGATGACCACCGGGACATAGTAGGGGGCGGCGGCCAGGCCCAGGGCCTGGGTGCGGATGGCGATGTCCTTGTCGCTGTAGCTGTGCCCGGCCTGCAGTTCGTGCAGCGTGGAGGTGCGCGCCTGGTAGAGCAGCTCGCGCTGGTCGCGCCCGGACAGGCGGGCGATGGTCAGCGCCTGGCCGGCCCGTTCCAGCACCAGGGCCGCGCGGTCGTCGTCCTCCAGGATGGCCGGGACGATCAGCCGCCCCCAGCGGCTGCGGACCGCGCCGACCGGGGTCTGCAGCCAGTTCTCGGTGCCGGTGGCGCGTCCAGTGTGCTCCAGGAACCCGACGAAGCGCGAACGGGTGATCCAGTGTTCCAGTTGCGCGCCGGACTGGGCGAGCACGTGGTGGCGGACATCTTCCAGGACCACGGGGGCCGAGAGCAGCTGCGCGGTGCGGTCCACGATCTGCGCTTCGTCGGCCTCGGTCAGCGAGAGCCCGGTGTAGATTTCGTGCACCGTGCGGGAGAACTGGACGGCCTCGAGCTGCTCGGCGACGAGTTTCTGGTGGATGACCTCGGTGATGGACACGAAGCGGGTGGTGGTGCGCAGGGCGATGACCGGCAGGCCCAGGTCGGCGACGTCCAGCGGTGCGCCGGAAAGGTCCTCGATGATGACCCCGACGGCCCCGGCCTCGCGCAGCGCGGTGATGAAGGCGCGCACGTCGCTCACGTTGCGCAGGGTCGTGAGGATCAGCTCGCGGCCCAGCAGCAGGTCGATGTTCTCGGTGGATTCGGTCACGTGCACCCAGCGAAGCGGCGCGTCCATCCCTGTTCCGCAGAGCACCTGGGGGTCGGCGGCCTGGACCACCGGCAGGTGCAGTACCTCGTCTACCGTCAGCATTTTTACACTCCGTCAGCACTAGTGCTTAAATCATGACACAGTGATGGTGTTGTCCCTCACATCCATGACCCATGATGAAGGCAGGCACCCAACTTCGAAAGGCCGATACGATGACCGCAACGCTGACCGGCACACTGCAGCACTGGATCAACAACGCCAATTACTCCGCCGATGACCGCACCGGCAAGATCTACAACCCCGCCACCGGCGAGGTCACCCGCCAGGTTGCGCTGGCCTCCAAGGCCACCACCGAGCATGCGATCGCCGCAGCCGCCGAGGCCTTCCCGAAGTGGCGCGACACCTCGCTGGCCCGCCGCACCGCGATCATGTTCAACTTCCGCCAGCTGCTGGCCGAGCGCAAGGGCGAGCTGGCCGCGATCATCACCGCCGAGCACGGCAAGGTGCTGGACGACGCGCTGGGCGAAGTGGCCCGCGGCCTGGAAGTCGTCGAGCTGTGCTGCAACGCGCCCTACCTGCTCAAGGGCGAGTTCTCGCAGAACGCCTCCACCGGCATCGACGTGCAGTCCATGCGCCAGCCGGTCGGCATCTCGGCCATCATCTCCCCCTTCAACTTCCCGGCCATGGTGCCGCTGTGGTTCTTCCCGGTAGCGATCGCCGCCGGCAACGCGGTGGTGCTCAAGCCATCGGAGAAGGACCCGTCGGCCGCCAACTGGCTGGCCGAGCTGTTCACCGAGGCCGGCCTGCCCGAGGGCGTGCTGAACGTGGTGCACGGCGACAAGGAGGCGGTGGACACCCTGCTGACCGATCCGCGCGTGAACTCCGTGTCCTTCGTGGGTTCCACCCCGATCGCGCAGTACGTCTACTCCACCGGCACCGCGCACAACAAGCGGGTGCAGGCCTTTGGCGGCGCGAAGAACCACATGCTGGTGCTTCCGGATGCCGACCTGGACCTGGCCGCCGACATGGCGGTCAACGCAGGCTTCGGCGCGGCCGGCGAGCGCTGCATGGCGATCTCCGTAGTCGTCGCGATCGACACCATCGCCGATGAGCTGGTGGCCAAGATCGCCGAACGCGCCAAGACGCTGCGCGTGGGCGATGGCACCCGCGGCTGCGACATGGGCCCGCTGATCACCGGCGAGCACAAGGCGAAGGTGGCCGGGTACATCGAGGCCGGCATCTCCGCCGGCGCGGACCTGGTGCTCGATGGCCGCACCGGCACCGTGGATGCTGATGGCGAGGGCTTCTTCCTGCATCCGACGATGTTCGACCATGTCGGCACGGACATGTCCATCTACACCGAGGAAATCTTCGGTCCGGTGCTCTCGGTGGTGCGCGTGGAGAGCTTCAACGAGGGCATCGAGCTGATCAACTCTTCGCCGTACGGCAATGGCACCGCGATCTTCACCAACGACGGCGGCGCGGCCCGCCGCTTCGAGGACGAGATCCAGGTGGGCATGGTCGGGGTCAACGTGCCGATCCCGGTACCGGTGGGCTACCACTCCTTCGGCGGCTGGAAGGCCTCGCTGTTCGGCGACCAGCACGCCTACGGCCCGGAGGGCTTCAAGTTCTTCACCCGCAACAAGGTGATCACCAAGCGCTGGCTGGATCCCAGCCACGGCGGCATCAACCTCGGCTTCCCGCAGAATGACTGATACCCATGACTGAACCACTGGCACAGCCACTGACGCAGGGCGTTTCCGCAGCGGATATCGCCGCTGGCCAGCACGCCTACGAGCTGGACCGCAAGCACGTCTTCCACTCCTGGCAGGCCCAGGGGCCGTTCGCCCCGATGGCCATCCTGAAGGCCGAAGGCTCCTGGGTATGGGACGGCGAGGGCAACGCGCTGATCGACCTCTCCAGCCAGCTGGTGAACACGAACATCGGGCACCAGCACCCGAAGGTGATCGCCGCGATCCAGGAGCAGGCCGGCAAGCTGGCCACCATCGCCCCGCAGCATGTGAATGACGCGCGCTCGGAAGCGGCCCGGCTGGTTGCCAAGCATACCCCCGGGCAGCTGGACAAGATCTTCTTCACCAATGGCGGTGCCGATGCGGTGGAGCATGCGGTGCGCATGGCGCGGCTGCATACCGGCAAGCACAAGGTGCTCTCCGCGTACCGTTCCTACCACGGCGGCACCCACCTGGCGGTGAACCTCACCGGGGATCCGCGGCGCTTCGCCTCGGATCATGCCACCGATGGGGTGGTGCACTTCTTCCCGGCCTACCCGTACCGCTCCTACTTCAATTCGAGCACCCCCGAGGAGGAGACGGCCCGGGCGCTGAAGCACCTGGAGGACACCATCCTGCTGGAAGGCCCCAGCACCATTGCCGCGATCATCTTGGAGAGCATTCCGGGCACCGCGGGCATCTACCTGCCGCCCCCGGGCTATCTGCAAGGCGTGCGCGAGCTGACCGAGAAGCACGGCATCGTGTACATCGCCGATGAGGTGATGGCCGGGTTCGGGCGCAGCGGGCAATGGTTCGCGGTGGACCATGCCGGCGTGGTTCCGGACCTGCTGACCTTCGCCAAGGGCGTGAACTCCGGCTACGTGCCGCTGGGCGGGGTGGCGATCAGCCCGGAAATCTTCGAGACCTTCCGCGAGCGGGTCTACCCGGGCGGGTTGACCTATTCGGGCCACCCGCTGGCCTGCGCGGCGGCGGTAGCCACCATCACCGCGATGGAGGACGAGGCCATGGTGGAGAACGCCCAGCGCTTGGGCGAGGAAATCATCGGGCCGCGCCTGGCGCAGTTCGCCGCCGAGCACCCGAGCGTGGGCGAGGTGCGCGGAACCGGCGTGTTCTGGGCGATCGAGCTGGTGAAGAACCGGGAAACCCGCGAGCCGCTGGCCGCCTATGGAGGCAGCAGCCCGGAGATGAACCAGGTGGTTGCCGCCGCGAAGGCCGCAGGGCTGCTGCCCTTCGCGAACTTCAACCGGCTGCATGTGGTGCCGGCGATGAATATCGAGGACGACGTGCTGATCGAAGCACTGGATCGCCTCGAGCAGGCCTTGGCCGTCGCCGACACGTTCGTTCAATAGCACCGATCTGGCAGGACAGCTCAGCTGTCCTGCCAGTTCTGCATTCAAAGGAGATCGAGATGACTACCGTGGCGACCAGTCCAGTGCTATGCGCCCATCCCCGGGCCTCGCTCGATGAGCAGGACCGCAAGCAGGCCAGCGTGGACCGCTCCGGCTATGTGCCCCCGACCTTTGCCGACGGGGTGATCTTCGCGCAGGACATCGATGATGTGGTGCTGGCGATGCAGTTGGCCCACAAGCATGGCGCCACGATCGTCCCGCGCGGGGCCGGCACCGGGCTGGCGGCAGGGGCCAGCGCCGAGGCCGGGCAGATCGTGCTCGACTTGTCCCGGATGGACAAGATCCTGGAAATCGATCCGGTGGAAGCCACCGCGGTGGTGCAGCCCGGCGTGCTCAATGCGGCGGTGAACCAGGCCGCCGGCGAGCACGGGTTGTTCTACGCCCCGGATCCTGCCAGTACCGCGATCTGCTCGATCGGCGGCAATATTGCGACGAATGCCGGCGGCATGTGGTGCGCCAAGTACGGGGTGACCCGCGAGTCGGTGCTCAGCTTGCTGGTGGTGCTGCCCGACGGGCAGCTGCTGCGTACCGGGCGGCGGACCATCAAGGGCGTGGCCGGCTATGACATGAATGCGCTGATGATCGGTTCGGAAGGCACCTTGGGCATTGTGGTTGAAGCACTGCTGCGCCTGCGCCCGAAGCCCAAGCACACCTCCACCTTGGTCGCCTACTTCCCCGATGAGGATACCGCGGCAAAGGCCGCCTCGGCGGTGATCGCCGAACGGCTGGCCCCCTCGGTGCTGGAGCTGATGTGCGGCAAGACCCTGAAGGCAGTGGATGCGGCGCTCGGAACGGATCACGAAGCGCGCGGCGGCGCGTTGCTGCTCGCGCAGACCGACGGCTACGGCGCGCAGCTGGAAATGCAGGCCCTGCAGGATGCGATCGCCCCGCTGGCCGCGCACATCGAGATCGCCACGGACCAGGAGCAAGCACAGGCGCTGATCGAAGCCCGGCGCCAGGCGATCCCGAGCATGGAGCTGCTGGGCACGGCCTCGATCTGCGATATCGGCGTGCCGCGCAATCGCTTGGCCGAAGCCTTCGCCGGCCTGCAGCGCATCGAGGATGAACGCGGAGTATCGATCTTCACTATCGCCCATGCCGCCGATGGCAACCTGCATCCGATCATCGTGGTGCCTGAAGGCCAATCCATCACCAGCGGCGCACCGAAGGCCGCGCTGGGAGACATGTTCCACCTCGCCAAGTCCCTGGGCGGCACGCTCACCGGCGAGCACGGCATCGGTTTGCTCAAGCAGGATTGGCTGGCCCAAGAGCTGGGCGAAACCTCGCTTGCGCTGCAGCGACGGGTGCGCGCGGTGTTCGATCCACAGGGCATCTTGAACCCGGGCAAGGCGATTTAACCCTAGAAGTCATCCGCTGACATGGGTAGGGTAAATACATGGATGAGTATCTACCGGTGGAATTCAGTCTTCCTCTCGTGTCGCTGGCGGCTTCTGTGATCTTCTTGCTGATCGGGTTGCCCTTGATCATCCACGCCCTGATCCGACGCAAGGGCTTCACGCGCCTGCGTGACGGGGAGCAGACTTATGCGCGACGCGCATCCATCCGCACCGAGTTCATTTCTGCCGGAATTGCTGTGGTGGCAACGGCCATCTGCCTGGTCATGGGCATCACCGGCTACAACACCGCGATGAGCAACCTCGTGGCGAACGTCCAGAAGGAATATTCGCCGACCGAGTTGGAGATCAAGTACTGGAACGGGTCGTGGGCAACAGCAGATATCGCCTTTGCCGATGGCACCAGCTACGTGGATGCCCAGATCTCAATGCAGTCTGCCTACCGTCCACTAGTTGAACCGAAGATGACTCAGGATTAGCTGGCAGAGAACTGTCGCCATGATCCAACTCCAGTATGAAATACTGGCCACAGCATATTTTCACGCCGATATCCTGTGGAGGGAAAAGACAATGACCGGAAGTGGTGCGCCAGCAGGCGATCCGTTCCAGCCGCATCTTGAATGGGGTCTGAAAACCTCGTTCGTGAGCTATATTTCTTCCCTCGCCGACGGACGCATTGAAGCTGCCAACGGGGTATGGCAGGCAGGCAACGCGTTGGCGTTCCCCGTCTCCCCCGCTGCAGAGGTACCGGAAAACGAAATCTGGTTCAACGGGCGTGTGTCCTTCTCCGGGCACGGCGGCATGATGAAGCTGGATCTCTTTGAACCGCGCATCGTGAACCATGACGAGAACATCAGCCTCACGATCGACGAAGCCGGCGAACGCGTTGCCATTGCCGAGCTCACCGAAACCAGCGTTTCGAACGCTTTCGGCCTGGTCAAGACCCGCTTCTCGGCGGTGCTCACCGAGGCAGGTTCGAAGCTGTTCAACGGCCAGTACCCTGCCGGCCAGCAGATGGAAGAAGTCGAGGTCGTGCTGCGCGGTTAGCAGCTCACCAGCAACAGGGCCCGGCACGAAAGTGCCGGGCCATTGGCATATCTATCACCCGTGTTCAGTTGCCGGGGCTGATTTTCTCCCTTTAGCAAGGTAGGTTCGGTTCATGTCTAGAACTTTCCTGTCGAAGATCAGAATCCTGACTGCGCTGAGTATTGCGATGATGGCTTTGTCTTTCGTCATGGCTCATTCGTGGTTATTGCAGATCCTCACGCTGGGTCTAGGCGCTTCGGCACTAATATCGGTCTTCGCCCGTATATGCCAAATAAGGCGCACAAGTGCCGACAACCAGTCACTTCTGCTTCCCTCGCTCGCCATCACCGCGGCAGGTGCATTCATCTTCCGGTCCTTCATCTTGTGGGCGACATCCAGGCCTGCAAGGTACGCCGACTACATGCCCGAGAACGGTGTACCGATCACGAATGGAATTGCATTGAACACGCAATTCTTCCAGTTGCTATCCATGGGATTGATCGTGCTCTTACCGATCTCGTTCTTCGTCCTGCTGATGGTATTTTTTCGTGGAAAGAACATCATAAGCCAAGTGAGTACCGCCAACTAGGGCGCGTACTGATATTCGGGGCTTCAGGATTCCCGGGAGAATTCTGAGGCACGCAATACCTGCTCTTCACTTAGTGCCTGGCCGGTGTACTTCTGAAACTGCGCCGCGGCTTGCAGGGCGATGACTTCTGCCCCGGTAATCACCTGCTTGCCAGCAGTTCGTGTTGCGCGGATCAATGGTGTTTCACTTGGGAAAGCCACCACGTCGAAGACGGTTCGTGCGGCTTCAATCTGCTGAGTGCTAAATGCGTGCTCCTCAGACTGGGCTCCGTCCATGCCCAGCGGCGTTACGTTCACAAGAATCTCGTGTCCTGGAGCCGGGTCAGCACTGGTAAATCGGTAACCGTATTTGTCAGCTAAGGCTTGGCCGGAAACTTCGTTACGTGCCAGCACCGTCAGGTCGTTGAATCCGGCTTCGCGGAAGGCGGCCACGACGGCCTTGGCCATTCCTCCGGAGCCTCGGACAAGCACGGAACTTTCAGGATCCAGCTGATGGCGTTCGATGAGCGTCGCGATCGCCTCGAAGTCGGTATTTGAAGCAACCAGTCGCCCGTTGGTATTCACGATGGTGTTCACCGAGTCGATTGCCTTGGCCGAAGGCTCAATCTCATCGACCATGTTCATCACGTCTTCCTTGAACGGCATGGATACCGAACAGCCACGAATGCCCAAGGCCCGGACACCAGCGATGGCACCAGCGAGGTCTTCGGTCGAGAAGGCCTTGTAGATGAAGTTCAGCCCGAGTTCTTCATACAGGTAATTATGGAACCGGGTGCCGATATTAGATGGTCGACCAGATAACGAAATGCATAGGGTCATGTCCTTGTTCAAAATAGGCACGCGTTACTCTCCAAATACTGTCGTCGGTTCACTTCCCAATATACGTGGCGATACCCGGCCGATCCTTTCATGAACCGGCAATGGCGACTATCGTCTTGGCCTATGAGCAACGAACTTGATGACGGCCCGTTCTTCCACGGCACCAAAGCCGCGCTGCACCCCGGGGATCTGCTGTCCCCCGGTTTTCCCTCGAACTATCGTCCCGAAATCATCATGAACCACATCTACTTCACCGCACTTGCCGATGGCGCGGGGTTGGCCGCCGAAATTGCGGCCCTGGAGGGGACCGCCCATGTCTATGAAGTGGAACCGACCGGGGCGTATGAAGATGACCCGAATGTCACCGACAAGAAATTCCCGGGCAATCCCACGCGTTCCTACCGCAGTGCGCATCCTGTACGGGTGATCCGTGAAGTCCACGATTGGACCCGGCTGTCGCCCGAAGCCTTGCAAAGCTGGCGTGAACGCATCGCAAGGATCACCGATGACCCCACTGCCGAGATCATCAACTAGCCTTCGCACGCAAATGGGCGGTGCCCGATGCCTGGATAGGCACCGGGCACCGCCGGGGAATGCTGGCGAACGCAGTCTCCGTCAGCCCTTGATGATCTGCGGCTGAGCCAGGGACTTCAAGCCGTCAATACCGAATTCCAGGCCGTAGCCGGACTGCTTGGCGCCGCCAAATGGAATGCGCGGGTCGATGGTGCCGTGCGAGTTGATCCACACGGTGCCTGCTTGGATCTGCGCCGCGACTTCTAGTGCCTTCTCGCGGTTGCTGCTCCATACCGAGGCTCCGAGCCCGACTTCCAGGGCATTGGCGTGCTTGATCGCTTCGGCCGTGTCCTTGACCTTGATGATCGGCAGGGCCGGGCCGAACTGCTCCTCGACCACCAGCGGGTTGCCCGGGTCGATGTCGGCAATGAGCGTGGTCGGGTAGAAGTAGCCGGCCGCGTTTTCATCGGGGTTGGCACCGAGCAGCACCTTGGCGCCGGAATCCACGGCATCCTTGACCAGGGAAGCGACGATGTCGTACTGGGCCTTGTTCTGCAGCGGACCCAGCACGTTGTTCTCGTCGAGGCCGACACCCATGGGCATCTGCGCGGCGACGCCGGCCAGTGCATCGCACACCGCGTCGTAGATCGATTCGGGCACGTACAGGCGCTTGAGCGCGGCACAGGTCTGGCCGGTGTTGATGAAGGCACCCCAGAACAGGTCTTCGGCGATGGCCTGCGGATCGGCGTCTTCGAGCACGATGCCGGCGTCGTTGCCGCCCAATTCCATGGTCAGGCGCTTCACGGTATCGGCCGAGGAGCGGATGATGGCCTTGCCGGTGCGGGTGGAGCCGGTGAACATGATCTTGGCGATATCCGGATGGCCCGAGAGCCTCTCGCCGACCTCGCGTCCGCCAGCCACGATCTTCAGCACGTCTGCTGGCAGCACTTCGTTGAGCACGTGGACCAGGGCCAGGACCGAGAGCGGGGTGTATTCGCTGGGCTTCATCACCACGGTGTTGCCCATGCGCAAGCTCGGGGCCAGCTGCCAGATGGAGATCATCATGGGCCAGTTCCACGGGCCGATGGCGCCCACTACGCCCAGTGCGCGGAAGTGCTTGGCTGCATAGGTTTCGCCGTCATCCACGACCACTTCCGGCTCGATTTCATAAGCGGTGGCGGCGCGCAGCCAGGCGGCTGCTCCCCCGACCTCGAAGCGCGCATTCGGCCCGTTCAGCGGCTTGCCCTGCTCACGGGAGAGCAGCTCGGCGAGCGCTTCCGCGTTGGCTTCGATATTGTCCGCGGCCGCATTGAGCACGCGGTTGCGCTCTTCGTGACCCAAGGCATCCCAGGCCGGCTGGGCGGACTTTGCGGCGGCAACGGCCGCGTCGAGATCGGCGGCAGTCTGCTCGGCAACACAGCCAACCAGTTCACCGGTTGCCGGGTCCAGGATTTCGGTGCCACCGGTTGCGGGCTGGATCGCATCCAGCAGTTCTTGGGCGTTTGCGTAAGCCATCTTTGAGCTCCTTGGTACTGAGTTGTTAGGTGACGGGAAGTTTTTCGGCCATCGGTGCACGCCGTTTGGACGAGCGGATGACCAGTGCCAGCACCCATGCGATGAGGCCAGGCAGGATCACGATGCCTTGCAGCACATAACCGAGCATTCCCGGTTCTGCCATGCCAAGCAAGATTTCGAAGTTGATGACGATTTGGGCGAAGACATAGACCAGGGCGATGCCCGAGACCAGCGGAGCGATCACCCGGGTTATCAGGGATTCTCCGCTGCGGTTCGCCTTGAAGTATCCGATGACGGCAAAAGAGGTCAGTGCCATGAGCAGCACCAGCCCGTAGGCCGCCGAGTTGGTCATCCAGGTGAACATCGTGAACACGACATACATCGGATCCTTGCCATGCGAGATCACCGCGAAGACGGCGATAACCGCCAGTCCGAGGGTGGACTGCGCCAGCGAGCCTGCAACGGGGGCGTGGGTGGTGCGCGAAGTTGCGGCAAGGAACTTCGGCAGCGCCCCGCCGCGGCCCATGGAGTAGAAGTAGCGGGCAATGACGTTGTGGAAGGCCAGCAGCGCGGCGAACAGGCTGGTGATGAACAGGATGTTGGCCAGATCGACGAACCAGGCTGGCGCGTTGGCGCCGAAGAACGCGAAAATCAGGTCGGGGCCGAATTGTGCCGAAGCGCCGATGACGTTCGAGGCGCCTTCGCCGACAGCTACGGCGAAGGCCGAAAACGCGTAGAAGCAGGCGATGATGACGACCGCGATCATCGTGGCACGCCGGGCGGTGCGTGCTGGATCCTTGACCTCTTCGTTGTAGATGGTTCCGGATTCGAAGCCCATGAAAGCGGCGATGGTGAAGGCCATGACGGCGCCCATGCCCGGTGCGATGGCGTCAGCCATGTTGAAGGATGCGGCCGGCTGCGGCGCTTCGGGAGCCAGCACGAAGGCCATGATGTTGTAGATGATGACCACGAGGAATTCTGCGGCCACGACGATGCCCAGGATCTTGACGGAGAAGTCGACCCGGTTCATGCCCAGGAAGCCGACAACTGCCCACGCGGCCAGGGCCATGGCCCACCATGGGATGGCGGTGCCGAAGGAGGCATTGGCAAAGGATGCCGCGGCGAATCCGAACATGCCGTAGATGCCGATCTGCATGAGGTTGTAGCTGACCAGGGCGACCATTGCCGCTCCCACGCCCAATGCCCGTCCCAGCCCCTGGGCAATGTAGGCGTAGAAGGCGCCGGCGTTCGGGATGTAGCGGCTCATCGCGGTGTAGCCGATGCTGAAAACCAGCAGGATGGCACCGACCATGAGGAAGGACAACGGCACGGATTCCATGCCGGTCACCGCGTAGTTGGTAGTCACGCCGCCAGCCACGGCGGTTAGCGGTGCGCTGGCGGCAATGATCATCACGACCAGAGCCGGCACCGTCAGTGTGCGTTGTTCGAGTCCCATTCGATCCCCCATTTGCCGAGTGCTTGGATATCAGCATCGCCCAAGTGCTCGGGCTTGTCCTTGGCATTGAGTGCAGGACCATTGGCTCCGCGTGCACAAGAGTGTCCTGCGCCTCAGCCGGCGCAGCGGTATTTGCCCGGGGTGGAACCGAATTCCTTGGAGAACATGCGGCTGAATCCGGCCGCATCGGCAATCCCGACCCGGGACCCGATGGCTTGGACGGGCAGTTCGGCCAGCAGCGGGTCGCGCAGCAGGCGCGCGGCCTCGCGCATCCGCAGATGGCGGATCAATGCGGCAACACTGAGCGGCTGGTTCTCGAAAAGCGCGTGCAGGCTGCGCACGGACATGAAGTGGGCGGCAGCGATGCGTGCAGGTCCCAGGTCGGGATCATCCAGGTGTGCGCCGATGTAGCTGGTGGCCAATTCGCGCTGCCGCTCCTTGGCATCGCCATGGCACTCGGCGCCAAGCGCCCCGCCCAGGGCAGTTGCCAGCAGGTCCACGGTATTGCGCGCCAGCTGGTAGCCGCCGAATTCATCCCATTGGGACAGATTGGCGCCAAGATGGCGCAGCAGCGGGGCGACGGTTCCCGATAGCGGGTGGGTTTGCCTCAGGGCGACGGCGGTGAGCTGGCCGACCTGTTGCTGGGACAGGCGGAACAGACCATGGGGAACCAATGCGACGAGCACCGACGCCGGCTTTTCAAAGGCCAGGGTGTAGGGGCGCTGCGTGTCATAGATCGCCAGGTCCCCTGGGGCCAGCAGGGTCTCGCGACCGTCTTGGATCAGCAGCCCGTAGCCATCGAGCTGGTAGGAGACCTTGTAGAAATCCCCGTCGCCGCTGGAGGTGAGGTTCTCGGTTCGTTGCACTGCGTGGGGTTTGGCATGTATGCGCATCAAACCGATATCGCCGAGCATATTGGCACCCAGTGTGGCGGTGAAATGGCCGCTGGAAATCTGCTCGCATTGCAGCCTGACGAAGGCGTCGGAAATGAGCCGCGACCACGCGGTGAACGAATCGACGTGCTGAAGTTGGTACATGCTTGCCTCCCCATTGAAGCCCATCAACTGTGTCGGGCATCACGAATGAGAGTACGCCGAGCGAAGCGAAAAGTCACTATTTTCTTCGCGCGGAGAATATCCGCCTAGCTCTGGGGGTGCAGGCGGCGCAAGGCATCCAGGCGGTATTGCAGCTGCGCTTCGAGCGACTCGGCGGTGTTGACAGCTTCATCGAGCACGCTGCTGGCCTGAGCGCCCATCAGGAAATTGATCATCGAGTCGCGGGCAACACGCGCCGCGGGATGTTCCGGACCCAGCAGCTGTCCAAGCCATTGGTCGATGAGCTCGCGCCACCGGTCCATAGTTTGCGCATTGACCGCAGCCAGCGCACGGTCCCCGAGGGCCAGATGCCAGAAGTGCACAGCAATGCGGGCTTCATTGCGCCGCAGCTCATCAAGCGGGAGCACTTCGCGCGCGAACGCCTCCAGCGCACCCAGCCCGGCTTGCCCCTGGCACATGCGGGCGATGCGCCGGTCGGTAGCCTCGGCCACGTAGCGGAACGTGGCAACCAGCAGCGAATCGCGCGTCGGGAAGTAGGGCTTGAAGGCGCCATTTGAATAGCCGGCCGCGGCCGCCAAATCACGCAGATTCAGCTTCTCGATGCCTTCGCGGGCAATGAACCTCCAAGTGACTTCGACAATCTCCCGGCGACGCTGATCATGGTCCACGATTTTCGGCATGGTTCAAGATTAGCGAAAAACAATTTATTTCAAGCAAGGGCTTGCGTCACATTGACCCCGTCCGTATTCTCTACAACTAGAGAATAATAAATGCCGCAGATCACACTTCAGTGCCGAAGGAGCCCGTCTCATGCCAATCACCACCGCCACGGATTTCACCCTGCTCAGCGAAGCAGAGGTCGCTACCGCCAAGGATTTGCTGGTCAGCCACCAGCTTTTCACCGAGAACACCCGCATCGCCTACATGGGCTTGGAAGATCCACGCGCTGACCGTCCCGGACGCTTTGTCCGCGTCATGCTCATGGACAAGCTGGCCAACTCCCCCAAGGATGTCGTCCTCGACCTGGGCGCGCAGGCCGTGCTCTCCAGAATCGACCTGGATCCGGCCAAGGTGGGGCAGATGCCCGTGCTGCTGGAGGAATTCGAAATGGTGGAGGCCATACTGATTGGCGATCCGCAGTGGGCGGCCGCTCTGGCCAAGCGCGGCCTGAAACCAGAACAGGTGCGCGTTGCCCCGCTCTCCGCAGGAGTTTACGAAGACGAGTACCCGCAAGAAGCAGGACGCCGCATCCTGCGCGGCCTGGCCTTCCGCCAGGATTTCGCCGAAGACTCGGCCTGGGCCCATCCCGTTGATGGACTGGTGGTTTACATCGACACCATCGCCGGAAAAATCGACCAGCTGCTGGACCTGGAAGTCATCCCGGTGCCCGAAACCCACGGCAACTACACGGACCCGGAACTCACGGGCCCGGTGCGCACCACCCAGAAGCCCATCGAGATCACCCAGCCTGAGGGCGCCAGCTTCACGGTCAGCGCAGGCAACCACGTCGAGTGGGAGAAATGGTCGCTGGATATCGGTTTCGACATGCGCGAAGGTCTGGTTCTCTACAACATCGCCTTCAACGATCGGGGCACCGAGCGCCGCATCCTGGACCGTGCCTCCATTGCCGAAATGGTAGTCCCCTACGGGGACCCTTCCCCGGTGCGCAGCTGGCAGAACTACTTCGACACCGGCGAATACCTCATCGGACGCCTGGCCAACTCGCTGGAGCTGGGCTGCGACTGCCTGGGCGAAATCCACTACATCTCCCCTGTGGTCACCGACGCCGATGGCAATGCGCAGAAGATCACCAACGGCATCTGCATGCACGAGGAAGACGCCTCGATCCTCTCCAAGCACGCCGATGACTGGTCAGGCGTGAAGTACACGCGCCGCAACCGCCGCCTGGTGATCAGCTTCTTCACTACCGTGGGCAACTACGACTACGGCTTCTACTGGTACCTGTACCTGGACGGCACCATCGAATTCGAGGCCAAGGCCACCGGCATCGTGTTCACCTCGGCCATGCTCGACGAGCGCTACTCCTCGGAAATGGCGCCTGGCCTGGGCGCGCCCTTCCACCAGCACATCTTCGGCGCCCGGCTGGACTTCGCCCTGGACGGCGGACCCAGCCGCGTCATCGAAGAAGAAGCCGTGCGCCTGCCCATCAGCAAGGAGAACCCCCGGGGCAACGCCTTCACCCGCAGCCACACGGTGCTGGCTACCGAGAAGCAGGCGGTACGCGATAGCAATCCGACCGCCGGCCGCACTTGGGTGGTGACCAACCCGGATTCGAAGAACTACCTCGGCAAGCCGGTGGGCTACAAGCTGATGTCCCAGGGACTGCCGACCCTGCTGGCCGCCGAAGGATCCTCCATCCATCGTCGCGCAGAATTCGCCTCCAAGGCCCTGTGGGTGACCAAGCGGGAGGACGGCCACCGCTATCCAACCGGTGACTTCGTGAACCAGAACCCGGGCGTTGACGGCATTGGCTCGTGGATCGAGGACGACAAGAACATCGACGGCGAGCAGATCAGCCTGTGGCACACCTTCGCGTTGACCCACTTCCCGCGGACTGAGGACTGGCCGATGATGCCTGTGGACACCGTTGGCTTCACCATCCGTCCCGAGGGCTTCTTCGACCGCTCCCCTGTCCTTGATGTTCCAGCCCCGGTCCAGCACGGCTGCTGCGCCACCAAGGAATCAGACGGTTGCTGTGGCAGCGGCGACTAGCCACGCGGCCAGGGTGCCGGCCGGACACATTGCCCTGGGAGCCGCTTCGCTGGGCCTGGCCGCAACCCACCTGCTGGTTCTGGCACTGATGCCGCACTCCTTGTGGTGGAACCTGGCATTGCTTGCCATGACCTTGTGGTGCATCAAATGCTCCTGGTGCGTGCTGCGCGGCGGTTCTCCCCTGCGCCTGCTGGTGATGAGCGCGCTCATGGGCACCTCCCATGTGGCGATGGTGATCGGCATGCCGTGGTTTGGCGGCCATCACGCGTCCCACGCTGCGCACGGCGCCCAGCATGCACCGGTGATGCTGGGAGTTGCGGCCGCCGAATTCCTCCTGATGTTCGGCGCGGCTTGGCTCAGCCGCCATTTCCCGGGACGGGCGCATCAATTCACTAGCGGCAAACCGGTCGCGGTTCCCGCATGACCAGGCCCGGTCTTCGAAGCAGTGCTTTGCTGTTTCGAAGGCCGGGTTTCGGCTTGGCTTCGGGACCTTGACAACCCCGAGCGGCGCAGGCTTAGATGAGTAATGAATCACATTCAATTTGTATTCATCTTTCCGAGAAGAGGGATAGCCTTGGCCGCCGATTGGCACTCAACTGGCATCCCCGGTGCCCAGCAGACGGCAAAGCCGCACGGACCACTGGTCGTTCCCCTGCCTCGATAGCGCCTGCCGAACCCGCTACCTTCGAGGAAAGAACCAATGAACAGCACCAATGACCTGACTTTTGACAGGCATGAAGCCGAAGTCTCCCCCACCCTGATCTCCCGAGCATTGGCCGGCGCCAAGCGCACCAGCTACTGGCTGGATCATGAGCACCGCCCCGCACCCCACCCGGCGCTGCATGGCTCACTCACCACCGACTTGCTGATTATCGGCGGCGGCTACACCGGATTGTGGACCGCGCTCCAAGCCAAGGAGCAGAACCCCGGCCGAAGGGTCGTACTGATCGAGGGCCAGCGCTTGGGCTGGGCTGCTTCCGGGCGCAATGGCGGCTTCTGCGAAGCCTCCCTGGTCCATGGCGAGGCCAACGGAGAAAACCATCTGCCCAAGGAAAATGCGCTGCTTGCGGAGCTCGGCAGGAAGAACCTCGACGAGTTCGAAGCGACGGTGCGCCGCTATGCAATGGACGTGGACTTCGTCCGCGAGGGCGCGCTCAGCGTGGCCACCGAACAGCATCAGATTGCGTGGGTGGCCGAGGAAGCTGAGGCACCGGGTGTCGACTACCTCGATGCCGGCGCGGTAAGGCAACTGATCAATTCGCCAGACTTCTTGGCCGGCGCCCGTGACCATGACTCAACCGCGCTGGTCCACCCCGCCAAGCTGGTCTGGGAACTTGCCCGCGTCTGCAGCGAGCTAGGCGTCGAGTTCTACGAGCATACCCACGCCGTGGAGATGAACAATGCCGGCACGCAGGTCCAGGTGCTGACCGCCGACGGGCAGATCACCGCCAAGCATGTGGCCCTGGCAACCAATGTTTTCCCGTCTCTGCTCAAGCGCCACCGCTCCCGAATTGTGCCGGTATACGACTACGCGCTGATGACTGAGCCGCTCACTGCGCAGCAGCGCGCGGCCATCGGCTGGGAGAACATGGTGGGCTTGGCCGACCTGAACAACCGGTTCCACTATGCCCGCCCAACCATCGACGCCGAAGGGAACTTCCGCATTCTCTACGGCGGCTACGACGCGGTCTACCACTTCGGGGGCAAGGTCCGCTCCAGCTACGACACCAACCAGCAGACCTTCGAGAAGCTCGCCGCGCATTTCTTCGGCAGCTTCCCGGACCTCTCACAGGTGAAGTTCTCTCATGCGTGGGGTGGCGCCATTGATACCTGCTCCCGCTTCTTCTCCTTCTTCGATCTGGCCTACGGCGGCAAGGTCGCCTACTGTGCAGGCTTCACCGGCCTCGGTGTCGGCGCTACCCGTTTCGGTGCAAGGGTCATGCTGGATCTGCTCTCGGGCCAGAAGACCGAGCTGACCGAATTGGAACTGGTGCGTACCAAGCCGATCCCATTCCCGCCGGAACCTGCCGCATGGGTGGGCGTGAACCTGATGACAAGCCAGCTGGTCAAGGCCGATCGCAATCGAGGCGAGCGCTCGGCCTTCTTGAAGCTGATGGATAAGATCGGAATGGGGTTCGATTCCTGATGCCTGGAAGAATACTTCAAGCCGGCATCGTCCAAGCCGATGCCCTTGAGGTCAAGCATGTTGCCATCGGCGACGAGCAGGTGGTCGCCGGTCAGGCATCCGCAACCGCAGGCTACCGCGAGCTGGGCACCCTCGGGGATGCAGAAATCGGCGTCTGGGAGATGTCCCGCGGCGCCATGCAGGATATTGAAGCGGACGAGTACTTCGTGGTGCTTGCCGGGTGCGCGACGGTGCAGATTCTGGAAACCGAAGGTTTCGGTGCCCAAGAACTGGTGCTGGTTCCAGGCAGCGTTGTCCGGCTCCATGCGGGCATGAGAACCCGTTGGATCGTCACCGAAACCCTGCGCAAGATCTATTTCACCCTCTGAATCCCCCTAGGAGAATTCACATGGCCTACTACGATAGTTCCCTTGGACACCAGTTCATCAATGGCCAGCAGGTCCGCGGGCACGGCCCGGTGCTGGAGCGCGCGAATCCAGCCACCGGAAAGAAGCTGCTGGACGTGGATACCGCGACCGGCGAGCAGGTTGACCAGGCGGTGCAGGCGGCCGCCGGCGCCTTCAAGACCTGGTCCCGGCTGACCCCGGGCGAACGGGCCGACCACCTGCTGGCATTCGCTCGCGAACTGGAAAAGCATGCCGATGAAATCGCCGCCCTGGAAACCGCTCAGACCGGCAAGAGCATCCGCATGTCGACCCAATTCGATGTGCCCGGTTCCATCGACAACGTGAATTTCTTTGCTGGCGCTGCACGCAATTTGCAGGGATTGGCCGCCGGGGACTACGCGGGCAACACCACCTCGATGGTTCGCCGTGAAGCTATCGGCGTGATCGGTTCGATCAGCCCGTGGAACTACCCGCTGCAGATGGCTGCGTGGAAGGTCCTGCCAGCGATTGCCGCCGGCAATACGATTGTACTCAAGCCCAGCGAGCTGACCCCGGGCACCTCGGTACTCTTTGCCCGGGCCGCCAAGGATGCCGGGTTGCCGGACGGCGTGATCAACATTGTCGTTGGCGACGGGCCCAGCGTTGGCTCGCCCTTGGTGCGCCACAAGCTGGTGAAGATGACTTCGTTCACCGGCTCTACCGCCGTGGGCCTGAAGATCATGTCCATGGCGGCCGAGACCGGTACCCGGGTTCATCTTGAACTCGGCGGCAAGGCGCCGATGGTGGTCTTCGATGATGCCGATATCGAAGCTGCCGCACATGGTGCGGTGGCCGGCTCGACGATCAATTCCGGACAGGATTGCACCGCCGCCACGCGCGCGTACGTGCATTCCTCGGTCTTCGAGAAGTTCACCAGCAAGGTGGCCGAACTGATGGAGGCCATGGTGGTGGGAGATCCGACCGATCCCGATACCGACATGGGTTCGATGATCAGCGAAGCCCACCTGCAGAAGGTTTCCTCGATGGTTGAGCGTGCCAAGGATGCCGGAGCAACGGTGCTTGCCGGAGGCAAGCAGCTTCCGGGCGATGGCTGGTTCTACCGTCCTACCCTGGTGGTGGGAGCTGCGCAGGATTCAGAGATCGTGCAGCAGGAAGTCTTCGGCCCGGTCCTGGCGGCGTTGGCATTCGATACCGATGACGAAGCCATCGAATTGGCCAACGACACCCCGTATGGCCTGGCGGCGAGCGCATGGACCAAGAACGTTGACCGCGCGATGCGTGCCAGCGCCGAAATCCAGGCCGGTTGCGTGTGGATCAACGAGCATATCCTGATCGTTTCCGACATGCCGCATGGAGGCTACAAGGCTTCGGGGATGGGCAAGGACATGAGCCAGTATTCCTTCGATGAGTACACCAATGTCAAGCACGTAATGATCTCCCATGATCCCGCCGCCCATCGCGAATGGCAGGATACGGTCTTCAAGCAGCGCTAGGCCCAGAAGGCTAGAGGCTCGAAAGCAGCTGGCTCAGCTTCTTCGTAGCCACCCCGGGTTCTGTGGTGGCAAAGAAGTACTGTGCCAGCTGTTTTTGCGCCCCGGCAACCGAGGATGCGGCAAGATCCGCAACCCGCTGCGCCAGTCCGTTGGCGTTGCCCAGCCGCTGGTCCAATGGCAACCCTGAATGGAGCTTGCTTTGGGGGTCTCCGGCCAGCAGCAGCGGGATGTTGAGCGCTACCGCGTCATAGGCCATCGCCGAGGTGTCGCAGATGGCCACATCCGCCCACACCAAGGACTGCGCCGCGTCGCTGAGCGCATCCACGGTGGCAGCGTAGTTGCTTTTCAGGCTTACCACGGCCTTCTTTGCCTCTGCGGACACATCACCGGTCTTCGGATGAGGACGGAAACGTACTTCGAAACGCTCATCGTTGCTCAGCTGGGCCAGAATTCTCTCGCCCAAAGTAGCCACCGAGGAGTACGCCATGGCTTGCGAGTCGCCCTCCCAAGTCGGTGCGTAGAGAACCCGGATCTTCTCCGAAGGGCCGGGCAATTCCAGTTCATCGAGCTGCGGGCGTCCGATCTGCACCAGATGCGATGGGTCGAAACGGGAGATGTTCTCGGTGATGCGC
Organism: Glutamicibacter sp. BS14; assembly: GCF_056934375.1. Classification (NCBI taxonomy): domain Bacteria; kingdom Bacillati; phylum Actinomycetota; class Actinomycetes; order Micrococcales; family Micrococcaceae; genus Glutamicibacter; species Glutamicibacter sp. BS14. Next base: position 1,467,585 of record NZ_CM167801.1, on the reverse strand, counting down.
TCTACCGCGGCAGCACCAGCCACGCAGGCGAAATCGTAGGCCTTGAGCTGGTTGGAGACCATGGAGGCCTTTTCGCTCTCACCGTGGTTCAAGTGAATATGCGCCGGTCCGTTGAAGCGCAGCATCGTGAAGTTCCGCTGGGCGTTGTTCACGTAATTGATGGATTTGGTATTCCACTCGCTCAGCTTATTCTCGATCTGCTCCATGGAACGCGAGAACAATATCGGCAGGTTCGACTCTGCCAGCGCGTGTCGTGCGCTTAATGCGTCCATGAGCACCACGCCGACGTTGAGACCCTGGGCAGCCAGTCGCTCGAAGGTACCCAGCCAGACTCCGAGCTGGTAGAACTGCCCGGGCCCCTCGGCGAAGAAAAGCACATGGTCGGCTTGCTCGATTCCCCGGTCCGAGTGAGCGATCTCCGCTCGAACAGACCGCTCCGCAATGAGGGAGCGTGCTTTACCTGTCGCTTGCGTTATCTGGGAAGAGAACAATGCCATGCATTTAGTTTACGTAGGTTTAGCCGTTGATTGCGGAAGCCAAGTCGGAAATGTAGGATTCCATCCATTCGAGGTAGCTGGAATCATCCTGAATGGTTTCTGCAAAGTCGACTACAGGTACCTGTCCCCGCTCAGCGTTCTTCTTCAGCGCCTTGGTTTCGCTGCCTTCGGTCTGCACGTTGTAGGCAAGCATGTCAGCGTCGCCAGCAACGAGCTTGTCTTCAGCCTTCTTCATGGTCATCGGCGCAACGCCCTCGCCCTCTTCGATGGCTTCGCTCAGCCCTTCAGGAGTGGTGTTCTCCATGCCGGCTGCTTCCAGCAAGTGGAATGGAACCGGCTCGGTCATCATGAAGCTCTTGCCATCCAGCTTGGCGGTTTCGAGCTGGGCTTCGAGTTTCCCGATCCCTTCGTTGAAGGCTGCTGCGTTCTGCTTGTACTGATCCGCGTTGGCGGTATCGGCCTTGGCGAAGGACTCGGCCAGTGCATCAGCAAGTTCACCCATGGAATCCAGGTCGTACCAGATGTGCTCGTTGTAGCCCGCGTGGTCGTGGCCCTCATGGCCGCCCTCTTCAGCGTGCTGCGCATGCTCCTCGGCGCTTTCGCCCTCATGGCCGCCCTCATCAGCGTGCTGCGCATGCTCCTCAGCGCTTTCGCCCTCATGGCCGCCCTCATCAGCGTGCTGCGCATGCTCCTCGACGCTTTCGCCCTCATGGCCGCCCTCATCAGCGTGCTGCGCATGCTCCTCGGCACTTTCGCCCTCATGCCCGGCCTCTTCAGATTCCGCAGCTACCGGCGAGGAGTCCACAGCGTGCATGAGCGTGATCTCTCCAGACTTGCCTTCCGGTAGCGAAGAAACGAGAGAGTCCATGAATTGGTCATATCCGCCGCCATTGGCAAGGACCAGGTCCGCGCTGGAGATCGCCAGCTTGTCGCGTGCGGTTGGCTCATAGGAGTGCGGATCCTGTGCGGCCGAAGTGATGATCTCGCTGACCTCCACGCTATCTCCGCCAATGGCACGGGCGATCTGTCCGTAGACGTTCGTCGTGGCCACTACGCTGATCTCTGCAGATTCCGCGTCCTTCGATTCGCTTCCTGTGGCGCTACCGCATCCGGCAAGGATCAGTCCGGCAGCGGGCAGGGCGACGGCAGCTGCGAGCAGCGAGCGGTAGTTCTTCATGGTGGTCTCCATCTAAATCGGATCGCTATTGAGAACTATTCTACATTACATATGAGAATGGTTCGCACCTAGGAGTCGGAGCTTACACTCTGCAAAGCCCGCTTGCCGTGGGCACCGCCGGTGCCGGTCGCTTTCACCACCATCACTGCAATGGCGGTGGTTACCGGGATCGCCAATACCAATCCGATGGAACCAATCAGGATTCGGATGACCTCTTCAGCCATGGCGCCGGAGCCGAGGGTGACCCCGAAACTCTGGTTGCTCAGCGCCGCAATGGCCAGCACCGGCAGGGCCGCACCGGCGTAGGCGAAGGCGATGGTGTAGACGGTCGAAGCGATATGGTCCCGGCCGATGCGCATGCCGCGGAAGAACAGTTCCCTGGCCGAGGCCTTGGGCGTGCTCTCTGCCAGTTCCCAGACGGTTGCCGACTGCGTAATTGTCACGTCATTGAGCACACCCATGCCGCCAACCAGCACGCCGCAGATCAGCAAGCCGGGCAGGGAAATTTGCGGGGCCACCGTCGATAGGGTGATAGCCGATTCATCGTTGGCTCCGGTCAAAGCGGCCGCATCGGTCAACCAAAGCACCATCGCCGCGGTCACCGCCAGGCCAAAGAGCGTTCCCAGCAGCGCTGTGGATGTTTTCGCGTTCAGACCATGGGCGAAATACAACGCGACAAACATGATGGCGGTAGAACCGGTGAGTCCCACCAGGACCGGATTGCCGCCTTCAAGCAAGGCCGGAACCATGAAGATGATCATGAAGGCGATGCCACCGACCAAGCCGATCATCGCCCGCGTGCCGCGCCATCCGGCGACCAGCACCACGACCACGCCATAGGCGATGGCCAGCAGTGCCATGGGCAAAGTGCGCACGAAGTCAACGAATACGTACGGGCTGCCGCTGGTGGTGTCCACCGCGGAGAGATCAAGGTATCGAATGCTGTCGCCCGCGCGCGCATCACGTGATTGCAGCATTTCCGGTGGGATTTCCAATTGGATCTCCGCGCCTCCGGATTCGGGCATCACGTAGGTGACTTGGCATTCGAGAACCTTGCCACCAACTTCTTCCAACCCTTGGGAAGACGGGCAGTCCTGCACTGCGCTGCGCGTGACAGTGCCCACTTCCATCGTTGCGCCACCGGTAGTGTCCATGGCTCCGTTCAGGGCAAACTTGTCGTAGTTGCCTTGCGGCCACAACAAGATGACCATGACCAGGGCCAGGGCGCCGATAGGCGCAAGCAGCGCCCATAAGATGATCGAGGCACGCCGCCGGCGCCGGGGATCCTGCAAAATCGGTTCGTCATGGTGATGATGGCCCACGTGGTGCTGCTCCAAATCAAAGAAGGCGAATCGTTCTTTCCCAGTGTAAGAGCTAGCCCATTGGAGTTTGCCTTGGATGCCGACCGCGTTGCGAAGAGCTGGTCCTGGATATTCAAAAGGATGACCCGATAAATCCTCCGTAAGGTTCATACCTTCAAACACTGCGGAACGGGAGAATTGAGCCATGAGCTTGCCAATGAACCAGCCACCCTTGCCGCAAGGCGCCGAGGTTGAGATGAACTATTCGTTCCATCGCCTAATGAGACGCAGTGAGAACTACCGCTGGTGGAGGCCGCTGGCGTTCACCGGCATCGGCATTGGCTTCTACGGCGCGGCATTGCTCATCGCCATACTGGCGATGTTCATTGCACTGATCATGAACCCGCTGACGTGGGCTGCGGAGAATCCAGATGAGGCTCCCGATCAGTTCCTCATGGATCCAACCCTGAACATGGCCACGGCGACGGACTTCTCGATGACCATGGTCTCCCTGATCATCATGATCCCGGCGGTCTACCTCGCCTACTTGCTCATCGGACCCAAGCCTGTCGGCTTGCTGATATCGGTCGCCGGCAAATTGCGCTGGCGCTGGTTCGGCCTGGTGTTGGGTGCCAGCGCCATCTTGTTCGCAGTGTATTTCGGGCTGAGTTTCGGGTTGGGCGCCTTGGGCATTGGCGAGTCCGAACCCGTGCCGGCGAGCAGCCTGCCGGCCGATCCGCTGTTCTATGCCCTGCTGGTGATCCTCTTGACGCCCTTCCAGTGCGCAGCTGAAGAGCTTGTTTTCCGTGGCGCGTTCATGCAGGTCATCGGCAGCTGGCTGAAGCATCCACTGTTCGCCATCCTGCTTCCAGTTCCCTTCTTCACCATCGGCCATCTCTACGATGTCTGGGGGCTTCTCGATGTGGCGGCGTTCGCTATCGCGGCAGGCTATCTGACCTGGCGCACCGGTGGGCTTGAAGCAGCGATGGCGATGCACATCATCAACAACACCTTCTTGTTCCTGCTCGGTGCAATGGGCGTAGTTGATCTGAACGCCACGGAATCCAACCCGGTCTCGCTGGTCTTCTCGGTGTGCTTCATGGCCCTATTGACCTTCGTGCTGGTGAAGCTGGCAGACAGGCAAGGCATTGCGCGTACGGCAGGCCCGATTCCAGCAGCAGAGCGCCGTCCGATGCTGCAGCCTTGGCAGATGAACCAGCCACCGGTTCACCCTAGCCAGGCCTACTGGGCTCCTCCGGCCTACCAGCCTGGACAGCAGCAGAACTCCGATCACGGTTCAGATGTTTCCCCACCGGCTCCCCCGGCAGCCGGCCCGTCAGATCGCTAGGCACCAGATAGCTGGAACGCAAAAAACGATCCGCGCAGGATTTCCTGTGCGGATCGTTTCTTTTAATGAACTGTTCAGGATTTGGCCCAGCGCAGCAAGGCTGCGATTCCTGCACCGCCAGGAATCACCGAATCCGGTACATAGCGAATGCTGGCATCGGTCAGCGCAGTGGCCCGCAGGAGCACTTCTGGCGCCGGCCATTCCCCGACGACCAACTCTGCATGGTCATCTCCGTCCTGATGGGCAATCCATGGTTCGGCGCTCAAGGCGCGAAGGGTATGCTCGCTTTGGTACTGTCCAACCAGCACCATTTCGGCTTGCGCCGATTGGAGCGCAGTGACAACTTCATCGAGACCGACAGCAAGCTGCGCTTTGCCGTTGCCGGACTGCGCAGCGATCTTCGATTCCAATTCAGCCAGGGACTTGGCTTTCACTTCCTCTACAAGCTTGGTGATTTGGGCATCGACTTGCTTGGTGTCCGCACCCCCGGTGCGCGTATGCGAGTCGATGACTTCTACATAGTCCTTGAGCGCCACGGGTACTGCCCCGAGCACTAGTTCACGAGCCTTGATGTCGCCCGAAAGAATGATCAGGCGGACGTAGTTCTCGTTGGACATTTCACTGATCAGCTCGGCAACTTCGTCAGCGTTTCGACGAGCCATCTCATCGGCGGCGGCCTGCGCCTTGGGCTGGTCGTATTCCCCGGGCACCTTGCGTGCATGGTGGATTTCCTCGGGCAACCCGACGATGCCACGGCTGCCCAGGCGTTCAGGTGACGCCGTATTGTAGAGGTGCACCTCGCCTCCGTCCTTGCTGACTTCAGCTACGAGGTAGGAGAACGATCCGCCACGGGCGCGGGCCAGCGCCGTGAAGTTCGGGAACGGACCCACATCAACCGATGAAGTTTGGACCTTGAGGCCTGGGATGACTTCGTTCAGGACGATTTCGCCGTCATGAACAGCTACGAACCGTGCTACTGGTGCTCGCAGTCCCTGGGCTGGCTCCAGTGCGCCGATCAGTGCTTGGACATCGCTGGGCTGCGCCTGCTGGCTCTTGAGCAGCTTGGCTACCTCGTCCGGAAGCCGGTCTGCTGCTTCCTGGGCGGCAGTGGTTCCCAACGATGCATCCACGAGAGCTGTGCTCCACGAGCCGTTTCTCCGATAGAGCGAAGCGTCGATTCCATTAGAATCCGCGCGTAGTGCCATGCTGACTCCCTTCCGCACGCGACCCTTGGCCGCGGTGCGACTAGATCCGTGGCACTAACCTAACATCACTATTCAGTGGCTGGAAGAGGTAACCAGAAACTATGTCGTTGTTTGGATGAAATCAGCATGGCAACTTGCGTTTACCAGCGGCCGTGCCAGTATTGGGCGGGGAATGCCATCGGTGCACCCAATTCCTGCGCCGAACGGTTAGCCCACTGCGGATCGCCCAGGGCAGCGCGCCCAACGCAGACGCCGTCCGCTTGCCCGGTCACGACGATCTGCTCTGCCTGCATCGGCTCGGTGATGACGCCGACCGCGGTAACGAAGGCATCCTGGGGCAGCGCTTCCTTCACTGCCTGAGCCAACGGCACTTGGTAGCCCGGACCAGACGGTCCGTTGAACTTGCCAATTCCTGCACTGGAGAGGTCGAAGTGGCGCACACCGTAGCCGTAGAGTTCCTTGGCGATCCGAACGGTGTCAGCAATGCTCCATCCATCGTCCACCCAGTCTTCTCCGGAGAAGCGAATGCCCAGGGCCTTGTTTTCCGGCCACACGGCAGCCACAGCCTCGATGACTTCACGCAGGTATCGAGTGCGATTCTCGAAGCTGCCACCGTATTCGTCGGTGCGCTTATTGGTCAGCGGCGACAGGAATTGGTGCACCAGGTAGCCGTGCGCGGCATGGATCTGGATCAGGTCGAATCCGGCCGCGTCGGCACGCTTGGCCGCATCAGCCCAGTCCTGCACCGATGCCTGGATCTGTTCCACGCTCATCGCGGTAGCTGGCTTCAGCCCGTAGAGCTCGCTGGGCGAGGAAGTGAAGGTTTCCCAGCCGCCATCTTCCGCGCTGATGCTGCCGGATTTTCCAGCTTCTTCAAGATCCTTGAGCCAGCCATAGGTCGATGCCTTGGCTCCGGCGTGCGCCAGCTGCACGCCGGCGGCTGCCCCATGGGCGCGGATGTATTGGGCAATCGGTTTCCAGGCTTCGGCCTGCTCGTCATTCCACAGGCCGGTATCGCGATCCGAGATCCTGCCTTCAGCTGCCACCGCAGTTGCTTCGGCGATCACCAAGGAGTATCCGCCATGGGCCATGGAACCCAGGTGAGCCAAGTGCCAGGTCGTTGGAACGCCGTCGCGTTTTTCCACGGAATACTGGCACATCGGCGGAAGCACGACGCGGTTGCGAAGCTTCAGGCCTGCTCCGCTTCTGGCCGGGACGGTAAATTCAGTAAAGAGCTTGCTATGAGGCATACCTGTTACGACGCTGGGGTGCGCGAATTTATTCCGCGCACCCCAGTGCAGCTGCAGGCTATCCAAGAATCAGCACGGCCACCGACAGGTAGACGATCAGCCCGGCGGCATCCACGAAGGTTGAAATGAAGGGGTTGGAAAATACCGCAGGATCAACCTTGAAGAATTTACCGATGATCGGCATCACCCCGCCGACAGCGGCAGCAATGCTGCACAGTGCCACCAGGCTGATGCCTATCACCAATCCGATGCGCAGTTCGAAAATGCTCCCGGCCACCACCAGCGCTATGGCGCCCAGGCACAGTCCCAGGACCGCTCCGATTCGCACCTCGCGCATCAGCACCCGCCAGAAGTCGCTTCCCCGCACATCCCCCATGGCCAGCGCACGGGTGACAGTGGTCGCCGCCTGGTTGCCGGTGTTCCCGCCAATGCCCACGATCAAGGGGATGAACAAGCTAAGCACCACCATCGACTCCAGTGTCTGCTCGAAACTGGACAGCACCTTGACCGTCAAGGTGGCGCCGATAGCCAGGACCAGCAGCCAGATGACGCGCGCCTTCACCAGGTGGCGCAATGGCGTCCCCAGGTAAGGGCGGAAGAGCGGATCCGTTCCGGAGCCGTACGCGGAGCGGCGCTCTTCGGCATCCTCTAGGATCGCGATCGCCATGGGCAAGGTCAGCACTCCCAGCAGGCGATCTTCCCGATCAAGCACCGGGAGCATCCCTGCCTTCCGATCCACCACCACCCGTGCCGCGCTCGTCTCCGGCTCGCAGGCCTGGACGACCGGGCTCTGGGTGCACAGTTCTCCGATCGTTGTCCCGGCCGGCTCGGTGAGCAACTCGCTGAGCTTGATGGTGCCAAGCAGCCGGCGTTCATCATCGATCACCAGGATGTGCTGCGCGTTCTCGCAGTTCCCGAGGCGTGCGCTGATGCGTTCCAGGGTTTCGGCCACAGACAGCTGCGGGTGGGTCGAGATGAAATCCGGGGACATCGCCCTGCCGGCGCTTGATTCCGGATAGCCCAGCAGGATTCCGGTTTCCTGGCGCGTGGCCGTCGGCAGCCCTGCCAGCAGTTTCGTGGCCACCATCGCTGGCAGTTCATCGAGCAGCGCTACCCGTCCCGCGGCGGGGAGTTGGGCGAAGGCATCGATGACGGTCTGCGACTGCAGCGCCCGCACCAGGTCGGCTTGCACCGGGGCGTCGAGTTCCTGGAAGACCAGTACCGCGGTCTGCTTGTCCAGCAGCCGGTAGGCCAGGGCAGCCTCCGTGGCATCCAGTGCTTCGAGGTGCTCAATGGTCTGGGCGATGTGCAGACCGCCCAGCAGCCCTGCCGCGAGCTGGAATTCTGCGTGATTGAGATGGGAGCGCAAGGCTCGCGAAATAGTAGAGAAGTCTACCTTTTCTGGAGAAAACATGATTTTGGTCCAAATGGTTCATTTGGCGCGTGAATACAAGCCTGCCAGCAACTTCTCACCGCTTGACCACCCCATGAATACAGGGAGATAAATCAGTCAGTATTTGCGTGCAGGACCAGGCGCCGGTGACATGTACAAGAGTCACGAACTCGTTGGGATCCCATGGCGGGATGCTGCCAGATTCGGCTGATTCGGCTACGAGCGTCCGGGTGAGTTCGTGTGCATAGATCGACTAGAACTGTCTTCCACGACACTCACCTCCTCGAAACTGGTTTGCGCTAGCGCGCATCAGGCCTAGTCCCAGTTCTATCAGCTATGGCTGGGAATTGCCGGACTTGGGGGCCAAGATCACATTTAAACAGTTCGGGAGGTCTGCAGTGCAGGCCTCCCGAACTGGGTCATGCGTTACTGGGAAATCAGCATTCCACCACGTTGACGGCCAGGCCGCCCATCGCAGTTTCCTTGTACTTGTCGCTCATGTCCTTGCCGGTTTCGCGCATGGTGATAATGACTTCATCCAAGGTGACGTGGTGTTCGCCGTCGCCCATCAGCGCCATCTTCGCCGCGTTCACTGCCTTGGAAGCAGCGATGGCGTTGCGTTCGATGCAAGGGATCTGGACCAGTCCGCCGATCGGGTCGCAGGTCAGGCCAAGGTTGTGTTCCATGGCGATTTCCGCTGCGTTCTCTACTTGCGCTGGGGTGCCGCCAAGAATTTCGGCCAGGCCGCCAGCAGCCATCGATGATGCCGAACCGACTTCGCCCTGGCAGCCGACTTCGGCGCCGGAGATCGATGCCTGCTCCTTGTACAGCACGCCGACGGCACCAGCGGTGAGCAGGAAGCGTACGACAGCGTCGTGCTTTTCCTCCTCATTCCAGTACTTTGCGCCCGGTGCGTAGTGGGTGGCGTAGAACAGCACGGCTGGGATGATGCCCGCTGCGCCGTTGGTCGGAGCGGTGACCACGCGTCCGCCGGAGGCGTTCTCCTCATTGACGGCCAGCGCAACGAGGTTGATCCATTCCTGCCAGTAGACCGGATCCCGGTCCTTGTCTTCCTTGCGCAGGCGTTCATGCCATTCCGGCGCACGGCGGCGAACTTTCAAGCCGCCGGGCAGCACGCCGGTGCGTTCCAGCGCGGAATCCTTGCAGTCTTCCATCACTTCGTAGATGTGGACCAGGCCGTTGCGGATCTCGTCGCGGGACCGGTAAGCCATTTCGTTGGCCATCATGATGTCGGCAATGGACAGGCCGGTTTCCTTCACATGTTCCAGCAGCTTGGCTGCCGTGGTGAAGGGATAGGGCTGCTTGTTCAGCTTCTCTTCGAGGTTCTTCTCGATGCGGTCTTCGGCGCCTTCGCGCACGATGAAGCCGCCGCCTACGGAGAAGAAGGTCTCGTTGGCGATTTCGTTGCCGTCAGCGTCGAGGGCAATGAACTTCACGCCGTTGGTGTGGCGTGGCAGTACGGTGAGCGGATGCTGGATCATGTCTTCGACCTTGTAGTTCAGGTCCTTGCGCTGATCAAGCTGTTCGGCCAGGTGGAGGATTCCAGTGGCTTCCATGTCCGCCAGACGGTCATCGACCTGTGATGGCAGCACGGTTTCAGGTTCGAAGCCTTCAAGCCCCAGCATGATGGCAGTGAAGGTGCCGTGGCCGCGTCCGGTAGCGGCCAGGGATCCGTAGACATCAACACGGATATTTTCCAGTGCGTCCAGTTGGCCTTCTCGGATTACTTGGGCAATGAATGCGTGTGCTGCACGCATTGGTCCCACGGTATGGCTGGAAGACGGTCCGATGCCAACCGAGAAAAGATCGAATACGCTAACCGCCATAGCGGGTCACATCCTTAGAACTTGGGTAATCCGAGAGCTTCTGCCCCGGATCTGTGGAGTGTGGTTCCAGAGGCTTGCGGCCACCGCACGTACCGTGCAGCGCCTGGACCTCTGGATGTTGAAAGACCGCGGGCCCGAAAAGCGAGTATTTCCACCTTCCGGGCCCACATCCTAATCAGATGATGCTACTCGGAAACCTTAGCCAGTTCCGGGTACAGCGGGTGGGCCGCGGCAAGCTTCAGAACACGATCCTTCAGCTCCGGCAACACCGCCGTATTACCCTCAGCACCAGCAATCAACGTCTGTGCAATGATCTCCGCAACCTCAGCGAACGCAGCCTCCGAGAAACCACGGGTAGCCAACGCCGGAGTACCAATACGCAACCCCGAAGTCACCATCGGCGGACGAGGATCAAACGGCACCGAATTGCGGTTCACCGTGATCTCCACCTGAGCCAAAAGATCCTCACCCTGCTGCCCATCCAACTCGCTATTACGCAAGTCAACGAGCACCATGTGAACATCCGTGCCACCAGTCAAAACGCTGATGCCCTTGGCCACAACATCTTCCTGGGTCAAGCGCTCAGCCAAAATACGCGCACCAGCCAACGTCCGCTCCTGGCGCTCCTTGAACTCCGGCGAAGCGGCAATCTTGAAAGCCACCGCCTTGCCAGCAATCACGTGCTCCAACGGACCACCCTGCTGGCCAGGGAACACCGCAGAATTCAGCTTCTTCGCGATCTCCGCATCATTCGAGAGAACAATGCCGCCACGAGGACCAGCAAGCGTCTTATGCGTCGTGGAAGTCACCACGTGAGCATGCGGAACCGGCGAAGGATGCAACCCGGTCGCCACCAAGCCAGCGAAGTGCGCCATATCCACGAACAGGTACGCGCCGACCTTGTCAGCGATCTCGCGGAAGCGCTGGAAATCCAGCTGGCGAGGGTACGCCGACCAGCCAGCAACGATCATCTTCGGCTGGTGCTCCACAGCAAGGCGCTCCACCTCGTCCATGTCCACTTCGTAGGTTTCCTCGTCCACACCGTAAGGAACGATGTCGAACAAGCGACCCGAGAAGTTCAGCTTCATGCCGTGGGTCAGGTGGCCACCGTGGTTCAGATTCAGCCCCAGCACGGTATCGCCTGGACGCACCAGCGCGTGGTACACCGACGCATTGGCCTGCGCACCGGAATGCGGCTGAACGTTGGCGAACTTCGCCCCGAACAGCTCCTTGAGGCGCTCGATAGCCAACGTCTCAATGACATCGACCTCCTCGCAACCGCCGTAGTAGCGGCGGCCCGGATACCCCTCGGCATACTTGTTGGTCAGTACCGAACCCTGCGCCTGCATAATTGCCTGCGCAGTGTGGTTCTCCGAAGCGATCATTTCCAGGCCGCGCTGCTGGCGAGCCAGCTCAGCGTCAATACGCTGCGCGATCTCCGGGTCCAGCGAAGCCAGCGACTGGGTCAACGTTGCAGCGGCAACGGATTCAAAAGTCTGGTTGCTCATTACTCGACGTTTCCACCGTTCGCGCTTGCGTAGTCAGCTGCCGAAAGCAGCGGACCCTCTTCGGCGACCTCAACGGTGAACAGCCAGCCGGCACCGTATGGGTCTTCGTTCAGGATGCCTGGGTTGTCCACTGCCTCGTCGTTGATGGCAACGATGGTGCCGGTCACTGGCGAGTACAGGTCGGAAACCGACTTGGTGGACTCGACTTCGCCACAGGTCTCGCCTGCGGTAACGGAGTCGCCGACCTCTGGCAGGTCGACGTAGACCACGTCGCCCAGGGCGTCGGCGGCAACCTGGGTGATGCCGATCTTTGCTGGGGACGATGCATCGATCCACTCGTGTTCGGCCGAGTAGCGCAATGACGAAAGAACTTTACTCACGGTATTTCCTCTCCCAAGGGAATTAGCGGGCGATTTGCTTAGCCCTACTGATGTTTAACGTTACTTGGCTCGGGTGTAGAACGGCAGTTCGACTACGACAAAAGGCAAAGTCTTACCACGCAGGTCTACCTCCAGCTCGGTTCCCACTGCACCGAATTCGGCGTCGACATAACCCAGTGCAACCGGGTAGCCCAGGGTTGGCGAAGGCTGGCCGGAGGTGATTTCACCGATGGTTGCGCCGTCCTTGACGATGGCGTAGCCGCCGCGGCCGGCGCGCTTGCCCAGGCCCTTGAGGCCGACGAGCTTGCGTGGCGGGGTCGCACCGCGCAACGCTTCCAGGGCTTCGCGGCCCACGAAGTCCTCTTCCTTCTTGAAGGAGACCACCGGGCCGAATCCGGCATCGAACGGGGTGCGTTCCAGGGACAGCTCGTTGCCGTACAGCGGCATGCCGGCTTCAAGGCGCAGCGAGTCGCGGGCAGCCAGGCCGCAAGGAACCAGCTCGTGGTCCTTGCCGGCGTCAACGCTCTTTTCCCAGAGGGCTGCCGCATCCTCGTTTTCGATGATCAGCTCGAAGCCGTCTTCGCCGGTGTAGCCGGTGCGGGCCAGCAGCACGTCGATGCCGCCGAGCACCACCTTCACCGCAGCGTAGTACTTCAGCTCGGTGACAGCCTGGGCGGTTGCTTCGTCGGCGGCCAGCTTGCGCACAATCGCCTCGGCGTTCGGTCCCTGGACGGCGATCAGCGACTGGCGGTCCGAAGCGTCGTCCACGACGACGTCGAAGCCGGCGGCGCGGGCAGCCAGCTCGGCGGCAACCACCGGGGCGTTGCCGGCGTTGGGCACGACGAGGAACTTCTCCTCTTCCAGGCGGTAGACGATCAGGTCGTCGATGATCTTGCCCTCGGCGTCAAGGATCAGCGAGTACTTCGCCTTGCCGACCTTCATGATGCCCAGGTTCCCTGCCAGGGCGGTGTTCAGCGCCTTGCCGGCTTCCGGGCCGGAGAGGTAGACCTCGCCCATGTGGGACAGGTCGAACAGGCCAGCGGTGGAGCGCACGGCCTTGTGCTCTGCCAGTTCCGAACCGTACTTCAACGGCATGTCCCAGCCGCCGAAGTCGGTGAAGTTGGCGCCGAGAGCTTCGTGCTGCGCGTGCAGCGCGGTGTGCTTGAGTGCTTGGGTAGTCTCAGTCATCTCTAACTCTTCCTTAGTCTTCGAAGGCTTCGGGAGCCGGGCAGGAGCAGATCAGGTTGCGGTCGCCACCGGCGCCGTCGATGCGGCCCACGGTTGGGAAGTACTTGTCGAACTTCAGGGTCGATACCGGGAAGGCCGCCTGCTCGACCGAGTACTTGCGGTCCCACTTGCTGTTGACCACGGCGGAGACCGTGTGCGGAGCGTTGCGCAATGGGGACTCCTCGATGCTGTAGGCACCGGAGAGGACCTCGTCCATTTCCTGGCGGATGGTGATCATCGCTTCAATGAAGCGCTCGATCTCGGCCAGGTCCTCGGATTCGGTGGGCTCCACCATCAGGGTGCCTGCCACAGGGAAGGACAGGGTCGGCGCGTGGAAACCGAAGTCGATCAGGCGCTTGGCCACGTCCTCGGCGGTGACCCCGGTCTTGGCGGTCAGTTCACGCAGGTCCAGAATGCACTCGTGGGCAACCAGGTCCTTGTTGCCGGTGAACAGTACCGGGAAGTGCTCGTTCAGGCGCTTGGCAATGTAGTTCGCGTTCAGGATCGCGTGCTTGGTGGCTTCGGTCAAGCCGTCCCCGCCCATCATCGCGATGTAGGCCCAGGAGATCGGCAGGACGCCGGCCGAGCCGAAAGCGGTCGCCACCACCGGCACGCCATCACGCTCGGAGTAGGTGCCCGAAGCATCGCCTGGCAGGAATGGCAGCAGGTGCTCGCCAACGCCGATTGGGCCTACGCCTGGACCGCCACCGCCGTGCGGGATGCAGAAGGTCTTGTGCAGGTTCAGGTGCGACACGTCGCCGCCGAACTTGCCTGGCTGGGCCAGGCCAACCATGGCGTTCATGTTCGCGCCATCGATGTACACCTGGCCGCCGGCGGCGTGGACCTTGTCGCAGACCTCGCGCACGTCGGAGTCGTAGACGCCGTGGGTGGATGGGTAGGTGATCATGATGGCTGCAAGGACGTCCTTGTTGGCCTCGATCTTGGCATCCAGGTCGTTCGCGTCGATGGTGCCATCGGCTGCGGTCTTCACGACCACCACGCGCATCCCGGCCAGCACTGCCGACGCGGCATTGGTGCCGTGGGCCGAAGCCGGAATCAGGCACAGATCGCGCTGGCCTTCGCCGCGCGAACGGTGGTAGTCCGAGATGGCCAGCAGGCCCGCGTATTCGCCCTGCGAGCCGGCGTTGGGCTGGATCGAAACGCCAGCGTAGCCGGTGATTGCGGTCAGGCGCCCTTCCAGGTCGGTGATCAGCTCGCGCCAGCCCTCGGTCTGCGCTGCAGGCGCGTAGGGGTGGATCGAGGCGAATTCCGGCCAGGTGATGGATTCCATTTCGGCGGCCGAGTTCAGCTTCATGGTGCACGAACCCAGCGGGATCATGGTGCGGTCCAGGGCCAGGTCGCGGTCCGAGAGCCGGCGCAGGTAGCGCATCATCTGGGTTTCGGAGGAGATGGTGTTGAAGATCGGGTGGGTCATGAAGTCGCTGGTGCGCACCTGCCCTGCCGGGATCTCGAAGCCTTCCGGAGCCGAGAGCTCTGCGCCGAAGACTTCAAGCAGGGTCTTGACTACGCCCGAGGTGGTGGCCTCGTCGGTGGAGATGCCCACCTGGGTCTCGCCCACCTTGCGCAGGTTGATGCCTGCTTCGATGGCCTTGGCAATGATGGCATCGGCGTTCTCGACGTTCACCACAACGGTGTCGAAGAAGGAGTCCGAAGCCAGGGTGTAGCCGCCGGAAACCAGCGAGCTGGCGATCACCCGGGCGTGGTTGTTGGCGCGCGAGGCGATCTGCTTCAGTCCGGCTGGGCCGTGGTAGACCGCGTACATCGAAGCGCAGATGGCCAGCAGGGCCTGTGCGGTGCAGATGTTGGAGGTGGCCTTTTCGCGGCGGATGTGCTGCTCGCGAGTCTGCAGGGCCAAGCGGTAGGCAGGGACTCCGGCGTCATCGGCCGAAACGCCCACCAGGCGTCCTGGCATGGAACGGGTCAGGCCATCGGCCACGGCCATGTAGGCAGCGTGCGGTCCGCCGAAGAACAGCGGCACGCCGAATCGCTGGGTGTTGCCCACGGCGATATCGGCACCCTGCTCGCCCGGAGGGGTGATCATGGTCAGGGCCAGCAGGTCGGCAATCACGGTAACCATGGCGCCGGCTTCCTTGGCGGCGGCGATGATCGAAGCGTGGTCCGCGATCGAGCCGTCGTTGCCAGGCTGCTGCAGGACAATGCCGGAGATCTCGCCCTCTGGCAAGCCTGCGGAAAGGTCGGCAATCTCGACTTCGAAGCCCAGCGCGTCAGCGCGGCCCTGCACGACCTTGAGGGTCTGCGGGAAGATGTTGGAGTCCAGCACGGTCTTGCCCTTGGACTTCTTCTTGTTGGCGCGGCGCATCATCAGCACGGCTTCGGCGGCGGCGGAGGATTCATCCAGCAGCGACGCGTTGGCGATGGGCAGGCCGGTCAGGTCCATGACCATGGTCTGGAAGTTCAGCAGGGCTTCGAGGCGGCCCTGGGAGATTTCCGGCTGGTACGGGGTGTAAGCGGTGTACCAGGCTGGGTTTTCCACGATGTTGCGGCGGATCACGGCTGGGGTGATGGTGTCGTAGAAGCCCTGGCCGATCATCTGGGTCTTCATGACGTTCTTCGAGGCAAGCGCACGCAGGTGGGCTAGGGCTTCGGTTTCGCTCAGGGCGTCTGGGATATCCAGTGCGGAGTCCTGGCGGATGTCTGCCGGAACGGCGGTGTCGATCAGTTCTTCCAGGCTGTCGTAGCCCAGGGTCTGAAGCATGGTGGTGACGTCGGAAGGACGTGGGCCGATATGGCGTGAAACGAATTCAGTATTCGCTCGTGCCGAAGTCTGCGTGATGGTCATGGTGCTGGTATCTCCATGGGATCTGTCTTGGCGCATGCCAAAGGAAGGTCTTTTTACCTCCCCATCCCTGTTGCATAACCTGAGAGTTTTACGCATCCAGCAAACCAAGCCGGGCACTTGCACCTTCGGTGAACCGGAACGGGCCGGTTTCTTTCCAGAGTTGCCTCATGATGGCGGTACGGGTGCCTGAGAGTTTCCTGGGGAGGAATTGCTCCTACGGCGCCCGTCCATGGTGTGAACGGGACTCTCCCGCCATCCGTCTATGGCGCGCGCTGCCGGCCGGAGACCTGCAGCACACCACCATGTTACCTGCCCCGCCCCCAAGGTCAAACAGGAGCGGGGTCCGGAAAAGTCATAAATGCGTTCAGTTGGCGTCGGCAGTTAAACGGATGTAATCAGGATATTTCGCTGACAAGGAATCACCCGACGAGGTGCCGGTGATCCGGCGCTTGACCCACGGAGCCAAATGCTCTCTGGCCCAGCCCAATTCCTGCTTCAGCTTTTCGCCGCGCGAGTTCACGGCCAGTTCCGGCAGGGACGGCTGCTGGATCCTGGAGGACCAGTTTCCCTCGGTGATCCGATGGGTGCCGAGCACGTCAAGGACCTTCGAAGCCATCAGCGTGTGGCCCAGCTCGTTCATGTGCAGCCGATCCACCGCCCAGTAGCGCAGATCGGAGAATTCGCGCCACCGCCAGTAATCGGCGATCACCGCGCCGTACTCGTCCGCGATTTCGCGAACCTTCTCGTTGTAAATGGCCGTGCGCGGACGGGTCTTGGAGAACAACGGTGACTCCACGGTGTCGAAACCGGTGAACAGCACGACCGCGCTTCCGGCTTCGGCAAAGCGGCGCACCATGCCTTCATAGCCGCGCATCAGCGCATCCAGGTCCGCCTTCGGGCGCAGGATGTCATTGCCACCGGCATAGATGGTGACCAGATCCGGGGCCAGTGCGAGCGCCTGGTCCAGCTGCTGGTTGATCACCTGCCCGATCTTCTTGCCGCGCACCGCCAGGTTGGCGTATTCCCATTCGCCTTCGGCGCAGAGCACTTCCGAAACCCGGTCCGCCCAGCCGCGGACCTGGTTGGGCCGGGTCGGATCCACATCGCCAACGCCTTCGGTGAACGAGTCACCTAGTGCCACAAACTTCTTCACTTCGCTCCTGCTTCGTTCCATTCCCGATGGGTTTACTACGCGTTGCTGCCGGCAGCCTGGGCCGACATGTTCTTCTGCATGATCAGCTGGCGGGCCAGCTGGCTGAGCTTGACCCCGGTGGAGATCTCCTTGACGCCTTCATTGCGCGAGGGGATGAAACCGAAGCCCAGCTGGTGGGCTGGATCGGCGAAGGCCAGCGAGGAATTCGCACCGTCATGGCCGTAGGCGAAAATCGATCCATAGTTGTTGCGCGCGGTGGCCTTCATGAACCCCAGGGCGAAGGCCTGCAGCAGCCCGTTGGTCCGGTCATGGCCGTAGACCAGCTCGGTGGAAACCTGGGACCAGGTGTCGGCGGTGAGGAATCCGCGGGTGGCGCCCAGTGCCGGCACTGCACCGAATGAGGCGGCATAGATTGCGGCGAGGCCTTGGGCATTGGCGACCGCGCCCATGGATGCGGGGCCCAGTTCGCGCACCTGCGGCGCGTTGGCCAGTTCGTGCCAGTTGTAGACCGGGCCGCTTTCCAGCGCGAAACCGGAGGCCGAGTTCACCGAAAGCCCGGCCGGGGAGAACGGATCGAAGAATTCCGGTGCGGCGTCAGCGCCCGGCAATACATCGCGGTAGCGCGATTCCAGCGCGGGGTCCTGGCCGATGTATGCTTCGGCTCCCAGCGGCTTGCGGATGCGCTCCTCGAAGACTTCTTTCAGTTCCTTGCCGGTGACCCGGCGTACCAGTTCTTCCATGAGCACGCCCATGGTGATCGCGTGGTAGCCGACAATGTTCTGGCCCAGCGGCCAGACGCTTGGCATGGAAGCGAGCACCTTGGCGTATTCGGCGGAGTTCAGGAGGATCTCGCTGGGCACGCCCCCGGGCACTCCGAGCACTCCCGCTTGGTGGCTGAGCACCTCGCCGACGGTGAGCTGGGCTTTCCCGTTGTCGCCGAATTCCGGCCAGTAGGTGGCAATTGGCGCGTTCGGGTCGATCAGCCCATCTTGCACGAGCAGTGCCACGACCAGCGCGCCCAGGCCCTTGGTGCAGGAGAAGACGCAGGTCAGCGCGTCACCAGAGAGGTGCTCGCCGACACTGTGGCTGAGCACCAATTCGCCGCGGTGGTACACGGCCAGCTGCGCCGAATAGCCTTCTTCCTCAGCGGCTCGCGCCTCTAGTGCTTCCGCCAGGGGCGCGAACTCTTCAGTGATCACCGATTGCATCTAAATCCTTCAAAGTGCTTGTCTCTCATCAACTAACCCTAACCGCTTCGATCCCATGGCCCGGTAGTTCCACACGCTGACCCGACACCTAGCATATAGGTACGTCAGCTCACAGCATTGGCTTGTTTAAGCCACTAATCGACATTTCACTACCGCTGGACCCCAAGTTCTGTGAGCCAGCCTTGAAGCCGGTTTGCCCACTTCATGCGCTGACCCTAAAGTTGTAATGTTTGCCTACAAAATTGAAGGAGATGATCTCGATCGCATGACTGTGAACAGTGACACGGCCGTTACCGACGGCAAAGAAACAGAACTCCGCAGGGTGATTGGCCCGAAGCTGCTGCTATTCCTCATCATGGGCGATATCATCGGCGCCGGAATTTTCGCCATCACCGGCAAAGTTGCCGGCCAGGTGGGCGGAGCCGCCTGGCTGCCGTTCCTGATCGCTTTCACGATCGCGACCCTCACCGCCTTCAGCTACCTCGAACTGGTGACCAAATACCCGCACGCGGCCGGTGCTGCCTTGTACATCCACAAGGCATTCGGCATCCACTTCGTCACCTTCCTGGTGGCGTTCACCGTGGCTTGCTCGGGCATCACCAGTGCCGCCACCTCGGCCACCTTGGTGGGGCGCAACCTGCTCATTGGCATTGGCCAGTTTGTCGAGGGTGTTCCCAACACCCCGGAAGCGGGCATGTGGGCAGCTATTGCGATCATCGTGATCCTCGCAGTGATCAACTTCCGCGGCGTGGGCGAGAGCGTGAAGTTCAACCTCGTGCTGACCATAGTTTCGCTGGCCATCATGGCCGCGATCATCGGCATCGGCTTCGCGGTGATCGCCTCGGGCCAGGGTGACATTTCCCGCCTGGTGGTCTTCGAGACCCCCACCGACCGCAGCGTCTTCGCCGCCGTGACCATGGGTACTGCCATTGCGTTCTTCGCGATGGTGGGCTTCGAGGATTCGGTGAACCTGGTTGAGGAAACCAAGAATCCCAAGAAGACCTTCCCGAAGATCATGCTCATCGGCCTGGGCATCTGCGCCTTGATCTACATGCTGGTGGCCGTCACGGTCATCATGGTGATCCCGACCGGCGATCTGCTGAACCCGAAGAACCCGGATGCCGGCATCCTGCTGGATGTTGTGCGCATCGGCCTGCCGAACCTGCCAGTTGACGCGATCTTCCCGTTCTTGACCGTCTTCGCGGTGGTCAACACCGCGCTGATGAACATGCTGATGGCTAGCCGCCTGCTCTACGGCATGGCCCGCCAAGGCGTGCTGCCGCAGTTCCTGGGCAAGGTGCATTCGACCCGACGCTCGCCATGGGCTGCGATCCTGTTCAGCACCGTGCTGGCCATCGCCTTGGTGGTCTACGTGAACTTGAGCAACGGAAGCAGCATTGTCGGCTCGCTGGGCGGCACGACCGCGCTGCTGTTGTTGTGCGTGTTCGCCGTAGTCAACGTAGCCCTGCTGGTGCTGCGCCGCGACAAGCCGGAACCCGATGCGTTCCGCGCTCCAACGATCATCCCGATCCTCGGCGTGTTCTTCTGCCTGTTCCTTGCCGGCCCATGGGCTCGTTCGCGTGAAGACTGGGTCCAGTACGAGATTGCCGGCCTGCTGCTGGTCATCGGCGTGCTGCTGTGGGCCGTGACCTGGTTGGTCAACCGGATCAACTACAAGAAGGGCGTCATCGAAACCCGCCCGGGACAGTACTGATCCCAAACCGTTAAAGCAGTGATGCCCGCCATTTGGCGGGCATCACTGCTTTAAGCGTGTTTTCTATGCGGTCTGCTCGACCGTTTCCTGGCGGAACCGAAGCTTCAGGCCGCCTTCGGTGCTCTGCCACCAGGAAGATACGACAAGCACCGGGCCCTCTGCAGGCTTCATGCGGTACGCGAGCAGCACCATCTGGGCATCCACTTCCCGGGCCGCAAGGACCTGCACCGCACCGGTACTGGGCAGGCTCGCCCCGGATTCCAGCATGGCCCGGACCGTGGCCACATCCAGCAGGCCGCCATGGCGAGTCACTTCCTGGTAGCCCGGATGCAGGAAGTCGTTGAGTTCCGCGAAACTGGTGCGGATCTGCGGGTCGAGGAAACCTTGTTCCAGTTCGAAGACGGTGGCCGCGATGTCCACGCCGGGTTCCGGTGCGGCGGCGGGTTGCCCGCCGGGTGCCAGCACGGCATCTTCAGCCGCTGGAGCTTTGGAAGCCGCTGGAGCTTTGGAAGCCGCTGGGCCGCCGACTGCGGTGTAGCCCGGTCCGGCCTCTACTACAGAGCCCTGCTGGTGCGCGGTCGCAGCCGCACGCGCATGGCCGTCAGCAGCTTCATTCAGCTCATGTCCGGCATGGCCCTTGACCCACTCGAAGGTGTACTTGCGCCCGGCAATGGCCCGGTCAAGTTCCTTGAGGATGTCCTGGTTCAAGACCGGTTTGCCGTCGGCCTTTTTCCAGCCCTTCTTCTTCCAACCCGGCATCCACTTGCTGATGCAGTTGATCGCATACTGCGAATCGCACAGGATCCTGAGTTCTTCTTCTGGCAGGTGCTCGGTGGCCCGGAAGAGTTCGAGCACCGCTTGGAGCTCCCCCATGTTGTTGGTTCCGTGGTCCCAACCGCCAGCGGCCCAGTTGTCCTGGTCCACGTACCAGGCCCAACCTGCCGGTCCGGGGTTTCCTAGGGCTGATCCATCCGCAGCTGCAATGATCGTCATGCTTTAATCCTGCCACGTTGACGCCCGCACTCGGTTCCATGCATTGGGCCATGTCGCCAGCGAATACTTGCACAATGGATCACAGCATCCAGCCAGGTCCATGCCTAGGATTGGGATGTGAAGAAAATCCTGCCTGTACTGGCCATCCTGGTTCTGGTCCTGTCCGCATGCGCTGGCCCCTCGGTTGACGAGCTGCGCCAACTCGATCCCCAGGGCCATACCGCCTGCGTGCATTTTGGCGGGGGCTTGGTTGACCCCGAGGGCATCGGCGCAACGAATATGCAGAAAGCCGCTGATCATGGGGCGAAGGCCTCCACCGAACAGATCAGCGCTGCGGTGGCCGCCGATGAATCCGGGGATCCCCAAATTACTGACTTGTCCGCTTTCCAGGAAGCTTGCGAGGGGCAAGGCTTCGATTTCGAATAGGACAGATCGGCCCAGGACCCCTCGAAATAGCGGGCTCCTGAGCCGATCCGCGGCGGATCGCCAGCGCTCCTAGGCGGGGTACAACGGGTTGTGCCCGGCTTGGACCCGCTCGTCAGCCCGGACTTCGCCCGGTGCTGTACCGTTCAGGAACGGACCGCTCTCGGCCAGCTCATCTCGGCCCGGCGCTTCGAGCCAGTTCGCCAACTCCGGCCCCTTCGGGATGATCCTGGTCGGGTTGATGTCCTCATGCACCACGTAGTAGTGCGCCTTGATCTGCTCGAAGTCGATGGTGTCGCCGAAACCCGGGGTCTGGAACAAGTCCCGCGCATAGCCCCAGAGGTTCGGCATGTCGATGAGCTTGTTGCGGTTGGCCTTGAAGTGGCCATGATAGACCGGGTCGAATCGCACCAGCGTGGTGAACAGCCGGACATCGGCCTCGGTGATGTGATCACCCATCAGGAAGCGGCGGGTGCCCAGCCGATCTTCGAGGTAGTCCAAGGTGGCGAATAACCGGTCGTAGGCATCGTTGTAGGCCTGCTGGTCCCCGGCGAACCCGGCACGGTAGACGCCGTTGTTGACCTCGGTGAAAATCCGCTTGATCAGCGGAAGCATCTCATCGAGCTGGTCCTGCGCAATGAGGTCCGGGGCGCCTTCCCGGTGGAACTCCTTCCACTGCGTGGACATGTCCCAGGTGATCTGCGGGTAGTCATTGGTGACAACCGCACCGGTGGGGATATCGACGATTGCCGGCACAGTGATGCCGCGTGGATAGTCGGCAAAGCGCTTGAAGTAGTTCTCCTGGACCCGCTCGGTACCCAGGACAGGGTCCTTGCCCCCGGGGTCCAGGTCAAAGGTCCAGCTGCGTGCGTCGTGGGTTGGGCCGGGCAGTCCGACGGACAGCGCGTCTTCCAAGCCCAGCAGGCGGCGAACGATCAGGGTGCGGTTGGCCCAGGGGCACGCGCGGGCTGCGACCAGATGGTAGCGGCCAGCTTCCACCGGCCAAAGCCGGGCCCCGTCCGAAAGCCCCGCGTTGGGATGCCCGATCTTGCTGTGGCTGTTTCCCTCGCCATAGTGCTCGGCGCTGGCATCAGCGACGATGCGGTCCTGGATGTAGTTGGTGTCCCGGGTGAATTCTCCGCCGGTGACGTAGGCGCCCTTGGTCGAATATTCCTCGCTCATCGCATTCCTTCCAAAGAATTTTGAAGTCCCGTGCATAAACCATTCACCTCGAGACTATGGCAGTTGGGCAGGTATGGAAATGGCGCAATGCACTTTTCCATTCCCCCGCCGATTTCAACCCGGTCTAGGCGTTGACCGTGGCGCCTTCACGTACGGTGCGCATCGCCTTGCTCCAGGCGAGCACCTGTTCAAGCATGGGCTGCACGCTATTGGCCGACCGTTCGGTCGGAGCGAAAGCCGAGAAGTTCTCGAAGTCGGAGAATAGCGAGAACATGCCGGTCTTCTGCACGTGGGCGATCTGCAGTTCCGAGAGGATCCCGCGCAGGTGCTCCACGGCACGCGAGCCCATGGCGGAGCCGTATCCGACCATGCCGGCGGCCTTGTTGTTCAGTTCTGCATTCAGGTAGCTCAGTGCGTTGGCCAATGCAGGCTGGACGGAGTGGTTGTACTCGCCAACAATGAAAATGTATCCATCGAATTCGCTCATCTTGGCGGCGAAGGCCTTGGTGTGCCCGTTCTGGTAGTTCTGGTAGGCGGCCGGGAACGGCTCGTCGAGCATCGGCAGGTTGAACTCGACGATGTCCACCAGCTCGTAGTCGGCACCACCGAATTCCTGGGCCCTGGCCAGCACCCATTGGGCGACGCCCTGGTTGACACGTCCTGGACGGGTGGAACCGGTAACGATAGCGATCTTCGACAAGTTGCTCTCCTTGGAGTTCTCCGGCCAACAATTTAGTTGACACGTCATCTTCTCTTGCTAAATTCCACTATACAGGAGATGATTGATGCGTCAACAATATTTTGAATGTCCCCCATGGGGACAACATGGTTAGGAAAGAGAATGAAGAGCGAAGAGACCCGCTGGCTCACCGACAGCGAGCAGGACCTCTGGCGCACCATACGCGAGTTCCTCTGGCAGTTCCCCAGTGGCATGGATCGCCAGCTGCTGCGCGATTCGAACATGCTCTCCGGTGAATACTCGGTGCTGGCTGTGCTTTCGGAAACAACCGAACCAAGTCTACGCCCGGCCGACGTGGCGACCGCATTGCGCTGGGACCGCTCGCGACTCTCCCACCTGCTGCGCCGCATGGAAGCCAAGGGCCTGGTCAGCCGCTGCTCAGATGAGACCGACCGCCGCGGGCACCAGATTACGCTCACCGCCCAGGGGCGCAAGACCATTGAGGAAGCCGCGCCAACCCACGTGAGCTTCGTGCGTGAAACCATTTTCGATTCCCTGAGCCCCTCCGAACGCACGGCATTGGAATCGGCGCTGCCGAAGATCCTGGCCTCGCTGGAAAAGCAGGGACTGAAAGATGGCCAGTGCTAGCTGGCCCTTTCGGCCAGTTCGCTCTTGGCTACCAGCTGGGCGAATTGCCCGCCAAGCTGGACCAGCTCGTCAAAAGTTCCCGCTTCGGCAATCCGGCCAGCTTCTAGCACGACGATGCGGTCCGCTCGCATCACGGTGCTCAACCGGTGCGCGATCAGCAAGGTAGTTCGCCCCAGTGCGAGCTCGTCCAGCGCCCGCTGCACCAAAGCCTCGGTGACCGTATCCAGGGCACTGGTCGCCTCGTCGAGCACCAGGACCTTGGGCTTGCGCAGCATGGTGCGGGCAATAGCCAGTCGCTGCTGCTCGCCACCGGAGAAACGGTGGCCGCGCTGCCCCACCTGGGTTTCCAGGCCCTGCGGCAGGCTGCGGACCAGCTGCGCAATCTGCGCGGCTTCCAGCGCCTGCCAGAGCTCTTCCTCGGTGGCCTGGGGCGCTGCCCACAGGAGGTTCTCCCGAATCGAAGCATGCAGCAGGTAGCTTTCCTGGGCAACGACGGAGACCGCCTGGGCGATGCCTTCAGGATCGAATTCCTTCAGGTCAATGCCGTCGAGCAATACCTGGCCCTCGGTAGGGTCAAGCAGCCGGGGCAGCAAGGACCCCAGGGTGGACTTTCCCGAACCGGTGGAACCGACAACCGCGGTCATTGTTCCCGCCTCCAGGGTCAAATCCAGCTGTTCCAGGGTGGCGCGGTCAGCCTCGGGGTAGCGGAAGCTGACATTGCGCAATTGCACTTCGCCACGCAGCTTCCCGGGTTCGACCGCTCGCGGCCGCTGGGGTACCGGCAGCGCCTGGTCCGTATCCAGGTATTCGAAGACGCGGCTGAACAAGGCCAAGGCCGAGACCCACTGGACCGAAATCTGCATCATGCCCATGACCGGACGGAAGATTCCGGCCTGCAGCCCGGTAAAGGCCACCAAGGTGCCGATGCTCATTCCCTGCCCGGTGGCGGGCAGCCCCGCCACGATGTACAGCACCGCGGGGATGGCCGCGAAAATGATGCTCATCGTGGCCATGCGCCAACGCCCGGCCAAAGCGCTTTTCATTTCCAGGTCGATGAGCTTGTGGCTGGACTCTCCGAAGGCCGCCGCATCAGCGGCTCCGGTGCCCATGATCTTGGCCAGGCGGACCCCGGAGATGCTCAGGCGCTCGTCGATCAGCGAAGCCAGGTTCGACATCTCGCGCTGGCGCTTTCCTGTCACGGCGCGGCGCAGTTTCGCGGTTTGCTTGGCAAGCAGCACCGCTGGCGGCAGCACGACCAATGAGATCAGGCTCAGTTTCCACGAGATCGCCACCATCGCGCAGGCGGTGGCCACAACGGTGGTCAGGTTCGAGGCAATGCTCGTGGCCGAATTGGTAATCACCGATTGCATCTGCCCCACGTCGTTGACCAGGCGCGACTGCACGTCCCCGGAGCGCGAGTTGGTGAAGAATCCCAGGGATTGCTTCTGCAGGTGCGTGAACAGCCCGGTCCGCAGGCCATGCATGACGCGTTGGCCCATCAGGGTTGCCCGCCAGGTCTGGACGACTTCCAGAATCGCGGTAGCCAGGGAGATCAGCACCAGTCCCACGGCACCCAAGAGCAGCAATCGGATATTGCTGTTGGGAATCGCGTCATCAATGAGTTCGCGGATGATGAACGGCTGGGCCAGGCCGATGACCGACGCTGCCACGATCAGCACCATGACCGCAATCACCGATCCCAGATGGGGCCGGAAGAGCGCGGCGATGCGCGCCAGGGACACCGGATGCTCGGTGAGCCGCTGCTTGTCCCGGGCGGCGTTGCCGGACCGCCCTTGCCCGCCACCGCCCGGATGCGGCCCCGGCATTCCCATTGCACTCATGGACTCCCCCTCTACCTCTGAATTTCTCAAGTCCAGAATAACAGAGGGAACCTCACTATGTGGTTGCATCTTGAAATTGTACCCAGAAACACACTATCCTTGAACATATGCAGAACGAAGAGCCCAAGCCTGACTTGGCAGATCTTTTCCTCCACGCTTCACGCATGCTTCGCGGCAGATGGAGGGACAGCTTGACTCCCCTGGGCATCACTCCGCACCAATCGAGGGTGCTGACCTTGCTGTCCCGGGCCGATAGGATCGGGCTGCGCAACTCGCAGCTCGCAGAACAGCTGCACATCGCCGCGCGCTCGACCACCGAGGTAGTCGACCAGCTGGAAGCCAAGGAGCTTGTCGTGCGCACCCCCGATCCGGCCGATCGCCGCGCCACGTTGATTGCGCTCAGTGCCACGGGCCGCGCCCAGCTCGGCGAGCTCGCCGAATTGCGCCGTTCGAGCATGGACGGCTATTTCGACAAGCTCGGCGACGAGGACCGCGCCGAGCTCACCCGGCTGCTGGCAATCCTGGACCGCGAGAACCCGCGGCCGGTGCGCAGCGCTTGCAAGAACCCGGCGAAAGAGAACTAGCTGCCAGCTAGCGGATAGAACCCGAGGCCCCAGCATATGCGTGCCGGGGCCTCGGGCGCTGGTTGCCGCTGCCCGCTAGTTCTCGGTCTTCCCGCGGCGCCAGTAGCCCATGAAGGCTACCTGCTTGCGGTCCACGCCGGCATCGCGCACCAGATAACGGCGCATTTCCTTGACCGTGCCGGCTTCACCGGCAATCCAGGCGTAGAACGGTGCGGAATTTTCCTGGCCTGTCTCCCACAGGATGTCCGCATCAACATCGATATCTTCCGGCTCGGCGTTGGTATGCACCACGCCGGCTGCTGGAATCGCGACTACCTGGCGCAAGGCCGACTGCAGCAATTCACCATGCTCATGGCTGCCACGGGTCAGCCACTGCACCGAGACGCCGGAGCGGGTGGAGGCACCGAGGATATCCGTGGTCTCCGGGACCTCGATCAGCGCATGGCCGGTGACGTTGGAGGGCAAGGCTTCGAGGATGGCGCAAATCGCCGGGGCGGCGGTTTCGTCACCGGCCAGCACCACGCGGGTTGCCTCGCCGCGGCGGAACTCGATGCCGCCGTAGCTGGAGTCGTTCAGGGTCTTGTTCGGGCCCAGCAGCAACAGCTGGTCGCCCACCTTGGCCCGGTCGCCGAACTCCGTAGCCGGCCCGCCCTGGAGCTGGCCGTCAACCATGTGCCCGTGCATCACGAAGTCGATATCCAGCTCGGCCGTGGCCCCGATATTGTCCCGGTGCCCGGCTTCGCGGAAGGCCCGCACGGTATAGGTGCGCATGTGGCCGCGGGTATCGGGATCAATCGACAACCAGCGCTTGTACCAGCCCTGCTGCTCGGCAGGACTGGTCATCGCGCCAGGGCGCATCGAGGCGATCTCGTCGGTCAGCGCAGTACCGCCAGCCGGTGGCAGCAAGAGCTTGATGCGCATATCCAGCGGGTGGCTGTTGGTGCCGAAGTACTCCAGGTCCTCGCCGCTGACGGTCACCCGGCGGAAGGATGGCGCGAGCTGCTGGCTATTGACCACAGTGGTGTCAAAGGCCAACGTCGGCACATGCTCATGGGCCGGGCGTTCTGATTGCGGATCAAGGGCGGCGGCTGCTTGGGCAGCTTGCTTCACATTTGCCGCCTGCTTCACCGCAGTTTTCTTTGCCGAAGCTTCGGTACGGAAAATGCCCTGGGAAGCGAGCACCTGCTCGGTGCGCAGCACCCGGTGGCGGCCAATGGGAAGCACCAGCGGAGTGCCGCCCACCGGGTCGGGGATCACGCGGCTGGGCATGCCGAAAACATCCTTGACGGTCTTTTCGGTGACCACATCGTTGGGATGGCCGGCAGCGTAGATCTTGCCGTGGCGCAGCGCCACCAGGTAGTCGGCGTAGCGGGCGGCCAGGTTCAAATCGTGCAGCACGATCACGACCGTGATCCCGCGGCTGCGGTTCAGCTCGCTGACCACATCCAGGACTTCGAGCTGGTGCGCCACGTCCAGGAAGGTGGTCGGCTCGTCGAGCAGCAGCAGGTCGGTCTCCTGCGCCAGGGCCATGGCGATCCAGACGCGCTGGCGCTGACCGCCGGAGAGCTCGTCCACCGAGCGGTCGGCCAGCTCGGTGGTGCCGGTCAGCTCCATGGCGCGATTAACCGCTGCCTCGTCCTCGGCAGAGAAGCGCTTGAACAGGCCCTGGTGCGGGTAGCGGCCGCGGCTGATCAGCTCGCGGGCGGTGATGCCGTCCGGAGCGGTGGGCGATTGCGGCAGCAAGCCCAGGGTCTTGGCGACTTCCTTGGCCGGCTTGGAGTGGATGTCCGCGCCGTCCAGGAGCACCTGGCCCCCGGCTGGCTTGAGCAGCCGCGACAATGCGCGCAGCAGGGTGGACTTGCCGCAACCGTTGGCCCCGACGACGATGCTCACCTGCCCGGCAGGGATATCCAGCGACAGCTCGTCGACGATGGTGACCTTGTCATAGGCCAGGGTCAGATCGCTTGCCTGCAAAGTGGCCATGGGTTATGCCCCGCTTCCAGTTGAGTTTGCGCGCACCAGAATCCAAATCAGGAAGGGTGCACCGAATGCGCCGGTGATAACGCCCACCGGCAGCGAAAGATCCGCGAACAGGTTCGCGGCAAAGAAATTGGCGACAGTCACCAGCGTTGCCCCGGTCAAACCGGAAAGCAGGATGTTGATCGGGCCGCGGTTCAGCGCGGCAGTAATCGGGCCGGCCAGGAAGGCAACGAACGCCATCGGCCCGGTGACGGCAATCGGCAAGGCGCCCATGGCCACAGCAACAAAGACCAAGATCGCCCGGGCCCAGCCCACGTGCAGCCCCAGGGCCGCCGCGGTGTCCTCGCCCAGCTCCAGCATTTTCAGTTGGCGAAGCACCAGGGGCAGCAACAGGATGCCGATGGCGCCAAGGGACGCCAAAAGCAGCATTGCATTCTCCCAGTTGCTCGAGGCCAGCGAGCCGGTCAGCCAGTGCATCACATCGCTGGCCGTATTCACCTGCGCCTGGGTCAGCAGGTACTGGATCAGCGCCTGGAGCATCGCGCCGATGGCCAGGCCCGCCAGGATCAGCCGGGGACCGGTCCGCGTGCCCGAGGCCGAGAGCCAGTAGATCAATGCAGCGACCAGCAGCCCGCCGGCCAGGGCGAAGGCGTTGAGCTTCCAGTCGGTATAGCCAAGGGTGATCATCGCGAAAACCGCGGCCGCCGATGCGCCGTAGCCCACGCCGATCACGTCGGGACTGGCCAGCGGGTTGCCCAGCCAGCGCTGGAACAAGGCACCGGAAATGCCCAAGCCGGCACCGGCCAGGGCACCCACCGCAATGCGCGGCAGGCGGTCGGACATGATGATGAAACTGGTGCCCGGCACCTTTTCACCGCTGAGCACCTGGAAGACTTCGGCAGCTGGGAGGCGGTCCCGCCCCCAGAACAGGTAGGCCGCCACGGCGAGCGCCAGGGCCAAACACATCCACAAGGCGGTGCGGCGCACCCGGGATCTGCGGCGGGCTGCCAGCGCCGGTGCGGCTTTCGAGGCCGGGGCCGTCGCCGGTCCGGCCGTTTCCGTGGTGCTGCGGGGCTGGGTCATGTTGGCTGCTGCCATTTCGCTCGTGCTCACAGGCTCACCGACTTCATGCCGCTGCGCATCATGATGATGAAGATCGGTCCACCCAGCATGGCGCACATGACGCCTACCTGGATCTCGCTGGGCGGGGCGATGATTCGTCCCACCGTATCAGCCAGCAAGAGCAGGATCGGCCCGGCGATCAGGCTCGCTGGCATCAGCCAGCGGTAGTCGGAACCGACCAGCAAGCGCACGGCATGCGGGATCATCAGGCCGACGAAGGCGATGGGCCCGGCCACTGCGGTGGCTGTGCCAGCGAGAATGACCACCCCGATGGAGCCGATCAGCCGGGCGCGGTTCAAGTTGAAGCCCAAGGCGATCGCGGTGTCATCGCCCATGGACACGGCATTGGATACCTTGGCGGTGGACAGCACGATCAGTGCCCCGGCGGCCACCACGGGAATGGCCCCGAGGAAGGTGTCGATGCCGCTGCTGGATAACGTGCCGATCTGCCACATGCGGAAACGGTCCATGGTGGCATCGGAAATCATCAGGATCGCATTGGTAATCGCGCCCACGCCCACAGCCATGGCGGCACCGCCCAGCGCAAGCTTAATGGGCGTGGCGCCTTCACGGCCCACGTTGGCCACGAGATAAACCAAGGCCATCACCCCAGCAGCGCCGAGGAAGGCGGCCACCATGATTCCGGCCAGGGAGCTGACGCCAAGGAACGCGATCGCCAGCACCACGGCCATGGAGGATCCGGCGTTCAAGCCCAGGATCCCGGTATCGGCCAGCGGGTTGCGGGTCAGCCCCTGCAATCCGGCGCCAGCCAAACCCAGGGCAGCGCCAACCACGATGGCTCCGACAGTGCGGGCGAAGCGGGACGCAACCACGCCCTGGTCGCCATTGGACGGGTCGAAATTCCAGATGGCATCGAACACGGTGCCCATCGAGACGTTTCGCGCGCCCAGCAGCAGCGAAGCGAACAGCGCCAGCCCGAGCAACAGGGCAAGGAGCAGCAAGGCGCCGAGCTTCCGGCCAGCTTTTGGCGACTTGGCCCCCGGTGCTTGGCGCGTAATACTTTCAGTCGCGGTCATTGGTTCCTACACTCATTGCTATGGCTCTTCTTCCCTTGCCCACTATTATCACTCCAGGCATCGGCCTGCTTCGCGCGCAGAACCCTTCTGAAATGACGTTGGACGGGACTAATTCCTATCTGCTGTTCGACCCTGCAGTGGATGAACTTCTTCCTGGAACTCCGGTCGTCCTGATTGATCCGGGCCCTGAGCTCGAGGACCATCTGCAGGCGCTGGCGGCCTTCGACATCCAACTGGTGCTCATTACCCATCGGCATGCCGATCACACGGGAAGCATCGATGCGCTCTACCGGATGACCAGTGCGCCGGTGCGTGCCAT
This sequence comes from Glutamicibacter sp. BS14, assembly GCF_056934375.1. Taxonomy (NCBI): domain Bacteria; kingdom Bacillati; phylum Actinomycetota; class Actinomycetes; order Micrococcales; family Micrococcaceae; genus Glutamicibacter; species Glutamicibacter sp. BS14. The sequence continues at coordinate 1,436,748 of NZ_CM167801.1, read as the reverse complement.
GCTGGAGCAGTACTGCCGGGATGCCCCGGTGCTCGCCGATGGCGAAACGATCAGCGCCGCCGGCGCCATCATCCAGGTGGTCTTCACCCCTGGCCACACCTCGGACTCGGTGTGCTTCATCCGCCAGGGCGGGGGTGCCCACTTGTTCACTGGGGATACCGTGCTGGGCCGGGGCACCACCATCTTGGAACACCCGGACGGCACACTGGCCGACTACCTGGATTCCTTGCATCGGTTGCTCGCGCTGCCCGATATGGCTTTGCATCCGGCGCACGGCGAGCAGCATGATTCCTCGCATCCGCTGCTGCAGATGTACATCAAGCATCGGCATGCGCGGCTGGACCAGGTGCGTGCGGCTTTGCAGAAACTCGGCAAGGCCGGGGTCCACACGCAGCCAGCTGAATTGCTGGAGCATGTCTACCCCGACCTCGATGCGCGCTTGGTGGGCGCAGCTACCCATTCCCTGGAAGCCCAATTGCACTATCTGTCAGTGAATCCCTAGCCGGAGCTACTTCGCGGCAGCTGCGTTGTCAGCAGCCTTGACGATGCCTGGAACTACGTTATCCAGTGCCCATTCGATGGACAGCGGCGAAGCCGCGGAGATCGCCAGGGTTGCTTCATCGGTGCCTGGCAGTGCCACGGCATCGTTCTTCGCGGCAGGGATCTGGCCGTAGAGCGGCTGGCCCTTGACGACATCTTCCATGGTGTTGCCCGCAACAGCCGAAGCGAAGACGATGTCCGAATCCCACTCGTTGACCTTTTCCGGCGACACGGTGAAGAAGAAGGTGTCCTTGGCGGCGTTCTTCTGCACGTACTCGGCCTGGGTCATGCCCAGTGCGCTCAGGAAGCGCGGGCGGGTGTCGCCTTCGGAGTAGATGTAGGCGGTATCCGGCGCCGAGAGGTCAGCGGCGATGAAGGTGGTGTCCTTCAGCGCTGGGTTGTCTTCGCCGACCTTGGCCAGCTTGCCTTCGATCTCTTCGATCAGGGCGTCGGCTTCTTCTTCCTTGCCCAGCATCTGGCCGGCAACTTCGGTGACCTGTTCCCAGCTGGTCAGGTAGTTAGGCTCGATGGGGCCAACGACCGGAGCGATTTCCTGCAGCTTCTCGTACTGCTCCTTCTTCAACCCCGAGTATGGAGCGAAGATGACTTGGGGCTTGCTGGCGGCGATGCCGGTGTAGTCGATGTCATCGCCCACCTTGTACTGCACGGGCGCCTTCTCGGAGCCGATGGAAGCGCCCTGCTCTTCCAGAGCGGCGTCCTTCCATGCGGTGGAGTTGTTCTCGTTCATGCCGTAGGTGTCGGTGTCCATGCCGACCGGCACGGTATCCAGAGCCAGCAGGGTATCTGCGTTGACCCACGAGATGGTCGCAATGCGTTCCGGGACTTTTTCGATCGTGGTTTCACCATAGATGTTCTCGATGGTGACCGGAGTGAAGTCTTCTGCGGCCTTGGCTGAAGTGTCAGCCGACGGATCCGCTGAGTTGCTCGACGCGCCGCAGGCGGTCAGGCCCAAGGCGAGGATGGCAGTTGAAGCGGCGAAAATTCCGGCGCGACGTGAATTTTTCATGGGTCGGTGATTCCAGACTATGCGAGGTTCTGTCAACGTTTTGTTTAGCTAGGTTAGGCATGCCTATCCGGGCCGTATGCCACGATACGCGTTTCTCTGCGCATTACGCAACACGAAACGTCCCTAATCACCGGCCCTGAAGTGACCCTAACCAAATCGGGCGGTTTTTTCGGTGGGCTGACCAGAGACTTTATTCTCTAGTTGCTAGCAGCTTCCGCGGATCAGCCACCAAAATTGCTCCCCGCACCAGCAGCAAGCCGAGTAACACGGAGACAATTACCGTGATGACCGTCAGCGGCTTGAGCAGGATGGCGGCCCCGGCCAGGGGCAGCACGAGCACCGTGGAGGCGATGGCGAAACCGATCGAGGCAGCCAGCGCCGGGATCATGATCGACTTGGTGCGCGCGGCGTTCATCGTTTCGTAGGGCATGCCCAACCGGTTCAGCCCGCGATACAGCTCAGCGCGATCCAGGGTACTGGCGCTTTGGGAGATCGCCGCCGAAGCGGCCACGCAGATGAAGCTGATCGCCAAGGTCACCAGCACGCCGGTGGTGACATCGGCCGGCACATGCTCCAGCCAGGTGCCCTGATCGAGTTCGCTTCCGGTCAGCTCCATCAAGGCGGCCCCGCTGCCGCCCACCACCGCGACGAACGAAGCCATGGCAACCCCGGATACCTGGCGCCAGGATTCGGCAGGGCTTTCCAGGATCATGCGGGCTGCCAGCAGCTCTTGCGGAGTTCTGGCCTTGCGCAGCTTGGCCTTGCCCACCTTCGCCACCAGATACGGACCGACCAGGTTCATCACCAGCAGGCCGAAGCCGAAACCGCCAACCACCACTGCGATGATCGCGGCGATGGACTGCACGAACTGGCCCATGTTGGAGAACACCATGTACAGCACCAGAATGCCGGCAAGGGTGATCACCGCGCGCAGCCAGCTGGGGGTGGGCACCGTGCTGCGGGTTGCCACCGCCAACGGGGTGATCACCAATTTGCGCAAGCCGGCAGCTGCACTGCCTGCCGAGAGGAGCACGACAGCGACTACTGCTATCGCCAGCACCCACAGCGGCAAATAGATGGCCGAACCGATCGGCGCACCTTGGAACGGAATCAGCGAGGCCACTGGTGCGGCCAGGAGGTAGAGCACGATTCCGGCGAGTGCGCCGGCCAACGCCGTGCCGGCGGCTTGCAGCACGGCCACGAGGCCGATCTGCGCCCCGGTTGCGCCGAGCAAGCGCAAGGACGACAGGGCGCGGTCATTGGACCGCGCGGAGAGCCGGGCAGCGGCCGATCCCAGCACCAGCAATGGGACTACCAGAAGCACCACGGCGAAGGCTGCCAATGGCAGGTACATCCCCTGGGCCGCGGATTCGAAACTGGTAAAGGAGTAGGCGCCTCCCAGCACGATCAGCAGGATCGCGCTGACCATGGCGTAGGCGCTGGCGGTCAGGATCAGTGGTGCCAGCCGGGACTTCGCCGGCCGGCCAAGCATCCATGACAGGTGCAGGATATTCACTTCTGGGCACCGCCATCCACGGTGGCCGATGGGCGCAGGCTGTCGCTGATCAGCTGGCCGTCCTGCAGCTGCACTACACGGTCGCAGCGCGCGGCGACATTGGGATCATGGGTCACCATCACCAGGGATTTTCCGGCACCGACGGTGCATTGCAGCAAGATCTCCAGCACTTCGAAGCCCGTGGTTGAATCCAGCGCGCCGGTAGGTTCATCGGCAAAGACCACCATCGCCCCGGTGACCTGCGCGCGGGCAATGGCTACTCGTTGCTGCTGCCCGCCGGAGAGCTGGCCGATGCGGCGTTGCTCCATTCCTGCCAGGCCCAGTTCCGCCAGGGCCGCCCCGGCACTGGAAATGGCGGCGTTGCGTGGCACGCCGTTGATCATCAAGGCCATGGCCACATTCTCTTCGGCAGTGAGCTCGGGAATCAGCAGTCCGGATTGGAAGACGAAGCCGAAGGATTCACGGCGCAGCCTGGTGCGCGCCTTATCCTTGAGCCCCTGGATATCCACCGGTGCACGGCCCGGGAAGTTCAGCATGATGCTGCCGGCGTCGGGAAGTTCAATACCGGCCAGTGCGTGCAGCAGCGTGGATTTTCCGGAACCCGAGGGGCCCATGATGGCAAGGGACTGGCCCAGTGAAATCTGCAGATCGACGCCGTTCAGTGCAGTGGTGGAACCGAAGCTGCGGTAGAGTCCGTGAGCGGCGAGTACGGGAGGATGGCCAAGGGAATTTTCAAGCATGACCCAATGTTTTCAACAAATGGTACCCGCGCGCATCAGCGCAGGGTTCCAAGTAGCCTCCGGCCAGGCTCATCCCCCGGTAGGAGCAGCCGGCAGCTAGTTCACGACGACAGCAGGAGCAGTAGGCAACAGATGAAGCTGGAACTGTATACGCAACCATTCTGCGCACCGTGCGTGCGCACGCGGCTGGCTGTCGCCCGCGTGCAGGAACTGCTGCCCGCGTTGGAGGTCGAAGAGATCAATGTCGTGGAGCAGGTGGAGCGCGGCGAGGAAATGGGAATCACCAGCACCCCGGTCATTCGGCTATTGCAGGAAGGCACGGAGAAATTCCGTGCCAGCCAGACACCGACTATCAATCAGCTGTTGACCGCTATCGCTGAAGCCAGCGACTAGTCTCACGCCAGCTCGAAGCCCAAGGTGCACGGTTCTTGCCCATTCATGGGGAAGAATAGGTCAAGTGATTACTGTGCCCGGCGTCCAACATGAATGCTTCGAACGTGTTCTAGCCGACTCTTCCAACCGCATTGAGTGGCTCCGCGCACGGGCCCAGGGCATCACCGCAACGGACGTGGCCAAGTTGTCCACCGAGAAGTCCATCAAGAACGCCGCATGGGACAAGCTCTACGGCAATGGCTTCTCCGGCAATCCCTACACCGATCACGGGCGCAAGCGCGAACCGGTCATCGCTGCCTGGGTCCAAGAGAATTTCAATATTTTCCCCTCCTCCCAGCTCTTCCACTCGCAGCATTCGAGACTCCATCTGGCGACTCCCGATGGCTTGGGTTTCGATGCATCGGGAGTTCCGGTTTTGGCTGAAATCAAGACCACCAACAAGCCCTTCAAGAAGATCCCCAAGAGCTACCTGCGCCAGGTGCTCTGGCAGCAGCATGTGATCGGGGCCGAACGCACGTTGTTCGTTTGGGAAGAGCACGATAATTTCGTGCCGGTGCGCGCGGTTCCCGAATACCTTTGGGTGGAACGCGACGATGATTTGATCCAGGATCTCATTGGCAAGGCCGAGTCGCTCATCTCCGCATTGCGCGAAGCGACGGCCCGCCAGGAGCGCTACAACGACTACGGACCCGCTGCGTTGCGGCTCTAAGTCCCCGGAAACGGCAAAAGCCGCTGATCCCAGTTCACAGTACTGGGATCAGCGGCTTCCGTTATGCCGCTAGACCGGGTTGCTTGGAATCATCCGGGGATCCGGCAGGCAATCAGGGTAGTTTTCCACCAGCTCGGCCAGCAGCTTCTCCCGAAGCATATTGCGCAGGTTCCACAGGTCCCCGGCGTTGCGCGCGGATAAATAAATGGTCACTGTTTGCAAGCCGTTTTGCGCGTCGGTCACGAGCAGCTCATTGTCCCGGCCATCCCACCAGTCGGAGGCTTCAAGCAGTTCGCTGCTGCGCTGGCGCAGGTAGGAAATCGGCGCATTGAGCTTCAGCTGCAGTGCTACGTTTCCGGAGATCTCCGTGCTGCGCCGCGACCAGTTCTCAAATGGCGTCGTGGTGAAGTAGGTCGATGGCAGGATCATCCGGCGCCCGTCGATCAGGTGCACCACGACGTAGGAGAGGGTGATCTCCTCTACCGTGCCGCGTTCCCCCTCGACTACCACCGTGTCATCCACGCGAATCGAGTCGGTAAAGGCCACTTGCAAGCCGGCAAATACGTTCGCCAAGGTTGACTGCACGGCCAGGCCAACGACCACCGAAGCCAGGCCAGCCGAGGCCAACAGGCCGGCCCCCAGCGCCCTGACTTGCTCGATCGTCAGCAGCACCGCGGCGATTGCAATGATGCAGAGCACCGCAACCAGTACCCGTCGCATCAGGCCGACCTGCGTCTGGACCTTGGCCAGCCTGCGCCCTGGACCGAATCTCACCTCGAAGCGTGCCATCATGCCGGTCTCAATCACGCGCACCAGCTTGATGATGAACCAGGTGAGGAAGAAGACCAGAATGATCAGGATGGCGAACTGCCAGGGGTTGTACCAAGTGCGTTCTCGATAGAAGACCGCGAAGGCCGACTTGGCAATAATCGAGGTAACCAGGCCGAAGAACGGGAATCTGGTGGCTTTCACGTCGGCTTCGTCCACGCCGATCCGGCGCAGCACGCGGCGGGAAACGCCGCTGAAAACAAACGCCAGGATTGCGGCTACGAGCGCACCGATGAGCAGGACAACCCAAAATTGCAACGATTCGGGGAGGAAGCTTGAGGCTGTAATGACTTCCTCGACGGTTTCGCCGATGGGTTCAACGGGGGTAGGTGACATGTTTAAAGCATGTCATATGGCGCTAAATAAATGCTGTGTGGAACCTGCCTTCCGCCCTACGGCCCGGGAGTTCTCCGGCTCCATTGCAGAAGCGTCTCAGAGTGGTTCCAATTCTTTTCTGCCCTTGCGCTTGCCGCATTCCAGGCCTTTAGTTGACTCACTGGCAGTCCGCTCTGCCTGCGGGCGCAAACCAAGAGAGACGGTGATCCATATGCGCCACGGAAAAATTGGAATCGTTCTAGGCACGGTGGCGGCAGCCTTGCTCGTGGTGACGCCCGCTTCCGCGGCGGCCCCCGCTCCGGCCGCCCTCGCGTCTGCTTCCTGCCCAACGGTTTATTGGGGATCCTTGGCCAAAACCAGCTCCTTGTCCACGCATTCCGCAGTGGAAAATCTTCGGACCGGACGGCACCTGTGCTTTGACCGGCTGGTCATCGATCTCGCAGGACCAGCTGCCAGCCATTCAGCCAGGTATGTCAGCGAACTGACCGGAATCGGTTCCGGCCTGCAGGTGGACACCACTGGCGGTGCCAACCTGGAAATCCTGGTGCAGGCCCCGGTAACCGAGGATTTCAACCCGGGCGCCGAAGTGAAGAATCTGGGCTACACGACGTTCCGCCAATTGGTGTGGCTGGGCAGCTTTGAAGGCCAAACCAAAGTGGGGCTCTCGACCAGGGCACGGCTGCCCATGCGCGTGTTCGCACTGCCTGGACCTGGCGACGGTTCACCCTTGGTCATCGATGTTGCGCACCATTGGTAAAGAAGGTTCATTTCCTTGATGCGTTCGCAACTTTTTGCGTGACGTACCACGTAACACCGGGTCAACCTGCTGATTAATGTGCCACCATGCTAAGTATGTCGCGCACATTCTCTTATCAGCAGGTTGATGTCTTTGCACCCACTGCTTTCAACGGCAATGGCCTGGGAGTCGTGTTCAATGCCGACAGCCTGAGCGATGACCAGATGCAGCACTTTGCGCAGTGGCTGAATCTTGCGGAAACTGTATTCTTCGTCGAGCCCACTGATGAGGAAGCGGACTACGCCATTCGCATTTTCACCCCGAGCACCGAGCTGCCCTTTGCTGGCCATCCGACGCTGGGCGCGGCTCATGCTTGGCTGGAGTCCGGTGGCGAGGCTGGTCCCGCAGGCCATCTGATCCAGCAATGCGGTGCCGGGCTGATTCCGGTGCGTGTGGAACGGGAAAGCAGCGACCGCCACTCGCGGCGCTTGGCCTTCCTCGCACCCCCGCTGACCAGGTCGGGCCCTTTGGAACCAGATGTCCTGCAATGGGCGATTGCCGGGCTGGGCATTCGCGAAGAAGACGTGGTGGACCACCAGTGGCTGGTCAACGGTCCGCATCCTGCGGGCCTGGTGCTGCGTGACGCCGATATCGTGCTGGGCATCGAACCTGACTATGAGGCGCTGCAGGGATTGGAAGTAGGCGCCATCGGCCCCTACACCGCAGCCAGCGTTTCGCAGAGCGTGTGGCAACCGCGCGGATCGGTCATGCCGCGCGTTTCCGGTACCCGCGAAGAGCTGCGTCCGCTGGACTTCTCTGATTTTGAGCGTTCCGAAGAGCGCTTCCGCAATGTGGTGCTGCAGCCTCCGGCGGACTATGAGGTCCGTGCCTTCATTCCCGGCGAGGCTGTTCCGGAAGACCCTGCCACCGGTTCGCTGAATGCTGCGTTCGGCATCTGGCTGACGCAGACCGGTTATGCACCCCAGCGCTATACCGTGCGCCAGGGCACGCGTTTGGGCCGCGAAGCGATCTTGCATATTGAAGCTACCGAAAAAGGCGTCTGGGTCAGTGGCGATGTCGCCACCCGCATCTCGGGCGATGTGAGTTTCGACTGATTTCCTATGCATAGTTTCGCTATCCGTTCCGCACAGGGCTGATAGGGACTAGCCTTGACCAGTGCCTGAAACTGCGAATCCCGAAACACACTTCGACAAGAAAGCCGCCTGGCGTGCCCTCTGGGCACTGGTCATCGGCTTCTTCATGATCCTGCTGGACACCACGATCGTGTCCACCGCAATGCCCTCCATCATGACGTCGCTGGACGCCGATATCTCCAGCATCTTGTGGGTCAACAGCGCGTACCTGCTCACCTTCGCGGTGCCGCTGCTGGTCACCGGGCGCCTCGGTGACCGCTTCGGTCCGCGCAATATCTACCTCATCGGCATGGTGGTCTTCTCGCTGGCCTCGCTGTGGTGCGGCTTGTCCGATTCCCTCGGCTCGCTGGTGGCGGCGCGCGCCGTCCAGGGCCTTGGCGCTTCGATGATTTCCCCTCAGGCGATGACGCTCATTACCCGCCTCTTCCCTTATCAGCACCGCGGTGCAGCCATGGGCCTATGGGGTGCAGTGGCGGGCATCGCTTCGCTGATCGGTCCGATTGCCGGCGGTCTGCTGGTGGACTCCATCGGCTGGGAATGGATCTTCTTCATCAACTTGCCCATCGCGGTAGTCAGCTTGACCATGGTCTTCAAATTCGTGCCAGCCCTTGAATCCCAAGCGCATTCCTTCGACTGGTTCGGCGTCATCCTTTCGGCGTTGGCCATGTTCTGCTTGGTCTTCGGCATCCAGGAAGGCGATGCCACCAATTGGGAACCATTCATTGGCCCGCTGAATTCGTGGCATCTGATTATCATCGGCGCGGTGCTGATGGGAGCCTTCATCTGGTGGCAGTCCAAGACCACGTCTGAACCGCTGGTTCCGCTGCGATTGTTCAAGGTCCGCAATTTCTCCTTGGCCAATGTCGCGATCACCTTCATGGGCCTGACCATCGCGACCATCGCCTTGCCGATGGTGTTCTTCTTGCAGAATGTCCGAGGCCTGACTCCCACCGAATCCGCGTTGATGATTTCTCCGATGGCTTTCGTGGCGATCTTCCTCGCGCCGCAGCTGGGAAAGAAGGTCAATCAGCTCAGCCCGCGGATCTTGGCCGTGCCCGGGTTCTTCCTGTTTGGCGGTGCCACGGTGGTCTACGCCTTCATGATGCACGCCGATATCCCGCTGTGGATGCTGCTGATTCCTTCAGCGGTTCAAGGCATCGGTTCAGCCATGATCTGGCCATCGCTGTCGCTGGCAGCCACCAAGGACTTGACCGCGCGTGATGCGGGTGCCGGTTCAGGGATTTACAACACCACCCGGCAAATCGGTTCAGTGCTTGGTTCTGCGCTGATCGCGGTGATGATGGATGCCCGCATTTCGGCACAGATCGCGCAGGCAGATTCCAAGGATCCTGCGGTGATCATGGAAGCCACGTCTGTTGGCCTGGGACAGGCACTGATGCTGCCAGGCTTCATCGGCGTGGCTGCTGTGCTCGTTGTAGCGTTCCTCAGCGATGGCAAGAAGGCGCAGCGCCACTAGCCAGAGGCAGCTCTTAACGGAGCCAGCGCCTGGTCCGGGACTCGAAAGTCGCTGGATCAGGCGCTGGCTTCGTGGTCGCTAGACCTTGTCTTCAGGTTCTTCGTTGCTATCGCCGTTCTTGAATTCATCGACCTTCTCGCCGATTTTTTCTTGGGCGTCCGCTGCGAAGTTCTTCACGTTCTCGGTAGCGTCGCCTGCGAAGTCCTTCGCGTTTTCGACTGCCTCGCCCAGCTTCTTCTTTGCATCATCTAAGAAACCCATTGGTTCTCCTCTTAGCTTGTAGTTCAAATGTGGCCGCTGAAAACCGCAGTCTCCAAGATCAACTTACGGCGTGCCGAGTGTTTTGCTCAAGCGATTCCGTCCGCTTATTTTGCTTTCTTGATCTTCTTGGCGCCCTTGCGACCAAGAATCAATGCCACAGCGATACCTGCCAGCCATACGTCCTTGGCCAGGGCGGTGCCATCCGCGGTTGGGCGGATGCCGTCGGATTCTGTCATGCCCGGAGTGCGCAGGTAGGAAGCCAGCAGCACACCGGAGAATGCGCCCAGGCCTAAGCCGGCCAGCCGCGATGGGATCAGCGGCAGCAGCAAGGCGCTACCCAGCGAGATCTCGCCGATGGATACGGCCTTACCGAAAACTGCCGGTTCCAGCTCGGCCAGCTGAGGCACGCCGTTGGCTGCCATCTGCTGCAGGCCTGCGGCGCTGGCTTCATCGATGCGCAACTTGTTGATGCCGCTGTTGAGAATGAACGCACCACTGACCAAACGTAGCGCGGCGTTTGCAATCGAGATTCCCATGGGCCCTCACTTCTCTTTCATTTCGTCCAAGAATGGCGTTCCTGCATGGAACGCCCTGATGTTCAGCGTAGTCATGGGCGCAGTAGTTCACAATCATTTGCGCGGCGCGCATAGCTGAACCCAAGAATTTCCCAGCTTGAATCGTGCTAAATTCGTGAATCATGATCGCTTCTTCCGCAGTACCCCCAGCAGCCCTTGATCTACTCATTACCCAGGGCTTCGATGCCACCAGCGTCGACGAGCTGGCAGCTGCCGCTGGCATTTCCCGTTCCACTTTCTTCCGCCGTTTCGGGTCGAAAGAGAATATGGTCTTCGCCGACCAGGAAATGATCATTACACACGTCGAGACCACGCTGGCCGCCTCGTCGGTTGATGCAATCACTACGCTCATCGATGCCGCGCATGTGGTTTTCGACCAGTACACGGTCAACCCCGAAGGTGCCCAGTTGCGCCACAAGCTGCTCTCCTCGGTGCCGTCGCTGCGAGAGCGCGAGCTGGTCTCCACTCACCGTTACGAACGGGCGTTTTACGGGTTCCTGAACCGTCGCGATTTGGCAAAGAGCGCAACGGAGAAGTCGCTGTGCCTGGGCGTTAGCGCTGGCCTGGTTGCGATCCACAACGATCATTTGCGCAGCTGGCTGAAAGACGCGCAATGCACGGACCGCACCAAGCTGGCCAACGATGTGCGCCAGTTCCTGAACCGCTTCGCGGATCTGCTCGACCCCGGACAGGCAGCGGCCGCCCCCAAGCCTGCGGCCCCCAGCGTGGTGGTTTCCGTGCTGGATGCCGGCGCCGATGAGCAGGCGATTCTCCAGGCCGTCTCCCGCGCGCTCAAAGAGCACGGAAACTAATCGATTCCACCCAACTCTTGAAACCAAGTTTCTTGACATGGCACTGCGTTCCACTAGTCTAGGAGTGAAGCTTTTTTCACCGTAGCTATTAGGAGCATCTGAAATGTCCCAGCTGGAGACCGGTTTTGAATTTCCCGCCGGCGTTGTCGAACCCGAATACGACCTGTGGTCCGGAGACGTCAATATCGATCCGACCGGAATCTTCGCAGAAGTAGGCGAAGCGGACAACGCGTGGCGAGCTAAGGCCCGCGCATTCATCCTCGACGACGTCAAGGACGACATCCACGAGTACTGGGACAAGGCCGACTACCCGCTGCATCTGCTCAAGAAGCTCGGCGATGCGGATCTGCTGCGCGATGGCCTGAACCTGGAAGGCTACGAGGAAATGAGCCCGCTGGCTGCCGGCTTGGTCAACATGGAAATGGCCCGTGGCGACGGTTCGGTCTCCACCATTGTTGGCGTCCAGGGCGGTCTGGCTCTGCGCTCCGTGCTGTACTGCGGCAATGCCCAGCAGATCAAGAAGTACGCCATCCCCATGCTGCGCGGCGAACTTCCAGGCGCTTTCGCGCTGACTGAACCAACTCATGGTTCCGACTCGGTTTCGCTGGAAACCCGTGCCGCCAAGGTCGAGGGCGGATACCGCCTGAGCGGTGAAAAGAAATGGATCGGCAACGGCTCGGTCGGCGGCGTGAGCATCGTTTGGGCCCGCGACGACGAAGGCAAGGTCCGCGGATTCATCGTGCACCAGGATGCCGAAGGCTACAAGGCCACCACCATCGAAAACAAGCTCTCCCTGCGCGCTATCTGGCAGGCGCATATCCGCATGGAGAACGTCTTCGTTCCGGACCACGATGTGATGCCCGAAGCCAAGAGCTTTAAGGACACCTCGCGCGTCCTGTTCGCCACCCGGCTGGGTGTCGCCTGGTCTGCCGTGGGCCACGCGACCGCTTGCTACGAGTCGGCCGTGAGCTACGCCAAGCAGCGCGTGCAGTTCGGTCGTCCGCTGGCCGCCAGCCAGATCGTCCAGGAGCGCCTGGCCCGCATGCAGTCCGAACTGGCTACTATCCAGGTTCTGGTCATGCAGGCGACCAAGCGCGAAACTTCCGGTGAGCTGACCGGCCCGCAGGCGTCGCTGGCCAAGTACACCGCTACCCGCACCGCACGCGCCATCGCAGCGAACGCCCGCGACCTGCTCGGCGGCAACGGCATCCTGACCAGCAACCGCGTGGCCCGCCATTTCGCTGATGTGGAAGCAATCCACACCTATGAAGGTACCGAAACCGTGCAGGCCTTGATCATGGGCCGCGACATCACCGGCTTCTCAGCGTTCGCCTAGAACCTGGGCGCCGGAAAGCACGCCGGGACCTGGCTCGTTCTTCCGGACCTCGGCCCCGGCGTGCTTTTGCCTACTGCCGGCCCAATCGGTTCTTGGTCTTTGCCGTTGCCACGTGGTCCCATGGATTCTCCGGCCAAGGATGCTTCGGGTAGCGCCCGCGCATTTCAGAACGCACCTGGGCGTAGGGCCCATTGAAGAAGCTAACCAGGTCATCGGTCACCGCCAGCGGCCGGCCACCGGGCGAAAGCAAGTGGAACTGGACGGCAAGCTTGCCCTTGACCAGCCGCGGCGACTCATCGAGCCCGAAGCATTCTTGCAATTTCACGGCGACGACCGCTGGACCGGTTTCACCGACCTCGGGATAGGCCACGGAAATCCTTGATCCCGAAGGCACCTGGAGCCGTTCGGGCACCAGCGAATCAAAATCATGGGCATGCTCCCACGGCAGCAAGGTCCGCAATGCCGAATACAGGTCAACCTTGGCAGCGTTCTTGCCGGCGGCTACCTGCCGCAAGACCGGCTGCAGCCAGTTGCCCGCCGAGGCAATCAGGGCCTGGTCATCCACCGCGGCAAAGGGTTCGCCGAGCAGGCGATGGGCCACGGCCATCCGCCGGCGCAAAGCATCAAACTTTTCATGGGTGCCGAAGAAGGCTATCCCCTGCGTAGCTATGGCGCTGGCAACAGCCTGCATGCCCAGCTCTGCGGTGGCCTTGACCGGATGGGCCGCCAGCTCGATCTCGCCAAAGCTCTCGATCTGGCGAGCGGTGATCCTGCCGTCAACCAGCTCCGCCACTTCGCGCTTCTGGTGCATCTGCGGCAACAGGTCGACGGCAGTGCCAAGTTCGATGCCAACGGCCCGTCGGATCACCGCCTTGGATCCGGCACGGGAGACCTCGGCGACCGCAAGAAATTCCTCATGCATCAGCTGGCTGCCGCGCGGCAAGGTTGCCCGGGTCCCCGAAGCCAACAGGTATTCCTCCGGGCCGACCTTGCGCGCAATCCATTGCGGGTAGGCCAAAGCGCACACGCCTGCCAAGGCCGCAGCTGCCGGTGCAGGCTGCCGCCCGGTGCGGTTTTCCGCACTGCCCAGGAGCTTTTCCAGGCGCTGCGCTTCATGCTTCCAGGCACGGTGCGCCGGATGCGAACTCCGGCGCACCGCGGCAAGCAATTCATTCAGGTCCGCACTGGCAATGCGTTCCGAGCTGGCCAGCAATGCGACAGCATCCGAGGCAGCCCGGGTGCCGAAAATCCGGCTGCCTTCGAGCAACGCGCGGGCGGCACGCGGGTCTGCTGGAACCTTCATCATCTGCTCGCCCAGGGCGGTGATCTGCCCGGTGCCGTCAACCGCGTCCAGGCTGCGCAGGATCTGCTCGTCGCTGGCCATGGCGCTAGCCGGCGGCGCTTCCCACATGGCCAGCCCCTCGCCACGCGGGGTCCCCCATGCTGCGAGCGACAAGCCGGCGGCGACCAGGTCGCCGGTGCGGATTTCCGGTGTGGAGTGCGCCGGGGCGGCGGCAAAGGACTTGGGGTCCAAGGTCCGCACCACCTTGCCCGGCCCGAGTCGTCCTGCCCGGCCCGCCCGCTGGGTGGCCGCGGAACGGCTGGCCACCACGGTCATCAACCCCGAGAAACCACGCGAGCTGTCTCGGCGCGGCTCGCGGGCGTAGCCGGCGTCCACCACCAGATGCACGCGCGGCACGGTCACCGACGATTCGGCAATGGAGGTGGAGACGATGATCCGCGGGGCGCTGCCAGCCTCCGGCTCACTGAGGATCCGGTCTTGTTCCTTGGAAGAGATCTGCGAGTGCAAGGCCAGGGCTTGCACTCCGGAGGCAGCAATCTGCGAGCAGACGCGGTCGACTTCCCGTACCCCGGGGACGAACACCAAGGTGTCCACCGGGGTTGCGCTTGCTGCGTTGGCTTCCGCGCTGTGGCGTACCGCGACGGCGGCAACGTGGCGCAGGTAGTCATCATTCAGTCCGCGTTCGGTATTCCGGATTCCGGCGAAGCTGTCGAAAGCTTGTTGCACGGCATACTGCGCGGTGTGGGCGCTGAGCACTGGAGCGGCATGGCCACGGGCCAGCAGCGCCGAGAGTTCCCCGGCGTGCAAGGTGGCACTCATCAGGATCAGCGACAGGTCATCACGCAATTCGCTGACCTGGTTGGCCATCGCCAGCAACAAATCCGTATCGATCGACCGCTCGTGGACCTCATCAATGATCACCGCGCTCACACCGGCAAGATCCGGATCGGCCAGCAACCTGCGCAGCATCAGGCCTGCGGTCACGAATTCCACGCGGGTCTGCGCCGAAGACTGCCGTTCCCCGCGCACGGCGAAGCCAACGCGCTGGCCCAGAACCGATCCATCAAGCTGGGCGAGGCGACGGGCAGCAGCCCGGGCAGCGACACGACGTGGCTGGGTCACGATGATCTTGCCAGCCAGTCCTGCCTGGTCCAGGGCGTTGGCTACCGTGGGTGGAACTATCGTCGTCTTGCCGGATCCCGGTGGCGCCTGGATCACCAACGGCTGGGCAGGATTAGCCGCCAAGGATTCATGGAGTTCCTCCCTGCTGGGACCGAAAGCCAGCCCTGAAGCAATCCTGTTCAGGTCGAAGCGGGCCGAACTCATGCTTGGCGTCCAGCCCAGAAGGACTCGATGGCCTTGACCACAGGCTCAATCGGGAACAGGGTGCTGCCGTGGGTTCGCCCCGGCAAGGCCACCATGCGCGCATTGGGCAAGGTGCGGACCATGATCTTGTTCTGGTCGAAGCGCGGCTGGTCCCGGGTGCCGATCAGCAGCAAGGTCGGGATTCTGATCTTGCCCAGCTCGGACAGATTGATGTTCTGCAGGGTCTCGGCGGCCTCGTAGTAGGCAGCCAGGGCCAGCGGGTCGTTGGACTTGAAGGCCATGCGGGTTGCTGGATCCAGGCGTCCATTCTTTTCCTGCCCGGTGACGAATCCTTCGATGTCGCCATTGCGCAGGACCTCGAGGTAGCCGGGGAAGAAGAGCTTCCCGATTTCGCCGGGGGTAATTTCGTAGGTGCCGCCGAGCATGATCAGCGAGATCACCTCCTCTGGGTGGTGCATGGCCAGGTGGAGCCCGGTGCGTGCGCCAAAAGAGTAGCCGACAATGTGAATACGTCCGATGCCCAGGTGATCCATCACCGCGCGGATATCGCCGGCCACCTTGTCCATGGTGTAGTCGGCTACGTCATGGGATTTGGCTGACTTGCCATGCCCGCGCAGGTCCATGCGGATGGTGCGGTGCCCCTGGCCCAACGCCTTGGTGTAGCCGAGTCCTCTCCAGATGGACCGGGACAGGGCGGAGCCATGGAGGAAGAGAATCGGCTCCCCGGCAGCCCCGTCATCGTCAAAGAAGATTTCGGAACCATCTGCGGGATTATTGATCATCGGCATGCCTTCGATTAAATCCTGTATTGACGTTGAAGGCGAAATCAGTGTTTGCCGCCGCCCTCGACATCCGCGGCTAATAGGTGAACACTGAAGACACAGGGTCCAGCCATCCGCAGGGGGTGGCCCACGGAAGTTGGGAGGAAGATCATGCCTGAACAATCAGCTGCTGGGCAGCCCGGTGGCGCTGAAGAGGAAAAGCTGCGGCTGGCCGCAGAAGAAAAGAAGCGCCATGACGAGCACGATGAAGCTCTCGTCGAAGAGTGGGAAGACGAGTCATTCCCGGCTTCGGATCCGCCTTCGAATTATTAGCAAAAGCCTTTTCCCAAGAGACCGCACACCTCGCATTCAGCTACTTTCAAGTTTCAGCTCCTAGTGTGGTTATTACCTTCTCAAGGTGCGAGTGATCTAGATGAACCGATCCGCACAGGCGTTACCTCCTTGGCCTGGCGGGTCGGTTCTTCATTTAATCCCAATCCACGAAACCATTACGCACACAGCGGATCCACCTTTGCGCTATTTATTTAGTTCAGGCTCTGGCCTATTGTGGAAACTGACGTCAAATCGATTTCCGCTCGCCAGCGCTTGACCTGGCAGAAAGGTGCCTCGTGGAATACGAACGCCTCCCGTCCATCCCGGAACTGCACCGTCCCTACACTGCTGCCGCAGACCGCTATGCGCACTTCGGCTACCGCCGCGTTGGCGACTCCGGCCTGCGCCTGCCCCCGCTGTCCCTGGGACTGTGGTGGAATTTCGGCGATAACCGTCCATTCGATTCCCAGCGCGAGATCCTGCGCCACGCTTTCGATAACGGCATCAACCACTTCGATCTGGCCAACAACTATGGTCCTCCGGCAGGTTCAGCCGAAGAGAACTTCGGCCGCATGATGGAAAAGGACTTCAAGCCCTACCGCAACGAGCTGGTCATCTCCTCCAAGGCCGGCTACGACATGTGGCCAGGCCCGCACGGCACCTTCGGCTCGCGCAAGTACCTGCTGGCCTCCTGCGAAGCCTCGCTGAAGAAGATGAATCTGGACTACGTGGACATCTTCTATTCGCACCGTTTCGATCCGAAGACTCCTCTGGAAGAAACCATCGGCGCTTTGGATACCCTGGTTCGCCAGGGCAAGGCCACCTACGTGGGCATCTCCTCGTACTCGGCAGAACGCACCGCCGAGGCTGCCGCTATCGCCAAGGACCTGGGAACCCCGCTGGTAATCCATCAGCCTTCCTACAACATCCTGAACCCGTGGGTAGAGCACGGCCTGCTGCAAACCCTGGAAAAGGAACGCATGGGCACCATTGCTTTCACCCCGCTGGCCCAGGGCCTGCTCACCGATAAGTACCTGGAAACCACTGATGTGGTCCGCCAAGGCGGACGCCGTTCGCTCGAAGCCCAGCTGACCGATCAGAACCTGGCCAAGGTCCGCAGCCTGAACGAGGTTGCGCAGACGCGCGGGCAGTCGCTGGCGCAGATGGCCCTGGCCTGGTTGCTGCGCGATGGCGCGGCAACCTCGGTATTGATCGGCGCCTCGTCCACCAAGCAGCTCGACGAGAACTTGGGCGCGCTGGACAACCTTGAGTTCTCCGACGCGGAATTGGCCCAGATTGCCAAGATCGCCCAGGGCGATGCCGGAATCGACTGGTGGCGTTCTTCCGCTATCGGCTAGTAATCCACTGATCACACAGGTAATACCTGTGTTCTTGAGCCGCGGTTTCCGAGACAAGTCTTGGAAACCGCGGCTTTTTCATTCGCTTCCGTCTGCAACTTCCACTCAAGCCAAATACCTGCTGTTCCTTGGTGGCTGAATGTTGTTTCTGCGGATAAGCTCGGAGTAGACGCAATATGAAGTGAATTACATTCATTTATTGCGTGGAGTCCGCTAGCGTTAGATCCACACGGCTTACGCTGACCACTTTTGTGCATACGACAGGAGCATTGATGAGCGCCCCAACCTACAAGGTCTTGAACCCGGCAACCGGTGAAGTCGTCGAGGAATTCGCCGCGGCCACCGATGAGCAAGTCGAACAGGCGCTGGCTGCCGCGCAGAGCGCCTACGAATCATGGCAGGACGTTGACATCAACGAACGCGCCAAGATTGTTTCCAAGGTAGGCACGCTCTTCGCCGAGCGCGCAGCAGAACTCGGCAGGATCATGACCACCGAAATGGGCAAGCCATTGTCCGAGGCCGTGGGCGAAGCTGAATTCTGCCAGGAGATCTTCGAGTACTTCGCCACCGAGGGACCAGCCTTGGCAGCGGACCAGGAGATCAAGTCCTTCTCCGGCGGCAAGGCCGTCGTTCAGAAGCGCCCGGTTGGCCCGCTGCTGGGCATCATGCCGTGGAACTTCCCGCTGTACCAGGTAGCGCGCTTCGCGGCACCTAACCTGATGCTGGGCAACACCATCATCTTGAAGCATGCCGAGTCCTGCCCGCGTTCAGCACTGGCCATCCAGGAAATCATGGATGAGGCTGGAGTACCGGCCGGCGTCTACAACAACCTCTTCGCCACCCACGACCAGATCTCCACCATCATCGCCGATTCCAGGATCCAGGGTGTTTCCTTGACCGGCTCGGAGCGCGCTGGCGCCATTATCGGCGAGCAGGCCGGCCGCAACCTGAAGAAGGCCGTACTGGAGCTGGGCGGCTCGGATCCATTTGTTGTCCTGGACTCCGATGACGTACCGGGCATCGTGGATACCGCTTGGGGCTACCGCATCGACAACACCGGCCAGGCCTGCAACTCGAACAAGCGCATGATCGTCATGGAAGACATCTATGACGAGTTCGTTTCCGAACTGACCAAGCGTGCCGAAGGCCTGCAGCCTGGCGACCCGATGGCGGAAGCCGAAGGCACCTTCGCTCCGCTGTCCTCCCGCAAGGCGGCAGAGTCCCTGCACGAGCAGGTCCAGGACGCCGTGGCCAAGGGCGCTACCCTGCACGCCGGCGGCGTGCTGCACGACGGCCCTTCGGCCTACTACTCCCCTGCGGTGCTCACCGGCATCACCAAGGAGATGCGTGCCTACTACGAGGAGCTCTTCGGCCCGGTAGCAGTGGTCTACAAGGTATCCAGCGACGAGGAAGCCACTGAGCTGGCCAACGACACCATTTACGGCTTGGGCGGTTCGGTGCACTCCACCGACGTCGAGCGTGCCTCCAGGGTGGCTCAGAAGCTGCAGTCCGGCATGACCAACGTGAATGCAGCCAGCGCAGAGGGTGCAGAAATGCCGTTTGGCGGCGTGAAGCGTTCGGGCTTCGGCCGCGAGCTTGGCCCGCTGGGCATGGACGAATTCGTGAACAAGCGCCTGTTCTACGTAGGCGAATAATTCTTTAAACGATATGGGGTAGCTGAACCAAAAGTTCAGCTACCCCATATTTTTGTGTTTAGCTATCGTCCAGCTGCAACCAGTTCCTTTTCTTCGAAAAGTTCGTCTTCGATCGAGCGCCTTCGAAGAATCTTTCTGTTCACGAATCCAGCGATCGCCGCCCATTCCTTATTGGAAATGAAGAGCAAGTCCAAAGCGATCATGACCAACGAGAACTGCCAGAGACCTGCCAGTAGAAGCGCGATGCCCATGTGCATAGTGAATAGGACCGCCACAGCCCATGGACGCAGCTTGCGCCACAGAATGAAAATGATGAAACCGCCCTGGGCAATCAGAGTCATCCACGATGATATTTTGATGAACAAACTGGACTGCCAAATCAGCTCGTTGAGTCCTGGGTAGATCTGATAAGACTCCAAATTCAAGGCATAGTAGAAGCCCGTTCCATCAAGCCAGTTATCCCCGATGACTTTCAGATAGCTGGAGATAACGTAGACAATGACGATCTGCGCCATGCACAGCAGAAGCACGATATTGTGGACCGCGTTCCATGCTGGCTTGTTCTTGCGATTGACGGTCTTTCCCTTACGTCGCCGCAACCAAGAATCCACTGAGAAATGCTCGTTGAGGTTGGCGAAAACAAGGAAGAGCAAGGTAATTCGCGTTAGCGTATCCCCGCCGTTGGTGAGATATGGGTTGTTGGACTGCAACGCAACGAGGAACAGCAGGAACAACGGCGTGATGTACTTAGTCTTCCAGCC
Organism: Glutamicibacter sp. BS14; assembly: GCF_056934375.1. Classification (NCBI taxonomy): domain Bacteria; kingdom Bacillati; phylum Actinomycetota; class Actinomycetes; order Micrococcales; family Micrococcaceae; genus Glutamicibacter; species Glutamicibacter sp. BS14. The sequence continues at coordinate 1,416,811 of NZ_CM167801.1, read as the reverse complement.
AGCGATGAAGATCAGCACGATGGCTATGAAAGCCATGTACCCAAGGCTGAAGAGCAATTCGTCGCTCTTGGTAAGAATCGTGTCAAAGGTCCAGTAGCCGCGCCGTTTGGCTTCCGGATCAACCCACCAGGAGGCTGGCCCCCAAAGTATGGAACGGTCTTCCATGCTTGGCAGCAAGACGGTGAGCATACCGATGCCGTAAATAATACGCAGCAACGAGAAGCTGATCAGAGAGTGTTTAGATTCGAGAAGCCAGTTACCGAATTTATCAATAAGAGATGTCATTTCCTATCGGCCTTCCTGGCGGTCAATCATGTTCTCCAAATGCTCCACGGCATGTTCGTACGGGCTGGCATCAGCCGCACGCCATCCGAAGGTTCGCACGCTCGTTTCGAATTGCGCGTCGTCCATGAAGCGGTGGTTGAAGTCGTTATTTCGATCTCCGACGATGCGCCATTGCACATCACGTGCTTTCTTCCCGGTATAGGCTTCAGAGTAAACCGTGGCGTAGCGAACAAGCATGTAATCCATACGTACAAAGCTCACTACACGTGATGAGTTTTTTTCTTCACCCTGGATGGCTTTGACGACTTCACTGTCGGTCATGACATCGCGTTTCTTACCGTCAACAGAGACAAAGTTCTTCCGTGCAGTTTCCCGCTGATCGGACTTCAGCTTGTTGAATCGTGAGAGGTAAACACTGGTGGTGTTTTGAGAAAGTTTTTGAATCCGGGAGGGGGCCAAGCTGCCTTTATTCAGTAGTCGCTCTACTTCGGTAACGGGAATCCATTCCGATTCTGTGATTTTCCCGTCGTCGTCATATGCCCGGGAGCGAACCTCCAAGTAGGAGTCGCGCTTCTGAATATTGGGAGCAAAAACATTCCATTTCTGACTGAAGAACGGCGATAATTCGCGCTTCACTGGATTAGATGCTTCCACTGCCATGGATACTGCTACTGCGCTATAACCAAGGACCATTACCAACGCAACAATTACGGCTATCAGCCTTCGCGTGTGACCTTTTTTGGTCATCCTTACCTCTCGAATGTCAGGGCGTCATTCCGCTTGCCGTCATTGCCCAAATTTTCTATCGACATCGGTCTCTGCTGAACACTTTGCCGGGCATTCAGCCAGCTACTGAAATCTTCTGTATCGATTACTCGCCTATTTAAGAGAACTATATTCCAACAGAACAAGGTTCAGATGCGCAGCCACATCTAAGTCATGTGCCAAATAAAAAGTCTTGAGCTGGGCAGCTAATATCAGCTGCCCAGCTCAAGATTTATGGTGCTACTTTACGATAGCTTAGGCCTTCTTACGACGGAGCACGGTTACGGCTCCACCTGCGAGGACCAGCAGCAAGGCGATTCCGCCGATTACCAGTGGAGCGTTTGCGCCGGTGTCGGCCAACTTGTCCTTCTTGGAATCGTTCTTAGAATCGTTCTTGCCCGAATCGTTGCTGTCGTTATCGCCAGCATCGGTAGCGTCAGCATCGGTAGCGTCAGCATCGGTAGCGTCAGCATCGGTAGCGTCAGCATCGGTAGCGTCAGCATCGGTAGCGTCAGCATCGGTAGCGTCAGCATCGGTAGCGTCAGCATCGGTAGCGTCAGCATCGGTAGCGTCAGCATCGGTAGCGTCAGCATCGGTAGCGTCAGCATCGGTAGCGTCAGCATCGGTAGCGTCAGCATCGGTAGCGTCAGCATCGGTAGCGTCAGCATCGGTAGCGTCAGCATCGGTAGCGTCAGCATCGGTAGCGTCAGCATCGGTAGCGTCAGCATCGGTAGCGTCAGCATCGGTAGCGTCAGCATCGGTAGCGTCAGCATCGGTAGCGTCAGCATCGGTAGCGTCAGCATCGGTAGCGTCAGCATCTACTGCAGCTTCAACTACCTGGAAGGTGGTGGTGTCGTTGGTGCGACCGTCATCGGCGAAGACCGAGTATTGGCCAACTTCAACTTCTTCGAAGATTACTTCCCAGTTGCCTTCATCATCTGCCGTAACCACGAGCTCTGGAGCTGCGATGGCGTTCTGGAAGAATGCGAACACCTTTGCAATAGCGGAATCAGCGACTTCGGTAGCCTTGACAGTTACCACAGCATTTGGATCCGAGGTGCCCTTCACGAGCACGTTAGGTCCTTCAACAGTCGAGCCTTCGAGTGGAGTAACGATGTCCACTGGCAGGTATTCACCGTCTTCGTCGCCGTCCACATCCGTGCCATCTGCATCGGTAGCGTCAGCATCAACGGCATCAGCATCGGTAGCGTCAGCATCAACGGCATCAGCATCGGTAGCGTCAGCATCAACGGCATCAGCATCGGTAGCGTCAGCATCAACGGCATCAGCATCGGTAGCGTCAGCATCAACGGCATCAGCATCGGTAGCGTCAGCATCAACTGCATCGGTAGCGTCAGCATCAACTGCATCGGTAGCGTCAGCATCAACTGCATCGGTAGCGTCAGCATCAACGGCATCAGCATCGGTAGCGTCAGCATCAACGGCATCAGCATCGGTAGCGTCAGCATCAACTGCATCGGTAGCGTCAGCATCAACTGCATCAGCATCGGTAGCGTCAGCATCAACGGCATCAGCATCGGTAGCGTCAGCATCAACGGCATCAGCATCGGTAGCGTCAGCATCAACGGCATCAGCATCGGTAGCGTCAGCATCAACGGCATCAGCATCGGTAGCGTCAGCATCAACTGCATCGGTAGCGTCAGCATCAACTGCATCGGTAGCGTCAGCATCAACTGCATCGGTAGCGTCAGCATCAACGGCATCAGCATCGGTAGCGTCAGCATCAACGGCATCAGCATCGGTAGCGTCAGCATCAACTGCATCGGTAGCGTCAGCATCAACTGCATCGGTAGCGTCAGCATCAACTGCATCGGTAGCGTCAGCATCAACGGCATCAGCATCGGTAGCGTCAGCATCAACGGCATCAGCATCGGTAGCGTCAGCATCAACTGCATCGGTAGCGTCAGCATCAACTGCATCGGTAGCGTCAGCATCAACGGCATCAGCATCGGTAGCGTCAGCATCAACGGCATCAGCATCGGTAGCGTCAGCATCAACTGCATCGGTAGCGTCAGCATCAACTGCATCGGTAGCGTCAGCATCAACGGCATCAGCATCGGTAGCGTCAGCATCAACGGCATCAGCATCGGTAGCGTCAGCATCAACTGCATCGGTAGCGTCAGCATCAACTGCATCGGTAGCGTCAGCATCAACTGCATCGGTAGCGTCAGCATCAACGGCATCAGCATCGGTAGCGTCAGCATCAACGGCATCAGCATCGGTAGCGTCAGCATCAACGGCATCAGCATCGGTAGCGTCAGCATCAACGGCATCAGCATCGGTAGCGTCAGCATCAACGGCATCAGCATCGGTAGCGTCAGCATCAACGGCATCAGCATCGGTAGCGTCAGCATCAACGGCATCAGCATCGGTAGCGTCAGCATCAACTGCATCGGTAGCGTCAGCATCAACTGCATCGGTAGCGTCAGCATCAACTGCATCGGTAGCGTCAGCATCAACTGCATCGGTAGCGTCAGCATCAACGGCATCAGCATCGGTAGCGTCAGCATCAACGGCATCAGCATCGGTAGCGTCAGCATCAACTGCATCGGTAGCGTCAGCATCAACTGCATCGGTAGCGTCAGCATCAACGGCATCAGCATCGGTAGCGTCAGCATCAACTGCATCGGTAGCGTCAGCATCAACTGCATCGGTAGCGTCAGCATCAACTGCATCGGTAGCGTCAGCATCAACTGCATCGGTAGCGTCAGCATCAACTGCATCGGTAGCGTCAGCATCAACTGCATCGGTAGCGTCAGCATCAACTGCATCGGTAGCGTCAGCATCAACTGCATCGGTAGCGTCAGCATCAACTGCATCGGTAGCGTCAGCATCAACTGCATCGGTAGCGTCAGCATCAACTGCATCAGCATCGGTAGCGTCAGCATCAACCGCTGCGGCAACTACTTCGAAAGTGACTTCGTCCGTAGAATTCGCATCATCGTCGCCGTCAGTCGCTACTGCAGTCTTTTCACCGGGAGTCACGCCTTCAAACTCGACGGTCCAAGTCCCGTCTTCGCCAACGATGGCTTCCTCGGTCAAATCATCTAGCGTTACGGTGATGGTCTTGCCTGGTTGAGCAGAACCTTCAACGGTAACGACTTCGCCTTCCGGAATCTGTGCACCATTTTCCGGGGAAGTGATGATGACTGATGCTTCATCCGCAGCTCGTACTTCGGAACGTGCAAACGAGATCTTGTTTGCACTATCACCCATTGCAGGCAGCAGCGTCACCGAAAGCGCAGCAACGTAGTCGCCAGCCTCCGTAGAATCCTGCTCGCTATCCGGATCGTCGATTACAGTGGTTCCCTGCTCATTGACGGTGATCTCAACGATCTCGTTGAGAACCCCTTCAACTACTGGTTCCAGAGGATCCGTTACGCCATTGACGATTCCGGTGATGACGCCAGGCAGTCCGTCAATTACCGGATTGACCAAGGTACCCAAGGCACTGCCCACGACATCCACTACACCAGTGGCCAAAGGAGTAATAAGGGCTCCGAGGTCGAGTCCCGCCAGAGTCAGATCGACGTTCGTCGTCGGCTGGTCTTCAACTAATCCCAAGAAGCTAGCAACGCTTCCTTCTACGGTTGCGGTACCTGATGCCAGGGGAAGTAGCAAACGCGCTTCTAGGCCAAGATTTACCACGATGTCGATTTGGTCAAGCGCCGCAACCATACTGTCGCGAAGATCCGTTACTAAATTCGAAAGTGCAAGAGTGATCTCATCTGCAATTTCCTGAACTGCCGTGGTGCTTAGCACTTCATAATTTGCAGGCTTACCATTGAGTCCGCCAGTAGTGATCTTTGAAAGGTCAACGCTAATGTCGCCTGACCCGAGATCAATGGTTACCAGCCCAGTATCAGAAGTGACGACGCCAGTCAGTACGTCGTTCTTGACTTGCGACAAAGCCGCGTCAATACCATTAAGGGCAACCGTTGAATCTGTGACACCGATACGCGCGAGAGGGCGCAGATCGATATCAATTGCTTCAAGGCCAGAAGTAATGGTGCCCAGTACACCTTCAGTCGACAAACCAGTGTTGAGTGTCGTACCAAGATCATCGACAACGGCGCCTAGCGCGCTAGTCAAGCCCTCGACTGCAGGGCTGCTAACGGTGGCAGACGCGCCTGCGACTAGGTATTGCGTATCCAAGGTGCCGTCGGTCTTGTCAGCGGTTGAGCCCAACGCGCCGATCTCCAACGATGCTTCGTCGACAATCTGGTCGGTCAATCCGTCTACACCGAGTTGACCAAGCAATCGGGTCAAGTCGACGTTCGCAGTCATATCGCCCGAGTTAGTGCCGTCGAGACCGATGGTTCCATCAGCACTGACTGCGCCTGCTCCCGCCTTCGCGCTAGTCACACTCGGGGTTTCGGCGTACGAGCTAAGAACTCCAGCTTCACCCAAGGTCAGAAGTCCAGTGCCGTCACCGTTGATCAATGGCACGTTGCTGAGTCCTGTACCCAAGTTGAGGTTCAGAGCACCCAAAGCTTCAACGTTTAGTGGATTATGAACTGGGCCCGGCGCGCTTGGATTGCCAGCATAGGCAAAACCAGCGTCAGCAACAGGAATGTCCAGCAAGTTCAGATCCAGTACGCGACCCAGGGCTTCAGAGCCGTCAGCAGGTGCCGCGTATGCGGCAGTTACGGTAGGAGCCACGAATAGGCTGGCAACGACTGCCCCTGCAAGAACGCGGCGTGCGGCACGCGGTTTCTTGCCATTCTTAGGTGGCAAATTATTTGCTTGCACCACTATCCTCCAAAAGTTGGTTGTGATCTAGGGAACCCCAAAGAGCTCCTATTTGACCCTATGCTGGACGAACCCCGGCTCACAGGTTTCTTTCAGCCATTTCTTTGCATACTCAGGTCAAACTTCTTGGCCATACGGTCAGAATCGATGGCCAACAGGTAATACTGGGCAGTAATTTAACTTCCTGCCATTGGAGAAAATAATGCACTTACAACCACTGACCTGAAAATTTACCCAAACAGTGATGTAACAATATGACAACAACCTCGCAATGCTATCTGTCAAGCCAAGGGATTTGACTAGTTGGCCATAGACTGTGAATCACCTGCTAGCTTTCCCCACCGCAGAACGGGTTAGGAAGGATTGGCCAGGACAACACCAGTTCGTAGTGATGGAGGATTCTTGTATGTCGCACATCCGCATTCATCTGGCTGATAGTGACCATTTCTCACGGGCCGGGATTGCTGGAGTCTTAGCCGAGGCCAGCGACATGGTGATCGAGCATGTTTCGGATTGCATGTCCGAGGCCGTTCAAGCTGCAACCGAGTTGGAGCCGGACCTCGTCATCCTGGAATCGTCGCTGAATGGGACGGATCTGTATTGCTCGATTCGGGAAATCTCCGAGAGTGCACCGAATACCAAGATCGTGGTGTTGGCTGCCCGATACCAGCGGGACGACATCTCCAAGGCCTACGATGCTGGCAGCTCGGGACTGATCTCGAAAAGCTCCATCAGCTCGGAACTGCCCAGCGCATTGCGCATGCTCGCTGCAGGCTACCAACTTTTTGCCCAGCCGTCGGACGGTTGGGAATCGACCGCGAAAATCGTGCGCCGCTCAGACCAGCAATCCGTTGTACGCAAGCTCAGCGAACGTGATCGCAGCCTGGTGCGCCTCGTCGCGGCCGGGCTCACCAATTCTCAGATCGCCCGCATCGCGCACATCTCCGAGGGCTCGGTGAAGCTCCACTTGGCGCGCATCATGGAGGAACTGGGCGTCACCAATCGTGTGCAGCTGGCAGTAGTGGCTACAGAATCCGGATTGGTTTCGTCTGCGGATCTGCAGATCGCCTGAAGCAGAATCGAATCTGGTCAGTACACCGTGCGAAGCTGACTGGCAGGGATCCACATTTCTTCGCCGTCACGGTCAATCTGCCGCCACGCGCCCTGGCGCGCGACGATGACCACGGCCGTGTCTGCTGGGAGAATCCGCACTAGCGAGTAATGGTCGCCAGGACCGCGTCTCGCGTTCAGTCCGATGGTGGTCAGTGCCCGCTGGTTGGGGACGGCGATCAGCCCGCCCTTGGCTGGACGGGAGGGAATCTCCTGCAGGTACATGCTGGGAACCCAGCCCAGCAATTTGCCGCACTGCACCTGGGACCACAATCCCTGCTCGAGCATCGAGCGGACCTTGGACCCCTGGTCAATGACCTTGAGCACCGGATACCCCGTGCCGCTTCCCTTGCGCAGATTCAACGTTGCCGTCGTAGCATGGGTGGCTTCGATCAATGAATAGCGTGAAAGAACTGGCTCGGCCAGCTCCTCATCGTCTTCGGCGACTACCGGCTCGTCAAAGACCGCCGGGATCGCTTCAAGATAGATATTCGGCAGCCAACCGTAGATCTGGTGCACGAGAACATGCGCCCACGAGCCATTGACCTCAATCAGGACCAGCTCTGTGCCGTGCTCCAAGTGGCTCTGCACTACGTAGTGGCGGCCGGCGCCCTTGCGCAGCTTGAGCGAGGCAGTCGTCCGGTGGGTATTGGCAATGGACGACGTCCGAGCCGACTGATGTGGATAGCCCACCTGGTTCACAACCACCTCAAATGAAAAAACTTAGGGAAGCAACCACCGGTTGCTTCCCTAAGTTTATTCCATTTTTAGAAGATGCGTGCTTCGCCGCCTCTTAGGATGCGGAAGAACGCGAGCCGAGCTCTGCATCCAGTCGCAGCAGACCGCTTCCATCGTTGCCGATCATCCTGACTCGATCCAGGATTTCACCAACGGTGGCTTCCTCTTCAACCTGCTCATCGATGAACCAGTGCAGCAGCGGCAGGGAGTCGATGTCGCCCTCGGTCTGCGCCAAACGGTACAGCTCGCGAATCGCTCCGGAGACCTTCTGCTCGTGGGCCAAGGAAGCCGCGAAGGCATCTGCAACGCTGTTCACGTTCACAGTCGGGGCAGGCTGCTCGCCAATCTTCGGGTGGGCCGAGCGGTCGGTCATGTGGGTCATGAACTTTTCCGCGTGCACGATTTCCTCGCCGGCCTGGGCGCGGAACCAGCCAGCAATGCCGGGAAGGCTCAATACGTCCATTTCAACTGCCAGCTGACGGTAAACCGTTGCTGCGGTTAGTTCGAGAGTTACCTGGGTGCTGAAGGCTTCTGCCAGTTTTCCTGTAAGTTCCATGTCATCAGACTAAACCTGTTTTGCCACCTTGTCACCGAAGTTCGGACTCACTTAGTCAAACCTGAATTAGGGAATCATCCCAAGTTGGGATCGAGTTAATGTAGCCGATACTAACCTAACTTAGGCATGCCGATACGATGCTAACCTACTTGCCCAGTCCTGCTCTGCGCAGCGCCTCGGCCATCGCGGTGTTGCCCGGTGCAGCCGGTTTGCCCTGCGCGGGCTGGGCCTTGCGGTTCTGCCCAGTGCGGTTCTGGCCCGAGCGCGCCGAACGGCCAGCTCCCGGTCCCTTGCGTTCGCCTGGTCCGGAGTTCCTGGCCTCCGCGCCAGCAGCAGGCAGTTCGTCATCCAGTCGCAGAGTCAGCGAAATGCGCTTGCGCACGGTATCCACTTCCAGCACCTTGACCTTGACAATCTGGCCGGAACTGACCACTTCGCGAGGGTCCGAAATGAACTTGCTGCTCATGGCCGAGACGTGGATCAGGCCGTCCTGGTGGACGCCCAGGTCCACGAACGCACCGAAGGCGGCAACGTTGGAGACGGTGCCTTCCATGATCATCCCCGGCTTGACGTCCTTGATGGTCTCAACGCCTTCCTTGAGCGTGGCCGTCACGAATTCGCCACGGGGGTCGCGGGCAGGACGGCGCAACTCGGCAATCACGTCACGAATGGTTGGCTCGCCAAACTGGTCCGTGGCGAAGTCCTGCGGGTTCAGCTCTTCAAGCCGGCGGCCCTGCGCCTCCGCGCTGCTCTGCAGGGTCTTGGCCAGAACATAAGCTTCGGGGTGCACCGAGGAAGCATCGAGTTTCTCCTTGCCGCCGGTAATGCGCAAGAAGCCCGCGCACTGTTCAAAGGCCTTGGCTCCCAGACGCGGTACCTTCAGCAGATCCTTGCGGGTGGCGAAAGGGCCGTTGGCGTTACGGTGATCCACGATGTTGCGGCTCAACAGCGGTCCCACGCCGGCTACCCGGGCCAGCAAGGCAGGGGATGCGGTATTCACGTCGACGCCTACGGCATTCACGCAGTCCTCGACCACCGCATCCAGCGCGCGGTCCAGCTTCGAGGCAGTGACATCATGCTGGTATTGGCCCACGCCGATGGACTTCGGATCGATCTTCACCAGCTCGGCCAGCGGGTCCTGCAAGCGGCGGGCGATCGATACCGCGCCGCGCAGCGACACATCCATATCCGGCAGTTCCTGGCTGGCCAGTTCGGAGGCCGAGTAGACCGAAGCGCCGGCTTCCGAGACGATGACCTTGCTGACGCCCGCGCCGCCAAGCACCTTGATGACCTCGGCAGCCAGACGGTCTGTTTCGCGCCCCGCTGTGCCGTTGCCTACCGCAATCAGCGTGGTGCCGTGCTTCTGGGCTAGCTTGGCCAGTACCGCGATGGATTCATTCCATTTATTGGCTGGCGCATGGGGATAGATCGTTGCAGTTTCCACCGATTGGCCGGTCAGGTCCACCACTGCAACCTTCACACCGGTGCGCAGGCCCGGGTCCAAGCCCAGCACGGCCTTGTTGCCGGCCGGCGCCGCCAGCAGCACATCGCGCAGGTTCGCCGCGAAAATCTTCACCGATTCATCTTCAGCGGCTTCGAACAGGCGTGAGCGCAGGTCGGATTCAAAGCGGGTCAGCAGGCGGGCTTTCCACGCCAAACGCACGGTCTGCGCAATCCATTTGGCAGCAGGCGCACCGGTGGGAACGTTCAGTCCCAGGGAGGAGGCGATAGCGTTCTCGTAGGCGCTGCGCGCTTCGTCCAAGGCCTGTTCGTCGCGTGGATCAGCTTCAGCGAGCTGCAGATTCAGCACGCCTTCGCGTTCACCGCGCAACAGTGCCAGGACCCGGTGCGATGGCAAGCGATCAAGTGGTGCCACATAGTCCAGATAATCGGAGTACTTTCCCTGGCCCTCTGCGGTGGCGCCCGAGGCGACGCTGGCACCGATCTTGCCGGTGTTCCACAGGCGTTCGCGCAGTTCACCGGCGAGAACGACATCCTGGGATACGCGCTCGGTCACGATGGAACGCGCGCCGGAAAGCGCATCTGCGTCGGTGGCAAATCCTGCATCCGGGTTCAGGTAGTCGGCAGCCGCCTGCACCGGATCCGTCATTGGGTCCGCGAGCAGCAGATCGGCCAAGGCTTCCAGGCCAGCCTCGCGGGCAATCTGGGCCTTGGTGCGGCGCTTGGATTTGAATGGCAGGTACAGGTCTTCGAGTTCCGCCTTGGTGCTGGCGGCGCGAATCGCCTCGGCAAGCTGGTCGGTCAGCTTGCCGGCTTCGGCGATGGCTTCCAGTACAGCTGCGCGGCGGTCTTCCAATTCACGCAGGTAGCGCAACCGTTCTTCGAGCAGGCGCAGCTGGCTGTCGCTGAGCATGCCGGTAACCTCTTTGCGGTAACGGGCAATAAAGGGAACGGTGGATCCGGAGTCCAGGAGCTCGATCGCTGCCTTGACCTGCCAGGGGGCGACCGCGGATTCCTCGGAGAGTTCCCGGGCCAGTTGGGCAATGATTTGCTGCCCCGTTGCGCTGTCATTTGCGGTGTTCTTCTGCTCGCTAGTCACCGATCCATTGTGCATCATGCCATCCGATCTTCAGATGATCGACTCGGTTGGCATTCAGCAGAAACTCAATCTCCATGGCTATGATTTATTGTTATGGGGATTGAGAAAGTTCGAAAAGCAACAGCGCTCGTTGCGATTTCGTGTATGGCTCTATTGAGCACCGGATGCGCATTTGTTGAAGACACCGCGGCCGACGCGGCTAACCAGCTGACCGATGCAGCGTCCAAGGAAATCGTGCGCCAGGCCTGCGCACCGGTACAGGACGGCACCATTGACGCTAGCGAACTTCGTGTCCTCTCGTCCATTGTGAAGTCGGTCCAGGGCGGTGGCCTGCCGCAAGACTTGGTCGATGTGCTCCAGGAGCTCGCCAATTCAGGAGACCAAGCACCCGAAGCGCTGCAGCAGCGCCTGATCGGGATTTGCGACGAGGCTACGGTTTAGCAGCTTCAGCGGCGCTAGCCATCTGCTGATCTAGAATTTTCCCATGGTCGAAATTCCAAGAAGCGGCAAAGTACGTCTCGATGCGTGGCTGTGGTCAGTACGCATCTACAAGACCCGTTCGTCCGCGACCACTGCTTGCCGTGCCGGACATGTTCGCTTGAACGGCGATCCGGTGAAGGCTTCGCAAACCGTTGTCTCCGGTGATCGCATCCGTGTGCGCAAAGACGGTTTCGACCGCGAGCTGGAAGTCAGCGGGCTGATCTCCAAGCGCGTCGGCGCGCCAGTTGCCGCAAAATGCTACATCGACCACACCCCGCCGCGCGAACGCCTGGTCATTCCCCAGGTACCGATCCGCGAACGCGGCGCCGGCCGGCCCACCAAGAAGGACCGCCGCGAAATGGATCGCTTGCGGGATTCCTGGCAGGCCCCGGATCCAGGTCCTGATCTGTCCTAGGACAGCACGATCGCCGGAACGTCCGACTGGAATTCGAAGATCTGCGCGTAGAAGGCCAACGAGCTTTCCAACGCCTTGATGATGTTCTCCGACTTCCTGAACCCGTGCTGTTCTCCTTCGAAGAGAATGTAGGCATGGGCAATGCCGCGTTCGGCCAGCGCGTCCGCCACGATCTGGGACTGCGCCGGCGGCACCACCTTGTCTTCATCCCCCTGCAACAGCAATACGGGGCAGGAAATCTTCGCCACGTGATTGATTGGCGCGCGCTTCTCGTACAGATCGGCAGCTTCCGGGTACGGTCCGACCAACGTGAACATGTACTGCGATTCGAAGTCGTGGGTGTCCTGCACCAGGCCCACCAGATCCGAAACACCGTAGCGGCTGATGCCCGCGGTGAAGGCATTGGAGAAGGTCAGCGCGCACAGCACGGTCCACCCGCCGGCGCTGCCGCCTTCGATGCCGATGCGTGCGGGGTCGGCAATGCCCTGCGCTACCAGCGCGTTGACCACGGCGACGGTATCGGCAACATCGACTACGCCCCAGGCCCCGCGCAGGCGGTTGCGGTATTCGCGGCCATAGCCGGTGGAGCCGCCGTAGTTCACGTCGACTACCCCGATCCCGCGCGAGGTGTAATAGGCAACCGTGGCACTGAGCGTCGGGGAAGCCTGGCTGGTCGGGCCTCCGTGCACGAAGGTGACGAAGGGCGGCAGTTCGCCCTCCATCCCTGCGTAGCCTTCCTGGGAAGGCCGGTAGAGCAACGCGTGGACGGACTGGCCGGCGAGGTTCTTGCACTCGAACTCTTCAACCTCCGGAAGCACCGCTGGATCCGGCAGCTGCGCAATCCCACGGGTCACCGGGTGGTGTTCCAAGGTGTCGAGGTTGATCAAGGTAATTTCTTCGCCCTGGGTCATCGAGGACGTGCCAGCGAGCAGCCACCCGTCACGCAGCGCGAACGGGCGGATGCCGGTGAATGGCAGCGCGAGTTCTTCCAATCCCCCGGTGTCCGCGTGCAGGCGTGCCAGCTTGGTGGTGCCGGTGCCGTAGGAGCACAGCAGGGTGCGGGCGCTTTCTGCCAGGTACCATCGTGTGCCCACCTGCCAGAGCGGGCCGGCGAATTCTGCGGCACGGTCAACCAGCCGGGTGGTGCGTGCCGAGCTGTCCTGGTAGAGGTAGGGGTTCCACCAGCCGCTGGCATCGGAGATGAAAGCCAACTGGTCATCATCGAGCCATTCCGGTTGCATGACCGAGACTTCTGCTCCACCGGCGATGACGGTGTCCTCCAGTACGCCGTCTTCGGTGAAGTCAGCCAGGTGCAGCTCGGTGGAGTCCCACGGCATATTCGGATGTTCCCAGCTGATCCAGGACAGCCGAGTTCCCGCGGGGTTCAGCCGTGGCGCTGCAACGAATCGCGCTGGGGCGCTGAGGATGCGGATCTTGCACGGGTCCTCGGCTGCGCTGCCGTCCAGGGGAATTTGCACGATGTGGCGTACCGGTTCTGCCCGCAGGTCTTCCATGATGGCCAGGATGCTGCCTTCTGGACCAGGTGTGAATTCGGCGAAGCGCAGCTGCGGGTCTGCGTCGACTCCGCTGGCGGGGGTCAGGGCCGCGGCATCGTGCTCCCCTACGGTTTGCCGGTAAACCCGCTGGTCAGCGAAGTTCGCAAAAACAATTGCCGAGGTGCCGCCCTCGATGAGCATCCAGCTGGAGCCACCGTATTCGTGGACCCGGGAGCGCACGTTGAATGGTGCCTGGATGAGCTCTGCACCGGCAGTGCCGTCGGTGCCGTACTCCATCAGCGTGATGCGCCCGCCTTCGGCAGGACGGCCTTCCTGGACAATGAGCTTGTCCGAGAAGAAGCAGGCTCCGCCCAGCGGCTTGGTTCCGGCAGCGACGTCATGCGCGGAAATCGATGATGGCCATGATCCAAAGGGTAAGTGCGTAGGCATATTCTTGATCCTAGCGATCTTTATGACTCATAACGACCCTCGACAAGCATCAATCCGATGCGCTTGGATTGATCCATGACTAGATACGCCGTATTCCTGCGCGGGGTGAATGTCGGTGGGGTCAAGGTCCTGATGAAGGACCTGGCCAAGCTGCTTCTCGCTGCTGGTTTCACCGACGTGAAAACCCTTTTGGCCAGCGGCAATGCGGTGCTCAGCGCATCCAGTTCTGATCCGTTGGAAGTCCAGGAGCACTGCAATGCGGTTCTGGCCGGGCACTACCAGCGGCCGATTCCCACGCTTGTCTGCACCGTCGCGGAAATCCAGCAGCTGTCCCAGCCCTTCCCGCTGCCCTTGCCTGATCCGGCCAGCGAACACCATGGCTACTTCACGCTCTGCGAATCGGCTGAGGATGCCCAAGCGGTGGGCGCCGCTATCCAGGGACTCGCTGGGCCAGGAGCCTATCTGGTCCAGGGCCGTGCCGTAGCGTGGATTGTCCGCAAGGGCGAAAGCACCGCGAATCCCATCGGGAAGCTCATGGCCGCACAGGCAAAGCAACGCATTGTGACGACCCGTAACCACAACACCTTGGTCAAGCTCGCCAAGATTCTTGGCTGAGATCGCCGGTGAGCAATAATTGACCCTTGACCCACTGATTGACCTGCAAAAGGCCCGGAATGTACATCCTGATCGAGCTCATTGGCATTTTCTTCTTCGCCGTCGCGGGTTCATTGATGGCCGCGCGCCGTGGCTTCGATCTGCTCGGTTCGGCCTTCCTCGGAGGGGTCTGCGGTCTGGGCGGCGGAGTGGTGCGAGATTTGATTCTCAATCAGTCCCCGGCGACTTTCGCGCATCCGGTCTACTTTGTGCCTCCGGTGCTCGCGGCGCTGTGCGTCTACGCGTTTACCCCCGCGGTGCAGAAGCTGCACCGCCTGGTCCAGCTATTCGACGCGGCAGGCCTGGGCCTGTTCTGCGTCACCGGTACACTCAAGGCCCTGGAACACGACTTCAATCCGGTCACCGCGGTCCTGCTTGGTGTCATCACCAGCGTGGGCGGCGGCTTGATGCGCGATGTCATTTCCAACGTCACCCCTGATTTGTTCAACCCGCGCGATATCTACGCGTTGGCCGCCATGGTGGGTGCCGCGCTCACCGCCGTGGCCTGGCATCTGGGGCTGATGAACGTTCCGGTGGGCGCCGGCATTGCCGCCTTGGCTTTTGCCATCCGCGTGGCTTCCATCCGCTTTGGCTGGTCGGTCCCGTTGGCCGCGGGCCATTGGCATCGCTCCCGCCCCACGCCACCGTCCAGCGAGGGTCCGCAGCGCCACTTCTAGTCGATGCGCTCGAGCCTGCCCAGGTCCTCGGTGCCTGGCGAATCATCTTCGATGGTGCGCGGCGGGTTGATGATGATCGCGCCGACCAGCATCACGATGACGCAGCCGCCGAGCATCGAGAAGGCCGCGCCCCATGAATCGGTGGCTTTCTGCACCACGCCGAAGAGCATGGGAACCACCGCGGCACCGGCATAGCCAAGGCCCTGGGCGAAGCCCGAAAGCACGCCTGAACCGTAGGTTGTGCGCGAGCGCAGGTTCATCATCAGCAGCGCAATCGCGAAGGTGCCCTGCCCGAGGCCGGCCAGGCAGATCCACAACGCAGTGTTCTGCGTTGGCGACAGGTAGATGCCAAGGTGCCCGGCAATCCAGCACGAGGTGAAGACCAGGACTGCAATGATCGGGTGCTTCAGCCGAGGCACCCAGAGCGGAACCAGCAGGCTGACCGGCAGGCCGAGGATCGCGAAGAGCGCCAGCATGTTGCCAGCTGCCATTTCGTCGAGGCCGCGGTTCTGCAGGTAGGGCGGAAGCCAGGTGAAGTAGACGTAGGTCTGCGCCGAGTTGCCGGCCAGGAAAATTGCCAGGCCCCAAGCCACTTTGGACTTCCAGGGGTTGATCTTAGCGATAGGTTGCGGATGCCCGCTGGCGTGGACGGGATTATCCGGGCGCTGTGTCCCGCGGTCGGCAAGCAGCTGCACCAGCCATGGCACCAGCACGATGCCCGACAGGGCGGCCCAGGAACCAATGGAGATCTTCCAGTCGCTGAGATTGGCCAGTGGAACAGAGAACTGAGGGGCCATCCAGGTGCCGATGGCCAGCATCGTGACATAGCCGCTGGTGACCATGCCGATACGGTCAGGGAAGTACTTCTTGACCAACGGTGGAAGCACCACATTGCCCATGCCGTAGCCAGCCAAGGTGATGATGGACAGGGCGAGGAAGGAATAGACCTCGGGCATGAAGATCCGCGCTACCTGGCCGATGACAGCTATGCCCAACGAGATCATCAGGGTTTTTTCCAGGCCGAAAGCCTTGATCAACCGCGGAGTGAGCAGGCCGAAGACTGCGAAAGCAATGGGCGCGAGCATGGCCAGCAGTCCGGTGGTGAACTCGGTGAACGCGATATCCGCTTCAATGCGGGAGAGCAACGGGGAAACTGACACCACTGCGGCGCGCAGGGACAGTGCCAGCAGCAGGATGCCAAGTAGCGCTCCAACTCGTCCTCTGATTGGAGAAGCAACGCTCTGGTTCTTCATTGATTTCTACCTGCTCGCTATTCGTTGAGGTTTCCCAACTTTTTTATTTTCGAGACCAACTCTAGTAAGCGATTGAGCTCGCCATCAAAATTGCGTTCGTACCAAGTCCCTGGCAGTGCCAGGTTCGCGTAGAGCCCCTCGCCGGCGAGCATCACCAGATGCGCGATGTCCTTGCTGCCGACTTCATCCAGGATGCACCGGTACCAGCGCTCATTGGTGCTCTCGATTTTTTCCGTCGCGGATTTGACCCCGGCCTGGGCCAGGCGTTGCAGGGCCACGAGGTGCCGATCCAATTCGGTATCGACTTCCGCGCTGGTGCGCACGTAATAAACGGAAGCCCCTTCCGCTGCGGTGCGCATCCCCTCGACATCACGGGCAACATGTTCCTCCGCGGCCTCGATGACCGCGTCCGCCAGCGCATCCTTGGAGGCGAAGTGGTAGAGCAGCCCGCCCTTGGAGACCCCGGCGCGTGCGGCCGTGGCATCCAGCGTGGCTGCCCGCTCCCCCTCTTCGCACAAGAGCGCGATATAGGCGTCAAGCACTTTGCCGCGGGCAGCAGGTGGGCGAGCCATAGTTCTCCGTTCCAAGGTGTAGTTCGTGATCGATCTGACTTTACCAACAATTGTAACTATACCGTCTAGACGGTATAGTTAACAATTGCGGGCAAATCGCCGCGCATTCCACTACCTACCCAAGGGCGAACGTCATGACCTCGAATATCTCCGAACGCGTTACAGTGCTCAGCAAGCCGCGCCGTTGGGCGGCACTGGTGGTCCTGCTGTTCCCTGTACTGCTCATTTCCGTCGACAACACCGTGCTCTCCTTCGCGGTCCCGGCAATCACCGGAGCCCTGTCCCCCTCGGGGAGCCAGCTGCTGTGGATTATCGACATCTACCCGCTGATCCTGGCCGGGCTGCTGGTCCCCATGGGTTCACTGGGCGACCGCGTCGGCCGGCGCAAGCTGCTGCTGATCGGCGCGACCGGCTTCGCGCTGGTTTCCGCCCTCGCCGCTTTCGCCACGGATGCCACCCAGCTGGTGGCAGCCCGTGCCCTGCTTGGCGTCTTCGGCGCAATGCTCATGCCGGCCACGTTGTCCTTGATCCGCAATATCTTCCCGGATGATACCGAACGCCGGACCGCCATTGCGGTGTGGGCGGCGGCCTTCTCCGGCGGCGCTGTGCTTGGCCCCATTGTCGGCGGCGTGCTGCTCGAGCACTTCTGGTGGGGCTCGGTCTTCCTGATGGCCGTGCCAATGCTCTTGCCCCTGCTGATCGGCGGCATGATCCTTGTTCCCGAATCCAAGGACCCGAACCCGGGCCGCGTGGATCCGCTCTCGATCCTGCTGGTGGTCTTCACCCTCCTGCCTTTTGTCTACGCCATCAAGACTGCGGTAACTGCCCCGTGGTACTTCTCGGCCGCGGCCATCGTCCTGGCCATTGTCTGCGGTGCGGCTTTCGTACGCCGGCAGCTCAAGGCCGAACAGCCGATGCTCGATGTCCGCTTATTCAGCAACGCACTGTTCTCTGGCGCGTTGATGGTCAACCTGATCGGCATCTTCTCGCTGGTGGGCTTCATCTACTTCGTCTCCCAGCATCTGCAGCTCATTGCAGGGTTCTCCCCGCTGGTGGCGGGACTGTGGATGACCCCGGGCCTGGTGCTGACCATGGGCTTCGGATTGCTCTCGGTGGCGCTCTCGCGCCGTTTCGGCACGCCGAACATCATGGCCATCGGCCTGATCCTCTCCGCGGTCGCCTACCTGCTGGTGATCCTGGCCGGGGAGGGATCCAATTCCTTCCTGCTCATGACCGCGTTTGCTGTCCTCGGTACGGGAATCGGCATGACCGAGACCTTGTCCAATGACATGGTGCTCTCCGCAGTACCCGCTTCCAAGGCCGGCGCGGCATCGGCGATCTCGGAAACCGCCTACGAAGTGGGCTCGGTACTGGGCATTGCAGTGCTGGGTACCATCCTGAATACGGTCTACACCTCGAGGTTGCTCGCGCCCGGCTCGCTGACCGATGCCCAGCTGCAAACTGCCGGCGAGACCTTGGGCGGAGCGCACCAGGTCGCCGCCGATTTGAGTGCCGCCGATGCGCAAGCTCTGCTGGGCTCCGCAGCCATGGCCTTCGACCACGGAGTCCTGCTGACATCCGGCATCGCCGCGGCGTTGTCCCTGATCGCTGCCGTGGTCGTATTCCGCGTCATCAAACCGGCATTTCGGTGAACTCGGCTCACCGCTTAACCAAATTTCTGATTAATTGGTTCAAAGTTATTCATTTGTCGTCACCAAACACGTAGGCTAGGCAATGTAGTTCCAAAGTAATTCGCGAAGTACCCGTTAGAAGTTTGTGAATGTCGTACCACCTCGGTTGACGCGAGCCCCCTTCTAGACGTGAAGTGAATGACTTGGCTGCTTCGCATTATCCGTTCTCCATCCTGGAATTCGGAGGATGCGCAGATTACAACCAAGCTCGCCAACTAAACCGGCGAGAAACGTCTGAAAGGACCAAATAAGAAAATGGCAACCGGAATCGTCAAGTGGTTCAACGCTGAAAAGGGCTTCGGCTTCATCGCTCCAGACAGCGGCGATCCAGACGTCTTTGCACACTTCTCTGCAATCCAGACCCAGGGTTTCCGCACCCTGGACGAGGGCCAGAAGGTGGAGTTCGAAGTTGTTGAGGGTCCAAAGGGTCTGCAGGCTGCAGACATTCGCGCTCTCTAAAGAAGGTCTTTGGCGCTAACGCCAGACTTAGCCAAGGAACGGCTATCCGCACTGCGGATAGCCGTTCCTTGCGTTTGAGGCCGAAATTACTGGAATACTTCCCGTACGCCACCGGTTGTACCCAGTGTGAAGCTATCTATTCTGGATCTTGCTCCGGTTGAACCCGGAACAACTATTTCCGACTCTTTCAAGTCCTCCGTCCGCTTGGCGCAAACTGCAGAACGCCATGGGTATGAACGCGTCTGGTACGCGGAACACCACAATATGCCCACCATTGCTTCCAGCGCGACCTCGTTGCTGATCAGCCACATAGCCCACCACACCGAGAAGATTCGCCTGGGCTCGGGCGGCATCATGCTGCCGAACCACTCCCCTCTGGTGATCGCCGAGCAGTTCGGCACGCTGGCCGAAATCTACGGCGACCGCATCGATTTGGGCTTGGGCCGTGCACCGGGTACCGACATGACCACCCTGCGTGCCTTGCGCCGCGACCCGTCGGCCGCCGATTCCTTCCCGCACGATGTGCTGGAGCTGCAGGCCTATCTCGCCGGCGAATCCAGGGTTCCTACCGTTCAGGCGACCCCGGGAGCAGGAACCAACGTTCCGCTGTACATCCTGGGTTCCTCGCTCTTCGGTGCCAAGCTCGCCGCCCAGCTGGGACTGCCGTATTCCTTCGCCTCGCATTTCGCACCGGCTGCGCTGCATGAAGCGATCCGCATCTACCGCGAGGAGTTCACCCCCTCAGAGCAACTGGCTGAACCGTATGTCATTGCCGGCGTGGGCGTGCTGGCTGCTGAAACGGCTGAACGAGCTCATGAACTGCTGGACGTTGCCAAGCGCCATCGCGTGGCAAGCTTCATCGGCCGTTCCGCGAAGAAGGAATTCACCGAAGCGGAGATCGATATGCTCATGGATACTCCGCAGGCGCAGCAGATCCTGGACATGATGCGCTACACCGCGGTGGGCACCGGAGAACAGGTTGCCGAATACCTGCGCCACTTCGCTTCGGCAGCGCAGGCAGATGAACTGATCACCATCCATTACCCCACCGAGGAGCACGCTCGACTCGAATCGGTGATGATCACCGCCGAGGCCTGCCAGCTGGCTAGCGCCCGGTGATTCTGATCCAGCGCTTGGCTGCCATCAGCAGCAGCGCAACCAGAGCGAGGGTCAAGCAGAATTCCACGCCAATATAGGCGTAATGCCATAGCGATCCGCCATCGGAGACTCCTGCAAGCACCGCATCGGTACGCGCAGAGAGGCCCGGGCGGATCGCTGCGGTTTTAATCAGCAGCAATAGTCCGACCAGCCCTACGCCCCAGCCCCAGGCCTTGCCGGCAGCTCGCTTGGCCGACCCGGCCACCAGGGCAATGAAGAAGATGATCTCGACCATGTTCATCGCGAAGAAGACGCGGCGTCCAATGCCCAGACCCAAGGGAAATGGTGATTCCGGGTGCGGTGAATTTCAGTGGAGCCTCGATGAATGAAATGCCGATGATCAGGCCGAGCCACAGTGCAGGAATGTAGATGCGTGCAGCCACGGCCCACTGTGCGCCGCGGCCAGCAGGCGCTGGAAGGGGACTAGCCATGCCTCCACAGTACGCCCGGTTCTAGCGTGCTTTGCGCAGTCCTGCCAGTGCCCAGACGGCTAGCACTGCCGCCACCACGGCACAGCCGATGGAGAAGACCAGGATGCTCTGCTGCTGCCCGAAGACCCCGACGGCCCAGCCCAGCGCGATGACTGGAACAGCACTGCCCAGGTAGGTCACCAGGTATATGGTGGACACGGTTTGGGCGTGCTGCTTGTCGTTGACCGCGTCCACCGCTTGAGCGAAAGCAGTGCGGAAGGCCATGCCCTGGCCCAGGCCCACGAATACCAATGCCGCGATGGCCCATGGCAGCTGGCGATGCTCGGCAGCCACGGCCAGCACTACGGTGGAGGCCGCCATCAATCCCAGACCGATAGGCAGCAAGGCCTTGCCGCCGCGCACGACCAGCTGCGACAGGGCGGATATGCCCAAGGGCAGGCCGGCAATCAGGCCAATGACCAGCACCGAATCCAGGCCAAAGGCTTGGGCGAAGTAGCCAGGTGCCAAGGACAGCACGAAGCCGAAGATGGCGAAGCTCAAGAAGCCAACGAGGGCAGCGAGCCAGAACGGTGCCCGGGCCGAGCTGGGGACGCCCAAGCGGCGTGGGGCCAGGGCCTTGCTTCGCTGTCCGCGCTCAGCCAGCGCAATGGCCGGACGGGCCTGCAGGGTGCTCAATGGGACCAGGACCAGCAGCAGCAAGAACGCCTGCACCATGAACACGGTAGTGCGCCCGCCAGGCAGATGAGCCAGCAGCCCGCCCAAGACCGGTCCGAAGGCGACACCGCCCGATGAGGCCAAGAGGGTGAAGCGCGAAGCCCACTCAGGCCGCGCAGGAAGAAGTTCACGCAGGGCCGCGGCGCTAGCACCGGTAGCCAGCGCGACACCGGCGCCCTGCAAACCACGGCCAAGGCACAGTTCCAGCAGGTTGCCGGCCGATCCGAAGACCAGGGTTCCAGCGAAGGAAACAACGACCGCGATCACCAGCGCCGCACGGCGTCCGATATGATCCGACCAATGCCCCACAGTGGAAAGGAAGAGCATCAGCGAACAGACGTAGCTGGCAAAGGCCACGGTGGTTCCCATGGCGCCAAGGTGCAATTCGGATTGGAGTGCCGGATACAGCGGGGTGGCCAGGTTGGCTCCGACCAGCAGCAGGAAGCTGACGGACACGGTGATCACCAGTCGAGCGGTCAGACCGGGGTTCCAGGAGAGTACGCGATGATTCATTGGCTGCATGCGCAGCTCGCTGATAACCGACAAATTCACTCCCGGGATCAAAGTAGTCCAGACCAGCTGGGCACGAAGAATGCCCAGAAAGAGTTTTTACCGGTGGGGCCACTCGCTGCCCCACCGGTTAGTTGAGCGTTCTGCTTGCGTTTGTCTACTACAACAGAGCGTTCACTCACTAATATCCGCCTGCTGAAAGCAACCAGAGAGATTTCTTGCTAGTATTTGAGCAGATTGTTCAAAATTTTGTCCCCGCAGATAACCCGGAGTGAGCATATAGTGCGATTAGACGATGTAGACCTGAAAGTGCTGCTCGCACTGATCAAGGATCCCCGCATCCAAATCTCTGAACTCGCAGATGAGGTCGGTGTTGCGCGCAACACAGCGCAGTCGCGATTGCGCCGTTTGCAGCGTGCCGAAATCCTTCGCGACGGCGGCCGCGACATCGATCTGAGCAAGCTCGGCTACGACGTCCTGGCCTTCGTGACGTTGGAAGTGAACCACCGCGATCTGGATACCGTGGTCACCGCGCTGCGCCAGATCCCCAGCGTGCTGGAAATCCACGAGACCTCCGGACGTGGAGATCTCTGGGTGCGGCTCATCGCCACCGACACCCACCAGCTGCAATCAGCACTGCGCCAGATCCTGCGCGTCAAGGGCGTCACCCGTTCGGAAACAACCTTCGCGCTCCATACGCACCTGGCCTACCGTGCCGCTCCCCTGCTGGAGCACTATGCCGAACATGACCACTGAGAAGTCATTCACTGTCAGCAGCAGAAAACAAGTCTTTCGTTTCCCGAAGCAGCGTCCTAGTCTGGTGATACGAGAAGTCACGAGGTAAATCCCCGGCTTCCGGCGGATCCCTCGTATTCGACGAAGGAGTACGCAATGACGAAGGATTTCGACACCACAGAATTTGCGCCGGAGTTCGGCAACGACATCTACGAACCGGATGACGGACGCGATTCCCAGGCTTATGAGGGCTCAAGCGACATGCCGGAAACCATGCGCAACCTCGACCCGCTGGCACAGCGCAATTACCTCTACGACGATGACCTGGAAACCGAAGACCAGCTCGACAACGAATTCGCCGCAGACGATGACGACGACGAGGAAAGCACAGAGCTTGTTGACCTTGAGGACGAACTCTAGGCCGTGGGCTAAGCAAATCTTTGGCTAAAGGCCATAGACTTTAGAAGTGATTAATCCAGTTCATCTGCGCACATTGCTCGAAGTGGTGGCGCATCGTTCCTTTGCCACGGCCGCAACCCGCTTGGGCTACACGGCCAGCGCTGTCTCCCAGCAGATGACAGCGTTGGAGCGAAGCACCGGTACCACGCTGTTCCTGCGCGGCGCACGCTCCATCACCCCGACGCCAGGTGCCCTGCGCATGGTGCGCCATGCCAAACGGGTGCTCACCGACCTCGACGCCCTCATGGCAGACGTCGCCACCATCTCCACCGAAGCTACCGACCTTGAGGAAATCAAGCTTGGCATCTTCCCCTCGCTGGCGACCTACGCGCTGCCGCAAATCCTCAAGGCACCGGATTGGTCCTCCTTGGGCATCAACCTGCGCCTGTGGATCGGCGAACCCCAGCAAACTGTCGCAGGCCTTGGCACCGGCGGCGACCTCGACCTCGCACTGATCTTCCAGGTGGGACCCGGCGGACTGTCGTGGCCAGCGTCCCTGGAGCGCACTTGGTTGGGCGATGACCAGTTCCGGGTAGTGATCCCGGCGTCCTGGCCCATCGCTGAAGACGCCCAGCTGACCGTGGACCAGTTGGCCGAATGGCCATGGATCTTCCACCACCCGGGCACCTCGGATGCCACCTTGATTTCGCGCTTGTTCTCGTCCTACAACATCCACCCGCAGGTGGCTGCCTACTGCGATGACTTCAATGCCTCGCTGAGCCTGGTTTCCTCGGGACTGGGCGCCGCCCTGGTTCCCGATCTGGCCATGGCCAACGCTCCGGAAGGCATCCGCATAGTGGATGCCCCCGAGATTCGCCTGGCCCGCTCCATCTTCGCGTTGAAACCGGAGAATTCCAAGAAGCCGAAGGCCGCGCTGGTATTGGACCGGCTCGCCCAGGTACTCTCCCGCTGATTCGTTGCGCCGCGGCGCCACTGGTGCCTGCGTCTGTCCCAAGAAAGAGGAATGTCCCGGTGGAGAACCAGACCCCTGCATCTTCCAGCGATGGCGTAGTCATCTCGGCCGTGCATGGACCAATCGGCCACATCGAGCTGAACCGTGCCAGCAAGCTCAATGCGTTGACCCTGGAAATGCTCACCGAGCTGGGCCGGGTGCTGCGTGCGTGGGCCGTGGACCCGTCGATTTCGCTGGTGCTGCTCACCGGCCGCGGCGAACGCGCCTTCTGTGCCGGCGGAGATATCGCCGATTTCCATGCAGCAGTCACCACCGGACGCCATCAGGACTTCGTCGATCTGCTAGCGAGAGAATTCGAACTGGATTACCTGATCTCCACCTATCCCAAGCCCCTGATCACCTTGGCCCATGGCATCACCATGGGTGGGGGCATCGGCTTGGCCTCGCACGCACCGGTGCGCCTGGTGACCGCGAACGCCACCATGGGAATGCCCGAAGCGAAGATCGGCTACACCCCGGATGTGGGAGGCAGCCACCTGCTGGCCAGCGCGCCGGGCCACTTCGGCGAGTTCTTTGCGATGAGTGCACAGTCCTTCACCGGTGCCGATGCCGTACTTCTCGGTTTTGCCGATGCCGTTGTCACCGAGGACTTCGCCCAGAACATCCTCGATGAGCTCGATGAGTTCGCGGGGCTGAATGCCGGAGAGATCGCGGCTGCTATCGAGGTCATGCACGGTGCGCCCGAGTCCTTCGCCTTGGAACTGGACCGCGGCTGGATCGATCATGCTTTCAGTGCCGCCACCCCGCAGGAAGTCTTGGCACGCTTGAAGCAGATGGTCCATCCTTCGGCGCAGCGTGCCGCGCAGATGCTGGCAGCGAATTCCCCGACCAGCGTGGCCAGCGCGTTCTACAACGTGCGGGCTGCACGTGAGGAGCAGGACCTGCGTTCGGCCTTGGACCGCGAACTGCGCCTGGCTCGCTACCTGATGCACCGTGCCGATCTTGCCGAGGGCATCCGTGCCCAGGTCATCGACAAAGACCGCAACCCCACGTGGATTCCGGCTTCGCTGGAGGAAGTGGACCACGAGGTGTTGCGGTCTCTGGCTGCTGATTCGGAAGGCTAGCTGTCAGCTCCCGGCTTGCCTTCTGGCCGGGTGACATCTGCATGCACCGGGCGCACCTTGGCTGAATCCCTGGGCTCGATGCGCGGTGCGTTCACTGCATCGGCTGGTTCGCGAACCACCGATGGGGTGATATCCACGCTCTTGGGCGCGGTGTAGGCCAGCGGTGCATGCTCGCCGAAGTGGTCCGCGTCTGCTTCATCCCAGTCTTCCATCCAGGAACCTGGAATATCCTCGAGCAGTTCGCCGGGACGCAACCACTGGAACAGCGAAGCGTAGGAGCGAGTGGACTGCAGGTTCACCCGGCGGCGCAGCATCCGGGTGTTCAGCTGCTCCGGGCTGGTCAGTCCCATCGATGCCATGATCTGCGCGCATTCGGTGACGGTCAAGCGATGGTAGTTGTAGACGCGGTGGCCCTTGTCCTCCACATCCAGGGCACGCATCAGGCGCTTGTTCTGCGTGGCTACGCCTACGGGGCAGTGGTTGGTGTGGCACTGCTGGGCCTGGATGCAGCCGGTGGCCATCATCATGGAACGCGCCGAGAAGGTGAAATCCGCTCCCTGGATCAGCCGCTTGATGATGTCGGAGCCGTTGGCGACCTTGCCTGCCGCGGCGAGGCGGATTTCGTCGCGCAGTCCGGCACCCACCAAGGTGTTGTGCACCAGCATCAAGCCTTCGGTCAGCGGGGCGCCAACATGGTCCTCGTATTCCAGCGGCGCAGCTCCGGTGCCGCCTTCAGCGCCATCAATGGTGATGAAGTCCACCAGGATGCCGGTTTCCAGCATGCCCTTGCACAGGGCCATGACGTCGGTGCGGGAACCAACGCAGAACTTGATGCCCACTGGCTTGCCACCGGAGAGGTCGCGAAGCTTCGCTACGAAGTGCATCAATTCGCGCGGGGTGGAGAATTCTGCGTGGCTGGCCGGTGAAATGCAGTCCACGCCCATCGGGACATCGCGGGCCTCGGAGATTTCCGCGGTGACCTTGGCAGCCGGCAGCACGCCGCCGAGCCCGGGCTTGGCGCCCTGGGAGAGCTTGATGGTGATGCCCTTGACTCTTTCATGGTTCGCCTTGGCAGCGAAGGTTTCGGGGTTGAAGCGGCCCTGCTCGGTACGGCAGCCGAAGTAGCCTGAACCGATTTCCCAGAACAAGTCGGCCCCGTATTCCAGGTGGTACTTGGTCAGCCCGCCCTCACCGGTTTCATGGACGAATTCTCCCATCGCGGCGCCCTTGTTCATCGCCAGCACGGCGTTGGCAGAAAGCGAGCCGAAGCTCATCGAGGAGATATTCATCAGCGAAATCTCATAGGGCTGCGAGCACTGGCTGGACCCCACCCGTACGCGGTGCTGCGATGCTACCGGGGCCACCGGAGCTGCCGAATGCAGCAGGTATTCGTGGCCGACTTCATTGACATTCAGCTCCGTGCCGAAAGCCTTATGGCTATCGGCGCCCTTGGCCCGCGCGTAGATCAGCGAGCGGGTGTCGCGGTTGAAAGGACGGCCATCGGTATTGCGCTCAATGAAATACTGCTGGATCTCGGGGCGGATGAATTCGAAGAGGTAGCGGGCGTGCCCGACAATCGGGAAATTGCGCAGGATCGCATGCTTCTTTTGCAGCAGGTCCCTGATGCCCAGAAGCACCAGCAAACCGGTGAGCACGACGAGGATCCACCACACCCATTCCCCGGAGGTGCCGGCAAGGATTGCGGTCACCACGAAGCCAGTGAATAGGACAGCCAGGAACAGGAGAACCACTATTCGCATCATGATGCGAGCCTAGTATCTCCCCGCTGCCTTGTCAGTTCCATCCATTGAGCGGGGCGTGGATCAGCTTGGCAAAATCCGGTCCGCTTCGCGCACGGCCATGCGGGAGAACAAGGATTGCCCATCGGCCAATAGCGCTGGCGCCGCACCGCGTTCCAGCACCACTCCTTCATGGAGCACCAGCACGTTCTGCGCCCGGGCCAGGATCGATAGCCGGTGGCTGATCATCAGCACCGCCATCCCTTCACCGCGGCGGCGTTCCACTGCTTCCAGGACCAGCTGTTCGCTGCGTGCATCCAGGGCGCTAGTGGATTCATCGAGGATCAATACCGCGGGGTTGCGCAGCAGCGCCCGGGCCAGGGCCACGCGCTGGCGCTGGCCACCGGAAAGCCGGGCAAAGCGATCCCCCAACCGGGTCTGCAATCCGGCCTTCTGCTTGCGCAGCCACGGACCCATTCCCAGTTCTTCGAGGACTTCTTCCATCTCGGCGTCGCTGATCCCCTCCGCACCCAGCAAGAGGTTCTCGCGCAGCGTGCCGCGGATCATCACCGCTTCCTGGGAAACCAGGATTATCCGGTTGCGCAGTTGCGCCAAGCTTGCGGCCTCCAGCGGCACATCGCCAAAGCTAGCGGTGCCAGCAGCTTCCACCGAGCGCACCAGGGCGGCTGCAACCGACGATTTGCCGGAGCCGCTTTCGCCCACCAGGGCGAGCAAGGATCCCGGTGCCAGCTCGAAGTCCACGCCGTGTACTACCCGATGGCGTTCGAAGGCGACCGCCAGGTCCGCTACGCGCAGGGTGCCAACAGCAGGAAGCGGAACCGGGTTGTCGGTTTCACCAACCGGATGGCTGTCTATCGCGGTGGCATACAGCCGGCGAGCGCTGGCCAGCGAATCCTGCAGGCCCACGATGAAGCCGTCTACCGCGCGCACCGCTTCATAGGATGGGACCAGCGAACAGCACAGTACGATCAACGGGCCGAATTGCCCTGCGGTTCCCAGCAGGGCAAAGAGCGTGAGCAGGCTGCCCCAGACCACCAGCTGGGTCAGCGTGGCCCGTACCGCGCTCAGGGTTCCGGCAGATCGCGCGGCGTGCCGGGTTTCGTCCAGGCTTTCGCGCATCCGCGCCATGACGGGTTTGCCGGCATTGAATCCGTGAATCACCTCGATGCCGGCAAGCGTGTCGGTCAGCAGCTGATTCTGGGTGCCGCGAGCCGCGGCGGTGGCCCGCGCGGTGCGGCGCAGGGCGCCGACGCCAATGGCCGGAATGACCAGGCCGATCAGCGCATAACCGGCGAGCAGCACCAGGGCCGGTTCCATCCCGAAGACCGCCCAGGTGCCCCAGGTTGCCAGGCCGCTGACCACCACGGCCGCCACGGCCGGGGGCAGGGTGTGGGCGAAGAACACTTCGACCTTGTCGATGTCGCTGGTGGCCTTGGCGAGCATGCCGCCGGAGTTCTTGCTGCCCGCGGCAAAGGGCGCTTGGCGTTCGAATGCCTCGTACATGCGGTTGCGCAACCGCGCCAGGGAAAGGAAGGCGACCCGATGGCCTACGTACTGCTCGAGGTAGCGCACTGCGCCCTTGATAAGTCCTAGCAGGATGACCGCAGTGATCAGCGGTCCCCAGCCAAGGCCCAGTGGCAGCTGCGCAGCGCCCAGGTGCAGGGCCTTGGCCAGGCCGAGCCCGGCAACGGCGTAGATCCCCAGGGAGGCCAGTCGAGTGGCGCAGGCCAGCACGCAGGCAAGCAGCAGCGGCGGGAGCAGATCCCTGGTGCTGCCAATCAGCCAGGCCACGGTTTTGAGGGTGGAGATTTTCTGCGTGTGCATTAGTTCCCCTCCCCTAGCTGGCTCCGGCCACTGGCATGCAGCGCATCGGCGCGTTGGCGGAATCCATCCATGGCCTCCTTGAGGTAGCCGTCGGCGGCCAGCAGTTCTTCGCGGCTTCCGGCCTGGACGAGCTGTCCGTGGTCCATGACCAGCACGTAGTCGTAGTCGGCCAGCAACCCCAGCCGGTGGGTGACGGTGATGACCGTGGTGCTGCGGTCCAGGGCTCGCAGGGTCCGAAGCACTTCCGCTTCGGTCTGGACGTCCAAGGAGCTGGTGGGCTCATCGAGCAGCAGTACCGGACGCTGGGCGAGCAGGGCACGGGCTAGCGACAGGCGTTGGGCCTGTCCGCCAGAAAGGCGTGCCCCGCCCTCGCCCAGTGGTTGTGCCAATCCCCCGGGTTGCCCATCGAACCATGATCCCATGCCGACTTGGCGCAGCGCCACGAGCAGTTCGCCGTCGGTGGCCTCGGGCGCACCGAGCAGGAGGTTCTCGCGCAGGCTCATGCCAAAGAGCGTTGCGTGCTGTTCCACCACGGCGGTATTGGCCTTCAAGGTTGCCGGGCCCATGGCTTGGCGGGCATCGCGGATGATGCCGGCCGAAGCTTCGAGCTGGCCTTGGAGCACGCGCAGCAAGGTCGTCTTGCCGCTGCCCGAGGGGCCGATGACGGCAGTACGCGAACCTGCCGGGAAATGCCAGGAAATGCCGGCCAGCGCGTGATGCTCGCTGTCATAGCCGGCGCTGACTTCTTCCAGGATCAGGTCGCGGTGGCGCAGGTCCACGTGCAGCGGGTTGGCCATGGAGCGGTGCATCGGGATTTCGGCGACTGCGGCCAGTTTCTTCTCGGCCGCCTTGCCGGTCATCCCGATGTAGAAGAAGCTGCCGACGTAATTGACCGGGGCGAGCATCAAGAAGCTCAGGATCACCAAGGACAGCGCAGAGCCCGGGGTGATGGCCCCGGAGCCCGCGCGCCACCAGGCCAGCAGGGCGGCACTGGCGAGCAGCAGCACGGCGAAGCTTGAATCGATGACCAGCAGGATCAGCTGGTTGCGGGCCAGCAGTTTCATCACTTGCTGGCGCACGCGTTCGGTGGCCTGCTGGATGCGGGAGCCCATCCACCGGCTGCCGCCGTTGAGCTTGAGCATGCCCAGCGAGCGCAGTGCGTCCAGGAAAGTCGCCGAGAGGATGCCCTGGGCTCGGCGGTACTCTCCGTTCGAGGAGCCGAAGCGCCGCTGGAAGCCCAGGACGATGACCGGGACCAGCGCGGTGGGAATCAGCATCATCAGTGCGCTGAGCGGGTCAATGGCAAAGGCGATGAAGCACAAGATCAATAGCGGGGTGGCTACCGCGGAGATTGCCGGGCCGATAAAGCTGGAACGGTATTTCACAGACCGTTCCACCGAGTCCATCGCTGCATGGACCAGCTCCCCATCGCCGGCGGCGCGCACCGCCAGCGGGCCGATGGACAGATAGTGCTTGAGCAGCTTCATGCGGTGGTAGCCGGTGAGGTCATGGCCGTTGCGCGCGATCACGACCGGGACCAGGAAGGTGGCTACGGCCATGATCAGCAGTTCGCCGATGGCGCTGAAATACCATTGGGGGCCCAGCGGGCGATGGGCCATGAGTTCATCAAGGCCTTGGCCCACGACGATCACCAAGCCGGCGGTTCCGGCCGCGGCAATGAGGCTCAGTGCCACCACGATGGCTGTTGCAGCCGAAAAAATTCCAAAGACCCTACGCACCCTCCTATCCTAGGCCAGAGCCAACCGGCAGCTCCCAGCTACGGGCGCTTGCAGGCAAGGCTGAGCCGTGGAGCGTCATACATTGCCCGTGATGTCCGATGTGCGCGAAACTGGAGTGCATGAGCACTCCGGAGCTGAAACAACGTCCGCATTCTGTCACCTTGCGATTCCTCGCCGCACCGACCGACGTCGATGTCACCGGGATTGTCCCTGCGGGCACCGTGCTGGAGTGGGTCGACAAGGCCGCCTACGCTGCAGCGGTGGGATGGTCCTCCAGCTATTGCGTCACCGCCTATGTAGGCAATATCCACTTCGAAGACCCGATCCACTCCGGGGATCTGGTGGAAGTCACCGCTTCGGTGGTGTACACCGGTACCAGCTCCATGCACATCCATACCGAGGTGTCCTTCAGCGATCCGCGCGAATTGCGGCCGGTGAAGTCCAGCAGCTGCCTGGTGATTTTCGTAGCCGTCGGCGAGAATGGCAAGCCCACTGCGGTCCCGGCGTTCACCCCGGGTACGGCCAAGGAAATCGCCATGCGTGAAAGTGCGTTGGCGCGCATTGAGATCCGCGAGCAGATAGTCGCGTCCATGAATGAACAGGTATACACCGATGAGGGTACCGCCGAGCGCATTACCCTGCGCTTTTTGGCGGCGCCCACCGATGTGAACTGGGGCGGCAAGGTCCACGGCGGCATCGTGATGAAGTGGATAGATGATGCCGCTGAGCTATGCGCTGCCCGCTACTGCCAGCAAGAAACCGTTGCGGTATTCTCCGGCGGGGTGCGCTTCTACCGCCCGCTGCTGATCGGCCACCTGGTGGAGGTGGAGGCGCGCCTGGTCTACACCGGGAGCAAGGGAATGCACGTTGCGGTGCATGTGCGCTCTGGCGATCCGAAGACCCGGGAAATGCAGCTGACGACCTACTGCCTGACCGTGATGGTGACCCGCGATGAAACCGGCACCGCTGTTCCGGTCAAGCCCTGGGTGCCCGTCACCGGGGAGGACAAGCGGCTGTGGAATCACGCCCGCGACTTGTTGGCCATCCGCGCCAACGCGCCTGGCGGTTACACCCCAATCCATATGGCCAAGGAGAACGCGAAGTGAGTGCAGCAAAGCCCTTCGTCAAAGTGTGCGGCTTGTCCACGGCCCAGGACGTGCAAACCGCTGCGGCCCATGGCGCTGACGCCATCGGGTTCGTGCTCACGCCCAGTGCCCGGGAAATTTCCGCGCAGCGCGCCGCCGCATTGGTGAAGGCGGTTCCCGCAGGCATTGCCACCGTGGCGGTATTCCGCGGCGAAGAGATCCAGACGGTGCTTCAGCTTGCGGCGCAAGCCGGCGTGAGTTGGGTGCAGCTGCACGGGCAGCGCACGGCAAAGGATGTGAGCACCGCCCATGAGGCCGGGTTCAAGGTCATCCGCGCGGTGCGGCGCGATGACCCGGAGGAGCAGTTTGCCGATTGGGGCGAAGATCTGCTGCTCATTGACGCCTCGGTCCCCGGCAGCGGCGAAAGCTGGGATTATGCGGCAGTGAAGGATCTGGCCGCTGGTCGGCGCTGGCTGGTGGCCGGCGGACTGTCCCCGCAGAATGTCGCTGATGCCTTGGCTGCGTCCAGCGCTTTCGGCGCCGATGTCTCCTCCGGCGTCGAATCATCGCGCGGAGTCAAGGATCCCGAACTGATCGCCATGTTCATTGATGCGGCCAAGGCTTCGCCGATTCCCGCACGTTGAGTCCCCCCGGCACGGTCCAGCAGGAATTGCGCGAGTGAATTGATTCAGCGGATCCAATTGTGCGGGGCCGGCTTGCGGGTGCTGGGCAGCGCTCCGTCCTGGCGCCACTGGTGCAGCCACTCGGGCAGCACCATGTCTGCTGGCAGTTCCAAGCCGACTGCTGCCAGGATTTCCTTGTTGGAAACCGCACCCTTTTTCGAGGTCATCCGGGTGGCGACATAGGCGCGAGCGTAGATTTCGCCCTTCACGACGATGCGCTGCTCGAAGAAGATGCACTTGTCGTCCATGCCGATCAGCCGGGTTTCCTGGGAGAACTTGGTTCCCAGGCGCACCGACTTGCGGAAGGTGATGGTCTCGGTCTGCACGACCGGAACCCATTTATTCCTGGACATGATGTCCCAGACACCGGAACGGAACATCAAGTCGAAGCGTCCGAGATCGAAGATCGAGAAGTACATGCCGTTGTTGATGTGGCCGGCAAAGTCGATATCGGTCAGCGTGGCACGCATGCCCACTGAGCTGGTGTCGAACATCGACAGCTTGGAAGCCTTCTTGCTGTTCAGGTAAACCATGAGGATTCGGAAAATCATGTGCATACCATCACATTACTGCCTAGTAACCTTTCTGCCTAGCGCATTTCCTCCCGGGTCAACGCCAGGGGTAAGCCTCCAGGCTCATGCCCGGAAAACCGCAGACCGGTAAAGTCGTTTCCAATGCCTGGCCAACGAGATGATCAAGGAACACCATGTACCGACTCCCCGAGCTAGTACACCGGAGGCTCCCAACGCTGCCTCCGGTGGATTGGGAACGTCCGTCTCCGGATAAGAAGAGCTTGCGCCGCGACATTATCGTCGCTTCGGGCTTCCTCCTGCTGGCGCTGGCCATGCACGAACTGCTACTCTCCCTGACCGAGCAAGAGAATGCGCCCGATCCACTTCTCGCCTATCTCGTGCTTGTGTCCCTGATCGTGCCGCTGATGTTCCGCCGGCGCTGGCCCATCACCATGATGCTCATCGGTTCGGCTGCCTTCGTGGGCGCCGGAAGCGAAAATACCTACCAAGTCGGCATGGAGCTCTGCGCGCAGCTGGCCTATTTCATCGGCATCTACACCGCGGTCACGTGGTCGAAGAACCGCCGGGGACTGTGGATAGCGATGAGCGTGGTGCTGCTGTTCATGGCCACCTGGGTGATCGTCACCTTCTTCACCTCCGACTTGCTCACGGCCACCGGAACTTCCATGGTCGAGGATCCAGCAGGCGTGCTGCCGACGTCAACGGCCTTCATCTTCTACAACCTGCTGATGAACCTGCTGTACTTCGGCGGCGCGATCTTCCTGGGCATGGTCAGCTGGACCAATGCCTACGCCAGCCAAATAGTGGAAACCCAGGCCCAGCGCATTGCCGACCAGTCCCAGCAGCTGGCAGACCGTGCGGTCAACGAGGAACGGCTGCGCATCGCCCGCGAGCTGCACGATGTCATTGCCCACCACATCGCCTCGGTGGGAATCCAGGCTTCGGCCGCCCGCATGGTGCATGAGCGCGATCCCCAGCAGTCCATCGAACTGATGCGCGGCATCGAGTCCTCGGCACGCAGTGCAGTCAGCGAAACGCGGGCACTGCTGGGCGTATTGCGCGAACACGGCGGACCGGAGGATTCGCCGAACAGCGCTGAGGGGGCACGGAACCCCGAACCCTCCATGGCGCAGCTCGATGAGCTGATCGCAGCCAATGAACGCCAGGGACTGAGCATCCAGATCTCCCGCGATGAACACCAGCCCGGCTTCATTTCCACCCTGCCGGCAGGCCTGTCGCTCGCGCTCTACCGCATCAGCGGCGAAGCCTTGGCCAATGTCCGTGCGCATTCCACGGCCCGCACAGCTACCTTGTCGCTGCGTTCGGGAACCGATGCCGATGGCGCATGGATAGAAGTCGAGGTCACCGACAGCGGCCGTCCCCGGCCGGATTCCGCCGGTGGCGGCTACGGCCTGCGTGGCATTCGCGAACGCGCCAAGCTGCATCACGGGCTGGTGGAAATCGGCCCGCGCATTCCGCACGGCTGGCGTACCCGGGCCCGGTTGCGCGTGGTTTCCGACGCGGCAACTAGACTGGCAACATGAGCAAAATTACCGTGGTGATCTGCGATGACCAGTCGCTGATCCTCTCGTCGCTGAAACTGATCTTGCAAACCGATCCGCAGATCCAGGTCATCGGCACGGCAGGCAACGGCCAAGCGGGCCTGGAAATGGTTCGCGAGCTGAACCCCACGGTGGCGCTGATGGATATCCAAATGCCGCAGATGGACGGCATCGAAGCCACGAAGCTCATCGCCAGCACCACCCAGACCAAGGTCATTGTGCTGACCACCTTCAACCGCGACGACTACCTCTTCGAGGCCATGGATGCCGGGGCCAGCGGGTTCCTGCTCAAGAATGCAGAGCCTGAAATGCTGGTGGCCGCCGTGCACCAGGTGGCCGCCGGCCACGGGCTGCTCTCCCCCGAAGTCACGCTCAAGCTCATCCAGCGTGGCACCGGCGCGGTCCCTGCCGCGGATTCGGCAGCGGCAACTACCGAGGCCCAGCAGCTGGAAAAACTCACCGAACGCGAACGCCAGGTACTCTGCGAACTGGCCCAGGGCAAGAACAACCAGGAAATCGCCGCAGTGCTCTCCCTCTCGGAAGCCACGGTGAAAACCCACCTGTCGAACCTGTTGGCGAAGCTGCACCTGCGCGACCGGGTGCAGGGCGTGCTATTCGCCCACCGCGCCGGACTCATCCAATAGTTTCATTCTCCAGACGGAGCGCAAATGCTGCTTAGTTTCCTAAGCTGATGAGTAGAAACAATACTTGGCAGAGGAAAACATGCTTGAGCTAAACCATGTGTCACGGTCATTTGCACAGAATTTGGTGCTCGATGACATCAGCTTCACCGTACCTGGCGGCGCGCTCACCGGATTCGTCGGTGCCAACGGTGCCGGCAAGACCACCACCATGCGCATCATCATGGGATTGCTCAGCGCCGATTCCGGTTCTGTTTCGCTCAACGGCCAACCGCTCGATGGAGCCACCCGCCCCAACTTCGGCTACATGCCCGAGGAACGCGGCCTGTATCCCAAGCAGCCGGTCATTGACCAGCTGGTCTACCTCGGACAGCTCCATGGCCTGTCCCGCTCCGGAGCACGCAAACGGGCCATGGAACTGCTGGCCCGTTTTGGTTTGGCTGACCGCGCCAAGTCGAAACTCGAATCCCTGTCCCTGGGCAACCAGCAACGCGTGCAAGTCACCGCAGCACTGCTGCACGAACCCGACGTGCTCATCCTCGACGAACCTTTCAGCGGACTTGACCCGATCGCGGTGGACGCAATGAGCTCCATCCTGCGCGACTATGCAGCGCGTGGCGTACCGGTGCTCTTCTCTTCGCATCAGCTGGATCTGCTCGATGTGCTGGTGGACCATCTGGTGATCATCCAGGACGGCAGGATCCTGGCCAATTCATCGGCAGCCGGGCTCCGTGCGACGCAGGCATCCCGGCACCGGTTGTCCCTGGGCTCCGACACGGGCTGGCTGCGCAATGAACCGGGGGTCACCGTTATCGATATTTCAGGCCATGACGCATTGGTGAATTTCGATTCCGAAGCCGATGCCCAACGCGTGCTCGCCACCGCCATGAGCCGCGGGCCCGTCGCAGAGTTCGCAATCCATCGCCCTTCGCTGGCCGACATCTACCGGGAGATCATCAAGTGAACACCACCACGGCTCCATGGCTCATTGTCGCCTTGCGCGAAGTCGAAACCAAGCTGCGCGACAAAGCTTTCATCATCAGCACCATCGTGACCTTGCTGTTCATCATCGGATCGGTCGCCGTTACCGGATTCCTCGCCAATCGCACGTCGAATTTCGCCGTGGCTGCCACCGACGATGCCAGTTTCCGGGTGCTGGAGCAGGTGATCCAGGATCGCCCCGAAGACGTGGAATTGAGCATTTCCAGGCTCGCTCCTGAACAGGCGGAGCAACAGCTATCCGCTGAGCGGCTGAACGCGACCTTGTCCGGTTCGGCCGATGCGCAGGAATTCACGCTGACCGGTTTCAACGCGGTCGACCAAGAGCTCAGTTCTCTGGTCCGCGAAGCAATGAAAACCGTGAAGACCGATCAGCTGCTGGCCGAGGCCGGACTGGAATCAGCTAGCCTGCCCGATAACGAGGACCTCATTCTCGATCAGCTCCATGGCGATTCCGAACGGGCCGCGATGGCCAGTGCCATGGCGCTGGTCTTCTCATTCCTCTTCTACATGGCCGCATTCCTCTTCGGCATGCCCATCGCCAACTCGGTCATCGAGGAGAAGCAGAACCGCGTGGTCGAGATCCTGGCCAGCACCATCCGGCTGCGCCAGCTGCTGGCAGGAAAAATCATCGGGAATGTCGTTCTCGCAATGATCCAGCTCCTGGCCTTCCTCAGCATTGGCTTGCTGGCTGCCTACATTTCCCCGATCCAGATCCCGTTCCTCGGAGTTGTCACCCAGGTGGCCGGGTGGTTCGTGGTGTTCTTCTTCGGCGGTTTCCTGCTTCTGGCCGGGATCTGGGCAGCGTTGGGCTCCTTGGCTACCCGTACCGAGGATCTGCAGCAATCCAGCGGGCCCGTGGTGGGCCTCCTGATGGCGGTGCTGTTTATCGGGTTGTATGCCAAGGGCAGCTTCCTGGTGGTCGCTTCGTACATTCCTATCGTCTCCTCGGCGGCAATGCCTAGCCGCCTGCTCTCCGGCGAGGTAGCTTTCTGGGAGCCGATTCTTTCGCTGGCAATTCTCCTGGCTGCCTGCTGGCTCGTGCTGCTGTTTGCCGAGAAGATCTACGGCAGGGCAGTGATGCACACCGGTGGCGCGCTGACCTTGCGCAAGGCACTGAAACTCGAGGTCTGAGCCCGCCTGCCAAGAACAGGAAAAGGGATTGCACAGCCAGCTTCATTAGACTTGGCTAAGTGAGCGAAGAAAAACCACTGTTGCATCTGCCGGCCCGCCTGATCATTGTTTGGCTGGTGCTGATCGCCGGCGTCACCGGATCCACGCTGCTGTCCACCGCCGACTATGTCACCGGCGGCAGCCTGCTCTCCCTGATCGCCTTGTGGGTGATCAGGCTCGTGGCCATCGGCAGCTTCTGGTTGCTCGAAGCGCGCAAGGACACCAAGGTCTTCGCGATGCTGCTGGTCCTGCTGTCGCTGGTCCTGGACATCTTGCTGAAGCTGCCGGTACTGGACACCGTGGAGTATGGCGATTGGTTCTTGGTCTCCGCGCTGGATCTGCAGGGGATGTACACCGGCTACTTCACCGTCTGGGGCCTGCTCCTGCCGGTGCTTTCGCTAGTTGGCTGGTTCGTCCTGCGTCCCCGCAAGCTCGCTGGCTGGATCGTCGGCCTGCTCTCCGCGGTGGGCCTGGGATTTGCGGCCCTGTCCGTGGCTGGTTCGGCCAGCGGATCCGTACTCGCCTTTACCCTGGTGACCTTGGCGCGCTACATTCTTCCGGCGATCCTCTCCGCCACCGCGGATATTCTGGTCGCCAAGTACAAGGTACGCAAGAAGTAAAGAGCATCCGGCATAAAGCAGTGGCCAGCATCCAAATAAATGGATGCTGGCCACTGCTTTATGCGCTTGCCTGCTAGATCAGCGAATCACTGAGGTGATTCGGGGTGCCGAAGCGGTGAGCGGTGATGGATACCGCCTGCTCATGCAGGAACGGAAGCATCTCCACCCGTCC
This sequence comes from Glutamicibacter sp. BS14, assembly GCF_056934375.1. Taxonomy (NCBI): domain Bacteria; kingdom Bacillati; phylum Actinomycetota; class Actinomycetes; order Micrococcales; family Micrococcaceae; genus Glutamicibacter; species Glutamicibacter sp. BS14. The sequence goes on along the minus strand of NZ_CM167801.1, from coordinate 1,379,042 downwards.
GGCAGCGGTCACCGGCGATGCGTAGATGGCCACATCCGGCTTGCCGTTGGCTGCCTCGGCGACAGCCTTCATCGAGCCGCCGATCAGGCGGATGCGGGCAGCGGACTCCGGACCGGTCTTCGCAGCCAGCTTCGCAGCACGGGCGGCGAAAGCAGCAGCGTCTTCGCGCACCACGGTGACCGAGTTATCGGCCAACAGGTTGCGCACGCCCAACGGCAGCTGCACGTCAGCGGAGAAGATCACGCGGGAACCTGCGGTGACACCGGCGGCAATGACGCGCAGCGCCTCGGCCAGTCCGTGGCCGCTGGTGGCTTCTTCGAAGCGCACCGTCACGTCAACCGCGCGGTAGCGGAAGATGTTGCGCTCGGCGACCAGCCCCGAGCGGTCCTTGGCCTGGTTGAACTCGTTGTTCCACCACAGCTTGTCGCTGGCCAGTGCCGAGCCCAGCCACTGCGCCTGCTCCGAATCCAGTTCTGCGGTGTTCAGCAGGCGCTGGTCGAATGCCGAGAGCGCCGCGCCCTGCGTGGCGGGGGCGTCCACCCAGGAGCCCATGCCGACCAGGTAGTTCGGGCCGCCGGCCTTGGTGCCTGCGCCGATGGCCGACTTCTTCCAGCCGCCAAATGGCTGGCGCTGCACGATGGCACCGGTGATGCCGCGGTTGGCGTAGATGTTGCCCGCCTGGATGTTCTCCAGCCAGTAGCCCATCTCTGCCGAATCCAGCGAATGCAGGCCCGAGGTCAGGCCGTAGTCCACCTCGTTGACGATCTCCACCGCTTCTTCCAGGGTCTTGGCGGTCATCACGCCGAGAATCGGGCCGAAGTATTCGGTCTTGTGGTACTCGCTGCCGCGGGCCACATCGTAGCGCACGCCCGGCGAGTAGAGCTTGCCCGAGTCATCGAGCTGTTTCGGCTCAATGGCCCAACGCTCTCCGGCGCCCAGGGTGGTCAGGCCGCGCTTGAGCTTTTCGCCCGGCTCGCCGATCAATGGGCCCATCTGGGATTCGGGGTTCCACGGGTAGCCGACCTTCAGCGACTTCACCGCATCGATCAGCTGGTTGTTGAAGCGGCGGGATTCAGCCACCGAGCCCACCAGCACCACCAGCGAGGCTGCCGAGCATTTCTGGCCGGCGTGGCCGAAGGCCGACTGCACGACGTCGCGCGCAGCCAGATCCAGGTCGGCGTTCGGGGTGACGATGATGGCATTCTTGCCGGAGGTCTCGGCCAGCAGCGGCAGGTCCTTGCGGAATGAGCGGAACAGTTCCGCGGTCTCGTAGCCGCCGGTGAGGATCAGGCGGTCCACGCGCTCATCGGAGACCAGCTGCTGGCCCAGGGAGCGATCGCCCACGAAGACCAGCTGCAGCACGTCCTTGGGCACGCCGGCATCCCACAGGCATTGCACCATGACAGCGCCCACGCGGGCGGCCTGGCTGGCAGGCTTGATGATCACCGAGGAACCGGCGGCCAGCGCCGAGAGGGTGGAACCGGCCGGAATCGCCATCGGGAAGTTCCATGGCGGGGTGACCACGGTCAGCTTCGACGGGACGAACTTCGCTCCATCCACGGTATCCAGTTCACGGCCCAGTTCCGCGTAGTAGTGCGCGAAGTCGATGGCCTCGGAAATTTCCACATCGCCCTGGTCAATGGTCTTGCCGCATTCGGAGCCCAGGACCTCGAGCAAGGTGGCGCGGCGCTCCTCGAAGAGCAGGCCGGCACGGTGCAGGATCTGCGCGCGCTGGGCCGAGCCCAGCTGCTGCCAGCCGGCGGCGGCATCCACGCCCATGGCGATGGACTCGTCGAGTTCGCCGGCGCTGTTCAGGGTGTTGTTCTTGACCAGTTCCTTGCCCAGCGGCGATTCCTGCATCTTGGCCAGGATCTCGCGTCCCCAGGCACGGTTCTGGTTCAGGTCCGGGTCGGTATCCGGGGTGTTGAAGAATTCGGTGGAGCCGTCGGCGAAACCGGCCACGCGGGTGCTCAGCGACGGATCCTGGATCTGGCGGTTCTGCACGCGATGCGGGGCAGGGACCACGTTGGACATGGCTTCCAGGGATGCGAGGAAGCGGTTCTTCTCGCGTTCGAACAAGGCCTCGTTCTTGGCCAGCTCGAAGACTGCGGACATGAAGTTTTCCTGGCTGGCGCCCTCTTCGAGGCGGCGGATCAGGTAGGCGATGGCCACGTCGAATTCCTGCGGGTGCACCACCGGGGTGTAGAGCAGCAGCGAGCCGACGTCCTTGCGCACCGCTTCGGCCTGGCCTGTGGCCATGCCCAGCAGCATTTCGAATTCGATGCCGTCGGTGGCGTTGCGCGACTTGGCCAGCAGCCAAGCCAGCGCGACATCAAAGAGGTTATGCCCGGCGATGCCGATGCGGATGTTCTTCACGTGTTCCGGACGCAGCGCGTACTCCAGCACGGACTTGTAGCTGGTGTCGGAGTCCTGCTTGGTGTGCCAGGTGGCCAGCGGCCAGCCGTGGATGTCAGCTTCCATGGTTTCCATTGGCAAGTTGGCGCCCTTGACCACGCGGACCTTGATCGGTGCGCCGCCTTCGGCCACGCGGGCCGCGGAGAATTCCTGGAGCTGGATCATCGCGCCCAGGGCATCTGGCAGGTAGGCCTGCAGCACGATGCCGGCGGGCAGGTCCTTGAATTCGGGCTTGGACAGGATCTTGGTGAAGACCGCGATGGTCAGCTCCAGGTCCTTGTACTCTTCCATGTCCAGGTTGATGAATTTCTTCTTCGGGCTGTTGGCAGCCAGCTTATACAGCGGCTGCAGCTTTTCCACGATGTGCTCCACGGCTTCATCGAACGCCCAGTGGTTATGCGGGGCGACGGTGGAGGAGACCTTGATCGACACGTAGTCCACGTCATCGCGTTCCAGCAGCTTGGTGGTGCCGTCAAGACGGCGGGCCGCTTCGCCTTCGCCGAGGATGGCTTCGCCGAGCAGGTTGACGTTCAGATCCACACCCTCGCGCTTGATCTTGGAGATCGCGCCGCCCAGCTTGGCATCCGAGGCGTCAATGATCAGGTGGCCGACCATCTCGCGCAAGACCTTGCGGGCGATGGGGACAACTACCTGCGGCACGATTGGGGCCATGGCGCCGCCAACGGCGACGGCCTTGCGCATGTACCAGGGCAGGAAGCCTGGAACCATTGGAGCCAGCGCCTTGAGGTTGGCTGCCGCGACGTTCAGGTCTTCGGGGCGGATCACGCCATCGACGAAGCCTACGGTGAAGTCCAGGCCCTTGGGGTCCTTGAGCACTCCGGCCAGGCGGGCGGCGGCGGCGTCTACGGGGTAGTCGGAAGCTTCGGTGAGCCAGCGGCGCACCAGCTTGATGACGTCGTCAGCGAGTTCGGCCGGCGAGGTGAGCGGGTTGCCGTCGGCATCTAGTGCGGCTGGCACTACGTGCTGGGTGGAGGTGAAAGACACTGGTGGTCCCTTCGATGCAATTCGTACTTGTGGTTCGGCACCGAACGCTGATGTCGTTGTGGCTAATCCGGCGGCCTGCTGCTGCCAGAGGGCCGCTAGGAAAAGCTGTGTGCAAGATCGAGTATGAACCTATATTGTCTTAAGCAAAAGTGAACAAAGCCGAAGATGTTCGTTCGGTTTTGCCGAAGTATTTGGACTCCGTGAGTCCCCATTAACTGAATGGCGGGAAAACCGTGCTTGAACTGAGAAGATTGCGCTTGCTTCGCGAATTGCATATCCGCGGAACCATTGCCGAGGTGGCCGACGCGCTGAGCTACTCCCCCTCATCCGTGTCGCAGCAGCTGAGCCAGCTGGAAACCGAAACCGGGGTGGAGCTGCTGCGGCGCACCGGTCGCACCCTCAAGCTCACCCCGCAGGCCCAGATCCTGGTGGCCCACACCGAAGAGCTGCTCGATTCCATGGAACGCGCCGAAGCGGACCTGTCCGCGGCCATGTCCACGGTGTCCGGAACCGTCCGGCTAGCGGTTTTCCAGACGGCCATGCTCCGGCTCATGCCGCCGGTACTGCGCGAACTGCGCACCAGGCACCCCAATCTGCGGGTGGAAATGAGCCAGCAGGAACCAGCCGACGCGCTGAATGAAACCAGCAGCCGAAGTTTCGATTTGGTGGTCGCGGAGCAGTACTCGGGACATTCCGCGCCGCACTACGACAACCTCGATCGGCGTGTTCTGACTCACGATCCGATCCGCCTGGCCTTGCCGGCACGAGGCGCGGCCGGAAATGCAGAATTCGACCGGGTGCACACCTTGGAGCATGCCAACTCACTGCCCTGGGTGGTGGAACCCGCGGGTGCCGCCAGCCGGCACTGGGCCCTGCAGGCTTGCCGGCTTGCAGGGTTCGAGCCGGACCTGCGCTACGAAACCGCTGATTTGCAGGCTCACGTGCAGTTAGTCGCTTCGGGCAACGCCGTGGCGATGCTCCCAGAGCTGGTCCTGCGCGACCAGCGCAGCAGCCTGCGCACGGTGGATCTTCCCGGCTCTCCGGAGCGCACCATCTTCACCGCCATGCGGCATTCCTCCACCCAGTCCCCGGCCATCCGCGCGGTGCGCAAATCGCTGCACGCGCAGCCCGGAATGAGTGATGCAAGCAACTCCGCGATTTTGGCTACCCCTGCAGACTTCGATACGGTCGACTAGATAACAGAATGATCACAGACCAAATGGCACCCGGCGACAAACCGGAGAATTAGTGCCATAGTGGTGACTCGCACCACAGAAATCCGCGCCTATGGCGGCTGAGAAAAGCCCCAGGCACAAACGGTAATGAGGAAAAATGTCCGACCAGACTTTCCAGATGATTGCGATCGCAATTTACATGGCCGCCATGCTTGGCATCGGCTATATTGCATATCGCCGCACCAACAACATTGACGATTACATGCTGGCCGACCGCGGCCTGAAGCCGTGGGTCGCAGCCCTGTCCGCAGGCGCATCCGACATGTCCGGCTGGCTGCTCATGGGCCTGCCCGGCGCCATCTACCTCGGCGGCCTGCACGAAGCATGGATCGGCATCGGCCTGCTCATCGGCGCGTGGCTGAACTGGAAGTTCGTCGCTCCGCGGCTGCGTTCCTACACCGCGATCTCGCAGAACGCCATCACCATCCCGAGCTTCTTCGAAAAGCGCCTGAAGGACAACAGCCACCTGCTGCGCATCGGCGCATCGGTGATCATCCTGGTGTTCTTCACCTTCTACGTATCCTCCGGAATGGTGGCTGCAGGCAAGTTCTTCGAGGCTTCCTTCGGCTGGCAGTACCTTGCGGGCATGTTCTTCGTGGCAGGAATCACCCTGCTCTACACCCTGTTCGGCGGCTTCCTCGGGGCGTCCCTGACCGACATGGTCCAGGGCTTGCTGATGTTCGCCGCGCTGATTGCCGTGCCGATTGTGGCAGTCATCCAGATCGGCAGCATCGGGGACATTACCTCGAAGGTCACCGAAGTCAATCCCGAAGCGTTCAACCTGTTCTCCTCCTTCAGCGACAACAGCGCGATCCTGGCCGCCGTGGCCATCTTCTCCACCGCAGCGTGGGGCCTGGGCTACTTCGGCCAGCCGCACATCATCGTGCGCTTCATGGCGCTGCGCACCCCGGGCGAAGCGAAGACCGCACGGCGCATCGGCATTGGCTGGATGTTCCTGACCACCCTGGGCGCCATCGCCACCGCGTTCATCGGCGTCGCGTACTTCGCCGATCAGCCGCTGGACAAGGCCAGCAGCGAAACTGTCTTCCTGCTGCTGAGCCAGATCTTCTTCCACCCGCTGATCGCCGGCCTGGTGCTCGCCGCTGTGCTGGCGGCCATCATGTCCACCATGTCCTCGCAGCTGATCGTCTGCTCCTCGGCACTGGTGGAGGACCTGTACAACATCACCGGCCGCAAGGCTTCGCCCAAGGCCCTGGTCATGCTGGGCCGCTCCGGCGTACTGCTGGTGGCCGTCGTCGCCGCCCTGCTGGCGCTGAACCCGAACTCCTCCATCCTTGAGCTGGTCTCCTTCGCGTGGGCAGGCTTCGGTGCCGCCTTCGGCCCTGTTGTCCTGCTGGCCCTGTACTGGCGCAAGCTGACCGCCGTGGGCGGTTTCGCCGGCATGGTCACCGGCGCCGTCGTGGTGTTCATCTGGGGCAACGTGGACGTGCTGGCCTCGGCCATGTACGAGATCGTCCCGGGCTTCCTCGCCGCACTGGTTGTCGCATGGCTGGTTTCCCGGGCAACCTACCGCCCGAACCCGACCATCGATGGCGAGTTCACCGAAATGGAACAGGAAGTCGGCGCCAAGGTTACTGCCTAGCCAACGCCCCGATCCGAAGCTCCCTTGGTCCGCATGGACCAAGGGAGCTTTTCCCGTTCCAGGACCCTGGTGTAACAGTTCAGGCAGGCTTCGATGTCTATCCTGCCGAAGTGCACCGGGCACAGTAGCCTAGAGCTATGCCCGAGAAACCGAGCTGGAAGGAACTATTCCAAGATGAGCACCACGAGTAAATTCACGCACTGGCAGCGCACCGAGTCGCAGTTCCTGGCCGCTGACCCGCAGGCCGTCTATTCGATCGTGGGCAACCTGTCGCAGACCGGCCAGTGGATGAAGAGCTTCGACGGCTTCATCGTGCATGACGACCAGCGCGGCGTGGGCACCAAGGTGGATCTGTTGCCGCCGGGCAAGTTCTTCGGCCCGTTGCACCGCAGCACCGCGCCTTCGGGCTCCATCACCCGGCGCAACCAGGACACCCTCATGGTGGAGTTCACCCAGCCGCAGCCGGCCGGTGAAATGGTCTTGCGCTGGCAGGTAGAGCCCCATGAGCACGGATCCGTGCTGCACTTCACCGCTGAGCTCAACGGCCCGGGCACCACCGCTTTCAAATTCACCGTGGCCAACGCCCTGTGCAAGGACTTCGCCATTGCGGCGGCCCGCCTGTACCGGATCATCGCCCCGGGTGCGCACCGCAAACGCGATGCCCATGTGGTAATCTCCGGCGGTCGCGGATTCCTTGGCCGCAACCTCGTCGCCGATCTGGTCTGCCGCGGCATTTCCGTATCGGTGCTGACCCGCAACCCGGAAAATGATTTCCCTGCCGAGCAGTACAGCTGGGATGGCGTGCACCAGGGGCCCTGGGCCCGCGCGCTGTCCAGCAAGAATCCTGTGCACCTGGTCAATCTGGCCGGCGAGCGCGTCGATAAGCGCAACACCCCGGAGAACATCGCAGCGCTCACCGACTCGCGCGTGGCCTCCACCAAGACCCTGGCCGAAGCCGCAGCCTCGGTGCCCCAGCTGGCCACCTGGATCCAGGCCAGCACCACCGCCATCTTCGGCGACGCCGGCGAGGAAGAGCTGACCGAGTCCAGCCCTGTGCCCAGCGACCAGCGCGCCCTGCCGGAAATGACCGGGGTCGCTTCGGCATGGGAGCAGGCCTTCGCCGAGGCCGCGGTCAACGCCGAGCAGCGCTATCTCTTGCGCACCTCGCTGGTGATGCACCCCGACGCTCCCCTGCTTGGCCCGCTGAACCTGCTGGTGAATACCGGCATGGGCGGTCCGCTGGGGGACGGCAAGCAGTGGTTCAGCTGGATCGGGCTGGAAGACTGGCTGCGCTTGATCCGCTGCCTGCTCGGATTCGAAGAGCCTTCCATCCCTGCCGGCCTGGTGCATGCCGCCAGCCCGAAGCCGCTGCGCAATGCCGAGGTCATGGCCGCCTTGCGATCCATCGCGGGGTTGCCTGGCCTGCCCACCGGGTCGGTGCTGCCCAAGATCGGCGCCGCGGTCATGGGATCCAATGCCCGGGTCGCGTTGACCGGCCGCAAGGTCACCAGCGAAGTCCTGCAGCAGGCCGGATTCGAATTCCAGCAGCTGGATTTCGCATCGACGGTGTCTGGCTAGCAGCCGCCAGTTACCGCAATAAGGAGTAACCTTTACCTAGCTTTGAGCCCGAACCTGCCGTTGCATGCCAAGTCACAGGCCGCATCGGCGGGGGCGGGCTCAATGTTCACCACGCGTTAAGCAGAACGTGTGCCGGTGCTTACGATGAGCGCTGAGCATGAAACTGTCACGCATTGTGCCGTGCAACCGCCCTTCTTCGGACAGTTTCAAAGGACATCTCCACATCATGGCCAACATTCTTGAAGCCCACGCCCCGGCTTCTCGCCACCGCATGCCCAAACCCAGCGATCTGGACAAGCTGCGCCACAAGGCGCGCGTTGTTACCGATCAGCTCAGCGCTAACGTCGCCGTCGACGCGGCCTACAACGAGTCCGAACCCGCGAATCTCCCGGCCAAGGTCCTGCGCATGGACCGCAAGCTGAAGAACATGAGCGAAGTTCGCCATTTCTTCCGCACCAATACCACTCCGATCTTCTTCCTCGGCGCCACCCCGGTCAATCTGCTGGGCCTTGACCGATGGGTCCGCAAATTCAGCTACATCACCTACTACGACGGCTGGGACGGCCACCACCCGCGGGTCTTCACCCCCGCCGAGAAGCCCTATGTCGATTTCCAGAGCGCCGAAGAGATCAACAACTGGCTGCTGGAGAACTCCGAGGTCCGCGAATACATCGATTCCCAGTGCACCCCGGGCGGTCCCCGGCCGAAGATCGCGATGGTCTTCTTCGACGAGGAAACCGAATCAATCTGCGAGGAACTGGGCTACGATCTGATCCTGCCCTCGGCCGCCTTGCGCACCGAACTGGACTCGAAGATCGTTACCACCAAGCTGGGCAATGCCGCCGGCGCACCATCGGTGCCCAACGTGCTGGGCACCGCCGATAACTACGACGAGCTCATGGAACTGGCCGAGGAGGCCGGCTTGGGCAAGGACCTGGTGGTCCAGACCCCCTACGGGGATTCGGGCAAGACGACCTTCTTCATCGACTCGAAGGCGCAGTTCAAGGCGCATGCCAAGAACATCATCGGCGAACAGCTCAAGATCATGAAGCGCATCAACAACCAGCCGGTAGCCGTTGAGGCCGTGCTGACCGAATGCGGCACCGTGGTGGGGCCGATCCTGACCGAACTGGCTGGCTACAAGGAATTGACTCCGTACAAGGGCGGCTGGTGCGGCAATGAGATGCACCCTGATGTGGTCACCGACTCGCAGCGTTCGCGCGCCATCGATCTGGTCCGCAAGGTGGGCAACGGCCTGAAGGACACCGGCTACCGCGGCTTCTTCGAAGTGGACGTGCTGGTGGACACCGACACCGACGAGGTGTACCTGGGCGAACTGAATCCGCGCATCTCCGGGGCCAGCGCCATCACCAACGTCACCGCCGGAGCCTATGCCGACGTGCCGCTGTTCCTCTTCCACCTGCTTGAATTCCTTGATGTGGAATTCGAGCTGGACGTTGACGAGATCAATGCCCGCTGGGAAGAGATGAGCGGGGCTGATGTCTGGAGCCACATGATCATCAAGGAAACCGATGACATCCTGCAGTACATCACCCATGCCCCACGCACCGGAAACTATTACCTCGACTCGCGCGGCAAGCTGCAATTTTCCCGTTCCGCATTGGACTGGCACCAGCTGCAGACCCACAAGGAAGCATTCTTCCTGCGCATCTACGGCGTAGAGGATTACCGATGGAAGGGAGCCGATCTTGGGGTCCTGGTCACCAAGGCCAAGCTGCAGTACGAAGGCAAGAAGAAGACCAAGCTCAGCATCGATGCCAAGCACTTCATCTCCTGCATCCGATCCCAATACAAGGGAATTGACGTTCCGCCATCAGAGCATGGCAACTGAAGCGACTGATGCCGCCGGGCACATGGCGGCCAACTTGGCAGGTCCTCCCAGCAAGACGCTGAACATCGCCACCTGGCAGTACCCGCAGAACATCAAGCGCTCATTCCAGAACATCGCCAGGATCCATCCCACCGTGAAGGTCTCGCGCGGCGATGGCCCGATCGTCAGGCTGCACCTGGCCGAGGAGAAGCTGGGCAAACTGGAAGTGGCCAAGGCGAGCATTACCGACCCGGCGCTGACCGTGCGCGGGGTAATGCACGCGACCAATACCGACGCCGTGCTGGTCATGCACAATGGACGGATCCTCTGGGAGAAGTACTACAACACCATGACGTCGCTGACCGATCATCTGCTGATGTCGGTCAGCAAGACCCTGGTGGGTTCCCTGGCCGGGGCGCTGGTGGACGCCGGAATGCTTGATACCGAGCAGGCGGTAGCCACCTACGTGCCGGCGTTGGAACGCAGCGGCTATGCCGGCGCCCGGGTGCGCGACCTGCTGGATATGCGCTCCGGGATCAAATTCTCCGAAGAGTATCTGGATCCCAATGCCGAGGTGCGCCAGCTGGAGGAGGCCATCGGCTGGGCCCCGTCGCGTGGCGGCATCGGGCCTATCGGGATGTACGAGTTCTTGCTGACCCTGCAGGCCAAGGGACCGCACGGCGGGGTCTTCGAATACCGTTCCTGCGAGACCGACGCCCTGGGCTGGGTGCTGGAAGCCGCCGGCGGCGCCCCGCTGCAGGAACTACTTTCGGATTATGTCTGGTCCAAGCTCGGTGCCCAGCAGGATCTGGTGATGGGCGTTGACCAATTCGGCACCGGAATGTTCGACGGCGGATTCAACGCCTGCCTGCGCGATTTGGCGCGTTTCGGCCATCTCTATGTCAATGGCGGGCGTGCGCTGACCGGCAAACAGGTTCTCTCCGAGGCATGGATCGCCGACACCTTCGCCACCGATCCCGCACTGGTCCAGGCGTTCGCCCAGTCCCCGGGCGACAACATGATGCCCGGCGGGCACTACCGGAACCAGATCTGGTTCCCGAACCCTGCCACCGGGGCCGCGGTGGCCCTGGGCATCCATGGCCAGATGATCTATATGGATCCGGCGACCAAGCTGGTCGCGGTCAAGCTTTCCAGCTGGCCGCTGCCGCAGGATGCTTCCAAGCTGTTCCCGACCATTCGTGCGTTCGAGGCGATCTCGGCGCATCTGGCCGGACGGAAAATACAGCCTTAGGGCTGCTTACGATTCAGGCCCTGATTTGCGCATTCGGTGCGCGAATCAGGGCCTTTGCCGTGCTGGCAGCTATTCTTGCGTGCAGCGTTCTTCGCCGCGGAAGCCGGAACCCACCCGGGGATGCCGGGTGGGTCCGCAAGCTGCGTTCAAGGCAAGCCGCTCTTCGCGCTCAGGGCTGCTGCGCCGCGATCTGTTCCAGGGCTTCGCAGGTGAACACCTGGTAGCCCAGGTCCTGGTGGTAGCCGTGGATCTCTCTGGTATCGAGCCGGTCCATGTAATCCAGAATGCACAGGGTAATGACCTGGCCGGGGACCAGCACCGGGAATCCCGGCGGGTACGGGGTGACGAATACCGCCGACACGACGCGTTCTCCGTTCACCAGCTGGGTGCGGATCTGCGCGGAGGACAGGAAATGCGTCGCCGGGTCCTGGTAGGTCAGGTAGTAGGCCGAGCGCATGTCCCCGCTTCCGCCGCCTCCTGCGAATTCAGGAGCGAAGGCGCTGAAATCCGGCAAGGGAATCTGTTCGGCCGCAGGCTTCTTGCCCAGTGCCAGCACTCTCCCATCCAGGCGACGTTTGCGGTCCAGTTCCTCGGAGATCTTCACCAGCACCTCGATCAGGTGCGCCACGGCCGAACGGGTGGTGCCGATATTGGTCATCAGCAGCACCGAGGTGCGGCTGGTCTTGTTGACCTGGATCGAATGCCCATCCATCAGGTACTCGTGCTTGAAGGTGTCCCCGTCTACGCCGGTGCGGCTGATGTCCAGGGTCAGGCGCGAGGGGTCGACCACGAACTCGTCTTCCGCCCAGGCTTCGTCCCAGGCTGCCAGCCCGTCGCGCACCGGGTTCTGCGTGGTGGACTGGCGGTACTTCTGCGGGATCAGGTCCGTCGAATGCAGGATCTTGAAATACTTGCCCAGCAGCTCGTTGCGCGCCATGGCCCGCGAAATCGACTGCGCCAAATCGACCTGGCGCTGCACCAGCGCATAGCCTTCCAGCTCGGCCTGGCGCCGGCCGATATCCAGCGAGGCGAGGATCTGGTAGTTCGGCGAGGTGGAGGTGTGGGTCATGTAGGCCTCGCGGAAGGCGTTGAGGTTGCGCACCGCGAAGTCCTGGTCGTAGATGTGGATCATCGAGCCCTGGCGCAAGGAGGTCAGGGTCTTATGCGTGGACTGGGTGGAGTACACCCGCAAGCGGACCTGCTCCGGATCCGGAATCAACCGGGTCTCCAGCCAGGCCTGGTCATTCTCCGGGTGCTCCATGGTGCCCGGTGCTGGAAGGGCCGCACGCTGCGCGGCGTAGCGCTGGTGGTAATCCGCGGTTTCCAGCTGCTTTTCCAGCACGGCCGCCACGGTCATGGCGGTGCGCTGGCGGTACACCGGGTGGAATCCTGCGAAGGCGAACCAGGCCTCGTCCCAGAGGAACACCAGATCCGGCTTGATGGCCAGGCATTCTTCCATCACCCGGCGCGGGTCGTAGATGATCCCGTCGAAGGTGCAGTTGGTCAAGGTGAGCATCTTGACCTTGTGCAGCAGGCCCTCGCGGCGCAGCTGCAACAGCCGTCCCTTGATCTCCTCCAGCGGCACCGCCCCGTACATCGAATGCTCGTTGAGCGGGTAGGCCTCCAGGTAGCTCACGTTCGCCCCGGCGAGCACCAGCGAGTAGTGGTGGGACTTGTGGCAATTGCGGTCCACCAGCACGATGTCCCCCGGGGAGAGAATCGACTGGTGCACGATCTTGTTGGCGGTCGAAGTGCCATTGGTGACGAAGTAGGTGCGGTGGCTGCCAAAAGCCCGGGCCGCCAGCTCGTGGGCCTTCTTGATGGAGCTTTGCGGGTCCAAGAGGGAATCGAGCCCGCCGGAGGTGGCCGAGGTTTCGGCCAGCAGCAGGTTCTTGCCATAGAAGTCCACCAGGTCCCTGGCCCAGGGAGAGTTCTGCACCGAACCTGCGCGGGAAATCGGCATGGCGTGGAAGACCCCGCCAGGCCGCTTGGCGTACTTCTGCAGGGCGTTGAAGAACGGGGTCTGGTAGCGTTCGAGCACTTCCGAGACAATCGACAGGTGCAGGTCCATCCGGTCATTGCGCGAGAAGATCCGGCGGAAACGCCCGGTGATCTCGTGGGCAATGGATTCCAGGGCGACCCCGGCGATCAGGTACACCGGGACTTCGGGGCGCAGTTCATCGAGGATATTTTCCAGGTCCAGCAGGCCCTGGATCTGCCTGGTGGATTGGAAGTAGCCTTCCATCCGCCGGGCTATGAAATTCTTGAGCGTCGAGGAGAGCCGGCGACGCGTGCGCACATCAAAGCGGGCGGTCAGCACGACGGACTGGATGCCAGGATTGATCAGGATCGCGGCCAGGGCGTCTTCCACGCTGGGCACCACCACGAAGTTGTAGTGGAACGGATCGGTGCGCTGGCGCTGTTCGGCGATTTCTTCCTTGAAAAGCTCGATCTCCTCCGCCGGGCCATTATCCACCAACAGGATTTCCACCATCGGGGCCTGCACCCTGGCGTTGCCAGGTGCACCGTTGCCCAGCTGGGATGGATCCTGTTCCGCCTCGTCATGGCCTTCAAGGTCAATGTACTGGGTCAGCGTCCTGAAGGTCTGGTTCGCCTGGTAGACCAGCTTCATCGCATCTTCGTACTGCCCGCCGGACATGAGCCGGGAAACCTCGTTGAAGTATTCGATGCCGGGATTCGCCCAGTACGGTTCTATGGCTGCCAGCAGCCCCAGCAACCGGCCGGCTTCCAGCTCATGCTCCGTGCGGCGGTCTTCCTCCTGGTATTCAGAAGAGATCTCGCTGAGCACATAGCCCAAGTGCTCCCACGCGTCCTTGCGTTTGCGCCACGCGCTTTCAGGCGTAGCCGTTCCCTGGTTCGTCCCGTAGGTCAACCTCTTGCTCACGGTTGCCGGTATTCCTTTCACCCCTGCAGCGTTAACTGGTTGTTAACAGCGCGAGCGAAGCCATGCCGCTCGGTATCGTGAGACTATGCCACTTCCGAAGCGGTTCCGAACCCTTGAGGCGATATTACGCATTATTATCGCCTTACGGCGAAGTGTTCACCTGCCGTTCACCTTCCTGGGCCCAGCGGCGAACAGCGGCCAAAGACGAGTTGGACTCCAGTTGAATTCTGGTGCTGCACGACGCGGTTTCCTGATCTGGTTCAGCTACTGATCAGCCGCCCACCGCGTTTGCGGGCGCTAACCACCAGAGAGGCCTTAACTTGCAGCATCGAGTTCCCCCAGGCGCTGTGGGAAATGAAGTCATAGAGCTCGGCCTGGTTGGCCACCGTCACGTCGACCACCAACTGGCAATCCCCGGCCACGGCCGCTGCATAGCGAACTTCCGGTCGGGTGGCGAGTCGCTGGCCCAATTTTTCGACTTGGGATGGCGTCGTCGAAACCCAGAGCAATGCCTCGACCGGCAACCCCACGGCCAGGGGCTCAACCAGGGCGCGAATGGCGATCTGCCCGGTGGATAGGAGCCAATCGATCCGCCGCGCAACAGAGGTCTCGCTCATCGCCACCCGGCGGGCAATCGACTCGAAGCTGGCTCTGCCGTCATCGTGCAAAGCATCGATGATCTGCTCGTCCTTGGAGTTGAGGTTCGGCTGGATGCGCCAGCTCGTGACATCCGGGTCCTTTTGCAAGGCAAGCTCTTCTGCGGGCTTCAAGGATCCCAGGCGCCACCCGCGGATCGTCTTGAAGTACTTCAACACCGGATACACGACAATCGACGAGACCCCCGGCGTAGCAGGCAGTTCCAGCGAGAGCACTTCGGTCACATCTCCGTTGTAGTGCATTTCCACGACGAGATCCTCCCGGCCAGTGACCTGGTAGGAAAAGCTGGTATCCGGCCGGGAAGACAAGGATTCACTGGCAATCCGCCCGGTGCCCGGGGCGCAAGTGCACGCGATCAGCAGCGAATGCTCGCGGTGGCGGATCGCCGCAACCGTAACCAGCCCATTCTCCAGCAGCCACGCGCCATGGCGGGCGACCGAGCGTTCAGGCAGGTCAAGCACGGCAGCTATCTTCCGCCAGGTGGCTCGCCCGTCCACTTGGAGGGCGGCAATGATGCGGCGTTGCACCGTGCTCAGCTCGATCATCCGTTCCTCTGTTCTAGTCATCCAGCGGCGTCCCGCACCTCCTGGTTGGCCGTTTTCGGCCGGCCAATCGATGCATACTTCAGCGCGCGCCGGCCAGGCAGCTGCGCGGCATCTGTCGCCGCAAGCTGCGCAAGCGCCGTGGACACTGCCGCTCCGACTTCCAGCGAGAAGCGCTTCGGAGCGGTGGTCACATCATACTCCTCGGGGACGATCACCTGTACTATCCCCGCACGTCGCAGCGAGTATGCATCGGTTTTCTGGGCATAAGCCAACGGTGCGGCGTGCTCCGTGTCCCGGTACATGATCGCGCTGGCTCCCTCCGGCGGCAACGGGGAGAGCCAGGAGTTTGCTGCGGCTATGGAGATATCAGCCGGCAGCAAGGCCAGTGCGCCGCCTCCGGTGCCCTGGCCCAGCAGCAGCGAAACGCTCGGAACGCCAATGCCCACCAAGGTGCTCAGCGAGCGGGCAATCTGCCCGGCCATGCCGCCTTCCTCGGCCTCACGGCTCAGCGCCGCTCCTTCGGTGTCGATCACGGTGAGCATCGCTATGCCCAGATTCTGTGCCAGCAGCGCCCCCCTCCGGGCTTCGCGCAGGAAGGCAGGCCCCAGCGGATCGAGGTTTTCGGAGTGGTCTATCCGCGACCGGTCCTGGCCGATGACCACCGCCGGCTGGCCCCCGAAGCGCGCGAGCGCCAGGTACATACGCGGATCGCTTTCCCCTTCGGCGCTCCCGGAAAGCTGCAACGCATCGCTGGCGGCGTACTTGATGACGTGGCGCACCGAGGGGCGTCGGGATTTGCGCGTGGCGAGTATGGCATCCCACACCTGGGATTCGGTGAGTCTCCGGTCATCTGCCAAGGGGTAGCCGGCAATCGAGTCGATCGGATCTCCCGGGGCGATGATTGCCAGCACCCGGTTGACCAGCCCGCCCAGCTCATGGACCGGGACCACGGCGTCGATCAGGCCGTGCTTCTGGAGATTCTCGGAGACTTGCACTCCCTGCGGGAAGGGTTTGCCGTAGATGGTCTCGTACACGCGCGGACCAAGGAATCCCAGCAGGGCACCGGGCTGGGCGATGGTGATGTGCCCGGTGGATCCCCACGACGCCATGACCCCTCCGGTGGTGGGATGCCGCAGGTACACCAGGTATGGCAACCCGGCAGCAGAATGCGCCCTAACCGCGGCCGTGATGTGCACCATCGACACGAACGCAGGGGTTCCCTCCTGCATCCGGGTTCCGCCCGAGGCCGGGGAAGCCAGTACCGGCAGTCCTAATGCGGCGGCTTTTTCGAATGCCGAAGCAATCCTGCGGGAGGTGCCCTGGCCTATTGATCCGGCCAGGAATCCGAATTCGGAGAGGACGACGGCCACTTCCCGGCCATTGATTGTGCCGGAGCCGGTTAGCACAGCTTCGTCGGCCCCCGAACGACGCGCCGCTTCTTCCAGCTGGGTCCGGTAGGCGTCATCGGCAAATGAATAATCCGCCGGCTCATCCCAGCTCTCGTAGCTGCCCGCATCGAGCACCTGGTCGATCATGTGCTGTGCACTGATGTGCTCGATTTTCTCCTGCACCATGCTCAACGCACCGCCTGCTGCGCGCGGGTCTTGAGCCATTCCCGGATCCGCTGCTCGTCTTGGTTAAGCAGTGGCGGAGCGGAGTGCCCGGTCCGGGTGACTTCCTTGCCGCCCTCGAAGAACCGCAGCGGCGCGCCTGGGAGGGTCAGCTCCCCTAGCAACGGGTGCTGGACATTCAATGCCAGGCCTTGCGAGCGCACCTGGTCCCATTCGTACACCTCATCCAGGGTTCTGACGATGCCGGCAGGGACGCCGGCTTCACCGAGCATTTCCAGCAGCTGGCTGGTACCGTGGCGCATGAACTTTTCTTCGATGGCTTCGATGAGCTCGTCACGCCGTTCGACGCGATGCTCATTGGTTTCGAACCCCTCGGTTGGCAGCTGGAATGCCGCCACCAGTGAATCCCAGAGCTTCGGGCTGCCCACGCTAATTTGCACAAAGCCATCGGCGCTGCGGAACAGTCCATAGGGCGCGATGGATGGATGGTGGTTGCCCTGGGCGCGCGGAACCTGTCCTGCAACCGTGCTGCGGGTGCCCTGAAAGGCATGCACTCCGATGATCGATGCGAGCAGCGAGGTGCGCACATGCTGGCCTCTGCCCGTGCGCTCGCGTTCCAGCAGGGCCGCCAGCACGCCGTAGGATCCGTACATCCCGGCCAGCAGGTCTCCGATGGGAACGCCGACTTTCTGCGGGTCCTCCGGTCCGGAACCGGTCAGCGACATCAGCCCGGCCTCGCCCTGCAGAATCTGGTCGTATCCGCTGCGCCAGGCTTCAGGGCCGTCATGGCCGAAGCCGGAAATCGAGAGGGTCACGAGCTTTCCGTTAATCATCTGCAGGGCTGCATCGTCGAAGCCGAGCCGGTCCAACACTCCGGGGCGGAAATTCTCTACCAGGACATCGGCCTGCGTCAGCAGGCTGCGCAGGGTCTGGATTCCGTCGGGGCTCTTCAGATCCAGGGCAATGGATTCCTTGTTGCGGTTGCACGAGAGGAAATAGGTCGATTGGCGGTCCTCCTCCGGCCCGACGAAGGGCGGACCCCAGCCTCGGGTGTCATCGCCGCCCTGGATATTTTCCACCTTGATTACTCGGGCTCCCAGATCGCCAAGCATCATCGTGGCATGCGGTCCAGCCAAGGCCCGCGACAAGTCGATGACGGTGTACCCGGACAGCGGTCCGGTGCTGTGCTGTTCCTTGTTCATATTTGCCTCTCTAGAATTCCGGTATCAGGCGCTGGCGGTCTTGACTGCATTGACGGCCACCGACTGCGGATCAGTGGCCAGAACCGGCATCACGTCCGCGAAGCGGTTCTGCTCCTCGTAGCCGGCAGCCCAATTGAGCAGCTGGGCGTCCTTGTAGTGATTCGCCGCCAGCTGCCATCCCACCGGAAGCCCGGACTCGGTGAAGCCTCCTGGCATGGCGATGACCGGCAGGCTCGTGGCCGAGAGCAGGCAGGCAGATCGCATCCAGTCCAGATAGGTCTCGGCGCGGGTTCCAGCGATTTGCTCAGGCCAGCGCTGCGCTGCGTCGAAGGGCAAGACCTGGGTTGCCGGGGAGAGGAACAGATCGTAGCGCGAGAAGTAGCGCTGAACTGCTCGTTCCAGCCGGGTTCGGGCCGCCATCGTCGAAATCATGGCTTCTCCGTCGAGGTCCGTCCCCTTCTTGACATTCCAGAGGACCTCGGGCTTGATCAGCGAGCCGTGGCTCCGCACTAGTCCGCCAAGATTAGTGGCGAAATCGAAGGCCCTGGTGTTGCCGAAGACTTCGTCGGCATCGGTAAAGTCAATGCACGCCTCTTCGACAATTGCGCCAGCGGCCTCGAAAACCGAGAGTTGGCGATGCAATACCTCTACGACCTCGCGCTCGATCGGAACACCGATCCCGAAATCGAAGCTATAGCCGATGCGGACTCCGCGCAATTCTGGTTCGGGAGTGCCGAAATCGCTGGCTGAGAGCTTGTTCGGGGTCGGAAGCCTGTCGTCACCTGCGCTGGCTCGCATGAACAGCGCGATATCCTCCACCGTGCGTGCGATCGGTCCCGAACGGGCCAGCCAGGAGTAGGCATTGGATTCCGCCTCCAGCGGGATGACCCCGTAGGAGGGCCGGAAACCAATGACATTGCAGAAACTGGCCGGAATGCGCAGCGAACCGCCCATGTCTGAGCCGTCACCGAGCGGCTGGATCCTAGCGGCGACCGCGGCGGCTACGCCGCCTGAGGAGCCTCCGGCCGATCGATCCACCGCATAGGGATTCGTCGTGGTGCCGAACAATTCATTGAAGGTATGCGATCCGGCTCCGAATTCCGGGACATTGGTCTTCCCCGTCCTGATCGCGCCTGCTGCTGCCAGTCGGGCGATCTGCAAGTCGTCCTGCTCTGGGACGTTGTCCTTTAATGCCAGCGACCCCTGGGTGGACAGCAAGCCGGCGGTGTTGAACGTGTCCTTGTGCGTCATCGGCAGACCGTGGAGCACTCCAGTCGGCTCGTTTCCCGCCGTGGCTTCATCGGCCTTAGCAGCGAGGATTCGCGCGCGTTCGAAATCCGTGATGACCACGGCGTTGATTTGGGCGTTAACTTCATCGATTGCCTGGATATGGCTCTCCAAGGCCTCACGCGCCGACAACTCGCGCTTGCGGATCTTTGCCGTGAGCTCCGTGGCGCTCAATTGCTGGATCTCGTTCATGGCCGTGCCTTTCTAAAGGATGACTGCATTGCGATATGTGTCACAATCTTCCGCCTACGTTGACCGCAAATGGAATACTCCTCAAGAAAACTCGCCATTTTGGGGGATCTCGCCATAAATATGGCTAATTCCGACATTCCTTGCCGAAGGCCTCCAATAGGAGGAACCTTGAATTCAATGAGACCGGCATCACATCATGCTGGTGAATATCGAAGGAGTTCCGATGCATTTCCCCCTTGCAGCCGGCGATCCAGTTTCAACTGACATCTGGGCCGTCGCCAACAGCCCTTTCCTGTGGTTCTGCGCTCTGGGCGTCTTCGCCGTGATCTTCGTCCAGACCATTCTCTATGTCCGTGCTGCCAAGGCCGCAGCACCCCATGTCGATATGCCCGTCCGCGAAGTCAAGGAAGCCTTCCGTGCCGGTGCCGTCGCCTCGATCGGGCCATCCCTCTCGGTGGTGCTGGTCGCCATCGCATTACTGGCTCTGTTCGGAACGCCAGCCGTTCTTGTCCGCATCGGGCTGATCGGCTCGGCCTCCACGGAAACGGCCAGCGCCAACTTGGCAGCCCAATCCATGGGCTCGATGCTCGGCGGGGATACCTACACCCAACAAGTTTTCGCCGTGGCCTTCATGGCCATGAGCCTATCGGGAGGCATGTGGATGCTCTGCACCTTGCTGCTGACCCCGGTCCTGAAACGCGGCGGCAAGTCCTTGGCCAAGCGCAACCCAGCGGCCATGGCCCTGATCCCCACCGCAGCCCTGCTCGGAGCGTTCAGCATGCTGACCATCGCCGAAATTCCCAAGTCCAGCATCCACATGACGCTGGTGCTGATCTCGGCAGCCTCCATGGCTTTGTTCCTCTTCTTGGCCAAAGTGCTCCAAGCCAAATGGCTCAAGGAATGGGCCTTGGGATTCGCGATCCTGATCTCGATCACCGCCGGCTACCTGATGCACACCGCATAGCGAATTAGAAAGGACAGAACCCATGAGCTCACCAGCAATGACCACTGCGGACGCCTCGATGGCCCGCTTCGAGCAGCAGACCACACGCTACGGTTCACTGACCATGACAGCCGGCTTGATCCTCTCGCTGCTCGGCCCGATCTACCTCGTATTCTTCACGGACCTCGACATCAGCCCTTCGATGATCTGGGTCGCCTTCGCCGCCGTTGCGGCCACCTTCGGAATTTTCTGGTTTGTCGAACCACTGACTTATTTCCCGATCCTGGGTTCGGCAGCTATGTACCAGGCCTTCATGATCGGCAATATCTCCAACAAGCTGCTGCCTGCCGCCATCGTGGCCCAGTCCGCGATCAACGCCAAGCCCGGCACCAGGCGCGGCGATCTGGCCTCGGTGATGGCCATCGGCGGCGCGGCCACCGTCCAACTGACCAGCCTGCTGGTCTTCGTGGGGATCTTCGGGTCCTGGCTGGTCTCGATCATTCCAAACGACATGATCGAGGTAGCCCGAATCTACATCTTGTCCTCCCTGATGGGAGCGGTACTTGTCCAGGCCATCGTCGCCATGAAGCAGGTTCGCCCGACCATAGTTGCCATCGTGCTGTCGCTGACCATGTATTTCGTGGTCATCCCGCTGGTTCCATCCTTGGCCCTGTTCGGCACAGCCCTGGTTGTGCTCTTCTCCATCATCGTTTCGTGGATCGTGCGCGATCGCAAAGCAGTCCACACGCCCGTTGCTGACTAAAGGAGTCACTTTGAATACCCAACCCGCTGGCGCATTGCAAACCGTCCTGACTGGCGAGCAAGCCGAGCTTATGCACGAAATGTATCGCCACCTGCATGCCAATCCCGAACTGTCAATGCAGGAACGCGCGACCGCCGCTTATATCGGCAAGCAACTCGACACCATGGGAATCGAGAACTTCGTCTGCGGCGGTACCGGCGTCGTCGGCATCCAACGCAATGGCGAGGGGCCTGTGGTAGGGTTCCGCGCCGATACCGATGGCCTGCCCATCGCGGAAGATACCGGAGCCAGTTATGCTTCGGAAGCTCGCGGCCAGCTGGCCGATGGCACTGACGTCCCGGTCATGCACGGATGCGGTCACGACACCCATGTCACCGCGGCGCTGACCGCCGCTGCCCGGCTCGCCGAGCAGACGGGGGCGTGGAACGGAACCATCGTGTGGATTTTCCAGCCCGGCGAGGAAACCAGCGCTGGTGCCAGGGCCATGCTCGAAGACGGACTGTGGGACAAGGCCCCGGTACCCTCGGTCATCCTCGGCCAGCATGTCTTTCCTTTCGCCGCGGGCTCGGTGGGCCTGACCAGCGGCCCCGCCATGGCAATGGCTGATTCGCTGAAGGTGACGCTGCACGGCAAGCAGTCCCACGGCTCACAGCCGCAAGACTCCATCGACCCGATCGTCCAGGGCGCGCACACGATCACGCGCCTGCAGAGCCTGGTTTCGCGGGAATTGCACCCTCAGACTCCTGCGGTGCTCACCTGCGGCTCGTTCCACGCCGGGTTGAAGGAGAACATCATCCCGGATCGCGCCGAATTCACCTTGAACATCAGGACCTTCGATGAGCAGACCCGCACCCAAATCCTGGATGGGGTCTCACGCATAGTGAGCGCCGAAGCCGCCGCGTCGAATGCTCCGGCACCTGAGATCGAAACGCTGAATTCCTTCCCCAAGCTGCACAATGATCCGGGCCACACCGAGCAGGTCAAGGAGGCTTTGAGCCGGGAACTCGGGGAAGGCAAAGTTGTCGACCTGCCCGCTGCCATGGGATCCGAGGATTTCGGGGCTCTGGGAGATGAGATTTCGGTGCCGTACGTCTACTGGTTCTTCGGCGGGTTCCTGCCCCGTGACGAGGCGCCACCGGTGAACCACTCGCCGTATTTCCTGCCTGATTACGAGCTTTCCCTGGCAACAGGGGTTCGCGCCGCGCTGGCGGGCCTGGGGCATTACCTGGCCAGGTAGCGGACTCCGGTTCCCAAGTCGATCGCGCCGCCGGCGGCATGCCAAGGCCCGGGTGGAGGAACACTCCTTCCGCCCGGGCCTTCGGAATGTTCTTGCCGGTTTGGCTAGAGCCGGGTACGCCCATCGAGGTAGGCGCCGAGCACCTGCAGCACACCGTGCTCGAGGTTGGAAGGCGCGGTGAAGTTCGCGGCTTCTGCCACCACCGGATGCGCATTGGCCATGGCGAAGGAGTAGGTGGCGGCCTTGATCATTTCCAGATCATTGGGGTAGTCGCCGAAAACTGCCGTTTCATCCGCGCTGATTCCCAGCTTGTCCTGCAAGGCTGCCAGGGCCAGTCCCTTGTGCACGCCATGGTTCATGGCATCCACCCAGTGGCTGCCGGAGATCACCACCTGCAGCGGCACCTGCAGCGCTGCCGCCATTTCCTGCACGGCGCCGGTGCCGACGTTGACGGCCATCTTGATGATCTCGTCCTCGACCTGGGCCAGGTCTTCAACCACCTGCACGGCGCGGTAGTACGGGGCCACGGCGTTGGCGAACTGCTCATCGGCGCGCTCCACATAGGCGGTGCGGCGTCCGCACAGCACCAATCCGGCATCCAGCGCCGCTTGCCCGCGCACGGCCTGGATGACGGCGGCTACCGATGGCGGGTCGATGATGTTGGAGTAGATCTCGTTCTCGCCGTGCATCACGACGGTCCCGTTCTCGGCAATGATCGCGATCTCCCCCAAGGGGGCGAACTGCTCGCGCAGGGTCGCGAACTGGCGCCCGGAAGCTGGCACGAACTTGATGCCGCGGGCCTGGAGCTTGTCGATCACAGCCCACGATGCCTCGGGGATCTTGCCTTCGCCGTCCAGGAAAGTGCCGTCCATGTCAACGGCGACGAGCTTGATCTGGGCCTTCGGGTCAATCGTATGCATAGGTTCCTAGTTGCCGGGTTTCAGCGCGCGGTGCGCAGCGCCCAGTACCCCGGCGGCGTTGTTGAATTGGGCAGGCACGATCTTGGCTCGCAGTTCCAGCTGCGGCAGGAACTTTTCGTGGTCTTCGGAGATCGCTCCGCCGATGATGATCAAATCCGGGCTGCACAGGAATTCCACGTGGGACAGGTAGCGTTGCAGGCGGGCGATGTACTGCTCCCAGCTGAGGTTTTCCTCGTGCATGACTCGCGCGGCAGCCTTGCTCTCGGCATTGAATCCGTCGATTTCGAGGTGGCCGAATTCGACATTCGGGAAGAGCACGCCGTCGCGGAAGAAGGCCGAGCCGATGCCCGTGCCCAGGGTCAGCAGCAAGGTGCTGCCCTTGACCGGCTTGCCATGTTCGGCTCCGGCACCCGCGTAGACCTCGGCCACGCCGGCGGCATCCGCGTCGTTGAGCACAAAGACGTCGCGGCCCAGGATCGCGCTGAAGGTGGCGGTGACGTCCAAGCCGATCCAGGCCTTGTCGATATTGGCCGCCGAGTGCACGACGCCGTCGATGACGATGCCAGGCACGGTGACGCCAGCGGGGATTCCTGCCAGCTCGTCGCCGGTGAGCTCCTGCAGGTCGGCAACGATGCCCGCCATCACCTGGGCGACAGCATCCGGATGCGCGCCCTCAGGGGTAGCTGCCTTGCTGAAGGTGCTCTCAACAAGCTTGCCGTCGGTTCCAACCAATCCGTACTTGATCGACGAGCCGCCCAGATCAAGGCCGATGGCAGCGAACTGCGACATGGATGCCGATGCGTCAGATGGTGCCATCAGTGGTCTCCCCGGTGAAGCAAATAAAATTTTAAGGACTCTTTACAATATATAGCTTGGATCACTTTGGTCAACGTACCCGGTAGTTTTCCCATAAGTTGGCCAAGGCCAGCTCCCTGGCGCCGGCCAAAGCGCCGCGTGCCGCGGCCTCGGTTCCCAAGGTGGAAAGCTGAACATGAACCGGTTTGGGCAGCAGGCTGTTCAGTTCGCTTTCCAGCGCCGAGCACAATTGCGGGGTGAGCCCCGGGCCGATCGCCACCACTCGCTGCGGATCAACGAAGCCGATCAGGTTGGCCAGGACGCGGCCGAACGGAGACAGGAAGGCTGGCCAGTTCCGTTCATCGGCCAGTTTTTCCCAGAGCACGCGGGTCTGGAACATCCCGGCCTCGCCGAGCGCATCGCGCAGGTTCGCGGTGCCTACCAGCTGGGTCTCCAGCTCGCCGGCGGTGCCGTGCTTGCCGCGGTGCAGCGCACCGTCGATGACCAGGCCTGCGCCCAGGCCGGAACCGATGTAGATCATCATCAAGGAACCGGCCAGCTCCCCGGCTTCTGCCAGGGCCATCCAATTCACGTCGTTATCCAGCAGCACCGGAACCCCGCCGGCGAACTGGCCGGCAAGGTTGGCCCCGGAGGAAGGGAAAATCGGGGTGGCCAGGACTCGCAGCCCGCCATCGCGCTGCACCGGGGCTGACTGGCTCACGGCCCCGGCCAGCAATGGGGAGCCGAGCTCAGCGGCCACGCGGGAGATCTCGCGGGCTCCCATTTGCTCTACCTGCGCGGCGGTGGTTTGCGCCGTCAGCGGGTAGAAGCGGTCCACCAGCGTCTTTCCGGCCAGGTCGGTGGCGCGGACCTGCAGGAATTCTGCCTGCAGGCACAGTGCCAGCAGGTGGCCGAAGCCGCTGTCCAGCGCATAGTGCTCGGGAACGCGGCCGCGCTTGGGCTCGTTGTCCCGCTCGATGGCCGAGGCCAGCCCGTTCTCCTGCAGGCGCGAGATCGCCTGCGATGCGGTAGGCTTGGAGATCCCCAGATCCGCAGCGATCTGGGTACGGGTCGCCGGGGCTTGGCAAAGGTAATCGAATACCCGGATGTCAGTCAGCGTTGCCAGGGCACGGGGCCCCGCAGTGGAATCAGTCACCCACCAATCCTACTGGCCTTCTGCCCTGATTTCAGGGCAGCAGAACTTGGCGCACCGACCGTCCCTCGGCTAGTGCATCCAGGGCGTCGTTGACCTCGGCCAGCGGCCTGGTTTCCACGAGTTTCTCCACAGGGAGCTTGCCGGAGCGCCAGAGCTGCTCGTAGTAGGGAATATCCTTCTTCGGCAGAGCAGAACCCATGTAGCTGCCGATGATCGTGCGTGCTCCTGCGGTCAGGCCCAGGGGCTCGATGCTACTCATCGCGCCCGGAGCCGGAAGCCCCACGGTCACCAGGGTTCCGCCCACGCCGGTGGCCTGCAAGGCGGTTTCGAAGGCACGCGGATGCCCCGCGGCCTCGATCACGATTTCGGCGGTGCGCTGCCCCAGGGCCTGCGGCGTGCAGGCTTCATCGGCGCCCAATGCCAGCGCGGTGGCCAGCTTGTCCTCATTGGCGTCAACGGCCAGGATCCTGCCGGTGCTCCTTTGCCCCGCGGCCACCAGCAAGGCGGCCATGCCTACCCCGCCCAGGCCGACGATGGCGACATCCTGGTCGCCGGTTGCCCCGGCGGCATTGCGCAGTGCACCGCCGCCGGTGAGCACCGCGCAGCCCAGCACCGCGGCCACTTCAGCAGGAACGTCCGCGCCCACCGGGATGAGGCTGCGCGCATCCATCACCGCATAGTCGGCAAAGGCCGAGACGCCGAGGTGGTGATGGACCGGCTGGCCATCGAGGGCCAACCGGCGAGCGCCGGTCAGCAGGGTCCCTGCTCCGTTGGACGCGGTGCCGGCGCTGCACGGCAGCTTGCCGCCCTTGGCGCACGCTTCGCAATGCTCGCAGCGGGGCAGGAAGACCGAGATCACCTGCTGGCCGATGTCCAGATCCACCCCATCACCCACCTGCTCGACGATGCCTGCTGACTCGTGGCCCAGCACCATCGGCAGCGGACGAGGCCGGTTCCCGTCGATCACCGACAAGTCCGAATGGCACAGTCCGGCCGCGGTGATGCGCACCAGCACTTCGCCGGGCCCGGGTTCTTCCAGTTGCAGCTGGCGCATCGCCAGCGGCCGGTGCTCGGCATAGGGCCGCTGGTTCTCCCGGCGCTCAAGCACCGCGGCATGGATCTGGCGCATACTCAGCCCGCGGTTGGCTGGTTGGCCTGGGCCGACTCCGGGTTCCACCCGCGCACGCCACCTTCTGGCAGCAGGTTCTTCACGATCAGCGAGCAGTCCTTGTCCCCCAGTCCCTGCTCGATCAGTTCGTCGAAGTGCTCGCGGGCCAAGCTGGCTGCCGGCAGCTGCACCCCGGTGCTTGCGCCCGCGTCCAGGGCCAGCCCGATGTCCTTGCGGGCCAAGTCGGTGCGGAAGGTGGCCTCGAAATTGTTGTTCGCCGCGGCGGTATCGATGATGCCCGGCACCGGGTACCAGGTCTGCTGCGCCCAGGAGCGTCCCGAGGAGACCGAGGCGATCTGCCAGAAGACTTCCGGGTCCAGGCCCAGGGCTTCGGCTAGCTGGGAGCCTTCGGCGCTGGCCATCAGGTCGATGAACAGCATCATGTTGTTGCAGATCTTGGCGGCAATGCCCATGGAGGGGCCCCCGGCGACGATGGTCTTCCCGCTCATCGGGGCGATGAATCCGGTGGCCCGCTCCATCAGTTCTGGTGCCCCGCCGAGCATGAAGGCCAGGGTCCCGGCCGCGGCTCCGGAGATGCCGCCGGAGACTGGGGCATCGACGAAGTGCAGTCCGCGCTGCGCGGAGCCCGCGTGGATGTAGCGGGAAGTTTCGATGTCCACCGTGGAGGAATCCAGCAGCAGCATGTCCTTGCTGGCGTTGGCCCAGATGCCGGCGTCGCCCTCATAGACCGCGCGCACGTGCGCTCCCTTGGGCAGCATGGTGAACACGGCGTCGGCCTGGTCCATGGCTTCGGCGATCGATCCGGCTATCTGGACTCCGCCGCCGGCCGCGGCGGCGCAGGCCTGCTCGTCCAGGTCGTAGCCGCGCACGGTGTGCCCTGCGGCCACCAGATTCGCGGTCATCGGTCCGCCCATGTTGCCCAGGCCAATCCATGCGTACGTGCTCATCTGCACACCCCTCGTCCTTGAGTATTGTCCTTGTCAGGCCAGCGTAGGGGGCGCGGCGTGCCAGACTCAATGCACTTGGGCACGCCAATTGCGCAGGCCTAGTGTGCGCTAGCGCACACGAGGCGTGGCAGACTGTGGACCATGGACCGTCAGATCGATTACCGCCATCTCGAATCCCTCATTGCCCTGCTGACCGTTGCACGCCTGGGCCGCTACACCGCCGCCGCGAATGTTCTCGGGGTGAACCACTCGACGATTTCCCGTCGCATCGACGCACTGCAAAAAGCCATGGGCGGCCACCTGCTCACGCGCTCTCCCAACGGCTGGGAACTGACGGATCTGGGGCGCCGGGCCATGTCAAGCGCGGAAGCCATCGAGCAGGCTGTGGAAGCCATCGGCTCCCAGAAGGAGACCGGTGCATTGGCCGGCCATGTGCGCGTCGCCGCTCCCGACGCCTTCAGCGCCCACCTGGCGGCTCCGGCCCTGGCAAAGCTCCAGCTAAAGCATCCGCAACTGGTCTTCGAGATCGTTTCGGAAACCACCCGTGCACGGCAGACGCGGACCGGCATGGATTTGGAGATTGTCATTGGCGAACCCAGCGTCCGCAAGGCGGCCTCCACGAAACTCCTGGATTACGAGCTGCGGCTCTACGCCACGGCCGAGTACCTGGAAGCCCACGGCACCCCGGCACAGGTTGCCGATCTGGCCGTGCATAGCCTGAACTACTACATCGACACCGCGCTGACGGTGGACAAGCTCGACGAGGCCACCGCCGCCTTGCCGCCGATGCACCGCGCGATTTCCTCCACCAGCATCGCGGTGCAATATGCGGCCACCATGAACCATGCAGGCATCGGCTTGCTCCCCACTTTCCTCTCGGAGCACTACCCGAATATGGTTCCGGTGCTCCATGACCAGTTCACCTACCAGTCCGAGTACTGGCTGGTGGGACGCGAAGAAGCCTTGCGCAGCCGCGCGGTCCAGGAAACGGTGCGTGCGCTCAATGATGCAGCCACCGCCGGAGACTGGTTCATCCCGCCATTCCCGGCGTACAACTTGTCCTCCGGCTAGGCGCCGTTCACCGTGGCCCGGCCGGTTCCCAGTCCACGATGGCCTGCAGCAGCTGCGCCACTGATCGGGCGCTGTCCAGCCGGAGCACCGGACGGGCTTCGTTCTCCAGCCACGCCTCATGGCGGGCGCGGCTGCGTCCGCTGAAGTCCGGGTCATCGTAGCCAGCTGCCCACGCCATGAATTGTTCCAGGGCTCCGAGTTCCAGGGATTGCCCGCTCAGGCGCTGCTTCTCGCGTTCTGCAAGACGGCGCAGGCGCACTTGGGGATCCAGCGCCAGGAAAACGAAGGCATCGCATTGCGACAGGACTTCTTCTCCCCATCCCTGCACTGATCCGGACAGTACCCAAGCCTTGCGCGGAACGAAGACCTGGTTCATGAGCATGGTTCGGGCAGCCGGCGCACGCTGCTCGCGGTATGGCGGATCGGTGGGAACCCAGAAGTAGTCGTCGCTATCGGCATGCGGCACGGACCAGGCATCGGCCACGGCGCGCGCGAGGGTCGTGGTGCCACTGCCGCTGGCACCGAAGATATGCAGCCTGCACCGCTTCATCCAGAGCCCCGGCGGCAACCTTGGCTACTTTTCATCATTCTTCCGGCTGCTCCGGCGCCGCCCGTATGAAGCGCAAGCGGCAATGAAGCCAACACCGAACAGGAACGCCAACAGGTACTCGATTCCCATCTGCCCATGCACCTCGCAATCGCATCATGCTGGGGGCAGTGATGTCCACTCAAACCCCATCCTTCTTGGCTGCCAGACTCGCAGATCGGCAACGGCGGCGCAAGCCGATGGCCCGCCCGCAGGTCGCTGAACACGCCCAAGACCAGCCCCGTCCGTGGAGCTGGTCTTCGGCGTCGTGCTGGATCTTGCGGCTTACTTCTGAATCTTCAGTTCGTCGCGGGCGGCCTTTTCGCCGTTCACTGCCAGCCGGTCCGCCTCGTCGATCTCACCGAGGTCCAGCCCCTTGGTTTCCTTCATGAAAAACACCGCCACCAGGGTGACCAGGGCGGCGAACACGATGTACCCGGCCACCGGAACCCAGGATCCGTAGACCTTGAGCAGGAAGGTTGCGATGATCGGGGCCATGGACCCGGCCACGATCGAGGTGACCTGGTAGCCCAGCGAGACGCCCGAGTAGCGCATGCGGGTCGGGAACATCTCGGCCATGATGGCCGGCTGCCCGGCGTACATCAACGCGTGCACACCCAAGCCCAGCACGATGGTGGCCAGGATGACCGCATCGTTGGCGGTATTGAACAGCGGGAAGGCCACCACGCCCCAGACGGCCATGAGCACCACGCCGGTGGCGTAGACCGGGCGGCGGCCGAGGGTGTCGGTGAAATGGCCGACGATCGGCACCAGGATCGCGTGGATCACGTGGGCAATGAGCATCAGGCCAAGGATCGTGGAGGTGTCCATGTCCAGCTGGGTGGCCATGTAGGTGATGGAGAAGGTCACCACCATGTAGTACATGATGTTCTCCCCGAAGCGCAGGCCCATGGCGGTGAACACCCCGCGCGGGTAGCGCTTGAAGACTTCGCCCACGCCGTAGCCGGCTGCCGCGTTCTGCTCCAGCTCAGCCTTGGCTTCCTTGAAGATCGGGGCATCGGAAACGCGGGTGCGGATGTAGTAGCCGACGACCACAATCACCACCGAGAGCCAGAAGCCGATGCGCCAGCCCCACGCCAGGAAGGCCGCTTCGCTCAGCGTTGCCGAGAGCACCAGCAGCACCACGGTGGCCAGCAGGTTGCCCACCGGCACTGCGGCCTGCGGCCAGGAGGACCAGAAGCCACGTTCCTTGTTCGGCGCGTGCTCGGCCACCAGCAGCACCGCGCCTCCCCATTCCCCGCCCACGGCGAAGCCCTGGGCGAAGCGCAGCACGATCAGCAGGATCGGTGCGGCATAGCCGATGGAGTCGAAGGTGGGCAGGCAGCCCATCAGGAAGGTGGTTGCGCCGACCAGCACGATCGCCACCTGCAGCAGGTGCTTGCGCCCGTACTTGTCGCCGAAGTGGCCGAAGACGATGCCTCCGATGGGGCGGGCAATGAAACCGACCGCGTAGGTCAGGAAGGCCTTGATGATGTTATCCAGATCGTTGCCGGTATCCGGGAAGAAGATCTTGTTGAAGACCAGGGTTGCCGCGGTCGCGTAGAGGAAGAATTCATACCATTCGACGACGGTGCCAGCCATGGAGGCTGCTACGACCCGGCGCAATCCCTTGCGCTCGGCCTTCGATGACGTTTCGCTTGCCACTGTGCGTTCCTTCCGCCCACGCCAGTCCCCCCTTTGGAACCGGCCTCATCAGCGAGTATGACCTAGATCACATCGCGAAAGATAGGCGAAACGAGGCATACTGGGAGGCGGATTCTGCACATTCAGCGTGCATTTTTGCACACGCAGCGGCGGCTGCATGAAAGGTCGAGGATGACGGCTTGGGAAAACCCCGTGCACCAGGTGGCGTTGCGAGGCGTGCGCATGGATGCGCAAACCCGTTGCGCCCACTACCACTCCTTGTTCGATGTGATCGCACTGAAGCACGACTGCTGCGCCACCTTCTACCCCTGCCACCTATGCCATGGCGAACTGGCCCATCACGAGGCAACGCCGTGGCCGGCGGACCGGTTCGATGAACCCGCCGTGCTTTGCGGGGTCTGCAGCACGCAGCTGAGCCCGGCGAAGTACCTCGATGCCACTTCCTGCCCGAACTGCCAGGCCCTGTTCAATCCTGGCTGCAAATTGCATCTGGACTTGTACTTCGAGATGAAGCCAGCCAGCTAGTCCCAGGGCAACTCGTTGTCTTGGGCAGGCTGCTGCGGGATCACCAGCACCGGACGATGCTGCTTGTGGGCCAGCGCCACGGCGATCGACCCGTCCATCAGCTGGGCCATCTTGCTGCGGATCCCCGGACGGCGGGTGCCGACGACGATCATCTGCGCATCGAGCTGCTCGGCTACCGCGGCCAGCACCTTGGCAGGGTCGCCGGCCACGGTATAGCTCTCGAGCTCGACACCGGTAATCACCGAGGTGATTTCCCAGGCGAGTTCCTCGGAGACCGGGCTGGCCGAAGCCAGCAGGTCGCCCTCGGACAGCTTGTCGGTAATCAGGCGCCCGGAATCAGCGTGGATGCACACCAATCGTGCATCCAGCCCGCGTGCCAGCGAACCGGCCGCAGCAAATACCGCCGGGGACATGCCCGATTCCACACCCATGACCATAGTGCTCATCAGCTCTACCCGCTTCCCTTATTGGCAGTTCCGGTCGAAGAAACTGCGGTTCACAAATCCTTGAGCTCCATGGCCTGGTCCGTCAGCCGATCAGCGGCAATTTCCCGACCAACCAGCCCGCGCAGGGTGTCATTGACATCCCAGATATTCACGTTGGCTGCCGCCGTGATCCTCTGGCCGTCCTGCCAGAACAGCAAGAACTCTCCACTCTCGATGCTTCCGCGGACCACCGAGGCGTCATCGGGAGAATTATGCCCGACGTATTCCATCCCCAGATCGAATTGGTCGGTGAAGAAATACGGGAGCCAGTCGTAGGATTCTTCCACGCCCATCAGCGTGGCCGCGGCGAGCTTGGCTTGGCGGATGGCATTGTCCCAGTGCTCAACGCGCAGCTGCCGCTGCAGCCTGGTATTGAAGGCCTGGGCGATATCCCCGACGGCCAGGATCTTGGAATTGCTGCTGCGCAGCGAAGCATCCACGACCACTCCCGAACCCACTTCCAGCCCGGCGGTCTGCGCCAGCTGCAAGTTGGGGCGGGCGCCAATGGCCAGCAGCACCACGTCGGCACGCGACGAGCCGGCGTCGGAGAGCACCTGCAGATGCCCGTCCACTTGCTCGATGCCCTGGGCTCGTGCGGTGCGCACATCCACGCCATGGCGTTGGTGCAGTTCCAGCAGGTAGTGCCCGAAGCGTTCGCCGAAAACCTTGGCCAACGGCACCTCGGACGGGGAATAAACGGTGACGCGCGCACCGCGTTGGCGGGCGGTGGCCGCCACTTCCATGCCAATCCAGCCCGAGCCGATGACCGCCACCTGCGCCCCCTCGGTCAGTTCTGCACGCAGCGACTTCGCATCGGCCACGGTGCGCAGCACGTGCACTCCGGGCAGGTCGTAGCCGGGCATCGGATTCTGCCCGCCCACGCTGGCCCGCGACCCGGTAGCCAGGACCAGCTGGTCGTAGTCCACCGCGCTGCCATCGGCCAGCAGCACCTGCTGGCTGGCAGTTTCGATGCTGATCGCTGCGACCCCCAGGCGCAGGGCGACATCGTGGCGTTCATACCAGGGGCCGTCGTGGACCGTGAAGGAGGCAGGATCGTCCTTGCCTTGCAAGAACCCCTTGGACAGCGGCGGACGCTCATAGGGAAGCTCGGCTTCCTCGCTGATCAGCGTCAGCGCTCCCGCATAGCCGCGCTCTCGCAATTCGCTGGCAACAGTAGCGGCGGCCAGGCCGCCACCGGCAATGACGATCGATTCCATGCTGTCTCCAACTCCTCGAAGGCGGTATACCTCGATCGTGGCACGCGAGCATCGCGCTGGCAAGAGCCGGCGGAAGAACCGGGCATTACTAGGGGGATCCTGATAATTCCGGGCCATTGGGGCGCAACTGCCGCTGGCTGCCGGTAAGGTGCCAAGTACCTCGGAAAACCAGCTTAGGAGCCAGCCATGCACACGTCCCGCCATCAAAGCACCGAAGCCGCTGAAGTCCCGGGCCGCTACGTGCTCGTCTTCGACCAGCCAGCTGCCGGCGCCCCTGGCCTGGCCCAAGTCCAACGCGACACCGAACTGCCCCAGCTGCTGGCCGAGCAGGGCTACTCCACCAGCGAATACTTCCCGATGCTGGGCATCGCGGTGGTCTCCAGCGGCACCGAGCAGCTGGAGGACTTCCGCCAGCGCTGCGCCGGGCATCGGCTGCCGGCCTCCGTGGTGCCGGAACTGGTGTACCGGATCCTGCCCGATGCCGCCAAGGTCCCGGGCCAGTCCTCGTTCGCGGACACCGTGGAATTCACCTGGGGCCTGCAGGCGGTGGGCGCATCGCTGTCCAGCTACACGGGCAAGGGAATCAACGTGGCTGTGCTGGATACCGGCTTCGACAGCGCGCACCCGGATTTCGCCGGCCGCACCGTGGATGCCAAGTCCTTTGTCGATGGCGAGGACGCCAGCGACGGCCATGGGCATGGCACCCACTGCATCGGCACGGCCTGCGGTCCGCGCGACCCGCAGCAGGGACCGGGCTACGGGGTCGCCTCCGAGGCCAATATCTTTGCCGGAAAGGTGCTGGGCAGCAACGGATCGGGTTCCGACTCCACGATCCTGGCCGGAATCAACTGGGCATTGGAAAACAAGTGCGAGGTCATCTCGATGTCACTGGGCGCCGACGTGAAAACCGTGCACCCGCCCTATGTCACCGCGGGACGGCGCGCCCTGGAGCTGGGCTCGCTGATCGTGGCCGCCGCCGGCAACAACGCGCAGCGCTCCGCCGGGAATCCGGGATTCGTCGGCGCGCCAGCCAACAGCCCCTACATCATGGCGGTGGCTGCAGTGGATTCGGCCCTGGCCATTGCCGATTTCTCGGCGCAGGCGCTGGATGCCCAGGGCGGCGCAGTGGATATCGCCGGCCCCGGCGTGGACATCTATTCTGCCTGGCCGGGAGAAAAACGCTACAACACGATCAGCGGCACCTCCATGGCCACCCCGCATGTGGCTGGCGTGGCAGCGCTGCTGGCCGAATCCACCGGGCTGCGTGCCCAGGAGCTGTGGGACAAGCTTCTGTCCACCTCCCGCGATATCCCGTTGCCGGCCGAGGATGCCGGTGCCGGGCTGGCCCAAGCCCCCGCCAGCACGGAAGGCCAATAGGATGTGCGGCGACACAGTGCATATCTATGTGATCACCGTGGTGGCCACGGTGGCCCCCGAGTCCATCGTTGATGAGCTGCAAGCCCGCGGACTGCAGGTTAAGCAAGTGCTCGCTGCCCTGGGCCAGATTATTGGCGAGGGCAGCGAGCAGGTGGCCGCAGCGCTGCGGGAGCTCGACGCGGTCGAATCGGTGGATGCCGAGCAGCACTACCGGGCAATCGGCGAGGAGCGCTAGCTAGCTAGCGCAGGATCACCGTGCGGTTCCCGTAGAGGAAGACCCGGCCCTCGCAGTGCCAGCGCACCGCATTGGACAGCGCCTTGCACTCGGTGTCGCGGCCGGCGGCCACCAGGTCCTGCGGGCCAAAGGTATGATCCACCTCGACGACCTGCTGGGCGATGATCGGGCCCTCATCCAGCTCGGAGTTCACGTAGTGGGCGGTGGCGCCCACGGTCTTCACGCCGCGCTCCCAGGCCTGGTGGTATGGCTTGGCGCCCTTGAAAGAGGGCAGGAACGAGTGGTGGATGTTGATCGTCTTGCCGGTCAGCTCGCGCGAGAGCTCGTCGGAGAGCACCTGCATGTAGCGGGCCAGGACCACCAGCTCCGCTTCGTGCTTGGCGATCAGCGAGAGCAGCTCCGCCTCGGCCTGCGGCTTGGTCTCCTTGGAGATCGGCACATGGTAGTACGGGATGCCGTGCCACTCGACCAGCGACCGGCTGTCCGGGTGGTTGGAGACCACCGCGACGATCTCGATCGGCAATTCGCCGGTGCGGGCACGGAAGAGCAAGTCGTTGAGGCAGTGGTCGAACTTCGAGACCATGATCAGCACCTTGGTCTTCTGGCCGCGTTCGCGCAGCTGCCAGTCCATTTCGAACTGCTGGGCGAGCTCGGCGAATTCTGCACGCATCTGCTCCAGCAGGTCGGCCTGCCCCTCGCCGGCGAAGTCCACGCGCAGGTAGAGCCGGCCGGCGGCCATGTCGTCGAATTGCTTGAGCTCGACGATGGTGCGTTCGTGCTTCAGCAGGAATCCGGTGACCGCGTTGACGATCCCCATTCCCTCGGGGCATTGCAGGGTCAGCACGTGGCGGATTTGCTCGCTCATGATTGCTTCAGGTCCTTTCGGCTAGCGGGTTAAACAGCACTGTGCCAGAGCCGGTGTCCGAACGCCACGAACTGGCCGGATTGTTGCTGTGCATGCTTGTGCTTGCGTGTTTGCTGATACAGGCCAGTCCGGCCCCGCCCCGGCGTCGGGACGGGGCCGGATCAGCCGGTGCGGCTAGGCCACCGGTGGTACGGCGAACTCCGCCATGGCGTCGATCAGCCAGTGCACGGTGTGCTCGGTGAAGGAGGCGCGCGGGAAGATCCGCCAGCTGGTTTCGCCGGTGCGCCACAGCAGTACCGGGATGTTCGCCAGCGAGGTGGTGATCGCCTGGTTCACGCCGAAAGCGCGCGGGTGCAGGTCCGTCGGGCAGCTCTTGCGCAGCACCAGCGGCGCATCCGGGCCTTCCAGTTCCAGCACCGAGCGGTTGGCCGAGAGGCCGACCACCTGCCCGGGCTCATCGCCCAGGGCCGCGGCGAGCGCACCTGCCAGCTCGGTGTTCTCCGGGCTGGTGGCCAGGAACTCGTCCGGGCCCAGCCAGAGCACCGCGGTGCCCGACACGTCGCCGGCCACCTCGCCCACCGTGGCGGGCAGGCCCACGCCGGTGGCCGCAGACAGCGCCGTGTGGGCTGCCCCGCCCGGTGCGCTGCGCAGCGAGATCTGGGTGGTGAAGGCGATTTCGCGCAGGGACACGCGGCCGGCGACGCTGGCCGCCTGCATCTGGGCTGCCAGGTGCTGCGCCGGCGAGCGGCGCACGTCGGTGTCAATCAGGGTGTCGTTAGCCATCACGGCGGCTTCCTTCCGGGTCGAAGAGAACGAGTTCGGAGACCTGGACGTCGACCAGCTGGCCGCCGACCGGGGTCTTGAGCACTTCGCCGATGCGGTTGCGCCCATTCTTGATCAGCGCCAGGCCGAAGGTGCGCCCCAGGGCCGGCGAGTTGTACGAGCTGGTGACCCAGCCTTCCATCGGGGTGATGCCATCGGTGGCCAGCGCGTCGGCGGCAACCAGCGCGGCGCCTTCGGGCAGGCGCAGCGAGCTGTCCACCGGCAGCACCGAAACCAGGTGCTTGCGGTCCTCGCGCACGTTGTCGGCGCGGCTGTAGGAGCGCTTGCCGACGAAGTCCTTGAGCTTGGAGACCACCCATTCCATGCCGGCATCCTGCGGGGTCACCGTGCCGTCGGTGTCCTGCCCGACGATGATGAAGCCCTTCTCGGCGCGCAGCACGTGCATGGTTTCGGTGCCGTACGGGGTGATATTGAATTCCTCGCCGGCGGCGTACACGTCTTTCCAGACGCGCAGCCCGTGCCAGGCAGGGATGGCGATCTCGAAGGCCAGTTCGCCGGAGAAGGAGATGCGGCTGATCCGCGCCTCGATCCCGGAGTCCAGCACCACGTCCTTGAAGGCCATGAACTTGAAGCCCTCGTTGGACACGTCCACCGAGCTGGCCAGCTTCGCGATGACCTCGCGGGACTTCGGCCCGACCACCGCGACGGTGGCCAGCTGCTCGGTCACGGAGGTGCAGGTGACGTCCAGTTCAGGCCATTCGGTCTGCAGCCACTCCTCCAGCCAGTCCAGCACGTCGGCGGCGCCGCCGGTGGTGGTGTGCATCAGGAAGCGGTCCTCGGCCAGGCGCAGGGTCACGCCGTCGTCGAAGACCATGCCGTCGGCCTTGCACATCACGCCGTAGCGTCCCATGCCGACCTTCAGCTTGGTGTAGCCGTTGGTGTACATGCGGTTGAGGAACTCGGCCGCGTCCTTGCCGCGGATCTCGATCTTGCCCAGCGTGGTGGCATCGAGCATGCCCACCGAAGCGCGGACCGCGGCGGATTCGCGGTAGACGGCCTCGTCCATGGTTTCGCCCGGCTGCGGGTAGTACCAGGCGCGCTTCCACTGGCCGACGTCCTCGAATTCGGCACCGTGCTCCACATGCCAGGAGTGCATCGGTGTGATGCGTGCCGGATCCAGCAGCTGCCCGCGGGTGCGTCCGGCCAGGGCGGCGAAGGCCACCGGGGTGTACGGTGCGCGGAAGGTGGTGGTGCCGATCTGCGCCGGGTTCTCGATGCCCAGCACCGCGGCGATCACGCCGATCGCGGCCACCCCGGAGGTCTTGCCCTGGTCGTTGGCGGTGGAGATCGAGGTGTACCGCTTGATGTGCTCCACCGACTTCATGCCCGCGCCGGTGGCGCGCAGCACGTCGGCCACGGACTGGTCGCGCTGCAGGTCCACGAAGTGGGTCTTGTAGTTCGCCGCGTCATCGCCGTTCAGCGAGGGCACCAGCCAGACCGGGCGGGTTTCCCCGGCCGGAACGGCTACCGCCTGCGGTACTTCTGCGATGCGCTGGAAGCCGGCTGCGCTGGCTGCCGCGGCGCCGGTGGCGGCCCCGGTGCTCAGCGCGCTGGCGGTGTCGAAGCGGCCGGTGACCGCGCCGGCCAGGTGCTGGTTGGCCACCGCGGCGGCCGGGACGAACGCATGGATTGCGGTGTCCCAGTCCAGCTTGCCCTGGCGCTGGGAGTGCAGGTGCACCACCGGGTTGAAGCCGCCGCCCACGGCCAGCACGTCGGCCTCGAAGCGCTGCGGGGCACCCAGGTTGCGCTGCTCGTCCAGCTCGGCGACGGTCACTGCCGACAGCTCGCCGGAGGCGTCGGCCTCGGTGTCCACCACGACGGAGCCGGTCAGCACGGTGACCCCGGCGGCCACTGCTTCCGCGGCGGCCGCGGAGACGGTGGTGCGTGCGTCGATGACTGCAACCACCCCGCCGCTGGCGGCCAGTTCGGCGACCAGCTCGTAGGCCGAGTCGTTGGTCGTGGCCACCGCGATCCGCGACCCGGCGCGCACGCCGTAGCGGTTCAGGTAGCTGCGCACCGCGCCGGCGAGCATGATGCCCGGGCGGTCGTTGTTCTCGAAGACGATCGGGCGTTCGTGGGCGCCGGTGGCCAGCACCACCTGCTGGGCGCGGATATGCCAGATGCGCTCGCGGGACACCCCGGGCTGCGACGGACCGTCCAGGTGCACGGTGCGGCGTTGCGCGGCGATCAGGTAGTTCGCGTCGTAGGACCCGAAGACGGTGGTGCGCTGCAGGTGGGTGGTTTCCTCGGCCGCGGCCAGTTCGCCGGTGACCTGCTCGATCCACTGGCTGCTGTCCAGGCCGTCGATCTGCTCCCCGGCGGTGTCCAGCAAGGTGCCCCCGGCCTCGGCGCGCTCGTCGAGCAGCATCACCCGGGCCCCGGAGCGCGAGGCTTCGCGGGCCGCGGCCAGGCCGGCCGGACCGGCGCCGACCACCAGCACGTCGGTGTGCACGTGGACGTGGTCGTAGTAGGCGGGGTCCTCGTTCGGATCCAGCACGCCCAGGCCCGAAAGCAGGGTGGCGTTCAGCGATTCGGTGACCGGGACGGTGGTGGCCGGCAGCATCGATTCGGTGATGTCCTGGCTGTGCCGGGCGCCGACGGTCACCAGCGCGTTGGGCTCTTCGACCCCGGCGGCGAAGATGCCGCGCGGGCGGGCCAGGTACAGCGAGTTGCCGCATGAACGCAGCCCGTTGGCCAGCATTGCGCTGGCCACGGTGTCGCCGCGGTAGGCGGAAAGCTGTTGCCCGTTCACTCTCAGGGCCAGTGCTTCCTCGCGGTTAATGCGGGCGCCGGCGCTCTGCGCGGCGGAAAGGCGCTGGGACTGGCTCATCGGGTGCCTCCTTCGGTGGCCTGGATTTCTGGACGTGCTTCGCCGGCACGGTAGACGGCTTTGAATTCGTAGGTGACGGTGTCGCGCAGGGCGTTGAACCACTTGCGGCAGCCGCCGGAGTGGACCCAGCGTTCGGCGAAGATGCCCTTCTTGTTCTGCCGGTAGAACAGGTAGCGCGACCATTCCTTGTCGCTCAGCGCGTTCGGATCCTCCGGATAGGCCACGTGGGCTTCTCCCCCGTACTTGAATTCGTTCTCGTTGCGTGGCCCGCAGTTCGGGCAATCAATCAGCATCATGGCGGTTGCTCCTAGTGTGCGACGGCTGCTGCGCCGTGCTCGTCGATGAGGTGGCCGGTTTCGAAGCGCTCCAGGCTGAACGGCTTGTTCAGCTCATGCGGCTCGTCGTGGGCGATAGTGTGCGCCATGGTGAAGCCGGCGCCCGGGGTGCCCTTGAACCCGCCGGTGCCCCAGCCGCAGTTCACGTACAGGTTCTGGATCGGGGTCTTGGAGACGATCGGCGAGGCGTCCATGGTGGTGTCCACGATGCCGCCCCAGGTGCGCAGCACGTGCGCCCGGGCGAAGATCGGGAACAGCTCCACCGCCGCGGCCATCTGCTCCTCGATCACGTGGAACGCGCCGCGCTGGCCGTAGCCGTTGTAGCTGTCGATGCCCGCGCCCATGACCAGTTCGCCCTTGTGCGCCTGGGAGACGTAGACGTGGATGTGGTTGGACATGACCACCGTCGGATGCACCGGCTCGAACAGCTCGGAGACCAGGGCCTGCAGCGGGTGGGACTGGATGGGCAGTTCGAAGCCGGCCATTTCGGCGAGCACCGAGGAGTGCCCGGCACCGGCCAGGGCCACCTTGCCGGCGTTGATGGTGCCGCGCGTGGTCTTCACGCCGGTGACTTTCTCGCCATCCTTGATGAAGCCGGTGACTTCGCAGTTCTGGATGATGTCGACGCCCATTTCGTTGGCCTTGCGGGCGAAGGCCCAGGCCACATGGTCGTGCTTGGCGATGCCGGCGCGCGGCTGCCAGGTGGCTCCCATGACCGGGTAGCGGATGTTGTCGCTCACGTTGATGATCGGGCAGGCTTCCTTGACCTGCGATGGGTCCAGCCATTCGGCGTCCACGCCGTTGAGCTTGTTGGCTTCCACGCGGCGCACCGATTCGCGCACATCCCCGAGGGTGTGGGCCAGGTTCATCACGCCGCGCTGGGAGAACAGGAAGTCGTATTCCAGGTCCTCGGGCAGCTGTTCCCACAGCTTCAGCGACTTCTCGTAGATGCCTGCCGACTCGTCCCAGAGGTAGTTGGAACGGATGATGGTGGTGTTGCGGGCCATGTTCCCGCCGGCCAGCCAGCCCTTTTCCAGCACGGCCACATTGGTGATGCCGTGGTTCTTGGCCAGGAAGTAGGCGGTGGCCAGGCCGTGCCCGCCGCCGCCGACGATGACTACGTCGTAGGACTTCTTCGGTTCCGGGTTGTTCCAGAGGAATTCCGGGTGCTCAGGCAGCAGATCAGCCATGGCTATTCTCCAATCTTCTTCAGGTTCGGGTACAGCGGGTGGGCCGCGGCAAGCTGCAGAACACGATCCTTCAGCTCCGGCAACACCGCCGCATTACCCTCAGCACCAGCAATCAACGTCTGTGCAATGATCTCCGCAACCTCAGCAAACGCAGCCTCCGAGAAACCACGGGTAGCCAACGCCGGAGTACCAATACGCAACCCCGAAGTCACCATCGGCGGGCGCGGATCAAACGGAACCGAGTTGCGGTTCACGGTGATCTCCACCTGAGCCAAGAGGTCTTCGCCCTGCTGTCCGTCCAACTCGCTGTTACGCAGGTCAACGAGCACCATGTGAACATCTGTGCCACCGGTCAGTACGCTGATGCCCTTGGCAACAACGTCTTCCTGGGTCAGGCGCTCAGCCAGGATCTTCGCCCCAGCCAAGGTCCGCTCCTGGCGCTCCTTGAACTCCGGCGACGCAGCAATCTTGAACGCCACCGCCTTGCCAGCAATCACGTGCTCCAACGGACCACCCTGCTGACCAGGGAACACCGCCGAGTTCAACTTCTTCGCAATCTCCGCATCATTCGAGAGAATAATGCCGCCACGTGGACCCGCAAGCGTCTTATGCGTCGTGGAAGTCACCACGTGAGCGTGCGGAACCGGCGAAGGATGCAACCCGGTTGCCACCAAGCCAGCGAAGTGCGCCATGTCCACGAACAGGTACGCGCCGACCTTGTCAGCGATTTCGCGGAAGCGCTTGAAGTCCAGCTGGCGAGGGTACGCCGACCAGCCTGCAACGATCATCTTCGGCTGATTCTCGATGGCAAGGCGCTCCACCTCGTCCATGTCCACCTCATAGGTTTCCTCGTCCACACCGTAAGGAACGATGTTGAACAAGCGGCCCGAGAAGTTCAGCTTCATGCCGTGGGTCAGGTGGCCACCGTGGTTCAGATTCAGGCCGAGCACGGTATCGCCCGGGCGAACCAGCGCGTGGTATACCGACGCGTTAGCCTGCGCACCCGAGTGCGGCTGCACATTAGCGAACTTCGCGCCGAACAAGTCCTTCAGGCGCTCGATCGCCAGCGTCTCGATGACATCAACTTCCTCGCAACCGCCATAGTAGCGGCGGCCCGGGTAGCCCTCGGCATACTTGTTGGTCAGTACCGAACCCTGCGCCTGCATGATTGCCTGC
Organism: Glutamicibacter sp. BS14; assembly: GCF_056934375.1. NCBI lineage: Bacteria > Bacillati > Actinomycetota > Actinomycetes > Micrococcales > Micrococcaceae > Glutamicibacter > Glutamicibacter sp. BS14. Next base: position 1,337,474 of record NZ_CM167801.1, on the reverse strand, counting down.
GCAGTGTGGTTCTCCGAAGCGATCATTTCCAGGCCGCGCTGCTGGCGAGCCAGCTCAGCGTCAATACGCTGCGCGATCTCCGGATCGAGATGCGCGAGGTCTGCGGTCAGGGAATCTGCCGAGAGAGTTGAAGCTTGTGCCATTGCCCATTCCTAAATGTATGAATTGCCGACAACTGATATATCAATCTGCGATTCACTGTATGATGGAAGTCACAGCCCGGTCAATGGGTAGCCCGAAATTATTTCAGCGTGTAGCAATCACGCAGTATGGAACAGAGAAAACGGAGGCAAGATGACACTCGCCACACAGCTTCCCGTGGGCGCCGAGTCCCTGGCTGAACGCGCCTACCTGGTTCTGCGAGACCGGCTCATCATGATGGACATCGCCCCCGGCGACCCGATCAACGAAGCCCATCTGGTCAACGAACTTGGGGTCGGCCGCACGCCGTTGCGCGAGGCGCTCAAGCGCCTGGAGGTCGACCACCTGGTGCAGTCCTATCCGCGACGCGGCACCTTTGCCACCCGCGTGGACATCACGGAGCTGGCCGATATCACCGAAGTCCGCGAAGCCCTGGAACCCCTCGCCGCGGCCAAGGCAGCAGCCCTGCATGGCGGCAGTGCACGCAGTCGCATCGAGGCAACGCTCCAAGCCGTCAGCCAGCTGTCGGGCGCGAATCTCCGGCGCACGCTGATGGAGAACGACCTGGAAGTGCACCGGCTGATCTACCAAGCGGCCGGCAATCACCACCTGGAGCAGACACTGATCCGCCTGGATAACCTTGCCACCCGCATCTGGTGCATGGCCCTGGATCGCCTGCCGAGCATCGACGAGCACATTGAAGAACACATCTCGCTGCTCCAAGCCATCCTCGACGGCGACGCGCAGCTGGCACAGGAGTTGGCCCTGGAGCATATCGTGCATTTCGAGACGTCGGTGCGATCCGTTCTCTAGCCGCGGCTTCACCGCTGGAGCGATGCCATGCACTGCGAAAAAATACTTATCCTCATTTCTCAGAATCGAAGACATGTTCTAACAAGCGAAGTATAATTAGAACATGTCCGAAGCAAAGGCGCACGGAAACAGCCTCACCCCACCAGCACCCCCCGAGGAATTCGACCTCCACGTCCAAACCGTGCAAAACGACCTCTCCGCCCTCGAGGAACACGGCAGCAAAGCCGACTGCGCCCACGGCATCGAGTTGCTGGAAGCCCTCATCTCCGCAGCACGTTGCAAGCAGGCCGGCCTCGCCCACCAAATCGAAAAAGAATACGTCCGCGACCACGAAGAACGCGGCGTCCACCTCGATGACCAAACCCGCGGCGCAGCCGCCTGCGTCGCCCTGGCCCGCAAGCAATCACCGCACGGCATGCGCAACTACCTGGTCAATTGCCGCATCCTCTTCGAAGACACCCCGAACCTCGCCGCCGCCTGCGCCCGCGGCGAATTCACCGAAGCCCAAACCCAAGCCATCCTCACCCCGCTCCAAGACCTCAAACCCCAGCGCCGCACCGAATTCGACCAGCTCTACGCCCAGAACCCGCACATGTTCGAATCCATGGGCACCACCCAAATCAAGGAAACAGTCCGAAAATTCGCCCTGGCCTACATCTCCGACCCCGACTCCATCAAGCAGAAAACCGTCGAAGAGCAACGCAACCTCACCCTGAAAATCGACGACCAGCACGGCCGCATCATCATCCACGGCGAATACCCCCTGCTGCAGGGCATGTGCCTCAAACGCTACCTCGACGAAGAATCCAAAACCCTGCGCAAAAAAGGCGACCCCCGCACCCGCACCCAGATCCGCGCCGACCTGCTCTTCAGCTACATGATGGTCGGCGAACCCTCCAAAATGCCCATCGCCCTGCAAGTCGCAGTAGTCATGACCGACCGGGCCCTGTTCGCCGGCGAACGCGAACCAGCCTACCTGGAAGGCTACGGCTTCATCCCCGCCCAGAGCGTACGCGAATGGATCAGCGGGCACCAGATCCCCAACAGCCTGACCTTCGACCAAATGGACGCCAAACCCACCACGGAGCTGATCGAACAGCTCGACGTGCGCACCGAACTCGCCCGCCTCTACACCGCACCCGGCGACCAGGACCTGATCGCCATGGACTCCAAAGCCCGGATCTTCCCGGAAAAGCTCAAGAAGTTCATCGCGATCCGCGACCGGCACTGCCGCACCCCGTTCTGCGACGGCATCGTGGAGGAAATAGACCACGTCAAGCAATACGCCCGCGGAGGCAAGAGCACCGTCTTCAACGGCGATGGCCGATGCGCTAGTTGCAACAAGGCCAAGGAAGCCGCCGGCTGGTACGAATACACGAGCTACGGCAACGGCCACACCATCATGATCTGTCCCGGCTCGGCGATGTCCTACAAGTCCACCGCGCCACCAGCCACGGGCTACGCGCACAAGCCGTTCCCGCAATTGAGACGCGACTCGAAATGGATACAGCAACTCAAGGAACGGCTGAAGCCCCCACCCGACCAACCGGATCCATGAGCCGCGAGGTAAACCGATCGTTTGCACCGCTCGCCGCTATTACGCAACCACGCATCACCCCGTCCCACCCCTGCTTGGCGCGCTAATCCAAACCGCCTGGCATGCATCCGCCACGCAACACTTCGATTTTCGTGCACCGCGCAAGCTGGCACCTCGTTACCGCACTGGCTTGGCACCTCTTCTTGCCGCTCATCGTGCAGATGCTGAACCCGCGAGATGCGCCACGACCACCATGCGAAGTTTTTCACCATGAGGCTTGACTGTGACGTGAGCCACTGAAATGATTCAGTGCAACACTGTTGCGCTTCTTGCAACCGTATTCCGATACCGAATCTTTCCCGCCTGCGGCATTACTTGCCCCACGGGTCCAGGAGAATTCCATGCACTCAGTATTCATAGACGAACTCGATGCCCAGACTTACGCCGAGAACGTAGCGCGTACCGGATCCACCATTATCATCCCGGCCGGAGCGACCGAACAGCACGGACCTCACATGCCACTGGGCGTAGATGCCATGCTCTCGCGTTCCATCGCAGAAGCCGTCGCGCAACGCACAGGTGCTTTGGTTGCGCCGGCGTTGAGCTACGGGTACAAATCCCAGCCCCGCTCCGGCGGCGGCAACCACCGCAAAGGCACCACCAGCCTCGGCGGCACTTCGCTTAGCTTGATGATTGAGGACGTAGTTGCATCCTTCATCTCCCAGGGCTTCGATAATGTTGTCGTCCTCAACGGGCATTTCGAGAACTACCAGTTCATCTACGAAGGATTGGACAACGCAGTAGTCAAGTGCCGAGCCGCCGGCGCGGCGTCGCGCGCCATCCTGCTGTCTTACTGGGACTTTGTCGATGAGGAAACCTTGGCCAAGGTCTTCCCCGACGGCTTCCTCGGCTGGGACATCGAGCACGGAGGCATCCTCGAAACTTCCTTGATGCTCCTGCTCCACCCGCACCTGGTAAACATGGATCGGGTTGTCGACCACCCGCCCGCTAAGCTCGCGCCCTATGACATCTTCCCGGAGGATCCGTCACGCACCCCGGACAGCGGTTGCCTCTCTTCTGCGAAGGGCGCCACGGCAGATCGCGGCCAGCTGCTATTCGAAACCGTCACAAACCAAGTTGCCGATGCACTCAAAGGCGAGCTGCTGCTGGGCAACATCAGCATCGAGGTGAAATAGCATGTCTGTGGATAGCTCGACATCCCAAGACAGGAAAAAGTCCGCGAAAGCACCCCGGACCCCTGAAGGCACTAAGAAGCAAGTTGAGGTACCACGTTTCATGGGGCGGCACATACCGCCCATGGATCGACTGCTCATTCGCGTAATCCCCCCAGTACTGATTATCGCCGTGATGATTTGGGTCCTGTCCAATCCAGAAGCCGCCTCAGCCGCGATTTCCGAAATGCGCACTTTCGTCACCGGAAAATTCACCTGGCTCTTCATCTTGTATTCAGTATTCACAGTGGTGGTGTGCATTTGGCTCTCCATGAGCCGAGTAGGCAAGATCCGTCTCGGCGGCCCGAACGCCAAACCGCAGCACAGCAAATTCGCTTGGTATTCCATGCTGTTCGCTTGCGGCCAAGGCATCGGCTTGATCTTCTGGTCAGTTGCCGAACCAATTATGCTGCGCGATGAAAATCCCGTGATCCCGGCAGGGCCAAACGGTGGCGGCGAAGAAGGGGCCATTGTTTGGACCTACTTCCACTGGGGCTTGACCGCCTGGGCCATGTATTGCGCCGTTGCAGTGTGCTTGGCCTACTCGCATCACAACCTCGGCAAGACGTTGACTTTTCGCGAGGCTACCGTGGATATCCTGCCCCGATGGTCGCGACGCGGAGCCGGCGTCATCGTTGAGCTCCTGGCAATTATCGCGACCGTACTCGGCCTGGCTACTTCCTTCGGATTCGCAGCCATGCAGTTCACCTCCGGACTGACTTCCTTCACTGGATTAACCGCCAGCCCAATGATGTGGTTCATGGTCATTCTGATCTTCGCTGGCATCACCTCTATTTCGGCTATCGTCGGCATCAGCAAGGGCATGGCACGGATCAGCGGATTGAACTCGATCCTCAGTATCGTGCTGATCGCAGCGGTGCTGGTTTTCGGCCCATCGCTGTACATCATCTCGAATCTGTCCCAGACCTTTGGCAGCTTCTTCACGAACTTCGCGAATATGAGCCTGTGGACCGATTCAGGATTGGCCGCCAACACCCTGGATTCATGGCAAGACAGCTGGAATGGCTGGTGGACGGTCTTCATCTGGTGCTGGGTTATTGCCTTCTCCCCATTCGTGGCCGGATTCATTGCCCGCATTTCGCGTGGCCGTACCATCCGCGAATTCGTTCTCGGCGTGACCATCATTCCTTCATTGATCGTGATGGTTTGGGTTGCAGTGATCGGCTCCGCAGCACTCTACTACGATGACCAGACTGATCGCGGCATCAGCAGTGCAGTCGCCGGGGACACTTCCTCCGGCTTGTTCGTCATGCTTGATTCCTTGCCTGTCGTCGGCACGGTCCTGCTAGTTGTTTCCACCATCCTGGTGGCCACCTACTACGTGACATCCTTGGACTCTGGCATTTACGCACTCAGTGAATTCGTCTCCGCCCCGGGCAAATCCGGTCCAGTCTTCCGTGTAGTCCTCGTGCTGTCTGTCGCGACGGTGACCACCGTGCTGCTGACCATGGGCGGAACCGCGGTGGTCGATACGGTCCAAACTGGCACCATTATCGGCGCCTTCCCCTTCTCCTTCGTGATCATTTTGATGATCATCAATTTGATCCGGAGGCTGCTCAAACGAGACAAGGCGATCAAGCAGCTGGAAAAGGACATCAACAACCCCGACCCGAATCTGGTCTTCGTAGCCGACCCCGATGGCGGCGGAGCGATCCTCAAGGAAGACCCAGGACAGGACCCACAGAATTAAGCAGTAGAACCCGCATTGGCATGAAGGCCGCGATGCTCGCCATGATGAGCTTCGCGGCCTCCTGCATTACCTCGTGGTTTTCATATTCATGCAGGACAATTCCGATCTTGTGCACTGCAGAAAAAGTTTTCACAATCGCCCTTGACAGTGACGCAGCGCACACATAATCTAAATGCAACGGCGTTGCATTGAGCGCAACACGAACTTCTTCTCCGGCGATTCCCATGAATCCTCGCAATCCATCTGATTGGGCCGGCCTCCCTTGACAGTTGATTTCCCACAAGGAGCCAAAACCATGACTACCGCCAATATCGCCACCAATGTTTCCGAACTGGCCCGACTGAAGACCCTGCACAACGGCGCCAAGGAGCAGCTGACCTTCTCGGATGCCGAGTTCGAGCGCCGCCTGGCCGGCCTGCGCCAGATCATGGCCACGAAGTCGCTGGACGCAGTCATCCTGACCAGCTACCACGGCATCAAGTACTACTCGGACTTCCTGTACACCACCTTCGGCCGCAACTACGCGCTGGTGGTCACCGCCAGCAACTCCACCACCGTCACCGCGAACATCGATGCCGGCATGCCATGGCGCACCAGCTACGGCGACAACATCGTGTACACCGACTGGAAGCGCGACAACTTCTTCTACGGCCTGCAGGAAGCACTTAAGCGCGACGGCGTGAAGGCAACCCGGATCGGCGTGGAAGACGACTTCCTGCCGGGCCGCACCCGCCAGCAGATCGCCGACACCTTCGACGGCGCAACCCTGGTGGATGTCTCGCAGGACGCCATGCGCCAGCGCATGATCAAGTCCGCCGAGGAAATCGAGGTCATCAAGCACGGTGCACGCATCGGCGACCTGGGCGGCGAAGCCATCAAGGCAGCGATCCGCGAAGGCATCAGCGAATACGAGGTCGCACTGATCGGCACCGAGGCGATGGTGCACGAGATTGCCAAGACTTTCCCGCACCGCGAAGTGCGCGATACGTGGGTCTGGTTCCAATCGGGCATCAACACCGATGGCGCCCACAACTGGGCCACCACCCGCAAGCTTGAGCGCGGGGACATCCTCTCGCTGAACTGCTTCCCGATGACCTCCGGCTACTACACCGCGCTGGAGCGCACCCTGTTCCTCGGCGAGCCGGATGCCCGCAGCCTGGAACTGTGGAACGTCAACGTCGAGGTCCACAAGCGTGGCCTGGAGCTAATCAAGCCCGGAGCAGTCTGCAAGGACATCGCAGCGGAGCTGAACGAAATCTACATCTCCCACGGCCTGCTGCCGAACCGCACCTTCGGCTACGGCCACTCCTTCGGCGTGCTCTCGCACTACTACGGCCGCGAAGCTGGCCTGGAACTGCGCGAGGACATCGAGACTGTCCTGGAGCCGGGCATGGTCGTTTCGATGGAGCCAATGATCACCGTCGCTGATGGCGAGCCAGGTGCCGGCGGCTACCGCGAGCACGACATCCTGGTCATCGGCGAGGACGGTGGCGTCGAGAACATCACCAAGTTCGGCTTCGGCCCGGACAACAACATCATCGATGCCTAGGGGCAACTGATAACCGTGGGGCGGGGCCCGAGCCCCGCCCCACGGCTGCTTTAGCCATCTGGGGCGCAGCAAGCAGGGGGCTGTGCCTAGAACCGAAGACCACCCACCGGTCTGTCGAAACACTTCATCATTCCAGCGGCATCAAAGCCAGGACTGGCCAAAGCCGTTGCCCTCCAGAGGCGGTTTCACCCCATGAACCATTCCAGCAATTCCCCATTGCAAGCCCCCACCGGAACCACGGCCGCAGCGTCCACCTGCGTGCCCCAGTCCCGCACCATTGACGCGAAGACCCGCCGCAAGGTGATCGCTGCCAGCTTCATCGGCAACTTCGTGGAATGGTTCGACTACGCAGCCTACGGCTACTTCGCCGTCACCATCGCCGCCGTATTCTTCCCCAGCGACGACCCCCAAGCTGGTCTGCTGATGACTTTCGGGGTATTCGCCATCTCCTTCCTGGTCCGTCCTGTCGGCGGGTTCATTTGGGGGCATCTGGGCGACAAGATCGGCCGGCGTGAAGCCCTGTCGTGGTCGATCCTGCTGATGACCGGTGCCACCTTCTGCATAGCGCTGCTCCCCGGCTACGCATCCATCGGTTTTGGCGCGCCTCTGCTGCTCCTGGCCCTGCGTCTGGTCCAGGGCTTCTCTGCCGCCGGCGAGTATGCCGGCGCCTCCGCCTTTCTGGTCGAGTACGCGCCGGCCAACCGGCGCGGCCTATACGCGGCAGTGGTTCCGGCGAGCACTGCCACCGGCCTGCTCTTCGGCTCACTGATGGCCGCCGGGCTGACCGGGTTGCTGTCAACCGGGGATCTGGAGTCCTGGGGATGGCGCATACCGTTCTTGCTGGCCGCGCCCATGGGGCTCATTGGCCGCTATATCCGCACCAAGCTGGAGGATTCACCAGCTTTCCTTGAAGCATCATCCGAGTCCTCCACTCCTGAGGGATCCCCAGTCGGGTCGTTGCTGAAGAACCACTGGCGCCAGCTGGTCCAGGCTGCGGGTGCGGTGCTGCTGAACGCCGTGGGCTTCTATGTAATCCTTTCCTACATGCCGACTTATCTATCCGAAGAGCTCGGACTGGACGCCACCCGTTCCTACCTGGCAACGACCGTTGCGCTGTTGGCCTACGTTGGTTTCATCTTTGTCACCGGCATGCTTTCGGATCGTTTCGGACGCAAGCGCGTCTTGATCAGCGCATCGATTCTGTTCATCCTGTTCACCGTTCCTGCCTTCATGGCTTTGGAATCAGGAAACTTCCTGGTCATTGTCTTGGTCCAGATCCTGCTCGGCGCGATGCTCACGCTCAACGACGGCACCCTTCCGAGCTACCTCGCGGAAATGTTCCCCACCAAGGTCCGCTACTCCGGCTTCGCAGTGTCGTTCAACCTCTCGAATGCATTGTTTGGCGGAACCGCACCGTTCGTGGCCACATTACTGATTGCCACTAGCGGCAACGTCCTTGCCCCCGGCTGGTACTTGATGGGCGCAGCGGTGATTTCGCTGGTGGCGGTGGCCTGCTCGGTCGAAACCAGCCGCAAACCACTAGTCTGAGCCGTAGGATAGTAGCAACTCAGGAGGGGAAATGACTGAAATTCGCAGTGAAACCCGAGGCACCTCGGTGATCGTCAACGTGCTCGATGTGCTCCGTTGCTTCACCGTTGAGCGCCCGGTAGTGGGCGTCACCGAAATCGCGGAGCAGGTCGGCCTCCACAAATCGAGCGTCTCGCGCATTCTGGCCACCCTTGAGCAGGAACGCGTTGTGGATCGCGACGCGGAAACCCGCAAGTACCGCTTGGGTGTCGGCCTGATTGCCATTGCCGGACCATTGCTTGCCAACCTGGACGTGCGGCAGGTGGCTTACCCCATTCTGGAAGATCTGCGTGAAGCTACCGGCGAGACCGCTGTACTGAACATCTGGGACGGCAGCGAGTCGATTTCGGTAGAACAGCTGCCTTCAACCCATCTGGTCAAGCACACCTCGGTCATGGGGTCGCGGTACCGTTCGGGGCTGAGCGCTACCGTCCAGGTATTCCTCGCCAATGAGGATCCAGTACGCCGCGCGGAGCTGATCTCCAACGGAGAGATCGATCTTGCCGGCACGGCCCCCGCCGAATACCAGGCACGCCTGGATCTTGTACGCGAGCTGGGCTACGCGGTCAACTACGGCGAGACCTCCGCCGAGGAGGTCGGAGTGGCCGCAGGAATTCTCGATCACCGCGGTGAACTCGTCGCCTGCGCCATGACCGCCGCTCCGTTCTACCGCATCGGCGCCGATGAGCTGGAGCAGCTTTGCTCCAGCACCCGTGCCGCAGCAAGGCGAATCAGCACCAGGCTGGGATACCAGGCGGAGGGATAGCCATGGATCCGTTTGAAGCGCGCGATGCCCATGCCTTCGACTACCGGATGCACGAAGGCTCAGCCATGAAGGTCAGCCACCACTTCGCCGGGCACACCGGGATGCCGGTAGCCATCCAGACCTGGGTGATAGAACCAGGCGGCTTCGAGGGCTTCCATCGCCACGAGGGCCAGGGAGCTTTGCAGGAGTTCTACCAGGTGATCGAGGGCCGGGCGCGGATGCGGGTCGGCGAGCGCGTATACGAGCTCGGTCCCGGTGACAGCGTATTGGCCGATGCCGGAGTGGACCACGACCTGTGCAATCCCGGCGGCACGGACCTGCGCGTGCTCACTGTTTGGGGCCCGCCGGGCGCCGCCGACTTCTCGGACTTCGGTTCGCACCAGATTGCGCAGCGCGGTCATCCAGGCGGCCTGGCTTAGCTGGGAGTTTGCCCGAGGGCCTTTTGCCACCCCTCACCCCGGTGCTGAAGTGGTTCCATGGATTACAACATCGGCTATTTCATCGGTTCGCTCGCCACGAACTCCATCAACCGCGTCCTGTCCAAGGCCCTGATAGCCCTGGCACCTGAAAACCTCAGTTTCACGGAAATCCCGATCAGCGATCTGCCCTTGTATAGCGCTGACTACGATGATAATTATCCCGAAGCCGGGACCGCGCTAAAGACCGCCATCGAGGCCTCGGACGGCCTGCTATTCATCAGCCCGGAGTACAACCGTTCAATTCCCGGTGCGCTGAAAAATGCCATCGACTGGGGTTCGCGGCCCTGGGGCACCAACTCCTTCGCCCGCAAGCCCACCGGCCTGCTCGGCGCTTCGGTCGGAGCCATCGGTACCGCGGTCATGCAGTCCAGCATGCGCAGCGTCCTCAGCTTCCTGGATGCCCCGCAGCTGAACTCCCCCGAGGTCTACCTGCAGTACCGTCCCGAAGACTTCGGCGAGGACGGGAGCATCAGCAACCCGGACACCGAGAAGTTCCTGGCCCACTACATGGGCGAATACGCGGCGTTCGTTGAGCGTGTGCTCGATGCGACAGCTGCGGGTCATATCGGAGACGAAGGAATGTAGCCGCCTCCAACGTCCACTAGCCGCGCGAGTACTCGGCAAGACAGACTCCGGAGGCAAAAGACTGCATGTTCTCCAGCCTCCAGCGATCCGGGGCATACCCTGTGTCCCCGAAGAGCTTGATACCCGACCCGAACATCACCGGCTGCACCTTCAGGGCCAACCTGTCGATGTCCGGCCGGAGCCTGGCGGCCAATTGCCCTCCGCCGCACAGCCAGATGCCGTCACCCGGTTGGGATTTGAGTTCCCCGATGACCTCTCGCGGATCCGCACTGGTGAACTGCACCTCTTGGCTTCCTGGAGGTGAAGAGTGCTCGCGCGTGAAAACAATCTGTCTCAGATGCGAGTACGGGCTGGGCAGTGCTGGCAAGCCGACCGCGTAGGTATTCCATCCCATCAGCACCGTATCGAAAGGGCACCCCTCGATAGGCAGTCCAGCCGACTCTGCCAGCTGGGTCGGCGCGGTGCCGCGGTAGCGGTCCCAGATGGGCGCCGCGTGGTCGCCAGCCACCGCGAATGCATCGAATTCGCCGTGAGGACCGGCAATGTACCCGTCCAAGCTCACTGCAACGAAGTAGGTTAGTTCTCTCATTGATTCTCCCTTGGCTCGAAGACGGAATCGTCTGGGAAATTGAGCCAACCCTACAGCATGGCCTGTTGGGAACTTGGGAGAATGCGAAAAAACCGGGAAACATCATTTCTGATGTTTCCCGGTTTTTTTCCATTTGGTGGAGGTAAGGGGATTCGAACCCCTGACCTTCTGCATGCCATGCAGACGCGCTACCAACTGCGCCATACCCCCAAACGAGGTGATTCCAGTGGCTTGCACAACCCCTGAACCGAGATAAAACTTTACCGGAGCACTGCCGAAAACTCCAAATCGGCCGTTCGAGACGCTGGTCACAATCCTCTATTCACACGGTGCTCCCCAAGTGGAAGAATATGGGTCGGGACCTGCCGGCCCCACCCATTCCTTCGAAAGGCGCAATCCCATGACCATCGGACTGACCCCATACCTGCGTTTCGCCGGAGACGCCAAAGAAGCTATGGAGTTCTACCACCAGGTACTCGGTGGCGAGCTTTCCATGATGACCTTCCAAGAAGGCATGAATGACAACAATCCGGCCGTTGCCGACCAGATTATGCACTCCTCGCTATTCGTTGAACGCGGCCTGCACTTCATGGCCTCGGACACCCCGCCCGAAATGGACGTCCGGGGCAATGGCGTGATCGCGCTAAGCAGCGACGGGACGGCCGGAGCCGACGCGGAGACCCTGACCCGGTGGTGGGAAGGATTGGGCGAAGGCGGCCAGATCAACATGCCATTGGAGCGGGCCCCGTGGGGCGACTCCTTCGGCGAGCTGCGCGACAAGTTCGGCGTGGTCTGGATGTTCAACATCACCGCGTTGGCCAGCTAGCCCAAGCGCTAGTGGGTGCGCGCCTGCTCGCGGGCTTCCAAAGCTTCGCGGCCTACGAGCAGGCCCACCTTCTTCGCGCGGATCTGGGTTATCCACGCGATCAGCAGGCCCAAGGCGGCCAGCCCAGCGCCAACCACAGATGGGGCGCGGAAGCCGTAACCGGCGGCAATCACCGCGGCACCCAGGGCGGCGCCCAGCGCGTTGGCAACATTCAGCGCCGAGTGGTTCAGCGAAGCAGCCAGCGACTGCGCATGCGGGGCCGAATCCATCAGCAGCGTCTGCAACGCAGGGATCAGCAGGGAACCCACTGCGCCCATCACGAAGACCATGATCATCGTCGGAACCACCCAGCTGGTCACGGCAGCGAAAATCAGCATGGTGGCGATCATGAAAACGGAAGAAAGCTTGATCGCGCCGAAGATCGACCAGTCGGCAAGCCTGCCACCGGCCAGCGAACCAACGACCATGCCTACGCCATAGAGCGCCAAAGCCAACGGCACCAGCTCAATTGGCAGTCCTGCTTCTTCGGTCAGCGTGGGCGAAATGTAGGAGTACACCGCGAAGAATCCGCCGAAGCCGACAATGCCGGTGAGCATCGCCAGCCACACCTGGGCACTCTTCAAGGCGGTCAGCTCGCGGCGGATGCTCGCCCCGGCATCGGTCTTGCGCCATGGGACGAACAAGCTAATCAGCACAGCGGTCAACACGCCGATCGCAGTGACGACCAGGAACATCGAACGCCAGCCGTATTCCTGGCCGAGCCGGGTCACCAACGGGACACCGGCAACGTTGGCCACCGAGAGCCCGAGCATCACCCAGGCAATGGCGCGTCCGCGCATCGTGGCCGGAACCAAGCTGCCGGCAAGCACACCGGCCAGTCCGAAGTAGGCCCCATGCGGCAGGCCTGCAAGGAAGCGGGTCACCAGCATGGTGTTGTAGTCCGGAGCGAAGAATGAGGAGAGGTTGGCGAGCGTGAAGAAGAGAATCAGCAGCTGCACCGCACGCTTGCGCGGGATCTTGGCAGCCAGCGCAGTGAGCACCGGGGCGCCCACCACCACGCCGATTGCGTAGGCGCTGATCATCAGGCCCATCTGCGCATAGCCCACTTCCAGATCAGCGGCACCTTCCTGGAGCAAGCCCATCATGGCAAACTCAGTGACACCGATGCCGACGCCGCCCATGGCCAAGGCAACAATTGCCAGCAGTAGTTTTCCGCCAGATACATAGGCAGTCATTCAATTTCTCAATTCATGGCAGGGTCTTGGGAAGCGGCTCCCTCGGCGCTCTTATCCATCGTAGTGACTGCATCGGGCGACAGTGGCAATCCCCGAGCGGAAAATTACGAATCCCACAGTATTTTGTGCCACTGTATTAAGTCCTATGCCTCATTCATCGCACCATCGCCTGTCGGCCTCGCGAATAATCGCGAGGTTCTTCTTTGTCATGCTCTGTCTCGCGCTGGCCGGGCTAATGGTGTTCCACCAGCAGATCCCCGATGTCCTGGGTCTCGGATTGATCGTCGATAACCTGGCCCCGTGGATGGGCCTCGGAATTCCAGTGCTCTTGCTGATGGCCTTGGTGGTGCGCGGACGCATCAGCTTCATCGGCCTGCTCGTACCGGTCGTTGTTTGGGCTGTGCTCTTCGGGCCGGCGTTCCTGCCTTCGGACCGGCGCGCACCAGAAGCTTCCCTGCTGGTTGCCACGCAAAACGTCCACGAGTCTGCGGGCGTGCAGGCTGCCCGCGAATTGGCAGCCAACGGCGCGCAGGTCATCACCCTGCAGGAAATCGGTGAAGGCCAGGAGCCGGGAATCACCGCCGAGCTCGCCCAATCCCATCCTTACAGCTACATGGTCAGCACCGTAGGCGTGTGGAGCGCCTATCCGCTGAAGAATCCAGAGCCCCTGGATCTGGGGCTGGGTTGGGACCGCGCGTTGCGGGTGGACGTGGCCAGCGAAAAAGGGGATGTCCGCCTGTACGCTGTGCATGCGGCGTCGGCCAGGCCTACCGGCCATCACGAGCGGGACATGATGCTTGCTTCCTTGGCCGGCTACCTCGCCGATGACGATTCTCCGAAGATCGTTGCCGCCGGAGACTTCAACGCCACCAGCTCCGACCGCCACTTCGCGCCGGTCGCTAACCAGCTGGAGGAAGCCCACTACAGCGACTGGGGCTTGGCCCTGACCTGGCCGCGGTCCCTGTTCCCGATGCTCGGCATCGATCATGTGATGCTACGCGGCGTCGAATCAGCAGGCCTGGAGCGGCTGGAAATCGCCGATTCCGATCATTACGCGCTCGCTGCCACGATCGATCTGGGGAACTAGTTCCTTTCCAGCCCGGTCTGGCGCAGCGTGATGTTAATGCGTCCGCCGCCAAGGCCCAAGCCTGCAGGCGCGGTCCCGGCATGGATCTTGCTCACCCCGTGATAGGCGAAGCGTGAGGGGCCGTCGAAGACGAACAGGTCCCCCGAAGCCAGCCGTATCTCTTGCCATGGCCGGTTGCGGTTCTCGGTATTGCCCAGGCGGAATGTTGCCGAATCGCCGATGGACAGCGAAACCACCGGGGCGTTGATGCGCTCTTGCGCATCCTGGTGCATGCCCATGGCGGCCTGCACGTCGTAGTAGTTCACGATAGCCGCATCAGGCTGGTAGTCCTGCGCGCGCTGCAGGTCCCCCGTAGCTTCTGCGACCGCCTGCTTGCCCAAGCGGACCAGCCAGTCTTCCATGGGCGCCACTGATTGCCCGTCCAGGTCGTCAGCGGTCTTGGAGTAGCGGTTCGGGCTCCAATGCCACCCCAGGCACAAGCTCTGCACGCTCATCGGATGGCCGTTGACGGCTGTGCGGTGCGGCGGAACAGGCCCGCTGCCCCATTCGAAGAAGCGCCGGACGATCCACTGCTGCGCGGGCGCGTCCAGCCACCCCGGCAGGTGCCAGGCTCCTGGGCGCAAGGCTCCCCCGCTACGGGGCAGTGCACTGTCGTCGAACAGGGATTCCATGTTCCCAGCGTGCCCGTTGCAGGCAGAACTCGGCAAGTCTCCCGCGTATTCGCTCACTGAACTTTGCAGGATCAGCCAGGCCGGTGCCTCGCAACAATATTTACATTAGAGACTTTGTGTTTCGTCTTACCCTCGCGAACATTTCGAAAAGGTTAACCTTTACTCGAATTATTGCGCTTGAAACATTTGCGATACCTCCGGGAAAACCTGGGCGCCTAAGCTGGGTGCATCCACTAGTTCAAGGAGAATCCCATGTCACCCCTAGAAACTCGAGCAGAATCAAGGAAACCATGATTGGCATCGACCTCGAACTGCGCGGATGCACTGTGCTGATCGCTGGAAGTAAATCCGGGAGCAAAAATACTGCGCTGCGCTTCCGGGCGGAGGGCGCCACGGTGCTCACCGCCGACGGGCCCTTCCAGGCAGTACAGTTGCTGGAACAAGCCGGCCTGCTGGTGATCTGCGATGCCGAACCGCTGCGCTTCGCCTCGGTGGTGCAGGCCGCGCGCATTCCCGTCATGCACCTTGGACCAGCGACCCGGGCCGGATCCATCACCCTGCTCGGTGGCGGCCCCGGCGCATTGGACCTGCTGACCCTGCGCGGCGTGCGGGCCCTGGCCGAAGCAGAAGTCGTCTTCGCCGACAGGCTCGGTCCCGCAGCGCACCTGCCGTCTCTTGCACCGCAAGCTCAAATCGTGGACGTCGGCAAGCTTCCTGGACACCACAAGCTCACCCAACGGGATATCGAAGCCCTGATGATCGAAGCGGCCCGCGGTGGCGCTGCCGTAGTCCGGCTCAAGGGCGGAGATCCCTTCGTCTTCGGCCGCGGCTTCGAAGAAATCGCGGCCGCTACCGCTGCGGGCATCCCGATCAGCGTCATCCCGGGACTGAGCTCGTGCATCACCGTGCCGGCAGCAGCCGGCATCCCGGTCACCGCCCGCGGGGTGAACACCATGTTCACCGTGGTATCGGCCCACGACCCACTCAGCGATGCGCAGCTTGACCATCTGGCCAAGCTGGGCGGAAGCATCGTGATCCTGATGGGCATGGGCACCATCGAGCAGACCGTCGCCGGGTTGCACCGGGTCGGCATGGACCCGCAAATGCCATGCGCCATCGTCGAATCCGGCACCACCGACATCCAGCGCACCAGCTGCACCCGGCTAGCCCATCTCGCCGAAACAGCCCGCGGCCATTCCAACCCTGCAGTCATTGTCATAGGTGAAGTCGCTGGACTGCCGGCCACCCTGGTGAACGCGGCAGCGCAAGAAGAGCCGGCCACGCTGGCAGCGCAATTGGAAGTGGCCTGATGAGCAGCCCCAAACCCTTGGCCGGCTTCCGGCTGGCCGTCACCAGCGACCGCCGTTCCGCAGAACTCATCGAGGCCTTCGAACGCCGCGGCGCCGAGGTGACCCATACTCCGCTGCTCCAGCTCGCCCCGCTGGACGACGAGCAGCAACTGATCGCGCAAACGCAAAAGCTGATTGAGGTCCGTCCGCAGGTAGCCGTCATTACAACCGCCTACGGACTGCGCCGCTGGGTTGATACCTCCGAGGCTGCCGGCATTGGCGACGAGCTGCTGGCAGCGCTCGGGCAGGCGCAGCTCTACGTCCGCGGGGCCAAAGCCCATGGCGCCGTCAAGGCGCTGGGCCTGGAACCGGCCGCCGTGGCCAAGGACGGGCGCAGCGCCTCCATGCTGGAACTGCTGGAGGGCAAGCTCCAGGGCGCCACCGTCGCCTTGCAGCTTCATGCCGATTCCGACCATGGAATGCCCCAGAGCCTGCGCGAGCTGGGCGCTCGCCGGGTGCTGAAGGTGGAGCCCTACCGCTGGCAGGACACCAGCAGCGATAGCGGGATTTCTGCTTTGGTGGAGGGCCTGTGCGCCGCCCACTTCGACGCGGTGACCTTCACCAGCGCGCCAAGCGTGCACGCGCTGTTCGCCGCTGCCAAGGCGCGCAATCGCTTGCCCGCCCTGCTGCGCTCCCTGGCCGAGCGCGTCGCAGTGGCCACCGTTGGACCGGTGACTGCTGCCCCGCTGATCGAGGCGGGCATCTGCCCGTTGGTTCCCGAGCGCCATCGCATGGGTGCCATGATCGGCCAGCTCGTGGAGCATCTGGCCTCGCTGGGCACGTTGCAGGCCCAAACGGTCCACGGCCAGGTGCAGCTGCGCGGTCGTACCCTCTCGGTCCAGGACGAAAACTGCGAGTTGACGCCCGGGCAGGCCGAATTGGTGCGGGCGCTGATCGAGGCCGGCGGCAGCGTCCTCTCCCGCGACGAGCTGGGGGCCGCACTTCCGGAAGCCAGTTCCAAGCATGCCTTGGATATGACATTGAGCCGGCTGCGCAAGGCGTTGCCGCAACCAGAAATCATCGCCACGGTCATCAAACGTGGGTACAGGCTGAACGTATGATCACCCCGATGGGCTTTTTCCCTCCGGGTTACGTAGGATCGATGTCATGGTTAATATTCAGGTTGCCGGTGAAGCCCTAGTCGATATCGTCGATGGTGTGGCGCATCCCGGCGGTTCCCCGATGAATGTTGCTGTTGGACTGGGCCGATTGGGCCACGAAGTCCTGCTCCAGACGGACATCGGCGATGACGAGCATGGCCGGCTGATCGCCGAACATGTGGCGGCCTCAGGCGTTCAGCTCGCAGCCGGATCGCACACCGATGCGCAGACTTCCAGCGCCACCATCGTGCTGGACGAGTCCGGAGATGCCAACTACGAGTTCCAGCTGAACTGCAAATTGCAGAGCATGGCTTCGACCCAAGCCACCTTGTTCCATTCAGGATCCGTTGCAGCATTCCAGGGTCCGAGTGCCGCTCGAATCCATGAGGCTTTCGAGGCTTCCCCACCGGGCCAGATCCTGAGCTTCGATCCGAACCTGCGCCCGGAGCTGGTCGAGGACCGGGCAGAATCGGTCAAGCAGATCGAGAAGCTGGCCGGGCTGGCGGATATCGTCAAGCTCAGTGACGAAGACGCCCTGTGGCTCTATCCGGGATGGGACACCAATCGCATCCTGGAGCACTTCTTGGAGCGCGGGGCATCGCTAGCGATCATTACCTTCGGCGCACGCGGAGCCGAGGCCCGGACCAGGCAAAGCGAGGTCATGGTTCCCTCGATTTCGGTGCGTACCGTAGATACGGTCGGCGCCGGTGATGCGTTCATGGCCGGGCTGCTCCACGCCATCTTGGACAGCTCGCTGGCCAAGTCCCTTCGCGATGGCACGCAGCTGGACAGCGTCGAGCTGGAGAAGGTCATGCAGATCGCTTCGGTGTGCGCGGGAATCACCGTGTCGCGCGCCGGGGCAAATCCTCCAACCCTTGACGAGCTGAATCATTTCCTCAGTTCCACGACGCGCTAGACCTTTCATTTCTGGCCGATAGTCGCTGGGATCTCCGCCTGGAATGGCGTTGGTCCCAGCGACTATTTATTTCATTCGTTGTGGGTGCCTTGCATTATCCGCCGGCAGCCAGCCCAGCAGCCTGGACTATCGAAGGAAACGGCTGACCAGGTTGCTAGAGTTCCTTGCAGAGCACTATGCACGATTCATTGAGGAGGCCCCATGGGCAGCAAGGTTCCAGCGGCCGATAACACCTTGCGGATCCTCAGGTTGCTGGCCAGCCGGAAGACCCCGACTCCGGCGGCAATGATCGCCACGTTGCTGGAGCTTCCTCGATCCAGTGTCTACCAGCTGCTGAACGTGATGCTGGAGCACGGATTCATCACCCACTATCCAGAGGACAAATCCTATGGTCTGGGTGTCTCCGCTTTTGAGCTTTCCAGCGCCTATACCCGCCAGGAACCGCTGGCACGCCTGGGTGCCCCGCTGATTGCCCAGCTGGTCGACAAGGTCGGGGAAAGCGCCCACCTGGCCGTGCTGCATGGTTCCGATGTTCTCTACATTGTCGAAGAACGCGCCAAGGGCCGGCCATCCTTGGTCACCGACGTGGGTGTTCGCCTGCCTTCGCACCTGACCGCATCCGGCAGGGCAATTCTCGCCGCGCTGCCCAAATCCCAGGTGCGTGCGCTCTACCCCGGTGCCGCCAGCTTCACGGAGCGCGTCGCCGAGTCATCGATCTCCAGCTACTCGCAGTTGCGCCGCGAGCTGGACCAGAGCACGCAGCGCGGCTATGCCGTAGAGCGCGGGGATGTCACCCCGGATTTCCACTCGCTCGCGGTAGAAATCCGGGATTCCAGCGATTGGCCGGTGGCCGCCGTTGCTGTCACTTTCCTGGCCGATCGTGTCCCCGAAGAGCAGTGGGAGACTCTCCTGCTGCAGATCCGCGCCACCGCTTCAGTGATTACTTCGCGGGTGCAGGGCAAGCGTCAGTCCTAGCCAGGGGCTACTGGTTCGAGAATGCCGCGTCGAAGGACGCTTCGGGGCGCTTGAACAGGAGGCTGCGGATGTAGCCCACAGCTTCCTTCGCACCGTGCAAGCGGTCCATTCCCGCGTCTTCCCATTCAATGGAGATGGGGCCCTTGTACCCGTGGAAGTCCAGTGCGCGGAAGGCATCTTCCCAGTTGATGTCGCCGTGGCCGGTGGAGACGAAGTCCCAGCGCCGGCGGGGATCGCCCCATGGGAGATGGGAACCCAGGATGCCATTGCGCCCGTTGGGACGATGCATCCGGGTGTCCTTGCAATCCACGTGGTAGATGCGGTCGGCGAAGTCGGTGATGAATGCGACCGGGTCGATGCCCTGCCAGAACATATGGCTGGGATCCCAGTTCAGCCCGAACGCTTCGCGGTGGCCGATTGCTTCCATGGTGCGCACGGTGGTCCAGTGATCGTAGGCGATCTCGGATGGGTGCACCTCCAGGGCGAACTTCACTCCCTGCTCATCGAATTCGTCCATGATCGGATTCCAGCGATCCGCGAAGTCCTCGTAGCCTGCATCGATGACTTCGCCCGGAACCGGCGGGAACATGGCGACATACTGCCAGATCTTCGAGCCGGTAAAGCCAACCACTACATCGGCACCGAGCTTGCGGGCGACGCGGGCCGAGCGCTTCATGTCCTCGGCGGCCCGCTGGCGGACGCCTTCCCCATCCCCATTGCCCCAGACATAGTCGCGCAGGATGGCCTGGTGGCGGAAGTCGATGGGATCATCGCAGACAGCTTGGCCGCCCAGGTGGTTGGAGATCGCCCAGGCTTTCAGCCCGTACTTGTCCAGGATTTCCAGCCGCGACTGGAGGTAGGCCGGATCCTCGTCGGCACGCTTGAGGTCCAGGTGGTCACCGCTGGCTGCGATTTCCAATCCGTCATAACCCCATTCGGAAGCCAGCCGGGCGACTTCTTCGAAGGGCATATCAGCCCACTGGCCGCTGAATAGCGTCACTGGATGCGTCGCGTTCATGGTGGTTTCTCCTCTAGTCATCGGTGTCGATCCAGTCCCCGGAATCAGCCGATTCCAGAACGGCATCGGTCAAACGGCAGGCGCGGGCGCCATCGGCAAAAGTTGGGAGCCCTTCGGGTGCTTCGCCACGGATCGCCGCGTAGGTGTCGGCCACGAAAGCGGCGAAAGCATCCAGGTAGCCCATCGGGTGTCCTGCAGGTACCACCGACAAGCGTGCGGCATCGGGACTGAGATCAGCGGCCTGGCGGGACAGGATCGAGGACATGGCGGGTTTGCCGATCCACAGTTCTTCCGGCTTTTCCTGCTTGAATTCCAGCGCCGACCGGTCTCCGGACAACTCGATGGTCAAGGCGTTTTTCCGGCCGGCGTTGACCTGTGACACCATCAGCGTGCCGATGGCTCCCGAAGCCATCTGCACAATCAAGGCGGCAGCATCCTCGGTATCGACGTCCACGGCGCCCCGCTGCTTATGGGCAATGGAGGTGGTCGCGTTCAGCCGAACGATCCGCTCCCCCGCAATGAATTCCAGCAGATCCACCAGATGCGAACCGATGTCCGCGAAGGCCCGCGAAGGCCCGCCTTTGGCTGGTTCTACCCGCCAGTTGCTGTCGCTGACCGTATGCATCCAGTCTTGCAGGTACTGGCCACGCACGGTCAGCAGCCGGCCAAGTTTCCCTTCCTGCACGTGAGCCCGGGCCTGCCGCACCATGGGGTGGTAGCGGTAGACGAACGGCACCGAAGCCACCGCCCGGGAACGCGATGCCAGCAAGGCCAGCTCGCCGGCTTCCCGGGCGCTGGTCGCCAGCGGCTTCTCGCAAACAACGGACAGGCCAGCTGCCAGTGCGGAGGCTGCCTGCTCGGCATGCAACGCATTGGGCGAGGTGACATGCACGGCGTCGCATTGGGCGAGCAGCGCTTCGACGCTGCCGAAACCGGGCACGCCCAGGGCGGCTGACGCTTGGCGGGTGGATTGCTCGCCGTTGGACCGCACCCCGATGAGCTGGGCGCCTGCCCGGCGGATCGCATCGGCGTGGGTCCGGGCCATGAAGCCGCCGCCGATGACGCCGACCTTCAGTTCCTGCATGGCCGGTGCAGCCTGCTGGCTGTTCAACTGGGACATGTAATTCCTTGTCTTTTCTTACTTGACCGCGCCGGAGGACAAGCCTGCGACCAGGTGCCGTTGCGCGAAGAGGAAACCGACCAGCACCGGAATCGATACCACCACCGAGGCGGCCATCATCTGGTTCCAGTACACATCGGTCTGCGAAGCGTAGGCCTGCAAGCCGATGGACAGCGTCCTGGTGTCCGAATTGGTGAGCACACTGGCGAAGAGCACTTCGCTCCAGGAAGTGATGAAACAGTAGACCGACACCGCGATGATCCCCGGGCGTGCTATCGGCAAGACCACCTTGAGCAGTGCGCCGAGCCGGCCAAGTCCATCGACCATGGCCGCCTCTTCCAGTTCCTTGGGCATGGCGGCAAAGAAGCCGGTGAGCATCCAGATGGAGAATGGCAGGGAGAACGTCATGTAGGTGACGATCAGCCCCAGGTAGGTTCCGTTCAGCTGCAGTCCCACGGCACGCTCCAGCTGGGTGAAGATCAAGAAGAGCGGCAGCAGGAACAGGATGCCGGGGAACATCTGGGTGGAGAGCACGATCAGCCGGAAGGACCGTGCCCCGCGGAAGTCGAAGCGCGAGAGCGCATAGGCGGCCAGGATCGCGATGGAAACCGAGAGGATGGTGGCGCTGATGGTCACGATCAACGAGTTGGCGAAGTACTTGCCCAGCGGCACCGTGGTCCAGATATCCAGGTACGGGGCCAGCGTGATTTTCGAGGGAATCCACTCGAAGGCGCCGCGCACATCCTTGAGGGGCTTGATGGAGGTCGTGAGCACCACGTAGAGCGGCAGCACGATGATCAGGGTGATGAAGGCTAGTCCGAAAACTCGCAGGATGCGGAAGCCGCGGGTCTCAATCATCGATGCTCTTTCCCTTCGGCATGACAAGTCGGATGTAGAACGCTGAGACGATCAGCAGGGCAATCAGCAGGACGACGCTCAAGGCGCCACCCACGCCGAAGTTCCAGTTGTTGAAGGACTGCTGGTAGATCAACGGGGAAATCAGGGTTGCTTCTTCCGGGGACACCGGGCCGAAGAGCAGGTAGGGGATGTCGAACTGGTTGAACACCCACAGTCCCAGCATCAAAAGCAGCACCACGTTGGCGTGCTTGATCATTGGCAGGGTGATCCTGGTGAACTGCTTCCACAGGCTGGCTCCATCCAGGGAAGCGGCTTCATAGACTTCGTTCGGGATGGATTGCAGGGCGGCCAGCAGCATCAGGAAAGCGAAAGGCCAGAATTGCCAGACGGCGACAACCACCATGACAAAGAAGGAATTCCCGCCCAATAGCCAGAACGGCCCTTCCTCCAGGATCCCGAGGTCTTCGACCAGGAAGCGGTTGACCATGCCATCGCGCTGGTTGAACATGAACGCCCAGGCGATGGTGGTGACGTAGCTTGGCAGTGCGTAGGGCACCAGGAACAGGGTGCGGAAGAATCCGTTGCTGCGGAATTTGGATGCCAGCAAGACCGCGGCGAAGATGCCAAGGCTCCAGGCGATTGCCACTACCAGGAAGGTGAACAGGAAGGTGCGCCCGAGGGCGTCGAAGAATTGGGAACCGATCGGACCGTTGGGGTCCAGCGCGGTGGTGAAGTTCTGCAGTCCCACGAACGGGGCCTTGACCCAGTTGGCAATGGAGAACTGGGTCAGCGAGAGGAAGGCGATCCATACGCCGAGCAGCATCGGGATGATGTGGATCAGCAGTTCCAGGAATGCTGCGGGCGCTGAGAGCGCATAGGGGAAGAACCGATCGCGCTTGATTGAACTGCGCTTGATCGCCCTTGAAGCGTCGCGGGGCTTGAGCGGTTCGCTGATTCGAGGCGGTGTCTGGGCTGGCGCCGACATTCGGTCTCCTTTCATGAAAACGAATTTGGGTGCTGCAACTGGCCGCGGGGGCGCAAGGAGGTCCGCTCCCACGGCCAGTGCAACGTGTCGGGCCGCTAGCTAGCCGGCATCTGCTTCTGCGCGTCTTCCAATGCCTTGCGGACATCGGCCTCGGTGATTTTTTCGCCCTGGGCAATCCTGGCGAATTGCTTGGCGATGGCCTCGCCTACGAGGGATTCCATCTGCCCTTCGGTGGGGAACAGCGGCATCGGGGCAGCGTTATTGGCCAGGATCTCCTTCTTGGCCTGCTGCTCGGGGGTGTCGAAGGCCGGGTCGTCGAAAGCTTCGGTGACCGATGGCAGCGAGGTGTACTTGGCGTTCAGCTTCTTCTGCTCATCGACGCTGAGCAGGTGGTTCACGAATTCAAGGGCGGCATCCTTGTTATCCGAGTTCTCGAAGACGCTCACGTTGATGCCGGCAACCAGCGACTGGGTGGCTTCCAGCCCGGTGGCATCGGCGTTCTTCAGCGGGATGGGCGCCATGGCGTAGTCCTCGAAGTCAGCGGCATTGAAGGACTTGCCCGGGGCCTGGTCGAAGAACATGGCGGCGTTGCCGTCCATGATTTCCCCTGGCAGCACCGAACCGTCATTGATCTCGGCGTTGGACTTGGAGACCACGCCGTCCTCGCCCATCAGCTGGATCCAGTCGTTGACGCCGCTGACGACGCCATCATTGGTGAAGTCCGGCTTGCCGTCCGTGGTGTACAGCTCGCCGCCGTTCTGCATGCCCAGGATGAATGCGGAGTGGGCATTATTGGCGGTACGCTGTCCGGCCAAGGTGAAGCCGTACTGGTCGACCTTGCCGTCGTCGTCGGTATCCTTGGTCAGCTTCTTGGCGGTGGCCAAGAATTCATCCCAGGTCTTCGGAGCCTGCTTGATGCCGGCTTCCTCGAACATCTTGGTGTTGTAGTACAGGCCGTAGGCCATGGAATACAACGGCAGCGAGGTTGGGGCCTGGCCCTCGGCGCCGCCGGTGGCCAGGGCTGCCGGCACGAACTTCTCGGCTCCGCCTATGGCCTCCAGCGCCTCGCCTTCAAAGGGGACGAAGGCGCCGCTGGCCTGCAAGGTGGTGGCCCAGGTGTTGCCGATGTTCAGCACGTCCGGCCCTTCGCCGCTGGAGACGGCGGTGAGGATGCGGTTGTACAGGTCGGCCCAGGGGACGACTTCCAGCTCGACCTCGATGCCGGTTTCCTCGGTGAACCGCTTGATGGATTCGCCCAGGATCTCCTCGTCCTGGGTGACCGAGCTGCCCTGGTTCGAAGCCCAGTAGGTGATGGTCCCGCCGGCTTCTTCCGAGCCGGAGCCGGAAGCCGAGCCGGAACAGGCGGCCAGGCCGCTGAGCGACAACGCTGCGATGGAGGTAATCGCCGTGAAGCGCCCCAGCTTGCTCTTGAAATGTGGTGCAGACATGTTTATTCCTTTTCAGGTGCGGGTGATGCTGTCAAGGGGTGGTGCTTCAGGCAAGGATGCCGGGAGCCGAAGGATCCCAGGCTGGGTCCAGCAGCGCGATGGGCTCGACCGTCGAGGCCACGTCGATGAATGCTCCCGATTCCATTGCTTCCGCGGCGCAGACCATGATGTCCAGGACGTGGAACGCCAGTTCGCCGGGCACGCGTTCCTTGCGTCCCTCGCGGATGGCTTGGGCGAGTTCGGCAACGCCGGTGCCGCGCCCGTAGGTGGATCCTTGGGCGGTGACAACGCTCGGCTCCTGGTCCTCCAGGTGCAGGATGGTGTCTCCGGTGAATTCGTTCGGATCCGGCAGCTGCGCGGTGCCTTCCGTTCCGGAGATCTCCACGAACCCTGCACGCTTGAGCTTGGAGTCGAAGCTGAAGATGCACTGCGCACTGGCCCCGGATTCGAAGGAGAGCAGCGCTCCGACGTGGGTTGGGACCTCGACCGGGAAGCTGGTTCCGGCCTTGGGGCCTGCACCGATGACCCGCTGCGCGCGGGCCTGCGAACCCAGGGCGGCAACCTTGGCTACCGGGCCGAAGACCCGCACCAGGGTGGTCAGGTAGTAGGGCCCGAGGTCGAAGAGCGGTCCTGCGCCGTGGGCGAAGAGGAATTCCGGGCTGTGGTGCCAGGATTCCGGGCCGGGGCCCTGGAAGATGGCCAGGCCCGAAAGCGGGGTGCCGATGGCGCCTGCTTCAATCTGCCGCAGGCCGGTCTGCAGGCCCGCACCCAGGATGGTATCCGGGGCCACGGCGACGCGGACTCCTGCTGCCTTGGCGGCTTCGACCAGCTGCCGTCCGGATTCGCGGTCCAGCGCGTAGGGCTTCTCGCCCCAGACGTGCTTGCCGGCGGCCACCGCCTGCAGGGCTACCTCGACATGCACTGCCGGGATCGTCAGGTTCACGACGATCTGGATGTCTTCGCGGGCCAGCAATTCAGCATAGGTTCCCGAGGCTTCGACGGACCATTTGCGCGCTTGGCTTGCTGCGCGCTCGGTATCCAGGTCGGCGATGAACCGCACGGCGAGGTCCGGGAATGCGGTGAGGTTCTCCAGGTACTGGTCGCTGATGGTGCCGGCTCCGACAATGCCCACGCCCATGGGCTGATTCTGAAATTCCATAGTCCCTAGTTCTTTTCTGCTACGAGGTAGGCGCGGCTTTCGGACACGGCCTGGAAGATGTCGCCTGCGAAGTCATCGAGTTCCACTACATGCAGCATGCCGCTGGTGGCGTCGAGGATCTGGTCGATCGGCATGGATCCGCTGCCCACCGGCACCTGTTCCTTGTGGTTCTTGGACTTCGGCCCGTCCTTGATGTGCAGGGCCACGACGCGGGGAGCCAGCGCTTCAAGCAGCTGGAGCACATCGGCGCCGCCCACGGCAACCCAGTAGGTGTCCACTTCCAGGACGACTTCCGGGTCCAGCAGGCTAGCCAGGTATTCCAGGGCCGTCTTGGAATTGATCTTGCTGGAGATCTCCCAGTCGTGGTTGTGGTAGCCGACCTTGATGCCGTATTCGGCCCCGCGCCGGGAGGCGGCGTTGAGCTTCTGCGCGATGGCACCGATGGACTCGGCATCCTGCCACTGCTCCGCCGGGATGAACGGATCGATGACGGTGCTGATGCCGAGTTTGCCGGCCGCGGCGAAGACCTCGTCGTAGTCCGAGGAGAGCAGCGGTGCGTGCGCCGTTGGCGCGCTGAGTTCGTTCTCGGCCAGCGCCTGTGCATACTGGTCAGCGCGGGCCACGAAGTTGTACGGCTCGACTTGCGTGTAGCCGATGCCAGCTACGCGTTCGAGCGTCGCGGCCAGGTTCTCTGCGATGTGCTCGCGCAGCGTGTACAGCTGGATTGATAGGTCGTGGGCAGGCAAAGGCGTCTCCTGAAAGAAGTGGTGGGTGCGATCCAGATGCTCATGACTTGCATCACACCTTGAGACTAGTTTTACTTTTGTCGATAGTCAATAGAAGTATGTCGACATTCTCATAAAGTGTTTCGGCTTCGCGTCCAAAGCTGTGTTTTACTGGGTTCATGGCCAATCCTTCGAGCCCCCAAAGCATGCAATTCGCCCGCGGCGCCAGTGGGGCAGGCGACGTCTTGCAACTGTTCATGGACGGTGCCGCGCACAGCCGCACGGACCTTGCCGCCCTGACCGGCATGGCTCGCTCCACCCTGCAAGAGCGCCTCGACGTGCTCATCCAGCTGGGCCTGGTTGGCACCATCGCGGATGGCGCGTCCACCGGAGGCCGCCCTCCCCAGCGCCTTGCCCTGCTCCCCGACGCCCGCCTGGTGCTGGCCGTCGATCTGGGAGCAAGCCACCTGCGCGTTGCGCTGACCGATCTGGCCCCCACTCCCCTGGTGCAATCCCAGGCTCCCATTTCCTTCGCCGACGGCCCGGTGGCGATCTTGCAGACCGCGATGGATCTGGCCGATGGCTTGCTCGATTCGCTGGGCCGCACCCGTGACGATGTCATTGCCATAGGCATGGGAGTGCCAGGGCCGGTGAATTTCGAGACCGGCCGCCCCGCCAATCCGCCCATCATGCCCGGATGGGACGACTTCGACATCCCCGCTTGGTTCCAGCAGCAGCTGGAAGCCTTGGTAGTCGTGGACAATGACGTCAACCTCATGGCTATTGGCGAGAAGGACCAGCTGGAGACCGGCAGCGAGGACTTCATTTTCGTCAAGCTGGCTACCGGCATCGGCTCGGGCATCATTTCCGGAGGACTGCTGCAACGCGGAGCGCAGGGCACAGCCGGCGATATCGGGCACGTGCGCATCCGCCGCGGCGATGGCATCTACTGCCATTGCGGCAATGAAGGCTGCCTGGAAGCCGTAGCCGCCGGACCCAAAATTGCCACCGCGTTGCGGGCGCAGGGCATCGAAGCGCACAGCAACACCGATGTGGTCGCCCTGGTGAACTCGGGGAACATCCAAGCGATCCATGCAGTGCGCCAAGCCGGCCGCGACTTGGGCGAAGTATTGGCTGCCAGCGTGAGCTTGCTGAACCCGTCGCTGATCGTGGTCGGCGGTCGGATCTCCGCCGCCGGAGAGCACCTGCTGGCAGGCATCCGCGAGGTGGTCTACCAGCGCGGAGCGCCGCTGTCCACCCAGCACCTGCAGATCCGCACCTCGCGCAGCTGGGAAGTTGGAGCCCTGCGCGGAGCCAGCATGATCGCCATCAGCCAGGCCCTGAGCCCGGAGGCCATAGAACGCAGCGCGCTGGCGCTGATCCCCGCCAGCTAGGAGCTGGAGGCAACCGGAAATTCCTCCGATTCTGAAATACCGGACAGCTCTGCCTATTCCCCGGTACCCAAGCCATGGCCGATAGCCAATGATGGAATCAGTTAGCTACGTTACATCGTAAGGAATTGCCATGAGCCACGAACCACGTGTTGTCCGCGCCCCGCGCGGTACCGAACTGACCGCCAAGTCCTGGGCCACCGAAGCCCCATTGCGCATGCTGATGAACAACTTGGATCCGGAAGTTGCCGAACGCCCCGAGGATCTCGTGGTCTACGGCGGCACCGGCAAGGCAGCCCGCTCATGGGAGGCATTCGATGCGATCGTCCAGACACTCAAGGACCTGGAAGAGAACGAAACGCTGCTGGTGCAGTCCGGCAAGCCGGTCGGCGTCTTCAAGACCAACAAGTGGGCACCGCGGGTGCTGATTGCCAACTCCAACCTCGTTGGCGACTGGGCCAACTGGGAGCACTTCCGCAAGCTCGAAGCCGAAGGCCTGATGATGTACGGCCAGATGACCGCCGGTTCGTGGATCTACATCGGCACCCAGGGCATCTTGCAGGGCACCTACGAAACCTTCGCCGCGATCGCCGAGAAGCGCTTCAAGGGCTCGCTGGCCGGAACCCTGACCTTGACCGGCGGCTGCGGCGGCATGGGCGGCGCCCAGCCGCTGGCCGTGACCCTCAACGGCGGTGCCGTGCTGATCGTTGACGTGGATGAAACCCGACTGCGCCGCCGCGCCTCCAAGCGCTACCTCGATGAGGTCGAGCTGGATCTGGACAAGGCGCTGGGCAAAGTCCTGGCCGCGAAGTCCGAGGGCCGCCCGCTGTCGGTGGGCTACGTCGGCAATGCCGCCGAGGTCTTCCCGGCGCTGCTCAAGCGCCACGAAGCTGGAGAATTCACCTTCGACATCGTCACCGACCAGACCAGTGCCCACGATCCGCTCAGCTACCTGCCGGTGGAATACACCATGGACCAGTGGCACGCCGAAGCCGAAGCCGATCCGGCCGGCTTCACCAAGAAAGCCCAGGCCGCCATGGCCGCGCAGGTCGAGGCGATGGTGGGATTCCAGGACGCCGGCGCGGAGGTCTTCGACTACGGCAACTCGATCCGCGACGAGGCACGCAAGGGCGGTTTCACCCGCGCCTTCGAATTCCCCGGCTTCGTCCCGGCCTACATCCGCCCGCTGTTCTGCGAAGGCCTGGGCCCATTCCGCTGGGTAGCGCTGTCCGGGGATCCCGAAGACATCAAGGTCACCGACCAGGCGCTGAAGGACCTGTTCCCGGAAAACGAGCACCTGCACCGCTGGCTGGATGCCGCACAGAAGCACGTGGAGTTCGAGGGCCTGCCGGCGCGCATCTGCTGGCTGGGCTACGGCGAGCGCCACAAGGCCGGCTTGCTGTTCAACCAGCTGGTCGCCGAAGGCAAGGTCTCTGCACCTATCGTGATCGGCCGCGACCACCTGGATTCGGGTTCGGTAGCTTCGCCGTACCGCGAGACCGAAGCCATGAAGGACGGCACCGATGCCGTGGCCGACTGGCCGCTGCTGAACGCCTTGACCGCAACCAGTTCGGGTGCCACCTGGGTTTCGATCCACCATGGCGGTGGCGTGGGCATGGGCCGTTCCATCCACGCCGGCCAGGTCTCCTTGGCTGACGGCAGCGAAATGGCCGCCGCGAAGCTGGAGGCGCTGCTGACCAATGACCCGGGCATGGGCGTCATCCGCCACGTCGATGCCGGATACGAGCGCGCCGCCGAAGTTGCCGCTGAGCGCGGCGTGCGCATCCCGATGGCCGCACAGGAGAAGTAGGACGCGCACATAGCCTGAGGCACCACTGATTGTGGTGCCTCAGGCTATTTATTCAATTCCAGGACCACGCGGCCCGGTTTACGGCTTGCGGGTTTCCGCGCTGATAAACCAGGCTTGCTGCTCCAGATCCGCAATGTACTGGTGCAGGATATCGGCGGTGGTCGGATCCGCTTCATCCACCGGGTCATGGACCTCTCGCATGACTCCCACAGTGGTCTGCAGTGCCTTGACTACCATGTCCACGGCATTGGTGGTCAGGATTTCGGTATTCACGGGTTGTTCCAGCTTCGTGTACTTCGTGACCGTAGCTGCCAGCCCGTCCGGAGTGGCATGCAAAGCTCGCATCCGCTCGGCGACTTCATCCGAGCCGCGACGCGCGATGTCAACGATTTCGTCGAGGTTCTGGTGCAGGTCGCGGAAGTTGGGACCAACAACGTTCCAGTGGATTTGCTTGCCCACCAATTGCAGGTCCAGCAGCTGGATCAGCACGGTCTGCAAGGACTCGCGCAGCACTTCCGGAGCCACGAACCCGTTTTCTGCGTTTTCGCGATCAGTTTTCTTTGCTGGAGTCTTCTTCGAATTAGCCAATGCTTCTCCTTACGTTGTCATGGACGCTTGGGGCAAGACCTGTCTCGGTGTCCCAGTCTGGACACTATCGATTTACCGGGCGGATTCCGACCGGATGGACAATTCTTTCGGAGAACGCTCAGCTTTCTCTTCGCGCCTGTTGAGCAATTCCAGAAGCCGCCATGGCTGCTGCGGAAAATGCTCCTTAGCCCCTCGGGTTCCCGGGAACGGCGATTCCTTTTAGCACGCAGTGGTGAATATCGGCCGAAGTCTCCGAACACCATGGGTATTGGCTTAACTGCGGGTTTCCAGCGGCTCTGAGCTTCCCCGGAATCCTTGAACCGGGCTTTTTTCTGCGCATAGCGTAGGGCAAGTCAGGAAGCACCGACCCACGGAGGACAGCACATCTGAGCAGGATGCAAACGAGCAGTTCGGGAACTTCGACAACAACGAATCTGAAGGCTTCGAAAGCCAGTCCAATTCAGATTTCGGATCAAATGACAATGGCGGATTCGAAAGCCAGCAGTCAGAACAGCAGTCCTATGGCGGTGGCGAAAGCCAGCAGTCCTACGGCAATGACAGCCAGTCGGAACAGCAGTCCTACGGTGGCGGCGAAAGCCAGCAGTCAGAACAGCAGTCCTACGGCAGCGACAGCCAGTCCGGACAGCAGTCGGAGCAGCAGTCCTACGGCGATAGCAACGAATCCGGTGAGGAATCGTTTGGCGGCGAAAGCCAGTCCGGACAGCAGTCCGATGGCCAATCGTATGGAAACGATGAAAGCCAGTTTGGTTCCGAAGAGCGGAATGAAGGATTCTAGGAACCAAATAGCCCGGTAGGTTCGCCTGCCGGCTCAAATCGTGCCCCTTCTCCCCCTGGGCACTAGTAATCGCTTCACTGCTTGCACTGGGCAAGCGGTGAAGCGATTACTTTTGTCCCCGCACGGAATCGTCAGCAAATTGCATGGTTGCGTGCTCCCGGGGCACGAGAACTCATTCGTTCCTGAGCCGTTCGCGTTGGTCATTTATCGTCATTCAACGCAGAATGTATCTATACCGCGTGTCCAAATGCGCTGGCCGGTTCGATTGACAGGATGGTTATGTTCTCGAAAATTACCAAACGCCTCGCTGGGCCGCTGGCGGTTGGAATCCTTGCAGTCGCACTGGCAGGTTGCGTGAGCATCCAACCCTCCAGCGAAGAGACAAGCGCACCAGCAGAAGAAAGCATGGCACCGGAGAACGCCGGGCCTATCGAAGGCAGCGTCACCCCGAGCTCCAAAGCCCCAGAAGGCGCTTCTACTGGTACTCCCAATGTTCCGAAGGCACCTGCGGACAGCACCTTCCAGTCCGTCTATGATTTCCTCGATGCGCAAGCGACCGAAATCAGGTGCACGGGCGGCATGGATATCTCTGAAATGGGTCAAATGCTGAAGCTCATCGGCGATTGCCAGAACGTCACCGTCTCTGGTTCCGGAAACATGATCGTCGCTCCGCACATCAAGAATCTTGAGCTGGACGGCAGCGGTAATATCGCAGCGGTCAAGAACATCAAGCACGTAACCTTTAGCGGCATCGGCAATTCTGCCGCATCCCTTAACGAGAACGCCAAGGTCACGGACAACGGCTCGTCCAACAAATTTGGCGAGGAAGCCTTCGAAGGCATCACCTTCTGAAACCGGAACCCCTGAACGGGCCTCCAATTGGAGGTCCGTTCTTTTCTCCCTCCAGGGCACTGTCTGGCATTTCGGACAGATGACCCGAATATCAGTGCCGTGCAAACTCGTTCTGCCGAACAATGGAGATTAGAGACCTCATTGCAGCGTAGAGAACGGATTGAAAATCATGGCTACTTCCCCGCACGTAACCCTGGACCTAGCTGGCGCCACCGCCGATGACGTGATTGCGGTAGCCCGGCACAACGCGCAGATTAGCATCGCGCCTCAGGTTCTTGAAGAACTGGCAGCAGTCCGCGCCCACATTGATGCCCTGGCTTCAGCCGACACCCCGGTCTATGGCATTTCCACCGGGTTCGGCGCCCTGGCAACGCGCCACATCGCTCCCGAGGACCGCGCTAAGCTGCAGCGTTCGCTGATCCGCTCGCATGCAGCCGGCATGGGCGACCCAGTTGAGCGCGAAGTGGTGCGCGCGCTGATCTTCCTGCGCGCCAAGACCCTGGCCTCGGGCCGCACCGGCGTGCGCCCGGTAGTGCTGGAAACCATGGTTGGACTGCTTAATGCCGGCATCACCCCGGTGGTGCGTGAGTACGGTTCGCTGGGTTGCTCAGGAGACCTTGCTCCGCTCTCCCACTGCGCACTGGTCTTGATGGGCGAAGGCGAGGCCACTGACCGCGAAGGCGTGAAGCGCCCAGTGCCGGAGCTCTTTGCTGAAGCAGGACTGGAACCTGTCGAACTGGCGGAGAAGGAAGGCCTGGCGCTGGTCAACGGCACCGACGGCATGCTCGGCCAGTTGCTGATGGCACTGGCAGACCTGGAAGAGCTCGCAGACATTGCCGATGCCACCGCGGCCATGAGCGTCGAAGCCCAGCTGGGCACCGACCAGGTCTTCCGTGCTGAACTGCACGAACCACTGCGCCCGCATCCGGGCCAGGGCCGCAGTGCTACGAACATGTTCAGCTTCCTTTCGGGCTCCCCCATTGTCGCTTCGCACCGCGAAGGCGACGGCCGCGTGCAGGATGCCTACTCGCTGCGCTGCTCCCCGCAGGTTACCGGCGCAGTGCGCGACACCATCGCCCATGCCCGCCTGGTCGCCACCCGCGAATTGGCGGCAGCCATCGATAACCCTGTCGTGCTGCCATCGGGTGAAGTCACCTCCAACGGCAACTTCCACGGTGCTCCCGTGGCCTACGTCTTGGACTTCTTGGCCATTGCCGTAGCTGACCTGGGATCCATTGCAGAGCGCCGGACCGATCGCATGCTCGACCCGGCTCGTTCCCGCGATCTGCCAGCTTTCCTTGCCGATGACCCGGGCGTGGATTCGGGCATGATGATCGCCCAGTACACGCAGGCCGGACTGGTCGCGGAGAACAAGCGTTTGGCCGTACCGGCCAGCGTGGATTCCATCCCGTCATCAGCGATGCAGGAAGACCACGTTTCCCTGGGTTGGCACGCGGCGCGCAAATTGCGCACCTCGGTCGCCAACCTGCGCCGCATCCTGGCAATTGAAATGCTGATTGCCGGCCGAGCCCTGGATCTGCGCCAGCCATTGCAGCCTGGCCCGGCTACCGGCGCCGTATTGGAGCTGCTGCGCACCAAGGTCGCAGGTCCGGGCGAGGACCGTTTCCTCTCTGCGGAGCTGGAAGCTGCTTGCCAGTTGCTGGCCTCCGGGGAAGTGCACCGCGTGCTGGAAACCCATCTGCCAAAGTAGCCGTTCGCGGCCAACTGTGTGGGGTGCCGGACAATGCCCGGGCATCTGCGCGCAAGAGGCGTAAGCTTGGATACCGGGAAACCACTTACCTCGCGTGAAAGAATCGTCTAATGCAACGCACCATGTTCAAGTCCAAGATCCACCGGGCAACTGTCACCCAGGCAGACCTGCACTACGTAGGCTCGGTCACCGTTGACTCCGAGCTGCTCGAAGCCTCGGATATCCTGCCCGGCGAACTGGTCAGCATCGTAGACATCACCAACGGCGCCCGCCTGGAAACCTACACCATCGCCGGCGAGCCGGGCAGCGGGGTCATCGGCATCAATGGTGCGGCAGCGCATCTGGTGCACCCCGGCGACCTGGTCATCCTGATCAGCTATGCGCAGATGGAAGACGCCGAGGCTCGTGGCTATGTGCCGAGCGTGGTGCATGTGGATGCCGATAACAAGATCATCCACCTCGGCGATGATCCTGCCGAAGCGGTGGCCGACGGGGTGCAGACCCCGCCGCACGCACTGCTGAACAGCAACTAGTCCAGCTTCACAAGGCCAGCCGGCGCGCAAGGTATTGCGCGGTTCTGCTGGCCTTGTCTTGCGCCACCGCCGTTGGGGTCCCCTCGGCAACGATGCGCCCGCCGCCATCCCCGCCGGCCGGCCCCAAATCGATCACCCAGTCGCTTGCGGCAACCACATCCATCTGGTGTTCCACCACGATGACGGTGTTGTCCTGGTCGACCAGCTGCTGCAGCTGCGATACCAGCAGCTGCACGTCGGCAGGGTGCAGTCCGGTGGTGGGCTCATCGAGAAGATAGAGCGTGTGCCCGCGGCGCTGGCGCTGGAGTTCGGTGGCCAGCTTGATGCGCTGGGCTTCGCCGCCGGACATTTCGGTAGCTGGCTGGCCCAGCTGCAGATACCCCAGTCCGACTTCGCGCAGGGTCGCCAGGGCCCGTGCCGCGGAAGGGATTCCGGAGAGGAATTCTTCGGCTTGGCTGACGTCCAGTTCCAGGATCTGGGCAATGTTCTTGCCCTGGTATTCGACGTCCAGGGTCTGCTGGTTGTACCGGGTTCCGCGGCATTCGGGACATGGCCCGTAGGTCCCTGGCAAGAAGAGCAGCTCGATTTCCAGGTAGCCTTCGCCCTGGCAGTTCTCGCACCGCCCGCCGGCAACGTTGAAGGAGAAGCGTCCGGCACTGTAGCCGCGTTGCCTGGACAGCGGCAGCTCGGAGAAAGCCTTGCGGACCGCGTCGAACAGGCCCGTGTAGGTTGCGACATTGGATCTGGGCGTGCGCCCGATGGGCTTCTGGTCCATCAGCACTACGCGGCTTAGCTGATCTGCGCCGGTGACCTCGGCGATCACCGCGCGATCCGCCGTCGCCTCCGGATCCTCCGGCCCGGCAAGCACCGGGCCGCCCGCAGCCTGGGCCAGGGCACCGCAGACCAGGCTGGACTTGCCCGATCCCGACACGCCGGTGACCGAACAGAAGACCCCCAGCGGGAACGCGGCGTCCACGTCGTCCAGGTTGTGCAGGTCCACCCCGCGCAGCTGCACCCATCCTTGGGCTTCGCGCGGCTCGCGGCGCGGCGCAGGCCCGGGATCGAGGAAGCGCCGGGTCACGGATTCCTCAATTCCGGACAGCCCGGAAACTTCTCCGCTGTAGAGCACCTGCCCGCCGTTGCTGCCCGCGCCCGGGCCGACATCGACAATCCATTGCGCACGGCTGACCACATCCATGTTGTGCTCCACCACGAACACCGAATTGCCTTCGGCCTTGAGTGCATCGAGCACCTCGATCAGCGGCTGCACATCGGCCGGGTGCAGCCCGGCAGATGGCTCATCGAGCACGTAGATGACGCCGAACAGTCCCGCGCGCAGCTGGGTGGCGATGCGCAGGCGCTGCATTTCCCCCGGCGACAGCGTCGGGGTGGCACGGTCCAGGCTCAGGTATCCCAGCCCGAGCTCGACCAGCACCTGGATTCGGCCCAGCAGGTCGGCGCTGATGATGCTCGCGACTTCGGCCTGCGCCTCTGCCTGGGCATCAGCCGCGAAGGGGCGCAAGAGCTCGGCCAGGGAGCTGAGCGGCTTGCCGTTGAATTCCGCGATATCCAGGCCGTCGAAGGTGACCTGTAGCGCATCGGGGCGCAATCCCGTCCCCGAGCACGCCGGGCAATCCTGCGAATGCATGAAAGCCAGCGCCTTGGACCGCAGGTTCTCGCTCTTCGAGGTCGCAACCGTGTGCCGGACGTAGCGTTCGGCACTCCAGAACCGGCCCTTGTACGGTTTGGCCACGCGATCCCGTTCCGGGGTGACTTCCACGACTGGCTGGTCTTCGGTGAACAGCAGCCACTTCCGTGTTTCCGCGGGCAGCTGCTGGAACGGAACGTCGATGTCGTAGCCCAGGTGCGTGGTGATGTCCCGCAGGTTCTTGCCCTGCCAGGCGCCGGGCCAAGCCGCAATCGCGCCGTCCCTGATGCTCAGGGAGGAATCCGGGACCAGCGATTCCTCGCTGACCGAATGCACCGTTCCCGCACCGTGGCATTGCGCGCAGGCGCCGGCCGCGGTGTTGGTGGAAAAGGCATCCGAATCCAGCCTCGCCGCACCCTGGGGGTAGGTTCCTGCGCGGGAGAACAGCATGCGCACGGAGTTGGACAGCGTAGTCAGGGTCCCGACGGTGGAACGGGAACTGGCAGCACCACGCCGTTGCTGCAGGGCCACGGCCGGTGGCAGCCCGGAGATGAATTCCACCTTGGGCGTGTGCCCCTGGGCAATCAGCCGCCGCGCGTAGGGAGCCACCGATTCCAGGAATCGGCGCTGGGATTCAGCGAAGATGGTTCCGAAGGCCAGGGAAGATTTCCCGGAACCGGAGACCCCGGTGAAGGCGACAATGGAATCGCGCGGAATGCGCACTTCGACATTGTCCAGGTTGTTCTCGTTGGCACCCCGCACATGGATGAATCCGTCATGGTCGGCAGGTGCCCGGAAGGATGCAAAGCTCTTCATCTTTCCCACACTATGCGCCTGCACGGGGCGAACTCAATTCGCACCTCGCGCGCTCACCCTTCTGATTGGCAGGCCGCGTCGGGGCATCCTTGCCAGGTCTTCGAGAAGTATCCAACGATATCGGTACCGTGTTCCCACGGGTAGATTTCATCGACCTTCCCGTGGATACGCATCGCCGCCTGCTCCACGGCCAGGTGGAAGAACCGGCAGACCTGTGAGTAGTGCCAGAGATCCGCAATCAGCTCGGCCAGCTGTCCATGGGCCAGCGGCCGGCCGGGTCCGAATCCGGCTGCCGCCATAGCCTGGAGCACGATCTCCTCCGTGAGTTCATGGCCTTTGCCGCAATCGCACCAGGCCAGGCCCTGGCTGGGCATCGACCACACATCAATGCTACTCCCGGCGGCGCCATCGGGTTCCATCTGCTCCTCCATCGTCGAATTCTGCTTGGCTCCCGAATGTACCGGCCGCGACCTACAGTTTGGCCCGGCGGGCCAGCAAGCTCTTGCCTGCACCGGCATTGCTTGGCATAGTCGTTTGAGCCGGCGGGGTTCAACCAGCTGGCGGATTGAGGCCGAGGAGAACAGTGATGATCAAGCGTTCCCACCCCGATACCAGCGATGGCGCACCGCACCGGCAGTGGAACGAGCTGCTGCAGGAAATGCGGGTGATGCAAACTGGTGTGCAGATCCTGGCTGCTTTCCTGGTGGTCCTGCCCTTCCAGGCGAGGTTCGAGATGCTCAGCCGAACCGACGAGGTGGTCTACATCATCTTGCTGGTGGCGGCCACTGTGCTGATTCTGCTGCTGATCACCCCCGTGGCCGTGCACCGGTATCTCTTCGGACAGCGGCTCAAGGAGCAGACGGTCAGCTTGGGCCACGCCATCGTGAAGATCGTGGGCATCGGCGTGGGGTTGCTGGTCTCGGGATGCGTCTGGTTTGTGCTGCAGGTGCTCTTCGGCTGGCAAATCGGGGCCTGGATCGGAGGGCCACTGATCCTGGTGGCCTTGTTCCTGCTGGTGGCGCTGCCACGGATCCTGATCCGGGTTGGACCCGAGAACGGCTCGGGGCACTAGGCTTCGGGCCGGCTAGGCCATCTTGTCGACGCGGCGCAATATCAGCCGCATTGGCGCATGCCTGAGGGCTCGCGGCAGCAGCCGCGTGGCGGCCCTGGCGACGGCGATGACGCGGGCGTTGCGCTGCGCGGCTTTCCCGGTGAGGCGATAGCCGAAGCCTTCGCGCACCGGGGCCGGCAGCTGGGCGATGGTCACGTCGCGCATCAACGGCATGCCGATCCGGACCCACCATGGGGCATTGCGTGCTTCGAAAAGTTCGCGGGCCAGCGCCCGGGTCTGGTTGGTGACTTCCAGCTTCGCTTGATTCTGCGCAAAGTACTGCTCGAAGCCGCCGAGGTCCTGCGGCCAGTAGTCGACCGGCATCTGCAAGGCATCACCGAGCCGTGCGTACTGCAGGTAGAGCTCTTCCTGGTCGGCCTCGTTTTCATCCAGGATCTGGCCGGCAATCACGCGGGCCGAATCATAGAGCGTGGCCGCCACCCACAACTGCAGCCTGGGATCCAGCGCAGAATACGCGGGCCTGCCCTCGTCACGCGTTGCGCGAATGGGCCGGTGCGCCGCGTCCACATGGGCGATGATCTTGCGCTGCTGTTCTGCTGTGCCATTGCTCAATGCATAGATATATCCGAGGGTATGAATCAGCCGGCTGAGCGGGTTGGCGGCGAAATCAGAGTGCTCGGCAATGGCCCGGCCAATCTGCGGGTGGGCCAGCTGAAGCAAGATGGCTCGGCCCGCCCCGAGCAGCAGCCCGGCTTCCGGCGCGATGTTCGAGAAGGGCTCGCCGTTCTCTGCGGCCAGGTTCCTTTGCTTCATGACCTCCATTCTAGGCAGTCGGCTTGCCCAAGGTCATTGGCGCCGATGGCTGCAGGAAGTCGCTCAGGATTCTTGCGTCGCACCCTTCTTCAGCAGGACAACGACGGAAGCTGCGGCCATGAACACGGTTCCCGCGATCACCGCAATGCTCTGGGGCGTCTGGCCCGGGTCGCTGGACAACGCCGGCACGGTGAGAATCAGGACGGCCGCCCCCAGCACCATGAGGGCGAAAGCTGCATAGAACATCTTCTTCACTGCGTCTCTCCTCGGGTAGCGCGCTGCCGCGAAACAGCTGCGGCATCCGGTGCCTAGAATGCTACCCCGCAGTGCAGGATCGCGTTGGCGTAGGGGGTAGCTTCCCCTGTGCGCACAATGACCTTGGCCTGGGGCAGTTGGGCTTTCAGCTCTTCGTGGGAGATGAAGTCCGGGTCCAGGCCCCTGGCCAGGCACAGTTCCTGGACCGGGCCGTTCTCTGCTTCGGCCGCCAGGGTGCTGTTCTCGATCACCATGTTCCGGGCCAGGACCTCGAGCACCTGATCGAAGCTGGGCAGCCCCTGCACCAAGGCCAGATCGATGACCAGTGGGCCTTCGGGCAGCGGCAGGCCGCAGTCCGCTATCACCACGGTGTCGGTATGCCCGCACTTGGCCAGGGCGGCCAGCAGCGGGGCGTTGAGAATTTCGGATTTCAGCACAGCGGCTTCCTTAGGTCTTGCTCGAAAAGGGGTCTCAGAGGTTCTGCAGGGAACGCGGGTAGGAAGCTTGGGCTCCGTGCGCCTGCACCGTCAGCGCGGCGAACTTGCCGGCGAATTCTGCGGCCTGCGCCAGGTCATCGCCCTTGGCCAGGCGGGCAGCCACCGCACCGGTGAATGCGTCGCCGGCACCGGTGGTGTCCACGGCCTGGACCTTCACGGCGGGCAGCGCGCGAACCTGGACCCCGCCGTTCTCCCCTGGGAACCGGTCGGCAACTAGGCAGCCATTAGCGCCGAGGGTGATGACCACGCTGGCGATGCCCTCGTCGACCAGCATCGCGGCCAGGCGCTCGTACTTGCCGTCGAACTGGCGAGCCGGGTGCGGGTTCAGCTGCTGGAGCACGGCTTCGGCCTCATGCTCGTTGACCACCAGCGGGTTGGCTTTGAGCAGGTACTCGCGGTCCAGTTCGATCACCGGCGCCAGGTTGAGCACGATGCGCTGTGTGGCAGCATCCATGGCGGCCTTGATGCCCGAGGCAGGAATCTCGCCCTGCAGCACCAGGATGCCCTCGATGCCCCCGGCGCCCTGCACAGCCTCGCCGGAGACGGTCGAGTTGGCCCCGGAGACCACGGCAATGGAGTTCTCTGCGCCACGGTCCACCTGGATGATGGCTACGCCGGTCGGCTCGCTGGCGCGGGCCACGCGATCGAGTTTCACGCCGGCTTCCTCGAGCTGACCCAGCGCGATTTCGGCGTGCGAGTCGCTGCCGACGGCGCCGATGAATTCCGTGGCGGCACCGGCCAGCGCGGCGGCCAGCGCCTGGTTGGCGCCCTTGCCGCCGGGCGAGAGCTGGTAGGAATCTGCCAGCACGGTTTCGCCCGGGCCGGGAAGGCGGGCCATCAGCGCGGTGATGTCCACGTTGCTAGAGCCCACAATGGTGACCTGGATGTCCTGCTGCATGCTATTTCCTCTGGTTCTCTCCACCCGGCGGCCGATGGGCGCCGGTGCACTGCTTGATTGCCGCTAAGGGCAGATTACTCGCCTGCGTAGTCGGCGATGTTCTTCTCGTCAACCGTGTCAACGGCGACCTGCACGTTGGCTTCGACTTCCTCGCCCTTGATGGCCTTGGCCAGGATCTGCACCGACTGCTTGCCCAGCTCGGCTGGGTTCTGGGCGATGGTGGCAACCAGGGTGCCATCCTGGACTGCCTTGAAGCCGTCGTCGGTGCCGTCGAAGCCGACTACCAACACGTCCTTGCCGGCCTTGTCGCCCAGTGCCTGGATGGCGCCCAGGGCCATTTCGTCGTTCATCGCCAGCACGCCAGCGGCATCCGGGTTGGCCTGCATCAGGTTGGTGACCACGTCCAGTGCTTCGGCTCGGTCGAAGTTGGCGGTCTGCGAGGAGACGACCTCGATGTCCTTGAACTCGGCCAGGCCCTTGTCGAAGCCTTCGCCGCGCTCGTTGGTTGCCGAGGCGCCTGGAACACCTTCCAGCACGATGATCTTGCCCTTGCCGCCCAGCGCCTCGCCCAGCGCCTTGGCAGCCTGCTCGCCGCCGGCAACGTTATCCGAAGCCACGAAGGAAGCGATCTTGGTCTCGCCCACCGCGCGGTCAACCGCAACGATCGGCAGGCCGGCCTCGGCCACCGGGTTCAGGCCGGCTTCAGCGGTTTCGGTATCCACGGCGTTGATGATCAGGCCGGCCGAGCCGTTGGTTGCCGCGGTTGCCAGCTGGTTGGCCTGGGTTGCGGAGTCGTTCTGCGCGTCGACGACGGACAGGTCGATGCCCTGCGCTTCGGCCTCGGCCTGGGCGCCGTCACGCAGGTCGACGAAGAACGGGTTGTTCAGGGTGGACACTGCCAAGGTGGCCGAGCCGGCCTCTGCTTCGGTGCCGCGGTTGCAGGCGGCCAGGCCGGCCACCAGGGCCAGTCCGACGCTGACGGCTGCGGTCTTGCGGATGATGTTCTTCATGGGGTTCTCCTTTGAACTTTTCTTGAATTGCTGGGTACGGAGGGAAAATCTAGTGCTTGACGTTCTTGCGGCGCAGCACGTCGAAGCCCACGGCGATCGCAATCACGGCGCCGATGACTACCTGCTGCCAGAAGGCGGAAACCGAAAGCAGGTTCAGCCCGTTGCGGATCACGGCCAGCACCAGGGCGCCGATCAGGGTGCCGGAGATGCGTCCCACGCCGCCGGAGAGCGATGCGCCGCCGATGACCACGGCCGCGATGGCATCCAGCTCGTAGCCCGAAGCCAGGGTCGGCTGGGCAGAATCCAGGCGCCCGGCAAGGATCATGCCGGACAAGGCCGCGAAGACGCCGGAGATGACGAAGACGGTGACCAGCACGCGCTTGACCGGGATGCCCGACAGGCGCGCGGCTTCGGTGTTGCCGCCCACGGCGAAGGCGTTCTTGCCGATGACGGTGCGGTTGAGCACGAAGGCGGCAAGCAGGCCGGAGACGACCAGGATCAGGATCGGCACCGGGATCGGGCCCAGGTCATCGCCCAGCCAGGACACCGAGGAGCTGGTGGAGATCGGCCGGCCATCGGAGATCACCAGGGTCAGCCCGCGCACCACGGTGAGCATCGCCAGCGAGGCGATGAAGGTGGGCAGCTTGCCGTAGGCGCTCATCGCACCGGTGACCCAGCCGCACAGTGCACCGACGGCCAGGCCGATCGGGATGGACAGGCCATCGGGCAGGCCGGCGGTGGTGATGGCATAGGAGGAGCCCATGGCCGAGAGCGCCGCGACCGAGCCGACCGAGAGGTCGATGCCGGCGGCGACGATCACGAAGGTCATGCCGAAGGCCATCACCGCGATGGTGGAGACCTGGATGCCGATGTTCATCAGGTTCGGTCCGGTCAGGAAGCGCGGGGTGGCGATGAACAGGGCCAGGCAAAGAATGACCAGGCCAACCAGGGCTCCGTTGTTGGCAAGGAATGCCTTGAAATCAAAGCCCTTCTTCGGGGCAGTAGCTACGCTGCTCATTACTTGGTTCCCATTTCTTCTTCGCGGTGCACATTGCTGACGGCCAGGGACATGATGGCGTCCTGGGTGGCTTCTTCGGTGGCCAGTTCCCCGGCGATGCGTCCCTGGCTCATGACCAGGACGCGGTCGGACATGCCCAGCACTTCGGGCAGTTCGCTGGAGGCCATCAACACGCAGCCTCCGGAGGCGGTGATCTCATTGATCAGTTCGTAGATTTCGACCTTCGCTCCCACGTCCACGCCGCGGGTCGGCTCATCGAGCAGCAGCACCTTGGCCCCGGCGGTGAACCAGCGGCCGAACACGGCCTTCTGCTGGTTTCCGCCCGAGAGCGAGCGGATGGGCGCATCGATGCTGCCCATGCGGATGCGCAGGCGTTCGGCGACCTGCTGCGCGCGGTCCTTCTGGCCCTTGCGGTCCACCAGTCCGTTCTTGGCGGTGGCGGCCATGGTGGCGTAGCCGATGTTCTCGGCCACCGAGGCATCCAGCACCAGGCCCTGGGTCTTGCGGTCCTCGGGAACGTGCCCGATCCCAGCGCGGGTAGCTGCCGCGACGTCGAAGCTGGCCAGCTTCTTGCCGTTGACCGCCACGACGCCGCTGGCGTACTTGTCGGCTCCGGCGATGGCGCGGATCAGCTCGGTGCGCCCGGCACCCATCAGGCCGGCCAGGGCAACCACTTCGCCGGGGCGGACTTCCAGCGAGATGTCCTTGAGCATGCCCTCGCACAGGTTCTGCACGCTCAGCAACGGCTTCTGGCCTGGCTCGGTGGCTACGCGCGGGAACTGGGCGTCGATATCGCGGCCGACCATGAGCCGGACCAGCTCGTTCTCCTCGGTGTCCGCCGGCACGGTGGCAATGAATTTGCCATCGCGCAGCACGTTCACGAAGTCGCCGATTTCGGCAATCTCATCGAGGTGGTGGCTGATGAACACCATGCCCACCCCTTGTTGCTTCAAGGTGGCGACCACCGAGAACAGGTGCGCGATTTCGGCCTTGGTCAATGCCGCGGTGGGCTCATCGAGGATCAGCACGCGGGCGTCCAGGCTCAGCGCCTTGGCGATCTCCACGAGTTGCTGCTGGGCCAGGCCCAGCTGGCCCACCGGCGTATCGACATCCAGCGCCAGTCCGAGCTTGTCCATCGCTTCGCGGGCGATCTGGCGCATGGCGCGGCGGTTGATGATGCCGAATTTGCGCGGCACGCGGCCCAGGGTGATGTTCTCGGCGATGGTCATCGACGGGACCAGGTTCAGTTCCTGGTGGATAGTGGCGATGCCCAATGCCTCGGAGGCCTTGGTGTTGGGAATCTTCACGGCCTTGCCGTCCACCAGGATCCGGCCGGCGTCCGGCTCGTGCACGCCGGCGATCATCTTGATCAGCGTCGACTTGCCTGCGCCGTTCTCGCCGAGCAGCACCGAGACCTTGCCGGCATGCACCTCGACGGTGACCTCGTCGATCACCTGTACCGGGCCGAAGGACTTGCAGACCTTGTCCAGGACCAGCAGAGCGTCATTACTCATTTTCGTTCCTTCCATCCTCGCCTATGCGCCGGTGGCGGGTTGCGTTGGGGCCAGCGACTCACGCGCGGTGAATCGGCTGATGAATTCTTGGGGCTCGGGGCTCTTGCCCGCCATGACGTCCTGGAGCGCGGTGACCGCGGCGCGGCCCATGCTGGTCAGGTCGTGGCTGATCGTGGCGATCGGCGGATCGTGCATGAGCATTGCATCCACCTCGTCGAAGGTGATCACCGAGAGCTGCTTCCCGATCCGGATGCCGGCTTCGCGCCACACGGTCAGTGCGCCGATGGCCATCGGCGCATCGGCGATGACCACCGCGGTGGGCTGCAGTTCATGGCCCAGCAGCCAGCGGGCGCCTTCGGCACCCGAGGCGGCGCGGAAGTCGCCGGCAAAGTGCAGGGCAGGATCGGTATCCAGGCCGTTGGCGGCCATCGCCGAGTCGAAGGCGCTGTGGCGTTCGCGGGCGGTGGAAGCGTGGTCCGGGCCGCCCAAGAAAGCGATTTTGGCGTGGCCCAGCGCCTTCAGCCGCGCGATGGCTTCTTCCAGGGCGCCGGTGCTGGAGGCGGTGATGGATGGGATGCGAAGCTCGGGCAGGGTGCGGTCGACGAAAACCAGCGGAGTGCCCGAGGCAATGATGCGCAGCATCATCTGGCTTGGCCGGTCGGCGTCTTCATCAAGGCCCTGGGGAACGAGAATCAATCCGTCAACGCGGCGCGA
The DNA here is from genome assembly GCF_056934375.1 of Glutamicibacter sp. BS14. Taxonomy (NCBI): domain Bacteria; kingdom Bacillati; phylum Actinomycetota; class Actinomycetes; order Micrococcales; family Micrococcaceae; genus Glutamicibacter; species Glutamicibacter sp. BS14. Next base: position 1,293,077 of record NZ_CM167801.1, on the reverse strand, counting down.
AAGCATCGCGGCGAGGAACTGGTCCTGCTGTTCGGTGTCCTCGTTGGCATTGCCGATGAAGGTCATCATTCCCGCGGCGTGGGCCTGCTGCTCGACGGCATGCGCGAGATCGGAGAAGTAGGGGTTGCGCACATCGGATATCAGCAGCGCGATGGTGTCGGTTTTGGTGGAGCGCAGGGAGCGGGCCTGGGCATTGGGCACGAAACCCAAATCCTTGGCGACAGCTTCCACTTTTTCGCGGGAAGCGGCCGAAGTGGCGGGGTGGCCGGATAGAACGCGCGAGGCAGTCGCGGAAGATACTCCGGCTGCAAGTGCCACATCCTTGATGGTGACAGCGTTCATGTCGATAAGCCCCTTTGCTTACGTGTAATCGATTCCATGGAATCGATTACACAGTTTTCCGCACAAAGAAATTTAAGTCAATACGCTGCCCCTGGGCCTCGGATAATCCTTATCCGTGGAGCAGAATTTTTAGGCTCGTGACTAGCCGCTTTCAGTTGTCAGAGGTCTCCAGCCCGAATTGCCCAATAATCAAAGTCACCTCGCGACCAGCTGGCCCGATGGTCGCTAAGATGGTGCTTGTGTCGGTCAACCAGCTTTCAGATAGCGCCCAGAACTATCTCAAGATCATCTTCGGTCTCAACGAGTGGTCGAGCGATCCGGTAACCGCCAGCATCATCGCCAGCAAATCAGGCATGAAGCTCTCCACGGTTTCCGGCGCCCTGGGCAAATTGCGCCAGCAGGGCCTGCTCGACCATGCGCCCTATGGCGCCGTAACGCTGACCGAACTGGGACGCGAGTATGCGGTGACCATGGTGCGCCGCCATCGCCTGATCGAAACTTTCCTGGTGCAGATGCTGGGCTACCGCTGGGACCAGGTGCATGACGAGGCCGAGAGCCTGGAGCATGCGGTATCCGATTTCATGATCGAGCGCATCGACAGCTTGCTGGAGCACCCCACCCGCGACCCGCATGGCGACCCCATCCCGACGGCCGAAGGCCGCATTTCCATCCCGCAGGCGTTCAACCTGAGCGAAGCCAGCGATGACGCCCAGGTGGTTGTCGAACGCATCGCCGATGACGATTCGCAGCTGCTGCAGTATTTCTCCGATCATCGGATCGTTGTCGGCGCGCAACTGCGCATTACCGCTGGCGAGCAATTCTCCGAGACAGTGAATGTCCAGGTCTGCTCAACTGGCGAAACCCTGCGCTTGGGTTCGCGTGCAGCCGCGGCCGCATGGGTCTCCCTTCTCCCCTGAATAGCCTTTCCAGGTCCTGGTCAACGGCAAGCGGAAGGCCCGTGGCATCGACGCGTCCCTGCACCCAGGGTGCTGATTGTCCGGCCAATAGTCTAAAGTGATGATCAACCAGGGATACTGCAATGTACAAGTTTTACATGGGGGTACATTGCAGCATTCTTGGCGAACTCCTGCGCTCACACTCTCTTGAAAGACATCACCTTGCCAAGAAAACTCATTGCTGCGCTCTGCGCTGCAGTTTTGGTGCTCGCTGGATGCAGCGCACCGGCAGAACCTTCGGCACTTACCGGGATGGATCCCGCACCGGTTGAAGACCTGCTGGCAACAGATCGGCCATTGCTGGTTGAACGGGCTGCCACCAGCAGCAAGAAGGTCCTTCCCGGGGCGAAGCTCAAGGGCCCCAAGGCCACCGCAATGCTCAAGACCCTGCCGGTAAAGGGCAAGGCGGCCGCCACTGGGTACAACCGGAACAAGAAGTTCGGCAATGGGTGGAAGGACTTCGACAAGGACAAATGCGATGAACGCCAAGACACCTTGTCCCGGGACATGTCCAAGGTGAAGTTCAAGGACCGCAAGAAGTGCACCCTAGCTTCGGGCACGTTGCATGACAGCTACACCGGCAAGAGGATCAACTGGAAGGTCAAGTCAGGCAGCGTCGACATTGACCACGTGGTTTCCCTGAAGAACGCGTGGATCTCCGGCGGCCAGAAGCTTTCCCAGGCCCAGCGCCAGGCTCTGGCTAACGACCCGCTGAATTTGATGGCCGCTGATGCCTCTGCCAATCGCCAAAAGGGCGATAAGAACACAGCTGAATGGCTCCCCAAGAACAAGTCCTTCCGATGCCAGTACGTAGCCACCCAGATCAGCGTCAAGAAGAAGTACGCGCTGTCGGTCACCAAAGCCGAAAAGCAGGCCATGGCCAAAGTGCTCAAGAGCTGCCGCAACCAGAAGGCCGCGAAAGTCACCACGATCAAGCCTGCCGGTTCCAAGCCCAAGGCATCACCGAAGAAGGACGTGCACAAGGCTCCTTCCGTGGTCAAGGGCACCGTGCATCCGGGCGCTTACTGCAAGCAGGCAGACAAGGGAAAGCGCGGCAAGTCCAAGGCCGGCAAGCTCTACACCTGCAAGACCGACGCCAAGGGCAAACTGCGCTGGCGCGCCTAATGCCGCTTGCAGGTCCCGATCGAGCCAACTGATTCAGCTGCCCATCCGGGCGCAGCGCAGGGCAGCGCCCTTCCAGTTAGCAGGGTGGTCGGGTGGAGGTTCAAGCCATGCGCCGGATCGCCCGGATCCGGATCCAGCCATGAATCGAGAGGACCTGCCGCAGCGTTGCCGGCCATGGGAAGTACGCTGATTCGCTGATGCGTGCATCCATTGCCCATCAGCTGTCGCCGGCGAGCGCACGTCTCACACGCCATTTTCCTTTCAGCTGCGGGAAACTTGCCACCGCCTTCTACGTGTTCGCCGCAAGCGCCTTGCGCCGCCCCTTGCTGGCCAGCCGGGTGGCAATGAGTCCTTGCTTCGGACTGAACAGATAGGCAATTCCAAAAATCGCCGCCTGGGCCAGAACCACCATTCCGCCGGTTGATGCATCGAGGTAATAGCTCATGTAGACACCCAGGATTCCTGCACAGGCTGCGAGGATCGGTGCGATCAGGAGCATCTTCCCGAATCGATCGGTCAACAGGTAGGCCGTGGCGCCGGGGATGATCAGCATGGCAACTACCAGGATGACGCCCACCGCCTGCAAAGCCACAACAGAGGTCATGGCCAATAGCCCCAGGAGCACCGCGCCGATGATCCGCGGGCTCATCCCCAAGGCATGTGCGTGCGTTTGGTCAAAGGCATAGAGGGTGAAGTCCTTGCGCTTGAGAATCAGGATGGCGAAGGTGATCGCGCCAAGCACCAGGACCCGCCACAGGTCATTGGCCGAGACGCCCAGCAAATTGCCGAAGATGATGTGGTTCAGATCCACATGGCTCGGCGTGACCGAGACCAGCACCAGCCCGATGGAGAAGAGCGTGGTGAAGACGATGCCAATGGCAGCATCTTCCTTGAGCTTGGTGGTGTCGCGGACTCCCCCGATCAGGGCCACCGCGAGGAATCCGAAGACCAGGGCACCCAGGGCAAAGGGAGCACCCACGATGTAGGCCAGCACGACTCCGGGCAAGACCGCATGCGAGACTGCATCGCCCATCAGCGACCAGCCAATGAGGACCAGCCAGCAGGACAGGACCGCGCACAGTACGGCGGCGATGATCGTAACCAGCAGGGCGCGCACCATGAAGGTGTAGCCCAGCGGCTCAGCTAGCAATTCAATGAGGTTCATTCCCCGCCTCGCTTCATGGGATCCAGCCCGAAGGCCAGGGCCAGGTTTTCTGCCTGCAGCACGAGATCCGGATGGCCATGCATCAGCACCTTGCGCATCAGGAGCACCGCTTCATCGGCAAGTTCCGGAAGCGCGTGCAGGTCGTGGGTGGAAATCAGCACGCTGCCGCCTTCATCAGCAACTCCGCGCAACAGCTTGGTGATCGTTGCTTCGCTGCGTTTATCCACGCCTGCGAAAGGCTCATCGAGCAGCATGATATTGGCGCCCTGGGCAATGCATCGGGCGACGAAGGCACGCTTTTTCTGGCCTCCGGAGAGCTGGCCGATTTGCCGGTTGGCAAAACTGGCCAGCTCCACCCGTTCGAGGGCTTCATCCACGGCGGCGTGGTCCCTCTTCCTGGCTCTCCTGGTCCATCCCATTTGCCCGTAGCGCCCGGTCATCACCACTTCACGCACCGAGATCGGGAAGTTCCAATCCACGGCTTCGCTTTGCGGCACGTAGGCAAGCTGCCCGCTTTTCCGAGCTTGCAGCGGGTCGGTGCCGTTGATGCGCACGCTGCCGGTGTCGGGCTTGATCTGCCCCATGATGGTTTTGAACAGCGTGGATTTGCCCGAGCCGTTCATCCCGACCAGGCCGCAGACCCGACCGCGGCCCAACTGCAAGGAGGCATGGTCCAGGGCCAGCACGGGGCCGTAGTGGACGGTCGCGGCCGAGACATCAATTGCGAGGGCATCGCTGGGCTTCGCGTTCATGGTGTTCCGCCTTTCAAGGCACGGGCGATGGTTCTGGTGTCATGCGAGATCAGGTCCAGGTAGCTGGGTACCGGACCGCCAGGTTCGGAGAGCGAGTCCACATAGAGCGTTCCGCCATAGGAGGCATCGGTGGATTCGACGACTCGTTGCATGGCCGCATCGGAGACCGTGGATTCGCAGAAGACCGAAGGAACATCGTTTTCCCTGACATAGTCAATCGCCGCGGCGACCTTGCGCGGCGTAGCCTGCGATTCCGCGTTGACGGCCCAGAGATACTTTTCGGCCATGGCGGTATCCCGGGCCAGATAACTGAAGGCCCCTTCGCAGGTCACCAGTACCCGCTGGCGTTCGGGGATCTCTGCCAGTGCCGCTTCGAGCTCGTCGTGGACCTTTTGCAGTTCGGCTTGGTAGGCCTTGGCGTTGTCCCGGTAGTCGCGCGCATGGGCCGGGTCCAGTTCGGTAAATGCATCTGCCATGCGGTCCACGTAGATTTTCACGTTCAATGGGCTCATCCACGCATGCGGATTGGGCTTTCCCGCACCTTCTTCCTGGACGATATCGATGGCCTCGATCCCCTGGCTGACGGTGGCATGCGGAGCGTCGTTGCCTTCGACGAATTGCTGGAACCAGGCTTCGAGGTTCAGACCGTTATCGAGAATCAGGTCCGCATGCGATGCCCGGCGCAGATCATCAGGGGTAGGTTCGTAACCGTGGATCTCCGCACCAAGACGGGTAATTGATTCAACGCGCAGGTGATCACCTGCGACATTCTGGGCGATGTCCTGCAGGACCGTGAAGGTTGTCAGCACCACCGGCCGGTGGTCTTGGCTGTCGGCGGGCACGGCACTTTGGCTACCGCCGCATCCAGCGAGCGCGAACAGGCATGCCAAGCCAGCGGCTAGCCAGCCTGCGCGCTGCCCCGCACGTGATCGGGGCTTGAGGGTTCGCACCATTGCACACCATTCCAAATCTCGCCATGACGATTAGTTCGTCCCCCTCAATCATAATGTTTGAGGGGTCGAACATTGCAAGTTCGCGTCGGCAGATTTCGGTGCGGCCTCCTGCTTCAGACCCCCAGCAGGGTATTGACCAGCCTGGCTGCGGTGCGTGCCGTTCTTCCGTCGATATCCAATGATGGGTTCAACTCCACAACATCGACCAGCGCCAACTTGGCACTGCGCGCCAACATCGCGCAGACCCCGTGGATTATTTCCAGCGGCACCCCGAATCCGGCAGGGGCGCTGACCCCGGGGGCGACCGAGGCAGGAAGCACATCCAGGTCAATGGTCAGGTACAGCTTGTCTACGCTCTCCATGAAGTCGGCAACGAACGCCAGGACGGAAGGCAGCTGCCCGGCAGTGCACTGCTCGTCAAGCAGGTAGCGCACTTCCAGGGCGCGGGCCCGCTCGAAGAGGACCCGGGTATTGTTCGGTTTGCTGATGCCCACCACGGCATAGTTGAAATCTTGTCCCGCCGCCTGCAGGTCCTTGGCAATATCCAGGAAAGGGGTGCCGCTGCTCCGCCGCGGAGCACTGCGCAGATCGAAATGCGCATCCAGATTCAAGATGCCCAGCCGGGTTCCAGGCTCTTGGCTGCAATGCCGGAAAAGCCCGTTGAACGAACCGTAAGCCGTTTCATGGCCGCCGCCGAGCACTATTGGAAGCATCCCTCCTCCGAGCAAAGCGCTCACCGACTGCGCCAGCCGCTCCTGCCCTGATTCAAGCTCATCGCCAGAGACCGCGACCTCACCAGCATCAATCAGGAGCCGTGGCTCGTGGATAGCCAGGGAGCCCAAGGCGGCACGCAGCGCCTGCGGTCCTTGCGCCGCTCCGGCCCGGCCCTCGTTGCGCAGCACGCCGGCATCCGAAGCGAAACCGAGCAGCGCTGCCGGTCCCCGCCCGCCGGACTGGCCGGCAGCCTTGCGGTTGATTTGCTGATGCCATCTCAGGTGCTGCTCGCCGGCACCGTCATTGCGCCCGCTCCACGTAGCCGCTGCCCGGTCAACAGCCAATTCCGGCTTAAAATTCTCCATGGTTCCAGCTGACCAGAGACACCGCGAGTACGCCATGCCCCCTGCGCATCTTCGTCTGAAACACCAGACAGCAGCAGATTAGCGGGTTCGCAGCGCCCCGTAGTCCAGCGGACCTCCCGTGGCCGAGTTGCCGTAGACCTCCACATGGATGTGATCCATATGCATCGTGGTGTCATTCCAATTGCCGGTGAACTGGTTTCCGTACTTTCCTGATCCGGAATACGGCGTCCAGCCTGTCGTGGGAAGCCAAATCCGGTCTTGCCAGATCAGGTAATAGATACCCAGCTGGCTGCGGTTATCCAGCAGGAACTGGGCCAGCTTCTTGCCCTGGGTAACCCGCTGCCTGTTCTTGTAGTCGCGAATCATCAGGTCCACGGCCTTCCCGGAGCTGTGCCCGGCAGAGCCGCTTCGAATGGTATGAATGGCGCTGATAGTATCGCCGGTCTTCCCCTGCAACGCAGCGATGACGCGCTGCGCATCGGGTTGCAACGTTCCCGGCTCATTTTTGGAAAGGTAGTTTTCCTTGACCCAGCCGGTGGCCTGGGGAGCGGCGACTTGCGCCCATCCGGAATCGCTGCGCAGGTAGGCGACTTTCTGCCCCGCTGGCAGCACGGCTTTGCTCTGGTGGCTGATTCCCGCGCCGGCGCGGAGGTTCACGTTGGTTGTGGTCCAGCGGTATTCGGCTTTCGGTGCCGGTGCCGGTCGCGGCGCCTGCGGTTTGCTAGTAGCAAGATAGCCATTGCTGATCCATCCGGTGCCCTGCGTTGAGGCAACTCGCGTCCAGCCATTGGCCGTTCCCAGGACGCTGACCTGCTGGCCCTTGGAGATGACCGCCAGTGATTTATGGCCGGTGGAGTACCCGGAGCGCAGGTGCACATTAGCCGTCGTCCAGCGCTTGGCCTGCTTCAGCGGCGTGTAGGCCTTGGCCACCAGTACGCTTGATGGAACCCATCCCATCGTCTTGGAAGTCTTCACTCGCGCCCAGCCATTCGACGTGCCGTGCAGGGTGAGCTTGGACCCCGCTGGCACGGTCCCCAGGGACTTGGCAGAGCCCGAAGCGCCGACGCGCAGGGCGGTATTAGCCAGGATCCAGCGAGCCGATGGGTTGGCGGGCTTGTAGGCGGTGCTGGACAGGCTAGTGCTAGGCACCCAGCCGGTGCCGCGCTGGGACTTGATCTGGGACCAGGAACCTCGGGTTGCGTACAAGCCGACTTTTTCACCCGGCGCAAGGCTTCCAAGGGATGGAGATGAGCTGCGATTGGACTGGCGCAGGACGCTGCTGCTGATCAGCCAACGGTTCCCGATCGTTTTCCGGGTTGCTGCCGGTTGCGACGACAGCTGCTCGGCCGGCAGCCAGCCGCGTTTTCCGGCAGAAATGGCATAGGTCCACGAGCCTGACGTGCGCAGCCACTCGACTTTGGCTCCAGCTGGAACACCCGCAACGCGTGCCGCTTTGGCAGAGGCGGACTTGCGCAGCACTTGCGCGGTTTTCGCATACCGGTACACCGGCGCGGGCATTGCGGTAGACAGCTGGCTGGTGGGCACGAAACCGGTGATCTTGCCGATTCTGATCCGGCTCCAGGAACCGGTTGCGCCCAGGCGCTGGACCTCGGCTTTGCGCATGGCCCCGGTCAAGGCCGCGGATGCCGCCGATGCCTTCTTGCGCACCGGCTGGAAGGAAATCAGATAGCGCACGGCTGAGGTCTTGGGCTTTGCCGGCGCCGGCGCTTTCGGCGTTGCCAGGTACTTGGCCGAGACCCAGCCGGTCTTCTTCATGTAAGTCGCTTGCACCCAGCCCGATGAACCCTTGGACGCGAGGAGCTTGGCACCTTTGGGAATGACTAGCAGCGACGCGGATCGGGCCGATGGCGACTTGCGCAAATTCAGGTTGGTGGTGGTCTGCTTGGCAATTGCCGGAGGAGCGGCAGCGAGTTGCGCCAGGCCGGCTGGAGCCTGCGTTGAGGCGCTGGCGCCAGCTGCGGTCCCGAAGGACAGCATCAGGACCAGCAGCAGGCCCAGTACACGTTTAGAGAATTTCAATGTCAGTGCTTTCGAGCAAGGGCATATTGCCGTTTCCTGCGGCCCACGGAAGTGCACAGCGATCCGCTGTGGTGACAATTGCTGTTACCGCCAAGGAAATCATGACACAGGCATGGCGGTTTCACCGCGCTTGGATTCTAAGGTTCTAGCGTGCCTTGGAAATAACGAAAGCGGTGACAGATCCGGGTTCGATTTCAGTTCGCCCGGCATCCTGGATGACAGGTCCAGCGGCCTGCCGCGACAAGCGGTCGAATTCCTTGCGCGGCAGGTGCTTGATGCCCACCGGAGCATGGGCGTGGAGCCACGCTTCGACCTCTTCCGCTGGGGATTCTGTCAGCCAGGCGAACAGCGCGTGCGCTGCCTGCGCCGCGGCCTTGCCTGTGGACATGTCCAAGGATTTGTTCAGCACGATGCTGATCTGCGCATCCAGGACTTCCTCCGCTTTTGGAAGCTGCGTGCCGGAGACCTGCAACTTGGCAATCAGCTTCGGCAAGTCCGCGGCCGGCAATGGAGGCAAGCCAACGGCTCGGGCCTTGCCCACTTCACTGACCATTTGCTCAGGGAACATCTCCAGCACCTTGGCGAACATCTTGGGATTAGCCCGGCGTACCGATTTGGCGTAGGCCTGTGAAGCCCACTGCTGCCAATCCGGGTTCTGCGGATCTTGCAGATAGGCAATCACAGCTGCTCGCGCCACCGCTGACAGACCCTCGTCCTCGCTCGACGGATCCTCCTTGTCGATTCGCAGGATGATGGGCTGGACCAGTTCTCCGGGGTCGCGATCGCGCAGTTCAGTCATAGTCTTATTCTATGGCGAGTGGTGGCCCTGAAATACTCGGAGCGGACTAGCAGTGCCCCGACTGGCGAAGCCGATTGCTCCCCGGCTTCCACCGCGTGCACAGCGCGGCATTGCGCCATGTTCCAATGCTTGGCTTACTGCTGGCCTATGGGCCCGAGCACTGGTGCTTCGGGGAACGGCAAGCTGACCAGCAAGCTGATTCCAATCACCTCCGCGAACACCACCGTTTCGCCAGTGGGCGTGCAGTTCATCGAGCCCACGGTACGTACCGATGGGCTGGGCACCGTGCTGCTCGATGAGGCTGTCGGCAAATCGTGGTGGACCCTGCTGTTCCGGGCAACGATCCAGCGGAGATCCTGCCGGCGCGCACTCTTGCCAACTACGAGGAGCTGGGCGCGCCTGGTGCCGTTGTCCTAGAAATCCATTACGGATGGCCCGCAAGCCTTTGATGCTGTCTTGGCAGCAATGAACTTCCAGGGTGCAGTTCGCGTCGTTGCGGATATTTGGCCAGCACCGGCTAACTAGCGGCTTGGACTCTTGCCTAGCGCCGCCGCACCTTGCGAACAATCAGCAAGATGACACTGGTAAGCATGGCCGTCGCCAAGCTGACCAGCAGCGGAGTCTGCCACGGAATTTCCAGGACACTTCCGGTGAATTGTTCCCAGAAGGAGCCGACGGTCTTCCAGCCAGTGGTCTTCGATCCAATAACTCTGGCCGCGCTTTCCACGACTGCCGGCATCATCCATTGGATAGCCAATGCGAAAACCCACATCAGCAAGTTCATGATCCTCGAGAACCCGACGAATCCCAAAATGAGGCCGAGGATCAGCGGCCCGGAATACCAAAGGTAAACGTAGTACGACTGGGCGCCCGCAACGAGCGATGCGATGATCTGCAGCCAATAGCTCACGCCCACAGTGAGCGTTGCATAGAAGAGCACCGCTATGGGCAGCCGCAATTTAGTGGCCAGGAAATACCAGGCTTGGCTGACCAGCAGCAGGCCACCGAAAACCCAAAGATGGCGAATCGAACCTGGGGAGAGTTCCCCGTCCAAGAGCCCCGGTTCGAATGCGTGGAGTCCTTGGAACCCCAGGCCCAAGAGTCCCAGGACCATGCCCACGGCAGTCACGATGGCAAAGCCGGTGCGGCTATATCCAATGCGTCGGGCAAACCAGCTGCCCCAGAGGGTGATCACGGAGAAAATCACCAGTAGCCCTTGGGCGTCGTCGCTGGCATGCGGGAGAATTGAGCGGTCTTCCTGACCGATCCATAACCACGGCAACACCACGATCGCAGTGATCAGCAATCCGGCGACCAATTGCATCCACCAGTTTTGCCAGACGCGCCTCATTGAACCCACTCTTACTCCTCGGTGTACCTACGCGCTCATTGTTCCAGAGCCAGAGCGAAGCATCGCGAATGCCGGCAGGCGTTTCCTCCAACTCGCTCGGAGCTTGTGATTCGAACGTCAGCGATTTTGGCAGAAATGCCAGATGGCCCGTGGGCATTCCACCCAACTGGAATGCCCGCGAGCCATCTGGACTATGTCTTCTACCTTGCCTTGGCGTGGGTGGCCAGGGCTCCTTGATCCCGTAAATGCAGATGGTTTACGTCATCAGGCGGTCCTCGTTGATTTCGGCGGTAACCTGTTCAACTTCATCTACCAACAGTGAACTACACATAGATCACACTGTGCAACAGGCATGCTAACAACTAGTCAATATGATCAATCATGCAAGGAATATTCCGTTATTATTCGCCATTTTGCCGTGAGATCTGAATCACAAATTTTGATCAGGAAATGCGGCTGGGACTATTGACCTTGACGTTGCGTCAACCATTAGCGTGGTAGCCATGAAGGATTCAACTAGCCACGAGCCGGCAGTTCACCACTCGATTGCGCATGTCTCAAAATCCGCTGGCATCAGCAGCCGTACCTTGCGGCACTACGACCAGATCGGCTTGCTGAAACCTGACTACGTGTCCGCCAACGGCTACCGGTTCTACACCGACGGGCAGCTGGTCCGGCTCCAGCAGATTCTCCTGCTCAAGCAGCTGGGCATCAAGCTGGAGACCATCGCTGAAATCCTGGACGAGCAACGCGATGAACTGGCCGGGCTGAGCACACATAAGGAACAGCTCCATAGGCAGCGTGCGGCGCTGGACCGGCAGATCGCGGCCTTGGAGCACAGCATTTCAACACTAACGACAGGAGGAAACATGGAACCGGAAAAGAGCTTTGACGGCTTCAACGAGCAGTACAAGCAAGAGGTCGCCGAACGCTGGGGCGCCGACGCGTATGAAGCATCGAATCGCTGGTGGCGTTCCAAAACCGGGGACCAGCAAAACGCATTCATGGAAGAGGTGAAAATGCTCAATCAGGATTGGATTATGGCGGGCAAGAATTCCGTCCCAGCGGACAGCTTCGAAGCCCAGGAATTAGCGGCTCGACATGTGCGCTGGCTCCAGAGCGCCAAGGGCACCCCGCTGGATTCCGGCGATCCGGCACAGCACAAGGCATATATCTGCAATCTCGGCGAGATGTATGTCGCTGATCCGCGGTTTGCAAAGAACTACGGCGGATACGCGGAGCTGGTTCGCGACGCATTGCGGATCTTTGCAGAACGGGCTATCGAGCTGGACTAGGCTGTGGCTGTTCCCGATGGACTCGGGAACAGCCAAGGGCACCGCATTCAGCTCTGGGATTCGTTCGCGATATCGTCGCGGGCCTGCGCATAGCGTTCTTGGATATAGTTCTCCAGTGCAACGCGTTCCACGCGCCACATGCCCCGCCCGCCAATTTGGATGGCCGGCAGCTCGCCGCTTTTCACCAAAGCGCGGACCTGGGGCAGCTTCACATTCAGTTCCTCTGCCACGTCTTCCAACCGCAAAAACCTCATATCAACAGGTTACTGTGATTAGCGCCCATTTGATCTCAGCCTGGTTATTTTGTGGATAAAAGATGGCTTTTCGCCCGAGCATTCGCCCTGTTGACCCCAGTAGCCGACTTGCACGCAATAATATCGGCCAATCCGCGCAACACATTTGGGATTCACTGGTCATATTGACTAAAATCTAGGTTGGTACTTATGCACGCGCAACACAACCTGTCTCAGGAGACCACCACATGAATTCGGATACGTATCAGCTCGATGAAACCGACCGGCGTATCCTTCTGGCACTCGATGCGGATCCGCGTGTGCCGATCATGATGCTGGCGCAGCAGCTGGGCCTGGCCCGCGGCACCGTGCAGACTCGTTTGGAACGCTTGGCCCATTCAGGTGCGTTGCGCCCGAACACCGCGCGAATCCTCCCTGCGTCCATGGGCCGTGGCGTCAGCGCTTTCGTTAGCGCTGAATTGAACCAGGCCAGCTTGAATGAGGCCATCGCCGCACTGCGCCAGATTCCCGAGGTTCTGGAATGCGTCGCGCCGGCGGGAGACACGGACCTGTTGATTCGTGTGGCCGCGACTGACCCGGATGACCTGTACCGGGTCAGTGAAGAGATCCGCCTCTGCCCGGGCATAACCCGCACTTCCACTTCGATGATCCTGCGCGATGTCATCCCATTCCGCACTACCGAGCTGCTCAAGAAGCTGAGCCAGGACTAGCTCCCAGTATGTTGGAGTCCAATGCGTAAACGCCGTTGCCGGCACCGCAAGGTGGCCGGCAGCGGCGTTTGGCATTATGGCCTGTTTGGAACTTCTTCGAGAATGGCAGCGGGCAGATACTTGGCCGAGCGGTACACCTGCATCATGGATAGCAGGCAGAGCACGGCAAGCAGGCCAATGAATAGAGCAGGATGAGCGACCGTGCGCCACAGTGCAAAGAATGTCGGGAAGCTGAACCCGATGAAACAGCACATGTAGAACCGGCCGGTCAATTTGCCGACGTCGGCGCCGCCGGCAAGATCCAATACCTGGCTTAGCCCGGCAACCAGCAAAATGCCATTGGCCGAACCGGCTATGGCGAATGCGATAATTCCCAAGAATTCTGAGCCGCTCAGCGACACTGCGATCATCATTAGCAGTGCAGCCAGCGAGGTAGCCAGTCCAGCCATGAGCAGCTTGATCTTGCCCAAGTCATTGAATCTCTTGACGAATGGCTGGATCAAGGTGCCCATGCCCATGGTGACCGCGACTGCCAAGGTGGTGTAGAACAGGCTGGATTCACCGGCGCCGTTGCTCAGCGCCGGAACCACGGCAAACCCTGTTGCCGCCATGCCAAAGACCCATGGGGCTGCGGGCAAGACAATGCGGTAGAACCGCTGGAGGTTTGCCGGAGTCGTCACGTCGGCCTCCAGGTGATGCCCTGCCCGGTCAGTGACTCGGTCTTCTCGGGCGGTGAACATCAACAGCAACCAGGAAAGCGCCGCGGCGGCATGAACAATGTATGCCAGTTCCGGGCTGCCGCTGGTCCCGACAATTGCCCCTGAAATGACCGGTCCCAGCGCGAAGCCCAAGGACGTGCACAGCGCGGCACGAGTAGCGCCGGCAGCTCCCGGGCTAAGCAGCTTCACCCAGCTGGTGATGGCAACCATGGCCAGGCCCATGCCCAAGCCGGTCAGGATGCGTCCCGCATAGAGACCGGACTCGTGAACCGATCCGAAGATGAGCCCGAGGGATCCCAGAATGGAGCAGGCCAGGGCAAGCAGCGAAAATGGCTTGCGCCCGAACTTGTCCGCCAGCGGGCCGCCGAAAGCCAACGCCGGGATCATGCCCGCCAGGTAGCTGCCCATGACCAGCATGGCCTCGAACTCACTGAGCGCGCGGAATTGCTGGTACCAATTGATCAGCGATACGTATTGGTTGGCACACCAACCAGTGAGCACAAGGCATACGCCCGGAAGCCACCACGGAGTTGCCTTTCGGGTGGTCATGCGAACAGTGATTTCTACCGCTCCAACTCGTGGAACAGTTCACGGACGCGATCAGCAATTTCATCGCGGATCATGTTCATTCTTTCGGCACCGGTGATGCCGTCTTCACTGGGTTCGTAGGTGACCCAGCGTTCGGTCTTGATGGACGGATCGAATTGCGGATTCGCATCGGAGCCAAGGATTACCACGCGGTCAACTTGCTCGACGACGCGAGGGTCGATGGCCTTGGGCGTGCCCTGCGACATGTCCGCGCCGGCCTGCGAGAGCGATTCAACCGCTTCGTGGTTGATGCCTGAACCTGGGTTCGTTCCAGCCGAGTAGCTGGTAACTTTCCCTTCAGAAATGTAGTCCATCAATGCGGCCGCCATTTGCGATTTGCCTGCATTGCGGGAGCAGATGAAAAGTACCGAGTTAGCCATGAACCTATTGAACCATTTGCGCGCCGGTTAGGGGCCTTTGGACGAGAAGGTTGCGAAGCAGGAAAAGACCTGCCCTTGGCGAAAGCAAACAGCACTCCCGCTATAGCTAAAAGTGGCGGATTTGGCTACGGTTGGAAATACTCAGCCCAAGGCAATAGGAGAAAACGTTGCTTGCTCTACATAAGAAGATGATTGTATCCGGCGTCGTCATCGTGTTGGCAGGCGTTCTCATCAGCAGCATCTTGCCAGTCCTGGCGATGTGGAGCTTCGACTCCGGTTTTGGAAGCAGCCCTTTGGGCAGCGCGCCGCTGGCTTTCCTTAATTCATTGATCCAGAGCGCGCTCATCCCCTTCGGCGCCGTGCTGGCCGCCATCGGCGTGGCCAAGCACATGACCCGGGCCGACGCCGCCGACTAGCGGCAAGATAGCTCCTGCGGCGGCGGCACCGAACACGAAGGACCACCCGCGATTCGTTCGCGAGTGGTCCTTCTGGTTCGTTGCGCCGGTCCTACTTCAGCAGCTTGTAGGTCTTGATGGTTTCTCCCTTGAAGAACGCCGGGTGGCGCACCCGCATCCACAGCATGATGCCAACGCCCAGCAGCAGCACGCCGACCCCGAGGATGAACACCATGCCCACTCCCCCGATATTGGAGCCCGAACCGTAGTCCGGATTCATGGATTCGATGGCGGTGGCAAAGAACATCACCAGCAAGACGACGCCACCTGCCAACGGCGCCAAGAACTTGCAGAAGAAGTTCCTGGCATTGGCGAACAGTTCCCCGCGGAAGTACCAGACGCAGGCCAAGGCGGTCAGCCCGTAGTAGAAGCAGATCATCAGGCCCAGCGCCGTGATCGTGTCCCACAATGCGTTCTCCGAGAGCAGCCTGGTGACCACGTAGAACACGGCAGCGGCAGCAGCGGAGGCGAAAGTCGCCACCGACGGGGACATGAAGCGCGCGGAGATCTTCGCGAAGCTGGAGGGCAGCGCCTTGTAGTAGCCCATGGCCAGCAAGGTGCGTGCCGGCGAAACCATGGTGGATTGCAGCGAGGCCGCGGAGGAGGACAAGATGGCCAAGGACATCAGCATCGCCAGCGGGCCCATGACCGGACCGGAAAGCACCGCGAAAATTGATTCCTGGTTCTCCGGGTTGCCTGCGCCCAGGCCCGTGGTGCCCACCCCGGCCCAGTAGATCACCCCGAGGGATACGGCCAGGTACAACGCGATGATCACCAGCACCGTCCAGGTGGCACCGCGTCCGGGGACCTTCTTCGGATCGGTGGTTTCCTCGTTCATGGTCAGGGTGACATCCCAGCCCCAGAAAACGAAGATGGACAGCGAGATGCCCGCGGCGAAGGCCGAGAAGGTATCGATGCCGGCCGGATTGAACATCTGCCAGGTGATGGGTGTCGGATCATTGGGCTGGCTGGAGGTCAGGGCCATGACCGCGAAGAGCAGCAGCACCGCCACCTGGAACCCGACCAGCACGTACTGGAAGACCTTCGTGGCGTTCATGCCCCGGTAGGAGATCCAGGCGGCCACCGCAATGAACACCAGCGTGGTGGGGATGTTGACCCACAGGTTGCCGGTCAGCTCCGCAATCCACGGCTGGCCGGTGAGCTGGGCAATCAGGATATAGAAGAAGTCCACGGCCACTGCCGCCAGGTTGGAGAGCACAATCACCGTCGCAGCGATCAGGCCCCAGCCTCCCATCCAGCCGATCATCGGGCCGAAGGCACGCGTCGCCCAGGTGAAGGAGGTGCCCGAATCGGGCATGGCGCTGTTCAGCTCGCGGTAGCCCAAGGCCACCAGCAGCATCGGCAGGAATCCGGCCAGCAGGATCGCAGGCAGGCTGGTGCCGACTTCGGCCACCGTGGCGCCGAGGCCTGCGGTGAGGGTGTAGGCCGGGGCGATGCAGGAGATGCCGATAACGACAAGCCCCAGAACGCCAACGGTGCCCTTGGACAGTCCTTTTTCGTGCAGTCCGCTCTCGGAGCGTGCAGGCGGCGATGCCTGCCTCAAGTCGTGCGACATGGTGGTTACCTTAAACAATTAGCGAGGTGTGAGTGCGTCGGCCAGAAGTACCGAGCCACCTTCCGTCAGGGGTCAGATGGGCACCGTCCGCGTGCTTCGCGACGGCAAGTGCCCGGGGAACAAGGATCGTGCAGGAATGATGCGCTGCCTTCTAGCTGGCAGCCTCGAGGGTCGGGACGACGCCCATCGGGACGTTGAGCTGGCCCAGGATCCGCTGGGCCTTGGGGCCGATGAACAATCGGCGCGGGGCGGCCAGCCGGGCCGATCCCAGCAGTGCCAGGTCCCCGTCCTGCCAGGACAGCTGGGCGGCCGCTTCGTCCAGGCCGCGCCCGGAGACCACCTCGACTACCGCCTCCAGGCCCAGGGAACCGGTCAGTTCCTGCAGGTAGCTGCGGGTTTGGGCCAGATGGTCATCCAGCTCCAGCCGGGGGTCAGCCAGATCCATATGGGAGACCAGCGTGGCCACGCGCAGCGGCAGTCCGCAGGCGGCGGCGATCCGCGCCGAGAGGCCGATGACTTCCCGTGCCCCCGGGCGGTCCCCCACGAATGCGGTCAGCCTGGTGATCTTCCCGCCGGCTGCGCGCAACGTGGCCAGGGAGGCCGGCGAGGACATGAACACGGCCATCGGCGAGG
Organism: Glutamicibacter sp. BS14; assembly: GCF_056934375.1. NCBI lineage: Bacteria > Bacillati > Actinomycetota > Actinomycetes > Micrococcales > Micrococcaceae > Glutamicibacter > Glutamicibacter sp. BS14. The sequence goes on along the minus strand of NZ_CM167801.1, from coordinate 1,275,905 downwards.
AATGCAGCAGCGCATTGGCGATCGCCCCGGGGCTGAAGAATCCGGCGCGGTGGCGCTTGCGGCCGCCCAGCACGATCCCGTGGGCCCCGAATTCCTCGCCCAGGCCAATGAGCCCCTCGGCCACCGAGGGCACGGAACGGGCTACCACCGAGGTGGCGATTCCTTCCGGCACCAGGGCCAGGGCCTGCGCCGCCCAGCGGTCCACCTGGTCGGAAAGGATGGAGGAGAACCCATGGTCCCCGCCGGGGTAGACCGCGTTGAACGGGGTGGCGGCAGGCAGCACGATGGCGATCCGCAAGGACGCGTCGCGGGTACCGGCCACCAGGGCGCTGGCCAGTTCGATGGCTTCGGCACCGCGCTGGTCCGCGGTGTAACCTACGAGCAATTTCATGGCCTAGGCACTGGCCTTTTCCTTGGACGGGGTCAGCGTGGCAACGCCATCGTAGCTCTGGTCGTAGGCGGTGCCATCCAGTGCGGCGATGATGCGCGCGGCCGAGCGGCGGCCCATGCGCACCGCGCCGTCCACGTGCTGGAAGCCTTCGCCGGCCAGATCCGAGGAGGAGAAGTAGATCGGTCCGACATTCTCGTTCTGCGCCGGGCCGAAGCGGTGCAGCCCGCCCAGGTCGTAGCTGGTGGCGTAGGCGCCGCGGGTCCATTCCTCGGCGGCGAAGTCCGAGAGGTAGAAGACCTTGGGATCCAGTGCCTTCTCGCCCAGGTAGCCGGCCATGGCCTTGAGGATCACCGCGCGGCGCTGTTCCTCGTCCAGTTCCCACATGGCGTCGGCCTTCAGATCCGAGATGAAGCCGACCAGTGTGCCGGTTTCCTCCCCGGCATAGGTGTTGTCGTAGAGCTCCTGGACCAGGCTGCTCGGGCCGAAGCAGGTGCCCGACAGGCCCTCTTCGCGCCAGAACGGGGTGTCGTAGACGGCGTGGACCTTGATGACCAGGCCCATGGACTGGTGCTGGTGGGTGATCTGCTGCTTGCGCGGCAGCGCCGGGACGTAGGAAATGCGCGAGTACAGGTTCGGCGGTACCGCCAGCACGGCCTTCTTCGCCGAGACGGTCACGGTGCTCCCGTGGGCCACCACCCCGCCATCGAACCATTCGAGCTTGAGCACGGGGTTGTCCAGGAAGACGGTCTGCTGGCCCAGCTTCTCGGCCAGCGTCTTGGATACGCCCTGCATGGTGCCCACGATGCGCCGGTCCAGGATGAAGTCCTCGTCCACCAGGTTGTCGAAGGAGCCGGCCGAGGACGCCATGAGCACCGCCTGCAGCGCGGAGAAGGTGTGCGCCGGCTTGGTCAGCATGCCCCCTGCAATGAACAGGCCCACGTTGTTGCAGGCCAGCTCGTCGGCACAGTGCTGGCGCAGGAAGTGGTGGAAGGAGATCTGGTCCAGCTCCTGGGCCTGAGGGTGCTCCCACGGCTTGTCCGGGTCCATTCCGGCGGCCAGCTGGTTCATGAGTTCTACCAGCTTGTCCATTTCGGCCACGGTGCTGGCGGCCACCGGGAAGTCCTCGCCCTCATAGGCGATCCGCTCGCCTTCCCCGGTGAGGTAGACGCTCTTGCCCGCCTTGTAGCGTTCGAAGGTCTCGATGCCAAGTTCATTGATCAGCGAGTAGAGGCCGGTCTGGTCGGGGCTGATCCACTGGCCGCCGATCTCGATGGTCGCACCGTCCATGATGTCGGTCCAGGTGCGCCCGCCGACGCGGTCGCGGGCTTCGAGCACCGCGACGGACTTGCCGGCCTTGCTCAGCTCATAGGCTGCTGTCAGTCCCGATGGCCCTGCACCGATGACGACGACGTCGCGTTCCAGATGTTGCATGATCGACTCCCTTGCACATTTAAATGAATAAGGTTCATTTACCTGTCATATAGCATAGGGTACGAAGATCCAGTTGTGAAGCACCCCACGTCAGGAAGAGGTCCGCATGAGTGAAACGGAAGCCAGGCGAGCCGGGCGCCCGCGCAAGGCGGTGCTGAATCGGGAGCGCATTACCGAGCACGCGCTGGAACTTGTTTCCGGGGACGGCTACGAGTCCCTGACCATGCAGCGGCTGGCAAAATCCCTGGGCGTCTCTCCATCGGCCCTCTACAACCACGTCGATTCCAAGCACGACCTCCTGCAGTGGATCCAGGAACTGGTCATGGCCGATATAGACACCTCGGTATTCGACCAAGCCGATACCAAGCAGGCTTTGCTTCAATGGGCTACGAGCTACCGGAACGTCTTCGCGCGGCACATTCCCCTGATTCCGGTCATCGCGGTACTGCCCGTCTCCGATTCGCCGCGCACCTTGGGAATGTACGAGCGCGTTGCCGAAGCGCTGGCAGACTTCGGCATGGCAGAGAACGAGATTGTTCCGACGATTGTCGCACTGGAATCATTCATCTTCGGCTCGGCCATGGATACGGCCGCTCCGCATGACATTTTCGACACCAGCAATCACCAGGATCTCACTCCGCATTTCACCCAGGCTGTGGCCGCGCAACGCCGATCAGAGCTTGATACCAGCGACGATTCGTTCCAGCGCGGGTTGTCGGCTCTCGTTGCCGGCTTGCTGGCGAACGGAAGCTGAGCATGGGCTATCCGGAGCAGCGGCCGCCGAAGAAGGGGCTTAGCGCCAAGCAATGGGCAGCTATTGCACTGGTGATCCTCGCGGTGGTCTTCATGCTGCAGAACCTGGCCTTCGTCCGCGTTGAATTCTTCTTGATCCATTCCACGGCCCCGCTGTGGCTTGTCCTGCTCATTACCCTGGCCGCGGGGTATGCCATCGGGTGGTTCTCCAGACGGCGAGGCTAGTCGTCGAGGATTGCCCACTCCCCTACCTGCTCGTTATCCGAGTCGTAGACATCTTCCTGGGCGCCGGCAACGATCGGATACATCGTGATGTTCGTCGACCAGTCGCGCAGAATCTTCTGCAGCTCCTCCAATGGCTTGAGCTGCATGTTCTCGGTATCGAAGTTAACTTCCAAAACAAAACGCATGGCCTGCTCCCGTCCTTCCCGTTGCCGCCATCCTATGCCTGCCGGGCAAGAAATACGAGACTTGCCGCAAGCCCGGCCTCGGAGTAAGCACCTGGTCCGGAAACAGGAAAACGGGATCCCGAGTTGCCTCGGAATCCCGTTTTCCTGGAAATGCTTGCGAGAGCTACTGGCTTGCGCCCATGTAGCTCAGCGACTGGAGAGCTTCATTGCCGCCGACCTTGTACAAAGCCAAGACCAGGCCGCCGAAGACGATGCCCATGATGGCAGAAAAGCCGAGCGAGATCTTGACCAGCGAACGAACTTCGCCGCGGCTAACCTCGGCTTCATCGTTGAGGTAGCGAGCCGCGCCCTGAGTGAAGCTGGCTGCCGGGGTCAATGCGGGAACTGGTGCGGTGAGCAGGTTCGAGGCCGTATCGGTGGCTCCACCGCGCAGATGGGCAACAGTGGTGCGGTTCTTCCGATCCTGGCGGAGCTTGACGATGTTGGCGCCGTGGCGTGCCAAGAGGATGTCTTCACCGAGTGGGATCGAGGCCATTGTTGTTGCTCCTAAAGAATTAACGCTGCTGCATTTCCAGTCATATCCATCATTTCCGACCATTTATCTATTGAGAAGTGGTTTGTTCAGAACCCCACATGCCCCTGTGATGCAATCCGCATGATTCAGGGGTTAAATCGGCTTTTCCGGTGACCGGGGACATAGTTTCCCGGAATTGCGCGAGGTTAATTACCTGCCTGCATTCCGCTGGCACCTGCCGTTTATTCCCGACGCCATTTCCCGGTTCATCAGCTTTGGATAAAGACGGGGCCAGCGGCCGCCCAAGGGCCCTTGACGCGGCTGAGCCCCAGTCCGGAAATGGACTGGGGCTCAGCATCGTCAGCGCATGGGTGCAAACCCTATGCGGTCTTCAGGTCCTGCCCATCCTGCTTTCGCTGGCGCTTTGCCGCGCGGATCTGCAGTACCAGATCGTGGTTAGACAGGTCTTCCGGCGAGGCAACGCCGCGCTTCCGGGCCTTGGCAACCAGGGCCTGGCGGATTTCTGCCTGGTGGGTGCGCTTGTACCGGATCACCAGCACAACGGTTGCGATGGCCAGAACAATCAAGGTCACCAGTGCGGTGACAACAGTTGCGTCAAAATGCATTATCTTCTCGACCTCCCCATTCTTTCAGTCGCAGCTGCGGTGGGGTCCGTTGCTTGTCTGGAGAACCGATCCCCAGCTGCCAACGGGCCGCAGCCATGCTAAGAGAAGAACATCAAGTTTAGCATGTTTCTTCGACCAACGCAGGGCTGCGGGTTGTTCCTGCGAACATGGGCGAGATGGAAATCGGTCAAGAATGGGGCCTAGTACTCTCCGCTGCCGTGGCCGTGTTCGAATACCAGGGAGGTTTGGGTGGTGGCCACGGCCGGATTGGCCGAGAGGTTATCGAGCACGAACTGGCGCACATCCGAAGAATTGCGCACCGCTACGTGCAGGACGAAGTCGTCAGCGCCGCCCAGGAAGAACAGCTGTCGCACCCCCGGTTTGCTGCGCATGTCAGTAGCGAAGTTCGACATCAGGTGACGGGCTCCGGGACGGATTTTCACGAAGATCAGCGCTTCGAGCTCCCGGCCCAGAACCTGCGGATCCACTTCGATGGTGAAGCGCGAAATCACTCCCGAATCGCGCAAGGCATTCAACCGCGCCAGGCAGGTGGACGGTGCTATGCCCAGCTCCTCGGCCAGGGAGTTGTTGGTCCGCCGGGAGTTCTTCGTCAGCAACGCCAGCAGTTTGCGGTCTATGCCATCAAGCTGCGTCGCACGGCTCTCCCGTCCTGATTCGTTCATCGACATTCAGCCGCACCTGCTCCTCATTATTGCGGTTCGCTGGATTCATCATACGACCCGATTGGCGTCGCCTTGGCGTTTTCTCGCCACCAGTTCCTGGCGCCGCGCCGTTTCGGTTTCAGTCGTTGCGCGATGCTGGAGAATCTTCGTCCAGGATCTACGGAACGCTCTTGATCTGGCGTACCAGCACGGCGCCGAAGAGGCTGATCACCACCGAGCACAGGAACAGGGTCGGGTAGCCGCCGAACCAGCTCACCGCCAGCCAGGCGATCAGCGGGGCGACCACCTGCGGCAGCGAGTTGGCAATGTTGATCATACCCAGGTCCTTGCCGCGCGAATCGGCGTTCGGCAATACCTGGGTCAGCAGCGCAAAGTCCACCGCCAGGTAGGCGCCGAAGCCGATGCCCAGGAGCACTGCGGCGACAATGGCGGTGGCGAAGGAGGTTGCCGTCGCCAGCACGCCGGCCGCGGCGGCCACGATGACCGAAGAGATGATGACGTACTTCTTGCGCTTGCCGTCCTTGTCCGAGAGCTTGCCGGAGATCACCGAAGAGAAGATCACGCAGAAGGCATAGATCGCGGTCAGCACCAGTACGCCCTGGGCCGGTTCTGGATGCTTGATGGCATCTTGCAGGAAGAACAGCAGGTAGACCAGGCACAGCTGGCAGCCGAGATACAGCAAGAAACGGGTCAGCCAGGCCCATCCGAAGTCGGCGTGCTTGACCGGGTTGATCCAGAAGCTGCGCACGAACTCCAGCGGCTTGACAGGCTCCAGCGCCCCCTTGGGCAGCGAGACGTCCTGGCGCATCAGCACGAACGGAATGGAGCAAATGGCCACGGCGGTAGCGACGATGGCGTAGCCGAAGACCAGATTGCTGGCTGCGACCATGCCGATCACGGCGCCGATCAGCGAACCGCAGGTTTGGCCCAAGGCCACCAGCCCGCCAACCATGCCGCGCTGCTCTACCGGCACCTTGTCCGGGATGGCCGCGAAGATCGCAGCCAGCGCGGCGTTCCCGGCAGCTTGCATCAGCGCCCAGCCGATGACCAGCGTGCTCACGGTTTGCGAGGTCGACATCAGCAGCAGGGCCAGCGCAGCGCAGATAGTTCCAAAGAACACCCACGGGATGCGGCGCCCGAATTTCGATGTGCTGCGGTCGCTGAGCGCGCCGAACAGCGGGTTGGCTACCAGCGAGACGGCCGCGCCGACGCCGGTGACCAGCGAGAGAATCGCGTTCTTCTGGCTGGCATCCAGTTGTTCGGCGTGCAATCCGAGCAGCACCTGGATCGGTGCGAAGAAGCCGACATTGATACCGATATGGACAATGACAACCGCAGCGATCCAGCCAGGGCCAACCCGTTTGGTGGGCGTCTGCAGGGCCGCGGGAACCTTCAGTGGTTCGGCTGCATTCATAAGTTTCTTACCGGCCTAACTCGCGCGGACCCGTCAGGGGGTCCTTCAATTGTTCAATGCTTGGGGTGGCTGATTTCGCAATGAGCCGTCTCACGGCCTTGGCCATCAGGCCGCCATCGATCATCGAAGCGGACACCAATGAGCCCTTGGCGTCGAGCCCGAAGACCGTCTGGATCTTGCCTCGCCGGTTCAGGCGCGTCACGGTGCTGGCGGCCTGGCTGAAGTCGCCCACGGTTTCCACGTGCATTTCGTGGCGGTCGCTCCAGAACCAGGGCACTGAACGCTTCGGTGCGGCTGTGCCCATGATTGTTGCCGCCGCTTGGGCGGCATCTTCCATGGCAGCTTCCCAGTGCACCGCACGGGGCTGGTTTTCCTCCCGGGCGACGTCGCCGATAGCCAGCACCTGCGGGTTGCTGAGGGAACGCTGCTGGGAATCGACAACGATCCCGTCGTCTACTTCCAGGCCCAGATGCCCGGCGAGCGCGGTTTCAGGTTCGACGCCGATGGCTGCCACGATCAGCTCCGCATCATGGCGCTGGCCATTGGCCAGTGCATAGTTGGGGCCGAGCTCGGTCACCGCACCAGTCAAGGTGGCAATGCCGTGGTTGGCATGATCTGCGTGCAGCTGTTCGGCAAGTTCTTGGCCCAGCACGTGGGCCAGTGGTGCGTTGGAGCTGGAAATCAGGGTGACCTGCGCGCCGGACATCTTGGCGGTGGACGCGAATTCGGCCCCGACCAGTCCCGCTCCGATGACAAGCACCCGCTGGCCGAACATCCCCGATTCCAGGACGTCGGATATGCGGGCGGCGTCAGCAGCGCTGTGCAGGCTGAGCGCATGGTGCCCGCCGGGAACATCCAATGCCTTGGGGGTAGTGCCGGTAGCCAGCACAACCCAGTCGTCAGCGGATTGCGGCAGTTGCAGGCTTTGGACATCTTCCTGGATCAGGCCGACGCCATGGTGCTGGTACCAGGACACCGGTGCGAACGGTTCAACCTGCAGGGACTTGCTCAGCGGCGGACGATCATAGGGCAGGCCCTGGGCATCGCTGATCTTGATGGATCCGGCGTATTGCTGCTGCACCAGGTGCCGGGCCAGTGCGTACCCCGCGACCCCGCCTCCGATGATGTGCACGGAAGGCATTTAGATTTCAAGCTCCAAGAAGCCGTCCACGACGTCCACCTTGTAGGTCCGGGCGTCCACGGTGGCGGGCATGCACTGCACCTTGCCGGTTTTCAGGTCGAAGGTCGAGGAGTGGATGGGGCATTCGATGCTGCAGTCTTCGAGCCAGCCGTCGGAAAGCGAAGCGACCTCGTGGGTGCATTCATCCTGCAGCGCATAGAAGTTGCCGTCTTCGGCGTGGAAGATCGCGATGTCTTCGCTTGCGCCGCTGTCTTTGGCTTCAACCAGCAGCGATTCGCCTTCGGGGACAAGATCTACCGGACCGACTCGGAAACTCACGATGACTCCTTAATAATCACGACGTTCTCCACTAATCTTGTCACCTATTGATTGCCTGCGCCTATTTGAGGGCCAGTTTTCCCCGCTGCCCACGTCTTATGGCTGGGCGCGAAAGCGCGATACGAGGCCTTGCAAGGCGTGGTCCGCTGGCAGGAGGGCCAATCCACGGGCTCCGTCCAGCCCATTTCCCGGCGAATCCTGGACTTGCCCGGCAGGGACCAGCAGGTGCAGCTCCCGCACGAAGCTGCTTCTGGCGAATTCGCCGGCGAGCACTCCCCCGATGGCTGCGACCGGAATCGCTCCGGCCTGTTGTTCCAGCCCCGCGCGGCGCAATGCCGTTGCTGCGGAGCTGGCCAGTTCTGCACCGGCGAGCGCGCAGATCCGGGCGGCCATTTCATCGGTCGCGGCCAATTGGGCAACCCTCTGCGCAAAGGAGGCGACGATGGCCACCCTGTCCGGCATCGCTTGCAGGTCAATATAGGCTTCGGAGAGATCAGGCCAGCGCTTCGCGAGTTCCCCGGTCAGCGCGGTAGCTGGCCCGCGGCCGTCAAAGCCGCGCATGGCCGCATTCATTGCCTGCTGGCCAATCCAATAGCCGCTGCCGGCATCACCCATGATGTGGCCCCATCCATCAACTCGGGCCACAGAGCGGGGGCCTACCGCCAAGGTGACGACACCGGTACCGGCTGCAACGACAGCGCCGTGGCGTTCTCCCAGCGCTCCGAGATAGCTGGTCACCGAGTCGTGGGCCAGCGCAATATGGGAAATAGCGCTGGATCCGATGAGGTCGTAGAGCTGCCGTGCATCATGTTCGGCTTTGACCAGGCCTGTGGTGCCTACGCTCACGGTGCCGCACTCCCATCCGGCGGCAGCGGCAGCTTGGTTAATGGCGCGTGCCAGTTGGGGCAGGACTGGTTCATGGGTTTGCACACCGGGAAGCGCTAATTCTGCAGTTTTGCCATCCTGCTCGAATCTCAGCTTGATTCCGGTCTGCCCGCCGTCTACTGCCAAAAGTCCAGATGCCATTTTTCCATTCCTCTTGCACTTTGTTTTCAGGATACTTTGCGCTCCGCTCATTGGCCGCAGAGCTGGCGGGGTTCGCCCTGCAATCCGCAGGTGCCGCGAACTGATCACCGGCACGGTCAAGCCAGCAGCTTCGCGGCCCAGAACTGCGGGCACCGCGGTGTGGTTGCCTCTGGCAATGAATGGAAGAACGCAGGAACCCAATGGCAATCCACCTCTGCGGGAGTCCAGCTGATTGGCAGTACCCTTCCGACAGGCCATGTCCTGGAAAGTTCAACGGCCGTTGGAGACTCGCATCCCGGTTGCTGGTGCACTCGCGACTCGTCGCACGCAATTGGCTGGAGAGGCTTGCTTGGGCGCAGATCACGACCGAACAGGGTTTTGAGTCATCTGGAAGCCTTGGCCTAAACCGCATGCCCTGTACGGCATGCGCCGTGGCGAATTCAAGGATTGCACCACGCAGAGAGTTAAAGAAAGCAAGAGGAACTTTCCTTCGAACGCGGAAAGGCCGTTGCAATCCCCGGGATCCAGGGATTGCAACGACCGTAAGAACGATGGTTGATTTTCGTTCAGCTATTGGGCTACCGCAGCTTCGATTTCCTTGAACGCATTCTGCGCCGCATCGCTTACGCTCTGGCGCTCGAAGAACACTTCCATTTCATAACGGTAGAGGACATCCTGAACCGCACTGAATCCCATTGGCGGGATTGGTTCCGTGCTCTGAAGTTCGGGTTTCAAGCTCGTCACGAATTCTGCAGAAGAAGCTTCAATTGAATCCAATTTGGAGACGACTTGCTCCCGCACTTCGGTGTTCGAGGGTAGCCCGCGGTCCATCTGATTCAGTGCGCCAGCTTCTTGCGAATTCACCATGAAGTCAACAAATCTCTTGACCTCTTCCGGGTGTTCGGTGCGAGCATACCCCGACATCATCATTGATGACTTGTGCCAAAGACCGTTGTCCTCAGCCTTGCCGGTGTGGCTTGGCAGTCGGAGCGGAACCAAGTCCGAACCAACCGCTGTGGAAAGGCCTCCCAGCTGGTTGCTCCACCACATGCCGAAGGCTGCCACTCCCGTGCCTGTCATAGAGCGGTCTGGGCCTGCATTCTGGTTTTCCGCCAGGACCGAGGCCTTTGGATACGAACCGTTATCCATCAAGTCCTTGTGGTGCTGGAAGTACTTGGCCAGATCGTCAGGCGAGAATCCGAGTGATCCATCCGAGCTCGTCAGATTCTTCTTGTCTTGACGCAACCAGGTCTGCAACCCGGCCGGTTCGTTCGGGGCTTCGGCTCCATATTTGCCGTCGAGCTTCTGGCTCACCGTCTCGGTGATCGTCCGGTAGTCATCCCACGTCCAGGTCTTGTCATCTGGAACTTCCAGACCAGCTTCGGCTAAGACTTTTGGATTGGCGGTCAATGTGAAGGAATTGATTCCGGTAGTAATGCCGACAAGGCCGGCATCGGTCGTACCGTTCTGAACGGCAACGTCTTCGAACTTGGAAACATCTACGCCTTCGAGATCCAGCAATGCGCCTCGGTCCGCGTATTCGCGAAGGTACTTGTCGTCCATCTGGATAATGTCCGGAGCATCGTTGGAGGCAACCTGTGTTGCGAGCTTGTCCCAGTAGCCGCTCCAGTCGGAGTACTCGCCTTGGACATCGATGTCCGGGTTGGCCGCTTCGAAAGCCTCAATAATTTCATTGGTTGCCTGGGCCCGCGAATCCGAGCCCCACCATGAGAAACGAAGCTGGGTTTTCCCGTCTTCACCGTCGGCAGCGCTGCTACCGCCACAGCCAGTGAGGGCCAGGGCGGCTACCGCCACAACTGCAACTGATTTGCTTAGCCGCAGACCGAATTTCCGTCCAGTTTTTCTCGTGCATACCTGCTGAGTCATGAAAATCTTCCTTGGGTGGGGTGGTGATGCGAGGCCATCCTGCAAGCAACACCTGTTTTCGTTGTGGAAAGCGCTTGCCAAACAATCTAGATGTGATTGCGGTCACTGGTCAAGGGGTTTCGGGAATCAAGTCAGTTAGTTTTCGCATGGCACGATTCCCAATGAACATCGCTACTGGCCGTCAGCCAACTGCGTGGACTCGCGCAGGACCGGCGCACCGGAAACCACAATCTTCCGCAGTTCGCCGTGGTTCAGCGCCATCTCACCAGCCCATTTTCCGATTTCTTCCAGAGGAAGTCGAGCAGTGCTGACCGTGGGCGTAATGTCGATAAGGGTCGGGATGTCGTCGAATCCCACCACAGCGATATCTTCGGGAATACGCAAGCGGTTCTCGCGAATCGCCCGAATGGCACCCAGGGCCATGACATCCGAAACGCAGAACACGCACACCCGATGGACACCGCCTGCCGACTTCTGCCGCTTGAGGTAATCGCTCATTGCAACATAGGCCCCCTCGCGCGAGAAGGGGCCGCTGATAACTTCCTCTGCATCCAGGCCACTGCGCTTCAGCTTCTCCAGGAACCCGTTGGAACGGTCCCTTGATGTCAGCAGATTCGCTTCCCCGGCCAATACGACAAACCTGCGGTGGCCGGCACTGATCAACTCGGCCGCCAGGTGCTCGGCAGTTGCCTCGTTGTCGATTTGTATGCCGCCCATATCGGTCATGGGCTGGCCGATAATCATGACTTGGCCACCATTTTCCTGATAATTCTCGATCAGTTTCAGCAACTGCCCATTCTCGCCCAAACTGCGCGATCCCGACAGGATGATAGCGTCCGTCCGTTGCGACATGAATGCCTGAACGGCTTCGATTTCCCGCTCGGGATCGTACTCCGTGCTGGCCAAAAGCAGCTGGACACCGCTATCACCAAGAGAGCGCTGCACTCCCCGGGCGATGGTAGAGAAGTAGGGGTCGGCTATGTCCCTGACCACCAAGCCGATCAGCTTCGTGGTGGATCTGGCAAGCGCTTGCGCTTGGGCATTGGGGAAGTAACCGAGCTTTTCAGCCGCAGCACGCACTTTATCCGAGATTTCCACAGCCGGCTTGCGTGCTGACCCATTGAGCACTCGCGAAGCGGTCGCCAGGGAAACCCCGGCTTCATTAGCCACATCAGTTAGTCGAACAGCCATCTGAAATCCTTATCATTCTCTGCAACCTGGCACAAGCTTATCTTTCACGAACGTGATGGTTGACACTCCAATTACACCTCACTATCGTGGAAAGCGCATTCCCATTCTATTCCCTTACGCATTCCCCGTTTCGAGGAGACCCCAGTGACAGAAACAAAAGTTCTACGCATCGCCATGAACGGCATCACCGGCCGCATGGGATACCGCCAGCACTTGCTGCGTTCAATCCTTCCTATCCGAGACCAGGGAGGAATCACTCTCGGGGACGGTTCGAAGCTGACCGTTGAACCGATCCTCGTTGGACGTAACGAAGCGAAGCTGCGCGAACTTGCGCAGAAGCACCAGGTTGAGCACTACAGCACCGATCTTGACTCCCTGATTGATGACCCGAGTGTCGACATCATTTTCGACGCGTCCATGACTTCCTTGCGTTACGAAACGCTGTCGAAAGCCATCGGGGCCGGCAAGCATATCTTCACCGAGAAACCGACCGCTGAAACTCTCGAAGAGGCCGTGGATCTCGCCCGCCAGGCACAGGCCAAGGGAATTACCGCCGGCGTCGTGCACGACAAGCTCTACTTGCCAGGCTTGGTGAAGTTACGCCGTTTGGTCGACGAAGGCTTCTTCGGACGCATTCTCTCAATGCGCGGTGAGTTCGGCTACTGGGTATTCGAGGGAGATATCCAGGAAGCGCAGCGGCCTTCCTGGAACTACCGTCTTGCGGATGGCGGATCGATGACCACCGACATGTACTGCCACTGGAACTACGTCCTTGAAGGAATCATCGGCAAGGTCAAGTCCGTCACCTCGACCACGGCAACCCACATCCCTACCCGCTGGGACGAACGAGGCGAAGCCTACGAAGCCACCGCAGATGATGCGGCCTACGGCATCTTCGAACTCGAAACTCCTTCCGGCGATGCAGTAATTGCGCAGATCAACTCCTCGTGGGCAGTGCGCGTCTACCGCGATGAACTGGTGGAATTCCAGATCGACGGCACCCACGGTTCCGCCGTCGCGGGATTGAACAAGTGCGTTGCCCAGCAACGCGCCCACACTCCGAAGCCTGTTTGGAACCCCGATTTGCCAGTCACTGAGTCGTTCCGCGACCAGTGGATGGAAGTTCCCGCCAATGCCGACCTGGATAACGGCTTCAAGCTGCAGTGGGAAGATTTCTTGGCCGACGTCGCAGTGGGACGCGAACACCAGTATGGCCTGCTTTCGGCCGCTCGCGGTGTCCAGCTGGCGGCTTTGGGATTGCAGTCAGCCGCCGAACGACGCACCCTCGATATCCCGGAGATCACGCTATGAGTTACGCATCCTTGCCCGAATTGACACTCATTGACGAAAACGGGCAGAACTTTTCCTATCGGTTGAAAGGCCCCGGCGAATTCCAGCGGCCGTCTGCCCCGCTTTCCTCGCGCAAGGCCTATGCCGCAGCCCATGTCATCCCCCTCATGGGAGCAGACAATACGCCTGGCGCACCGGCAAGCATCGATTGGGATGCGACGCTGGCCTACCGGCACGAGCTATGGTCCTACGGGCTGGGTGTCGCCGATGCGATGGATACGGCGCAGCGAGGCATGGGGCTGGACTACGCGGCTACCTGCGAGTTGATCAGGCGATCGGCGATCGAAGCGGCCGTGGTTCTCCAGAAGAACAGCTACCCGGCCTTGGCCGGGCTCACCGTCAGGGATATCCTCGCCTGCGGTGTCGGCACGGACCAGCTGTCGGCAGACACTGTCCAGCCGGGCCAGCTGGCTGAAGTCACCAACGCTTATTTGGAGATGCTGCGCCTTGTTGAAGATTCAGGTTCGAAGGCGATCTTGATGTGCTCCCGGGCCCTGGTCAAGGCAGCGCGCACCTCGCAGGATTATCTGGACGTGTATGCGACTTTGCTCGACGCTGCCAAGCAGCCAGTGATCCTGCATTGGCTTGGAGACATGTTCGATCCACAGTTGAGCGGCTACTGGGGAACACAGGATTTGGCAGAAGCCACCGGGGTTTTCCAGTCCATTCTGGAGCAGCACGCGTCGAAAATCGACGGCGTCAAAGTCTCTTTGCTCAATGCCGAGCATGAGAAGCAGCTTCGTGCCGCATTGCCAGCTGGAGTGCGCCTCTACACTGGAGACGATTTCAACTATCCCGAGCTGATTCACGGTGACGGGCAACTGCATTCCGATGCGTTGCTGGGAATTTTCGCCGCCATCTATCCCGCTGCGTCAACGGCCCTGCAGGCTTTCGATGCAGGCGACGCAGAACGCGGCCGGAAGATCCTGGACTCCACCAGAGAGCTGGGATTGCATATTTTCAGCGCCCCAACTTTCTACTACAAGACCGGGATTGCCTTTCTTTCGTGGCTCAATGGGCACCAAAGCGGTTTCCAGATGATCGGCGGGCTGCACGCCGGACGTTCACTGCCGCACTTGGTGCGCACATTCGTTCTCGCTGATGGCGCTGGCCTGTTGCAAAACCCTGATCTGGCTGCTGGGCGAATGGAACAGCTCCTGGCAATTTCTGGAATCAAAACTACAACTTCGTCCCTGACAGGTGTGTCATGACATTCGAACTATCGCTTAATACCGGCACTACCCCGAATCTCAGCCTCCACGAAGCCGCTGAAGCTGCAGCGCAGGCGGGCCTGAGCCATATTGGTCCGTGGCGGCATTTGCTTGCCGAGGCCGGTGGCGCTGGGCCAGCAGCCCAGATCATCGCTGGGGCAGGGCTCAAAGCCAGCACCTTGTGCCGTGGCGGCTTTCTCACTGCACCTTCTGCCGAAGCCCAAGCTGCCGCGCTGGCATCGAACCGGCAGGCCATCGAGGAAGCTGCCGTCATCGGCGCCAATGAATTGATCATGGTCGTGGGCGGCTTGCCGTCGGCCGCGCATATTCTGGGCGGCACCGGGGATCCAGCAGACAAGAACATTGTCGCGGCGCGTGATCGCGTCGCGCGCGGCTTGGAAGAGCTGGTTCCCATCGCCCTGGAACACGGCGTTCGGCTGGTGCTAGAACCGTTGCATCCAATGTATGCCGCCGACCGAGCGGTGCTTTCCACACTCGGACAGGCCCTGGACTTGGCCAGTCCTTATCCAACCAAGGCCGTGGGCGTTGTTGTTGACACCTTCCATGTGTTCTGGGATCCGCAGTTGCAGCAGCAGATCCAGCGGGCAGGCCTTGAGCATCGCCTGGCCAGCTACCAGATCTGTGATTTCAATCTGCCGATTGCCAGCAATGCACTGCAATCCAGAGGCATGATGGGCGACGGCCATATCGATTTCTCGGCGATTTCCCGATGGGTGTCACAGGCCGGATACCGAGGTCCAGTTGAAGTCGAGATCTTCAATGAGGAGATCAACCAGCAGGATTCCGCGCTGACCTTGGCAACCATGTCCCAGCGCTACGAAACTCTAGTACTGCCCCACCTTGAGCAAGCTGCGGGCGTTCAGCCGGCCAGCGCATTAAACTGATCTGAATTCGAATATCTCTGAAGGAACACGATGAATCAGCAAGCCACCGCAGCGGGATCTGCAACGACTAGTGCCCTGGCAGCGCCAACTGCTCCTGCGGTGGTGCTGATTGGTCTGAACGGATTCGGACGCCAGCATTTGGCAAATATCCATCGACTCGCAGCCGAGGAGAAAATCACGTTCCTTGCCGGCATCGATCCGGTCGATCCCGGGAAAGAGATTCGCGGCAAGGACACGCACGTGTTCGCCGACTTTGATGCTTTCCTCAGCTCCGGATTAACCCCGGACATCATCATTATTTCAACGCCGATCAGTACGCATGCCGACCTGGCGATGAGGGCCTTGCGTACAGGTGCAGATCTCTACCTCGAAAAACCGCCGACAGCGACCCTGGATCAGTATTCACGCCTGCTGCAAGCCGCGGCCGATGCTGGCGCCCACGTGCAGGTAGGGTTCCAGGCCCTTGGCTCGACAGCCTTGAAAACCATAGATGGGTTCTTCGCCGATAACGCGAAGAACTCTCCCATCGGGGCCCTTCGTGCGGTGGGTGCCAGTGGAAATTGGCTCCGCACCACGGGCTACTATGAACGTTCGCCTTGGGCAGGACATCGGAAACTCGACGGCGTCGAGATTGCCGACGGTGTAGTGACCAATCCCCTGGCCCACGCGGTCGCCAGCGCCTTGCACATCGCCGGAGCGCGCAAAGCCCAGGATGTCGCCCATCTGGCCACCGAGCTGTATCACGCCCACAGCATCGAAGCAGACGATACCTCCGTGGTGCGCGTGCAAACGAGCACCGGAATCCCCGTCATTGCCGCGCTGACCGTTTGCGCCAGTGAACAGCAGGATCCATGGATCACCATCTATGGCACCGAAGGCACCGCAACCTTGTACTACACCCGTGATGAGCTGCTGGTTCGACCCAACCCGGACTTGGGGCTTCCAGAATCTTCTGAAGTTTTCGGACGAGTCAACCTTCTCGAGAACCTCGTCGAGGTGCGCAACGGCAGCGAAACCGAACTCTTGAGCTCTTTGGCGTCGGCCGGTGCTTTCATGCGCGTTCTCGAGCAGATACGGACCTCGGATACTCCAACTCAGATCGCAGAAGTGCAGGTTATCCCTGCCGGGGATGGAGCAGATTTCCACCCAGTGATACCGAACATCGAACGATTCATCGACCGAGCGGTGGCGGCGCAGTCCAGTTTCTCTTCACTCGGAGCGCCTTGGGCCTTGCCAGCGAAAACCAGTGGCTCGTTGTCGCTGATCCATCCCGCAACGGGGAAGCAGCGCACCCTTGCGGAGTTGCGGACGGGAGAAGATATTTCCCGCACCAATTCACCGCGTCCCTTCTTGGATAACCTGAAGACCTTCAACGGAGTTGTGGTCAGTGAGCAGCAACCGCTTGACCACACCTGGCATCTAGGTGTCGGGGTTGCATTGCAAGATGTGAACGGGACCAATTTCTGGGGAGGGCGCACCTACACCCGCGACGCCTCACGCTACATATGGCGTGCGGACCATGGACATATCCGCACAGCGTCCAATGCGTTCGCCCGCAATGGCAGCGCTTTGGATTCGCAGCTTGAATGGGTCAGCCACGAACAGGAAATCCTGCTGGATGAGCACCGTTCGATTGAGCTCAATGCATTTGAGGACCACGAAAGCGCCATCACCGGCTGGAGCCTGGATTTCAGTTTCAGGCTCTCGGCGCGCGAACGCCAGGTGTCGCTTGGCTCTCCGGGTACCAACGGCCGTCACAACGGCGGCTACGGAGGTTTCTTCTGGCGTCTGCCTCCAATCGCTGATCCACAGATTTTTACCCCATCGGCTTCCGGGGAATCGCAAGTCCACGGTGTGCACAGTCCATGGCTCGCCTTCAGTGCTACATTCTCTTCGGACTCGGTGGGTTTGGCTGATCTTGCTGAAGGCCACGGGGATGCCACCATTATTTTCTGCAGTGAGCAAGATGACCCATGGTTTGTTCGCAGTTCTGGATATCCGGGTGTCGGCAGTTCGCTGGCCTGGTCTACACCGGTTGTGCTGGACCCTCAGGAAGCGATAACCCGCCAAGTTCGAGTACTCGTGGTTGATGGGAGGGTCCCGGTGCAGACCGTGGCCCTGCTAGCCCGAAAATACGGTTCAGGTTCCAAGGAAGGCTGATTGTGCCCACCACCGCCACTCATGAATACGCAAAGAAGCATGCCCAACTGGTCGAGCTCATCAGAAGCCGCGATGGGCAGTATCTGCTTCTCTCAACCCCCGCTTCGCTTGCCTGGCTCTTGGGCGGTGCCCGCACGCACGTATCTCTTGCGGCACCACCCATTGCCAGGGTTCTGGTTCATGCCCAGGGGTGCGAGCTTGCCACGTCCGTGAGCGAAGCTGCACGGATCCAGCGAGAAGAGCTCGGCAACGTGGAACAAGTTTCGGTGCATGTCACCGCCTGGTACCAGGATCTCGACAATGTCCGAGAATGGTTTCCAGCGGCGAGCGGACAAAAGATCCTCAGCGAGCGGGAAATCGAGTCCGATTTGCGAGCCCTTCGCTCAGCACTCAATGAAACTGAGATTAATAGGTATCGCGCTCTTTGCCGCGACACGGCTGCGCTCATGACCCAAGTGCTGTCGGCCGCCCGTAGCGATGATTCCGAGTTCGACGTGGCAGCCAAGCTGACAGCTGGAGCCGTCGTCCAAGGAGGCGAAGTGCTCGTTGCCTTGGTCAGCGGCGATTCACGTGCCGCAGCCCGGCACCCCCTGCCCACCGCGGCCCCGCTCGGAGGCAAAGCCATGGCAGTGCTGTGCGTAAGACGTCATGGGCTCATTGCCAACATCACCAGGTGGGTGCGATTCGGTGCGCCGACGCCTCAGGAACTCTCTGGAGAAGACGACATCCTGGCTGTCGAGGCAGATATCCTTGCGGCAATTCGCCCTGGCGGCGTTCTCGGTGAATTATTGCCCGTCATCCAGGAATCCTACCCGGAGCATGGTTTCGATGCCGGGGAATGGTCGTTGCATCATCAAGGCGGCATTGCCGGCTACAACGGACGAGATCCCCGGCTCACCCCAGGAGCAACTGATCTCTTCCAGTTGAACCAGGCTTTTGCGTTCAATCCCAGTGCAGCACGCGATGGTCTGGCGTTCAAAGTTGAGGACACCATGCTGCTGACCGAGTCCGGGGATTTTGAGGTTCTCACCTTCGATCCGCTCTGGCCCTCAAACCTGGTTAACGGTTTGCCACGGCCGGCAGTACTTCAACGCTAAGCGCACCCCTAAACAATTATTGGCTGGGAAATCCTTTTGAGGTTTCCCAGCCAATAATTTTATGTACCGATGCCTTTTATACGGTGGCCTTCAATTCCGAGCGCCAGCTGCGTTTCGGTTCCCAGCCAAGGACATCTCGCGCTTTCTGGATACTGAAGGCAGGGCTATCCGTGGTGAGTCCCGCTGCGACGTCCTCGAGCTCCGGATAAATCTCTGGGATCAGCTCTGCGAGCGGACGCGTTGCCATGGCATCCTTTGCACCAACGAAGAACACCGAGCCATTCTCTACGCGGTCAAACCGTTCAAGCAGTACCAGCAGGAAATCTGCCACGTCCCGCGCATCAACGTAATTGAATAGCGCAGGCGCTGACAAGCGAGGATCTTGTAGGCGCTCAGCAACAGTGTGTCCCTGCTGCGTTGGAGCGCCGGCCCACTCTTCCTCTGCGATCACATAGCAGGGCCTGAAGGAAGCGAACTTCACCGAACTTGCCGGTCCCATTTTCGCTGCGAACATGGCGGCAATCTGCTCGGCTACGAATTTGGAAAGCCCATAAGCATGCCATGGCTTGGGAACTTCGTTTTCATCAAGAGGCAGCTTCTCCGGCACCCATCCGCCCGGAGAACCATAGCCCATTATTGATGGGCTGGAGGCCAGCACGACCCTGGTAGCACCGGCCTCCACTGCCGCCGAGGTGACGTTATGGGCAATGGTCGCGTTCGTGTGCAGAAGCACCTCTTCCGGGGCCATGAAAGGAACAGCCATTGCCGCGAGGGACACCACCGCTTGCGGAGCAAGCTGCTCGAATAGCGCATGCGTAGCCTTCGCATCCATCAGATCGATGCAGTGATATTCCACGCCATCGAGAGGTTCTTCCGGAATCTGCCTGTCAAGAGAGATCACTTCATGCCCTGCGTGAGAAAACCCCGCGAGCACGGCACGGCCTAAACGCCCTGCTCCCCCGGTGATGACGACTTTTTCACCCATGGCTCCGTTTACACCTTGACCTTCGGTTGAAACGAAATGTCCACGCCCAGGCCAGCACTCCCGACGTCCACGAGCTGCCTGGTTTCCAGCGATTGATTTCCGCAAATCCCGACAGCAATGGCGCGCACACCGTCGATGAATCCGGCTTGCCGCGCATATCCATCCTCGTTGGCTCCGCGGAAGAGCTCTTCGAGCAGGAGCTTGTCGCCGCCACCATGCGATCCATTCGAGTTTTCGATCTGAATCTCCACTGCTTCTTCCCAATGCCGCTGCAAAAGCAATCTCTCGCCTTTCGACCTGGCATTGCCGCTCTGGCCATCATTGCTATATGAAGGATCCACCGGATGCCCGCCGGCCGCGGGCAGTACTGCTGCCCGTTCGACAACGTCCAGTTCCAGGCGTCCTTCCGTCCCGTTCACCGCAACCCGGTATCCTTCCCATGGGCTGTGCGCGTTCAGGGAATATGAAAGCACCGGTCCGTTTTGATACTCAGCAGTCAGGCTCAAATTGTCTTCGATGGTGATCTCGCCATTGAAGACTCCCTGGTCTCGGCGGTACCCATCAAAGTGTTCGTTCTCTAGATAGAGCTTTTCCAACCGCTCATCGCTGCGAAGATCCAAATCAAACGGATCCTTATCGCTTAGCCCGTGGGTACCGCGTTCGTTGGCTTGGCGGCCCCTGAACTCTGCGTTGTCGGGCCCGTAGAACTTCAGCCCTCCTGTTGCAAAGACCTTCTGCGGTGAATCGTCGAGCCACCAATTGACCAGATCGAAATGATGGCTGGACTTATGGATTAGCAAGCCGCCAGAGTTTTCCTTGAGTCGATGCCATCGGCGAAAGTAGTCTGCTCCGTGAACGGTATCCAGCATCCAGTTGAAGTCCACGGATGTGACTTGGCCGATTTTCCCATCGTCGATGGCCTTCTTCAGGGCTGTATTCCGAGGAGAATAACGGTAGTTAAACGTGACCACGATTTCATGGCCGCTTTCTTCCACCGCCCGAGCTATACGAGCGGTGCTCGGCGCATCAATTGTTAGTGGTTTCTCAACTATCACATCGGCGCCGGCATACAGAGCGGTGCAGATCAGCTCAGCATGCGTGTAGTCCGGGCTCGTGATGATTACCCGGTCAATGTGGCGTTCTCGAATGACTTTGGCCAAGTCTTGCGGGTCAAAGGACCCAACCTTCTCGCCGAAGGTCTGTTCAACTACGTCTTGGTAGTACTCGATTCGCCCCTGGTTGGTATCTGCCAATGCGACAAGTTCAGCGACGTCGCTATGTTCACCGAAGATAGCAGTCAGGTACATTTCGCATCGGTTCCCTGTGCCGATCAGTACGTAGCTGGTGCGTGATGAGCTTCCCATGCGGTTTCTCCTACGATAAGTTTCTGGCGCTTGTGTCTGGTATCGGTCGAGGCCACTGGCCTAGCGCTGTTGTCCTAGGCCAGTGGCATATTCCTGCTATTTGATACCAGTAGTTGCGATGCCCTTGACCAGGTATTTCTGCCCGAAGAGGAAGGCAAGGAATACAGGGACCAACGTGACGATCGACATTGCGAACAGTGCGCCCCAGTTGGATTCTCCGGTGGAGTCTATGAATGCGTTGAGCGCAACTTGCACGGTGTAATTACTCGGGTTGGTGAGGTAGATCAGTGAGGTAAAGAAGTCGCTCCAGGTCCAGATGAACGTGAAGATTGCCGTAGTTGCCAAGGCTGGAACCATAAGCGGCAGGATGATCTGCAGGAAGATCCGTGGATGGCCGGCGCCATCGATTCGGGCTGCTTCATCCATATCCTTAGGGATTCCTCGGATGAATTGGATCATCAGGAAGATGAAGAACCCGTCCGTGGCAAGCAGTTTCGGAACGATGATTGGCCAGAAGGTATTGACCCAGCCGATCTGAGAAAACATGATGTACTGCGGAACGATAATCACGTGGATCGGCAGCATGATGGTCATCAGCATCAGCGCGAACATAATCTTCTTGAACTTGAAGTCAAGCCTGGCAAATGCGTATGCCGCCATGGAGCAGGACACCAAGTTGCCAAGGATGCATCCCAAAACCAAAATCGCAGAGTTCATCAAGTACTTGCTGAAAGGTTCAGACAGCGCGTTCCAACCGCTGGGGTAGTTATTCCAGTCCACCTGGGAAATAACCAAACCGGCCTCGCGGAAGATCAGGTCGTTCGGGCGGAAGGAGCTAGCTACCATCCACAGCAATGGATAGATCATGACTCCGGCACCCAGGATCAGCAGCGCATGCTTTAGCAATGAGCGCATTGAAACCTTGAACTTCGGGCTCTTACCCTTTACGGTCTTGCCTCGTTCATCAGTACCGCCAACCGGCGGCTTTTTTCCGAGAAGTTCTTCCTCATCAAGCACGAGTTCTTGCGGTGACCCACCGCGTACTTGCGAATCTGGAAGTGAAGTTTGATTAGTCATCGTAAAACACCCAATACTTAGAAACGAAGAAGTTCACAGCGGTAAATGCACCAACTATGAGCACCAGGAGCCATGCCATGGCTGAGGCATAACCCATATCGAACTGTTTGAATCCTTGCTGGTACAGGTAGAGCGTGAAGAACATGGTGGAATCGGCAGGACCGCCCGATCCATTGGACACGATGAAAGCTTGAGTGAAGTTCTGGAAGGCCCCAATGATCTGCAGGACCAGGTTGAAGAAAATAATGGGGCTAATCATCGGCAACGTGATACTCAGGAACTGCCGCCATTTGCTCGCCCCATCAATGGAGGCTGCTTCGTAATACATCATGGGAACTTGACGCAGACCTGCAAGGAAGATCACCATCGGTGAGCCGAAGGTCCACACGTTGAGCAAGATCAGGCTTCCAAGTGACGTGTTTGGATCGGAGATCCATCCAATGCCTTGGATACCGACCAATTCCAAGAGCTGATTCACCAGGCCGGTGGTACCGAAAATCTGCTTCCACAGCACTGCGATTGCAACTGAGGAACCCAGCATGGAAGGCAGGTAGAAAATTGAGCGGTAAAAAGAGAGCCCGCGCATTCCCCGGTCAAGCAAGATTGCTACGGCGAGGGCCACTGCCAGCTGCAACGGAACACCGATCAAAACGTAGGTGAACGTGACCCGCAATGAATTATGCAGCCGCTGGTCGTCGAGCATCCGTTCAATGTTCTCAAACCCTGAAAAGGACGGAGCCTGCAAAAGGTTGTAGTCCGTAAACGCAAGATACAGCGACATGGCCATGGGCCCCAGGGTGATAAGGAATAACCCGATCGTCCACGGAATGAGGAAGATATGCGCTGCCTTGTTGTCCTTGGGAGGGACTTTGCGGCCATTGTTCTTGCTGAGGTTCTGCAGTTCGGCAATGGCGCTCATTGACCACTACCTCCTTTCGACGAAACGCGAAGGCAGCCCTTACGAATCGGGACCGACATGAGTGACTCCTTGCTAGAAGCGCTTTGTGAAGATGATTCGAAATCGACTTCAGGAATGCGCTTTCCAATCTCTATTCCTCAACGCTAAACTAAACACCAACGTGAGGTCAACCACACTGGCGAGATAGGTTTGAGGAATCGCCTCGGAGCCACCGCTGGACGCCATCACACGGTGCGAACAGTCGCTGGATGCGTCCATATGAAAATAGGAGATCAGTAAAATGTCGCAGGCCAAAGACGGTTTAAGTGACACTATCGTGTCAATAGAGCCCTATTGGATATCACTGCCTTTTGATGCCGCGCGGCGAAGCCAGGAAGATTCCAATGCGGAATCAATCGATGCTTTCAATGCATCATCACGCACGTTGACCCAGATGGAATCATTAATGGTGAAGGTGCAAACCGCGGATGGGTTCACCGGCTGGGGCGAAGCCTTCGGCCACAAATCCAATCCCGCGACATGGGCTGCCCTTGAACAGATCGTGGCCCCCTTTTTCTTGGGGCGTTCATCGGCCCTCGACGGGAGCATTGCCTCGGCCGAATATGCATTCCACGCCTTCGGGCGCACCGGACCCATTCACTTCGCACTATCCGCAGTGGACATCGCTCTTTGGGATATAGCGGCACGTCGTGCAGGACAGACGCTGCGGGAATTCATCAATATCGATGCCCGCCATGAAATCAATGCCTACGCGTCTTTGGTCCACTATGCCGAGGATCCGCAGGAGGTTGCTTTTCATCTTTCCAGGGCTTTGGAACACGGATTCAAGGCGTTCAAAATCCATGAGTCCTCGATTCCAGCCATCAAGGCCGCACGGCAGGCCGTGGGCTCCCACCCGCTGATGGTCGATGTCAATTGCAAGTGGCATCATCCAGCCGAAGCCGGGTCGTCGATTGCTGCCATGGCGGACCTGGAGCTGCTGTGGATCGAAGAACCGATCTTCCCGCCAGATGATTCGCAATCACTAGCCGCCCTCAATGCTCGTTTCGGCAACGTCTCCGGTGGAGAAAACCATTCAGGGGTCCAGGGGCTGACCTCGGATATGGAACTCGGCGCCCTGCAGTTTGCCCAGCCTAGCGTCGGAAAGATTGGCGGACTCAGCGCCATGCTCAAAATTCGCGAGGCGGGTCAACGGCTTAATGTCCATGTGGTGCCACACTGCTTCTACTACGGTCCGGCCCTCCTGGCCACCGCGCAGCTGATCGCCGCAGACCAGGAAGTCCAGCTTGCCAACGGGTCACTCCGTCCGGAATTGGAAATCCCCTTCCTCGGTTGGGAAACCCAGCTCCACCCTTGGCATGCGCCGCATCAGGGGAAGCTCACTAACGAGGGTACGATCCGTCTGCCAACGGAAGCCGGGCTCGGTTTCACTCCGGATCCAGTCGTTCTTGAAAACCATGCCCTCAAGCATCTGGTCTTGACCACTGCGCCTTGCGAAGGGTAAATGATCCGGCAAGGCAATAGCCGCTTCAAGCATTGCGGACAGCCCGCGATTGCCTGGAGCCCCGCCGTCCAGACGGGAACCTGCCGTGGTTTCAAGCACCCGAGCGGCAGCTCCGGGCGCATTCGACCACAGAGAAGAAAGGGGCAGCAGGCCACCGAAGAAAACACTCGAAAAATCACTTGTGTAATAAGTTTCTTACTTATAGGATAAGTAATTAAATGAGCTTACCCCCACAGTGATCCCAACAGGAGATTCCCGCCATGACCTATACCCCCGACGCCATCCGCCACGTCAAGCTTTCAACGGCCCGGTTGCCGCTGGCCACACCGATCTCCGATGCGAAAGTTTTCACCGGTCGTCAGAAGCCAATGACCGAGGTGGTCTTCCTCTTCGCGGAGATCACCACGGAACAGGGCCATGAGGGTTTCGGGTTCTCCTACTCCAAGCGGGCTGGCGGTCCTGCACAGTACGCCCATGCCAAGGAAGTCGCACAAGCGATGATTGGCGAAGATCCAAGTGACATCGCCAAGTTGTACACCAAGCTCCTCTGGGCCGGCGCTTCGGTGGGCCGCTCTGGTGTGGCGACCCAGGCGTTGGCCGCACTTGATATCGCGCTCTACGACATGAAAGCCAAGCGCGCGGGGCTTCCGCTAGCCAAGTTCCTCGGCTCCCACCGCGATTCGGTGCGCACCTACAATACTTCCGGCGGCTTCTTGAACGCCAGCATCGAGGAGGTCAAGGATCGGGCTACCCAGTCCATCGAGGAAGGGATCGGCGGCATCAAGATCAAGGTCGGCCTGCCGGACAGCGCCGAAGACCTGCGCCGCGTTGCCGCAGTGCGCGAGCATATTGGCCCGGATTTCCCGCTCATGGTCGACGCCAACCAGCAATGGGACCGCGCTACCGCATTGCGCATGGGGCGCAGGCTCGAGGAGTTCAACCTCGTCTGGATCGAAGAACCGCTGGATGCCTACGATGCTGAAGGCCATGCGGCCCTGACCGCTGCCCTGGATACGCCAATAGCCACAGGAGAGATGCTTGCTTCGGTATCCGAGCACGAACGCCTGATTGCCGCACGCGCCTGCGACATCATCCAGCCTGACGCTCCCCGGGTTGGTGGCATCACCCAGTTCCAGAGACTGGCAACTTTCGCTGACCAGGCTGGGCTGGATCTGGCACCGCACTTCGCAATGGAAATCCACTTGCATCTGGCAGCAGCGTACCCACGCGAGCCTTGGGTGGAGCACTTCGACTGGCTCGACCCGCTGTTCAATGAGCACTTGGAAACCAAGGACGG
Source organism: Glutamicibacter sp. BS14 (assembly GCF_056934375.1). Taxonomy (NCBI): domain Bacteria; kingdom Bacillati; phylum Actinomycetota; class Actinomycetes; order Micrococcales; family Micrococcaceae; genus Glutamicibacter; species Glutamicibacter sp. BS14. The sequence continues at coordinate 1,250,251 of NZ_CM167801.1, read as the reverse complement.
CCGGATGATCGTTCCGAACAGGCCAGGGCTCGGCTTCACCCTGAGCGACCAGGCCCGCGCGTGGACCACCGAAACCGCGCAATTCGGCACCGCCTGAGTCCCCATGACTGGACCTTCGCGCCGGAACCGCCTGCCAGGCGGTTCCGGCGCTTATCCTTTAAGCATGCACAACGCCAAACCCAATCTGGCATCGGCCTTGGTCGGGCACCTGCGCGCGCAGATCAGCGGCGGGGCCATTCCTCCGGGACAGAAGCTGCCCAGCGAGAACGAGCTGATCGCCGAGCACGGGGTATCGCGCACCGTGGTCCGCGAGGCCATTACCCGGCTGCAGGCCGAAGGGCTGGTCTACACGCGGCGCGGCGCGGGCAGCTTCGCTTTGACTCCTCCACCGCCCGCCGAGCCTGCCGCTCAAGCACTGGTTCCGCGTACCGTCGAGGAACGCCGCCAGTTGATCGAGTACCGGGTGGGTTTCGAGACCGAGGCCGCCGCCGTCGCGGCCCGCTCCCGCACCGCGCAGGATTTGTCCGCAATGGACCAGGCCCTGCGGGGCTTCGAGGCCGCAGCGGGCAATGCGGCGGTGAGCATGAGCTGCGATTTCGAGTTCCACCTGGCCGTGGCCAGGGCTACCGGCAATCCCTACTTCGGCCAGGCTGTGGAGAATTTCGGTCCCTCCATGATCGCGATGCCGCGCGGCCGGCTGGATTCGGCCGACACGATCACCGCCGACCGGCTGGGTTCGGTGGCCGCAGAGCACCGCGCCGTGCGTGATGCCATTGCCTCCGGCGACCCGCACATGGCGGCCGCGGCCATGCGCATGCATCTGGGCAACTCCATGCTGCGGCTGCAATCCGAAGCGGGGCTCGGCCCCGCGCTTTAGGGCCGGGACGCGGAAAAGACCTCCGGCTGGCCGTGGCAGCTGCCATCAGCTCCATGTCGCCGAGAGGTCTTTCCTTCAAAGTCCCGTACCGGGCCTAGGTGATCACCAGGTCCAGTGCGAAGACCCCGAGCAACCCGAGTACCGCCAACGTCGTGGTGTAGGTGGTGCGCACCGCGAGCGCCTGCCCGACATTGAGGTTGAAATACTCCTTGAACATCCAGAAGCCCGGGTCGTTCACGTGGCTGAAGGCGATCGAGCCGCAGGCGGTGGCCAGCACCATCAGCTCAGGCGACGCTCCGGTGGCCGCGACCAGCGGTGCAGCGATGCCGGCGGCGGTCGATACCGCCACCGTAGCTGATCCCAGCGCGATGCGCAGGATCACCGCAATGATCCAGGCCAGGAACAGCGGGCTGAGATTCCACCCCGCAGTGGTGTCCGCAATGTAGTCGGCAATGCCGGCGGAAACCAGCACCTGCTTGAAGGCGCCGCCGGCGCCGATGACCAGCAGGATCATGGCCATGGCCCGCGCGGCCTCGCTCATCGACTTGGCGACCTGCGCCATGGAACGGTTGTTCAGCGGGCCGAAGGCGGCAATCGCCACCAGCAGGGCGATCAGCAACGCAATTTCCGCAGAGCCCAGCAGCGCGAGCACATCGTCGGCCTCCTCGCTCAGCGTCACGGTCATGCGCAGGATTTCCGAACCGGCAATCAGCACGATGGGCAGCAGCGCCACCAGGAAGGACAAGGCGCCCGAGGGCAGCTCGTCGTCGGCGAAGTCCTTTTCCGCGAGCAGCCCCGAGGGCATCTGCGGGTTCATCTGCCGCACGAAGGACAGCCGCGGCCAGGCCATCGCAATGGCCACACCGGCCGGAATGGCGATGAGCAGGCCGTAGGCCAGCGTCAATCCGACCGATGCGTTGTACAGCCCGGCCACTGCGGTCGGACCCGGGTGCGGGGGCAGGAAGGAATGCATGGTGGACAGCGAGATGGACATGGGCAGGCCCACCCACAGCAGGTTGACCTTGGTGGCGCGCACCAGGGTGAAGGCGACCGGCACCAGGATCACGAACGCGACCTCGTAGAACATGGTCACGCCGATCAGCATCGCGGAAATGATCATGGCCCACTGCACGCCACGCTCGCCGAAGACCGAGAGGATCTTGCGGGCAATGCGCTGCGCCGCCCCGGCGTCGCCCATGACGCGGCCAATCATGGCACCCAGGCCGATGACGACGGCGGTGCTTCCCAGCTGCCCGCCCAGGCCCTCGGTGATGATCTCCGGGATGTCAGCGACGCCCGCGGGCTCGCCGTCCACGCTCAGCGATCCGGTGGCGACGGCCCAGAAGGCCACGAGGGTGGCGACGAGGATCAGGGCGATGAATCCGTTGAGCTTGAACCTCATCATGAGGATCAGCAGCACGACTACCGCCAGCGCTACGACAAGCAGGGGCATAAAGGGGCTCCGATCTGGGGAATACTTTGGAAAAGGGTGGAATCTCGGCATCGCGGGTGGCGGCGAGGTCTTGGGTTTACGTGAGCTGCCGCATATCGCCATGTGCCTGTAGTCACGTTAGTAAGCCGGGATCGCTCCCGTCCAAGACTCGATCCGCATGTTTTGATACCCAGCCGGCATCGCGTTGCGTGCCCGGGTGGCGGCCATCCCCGCGATCCCGCGACATTCCGGCACTCCGCGCCCGGTAGCGCATTCGGCTCGGCGTTTCGGCGCTCCCCGGGAACCATTCATTGAGTGACGAGCCTCACAATAGTTGAAGCGCTGCAACCATTGAGGAGCCACCGGACCGTGGACGCGCAAAGACCGCGGAAGGCTTCCATTGAAGCCTTCCGCGGCCCTTGGCAGCGGTGCGGTAGCGGGTCAGCCGGCCTTGACGGCCAGCACCGGATGCTGCGCCTGCAGCAGGATTCGCTGGGCGTGCGAGCCCATGATGAACTTGCCCACCTGGCTGCGCTGGCGCAGCCCGATGACGATCAAGGACACCTCGTGCTTCTCGGCCAGCCCGAGGAACTCCTCGGTCAGGTCATCACGATAGCTGGACTCAACGATGCGAGCCTCGACTCCCGCCGCGGCGGCAGCTAGCAGTACGCGTTCCAGGTCCTCGGGCGAAGCGGTGTGCTTGTCCACCAGCGACCCCTCGCGCGAGGAGTTCACGATCAGCAACGGTTCGGCGCGCAGCTTCGCCTCGATGATGGCCGCGTCGACGGCGGCCTGCCCTACTGGGGTGGGGACGTATCCCACGATGATGCTCATGCGTTTTCCTTTTCCTTTACGGCCTGCACGGCCACCAAGCGGTTCTTGCGCTGATCGATGGCGGACTTGATCATCGGCCACACGGCCACGAACACGAACACCACCAGCAGCGTTGCGGAGATGGGTCGGGACAGGAAGCCCGAGGGGTCGCCTTCCAGCACCAGCAGGGATCGGCGCAGGTTGGATTCCAGCAGGCTGCCCAGCACGAACGCCAGCACCAGCGGGCCGGGCTCGAAACCGAATTTCTTCATCAGGTAGCCCACGGCGCCGAACATGACCACCAGCATCACGTCGAACATGGAGTTGCGGATGGTGTACGCGCCCAGCAGGGTAATCAACGCGGTGATCGGCGCCAGGATCGCGGCGCGGATGCGCAGGATCCGTACGAATACCCCGATCAGCGGGATCGACATGATCAGCAGCAGGATGTTGCCGATATACATCGAGTTCACCACGCCCCAGAACAATTCCGGGTCATTGGAGATCAGCTGCGGGCCGGGGGTGACCCCCTGGATCAGCAACGCCCCGAAGATGATCGCCATCGTCGCATTCGCAGGAATGCCCAGAGTCAGCAATGGGATGAACGAGCTGGTCGCCGCCGCATTGTTCGCGGTTTCCGGTCCGGCGACACCCTCGATCGCCCCCTTGCCGAAGCGCGTAGGGTCCTTGGCGGTCTTCTTCTCCAGCGCGTAGGAGGCCAGCGAGGAGATCGTCGCGCCGCCGCCAGGCAAGATGCCCAGGAAGAAGCCGAGCACCGACCCGCGGCCGATCGCCCCGGAGGCCTGCTTCAGGTCCTGGCGCCGCGGCCACACGTTGGCCACCTTCAGCGGGGCGGACACGGCCCGGTGCCGCTCCTCCAGGTTGTAGAGGATCTCGCCCACACCGAACAGGCCCATGGCGATCGGCACGAAGTCGATCCCGTCGGCCAGCGACAGGTTGCCGAAGGTGAAGCGCTCGGCCCCGGTGAAGCCATCGCGACCCACCGTGGCCAGGAACAGGCCCAACGCCGCGGCGATGATCGCCTTGATCTTGGAGCCTCCGGAGATGGTGGCCACCAGCAAGATGCCCAGCAGCGCCAGCGCCGTGTACTCCGGCGGGCCGAAGTCCAGCGCGAAACTGGCCACCAGCGGAGCCAGGAAGGTCAGGCCCACAATGGCGATCGTGCCGCCAATAAACGAGCCGATGGCGGCAATGCCCAGTGCGGTGCCGGCCCGGCCCTGCTTGGCCATGACATAGCCGTCGAAGACCGTCACCACCGAGCTGGCCTCGCCGGGAAGGCGCAACAGCACCGAGGTGATCGTGCCGCCGTACTGGGCACCGTAGAAGATGCCGGCCAGCATGATGATGGCGGTCACCGGCTCGACACCGTAGGTCAACGGCAGCAGGATCGCGATCGTGGCCGCCGGGCCCAGGCCCGGCAGCACGCCGATCAGCATGCCAATGACAACGCCGAGCAGGCAATACAAGAGGTTTGTGGGGTCCAGGACGGTGCCGAAGCCGTCCAGGACTGGTCCGAAGAAGTCCATGGGAGTCAACCTTTAATTGCGACTTAGAACAGTCGGGGAATCGTGGTGCCGAGCGCGGCAATGAAGATGGCGTAGAAGGCCACGACCACCAGCACCGAATACAAGGCGGCAGAGCGCCAGCGCTCACCGCCCAGCCAGCGCATCCACACGAAGCACAGCAGCAGCGCGGGAATCTCGAAGCCGATCAGCGGCATGAGCACCACCATCAGGATCAGGGTGGCGAAACCAATGACGGTGTACCAGCTCATGGCACTGAACTTCTCCCCGTCCTGCCCGCCGCGCCTGCCCACGATGAGCTGCACCACGGCCATGACGGCGGCAATCAGCGTGACAATGAAGGGCCACATCCCGGCGCTGGGCGCCGCGGGGGTGCCCAGCCCCAGGCCAACGGACAGCGCCATGCCGGCGCAGCCCAGCGCGAGCACCACCAGGCTGGAGGCAAGGTTCGCCACCGGTCCGGCCGGTTCCGGGGCCTCGGCTTCCCACTGGGCGGCGAGTTCCTCCGGGGTCAGCGCCTCGGGCGACGAATCGTCCTCGGGCTGCACCGGGCCGGATTCCGCGCGGGGCGCGGCGGGCACCGGCGGGCGTTCAACGTGTTTGGCTTGCATGATGTTGTCCTGTGCTTGAAGTGTTCCGGATCAGCTGGCTGCCGGGAGGCTACTTGCCGGCCAGCGAGATGTCGTACTCATCGGTCAGTTCCTTGTACTTCGCGGCCAGCTCATTCCATTCGGCGGTGACTTCCTCGCCGGAAATCTCGTTCGGAGTCAGCATGTTCTTCTCGTTGAACGAGGTGTAGGTGTCCGTGGCTACCGCGTCCTTGATGGAGGCCACCAGCTTCTGCTTGGCGTCATCGCTCAGGCCCTTCGGGGCTGCGATGGCGCGGTACTGGGAGACCGGGACTTCATAGCCTGCCTCGATGGCGGTGGGCACATCGGGAAGAAACTCATTGCGCTCGGAGGAGAAGACCACGATCGGGGTGACGGTGCCGGCGTCGATCTGCGGCTTGGCTTCGCCCAGCTGCACAGTGGAGACCTGTACCTGGTCGCCCATGACGGCGGTCAGTGCCGGGGAACCCGAGTCGAATGGTACTGTGGTGCCTTCGATGCCCGCCTGGGCCAGGATCAGTTCCTGGGCCAGCTGCGAGCCGGTGCCCACGCCGGTAGTGCCGAAGGACAGCTTCTTGCCGCTGTTCTTGATGTCATCGAAGTTCTCCATCCCCGACTTGGTGCTGGCTACCATGACGTAGTCATCCTGGCTCAGTCCCATGAGGACATCGAGGTCATCGAGCGAAACCGCCTCGTCCGCGGATACCGCCAGCGGGGTAATGGTGATCAACGAGGCGTTGAGCAGCACGAGGTTCTGCCCGTCCGGGGCCATGGCCGCCACTTCTTCGGTGGCCAGCGCGCCGTTGGCGCCCGGCTTGTTCACCACGGGCAGGGCCACGCCCAGGGAATCCGCCATGCCGTCCGCCGCGGCGCGCGCGATCAGGTCGGTGGAGCCGCCAGGCGCCTGGCCGACGGTCAGGGTGATGGGGCCGCTGGGGAATTCGGAGGAGGCCGAGCCCCCGCCGACGTTGCCGCCGCAGGCGGAAAGCGCTAGTACCGCGCCAGTGGCCGAGAGGGCGAGCAGCGAGCGGCGAGTCAAGCGATTTTTCATGGGAAGTTCTCCTGTGGTGTCGAGTGTGGGACCCCGGCCGAGGCCTCGAGTGAGACAGCTCACCTTGCTGGTCTTGGAGTCAAGCGTAGAAACTTGAAGTGATGCATGTCCAAGGTTGAATGTGCATAGAATGATTCCAGAAAGGTATCAAATGTTTACTCTGGACCAAGCACGCAGTTTCGTTGCCGTTGCCGAGGAATTGCACTTCGGCCGTGCCGCCGAGCGGCTGAACATGACCCAGCCGCCGCTGAGCCGGCAGATCCAGAAACTCGAGCGCACGGTCGGCGTGGAACTGCTCGAGCGCGACAACCGCCGCGTGGCCCTCACCGCGGCGGGCCATGCTTTCCTCCAGGATGCCCGCCGGCTGGTCGTGGCCGCCGAGCGTGCCCCGGACAATGCCCGCCGCATCGCCGCCGGCCAGCTGGGCGAGCTGCGCATCGGCTTCACCGCGGCCTCGGGCTTCAGCCTGCTCGGCCCGCTGCTGGGAGAAATCTCGGCGCAGATGCCGCAGGTGCACCTGGAGCTGTCGGAAATGGTGACCGGCGAGCAGGTCGACGCCCTGCTGGACGGCGACATCGATCTGGGCTTGGCCCGCCCGCCCTTCGACGAGAAGCTCTTCGAATCCGCACTGCTATTAACCGAGGGGCTCTACGTGGCAGTGCCCTCCGGCCACCGGCTGGCCCGGCTGCAGCGGGAGGTATTGTTCGATGACCTGCGCAACGAACCGCTGATCATGCACTCCCCCACCAAGGCCCGCTACTTCTACGACCTGGTGGTGCGCCGCGTCGACATCGAGCACAAGAACGTGCGCCATACCGTCAGCCAGGTGCTGACCATGCTCGCGCTGGTCTCCGCCGGGCGCGGTATTGCTTTCGTCCCGGAGAGTGCCAAGCTGCTGGGCGTGGGCGGGGTCAGCTACCTGCGGCTTGGCGAGGTTACCGACGATCCGGTGCAGCTGCACGCCATCTGGAGCAAGTCCTCGCGCAATCCGGCGCTGGAACGGGTGGTCTCGATCGTGCGCCACGCGCTGCACGCTGAATGATGCACAGTAGGTATCAAACAATACGAATATGGGCTTGGACAGGCATCATAGAGGGTTCCTAGGCTGAGGGTAATACCAATGCACCGCCCCCAGCTTTCCCGCCTCGCCTGAGGTGGGAACCAGTCAAAGGAACAAACCATGGCCCAGTACACCCCCGCCGAACTTGCCTCCAAGCTCAAGGACGGGTTGCTCTCCTTCCCGGTCACCGCATTCGACGCGAACCTGGAAATCGACGAGGCCGCGTACCGCAACCACCTGGCCTGGCAGTCCAGCTTCGATGTCGCGGGACTGTTCGCCGCCGGAGGCACGGGCGAAGGCTTCACGCTGACCCCGGCAGAGGCCTCGCGTGTGGTCCGCATGGCAGTGGAAGAAGCCGGCTCCAAGGTTCCGGTGCTGGCCTCGGCCGGCGGTTCGACCAAGCAGGCCATCCAGAATGCGCAAGACGCCGAGGCCGCAGGGGCCGAGGGCCTGCTGCTGCTGCCGCCGTACCTGACCGAATGCGACCAGGAAGGGCTCTACCAGCACGCGTCGGCCATCTGCGCATCGACGACGACCGGCGTAATCGTCTACAACCGCGCCAACGCGATCTATTCGGCGGACACCGTGGCCCGGCTGGCCGATAACCACGAGAACTTCATCGGCTTCAAGGACGCGCTGGGCGACATCGAGCACCTGACCAAGGTGTACGCCAAGAACGGCGACCGCCTGTTCTACCTGGGCGGGCTGCCTACCGCGGAGACCTTCGCGCTGCCGCTGCTGCAGCTGGGCATGAGCACCTACTCCTCGGCCATGTACAACTTCGTTCCGGAATTCGCGCTGGACTTCTACAAGGATGTGCGCGCCCAGGACCTGAAGGCGGTCAACGAGAAGCTGAACCGCTTCGTGCTGCCGTACCTGGAAATCCGCGACCGCGTCAAGGGCTACGGCGTATCCATCGTCAAGGGCGGGCTGAAGGCCATCGGCCGCGACTCCGGCTCGGTGCGCCCGCCGCTGCAGGATCTGACCGAGCAGGACCTGGCGGACCTGTCCGCGCTGATCCAGCAGGCAGGCATCGTTCCCGCCGGCGCGAGCCTCTGACCAGCACTGGCACTTTACGACACACCAATCAGTCGACTCAGGAGCAATTCATGAGCACAACCACGCAGAACCTCACCGGCCAGTCCATCCTCGCCGGCGCCAGCACCGAAGGCAACGGGCGCAAGGTCAACGGCTATAACCCGGCGACCAACGAGCGCCTGGAACCTGCCTACAGCCTCATCGATGAGCAGCAGCTGAAGCTGGCCACCGCTGCGGCGGCCGAGGCCTTCGAGTCCTTCCGGTCCTTGGAACCGTCGAAGCACGCAGAGTTCCTGGAAGCCATCGCGGAGAACATCGAGGCAGTGGGCGCCGAACTGGTCGCTCGCGCCATGGCCGAAACCGGCTTGCCCGAGGCGCGCCTGACCGGCGAGCGCGGACGCACCACCGGACAGCTGCGGCTGTTCGCGCAGGTGGTGCGCCAGGGCGACCAGCACGGCGTGCGCGTGGACCCGGCCCTGCCCGAGCGCACCCCAGCCCCGCGCGTGGACATCCGGCAGCGCAAGATCCCGGTGGGCCCGGTCGCGGTGTTCGGCGCGTCGAACTTCCCGCTGGCGTTCTCCACCGCAGGCGGCGACACCGCCAGCGCACTGGCTGCCGGCTGCCCGGTGGTCTTCAAAGCCCACAATGCGCACCCCGGAACCAGCGAGATTGTTGGCCATGCCATCAGCAAGGCCGTCGCCGACTTCGGGCTGCACCCGGGAGTCTTCTCACTGGTTTATGGCCCCGGCGCGTCGATCGGCCAAGCCCTGGTGAAGGATCCGGTCATCAAGGCCGTGGGCTTCACCGGCTCGCGGGCCGGCGGCACCGCCCTGATGGCCGCCGCGGCCGCGCGACCGGAACCCATCCCGGTGTATGCCGAGATGAGCTCCATCAACCCGGTGATCTTCTTCGAGGGAGCATTGGCTCAGGATCCCGTTGCGCAGGCCAAGGCCTACTTGGCTTCTGTTGTCGGTTCTTCCGGGCAGCTGTGCACCGCACCGGGACTCGTCTTTGTTCCCACCGGAGCTGCCGGCGACGCATTCGCCCGCGCCGTCAGCGGCCAGGCACCGGAAACTTCCGGGCAGACGATGCTCACCGAGGGAATCTACAATTCCTGGACCGCTGGTGTCCAAGCGCTCGGCAGCCAGGACGGTGTCGAACTGCTGGGCCGTGGCACCGAAGGGGCAACCGAGAACGCTCCGGCACCAGCCATCTACACCGCTGGAGTGGAGCAGCTGCTGGCCAACCCGGTGCTGCAAGACGAAATCTTCGGAGCCGCCTCGCTGGTGATTCGCTACGCCGATGCCGCACAGCTGCAAACCGCGCTGGGCCGGCTGGAAGGCCAGCTCACCGCCACCTTGCAGCTGGACGATTCGGATCACGAAGCCGCAGGGCAGATCATCGGGACGCTGGAAACCAAGGTCGGGCGCATCCTGGTCAACGGATGGCCAACCGGTGTGGAAGTGGGCCACGCGATGGTGCACGGAGGTCCATTCCCGGCAACGTCCGACCCGCGGACCACCTCGGTGGGCACCCTGGCCATCGAGCGCTTCCTGCGCCCGATCGCCTACCAGAACTTCCCGGACGCGCTTTTGCCCAAGCCCATCGCGGAAGACAACCCGTGGAAGTTGACCCGCCGGATTGACGGCGTCCTGCAGGCGAAAGGCGAATAATCCATGACTTCCCAGCCCACCATTGCCTCGGTGAAGGTCATCCCGGTCGCCGGGCATGACTCCATGCTGCTGAACCTCTCCGGGGCGCACGGGCCGTTCTTCACTCGCAATATCGCTATCCTCACTGACTCCGAAGGCCGCACGGGCCTCGGCGAGGTACCTGGCGGCGAAGCGATCCGTTCGACCATAGAGGAGGCCGGCACACTGATTACCGGCGCCCCTGTGGCGACTTACCGTTCGCTGCTGCGCCAGGTGGCAGCCCGCTTCGCAGACCTCGATTCCGGCGGACGCGGTGCACAGACCTTCGATTTGCGCACCACCGTGCACGCAGTCACCGCACTTGAGTCTGCACTGCTGGATTTGCACGGCCAGTTCCTTGGAGTGCCGGCGGCCGAACTGCTCGGCGACGGGCAGCAGCGCGACGCGGTTCCGATGCTCGGCTACCTGTTCTACGTGGGCAACCCGGATACGACGGATCTGCCGTATCTGCGCGAACCGCAGGGCAACGACGATTGGGAGCGCTTGCGCCGCGAGGAAGCCATGACACCAGAAGCCGTGGTGCGCCTGGCCGAGGCGGCTCAGGCCCGTTACGGGTTCAAGGATTTCAAGCTGAAGGGCGGCGTCCAGGACGGGGACTCCGAGGTCGATGCTGTCATCGCTTTGAAGGAACGCTTCCCCGAAGCCCGGATCACGCTTGACCCCAATGGCGGCTGGCTGCTCGAAGATGCTATCCGGCTTGGCAAGCGCATGCGTGGAGTGGTGGCCTATGCCGAGGATCCGTGCGGCCCTGAGGGCCGCTTCTCGGGCCGCGAGGTCATGAGCGAATTCCGCAGGGCGACCGGTCTGCAGACCGCCACGAACATGATTGCGACTGACTGGCGAGAAATGGCGCACGCGGTGCGCACCAATGCGGTAGACATCCCCCTGGCAGATCCGCATTTCTGGACCATGTCCGGTTCAGTGCGCGTTGCCCAGCTGTGCAACGAGTTCGGACTGACTTGGGGGTCGCACTCGAACAACCACTTCGACATCTCGCTGGCGATGTTCACCCAGGTCGGCGCCGCTGCTCCGGGCGAGATCACGGCACTCGATACCCACTGGATCTGGCAGGATGGACAGGGCCTGACCGAGGAACCATTGGTGATTCGGGACGGAGAGATCAAGGTTCCGCAGCGGTCCGGCTTGGGTGTCAGCCTGGACATGGATCGGGTCGCCCAAGCCCACGAACTGTACCTGGAACATGGGTTGGGCTCGCGTGACGACTCGGTGTCCATGCAATACCTGATTCCCGGCTGGACCTTCGATTCGAAGAGTCCCGCGCTGGTTCGCTGACAGGCTGCCAGGGAATCTGAATAATGCACCGTGGACGGTAGAGGGAGCTTTCGCACCCTCGCCGTCCACGGCTTCGAGAAGCCCCGGAGCTGGGAACACCAGTACCGGGCGGGAAAGGCAATATGCAAGGAGTTCTACAGGGATTCTCCGTTGTCTTGATCCTCATCGGCATCGGCCTGCTGACGTCGGTCGCGCTGCCGCGACAACGCGCGGCCATTGCCCAGGGGCTGACCCCGCTCATCTTCTACATCACCAACCCCGCCCTGATGTTCACTCTGCTTGCCAGCACCGATCTGCATGCGGTGGTTGGTGTATTCACCCCGATAGCCTTGATGGTTGCCGTGCTGACCGGCTCCGCTTATGCCTTGGTCGCGCGGCTGGTCTTCAATACTCCAGCTCGTCGGCTGCCCGTTGCGGCCATGTCCACGAGTTATGTGAATGCTGGAAATATCGGTGTGCCGCTGGCCCTTTATGCGGTGGGCAGCACCAGTCCCGTAGTGTCGGTGCTCATCGCGCAGTTGCTGATCATCGCTCCCGTCTACCTGTGCATGTTCGCGGTGCTCTCCCGCGCCAAGTCCGGTGGCGCGGATAGCCTGCCCGGTGCGAAAATGATCCTCAAGTCCATCGCCAACCCTGTCACTATTGCGACCTTCCTCGGTGCGGTGTTCTCCTTCTTTGGCCTGGCACTGCCCGAAGTCATTCATGCGCCAGTGCAAATGATTGGCGACGCATCCATCCCCCTGTTGCTGATGTCCTTTGGAATGGCGCTATACGGCCAGCGTCCATTGTCAGATAAGAACCTGCGCGGCGAAATCTATCTGGCGACCGCGTTCAAGGTGTTCTTCATGCCTTTGCTCGCCTGGCTCGTTGCCCGCTTCGTTTTCGGCCTATCCGGAATCGAACTTCTCGGAGTGGTGATCATGGCGGCGCTTCCAACCGCGCAAAACGTCTTGCTGTTTGCCCAGCAATTCAAGTTGCCCGTCGCCGTGCCGCGCGAAGTGGTGCTGGCAAGCACCCTGCTGACCTTTCCCAGTGTGCTGGTCATTGCCTTCTTGCTGGGCTAGATACGTGCAGCACCGGTATTCGCTCCGGTGGGCATCTTGGGCCTGCCGCTGCAAGCCGTTGCCAGCTGTCTCCCGAAGGGTAACTCGGCGGAACTGATTAGTTGGCGAAGCCTCCAGCCGATGAGCTGGCAACCAAGGCGCTATCGGCCATCGCACGGTGCCGAATCCGGAGGGACCCCATTTATTCAATGAATTAGCCAAGATACCTATCACGCTTGGAACACGGCTTCGACGCCAGGAGAGCTGGATCCCGGAATGTACTTCTAGCGTGAAACAACTTCGGAAAGATAGCGTTCGCTATGCAAATAATTATGTGTTTTCCATGGTCAGTGCGGATCTGAAAATTTCGAACTCCCCAAACATGCAGATAACCATCATTCATTTTTCGAATCTGCGAGTCCGCCGGGATAGTTCCACAGAAATATGTGAAACACCTTTTTAGTACATGAGCGAATATAAAAGATTTATTTGAGAAGTACTTCCTTTAGGAGTTGCCGAGCAGTTACGCTCCTACCGGCACACACCACATCGATTGATCACCGACCTTTGTGCGCCCAAAAACCCTACAAGGAGAACATCAATGGCACGTTTTTCTACCCCTCTTCGGAGAACCCTGGCCGTCTCCGCGGCCGTAGTGATCGGCATGAGCGGCTTCGGCGCTGGCGCCTTGCCAGCTACCGCCTCCCCCGTGTCGGCTCCCGCTGAAAAGTCCCTCCCCAAGGCAAATGGCGAAGACAAGGTCAAGATCGGTTCGGTGCAATCAGGCGAGGCCTACGACCAATTCATCGTCACCTACAAGGCTTCAGCCACGCAGACGGGCAAGTCCTCCCGCGCCAAGGCCTGGGGCAAAGCAGCCAAGGCAGCAGGCGTTACCGTCAAGGAAATGCGAGCCATGGCCACCGGCAGCTTCGTGGTGAAGGCCGACAAGAAACTCAAGGGCAACGGCGCCAAGGAGTTCATGGCCGATATTGCGCAGTCTGGTCTCGTGGAATCGGTGGAACCCGATGCCATCATGAAGATTTCCATGACGCCTAACGACACCCGGTACGGCGAGCAGTGGCACTACAGCGGCACCAACGGGATGCGCTTGCCTTCGGCCTGGGACATCGCCACCGGCGAGGGCAGCATCGTCGCAGTCCTGGATACCGGCATCACCTCGCACTCGGACCTGAACGCCAACATCGTTTCCGGCTACGACTTCGTCTCCAGCTCTGCCTCGGCCCGCGACGGCAACGGCCGCGACGCGAACCCCCAGGACGAGGGCGACTGGTACGCCGCTGGTGAATGCGGCGGCAGCTACTCGGGCAATTCCTCTTGGCACGGCACCCACGTGGCCGGCACCGTAGCCGCAGTCACCAACAACTCCAGCGGCGTGGCCGGAGTTGCCCCGGATGCCAAGATCCAGCCGGTCCGCGTCCTGGCCAAGTGCGGCGGCAGCCTGTCCGATATCGCCGATGCCATCATTTGGGCTTCGGGCGGTGCGGTCCCGGGAATTGCCAATAACCCAACCCCTGCAGACACCATCAACATGTCCCTGGGCGGTGGCGGCGCTTGCGGAACTACCTACCAGGCGGCCATCAACGCCGCGGTTTCGCGCGGCACCTCGGTGGTAGTTGCCGCCGGCAACGAAAGCCAGAACGCTTCGAATTCCCGCCCGGCCAACTGCAAAAACGTCATTACCGTAGCGGCAAGCAACCCTTCGGGCGCTCCGTCGTACTACACGAACTACGGCTCGGCCGTTGACGTCACCGCACCTGGTGGCGACACCCGCTACGCCGGCCAGGGCGTGCTGTCCACCATCAATACCGGCACCACTACTCCATCCAGCCAGGGCTATGCCTTCTACCAGGGCACTTCCATGGCCACCCCGCACGTAGCGGGCATGGTCGCACTGATGAAGTCGGCAGACCCTGGGATGTCCCCCGCCTCCGTGGAAACTGCGTTGAAGCAGGGCACCCGCGCGATGCCAGGCGGTTGCAGCATCGGTTGCGGCGCCGGACTGGTGGATGCCGCCAAGATCATGAATGCCCTGGACGGCAGCAACCCAACACCAACCCCGGAGCCAACCCCGGATCCGGAGCCAAGCGGCAACCTGCTGAAGAATGCTGGCTTCGAGAACGGGGCGGATTACTGGACCGCCAACCGCGCCGACACCTTCGAGTCCGGCTCGGCAGCCCGCTCCGGCAGCGGATTAGCTGGGCTGAATGGTTGGGGCAATTCCAACACCTACACCCTGGACCAGAAGGTCGCCATCCCGGCAGATGCCACCAATGCGCAGCTGGAGTTCTACCTGCATGTGCTGACCAATGAAACTACTGCCTATAGCCAGTACGACAAGCTGACCGTACAGGTTCTGGACGGCTACGGAACCTACAACGTGGGCACCTGGTCGAACTTGGATGCCGGCTCGTCCTACGAACTGCAGGCTGTTGACCTGAACAACTTCCGCGGTAAGACCGTTACTTTGCGTTTCAAGGGCGTGGAAGACAGCTCGCAGGCTACCTTGTTCCGCATTGATGATGCATCGGTAGCCGCCAGCTAGAGGATCGACCAGAAAAGTCCACTATTACCTGCGCAAGCGCGGCACCAATCGGTGCCGCGCTTGCTGCGGGAAAGATAGGGAGATCGCCTAGCTCAAGGTCCAGGAGCGCTTGGACAGGCCGTACCAGAAACCGTCAATTGCCGTCTTGGCATCAATTCCACCCGAGGCGTATGCCGCTCCCAGCGCAACGTACAGCGGAGCCCAATGCTCCGAGCGAGGGTGCGCTTCACGGGCCGCCGGGGCCTTGTGCAGGAAGTCGAGGATCGAGTCCACATCCCCGCGGACCATCGCCTCCTCAGCCCAGTGGTCGAACTCGCTGGAGGCCGATGGCGGCGCCGAATCCGGCCCGCCGGCTGGGTTGAACCAGCGCAAGTTGTGGGTGGTGAATCCGGAGCCAACGATCAAGGTTCCCCGCTCGCGCAAGGGTGCCAAGCTCTTGCCCAGATCAAAGAGTCCTGCAGGATCCAGTGTTGGCATGGACATCTGCACCACAGGTACATCCGCATCCGGGAACATTTCCTTCAGCGGCACGTAGGCGCCATGGTCCAGTCCACGCGTCTCGTCGCGCTCCACGTGATGGCCATAGGCCGAGGTCAGCCGTTCGACTTCATTGGCCAGCCCGGGCGCCATTGGCGCATCGTAGCGAACGTCGTAGTACTTCTGGTCGAAGCCCCAGAAGTCGTAGACCAATTCGTTCTTCTGCTGGGTAGCACTCAGCGTCACCGGCGCATTTTCCCAGTGCGCGGAGATCATCAGAATATCTTTCGGCTTCTCGAAAGTGCCGGACCAGCTAGCCAGCTCCTGGGTCCAGCGCTGGTCGTCGGCGAGTGGCGGTGCACCATGGCTAAGGAACAAGACGGGAGGGGTATCGGATAGCTGATTCATGATTAAAAACTACCAACCATTAGTTGAAGCGTCAAGCTTTATTTTCATGAATCCCGATATCCAATTCATGCAAGACCCTCAATGCTCTCCAAGAGGCCCGTGGACAGTGCGGACAGATTCGCCGCACCACGTTGGGTCCAACGCCAGCGGCAACGGAGGCCATGGCTTTCTTGCTCTGCTTCTGAGCGGCGGCGGAAATCTATTGCTTCTCTAATCACGAATGCAATTGGCAAGTCGTACCTAAGCTGCGCCGGAGCAGTGGAACTGTACGGCTTTGCAGGCATCAGGCGTTGCCTGGCCAGTCTTTTCCAAGCCATTAATTACGCTCAGCTGGGGATTCGCAGTACGTTCAACACTTCGGCTTCGAACGGCTGCGGTTTCCAATATCAGACTTATTGACCATTAATCTTTAGAATGGTTTGTATGCAAGAAGAAGAACTGATGCAGACGGTCGAAGAAGAATTCACCGCCATCTTATTGCGCGCCCGCCAGATGCTGATCCGTCGCGCCAAGATCATCCACCCGGACCTGCAGGATCCGGGGTACCGCTTGCTTGCAGTGGTCATCCGTGATGAAGCCCAGCAACAGGGAGCACTCGCAGAAAAACTGCGTCTGGACAAGGCGACTATTTCCCGCCTCGTGCAGCACCTCGAGTCTCTGGAACTTGTCACCCGCACCCAGGATCCTTCCGATGGCCGGGCCCAGCTGGTCTCGGCAACAGAAATCGCCAAGGAGAAGTGGCGCTCCAGCGGTAACACGCTGCGTGAGGAACTGCGCCGCCAGCTCAAGGAATGGGAAGCCTCCGAACTGAAGAATTTTGGAGATCTCCTGCACCGCCTCAACGACAGCTTTGAACAGATTCTCTAGTTCCCGATCTTCAGCTGAAGCCTTGGAGACCTTCTGGTTTCCAAGGCTTCAGCTTTTTAGGCTCACTCCATCAGCGCCAGGAAATCATCGGCGCTTAACGCCGCACTCTGCGCGGCTTGGGCAGTCTCTCCCAGGACATCATTGAACAGCTGCGTCTTCTTGGCCTGCAGCGCGAGCACCTTGGATTCGATGGTGTCCTTTGCCACCAAGCGGTACACATAGACCGGACGAGTTTGCCCAATGCGATGGGCCCGGTCAATAGCCTGGGCTTCGGCCTGCGGGTTCCACCATGGGTCCAGCAAGATGCAGTAGTCGGCGGAAGTGAGGTTAATGCCGAAGCCGCCGGACTTCAGCGAGATGAAGAAGACCGGGAAATCTCCCTCGCCGAAACCGTCAATCAGTTCCTTGCGCCTAGGGCCAGTGGTGGACCCATCAAGGTATCCGTGCTCAATGCCCAGCTCTTCAGCGACGTCGCGTGCCTTGGCCAAGAAACTGGTGAATTGGCTAAAGACCAGAATCTTATGCCCTTCAGAAACCGCGTCCCCCATGAGTTCGCGCAGCATTTCAAGCTTCGCGCTCGGGGCATCGCCCTCCCCTACCAGGGACGGATCCAAGGCCAGCTGGCGCAGCAAGGTCAGCGATTGGAGAATCTGGAAGCGATTCGAATCAACGTCGTCAACCAGGCCCAGGACTTCTTGCCGCACGCGCTGGAAGCGGCGGTCATAGGCTTTGCGGTGCCCCGGCTCCAGTTCGACTTCCAGCACCTGTTCGGTCTTCGCCGGCAGCTCTGGAACGACCTGTTCCTTGGTACGGCGCAGCACGAACGGACGCAGACGGCTCTTCAGGCGCTCCAAGCGCTCCTGGTCTCCGTCAGCAATTGGTTTCTGGTAGTTGTCCTTGAAGGACTTCGCACCGCCCAGCAGGCCCGGTGCAGCCAGTGAGACCAGCGCCCACAGTTCCATCAGGTTGTTTTCCATGGGTGTGCCAGTGACCACGAATTTGCACGGCACTGGCAGCTGCCGGGCCTGCTTATAGCCTTTGGAGGCATGGTTCTTCAGCTGCTGGGCCTCGTCCATGATCATGACGTTGAAGCCGGCTGCTTCAAAATCCTCATAGGCCAGGCGGAAGATCGTGTAGCTGGTAACTACCAATTGGGCATCACCGATCTGCGCAGCCATGCTTTGGCCGCTCTTTCTAGCTGTTGAAGTAATGCCGGTGACGCTCATCTGCGGCGCAAATCGCTGCGCCTCATTGATCCAGTTACCCACCACCGAGGTAGGAGCCAGCACCAGGAATTTCTGTGCAGGATCCTCGACGCGCGCTTGTTCAAGGCAAGCCAGCAGCTGGACGGTCTTGCCCAGACCCATATCGTCGGCAAGGACGCCACCGAGATCATGGGTACGCAAGAAGTTGAGCCAGGATAGGCCGTGGCCCTGATACGGGCGCAGTTCAGCGTTGAACGTTTCCGCTAGCTGGACCGGCTGCATTTCTTCACCGCTTTGCAGCGCCTTCATGGTCTGCAGCCACTGGTTGTGCTGGGCTTCGATAATGCCCAGATCCACCAGTTCTTGCCACCAGTCGATGCTCAACTTATGGATGCGGATCGTATCGCCCTGCACCGTGCCCAGCTCCCCGGCCTCTGATATCAGCTGGCGCAGCTGCGTGAAATCTGCACCATCAATCGGGATCACCGTAAGGTCATCGAGGACGAGATACTCATCTTGCTTGGTCAAGGCCTCCAGCAGCAGTGGGAACGGGACCTTGGTCTCGTCCAGGAGCACTTCCACAGACAAGTCGAACCAGTCCCCCGTGCTTTCGCCGGCTTCGACACTGACAGCGGCCGGCGCGTGGCTGATCCGGTACTTCGGCAGCCTGTTCTGCTCTTCAACGACCACATCGGGATGCTCTGCCAATAGCGGCAATGCGTAGACCAAGAAATCGATGGATTCGGAGGTGCTGAATTCCTTCGGCGGGAAGATTCCTGAAGAGGTCAGTTGCCCCAAGAAAGCCTGCGCGCCGAGCTTGTCCTGCACCGAAGCAGCAATTTCCTTTTCCACGGCATACTGGCGGGGGCCCGCGGAGGCGTACTCCCAGGAATAGCTCACGGTCAGCGGAGTTCGGATGCTCTCCAGGGACAGCTTGAGGCTGGGGCGTGCTGGAACAGGGATGCTGTAGCTGTCATCCTCGCTCTTCAACGGTGCCATCAGGCGCAATCGGTCCAGGTGCTGGCGCTCGAAAAGCTCAACTCCCTCCTGCGGGATGGATTGCGCACCGGATTCAATAAATGTGGCCAGTTCCTTCGTGACCGGTTCAGCGAACCGGGCCAAACCGATTTCCTTGGCCTTCGGCAAGGGGCTGGACGCGTAAGCCAACAAGGTCGGCGGCGTGCCTATGGGCAAGAGGTAGACGTGCTCTTCGCTCGGCCCGCGCAGCTTCCCTTCCATGCTCAGGCCATGTTCACCGCGACGCACATCCACGTGTGCCATGGCTGGTTGCTCGCTGAACTCCACCGGGGCCTTGGCCGTAGAACCACCGTTGACGATCTGCACTCCAGCTTCACGCAGGGCTTCGAACGCATCCAGCAGGTCCTGGCCTGGAAGATCCATCAAGGAGATCCACTCCTTGGGATCCCACGAATGGCGATAAGTATCTTGTTCAACGTGTTCACGCAACCGGTCCAGTTCAACGACCGCACGACGCTGCTTCTTGGAGAACCGCGCATCAAAAGCAACATTGCGCCAGCTGATCCCGGTTTGGATCCAGGGGCTCTTGGTTCCCTGGCGGGCCGGGCGTGCCTGCAAGGTCAGCGCGTCCTCGCCGCCATAACGGGGTTCGCTGACCACTTTCAGGATCAATCCCAGCGGTTCTTCGGCAGCCAGCGGCTCATCGGAAATGACTGGAAGCAGACGGTCAAGGGTACGTTCCCACTGCGGCTTGCTATTGCGTTTCCATGCGTGGGGATCCACCCCGGAGTCGGAGACGAAGAAGCCTTGGTCTTCTTCGGTGGTGACCTCGATGAGCAAGGCGGCGACATCTTCACAGGACTGAACCCCCGGATGCTTCCCGCAGAAGCTGGTGAAGCTGATATTGCCCTCGGTGATTTCCAATTGGGCCATCACCGATTCGCGCAGCACCACACCGGAGATGCGGGTAGATCCCGGTTGCATTACCCGGTTGGCGATCTGCACTTTTCCGGAATCACACAGGAATTGGCCCAGGTTGTATTCGGATTCGGTCACCAAGGTCTGGGCCGCAGAAAGTGTCAGCTGGAATTCCATACTCGCCGTTCATTGTTCGTGCAGTGGGCGCCCGAGAGCTAGATTCCATCTTAGCGAGCCGGAAAGCAAGATGCCCGGTGACGAAAAGTTACTTCTGCCCTTTACCCGCGGGCCCTGCAACCGATAGAAATTAATCACTGAATCACGAGTTCCACTCTTTGAGCCCTGGCTGAGTGGACGGCAACCCTCCTGCGTCATTGTGCGGGGTGCCCCAGGTGAAGATTCGACGCATCTTGACAGCCAAGATGCGTAAGCGATGGCGCCCCTTGCGCCAGAAAGGGGATCAATTCCCCATGACTAATGCAGCATCTGCCCCAACCGTATCCGAAGACCGCGCACAGCGCCTGCAGGAAGCAGGCAAGGGCTGGGGCGAACGAATTTCGGCTGCCCCGCAAAGTGCCCAATTGACTTTCACTGTGGAGGGCGAAGGCTTCGATTCGGTAGCCAGCAACATTGTCTCGGGCAAGCACACCTTCCAGGTCGACGAGCCAGCTGGCCTGGGCGGCAGCGACCTGGCCGCAAGCCCCGTGGAATACGCGCTCGGAGCGCTCATCTCCTGCCAGGTTGTGGTCTACCGCTTGTACGCGCAGAATCTCGGCATCCAGGTGGACGACGTGAAGATCCAGGCCAATGGCCACCTCGATGTCCGCGGACTCTTCGGCATCGACCAGACCATCCGCCCCGGCTTCTCGTCGGTGGATCTGGACATCCGGATTGCCGGACCGGAATCAGCTGAACGCTATGAAGAACTGCGCCGCGCAGTGGATGCCCACTGCCCAGTGCTGGACCTCTTCGCCAATCCGGTGCCGGTGACAACCGCGGTGAGCATCACAGAGATCAACTAGAGTTCGCTGAACTAAAAAGCACCGCGGCGGCCCCCGACTTCAGGGGCCGCCGCGGTGCACTTCTAGCTGAAGCCAACTATTGCCCCAGGAAGTTCAGCAGGACTTTGCCGGAGCGAGCCGAATCCTTGGCCGTTTCGAAGGCTTCAAGCGCATCGGCGACCGGGAACTCGTGGGTTACCGCCTCGGAAACCTGCAGTGAACCGTCGGCCAGGGCAGCAAGCACATGGTCGATTTCGTCGTTGAAGCGGAAGGAACCAACCAGTTCCAGCTCGCGGGTAATAGCCAGCGAAATGAGTGCGGGTTGTTCTCCTGAGGGCAGCAACCCGACCATGACCACTCGACCGCCGCGCACGGCACCGCGCACGGCGGAGGCCAACCCGCGGAAGTTGCCGCTGGCCTCGATCACCACGTCCGCGCCCACCTGGGCAAGAGCTTCCTGGTCATCGGCGCGCAAAGTTGAAGTGGCACCGAGTTTCCCGGCGATTTCCAACGGCTTCTCGTGCATGTCCACTGCGATGATTTCTTTGGCTCCGGCACGCTTGAGCACTGCTACAGCGAGAGCTCCGATCGGCCCAGCACCAATAACCAGCGCCTTCTTGCCGGCGACTTCACCGGCGCGCGACACCGCATGCCAAGCAACCGCAGCCGGTTCTGCCAGTGCCGCATCACGCAGTGCTAAGCCAGCAGGCAGCTCACGCAGCATGCGTGATGGCAGGTTCACTTCGCGGGCGAATGCGCCCTCGGTGTGCGGGTAGCGGGCGGCCGAGCCCAGATAGGTGCACCCCGGGGAAAGATTCGGGCGGTCGGCCGGGTAGGGTTCCCCGGTCTCGCCTGGTGTTGCCGGGTGCACGGCGACTTTGGTTCCGGCTGCCGGCCCGCTGCCGTCAGCGGCGGCCTGCATGACGGTCCCGACGATTTCATGCCCGAGAACCATTGGAGCCTTGAGGATCGATTCCCCGGCGGCGCCGTGGCTCCAGTAATGCAAGTCTGATCCGCAGATACCGCCGTAAGCGATGGCAACGCGTGCTTCATCTGCTCGCGGCGCTGCCAGCTCGATTTGTTCAATACGCAAATCATCGGCTGCATGGGCCACGACGGCCAACGTGCTGGTGGCGAGGGAATTAGACGACAACGCTCATGCCTCCGTCGATGAAAATGGTCTGCCCGTTCACGTAGTTCGATCCATCCGAGGCCAACCAGACTGCTGGTCCGGCCAGATCCTCGACAGTTCCCCAACGGGCAGCCGGGGTGCGGCCCAGAATCCAGGAATTGAATTTCTCGTCATCCACCAGATTCTGCGTCATCTCGGTGTGGATGTAGCCCGGTGCGATGCCGTTGATTTGCAGTCCCGAACCAGCCCATTCGGCGGTCATGGCGCGGGTGAGATTGCGCAGGCCTCCCTTGGCCGCACTATAGGCGGAGATGGTGGGGCGGGCCAAGTCGGTTTGCACCGAGCAGATGTTGATGATCTTGCCTTCGCCACGCTGCACCATGGAGCGTGCGACCTCTCGGCCTACCAGGAATGCGCTGGTGAGGTTCGTGTCAATCACACGCTGCCAGTCGGATACTTCCAATTCCAGCATCGGAACGCGGTGTTGGATACCGGCGTTGTTCACCAATATGCGGATGGGGCCGATGGTCTTTTCAATGGCGGCAATGTTCTCGCGCACGGCGGCATCATCGGTGACATCGAAGCAGACGCTATGGATTCTTTCGGCGCCATAGCGGGTGCCGAATTCGGCGACAGTTTCGGCCAAGCGTTGCGCATCGCGGCCGTGCAGGATGATGGTGGCTCCGGCATCGGCCAGGGCACGGGCAAGTTCGCGGCCAATACCGCGGGAGGACCCGGTCACCAGGGCCAGTCGTCCGGTCAGGTCAAAAAGTTGGCTCATGAGTTCCCTCGCATGAAGTGTCGATGGTTCATCGACGGGAACTCACCAGCGGTATGTACCGGCTGCTGTATCCGAAAAAGTAGCCCCGTCGCTTCCCCAAAAACATATCAGATATAAGAGGTGCGAGGGGCCATAAAGTCCGACTTATTTATTTGAAAACTATCCTGCCGGATCTAGCGGGTCTGCGAGTAGAACCAGTTGATGTGTTCTTCGAGCAGCTGGGCTGCGCGCTCGCGCTGCCCGGTGGCAAACGCGTGGTGGATGGCCTTGTGCTGTCGGCGCAAGACGCGCACCACCGGCTGCCAGGCCTCGTCGCTGGGCACCGATTCGGAAACATAGTCGCTGATCGAGTTGCGCAGCGATTCCATCATCGATTCCACGACCGCGTTGCCGGCCATGGAGGCCAGGAGCACGTGGAACTCCGCATCAATGCGGTGGAAGGCCTCGCGCGAGAGCTGCGCGTCGTCCATGCGCATGATCAGCACCGCGGTGCGGTCAATGACCTGCTGGGCATGGATTGGATCGCGCGGCGTCATTTGCGCTGCCCAGGTTTCCAGCAAGATGCGAGATTCGACGATCTCGCGGACGTTGATCCCCTTGGCCGCCAGATGCAGGCGCAATGCCTGCGAAATGCCAGCCGAGGGGTTGGAGATGATCACCGCTCCGGAGTTGGGCCCGGAGCCGGTTGAAGTCTTGATAATGCCCATCACATCAAGGATGCGGATGGCATCGCGGACCGAGGCCCGCGAGATCCCATGCTGCTCCGCGAGCGCACGCTCGCCGGGAAGCTGGTCTCCAACGGAGAGCTTCTCCTTGCGCAGATCCTCTTCAATTGCTTGGAGAACAATCTGGTACGCACGCGGAGCTGGGTTTACTGGCATCGGATCTATTTTAGCCGTTCACGGCTAAGGCAGCATCCAGGACAGAACCGGGGTGGACTGCAGGTAAACCAAGCAGCACAGCACCAGCAGCATGCCTACGGACCAACCGGCAACCTTCTTGAGGATCACGGACTCCTGGCCTTCCATCTTCACCGAGGTAGCGGCGATGGCCAGGTTCTGCGGGGAGATCAGCTTGCCGACCACGCCGCCGGAGGTGTTGGCGGCAACCAGCAGGTTCGGATCGATGCCGGCATTGATGCCAGCGGTCTGCTGCAGCTTGGCGAACAGCGCGTTGGCCGAGGTGTCCGAGCCGGTCACCGCGGTGCCGATCCAGCCCAGGATTGGCGACAGGAAGGCGAAGAATGCGCCGGTGCCTGCCAGCCAGGTGCCAATGGTGATGGTCTGGCCCGAAAGGTTCATTACGTAAGCCAGGCCGAGGACCGACAGGATGGTCAGCGCGGCGTAGCGCATGTTGTAGACGGTCTTGCCGATTTCGGCAGCACCCTCGGCGAAGGTCATCTTGTACTTGCCGTTGCCGTCGTTCTTCGCGTAGACCAGGGCCACGATCAGGCCGGTGATCAGCAGCAAGGTGCCCGGGGAGGATAGCCACTGGAAGTTGTAGATGGTCGAAGATACCGCTTCGCCATCAGCATTCAGGATCTTGCCGTCCAGTCCTGGCCAGCCGAACTTGATGTCCGTGGTTGCCAGCCATGCAGGAATGTCCACGCCCAGCTTCCACAGCTTGGCCACGCCGAAGATGACGATAACCAGCAGGTACGGGAACAAAGCCATCCAGGTGTTGACCGGGTGCAGCTTCGCATTGGCCTCGTATGGAATTGCGGCGGCTTCAGCAGTCAGCACGCGCTGGCGTGCCTCGTCGGCACCCTTTGGAGTCCAGAAGCGCAGCAGGATCACTGCGGCGGCCAGGCCAACCAGCGCAGCAACGATATCGGTCAGCTCATAGGAGAAGTAGGTCGAGCACAGCCACTGGGCGACACCGAAGGAGATGCCGATGGTCAGCGTTGCCGGCAGGGTCTGGCGCATGCCGCGCCAGCCGTCGAGGATCAGGACCAGGATCGACGGGACGAACAGCGCCAGCAGCGGGGACTGGTGGCCAACGATGGCGCCGATGTCGGCAGCCGGGATGCCGGTCAGGGCACCGGCGGTGGTGATCGGGATCGCCACGGCGCCGAAGGCCACCGGGGCGGTGTTGGCGATCAGCACGGCGCAGGCTGCGCGCAGCGGCGACAGGCCCAATGCCAGCAGCATGGTGGCGGTAATCGCCACCGGTGCGCCGAAGCCTGCCAGCGCTTCAAGCAGGCCGCCGAAGCAGAAAGCAATCAGCACGGCCTGAATGCGCACGTCGCCGCCGCCGATGACGTCGAAGACGCGGCGCAGGTCTTCGAAGCGGCCCGACTTGACGGTGACCTGGTAGAGGAAGATCGCCATGACAACGATCCAGACAATAGGGAAGGCACCGAAGACCATGCCCATTAGTCCGGAGTTCAATGCCAATCCAACCGGCATGTTCCAGCCGAAGATCGCCACGAGGATGGCAACAGCGAGCGAGCCGAGGCCGGCCCAGTGGGCCTTGACCTTGACTACCGCCAGAAGTACGAAGAAGGCTACAAGCGGGATCAGTGCGATGAGCGCTGAAACAGCTATGCTCCCCGCGATCGGATCCGTGGAGGGTGTAAACACGGTGTGGGCGTCCTTACTCGAGATGGTCTGACCATATGTGGTCCGACCACCTAGAGTACAAGGTGAGAGCTATCACAACAAGTCTTGACTATTACGAAGTGCGTGGCATAGTATGGTCTGACCACACCCTGAAAGAGTCATTTATTATGCGAATTGCTCTCTTTGCCACGTGCATTGTGGATGCTATGTATCCGGAAACCGCCAAGTCGACAGTGAAAATCCTGGAACGCTTGGGCCATGAAGTCATTTTCCCCAAGGCGCAAGCCTGCTGTGGGCAAATGCACATGAATTCCGGCTATATGCCTGAAGCCCTGCCCGTGGTTGAAAACCACATCAATGCCTTCGACACGGAAGACTACGACGTCGCAGTTGCCCCCTCGGGCTCCTGCGTTGCTTCGGTCAAGCACCAGCACCCTTTCCTGGCCGAGCGCCTGGGCAAGCCGGAGCTCAAGGAACGCGCAGTTGCCGTGGGCAAGCGCACCTATGAACTGAGCCAGCTGCTGGTGGATGTCCTGGGGATCACCAACGCGGCAGAGCAGCTGGGCAGCTACTTCCCGCAGACCATCACCTACCACCCTTCCTGCCACGGCATGCGTTCGCTGAAACTCGGCGATCGGCAACTTGATCTGCTCAAGACCGTCGGCGGCATCACCGTCAACGAGCTTCCGGAAGCTGACCAGTGCTGCGGCTTCGGCGGTACCTTCTCGATCAAGAACTCCGATGTCTCCACGGCAATGCTCGAAGACAAGATGAAGAACATCTGCTCCACCGGCGCCTCGGCCTGCGCGGGCGGCGACGCCTCCTGCCTGATGCACATCGGCGGCGGACTTTCGCGCACCGGAGCCAAGCCAAAGACCCTGCACCTGGCAGATATCCTGGCCAGCACCATGGAAGAGACGGTGTCACTGTGACTCAGGTATTCCTCGGCATGCCTGCCGGCGGGCAGGGCAACCTGTTCGAGACCGAGCCATTCCCCAAGGCCGCGCACCGGGAACTGGGCAACACCCAGATGCGCAAGAACCTGCGCCACGCCACCCACACCATTCGCGACAAGCGGCTGAACGTTGTCGGCGAGCTTCCGGACTGGGAAGAACTGCGCGACGCCGGCAGCGCCATCAAGAACCTGACGATGGCCAACCTCGAAGAGCGTTTGGAAGAGTTCGAGAAGAACTTCACCGCCCGGGGCGGCATTGTCCACTGGGCCCGTGACGCGGACGAAGCCAACAAGATCGTTACCGAGCTGGTCAAGGCGACCGGCTCGAAAGAGGTCGTCAAGGTCAAGTCCATGGCCACCCAGGAAATCGGCCTGAACGAGCACCTGGAGACCGAGGGCATCGAAGCCTTCGAAACCGACCTTGCCGAGCTGATCGTCCAGCTGGGCAACGACAAGCCAAGCCACATCCTGGTTCCGGCGATCCACAAGAACCGCACCGAGGTGCGCGACATCTTCCTCAAGGAAATGCCGGTAGTGGATCCGAACCTGACCG
This sequence comes from Glutamicibacter sp. BS14, assembly GCF_056934375.1. Lineage (NCBI taxonomy): Bacteria > Bacillati > Actinomycetota > Actinomycetes > Micrococcales > Micrococcaceae > Glutamicibacter > Glutamicibacter sp. BS14. The sequence goes on along the minus strand of NZ_CM167801.1, from coordinate 1,223,381 downwards.
ATGAGCCAGCCAAGCTGGCCGAAGCTGCCCGCAAGCACCTGCGCAAGAAGTTCCTTTCCGCCAAGGTCGCCATCTCCGGCGCGAACTTCGCGCTGGCCGATACCGGCACGCTGGGCGTAGTGGAATCCGAGGGCAACGGCCGCATGTGCCTGACCCTGCCCGAAACCCTGATCACGGTCATGGGCATCGAGAAGGTTCTCCCCCACTGGGAGGACATCGAGGTCTTCATGCAGCTGCTGCCGCGGTCTTCCACCGGCGAGCGCATGAATCCCTACACCTCGCTGTGGACCGGCGTGAGCGAAGACGATGGCCCGCAGAACGTGCACATCGTGCTGCTGGATAACGGCCGCACCCGCGCTCTGGCCGACCGCTTCGGCCGCACCGCGCTGAACTGCATCCGCTGCTCGGCGTGCATGAACGTGTGCCCAGTGTACGAGCGCACCGGCGGCCACGCCTACGGTTCGACCTACCCGGGCCCGATCGGCGCAATCCTCTCCCCGCTGCTGACCGGCATCCAGGTCGAGGAAAACGGGTCCTTGCCATATGCTTCCTCGCTGTGCGGCGCCTGCTACGACGCTTGCCCGGTGAAGATCAACATCCCGGAAATCCTCGTGCACCTGCGCGGCGAGGACGTGGATGCGAACCGCGACAAGCACAAGCTCCCGACCCAGATGGATCTGCTGATGAAGGGCGGCTCCTGGGCGTTGGGCAAGGGCAAGAACCTCGGCCTGCTCGAAAAGGCCTTGCCGCTGGGCCGGCTGATGTCCGGCAAGGAAAAGAAGATCAAGAAGCTTCCGGGCATCGCCGCAGGGTGGACCGCCAGCCGTGACATTCCCGCCCCGCCAAACAAGTCCTTCCGCGACTGGTGGAGCGACGAGAAGGAGTCCAAGTGAGCGCAAAAGACGAAATCCTGGGACGGATCCGCTCGGCACTAGCCGATGCTCCCGTCGCCCAAGAGGTACCCCGCGAATACCGCAAGACCTCGGATATGGGTGAAGCTGAGCTCATCGACCTGCTGGTGGACCGCTTGGTGGATTACAAGGCCGGGGTGGACGTCATTGACGCCGCGCAGATCCCGGAATACGTAGCGGCCAAGCTGGCGGGAGCCTCCAGTGTTGTCTACCCGCATGGCTTGGACACCGGCTGGCTCTCAGGGCTGGGCGAGAAGGTCGAGCAGCGCATCGATGCCCCGGGCGCACGGCTGAGCATCGCCGAACTGGATGAAACCAGCGCCGTGGTCACCTCGTCGGCCGTTTCGGTCGCCGAGTCCGGCACCATCATCCTCGATGGCGAGCCAAACCAGGGCCGCCGCGCGATTTCGCTGGTACCCGACCACCATGTGTGCATCGTGCCGATCTCCTCGATCGTGCGCCTGCTGCCAGAAGCCATGCCGCGACTGGCCATCACCCGTCCGCAGACCTGGATCTCCGGCCCGTCGGCCACCAGTGATATCGAGCTGGAGCGCGTTGAAGGCGTGCACGGCCCGCGTACCTTGGACGTCCTGATGGTTCGCGGCCTGTAAGGCTGGCGCAATAAGCTTTCGCGGCCGGTTCCCCCCTCCTAAACCTCCAGGGGAACCGGCCGCGAGTGCATTTAAGCGTGCTGTCGGCTTCTTGCCCTAGCCGCCGGCAATGAAATCCTTCAGGTCCGCCTCTATTCGATCGCGCGCGGCAAAAACCGAAGCCGGCAGCCCAGCTTCGAACATTTCGCGGAAGCGCACCGGTGGCATCGAAACGCTCAACCCCGCGATGACTTCCCTGGCTCCATCGTGACGGCAATCCGTTATGCTTCCCTTGCCTCGGGTTTTCATTACCGGAGATACCTGGCGCACCCAGCCCGCCAATCCTGTCCAGGCTTGGACGTGTCCATGGCGCTGCCACTGGACGCGACCGGTGAGTTGGGCGAATTCTTCGCTCAATTCATGACTGAATCACCAGTAACTGCCTAGCTGCCGATGCGTCATCTGACCGTGGCGGCTGTCATCCAAAACAGCAACACAGGGCTGATTCTGTTTACAGGGATTAGGCAAGCGGAAGAATCTCATTTGAAGGGCCGGGATGGAGAAACAACAGGACCTTCGGGTTTCGGTACGCACCATTCCCGATTCGGCTTTGCGCTTCGTCGGCTTCCTTTCCTTCTTCGACCGCTATGGCACCCCTCCCATGCTGGTCGCACTTTCGCTGGGCACCTCGCTCAGTTTCGCCCAAGCTGTCCAACTGGTAGCTTCCTATGCCTTGTTCTATGCCATAGGCCAGCCGGTCTGGGGCGTGCTTAGCGATCGTTTCGGGCGTCTGGCGGTTTTGCGCGCGGCGCTCATCGGCGCTGGCCTTTTCGCGGTCGCCAGCATCCTGTTCACCGACTATTTGCCGCTACTCATTGCCCGCTCCGCCACCGGGTTCATGTTCGGCGCACTGTATCCAACCTTGATGACGCTCCTGGGCGATACCCGTACCGGGGTGGAACGCGCTCGCGGCTTATCTGATTTGCAGATCTATTCCTCGCTGGGCACCACTCTGGCGACATTAGCTTCAGGAGCATTGGCAACATACGCGAACTGGCGGCTGGTGTTCCTGTTGCCTGCACTGGGTTGCGTAGCGGCCCTGTACTCCTTGCGGAAGGCGGCAGAGCCCGAGCATTCGCGTTCCGGATTCAAATTCCGTGCAGCTTTGCGTCCCATGAATTTGGCCCTTTATGCCATCGTCTTCCTCGAAGGCGGGCTGCTCATGGGATTGCTGACCTATATCGTTCCCGCCTTGCAAGAATCCGGTGTCGCTATTGGCTTGGCGGGAGCGCTAGGTTGCGCTTTTGCCTTGGGAGTCATTCTGGGTGCACGCTTGATGCGCCGATTGGTGGCACGCATCGGCCGAACATGGCTTATTGGCGGTGGAGGCCTGCTGCTTTGCGCAGCTTTCCTCCCTTCGGCGTTCGCCCCCTCCCCTGCCTCATACACCCTCACCGCGTTCCTCCTGGGTGCCGCGAACGCGATCATGCACTCATCGATGCAGGGGTGGGCGACCGATATCGCGCCTGACGCGCGGGCCACTACCGTTTCACTGTTCGTTTTTGCCCTGTTCGCCGGGGCATCTGCGGCGACCTACTTAACTGCAGATTTAGCGCAGAATGGCCACTACGGACAGATCTTCGGGATCGGCTTGGCACTGAGCCTATTACTTGTGGCGGTGGCGACTGGCACTCATGCGCTGTGGCGCAGAATGCATCCAGCCAGCTGACTTCACTGGCAGGTAGGGGGCATTCTGGCATTGCAGAGAGTTCTTCTAGAGATTAGATGTTATTGCCGGTTGCATGTGAGAATCTTGAATTAAGCGAACGAGCCTCACAAGCGGAAAGCAGGTTGCCATGACCAGTCCAGGCGAAGAACCACGAAACCCCTATTCTTCAGGGCACCAGGGTCAGAACCGGCAGTACCAGCAGCCTGGTTCCTACGATCTCAACGGCGTCCCGCAACAGCCTTACTACAATCAACAGGCACATGGCCAACCGGGCCAGTACCCCCAGGGCAACTTCGGCTATCCGACAGCATCCCAATTTCAAGGCACCCAGCTGGCACAGACCTCGATGATTCTTGGCATTGTGTCCATCTTCGTTGCAGGCGTGATCCTTGGCCCGATTGCTATTTTCAAGGCCAATAAAGCCGAAAGGGAATTCAATACGGTATCCACGGTCGGCAAAGTGACCGGTTGGATCGGCACCATTTTGGGCGTGCTCTGGATCGTGTATGTCGCATTCCTTGTCATCGGTGCTATCGCATTTTCCGTGGACCCGTCATTCAGCGGGTCCTAGGCACTTCTTCCCTCCACTTTAACGACAAAGCCTCCGGCTCACTTTCGTGAGCCGGAGGCTTTGCCGGTATCGGCCCTTGTCCCGTCATCCCCATGACGGCCTTCGGGAAACTTTTACTCTGCGGTTGGCAGTACGAACGAAGCGTCGATTTCGATCTTGACCTTGTCGCTGACCAGAACGCCACCGGCTTCCAGTGCTGCGTTCCAGGTGATGCCGAATTCCTTGCGGGAGATGGTCGTGGATGCGAAGAAGCCAACGCGGGTTGCACCGAAAGCGTCTACAGCTTCGCCGCCGAGCTCTGCTTCGAATTCAACTTCCTTGCTCACGCCGCGGATGGTCAGATCGCCAACGAGAATGAACTCGCCAGCCTCGCCCTTGACCGCAGTGGACTTGAAGGTCATGGTTGGGAACTGCTCGGCGTTGAAGAAGTCCTCGCCCTTCAGGTGGCCGTCGCGGTTAGCGTCCTTGGTGTTGACCGATGCGATCTGGACGGTTGCCTCGACCGAGGAGTCCGCCAAGGTTGCGCCGGTGGTCAGGGTTGCGTCGAATTCAGTGAAGCTGCCGCGAACCTTGGAGATGCCTGCGTGGCGAACCGAGAAGCCGATCTCGGAGTGCGATGCGTCGAGGTTCCAGGTTCCGGTGGTCAGTGCAGATGCAGTCATGTCTAAGTCCTTTCGTCGGGCCATCAAGTAGTTGACGCCTCAATTTGTTTTGCTGATACCAGTATGACACTAATGAAGTTGAAGCGTCAACCACTTTCCCTAAAAAAGTTTCATCTGGCTATTCAAGAGATCCGTATTTTGATACTGACTAGGAAAGTTTCTACTGGAGTCATTTTTTATGCACCCCTTTACTCAGACGCGTACATGGCTAGACTGAGGCCATGAACGCAAATGACCCAGTTCCCGATCATGCCCAAGAAGAAGCCGAGTTATCCGCAGAGCTAGAGGAAATTTGGCAGGAAGAATCCATCACTACCGCTGCCACGACCGAAATCGCCGATGAAGTCGACGGCGAGCTAGGCACCCGGAACCAGCAATAGGTAGATGGCCTCCACCTATTTCTATCCTGCAAGCAAATCCATCCGAGAGAAACCAATCCCCAGTGAATCCTCGGCGACATTGAAATGGATCCCCGGCATCGCGATGCCGGGGATCCATTGCTTAATCCATGCAGTTTTCGTTGCCTCGGTTAGGGATTGGAGACCAAGCCTTGGCCAACCATCCATTCGAAGGCAACATCCGCCGGTTCACGGCCAACCACGTCGACCTGGTAATTCAGGTCCATCAAGACCTGATCAGTCAGCAACGGAGCGATCTTGTCCATGATCTGCTGGATTTCCGGGTGCTTTTCAAGGAATTCTCCGTTGAAAGCCGGGGCGGCGTTGTAGCTTGGGAAATACTTCCGGTCATCTTCCAGCACGGTCAAGTTAAGCGCCTTGATGCGCCCGTCAGTGGTGAAGACTTCACCGAAGTTGCACGCGCCATTAGCGGTTGCCTGGTAAATGGCACCCACGTCGTACAGACCGATATTGTCCTCAGCCACTTCTGAACCACGGTCGATATCGTAGTGTTCCAGCATTGGAGTCAGACCGTCTCGACGGGAATTGAATTCCGGGTCGACGCAGAACGTCAGATCTTCGGGGTCCAGCGTCTGCAGTTCGGAAAGCTTGGTGATACCCAGCCGCTTGGTCGTTTCTTCGTTCATCGCCAATGCGTAGGTGTTGTTCAACGGTGCCGGATTTCCCCAGATAATTCCATTGGCAACATCCTCATCGTGCACCGACTGCCACTGCTCTTCTTCACCCACAACAGGTGATTCGTGGCCCAAGTAGGTCAGCCACGCGGTACCGGTGTACTCCCAGAGCACGCTCGCGTCGCCGGAAAGCAGCAACTGACGTGCCGGCTGGGAGCCAGGAACATTGGTCAGGTCGGTGACGTCGTAGCCGGCGGCCTTGAGCGCGATCACGGTGATCTTCCCCAGCAGCAGCTGCTCGGTAAAGGACTTGGACGTGACGGTCACGGTGGTGTCTTCAGCGTTTTCGACCAGCGGCTTGATCTCGGCGGGGCCGGCATTGGGCACCGTCCCGGTCGATGGGCTTAGTCCGCACCCGGTCATTCCGATCAGGGCGGCCATGGACAAGACAGCTAAATTCAGTTTGCGGTTCACGAAAGTCCTCTCGGTCGTGCCACCTGTTCGACGACACGGCCAAGCCAGTCAATCGTCAAAGCCAGCAAGGCCACTAGCAACGAGCCGGCAATCAGCACCACATTCAGGTTCAAGTTCACACCCGTAGTGATCAAGATGCCCAGCCCGCCGCCGTTGATAAAGGTCGCCAACGTGGCGGTGCCTACCAGCAGCACCAGGGCTGTGCGGATGCCCGATAGCATCACCGGGACGGCCAACGGCAGCTCGACCTTCAACAGCACGGACATCTGGCTCATGCCGATTCCCCGCCCGGCCTCCACCAGGCGTTCATCAACCTGCTGCAGGCCAACAATGGTGTTGGAGAGCACCGGAAGAATCGCATAGATCACCAGTGAGACAATGGCAGTTTTCGGGCCGAACCCCAACCAGAAGGCCAAGAGCACGATGACGCCAATGGCGGGTGCGGCTTGGCCGAAGTTGGCAATGGCGCGCACCGCCGGGGCTGCCTTGCGCAGTCCGGGGCGAGTGAGCAGCACGCCGAGCGGAATCGCGATCAGCAGCACGATGAGCGCCGAGATGACCGTGATGTTCAGGTGGTCGAGGGTGTAGCCCCAAATCGTTGCCGGATCCAGCGTTTGCTGTTCGGTCTCGGTCAGGTCGGCTGTTACCAGCCAACCCACCAAGATGGCGAAAGCAGCTGCGATTCCGGCGATCTGCCAAATCAAGCTGCGGGTTTCGGATCTCATGCCGATTCACCATCCTGCCCGGTGGCCGCACTATCGATATTCACGACGTTGATGGCACCCGAGTTCAGGCCAACCGGCGCCTCGTGATTAGCATCCGTGGTGTTGTTCGCGGCCGCGATCGCCTCCATGACGGTCTGCACCGTGATGACACCCGTGAGCACATCACGGCGTCCCGTTACCAGGGCCGACTCGGAACTGGCCACCAGCATGGTGTCCAATGCGTCGTTCAAGGTGGCCTGCTCACCGACGACCGGCATGGATTCATCGTAGGTACCCTCGATGATCTGGGCACGCGACAGTTGCCGGCGGTCCATGCGGCGCAGCGGACGTCCCCGCGAATCAAGCACTACCGCGTATTTGCGTCCGGCGCCCTGCAGCTGCGAGAGCACCTCCGAAGCATTCTTGCCCGGTGTGGTGGTGATGGCTTCTCCCAGTTCCACTTCGTTCACCCGCGTCAGGGTCAGCTGCTTCAAGCCGGCACCCGAACCGATGAAGTTCTCCACGAACTCGCTGGCCGGATTGGCCAGGATCCTTTCTGGGGAGTCGTACTGCTCCAGCTGCGCGCCTTCGTTGAAGATCGCAATCCAGTCGCCGAGCTTCACCGCTTCGTCGAAGTCGTGGGTCACGCACACGATCGTCTTCTGGACTTCAGACTGGATGTTCAGCAGCTCATCCTGCAGACGCTGGCGGGTAATTGGGTCAACTGCACCGAATGGCTCATCCATCAGCAAGACCGGTGGATCCGCTGCCAATGCACGGGCGACGCCCACACGCTGCTGCTGGCCGCCGGAGAGCTCCTTGGGGAAACGGTCCCGGTAAAGTTCCGGATCCAGCGAGACGAGTTCCAGCAGCTCGTCGACGCGGGCAGCGATCTTCTCCTTGGGCCAACCCAGCATCTTTGGAACCATGGCGATATTGGTCGCCACTGTCATATGCGGGAACAGGCCGCCAGCCTGGATCACATAGCCAATGCGGCGGCGCAGTTCATCACCGTTCATGCCGGTGACATCTTCGCCGTCAATGACGATCTTGCCGCTGGTCGGCTCGATCAGGCGATTAATCATCTTCAGGGTGGTCGTCTTGCCGCAGCCGGATGGCCCCACGAACATCACGATGGACCCGGCAGGGATCTCCAGGGTCAGGCCGCCTACGGCCGATTTCTTTTGTCCCGGGTAGGTCTTGGTTACTTCTTCAAGCATGATCGAAGCGCCAGTGACATTCTGGGCCACGGCATTTTCAGGGATCTTATGTTCAGACACGGATACCTCGCGGGGTAGTCAGTCGGCCAATGCCGAGCAAAATCAAATCAAGGATGAGCGCCAGGATCACGACGCCAACTACGCCGGTGATCACGGATTCCAGGGAGTTCGCGCCGCCCAGACGCGAGAGTCCTTGGAAGATGAACCCGCCGAGGCCAGGACCCAGGGCGTAGGAGACCACTGCGGCGACGCCCATCACCATCTGGGCTGAAATTCGTACGCCAGTCAGGATCACCGGCCAAGCTATGGGAATTTCTACTGATATCAGAGTCTTCAGCCGGCTCATGCCGATGCCGCGCGCTGACTCGATAATGGTTGGTTCGATGTTGTTCAGCCCAACGATCGCGTTGCGCAGAATTGGCAGGGCGGCGAAGAACGTCACCACGATGACTGCCGGAGTAACCCCGAAGCCCACGGGGACAATAAGCAAACCGATCAGGGCAAAGGACGGAATAGTCAGGCCGATGGCGCTAATGCCGTTAGCCAAGCCTGATAGGGGCTTGTTGCGGTATACCAATACGGCAATCAGCACAGCAATAATTGTCGCCAGGATCAAGCACTGCGCGACTAGCGAGAAGTGCTGCCACGAGGCGAAGAGGATATGGCGAGATCGCTCGCCAAAAAAGTCACCCACATTAAAACCTGCTTCACTTTAGTTTCGTATCTAGATCGTTATTTCAAGACTGGTCTCTGGGACCGTAGCTTGCCATGAGTTTAGCCGGGTCAGCGGAGCATGGCCAAGCCACGTTTTCCAGATCAAAGCTCTGGCTCGGCCGTATTTAAGGCCAATTGCTATCAATTGCCGATCACGAAATATGGTGCACTTTCAGCGAAAAGTGTAGTGAGATAGATTCATGAAACTTGCAACGCTCCGCCTCGCCAGCGAACCAGGCCATACCACCGCTGCTGTCATTGAAGATGGCCGCGCCTACTACTTGGACAACCTCGATTCAGTGCAGCGTTTCCTGCGTCTTGATGACGCAACTCAGCAAGAAGTAGTTGCTCGCGCTTTGGTGGGTGATTCCATCGCCGAGGGCGAAGCCGACTACGCTCCGCTGATCCCCAAGCCGGAGAAAATCTACTGCATCGGTTTGAACTACAAGACGCATGCGGCCGAGGTCGGCGAAGACCTGCCGAAGTATCCGACGGTGTTCGCGAAGTTCGCTTCCACCCTATGCGGCGCCAAGGACACCATCGAAATTCCAGTGGAAGACCACCGGGTGGACTACGAAGCAGAGCTGGCTATCATTATCGGCAAGCCGGGTCGCCGCATCAGCCAGGAGGATGCTGCCGCGCATATTGCCGGCTACGCCGTGGCCAGCGATGTGTCGATGCGCGGCTACCAGGGCCGCACCCAAGAGTGGCTGCAGGGCAAGATCTGGGATCGTTCCACTCCCCTGGGCCCGTGGCTCGTGACCCCGGATGAGCTGGATCCCGCCGCCCGCATTACCAGCACGGTCAATGGCACCGTGGTGCAGGACGAACAGATCGATGATCTGATTTTCTCGGCTGACGCCTTGGTTTCCTACCTCTCGACATTCAATGAATTGCAGCCAGGCGACGTCATCCTGACGGGTACGCCCTCTGGTGTTGCGTTAGGCCGCCGCGACGAGAATGGGCGTCACCCGTGGCTCAAGCACGGCGATTCACTTGAAACTTCGATCGAAGGCCTGGGTACCTCTGCGGTAGTTTTCAACGCGCCGCAGAACTGATATTCCTTGTCGCTTCCGGGGGCCTGTCCGCATTGGCGGGCGGGCCCCCGAGGCGTTAAGCCCCGTTCCCAATTTTGCTATTGAGACTCATTCTCATATAAGCTTGAACGCGTGAATCTCATCGTTCTCTCCGCACTTGATACTTCCAGCCGCGACTCCGGCCTCAGCCACCTGGGACACCACCATCCTGACGCCGTCATCTTGCGCTATGACTTCGTCGACGGCAATCGGCTGGTGCGCCACGTCTCCGGATCTGCAGCCGCAGAACATGCCGAAACCGTTCTTGGGCACCCCTGCATCGGCTGTGCCACGAAGTTCGAGATCCTGCCGACGATCCAACGCCTGGCCCCCGAAGATTCCGAGGCCACAATGATCCTGGCGTTGCCCGCCACATGGCATAGCGGAACAGTGCTGGACATGCTCGGAGCAAAGCTCGAACCACTGGAAATCCGGATCAGCAGCATCGTCTTGTCCCTGGATCCCGCCGAATTGGAAAACCAGATGTGGGACCGGCACACCCTCTGGGAATCGGGATTCAACGCCATGGAACGCGATGCGAGGACGTCGGGAGAGTTCTTCTTCACCGAATTAATGCAGGCAGATACCCTCATTCCGGTCGAAGGCCTGGAAACCCAGCTGCTCGAAAGCGCCACCGGTCCACGACGCGCTGGCGGCGCCGACTATGAAGCCGGCCTCGAATTAGCTCGGCAGATGGCACCGCATGCGCATATCTGCGTGCACGAAGAAGGACTCGGCTCCTTCCACCCCGGAGCAGCGCGCCAACGCACCAGGGCCGGGCACCTGCCGCGAACAGCAACCAATGCCCGCACTGCGCCGATCCGCCTGCATGCCGAACGTCCGCTTCATCCCGAGCGCTTCCGCAAAGCCCTGCCGTCCCTGGCTGAATCCTGCACCTGCATCCGCGGAATCCTCTGGGTGGCTAGTGCCCTCAGCGAGCGCGTCGCCATCGGCGGAGCCGGTCCGCGCATCTGGATGGAAAACACCGGCGCGTGGAATTCGAATATCGCCGTCTCGGAATTGCTGCTCTACGGATCCGAACACGAAGCTTCGCAGATCGAGACGGTCTTCGAGCAATGCCAGGTCACCGAAGAAGAACTCAAGGACCTGTTCAGCTCCGCACATCATGAAGGAGGTGAATGGCATGAAAGTTAGGAATTCCATCCGCGCACTGAAGAAGGCGCCCGGCTCCCAGGTGGTCAGAAGACGAGGTCGCGTCTTCGTGATCAACAAGCAAAATCCGCGCATGAAAGCGCGGCAGGGCTGAAGCCCGGAAATTGCCGGCGTCCACTTCGGTGGATGCCGGCAATGCAGCAGCCAGCCCGAGCCCCGGGCCTGATCGTGAAATAAAGTTAAGAAACCGGACATGGCATCCGCCAGCGCGCTTTGTGACACAGTTCTCCCCTTGCCATATGATGGCACTCACATAAGGGGATCGGCTTCTCGCCTGAAACTCTTCATCATCAGTCACTCGCACATAAGGATATTGAGTCCATGGACGCTTTGGGCGATCTCTTCGGGGACATCTCCTCCGTCATTTGGGGACCGTTTGTCCTCATCCCGCTACTTTTGGGTACTGGCCTGTACCTGACCATCCGCTTGGGTGGCCTGCAATTCTTCAAGCTCGCTGCCGCATTGCGCCTTGGCCTGCTCAAGCGCAAGGATGCCGAGGCAGAAGGCGACATCTCGCAATTCCAGGCACTGACCACAGCGCTGGCGGCCACTGTCGGAACCGGTAACATCGTCGGTGTCGCAACCGCCATCGGCATCGGCGGCCCAGGTGCCCTGTTCTGGATGTGGGTCACCGGCCTGCTGGGCATGGCATCGAAGTACACCGAGGCCTATCTCGGCGTGCGTTACCGCGGCACCGACGCCGCAGGCGAAAAGTCCGGCGGTCCGCAGTACTACCTGGAACGCGGCATTAAGGGTCCGCTGGGCAAGTTCCTGGCCCTGTTCTTCGCCATCGCCGCCACCCTGGCCTGCTTCGGCATCGGCAACATGACCCAGGGCAACTCCATCGCCCTGAACTTGGAGAATTCGTTCCACGTCACCCCATGGGTTACCGGTGTCGTGCTGACCGTGCTGTCGATCGCTGTCCTGGTCGGCGGCATCAAGTCCATCGGCCGTGTCACCGCTGGATTCGTTCCGGTCATGATCGTCTTCTACGTGGCCGCATCGATCTACATCCTGATCGCTAACGTCGGCGGCATTCCTGCAGCTTTCGGCGAGATCTTCACCGACGCCTTCACCGGCACTTCCGCTGTTGGCGGCTTCGTCGGCTCGGCCATCATCATCGCTGTCCAGTACGGTGTTGCCCGCGGCATCTTCTCCAACGAATCCGGCATGGGTTCGGCTGCTATCGCTGCCGCGTCGGCACAGACCACCCACCCGGTTCGCCAGGGCCTGGTCTCCATGACCCAGACCTTCATCGACACCATCATCGTTGTTACCTGCACCGGCCTGGTCATCATCACCACCGGCACCTGGAAGGTGATCGATGAATCCACCGGCGAGCAGATCTCCGCTGCGTTGATGACCGGCCAGGCTTTCACCCACGGCCTGCCTGGTGAATGGGGCCACTGGATCGTGACCATCGGACTGGTCATGTTCGCCTTCTCCACTATCTTGGGCTGGAGCTACTACGGCGAGCGCAACATCGAGCGCCTCTTCGGCCGCAAGCTCGTGATGCCATTCCGCATCGCCTTCTCGCTGGTAGTCTACGTAGGCTGCACCACCGAGCTGACCGCCGTTTGGAACTTCTCGGACATGATGAACGGCCTGATGGCGCTGCCGAACCTGATCGGCCTACTGATCCTCTCGGGCATGGTGGCTCGCGAAACCCACTGGTACCTCAAGCATGACCCGAAGCTGGAAGCCAACAAGGCGCAGATCGAGGACTTCATGAATGATCGTCCGGGTTGGGCTGAATGGAAGGCTGGCGACGTCGTCGGTTCCTCTCGCAACCGCGGTGCCCACGAGGCATAGGCACCGCAAGCTAAAAGAACCCGTTCAGCATCTGATTGATTCCAGATGCTGAACGGGTTCTTTGCTGTTGGAAGACAGCTAAAGGCTTAGGCGTTCCACAGGCCGTAGGAGTCGGCCAGGTCGGCGATCTTCTGGGCACGGGCCAGACGCGGCAGGTATGAGCCATCGCCCACCGAAGCGCCGGCGGCGTGCGCTTCGAGCAGTTCCATGGCCCAAGACAGCTCGTCTTCGCTGGGTGCCAACGCGGCGTTAATGCCATCTACGTGATCGGTGGACAACGACAGCTTGCCGGTCATGCCCATGGAGGCGGTGATGCGGGTTTCTTCGGTCACCTTGGCGGCATCGGCACCTGCCGGTGGAGGTCCGTCGATAGCGCCAGGCAGCTTGCCTACACGCGAAGCGATCACGAGCCGGCCGCGTGCGTAGGCCAGTGCCATCGGGTCGTCGGAGACGCCCGTGTCCTTGCGGAAGTCGTTGATGCCGAACGCCAGGCGGAAGGTACCCGGGGCCGAAGCGATCTGCGTGGCGTTCTCGATACCCAAAGCGGTTTCGATCAAGGCCAGGACCGGAGTGCCCGCGCGCAGCCTCATCGCGCTGTAGGTAACCTGTTCAGGCTGCTCGGTCATGGCCAGCATGATTCCACGCAGGCCGGGAGTTCCCGACAGCGCGGCAAGGTCATCGGCCCAGAAATCAGTGTCAATGCCGTTGACGCGCACCCACGCAGTCATGCCATTGGACAGTGCGCGCACTACGTTATCGCGAGCCTGGATCTTCTGGTCGTCAGGAACGGCAGCTTCCATATCAAAAATCACCGAGTCCGCTTCACAAGCCAGCGAAGGAGCGAAAGTTTCCTCCTTGGCCGCATTGACCAAGAGCCAGGAACGGGACAATTTTGCAGGAAGAGCCGCAGCTCGACGATTTCGGAATGCCATACGTCCTACACTACTCACTTGGCCCTCCAAGCTTCCACTGGCCATGTACAGTATTTGCTTCAAGTGAACCAAAAGGCGCGGAATGCAGCGCTGGAGCAGTCCTGTTACGCATTGCCAAGATGGGCCGGGTCATCTTCTGCGCGGTAGAGCTGAACATGGATGCAGTGTTGCCCGTGGTGCTTCCCGGCTCCCGCGTTCCGCCATTTCCGAAGTCCAATTGCAGGTGGGACATACGGGTATTGATCTTCGGTGGTACTGATTCTCCAGATCAACCGCCTCCCGCTAATTCCATTTGCCGGAACCGGAGGATTTCCTTCGCACAATTTCCCGCGGCTTTATTTTCGGGTACATGCCGCCACCCTGCGGTCCAGCAGCATCCAAATGCCCCATTCAAGTGCAGGTTCTGCCCATCTGGCTACTGCGCGAAGCAGCGGGCTGCCTGCCCGAATCCAGTGGCGTATAACCAATTTCACAACTGTTAAGCTTGCTCGCAGTCCACGGTGACGGCCAAATATAGCTGGTCAATATATCTGCGATAACCTCTTCCAGCGGTCTAGTTCTTCTTCCGAGCAGGCCGTCTCCTTCGAAAAACCGAAGGGATCTGCTCATGAAAGGTGCAGCCGTGGCGAACGATTCCACGCAAGTGAAAACCGTTTCCGACGGAACGAAACTTGAGCGCGGCCTGTCCAGCAGGCACATCCAACTCATGGCGATCTCCGGAGCAGTCGGCACCGGTTTGTTCATGGGCTCCGGCAAGACCATTTCCGCTGCTGGACCGTCCGTCATCTTCGTATACATGATCATCGGTTTCATGCTCTTTTTCGTCATGCGTGCCATGGGCGAGATCCTGCTCAGCAACTTGAACTACAAGACCTTCGCAGATTTTGCCGGCGATCTCTTGGGACCTTGGGCTGCCTTCTTCACCGGCTGGACCTATTGGTTCTGCTGGGTTGTCACCGGCATTGCGGACGTAGTCGCGATTGCCCAGTATGTCGCCTACTGGTGGTCCGAGATCCCGTTGTGGCTCCCCGCGCTTTGCTGCATCCTGCTATTGGTCGGGCTGAACCTGCCCACGGTCAAGGCTTTTGGCGAAACCGAGTTCTGGTTCTCCTTGGTGAAAATCGTTGCAATCCTGGCGTTGATCGTTTGCGGCCTGGCAATGATTGCCACCGGGTTCAGTTCTTCCGAGGGAGACACCGCTTCCTTCGTCCACCTGTGGGCGCACGGCGGCATGTTCCCCACTGGTTTCATGGGCTTCGTCGCAGGCTTCCAGATCGCCGTTTTCGCCTTCGTCGGCATTGAATTGGTAGGTACGGCTGCGGCTGAAACCAAGGATCCTGAAAAGAATCTCCCGAAGGCCATCAATTCCATTCCGCTGCGCGTGATCCTGTTCTACGTCGGTGCCTTGACCGTCCTGATGGCAGTCACCCCCTGGTACAAGTTCTCCGCTGATGCATCGCCATTCGTTGGCATGTTCTCGATGGCTGGCTTGGCCGCAGCTGCAGGTCTGGTCAACTTCGTCGTGCTGACGGCCGCCGCTTCAAGTGCAAATTCCGGAATCTATTCGACATCGCGCATGCTGTACGCCCTGTCGCAGGATGGAGATGCTCCGCAGAAGTTCAGCAAGCTTTCTGCCACGCAGGTGCCACGCAATGCGTTGCTATTCTCCTGCATCTTCCTTCTTGCTGCCGTCGTGCTGTTGTACGCGGGTGACTCCGTAGCCCAGGCCTTCACGTTGGTGACCACGGTGTCTGCCCTGTGCTTCATGTTCGTCTGGTCAATGATCCTTATCAGCTATTTGGCCTTCCGCAAGCGCCGCCCGCAGCTGCATGATGCCTCCAAGTTCAAGGTCCCCGGCGGCATGGGAGCCCCCTACATGGTCCTAGCTTTCTTCGTATTCGTCCTGTGGGCATTGACCACGCAGGCCGATACGCGTGCTGCGTTGCTGGCTACGCCCCTGTGGTTCCTTGTAGTTGGAATGTTCTACCTGAAGGTGCGCAAATCCGACGGCCACCAGGCCCTGCGCGCAGCACATCGGGCAAAAGTCCGCGCGGAGAACGAGGCCGCTGCAATCCATCGGCGAAGCTAGGCGCTTGGCAAAGGATGCCAAGGCCTAATTGTGCCGGGCAACTACATATTCGTAAGGGATATCCCTGCCGACGAGTAGGACTTCTAGCAACCCCAGGCTTTCTCCGTACCTCTGATAAGCCAATGGCACCTGCTTGCGGATCCCGGTACTGATCTTGGAGAAGTACAACAGTGTTCCGTCCTTCCAGCGGCCGGTGTGCCCGTGGGCGAAAACCTCATTCCATTCCAGCACGGACGCAGAAAATCCGTTGAGCATCTGAATGCTGTCATCCATGTCCAGCCCTCGAACAAGGAATTCTGGGTGCCCGATGCGACTCAGGCCAACGGTGTAGGCAAGCGATGGGCTGATCCGGTCCGACTCAACAAAAATCACTTCATGTCCGTAGTCGCGGATCCGCTGGTCGATCAGGGCTTCCAGTTGCTTGCGTGTCATGCCATTGCACATATCGCACATGGTCCAGTTCCTTTCCTCTGCCTGCTCATCTTTTGACGATGCGGCGCAGTTCCTAGTGAGCAGACTGTTGCTGGATCACGGCGAAGTCCCTGGGTTGCATGCAATGCAGGGTTCTTATCGGGATGTCGCCAAGGATCAGACTGGTGAGGGGAAGAGTGTTCAGTTCCGCCTCTGGCTCCGAGAAAATGAGCTCGCTAAATAGCGATGTGTTGTGGGTACCTTCGGAAAAGAATTGTCCATGCTCGACGACTTGTGATGCCAGATGCGTGAGAAGCCCAAAAACATCATCTTCGCCTCCACCGATACTGACGATTTCAGGATGCCCTCGTTTCGCCAATCCCAGCGTGTACCCCAGGACCTGTTGCTGCCTTGCCATAGTGCTGAGCACTACGGCATACCCCTTCTCTGATATTTCGCGCAGTGCAACAACGCCAAGTAGCTGCATTTCGGGCAACGAGCTGCGGACACTGAGATGGACGCCTTCAGGATTACGCATCGCATTCCTCCTTGGTTGATCTGATGCCAGCAAGTGTGGCGCGAATTCATCGCCCCGGCAGGAACTTTCTACGATTGTGGATATCCCAAGACAACGGCCTCAGAACAGCCTGGCGCATGAAAAAAGCACTGCCCGCAACGAGTCGTTGCAGGCAGTGCTTTTTCGCCAGCTTTTTCTACCTGGCCTTTTCTGCTTCCGCAGCCACAGCCGCGGCTACAGCAGGCATCACGCGGTCATCGGTTGCCGAAGGAATGATGTAATCCGCTGCCAGATCATCACCAACCAGGTTGGCAATGGCATGGGCCGCGGCGACTTTCATGCCCTCGGTGATCTTCTTGGCACCGGAGTCCAGGGCGCCGCGGAAGATGCCCGGGAAGGCCAGCACGTTATTGATCTGGTTCGGGAAGTCGCTGCGGCCAGTGGCCACCACGGCTGCATACTTCGCGGCAGCATCCGGCATGATTTCCGGGGTCGGGTTGGACAGCGCGAAGATGATGGCGTCCTTGTTCATCTTCGCCACGGCAGCTTCTTCGAAGGTCGATGAGGAAAGTCCCACTACGACATCCGCGCCGTCCAGTGCCTCAGCCAGGCCACCCATGACATCTTCACGGTTGGTGCGGCTGGCCAGGTCGGCCTTGACCGGATTAAGGTCGTCTCGTTCGCGGTGGATGGTGCCACGCGAGTCGAGCACGATGACGTCATCCACGCCGGCCGAAAGCAGCAGGTTGGTGACGGCGACGCCAGCCGAACCGGCACCGGAGATGACGACCTTCAACGAGCTGATGTCGCGCTTGGTCTGGCGGGCCGCGCCGATCAGAGCTGCCAGCACCACCACCGCGGTGCCGTGCTGGTCATCGTGCATAACAGGGATATCCAGCGCCTCGATCAGGCGCTTTTCGATTTCGAAGCAGCGCGGGGCGGAGATGTCTTCCAGGTTCACGGCGCCGAAGCTCGGGCGCAGGCGAATGACGGTTTCGACGATTTCATCGACGTCGGTGGTGTCCAATACCAGCGGGATCGAATCCAGGCCGCCGAATTCCTTGAACAGGGCGCTTTTGCCTTCCATGACCGGAAGCGAGGCAGCGGCGCCGATGTTGCCCAGGCCCAGCACAGCGGTGCCGTCCGAAACCACAGCAACCAGGCGGGAGGCCCAAGTGTGGGTTGCGTGCTTGGCTGGATCATCTGCGATGGCCTGGGATACCTTGGCTACACCCGGAGTGTAGGCGATGGACAGGTCGCGCTTGGTGTTCAGCGGCATTTGCGATGAGACGGAAAGCTTGCCGCCAAGATGGGCGTCGAAAATCTCTTCGTCGGTGATGGTGGACAGGTCTTTAGTGGATTCAACAGACATTGAATAGCTCTTCTTTCAAGAAAGTTCTGATTGACGAAAACGCAGTACCCACGAAATTGGTGGCAGAGCGTAGGAACGCGCATGACCATTCATCCGACCGCAATGGAGCGTGACCCACAGGCAATTAAGGAGGGCGTCAGGCTTCCATGTACACAATTCCCAGAGGGGCTCCGCCGGGTGAGGCTGAAGGATCCGTCATGGTGTGCCGGAAGATGGCTGGTCAGTACTTTCTTTAGACCTACGTTTTCCACCATACGGGAACCGCTTGGCGCTGTACAACCCCCATTCGTCGCATCTGTGTCATAAAGGAGTTGCGACAGGCAGTCCATTTGCAGCGTCATGAGGTGCGTCCGAAGGACATCTCAGGCAAAATAAGGGCCATGGCATCACCGACTTCAGCACTGGGCAGGGTCCGCACCTTCGAGGCGTTAGATGAGAAGACCACCGCGCGGCTACGCCGCGCGCTGGACGAGTCGGATGACACGACCGTGTTCGTCAACGGCACCGCGTTGAAGTTGCCCAAAGAAGCGCACCAGGCGCTGATCGAGGTGCTTTCACGGTTTGCAGATGGCGAGTCCGTCAGCATCGGCACACCCGAGCTGCTCCTTAATACTTCCCAAGCAGCCCAAATGGCCGGGATTTCCAACAGCTACCTGCGCAAGCTGGCCGATGCGGGGATTATTCCGGTGGAATACCGTGGAACGCATCGCCGCATTCGCCCAAGCGCCATCCAGTCTTGGCTGGATTCCCGCACCGAAACCGAGAAGTGAGCCAACCAGCCGGCGAATACGCCAGCGGCCCGCAGGAAGTCGGATGATGGGATCGCCTGCTGATCAGGGTCCCGGGTTATTCCCTGTTCGCATGGATGGGCGCCTCCCGGTCTTGGGTATTTCCGGGCTTCGGCGGACTGCGTCGAATTACTGGTCCTCTTGGTCCGGCAGTGCTGGCTGGCCGGGAGCTAGCCGCGAAACCTTTCCGAGAAACTTCACGGCCGCGTCAATTCGGCGTTGGGCCAGCTGAAGATCGAGGAACGCAACGCCTCGCCTGGAGCAAAGAATCACGTGGTTGAAAACTCAGCTCTTGCCAAGCCTTGAATTTCCTGCTGGAATACCAAAGTATTCTATTTGAAAACAATTCTTGTGCCGCACCCAGCGCAGGAACCCCGCTCCCCCGCCCCGGGAGCCTTGCCGAGGAGAACCATGACCACCGCATCAGAACCGCTGACCACTTCGCACGAATCCTTGCTATCCGAGCGCGCGGCCGGAATCAAGCAGTCCGCGGTGCGCGACGTATTCGAGCTCTCCTTGGACCCTTCCCTGGTCTCCCTGGCCGGAGGCAACCCCTACCTGCAGCTGCTCCCGCTGGAAAAGGTCGGTGAAATGGCCCGGCGCATCATCGTCGAGCAGGGCCCCGAAGCATTGCAATATGGCTCCGGACTTGGCACTCCTGAACTGCGTGCACAAATTATCGATGTCATGGCAGCTGAAGGCATCACGAACGTGGGGGTCGAAGATGTCGTGGTCACCAACGGCTCCCAGTCAGCACAGGACATGGCCTGCAAGGTTTTCTGCAATCCCGGAGACACTGTGCTCTGCGAAGATCCGACCTATGTCGGGGCCCTGAATACCTTCGAGGCCTACCAGGTGTCCGCCCGCCCCGTGGGCACCGATGCAAATGGCTTGATTCCTGATGCCCTGCGTGCGCGCATCGCCGAATTGCGCGCCGCCGGCGAGCGCATCAAATTCCTCTACACCATCCCGAACTTCAACAACCCATCAGGGATCACTCTGGCGGCCGAACGCCGCCAGGAAATCGTGGACATCTGCCGCGAAGGCGGCATCCTGATCCTGGAAGACAACCCGTACGGAATGCTGCGCTACGAGGGAACCCCTGCGCCTACCCTGCGGAGCCTGGACCCGGAAAACGTCATCTACATGGGTTCCTTCTCCAAGATCTTCGCGCCCGGCCTGCGCATCGGCTGGGCAGCGGTCCCGACCCACCTTTTCCGCCGCTTCTACCTGGCCGGCGAGGCGGTAGCCCTGTGCCCACCGACCTTGAACCAGATGATCATCAGCGCCTACCTCAACGAGCATGATTGGAAGGGGCAGATCACCAAGTACAACGACCTGTACCGTTCCCGCCGCGACGCGATGCTCGAAGCATTGGCTAAGTACCTGCCGGCAGGCGTCACCCATACTCGTCCCGAAGGCGGCTTCTTCGTTTGGTTGACCTTGCCTGAAGGCATTGACACCTACGCGTTGCTGC
Source organism: Glutamicibacter sp. BS14 (assembly GCF_056934375.1). Lineage (NCBI taxonomy): Bacteria > Bacillati > Actinomycetota > Actinomycetes > Micrococcales > Micrococcaceae > Glutamicibacter > Glutamicibacter sp. BS14. The sequence continues at coordinate 1,203,126 of NZ_CM167801.1, read as the reverse complement.
AGCAGGGCGTGAAGGCCGGGGTCATCTTCATCCCAGGCGCGGCATTCAGCCCGAGCGGCCAAGCCGACAACAAGCTGCGATTGGCTTTCTGCTCCGTTGACGAGAAGACCATCGACGAAGGCGTCCAGCGACTGTCGGGCCTGCTCAAGAACGAGATCTCCAAACTCTAAGGCCGGAGGCTTGTACCGGGAGCTCACGGCCCGGTACAAATGGCCGCCCTTGCATCCTTGATGGGAAGCTTGCTGTCCGCCTCGTGGCCAAGTCCGCACAGTTCCAAGCCGGGGCCTGGATCTCCGGCTAGCCCTGCGCAATCCGTGATTCCACGGAAATCTCAAGCAGCTTCTGCTCGGTCGCTTTCAAGACACGGTGCGCAGGCCATATCGCCCGCAGCTCGCGCAACAGCGCCGGCCCATCAAACGGGATCTCGACGAGCAGCCCCTGCTCCAACTGGCTCTCTACCGCCAAATGGCTGAGCACAGCGGGCCCCATTCCGCGCGCCACGCACTGGCAAATCGTTGCGTTCGAGTTGAAGACAGCGACCGGATTCGGGCGTTCGGCATGGGCAATGTAATCCAAGAATGCCCGGGTGCCGGAGCCTTCCTCGCGTTCTATCAGCGCCGTGCTTTGCAATTCGTGCAGGCTCAGCGGTTCCTGCCGTTGTGCCCAAGCATGTGAAGGCGACGTGACCACGAGCATTTCATCGTGAAGTACCTGCCGGCTTTTCAGGCCCAGAGGAATGTGCGGGGTTTCCACGAATCCTAGTCCCAGTTCCTCCTGCTGCACTGCACGAATAACATCTTGGGAATTCATGATCTTCATTCGAGGGATGACTCGTGGCAGGGCACGATGCAGTAGTCCGATCCAATTTGGCGCCAAGAATTCAGCCACCGTCATGCTGGCTCCGAATTCCAGCTCTCCCTCTCCGGTTTCAGCCAGCGAGCGCGCGCCAGCGGCGAAGGTTTCCAGGCTGTCCAGGACTTCACGAGCCCATTGGACGGTCAGCACTCCCTCTGCGGTCAAGCGCGATCCGGTGGTCTTGCGTGCCACAAGCTGGTATCCCAGCCGGCGCTCCAACGTTTTCAATGCGCGGGTGGCATTTGGCTGCGCCATCCCGGCCGCACGGGCACCGGCGCTCAGGCTCCCGTGATCGGCGATGCCGACCAGCAACTCCAATGAGGAGGGTTGAATCCAGCGGGCAATGTCTTCGAGAGATGACGAGCTGCTTTCCATATCATGATCATATGTCCGCGATAGCAAGAAGTGGTATACCGCAATTCGCCATGCCGGAGAAGAATTATTTCCATGCACGACTCCACAAGTTCCATCGAAGAATCCGCCACCTCCAAACGTGACCAGTCCGCACATCGAAAACCTGCTTCGCGTTTCGCTCCTGCTCTTCCGGGACTTCTCCTCTGCCTTCTCGCCGGCATCTTGTGCATGTTTGCCAGCCACTACGTCAATGGCCTGAGCGCCCTGCTGCTGGCTATCCTGCTCGGTGCGCTGTGGCGCAATCTTGCCCCGGTCCCGCAGGCTTTTGCCCCCGGCACGGCAATTGCCGGCAAGAAGCTGCTGCGCCTGGGCATTGTGCTGCTGGGCTTGCAGCTCTCGCTGGGCACCATCCTCGGCCTGGGCCCCGGGGTACTGCTGGTGGTGGTCCTCTCGGTTGGCATCACGTTCTTGGCCACCTTGTGGATCGGCAAGAAGCTCGGCATGGATCTGCCGCAGCGCCTGCTCATCGCCACCGGCTTCTCCATCTGCGGTGCCGCCGCGGTCGCAGGTGCCGAGAATGTCGTCAAGGCCAAGCAGGATCAGGTCGCCACCGCGATCGGGCTGGTAGTGCTCTTCGGGACATTGATGATTCCGCTCATGCCCGCGGTGGGCTTGCTGCTCGGGCTGGATGAACGCAGCATCGGCATGCTTATCGGTGCGTCCACCCATGAGGTCGCACAAGTCGTCGCCGCCGGCGGTTCGGTAGGTGCCGGCGCCTTGGCCGTGGCGGTGACCGTCAAGCTGGCCCGGGTGGTCCTGCTGGCTCCAATCATTGCCGGCGTCGGCGTCTTCATGCGGCGGCGCCAATCGGTGCAAGGCGGCAAGAACCCGCCACTGGTGCCGCTGTTCGTGCTCGGGTTCCTGGCGGCAATGCTGCTGCGCACCACCGGGCTGGTGCCCGAGGCGTGGCTTTCAGTTGCGGCCAGCGTGCAGACGCTCCTGCTTGCCGCGGCCATGTTCGCCTTGGGGCTCGGGGTCCACCTGCGCAGCATCGTAAAAACCGGCGGACGTTCATTGCTGCTGGGGCTGCTGTCCACCTTGGTGATCATCGCCGTGTCGATCGGCGGAACCCTGCTGTTCCCGCCGGCTTAGGCATGGCAGCCATGTGTGCCCGCCGCACCTATTTCGCGCTCCAGCCGCCATCCATGGTGTAGGACGCTCCGGTCACCATGCCCGCGGTATCCGCACTGAGCCAGGCCGCCAGCGAAGCGACTTCCTCTGGTTCAACCAGGCGCTTGATGGCCGATTCGGCAAGCAAGATCTTCTGGATGACATCCGACTCGTCAATGCCATGCGAATTCGCTTGATCGGCAATCTGCCGCTCCACCAATGGGGTACGCACATACCCCGGGTTGATGCAGTTGCTGGTGATCCCGTAGTCGGCACCTTCCAATGCAGTGACCTTCGACAGTCCCTCCAACCCGTGCTTGGCCGCAACGTAGGCGCTCTTGAATGCGCTGGCCCGGAGCCCGTGGATCGAAGAAATATTGATGATGCGGCCGAAGCCGCGCTCGCGCATGCCGGGCAGTGCTGCCCTGATCAGCAGGAAAGGCGACTCCAGCATGAGCCGATGGATCAGCCTCCAGGCTTCGGGGTCGTACTCGTGGATTGGAGCCACCCTTTGCACGCCGGCGTTGTTAATCAGGATGTCGGTATCCACGCTGAGATCTTCCAGCGACGCGGTATCCGAAAGATCCACGGCCCATGCTTTTCCGCCAAGCTCGCGGGCCGCTTCTTCAGCGGCCTGTTCATTGAGGTCGGCAATCGTCACGGTGGCACCGGCGTCGGCCAATGCCCGGGCACTGGCCAGGCCTATGCCGGAGGCGCCACCGGTAACCAAAGCGCGGCGCCCCTTCAGCCCTTGGGGCCATGGGCCAATTTGTTCCGCCATTGCGCTCATCCTCTGCTCGGCTCCCCTGCGGCTTCCAGTTGCGATGCCCGCAGCTTCGCGCAGGTCTCTGTGATTCAAACTAGGCTCCGCCAGGAATCCGGTCAACGGCATTTGCTGTGCAGATTCCGCAGGTCAATGTGCAAGCATGCACAGCGGCTTCTGCCGGTTGCGCGTTTGCTGTGCGCTGGAAGCTAAGCTGGCTCTCGAAGGCTATTCTCACTTCCAAGAGCCAAGGACATGGTAGGCAATGACGACTTCCCCGATACCTGCGACTCCCACCGAGGTCCCGATCCGCAAAGCGGCCAGTGTTTTGCTGCTGCGCGAGGCAGCTGGCGGGTTTGAGGTTTTCGTCCAGCATCGCGTGAACACCATGGACTTCGCAGCCGGCATGGTGGTTTATCCCGGCGGCCGAGTTGATGCCCAAGACGGCCAAGCGGTGGCGGCAGGAGAGCTGGATCCCGCCTTGCTCAGCGAGCACGCCCGGCAATGGGCGCGCACCTCGATCCTTGGGGAAGGACCAGATCGCGCGGAGCATCTGGCCGGGGAGATCCTGGCCGCAGCACGTCGTGAAGTCTTCGAGGAGACAGGGCTGCTGCTGGATCCTGGCCAACTGCGCCCCTGGGCCAATTGGGTCACCCCAGCCGGTTTCCCGCGGCGGTTCGATACGTACTTCTTTGTCGCGGCCTTGCGCCCCGGCCAGGAACCAGTCCACCAGACCACCGAAGCGGTGATCTCCACATGGATCAGCCCCAAGGAGCTCTTCGCTTCCCTGGAACGCGGCGAGATTAAAATGATGCGCCCTACCCAGCGCACCTTGCGGGATGCGATGGAGCAGGGCAGCATCGAGCAGATCATTGCCAGCGAGCCAGCCATCTCATCGATTCATCCGGATCCCCGTGATTCCCTCTCGGGAAACGCTGTGCGGAATTCGGAAAAGCAGTTCAACGCCTGATTACCACCGGTCAGGATTCCAGCAGCGTGCGTCCGACGATGAGCGACATGATCTCGTTGGTGCCTTCCAGGATCTGGTGCACGCGCAGATCCCGGGTGATCTTCTCCATCCCGTAGTCCGCGAGGTAGCCGTAGCCGCCGTGCAGCTGGATAGCGCTGTTGGCGGCGTTGAATCCGGCGTCCGTGGCCATCTTCTTGGCCATCGCGCAGAGGCGGACGCGGTCCGGGCTCTTCGCGTCCAGTGCGGCGGCGGCACGGCGCAGCAAGGAGCGGGCGGCTTCCAGCTCCATGTCCATTTCGGCCAGCTTGAAGACCAGCGCTTCCTGCCTGGTCAGCGGACCGCCGAAGGCCTGGCGCTCCTTCAAATACAGCGCCGACTTCTCCAGCGCGCTCTGCCCGCCACCCAGCGAGCAGGCCCCGATGTTCAGGCGGCCGCCATTGAGTGCCTGCATGGCCATGGAGAATCCCTGGCCTTCCTCGCCCAGCAGGCTGGCGGCGGGAATGCGCACGCCTTCCATGATCACCTGGCGAGTGGGCTGCGCCTTCCAGCCCATCTTCTTTTCGTTCGGCCCGAAGCTCAGGCCCTCGGCATCCCCGGGAACAAGGAAGGCGCTGATGCCGCGCGAACCGGTATCAGCGGTACGGGCCATGACGATGTAGAGCGCCGAGCTTCCAGCTCCCGAGATGAATTGCTTGACGCCGCTGAGCACATACTCGTCACCGTCCTTGCGGGCACGGGTTGACAGGGCCGCCGCATCGGAGCCGACTCCGGGCTCGGTCAGGCAGTAGGAGCCCAGGTCGTCCATGGCGGTCATCGATGGCAGCCATTTGGCGCGCTGCGCGTCGTTGCCGAAGGTGTCGACCATCCACACGACCATGTTGTGGATGGAAATGTAGGCGGCCAAGGTCGGGTCGGCCTTGGCGAGTTCCTCGAAGACCAGCACCGCATCGCTGCGGCTCAGACCGGATCCGCCATGATCTTCAGAAACATAGATTCCGCCCATGCCCAGCTGTCCGGCTTCGGCCAGCACATCCACCGGGAAGTGCTGTTCCTGGTCCCATTTCAGGGCATTGGGAGCAATCCTGGTCTCGGCGAAATCATGGACCATCTCGATCAACGACTTCTGGTCTTCGCTTACTTCAAACAACACCGGCTCCTTTGCCTGCACCTTGCGTCTTTGACCTCAGTCTATGTGACGCAAGATACAATGAGGGCCAATAGGATGAGTTCCGAAGCATTCATTTCGAAAGAGTTGGGCTAAGCGCATGCAAATCCGGACAAGCACCGCCGGGGATTGGCCTGGGATCTTCGGCTTCTACCGCAAAATCATGGATGAGGGGCAGACCTACGCCTTCCCCCAGGGCCAAACCCTTGAAGAAGCCCGCCCCTGGTGGATGGAGACTCCGCCAGGGCAAACGGTCGTTGCCGTGGCAGATGGCAGGATCATCGGTTCGGCCAAGATGGGGCCAAACAAGCCCGGACGGGGAGCCCACATCGCCACCGCGTCCTTCCTGGTCGATCCGGAAAGCCGCAATCGCGGCGTGGGACGAGCACTGGGCGAATACGTGATCGACTGGGCCCGGCAGGAAAATTATCACGGCATCCAGTTCAATGCGGTCGTCGAGACCAATGAGGCTGCAGTGCGTCTATGGCAATCGCTGGGCTTCAAGATCCTGGGCACCATTCCGGGCGCCTTCAACCATCCGACCAAGGGGCTGGTGGGCCAGCACTTCATGTTTCTGCCGCTGCGTCCCGCTGCTCCACCTGGCCATTAGCCGCGCGCGTCGAACCGCTCACGGGCAGCGAGCACTTTGGGCACATGCTCCTCGGACCACAGGCGCAGGATTTCCATGGGTTCCAGGATCCCGCGTCCCAAATCAGTCAGCTCGTAGTCGACCCGCACCGGCACCTGGGCATATACGGTGCGCTGCACCAGCCCGTCGCGCTCCAGGTTGCGCAGGGTATTGGTGAGCACTTTCGGGGTGACCGCGCCGATGCGCTGGCGTAATGCGGAGAAACGTTGCGGGCCGCCAGCCAGGGACAAGAGGACCAGCGGAGTCCATTTATCGCCTAGGCGCTGCATGATTTCACGTGAAGGGCATTGCTGCACGAACACGTCAAAAGAGCCATGGCTATCCATGAGGAAACCTAGTTTCGTTGTAGTGGGCGGTATCTAAAAGATACCATTGTGCCGGACCCAATTTCCCAAGGAAAGAGAACACCATGAAGATTGCAGTTTACGGAGCTACCGGCATGGTCGGCTCGGAAGTCGTTGCCGAAGCCATTTCACGCGGCCATGAGGTCACCTCGGTCTCCCGCTCGGGCAAGGTAATCGACGGAACCACCACCGTGGCCGCCGAGCTGGGCGACGGGGCAACCTACCGCGACCTGGGAAAGAACAACGACGTGCTCGTCATTGCCGTACCGCCATCGCGCACCGGTGGCGACCACCAGGAATACCTGGATGCCTTCGAACAGATCACCGAAACCCTGGTCCCAGCCCGCCTGCTGGTTGTCGGCGGCGCCGGCGCTACCGAGGTAGACGGCGTCCGCCTGGTCGACACCCCGGGCTTCCCGGAGGAATACAAGGCCGAAGCCACCACCTGCGCCGAGGTCTACGACATGTTCACCTCGGTTTCCGGCATCACCTGGACCGTCGCGGCTCCAGCCCCGGTGATCGTGCCTGCACGCCGCACCGGCAGCTACACCCTGGGCACCGATTCGCCAGCAGGCGACTTCGTTTCCTCCCAGGACTTCGCCGTGGCCATCCTCGATGAAATCGAAACCCCGGTCCACCAGAACCGCCGCATGACCGTGGCCAGCGAAAAGTAGATCCCTCGCGCAGTGCCGCTAGCCAGGTTTCGTCGGATCGGAGCGATTCGCTCCGATCTGACGAATGCGTTCCAGATGGCTAGAGTTGGTTTGGTCATCACCACTAGTTCATCGAGGTAAGCCCTTCCCCATGCAACGAAACTCGCGCGCGTCCAGGATCCTTGGCTGCGCTATCGCGCTCCCGCTCCTTGGATCCCTTCTAGCCAGCTGCTCGGCAGGGGCAGGACCCGATGCCCCCGCAGAGGAGGCGAAGCCGGTTGCCGGCGGCACCCTGGTCTATGCTTCGGGCGACGCCGAGCCGGCCTGCCTGGATCCGCATGTGGGCGGCAACTACCCGCAAGCCCTGGTAGCAAGCCAGTACCTCGAATCCCTGTTCACCAAGGATGCGGACGGGAAGATCATCCCGTGGCTGGCCGAAAGCACCGAGGTCTCCGAGGACGGCCTGACTCGCACCATCACCCTGCGCGATGGGATTTCCTTCACCGACGGCACGAAGCTCACCGCCAAAGCCATCGAAGCCAACATCGAGCACCTGAAGGATCCGAATACCGCGTCCTCCACCGGCTATCTGGCCGTGGGCAAGGTCGTGGATATCGAGATCGCCGATGAGCTCACCGCCAAGCTGACGCTCTCCGCCCCGGATAACGCGCTGCTGGAATCGCTGTCCATGCCATGGACCGCCATCGAATCCCCCAAGGCGCTGGAACGCGACCAGGCTACCAACTGCGCCTCACCGGTAGGCACCGGCCCGTTCAAGGTCGAATCCTGGGAGCACCAGAAGGCCGTGAACCTGGTCCGCAACGAAGACTACGTGCCGCCGGTCAAGAACGCGGAGCGCTCCGATTCCAAGGCCTATCTGGAGGCCATCACCTGGCGCTTCATCCCTGAGGCCGCCACCCGCTACGCAGCCCTGGTCTCGGGCGAAGTCGATGTCATCGACAACGCGCAGCCGGACACCATCGCCACGGCAAAGCAGGACGGCTCGCTGGGCCATCTGGACGCCCCGCGCCCGGGTGCTTCCAACCGCCTGGAGCTGAACAGCTCCAAGGCGCCATTCGATGACCAGCGCGTGCGCGAGGCCTTCATCCGTTCCGTGGATGCCAGCGCCGGCGTCAAGGCCCTCTATTTCGGCACCACCGAGCGCAGCTACTCGCTGCTGTCGTCAGCCGAGCCGCTGGGCTACTCCGATGAATCGCTGTTCGGCACCGATGCGGCCAAAGCCAACGCGCTGCTCGATGAAGCAGGCTGGAGCGAACGCGACGCCGAGGGCTACCGCGTGAAGGACGGCAAGCGCCTGTCGCTGGACTTCCCGGTCTCCACCAACCAGTCGGTTCCTGCCGAGCAGTCCCTGTTCGAGCAGTTCCAGGCCCAGGCCAAGGCCGTGGGCTTCGAGGTGAAGATCCAGCTGCTGGACCTGTCCAGCTGGTACGGCGCCCTGGCCAAGCACGATTACAATCTGGTCTCGGCTCCCTACACCAAGGTCGGCCCGTCGGTGCTGCGCATCCTTTACCACTCCGACTCGACCGTCCCGGCGCCATCGGGCTACTTCGCCAACAATGCGCAGGTGAAGAACGAGAAGCTCGATGGGATCCTGGCCCAGGCCGAAGAGGCCAATGATGTAGCCCAGCGCGCTGCGCTGTACGAGCAGGCCCAGAAGCTGGTCCTGGAGGGCTACTCCGTGCTGCCGCTCTACGACCAGCAGAACCACTTCCTCTACGGCAAGAACGTGCACGGCATCGGCGCCACCACCGCGGTGTCTTCGCCGGTCTACTACGACACCTTCATCACCAAGTAGCACCCCTTGGGCACGATTGCTTGGGCCGGGCGCAAGATCGGCGGCGCGCTGGTGGTGCTGTGGCTGGTGGCCACCGCCATCTTCATCGCCATCCGGCTGATCCCCGGCGACCCGGCCGAAGCAATCATGGGCGGCCCCGGTTCCCAGGCCTCGGCCGAAGCGCTGGCCGCGGCCCGCGCCGAGTACGGACTGGACCTGCCGCTCATCTCCCAGTACCTGATGTACCTGGGCAAGCTGGCCACCTTGGACTTCGGCACCTCCTATTCGCTCAAGCAGCCGGTCGCCGGCATCATGGGCGATCTCCTGCCCAATACCCTCTGGCTTGCGCTGCTGGCCCTGGCGGCCGCCTGGGTGCTGGCCCTGGGCTTCGCGGCATCGGCCATGCGGGCCAACCGCTTTGGCGCATGGCTGGGAAATATCGTGGAGATCATTGCCGCCGCCGTGCCGCACTTCTGGCTCGGCGCGGTGCTGATCATGCTCTTCTCCTCGATGCTCGGCTGGCTGCCGGCCGTGGATAACGGCACCGCCCAGGGTTTGGTACTTCCCGTGCTGACCTTGGCATTGCCGCTGGCCGGGTTCCTCACCCAGCTGATGCGCGATTCGCTGAGTGCAGCCCTGGGCAGCCAGTTCGCGCTGGCCGCGCGTGCCCGTGGCGAAAGCCGGCTGGCGGTCTTCTGGCGCCATGGCTTGCGCCATGCCGCCTTGCCTGCCCTGGGCCTGACCGGCTGGGCTTTCTCCTCGCTGCTTTCCGGCGCGGTGGTGGTCGAGGCGATCTTCGCCCGTCCGGGTCTGGGGCGCTCGCTGCTTTCTGCGGTGCTGGCCCGCGACATCCCGATGGTCACCGGCATCGCGCTCTTCTCCGCGCTGGTCTACATCGTGGTCATGGCGATCACCGAAGGCATCGAGCGAGCCATCAATCCGGCAGGGGCGAGCTCATGAGCCGCACCGCAAGAATCTTCGCCGCCGCATTCATCGCCTTGTGGGTGCTCATCGCGCTGGTTCCTTCGGTGCTGGCCCCGGGCGACCCATTGGCCATCAACCCGGCCGAGGCATTCAGCAAACCCGGCGCCGCGCATTTCTTCGGCACCGACGAATCGGGCCGCGACATCTATACCCGTGTCATCCATGGTGCCCGCGACTCGCTGGCTATCGGCCTGGCGGCCACGGGATTGGGCATGGGATTGGCCATCGTCTTGGGCACAGCTGCGGCATTGTCCCCGCGCTGGCTCGACGAGATCATCCTGCGCGTGCTCGAAGCGCTCTACGCGATTCCATCCTTGCTGATGGCACTGCTGATCATTGCCTTCACCGGACCCGGTGTCGGGCCGGCCATCGTCGCGGTGGGCCTGTCCACCGCACCGGGATATGCCCGGCTGGTGCGCAGCCAGATCCGCACGCTGAAGAGTTCGGAAATGCTGGAGGCAGCCACCGTGCTGGGCCGCGGCTCGTGGCTGTTGGTCCGCAACCATTTGGTTCCCAACGCCCTCAAGCCCCTGCTGGCGCTGGTGACCTTGGGGATCGGCCAAGCCGTGATCTGGGCTGCTGCCCTGTCCTTCCTGGGCTTGGGCACTCCCCCGCCAGCTCCCGAATGGGGTGCCATGCTTTCGGCCGGGCGCACCTACCTGCACTTCGCGTGGTGGATGAGCTTGTTCCCCGGCTTGGCGATAGTTGTCGTGGCCGCAGGCGCCACGCTGATTGGCCGCGCGCTGGGCGGAAGGGCAAGGACAGCATGAACGAGCAAGCACTGATTACGGTCAAGGACCTTTCGGTCCATTTCGGTTCCACCGTGGCGGTGAAGAACATTTCCTTCACCGTAAAGGCCGGACGTTGCCTCGCATTGGTCGGCGAATCCGGGTCGGGCAAATCCGTGACCGCCCGCAGCCTGCTTGGCCTCTCCGGCGGCACCGTCAGCGCCGCCGAGCTCGCTGTCTGCGGGCAGAACGCCTTGGAGCTCTCCGACCGCGGCTGGCAGCAGATCCGCGGGAATTCGGTGTCCATGATCTTGCAGGATGCGCTGATGGCGCTCGATCCGCTGCGCCCGGTGGGCCGGGAAATCGGTGATGCGCTCAAGGCGCACGGCAAGATGTCGAAATCCGAGCGCCAGCAGCGAGTGCTCCAGGTGCTGGAATCCGTGCGCATGCCCGAGCCCGGGCGCCGTGCCAAGCAGCGTTCCACCGAGCTCTCTGGCGGCATGCGCCAGCGTGCCCTGATTGCCCAGGCCCTGGCCGGCAACCCGCAGGTAGTCATCGCCGATGAGGCAACCACCGCCTTGGACTCGGCGCTGACAGCACTGGTCCTTTCGCAGCTGCGCGAGCTCAAGGAGCAGGGCCGCGGCGTGCTGATGATCAGCCACGATCTGGCCCAGGTAGCGCATTTGGCCGACGACATTGCGGTGATGCGCAACGGTGCAATCGTTGAGGCCGGCAGCACCGGGCAGATCCTGGGCGACCCGCAGCACGAGTACACCCGCCAATTGCTGCGGGCCGTGCCTTCGGGGATACCGCGCTTCGCCCCGTTGTCGGCAGCCAGCAAGCCGTTGACGGCACCACCGCCAGAAGCACCCGCCACTACTGCCCCCGCGTTATCAGTCACGCAGCTGTCCAAAACGTTCGGCAAGCACCAGGCCGTGGATGCGATCAGTTTCGAACTGCCCCGGGGCAAGACCCTGGGCGTTGTCGGCGAATCCGGGTCCGGGAAGACCACCACCGCGCGCATGGTGCTGGGCTTGCAGAAGCCTGATGCAGGCAACGTCAAGCTGCTCGGCGAGCACTTTGCCCCGGCCCTCGAATCCCAGCGCCGAAAGCTGCGCGAACAAATCGGCGCGATCTACCAGAACCCGTTGGGGTCTTTCGATCCGCGCTATTCGGTGGGGCAGCTGCTGGCCGATGCGCTGAGCCGCGGCAAGTCCAAGCGCGCAGCCGAGTACCGCAAGCCGGCGGCTGAACTGCTCGAACAAGTCGAGCTGTCCACCGAATTGCTGGGCCGCAACCCGCGCGAGCTTTCCGGCGGGCAGCGCCAGCGCCTGGCGATTGCCCGTGCGCTAGCGCCCAAGCCGCAGGTGCTGGTCCTTGACGAGCCGGTCTCGGCCTTGGATGTATCAATCCAAGCCACGGTGCTGGACCTCCTGGATCGGATCCAGCTGGACACCGGAACCAGCTACCTGTTCATCAGCCATGACCTGTCGGTGATCGAGCACATGAGCGACTCCGTTGCGGTGATGCATGAAGGCAAAATCATCGAGCAGGGCTCTACTGACCAAGTCTTCGGCGCCCCGCAGCATGATTACACGAAACTGCTGCTCTCGGCGATGCCGCGGTTGCGCTAGACCAGATCGACCATCTGGTCCTTGACCTGCTTGCGCAGGATCTTGCCCAGCAGCGAGCGCGGCATCTCATCGATCTGCACAATGCGCTTAGGCACCTTGTAGGCGGCCAGCAGCTCGCGGCAGTGGGCGCGCAGCGCGTCCTCGTTCAGCCCGCAGCCCTCTTCGAGCTGCACCGCGGCAACTACCATTTCGCCGCCGCGGGCCAACGGCTTTCCGAAGACCGCGGCATCGGCCACGTCAGCGTGCTGGCGCAGGGCGATCTCGACCTCGGTCGGTGAAACGTTGAAGCCGCCGGTGATGATCAGCTCCTTGGCGCGGTCCACCACCTGGGCGAAGCCGTCCTCGTCAACGGTGACCACATCGCCCGAACGCAGCCAGCCGTCCTCGGTTTTGGCCTTGGCCGTTTCCTCCGGGTTGTTCCAGTAGCCCTGGAACACCTGCGGGCCCTTGATCAGCAATTCGCCCGGTTCTCCCTGGGCCACTTCCCGGCTCGGGTCCTCCACGTCCACGACCTTCATCAGTGTCGAGGGGAAGGGCACGCCGATGGTGCCGGTGCGGCGGCTGGGGTGGAATGGGTTGCCCAAGGCCACCGGCGAGGACTCGGTCATGCCGTAGCCTTCCACCAGCAGGCCGCCGGACATCGATTCCCACAGCTCCACCACATGGTCGGGCAGGTTCATCGCCCCGGAGATGCAGTACTTGGCGCTCTTCAGCGAGACGCCGCGCTCCTTCGCCGCCAGGGCGGTGCGCTCGTAGATCGGCGGCACCGCGCAGTACACGGTGGCCGGGGACTTCTTCCAGGCATCCAGGATCATCTGCGGATCGAACTTCGGGAAGAGCACCAGCAGGCCCTGCTTCTTCACTCCGAAGGTCAGGTACAGGGTCATGCCGAAGGCATGGAACATCGGCAGGATCGCGTAGAGGATTTCCTCGCGCTCCTGCGCCCCGAGCATCCAGGCCTCGCCCTGCAAGGCGTTGGAATAGAGGTTGAAGTGGGTGAGCATGGCACCCTTGGGGTGGCCGGTGGTCCCCGAGGTGTACTGGATGACCGCCAGGTCATCGACATCCGGATGCGGGTGGTTCGCATCCAATTGCGCACCGGAGAGCAGGTCCTTCCATGCCACGGTGCCCGAGGTGCGCGCCGTGAGCGACGCCTTGGTCTCGCGCAGCTTCTTGACCGGCAGGTTCAGCGCCAGGCGCTTGACCGCGGGGAAGGCTTCGAGCAGGTTGACCGAGACGATCGAGTCCAGCTGCACGTCCTTGGGGAATTCCTGGACGTTGGCCACGACCTTGTCCCAGGCAATCGCGATGCGCGCCTGGTGGTCCTCGAACTGGTGGCGCAGTTCCCGCGAGGTGTACAGCGGGTTGTGCTCCACCACGACGGCGCCAAGGCGCAGGATCGCGTAGAAGGCGATCACGTGCTGCGGGCAGTTGGGCAGGATCAGCGCAACGCGGTCGCCGGCGCGCACGCCGAGCTTGCGCAGGCCCTCGGCGGCCTTGGCTACCTGCGCGCCCAGATCGGCGTAGCTGGTGCGGCGGCCGAAGAATTCGGTCGCCGGGCTATCGCCGGCTTCACGCACGGAGCGCTCGAACATGCGGCTGAGCGGTTCGGTGGGCAGCTCGATTTCGGCCGGGACTCCCGGCTGGTAATTTGCCACCCATGCGGGCGCAGCACTATTTTCCATACCTCCAATCATGCCCTGTTACGGGACATGGCGCGATTCCAGGGCTTCCCGGGTGCAAACGACGCGCTGCAGGTGGCGGATCCGCCCGCTGGCAGGAATACCCCGGCACCGCACAGCTGGGATTTTCCTGCGAACACCCGGAGCAGGGCAGCGATCGGCGATAGCGTGTGCGTGATTGCACGGCTACGCAACTACCGGGAGGCATCCATGCCAGCACGCCGAAGCAAACGGCTTCCCATCACGCGCCGGCGCGCGGGAACCGGCTTCTTCTACCTGGAAGGGGCACGCACGGTGAAGGACCAGCACCTGCTGGATCGGATCAGGCAATTGTCGATCCCGCCGGCATGGAAACAGGTCCAGATCGCTGCCAGTGCGCGGGCCAAGGTCCAAGCTCGCGGAATCGATGCGGCAGGACGCACCCAGATGATCTACCACCCCGATTTCCGCGAGCGGCAGGATGCCGCCAAATTCGACCGGTTGCCGGCGTTCGGCCGCGCACTGCCCAATCTCCGCCGCCAGCTGCTGCGGGATCTGCGCCGGGGAAGAAACGACAAGGACAGGGTCACTGCGGCCGTGGTCCTGCTGCTGGATCTGCATCTGCTGCGCATCGGCACGCACGCCTACTCGCGTTCCAACCAATCGTTCGGGGCCGCTTCGCTGCGAGCCAAGCATCTGGAGGTCCAAGGGCATTGCGCCACCCTCGAGTTTCCCGGCAAGAGCGGCCAGCAGCAGCATGTGAAAATCAGGAGCCGGCGACTGGCACGAGTACTGGTCCAATTGCGCGATCAGCCGGGCTACGAGCTTTTCCGCTACCTGGATGACGATGGGCACTCGCACCTGCTCCAGCCTGCGCAAATCAACCGGTACCTCGAGGAGCATCTGGGTAGCGGATTCACCGCCAAGGACTTCAGGACCTGGGGCGGCAGCTTAGCGGCTTTCAGGGCACTGATCGAGGCTCCCGCCTCGGCTATGGCTGCCGATGATGCCAGGAATCTGCGCAAGCTGGCCATCGAGCAGGCCGCCGGAAAACTGGGCAATACTCCCGAAATCGCGGCCGGCTCCTATATCGATCCCCGTGTGCTGGAGCTGGCGGACGATCCGGAAAAATTGGCGGCGCTGCGCCGTTCCAAACGGCAGCTGGGGACCAAGAACCATTTGGATCCGGCTTCGCGCTGCCTGCTGCGGTTCCTTGAAAGGGCCAGCTAGGTTCAGAATCTAGAAGTTCAGTCCTCTGGCCGCTACATCCCATACCTCGCTGGTGCCGTCCTCATGCACTGCCAGCACGTTGTCGACCAGGTTCACCGCGACGCAGACATGGTTCGGGATGACGTGGAGCTGCTCGCCGTGGGCCGGCAGGTCCAAGTGCTCGGGCCACAGCACGGTGGCGTGATGCTCCGATAGTGCGCTGATGCGGGCTTCAGGGCACTGGGCGATGCGCCCGTATCCGGTGGCCCAGGCCGGGCGGTCGCTTCCGAGCACCTTGCTGCCGGCGTCCAGCACGATGCGCCGGGGAATCTGCCCATCGCCTTCATGGCGGCTGATCACGGTGGAGGCGACGGTCAGGGAAATATCCTCCCAGCGCACGCGCCCCAGCTCGAACTGCTGCGCATCGCCGAAGACGTATACCCCTGGACGCACCTCGGTCAGCACCGAGTTGTCGCTCAGTTCGGCGGTCGGGGTGGAGCCCCCGCTGATGCGCTTGATGGCATGCCCGGCCTCGCGCAGCAGGCACGCCGCTTCGGCCAGGGCCTTGTGCTCATCGTTGAGTGCCGCGTCGATGCCGTGCGGCGAGTAGCTGTGGCCGGGGAAAGTGAAGATCCCATGCACGCGCATGCCTGCTGCACGGGCGGCATCGGCTATTTCCACCGCGCCTTGCGGGCTGGTGCCGCTTCGGTGATGGCCGCTGTCGATCTCGATGACGAGCTTGATCTTGGAGGCCTTCTCCCCCAGCATCCTGGCCATCTGCTGCACGGCCTGGACAGAGTCCGTGCCGATGCTCAGCTTGGCACGGCGCATCAGCTCCAGGATGCGTGCCGCCTGGGATTCATTGACCCACAAAGGGTAGGCGATGAAGATCTTCGCGACCCCGTGCAGCGCAAACGCGAGGGCTTCGCCGACAGTTGCCACGGTGAGTCCGGCGGCACCGGCGTCCATCTGGCGTTCGGCGATTTCATGCATCTTGTGCGTCTTGGCATGCGGGCGCAGTTTCAGGCCCTGGCTCGCCACTCGGTGGGCCACCCGGTCAATGTTCTGCTGGAGCTTCGCTACGTCAACGATGACCTGCGGGGTGTTGATTCCGGCCGGGATAGTGCCCAAATTTTCCGTCCTTCTGCACTTGGCTGCGTCACGGGGAATCCTGGAAATAGGCATTCCCGCCGATCTGAAAGATTACCGCAGGAAGCTTTGTACCGGGGAAGGAAAAACTAGCGTGGAAGCGTGCTTGACCGGGCCGACAGCTTGGTGGACAACTCATGCGCGTGGTGCAGCAGCAGGTTGCCCAGCTCTTCGCGGCGGTCCGCTTCAAAGCGCGTGTGGATCCCGGTCAGGCTCAGTGCCCAGGCAGGCTGTCCCGAGTTGTCGAAAACCGCAGCGCCCATGCCCCAGCTGCCCTCGACGATCAAGCCGGGGTTGACCGAATAGCCCAGCTGGCGGGTTTCGGCGACCTTTTTGCGCAGCTCTTCGCGCGAATGCGCCGGCCCATATCCTGGCTCTAGATCGGCATCGCGCAGGTAGCGCTCAATGCCCTGTTCAGGCAGGAAAGCAAGGATCGCGATTCCGGCCGAAGCGACTCCCAGCGGGAAGCGCCGTCCTTCATACAGCACGAACGAGCGGATGGGAAAGGCTCCATCCTGGCGCAGCAAGCACACGGTTTCGTCCCCTCGCCGCGCCGAGAGGAACGCACTTTCCCCGGTCGCCTCGGCCAGCGCGGCAACATGCTCGCGGGCCAGTTCGCTGATGTCGTAGCGCTCGGCTGCCACCGCTCCCATGAGGTAGAGCTCGGGGCCAAGCAGCCAGCGGCCGGTGCGATGATCGTGGTCGCAGAATCCTTCGGTGGCCAACGCGCTGAGCAGGCGATGCACGGTGGGCCGGGCCAAACCGGTGCTCCGGGCAGTTTGCGTCGTGGTGATGCCCTCGGGCATTGCGGTGCTCACGGTGCGAAGCACGGCAGCCAGCCGCCCTACGACTTGGGTTCCAGCCGGGGAATTGCTCATGACCACATTATGGACGATCGGTTACGGGCCGGATAATTCCCTCTTCATACTTTGTCGCCGTACCCCTGTTGCTATCGAGCTGGTCGGCGGATAATTCAGCACATGGAAAATACATGGCAAATCGTCATCGACTGCGCCGGCCCGCAAGCAATGGTCCGGTTCTGGGCCGAAGCCTTGCGCTACGTTCCCGAGCCCGCCCCGGACGGGCATCCCACGTGGCGCGCCTACTGGCAGTCCATGGGCGTGCCGGATGATGAATTGCCGCCCGGAACCGGTGATGAACCGGAGTCGCTGGTCGATCCGCAAGGTGGTGGGCCAAGGATTTGGTTCCAGCAGGTACCGGAGGCCAAGAGCATCAAGAATCGCCTGCATCTGGACTTGCTGGTCAGCGGCGGCCGCGGCGTTCGCTTCGAAGAACGCAGGCAAATCATCACCGACGAGGCAGAGCGCCTGGTGGCCCTGGGGGCCAAAGTCCGCACCGTTCACGACATGCCAGAGATGGGCCATTTCGCTATCTGCATGTTCGATATCGAAGGCAATGAGTTCGACATCGTCTAGCCCTCTCAGCTATGTCCATAATATGGACCGCTTGGCCGTTCCTCCTCACCATCCGACCAGTTACCCGGCAATGCACCGGGTCTATTGCATGCTCACCTGCGACTACGTACGTTAGAGGATAAGCAGATCCGCGCTCCACATAGTGGACACATGGAGGAATCGATGACAACGAAGTTTCGGGATGACGCAGCCGCCGCCTTGGCTGCCGTCGTCAAGGATGGCATGACCATCGCAGTAGGCGGTTTCGGCCTCTCCGGCATCCCCAACCGCCTGATCACCGCACTGCGGGATTCGAAGGCAACCAACCTGACCATCGTGTCAAACAACATGGGCGTAGACGGCAAGGGGCTGGGCATCCTGCTGGAAAATAAGCAGGTCTCCAAGGTCCTGGCCTCCTACGTCGGGGAGAACAAGCTGTTCGCACAGCAGTTCCTCGATGGGGACCTGGAAGTTGAATTCTGCCCGCAGGGCACCTTGGCCGAGCGCTTGCGCGCTGGCGGGGTGGGCATTCCCGCCTTCTTCACCCCCACCGGCGTGGGAACTCCGATCGCCGAAGGCAAGGATGTCATGGAATTCAACGGCAAGCCAGCGATCCTCGAGCGCGGAATCTTTGCCGATATCGCACTGGTCAAGGCGCACCAGGCCGACGCCGAAGGCAACCTGCGCTACCGGATGACCTCGAAGAACTTCAACCCGCTGGCCGCCATGTCCGGCCGCCACACCTTCGCCGAAGCCGAGGAAATTGTCGAGGGCTACCTGGATCCGTCGCTGGTGGAGACCCCCGGCATCTTCGTGCAGACCCTGGTGCAGGCCGATGCGGTCAAGGACATTGAACAGCGCACCGTGCGCAGCCGAAAGGAGGCCTGAGCATGTGGACTCGCGATGAAATGGCGGCCATTGCCGCTAGCGAATTAACCGACGGCCAGTATGTGAATCTCGGTATTGGAATCCCCACGATGGTGGCCAACAACCTGCCGGAAGGCGTTTCGGTCAAGCTGCAAAGCGAAAACGGCCTGCTGGGCATGGGTCCCTTCCCCTATGAAGGTGAAGAAGATGCGGATCTGATCAATGCAGGCAAGCAGACCGTGACCATCCTGCCCGGCGGCAGCTTCTTCGATTCGGCGACCTCCTTCGGCATGATCCGCGGCGGCCACGTCCAGACCGCGATCCTCGGCGCCCTGCAATTGGCCGCCAATGGCGATCTGGCCAATTGGACCATCCCGGGCAAGCTGGTCAAGGGCATGGGCGGAGCCATGGACCTGGTCGCCGGCACCCCGCGCGTGATCGTTCTGACTGATCACGTGGCCAAGGACGGGACGTCCAAGATTGTGGAGAAATGCGACTTGCCGCTCACCGGAGTCGGCGTGGTCAACCGCATCATCACCGACCGAGCAGTGTTTGATATAGAAAACTCGACCTTGACCCTGCGTGCAGTAGCCCCGGGTGAAAGCGTGGAAACCATCAAGGACATCACGGCAGCAGAATTTGCCGTGGATATTGTGGAGGATCTGAAAGCATGACCGCAAAGATTGTGGGCTACGCCCGTACCCCATTCGTGAAATTCAACGGCGCCTTCGCCGCTGTTCCAGCCACCGAGCTCGGCGCCCATGCCGGCAAGGCCGCGCTGGAACGTGCCGGAGTTGATCCCAGCGAGGTCCAGCAGGTCATCGCCGGCCAGGTGCTGCAAGGTGGCGCCGGCCAGAACCCGGCCCGTCAATCCGCTGTGGGTGCCGGCATTGCGCTGGACGTTCCGGCCATCGCCGTGAATGCCGTATGCCTCTCAGGTGCCGAGGCCGTTGTGGCAGGAGCCCGCCTGATCAATAGCGGCGAGGCAGACGTTGTCCTGGCTATCGGCCAGGAATCCATGTCGCTGGCTCCGCATGTGCAGCGCGCCCGTGCCGGAACCAAGTACGGTGCCATTGAACTGATTGACACCCTGGAATACGACGGCCTGACCGATGCTGCCGAGAAGCGTTCGATGGGCGCTTCCACCGAGGAGCACAATGCCAAGTTGTCGATGACCCGCGAGGCCCAGGATACGGTCTCGGCCGCATCCCACCAGCGCGCTGCCGCGGCCCGAGATTTCGCAGCCGGCGAGATTGCGCCATTTACCATTTCCAGCCGTCGCGGCGACACCACGATCAGCGAAGATGATGGCATCCGCGAAGCAACCACCGTGGAATCCTTGGGCAAGCTGCGTCCGGCCTTTGCCAAGGAAGGCACCATTACCGCAGGCAACTCCTCGCAGATCACCGACGGCGCAGCAGCCGTGGTGCTGGCCAGCGATGCGGCCATTGAGCGCCTGGGCCTGGAGCCGCTGGCTGAAATTCTCTCGCACGCTTTCGTTGCCGGCCCGGACCGCACCCTGCACGAGCAGCCATCCAATGCCATCAGCGCAGCCCTGGAGAAGGCCGGCGCCAAAGCCCAGGATCTGAAGGCCGTCGAAATCAATGAGGCGTTCGCCGCTGTTTCGGTGCAGTCCACCAAGGCACTGGGTCTCGATGCCTCCATCGTGAATCCGCATGGTGGCGCGATTGCCCTGGGCCACCCGATCGGCGCTTCCGGTGCACGCATCATTGGCACGTTGGCCCGCCAGCTCCACGAGATGCCGGCCGGCTCGCTGGGCGCCATCGGCATCTGCGGTGGCGGCGGCCAGGGCACCGCAATGGTGCTGCGTTCGCTGTAGCCGCTGTCCGATTAGCCGGTGCGGTTGGGTCTGCCGGGATACAACCGCACCGGCTTGTCCTTTTACCGGTGAAGTGAAAGGCGGAACTCGCTCCTTAAACCCGCCGCATGTTTCTTAACTGGACTTTGTTCCTCCACTTACTTGTTATGTAATTGGAAGGTCATATTCCAATTGTTCGACTTTAAGTTTCCAAGAACGCCCGGATGTGACGCCATCATCGCACCATGTGAGGACTCACCTTGGAATATACGCAATTGCCTGATGATCCAAAGGTGCCACCGGCACCTTTGGATCCATTGCCAGCGCCGGCGGCACCGGCGAACCCGTTCCAGAATGCCGGGCAGAACCGGCAGGTCAGGAAATTCACCAACGCGGTCCTGGAATTGAAGTCGCGTGCCAGCCTGCAGCTTCTTGGATTCCAAGCCGGCGCCATTGCGGCCATTGGCATCGTCCTGGCTCTTTGCTATCTGATCCCCCTGGCCTCGATGGCCAAGGAGATCGGTGGCGGCAGCTCCGCTGAATTCAACGTGGCGTCCCGGCTCAATTCCTTCAAGGCCTTCATCATGGTCTTCGGTGCCGTCCTGGGCGGCGGGCTGAAGATCACCGGATCCGGAGGCGGATTCGGCATGTTCGGCGAGCTCAGCCTCGCATTCGCCCTCGTTTCGGTCACCTCCATCGTGGCAATCTGCGCCGCGAACTACCTGATCGTGCGCAAGCTGCGTCGTGGCGCACGCAACGGCGGTTGGAAGAGCGCTGCATTGGCCTCCGGACTGCACGCGCTGGTCCTGGCATTGGTCTTCCTGGTCATTGCGCTCTTCGGGAAGCTCAGCATCCAGGGTGGCGAATTCTTCTCCGCCGCGGTGTCCCCGCGATATGCAGGTGTCTTCTTCACGATTGCCTTGGCCGTTTTCTTCTCGCAGTTCCTTGCCACCGCACCCCAGCGCGCCAACGCCGGATCCCCATTGATTACCGGCGTCCGCGAGGCCGTGGCCCTGGCCGTTTCGACCTTGGCGGCTTTCGCCTTGGGCGGCATCATTGCCGCATTCACCCAGCGTCCAGATGACATGCCCTGGAGCTTGGGCCTGATCCTGCTCCCGCTGCTGGGAACCATCGGTTCATATGTGGCAGCGTTGGGCTTCCTCGGGGCGCTGGCTCCGAATGTCTCCGGCATGGCCAGCTTCCTGGGCGAATACACCGCCGATGCCCTGCCCGAATCCGTCCTGCGCATCTGGGATATCGCCGACGGCAAGGGTGCTTGGCTCCTGGTCCTGAGCGCCCTCCTGGTACTCCTGGCGGCTATCCGTATTGGCGTGCACCGTGGTCGACTGGCCACTGGTTTCAACCTGCAGCGCGCTTGGCAGCTGCCAGTAGCGGCTTTGGTCCTGTGGATGATTCTTGCCGGGCTGACCAACATCTCCCTGGGTGGCGCTATCACCGCCAACGAGATGGGCAACATGAGCGGCAGCATGTCCTACGGCATCACCTGGTACTCGGTGATCTTCCTGGCACTCGGGGCCGCAGTTGTCTCGCTGCTGGCAGAAGTCCTGCCCTTGCAGGTCTACCGCTTCGCCCCATCCCTGCTGGCAGTGATTGCCGGCAAGGACGCCGCGGCGCGATGGATTTCCGGCCAGGCACCCGCCGTTGCTCCGGCTTCGCCGGTTGCAGCCGCACCCAGCCAGGCTGCTCCAGTTGCCGCCGCAGCCCAATCCACCCCTGCCGCGGCCGCCAACGGCCAGCCGATGGCTGGTGAACCGGCTCCGGCGCTGGCCCCGGCCTCGGAAGAGTCCAAGAAGAAGGCCAAGGCCGTTGGCTTCTCGGTTCTTGCGCTGGCAGTCATTGCCGGTCTGGGCTTCGGTGCCATCGCCTACCTGAACGGGCAGCGCAAGCCCGAAGCTGAAGTTGAGAAATACCTCGCGCTGCTTGCCGAGGGCCAGGCCGGCAAGGCGACCGAGATGGTCGACCCGGGGATCGACAACGCCTCGCGCGTCCTGCTCAGCGACGATGTCCTGGGCAACGCCAAGCAGCGCTTGGAACTCGTTGATGTCATCGAGGAATCCAAGGGCAAGGACTCGGCCCGTGTGCGAGCGATCTACTCCATCAACGGCGAGCGCCACGAACGCTCCTTCAATGTCGACGCGGGCGACAAGGACTTCGGCCTGCTCGATACCTGGGTGCTCAATGAATCATTGATTGTTCCGGTGGAGATCACCTCCGATAAGAGCTCGGAAGTCACTGTCGGCAAGGCCAAGGTCAAGCTGCTTGAAAGCGAGGACTACTACGGCGAGGGACGTTCCTTCACCGGCAGCTTCTATGCCTACCCGGGCATCTATGATGTCTCAGCGCCTGGCAATGAATACCTGACGAGCGAAGCGCAGGAATTGCGCGTCAACCATCCTGATTCGCAGCCGGCACAGGCGGCGCTGGTTACGACCACCACCGAGAAGCTCGACGAGCTGGTTCTGGATGAGGTCAAGAAGTTCGCTACTGCCTGCGTGACCGTTCCAACCAACCTCGATGACGGTTGCCCGAGCACCTTGCAGTCCAAGGACATCGCATCGTTCTCTGTGAAGTCGCATGCTGAAAGCGTGGCCATCGAGGAATCGGGCAGTTTCTCAAGCTCCGAGATCGTCTTCAAGTACAAGCTCAATGACACGGAGTTCATTGATTACGACGAAGAAGAGCTCACCCGCAGCTTCACGGGCAGCGTGGATTGGTACGGCGAGAAGCCCCAGGTCACCGTCGAAGGCGCATCCTGGTGGTAAGCCGCTGCTTCAGCTGCTGCTAGCCCGCCGCTGACTAGAACGCAAAGCCGCGTGCCGGCCATGATCCATGGCCGGCACGCGGCTTTGCCCTTTGCTTCCTAATGCCACAGCGATTCGCGCGAGACGTGGTTGACCAGTAGCTGCGCATCCAGCTCGACATAGGTTCCATTGGCCATGCGCGGATTGCTTTCGCCGGTGAGCGCGGCGATTACCGAGCAGATCAAGGCGCTATGGCTCACGACCATCACGTTCTGCCCGGGATGCTGATGGCAGATCTTGAACAATGCGTTCACTGCACGCCCCACCAGATGCTCTTCGGTTTCTCCGGTGCCAACCAGCAGCTGGCGCTGTTCGTCGGCGCCATCGGCCACCAGGGTGCCTTCGAGATCGCCGAAGTCCTGCTCCATCAGTTCCTGGTTTTCGTGCAGGGCACGGATGCCCAGGCTATTGGCGAGGATCTGCGCTGTTTGGCGGGCACGGAACAACGGGGAGGAATACACCGCGTCCCAAGTACCTTCGGGTGCCAGCTCGGTGGCCAGCTGCTGGGCTTGGCGGATGCCGGTATCGTTCAGTGGCAGGTCGCTGCGTCCATGCAGGCGTCCTGCCTTGTTCCATTCGGTCTGTCCGTGGCGGATCAGGATCAGGTTCTTTGCGCTCATCGTCTTCTTCTTTCTGGCATGCACCGAAGCAACAGGTGCCCGGTGCGAAGTAGTGTTCTTGAAGTCAGTTGCCGGTCTGCGAACTCTTGACCGGCGCTGGCAGCGGGGTGCTCGCGTGCAGCGCGGCGTACTGGCCGCTGGATGCAGCGAACGCGTCGACCGATTTCGCCCCGACCTTGATGACATTGAATCCCGCTGCGGGCTCGTCAACGATCTGCGTCGGGGCAAATGGATTCATGTTGTAGGACACTGCAGGAGCCATGAACACCGGGGTGCTCAACAGCTGGCTGGTGGACGCCTGATGGTAGTGGCCGCAAAGGATTGCACGGATATCGCTTCCGGCGGCGATGGCCGCCAGCTCCATCGGGTTCTCCAGCCCGCGGCCGGCGCGGGCTTCATTGGCGGCTTCCACCGGAGGATGGTGCAGCAGAAGCAGGGATCCGCGCGGCGCCGGAACCGCCAGCAGCGAGGCAAGCCAATCGAGCTGCCGCTGTTCCAAGCGTCCCCGGGCCAACTGGAATCCCCCGCTGTCCAAGCCGATAATCCGAAGCCCCAGGACCTCGTGCACCGTGTCGGCTGGATGCGGACCGGTGGACAGACGCCTGGTGTTGAAGGATTCTCCAATCGCGCCCAACGGATCATGGTTGCCCGGAACGGTGATGACCGGACAATCCAGTTCGCGCTGGGCCTGGTTGAAGATCCCTGCGGCCCGCTCATGGATGTCCGAACCGCGGTCTGCGATATCGCCGGTCACCACAATGGCATCCGGACCCAGATACGCGGCTGCTTCCAGCGCCTGTTCTGTTCGTTGCCACGAATCAATGGATCCGTGAAGCAGCTGCCCTTCGGGACGCAGGTGGGTGTCGCTCAATTGGATTATCGTCAGAGGTTCCATTTTTTCCTCCTTCACGGCTGCTGCATTTCATCCCATTGAACGCCGGGGTTCTTGCCAGCAGGTGAACAGGGTGTCGACGCCATATGAAGTCCTGAAGAATCGGGGTTTTGCCGATAATCGGACAAATCGGCCATGGAAGTCAGGTAAAACTGGCTGACACATGCTTTCTGGCGCATATGAACGGCGAGTAGCATCCAAAACGACTAATCTTAGAAGAGAAGATTTGAATCCACCGAGGAGCTATATCCATGACCGGCAGCAAAGTCGTCGCCTTTGGCCACTTCCAGCCAGAGCGCATCGTCCCTAACACCGAGCTGGAAAAGTTGGTGGAAACCAGCGATGAATGGATCACCCGACGTGTCGGCATCGAAGAACGCCGCTGGGGAACCGGTGTTGAAACCGTAGACTCCATGGCCATCAAGGCCGCAGAGATGGCGCTGGGCAACGCAGCTGGCATCAAGGCAGCCGATATCGACATGATCATCGTCGCCACCTGCACCGCTACGGACCGTTCGC
The DNA here is from genome assembly GCF_056934375.1 of Glutamicibacter sp. BS14. Lineage (NCBI taxonomy): Bacteria > Bacillati > Actinomycetota > Actinomycetes > Micrococcales > Micrococcaceae > Glutamicibacter > Glutamicibacter sp. BS14. The sequence goes on along the minus strand of NZ_CM167801.1, from coordinate 1,178,089 downwards.
CGAACATGGCCGCACGCGTAGCTAACGCCCTGGGCATGGACCAAGGGCCGGCAGCGGTGGACGTGAACGTGGCTTGCGCAGGCTTTGCCCACGCCGTTGGCCTGGCCCAGGGCACCATTGCCGCTGGCTCGGCGACGAATGCCTTGGTTATCGGCTCGGAGATGCTCACCGACTACACCGACTTCACCGATCGCACCACCTGCGTGCTGACCGCGGACGGCGCTGGCGCCTTCGTGATCACCGCGTCGGAAGACAACGGCATCTCGCCGGTGGTCTGGGGTTCGGTTCCATCCCTGTCCGATGCAGTGCGCATCGAAGAAGAAAACAACATGAAGTTCGCGCAGAACGGCCAGAGCGTTTACCGCTGGACCGTCACGCAGCTGCCGAAGATCGCTTCGAAAATCATCGACCGTGCCGGCATGAAGCCTGAGGAGCTGGATGCCATTGTCCTGCACCAGGCCAACCTGCGCATCATCGAGCCATTGGCAGAGAAAATCGGCGCACCGAACGCGCGCGTGGCCACCGATGTGGTGTACTCGGGCAACACTTCGGCCGCTTCGGTTCCGCTGGCCCTTTCCAAGTTGATGGCTTCGGATGAGCCATTGCCTTCGGGTTCCAAGGCGTTGCTCTTCGCCTTCGGTGGCGGCCTGGCTTACGCCGGCCAGATCATCACGATCCCTTAAGTATTTTCGCCATGAGTGGGCGCTACGGCATTTTGCCGCGGCGCCCACTAGTGCTTTAACGGCGCCTTCCGCATCTGCCCTAAAAAGCTGCTCCGAACCCCTTGCAACAACGCGTTAGTGACTGCTAACGTATTTTTCATGCTTGATCTACTGGAAGTCGCTTCCGAGCCAACGCGCAGGCGCTTGATTCAGTTGCTGGGTTCCGGGGAACGCACGGTGACGGAACTGGCCGCGAACTTCGCCGTCAGCCGCTCCGCCATCTCGCAACACCTGCTGCTGTTGATTGACGTAGGACTGCTGCAAGCCCGCAAGGATGGCCGCAGCCGCTACTACTCGCTGGACCCTGCAGGCATCACGAAGCTCAAGGCCCTCCTTGACTCGTTCTGGAATACCGAACTCGACCTGCTCGTTGCCGAGGCCGCCGAATTGGCGTCGTTCAATGGGCCACCGCACCAGCCACCAGGAGAAAAGCCATGAGCTTTGAACGAACAGTCATCCTCCCCGTTGACGCCGACACCGCCTTTGCACTGGTCACCAACCCGGAACGCCTTCGCCGCTGGCAAACCGTTGCCAACCGCGTTGACCTGCAGACCGGCGGCAGCTACCGCTTCACCATGGGTCCGGGCCACCAGGCCTCGGGCACTTTCACCGAAATCGAGCCCGGCAAGCGCCTGGTCTTCACCATGGGATGGGAAGGTTCGGATGCCGTTCCGCCCGGCGATTCGACGGTTTTCATCACCCTGGAACCGCTGGATCAGGGCACGGCCCTGACCTTGCGCCATGAGGGGCTGGACGCCGAGCAGTCCTCGGGCCACGCCGAGGGATGGAACCACTTCCTGGATCGGCTGAAGGAGTTTGCCGAAACCGGCGAAGCAGCCATCGACGAGTGGAACGCCGTGCCCGAGCCGCAGAATCCGATCGTTTCCGCCGAGGGCTCCGTGGCAGCCCTGCAGTTCATCCTGAACAACATCTGCGCAGCGGACCTGGCCAAAGCCACTCCCTGCTCCGAGTTCTCCGTGAGCGAGCTGCTGGATCACCTTGCGGGTTCGGTCTCGATGATCGGCGGTGCCCTGGGCGCTGCGGTATCCGATGACCCGGCCCTGGCGCCGGAAGCACGCATCGCCAACCTGGTGCAGCCGACCCTGGAGGCTTTTGCCGCTCGCGGCGTTGCCGGCGAGATTGATCTCGGATTCGCTGTCATGCCGGCTTCAGTGGTTGCCGGGATCCTGAATCTGGAACTGATGGTTCACGGGTGGGACTTCGCCCAGGCGACCGGCCAGGAGTTCGCGATCCATCCTGGCCACGCGGAATACGTACTGGGCTTGGCACGTAAGACTGTGGGACCGGCTCAGCGCACCTCCGGTTCCTTCGCGGAAGAAACCATGGTCGCCGAATCCGCCAGCAGCCTGGATTGCCTGATTGCGTTCACCGGCCGCGTTCCCGCAGGAGCCTGAGGACCTCCCATGGTTGACGTCTCCACGAGCATCGCTATCGACCGGCCACGTTCGGTGGTGGCCGGCTACGCGATGAACACGCTGAACGCTCCAGCGTGGTACCGGAATATCCACTCGGTGCGCCGGCTGGATCTCCATGGCTTCGGCCTCGGATCACACACCGCCTTCGAAGCCAGGTTCCTTGGACGGAAGCTTTCCTACACCTACGAAGTCACCAGGTTCGCGGAGAACGAGGAACTGGTCATGGCCACCGCGCAGGACCCGTTTCCCATGCGCACCACCTATCGCTTCGAAGCGATAGGGCCAACGGCGACCCGGGTCCACCTGCGCAATGACGGCGAGCCAACTGGCTTCGGCAAACTGGCCGGCCCGCTGATGGAAATGATGATGCGGCGAGCCAATATGGCTGATCTCCGGGCGCTGAAAAGCATCCTGGAGAAAGACTGAGGACCAGCGGCGAACACCGCGGATACCTTGCCTGTGGCATCGCGTCCGCGGTGTTCGCGCGTCGCTGACCTGAGCATTCCCGATTGCTCCAGTTCCCGACTTGACGTTAAGTGGATCACACCCCAGACTGGTACACGTGAACCTGTCTGACAGCTGGACACCCGGACAGCAACCGATCGAACGACGATCCGCTGCCGAAGGCGTCTTCCATGCACTCCGCCTAGCCATTGAAGCCCAGGAAATCGCCATCGGCGCGAAACTGGGATCCGAAGCTGCCCTCGCGGCCGACTACGGCGTGAGCCGCTCGGTCATCCGCGAAGCGCTGCGCTCCTGCGCGGCCCTGGGCCTGACCCGCACCGAAACCGGGCGCGGCACCTTCGTGGTCTCCCACCGGCCCACCCGCGAGCTGAAACTGGGCACGTTCTCCTCCGACGACCTGCACGAAGCCCGTCCGCATATCGAAATCCCGGCTGCCACCCTCGCCGCCACCCGGCGCACCGCCGAGGACCTGGAGCGGATCAGCGGGCTGATCGAGGCGATGGAGCAGGAAGACGACCCGGCAGCCTGGGTCGAGCTGGACGCCGCCTTCCATGCCGCGATCGCCCAGGCCAGCGGCAACTCGGTGTTCTCCAAGGTCGTCGCGGACATCCGCGAGGCCATGGCCCGCCAGTCCGAGACCGTGAACCTGGTTGCCGGCCGCCGGTCGCCGTCGAACTCGGAGCACCAGGAAATCTACCAGGCCATCGCCGCCCAAGACCCGCAAGCGGCCAACAATGCGATGGCCAAGCACCTCAATGCGGTGCAGCAAGCAGTATCCACCATAGTCAGGAGCAAGAAGTGACCCCCGCCGATCCCCAGACCCTGCGCGCTTCGCTGGTCGTTGAGGCACTGCCGCAGCACGAACCGCTGGTCATCGCCACCCGCGGCGAGGCCGTGGAGTCCATCCACTACGGCTCGGCCGTGCTGCTGGATCCCGCCGGCTCCATCGCCGCCAGCCGCGGCGATGCCCAGGCCGCGTTCTACCCGCGCTCGGCGCTCAAGCCGCTGTTCGCCGTGGGCATGCTGCGCGCCGGACTGCAGCTCGACGACCAGCAGCTGGCCTTGGCCTCGGCCAGCCACTCCGGGAGCCCGCGCCACCTGCAGGTCGCCGAATCCACGCTGGCCGCCGCCGGCCTGGACCACACAGCGCTGCGCAATTCCACCGACCTGCCCTACGGCGTTGCCGAGCGCCAGGACTACCTGGCCGCTGGCGGCAAGGCCACCGCGCTCGCGCAGAACTGCTCGGGCAAGCACGCCGCACTGGCGGCCCTGTGCGAGCTCAAGGGCTGGGACACCGCCAACTACCTGCACGACGAGCGCCTCCTGCAGCTGCTGCAGGACACCGTGGAGGATCTTTCGGGCGAACAGATCTCCGGGGTGAGCACCGACGGCTGCGGCACCCCGGTCTACCGGATGACCCTGGCCGGATTGGCCCGCGCCTTCGGCAAGCTGGCCAGCGCCGCGCAAGGCACCGCCGAGGCACGCGTGGCCGCGGCAATGGCCGGCTACCCGGAACTGGTAGCCGGCGTTGGCCGCGATGTCACCGCCCTGATGCGCGCGGTGCCCGGCTCCGTGGCCAAGGACGGTTTCGAGGGCATCCAGGCCGTGGGCCTGCCCGATGGCAGCGCGCTGGCCGTGAAGATCGCCGACGGCTCGGACCGCGCCCGGATGCCGATCACCGCCAAGCTGCTCGCCGAGCACCTGGGCTCCGAGGCCGCGATCGCCCTTGAACCGCTGGCTACCAGCCCGGCCTTCGGCGGCGGTGCGCCCGTGGGCCTGCTGGCCGCACTGTAATTTTTTCCGTTCCAACCATTTCAACGAATCCTGGAGAAGAATCCACCATGCCTGAAACCTTGCTCAGCGGCCAGACCCGCAGCGAGCATGACCTGATCGGCGACCGCGATATCCCGGCGGATGCCTACTGGGGCGTGCACACGCTGCGCGCCAAGGAGAACTTCGACATCACCGGCACCGAGCTGTCCGGCAACCCGCACCTGATCCGCGCATTGGCGCGCGTGAAGCAGGCCGCGGCGCGTGCCAACCACGAGCTGGGGCTGCTGGACGCCCAGCGCGCGAACGCCATCGACCAGGCCTGCGAGGCCATCGCCGGCGGGGCGCTGCATGAGCAATTCATCATCGACCCGATCCAGGGCGGGGCCGGCACCAGCACCAATATGAACGCCAACGAGGTCATCGCCAACCTGGCGCTGGAAATCCTGGGCCATGCCAAGGGCGAGTACCAGCACCTGCACCCCAACGACCACGTGAACCTCTCGCAGTCCACCAACGACGCCTACCCGACCGCGGTGAACATCGCCACGCACTTCGCCACCCAGCCGCTGCTGGCAGCCATCGAGGTGCTGCAGGATTCGTGCATCGCCAAGGCCGCCGAGTTCCGCACCGTGGTGAAGATGGGCCGCACCCAGCTGCAGGACGCCGTGCCGATGACCGTGGGCCAGGAGTTCCGCGGCTGGGCCGTGACCCTGGGCGAGGACCGGGCGCGGCTGGAAGAATCGCTGTGCCTGGTCACCGAGATCAACCTCGGCGCCACCGCCATCGGCACCGGGCTGAACGCCCCGGCCGGCTATGCCGAGGCCGCCTGCCGCCACCTGCGCGAGCTGACCGGCCTCCCGCTGACCACCAGCCCGGACCTGATCGAAGCCACTTCGGATGTGGGCGCGTTCGTGCACCTCTCGGGCGTGCTCAAGCGCGTGGCGCTGAAGATCTCCAAGATCTGCAACGACCTGCGCCTGCTCTCCTCCGGTCCGCGCGCTGGCCTGAACGACCTGCAGCTGCCGGCCGTGCAGTCCGGTTCCTCGATCATGCCCGGCAAGGTCAACCCGGTGATCCCGGAAGTGGTCAGCCAGATCGCCTACCAGGTGGTGGGCCACGACTTGACCGTGACAATGGCCGCCGAGGGCGGGCAGCTGCAGCTGAACGCCTTCGAGCCGGTGATTGTGCACTCGATCGGGCTCTCCCTGAAGCACCTGGCCAACGGCTGCCTGACCCTGGCGCACAAGTGCATCGACGGGATCACCGTGGACGAGCAGGCGCTGCGCCGCGAGGTGGAGAACTCCATCGGCCTGGTCACCGCGCTGAACCCGCGACTGGGCTACGCGGCATCCACCTCGGTGGCCCTCGAAGCGCTGCACACCGGACGCGGCGTGGCCGAGCTGGTGCTCGAACGCGGCCTGCTCTCGGCCGAAGACCTCAATGAGTTGCTCTCCCCCGAGCGCCTCGCCAACCTCACCGACTAGATCCGAGGAATCATATGGATAATTCCACTCCGCACGCCACCGCGGCGCACGTCCCCGATGCCGCGCTGACGGCCGGCGACAACGATTACCACAAGGGCCTGTCCTCCCGGCAGATGCAGATGATCGCCATTGGCGGAGCGATTGGCACCGGCCTGTTCATGGGCGCCGGAGGGCGCCTCGAGGCGGCCGGCCCGGGCATCGTCATCAGCTACGCGGTCTGCGGCTTCTTCGCCTTCCTGATCCTGCGGGCGTTGGGCGAACTGGTCATGCACCGTCCGTCGACCGGCTCCTTCGTCTCCTACGCCCGCGAGTTCTACGGCGAGAAGGCGGCCTTCGCCACCGGCTGGCTGTACTGGCTGAACTGGGTGATGACCGCCATCGTGGACATCACCGCGGTCGCCCTGTACATGGGCTTCTTCGGCAAATACGTGGGGTGGATCAGCTCGGTGCCGCAGTGGCTCTGGGCGCTGGCCGCGCTGGCCGTGGTGCTCACCATGAACCTGATCTCCGTCAAGGCCTTCGGCGAGATGGAATTCTGGTTCGCGCTGATCAAGGTCGTGGCCCTGGTGGCCTTCCTGATTGTCGGCTGCTACTTCGTCATCTTCGGTACCCCGCTGGACGGGCATGAGGTCGGCTTCTCGCTGCTGGCCGATAATGGGGGGCTGCTGCCCAACGGCCTGCTGCCGGTGCTGGTGCTGATGCAGGGCGTGGTCTTCTCCTATGCTTCCATCGAGCTGATCGGCACCGCCGCGGGTGAAACGGAGAATCCGGAAAAGGTCATGCCCAAGGCGATCAACACCGTGATCATCCGCATCGCCGTATTCTACGTCGGCTCGCTGGTACTGCTCTCGCTGCTGCTGCCCTACACCGCGTACAGCGCCGGGGAATCGCCGTTCGTGACCTTCTTCGGATCCATCGGCGTGCAGGGCATGGACGTGGTGATGAACCTGGTGGTGCTCACCGCGGCGCTGTCCTCGCTGAACGCCGGGCTCTACTCCACCGGGCGCATCATGCGCTCCATGTCATTGAACGGCTCGGCGCCGAAATTCGCCGGGCGCATGAACAAGGCCGGGGTACCCTACGGCGGCATCGTGATCACCGCCGTGGTGGCAGTGCTCGGCGTGGTGCTCAACGCCGTGGTCCCGGCCAAGGCCTTCGAGATCGTGCTGAACTTCGCTGCCATCGGCATCATTGCCTCCTGGGCGATGATCGTGCTGTGCCAGATGGCCCTGATGAAGTCCGCCAAGCGCGGAGAGCAGGATCGACCCAGCTTCCGGATGCCATTCGCCCCGGTTTCAGGCTGGGTAACCCTGGGCTTCCTGGCCCTGGTGCTGGTGATGATGGCCTTCGATAATCCGGTAGGCACCTGGACGGTTGCCTCGCTGGTGATCATCATCCCGCTGATCATCGGCGGCTGGTACCTGTGCCGCGGACGGATCAACGAGATCGCCGAGGCACGGCTGCGCAACGAGCAGCCGGCCAACCAGCCGTAGCAGGATCGCAGAACCGGCCCGGATGCAGCATCGCGCTGTGTCCGGGCCGGTTTTCTGCGTTCCGAGCCTGGCTAGCCGGTGATCTTGGCCTTGAGCAGCACCTGCGCCAGATGCATGCCGCGGACCTCCGTGCCCTCGGCGATCTGCGTGCGGCAGGAGAATCCGTCGGCGAGCACCACATCGTCCTGCGCACGATTGCGGATGGCCGGGAAGAGCTCGCGTTCGCCCAGCGAGCGGGATAGTTCTGCATGTCCGGGTTCGAATCCCCAGTTGCCGGCCAAGCCGCAGCAGCCGGTTTCGATTTCACGCTCGGCAATGCCGATGCTGCGCAGCACGGCCGAGGATGAGCCATGGTCACCCTGCGAACGCTCATGGCAATGGACTTGCGACACCGCGCCGACGTTCAGCTGTTCGAAGGGCCAGCTGGCGCTGGGCTTGCCATCGGCCGGAACATGCTTGGCGATCAGATCCGCGAACGGCACGACGGCCGCCGACAGCGCCGCCGCGCGAGGATCCTCGGGAACCAGCTCGGTGATTTCGTGGCCGAGCATCACCGTGCAGGACGGTTCCAGGCCGATTACCGGGTAGCCGGCCTTGACCAGGGGTTCCATGACGTCCAAGGTGTGCTTGATGACCTTGCGCGCGGTATCCAGCTGGCCGGTTGAGTGCCACGTCAAACCGCAGCAGACGAACCCTTCGGGAATGATCACCCGGTAGCCGAGGGTTTCGAGCACTTCGACTGCCGCCTCGCCTGGTCCGGTATCCAGGTGGTTGTTGAAGGAATCCGGCCAGAGCACCACGGTGCCCTGCGGCGATGCGGCTTCTGTTTCGTTCCGCTTGGCCGCCCAGCGCTGCAGCGATTCGCCCGAGAACGTGATCATCTTGCGTGTCGGTTCAATGCCGCCAACCTTCTTGACAAGCCGTTGCACCGCTTCGAAGCGCAGCACGGTGTTGGCCAAGGATGCCGCACCTGGCACCTGGTGCATCCAGTGGGTAAGCTTGGGTAGCCACCCCATGGTGTAGTGCGCCATCGGGCGGATGCGACCCTCGTAGAACTTGTGCAGGAACTCCGACTTGTAGGTAGCCATATCCACATTGACCGGGCATTCGGAAGCGCAGGCCTTGCAGGACAGACAGAGGTCCAGGGCGTCCTTCACCTCTTCGGACTTGTAGGCATCGGGCAAGGTGGTGCCGCGGAACATCTCGGAAAGCACCCGGGCACGGCCACGCGTGGAGTTGACCTCGTTATGAGTGCCCTGGAAGGACGGGCACATGGCCCCCTCGTCCGAACGGCACAGGCCTACGCCCACGCAGCGGTTGACCGCGTTGACCAAGGAACCCTTGTCGCGCGAGAGCGCATGAACCGGCGTCAGCTCGAAGCTGCGCTGCCCGGGTCCGGGACGCAGCGACTCATCGATGCGTTCCGGATTGACCAATACCCCGGGGTTGAACAGGCCCTCGGGATCGAAGGCCGCCTTGAAGCTGGCGAATGCCTTCATCATCTTCGGGCTGTACATGCGGGTGAGCAATTCCGAGCGCGCCCTGCCGTCCCCGTGCTCGCCGGACAGCGAGCCTCCGTGCTTGGCTACGGTGTCGGCGGCCTGTTCCATGAACTGGCGGAAGATCGCCATGCCTTCTTCGGTGCCCAAATCGAAGGAGATGCGCACGTGGACGCATCCCTCGCCGAAGTGCCCGAAGGGGATGCCGCGCAGTCCATGGGTGTCCATGAGCGCGTACAGGTCGCGCAGGTAGTCGGCGAGATTTTCCGGCGGAACCGCGGAATCTTCCCAGGACGGCCAGGCCTCGCCGCCATCTGGCAGACGGGTGACAATACCGGCGGAGGCTTCGCGGATCTTCCATAGCGTGCGGGCCTCGGCATGGTCCGTCACGACCACGGCATCGATCGCAGCTCCGGTCTGCGCGGCATACGCGGACTGCACCAGCTCATCGGCGATGCTTCGTGCCTGTTCCATGGTTTGCCCAGCAGTCTCGCAGAAGAGCCAGCCGCCGGCCTTGGCTACGCCACCGCGGTTGGCGGCACCCATGCCTGGCAGGTTGGATCCGGCATCCTGCTGCCCGGGGCGGCTACGCAGCGCATCGAGCAGATCTCCGCCCATGCCTTCCGCGGTGGCAAGGCCTGGCCGGCGCAGGGATGCGGCCGCAGCCGCGGCGTCGAAGACCGTTTCAAAAGCCAATACTGCCAGCGCCGTATGCTTCGGCTTCTCGACAAGGCGCACCACCAGCTCGGTGATGACCCCGCAGGTACCTTCGGAACCGGAGAGCGCCTTGGCGACATTGAACCCGTTTTCCGGGAGCAGATAGTGCATGCCGTAGCCGGAGACCTGGCGGGCGAAGCGGCCCAGTTCGGTGCGCAATTCCTTGAGGTTCGCATCGCGAAGCGCCTTGAGCTTTCCGTCAAGTTCTTCGCTGCTGGTGCCGTCGGAGTTGACCTCAACCACGGATCCGTCGCCTAGCATGATCTTCATGGACACGACGTTGTCCGCGGCGGTGCCCCACGCCAGCGAGTGCGAGCCGCAAGCGTTGTTGGCCACCATGCCGCCTACGGTGCAACGGCTATGGGTCGACGGGTCCGGGCCGTAGGTCAGCCCGTATTCAGCAGCCGCATCACGCAGCTGGTCGCAGATGACTCCAGGCTGGATGCGTGCGGTCTTCGCCTCGGGATCGATGTCGAGGATCTTATTGAAATAGCGGGAGGTGTCCAGGATCAACCCCTCGCCGATGGCGTTGCCCGCAACCGAGGTGCCGCCACCTCGCGACGTGATCGAAAGGCCTTCGGCCTTGGCATATTCGATACCCAAGGCGATGTCGGCCTCGCTGCGCACTTCGAGGACCGCTTGCGGAACCCGACGGAATATCGAGGCATCGGAAATATATGCAGCCCGAGTCGTCAGATCGGTCCGTAGCCGTTCCCGCATCTCATTTGCCTCAGGACTCAAGGTCTGGATGCTCGACTGAGCTGACATGGTGATCGCCTCTCGTTGATTCGTCTCATCAGAGTAACATGTTACACACTGTTTAGTTTCTTGATTACGTGAAAACTCCGCAGTCGATTTCAATGAGAGAATCAGTTCATGACCTCCGATCCCCAAGTCCCCGCCCAACATGGGCGCACATTGACCGAACAAGTGATGGACTACGTCCGTTCAGCTGTCATTTCTGGGGAATTGAAGACCGACACCCTCTACAGCGTGTACCAGCTGGCTGATCGATTGAAGATCTCCCGGTCACCGGTGCGCGATGGCCTGTTGCGTCTGGAAGAAGCCGGCTTGATTGAATTTGCGCGGAATCGCGGCTTCCGCATCATTCCGACCCAGCCAAAAGATGTCGCAGAAATTTTCTCGCTACGGCTGGCTCTGGAGGTTCCTGCCGCGTTCCGAGCCGCGCAGGCCTGCACCCCGCAAATCGCAGCGCAGCTAAATGAGATCGTTGGCGGTCTGTCCCGTTGCGCCGAAGCCGAACTGACCGAAGAGTTCTTCGATCTGGACCAGCAGCTGCACGACTTCATCCTTGAAGTCGCGCAATCGAACCGCGGCCGCAACATCGTGAACCGCCTTCGTGTCGCAACGCGGCTGCTGGGCGTTTCCACCGCAGGCAAGCAGCGCACGCTGAGCGACATCATGGTCGAGCATGAACCGATTATCACCGCAATCTCCAGTGGCAACGCCCCGGCAGCGGCCCTGGCGATGCGCCAGCACCTGGTCGCGACAGGAAAGCTTTTGCTCGCACAAGCAGTTCAGGGCCAAGGTTTGGACCTTGACCCTGAAAACTTGTGGACAGAACTGACAGCTGGCTACTAGTCCTGCTCGTCTTCCTTGTATTCCTTTGAATACTGCAGCACGAAGGCACACAGAGCGCACGCTGTCGCGAAACTGAATGTCCACGGGTACAGGACCTGCTTTGCGCCGCTGACCAGGTCGCCATTCAGCGACAGCACACCTGCCAGCTGCGTGCCGACGATTGCCGTGCCGCCGATCATGAACAGCGCCAAGAAGATCAGAAACAGAATTTTCATGAGTCGCATGTTTATCTCCTACGAAATCGGAATCGGCAGCCAGCCCATGCCGACAAGCCAGGCAATGGCGATCATTGGCAGCACGAAGTAGCCCAGCAATGGCATGAACATCTTGGTTGGATTGGTTTCGGCGAAGCCGGCAGCCAAATAGATCGGCGCTCCGACCGGTGGCGAAGAACCCTCGGTCGAGGTGCACAACAGCACTGTCACCACGGCGATGACTGGGTCGATACCCACGCTGGTCAGCGCCATCACTGCCGGTGCACCCACGGCCGCGGCGGTTGCCGTCGAGGACAGCGGGGTGGCTACGACCACAGCCATGACACAGACGATTGCGACAATCGCCGCCTTTGGCATATCCAGTGAACCCAGGAAATCTGAAAGCTGCGGACCGACGCCCAGGGCCTCCATGATGTTCGATGCGCTCAGCGCCGCGAAGAGTGAAACACCAACAGTGGCGAACTGCGGCAGCTCGCGATTCAAGATCACCTTGAACTTCGAATCCGGTGCGAAGATCCGCTTTCGCCCCTCGATCAATGCGATCGCCGAAATCAGAATCGGAACCCAAACGATGATCGAGATCGATCCCATCGAGTCCTTGCCCACCAATTCCGGACGGGATAGGAATTCAAACAGCGGGCCGAAGGTCAGCGCGACGGGGATCGCGATACCCAGGAAGATCAGCAGCGAGCGCCAGCCTTCGCGCAATGCTTGCCCCAGCGTCGCCATGCCATCGCGATTCGCTACGGGAATGCCGTCGGCACGAGCCCAAGTGAACACCAGGATCATGCGGTAGAGCACGCAATAAGCGCCGCCAATGGCCAGTGCAACATATACGTCGCCAGCGGAAATTCCAGCGGCAGCCGGCATGGCCAAGAGGATGAACATGGTGCTGTTCGGCGGGAGCGCGACGCCCAAGCCGGAGTTTCCTGCTACCAGCGTTGCAGCGCGGTTGGAAGACCAGCCGTTTTCCTTCATCCACGGAATGGTTACCGAGCCGACCGTCGCCGTGTTGCCTGCGGTTGACCCCGCCACCAGTCCGATTGCGGCCGAGCCGAGGGTCGAGACGTAGGCCGATCCGCCACGAACGCGCCCGAACATCGAGTTCAGGATATGGATCAGGCGCTCGATCAGGCCTGTCGCCGAGACGATCACTCCCATGAACACAAAGGCCATGCCCGCGAAGGTCACGTCTGATTGGAAGCCGTCTATCACTGCTGCGCTCAACAAGTTCAGCGCATCCGCGCCGCCGACCAGTGAACAAGCTATCAGCGCCAGTACCAGCGCCTCTGAAATACGCCGTTTCAGTACGACGTTAACTATGACTGTCACGGCGATGAATACGCCAAGTGCCAGCACGCCCATGTGTGCACCTTTCACGTTATGACTTTGTGTGCCTACACACAGTAGCATGTTACAGGCCACACAATGTGACATGAGAGTCTTTTTGGGCTTTGGTTACACCGCACAGACGGCACAGCCAAGCCTGCTTTTCGCGGCCACCGGGGTTTCCAACGCACCCTGCATCTTCGCCACTCAGCGGCAATTTCTCCTGCCCGCTTCGATGGTCTTCAGCATCTGCAGCCCTTCCGCACCCTTGCGTGGAACACAGCACACTCGCTACCAATTCTGGGCGCGGAATGCAGCTTCTTGAGGCGTGAAGAAAGGCAACAGAAGCCAGCGCGATCGTCTGATTTCTGTTGCCTTCCCTATGTTCTGGTTGGGCTAGCCGACGGCAGGTTCCACGCTGAGCAGGATGTCGCGCACCAACGCGTATTGCTCGGTGCCCAGGAACTGCTGCGCTTGCTGCTTGGTCGGGTCGTCAGGAACACCATGGTCTTCCAGATAATCCTCTTCAACCCACATCATCGGCGACTGCTCGCCGATCCTGAAGAAGTTCAGGTCCGGGTTCTCATCGCGCTTGCCGAGCTCTTCGTCATCGATCAGGGCAATGTCGAATCCTGAATCCTTCTCCCCATCTTCCTGGTCCGTCGATTCCCAGAACTCGGCAATCAGGCTCGTCGGGCGGAATCCGGTATCCGCTCCGGGATTTTCAAGTTCCTTGCGATCCAGCAGCTCCCGTTCATACAGCGCCGTGTCTCCATCCGGAGAGGTTGCCGTGGTGGGGATCAGGGTCAGCACGTGCTTGCCTTGCGCGTCCTTGATCTCCCATTCATCCCATTCGGTGCACTCGCCGTCGCAGTCGTCCCCGGTGGCAGTCCACTGCTCAGGGGTAAAGACGCGGATGCCGTGCACTTCATGCACTTGGCTCAGCTCTGGCGCCGCCGAGCTTGGCGCATCCGCGCTTGCGGTACTTTGCGTTGGGCTGGATTCGGGGCTGGAAGCGGTCGGCGCGCTGGCGCTTGCCGATGGAGACGTTCCGCTGGGTGCTGCGCTCTGGCTTTCGGCCGGTTCCGGCTCGGCTCCCTGGCAGGCAGCCAGCATCAGCGCTGCCGCGCACATCATCGGGAGCGCGCCTAGACGGGTTCTGGCACGGTTCATCTTTTCCAACTCCTTGATCGATCATCCGGTCATGCAGCTGACATCGCGAGCTCCCCCATGGAACCCATCCTCCATGGCCTTGCAGGTTTTTCCAATAGCTGCAGCATCACGCCTTAGTTGCAAGTTGTCCCGGTCGTGCTCCCGATGCCAGGTAATTTTCGATTTCCGGTAGTGCCCAGCCGCGAACAGTGGCAAGATATGTGAAGTGGAACACTCTAAGCATTCATTTCATAATTTAGATTCATTTATCGGCCTGGGCCGCCTCGGCGGCCTGGCGCTCTCCCCCGACGGCACCAAGCTCGTCACCACCCTCAGCGAGCTTTCCGAGGACGGGACGAAATACGAAAGCGCCCTTTGGTCGCTGGATCCCAAAGGCGAAGAACCAGCACGCAGGCTGACGTTCGGCGAGCACGGCGAATCGCAACCGCAGTTCACCGCCAACGGCGACCTGCTCTTCGTGGCCAAGCGCTCGTCGAAGGAAGACGCCAAGGCCGAAGGCTGGATCCTTCCGGTAGCAGGAGGCGAAGCCCGCTCGGTGATTTCCCACCCTGCCGGGGTGCAGTCCTTGCGGATCTGCCAGCAGTCCCCGCAGACCGTCGTGCTGCGCACCTCGGCCTTCTCCCGTGCCAAGGATCTGGAGGCCGAAGCGGCACTGCGCACCGGCCGCAAGGACAAGAAGGTCTCGGCGATCCTGCACACCGGCTATCCGGTACGCTACTGGGACGAAGATCTGGGACCGGCCACCCCGCACTACTACACCGGGTCCCTGCCCGGCCTGCAGGACGCCACCAGTACCCAGCTCACCGACCTCACCCCGGGTGTCGGTGCGAATCTGGAGGATACGTCCTACGACGTTGCTTCCAATGGCAGTTTCCTGGTCACCGAATGGCAAGTTCCCGAAGGCCGGGCCTCCTCGGCCCCTGGATTGATGCGCATCGACCTGCACACCGGCGCCCACGAAATGCTGCTGGCCCCCGACGACACGTACGAATATACGCTGGGCAAGATCAGCCCGGATTCAACCCAGCTGGCCTACGCCCGCTGGGAGCGTTCCACCGCCGATACCGCCCCGGTCTTCGAGTTGTGGCTGATGGATCTGGCCGACGGCGCCACCCACCGGATCGCCGCCGGCTGGGACCGCTGGGTCAATGACCTGCAGTGGGTTCCCAACGGGCGCTCGCTGCTGCTGACCGCCGATGACAACGGCCACGCCCCGGTCTTCCATCTGAGCCTGTACAACGACAAGATCACCCGGCTCACCGATGACGGCGCGTTCACCGATCTGGCCATCCGCAGCGACTCGCGTACCGCCTACGCGCTGCGTTCCAGCTACCTGTACCCGGCCGAACCGGTAGCCATCGACCTGGCGCATACCGGCGATCTGGAGCCGGGCGAATTCGCGGCCTTGACCGAACTGCGCTCCCCGGTGTCCCGTCCGGCCCTGCCCGGAACGCTCACCGAGGTGACGACCACCGCCGAAGACGGGTCGAGCATCCGCGCCTGGCTGGCCCTGCCCGCCACCGCTTCTGCCGCCGACAAGGCGCCGCTGCTGCTGTGGATCCATGGCGGGCCGCTGGGCTCGTGGAATGCCTGGAGCTGGCGCTGGAGCCCATGGCTGCTGGTGGCCCAGGGCTATGCCGTGCTACTGCCGGATCCGGCCCTGTCCACCGGCTACGGCCAGGAGTTCATCCAGCGCGGCTGGGGCCGCTGGGGCCAAGAACCGTATACGGACCTGCTGGCCATCACCGATGCCGCCGAGGCGCGGCCGGACATCGATGAAACCCGCACCGCCGCCATGGGCGGCTCCTTCGGCGGCTACATGGCCAACTGGGTGGCTGGGCACACCGACCGCTTCAAGGCCATCGTCACCCATGCCAGCCTGTGGGCGCTGGAAGGCTTCGGCAAGACCACCGACGCCGCGTTCTACTGGACCCGCGAGATGAGCCCCGAAATGCGCGAGCAGAACTCGCCGCATCATTCGGTGGGCAGCATCGTCACCCCGATGCTGGTCATCCACGGCGACAAGGACTACCGGGTGCCCATCGGCGAGGGCCTGCGCCTGTGGTACGAGCTGCTGGCCGATTCGGGGCTGCCCCAGAAGGAAGACGGCAGCACCGAGCACCAGTTCCTGTACTTCCCGGATGAGAACCACTGGGTGCTGTCCCCGCAGCACGCCAAGATCTGGTACCAGGTTGTCACCGAGTTCCTCTCCCAGAAGGTGCTGGGCAACGCGCCGCAGGAACTGCCCGAGCTGCTGGGCTAGAACCGCGCAGTGCCGGACTGCCGGGGCGGAGTCATTTCTGTCCCGGCAGTTCCACTGGCGCTGGAGCATCTCCCCCGGCACCGCGGCTGGCCAGCACCAGCGCCTTGGCCCGCCGCGCCACGTCGGCATCGCGTTCGCCCAGCAGCGCTACCAGCCGGGCCAGATGCGCCGCGCGCTGGGCATAGCCGGCGGCAAGGCGCTGGCCCAGGGTCATCGAGGATAACTCCTGGGCTTCGCGCCAAGCCATCATCAAGGCCCGCTCGAACAATCGCTGCCCTGCCTCGTCCGCATTCCCGGCCGCGGTCGCGCCGAGCACGGCCACCGCATTGATCTGCGAATCCTCCAGGCCCATGGCCAGCTGCTCCAGCTGCCGGCGTGATTGCTGCACCGACCGCGAACCGCGGGAGAACCGGGTCAGCTGCGTGCTGGCCCCGAGCAGGTACTGGATCACCTGGAGAACGTTGATTACCGTGAAGAACAGCATGAACACGAGCATCCAGTACAGCAAGGTGGTGTTGTAGTCCGGCTGCTCGTACCCGGCTTGCTTGAGCACCACGGCGAAGTCCTCGGCCGCGCTGGCCGCTTCCATCGCCGGATAGTTCGACTCGTAGATGCTTCCGTGCTCCCACCCGCCGGTCGTTCCCCACGAGGCGGTACCGCTGATGACCGCACCGGAAATCAGCCCTGGCATGATGCCCTTGCCCTCGTCCGTGATCAGCAGCGGAATGATCGTCAAGTCCTCGGGCAGCTCCCCGTTGGCAGGATCAGCGCGATCGGAGTATTCGTCCTTGATCCGCAAGATCGCCGCGCGCACGCTCTCGGGCGTCGAATCACGGTATTCCGAGCCGTCGAAGTGCTTGAGTTCCAGGTAGGCTTCGGCATCGCGCACCGCAACCAGGATCTGCTGCGGGGTGTCGAAGTCCTCTTCCATGTACCGGCGGATCTCGGCCTCGTCAACCAGCTGGCCCTGGTCATCGATTTCAAGTTCCATTCCCCGGCCGGACCCCTCATGGGTGCGTTCGGGTTCGTTGGCTATCGAGGAGACAATGAGCCCCGCGGCGATCAGGCTGCCCACCAGCAGGGCCGCAAGCAGTCCAGACTTCCACGCCCGGCGCAGCTTCGGCGGTTCATCGCCAGCTGCCTTGCGGGTGCTGGCGAGCCGGGCCAGCATGCGCTGCCAGCCAGCAGGTTCGCCCGATGTCCCTCCGGCAGCCTGGTCGGTCTGCAGCGTGTCGCCGAGAATCCCGCGGGCCAGCGAGTTCGCCGTGGCGATCTGCGCCAGCGCACCCTGCTTGGATACCGGCGGCAAGCCCAGGCTGGAGCGCAGCTCATTGTGCTGGGCGCCGATCTGGGGCACCGGCTGCTGCAGGCCCCGCGGATACCGGCGCAGCCGGGCAGCGATCTTCCCGGCGAGCTTCGCCAGCCGCCGTTCGGCCTCGGCCCAGCGCTCGATGGCGGTGCGCTGGCTGGTATCGCCATGGGCGGCATTGAGCAGTTCGCCGAGGGCACTGCGGAAATCCGCCAGGTCCTTGCCGGCCACCATGGTGCCCGGAGCGGTGTCCAGCCGGATCAGCAGCGCCGTGGCCGCATCGTTGATCGGGCTGCTGAGCTTGTCGAAGGTGGATCCGGTGCCAGCCAGGTGCGCATGCACCGAGCCGGCGCCCATCAGCGAGTCGGCCAGTTCCGTCAGCTTGCGCGTGTCGGCCTCGAAGGCCGCCAGCTGCTGCCCGGTGCTCTGTTCCAGGCATTCAGCCCGGGTGAACAGCGAGCGCACCAAGGGCGCTTCGCGGCGGGCGGCATCCAGGGACAGGGATTCGAGCTGCCGCCACGCCTTGGTGAAGCCGGCAGGACGGCGCGATTGGTCGGTGGCCTGGTAGGTGGCTTCCAGTGCTTCGAGGTCCAGGAGCACGCGGGCCAGCTTGCGCTGCGCCGCGGCCAGCCGCCTGTGGCGCGATGCCCACCTCGAGCGGAAGCGCAGGGCGCTGGCCAGGAATGCGGCGGTGAGCATGGCGCTCGCACCCACGGCCGCGAACCAGAAGATCGCCGAGCTGCTGGGCGAATCGTCCAGCAGCACGGCGGCAGTATGCGCGGCGGCCGCCGCCGCCTTGGGCCCATGGCCTACCGAAACGTTCTTGGTGAAGGCGTGCTCGATGTCGAAGCGCAGGTCGGTATGCGCGTCGTCGGATGCTGCAAGGCTGCGGTCCAGGCCCACCCCGGCGAAGCGCTGTTCGGCGTCGCTTAGCCCGGGATCCCTGTTCTCCATCCTGGTCGAGACGATGATCTGGTTTTCCGGCACCTGCCCGCGCAGCAGTTCATCACCCGTGAGCCAGCGGTCGGTGATGACCAGTTCCAGCGGGGCCGTGGCACGCACCGGGTGCCGGGCCATCTCGGCGTCCACCGTCTGCTGGGTGATGTTGAAGCCGTTATCGCCGCGGACCACCACCTGGACCTCGTAGGGGTCCGGGACGTTGGCTGCCTGCACGGCCAGCACCGCGCGCACGCCCAGCGCGGTGGTCACCAGCGCCATGATGATGGCGGCGATGGCAGTCCAATGGTACGGGCGGTGCAGGCGCCGCCCGGTGGAATCATGCATCAAGCGGGCCGGCATCAGCGGGTCCCGCTTCCTGGCGCGAAATTCCGGAGCACTGTGATGGGATCGTCCTCCAGCGGATCGGTTTTCCGCTGCGCGCCCTCCATTGATTCGCCCAGGCCGTGGGGAATCTTCAGCCTCGCCTGGCGGGCTTGGGCCAGTCCATCGTGCAACACGCCATCGAGTTCGTCGCGCAGTTCCCACAGCCTGTCCAGGATCCCCGGGGCCGTATCCGCGCCGGTACTCCTGCAGCTCAGGCGGGTGTGCAGCAGCTGCAGCTCATCGGTATGCGTGATGATCACGGTGCGCGCGGCCTGCGCGCAAGCCAGTTGCCCGGCACCGGGAAGATCGAGGAACAGCGCCAGGTCCTCCAGCCGTGCACGGTGGTATGCGAAAGTCCGGTTCCAGGATTCGCGAGAATCCCGTGGCCGTCCTGCGAAGTCGTGGGCCAGCTGGACCGCGCCGCGCAGCAGCGAGAGTTCGCGTTCGCGGCGGCGCAGATCTGCCAGCTGCTTTTCGGAGACCTGCTGCGACTGCAGGGAATCCGGGGCCGTGTCCAATGCGCGCAAGGCACCTTGCTGGGAGCCGGCCCGTTGCCTTTCAAGTTCTGCCATCACCTGCGCCAAGCGGCTCTCCCCCGCCAGGCCGGGATCGGGCACCGGATGGCGGTTCAGGTAAATGCTTGCCCGCTGGATCCGTGATTCGAGCAGCTCGGCCTGCTTGTTGCGATCGGCGGCGGCTGCCTGCCGGGCCTTGCGGCGCTTGGCACGCCAGGCCCATGCGAGCAGGAACGCAAGGGTCGCGGCCAGCGCGCCCACGGCGATCACCTTGGCCAGTGTCCGGTCCGGCGGTGCCTGCAGCTGCTGCGTGGTGGCCAGCGCGACGGCGGTGATCCCCGCGGTGTAATCCCCGGCGGCGAACTCTCCCTGACCTGCCTCCAGGATCCGCTGCTGGCTTCCCGGTGCGGTTTCGCGCACGTCGCGCCCGGGATCCACGGCGATTTCCACCGGATCCCCGGCTTCCTGGGGAAGCATCACGCCGATGGCGATCCAGCCTTCCCCGACATAGCCCAGGGTCTTTCCGTTCTCCAGCCAGTCATCGCTCAGCGCGTCGCTGTCGCCGAACATCAGCATCCCGCGCACCAGCTGCCCGGCTCCCTTGAGGTTGTTCGGTTCCTGGTCCACCCCGAGCAGGATCTTCGCATCCTGTTCGCCCACGGCCTGCCGGACCTGGTCCATGATCCGTTCCGAATCCACCTCATCGAGTGCCGCATCGGTGACTGCCAGGTAGAAGTTGCCTTCCTGCGAGGTCACCGACGGGATGAGGACGGTGCCTTCATCTGCGGAGTCATCGTCGGGCGTCGCCGAGGGGTAGACCGGAGCCGTGGCCTCTGGCTGAGTTGGATCCGCGGCTGCCTGCGCCGGCACAACGCCCAGTCCCAGGCCCAGGGCTGCGAACAGGCCCGCGAGCAGCAGCTTGCCGGGGTACTTCAGGTCGGTGCAACACGTGCGGTTCATGGGAACAACTGTATCAACAGGGGTTTGAATAACCCTGCTCAAGGAACATTTCGAACCGCAGGGACGACACCGCCCCGCGCAGATCCCCGAAAGGTTCTGCGCGGGGCGGTGGGCTGCCTCGCTGGCCCGGGAGCCCTTAGTCCAGCAGCATCGCCGGTTCCTGCAGGATCGACGCCACGTCGGCCATGAAGCGGGCCGAGAGGTCGCCATCAACCACGCGGTGGTCGAAGGAGCCGCCCAGGGTGGTGATCCAGCGCGGGACCACTTCGCCGTCGATGACCCATGGCTTGTGGCGGATCGTGCCGAAGGCAACGATGGCTACTTCGCCCGGGTTGATGATCGGGGTGCCGGTGTCGATGCCCAGCGCGCCGATGTTGGTGATGCTCAGCGAGCCATCGCGCATGTCCTCGGGACGGGTCTTGCCGGCACGCGCGGTGGTGGCCAGATCGTTCAGGGCGATGGCCAGTTCCTTCATGTTCAGGTTCTGGGCGTCCTTGATATTCGGCACCAGCAGGCCGCGCGGGGTGGCTGCGGCGATGCCCAGGTTCATGAAGCGCTTCTGGTGGATCTCGGCGCCGTTTGCGGTTTCCACCCAGCTGGCGTTCACCGAAGGGTTGCGGGCCGCCGCCCAGATCACGGCACGGGCCAGCACCAGCAGCGGCGAGACCTTGATGCCCTCGAAGTCGCGGGACTTCTTCAGGCGCTGCACGTATTCCATGGTTCGGCTGGCATCCACATCCACGAAGATCGAGACATGCGGTGCGGTGAAGGCCGAGTCGACCATGGCCTTGGCGGTGGCTTTGCGCACGCCGCGCACCGGGGTGCGTTCCACGCGGGCATCGGCCAGCTGGCCGTGGGCCCAATAGGTTGGCGCCGCTGCATGCTCGGCTTCGCGCTGGGCCTGGTAGCTATTGACGTCTTCGCGGGTGATCTCGCCCTGGTTGCCGGTGCCCACCACGTCGTTGATGTCGATGCCCAGCTCCTTGGCCAGCCGGCGTACCGGCGGCTTGGCCAGCACGCGGTCCACGAAGCTCGCCACCGCAGGCTTACGGCGGTCGACTTCGCGGGTCACCGCGGTACCCAGGGACTGCGCGCGGCGCGAGATGGTCTCGGCCAAGGCGGAGCCGGAGGCGCGCACCGCTGCGGTTCGCGCACCGGCCGTCGAAGGAGCGGGGCGGGTGGTGCGTGCCCGGCGCACCGAGGCATCAGCGGTGGGGCCCGATCCGACCAGCGGGCCGGGTTCCTCCGAGGCCTGCGGTGCGGCGGTGCTCAGGGCTTCGGCTGCTTCGGGCACGCCGGTTGGAGGTGCCGCGTTGCCTTCTTCATCGATGGTGATCAGCGGGTTGTCCACGAGTACGGTATCGCCCTCGGCCGCGTGCAATGCGGTGACCACCCCGGCGAAGGGGCAAGGCAGCTCGACCAGCGACTTCGCGGTTTCGATTTCCACGAAAATCTGGTTGACCTCAACGGTGTCGCCCACCTTGACCTTCCAGGAGGCGATATCCGCTTCGGTCAGGCCTTCGCCCACATCGGGGAGATTAAAGACTGTCATTACTACTCCTTGGATTCCGCTTAGTAAGCGAAAGACCGGTCGAGGGCTTCAAGCAACTTGTCGATGTCCGGCAGGTACTGGGACTCCACCTTGGAAATCGGGTAAGGCATGTGGAATCCGCCCACGCGCAGCACTGGGGCTTCCAGCGAGAGGAAGGCGCGCTCGGTGATGCGGGCCGCGATTTCGCCGCCCAGGCCGCCGAAGGTCGGCGCTTCGTGGGTGACAATCAGCCGGCCGGTCTTCTGCACCGATTCGGTAATGGTGTCGAAATCGATCGGCGACAGCGAGCGCAGGTCGATGACCTCGATGGACCGGCCATCTTCCAGCGCGGCATCAGCGGCAGCCAGGGCGATCGGCACCAGCGGGCCGTAGGCGACGATGGTCGCGTCAGTGCCCGGGCGGACCACCTGCGCCTTGAAGGCATCCAGCGCCGGGGTTTCGGTATCGACCTCGCCCTTGAGCCAGTAGCGGCGCTTGGGCTCGAAGAAGATCACCGGGTCCTGGCAGCTGGCTGCCTGCTGGATCATCCAGTAGGCGTCATGCGCGTTGGACGGGGTGATGATGCGCAGGCCCGCGGTGTGGGCGAACAGCGCCTCCGGGGATTCGGAGTGGTGCTCGATGGAGCCGATGCCGCCGCCGTAGGGAATGCGGATGACTACAGGTGTGGTCAGACGCCCCTCGGAGCGGGCGTGCATCTTGGCCAGCTGGGTGGTGATCTGGCTGAAAGCAGGGAAGACGAAGCCGTCGAACTGGATTTCCACCAGCGGGCTGAAACCGCGCAGGGCCATGCCCACGGCGGTGCCGACGATGCCGGCCTCGCCCAGCGGCGAGTCGATGACGCGGTGCTCGCCATACTTGTCGATCAGCCCGTCGGTGATGCGGTAGACGCCACCGAGGCGCCCGATGTCCTCGCCCATCAGCAGGGACTTGCCATCGGATTCCAGCACCTTGTCCAGGCCGCTGGTAATGGCCTTGGCCAGGGTCATTGTGGTGGTCATTTAGTGCTCTCCCTCAGCCGCATCGGCGAATCCTGCTTCGTATTCCAGATGCCAGGCCAGTTCTTCCTGGATCAGTGGATGCGCTTCGGCGTAGACCTGCTCGAAGGACTTGGCCAGCGGCGGGACAGGGAAGGCCATGGCGTCTTCGCGGACCTTGGCAGCCATCGCATCAGCGTCGGCGGCCAGCTGCTCGAAGTAGGCGTCGTCAACCAGGTTGTTCTCGCGCAGGTAGGTTTCCAGGCGGATCAGCGGGTCCTTCGGGGCCCACTGGGCCTCTTCTTCGCTCATGCGGTATTTGGTTGGATCATCGGCGGTGGTGTGCGCGCCGAGGCGGTAGGTGACGGCCTCAATGAGGACCGGGCCCTTGCCGCTGCGTGCGTGTTCCAGTGCCCAGCGGGTGACCGCCAGAACGGCCAGCACGTCGTTGCCATCCACGCGCACTCCCGGCATGCCGTAGCCTGCGGCGCGGTTGACCAGCGGCACCTTGGACTGGACCTCGAAAGGAACGGAAATCGCCCACTGGTTGTTCTGGCAGAAGTAGACCACCGGTGCGTTGAAGGAGCTGGCGAAGACCATGGACTCATGGGTTTCGCCCTCGGTGGAGGAGCCATCGCCGAAGTAGGCGACTACGGCGTTGCCCTCCTTGGCGCGACGGGCTTCATCCCAGCCGCGCTGTTCCATGTTCAAAGCCATTGCGTAGCCGGCGGCATGCGGCATCTGCGCGGCAAGCACCATGGTGTACATGTGGAAGTTGTTTTCCCGGGGATCCCAGCCGCCTCCGGAGATGCCGCGGAACAGGCGCAGCATTTCGGAGAAGGACACATCGCGGGTCAGTGCCACGCCGTGCTCGCGGTAGGTGGGGAAGATGTAGTCGCTTCGGCGGGTGGCACGGCCGGAACCGATCTGCGCCGCTTCCTGCCCGCGCAGCGGGACCCAGAGGCACAACTGGCCCTGGCGCTGCAATGCTGTGGCCTCTTGGTCGAATCGACGGGTCAATGCCATGTCGCGGTAGAAGCCGCGAAGCATGTCATCATCAACGTCACCCAGATACGCATCGTACGTTCCATGGGACTGACGCTGGCCGTCCGGAGTCAGGATCTGAATCAGATCCGGCTCCGTCGCCTCGGTCGCAGCACGCGTCATTTATCATCCTTCGGTCATAAATATGCCCCACACGGAATACATTCCGCATGGGACATATACGGCTTGTCTAATTTCTAAGCCTATAGGCACTGACCGCTAAAACGCGAGAAATCAGCACCAGTTGCCCCTATGCCAGGTCTAGTGATTTCTTGCACAGATCAATAAAACGATCGTTTGCTTCAACTTCGCCGATGGAGACGCGCACTCCTTCGTTCGAGAAGCCGCGCACCGACAGCGCCACGGCGTTTGCCCCCTCGACGAACTCATCGGTCTTTTCGCCCAGCGGAAGCCAGACGAAGTTCGCCTGGGTGGAAGGAATCTTCCAGCCCTGCCCGGCCAGGGCCGAGGCAACTCGTTCGCGTTCCATGACCAAGCCCTCAACGCGCTCAAGCACCTGGTCGATGTGGGCCAGCGAAGCGACCGCGGCATCCTCGGCCACGCTGGAGACGGCAAACGGGGTGGCCACTACGCGGATGTTATCGGTGATCTCCGGGTGGGCCACCGAGTAGCCCACCCTGAGATTCGCCAGGCCGTGAGCCTTCGAGAAAGTGCGCAGGAGAACCACATTTTCGTTCTCGTTGTAGGTATGGATGCCATCCACCGATTTCTCGTCGCGGACGAACTCGGTGTAGGCCTCATCCAGGACAACCAGCACGTTCTTCGGAACCCGTGCCAGGAAGTCATCGACTTCGGCCTGGCTGAGTACCGGACCGGTGGGGTTATTCGGTGTGCACAGCAAGATGACTGAAGTGTTCTCGTTCACCGCTGCGATCATGGATTCCAGATCGTGGCGCCCGTCTTCCAGCAACGGGATTTCAACGGGCAGCGCACCGGCAGTCTGTACGAGGATTGGGTAGGCCTCGAAGGAACGCCACGCATAGATGACTTCATCCTGGATGCCGTCTTCGTTCTGGCCCGCGAAGGCGTTCAGGATCTGCACCAACGCGCCAAGGGAACCGGCCCCGGTCACGATGTCTTCCGCAGGAACGTCCAAGTACTCGGAAAGTGCTTCGCGCAGCTTGGTCGATAGCGGATCAGGGTAGCGATTCAGGCTGGACTGCTCCACGACCGCCCGATGCACAGCGTCCAAGGGACCGAAGGGAATTTCATTCGATGACAGCTTGTAAGCTCTCGCACCTTCAATAGGGGCAGGCGGCTTGCCCGCAGAGTATTTGGGCAAACGTGCAACTACAGAGCGTGGCTGCACCTGATCTTGGGTCACCGGGTTCTCAGTCATACCTCAAAGCCTAGCCCTCACTAAGGGTTTAGCGATATCTGCGGTTCATCCTAATCCCAGATTTCTATGCCAAAGTTAAGGCATGAGCTTTCTGATTCGAGTCATCGTCAATGCGCTTGCCCTCGCCGCCGCCGTCTGGATTGTGCCCGGCCTCAAGATCGTCGCGGCCGGCGAAGGTGCAGTAAGCACGGTCATCGCCTATTTGGCGGTTGGCGCAATCTTCGGATTGGTCAACGCCTTGGTCCGTCCGATCGTCAAGCTGTTCTCCTTGCCAATCACCTGCCTCACCTTGGGCTTGTTCACCATCGTGATTAACGCCCTGATGCTCCTGCTGACTTCATGGCTGACGACCTTCACCCCGATTGAACTGGTCATCGAGCAGTTCTGGTGGGATGCCATCGCCGGCACGATTATCATCTCCATCGTCTCTGCGGTCCTCGGATTGTTCGTCAAGAGCGAGAACGAGTAAGCGGTATTCGACGCAGTACAAGAAGAGGACGGCATCCGACAGGTGCCGTCCTCTTTCGTTAATACCCTATTCGCCGGCCCCGATCAGCGTCCCATCTTCTGCCCTGATCCACAGCACCATTCATCAGCACGGTGATACCCGGTGATGCTGATCCGGCCGGCTGGTTGCAGTTCTTGAGCGCTTTAGTGGCGTGGTGCCATGTGCTTGAGCCGCTCCTTGTCTTCTTCCTTCAGGGGCGGACGTTCTTTTTGCTTGCGCTCCAGCTTGAACATGCGGATTTTCAGCGGGGATTCGGGAAGGTAGAACTGCTTCAGATGCTCTCTGATTTCCAGTTTCGGGTCCTCATCGAGTTCCAGGAGGTGGTCACCGTAATTCTTGAGGTGATGCGACGGGCCAAAGAGCCCGTCTTCGGGCAAGATGTCCTGCATGTGCTCGCGCGGACCTGGGAAAGTGGTGGTGTAGTGCTCGCCCTTGCGGGGATTGGGTCCGCCATCGGTGCCGGGCACCATATCTTTTCGGTCTTCTACGGATAGGCTGCGGACATCCTTTGGCAGATCAATAGTGCCGATGGGAGAACCAAGGGTCAGCACCTTGTTCAGCTTGTACTTGCGCTTCAAGAACTTGTTCTTCGTCAGCTGGGCTACGTGAATGCCTCCTTGCGAGTAGCCGGAAAGGATTACTTCATCGCCCTCTTTCGCTCCGCTGAGCCTTAATGCTTCATCGAGCGGTTCCACAAAATTCTCGGATTCCACCCCGAAGCCGTCAGCGATGCCTTCCGGGCCAAAAGGCGAAGGAACTTCGGCGTCATCCTGCGTCCCCGGAAAGAGCGCGATATAAGTATCATCGTCAGCTTCGACGATCATGATCTTTCCGTTGTTCTCCGTGCCTTCGCCCTCCAGCTTTTCGTGCAGCTGGAAATAGCTTCTCATCTTGCCATCCAGTTCAACCGTCTGAGCTGGATCTTGCCCTGCGAGCTCTATTTCGGTATTCCGGTTTGACCCCAGCAGCCGCATAATCCGCGACAGCGACTTGGCGGTACCTTCGATTTGCTCGGTCAAGGTCATATTCGGCGCCAAGGGCCAGTGCGGGATGTAGGACATCAGCAAGCGCAAAAAGGTCTCCATGCTTTCCCTCGGCGGACGCCAGCCGTTATCGCGGGACTTGGATATGAAGTCCCCGACCAGTACCGCGCTGGTGCTTACGAGCATCATCCGTTCAACTGCGGCTTCGGCAACCTCATAATTCCGCATGGCCGCAGAGACCTTTCCGGTAAGTTCGAACGCTGTGATTTCGCCTTCCCTGGCCTGCTGATAGCTGTCTCTGATCAAATCGCCTAGATGCCCGATGCCATAGCCCCTGGCTTCAATGCCTGCCGCCATGCACTGCAGATTCAGGTCCCCCTGGCAACTGTCCGCAGCCTGCGCGGCCCTGAGTAATGCGTCGGATATGCCATTGATGTCGCGAGCAACCCGCTGGCAGATTTCCCCTGCCTGGGCGTAATCCGGCTCGTTGTAATTGACTTCATATCCCATGGCTACGAGGCCATTCTCTGGTTCATGATTTGCGCTTCGAGGTTTTGGATCTCACGCATGGCAACCCCCAAGTACTCTTCAGCGTTGTTCAGCTCGCCATTGAGCATTTCCAGTCGCTGGCTCAGCTCCTCAACATTGTCTAGAAACGCCTTGCCAGCCTTTGAATTCCAAGTCAATGCCCGGATTGAACCCAACTGTGCGATGGCGAACTTAGTGGTTTTCTGGGCGTCATCGAGCTGACTTGCCACCGTCAGCAGCGTCGCTTGAAACATCATTTCCCTGCTCCGCATCCTTGAGAATTTGTCCACCATCATGGACAGCAACAATGGGGCACCAGCACGTTTGGCGACCGGTTGTGGAAACAGCGGTGAAGTAAAAGATGTGATGTAGCGCCGAGGATGGAAGAATATGAGTATGGCTGAGATTGCGCGCACTTCCCTTGCTAATGAACCACTGGCTTTGACTGCCCTCGACGGACGCTACCGCAGCGCCGTGGCACCGCTGGTCGACTACCTTTCCGAAGCGGCTTTGAACCGCGATCGCGTTCACGTTGAAGTTGAATGGCTGATCCACTTGACCGATAACTCCGTTCTTCCAGGCACCTCCCCGCTTTCTGCGGAACAGAAGGCAGCACTGCGCAAGATCGTCACCGATTTCAACGCTGATTCCGTGAAGGAACTGGCAGAGATCGAAGCTGTCACCGTTCACGATGTGAAAGCTGTCGAGTACTACATCGCCAACCGCCTGGAAGCGATCGGCATTGGCAACCTCAAGCCGCTGGTGCATTTCGGCTGCACCTCTGAAGACATCAACAACCTGTCCTACGCTCTGGGCGTCCAGGGCGGCGTGCAGCAGGTATGGCTGCCGGCAGCCCGCGACCTGGTGGCACAGCTGGCCAAGATGGCCGAGGACTCCCGCGACGTGCCGATGCTCTCGCGCACGCACGGCCAGCCAGCCACCCCAACCACCCTGGGCAAGGAACTGGCAGTTCTGGCGTGGCGCCTGACCCGCCAGCTGGATCGCGTCGAGAAGACCGAGTACCTGGGCAAGATCAACGGCGCTACCGGCACCTATGCTGCCCACTACGCTTCGGTCCCGACCGCTGACTGGCAGCAGATTTCCAAGGACTTCGTTGAGCATCTGGGCCTAGCTTGGAACCCGCTGACCACCCAGATCGAATCCCACGACTGGCAGGCAGAGGTCTACGCAGACATTGCACGCTTCAACAGCATCCTGCACAACCTGTGCACCGATGTCTGGAGCTACATCTCCATCGGCTACTTCGCGCAGATCCCAGTGGCCGGCGCCACCGGATCCTCGACCATGCCGCACAAGGTCAACCCGATCCGCTTCGAGAACGCAGAAGCCAACCTGGAGATCTCCAACGGCCTGCTGAACACCCTCGGTTCCACCCTGGTCACCAGCCGCTGGCAGCGCGACCTGACCGATTCCTCCTCGCAGCGCAACATCGGTACCGCCATCGGCCACTCGGTGCTGGCGATCTCCAACGTTGCCAAGGGCTTGGATCGCCTGTCTGTCGCCGAAGCCGTGCTGGCTGACGACCTGGACCACAACTGGGAGGTTCTCGCAGAGGCCATCCAGATGGTCATGCGCGCCGAGGCTATCGCCGGTGTCGAGGGCATGGACAACCCCTACGAACGACTGAAGGACCTGACCCGCGGCCACCGCGTGGATGCAGCCCGCCTGAAGGAATTCGTTGGCGAACTGGGCCTGTCGGCTGAAGCCGAAACCCGC
Organism: Glutamicibacter sp. BS14; assembly: GCF_056934375.1. NCBI lineage: Bacteria > Bacillati > Actinomycetota > Actinomycetes > Micrococcales > Micrococcaceae > Glutamicibacter > Glutamicibacter sp. BS14. The sequence continues at coordinate 1,149,125 of NZ_CM167801.1, read as the reverse complement.
CTGCAGTCGCTGACCCCGGGCAGCTACAACGGCATCGCTTCGCAGCTGGTTGACCACCTGAAGAAATGACGTCCATTTAGCCGAAATTGCGTAAATAGAAGCGCCGTTGCCCCGGTAAGGTCCGGGTGCAACGGCGCTTCTGTCGTAATGCATGTCGGGCATGATGGCTCAGAACTGCTTGCGTTCGATCAGTGTGCTTTCGATTTTGTGAAACCGACAGCGGACCGCTCCGCTTCTAGCAACGTGCTGAGCCGCAGACCATTACAGCCCCGGGCGTTTTGCAGGGTTCTCAACCGCTTGAAATAACGGTTAGCGGCATCGGCGATGGAGCTCCAGTACGCGGAGATTCAGAACTGCGTAGCTCGTGCCTCGAATACAAGGGGTATGCCGCGTTTTTCGAATTGGTCCAGCATTTGCTCATAAAGGGTCCGGTACTCTATGGCAGGGTAATGGCGAAGCGAAACCCGAACGTATGTCGTTCCATCCTTGGAGTTTCCATTGGGGCCATCCACGGAATCATCAACATAAATTTCCAATGACCGGTTCAGATCGGCTCGGTCCCAAAGGACTTGGACTTTCGCATTATTTACATGCTCGATACCTGTCACCGAGGTAATCGAATCCCAGTTGATCTTGCGACCGCCCCGAACGGTCAGGCCGCTGGCTTTGAATCTCAGGTCGATCGCCTCGTTGCCCTTGCGTGCCGCGCCTTTTAGTGCGGTGACAAGTGCGACGACTCCGAAAATAGCAAGAATGGCTCCGATCACGGTCGGAATTCCTTGCAAAACAATCTGGGATAGATAACTTGATGTCGAGGGTAAATCATTCGCGATTAGATAGATTCCCACGATGCACAGAATCCCGCCCAACAGCACTAGGGAAAACCCCTTGTCGATTCTTGGATATAGATGCAAGGAGTTAGTTACAAAATCTTTGTGTTCGGGGAGCCTGGATCTGGCAGTATTCAATTCTCATCCATTTCACTATCGAATTCATCCTCTTCAAAGTTGACGGCTTCGAAAAAGTCGATCATAGGGTCCATCATGAAGCTCAACGCAGACAGGTCCGAGTCGTAGGCTTCCAGCAGGAATACCAGCCCGTGCGAACGCGCAACGGTCCTCACATGCCCTACGGCAGGCATGACTGCTGTGTCCGCATCTCCTGACCGCGCGTCCATCGCTATGACCGACGTCAACTGGAGAATCTGGCCAACCGACTCCGATTGGTATTCACTGGTTTGGACAGGCGTGGCTGGCTCGTAAATCGGCATGGCCAATTCCGCCAAGCTCTTTTCCGGCTCATCGTCCAGAACTATCAAGTGGGCAGTGCCCAGTGCGTGTCCATCTTCAGGCGAATACCAGAGTGTATGCTCGGCTTCGGCTATCTGGTTGTTCGCCACGTCCAAAGCCAGCTGCTCATAGACCTTCCGCAGCTCAGGATCTTCCGGGATGGCCAATTCCGCAAGGTCCTGTGCCCATTGCTCCGCCGTCTCCCAATTATCTTCAGGAAATGAGCGAGGTACTGGAATCCAGAATTCCAGATCCGGTTCAATCTCGTATGTTGTCATTGAATTGGCACCCATTTGAAAGTTCCCAGTATCGACAAGCCCAACGACCTTAATCCTTCGGCGAATGCCTCACCATTCTCCGACTCAACGTGCGCGTAGGAATAAAGCAACCACAATCCAGCTTTTGGATCCGGATCGATGCTTCCATCCGGCAAAGGACGAGGAACAACCATGTTCAGGCCATTGTTCTTGAGCTCGGGAGCTTCGGCAGTTTGCTCCACGGAAGACCAGAGGTACCAGTCTGCTCCGTCGGCATCTTCGATTTCGATCTGGTTGCCGCCTGCGGCCTTTCGCGCAGCATCCAGCAAAGTGCCGGAGGGCCCCACCTTGAGTGGTGTCAGGATCACGGAAACCGGCATTGCACCGACGGCAAGTTTCTCTACCGGCATTGCGAAGCCAAGTGATCCACGGCGCCTCAAGTACTCGAATGTCTGGTGCATTTGCCGTCGAAGCATCAATACCAGGTCTGCGCGCCCAAGTGCCTTGGGCTCAGCAGTCACCAGCTTCGTCAAAGCCTGCTCGTGCTCCACACTGCTGTTGAATTCGCGCCAACCTGCCGGATAAAGCAAGCTATATCCGATGCCTCGGGGACGCGCCTTCGACGTTGGTGGTGTTGCGCTCATCGTTTCTCCCGCCAATTCAATGTGTAGCTCGGATGTTCACTTTACGGATTGCTCCGCGCCTAAGCTACTTCTCGCGAGTCAAGTCCCAGAGGCTAGGAGGCGCGGTCACTATGACGTTGCCCCGGTCTTCCCAGTTCCCGTGCTTCGCAATCTTTTCCGCCCAGGCCTTAGCTTGGGGACCCACGTCGTCAGGGTTCTTCAGTATGTACGCAGCCATCTCGCGATGCTTTGTCGCGCTTCCCTCCGAGATGTACTTCACGTATGTCTTCCAGTCGCCTTTGAATTCCTTGTTGAAACCATCCAAATACTTATTGCTCTTGCCGGAAACGGTCTGCTGGTACTTTTGCTCGATCTTGCGGTTGTTGCGCCGGATCTTGGCTTTGGTCTGGCGGCTTCCACGGATCGTAGTTTTCGGTGGGCGCTTGGTGCCCGACTTGATGGAAGACCTGACAATGCCGCGCCCCGTGCTGGAACGCGTTTTGCTAAAGGCCTTGATGATGTTCCGAGGTCCCGCTTTGGATCCTGCCTTGATCCCCGAGGGAAATGCCTTGCTTAAGCCGGAGAAGGCTTTTCCAGCAAAACGGCCGAAGGGGATAATTCCGACTACCGCTATCAGCAAACTGGTCCAGTCGCCATCGCCTTGGACCATCTTGATGACCTCGATTGCCACCACGGCAACGGCAGCGATCACCGCAATTGCTGATGCGATCGGTCCCCACACCGGCGAAGTGATGAACAAGGCCGCAATACCCACGCCCAAGGCAATCCAGCCTAGAACCGAACCCAGGGTGGAGAGGAACTTGTCATCGTTGTCCGCGGCTTTGAAGGCATCCTCGATTTCGCCGACTGCCTCATCGTAGGCATCTTCCCAATAGGATACGCGACCGTCGAATTTGCCCCACAGCTCACGCAGTTCTTCTTCGGCTTCTTCGCGCGCAGCGGTTGCTTCTGTCAGGTCGCTTTTGGCTTCCGCTTTTTCCTTGTCGGTCCCTTCGCTGAAGCCGAGGAATCCGTCGGCATCATCTACCGCGCCTTCGGCGGTGTCTTCTTGGCTTCTCTTGGTTTGCACGCTCTGGTGCGCATCCTCGATGTCCGTGATCAGCGCGTTCAAGCTCGTGTACGAATCCACTCCGCCCTCAGCGGTGCACATTTGGAGCGCGCCTTGGACCCGGTCCAAAGCATAGGAATATTTCTTCAGGGCCTGGCCTGTGCCGTCGTATCGGATGGCCGCCTTGCGCAACTCGGGAAATACGTCTCCAGCGTTCTCACGCAGCTTGGCGATAGCTTCAGACTTCAGATCCGACGTCCCGTTACTGATGTCTTCCAGCCTGGCCGCAGAGCGTTCCATCTCCTCGCCCGAGGTGATCAAGTCCTTGGCGCTCCGGAGCAGGTCATCAGGATTTCCGTCGATGAGCTGCAGGGTTGTACCCTTTGGCGATTCCAAGGTCATGTCGTCAACTCTCTCAGTTTACTTAGCTTCTTTGGGGGCATCGGAAGCACGTGAATTCAAGAAGGCCTTCTTCGTTTCCAGATCCCACTCTTCGAATCCATCCTTGATGTCCTTCAAGCCGGTATGCACTCCTTCAAGATTCTTGAGGAGGTCATCTCGGGTATCGTTCCAGTTGTCTTCGAAGTCCTTGACTCGGTCTTTCAGATCGCCTTTGCCCATCGGGTCTCCCACTGAGCCGGCCATGCCCTTGGCAAAGTCAGACGCATTCTCGAAATCCTTAATACTATTGCCTAACTCCGTGACAATTTCTTCCAGGCGCGCCAAATAGATTTCATCGGCCATAGTGCAAACGACTCCTCAGGTATCCAGCGACGACGCTGCAGAACAATTCGGCATTCAAGGATCAGGCGGTGCAAGAAAAATGTGGCCGCCCGTAATTTCCCAAGGCGGCCACATTACCCCGTAAAAAACGGTCCTACTTGCCAGCCATGGAACGGTCGGTGTCCTGGATCTGCTCCATCATGTCGCGCAGGGCGATGGCCATGTCATTAATGCCGTCGAAAGCCTTCTTCAAGCCATCGTTCAGGTCCTTGTAGCCTTCGCCGAACTGGCCCGAAGCGTGCTCGGTGGTGAAGTCTTCGCCCAGCAGCTTGTCCACGCCGGACTGCAGCTGCTCAAGAACGCCATCCAGGTCTTCGCGCCCGGTATCAAGCTTCGATGCCATGGCTTCCATTTCGCCGTAATTGGCCTTGAAATCAGTCACAACAATGCTCCTCAACTCGTCGACTGGCCCGCTTGCCGGGCCACTCTAGTTCGTTCACAGTCTAGAATAATGTGGCAGATGGCCTCCGTTCAATGGGGAGAACTCCCCGTGGCAGGCCGGTATTGAACTGAAGTAGAAAGGTCCCATGGACGTCGTTTCAGCAGCAGCCCTCGCCAAATCCTCCACCCTCGGAATGCGGCCGGCCGAAGCACGCCTGCGCATTTGGTCCTACCTTATCGACTACGCTGTTTCGCTGGCGGCGTTGCTGCCCGCCGGCATCGGCTACGTGATCTTCCGGGTTACCGGGCAGTATTCCACCGTTCCGCTCGTCCTGTCCGCGGTCAGCGCATTGCTGCTGCTGGTCTACCTGATCATCTTGATCGCGATGAACAGCCGCAAGGGCTCTTCTCCCGGCAAGTCCGCGATGCGACTGCGCGCCACCGGACTGGGCCGCTTCGCCGCACCGGGTTTCCCCCGCGTCATGGTCGCGTCTTTTGTCTTCCTGCTTAGCCATCTCCTCCCGCTCATTGGCCCCGTCCTGCTACTGGCCTCCTGCCTGTTCGACAAAGAGCACCGCCGCAGCTGGCTGGACAAGATTGCCCAGACCTATGTAGTCGATGTGCGCAATGGACTGGACCCCACCAACCCGCGGGCGCTGGCCCGTGCCGAATACCTGCTTTCGCGCCCGGACCGGGATATCTCCGAGCATCTGCCGTCATTGGGAACGATCGAAGACGACGCCGGGCGCGAAGAAGCCGCCGTGCCTTCGCGTGCCCGGTCCACCGCTGGCATTGTCGGAGCGCAGAACAGCGACTGGCATTCGCCTTCGGAGCAAGGTCTGGGAATCGTCCGCCGCGCGGCCTTCGCCTTCGACGACGGGTCCTACATCCCGGTTCCCGAATCCGGGCTGATCGGGCGTGCGCCCCAGGCCACCGCGGACACCGGCAATGAACTGCTGGTCGCGCTGAAGGACCCGGAACGTCTGATGTCCAAAACGCATCTGGCCTTCGGCTGCGACGGGGCGAATGCCTGGATCATGGATCTGGGATCCAGCAATGGCACCCAGGTCATCGTCGCCTCCCGCGCCCCGCACAATGCACCGCCCCATGTCCGCCTGCATCTGAATGACGGTGACGTCGTCCAAGTCGGCAGCCGCACCTTCCGCATTACCTTCCAGGAGACCGCCAAGTGAAAATCAAGGCCACGCTCAGGCGACCGGACACCAGCACCGTGGACGTCATCCTGACCTGCGATGCGACCGCCACCGTGGGAGATGCCGCCCGCGCCCTGGCCGGGGAGCAGGTTCCCGAGCATCCCACGCTGCTGGCCACGGCCACCGGCACCGCCCCGGTGCAGCTCGATCCGCACACCCCGCTGGCCGAAGCGGAACTGGGTTCGGGCTTCGCCATCGAAGTCGTGCCGACTACCGACGCCTTCGTCTCGGGCGGCTCGGCGGCCGCGGTGCTGCGAGTAGCCAACGGCCCGGATGCCGGCATGGCCTTCGCGCTGCCCGCCGGCACCTCCTATGTGGGGCGCTCGGAGAAGGCCACCGTGGTGCTCAACGACCGCATGGTCTCCACCCGGCATGCGCGCATCGAGGTGGGCAGCAAGATCGAGCTGGTGGACCTGAACTCCGCCAACGGCATCCTAGTGGATGGCGGGTTGGCCCAGCGCGTCTCGGTGATCCCCGGCCAGCTGATCACCCTGGGCGCCACGGATGTCTACTTCGAGCTGCTGCACGGGACCGCCACGGGGCAGTCCCCGGTCTACGAGATGGGCGGCTCGATCCTCTTCAACCGCTCCCCGCGGGTGGAGATCCGCTACCCCGGCGAGGAACTGCCTCGCCCGGCGATCCCGCAGGAAGCCAGCCCCAAGCTCTTCCCCTGGCCGATGATCTTCGCACCGCTGATAATGGGCTTGACCATTTTCTCGCTGACCCAGCGCGCGCTGTCGCTAATTGTAGTGCTGGTCTCGCCGCTGATGATGCTGGGCAACCTGATCGGCCAGCGCACCCAGAACAACAACAAGCTGCGCCTGGAAATCGAGACCTTCGAACGGCAATTCGAGGCATTGGAAGATGGCCTGCTGGCCGGGGAGGAAGCCGAACGCGCCCACCGGCGCAGCGAAGCCCCAGCCACCGCAACGGTCTTCGAGCAGGCCGAGTCCCTGGGCCAGCTGCTCTGGACCCGGCGCCCGGAGCACTGGAATTTCCTCTCCCTGCGGCTGGGCTCGGGAACCGCCCGCAGCCGCACCACCGTGGCCCCGTTGGCGGACCGGGCAGGACTGCAGGAATACGTCGAACGGGTCGAAGCGCTCACCGAGCAATACCGGATGATCGACGATGTGCCGATCATCGAGCTGCTGCCCTCTGCCGGCGCCATCGGCATTGCCGGGCCCCGGCTGCAGTCCGCCGATGTCCTGCGCTCGCTGGCCGTGCAGCTTTTCGGCCTGCACGCCCCCAACGACCTGTGCACCGCCGCGATCATCGACCCGGCCTGGACCGGGGACCTGGAATGGTTCAAGTGGCTGCCGCACACCACCGGGCCGCGCTCCCCGCTGGCCCAGCTGGCGCTGGCCGATACGCAGACCTCGGGCACCGTGCTGCTCAACGCCCTGGAAGAGCTCATCGCCCGGCGCAACGACCCGGCCTCCTACCGGCTGGGCCCGCTGTCCACCCGCAACTCCTCCATGGAGCTGGGCAAGGAAGCCGGCGAGCAGAACACCAGCCTGCCGGTAGCCAAGGACCTCTCGCTGGTGCTGTTCGTCAGCAATGACGCCCCGGTGGACCGCGCCCGGCTCTCGCAGATCATCGAGCGCGGACCGGCCGTGGGCATCTACACGATTTTCGTGGCCCCCACCGTCCAGTCCCTGCCCGCGGCCTGCCGCACCTTCGTGGATGTCACCCGGGGCCTGGAGGATGCCCGCGTGGGCTGGGTGCGCGCCGGCGAAGAAGCCCGCCAGGTGACCGTGGAAGGGGTCTCGCGCGAGCATGCAGAGCACTTCGCCCGTCGGCTGGCTCCGATCGTTGACTCCAGCTCGCTGGTCCCGGACTCTTCGGATATCCCGGACTCGGTGTCGCTGCTGCGCATCCTGGGCACTGATCTGGCCGAAGCACCGGACGCGGTGCTCGAGCGCTGGAAGCAGAACAACTCGGTGATCGACCGCGCCGCCACCGGGCCCCGGCCGCGGCTCAAGCGCGCCGGAACCCTGCGCGCCTACATCGGCCAGAGCACCCCGGATGCGATGAGCCTGGATCTGCGCACCCAGGGCCCGCACGCCCTGGTAGGCGGCACCACCGGCTCGGGCAAGTCCGAATTCCTGCAGGCCTGGGTACTGGCGATGGCCGCCGAATACAGCCCCGACCGGGTCACCTTCCTCTTCGTGGATTACAAGGGCGGCTCGGCCTTCGCCGACTGCGTGGACCTGCCGCACTGCGTCGGGCTGGTCACCGACCTCTCCCCGCACCTGGTCCGCCGCGCGCTGACCAGCCTGCGTGCCGAGCTGCACCACCGCGAGAAGCTCTTCCACCGCAAGAAGGCCAAGGACCTGCTGGAGCTGGAAAAGCGCCAGGACCCGGAGACCCCTCCGGCCCTGGTCCTGGTGGTCGACGAGTTCGCCGCCCTGGCCGGGGAGGTCCCGGAATTCGTGGACGGCGTAGTGGACATCGCCCAGCGCGGCCGTTCATTGGGAATCCACCTGATCCTGGCCACCCAGCGCCCGGCCGGGGTGATCAAGGACAACCTGCGCGCCAATACCAACCTGCGCGTGGCCCTGCGCATGGCCGACGCCGCCGACTCCAATGACGTGGTGGAGGACCCCATCGCCGCCGGCTTCGATCCGTCGCTGCCCGGCCGCGGCATCGCCAAGACCGGCCCGGGCCGGCTGGTGCCCTTCCAGTCCGGCTACGCCGGAGGCTGGACCACCGACGAGCCCGAAACGGCCGAAGTGCGGGTGGAGGACCTGCGCTTCGGCGGCGCGCGCGTCTGGGAGCAACCCGAATCGGGGACACCGGACATCGAGGAGAACAGCGGCCCGAACGACCAGAAGCGCCTGGTCTCCAGCTTCATCGCGGCATCCAACGGGGCCGGGATCCCGGCACCGCGCCGGCCATGGCTCGATGATCTCTCGGCCACTGTGGACTTGCGCGAGCTCGCCCCGGATTCGGACAGCCGGATCCCGCTGGCCCTGGCCGACATCCCCGAGCACCAGGCCCAGGAAACTGCTTGGTTCGAACCCGATACCGACGGCCACCTGCTGGTCTACGGCACCTCCGGCGCGGGCAAGTCGGCGGCCCTGCGCAGCATCGCGATCGCCGCGGGAGCCAACCCTTCGGCCGGCACCGCAGCGGTGTACGCGCTGGAATTCGGCACCAGCTCGCTGCGGTCGCTCGATCCGCTGCCGCATGTCGGCGCGGTGATCGGCGGCGATGACGTGGAGCGCATCCAGCGCGTCTTCCGCATCCTGGCCGAGCACCTCGATGAGCGCTCGGCCCGGTACGCGGCCGCGAACGCCGCCTCCTTGAGCGAATACCGCCAGGTCACCGGCGACTTGTCCGAACCGCGCATCTTCTTGCTGATCGACGGCTTCGGCCAGTTCCGCAGCGACTGGGAGCTGGGCCACGGCCGCGGCGAGTACTACCAGGTGTTCATGCGCATCGTGGGCGAAGGCCGCCCGCTGGGCGTGCACGTGGTCACCACCGCCGACCGCTTCGGCGCGGTGCCCACCGCGATCAGCGCGAACATCACCCAGCGCGTGGTGCTGCGCATGGCCGACGAGCAGGCCTACAACGTGCTGGGCGTGGCCAAGGATGTGCTGGGCGAACGCAGTGCCCCGGGTCGCGCCATCATCAAGGGCCACGAGGCGCAGATCGCCGTGCTGGGCGGCACCGCGAACGTGGCCGAGCAGACCGCGCTGACTACCAGCTGGGCCCAAGAGCTGGCAGCTTCCGGTGCCCTGCAGGCGGCCGGAGTCGAGTCGCTGCCGCAGGAATTCTCCGCGGCGGCGCTGCCCGACACGGTCAACGGGCAGCCGGCCATCGGCCTGTCGGATGCCACCCTCGCACCCTGCGGCTTCGAGCCCATCGGCACCTTCGTCATCGCCGGGCCGCCGCAAAGCGGGAAGACCAACACCATGCGCGCCATGGTCACCGCGCTGGAACGCGCCAACCCGGCCACCCAGTTCTTCCACATTGGCGGCCGGCGCGCCGAGCTGCGCGGCTGGCGGACTTGGAACGGCGCGGCCTCGGGCCCGGCTCAGACCCGGCAGTTCGCCAAGGACATGCTGGATCTGGTCGCCGACGATTCCATGCCGGGCAAGATCGTGTTCGTTGTGGAGAACTTCACCGAGTTCGCCGATTCGGATGCCGAGCGCCCGCTCAAGGAACTGCTCAAGGCCATCAACCGCTCCGACCACTTCCTGATCGCCGACGGAGACATCAACGCGTTCTCCTCCAGCTTCGGACTGCTCGGCGAACTGAAGTCCAACCGCCACGGCATCGCGCTCAAGCCCGACGCCTACGACGGGGACTCGCTGTTCAAGGTGCCCTTCCCGCGCGTCAAGCGCCACGAATTCCCGCCGGGCCGCGGATTCATGGTGCAAAACGGGCAACGCACACTGGTCCACCTTCCACTCGTGGAACAGTAGGGCCGCAGGACTCTGCGCCGGTTCAGTTTCCCGCGAACGATCCCGCACTTTCGGCTTCACGCTGCGGGCTGAACACCCCAGCGCCATGGCGCCAGCGGTAATAGGCCAAGCAGGCAAGGGTGAACGGAACACCGAAGTACAGTGCTGGACGCTGCACTGGATCAAAAGCCACGCCCACCAGCGAAGCGCCAAGCAGCACCAAGGCGATGATCGGCAGAATCGGGAACAATGGTGCCCGATAGGGCAGGGAATCGGTGGATCCATGCAGGGCTACGTAGTGCCGGCGGAACGACAGATGCGATGCACAGATCACGATCCACACCGCTACTACCGCAAACCCGGCAATGGATACCAAAGCCATGAAGAGCGACTGCGCCGCGATGAAGCTGGAGAACAGCGATACCAGTCCGCCGAGGATCGACAGGCTCAGGGCCAGCATCGGAATGCCCCTGCTGTTGGTCTTGGACAGGGCTTTGGGCGCCTGGCCTGCGGCTCCCATGGAATGCAGCATGCGAGCGCATGAGTACAGTCCGGAGTTGCCTGCCGAGAGCAGGGCGGTGATGATCACGAAGTTCATGATGTCCGCACCGGCTGGCAGGCCGGCGACATCCAGGACCGTGACGAACGGACTCTCATTCGCGCCCGCCTCGGCAAACGGGATAATTGCGGCTACGACCACGATGGCACCGATGAAGAACACCGCCAAGCGAACCACGGCGGTGCGGATGGCCCGCGGAATGCTCAGCTGCGGGTTCTTCGCCTCGCCGGCCGCTACGCCGATCAGCTCGGTACCGCTGAATGCGTAGAACACCGAGAGGACGGTGACCAGTACTCCGGTAATCCCCGCAGGGAACAGTCCCCCTTCGGTGCTGAAGTTGGACAGGCCAATCACGCCGGCGTCACTGGCCGGGTTGATGCCGATGATCGTGGCGGCGCCAACGACAATCACCAGCAGCACCGCCGCCACCTTGATCAGCGCAAACCAGAATTCGGTTTCGCCGAAGACCCGCGATGAAGTCGCATTCAGCGCAAACAGCAAAGCAGCGAAAACCAGTGAGAAGACCCAGACGGAAATCGAGGGGAACCAACGTTGCATCAGCAGCCCGGCTGCGGTGAATTCGCTGGCCAGGGCTACCGCCCAGCACAGCCAGTAGAGCCACGCCGTAGCAAAACCCCACGCTGGTCCAAGATCACGGGTGGCGTGTGCATGGAATCCTCCTGCCACCGGATGCCGCGCCGATAGCTCTCCCAGCCCGCTCATCACCATGTAGGCCACCAAGGCTCCGACTGCATAGGCCAGCACCGCGCCCAGCGGCCCGGCTTGGGCAATGGTGTATCCGGAGGAAACGAACAGGCCCGAGCCGATCACCCCGCCCAAAGCGATCATCACCAGATGACGCGAGGTCATGGTTCTTAGCAGTCCGGAATCGGCTGGTGCAGTCTCGTTGGTGCTGACGATGCTCTCGGTCATGGGGCTCCTTGTGGAATGAATGCGCTTGCAGGATATCGAGCTTGGACGGCAGTCCCGGACGGGCATGTCATCTGTGGTCACACGGCGTCAAGGTCGGTCATCCAAGCACTCGCCGTGTACCCTCGATGACGTGCATATCCCAAACCACCCCAGCAATTTCCGTGACGCATTGCGCGCCGAAGGCAGCCCGCCAATCATCCTCGACGGCGGTCTCGGCACCCATCTGGCCGATCGCGGCAATGACGTGACCGGGCACCTGTGGTCAGCGCAGATCCTCATGGACCGCCCCGAAGAGGTCCGCGCGGCACACCAGGACTTTTTCGCTGCCGGCGCCCAAGTTGCCACGACCTGCTCCTACCAGGTCAGCTATGACGGCCTGGCTCAGGTGGGCTCCGAGCAGAAGATGGAACAAATGCTGCGCACCAGCGTGCGCCTGGCGCGAGAAGCCTCCAGCGCTGGGCGCACGGACACAGCACGCTGGGTGGCCGCCTCGGTGGGGCCCTACGGTGCCGGGCCGGGCGCCGGGACCGAATACGACGGCGCCTATCGCAAGACGGCCTCCGAGCTGGCTAACTGGCACCGCAAGCGCTTGGAAATCCTGGCTGATGCCGGTGCCGATCTGGTCATCTTTGAAACCGTGCCCAGCCTGGCAGAAGCAGAAGCATTGACCGTATTGGCTCGGGAGCTGCAACTGCCGGCGTTGCTCAGCCTTGCGGTGCGCGCCGATGACCAAGGCCGAGTGGTTCTGGGTGATGGCACCGATCTGCGAGTCGTAGCCGGAATCGTTCAGGAATCCGGCGTGTGGGACGCAGTCGGCGTGAACTGCTGTCCGGTACCCCAAGCGGTGGCCGCGTTGCAGATCCTGGGAGAAGAAACCGGCTTGCCGCTGTCGGCCTACCCGAATAGCGGTGAAATTTGGGACCACGAAGCTCGTGTGTGGGTCCCAGGAACTGAAGGCAGTGATTTGCCCGGAGCGGTTCCCGAACTCGTGGCCGCAGGCGCTCGCCTGATCGGCGGTTGCTGCCAGGTCACCCCGGGACAGATCACCCGGGTCCGCGAAGCCGTCCAGCTCGGCTAAAGCCCGTCCAGGCACTTCGGCTTCCGCTGAGCCAGCGGCTTGTCCGTAGCCCTGGACAGTGCGCGAAAAAGCCGGCAGCAACACGCAGTTGCTGCCGGCTTGAGACCAGTTACTAGAACTCGAAGTCGCCGAAGTCCCCACCGGCACCGCCGAGGAAGTCCCCGAACATGCCTTCGGCCTGGCCGCCCAGGCCTTCACCGGCCGCGGAGAGCTGTTCCCCGGCACCGGATACGGTATCGCCCAGGCCCTCGGCCATGGAACCGAACTCTTCGCCGATGCCGGCGAAACCATCAAGCAGCGGTCCAGCAATGGCCGTGCCGATGAACGCACCTGCCACGCCGCCGAGCAGGCCAACACCCAAGCCGCCGGCCGCGCCGGCAGCCATGCCCATGCCCCGTCCCTTGCCGCCGGAACCCAAGATCTTGTCCATGAACCCGGGACGCGACATCTCCGCGCGGGTTGCCGAACGGGCCAGGTCCCTTGGGTCCTGGCTCATCGGGCGTTCTGCTGGCGGCAACTGCTCGGAGAGTTCATGATGCAGCAGTTCGCGTTGCTGCGGGGTCAGCCGGGCGAAAGCCTCGGCGTGGGCGCGTTCCATATCCTGCGGCGGAGCGGTACGGAGCATGTAGCGGTACTTCTCGATCGCGGCCTGATCCTCGCGCGACGGTGCCGAGGCCGGCTGGTTGCCGTAGCCGCGCTCGCCGTAGTTCTGGTGCTGCGGCTGCTGCTGGTAGCCGCCGGGATTCTGCTGGTAGCCGCGTTGCTGGTTATTGGAGCCGCGCTGATTGCTATTGGAGCCGCGCTGGTTGAGCTGTTCCCGGACGTACTCGCCGGCCATTTGCTTGCCCTTGCGCAGCAGCTTGTCGAACATGGACATGGAATTGGCCTCCTAGACGTTGCGGGCGCGGTGCACGAAGCACCGCTCTCCCCTGTTTAAACTCCCCGGCATTGCTCCTTGTTCCCCACGTTAGACAATTCTCATAATCGCCCGTCGGCCCCGCATCTAGGCGCTGCGCACCGGCTGCTTTGCCCCGGACGTGATCCTCGCCAGCAAGTCGGCAGCCACGGACACCGCAATCACCGCCGGCTGCTTGCCCCGCACCTGCTCGATCCCAATGGGGCACTGGATCGCCGCGATCTGTTCGTCGCTGAAGCCGCTGGCACGCAGATTCTTCTGGAAGCGGGCCCACTTGGCACTCGACCCGATCAATCCAATCGATCCCAAGCCCGGGTGGCGCAACGCGGCATCGCACAGGTGGAAATCCTCGGCATGATCGTGCGTCATGATCAGCACGTGCGTTCCCCCAGGCAGGCAGCTGAGCACCTGCTCCCCGAGCACCGCCACCGCCGAATGGATCCGCGCCACGCTGGGTTCAAGGGCCGGCAGGTCCTCCAGGAATTCCGGGCGCGAATCAACCAGATGCAGCTCCAGGTCATGGCGGGCGAGAATGCGGGCCAATTCCATTCCCACATTTCCCACCCCGAAGATCGCCACCGTGGCAGGAACCGGCAAGGGCTCTAGCAGCACCGTGATCTCGCCGCCGCAGCATTGCCTGCCGTACTTGGCCGGGGCCTTGTCGCTGAGCTTCATGGTGATGCTCTGCGGCTGGTTCCCGCCCGCGCTGATCATCTGCCGGGCCCGTTCCATGGCCGCCATTTCCAGGTTGCCCCCGCCGATGGTTCCGAAGATCTCCTGGCTGGCAATCACCATTTTCGCGCCGGCCTCGCGTGGGGCATGCCCGCGCACCGCGGTGATGGTGGCCAGCACCGCGGGACGCCGTTCATTGCGCAGCGCGGTGACAGCTTCAATCCACGACAGCATGGCTACCGCTCCTCCCGCGCCGCTTCGATCGCCCAGAACACCGCTTCCGGAGTCGCCGGGGACGCCAGCGGCACCGGACGCCCGGAGCGGCCGAAGGAGGCAATGGCCTGCCGCAGTGCCTCGCGCACCGAGAAGGCGAGCATCAGCGGCGGTTCTCCCACGGCCTTGGAACCGTAGACCGCGCCTTCCTCATGCGCCTTGTCCAGCAAGCTGACGTTGAAGACGTCAGGCATCTCGGAGAAGCTCGGGATCTTGTAGGTGCTCGCGGCTTGGGTGGCCACCCGTCCGCGGCCCGGGCCATCGGAGGTGTCCCAGCGCAAATCCTCCAGGGTCAGCCAGCCAGCCCCCTGCACGAACCCTCCCTCGATCTGCCCCAGATCCACCAGCGGCGAGAGCGAATCGCCCACATCATGGACGATATCCACGCGGCGCAGCACATAGGAGCCGTCAAAGCCGCTGACTTCCACCTCGCTGGCCGCCACCCCGTAGGAGAAGTACTTGAACGGGCTGCCCGTCATCTGCGAGAGGTCCCAATGCAGCCCTTCGGTCCGGTAGAAGCCGGCGGCCGAAAGCTGGACCCGCTGGAAGTACGCGGCGTTGACCACTTCTTCCCAACCCAGCGATTCGCTCTTGCCCAGCGCGGTGACCCTGCCGCGGCTGAAGCGCAGATCTTGCGCCGGAACCCCCAATTTTCCGGCGGCCACCTGCGCGAGCCGGCCGCGGATCTGCTCGCACGCATCCTTGACCGCGCCGCCGTTCAGGTCGCTGCCCGAGCTGGCTGCGGTGGCCGAGGTATTGGGCACCTTGTCGGTGCGTGTGGGGGCAATGCGCACCTTGGATAGCGGCAAGCCCAAGGCGGTGGCGGCCACCTGCAGCATCTTGGTATGCAGGCCCTGTCCCATTTCGGTGCCGCCGTGGTTGACCAGCACCGAACCGTCCTTGTAGACCAGCACCAACGCGCCGCCCTGGTTGAAGGCGGTGAGGTTGAAGGAGATGCCGAATTTCACCGGCGTCATCGCCAGCGCCCTTTTGGCGTGCTCGTGCCCGGCATTGAATTCTGCGATCTGCTCCTCGCGCGCGGCGATATCTGCCGAGCCGAGCAGCTGGGTCCAAGCAGCCTCCAAGCGCTCGGGATGCCGGACCGGCTGGTAGTACGGGGTGTCCTGTCCCTGGGTGTAGAAATTGCGGCGGCGCAGTTCCCGGGCGTCCAATCCCAGCTGCGGGGCCACCCGGCCCAGGATGTCTTCCATGACCAGCATGCCCTGCGGACCGCCGAAGCCGCGGAACGCGGTCTGCGAGGTCTTATGGCATTTGGCGATGCGCCCGTTGACCCTGATATTCGGGATCCAATAGGAATTGTCGATATGGCACATCGCGCGGGTCAGCACCGGTTCGGACAGATCCAGGCTCCACCCGCCGTCAGCGGTCAGCTGGGCCTGCAGGGCCAGGATCTTGCCCTGCCCGTCGAAGCCGATTTTCCAGGTTGCATGGAATCCGTGGCGCTTGCCGGTCATGGTCATGTCCAGGGTGCGGTCCAGCCGCACCCGCACCGGCCGTCCGGTGAGCACCGCACCGAGGGCCGCCACCGCGGCATAGCCATGGGGCTGCATTTCCTTGCCGCCGAAGCCGCCTCCCATGCGCAATACCTGCACGGTGACCTCGTGGGCGCCGATGCCCAGCACATGCGAGACGATGTCCTGGGTTTCGGTGGGATGCTGGGTGGAGCAGTGGATCATGATCTGCCCGCTCTCATCCACCATCGCCAGCGAGTTCTGGGTTTCCAGATAGAAGTGCTCCTGGCCGGCGAACTCGAAATCACCCTCGAAAACGTGGGCCGCCTGCGCGAATGCGGCCTCCGGATCGCCCTTGGAGATCTCGGGCTGGATGCCGTGGAAGCTGTTGGCCGCGATCGCGTCCTTGATGGTGATCAGCGAGTCCAGCGGTTCGTACTCCACGCGCACCGCCTTGGCCCCGGCCTTGGCAGCTTCCAGGTCTTCACCCAGGACCCACGCCACCGGTTGGCCGAAGAACATGACCTCGTGAACCGGGAGCAGCGGCTCGTCGTGCTTGGCGCCCTGGTCATTGACCCCGGGGATGTCTTTCGCGGTGATGACCCGGACCACCCCGGGTACCTGCTGTGCCGCGCTGGCATCCAGGCCCAGGATTTTTCCATGGGCGCAGGTGGACTGCACCGGGTAGGCATGCAGAACCCCGGCCAGGCGCGCGGCCAGGTCGTCGGTATACAGCGCGGTACCGGTGACGTGCGCGGCGGCGGATTCGTGGCGGTGGCGCTGGCCGACTACCGGAGCGTCGGGGCGTTGGGATAGCTGGCTCATGAGTTCTGCTCCTGTCCTGCTTCCAAGCTGCGTTCAAGCTGCTGGGCATAGAACCGTTCAAGCGAGGAGGCCAGCATGGCCTTGCGGTAGTTGGCGCTGGCCCGGTGGTCATCCATCGGGGTTCCTTCGGTGCCCATGGTGCGTGCCGCGGCCCGGATGGTTTCCAGGTTCCACGGCTGGCCTTCCAACAGTGCTTCGGTGGCCACGGCGCGCAGCGGGGTTGCGGCCACGCCGCCCAGCCCGATCCTCGCCGTGGTAATCATGCCGTCCGACACCGTGAGCGCATAGCCGATGGCTACCGAGGAGATGTCATCGAAGCGCCGCTTGGAAATCTTCTGGAAGCTGGTCAGCGGCGCCAGCGGCAACGGGATGCGGATCGCGGTGATCATCTCTCCCGGCTCGCGCACGGTCTGCCGGTAGCCGGTGAAGTAGTCCGAAAGCGCCACCATCCGGTTGCCGCGGATGCTGGAAAGGACCAGTTCGGCCTCCAGCGCCAGCAGCGCCGGCGGGGTGTCGCCAATGGGCGAGCCGGTCCCCAGATTGCCGCCGATGGTCGCGCTATTGCGGATCAGCCTTGACGCGAACTGCCCGAAGAGCTGGGAGAGCAGCGGAACCTGCCCGGCGAGCTTGCGTTCCAGTTCGCTCAGGGTGCAGCCTGCACCCAATTCAAGGTACTGCTCGTTCCAGTGGATCTGGCGCAGCTCGGGCAGCCGGTCGATGGCCAGCACCGAGCGGGCGCGGGCGCCCTTGATGTTGACCTCCACGCCCCAGTCGGTGGCACCGGACACCAGTACGGTCTGCGGTTCGGTTGACAGGATCTGCAGTGCCTGGTCCAGGTCCGCCGGCCGGCGGAAGCGGCCCAGGTCCCCGGTAGGGGTATCGGCGCGCTGGATGTCGGTGGCCACCGGTGCCGGGGCCCGGTGCTGGGTCCGGGCAGTCAGCGGGTCATCCGGCTCGGGCTCGCCCAGCGCGTAGGCGGCGTCGCGGATCGGGCGGTATCCGGTGCAGCGGCAGAGATTGCCCGACAGTGCGTGCAGGTCGAATCCATTCGGTCCGCACTCGTGCTCCCCGCCATCACCCGCGCTGACTGCGGGATTGGCGGTCCGCTCGGGGCGGTAGTATTCGGCGGCCATGGAGCAGACGAATCCGGGGGTGCAATAACCGCACTGGGATCCGCCGCGGTTGGCCATCTCTTCCTGCACCGGATGCAGCGCCGCGACGCTGCCCAGCCCTTCGGAGGTGATGATTTCCTGGCCGTCGAGCGCCGCGGCCGGCAGCAGGCAGGCGTTGGCCGCCGTCCACCTGCTGCCTTCCCCATCGCTGCGGGCCACCAGGATCGAGCAGGCGCCGCACTCGCCCTCGGCACAGCCTTCCTTGCATCCGATCAATTGCTGCCCGCGCAGGAAATCCAGCGCGTTGGTATGCGGCGGCCCGTCGAATTCCCGGACCTTTCCGTTGACCGTAACCTGGCATTTTGTCTCTTGCGTTGCCTCGGCGCTCATGCCGTTGACACCTCCTGCGCCCGGGTATCGCCGGACGCACCATGAATGAATTGGATGATGGGTGGGATCTGGCGCCCTGCCGGAGGTTCCAGGCTCGTCCAGGGCGCCGCCGCGTGCTGCGGCGGGATCAGTTTCCGTGCGCGATCTGGCCCTTGGACCAGGCGAGGCATCCGCCCATGATTACCCTCCAGAATTCGGATCATTCACATCCATGCAAACCATCAAGGTGAGCCACCTCACCTCAGTGGATCCTTACTATAGCCCGTATCAGCTCAGGCCAGTAGGGCCGTAATCGGGCCCCGTGCGAAGTACACCAGGAAGCCCAGCGCCACCACCCACAGCAGCGGGTGGATCTTGGCGTACCGCCCGGCCGCGGTGTTCACCACCACCCAGGCGATGAACCCTGCGCCAATGCCATTGGCAATGGAGTAGGTCAGCGGCATGGTGATCAGGGTGAGGAACGCCGGCATGGCGCTGGAGAACCGCTTGAAGTTGATCTCGCGGATCTGCGCGCACATCAAGGTGCCCACCAGAACCAGTGCCGCGGCAGCCACCTCGATGGGAACCACCGAAGTCAGCGGCGTGAAGAACATCGAACCCAGGAACAGCACCCCGGTGATGACCGAAGCCAGCCCGGTGCGCGCCCCTTCCCCGATGCCGGCCGCCGAATCCACGTAGACGGTATTCGAGGAGGACGAGCCCATGCCTCCAGCCACCGCGCCCAGGCCCTCGACCACGAATGCGGCCTTCAGCCGCGGGAAGGTGCCGTCCTTGCGCGCCAGACCGGCATTCTTGGCCAGTCCGGTCATGGTGCCCATGGCGTCGAAGAAGTTCGTGAACACCAAGGTGAACACCAGCATCGTCGCCGCCAGCGCGCCGATCCGCCCGAAGGATCCGAACAGGTCGAACTCCCCGGCCAGCGACAAATCCGGCAACGAGACGATATTTCCCTGCAGCACCGGCATGTTCAGGTGCCAGCCATGCGGGTTATCCGCGCCGGCTGGCCCGATCCTGAACACCAGCTCGGCGATCATCGCCAGCACCGTGGAGATCACGATGCCGATCAGGATCGCGCCCTGCACCCCGCGGGCCACCAGCGCACCCATGATCAGCAACCCCACCACGAAGACCATGGTCGGGATCGAGACGATCGACCCGCCATCGCCCAGCTGCACCGGAGGCCCGGCGGCGGTACGGGTGACGAAGCCGGAGTCCACGAACCCGATGAAGGTGATGAACAGCCCGATGCCCACCGTAATGGCGGCCTTCAGGTCCTTGGGGATGGCCCGGAAGATCGCGGTGCGCACCCCGGTCATCCCGAACAGGACGATCAGCACGCCGTTGACCACCACCAGTCCCATGGCCTCAGGCCAGGTGACGTCCTGGATCACCGAGACGGCCAGGAAGGAGTTGATGCCCAGCCCGGCGGCCAGGCCGAAGGGCAGGTTGGCGATCAGCCCGAACAGGATGGTCATGGCCCCGGCGGTCAGCGAGGTCATGGCCCCGACCTGCGCGGCCGGAAGCCAGTTGCCGGCCACATCCACGGGTGCGGCCTCGGCACTGAATCCGCCGAGGATCAGCGGGTTGAGTATCACGATGTAGGCCATCGTGAAGAAGGTGACGATCCCGCCGCGCAATTCCCGCGCCAGCGTGGACCCGCGTTCGGTGATGCTGAAGAACGCGTCCAGGATGCCGCCCGGCCCGCCCGGCCGGCGCGGCTTGCTGCCGCGCTGCGCGCCCTGGGGGCCAGCTGGCAAGCGACTTGTCGTGGTCATGGTCCTGGACCTTTAGTAGTCGGTCCGGGATTCTTGCGAATCCCATGCCTTGAACGGCAACAGGTGCTCGCCGCCTTCGGACTGGAAGCAGTTCACCGGCATCAGCGAGCGGTTGGATTTTGCTTCGAAGTAGTCGTAGAACACCGCGTCGTCGAACCCGGCGGCAGCCGCATCATGCCTGTTGGCCGCGAAGAAGACCTTGCCGATGCGGGCCCACAGCGAGGTGGCCAGGCACATCGGGCAAGGTTCGCAGCTGCTGTAGAGCACGCAGCCGCTCAAGTCGAAGGTCCCCAAGGCGGCGGCCGCGGTGCGGATGGCCACCACTTCGGCGTGCGCCGATGGATCATTGTTGGCCGTGACGCGGTTGACCCCTTCGAAGACCTTGCCGTCGGGGGCGACCACGACGGCGCCGAAAGGCCCGCCGGCGTTGTGGACATTTGTGGTGGCAATATCGATGGCCATCGAAAGATAGTCTTGGCCAGTGGTAGTAACGCTCATCGCGTGGCTCCTCATGCTTTGGACAAGAGAACCGCAGCGCGCTGCTTGGCGCTAGCTACCGGTTGCGCTTGTCACCTGAAATCGATCAGTTGCATGCCCGGTAGATAGCGACCCATCAGGTGGGTGCCCGCCATAGACAGCTACGAGATTATCAGCGGATTGTGACGCACGCAACACTTCTTTTGAAATCTCTTTTTCGCATCATGAACAAAAACTTGCCGTCTTGCCGCTCATCCCCTCTCCCACTTGCAGCGATCCGACGGGACTGGCCCCTCCCTCCAGCACCGCGAATCCCGAAGCTGGATCGTTGCCCCGGGGCTCGGGTTTCCAACACATTACAGCCGCCTATCGGCGCACCGATCCGGCGGGTGAATTTAAGTTCCCTTCGGCGCAACAACCTGAGCACCTAGGCGAAATACCTCTTTGAGAAGCTCAGATGCATCAAGTGCTAGAGAAGGGATCGGATAACGTGAGCGCACAGCTAGAAGCATCTGACACATCGCAGGCACTGCAGGTGCAACCAGGACGCTGGGTCAGCAATTGGACCCCGGATGATCCAGAATTCTGGAAGCGCACCGGATCTGCGGTAGCCAGCCAAAACCTCAAGTGGTCCATCTTCGCCGAGTTCCTCGGATTCAGCGTTTGGCAGCTTTTCGCCATTGTCGTGGTCTATCTTCCAGTAGCGGGATTCAGCTACAGCACCACGCAGCTGTTCTGGCTGATCTCCATCCCGAGCCTCGTCGGTGCCACACTGCGCATCCCCTACACGTTCATGGTGGCCCGTTTCGGCGGGCGCAACTGGACGGTCATTTCCGCGCTGCTCCTGCTGATTCCGGCCGGCGGCATTTCCCTGGCCCTGGCTGATCCGTCCACGCCATTCTGGGTCATGCTCAGCCTTGCGGCGCTGACCGGCTTCGGCGGCGGAAATTTCGCTTCCTCGATGGCTAATATCACCTATTTCTACCCCGCTTCCCGCAAGGGGTGGGCGTTGGGCCTCAACGCCGCCGGCGGCAACCTCGGCGCGGCGGTCGCCCAGCTGCTTGTACCGGTCATTGTCACGGTCTTCGCCGCCGGGGCGTTGCAGCTTCCGCTGGCAGGGATGCTCTGGATCCCGTTGATTCTGCTCTCCGCATGGGGTGCCTGGAAATACATGCACAACCTGTCGTCGGCCCGCTCAGATATCCGCGGCGCCATTGCCTGCCTGAAGGTAAAGCACCTGTGGATCATCTCCGCACTGTATGTGGGAACCTTCGGCTCCTTCATTGGATTCTCGGCAGTTTTCCCCAAGCTGATCGTTGACACTTTCCCTGAATACGCGGCCTTGCCGTTGGGCACCGCAACCATCACCTTGGCTTTCCTCGGCCCGCTGGTCGCGTCCCTGGCCCGTCCATACGGCGGCAAGATCGCTGACAAGCTCGGCGGCGCACGCATCTCCGTGGCGACCTTCGGAGCCATGGCCTTGATTACCGCTGCGCTAGTGCTCAGCCTGCCACGGGCCAACTTCTGGATGTTTCTCTTCCTGTTCTTGCTGCTCTTCACCGCAAGCGGCATCGGCAATGGCTCGACCTACCGCATGATCCCGGCAGTCTTTGCCCTGAGCGACGAGGGAAAACAGGCAAGCCAGGTGGATTCTTCGCGCAAGGCGGCCGCAGCCCTCGGTTTGATCTCGGCCATTGGCGCCTACGGCGGCTTCCTGATTCCCCAGGCCTTGGGCCTGTCCGTATCCAGCACCGGCGCCTACACCACGGCGTTCATCATCTTCATCGCGGTCTACCTGCTGCTCATGGCCACCGCATGGTTCGCCTATGCACGCTCAGGCACCCGTTTCGCCCAGCACGGAGTCTAGGATGACCGACACTCATTGCCCCTATTGCGCCCTGCAGTGCGGCATCACCCTGGAACCCAACCAGCAGGATCACGGCACCGAACCGGTGAGCCTGAAGGGACGGGACTTCGAGACCAATGGCGGGGCGCTGTGCCGCAAAGGCTATAGCGCCGCCACGCTGCTCGATCACCCAGAACGCCTGCAATCACCCCTGCTCCGCCAGCCCGATGGAAGCTTTGCCCCGGTTAGCTGGGAGCATGCGCTGGATCTGGTTGCCGAAAAGGCGCTAGGCATCCGGGCCGACTCCGGAGCCGACGCACTCGCGGTCTTCGGTTCCGGGTCGCTGACCAATGAAAAGGCCTACCAGCTGGGCAAGTTCGCGCGGCTGGCCCTAGGTACCTCGCGGATCGATTACAACGGACGGTTCTGCATGTCCTCGGCGGCCGCCGGCACCAACCGCGCCTTCGGCTTGGACCGGGGATTGCCTTTCCCGCTGGCTGATCTGGATTCGGCCGGGATGATCCTGATGCTCGGTTCCAACGTGGCCGATACCATGCCGCCCTTTGTCCGGCATCTGGCCGGGGCCCGTGAGAACGGCGGGCTGATCGTGGTTGATCCGCGCCGTTCAGCTACAGCCGAGCTCTGCGCCGATAATGCTGGCTGGCACCTGCAGCCGACCCCCGCCACCGACCTTCCGCTGCTGCTGGGCTTGGCCCACGTGCTGGTGGCCGAGTCCCTGGCCGATACCAGCTACTTGGCCGCCCGCACCAACGGTTTCGATGCAGTGAAAGCCTCCTTGGCCAGCTGGTGGCCAGAACGCACCGCCCAGGTCACCGGCGTTCCTGCCGAGCAGATCCGGCGCACCGCCCGGGCCCTGGCCCAGGCGGCCAGCGAAGCGAAGGCCGGCGGCAAGCCGGTCTACATCCTCACCGGCCGCGGCATCGAGCAGCATTCCAACGGCACCGATACGGTCACCGCCGCGATCAACCTCGCGCTGCTGCTCGGCTTGCCCGGAACCCTGGCCGGCGGCTACGGCACCATCACCGGCCAGGGCAACGGGCAGGGCGGTCGGGAACACGGGCAAAAGTGCGACCAGCTTCCCGGCTACCGCAAGATCACCGACCCGGAACACCGTGCGCATGTAGCCCGCGTCTGGGGTGTTGACCCCGAAACCATTCCCGGTCCCGGGCTTCCCGCCGTTGAACTCCTTGACGCGCTAGGTTCCCCCACCGGTCCGCGCATGCTGATGGTCCACGGGGCCAACCCGGTGATCTCCGCACCCGATGCGTCACGCGTGATCCACGCACTGTCCAGGCTGGATTTCCTGGTGGTCTGCGACTTCTTCCTCTCGGAGACTGCAGCCCGAGCGGACCTGGTCCTGCCGGTGCTGCAATGGGCTGAAGAAGAAGGCAGCATGACCAACTTGGAGGGGCGGATCCTGCGCCGCCGCGCTGCCTTGGCGACACCGGAACATGCGCGCGGCGAACTGTGGATCCTCGCCCAGCTCGCCCAGCGGCTGGATGCTCCCGGCCACTTCTCCCCCGATCCGCGGGAAGTTTTCGAAGAACTCAAATTGGCTTCGGCCGGTGGCCTGGCGGACTACTCGGGGGTGCGTTGGGATGACCTCGATGCCGGGGCGGCCATCTACTGGCCGTGCCCTGCAGGCACCGAAGTGAAGGCCAGGCGCGGCATCCGCAATGGAACCCCTCGGCTATTCCTTGACGGTTTTGCGCATGCGGATCGGCGTGCAGTGCTGGTGCCAGTTGCTTTCCAACCGGAACCCCGGAAGAACAACGCGGCCGTGTCCCTGGTGACCGGCCGGCTGCTGGAGCACTACCAGTCTGGCGCCCAGACGCGCCGGGTCCCCGAGCTGGCCCAGGCCGCTCCGGAACCGCTGCTGGAAATCCATCCGGCAACCGCCCTGGCCCACCAGATTGCCCAGGGGCAGAAGGTCGTGATCAGCAATGAACGCGGTGAAGTCACCGCCCGCGCGCTGCTGACCGCCGATGCCCGGCTGGACACGGTCTTCCTGCCCTTCCACTACCCGGATTCCGGTACCGCAAACCTGCTGACCGAGGCGAAGGTCGACCCGCACAGCAGGATGCCGGAATTCAAGCACGCCCATGTTTCGCTGAGCGCTGTGAAAGAGGAACAATGAACGAGCAACGCCCGCAACGCATTATCATCATTGGCTTCGGCCCCGTCGCCGCGTCCCTTGTCGAAGGGCTGCTCCCGGCAGCGGCGGCCGGCCACTGCGCCATCACCATCATCAGCGCCGAAGACCACCTGGCCTACAACCGTGTGCTGCTCGCTGAACTGGCAGCCGGAGCCGCCGAGTTCGAACACCTGAGCATGGTGGATCCGCAGCGCTTGGCCGATGCCGGAGTCGACGTGCGCTTGGGCGTGCAGGCTACCGGCATCGATCGCTCACGGCGCCGGATCCATCTGGGCGGCAACGACTATGTGTCCTACGACCGGCTTGTTTTCGCCACCGGCGCCCGAGCGGTGATCCCCACGCTCAACGGCCTGAATTTCGATCCGCACGCTGATGCTTCACTGCCAGCCGGAGTTTTCGCGCTGCGCACGGTGGATGACGCCCACCAGCTGCGGGAATCGATCGGTCTGGGCCAACGCATTTTAATTCTCGGCGGCGGAGTTCTGGGTATCGAGGCGGCCTTGGCCATTGCGCGCACCGGCGCCCAACCGGTGCTGGTGCATCATGGTTCGGCTCCCTTGGGACGCGTCGTGGATGCAGATGGAGGGGCGCTGCTGACGCGTAATCTGCGTGAAGCAGGTGTCGAGGTGATCCCTGGTGCGAAGGCCAGTGGCATTCAGAAGGATGCACAGGGTTTCACCGGCCTGATGACTTCCACCCACGGACTGATCCAGGCTGATGCCCTGCTCATTTCCACGGGTGTGAGAGCCAGAACAGAGCTGGCCTCGGGCTGTGGATTACCGGTGGGCCGCGGTATTAAGACTGATGAATTCCTTTGCGCCGATACCGAGCAGCGAATTTTCGCCCTCGGCGACTGTGCCGAAGTTGCCGGACAGCCACCGGTCGGACTGCTGGCCCCGGGCTGGGCCCAAGCCGCATGGTTGTCCCAGCAGTTGTTGCGGCTGGCTGGTTCCTCTGGCTCCGAGCCGCTTGCTGCCCCGGACTTCTCTGCTTCTGATGTATTGATGCTCAAGGGACAAGGCATCGAGCTGACTGCAGCCGGCGATATCAGCGCCGGTTATTGGGACGATACCGATCTGCAGGCAACCGTCTATGCAGATCCTGCGCGCGGACGGTACCTGAAGATCGTCACCCGGCAGGATACGGTCACCGGATTCCTGGCCATGGGATTGCCGCAAACCAGTGCCGAACTCGTGCTGGCCTATGAACGGGCCACCGCATTGCCTGAAGACCGTTCGGCCCTCTTGCGGCTGGATGATCCGGCAACGGATCAAATCGCTGCTATCCCCAGCGATGATGATCAGCTGTGCCGCTGTTCGGGCGCTACCTACGGCCAGGTAACCCATGCTGTAGGCGCTGGTTGCACCACCGTCGCCGAGGTCGGCGAGAACTGCCGTGCGGGCACCGGATGCGGCGGGTGCAAAGCGAAGATCGAAGAGTTGCTGGCCAAGGCGCCTGCCCTGGCGTAATGACTCCAATGGGCGGTCGGCTCCCAGCTAGCTGGCCGCCCTTGCCTATGCCCGGCCGGAACGCAAAATCGCAGGGACGAAAGCCGTGAGCTTTCGTCCCTGCGTTTGGATGATGATGCGAGTTGCCTTATTCTTGCACGCCACCGCTGGAAAATGCGATAGCCGGAGCTAGTTGGTTGCAAGCGAATCCGTCTCGTCGTTCAGTTCGTACCAGCCTTGCCAGGCCGAATGCTCGACGTTCAGGCTGCGATCTGATTTGATACTCATTTGCTCTGCTCCATCCATAGCTGTCCCTCGATTTCCATGAGCCGCTGCACTGGCAGCGGCAGCGAATCGGCGTTCAGGCATTCGCCGGTATCCAGTCGGTACACTTCCTTGTGCAGCGGGCAGGCAACGGTGGCCACGCTGGTTCCTTCGACCATGGTGTCGCCCAGAATGCCGCGGGCCATGACCTTCGCGCCGCTGTTCGGGCAGTGATGCGAGGTTGCGTAGAAGGCATCTTCTTCGGTACGGAACAGGGCTAGCTGTGTGGCCTCGAGCCACAGCGCTTCTCCCCATCCACGCTCCAGCTCTGCACTGCGGCAAAGCGGAGCCAAGCTCAAAGTAGCTTCACGGGTGTCTTCTGCAATTTGCGTGCTCATGAACGTAAGCCCTTCGTGGTTGGCATCTGCTGACATACCGAGCTTAGAAGCCGCATGTTTCGCCCGATGCTTCCAGCCGTTGCCAGTCCGTAAAGCATGCCTAACAGCAAAAATGGGCACCGTGAATCCTGGATTCTCCCGGAAATCCGCTGGTTTATCCTGTCCAATTGCCTTTGCGCAACGATTGCCCATTGCGAATGATTCGAATATGTTTCAGCCGCTTCACCTGGCTTTCGTCTGATGGTGGAGAGAATTGCTCCGGCCGAAACACAAGGGTAATTGCGGCGCAAAGCATGCTTTCTACAGTGGACTCATCAGCCTGAAACTCACCGTTTCCCAGCGAAAGTCGAAATTGATCATGGGTACTCCACACAATGCACGCAACATCCTGGTTATCGGCGGCGGTCCCGCAGCCCACCGCTTCACCGAAGCCCTGGCCAGCCGCGCACCGCAGGATCTGAGCATCACGGTATTGACCGAAGAAACCCACCTTCCCTATGATCGCGTGGCGCTCTCCCAGGCGTTGACCAACCCCGGAGTCGATCTCACCCTCGGCGATCCGAAGCTCTGGGAAGCCGAGCATGTCACCTTGCAAACCAACGCCAAGGCCATCGCTATCGACAGCACCAAGCGCACGGTAACCACGGAAGACGGACGCATTTTCAGCTACGACGAATTGGTGCTGGCCACCGGTTCCAACGCGGCCACGTTGCCAATCGCCGGCAACGAGCACACCTTTGTGTACCGCACGCTGGAAGATGTCTGGTCCATCGCGCAGAAGGTCAAGGAACTTTCAGCTTCCCTGGGCCGCACCCCGGTGGTAGCTACCATCGGTGGCGGGCTGCTCGGTTTGGAAGCTGCCGCGGGTGCCCAAGCACTGGGTGCGGAGGCAGTGGTCATTGATGGCGGCAAATGGCTGATGGGCACCCAGCTGGATGAAGGCGCTGGCCAAGCCATGGGCCGGCTCATCGAGCAAACCGGATTCACCGTCCACAACGGCGTTTTCCCGCAGGAAATCCTGACCAGCCAGGAGTCCGGCAGCACGGCTGTCACCGGCGTGCTGATGGCTGATGAACGCACCATCGATGCGGATATGGTGGTCGTTTCGATCGGTGTTCGTCCCCGCGATGAACTGATCCGCAATTACAACGCGGCCCTTGACGAAGCAGGAAGCCCGGCACCCCGTTTCGGCATGGGCCCACGCGGCGGCGTGGTCATCGACGCGCATTGCGCCACCGATATCGAGCACATCTGGGCTATTGGCGAGGTCGCGAACTACGAGGGTTTCTGCATTGGCCTGGTCGCTCCGGCCAACGCCATGGCGGAAATCGTGGCCGAACAGCTGGCCGGGGGCGAAGCCGAATTCGCCGGCTTCGACACCGCCACCAAGCTCAAGCTCTCCGGTGTGGATGTGGCCAGCTTTGGCGATGGCTTCGCCCGCGCCGAGGGGGCGCTGGAAGTGGTCTATGCCGATGCCCCGCGCGGCCTGTACCAGAAGCTAGTGGTGTCCTCCGACGCCAAGACACTGCTCGGCGGCATTTTCGTTGGCGATGCCACCCCGTACCAGTCGCTGCGTCCGCTGCTCGGCCGGGAACTGCCCGGAGAGCCAGGCGCATATCTGAGTGCATTAGGCGGCGAAGCGCCGGAGGGCGAACTGCCCGATGATGCGGTGCTGTGCTCCTGCAATTCCGTGACTGCTGGCACCATCCGCGATGCCGTCTCGGGTTGCGGTTGCTTCGAGGGCGAAGCACCGGTGACCACGGTCTCCGGCTTGAAGGGCTGCACCCGTGCCGGCACCCAGTGCGGGTCATGCGTGCCGATGCTCAAGAAGCTCATGGAAGCGCAGATGCTCAAGGACGGCGCGGAAGTTTCCACCGCCCTGTGCGAGCATATTTCCTTCTCCCGTCCGGAGCTCTACGAAGCCATCCGCGTGGCCGGGTTGCAGGCCTTCGGCGAGGTGATGGAACGCTTCGGCACCGGCCAGGGCTGCGATATCTGCAAGCCGGTGATCGCCAATTTCCTCTCCTCGCAGACCAGCGCCCACCCTATGGATGCAGGTCTTGCCGGCGCCCAGGACACCAACGACCGCGTGCTGGCCAATATGCAGAAGGACGGCACCTATTCGGTGGTGCCGCGCATCCCGGGCGGGGAGATCACCCCCGAGAAGCTCGGCGTGATTGCAGCGGTGGCACAGAAATACGGCCTGTACACCAAGCTCACCGGCGGCCTGCGCATCGACATGTTCGGCGCCCGCTTGGAGCAGCTGCCCGAGATCTGGCGCGAGCTGGTGGACGCCGGCTTCGAATCGGGCCAGGCCTACGGCAAGTCGCTGCGCAATGTGAAGACCTGCGTCGGTTCATCCTGGTGCCGATACGGCATGCTCGATTCCACCGCGCTGGGCATCGAAATGGAGCTGCGCTACCGGGGCCTGCGGGCACCGCACAAGCTGAAGATGGGCGTTTCGGGCTGTGCCCGCGAGTGCGCCGAAGCCCGGGCCAAGGACATCGGCGTAATCGCCACCACCGATGGCTGGAACCTGTATGTGGGCGGCAACGGCGGCGCCAACCCGGCCCATGCCCAACTGCTGGCCGGCGGGCTGGATGACCAAACGCTGTTCAAGTACATCGACCGCTACCTGATGTACTACATCCGCACCGCGGACAAGCTGCAGCGCACCGCGCATTGGCTGCAGGACCTGGATGGCGGATTGGAACGGGCCAAGCAGGTGGTGATCGGGGATTCGCTGGGCCTGGCCGACGAGTTGGAAGCGGCCATGGAAACCCACGTGGCCAACTACGAGGATGAATGGGCCGCCACCTTGGCCGACCCGGTGAAGCTCAAGCGCTTCCGTTCCTTCGTGAACACCGCCGCACCGGATACCGAGCTGGAATATGTTTCCGAGCGCGGACAGCAGCGCCCCGCCGAGCCGGTGGCACTAGGTGCCAGCATCCGGGTCGGGGCGCCGCAAGGCTAGGAACGGCATCCCACCCGTGCTGCCTACCAGCGCGGGTGGATCTGTTCGCGCAGCTTGGCGTCGTAGAGATCGCGGACCGAGGCGTTGAATCCCTCGGAAATCTGCAGCGAACCGGCTGCCGCGTTGGCGCGGGCCTGCTGCGCATTGCGGGCTCCGGGGATGATGGTGCTCACCCCGTCCTGGGCGGCCAGCCAAGCCAAAGCCACCTGGGCACTGGTGGCTTCGGGCGCCTCGGCGGCAGCTAGCTTGGCGAACTCGCCAGCGGCTTGAAGACCGGTGGCGTAGTCCACGCCGGAGAAGGTCTCCCCGACATCGAAGGAGGAGCCATCGCGGTTGAAGTTGCGGTGGTCGTCCTTGGCGAACTCGGTCTGCAGGGTGTAGCGGTTGGTCAGCAATCCGCTGGCCAGCGGCACCCGGGCGATGATCCCCACCCCTGCCTCGCGGGCTGCCGGAAGCACGGTTTCCAGCGGCTTGTGGCGGAAGGCGTTGATGATGATCTGCACGGTGGCGATGTTCGGGCGGGCAATAGCCGCCAGCGCCTCGTCCACGGTTTCCACCGAAACGCCGTAGTTGGCCATCCGGCCTTCATCCACCATGGTGTCCAGCGCATCGTAGATCGCATCGGTGGAGTACACCGGGGTTGGCGGGCAGTGCAGCTGGACCAGGTCCAGGGTGTCCACGCCCAGGTTCTTGCGGGAGCGGTCATTCCACGCGCGGAAGGCATCCAGATTGTAGTTCTCCGGCAGCTGCTCGACACGGCGGCCCATCTTGGTGGCCACGGTGACCCCGGCGTCCGGGTTGGCCTTCAGCCAAGTGCCGATCAGCTGCTCGCTGCGGCCATCGCCGTAGACATCGGCGGTGTCGAAGAAGCTCACGCCGGCTTCATAGGCGGCATCGAGTACGGCTAGCGCGTCGGTCTCGTCTACCGAGCCCCAGTCAGCGCCTAGCTGCCAGGTGCCCAGGCCAATGGCCGACACGTTGCGGTGGGTACGTCCAAGTTCTCGTTTTTGCATGCCTCCGAGTCTAGTGCCCGAAGTGCCTATTTCCGGTCGATAGCAGATCATATTTCTGTGTTGCGGTGTCTGAATTTGTTCTCAATTATCTAAACGATAGAATATAAATTACCGTCACACCATCGAGGAGATCATGTTCCCCACTATTCTTGCGGTCATTTGCGCCGTCGTAGGATTGCTCGTCATGCTTGCCAGCAAATCCATGAAGCCAGAAAACAAGAACCGCTCTTCCACGCGCTTCACCGGAATCAGCATCTTCATCGTCTCGCTGATTGTGCTGGCCATCATGTCCACCACCATCGTGCAGCCACGCACTGTAGGCGTGAAGGTCGCGCTGGGCAAGCCGACCTCCGTGGTGAGCAACGGCTTCCACCTGAAGTGGCCATGGGAAAAGGTCGAGAAGCTGGATGGCTCGGTGCAGAACGACGTCTACTCCGCCAGCAGCGCCATCCCGGTTCGCCTGGGCAACAACGGCCGAGCCGACGTTGACGCCTCGATCCAGTGGCAGCTGAAGACCGACGATGCGATGGACGTGTTCCTGGATTACCGCACCTTCGAGGGCATCCAGTCCAACCTCGTCGACCGCAACTTCCGCGCCGCTTTGAACGAGGTCATGGCCACCTATGATCCGCTGGAATACGGCGAACCGGCCAGCGGCGGCCAGGACCTGGAAGGCCTGGCGAAGTCCGTCCAGGAAAAGATGCAGGCCAAGGTCAAGACCCAGATCGAGATCCGCTCGGTTACCTTGCCGATCATCAACTTCGACGAGCCGACGCAGAACCGCATCAACGAGCTGCAGGCGGAAACCGCCAAGACCCGCGTGGCCCAGCAGCGCAAGCAGACCAGCCAGGCTGAAGCCGAAGCCAATAAGATCCTGGAACGCTCGCTGACTCCGGAAACATTGACGTCCAAGTGCCTGGATATCGTCGCCGAATCCGGCCAGAGCCCTATCGGCTGCTTCCCGAATTCAGGGGTCCAGCCCATTACGATGACTGGCGACAAAGACAGCAAATAGCCCCCTTTGATCATCGCCCCCGTCCACAGGACAGGGGCGATGATTAGCTTAATTTTGGACCTGCACCAATGAACTACGTTGCGCTGGTGTTTAGGGGGTGACTCGTGGGGAAAAGTTTTATGGATCGCTACTTGCTAATGAGATGAGCGGGTCAAGTTTCTGAAACAGAGTCGTTGATGATCCCTCAATACTTTCAAGCCGCGAACCTGTCGGCGATGTCTGAGGCGTTTTCCACTGGCTGTTCAGCCGAGTCGTCTTAGAAGGTCTTGTCGTGTTTTTCCGAGCCTCTTTCTATCAATTGGTTGGAAGTCCTACACAGTTCATCTGGCTGGCTTCGCGCGAGTGCAGGCATGGTTCAGATCCATCTCGCGTGAAAGTGCTGAAAGGGATCATCGAGACTGCTCTCTACAAGAACTCAGTATTTAATCTGGAGGAAGACCTGCTCTCCGCAAGCCGGAGCAGGTGGCAGCCGATGAGGTCAATGAATTTGAGCACGCCCCAGTGCCAAGTTTCTACGACACCGAAAATCGGCGTGACTCCTATGTGTTCGCGTCTGAAACTGAACGGTCAATAACCGTGCGGGCGCGCTTCGAATTTGACTACACAAATACTGCACTGATCTAGTCAGCTTCCAATAGGAGCAACAGAACCCCTAACCGTATTGGCCAGGGGATTCTGTTGTTCTCAACCACGTGATAGCTCAAGAAACTTTGGTCACACAGCGGTCACTCGCAGCTTTGAGCTCTCCACTCGTAGCGGATATTTCCGACAACAGAAAAGCTTTTCGATGATTTCAAATCTGTCTTATAAATAACCCGAAGCTGTGAAACTTCAGCGTTTTCCACACCATTCTTCACGGCACCTTCGAGACCTACCTGCACATTTTCCCCGGCAGGGACTTCGATGGGACTATCTAAAGGTGCTAATCTCTTAGCGATTTCTTTGAATTCTGCCTCTTTGAGGCTCTCATTAGTCCACGCCATCAAGCTAGTCTCACCTTCGGGTAGCAGTGCTGCCACGGATCGCTTTGACTCCCAGCCCGTAGCCTCTACAGCTTGCACGTCAGTGATCCATAGCGGATCCTCTGAAGTGCTGGATGCTACATCGCCGACAAAGTTCTGCTCGTGAAATACTCCGCACAAAGTGTTTTCGACGTCGCCTTCAGGAGCGCCTAGGACCAATGCCCCAGTCTGCGTGGCTTGAACCCCGCCGCAAGCGGAAAGGGCACAAATAGTTGCTAAAGCAAGACAACCTGAATAGATCTTACGTATCATCATTTGAGCTAATGCTACCGGGATTCTGCCCCGGCCAATCGCGATGACCGCACGCGATTTACCTTTGATTAAAGTCATGTTCTTGTCGAATTTTAAACGTGGCTAAAATGTCCCACATTCTAGGCGAGCGCCAACGCGTCTGAATCCTCAGAATGTACCAGAATCCGACCGATGAATGGCTTGGAAACTGTTCATATTCAAGGTCAGGATGAACGGCTATGCGCCCAATCCTCGATTCAGATTTGGGCTCGGTAGACGAATGCTTTCGCGGGGCTAGCCCTGCGGCATCGGACGGTCACCGGCGTGGCCTGGCTGCTCGGAGATGACCTGGATTTCCAGGCCCTTCGAGTCGTACAGCTTGCCATCGATCAGGCGGTCGCCGTCTTCAAGGCCGGCCAGCTGGTACTTGTAGACGGTGCGCAGCGACGTTTCCTTCTTGCCCCAGTTCAGCTCGTTGAAGATGATGTTCAGCAGCACCGCCATGATGGTGGCCGAGGAGATGCTGGACTGGAAGATGGTGCCAACCCAGGCAGGGAATTCGGCGTAGAAGTCGGGCTTGACCATGGGAATGCAGCCGAAGGCCAGCGAGGTCGCGATGATCAGCATGTTCATGTTGTCATCCTTGGCCTTGGCCAAGGTGCGGATGCCTGCGGCCGCTACCGAGCCGAACAGCACCACGCCGGCGCCGCCCAGCACCGGGGAGGGGATGGAGGCGACCACGCGGCCAAGCACTGGCAGCAGGCCGAGGACCACCAGGATGCCGCCACCGGCGGCCACCACGAAGCGGCTCTTCACACCGGTAATGGCCACCAGCCCGACGTTCTGCGCGAAGGCCGACTGGGTGAAGGTGTTGAAGATCGGGGCGACGGTGGAGGAGAGCATGTCGGCGCGCAGGCCGTTGGCGATGCGTCGCGAATCCACCTTGGATCCGGTCACCTCGGCCACGGCGAGCATGTCTGCGGTGGTTTCGGTATAGGTCACCAGGATGACGATCATCATCGAGATGATGGCGCCGATCTCGAAGACCGGGGCGCCGAAGGCGAACGGAGTGGGAACCGCGAAAATGTCGCCGGTGAGCACCTGCGAGAAATCGGCCATGCCCATGAACACTGCCACCAGGGTGCCCAGCGCAATGGACAGCAGGATGGACAGCCGCGAGAGCGCAGGGATGCCGGACTTGGACAGCGCCAGCAGGATCAGCAGGGTAATGGCGGCCAGGGCGACGTTCTTGATCGAGCCATAGGAATCCCCTGCGCCCGCCCCGCCCATGGCCCAGTCGGCGGTGACCGGGAAGAGCGAGACGCCGATAATCGTGATCACCACGCCGGTGACCACCGGCGGGAAGAAGCGCAGCAGCTTGGCGAAGAACGGGGCAATGACGATGCCTATGGCGCCCGAGGCGAGCACCGCGCCGAAGACTGCCGGCATGCCTCCCCCGCCGTTGAGGATGGCGATCATGGTGGCCACCCCGGAGAAGGACGTGCCCTGGACCAGCGGCAGCTGGGCGCCGAAGAATGGCACGCCCAGGGTTTGCAGGATGGTGGCCAGGCCGCCGATGAACAGGCAGCTGGCGACGAGCACGCCCATTTCGGCCGTGTCCATTCCCGCAGCCCCGCCCATCACCAGCGGCGGAGCGATGATGCCGCCGTACATGGTCAGCACATGCTGGAAACCGTAGGCCACGGTTTTCGGCGCAGGCAGGCGTTCGTCTTCGGGTCTGATGCTCTCAGCGGATTGGCTGCGGGCAGCACTCATGGGGAATTTCCTCTTCGGTGGACTGCGAATTGGCGCACCCCATGCGTTCGGGATGCGCCCCGCCGTCAATTCTCCCGCACCAGCCCGCCAGGTGGACAACCGGTGAAGCGCAAATGGCTGCGAGGTGCATTACGTCAAGCGCTTAGCCTCGCCCCAGGTCAGCTATCCAGCGTGCGTCCAGGCTGCTGGGTGTGCTCGACGAAACGCACCATCATCGCCTTGAAACCCGGGGTGTTGGACTCGCGGGCCACCAGATCGCGGTGCACCAGCGCGTTGGCCTCCGGGTAGTAGGCCGCCACGCAGCCCTTGGCCGTCGGATAGGACACCAGGCGGAAGCGGTTCGCGCGGCGCTCGGAGCCGGCGAAGGTGGAAATCACGTCCACCAGGTCCCGGTCGCTGTACCCGGTCTCGGCCAGGTCCTCCGGGTTGATCAGGATGACGCGGCGGCCGTCCTTGATCCCGCGGTAGCGGTCATCGAGCCCGTAGAAGGTGGTGTTGTACTGGTCGTGGCTGCGCATGGTCTGCAGGATCAAGTGGCCCTCGGGAGCCTCCAGCGCTTCGAAGTCCGAGACGGTGAAGCGGCCCTTGCCGATGTCCGTGGCAAAGGAGCGGGTATCGCGCGGCGGATTGGGCAGCACGAAGCCGTTCTTCTCCCGCACCCGGGTGTTGAAGTCCTCGAAGCCGGGCAGCACCTTCTCGATGTGGTCGCGGATCACGTCGTAGTCCTCGGCCATGGCACGCCAGTTGACCGGGTGCCCATCGCCCAGGATGGCCTGGGCCATGCGGGCAACGATGACCGGCTCGGCCAGCAGGTGCTCGGAGACCGGGGTGAGCCGGCCGCGGGTGGACTTGATCACCGACATGGAGTCCTCCACCGAAAGGAACTGCGCACCGGTGGGGTGCTTGTCGTCCTTGTCGGTGCGGCCCAGGGTCGGCAGGATCAGCGAGGTCTTGCCGTGCACCACATGCGAGCGGTTGGGCTTGGTGGAGATGTGCACGGTCAGCTTGGCACGCTGCATGCCCGCCTCCAGCGCTTCGGTGTCCGAATTGGCCAGGGCGAAGTTGCCGCCCATGGAGACGAACACGTCCACTTCGTCCTTCTCGAAGGCATGCAGGGCCTCGGTGGAATCGTAGCCGTGGGCGCGCGGGGATTCGATGCCGAATTCGGCGTCCAGCGCTTCGAGCAGCTGCTCGCCGGGCTTCTCCCAGATGCCCATGGTGCGATCGCCCTGCACATTGGAGTGCCCGCGCACCGGGCAGGCGCCAGCACCTGGCTTGCCGAAGTTGCCCTGCAAAAGCAGCAGGTTGATGATTTCCTTCAGCGTCGGCACCGAGTGCGGCTGCTGGGTCAGGCCCAGCGCCCAGCAGATGATGGTGGCCTTGGACTTGGCCAGCAGCATCGCGATCTCGGTGATCTGGGTGCGGGTCAGTCCGGTGGCCTCCTCGGTAGCTTCCCAGTCCAAGGTGGCGCGCGCGGCCTGGTAGGCCTCGAACCCGTCGGTGACCGCGGCGATGAACTCGTGGTCCACCACGGTGCCCGGATGCTTCTTCTCTTCTTCGAGCAGCAGGTGGCCGAAGGCCTGGAACAGGGCCAGGTCGCCACCGACCTTGATCTGCAGGAAGTCGCTGGAAATCGGGTCGGCCTTGCCCAGCATGCCGCCCACGGTCTGCGGGTCCTTGAACCCGAAGAAGCCTGCCTCCGGCAGCGGGTTCACGGCAACGATGCGGGCGCCGCGCTTGCGCGCATCGGCCAGCGCGGAGAGCATGCGTGGATGGTTGGTGCCGGGGTTCTGGCCCACCACGAAGATCAGGTCCGCATGATCGAAGTCTTCCAATGACACGGTGCCCTTGCCGATGCCGATGGTCGGGTTCAGTGCGCTGCCCGAGGATTCGTGGCACATGTTCGAGCAGTCGGGCAGGTTGTTGGTGCCCAGCGAGCGGGCGAGCAGCTGGTACATGAACGCGGTCTCGTTCGCGGTGCGCCCGGAGGTGTAGAACACGCACTTGTCCGGGGTGGTCGCGTTCACGTGCTCGGCGATGGTCGAGAAGGCCTGCGCCCAACTGATCGGGGAGTAGTGGGTCTCCCCCTCGCGAATGATCATCGGAGCGGTGATCCGGCCCTGCGAGCCCAGCCAGTATTCGGTCTTGTCGCGCAGGTCCTCGATGGAGTGCTGCGCAAACCACTCCGGGGTGACGGTGCGGGCGCTGGCTTCCTCGGCGATGGCCTTGGCGCCGTTCTCGCAGAACTCGGCGGGCTTGCGCTTGCCGGTGATGGATTCAGGCCACGCGCATCCCGGGCAGTCGAAGCCGTCGTGCTGGTTGACGCGCAGCATCGAACGCAGGGTACGCGACGGGCCGGCTTCGGCGAAGCCGCGCTCCATGGATACCATCACGGCCTTCAAGCCGGCGGCGGCGTGCTTGGGTTCGCTGACCTTCAGTTCATCTTCGTTGATGTCCTTTTTGGGTGCCGAACGATGCATGAGACCCTCCTATTGGTAGCGCGGCCGGTACTGATATCCAGCTCACATATTACAAGGCTACGCCCTGATCACCCGATCCGCATGTGTATAAATGTTCACGCTGTGCCTGCGGGAAAAAGCGGCCAGCGTCAGACCCGATTCCTCGGCCAGGTCAGCGGCCAGCGACGAGGGCGCACTGACCGCTGCGAGCACCGGAATTCCAGCCATCGCGGCCTTCTGCACCAGCTCGAAGGAGGCGCGTCCGGAGACCTGCAGGACGGTGTCGCCCAGCGGCAGCAACCCGTCGCGCAGGGCCGCTCCGATGACCTTGTCCACCGCATTATGACGCCCGACGTCTTCGCGCAGGATCAGCAATTCCCCGGCGGTGGAGAACAACCCGGCCGCGTGCACTCCCCCGGTAGCGGAGAACAGCTGCTGCGATTCGCGCAAGGTGTCAGGCATGCCCAGCAGCGTTTCCAGCCCAACCCGCCCCGATTCCGGGGAGGGTGCGAAGGCGGCTTTCTTGCGCACTTCGTCAATGGAGTTGGTGCCGCAGATCCCGCATGCTGAACTGGTGACCACATTGCGGGCAGCCAGGAGATCAGGATGCTTCGCCCCCGCGCCCAGCTGCACCTCGATGACGTTATAGGTCTGGTTGCCTGCTTCATCGGTGCCGGCGCAGTAGCGCAGGGAGGCCAGATGCTCGGGCGCGGAAATGATTCCCTCGCCCACCAGGAATCCGGTGACCATGTCGAAGTCGTCGCCCGGAGTGCGCATGGAGGTGGTGTAGGAGGTATGGCCGAAGCGGATCTCCAGCGGCTCCTCGCCAGCCAGCTTCTCCTCGCGGACGCGGGAGCCCTCCAGCGTTGCCCTGACCACGCGGCGGCGCACGATCTTGCGACCCATTTAAACGCTCCTTGTGCTACATCTTGCGGCTTCCGCCGCTTGCCGCATACTGCTAGAGGACACTCTACGTTTACAGACCCCGGCTCGGCCAACCCCCATGCTGGATTGAGGCAAATCCAAGGCTCCACCGGGGCCGCAATTCGCTGGGCCCAACTATTTCGCGGTGCTGCCTAGCCTGCTTCGTTGCCGTCTCCACTCGGCGCTGCAGCTTCCAGCAAAGGTGCCTGCAGGCGCGTGTCGCAGCGCAGCTCCCTCATAAGCGACATCCCCAGCAGCGTCACAATCACCGTGAACGGCACCGCCGAGAGGATGGCTGCCTGCTGCAGGGCCTCGAGCCCGCCCACCAGCAGCAACACGATCGCGCAGACGCCGGTGAGAAGTCCCCAGACCACTAGGACCGGCCTCTTGGGGTACATATTTCCGCCGGAGGTCAGCGTGCCCAGAACATAGGTATTGGAATCCGCGCCGGTAATGAAGAACAGCACCACGAGAATTACTGTGAATGCCGAGGTCACTTCCGGTATCGGCAGTTCGGCCAGCATCGCGAAGAAGGTGCTGTTGGTGTCTTCCAACGTTGCCTGGCCGATCCCAGAGCTGCCGGTCATCTCCTGGTGGATCGAGGTGCCACCGAAAATGCTGAACCAGATGCTGAAGACCAGAGACGGGACACCCATCACCGCAATAACGAATTCGCGAATGGTCCGGCCCTTGGAAATCCGCGCCAGGAAGATGCCGACGAAGGCGCCCCAGCTCAACCACCAGG
Organism: Glutamicibacter sp. BS14; assembly: GCF_056934375.1. Taxonomy (NCBI): domain Bacteria; kingdom Bacillati; phylum Actinomycetota; class Actinomycetes; order Micrococcales; family Micrococcaceae; genus Glutamicibacter; species Glutamicibacter sp. BS14. The sequence goes on along the minus strand of NZ_CM167801.1, from coordinate 1,110,327 downwards.
CCATCATGAAGTACGTCCACCATTGCATCCACTGCAAGTCTTCGGCTCCAGAGGGAGTCAGCAGCGCCACGGCCGGGAACTCGCCCAGGAACTGCCCCATGGAACGGAAATAGATGTTGGAAATAAATCCGGTGGGACCGGAAACCAGGACGAAAACCCCGATGGCGGCGGCACCGATCATGGTGCCCTGGCTGAGCCATTTGATGCCCTTGCCAACGCCGGAAAGCGCCGAGAGAGTGAATACGATGGTAACGCCTGCAATGATCACGATCTTGACGAACAGATCCGTGGGAATCCCGAACAGGCTGTTCAGCCCCTCGGCGATTTGCGAAGCGCCCAAGCCCAGGGAAGTGGTCGTGCCGAAGAGGGTGGCCAGCACGGTGAACACGTCAATGGTCTTCCCGAGCCATCCGTCCATGGATTTTCCAAGAACTGGCCTGAGCATCACCGAGACGAGTCCCGAGTTGCCCCGGCGGTGCGTCGAGTAGGCAATGGCCAGGCCGAACACGCCGAACAAGGCCCAGGCGTTCGGACCCCAGTCGAAGTACGAGAACTGCAAGGCCAGCACTGCCGCATCCATGCTTTCCGGCTCCGCCCGTCCGTGCGGAGGGACCATGAAGTGGCTCATGGGTTCGGCCGCGCCATAGCTGATCAACCCGATGCCCATCACGGCACCGAGAATCATCGCGATCCAGGCCCATGTGGAGAACTCGGGCCGGTCCGCGTCCTTGCCCAGCCTGATGCCTCCGTAGCGCGAAAAGGCCAGGAACAGCATCAGCACGATGCAGCCGAGAGTCACCAACAGGTAGCTCCAGCCAATGTACTGCGCTGACCAGGTGGATGCCCCGGACATCAGTTCATTGAGCCGGCCCGGTGCAATAGCCGCCCAGAGCACGAACACCACGACCAGCGCCAGCGAAACGAAAAGGACACTGCCCGGACGCTGGAGTTGCTTGTAGACCTGTTTCGATTCGTTCTTGTCCGCGGCCCGGCGCAATTTGCCGCCGGTGAGCGTGGGCCCTCCGCGTGGCCCCTTGCCCTGCTTTTCGTTGGTTTCGGTTTTCATGGCTCTCACACTTCGTTGTATTGGAGGAATCTGCCGACGCCGGGCTATAGCGCGGTCAGTTCGGCGCCGTCGTAGAACCGGCCGGCCTTGTAGACCATCGGCTCAAGCTGGGCGACTTCGGAATGCTTTACCTTGGCGATGAACACGGTATGGGTCTTGGCTTGGAAGCGCTCCTTGATTTCTGCTTCGATGGAAGCGGCCGAGCCATCGATCAGCGGGCTGCCGTTCGGCCCCTGATGCCATTCGAGCTCGGCGAACTTGTCATCACCCTTGGAAGCGAAGGTGCCCACGGTGTCGCGCTGCCCGTTGCTCATGATGTTGATGCCCAGATGGGTGGACTTGAACAGCGATGCATAGGTGCTGGTGGTCTTCTGCACGCACACCAGCACCAGAGGCGGCTCGAGCGAAACTGACACATATGAATTTGCGGCTAGCCCGCGAGGCTTGCCATGTTCATCCATGGTGGTCACGACAGTCACGCCGGTAATGAATTGGCGGTTGAACCCCTTGAGCGCATCGAGATTCGGCACGCCGCTCAAATCGTCCACTACCACGCCATCATCCGTGGACTCGAAGGCGGACTTGAGCGATGGGACCCCCACGTCTTCGAGCAGCTCGCTCTGGTCCCAAGTCACCTGCTCCGAGATGATTTTCCCGTCCTGGACTTCCATCAGGTTGGAACCGCGGGTCTCCACGGTGTTGCCCGTGGCCGGCACACCCTGCAGATCGTTGGTGAACGTTCCGGTGGTGTGCCAGAAAATCGCGATGGACTGCTCCTGCTCATCCACGAGCAGATGGTCGATTTTTGTCACCAGATCAGGGAAGGCCTCCCGCACGGACAAAATCTCTTGCTTCAGCTCTCGGATGGTGGTGACGTTTTTGGATTTCTTGCTGATTCGCCGGAAGTCCGCGTGGAAGATCTCGTCCAGTGCATCGACCTGGCCCCGATCCCATGCCGCTTCCCAGGCGTTGACGAGTGATTCTTTGACAGGCTGGAGTGAATTTACAATTTGTTGCATGCAAGAAATGCTAGCAAAGGTTGTGACGGAGTCAACATGTTTCAGGAAATTCTCTTAAATTTAGCGGATTAAAGGCGATTCCTTGAATTTCTGTTGCATACAAGAGAATCTATGGATAGAGTTCTTGTATGCAAGAGAGTTCAAGCGTGGAATCAAAAACCAGGAGCACCCCGGAGACGCCGTTGCTGGGCCGGCTCCGTCAAATGATCGTCACTGGAGTTGTTCAACCCGGAGACCTATTGGCAGAGACAGCCCTGGCGCAAGACTTCGAGGTCAGCCGTACTCCAATTCGAGAAGCATTGAAGCAGCTGGAGCGCGAGGGCCTAGTTGAGGTGCGTTCGCGGGTTGGAACATTCGTCAGGAAGCCCACCCAGCGCGAAATTCACGAGATGTTTTCCCTGAAGGAGGCCTTCGAGGGACTAGCCGCTGGCCTGCTGGCCAGACGTGGAGCCGTACCTGAATTGGAGCAGCTCAAGGAAAACGTTGCACGCAGCCAACGGGCCGTCGAGCGCGGCGACGCGGAACTCTATTCGCAACTGGTCCATGAATTCCACAGCACGTTGGTTGCCGGGGCTGACAACAGGAAGCTCACCGAGCACTATGACCTGTTGATGAACCAGCTGGCCTACCATCGCATCGTTTCGCAGACCCTGAGCTTGCCCGGGCGCTTGCAGAATTCGAAGGACGAGCACCAGGCAATCATCGACGCCATCAGCTCCAAAGATCCGTTGGCCGCAGAACTTGTGATGCGCAGGCATGTTGCCGCATCAAGCCAGTCGGCGGCCCTGGCCGCAATGAAAGAAGAAGACGAAGAACAACCGGGTTAGCCCCAAAATAGCCATGCAAAGGAATACCAGATGAATTCTCCACTGGCCCAGCCGCCTCAGCTCATTGATTTGAGCACCCGATCAACGCTCGAAGACTACCAGGATTTGGCCCAGGCCATTGGTTTGCGCAAAATCTCGTGCACGGTGGAAGAAGTTCCCCACCACGAATTAGGCAGCATCACCCGCGCGACCGCCACCGCAGTCATCCCCAATCCTTGGCTCGGCACCGGAACGTCGCAAGATTTATCCGAGCGGACCGAGGCCATCGCCCCATTGCTGGCCAAGCTGCTGTCGGATCGCCTGCTCAATGCCCTGGGCGGAGCCGAACAAGTTGAAGCTTTCGGCAAGGCCGCATTGGTTGGCAGCGATGGGGAATTGGAGCATGCCGGAGCGCTGATCCACACCCCGTTCTTCGGCAACCTGCTGCGCGAAGCCCTCGGCGGCACCTCGATCATCTGCTTTGTCGACGGTCGCGGCGTTCCTGGTGAATCCCTGCGAGTACCGATGTGGCATAAGACCGCAGCTGCCACCCGAACCCACTACCAGACCCTGGAGCTGTCCTTGCCCGATGCCCCGCATGCTGGCGAGATCGCGGTCATTGCCGCGGCATCAAGCGGCCCCCGGCCACATGCACGCATCGGCGATCGAACCACCGACCGAACGGTCACTTCCGAAATACTGAAGGGAATACAACTATGAACTACCGCAAACTGGTAACCATCGTCGAGGAAATTGCCACAGAGGGCGGACGCCCGGTGGATCCGGTAGCCCGCGTGGTCATTGTCGCCGCCGTATTCGACAACCCGTGGGCAGGGCAAGGATTCGTCGAGGACTTGAACCCGGGAATCGACTCGGCAGCCTCGGACCTCGGAGCGCTGCTGGCACCGCGGGTCATCGAAGCGCTGGGCGCCCCGCTCCAGGCCTATGGCAAGGCTGCAATCGTCGGCCTTGACGGTGAAGTCGAGCACGGCTCGGCCCTGATCCACACCCTGAAATTCGGCAACCACTTCCGCGACGCAGCCAAGGCCACCACCTTGCTGCCGGCCGTGGAAAAGCGCGGACAGGCCGGAGTGCAGTTCGACATCCCGCTCAAGCATTTCACCGATGCCACGATCCGCTCGCACCACCAGAGCGTCGAGGCCAGGATCGCCGATGCTCCGCATCCTGGCGAAATCCTGATCGCCCTGGCCGGCGCAACCCGTGGCCGGCCGCAGGAACGCCTGGCCCCGCTGTCCACCGAACAGTAGCAGAGCGCATCAGCCGGAACGGAGCGAAGCACGCATGACAAGCACGAAGCAGCCATTGGTTGTCCTCCTGCATGGAGTCGGATTGGACCGGGCCATGTGGAAGCCGCTGCGCGAGCAGCTGGCGCACGAATCAGTGGCCCTGGACCTGCCTGGGCACGGGTTACGCCCGCCCCTGCGCAGCGAGCAGAATCTGGCGAGCTTGGCCGCCGATGTGCTCGAACGCCTTGAAACTCGCGAGCCTGTGCATCTTGTGGGATTCTCGCTCGGTGCCTTGGTTGCCCAGTACCTTGCGCGCTTCGCTCCCGGGCGCGTGCTGACCTTGTCTGCGGTGAACTCCGTATGCCGGCGCACCGCCGAAGAGTCGGCCGCGGTGGAAGAGCGCCTGGCTACCGCCGGCACGAACTTCTCCCAGGGAGTGGACCGCGCCATCGAACGCTGGTTCCCGGCCGCGGCCACCACGGTGGACGCGCAGCTCATCGAGGCTACGCGCCAAACTATGGCGGGCAACGATCTCGAATCCTATCTGCACGCCTACGCGGTTTTTGCCCGCGGTGACCAGGAGATTGCCGGCGAACTCGATGCGATCAAGCAGCCGACACTGGCCATCACCGGCGAGCTGGATCCCGGATCGACCCCGCAGATGTCCCGCCGGTTGGTTGCCGCCGTGCCTCATGGGCGGCTGCGCATCATCCCCGGAGCACGGCACATGCTTCCGGTCGAGAATCCGCGAGCTTTGGCCGCGGAATTAAACAGTTTTTTCAGCGATAACGAAGGGAAACAGGCATGAGCGAGCGTTACATGCATTTCATCAACGGCGAGCACATTGCTCCCAGCGAAGACCGTTTCTTCACCAGCACCAACCCGGCGACCCTCGATGAGCTTTACGAGGCCGCGCGTGGCAATGCCGAAGACGTGGATCGCGCAGTCAAGGCCGCCCACGAGGCATTCTCCGCACCCTCGTGGAGCACCCTGAGCGCTACCGCCCGCGGGCATCTGCTGCGCCGCCTGGGCGATCTGATCGGCGAGAACGCCGAGAAGCTGGCCCGCTTCGAATCCCTGGACAATGGCAAGCTGCTGCGCGAAATGCGCGGCCAGCTGGCCACCCTGCCCGAGTACCTCTACTACTATGCGGGACTGGCTGACAAGGTGCAGGGCGCCCAGATCCCGAGCATGAACCCGGCGATCTTGAACTACACCCAGCGCGAAGCATTGGGCGTGGTCGGAGCCATTACCCCCTGGAACTCGCCGCTAACGCTGACCACCTCGAAAATCGCCCCGGCGCTGGCTGCTGGCAATACCGTGGTAATCAAGCCGAGCGAGTACACCTCGCGGACCGTGCTGCTGCTGGCAGAGCTGGCAGACCAGGCCGGATTCCCTCCGGGCGTCATCAACGTTGTCACCGGCTTTGGAGCCGAGGCCGGCGCCGCGCTGGTCAGCCACCCGCTGCTGGCCAAGATCTCCTTCACCGGTTCCACTGCCACCGGCTCGAAAATCGCCGCCGAGGCCGCCAGCCGCTTCATCGGCTGCACCCTGGAACTGGGCGGCAAGAGCCCGAACATCGTCTTCGATGACGCCAACGTCGCCAATGCGGCCATGGGCGTGGTGGCCGGAATCTACGCCGCGGCCGGCCAGACCTGCATTGCCGGCAGCCGGGTCTTCGCCCACAGGTCTGTCTACGACGAGCTGCTGGAACGGGTTACCGAACGTGCCAAGTCCATTGTCATCGGAGATCCGCTCTCCGATGCCACCGAGCTAGGCCCGCTGGCGTTCGCCGACCAATTGGAAAAGGTCGCTTCCTATGTGAAGATCGGCGCAGACGAGGGCGCCAAAGTACTGGCCGGCGGCACCCGCCCCGAAGGCCTGGACCTGCCGGGCTACTATTTCTCCCCCACCGTGCTCACCGACGTCAATAACGACATGCGCGTGGTCCGCGAGGAGATCTTCGGCCCGGTGGCTGCGATCATGCCCTTCGAGCACGAAGACGAGCTGCTGTCCATGGCCAATGACACCGAGTACGGGCTGGCCGCCGGCGTGTGGACGCAGAACCTTGCCCGCGCCCATCGCATGGCCCGGAGGCTGGAGGCCGGCACGATCTGGGTGAACACCTACCGCGCGATGTCCCCGATGTCCCCTCGCCAAGGCTTCAAGAACTCGGGCGTTGGCATCGAGCACGGCCTGGAATCCATGAACGAATACACCCGCCTCAAGAGCGTATGGATCAACACCGACGAGTCCCCCGTCGCAGATCCGTTTGTGATGCGCGGCTAAGGAAAGGGAACCCCATGCCACTGATCGATGTATCCATTGCCAAGGGCCGCAGCCCCCGGCAGCTGCGCGCCCTGATCGACGCCTTGCACCGGGCCGCCGAAGAAACCGTTGATGCGGCCCCCGAGAACATCACAGTCATCGTGCGCGAAGTCGACCATGAACATTGGTCCCGGACCAACCAAACCATCGCCGAACGCAACCGCACCCAGGCAACTGCCTAAGGGCAGCAGAGCAACGAAAGAAGGACAGATATGCGCTTTTCACTGTTCATCCACATGGAACGCTATGACGACTCGATCAGCCACGCACAGCATTTCGAGAACCTCGTCGAACTGACTCAAATGGCCGAAGCCGGTGGCTTCTCCACAGTCTGGATCGGCGCACACCACTCGATGGAATACACCGTCTCCCCGAACCCGATCCCGCAGCTTGCTTACCTCGCGGCTCGGACCTCCACGATCCGGCTCGGAGCCGGCACCATCATCGCACCATTCTGGAACCCGATCCGAGCAGCCGGCGAACTCGCGCTGCTCGATGTCATCAGCAATGGCCGTGCCGAATTAGGCGTGGCACGCGGTGCCTACCAATTCGAATTCGATCGCATGACCGATGGCATGAAGGCCACCGACGGCGGAGCCTCCATGCAGGAGCTCATCCCGGCAGTCAAGAAGCTTTGGGAGGGCGATTACGCCCACGACGGAGAAGTCTGGCAGTTCCCGACGTCCACTTCGGTGCCCAAGCCCGCGCAAAAGCAGATCCCTGTCTGGGTTGCCGCCCGCAGCCCCGAGTCACACGAGTACGCTGTGGCCAACGGGTGCCACGTCATGGTGACCCCGCTGATGAAGGGCGACGAAGAAGTCGAATCATTGGTCCAGAAGTACGAAGCCGCCATTGCCGCCCACCCGGAGGTGCAACAGCGCCCCGACATCATGGTGCTTCGCCACACCTATCTGCACTCCGCCAACGAGCCAGAGGCCTGGCGCCCGGCCGCCGAAGGCATCAACAAGTTCTACCGCACCTTCGATGCGGTCTTCGGCAACAAGGCGGAGCCGGTCAACGGCTTCATCGATCCCAGCCCGGAGGAGAAGTTCTCCGAACGCGAGGAATTCACCCCTGAGTCCCTGCACCGCACCGCAATGATCGGCACACCGGACGTGGTTGTTGAGCGACTGCGCCACTACGAAGATCTGGGCGTCAGCGAATACAGCTTCTGGAGCGACAACGCCCTGAGCCACGAGGAAAAGAAACGCTCGCTGAAGTTGTTCATTGACGAAGTTGTGCCGAATTTCGTGAAGTAGGCTGCGAAGAACCAGCCCGAACCGAGGCCGCCGTGCATCCGATTTTTCGGTGCCGGCGGCCTTTGCCATCAGGCTTCAGATTCCTGTTTGCGCGACGGGGCGATGATCGCGAACTCTGCGCCGGTGACGTCGCTGAGCACGGCCATGCGGCCGAAGTAGGAATCATGGGGCTCATGGATGATCGTGCCGCCGAGCTTCTCGGCGAGCGCCACGGTCTGTTCGGCATCCGCCACCGCGAAGTAGGCGCGCCAACCGGCCTTGGAATCCGGATAGCTGGAGATGTCGAAGATTCCGGCCACCGCCTCGGAACCTTGGCCGTAGGTGTGGTAGCGGAATTCGTCCGTGTCCGAGACCGGGGACAGGCACCAGCCCAGTGCTACACGGTAGAAGCGGGCCACCGCCTCGAAGTGCCTGGTGTGCAGCTCGTTCCAGATGCGGGTGCCCGGTGCGCGGCTGGCGGTTGTGTCTGCTGATTGGAATGCCTGGAAGAGTCCAACGCCGGTTCCCGCTGGGTCCCCGATGATGGCCATGGTTCCCTGGCCGGGAATGTCGATGGGCTTGAGATAGACCTTGCCGCCGTGCATCTTGGTGGCATAGGCGGCGGCGTGCACATCGGTCACATTCAGGTAGGTGGTCCAGGCATCTTGCACCTCGGAATCCGGGTCATTGGCAATGAAGCCGGTGGCCATTTCCCCGTTGAGGTAGACCTCGGCATATCCCTCGTCGCGGGTTTCCTCGTCATGGCGGACTTCCCAACCGAAAAGCTGCCCGTAGAACTGCGTGGAGCCCTCCATGTCGCTGGTGAGCAAATCGACCCAGCACGGCTCGGCTCGAGGATCCTTTGGTGCCGGCATCGCTTCCCCATTCCACAATTCATCCAGCTCGTTTGGGCTGAGTCTATGTCCTTTTTACCCAGATCAGCAACGGAAATTTTCCATTGTTCAAGATATTTCGAAACTCAATACCTCGTACTGAACCGCAGTTCCAATATGGTTTAATGTGACACAACACACAATGCACTGCTGGGCGACCCGAGGAGTTCACCATGAGCGTTTCCACATCCAATCTCACTGTTTCAGTGGCGGCCATCCTCGCAGAAGGGGCTGCCCGCTACGGCGAGCTGAACGCCATCACCGTCGATGGCCGCAGCACCACCTATGAGCAGCTGTGGGAGCAGGCCCGGCAATACGCCGGAGCTCTGCAAGCCCAAGGCATCGAGGCGGGCGACCGGGTGGCCTTGCTCATTCCCAACGTCACGGACTTCGCCCGCGCCTACTACGCGGTTCTGGCCCTGGGCGCCGTAGCGGTACCGGTCCACGCGCTGCTCAAGGCGCGCGAGATCTCCTACATCCTGGAGGATTCCGAAGCCAAGCTGATGATCTGCGCCGCACCCCTGCTCGCAGAAGGAGCAGCGGGGGCCGCCGCTTCCGGGGTGCCGGTGCTCAGCGTGCTGGCTCCGGAGGAATCGGGCGCCATCCGGTTGGAAGACCTGGCCCGGCACGCCGCGCCGATTGGCACCTACCTGCCGCGCCGCCCCGAAGACCTGGCCACGATCCTGTACACCTCGGGCACCACCGGCAAGCCCAAGGGGGCGCTGGGCACGCATCTGGCGTTGATCGAGCAGACCCACACCACGTTGCTGAACACCATGGAATTGCGCCGCGGCGACAAGCTCTTCGGCGGGTTGCCGCTGTTCCACACCTTCGGCCAGACCTGCGTGCTCAATACCGGGCTGCGGGTGGGGGCCGAGGTCATGCTGTTACCCAAATTCACCGCCGAAGGGGCCCTGGAACTGTTGCTGGAGGCTGGCATCGACGTCTTCTTCGGGGTGCCCACGATGTATGTGGCCCTGCTCGAAGCGGGCAAGCAGCGCGAAGGGATGCCGGAAAAACTGCGCTACGCCATTTCCGGAGGGGCCTCGCTTCCGGTATCCATCCTCACCGCCTTCGAGCAGCGCTTCGGCGCGCGGATCCACGAGGGCTACGGGCTGACCGAGACCTCTCCGGTGGCTTGCTTCAACCATGTGGGCGTCGACCCGCGGCCCGGAACCGTGGGCACCCCGGTCTGGGGCGTGGATGTGGAAATCGCCGATCCTGCCTGCCCCGATGAAATCCGGCTGCTGCCGCGCGGGGAGCTGGGCGAGCTGGTGGTGCGCGGGCACAACTTGTTCTCCGGCTACCTGAACCGGCCCGAGGCCACGGCCGAAGCGGTGGTTGATGGCTGGTTCCGCACCGGGGATCTGGGGACCAAGGACGAGGATGGCTACCTGCGCATCCTGGACCGGACCAAGGACATGATCCTGCGCAACGGCTACAACGTGTACCCGCGCGAAATCGAAGAGGTACTGGTTTCCCATCCGGAGATTTCCAATGCCGCCGTGTACGGGGTGCCGCACGAAACCCACGGACAGGAGATTGCCGCATCGGTGACCTTGGAGGCCGGCTCCACGCTGGGCGCGCAGGAGCTGGTGGCGTGGGCCAGCAAGCAGATGGCCGCGTACAAGTATCCGCGGCTGATCGAGATCGTCCAGGAATTCCCGCTGGGTCCCAGCGGGAAGATCCTCAAGCGCGAACTGGTTGCGCAGTTCACTGCCGAGCAGGACTAGCGAACACTACTGGGGCCGTCCACCGTAATCCGGTGTGCGGCGCGAGCAGAACGCGGATCTGCCTTCGGCCAGGTCCGCGTTCGCCCCGTTCTCTTCCCACATCGCTTCCCACCAGCCCTCGGTGGCTTCTCCCTGGCGCACCAAGTTGATGGCCTCATTGGTGCGCGCAATGGAATATGGCGAGTTCGCGGACAGCTTGCCCAGCAGTGCGGCCAGCTCTTCTTCGAGCTGCCCATGGGCAATCACGCGGGTGAACATGCCCCAGCGTTCCGCCTCGGCAATGGAAATCTCCGCGCCGGAAAACAGCAGGTACTTGGCCCGGTGCTCCCCCACGGTACGCACCAGCCGTTCGATGCCCGGCCGCGGGAAAACCAGCCCGATTCTTGCTGGGGTGATCGCGAGTCGCACGTTATCCGAGGCCAACTGGATATCGCAGGCCGAGGCCAGCTGCCAGGCCCCGCCAAAGCAATGGCCTTCCACCACCGCGATGGTGGTTTTCGGGCAGCCCACGATGATCTTGTCGAGCAGGTCGAAATGGTTGATCAGCTCCCCGTCGGCGTCCCGGTCGAAGAGCACCTGGTCCATCTCGTCGATGGCAATTCCAGCGCAGAAGTTCCCTTCCGCGCCGCGAACCACAATGGAACTGACCTCGTCGTCGGTCGAAAGGCCGGCAAAGGCGCCCACCAGCTGCAGGCACATGTCCTTGGTGAGCGCGTTGAGTTGGCCCGGGTTATCCAGCAGCACCACGGCAGTGGACCCGGCTATTTCTACGCTGACCCGTGCTTCATTGTCCTTGCCCATCAGGTTCCTCCCAGTCGCGTGCAAGCCGCAGAAGTTTTAGAGGCAATAGCAATGCCCCCACTTCGCAATCTATCGCGAAATGGGGGCAAGCTGTTGTCCAGGCTGGAAATTATTACTTCCCGGTTCGTTGTACGCGAATTGGAGCTAGGTGGCTGGATACGACCCAGGGCCCGGTACGCTAATACCGGGCCCTGGGCCCTTCCCTTCCGGGCTTAATTTCGCCGCAAGGTAAGAATTCGTTGCAAGACCACGAAGATCAGCAGCAATCCGCCGATCACGATCTTGGTCCACCAGGAACTCAAGGTTCCCTCGAAGGTGATGATGGTTTGGATCAGTCCGAGCACCATCACGCCAACCACCGAGCCGAGAATGAAGCCCATGCCGCCGACAAGCAGGGTTCCACCGATAACCACTGCGGCGATCGCGTCGAGCTCCATGCCCACACCGGTCAGCGCATAGCCCGAGCGCGAGAACATGGCGAAGAGGATTCCGCCCAGCGCCGCACAGGTGCCGGAGATGACGTAGACAACCACCTTGGTGCGTGCCACACGCAATCCCATCAGGGTGGCTGATTGCTCGCCGCCGCCCACCGCGTAAACGGTGCGGCCGAAACGGGTGCGGTGCAGCACCCACCAGGACCCGGCAATCACCAGCACGGCGATGACCACGGCCGCGGTCAACCGCCAGCGCCCCGCAGAAACACCCCAGCTCGACAGGGCGACAAAACCCTCATCGCGGATCGGCACGGATTCCGGGGCGAAGATGAAGCACAGGCCGCGGGCCAAGAACATGCCGGCCAAGGTAGCCACGAAGGGCTGCACCTCGAAGTACTGGATCATCACTCCCATGCCCAGGCCGATGATCGACCCGCTGAGAATCGCGATAGGCAGCACCAGGGACAACGGGATCCCGGCATTGAGCATGGTTGCGGTGATGACCGAGGACAGGGCCAGCACCGCACCGACCGACAGGTCGATGCCGCCGGTGAGAATCACGAACGTCATTCCTGCTGCCAGCACGATCAAGTGGGCATTGTTGATGAACAGGTTGGATAGTACAGCGGGCGAAAGGAAATTCTCGTAGCGCACTCCGCCGATGACGAGCATCAGCCCGAAGACGACCACAGTGCCCAGAACCGGCAGGTAGCGCCGGTCCACATTCAATTTGGATACGGACTTGCGCGGAACACTGAGGATGCTCATGCTCCCACCTCCTGGTAGCGGCGGCGTTCGCGCAAGGAACCGAGCATGGCGCGCAGCCGGGTTGACATCATCAAGGTCACGGCAATGACCACGATGGCTTTGAATAGCGAAGTGACCAGCGGTGAAACGCCCAGAACGGTCACAGCCAGGCTCAGGGTGGTAATGATCAGCACGCCAATCATGGTGCCCGCGAGGTTGAACTTGCCGCCGGCCAGGGACGTGCCGCCGATAACCACGGCGAGAATGGCATCCAGCTCTATGAACAGTCCCGCATTGTTGGCATCAGCGGCCATGGTGTTGCCGGCGAAGATCAGTCCGGCCAGGCCCGATAGCAGGCCGCACAACACATAGACGGTGAATACCAGAGTTCTTGATTTCACCCCTGAAAGCCGGCTGGCTTCCGGGTTGATGCCTACCGCTTCGAGCAGCATGCCCAGCGCAGTACGCCGTACCACGAGGGCCACCACCGCAAACACGCCGTAAGCGATGATCGCGGCCACCGGCAGGCCCAGCACATAGCCCGAGGCCAGTTTGCTGAAAGGTGCGCTATTGACCGTGGTGATCTGGCCGTTGGTAATCAGCATGGCCACACCGCGGCCGGCAGTCATCAGGATCAGCGTGGCGACGATCGGCTGGATGCCGAAGTTCGCCACCAGCACGCCGTTGAATGCGCCGAGGATCAGGCACAGCCCCAAGGCCACGATGACGGCGCCGACGGCTGTACCTGCGGATCCCGGATTGGCCGAGCTGGCGATGAATGTCAGCGCCACGGCTCCGGAGATCGCGACGGTGGCACCCACCGACAGGTCGATGCCGCGGGTGGCGATCACCAGAGTCATGCCCACGGCAACCAGCAGCAGCGGCGAGCTATTGCGCAGGATGTCTATGGGGGCACCGAACAGGTGCCCGTCCAGCACGCTGATGCCCAGGATGTCCGGGCGCTTGATGGTGCAGGCTAGCAGCAGCGCGAGCAGCGCAATCGCTGGCCAAAACAGGCGATGCTTGTAAATACGGGTCATTTGTTTTCTTCCCCGGTGGCGATGATTTCGATCAGGCGTGGCACATCCACATCTGGAGTGCTTGGAATTTCGGCAACCTTGGCGTGATCGCGCATCACAACGATGCGATCCGAGAGGCGCAGGACTTCTTCTAGCTCAGCGGAGATGAAGACCACCGACATGCCCTGTTCAGCTAGTTCGGAGACCAGGTTCATGATTTCGGTCTTCGCGCCGATGTCGATTCCGCGGGTGGGCTCATCGAGGAGCAACAGCTTCGGAGCGGTGGCGAGCCAGCGGGCCAGCAGAACTTTCTGCTGATTCCCGCCCGAGAGGTTCTTGAGCAGGGCGTTCGGATTGGCCGGACGGACGCCCAGTGCCTTGATATAGGCGTCCACGATTTGGGTGGCTTTGGTCTTGGGCAGCGGGCGGATCCATCCGCGCGCTGCCTGCAGGCCGAGGATGATGTTCTCGGCCACGGTCAGCTCCCCCACAACCCCTTCACCCTTGCGGTCTTCGGATGTGTAGGCGATTTTGCGGCCCAGGGCCTGCCGGGGAGTTCGCAGCTTCACCGGTTTCCCGCCCAGCTTGATCACCCCGTCATCTGCCTTGTCCGCTCCGTAAAACAGGCGCGCGAGTTCGGTACGGCCTGAGCCCAGCAGGCCGGCCAAGCCGATGACTTCCCCGGGATAGAGGTCCAGATCGAAAGGCTGCACCGCTCCCTTGCGCCCGAGTCCCACTGCCTGCAGCAACGGTTCGGCGTCGGCCGCGCGTTCGGTTGCGGCGGTGCGTTCATTGGCGCCGCCCACTTGGGCATCGGAGGTGCCAGCGATCATCAGCGAGACCAGTTCACGTTGCGGCAGCTGGTCCTTCTCTCGTTCTTCCACCAATTGCCCGTTGCGCAGCACGGTAATGCGGTCGGCAATGGCGTAGATCTGGTCCAGGAAGTGCGACACGAAGAGGATCGCCACACCATCATCACGCAACTTCCGCATGACCTCGAAGAGCTGGGCCACCTCGTCGGTATCCAGGCTCGAGGTCGGTTCATCGAGAATCAGCACCTTGGCGTCGACCACCATGGCGCGGCTGATGGCCACCAGCTGCTGGACGGCCAATGAATGGGACCCCAGCGAGCTGGCCGGGTCTATCTTCAGCCCCATCCGCTCCAGATAGGTTTGGGCCTGGCGCCGCATGGTTCGCCAGTCAAGACCACCGAAACGGCGAGGCTCGCTGCCGAGCATGATGTTTTCGGCCACGGTGAGATTGGTGCAGAGATTCACCTCTTGGTACACCGTAGAGATGCCGCGTTCGCGGGCATCGGCGGGGCCTGTGAAGCGGGTGTCGTTGCCGTTAACCGTGATGGTTCCGGAAGCGATCGGATTCACTCCAGTCAGAGCCTTGATCAGGGTAGACTTTCCAGCGCCGTTCTCCCCCATCAGGGCGTGGACTTCACCGGGAAAAAGCCGGAAGCCAACGTTGTCCAATGCTTTGACCCCGGGGAACTCCACGGAAATTCCAGCCATTTGAACGATGGGCTTCGTTGTAGGAGAATGCTGCACGGTGATTTCCTCAGTCCGTGACATGGGTGTTGAATCAATCATTAACTTGCCTCTGCGAGTTGCTTGTCCTGCCACCTGGTGGTGAACCGGCGGGCCAGCTTGTGGCCCGCCGGTTCGTGCTCTTGCCTGCGTTTCTAGTAGGTGCGATCGGCCAGGACCTCGGCCGCTTCATCCTGGGTGAAGGCGGCGTCTTCAACGACGATGCGCTTCTCCACAGATTCGCCGGCTACAACCTTCTTGGCGATTTCTGCCAAATCCTCGCCCAGCAGCGGGTTGCATTCGACGATGTAGTTGATCTTGCCGTCAACCAATGCCTGCATGCCGTCCTTGACCGCGTCAATGGTGACAATCTTGATGTCCTCGCCTGGCTTCTTGCCTGCTGCCTCGATGGCTTCAATGGCGCCCAAGCCCATGTCATCGTTATGGGCGAAGACCAGATCGATATCGTCATGGGAGTTCAAGAAACCTTCCATGACCTGCTTGCCGCCTGCACGGGTGAAGTCACCGGTCTGCGAGTCGATAATCTCGATGTCCGTGCCCTCAATGGCCTTTCCGAAGCCTTCCTTGCGGTCGATGGCCGGTGCTGAGCCGGTAGTTCCCTGCAGTTCGACAACCTTCAGGTCCTTGTCCAGATTCTCTACAACCCAATCCCCGGCCCGCTGTCCTTCTTCAATGAAGTCGGAGCCGATGAACGAGGCAAAGAGCGTGTCATCGGTGGTGTCAACGGCGCGGTCCGTGAGGATCACCGGGATATTGGCGCTCTTGGCTTCTTGCAGCACAGCATCCCAGCCCGTTTCTACCACTGGGGAAAACGCCAGGACGTCAACGCCCTGCGCGATGTACGAACGCAGAGCCTGGATCTGGTTCTCCTGCTTCTGCTGGGCATCAGAGAAGCTGAGCTTGAAGCCGTTTTCTTCGGTCAGGGTGTCTTGGATGTCCTTGGTATTCGCCGCGCGCCACCCGGACTCGGCGCCAACCTGCGAGAAACCGATGGTAATGGTCTCAGAACCGGATCCTCCGCCTTCGCTGCCACTGGAATCCGAGCCGGCGCATGCGCTCATGGCTGCCATAGCTGCGATGCTGAGCGTTGCCAAGCCAGTGCGCAAAAAGGTCTGTCGTTTCATCGTGAGTTCCTCCTCGTAGGTCCCCGCCGGATAATGGTGGAGTGAATGGTCTCCGGCACCAGAACAATGTGTCGATGGTCACAATGTTAGCGCTAACAATTTAGGGTGTGAAGAGCCTTCCGGCTTTTGATTTCTTTTTCCATTGCCAACGGGCGACGCTTTTCAATCTAAATCGATATCCGACTAGGTAAAAAGGAATCAATGAGAGAAGGGAAATTATCCGGATTTAATCAATTGTTTGTTCGTCAGCTCGGCATTCGGAACAAATATCCCTGAATTCTTGTCCTGCTTGACGGTGCGCCTCATGCAAGGATGCAGTGTGCGAAACTGGGCATGTGGATGCACAAATTATTTACACGATTATCGCCGGGCTGCTGCTAGTTGTATCGGCATTGGGCACCATCTTCCCGGTGCTGCCCGGCTCGTTGCTGACGATCGGCACGCTCTTGGGCTGGGGCTGGCTGCTGGGTTCCGGCGCTTCCTGGTGGGCGGCCGGCCTGGGCATGGCGATCGCCCTGCTGGGCTGGTCCGCCTCTGCGATCCTGACCGGCAAGAAACTCAAGGAACATCAAATCCCCAAGGGTTCCATTCTCTTTGCGGTCGTGGGTGCCATCGCCGGTGCTTTCCTCATTCCCGTGATCGGCATGTTCGTCGGTTTCGCAGTGGGCCTATTCGCCGGTGAAAGCGTGCGCCGGCGCGAAGTCTCCGGCGCGCTCGGCTCATCCTGGGCCGCGTTGAAGGCCATGGGCCTGGGCATCGTCGTGGAATTCGGCTGCGTGCTGCTGGCCTCCTCAATTTGGGTCATAGGCCTGATTACCCACTTCGTAACGCGCTAGATCCAGCCCATCTCGCGGGCGTAGCGCGCGGCCTCAATGCGGTTGGCAGTGCTGGTTTTGCCGATCGCATTGGACAGGTGGTTGCGCACAGTTCCCACCGACAGGTGCACCGCCGAGGCAATCTGCGATACCGGCGAGCCTGAGGCGGCCAGTGAAAGGATCTCGCGCTCACGCCCGGTTAGCGGGTTGCTGCGGCTCTCCACGCTGAGCATGGCACGCTGCGGATCCACTACCTTGTCCCCGCAATAGACCCTGCGGATGGCGGCAATCAGCTCGGCCGGCGGAGAATCCTTGACCAGGAAGCCGTGCGCTCCGGCTTCGAAGGCCTGGCGGAAATATCCGGGACGGTCAAAGGTGGTCAGGATCAGCACCTTCACCTCGGCGTGGCTGGCCTTGAGTTCTGCTGCGGTGCGCAGCCCGTCGTGCCGCGGCATCTGCACATCCAGCAACGCGATGTCGGCGGGGTGCGCATCCAGTGCGGCGGCGACCTCGTCACCGTCGGCGCATTGCGCAACGACGTGGATGTCTTCTTCGAGGTTCAGCAAGGCTGCCAGTGCGCCCCGGACCAGGTGCTGGTCATCGGCGATGAGAATCCGGATCACGCTGCACTCCCCTCTGCCTCGAAGGCCACTTGCACGCTGGTTCCGCCCAGCCGCGATGCCCCTACTGTACAACTGGCACCGAATTGCTTGGCGCGTTCCTGCATTCCCCGGATGCCGTGGCCTGGCGTGCTGGCTTGCAGGCCATCCCCGTCGTCATCGACGCTGACTTTTCCGGGTTCCAGATGCAGCACGATGGTGCTGGCGTGCGCGTGGCGCAGCACATTGGTGACCGCTTCGCGCAGGATCCATGCCACATGCGAACGCAGCTGCATCGGGACTTGCTCGGCGGTTCCTGCCACCGTGAATTCGAGGTTGTTGTCGTCGCACGCCTGCTGCAGCTCGGCCAGTTCCCCGGCCAGGTCCTGGCGGCTGAGCCCCTGCACCGTCGTGCGCACGGAGTCCAGCGCGTCCACGGCCAGGGCGCTGAGTTGTTCCAGTTCCCCGCGGGCCTGGGCGTACTGTTCCTGGTCCATCAGGCGCAGGGCCAGCTGCGCCTTCAAATTCAATGCGGTCAGCGAATGCCCGATGCCATCATGCACGTCCCTGGCCACGCGTTCCTGCTCGGCGACCAGCAGGTAGTCGCTGCGGATCTTTTCTGCTGCGGCCGAGCGCCGAATGGCGGCCACGGTAATCGCGTACACCACCATCAGCACGAGGTTCAGGCCGATCAGGAAGATCGCGTCCATGAACTGCCCGTAGACGATCGGCAGCGCGAAACTGAGCACCAGCACCGCGGCGTAGGCCGCGATGGCCCACTTCCTGCTGAGCAAGAAGATCGCGAAGGAGGTGATGAAGGGGAAGAGCCCCATGGTGGTCAGCCCGATGACCGGGATGCCCAGGGCGATAATCGCGCAGAGGACCAGGAAGTTCGCATGCGCCCTGCGAGCGCTGGTTCCGCCTTGCCCGATGTTCTGGGAGAATTTGGCGTACGACTGCAGGTAGACGGCGGCGAAGAGGGCGATCAGCGCCAGGCCGATGATCCGGGTGGGCAGCGTGTAGTCTTCCACGAGAAGGTCCAGCACCGGGAAGACCAGGAAGATCACCCAGACGCCGGCGATCAGCCAGCCTCGGCGATCCCAGAATTTCTGGTCCTCGTCGATCTCGCAGAGCGGATCGTCCGCTGGCGCGGCGCCGGGCAGGTTGCGGCTCACTGGCGTGCCTTGGCCTTCCTGGTGGCGAGTACCGCGAAGAGAACGAAGATGAGTGCCCATGCCACTAGGTTAGCGGTTGGGATCCACAATGCGTCCGGGGCCATTTCGACTCCGGCGGGCATGTCCTTGAGCAATGGGTAGCGGGCCAGTGCTACGTAGCCGTACATCGGGGTGAAGCGGGCCGCGTCGAGCATGCCTCCTTCCAGGGGCATGAAGACATTGCCGAAGAAGGCGAAGAACACCATCAAGCCTGAGGCCAGGCCCAGGGCCGATTCGGATTTGAACACCATGCCCACCCCGATGCCGTAGCAGGCGAAGACCATGGCGCCGAGCAGGATGATCAGGTAGCTCGCTCCCCAGATCCAGCCTTCTTGCACTTCGGCTCCAGTCGCGGCGCCCAGGGCGAAGACTACTGCTGCCGAGGCACCGGCTACGGTGGCCGCGACGATCATCTTGCTGCTGACGAACATGGCCGGCGGCATTTTGGTCAAGGCTATTTGCCTGCCCCATCCCTGCATGGTTTCGGTGGCCACGGTCCCGGCGATTGCCACAGTGCTGACCGCCGCCCCGTAGGCTGCCATGGAAATCATCAGATAGAACTTCACGTTGCCTGCGCCCAGCTCGAACTCGGTGTAGCTGGGGATGTTGCCGAACAGGATGTACATGGCGGCGGGCAGCAGCAGGGCGAAGATCAGGTTGTACCCATCGCGGAAGTGCCGTGCGAATTCCACGCGGATGTAGGTGCTCATCATGATGCGTCCTTGGTCAGCTGGATGAAGGCCTCTTCCAGGCTCGGCGAGGAAATTTCCAGGTCGTAGCCCTGGTAGTCGGCGAGCAGGGCGGCCGCGAAGCGGTCCGAATCGACGCTGTGGAAAGCGAAGCGCAATCCGTTGCGTTCGGCTACCTGCACCGAATTATCAAAAGCTCCGGCTCGTTCGGCATGCTCCGCCGAGGGGAAGGAAGCGCTGACGGTGCGTCCGGAGATGAGCTTGCGCAGCTCTTCGGTGGCGCCGTCGGCGACAATGCGGCCTTGGCTCATCAGCACGGTGCGTTCTGCGAAGTTCTGGGCTTCTTCCAGATAGTGCGTGGCGAAAATGACGGTGCGCCCTTCGGTAGCTTCTTCTCGCATCGTGGCCCAGAAATCCCGGCGGGCCATCACGTCCATTCCGGCAGTTGGCTCATCGAGGATCAGTACATCCGGGTCGGGCAGCAGAGCCAAAGCGAACTTGATGCGCTGCTGCTCGCCGCCAGAGCATTTGCCCACGCGCCGCTTGGCGATTTTATCCAGCCCCGTGCGTTCCATGACCGGCCCAATGCGATCTGCTTGCTCATGCATGTGGGCGATGACTGACACTGTCTCCTTGACGGTCA
Source organism: Glutamicibacter sp. BS14 (assembly GCF_056934375.1). Taxonomy (NCBI): domain Bacteria; kingdom Bacillati; phylum Actinomycetota; class Actinomycetes; order Micrococcales; family Micrococcaceae; genus Glutamicibacter; species Glutamicibacter sp. BS14. Next base: position 1,090,356 of record NZ_CM167801.1, on the reverse strand, counting down.
TATCGCGCAGCAACCCACCGGTTTGCAAGACGGCAGAGACCCTTCCAGCGGAGATGGCTTGGCGCGGATCCAAGCCGAGGATTTCCACCGACCCTCCTGTGGGTTGGGTCAGGCCCAGGATCATGTCCACGGTTGTCGTCTTGCCAGCTCCGTTGGGTCCTAGGAAGGCCACGATCTGTCCGGTCTGGATCTGCAGGTCAATGCCCTTGACTGCTTCAACTTTGCTGCGCGGCGTTGAGAAGGTCTTCTTCAAGCCGCTGAGCGAAACTGCATTCGTTCTAATCAGCGTTTCCATGCTTCTTAGTCTTCCCCCTTTGCCGGGTGTGCAGAAGAGCAGAAAGTCATGCGTTGTCCATGACCGTTGTCATGGACCGAATCCAGGTGGCTCGATGCAACCTCGCCGACTTTTACGTCGAATCCCGCTGTGAGCTTGGCAACTTGCCGCTTCCCAATGCTCCCTCGGCTCTCGTTGCTGGCCCCGTGAAAAGCCATGATCACTACGGGTCAACGAACAACTTGGAGATTTTCGCCCTTGTGGCCGGGTTGTCCCCCATCAGAGATTACGGATGGCACTCTGGGAAACTCACAGCGTACTCACGTAGGATTTTTGCTGTGCTAGATCATTCTTCGTTTCTTTCCCTTGTGACCGATTATGCGGCTCCAACCATGGGCGCGGCTTTCCTGCCCGACTGGTTGAACCCAGTCGTCTTCCTGAACAACCCCGCGCTTGGCCCATGGGTCTTGCTGCTGGTTTGCGCCATTGTCTTCGCCGAGACCGGCTTGCTGGTGGGCTTCTTCCTGCCAGGCGACTCGATGCTCTTCACCGTTGGCATGCTCATTGCCACCGGCACCATCCAAATTCCGTTGTGGCTCTTCGCCGCCGCGATCTTTGTCTGCGCCTTCGCAGGTGACCAGACCGGCTACATCATTGGCAAGAAATCCGGACCTGCCATCTTCAAGAAACCGGATTCCCGCTTCTTCTCGCAGAAGAACGTTGAGCGGGCCCACGAGTTCTTCGAGAAGTTCGGCGGCCGCGCGGTGATCCTGGCACGCTTCGTTCCAGTGGTCCGCACCTTCGTCCCGGTAATCGCTGGCGTAGCGAGGATGAACCACAAGACCTTCATCCTCTACAACCTGATCGGTGCCGCCCTGTGGGGTATCGGCGTCACATTGCTGGGTTATTGGCTGGGCCAATTCACCTGGATCGAAGAGAACATCGACCTGATCTTCATCCTGATCGTCCTCATCTCGGTGATCCCTATTGGTGTTGAACTGCTCAAGGCCCGCAAGCCGAAGAGCAAGACCCCCGAAAACTGATCTTCAAGCACTTCGGCGGCGGAACTGACCGCCGCCCCACTGTACGCCGCGGCGCATCAACCAATGTTCACATGGTTGGATTGTGCCGCGGCGTACTCCTTTGCAGACAAGATTTTCGTCATTGTCCACGGCTTGAATCGCTTCACGCGTGATCGGGCGGATGGCATTGGCCAGCACTTCGCAGTCGCAGAATCCGCCCAGCAGCTGCATTTTCCGGTCAATCGCGGTAGCTCGCGGAGCGCTCGCATCGCGATAAGACAAGAGGAAGAGATGGGTCCCGTCGCATCCTTGCGCGCAGACCGCACGATACAAATAGCACGCAAGGCATTCATGTTCGACAGGTTCGAGTACTGCAGGCATTGGTGGCTCCTTGAAACAGTGGATGGCAGTAACGAAGCGTTACTGCCATCCACTGTCCATTTTGAAGCGCCGCGCGCAGCGCATTGCTCACCTAATGTGGAAAACTAGCTTCCTGCCAAGCTCTGCCGTAGGAAAGCCGCAACGCGTTCCAGGGCTTCTGCCACACGCTCATATCCGGCCGCGAAGGACAAGCGGATAAACAGGTGGCCTTCGAACGGATCAAAGTCGCCGCCAGGGGTCAGCGCAACATGCGCATGCTCCAAAACCGCTTGGCAGTACTTGCCCGCAGAACCGAAATGCTCCAAGACTTCGGGGGCCAACCGGCCGTAGAGGTAGAAAGCCCCATCGGCGGGAGCTGCCTCGCTGATGCCCAAGCTGCTGAAGTGCTCCAACACGTGGGCTCGGGTGCGGGCGAACTCGTCCACGCGCTCATTGGCTTCATCGAGGCTCCGCTGTTCAAAGGCAGCTACCACCGCGCGCTGTGCTGGCGCTGGAGCGCACAAGGCGAGGTTCGAAGCCAGTGCGTCCACCGTTGGCACTAGCTCATCGGGCACGATCATCCAGCCCAGGCGCCAGCCGGTCATCCCCCAGTATTTGGAGAAGGAGGAGACAACGATGGACGAGCGGGAGAACTCCCACGAGGTATGTGCCTTGCGGTCTGGGACGAATTCAATGCCGTGATAGATTTCATCGCTAATCAGCCGCACATCATTTGCTTCGCACCAGGTGGCCAAGTCCGAGAGCTCGCCTGCGCTGAACATGGTTCCGGTGGGATTATTCGGCGACGCAACAACCAGCCCATCGAGGCGTCCATGCTCCTTCTTGGCCGCCTCAAGCAGCTGCACGGTGGGCTGGTAACGCTGCGCTGCACCGGTGGGCAGGTCGACAACTTCCAGCCCCAGGGCACCCAGAATATTGGCGTAGGCCGGGTAGCCGGGACGGGCCAGCGCCACCACGTCTCCAGCATCGAAGGCTGCCAAGAACGAAAGCTGGAATGCACCGGAGGAACCTGTGGTCATCACGAAGTTCTTTGCGGGGATCTGTAAGCCATAGGTATCGAGGTAGTGCTTCGATAAGGCCTGTCGGGTTTCGAGCAGTCCCGCAGTTGAGGTGTACCCGAAGTCGGCATGCTCGGCATGCAGCTTCGCGGCCAGGTCATTCACGGCCGCTGGAGCACCGCCGCCAGGTTCTCCCACGCACAACGAGATCACGTCGTGGCCGGAGGTCCGCATCGTGGCGACCTGATCAACAATTTGCATCACTTCAAAGGGAGCTACCTTGGAACGCTGGGAGGCTTGCACTGTTTGTCCTTCTTTTCGCAGGCGTGGAAAACCGAAGCGCCCTCGCTTTGGTCTTCTCAGCTATCTGCTTCAAGGCTATCGGCTCCAGCTTGGTATTAGTGCGCGAGACAGCCGGTGAGCAGGCTCACCGACCCAGTTCACCCTTCGTTTGCCTCATATCCACCCTTGGGGCACGCGCCCCGGGCATCCTCAAGGTACCCGCCTTTTGCAGGCGACACCTCGCACAGGAGAACGCACTATGAACAACAAGCCCCTCTCGGCCGCACTTGCCGCCGCTGTATTGATCCCGTTGGTCTTGGCGCCGGCAGCCAGCGCCGCTGCTCTGCCAGGAACCGCTGCTTCCGCGCTTCCAGCGGTAACGGCCTAGTCCCCAGAACCGGGTTTCCGCGTACTGCCCTACCTCCAAGCTCCTGCTGCCACGTCGATGACCATCAACTGGATCAGCGAAACCGATGAGCCGGGCACGATAAGCCTCTCGGGACCGGGACTGGGAAAGTCCGGGAAGCAGAGCAGCGCACCACAGTACCTGGATCTCATGGAATACACCCGGGCCGAACTTGATCAGCAGATCGAGGGCTTGGAACAGGGCTCGTGGTTGAAGTCGAATTCGAACTACAAGCACTCGGTGACCCTCCAGGGCCTGCTGCCCGGAAAGTCCTACAACTACACCGTGACCCAATCAGGAGAAACCCACAGCGCGGCTTTCAAAACAGCTCCCAAGGGCGGGGCGTGGAAAAACGTGCGCATCATTGCGTTCTCAGATTCTGAAACCGAACCACGCGGACGCACCGAACACCGCGAGTGGGAGCTCTCCCCGGTCAACGGCTACACCGCAGATTCCATCCAGCGTCCGGGCGCGGGGTCCAAATGGGACCAGCAGTTCGGCATGACCACCCGCAACGGCGAACCGACCCTGCGCTACCCGCTGGACCAGTCCACCGCATTCAACGAGAACCTCAAGCACATCGAAGCTGCCGATCCGGACCTGGTCATGATGGCAGGCGATCTCACCCAGGGTTCGGGATACCAGCCGGCGTGGGATGAGTTCTTCGGCCATGTGGCCGGCGAGCATTCGGACTTGGCCTCCAGCGTTCCGCTGCTTCCAGCTTTGGGCAATTGGGAAACCTATGCGGCGCTGAACGGCGGCTACGGCACGGAAACCGACCTTGACCCCGGTTCACATTTTCCCCCAGCAGGATTCGGAATACCAGTTGGAAAAGACCGAGCGACGCGCCTATGACGACGTCGTGAGCTTCGCGGTAGGCAAGGATGGCGTGCCGCTGGCGAAGTAGTGCCCACGGCAGCGACGACTTGTCGCCACGGCTGCACGTAGTGGAGTATTGAAGCAGACGGCAAGACGCTGGTCAGAGCATCGTAGAGAGTAAGGCAGCAGATGAGTGAGCAACGCGTTTTCAAGGCAGTAGTCGGCAAGGAAGGCGGCTGGTGGAACATCTGGGTTCCGGAATTGGACCATGTGACGTCCACCCGGAAATCACGCAAGATCGCCCTTTACACCCGCTCACTGATCGCTGCGGTTCTGGGGATTGACGAGTCTTCATTCCGCGTGGAACGAGAAGTGGTCAGCGCCGAGGAATTCGAACGCCGCTACACCGAAGCCGTACGCAAAGCCAACGCCTGAGTTCGTATTGGCCGCCGTTTACCCCCACCCGGGCAAACGGCGGCCTTTTGCTATTTGTCCGCCTTTTCCAGTTCGCGTTCCTTGACCGGGTGGCGCGAAAGGATGGAAATCCTGTTGAAGGCATTCATGGCGACGGCGATCCATTGGATGGCTGCCACTTGCTCATCGCTGAGCACCAGCCGGGCCGAAGCCACCGCTGCTATGCGCTCATCGGGATTAGGCAGGTCCGTGGCGGCTTCTGCGATGGCCAACGCTGCGCATTCTTCTTCGCTAAACAGGCCGCCGCATTCATCCCAAGTGCTCAGCAGGTTGATGCGTTGCAGACTCTCCCCTGCGTCCAGTGCCTTGCGGGCGTGAAGGTCCAAGCAGTAGGCACACCCATTGATCTGCGAGACGCGCAGGTTGATCAGCTCGGCGGTGCGGTCGCTGATTCCGGCTGCGCGGTAGGACTTGGCGACATCTTTGGAAAATCTGCCAATCGAGTTCCATAGCTCTGGATTGGTCTTATCAAGGAAAAGCGGGTCTGAAACGGCCATATCAGAACCATACATGCAGTCGTAGACCTCCTGCACGAAGAGGGGTCGTTAACGCACCGTGGAGACCAGCGAAAGCTGGTCTCCACGGTAAATGCTACTTGTCGCCGTCGGCTGCGAGCTGGCCGCAGGCGCCGTCGATTTCCTTGCCTCGGGTATCGCGCAGCGTGGTTGGCACGCCGAGCTCATCGAGGCGGCGAACGAACTTGGATGTGATATCCGGTTCGCTGCGGGTCCAAATGGAGCCCGGCACCGGGTTCAGCGGAATCGGGTTCACGTGCACCCAGCCGCGGCCGCGCGCGTTCAGCTTCTTGGCCAGCATTTCTGCACGCCATTCGTGGTCGTTCATGTCCTTGATCAGCGCGTACTCGATGGAGACGCGGCGACCGGTCTTCACGTAGTAGTCGTACGCGGCATCCAGTGCCTCGTCGACCTTCCAGCGCGAGTTGACCGGGATCAGCTCGTCGCGCAGCTCGTCATCCGGCGCATGCAGCGACAGCGCGAAGGTGACCTGGACATTCTCCTCGGTCAGCTTGCGGATCGCCGGAACCAGGCCAACGGTGGAGACGGTGATGCCGCGGGCGGCCATGCCCAAGCCCTCAGGGGCATCGGCGACCATGCGGTGCACGGCGTTCATCACGCGCTTGTAGTTGGCCAGCGGCTCGCCCATGCCCATGAACACGATGTTGCCCACGCGCTCCTCGGGGTGCTGGCGTCCGCCCAGTCCGCCTTCGGCGATCACGCGGTTGGCCTGGACGATCTGGTCCAGGATTTCAGCGGTGGACATGTTGCGGGTCAAGCCCGCCTGGCCGGTGGCGCAGAACGGGCAGTTCATGCCACAGCCGCACTGCGAGGAAATGCACAGGGTGATGCGGCCCGGATAGCGCATCAGCACGGACTCGACCAGCGAGCCGTCGAACAGGCGCCAGAGGAACTTGATGGTCTTGCCATCATCGGTTTCCAGGCGCTTGACCTCGGTGAGCAGCTTCGGGAACATGGCCTCGGCCAGTTCCGCACGGCGCTCCTTGGGAAGATCGCTCATCTTCTCCGGGTCGGTGGTGTAGTGCTGGAAGTAGTGCACTGAGAGCTGCTTGGCGCGGAAGGCCGGCAGTCCCAGTTCCTTCAGCTTGGCCTGGCGCTCGGCCAGGGACAGGTCAGCCAGGTGCGTTGGCGGCTGGGAGACACGGCGCTTGGTGGCGAACTGCAGCTCTGGACGACCATCGGCACCCATCTCCTGCTTCCAGCCTTCGGCGGTTGGAACGACCTGGGCGCGGCCTTCGGCTTCGGCTCGGGACTTGGAGATGCGCATCTGCTGGGCGCGCTGGGCCGCGGCCTGCTCATTGCGCAGTGCCTTGCGTTCTTCGGCGGAAAGTGGGGTGGAATCGATGGAAGTCATTGCTACCTATTGTTTCATGTATCCGCGAGTATTTGGCGGTGAGTTTGGGCACGCAAAAACAGTGCCGCACCGCCAATCTACCGGCGGCGCGGCACTGCTGCATTCGGGTGTTCAGTACTTGAAGGATTCCTTCAGGTGGCCGAGGTTGCCCACGGCACCGGCAAGGTCCATGTCCCCCAGATGCCCGCTGGTGGCAGAGGCCGGTCGGTCTTTGCTCCAGTGCCGGAATCCATCTTGATGCTCGCGGGTGACCACCGTATCACCGGTGCCGGCCATGACCGCCTCCAGCTGGAAGGTTTCGCCCCAGAGGGGCTCGCCATGGTCGGTTTCACCCAGGTAAGCCCTGACTTCTCCGCTGACCGAGCCGTTGGCGAGCTGCTTGTCGATGTGCATTTCCTGCGCCGTTGGGCGCCATCCGGATAGATGCTCCATTCGCAATCAGTCTTCGAAACGTTGCCATTTCGTCATGCGACGGGAACCGAACGCTGTCCGGGACCGGTCATCGTGAAGTCGCGCGCCACCTTCTCATGCAGCCAGGCACTGGAGGCCAGCCGGGAAAACGCCGAATCCCGCAAAGGGACGGCCCAGCGCGGCAGTGCACGGCCCAGCAGCATGTTCGCCTGCGCACGCCGGGCCGCACTGCGGGCGGCCCCGAGCCGCAGGTCGTCCAAGGCTTCAAGGGGTGCCCTGGCGGCAATGAGCTGCACCACCGCCTGCGCATCAGCCAGCCCCAAGCTCAGCCCCTGCCCACCGATCGGGCTGATCTGGTGGGCCGCATCGCCCAGCAGCACCACGCGCCCATGGAGCATCGAGGGCACCATCCGGGTGGCAGTGCCGAAATTGCTGGTCATCGTGCAGGCCTCGGCGTCAAGAAGGTATCCGGTGCGGTCCAAGATGGTCTCGGCCAGCATGCCCGGCGAATCATCGACCTGCGTTTGCTCGATGCGCACCACCCAGCGCCGCCGCGCAGCGGGCAGCGGGAAGGATTCGACAATCCCCTGCTGATGCAGGAAAAGCGCGGCAGTGTGCGCCAGCCCAGTGGTCTCCGGGAAGTCCCCCATCAGGTAGCGGTCCCGATGGTCCCTTCCGGCAAAGCCCACGCCGAGATCCCTGCGGACCGCGGAACGGACCCCGTCGGCTCCGGCCAGCCACAGGGCCCGGTGAACCACGCCGCCAGCGGCAAATTCCACCGCCTGCTCTGACTGCTTAAGAACCTGCTCGAAAGCGCAGTCCATCATCAATGACCCCGGTGCCAGCTGTTCCAAGCGCTCGCGCAGCAATTGCTCGGTGTCCTGCTGCGGCAAGGACAGCACATACGGGTATTGGCCGCCAATAGTGGAGAAATCCATCGAAGCGATACTCCGCCCGCGCGAGATCCCCAGTCCGCCGCGGATCTGCACGCCGCCGCGCTGCACCGCCGGTCCCACGCCGAGCCGCGCCAGGACCTCTTGCGCTGGAGGATGCAGGCCGATGGCGCGCGAGTGGGCTACCGGTGCGCCGCGCTGCTCGAAAACCCGAACGGCATGCCCGCTTTGGGCGAGCTCTATGGCCAGCGCCAGGCCCACCGGCCCGGCGCCGATGATCGCGGCGTCATCCATGGCCGCCAGCTTCCCAGAGCAGCAGGTTGCGGTAGGGCCGCTGCGTGCGCACCTCCCAACCAGGGCGGAGCAATGGCCCCAGTTCCCCCGGCACGAAGCTGCGCCGAATGGAGGTCAGGCCATCGCGCCGGATCAGCGAACTGCCTGCCAGCGGCAGGGTCGCCAGCCCGAACAGGCCCAGCGCCACCGGGGAACGCCGGATATCGCTGTGCAACCCGATCCCGGTGCACAATTGCTCGGTCTCGTCCTGCAACTGGCGCAGCTGGTCCGTACCCAGATGGTGCAGCAGGTGGTTGGAGAGCACCAGGTCGAACTGCTCGCCGTCGGCCGCTAGCCGGGTGCTGGTCGTTTCCCGGAATTCCAGCACCCCGCGCGGCAGCTTGCAGCGTTGCAGCGCTTGCCGGGCGTAGGAGATGGCCCGGGGATCCGGGTCGATACCGCACACTGCCACCTCGAACCCGTCGGCGAGCGCCCAGCGCGCCAGATTCGCCGCAATGTCTCCTCCCCCGCAGCCCACGTCCAGTATCCTGGCCCGGACCCGGCGCGCCAGCAACGGGCGGATGCACTGCACGTAATTGCCCCGCCAGCCGGCTACTATCCGGTTCACCAGAGGGAACTGGGCGTAGGTGCGGCGCAGCAGCACCGGGTCGCAATCCGGGCGGTCCATTTCCTCGATGGCTTCCGCTGCCCGCGCCAGCCGGAGCATTATCCTTGCCGGCATATGGTGAACAGCCCGGATTCCACGGTCAGCCCCGGACCGAATGCCATGGAGCAGACCCTTTCGCCCTGGTCCGCAGAGGCCGCTTCCAGGATTTCCTTGAGCACGAATAGCACCGTGGCGCTGGACATGTTCCCGTAGCGATCCAGGATCGCGCGGGCTGGCACCAGCTGCTGGTCATCCAGGCCCAGCCGGTTTTGCACCCGGTCCAGGATGGCCCGGCCCCCGGGGTGCAGACCCCAATACTGGATCCGGTCCACGGAGAGTTCCGGGTCGGCGTCCTTGGCCAAGAGCGGCTGCAGCGCCCCGGTGATGTGCTCGTCGATGATGTGCGGAACGTAGGTGCCCAGCACCATCTCGAATCCATGGTCGCCGATATTCCAGGCCATGGCCTCCTCGCCCACCGGGGTGAGCACGGTTTCGAAGCCGTCCATTTGCAGCAGCCCGCTGCCCTGCGCCGAGACGATCACCGCCGCGGCCCCGTCGGCGAAGATGGCCGAACCCATGATGGTGTCCGGGTCATTGGAGCTGTGCACATGCAACGTGCACAGCTCGGCGCAGACCACCAGCACGGTGGCTTGAGGATCGGCCAGGCAGAAGTCGCGGGCCGCGCGCAGGGCGGGGAACGCCGCGTAGCATCCCATGAAACCAAGGTGGTGGCGCACGGTGCTCGGTGCCAGCCCCAGCGCCCGCACGATCTGGTAGTCCGGGCCCGGGTTGTAGAACCCGGTGCAGGAGACGGTTATGACGTGGGTGATATCTTCCGGGGCAAGGTCCGGGCAGGCGTCGAGGGCCTTTTTCGCGGCGTTCGTGAACAGCGCGCTGGCCTGCTTCGCATAGATGCCGTTGCGTTCGGCGGTGCTCGGGGAGAGCAACCGGCCTTCAACCCGGTCGTAGAACAGCGGAGTTTCGGGTTCGGGCAGGGAGAGGTCGAATTCATCGACGCAGCTGTACCTGGTGCTGATCGCGGCGGAGTTGAACGAGGTGGCGATGAGCCGTTCACCCAGCCGGCTCAGGTTCGGCTGGCTGGCGAAGACATCGCGGATCTCTTCCTGGGCCAGGGTCGTCGCGGGAACTGCGGTTTGAATCGTGCGGATCTTCACTGACATGACCCGAGCCTAGGACCGACGCGGCGGAAGGTAAACAGTTTTGGCGAATTACCAGCAATAGCCCGGGTATTCTGTTCCGCCGTGCGCGTGGATTATCTATCCCCTGCGAAGAATATGATTATTGTTATTAACATCAGATTCAATCGATCACGCATGAAGAGGTCAGCTTGGCAAAGGCATCAGTTCATTCCCTGGAGGGTATCCGCCGAACCATCCTTGATGGCTTCTGGTCCCCCGGCGACCGCCTTCAGCCGACCACTTTGGCAGAACAGTTCGAGACCAGCACCACCGTGATCCGCGAATCGCTGACACGGCTAGCGGGGGAAAACCTGGTGGTCATCCGCCCAAACCGCGGCTTCTTCGTGCCGGATCTGAACCTGCGCGAACTGGCGGATATCACCGAACTGCGGTGTTCCACCGAGGCACTGGCCGCCCGCTTGGCGGTGGAGCGCGGAGATGTCGCGTGGGAATCGAACTTGATCGCAGCCCACCACAAGCTTTCGCGCACCCCGCGGCGTTTGCCGGAGGAACCTGGCACCGTCAACCCCGCATGGTCCGAGGCGCACCGCGAATTCCACCATGCATTGCTGGTACCGTGCGATTGCCAGCCGATGCTCAAGCTCTCTGCCGACCTTTCGAACTTCACCGAGCTGTACCGCCGCTGGGCTGCCCCGTCGAAGGCCGCAGGCAAGCGCAACGTTGAGAAGGAGCACCAGGAAATCCTGGATGCCGCCTTGGATCGTAATGCAGCCCTGCTCGGCGAGCTGCTCAATAGCCATTACCGCTCCACTATCCAGGTGGTCATGGATGCGGGATTGAGCACCCTGCGCTGAATCATCGCGCAGTAGTCTTTCCTTGCGGGCGCCGTCCAGCTATTTCTTTCCGGGCGCGGGCGGAATGACGCGCTGGGTAACGATGGCGGCGTTCATCGCTGCCACTGCCCGTTGCGCTGAATCGGCTGCCGGTGAATCCTGTGCGAGTTCCGCAATCCGGGACTGCGCTTGGCTTCCCGACATGGGTGCCAGCTCGTCTTCCAGCACATGGTTCACCAGGCCTATCGCCTGCAAGATCGCGAGCACGGTGGTATCGCTGGTTCCCGGGATCTTCTGTCCGTGCAGGGCGCCTTGTAAATCGGTCCGGATCTGGCGCTGGATCTGCTGGTTGATGAGGCGGACCCGTTGCTTGCCCAAGCCCAGCAGTGTGCGTTCGCCGTATTCGATAATCCCGGCCTTGGCCAAGGAATCGGTCAGCGAGCGGGCATCGCACAAGGAATTGATCTTCACCGCTTCGTCGAGGCTCAGATTGCCTCTCTTTTCCAGCTTTTCCAAAGGCGCGGCGAGAACTGGATCCGGGCAGGGGCCGGCACCGATGAGGTGGATCTGCCGATGCTGATCCTCGCTCAACGCCACACGCCCAGCGATCATCAAGTCGGTGATGATGGCAGCATTCATGCCGTATCCCGTAGCTGATACAACTGTCTCCGGCTTTTCGGAGTCATCGGCCATTAGCAAGTAGAGCTTTTCCGCAATCAACATATTTTCAGGCTACCGGCCCGCAGAGGCGAAATGCTTCAGCCTTCCGACGGATATTCAAGTTCAGCCGCCCTTGGCCGCGGACTTCTTCGCCTTGGCTACTTCGGAAGGCGAGTGGGTGGTTCGGGGTTCTGAACGGTCCTGGGTCATCGCCGAAGTCGTGCGGATGAACACCGAGATCCAGCTGAACATGATGGCCACGACCGAGAGCTCGAAACCGGTCAGGTTGTAGTAGGACCATTCGCTCCACAGCTGGAAGGCCGCCCAGATCGCGCCAATGGCCGCGTAGGACAGCATATGGAACACCGCAGGGTAGCCAGGCAGCAGCACGACGGTGCCCAGCAGCAAGAAGATCATGGCTGCCGAGACCATCTGCACGAAGGCCGAATGCACTTCCATGGCCACGTCGAAGGGAACCAAGCCAATGCCGATAATGCCGACCGAGACAATCAGCAGGCACCAGCGCACGAGCCACGGCCGCGGACGCACCATTCGTGCAATCCTGTATCTTTCCAGCGCCGGGCGGCAACGGTAGGACTGCGCCAGGCGGACCAGGTCGCGGGTCAGGAACTCGGTGAAGGCCGCCAGCACCAAACCGGAAATCACCAGGGTGAGGTTGAAGGTCCAGAAGGAGCCCATGCCGGCCTGCGTTGTTCCCAGCGAAGAGAACATGCTCTGCCACCAGCCTTGGTCTTCAGCCAGCAGCATGCTGATCAGCACGCCAGCGCCCATGAAGATGCCCAGCACCACGGAAAGTGATTCCGCGTTGATCCGCGCGGTTGCTTCCAAGGACAGGTAGGCGGAGATGCCCGTGGCGACGCTGACCGCCAACGCGCCTGCCAGCACATCCAGATGCAGCCCGTAGAAGGCCTGTTGGAACAAATGGAACACAACCAGCAGGATCATGACAGAACTGGCTACGTGCACCAATACGAGGCCCAGGGCCGTGATGATCTGGCGCCATTTGGGGATCTTCTTCAGCCACGGTTCACGTGCCCGCAGCATCGAACGGAAAGCATAGGCGCTGCTGGTTCCGGCCGAGACAGCACCGCAAGCGGCGGAGACGATGCCCACGGACAGATCGCCAAAGAGCGGCGGACGCTCGCCGGCAAAGACAATGAGCCCCACAACCAACCCGAATAGGGAACAGAACAGGCCAGCCCACAGGGCACGGCGCTCAATGTCTAGTTCGCTGACTCGTTTGCTGAGAGTTACATCGGGATATTGGGAATGCACGGAGTACATTCTCTCATTTTCATTGAAGAACGTGTACCGCTCGCGGCGCCGCCGCACACCGCGCAGCAGCGCACTGCGCTAGTGGGAGGCCAAGTCGACCAAGCCGCTTGCCATGAGGCTCAAGGCACCGCCGAAGGCAATCAGTATCACGAATGCGCGACTGAATTTTTGCGGGATCCTCGGAGCCAGGTAATTGCCCAGCAAGATGCCCAGCACCATCGCACCAAGACAGGCACCCCACTGCTGCCAATCCAGTTGAGGCATGCCGCCCTTGGCGGCCAGGGACGTCAGCGACAGCACCAGGAAGTAGAGCTGCACGGAGATGGCGAATTGCGCCTGCGGCCAGCGGCTGGCCACAGCGTATCCCGCGATGGCCGGGCCGGAGACACCGGCCGTCACCGACATGAAACCGGAAACTGCCCCGGCACCGACGGCCAATCCCTTGCTTTGGGCCAGCGCTAGATTTCGAATCATGAAACTCGAAACCAGTGCCAGGATCACCATGAACGAAATGCCGATGGAAAGCCATGGACCCTCCAGCGAGTTCGCCAGCCAAGCCCCCGGAACGGTCATGAGCATGGCCGGTATGAGCATGAAGGCGACCTTCCGGTACTCGACCTGACGGAAGACCTGCGCAAAGATCAGCAAACTGCTGCAGGCGCCGAGCAGGTTGACCAGCATGACCCCCTCATGGGGTCCCAAGACCATGACCAGGAAGGGCGAGGAGACCAGCGCGAACCCCATTCCAGAGATCCGTTGCGTGGAGGCTCCCACGAAAACCGCAGCTGCCAAGCCGATTACCGCCACTAGTTGCACGCTGCCTCCGCTTTCCCGATTCCCATCCTCTATTACGTTAGTCCACGGCCAATGAGTCAATTGAATGGAGCCCGCTTCAGTTGGAGTTTTACGCTGTAGAGGTGAGCAATGACGTAGATTTCCTGATTATCGGCGGCGGCGCGATGGGCTCGGCGGCCGCGTGGTCCCTGGCCTCTGCCGGGCACGAGGTCCTGCTGCTGGAACGCTTTGCCCCGGGGCATATGGAGGGCGCCTCGCACGGAGCAACCCGCAACTTCAATCCTGCTTACACCGAACTGGAGTATCTTCGCCTGCTGCAGCGTTCCGACGCTTTGTGGGATTCGCTTTCCGAGCAAGCCGGCACTCTGCTGCTGGAACGCACCGGATTGGTCAATCACGGAATCGTTGCCGAACAACGGGCAATGCAGCAGAGCCTCGCCCACGCAGGATTCGGCAGCGAGCTGCTGAGCATCGCTGCGGCAGAAGAGCGTTTCGCGGGAATGAAGTTCGAGACCGAAGTCCTGCATATCCCCGCCGGCGGCCAGATCAATGCCGATCTTGCGGTAGCTTCGCTGCAGAAGCTGGCCGTAGCGCACGGAGCTGCCGTGGAATACGGGCACCGGGTGACCGCTCTGCAGGTGCTTGCCGATGACCGTGTCGAGGTGCAAGTCCAGCACCAGGGCACCGTTTCGGCTATCCGGGCCCGCCATGCCATCGTCACCGCGGGGGCTTGGACCGCGCTGCTGCTGGGCGATGCGCTCAAGCTTCCTGCCATCCACGTCACCGAAGAGCACCCGGTGCATTTCGCGCAGAAGGACCTGCCGGCGCACTGGCCGGGGTTCAACCACACCCTGGATCCGGCACGGGATATCGGATCACGCGTCTTCGGGCCCATCTACGGCATGCGCACCCCGGGGGAAGGCATCAAGGTGGGCTGGCATGGTTCCGGACGGATCATCGATCCGGAGCACCGGCCGCACCAGGCCAGCGACGAGCAGCTGCGCGGACTGCAGGACTACGCGGCACGCTGGCTTCCGGGAGCGGATCCTTCGCGCTACGAAACGGTGTCCTGCACCTACGCCAACACCGCCGACGAGCACTTCATCCTCGATTCGCTGGGGCCGGTCACCGTCGGCGCGGGATTCAGCGGCCACGGCTTCAAATTCGTGCCCGCCATCGGCGAATACCTGGCCGACCTGGCCCTGGGCCGGCGTGCGGCCGACCCCCTGTTTTCCGCGACTCGCACGGCGGCGAAACCGGTCTTCCTGGAACGCCGCCGCGCGGTCGGCCTGGGCTAGGGGCCTATTCCCGTTCGGTGGCGGGCAGCTGCTGGGTGATGCAGTGGATGCCGCCGCCGCGGGCGAACAGCTCGCGCGCATCCACGCTGGCCACTTCCCGTCCGGGATAGGCCGCCTCCAGGATGCTCGCGGCCTGGTGGTCGTTGGGATCATCGAAGCTGCAGGCGATGACCCCGCCGTTGGTCACCAGGTGGTTGATATAGGAATAGTCCACCCAGTCCTCGGCATCGCGCAGCACCGTCGGCGCCGGAACGGCAATGAGCTCCAGCGCCCGTCCCTGCGCGTCGGTTGATTGCTCCAGCCGTTCGCGCACCGCCTGCGAAATCGCGTAGTCCGGGTGCCGCGGATCCTGCTGGTCGTGGTAGAGCACCACGCCGGGCCGGGCGAAGCAGGCGACGATGTCCACGTGGCCGCGCGTGCCGAATTCCTCGTTGTCGCGGCTCAGCCCGCGATCGAGCCAAATGGTCTTCCGGGTTCCGAGCAGCCGGGCGAACTCGTCCTCTATGTCCTTCTCGGTCTTGCCCGGGTTGCGGCCCGGATCCAGCTGGACGCTGCGCGTGGCCAGTACCGTGCCCTCGCCGTCCACGTGGATCCCGCCGCCCTCGTTGGTGATCGACGCCCGAATCTCCTCTGCGCCAGCAAGGCGCGCGACATGGCCCGCCACCAGTCGGTCCTTGTCCCAGGACGCCCAGCTCTGCGCGCCCCAGCCGTTGAAATTCCAGTTCACCGCCTTGAGCTGGCCCTGTGCGGTGCGCACGAAGCTCGGGCCGGAATCACGCATCCAGGCATCGTCCAGCGGGTGCAGGCAGTAGCTGACCGCATCACCCAGATGGCGCCGGGCTGCGGCTTCGCTGGCCGGGTCCACCACCATCGTGACCGGGGTGAAAGCGCTGACCGCCCGGGCCACGGCGCTCCAGGCGGCGCGGGCCGCTTCGGCCTGCGCTTCGGTTTCTCCCAGCGTGTAGCCGCCGGAGGGAAATGCCATGAAGATGCGCTCATGGGCTTCGGTTTCTGCCGGCATGCGCAACTCAGGCATGGGTCTGCGTCCGTTCTCCCAGCTGGGCGTCTTCGCGCGGCGCCGCCAGCGCCGCGTAGGTATCGGGACGGCGGGTGCGCAGGAAGGGGAAGAGCTCCAGCCAGTCACGCCGGGCGTCCAGGTCCAAGGTGGCCACGAGCACCGCTGAGGCATCGCGCGGGGCGCGGGCCAGGATGCGGCCGTAGGGGTCCGAGATGAATGACGAACCGTAGAAGTCCAGTGCTCCCTCGTCGCCCCACCGGTTGGGGACAACCATGAACAGCCCGTTGGCAATGCCGTTGCCGATGATGGTCTGGCGCCACAGCGGCTCGGTGTCGAAGTCCGGGTGGTCCGGCTCGGAACCGATTGCGGTGGGATAGGCCAGCAGGTCCGCTCCGGCCAGCGAATAGATGCGCGGCGGCTCGCTGAACCATTCATCCCAGCAGGTGGGCAGGCCCATGGCCAGGTCCCCGAGCGCCGCGATGCGGTGCACCGGATAGGGCTCGTCATTGGGCCCTTCGCGGAAGTATTTGTCCTCGTAGTAGCCTGCGGTCCGCGGAATATGCAGCTTGTTGGTCAGCGCGACGATCCGGCCCTGCGGGGAAAGAACCACTGCGGTGTTCAGTCCCAACCCGTCGGCGGCCGGAGCCTTGCGGAACAGCGAGATGTGCACGTGCAGGTTGTACTTCGCGGCCATCTCGCGGGCGAAGGCCACGGTCGGCCCGTTCTCCAGATCCTCGGCGGTCTCGTCCGCGGCGTCGGCGTCCGGGATCTCGAAGGCCGGATATTTGCCCAGGGTCAATTCCGGGAGGAAGACGATGCGCGCGCTATGCTTGGCCGCGCGGGCAATGCCGTCCTCCAGTTCCCCGCGCAGTTCCCGCGGGTCTTCACGCCAGCGGTGCTGCACCAGCGCAATGGTGATCTCGCCGCGCGACTTGGCTTCGGCACGCGCTGGGGAAACGGGTGGTTCAAGGGCCAGGATCTCTTGCATTGGGCTCCCCTTCAGATATTAAACGAATGGTATTCGTTTACAGATTAGGTCCAGCGACGGCCTCGGCGCAAGAGATTTAACGAATGACTTTCGTTTATTTGTGTAAGCTCTACCCAGAACCTTCAACAACGGGAGAATTCATGGCCAGGCCTTCCAAGCCGAAGCTCAGCACCGCCGCGATCGCCGATGCCGCACTCAAGCTCGTCGACGCCCATGGCGAGTTCACGCTTCCGCAATTGGCCAAGGCCCTCTCGGTCTCCGCTTCGTCCCTGTACAACCACGTGTCCGGCAAGGATGAGATCATCGAGCTAATGAGAGGCCGGGCCATGTCGGCGATCAGCCTGCCAGATAGCGTTTCCAGCGACTGGCAGGAGATCGTACAGCAAATTGCCACGTCCTACTGGGAGTCGTATTCAAGGCACCCACGGCTGATCCCGCTGCTCACCAGCCACACAGTCCGCGACAGCACCACGCTGCGCGTCTACGATGCACTGGCCGAGGCCTTCGCTATGGCCGGGTTCGAACCGAAGCGGCGGCTGCAGGCCATCACGATCGTCGACTCCTTTGTGCTCGGATCCGCCTTGGATGCGGCGGCACCTGAGAATGTATGGGAAATCGACGGAGAGTCGACACGCGCTTTCAGCGAGACACTGGCCACTGCCCTGGGCGACGAGGACCGGGCGTCAAAGACCTTTGCGGTGGGCCTTGATCTGATTATCAATGGTCTATATTCGCTGCCAGGCTAGTGCGGTTGGCAGGTTAAACGCTTGTTGCTGCCCAGAAGTCCAGCGCTGCCATGAATTTGAGTAAAGCTCACCGGGGCTGAACTCCATGATCCGTAATTCGCCCTGATCGCCACCGTGAATTTTCTGTCGAAGCCTACGAGCAAATCCAGCAGGGCACCCAGTAGACCCTGGCTCGAAGACAGGGATGTCGTGTAGCTTCGCGTGTTGCCAGCAAGCGACTCTGTCTTTACCGTCGAGCTGCCATTGAGTTGTCCGGTGATGGTATAGGACGTTGGTTCTGGTCCGGAAACTGACCAATCGAATCGGATGGTTTGCTGGTCCCCGACATTGCCTGTGCATTTAGCGTTGGCTGGGGGCAGAGCCGTGAGCGCAGTAGCCGTGGCGGAAGCCGCCGCTTGGCTGGAGAAAGCTGCCTGGGTTTGTTCGATTTGAATCGGCAAAAGGCACAACGTGAGCATTGAAAACATGCCAGCCATCTGAATCAGGGTCCGTCGCCGAGATCGTTGCGACATGGATTCCCGACTAGCTCCGGATACCCGAAATTCAGTGGCTTGATGCTCGCGACCAGCAAAAGGGCCTGGGTCCATTTCGGCCTCATTCATGCCCTGCCCGGATGAAAGTCGGCCGCTTCCACCATCCCTCTTGATGAACGCGACATAGAGCAGGTAGGCGCACAGCAGTCCGCCGAGAAAATAGGCCCATGGCTGGGACAGCCACGATACGACGTAGCCCAGGACCGGTACACTGGCCAGCAGTTTGTCGACGCTGTCCACCGCATACGGTTGCAGGTCCGCGACGGGATTGGCATCACCCTTGAGGACCAGCCCCGCGTCCGTCTTTTCGACAACCCGGTGCGTCACCCGCACTTCGTCACTGATCACCACCGAAACCACGTCGCCCACGGCGACGTCCTCTACCGCGGTCGGAACAGCCAGCCCCAGGGAACCGGTGGGGATGCCCGGTCCCATTGATCCCGAGGCGAAAACCAGGGGCTTGATCCCGAAAGCCAACGCCAGCACCGCCATGACCAGGCACAGGGTCCCGGCCGCGGCGCAGGCGTTCAGCACGAGGCGCTGGAACAGCGTCAGCGAAGATCCTGTGCGGGGTCCAGTTCGATTCAACTTCATCTCATGAACCCACCGTCGAGGTGAAGTCCAGGGTGATTGCCGTCGTGGCGCCCTGCAGGGTATTGGCCGCGGTTACTGGCAGCGAGTACTGCACGCACAGGGTTTCGCTGCTGCCGGCGGCCAAGGGCCTGGCGGCCGAGGCACTGCCGAACTGGGATCCAGCGTTCTTCGACAGCAGCGTGGTTCCGCCCGAGCAAGTAACGCTGGAGCCGGTGCCGCTGACCGTGGCGCCTGTTTTTACAACGATATTGAGTGCCGCCCCCAGCGCAGCGTTGCCCGATTCGGTGATTCTTCCGCCGAAAACATAGGGCGCCGAGATGGAACCGGTGTTCTTCACTGTCACGACGGATGCCGATGTCGAGCCCGGAAACAGGTTATTGCCGCTGATGGGCATCTGGTAGCTGGCCGAGGTTGCGCTGGTCGCAGTAGCTCCAACTCCCAGGGCAACGGTGGCCGTGCTGACGTTCGAGGTAGCTGTCGCTTGTCCGGTCCATGAGGCCAGCGTCGAGACGGTGCCGAATCCTACGAGGACGCCCAAGGACAGAATTGCCTTGATGCGCATTGAACGGTCGCTCATTCTTCCACTCCGTCCGTTTCAAGTTCCTTTTGTTTCCTTCGTTGCGCAGCAAGCAACGATAATCCCCCGATACCCGCGATGCCTGCCGCCGCAAGCAGCGCCGCACCGCGGAACCCGGTATCTCCGAGCCCATCATGCCGCTCGGGAGGATCCGATTGGGGCAGCTCTTCCCTCGGCGCATCACTGTCGGGCGAATACCCTTCGTCAGGCGGCCGCGAAGAATCCGGAGCTTGCCCATCTCCGCCTGCTAATTCGACGGCGTCGATGCGCACCTGCAACGAAGGCACCTGCTGGTCCTCCGACTCATTTTTCGCCGACCAGGGCAGTCCGACCCTCAGTCCGAATTCCGCGGCTTTGTCCGGTTCCAACCGGACTACCGTGGCTCCGGCTGTTTCGAAATAGATCCTGGTTGACGCAGCGGGCTCGATCGTCCGGATGCGGACTTCGATATCCGACTCCCGGTCATTGCGAATCCACAAGGATCCTGTGGATTCAACGCCCGGCGCCAAGACCGGGGCTCCTCCAAATACCTGCGGTGGGGCATCGGAATAGACCCGGCCGTCCAAGCTGTAGCTTAGGCCCTGGTCAGTTTCCGCGGCTGATGCGGGCAGTGCCAGGCCGAGTGCCGCGCAGGGAATCACGGCCGTCATGGCCGCGCGGGCTGCAAGAAAACGGAGCTTCATCGATGCCCTTTCCCCTGCCGTTCACGCCATGCCCCGCCGAACATCACCAGCGAATACACGATCAATCCGCTCGTTGCGATCCAGGTCAGCCACGTTCTCTGCTGGAGTGACAGAGCGCTGTTCACGTATCCCAGGAGCGGGACGGAATACCAGAGCTTGCCCCGGATCTGTTCGGGTTGCACCGGCTCGTCATCGGCATTGTTTGCATCCCCGCGGAAAATGAATTGTTCTTCCCCGCCCAGGCTCGCGCCGATAGCGGAAACACGGTGCGTAACGACTTCAGGCTCACCTGATTCCAGCTGGTAGGTGGCAACCTCGCCAATGCGAAGGTGCTGTGGGTCAATCGGCTTCACCACCACCAAAGTACCGGGCGGCAAATGCGGCCGCATGGATCCGGTGAGCACGGTATACGCCGTCGCCCCGCCCAATTTCGGAACCACGATCATGACGGCAATCAGGGCAAGGACGATGAACAGCACGAGCCAGGAAAGCACCTGACCGCACCACCACCGGATCCCTGTGCGTTCCTGCTGTTCCCTGCGCCGGACGCGATTCCCAATTGTCATCGTTGCTGCCCCGCGAACCCCAGCTTGAGCGCTACTTTCCCGCCGGAAGCCGTTTGAGGTGCCCCGGAGGGAACCGAAACACGAATGCACAAGGCCTCATTCGCCATCGCCGGCGCGGCGCGCAGCACCCTGGCAGCTGCGAAGGAGGCGGTGGATCCCAGCGGCCCGGCATACAGCCGTTCCCCGGCCAACGGCTGGTCGGCTTCGCAGGCCGCTTGGTCCATGCCGGAATAGATGCTCAGTTGCAAAACGCTGGACAGGGCACGATCAGCGGCAGTCGGCGAAGCGGTCGCATTGACCGCCCCATCCAGCTGATAGGTCAAGTCCACAGTGCCAGCATTGCTGATCACCAGTGATGCTTGCGTAAACGCCCCGGGGATCAGCTCGCTGCCGGACAGCTTCGCGAACTGGTGCTCGGTTTCGCCACCGGCCAGCAATGCCAGCGAACCGGTTTTCAAGGCTGGCGGATCCACCGTGCTTTCGGCGCGCCAAGTTGCGGCCGTGCCTTGCGCGCTGATACCCAGCATCAAGAGCACAACCGCGACTATGGCGAACTTCAAGGGTTTGGGCATGCACCAGCCAATCCACGATCCATGACTAAGCGCGGACTTGGTCCAAGGTCAGCGTCAGCGCTTCAAGATCCAGCGGCTGGTCGTAGGTCGACGGCGGGGTGTCCCCTACCGCTCCTTCGGCAAAGGTGACGGTGATCAGGAATGGAACTGAATAGGTGCCCGGATCGGCAAAGCTCAGTGTGCCGTCAGCTTCCTCCGTAATCCCCGGCGCCGATGCGTCGACCTGCAGAGCGACGGTCACGTATCCTTCCAACGCTCCCAGCGCCGTAGCCGCCTGGTCGACGCTCAGGGATCCAGCAATGTTCTTGCCTTCGGCATCGATGGTGGCGGTCTGGCTGAACGCAACGACGTCGCCGGGAACGAGCTGCTGGGTTGCCGGGTCGAACGGCTCGGGCGCTTCCGGATTGCTGATGTCCTGCCAGTTGCCCTCCCCGTTGGTCGTCAAGTTCAGGTGGCCGGTTTCCACGGTGCCCGCGTCAATAGTCTGCTGCGCCTGCCAGCGCGCGATCGTTCCAGCGCCGCCGAGCAACAGCGCTCCGGCTGCAACAGCAGCAATGGTTGCCTTGGTTACTTTCTTCATGAATTACGCATCCTCAAAGTTTAGGTGCCCCCAGTGACACACACTTTAAGTAAAGCTTGTTTAGTAGGTTTTACAACCCCCGGACGTCACATGACAATGCCGCCGGCTTGCACCGCTAAAGGAAACAAGACAACCGCCGTGAAAACGTATTCTCATGCCATCGAAAATTCTTGCTAACCAGCAGCTGACCAGTTCCTTTGCGCGAGGATTTCAACTCTCGAAACGATCCGGCGCCAGATGGCGAAAGATGGACGGCAAAGGCCATCCACCTGTCCATAAAAGTTTAGCTAGTTAGCGAATCAATCCGCCTTTTGGATAATGCGCGAAACGCCCGGGATCAGCTTTCCCGATCTGGCGCCGACGCAAACAGATTCAGGCCCATGGCACGCGAAAGCTGCCCGATGGCCAGCTGCGCGCGCACCGAGTTCCCGGCCATATCCAAGGGCGGCGAGAACGCGCCGATGGCACCCTTGCCCGGAGCTACCGCGACAATACCGCCAGAAACCCCGGACTTCGCCGGGATCCCGATCTCGAATAGCCACTCGCCAGAACGCTCGTACAAGCCGTTGGAGGCCACGGTCGCCAGGGTATCGCGGCAAACGTCTGCATCGACGACGCGCTTTCCGGTCACCGGGTTCACTCCGCCATCGGCCAGCGTCGCGCCCATGACGGCAAGATCATGCGCGCTGATATTCAGCGAGCACTGCTTGGTGTACACATCAACGGCATCCGCAGGTTCGTTCTCCAGCCGCCCATAGCTCTTGAGCAAATGCCCCAAGGCCTTGTTGCGCTCGTTGGCCAGCGATTCTGAGTGGTAGACCTCGTCATCCAGGCTCAGCGCCCGGCCGGCAAAGGCGGATAGCCCTTCCCGGACGTTCTCCCACTTCTTGGCAGCGGTCTTGCCGGGCATCATTGCTGTCGTGGCGATGGCGCCGGCATTGACCATGGGGTTCATCGGCAAGCCGTTGTTCAATTCCACGGCCATCACAGAGTTGAAAGACATGCCCGTATTGTTCACGCCGATGCGTTCGCGAACGACCTCGCGCCCGTGCTCTTGCACCACTAGCGCGTAGACGAACATCTTGGAGATCGACTGGATCGAGAACAGATGATCGCAATCGCCAACCATGTGGACAGAGCCGCCGACGTGGGACATGGCGATGCCAAAGAGATTGGGGTCCGCTTGGCCCAGGATCGGAATGTAGTGGGCAAGGAGCCCGTCGTCTGCATCCGCGTATCGCTCATGGGCTTCCTTGAGCAGGGAATCGATGCGATCATGTTCCAGCTCACCGGTAGAAACTTGCTGAACGACGTCGTCGAAATCGGTGGGAATAGTTTCGTTATTCCCTTCCGAAGGATAGGTCATCTTCACCTGCCTTTTAGTCCTGGGTCCGTTGATTCATGCTGCTTGATTTGACCTTATCAACAGCATTGCCGCTTAGCACCTTGGAACAGCCGTGAGCAGACAGGAAGCATTGGGCCAGTTCTCCCGGCACCCGCCCCAATCACGCGTCCACTTGGTATTCAATGCATGAATCGCATGTGTTTTCCCCTACATTGTGGAGCACCTTACAGCGCAATGCACCCGATCTGACTTAGCATTTTGTGTATGGCTAAGGGTATTACTTTTCATACGCGCAAGTGGGTTCGCCCAGAAGACTTGAACGCAAACGGCACGCTGTTCGGCGGCAGCCTGCTGCGCTGGATCGACGAAGAAGCTGCGATCTACTCGATCATCCAGCTGGGCAACAAGCACGTTGTCACCAAGTTCATGTCCGAGATCAACTTCATCGCCTCCGCAAAGGAAGGCGACCTGATCGAGATGGGCCTGACCGCTATCGACTTCGGCCGGACTTCGGTCACCCTGCGCGCAGAGGTGCGCAACATCTTCACCCAGGAATCGATCCTGACCATCGAGAAGATCGTCTTCGTGAACATCGGCGAAGACGGCAAGCCGGCACCGCACGGCTACGACCACATCACCTACACCCGCGATCGCATCCCGCTGGAAATCACCAAGGCACTGATCTAGTCCCCGCTTGAATGCCCGAAGCCCTCAAGAATTCAAGGGTTTGGTTCAAGGCCCCGCACGGCCGCGCTTAACTGCGTGCTCTAGCGGGGCCTTGTTTCATTTCAAGGTTAATCCCGCATAGCTCTTGCGCTCGGTTCATGCGTCCAGCAAAGTTGTTTTTGCACTGAGGAATTCCCCCGACGCAGAAGCGAGAAACCCATGGGCCAGATGATTTTCGTCAACCTACCGACCGCTGATCTAGCCAGAGCCGACAAGTTCTACGAGGCCATGGGCTTCACCAAGAACACGACGTTCTCCGATGAAAATGCCACCTCATGGATCATCGCCGAGAATATTCTCGTGATGGTGCTGCGCCAGGAGTTCTTCGCAAGCTTCCTGGTCAACGGCGATAAGCCGGCGCTCGGAAGCGGCCTGCGCGAAACCCTCAATGCCCTGTCGGCAGAAACCCGCGAAGGCGTCGACGACTTCGTCGCACGGGCCGAGGCCGGTGGCGGCAGCATCTACCGCCCGGCAGATGAGCCATTCCCGGGCATGTACCAGGCAGCCGTCCAGGACCCGGATGGCCACGTCTGGGAAATCGCGTGGATGAGTCCAGAAGCAATGGAAAACCCAGGCAGCTAGGCAGCTAGCCGACCTCGGAATTCCGCAGGTGCCGCAGCTCTTCTGCTTTGCGGCGCTTGCGGAACTGCTTCTTCATCCCCTTGGCCGGATGCATCGGCTCCGGCCAGCGGGGACGCAGCTGGTCCCCCAGGGTAATGCCGCGCATGCGCCGCCCGAACATCGGCAGCACCCACTGCCTCAGCCACTCCACGTCGCGCTGCGTGGCCTGCCAGAATCCGACCCGGTCCGCGGCGCCAAAGGGATCGAAAACCAGCTGGTGTGGATACCCGAGGATCTCCAGGATCCTGATGGCCATGTAGCGATGGCCGGCACGATTCATGTGCAGCTTGTCGATATCCCACATGCGCTTATCCCGGTACGCCTCCCAATTCCAGTAGTCAACGAGCACTACTGAGTCCGGATAGCGTTCAGCGAGCCGGCGCACGTGGTCATTGAAGCGCCAGTTGCGCCGCTTGAACGGGGCGAGCACCGGGTGCACGGGGATATCGAACCCGGTGAACAGCAGGACCTTGGCACCCGTGGAAACCAGGGCTTCGACAGCTTGCGAGTATCGGGCAAGGAATTCCTTCATGTCCTTGCGGAATTCCAGGATGTCGTTGCCGCCGGCATAAAAGGTGATCACCTCCGGCCTGAGTTCCAGGGCTATGGGGATCTGCTCGTCGATAATCGACTGGAGCCGTCGGCTGCGGATTCCCAGGTTCACGTACTGCCACTCGGGATCCGCTTTGGATAGCTGCTTGGCCACGCGATCGGCCCATCCGCGTACCCCGTTGGGCAGCCTCGGTTCCCAGTCCCCCACGCCTTCGGTAAAGGAATCCCCGATCGCCATAAACAGCCGTCCCATGATTGGCTAATCTACAAGGAACAGTTGACTAAGCAATGACGGGAAAACGAACTCCACCACTCTTTTAGATGACAATGGCGTGCAGTCGGTCTATTGGCATAAGCTCATCGTGCCGCAGACAAGCTCTTCATCACCGATAAACCCGGAACCATAACGAAATCCTCGGATACAAGCCGAGCAATATCGTCTGCAATGCCAGAGGTGTCCTTCCCCATGTTCGGTCCGGCTAGTTCGGGAAGCTCGCGCACCACGCTGACGGCAGCAGATTCAATGGCCATTGCGGCCCGCTCTTCTCCTAGATGCGCGAGCATCATCGCACCAGACAGGATCGCACCGACAGGATTGGCCCAGCCCTTTCCGGCAATGTCGGGAGCCGAGCCGTGGATGGCTTCGAACATGCTAGGTGAGTTTCCATCCAGATTGAGATTCGCGCTTGCTGCAACGCCCAGGCCACCCTGGATGACGGCTCCAAGGTCCGTGATGATGTCTCCGAAGAGATTGTCGGTAACTACTACATCGAATCTTTCCGGGGCAACAGGGAGATGGAAACACATGGCATCGACATGAACGTAGTCGACTTCAACTTCGGGATAGCGCCCAGAAACGTGGTCCACGACTTCCTGCCAAAGCTTCCCAGCTTCGATAAGTATGTTCTTCTTATGGCACAAGGTAAGTTTCTTACGCCGGCTCATAGCCAGCTTGAAGGAATACTCCACTACTCGCGAGATCCCCTGCCGGGTGTTGACCGATTCTTGGAGCGCCACAGTGTGAGGTGTATTTGCGTGGACTGTCGAACCTTGGCCAATGTAGGCACCTTCGGTATTCTCACGGACGATCACCAGATCGCAACGTTCAGGTGTCAGCCCGGCAATGGGGGTGGCGACGCCCGGGTAGAGCTTGACCGGGCGCAGGTTCACCGCCTGCTCGAATTCCTGGCGCATCGCTAGGATAAATCCGCGCTCAAGTATGCCTGGCTGCACTGCTGGATCCCCCATCGCGCCGAAGAGTATGGCATCATGGCCCCGCAGCTTTCGAGTCAACTGCGGGTTCCATAGCTCGCCGGTCTGCAGATAATGCTTAGCACCTGCGTCATAAGTAGTCAGATCCAGCGCGAAGCCGAATTTCTTCTCAGCTGCAGCCAAAACGTCAAGTGTTCCCCCCATGACTTCCGGGCCGATCCCGTCTCCGGGGATGACGGCAACGCTGTAGGTTTTCATTGGATAGGCCTTTCACTAGCGGCTAGGTGGTTTTGAAGTTCGTTGAAGTATTCGCGTACTCGGCGTTGTGCAGCCTTACCGTCTGATTCGGCTAAACACTCCAGGATGCCTACCTGGAGGTTCCGCAGTTTTCCGGTATTCGTCGGGAACCACGCGGTAGCTGGCAAATGCACTTCCTCGGTTATCCGCACAAGGGTCGAGAATCCTTGAAGATAGCGATTGCCCGATGATCCCAGCAGCAATAGGTGCACCTTGGAAGCATTATGTGGCGTGGCGGTTCCCGAGTTGCGCAACGCTTGAAGCAGGTCGGCGAGCAAGGGCCTCGATATCTTATCGACTGCCATGCCGCAGGCTGCCGATTCCAATAGTTCGCGGAATTTCAGTGCTTCACGCAGATTCGTTATGTCCATCTTCGTAACCGTGGCTCGCCCGTAGGAATCGAGCTGAACCACGCCTTCATGCTCTAGCAAGGCAAAGGCTTCACGCAAGGGTGTCCGACTGACGCCAAGCTCTTCGGAGAGCCGCTGCTGCGCCAAGACTTGTCCTGGCGCATACCGTCCCGAGAAGACTCGCTCACTGATGACGCCAGCAGTTTCCCGAGCCAGCGAAACGTTGCTCCTCCAGTCAAAAGCCACCGCCACCGCCTGTACTCGCACATCCGAATTTCTCGGTATCCCGAAGTGGAATTGTGAGCATTACTGTTCCCGGAGTTTCGCTTAATGTCAATGAATTCAACGTTTTAGAAGTGTGAAAGGGTCATTTTCCTCAAACCCGTTGACTGCGAGCTAGATCACTGATTAGCTTTGGTCATCTACTGGTCAGACCAGTAGGACTTCCATGGCGCCAATTCGAAAGTAGGAACGATGACTTCTCACTCAGATGCTTACCCTGCGGGATTGCCCATCGGCGATCGGTGGGTGCACTGCGCGGAAACAGCCCCCGTTATTTTCCCTTTCGATGGTTCAGTAGTTGCGCACGCGCCTGTAGGCTCCGCGGCACTAGCCAGCCAGGCATTGGACGCCGCCCAAAGCGTCGCCAAGGAAGTTGAGAGGCTGAGCACCGGCACCAAGCGGTCAATCCTCTTGGCGGTCCATCACAAGATTTCCGAGCACCGCGAAGAGCTCGAGAATCTCCTGGTCCTCGAAACCGGCAAACCCCTGGTGGACTGCCGGGTAGAAGTTGCGCGCACCCTGACCACATGGGCCGCGGCAGCCGAAGAAGTTGCGAACCTGCGCGGCGAAACAGTACCCCTGGATCTGCAGGCCAGCGGCGATGGCATGATTGGGTACTGGACCCGTAAACCGGCAGGAATCGTGATCGGCATCGCCGGTTTCAATTACCCTTTGCTCTTGGCCAGCCATAAGCTTGCGCCAGCGCTGGCGGCTGGGTGCCCGATCATCATCAAGCCAGCACCGAATACTCCTCTGTCCACGTTGTGGGCTGTGCACTTGATCCGCGAAGCCCTCGCCGCCCATCAGGTCAGCACCGCAGCGGTGCAGCTGGTTACCGGCGGCATTGACGTTGGCGAGACATTGGTCGCAGACCCTCGCTCAGCGGTGGTTTCCTTCACCGGGTCCGCGGCCGTCGGCCACCAGATCGCCAAGAATGCGGCACCACGCAAGGCAGTGCTGGAGCTGGGGTCTAACACCGGTTTCATTGTCGCCGAGGACGCCGACATCCATGCAGCAGTCGATGCCGTGCTACGCGGGGGGTTCTATGCCAACGGGCAAGCCTGCATCTCTGTTCAGCGCGTTCTGCTCGATGAGAAAATCGCTGGCGACTTCCAGCGGGAGCTGCTGGCGCGCATCGGCGAAATAGCGGTTGGCGACCCCCGCTCGGAACAGACCCGGGTGGCTCCACTGATCAATAAGGCATCCACCGGACGCGTGCTGTCATGGATCGAGAAGGCAAAAGAACGCGGAGCACAGGTGCTGACCGGCGGAGGCTTGCTAGGAGAATCCATCCAGCCCACGATTCTGAGCGGCGTCCCGTCCGATGCAGAACTATGGTGCGAGGAAATATTCGGTCCTGTCATCTGCTTGCGCACGGTGCCTGACCTCGATGCAGCTTTTGAGCTGGTGAACGATTCACGGTACGGACTGCAGGCAGCCATTTACAGCAAGTCGCTGAAGACGGCCTTCCGCGCCATCGATGAACTGGAAGTTGGCGGTGTCGTAGTGAATGAAATCCCGGGATTCCGGTCAGACATCATGCCCTATGGAGGAGTCAAGGACTCCGGGATCGGCCGTGAAGGCCCCCGCTTCGCAATGGAAGAATTCACTGTCACCCGGATGGCCATCATCCGCCCGTAGCCCGAGGCAACATAAACGAAGGACAACACAATGGATTACACGCAGCTCTTCCAATTTGCCGGCCAGCGCGTCATGGTCATCGGTGCAGGCAGCGGCATTGGCCGTGAAGCGGCTCTGGCCCTCGACGCCCACGGCGCCCACGTGATTTGCGCCGACCGCGATGTCGAAACCGCGCAGGAGACCGCCGACATGCTCAGCAGCGGTTCCACGGTTATCGAGCTCGACGTTCTGGATATTCAATCTGTTCAGGCCGCTTCCAATGAATTCAATGACATCGCTGCCCTGGTGTTCACCGCTGCCACGAATGTCCGAAAGCGCATCGTCGACTACACGATGGAAGAATTCGACCGCGTGGTGAATTTGAACCTGAGGGCTTCATTCGGACTGATCCAGGCCTTCGCACCTCGGCTGGCAGCCAATGGCGGCGGATCCATCATTGGCATCTCGTCCATTCGCGCATCAGTTGTCGAGCCCGGGCAAAGTGTCTATGCGGCCACCAAGGCTGCACTGGTCCAGCTGGCCCGTACCGCGGCCGCCGAATTCGGCCCGCAGGGTGTCAGGGTCAATGTTGTTGCCCCAGGGGTTGTTGAAACCCCTCTGACCGCACAGATCAAGGCCAACCCCGGCTGGTACAACGCCTACGCCCAGAAGAGCGCCTTGGGCCGCTGGGCCAGGCCAGAGGAAATGGCTGGAGCCATTGTCTATCTTGCATCGCCGGCATCGAGCTTCGTGACTGGTTCGGTGCTCACCGTCGATGGCGGTTGGACCGCCATCGATGGTCGTTTCACCCCACCGAACTAGGCGGTGGTGCCAAGGATTCTTCAGACAGACCACCACGAAAGCGACTTAAGATGTCACAGACACCAGAGGTGCCAGCTGCAACTAAGACGCGCGCTTTTGAAGCCATCGTCAGTTCCATTGAAAGCCAGGTACTTAGCGGCGAACTGAAAATCGGGGATCATCTGCCCGGAGAGCGTGAACTTGTAACCCAGTTTGAGGTGAGTCGTTCATCGGTGCGTGAAGCGATGCGGGTCTTGGAAAGCAACGGGATAGTTGCCTCTAGGCCGGGTGATCCGCGCGGAGCGGTTGTCCTCTCTCCCACGTCAGCGCCTTTGCGCAAAATGATAAGCCGTTTGGCCACGACCTCTTCGTCGAGCCTCGCGGATCTGCTCATTTATCGCATGACCATGGAATCTTCGGCCAATTCGCTGGCCGCAACGCGACGTTCCGATGCGGACTTATTGAAGCTCGAGAAGGCGATGGCGCGGATGCGGGCGGCGCGTTCGCAGAGCCAAAGCGCTTTCAGCCAGGCAGACCTCGATTTCCATGACGTGATCGCGCAGGCCAGCGGCCATGCACTGCTGCAGATTACCGGCGAAGCAGTCCGCCAGTCCATCGAGCAGCTCATCACGTCCAGCATTGAACAAAGTTCCGATGACGAGGCTTTGATGCAACGCACCCTCGACCATCATCACGAGGTCTTCATGGCCATCCAGAAGCAAGATGCGCATCTGGCTGAGCATCTTGCCCGCAGCAGCCTGTTCGAATACTACGGTCATCTGGTACCTGCCGATGACCGGACAGCTCTTGCCGCGCTGGCGTCCTTCGGACAGGCCACGCAAACCAGCTGATTTCCCGATACTGCAGATCAGAACAACAAGCAGGGCACAGCAACTGCGGTGGTTGCTGTGCCCTGCTTATACGGGATTTTCAGTCCAAGTTCGACCACTGCGGTTTGGCGCTATCTGGCCGAGCTGCCTCATACCAGCTGGCTGCGCGAAGCACATCGTCATCGGTTCCAACTGCTCCGGCCAGCTGCACGCCAATGGGCTTGCCCTCGGACGTGAAACCGCAATTGACGGTAGCCGCTGGCTGACCGGACATGTTGTACGGGACGGTGAAGGCAATATGGCCCATGGTGGCGTCAGGATCCACCACTGGCATCGGTTGTTCCGCAGGAAAAGCAGCCATCGGGGAGACCGGAGAGATGATGAGGTCATACCCGGCGGTAGCCGCGATGGTCACCTTCTGCATCTGGTCGATCGCACCGAAATTCCTGATCGTGTCGGCGCCATCGAACTTGGCTCCTCCTTCGCACCAGCGCACGATGTAATCCAGGACCTTCGCCTGCTCGCTTTCGCTCAGTTCACGGAAATCGGCCCAGGACCGGGTACGCCAAAAGCGGTCAAGCTGGTCAAGCATGCCTTGGTCGATGAAGGGCGGCAACTCTTCCACCCTGGCACCGTCCTGCGCAAAAGTGTCCGCTACCGACTGCACCGCCGATCGGATTTCGGGGTCGACAGCGACCCCAGCGTTAGCTTCAAGCTGCAACCCGATTCTCATCCCGCGGACGCTGCCAAGCTTTGACTGCCATTGCATGGCCGGATAGGCCCGTGCCGAATAGTCACGGATATCTGGTTGTCCGAGCACTGACATGAAAAGGGCAATGTCATCCACGGTACGTCCCATCGGGCCGGCCGCCCGGCCAATGTACGGGACATCCAGGGGAATCAATCCTGCACTGGGTTTCAGTGTTGCCAACCCCTGCCAGCCGCCGGGCAGGCGAATGGATCCACCGATGTCGGTGCCGACATGCAGTGGCCCGTATCCAGCAGCAGCCGCCGATCCCGCACCCGCACTGGAGCCACCGGTGGTCCATCCAGGGTTCCAAGCGCTACGCGATATTCCGTGAAGGCTGGAAACACCCGAAGAGAGCATGCCCCAGTCCGGCATCGTAGTCGAGCCAGCCAGGATGCCGCCGGCTTCAAGAATCCGATCGGTGATCGGCGCGTTCTGCGTGGGCACCTTGGGGTTGGATAGGGCCGTTCCCGAAGGCATCGGGATGCCCTTGCGTGCTATGTTCTCCTTGACCGTTGCCGGCACCCCGTCTAGTGGACCGAGCGCTGTTCCGCTGGCCCAGCGTTGCTCGCTTTCGCGTGCCTGGCTCAGCACGTCTTCCGGATCGAACTGGTACATCGCGTTGAGTACCGGTTCACGTTCCTGAACCCGTTTGATGACCGACTCTGCTACATCCACCGGCGAGATGTCCTTCGCAGCATAGGACGCGTGAAGTTCCTGCGCGGACAGCTGGTGCAGTGCGGTGGTGTGTTCAGAAAGCTGGGACATGATGGCCTCTCAAGGAAAATGAGCATTACTAGCGCAGGGCCAGTTCGTTGCGCAGGGACATGGATGAATTCACCAAAGTCCGCGTATACGCATGCTGCGGACTGTCATAGATCTGTTCGGTTGTTCCGCTTTCGACGATCCGCCCTTCATTCATCACCACGACGTTGTCGCAGATATGCCGCACCACGCCAAGATCGTGGGAGACGAAGACGAGGGTCAGTTGGTAGTCGTCGACCAAGTCCGAAAGCAGGTTCAGTACTTGGGCCCGGACGGAGACATCCAGAGCGCTGACCGGTTCATCAGCCACCAGCACCCGAGGCTCGCAGATCAGCGCACGAGCAATGGAGATTCGCTGGCGCTGTCCACCGGAGAATTGATGCGGGAAGCGTTCCGCGGCATCGGCCGGCAGTCCCACCGATCCGAGCATCTCTGCGACCATCTTCCGGTGCTTGGCGCTATCCACCTTTTGCCCCGGAACAAGCAAAGGCTCAGCGATAATGTCGCGGACACGCATCCGCGGATCCAGCGATCCCATGGGATCCTGGAAAACGATCTGCAGCTGCTGGCGCAATTGGACCAGATCCCTCTCCTTGGCCCCTGCAACCTCGCTTCCTGCCACACGAACACTGCCTGAGGTGGGTTGGTCCAGACCTGCCAAGATGCGCAAGAGGGTGGATTTTCCGGAACCGGATTCACCGACCACACCGAAACGTTGCCCGGCAGCAACGTCAAAGGAGACGCCTTTCAACGCATGCACCTCCGAACGCTTCCCGAAGAGCGACGAGCGTCCGACAGGATAGAATCGCGTCAGGTCCTTGACACTGATCAACGAGGGTACTTCGGGAGCAATGTCCCCCGCGGCCTGATCGTGTTCCCGGAGATCGCTTATTTCCGCGTTTGCTGCTTCCACGACTGGCTGCGCTTCGGCCAAAGGCGGAATGTAGGAAGCGGCCGAAGCCACGGTGAATAACCTGCCGTCGGCATCTGTGGCATTCAGGTCCGAGGCGGCCAGCAGTCCTCGGGTGTAAGGGTGTTGCGGATTGCTGAATACCTCTCCAGTATCGCCTTCTTCAACCACTTGGCCGTTGTTCATCACCAGCACCCGGTCGCAGACGTTGGCGACCACCGAAAGGTCATGGGTGATGAACAACAACCCGGTGCCGCGTTCTTGGACCGATTCCAAGATCAGATCCAGAACCTGGCGTTGAACCGTAACGTCCAAAGCCGTGGTCGGTTCATCGCAGAGCAAGAGACCCGGGTTATTCGCCAAGGCCATCGCCAGCATGGCGCGCTGTCGCTGGCCTCCAGAAAGCTGGTGCGGATAAGAGCGGGCGGCCCGTGCCGGATCCGGGAGCTTAACCGATCCGAGCAGTTCCACCGCACGAGCCTGAGCCGCTGATTTTGAAGCAACGGTCTTATGACTGGTCATAATTTCCGCGACCTGCGGACCGACTTTCATCAGCGGATTCAATGCGGTCAGCGGCTCCTGGAAGACCATGCTCATATCATTGCCACGGATTTTCTGCAGTTCCCTGTCAGTTGCCTCGACCAGATTCCGTGGGTGACCCGCAAGCTGGATGGAGCCACTGGCGCTGACACCTTCCGGGAGCAACCCCATAAGGGCGGATGTGGTCATGGACTTTCCGGAACCAGATTCGCCAATCAGCCCTACACGATCCCCCGGATTCATGCGCAGATTAAAGTTCGAGACAAGCGTGCGGTGCTTGGTGCTGATTGTCAGGCCCCTGACATCTATCAGAGCGCCGGTAGTTGTTTTCTTATCCATGGATTACCGATCTCCATTCAGTTTCGGATCGAACCGATCACGCAGACCGTCACCAAGCAAGGTGAAGCCCAACACTGCAACGGCAATGGCGGCGCCCGGCCAAACGGCGAGCATCGGGAAGGTCCCCAGGAATTGCTGGGATTCTTGCAGCATGCGGCCCCAGGATGGGACTGGTGGTGGAGTGCCCAAGCCAAGGAAGGACAGCGCTGCTTCGGCAAGTACCGCAATTGCGAACGATACCGAGCACTGCACCACGACCATGCCGATGATATTGGGCAGCACATGGCGCCGGGCGATACGCCAGCTGCTCTGGCTGGATGCCTTGGCAGCCATGATGTATTCGGTGCTCATCACCTGCAGGGTGCCGCTTCGCGCAACACGCGCAAAGCCGGGTATCGAGCCAATGCCGATTGCAAGCATGGCCGTGAATGTGCTGGCTCCAAATACGGCGCCAAACATGATCGCTACCAGCAACGCGGGAAAAGCGAGGAGAATATCAGCGCCACGCATGGTAACTTCCTCGGTGATGCCGCCTCGCATGCCAGCCAGAATACCTAGCGGCGTCCCAATGATCAGGGCGATACCTACCGCAACCAAACCCACCAGCAAGGTAATGCGCGCTCCGTACAGGATTCCCGAAAAGACGTCGCGTCCGTACCTGTCGGTACCCATCAGATGGGTGACGCTGGATCCTTGCAAGCGATCCTGGGGAACTGCTTGTACCGGATCGAAGGGGGTCCAGACAAAGGAGACGAGTGCAGCGAGCACCACGAGAGCTACGAGGATGCTGCCTACCAGCAGCGTCACGGAGAGTTTTCGACGGGTGCTTGAAGCGGTAACTGGTTCTGCAGACATTACGCGCCCTTTCGAATGCGTGGATCCAGGATTGTGTAGAGAACGTCCACGACCAAGTTGATGATCAAGGTAATCGCGACGAGCACCATGACCACCGATTGCACGGTAAGAAGATCGCGGTTGCCCACCGCGTCGAGCAGCATGGACCCAAGGCCTGGGATCACAAACACCCGTTCAATGACCACCGCGCCAATGATCAATGCCGCTAACTGCACGCTGGTAACTGTCAGAACTGGGATGGAGGCGTTGCGCAGACCATGCTTGATCAGCGATTCAAGCTTCCCGAGGCCCTTGGACCGTGCGGTCCGCAAGTAATCCTCGCTCATCACTTCCATCACCGCCGAACGGACATAGCGAGTCAGGATAGCTCCCTGCACGGATGCCAGAGCGAGCACTGGCAGGACGACGCGGGAAATGAAATCTCCGAAGTCCTCGCCGGGCGGTGTCCACCCGTTGGCCGGAAGCCAACCCAGGCCCACGGCAAAGACGACCACCAGCAGAATGCCGGCGAGAAAGTTGGGAATGGCCACGCCTACCTGGCTGATTCCGCTGACAATGATGCCGCTCGGATTGCGGTGCTTGACCGCCGCGTAGGTGCCGAAGGGAATCGCAATCGCCAAGGCGAGGACCATTGCCAGCAGTACCAGGATCAGGCTGACTTGCACCCGGTCGACAATCAGCGGACTGATATCTTGCCGCGTGACGTAGGATGTGCCGAAGTTGCCGGTGGGCAACCCCAGCGCCCAGTCAAAGTACTGGACGATCAGCGGCCGATCGGTCCCGAACTCGGCTCGCGTTTTGGCCAATAGCTCCGGGGTGGCGTTCACACCCAGGGCAATCTGGGCAGGATCTCCGGGAATTGCTCGCATGAAAAGGAACACTGCAACCGTTGCAATCACATAAGTGACAACGAATCTTGCCAAGTTGATCAGTAATCTAATACCCACGTGATTTTCCCTTTGTCGGTGCGGCTATGGAAGCTATTTCCAGCCGATATTGGTCATATCCAATGCTTCGGTCACGGAGTTGGCCGGAATGCCGGTCACCTCTGCCCTGGCTACCACGATGTTCGGGAAGATGAACAGGGTATCTGCAGCTGCATCATCAACGATGGTGCGAACCACCTTTTTCATGCCATCCACGTATCCGGCTTCGTTGGCAGCATCGGCTTTTGCGGCAAGCTCCTCAATGCCTGAATTGTCGTAGCCCAGGTAGTAGTCCGGGTTGTTGAACATTGCCAAAACATCTCGGCTCTCCACTGCCAGGACGACCGACATCTGGTAATCGTGCTTGGTGAAGACCTCGTCGAGCCAGACCGCGGGGAATTCGGAGGACTCGATCTTAGCGTCGATTCCGACATCAGCCAGTTGAGAGACGACTATTTCAGAGACTGCGGTTGCGTAAGGGCGAGTTGGAACCTTGAAAGTGATCTGCAGGTTCTCGGCTCCAGCTTCCTTGAGTAACGCCTTGGCCTTCTCCGGGTCGTACGGGTAGATATCGTTCAGATCCTCGTAGTACGGGTCGGTGGTCGGAACCGGTCCGCCCACCACCGTGCCGTAGCCGTTCCATGCGGTGTCGACTACAGCTTGGCGGTCGATGGCATACATGACGGCTTGGCGCACGCGCTTGTCATCGAACGGAGCTTTTTTGTTATTCATTGACAAGACGATCTCGCCATTGGAGGTGCCGTCAAGGACCTGGTACTTGTCGTTTGATTCGAAACCGGACAGCAGTTCCGGGGACTGCATGTTGTAGACGACATCCACGTCGCCGGATTGAAGTGCATTGGTCGTGGCTACCGCATCGGCGAAGTAGCGCAGTGAGACCTTTTCAACCTGCGGTTTCTCGCCCCAGTAGTCATCGCGTGTCGCGAGTTCGATGGACTGCCCGCGGTTCCACGCATCAATTTCGTATGGCCCAGTCCCAATGGCGGTCGAAGCTAGTTCGTCAACGCCGCTTGGATCGAACATGGCTCCGACCAAGGTGCCCATGTCGAAAAGCCAGGCATTACTCGGCTGCTTCAGGGTAATGGCGACTTCGGAATCACTGAGGACATCGACAGAGTCCACGATTTCCATTTTCGTCTTCAAGCTAGAGACCCAGTCATCGGATTGGACTCGTTCGATACTGAATTTGACGTCATCGGCAGTGAACGCTTCGCCATTGGAAAAGGTTGCGCCTTCGCGAAGCTTGAACGTATAAGTCTTGTTCCCGTTGCTCAGCTCCCACGATTCGGCGAGCAACGGCTGGATCTTTCCTTCTTGGTCGATCTCGACCAATCCTTCATAGACATTGGACATGAGCGCTTGCGGAATAGCAGCGCCTGCAGTCGTGGTGAAGTCCAGATTGACCGGTTCACCAGTTAGCGCGACGGTCACTGAAGTGTTTTCGGCCGAGCCTTCCGACGAAGTCCCGCCTGATCCTGCAGAGCACGCGGTTAGCGCCAGAGAGCCAACCAGCACTGTCGCCGCAAGCCGACTGTAGTTCTTTTTCTCTTTCATGGGATCTCCATCGGTCAACATGTCCATTGAGTGATGTGATCCATACAACACCATATATGCTGATATTTCTACTAAGTTTTCTGGTCTTACCAGTTGTCGAAATATTTGGCTGGGGCGGTGCCGCCCCGGAGAACTGCAATACCTTGTCCGCTAACCGTTTCCACTCGCAGCTAAAGGAAGGCCCCAATTGAGCAAGCTAACTTTCACGCCGGCCGTGCCAACATTGACCTACGAGCGAGTAGTGCAACAGATAGAGGAAGCGATTCTGTCCAAGGAAATTGAACCTGGCCAGCACCTTCCCAGTGAACGCGAGCTCATGGTGCAGTTCTCCGTCAGCCGGCCAACGGTCCGCGAGGCATTGCGAGTATTACAGAGCCAAGGCCTCATTGCGTCGCGTCCCGGTAGCCGCAGCGGTCCAGTTGTCTTGCCGGTTTCCACGGATAATCTGGGCAGATCCTTTGCCAATATGGCGCGCATAGCTACCCTCTCACTCTCGGAATTGGTTCAATTCAGAATCGTTCTGGAGAGTTCCGCCTGCCAGCTAGCGGCCGTAATGCATAGTTCCGAGCAATTATCGGTCATGCGCGATGCAGTTGAACGCATGGAATCTGAGGCGGCTGCGGGCTCCGGATCCTTCAACCGAGCCGACCTCGATTTCCACGCGGCCGTATGGGAAGCCAGCCACAACAGCCTGTTGCGGATCTGTGGCGAGGCGGTATCCGGTGCCATCTTGAGCGTCATGAATGACCAGATGAGCCACGCGGACAACGAGTCCCTAGAAATGAAAAAAGTGGTGGCATTGGACCGAGCTATCTTCGATGCAATTGAAGCCAGAGAGCCAGTCACCGCCGGAAACGCAGCCAAGACGGCCATTTCCACGTATTTCAAACCTCGTCTGGATGATGAAGGGGTGCGCGGCGTTGAAGCGCTGACGGAACCTCGCTAATTCACGCCGGTTCCTTATCCCGGTGCCAAAGCGGAGCAAATGCAACACAGCGTCACCGGGTCAGAGCAGTTTGCGCATGATCAGCCGGGGCATCCTGCTGGCCTGGGCGTCGCTGACCCCGACGACCTCGAACCCGGCCTGCTCGAACATCTTCCTGGTTCCGACGAAGGCCATGGTCAGGTCCATCCGCCCTGCCGGATCCACGGGGTAGGCTTCGACCGCTGGCGCCCCGAGGTCCCGCGCATACTGCACTGCGCCTTGGACCATTTCCCGATTCACGCCTTGGCGGCGGTAGCCGCTGCGCACCACCATGCAGGTGATGCTCCAAGCCTCCAGATCATCCACGGACCTGATGAGCTTGGACTTTTCCAGCAGTGGGATCCTCGATCGCGGAGCGATGCTGCACCAGCCCACCGGTTCCCCTGCGCGATAGGCGATCACTCCCGGGGCAATCGGCTCGGTGCTCAGTGAGCGCATGGCGGCGAACCGGTCCCCTGCGCCTCGTTCCCTGATCTCGACGGCACCGATCCGGTGCGACAAGCACCAGCAATGCTTCTGCCTCCGGCTCGGATTCACTACCGTCGCGAAGTCGTCCATGCGTTCTTCGGCCAGCGGCCTGATCTCGATGGGCGCTGTTCCTGCCGCCTGCGGATCCTGGTTCGTGTCCATCTGTCCATCCTGCGCTCCGAAAAGCCCAAAGGGCACCCTGGGAGGCAAATTCTTCGGGTTTTCCATAATGAAGAACTCCGGTTCCCTCGGTGTTGGCGCTGACCTGCGCGCTCTAGTGTTGAGGTATGACTTCGACACCTAAGGTTCTACCGGGCACCGCACCTGCCCGTCCCCCGCTGAGATTGGGCATGACGCTGCTGCATATGGCATTGTTCGGGTCTGCCGGCCTGATCCTGTTTTCGCTGCTGCTGGCCTGGCTCTCGGTAGGCGTCGCGCTGACCCCGATCCTCGGTTTGGGCCTGGTCGTCTTGGCCGGATTGGTCTATGCGCTCTTCGGCCTGGCCCGCTTCGAGCTGACTC
This sequence comes from Glutamicibacter sp. BS14, assembly GCF_056934375.1. Taxonomy (NCBI): domain Bacteria; kingdom Bacillati; phylum Actinomycetota; class Actinomycetes; order Micrococcales; family Micrococcaceae; genus Glutamicibacter; species Glutamicibacter sp. BS14. The sequence goes on along the minus strand of NZ_CM167801.1, from coordinate 1,051,398 downwards.
GAATCAGCAACCTCTACGACATGGACGTCGCTCCGCTGACCTGGCGGCCACGCCGCCGTGAAGGCTTTGGCGAATACGTCCGTTCGCTCGGACGCAATGTGTCCAACGGACGCATGTGGGCGCTGCTGGGAAGCTTGCTCTTCTCCTGCCTGGCCGGCTCGCTGATGCTCACTGCCCTGCAAATGGCCGTGCGTTCGTCCATCGTTGCCTTCGCCCCGGTCTTGCAGGCAGATAGTGCCGACCCGCTGGGAACCGTTCCCGGGCTGTGGGGCTTCCAGACTCCAGTAAGCCAGGCACCTTGGCTGGTGCTGGCGGCGCTGCTGGGAATAGCAGTGGTTATCGGCTTGGTTTTCTTGCACCGGATGGTCACCGTGGGAATCGTCGGTTCTATTGCCCGCGAGAGTGCACTGGTCGAACGCGTGCGCACCACCGCGGTGCAGCGTGAAGGAGCGGTGCGCGCCGCAGAGGTGGAGCGCACCCGCATCGAACGCGACCTGCACGATGGGGTCCAGCCCCGGCTGGTCTCCGTGGCCATGACCTTGGGGCTTGCGCACCAGCAGATCGACAGCGATCCGCGCCAGGCCAAGGAACTGGTGGCCGAGGCCCATGCTTCAACCAAGTCCGCGATTACCGAACTGCGCCAGCTCACCCGCGGAATCTACGCGTCGGTACTCGATGACCGCGGACTGGATGCGGCGCTCTCGGCTATCGCAGGCCGCTCGCATATCCCGGTGGGCCTGGATATCCAGCTCAATGGGCGCTATCCGCGCGTGGCCGAAGCGGCGGTGTACTTCGCCATTGCCGAGGCGCTGACCAATGCTGCCAAGCATTCGCGGGCCCAGCGCTGCCAGATCACCGTGAGGGTCCGGGAGCATGAGGGCCAGCAAAGCCTGTGGGCCCGCATCGAGGACAACGGCACCGGCGGGGCGCGCATCACCCCCGGCGGCGGCCTGGATGGAATCAATAATCGGGTGCTCGCCGCCGGCGGCACCTTTAGCCTGGACAGCCCCCAGGGCGGGCCAACTGCAGTGGAGGTGAACGTGCCATGCGCGTACTGATTTGCGAGGATTCGGTCCTGCTGCGTGAAGGGCTGGTCAGGTTGCTGGCCCACAGCGGCCACCATGTTGTCGCGGATTTGCCCGAAACCAGCGGGCTGATGGATTTCCTGGACAACTCGTCCGCCGATGATTTCCCGCAGATCTGCATCCTGGATGTCCGTCTCCCGCCGACCTACACGGATGAAGGCATCCGTGCGGCGCTGGAACTGCGCAAGAAGTATCCGGATCTGCCGGTGCTGGTGCTCTCCCAGTACGTCGAGGAGCGCTACGCCTCGGAACTGATTTCCACCCAGTCCGGAGCGATCGGCTACCTGCTCAAGGACCGTGTTGCGGATGTCAGCGAGTTCATTGCTTCGCTGGAGCAGATTGCAGGTGGTGGAACCGTCTTGGACCAGGAAGTGGTGGCACAGCTGTTGACTCGACGCAATCACGATGACCGCATGCAGAAACTGACCGACCGGGAACGCACAGTCCTGGCCGCACTGGCCGAAGGAAAATCCAACCAGGCGATCGCCGCGCTGCTCTTCCTCTCGGAGGCCAGCGTAGAAAAGTACATCACTTCCATCTTCCAGAAACTCGGCTTGGAAGCCGACGGAACGGGCAACCGGCGCGTGCTGGCAGCCCTGGCTCATATTGAAACCCTGGGCACCAACCGCACAGACAGGACAGGATCATGACTACCACGCAAACCATGCCGCTACCGCCAAACCCACCGGCGCCACCCAACAACGGCAAGCCGCTGAATATCATCCTCGCGGTGCTCGGCGGGCTGGTCATTCTCACCTTGGTCATCGCCACGGCACGCAGCGCCTTTGCTTCGGTCTCCCGGGAGCATTCGGTCCACGAAGCAGAGGTCTCCGGGGTGACCGCCTTGGAAGTTTCGGCGAGCTCGGGACGCTTCGATCTGGTCTTTGCGGACACCGACAAGGCAACACTTGAAGTCAAAAGCGCCAAGTCCGCGAGCTGGAAGCTGCATCGGGAGCGCGATCGGCTCATCGTCGAAGCCCCGAATGCCTGGGACAACTTCTGCTTCTTCGGCTGCGGATTCGACGACAACGAGGCAACGCTGGTGCTTCCGCAATCCATGGACAACGGAAGGCTGGATGCGGACTTCGAGCTGTCCGCCGGATCCTTCAACGCAGTCGGCGCCTACAAGGACCTGGTGGTTGAAGTCGGTGCCGGGGAGCTGAACCTCACCGGCAGCGCGCACACCGCCGATATCGACTTGGGCGCAGGGGAAGCAACGGTGCGCCTGGACAATGTCCGAAGCGCCCGGTTTGATATCTCGGCCGGCGAACTCATTGGCGAACTCTCGGGCACGGCGCCCAAGAGCATCGAGGGCAGTGTCAGCGCCGGCTCGCTGGAGCTGGAACTGCCCGAGGCCACCTACGACCTGCGGCAGAATACGGCCGCCGGATCCGTCGAGAACCTGCTCGCCACCGATCCGAACTCCCCTAACAAGATCACGATCGATGTCTCCGCAGGCAGTGCCACCTTGCATCCAGCAGGCACCGCCCAGGAATCGGTTGGCCGCTAGACCCGGTTCCCACGAAAAAGGCAAAGCGTCCCTTCCCGGATCAGTAGTGATCCGGGAAGGGACGCTTTGGCGCTTGTGGCTAGGACCTAGACCCTATGAGTAAGAGGTTTTTTCGCCAGGCCTCTTGCGGATCAGGGCCTCACGGTGCAGATTCGTGGATCATCCCCGAGAACGGCTCGGGGATGCCGACATGCAGCGGAGGCCCTGATGTTTACCCAGCGTACTGCGATCGGACTGGATGTGCACGCACGATCCATCCGCGCAACAGCCCTCGACACCCGCACGGGTGAAGTCCTCGAAGCGAAACTCCCCGGCGGGAACGAAGCCGTCACGACCTGGATCACCGGGATCGCTGCCGACCACGGACCCGTCGCGGTCGCCTACGAAGCCGGTCCTACCGGATTCAGCCTCGCACGCACCCTCGCGGGCATGAACTACCCGGTGACCGTCGCGGCCCCGTCGAAGCTCCTGCGCCCTTCCGGGGACAAGGTCAAAACCGATGCCCGCGATGCCCTGCTGCTGGCACGACTGATCAAAGTCGATGAACTCGTGGCAGTGCGAGTGCCGACGCTCGTCGAGGAATCCGCCAGAGACCTCGTCCGAGCACGCGAGGACGCCAGAGTTGAGCTGATGATGTGCAGGCATCGGCTCTCGAAGCTCCTGCTGCGCCATAGCTTCATCTATGACGGCAGTACGTGCTGGGGCTCCAGGCATGAGGCCTGGCTGCGGCGTATCAGGAAGAACGAGCTCGCAAGCCTTGGCACCGGAACGTTGGCGGCCTTCGACGCTGCCTTCGATGCGGCCACTTTCGGTCTTGCCCGGCGTGACCGGCTCGATGAGCAGATCAGCAAGATGGCTGCCGAATCCCAGTTCACTGCCGTGACCAACAGGCTGTGCTGCCTGCGTGGCATCAACACCCTGACCGGGTTCGCTCTCGCAGTCGAGCTCGGTGGCTGGGAACGATTCACCGGCCGCACCATTGCGTCCTATCTTGGCCTGGTGCCCAGCGAATATTCCTCGGGGACCAGCAGGTCCTTGGGCGGGATCACGAAGACCGGGAACACCCATGCCCGCCGGCTGCTCGTCGAGGCTGCATGGCATCACAAACCGCGGTACCAGCCGGGGAAAACCATGACCGACCGGTGGGCCAAGGCATCGGCCCAGGCAGCGGCACGGGGCGATGCCGGGAATCGGCGCCTGAACCAGCGGTGGAATACCTTGGCCAGCCACAAGAAGAAGCACACCGTCGCGTGCACCGCGATTGCCCGTGAACTTGCCGGTTGGTGCTGGTCATTGGCCGTGATGGACGAATAATTCTGCAAGTCTCGCCTCTCATATCATGCTAAGTGGAGCATGCAGCGTGAAGAGCGCATCAGCGGAAGGCCTATGAGCAGCATCCCAAGAGGTGCCACGCTCGATCCTAGACAAGCTGGTTGCTCTCGCCGAAACAGGGTCATGCGGTAACCAACCCGCGTATGTCAGACTGACCACGCGTCACCAAGACACGCCGCACCACCGGGTCGATCAGGGAGGTGAAAAGCACCCGCTCGGCAATCCAGCCGAGCGGGTGCTAACCCATGCCTACTTGACAATTACGGGCACATATCAGGCCTGGTTCTTCTTCAAGGCAGCCAGGCGTGCTTCGATCTCGGAAACCTGCGGTGCGCCGGCTTCGATCTGCGCTGCGCCGTCGGCTTCCTCGAGGATGTCCTGTGGGGCGTTGCTGGCCTTCAAGGCTGCCAAGCGCGCATCAACTTCGGTCTCGGCACCGAGGTCTTCCAGCTGCGCGAACTGCGCATCCAGGGAAGAGGCCGCCAGTTCCTGCGCACCGCGGACCTTGGCTTCGTCCTGGCGGATCTGCTGCTCGAAGCGGCTGATCTCGCTGGTCGGGTCGTTGATGTCCAGGGCCTTGAGGGTGTCCATCATCTGGTTCTGGGTCTTGGCATTGCGCGCGCGGGCCACCAGCTCATCGCGCTTGGCCACCAGTTCCTGGCGCTTGGTCTGCATGGTGTTCAGACCGGTCTTCAGCTTGGCCACGACATCACGCTGGGTGGTGATCGTGGATCCCAGGTTCTTGGCGCGCTTCTCGGCGTCCATCTGGCGCTGGATGGCCACCGTGGCCAGCTGGTTGAACTTCTGCTGGTTGGTGCTGTCACCGGCGGCAGAATATTCGTCAGCCTTGTTCGACGCGGCCAGCGCCTTGTTGCCCCAGTCCTTGGCTTCCTGCTGGAACTTGGCGTGGTCGTCCTCGGCCATGCGCAGGTTGCCGATGGTCTGGGCAACCGCCTGCTCGGCCTGGGCAATGTTGTTGGTGTATTCGCGAACCGACTGGTCCAGCATCTTCTTCGGATCCTCCAGAGCATCCAAAGCGGCGTTGGCGTTAGCCTTGCCGATACCGAACATTCGAGCCCAAATTGAGCGCTTCTTGGCCATAGTGCGTCCCTTCGTCTTCCGTTGCTTAAAGCTTAGGGGAATTAGCAGCGCCGCTCTAACCGAAGACCACGCTGCGTCGGCAATCTAGTCATTGAAATGGCGCAGGTACCGTCCCGGGGCATCCAGGAAAAGCCGCCAGTTCCGCACCATGTCCAACTCGTCGTAGTCCGATTCGCGGATGCCCCACTCCCCGATTTCATAGATTCGCGCCTCCGGCAAGGAAGCAAGAATTGGCGAGTGGGTGGAGAGAATTACCTGGGAACCGGAACGCAGCAGATCTGCAATATGCGAGATCAGCATGAGGCAGCCATTGAAGGACAGCGCTGATTCGGCTTCGTCGAAAACCCACAACCCATTGACATACGAGCGCTCGGTGAAGAACTCGACGAAGGATTCGCCATGGCTCTGGAAATTGTGCTTTCCGCGCGAGCCGATGGAGCCCAGATAGGCGAAGTGCCCGTGCATGGTTTCCGCGCGCAAGAACACGCCGGCCTTGGACGCACCGGCTCCGCGTTCCAATTGCAGGTGCGAGGACAACCCGGATTCGGTTGGTTGGGTCTGGTGCATGCTGTTGCGGGTTCCGCCCTCGGCATTCAGCCCAAAGGCCGCTGCAATCGCCTCGACGAGTGTCGATTTTCCTGCGCCGTTCTCCCCCACCAGCACAGTCAGCTGGCCTAGTTCAAGGCCCTCGTCAAGCAGTTGCTGCACCGCCGGGATCTGGGCGGCCCAGTCGGAACGATCCATGGGTGCCTTGGGATGTTCGGTGACGCGGCGAACCGGCAGCGTGTCGAAAAGTGCGCTCATGCACCCGAGGCTACCAGCAGCGCGCGACAGCTTGGCGGCAGTTATGCAGGCTTGGCCCCTTGGCCGCACCCATGGTTCAGCAGGGTGCGGCCAAAAGAGCCAATAGGGTTTTCTAGCCGTTGACCGGAAGCATGTTCCCGGCGAAGAACCCGGCGATCTCCTCACGCGCATCCAGCGGGAAGATCCCGGCGACGTACTGATCCGGGCGGACCACCACGATGGCGCCGTTCTTGCTGATTTCGCGGTCGCGGAAGATGTCGCGGCCGTGGCCGGCTGCGAATACCTGGTTGATGTCGTGCAGGCCGTACGGGACCTTCAGCGGCTGGAAGGCCTTGGGCACATCATGCAGCTCGACCTGCGTATAGTCCTGCTGGTAGATGGCCTTGGTATCGAAAACGGCATCCTCGTCCCCGCCTGCCGGGGTGTACAGGTTGCGCGGCGATGCCGGATCGGCGCTCCACCAAGCGGCGAAGTCGGCCATTGCGGTGCCCTCCAGTGCCGGTGCTGCCGCATCGGCGAAGGCGTAGATGCGCCAGCGTCCGTCAGCCTCGTGGAAGTGGCCCAGGTGGCGCCAGCGGTTATCCGAACGGCGAATGACCTCGGCGGATTTGAAGCGCTTGCCCACCGGGAAGCCCGGGGCCAGATCCTGGTGCTCCAGGCCGGCGGTGATCGGCGATTGGGTGTACTGCGTCATGAACCCGGCAGGGAATTCCTGGGTCTTGGTGTAGTACTTCTCCAGCTCGTCAGGGTCTTCCCAATCGTCCACCGACTTGGCCATCAGGGTGGACCATTCCTTGTCGAAGTCGATCAGGTTCTGCGCGATGACCTTGCGTTCCCCGGCGTAGGTATCCAGCAGCGCATCCGGGGCGCGGCCTTCGAGCACGGCGGCCAGCTTCCAGCCCAGGTTGAAGCCGTCCTGGATGGACACGTTCATGCCCTGCCCGGCCTTGGCCGAGTGGGTGTGGCAGGCATCGCCCATGATGAAGGCGCGCGCGCAGCGGGTGCCGCGCTCCTCATCGGAAACGTCGTCGAAGCCGTCGGTGATCCGGTGGGCCACCTCGTAGACCGAGAACCAGGCGACGTTCTTCACGTCCATGGTGTACGGATGGATGATGCGGTTGGCCGTGGCCACGATTTCCTCGACCGGGGTGTTGCGGATGGCCCCGGCATCCTCGGCGGTCAGCTCGCCCAGGTCCACGTAGAAGCGGACGAGGTAGCCGCCCTCGCGCGGGATGAGCAGGATATTGCCCGCGTCGTGGGACTGGATGGAGCATTTGACCTGGATGTCCGGGAAGTCGGTGTTGACCATGACGTCCATGACGCCCCAGGCATGCAGGGCCGCATCGCCGTGCAGCTTGTGGCCCAGCGAGCGGCGCACCTGGCTGCGCGCACCGTCGCCGCCAACCAGGTACTTGGCCTTCACGATGCGCTCTTCGCCAGTACGCGGCCCCACCACGTACTTGATGCGCGCGGACACCGGGTACTCGGCGTCCGGGTCGATCTCGCAGCCGAGGTATTCCACGCCGTAGTCCGGGGTGATCTTGCCCGGCGCGCGTTCGGCGTCACGCAGGAAGTAGTCCAGGATGCGCGACTGGTTCACGTAGATGTGCGGGAATTCGCTCATTCCGGTGGAGTCGTCGGCAGCACGCGAATGGCGCTTGATGTTCGCCGGGTTCTCGGGGTCCGGGGTCCAGAAGCACATTTCGACATTGCGGTAGGCCTCTTCGACAACCTCGTTGGCGAAGCCGAAAGCCTGGAAGGTTTCCACCGAGCGGGCCTGGATGCCGTCGGCCTGGCCGACGTCGAGCCGGCCCGGGCGCATCTCGATGGCGCGGGCGTTGATGCTCGGGAAGCGCGAGAGCTGCGCGGTCACCACGGCGGCCGCCGGACCGGTTCCAACGATCAGCACATCCATTTCATCGGGAATTTGCTCGGCGCGGTCAATGCCGTAGCCGGCTGCTTCCTTGACCCGTGGATCCCCGGAAACGTATCCCCTGTGGTGAATCTGCATAATGTGGCTCCCCTATCGCTGTGCCGCTGAACTTCATTGTCTCTATAATTGCGACACTGTTCTAACTATAGAAACAATCGTAGCTTTCACGTAGGCTGTAGGCAAGACGTGGATCACACCGGGAACAGCACGGCAGGCATCTGCGCAGGCCAGATGGAATGATTGGAACATGAGCAAAACCACCGAAGGCGGTTCGCAGACCCTGGGCCGCGGGCTAGAGGCACTGACCCTGATCGGGGAATCCGCGACGCCGCTGAGCGTCTCGGAACTCGCCGGACTGCTGGGCGTGCACCGCTCCATGGCCTACCGGCTGGTCAAGACCTTCGAGCAGTACGGTTTCGTGGAACGCAATCCGGCAGGCGAGCTCGAGTTGGGAGCCCGCCTGGGCGCGCTGGCGCGCAACGTCGCCAAGTCCCTGCAGGCCGCGGCCGCACCGCATCTGGCCACCGTCTCCGATGAGCTGCAGATGACGGCGCTGCTTGTCGTCTTCGATGGCGAGGCAGCCGTTACCCTGAGCACCGCAGAACCCCGGCTCGCCGATGCCACCGTAGCCCAGCGCCCGGGCACCCGTCATCCGATCGACAACGGCGCACCGGGACGGGTCATCCGTTCCATGCTCAATCCCCAGGAGCACCCGGCCAAGGACTTCGAATTCAGCCATGACGAAGTGATCCCGGGACTAACCTCGATTGCCGTTCCGCTGGTGCTCCCGCAGGGCAAGCCCGCGGCCATCGCCGTCATCTACCCGCCACTGGAACGCGATCGCAACCACATTGCAGCCGTGCTTACGGCCGCCTCGGCACGCATCTCGGCAAGCCTGGGTATCCGCTCGTGAGCGGTACCTGCCCGCACGCTGCGCTAGCTAGGCGGTGCAGGCCTCATTGGAGCACCCCGCATCACGCGGACGGTAGGTCTGGGTTCCTTCAACCTTCTCCCACACTATGTGGCGGTGCTGCCCGCAGCGATCGCATGAAGGAGCCAGGTACGTGGCCCGCTCTTCCATGGTGTATGCACGAAAATCACCCATCACAACCTCCGATGACCAGCCGCGAAGCGAAGTTCGCGGGCCTGCTGGACCTGCTTGGTGCCTTCACTCTACGCGCGGTTTGCACAACCGGCTAGGGTCCACTGGCGGCAGTTACCCACAGCCCCTCAAGCAGGGCTCTGCACCTCGTGGCAAACTAATGCAGAGAACCGGATATGACCGCTTCGCCACCGCCGGACCGCTAGCAAGGAAGAAGCCATGAGCACCTCTGAGCAAAAGCTGCAACGCTTGAAAGAACGCATTGCCCTATTGCTGAACAAGGCCGAGAACACCACTTTTCCGCACGAAGCGCAGACCTTCCAGGAACATGCCGAACGGCTCATGGTGCGCTATGGCATCGGCCGTGCGGAACTGGATGCCGACTCGGCCCACCGGGGCAAGAAGAAGGAAGCCATTATCGAGGAGCACTTCGATATGCGCGGCGTCTACCGCCTGGGACAGCGCGATGGCCTGTCCGCTGTGGGCCGGGCCTTCCGCACGGTGTCCATGCTGCAAAGCAACTACTCGACCTCGTGCAGGCTGTACATCATCGGCCATGAATCGGATGTAGCTACCGTCAAGAATCTCTTCGCCTCCTTGGTTGTCCAGGCGACTGCCGCCATGGCCCACTGGTGGGCACAGGAGGGCAAGCTCTACGCGAACTGGTACACCGATTCCGAGAAAACCATTGAACGCCGCGAATTCCAGCGCAGCTTCTACCTGCAAGTCGCTTCGCGCATCGCCATCCTCTACCAGGAAGAAAGCGTGCACAGCGGCAGCGGGACCGAACTGGTCCTGGCTAGCCGCAAGGAACAGGTCGACGAATTCGTCAGCAACCAATATCCGTTCCTGCGCCGCAGCAGGAACCGCGCCGCAGCCGGAAGCGCCAATGCCTCATTGGCCGGACGGGTCGCAGGAAGCCAGGCAGATCTCGGTTTCGACAAGCACGTCGACTCAGCCGCGACCGGCGAAGTCGCCAGCTAGCGCACTTGCTCTAGTTGCGTGTCCTCGATGTAGCGCGGACGCCCGGCCATGATGCCGACCAGGGTCTGGAAAACGATCAAGCCGGCAATAAGCCACATTGGCGCAACCCATGAACCCGAAGTTTCGTGCAGCACCCCGACCAGGAACGGACCGGGGAACGCCAGCAGATAGCCCGCAGACTGGCCGAAGGTGGAGAGCTTCGAGACACCCGCGGCGGTGCGGGCCTTCAAGCCGATCATGGTCAAGGCCAGCGGGAAGTTCGACCCGCAAATGCCCAGCAGCACCGCCCACAGCACCGCTCCCTGGACCGGAGCAAGCAGCATGCCGATGATCGCGATGATGCCCACGGCACCGTTGAAGATCACCAGTGGCGCCTGATTCGAGAATTTGGCAGCGAGCGCCGGCATCACGAAGGACAAAGGCACGCCCACACCCAGCAGGATCGCCAGCAGGGATCCAGCGAATGCCGGCGAGACTCCCAAGTCGATGAAGATCTTGGGCAGCCACCCCATGAAGATATAAGCCACGGCGGACTGCCCGCCGAAGAACAACGCCACCCACCATGCGGTGGCGTTCTTGCTCATCGGCCCGATGCCGGCCGCATCATTTGAGTTACTGGCAAGATGCTGCTGCTGGGCTGCGATTTGGTTGCGCATCCCGAAGTACACCAAAAGCCACAGCACCAGCGCCAGCAAGGCCAGAATTGCCCAGAATCCCAAGCCCACGCGCCAGTTTCCGCCGAGCATCTGATTCACCGGCACGGCGACCCCCGCAACTCCGGAAGCACCCAAGGCAACCGCCGTAGTGTAGGCGCCGGTGACAATCCCGATCTTTCCCGGGAACCAGCGCTTGACCAGTACCGGCATGAGAATGTTGCCCACCGCGATGCCCGCAAGGGCCAATGCGGTGCACAGCAGGAAGAATCCGGTCCCCGGAGCCACCGCGCGCAGGGCAATGCCCAACAGGACAGCACCCATGGCTGAGGCCACCACTAGTTCCGGTCCGCGCTTCCCGGCCAGCCGTGGCGCCAAGGGACCCAGCAGCGCGAAGCACAGTGGAGGGATGCCGGTGATCATTCCGGCCACGAAGCCATTCATCTGCAGGTCGCCAATCACCAGATCAAGCAGGGACCCCAAGGAGGTGACGGCAGGACGCAGGTTCAGCGAGGCCAGGATGATGGCAAGGATCAGCAGTGCGCCAGAGCCCTTGGACAGGGTGGCGCGGTTTTTCGGGAAGTCAGGCATGGTATCCACAGACTATCTGCTTCAAAACCCGGATCCCATCCCCGTTGCCTGGACTACGGCAACGGGCCGCCCCAAAAGTTGGACGGCCCGTGCCGAATGAAAAGTCCAGTGTTGGCTAGCCCAGTTTGGCGCGCACCATCTGGGAGACAGCCTTGCCATCGAAGCGGCCAGCGATTTCGGCGCCGACCAGCTTCATGGCCTGGCCCATGTCCTTCATGGTCAGGTCGTGATCGGCTGCAAGTTCGGTCATGATCCTCTCGACAATGTCCTGGGCTTGCGCTTCGTCAAGCATCTTGGGCAGGTACGTGGAGATGAAGGCGGCTTCGGCCAATTCGCGTTCAGCCAATTCGGTGCGGCCGTCCTTGGCGGCCAGGCCAGCAGTTTCCTCGCGGTTGCCGACTTCCTTGCGAAGCAGGTTCTCGACATCCTGGTCGTTGAGCTCGCTGGGGTTCTTTCCCGACTTCTCCTTGGTGCCGATGGCACTGAGGATATTGCGCAGGGTCGTCTTCTCCAGCTCGTTGCCGGCCTTCAGATGGGCGATGCTGTCATCGCGCAGGCGATCTTTCAAACTCATGGGAACTCGCTTTCAATACGTGTGCTTGAAATTTTACTCGCATTATGCCGTTACCGTTTTCCGGAGTACCAGCGGTCAAGCATGAGGTCGCATTTGATACAGTAGCCAGATGAATTCACTGCGCGCTGGAGCTAGCGTCATCGCACTGGCTCTTATCGCAGCCATCCTGGTGATCTGGCAGCCATGGAATTCCTGCGACGCGCCCGATGAAGTTTGCGATTTCGTTGCAGCCGTCGAGGACCGGGACGGGGTCCTTGGCGTCCAGATGTCCTCCGAGGTCATGGATCACGATGCCTTGGCCGCACCGGATCTGTCAGTTGACCTGCAATTCGTGCTCTCGGATCAGCTCGATCCTGTGCAAGCGGAAGAAATCGTGCGGGAGATGGCACAACAGATCCAGGCTGGGGCCCATGCCCTGAACTTGCGGGACATCGATCTGGCCTTTGTCGCCGGTGAACCCCAAAATGTCCCAGGCTCAAAAACGAAAACCTACCCTCTGGAAGTCTCCGACAATTTTTCGCACTTTGGAGGCGAAGAGCAAGCGAAGCCTGGTCTTCTCGGCGAGCGAGCTTCATTCGCATTCCGCCTACGCGAGCTGGGCGCGGCAAGTGCGGCTAACTACTCGGCCACGGCGCTTAGCTTGGAGCAGCTGCTGGCGCTGGGAAAATTCGCTGCACAGGCCAAGCACCCCACCGATTTGGCACTAGCAGATCGATCCGTGCGCTATTCGCCCGCGAATCGCACTGATATTCCCGAGCTCCAGCTTCTTATCGAGGCGGCCAAGCGAGGTTTCTTCGAGAGCGCCAGCATTGACCATTCCGGATTGAACCTGGTCCTCGGCAACGAGGCGCCAGCAGAGGCGGAAAAGGAAACCCGCTTATGGCTGGAGCGGCATGGTCCCTTTGGCGAGCCCATGCCCTACAAGCTGGCATCGCCTCGATACGAGGTCCTTGCTGAAGGCTGGGTTGGAAACAAGAAACCACAATGGCTGATCCCCAAGCCTGTGGTTCTTCCCGACAAGGTCAAAAGCTGGCCAGCGAATCAGCCAGCTCCGTTGTGCGCAGAGGGGGACTTGGAAATAGCCCTCGGCGCACCCGATGCAGCTGCCGGTTCACGGTACATGGCGGTCTACGCCAAGAACATTTCTGCTCGCTCGTGCGCGTTGCAGTCCTACCCGCAGATCGATTTCCTCGACGAGGCCGGCGATGCCCAGCCGGATATCGAGCTGCAGCCCGAACCGGATATCCTCCTTGAACGCGTTGCCATCCCTTCCGGCAAAGCGGTGATTTCGACGCTGGATTGGAATGCCATGTCAACGTCCCAGGATCCGGATGAAACCGTTGCCCTGGTCATCGCCGCAGCCAAGGGGATGAAACCGGTCCAGCTCGCACCCCAATACGATGGCCAGCCGACGTCCCTTGACATCCTGGACGGGGCGCAGATCGCCCAAAGCCCCTGGGTCCAGGCGCGCGACGGGTGGGCAATTCCTGGAGACGCCTTCAAACCGCAACCACCGGCCACTCCTAGGCCCTAGGCCTGGGCAAGCCTACTGGGTGCGCGGAGGGAACGCCTTGAACTTGCGGTAGTGGTTGGCCGCATTCAACAGCAGATAGAGCTTGCGGCGAGGGTTCTTCTCGGCTGCGAACTTCAACGGGTTCGAGACCTTGCCGGCCTTGAGCAGTGCTTCCGCCTTGCGGCCGGTTCCGCTGTCCAGGAAGCGGCGCAGCAAGTGGTGCGGCAGCACGGTGAATAGCCGCTGGCGCGACAGCTGCAAGACACCTGTGCCGGTGTCCACCACCGCGTCGGTTTCCGGGTTCGACTGATCGAACTGCGCGCCGAGGAACTCGGTGACATAGAAACGGGCCGGGTTCACCCCGGCTGCGGTCAGGTAGAAGTGGTTGCGGCCCAGGCGCGGGTTGATCTCGAAGAATTTGATCTGGCCATCGCGGTGATCGTATTTGGCATCGATCATGGCAATTCCGCGCCAGCCCAGTTCTTCGAGCATGCGCGCGCCATCGGCGGCCATCGCATCGTTGCGACCGGTGACAATGGCGGCCGAATTGCCCAGCACCAGCGGGGCATGCTCCTCGATCACCACTTCGCCGTAGCCGGCGAAGATGACCTTTTCTTCCTGGGTGGCGAAGTAGGTGCACAGGCGCATCGCGTCATCTCCGCCCGGAATGTACTCCTGGAAGATGTAGCCCGAGTCGTAGCCGCTGCCATCGATTCTGGAAATCAGGGCTTCGAGGTCGGCGCGGCTGTCGATGGTGTGGATCTTCTGCTTGCCCTCGAACTTGGCGGCGATCCAATCCGCGGAGCTCGATGGCTTGCCGATGACCGGGTAGTCGAAGGAACCAACCAGCGAATCCAGCGGGGCTCCCGGGTAATACACGGCGGTGCGCGGATGGGCGATGCCCAATTTTTCGGCGAGCGCGTAGAAGTTCTCTTTCAGTGCCGCACCCTCGATGGTTTCCAGCTGGGGGTACGGGATGACGTACTGTTCCTCAAGCTGCTCACGGTTCTTGGCGATCAGCATGATGTGGAAGTCCAGGGAGCCGAAAAGCATCAGCGGCCGATCCGCCGCGGCCTTCAGCTCATCGGCCAGCTCGGCCAGGGCCGCTACTACGCGTCCCTCGTCGGCCATGGAACCGATGGGGCGCAGTTCGATGGCTACCGAGTGCTCGATGACGCCGTTGCCGGCAGCCGGCAGAACCACCGAGCGCACCCCGTAGGCCTCGTAGAATTCGCGCGCCAAGGTGTAGGTGCCGATGTCCCCGCCGAGGATGACCGGGACAAATGGCTGGGTTGGATCGATTGCCAAAGTGGTGTTTTCCCTACTTCTTGCGCCAGTTCATGTATTTTTCGAAGGCCCACGCCAGGGGCTTGTTCAGCGCCAGGTCCCACTCGCCGTTGGTCTGCACGATGTCGCAGCCGGTGTTGGTCTTGAACTTGGTCAGCCCCGAGAGGTGGTGCTCCTTGTCCAGGGTCGCGCTCACGCCGCCCTGGTCCAGATAGCGGCAACCTGCCTCGATGGAATCGATGACCATGTGCTGCATGATCGCCTTCGGCGCGAACAGCTTGCGCTGCTCCGAGGAGGAAGCGCCGTACAGGTACCAGGCCAGGTTCGAGGAACGGATGACAATGGATGCGGCCAGGTCCACGCCTTCATTGCTGGCGATGTACAGGGTGCAGGAGCCCGGCACCGCTTCGTTGAGCACGGTGTGCATCTTCTCGAAGTAGCCCAGCGGGCGGCCGGTGAAGTCCTGGCGATCCGCGGTGTGGTTGTACAGGGCATGGAAGCGGGCCATGTCCTTGGTCTGGCCGACTTCGATTTCCAGGGTGCTCTTCAGCGCCTTGCGGGTCTCGTTGCGGGTGGTCGCCGAGTAGCTGGCCATGACCTGGTCCACGTCCAGCTGGTTGCCGTCATCATCTTGCAACGCCACGCGGGCCACGAATTCCGGCTGGCCCGCAGCGAAGTCCAGTCCCACATCTTCTTTGGAGAAGCCCATTTCCAGCAAGGCGTCATTCAGCGCTAGCGCGGTGCCTGAGGTGCTCTGGGTTTCAAGGTCAGCGAGCTGGGTGAACCCTTCCTTGCCCAGGTTCTTGCGCACCGCGGCGGCACCCCAGGTGCGCACGGCCAGTCCCGGGCCCATCTTCAGCTGGAATGCGCCACGATTCTTCAGGTAGGCGGCCAGCGGCTGGATTACCTGTCCAGGAGCATAGGTGCCGAAGTCGATGACCGGGCCATCGGGGATGTAGGCGAGGGTCTTCTTGATGACCGGGGCTGCACGATGCAGCACCAGTGCCGCGCCTACCAGCTCGTCTTCCTCGAACCAGCCGAGGGATTCACCGCGCCAGCCGCCCTTGACCTGGGCCCATTCGGGACGCTGCAGGAAGCTGACGTCTTGGGCGGTCTCAAGGAATGATGAGTGCTCGGTGCCGGAAATCGGACGCACATGAAGTTCGTTGTGGCTCACGGGTGAAATCCTACCGTGCTTCCCTCTCCGGCTGGGGGATGCTGGATACCCCCAGGGGGTACTTGACTTAATACCCCTAGGGGGTATGATCGTTATATGGATACCAACCACACGCCACATGAAACAGCTGAGCACCACGGCTATCACGCGGATAAAAGCGCCTTGGAACGACGCCTGAAGCGCATTGAAGGCCAGGTGCGCGGAGTGGCCAAGATGGTAGATGAAGACAAGTACTGCATCGACATCCTGACCCAGATCTCCGCTATCAACGCGGCATTGCACAAGGTC
This sequence comes from Glutamicibacter sp. BS14, assembly GCF_056934375.1. Taxonomy (NCBI): domain Bacteria; kingdom Bacillati; phylum Actinomycetota; class Actinomycetes; order Micrococcales; family Micrococcaceae; genus Glutamicibacter; species Glutamicibacter sp. BS14. The sequence continues at coordinate 1,035,464 of NZ_CM167801.1, read as the reverse complement.
AGCGTGCAGCTGATCGATGACCATATCGGCCATTGCGTGGTTGATGCGGCCAAGTCATCCATCGAGACGGGTGATCCATCCATCGTGCAAGACAAAATCGCCGAGGCCACGGCCGCCATCTCCCGTTTGGTGCGCTGAGCGCGCCCCAACGGACCCATTTCCAATTCACACAGAATTCATCGAAAGAGAGCAAGATCATGAGCCACAACTGCAATTGCGGATGCTCCTCGGAAAAGAACTCCAACCAGGGCCTGCAGATCATTCCCCGCGAGCAGAGCACCCCGCTGACTAGCCATGTGGAAATCAAGATCTCCGGCATGACCTGCGGCCACTGCGTATCCTCTGTCACCGAGGAGCTCAAGGAGCTTGACGGGGTGCAAGAGGTGGAAGTGTTCCTCGATGCGAAGGGCGTGTCCACCGCCAACGTCACCACCAGCGCAACCGTAAGCGAAGAGAGCATTCGCAATGCCATCGACGAGGCTGGTTACACCGTCGAAGCAATTAACGCCTAGCCGCAAAAAAGCCAGGCACCAAGCCACAACGGCAAGAAAGTGCAAGGTCGTAAATCATGACTTCCCATGCCCCGCATGAAACAATCCCCGAATTGCGCACCGTCGATCTGGACATCCAGGGAATGACCTGCGCCTCGTGCGTGAATCGGGTGGAACGCAAACTCGGCAAGCTGCCCGGTGTCAGCGCGACGGTGAACCTGCCCCTGGAAACCGCCAAGGTCCAGGTCCCAGCCGATGTCACCGATGAAGCACTGATCGATACGGTGCACGCCGCCGGCTATACCGCTTCCCTCAAGCACCCGCCCAAACCCGCCGGTTCGGATCACCAGGGACACGGGGAGCATGATCACGGCGGGCACGAGCACATGGTGCCCAACCACCTGCTGCGCCGCCTGCTGGTCTCCGCGATCTTCACCATTCCGCTGTTCATCATTTCCATGATTCCCGCAGCGCAGTTCCCGCATTGGGGTTGGGTCGCCTTCGCGCTGGCCACTCCCGTGGTCTTCTACGGCGCCTGGCCTTTCCACAAGGCAGCGGCCGTCAACGCACGGCACCTGGCCTCGACCATGGACACTCTGGTTTCCCTCGGTGTGCTCGCGGCCTACTTCTTCTCTGCAGTGCAGCTGATCCTCGATCCGCAGCTGACCGCCCATATCGGCATGTCCATGTCCGAGCATGCGCTCTACTTTGAAACTGCCGGCGTCGTGGCCACCTTGCTGCTGCTGGGCCGTTTCCTGGAGCACCGCGCCAAGTCCTCGGCATCCGATGCGCTGAAGTCCTTGCTGAACCTGGGCGCCAAGGATGCAGTGGTGCTTCGCGACGGCGCCGAAGTGAAAATCCCGGCCGTGCAGGTGCAGGTCGGGGACCATTTCGTGGTGCGCCCCGGCGAGAAGATCGCTACTGATGGCGTGGTCATTGACGGCGCCAGCGCGGTAGACACCTCGCTGCTTACGGGCGAATCGGTCCCGCAGAAGGCCGGGCCCGGCGATGAAGTCACCGGCGCGACCTTGAATGCCTCGGGCCGGCTGGTGATCGAAGCTACCCGCGTTGGCGCGGACACCACCTTGGCCCAGATGGGCAAGCTGGTCTCCGAAGCCCAATCGGGCAAGGCGCCCATTGCCCGCCTGGCTGACCGGATATCCTCCGTCTTCGTGCCGATCGTACTGGCCATTGCGCTGCTCACGTTCGTGACCTGGTTCTTTGCCAGCGGCGATCCCTACCAGGCGTTCACCGCTGCGGTCGCCGTGCTGGTCATCGCCTGCCCCTGCGCGTTGGGCCTGGCGACCCCGATCGGCTTGCTGGTCGGTACCGGCCGCGGCGCGCAGCTGGGCATCCTGATCCGCGGCCCGCAGGTCCTGGAAGATACCCGCAAGCTGGACACCATCGTGCTGGACAAGACCGGCACCGTGACCACCGGGGTCATGGCCCACCAGGGCACCCAGGCCATCGACGGAGTCGATCCCGATGAGGTCCTGGTCTTGGCCGGTGCCGTGGAACACCATTCCGAGCATCCGATCGCCCAGGCCATCGCCAAGGCCGCAGCCGGCTTGGGCCCGCTGCCCGAAGCCAGCGACTTCGATTCCGATCCGGGCGGCGGCGTGGTCGGCACGGTCAACGGGCATCGCGTTGCCGTAGGCCGCTTCAGCTGGCTCGAAGCCCAGGGCGCGTCCTTGGATGACTCCGCCAAGGCCATGCTCGCGGAAGCCGAGCAGGCCGGCGCGACCGCCATCCTGGTCGCGGTGGACCAGCAGTTCCAGGCAGTGATCTCGGTGGCGGACAAGATCAAGGACAGCTCCGCAAAAGCTATTGCCGAACTCCAGGAGCGCGGCCTGCGCGTGGTGCTGCTGACCGGCGACAACCAGTCGGTGGCTACCGAGGTTGCCGCCCAGGTAGGCATCAAGGCCGAGGACGTATTCGCCGGGGTCTTCCCTGCCGGCAAGGCCCAGGCGATCACCTCATTGCAAGAGCAGGGCAAGGTCGTGGCCATGGTGGGCGATGGGGTGAATGACGCGCCAGCACTGGCGCAGGCCGACCTCGGCATCGCCATGGGCTCGGGCACCGATGTGGCCATCGAAGCCGCGGACATCACCCTGATGGGTAACGACCTGCATCAGGTCACGCAGGCCATCGACCTGTCGGCCCGAACCCTGTCCACCATCAAGATGAACCTGTTCTGGGCTTTCGCCTACAACACTGCCGGCATTCCGATTGCGGCCCTGGGCTTGCTGAACCCGATGATCGCCGGAGCGGCCATGGCAGCCAGCTCGGTGCTGGTGGTATTGAACTCGCTGCGGCTGCGACGGTTCGGGAAGTAGCCCTCCGTACCTCCCCACGCGGGGCATCGGTTGAACCGATGCCCCGTTTTGCCGCATCCATGCCCTTGCTTCCCGAATCATTACGAAGCGGAGAATCCCCCATTTCGCCAGCCACTTTCCACGATTGGCGTGGCCAAGCGGTTATCCGGGGCCCGAAGTGTGAAATTGCGACTTGCACCACGTTCATTTTTCTGCGCATACTGTGATGGCAATCACCACATATGCCGTTGATGCGTGGCGGGAGAGATCCGCTCACACCATGGGCGGGCGCCGTAGGAGCAATTTCCTCCCCGGGAAACTCTCAGGCACCTGTACCGCTACGAACAGGCACCTCTGGAAAGCAGCCCAGGTTCGTCCGGGCTCACCGAAGGAGCAAGCTTCACCCAGTATTCGGGTGGAAGTGAAAACTCTCAGGTTGTAATACAGATTGGGGAGGGACCAAGAACAGTGCCGCACCGAGCGCACCAGTTTCGAGGGACTCCCCGTGGCATTCGCAGCAACTGCTCTGAGCGCAGCATGCCGCGCAATGCCCAGCTGGAATCCTTCCTAGTCGGATGCGTTCTTCAAAGCGAGCAGCTGCTCTCCAAGCCTTCAGGGCTTGGGGGCAGGAGCGCTTCGAGGCGTCACACCACACTCCTGGAAGGCAATCAGCATGAGTACCACCAGTTCTGGCCCCGCACTCGAACGAGGGCTCTCCAATCGTCACATCCAGCTGATCGCCATTGGCGGCGCCATCGGCACCGGCTTGTTCATGGGCTCCGGCAAGACCATCTCGGTAGCCGGCCCGTCGGTCATCTTCGTCTACATGATCATTGGCTTCATGCTGTTCTTCGTCATGCGCGCCATGGGCGAACTGCTGTTGAGCAACCTGAACTACAAGAGCTTCGCCGACTTCGCCGGCGACCTGTTAGGCCCTTGGGCCGCATTCTTTACCGGCTGGACCTACTGGTTCTGCTGGGTTGTCACCGGCATCGCCGACGTCGTGGCCATCGCCCATTATGTCGCCTTCTGGTGGGGCGATTTGCCGCTATGGATCCCGGCACTAGCCTGTATCGTGCTGCTGCTGGTTCTGAACCTGGCGACAGTGAAGGCTTTTGGCGAAACCGAATTCTGGTTCTCGCTGATCAAGATCGTCGCCATCGGCGCACTGATCGTGGTTGGCCTGGTTATGGTGATCACCGGTTTCGAGCACAACGGTGCTTCTTCATCCTTCGCTAACCTGTGGAACGACGGCGGCATGTTCCCGACCGGCTTCATGGGCTTCGTAGCCGGTTTCCAGATCGCGGTCTTCGCCTTCGTTGGCATTGAGCTGGTTGGCACCACCGCGGCGGAAACCAAGGACCCCGAAAAGACCCTGCCCAAGGCAATCAACTCGATTCCTGTCCGCATCCTGTTCTTCTACGTTGGCGCGCTGATCATCCTGATGGCCGTGACCCCCTGGGATCTGTTCTCCGCTGCGCAATCGCCATTCGTGGGCATGTTCGCCCTGGCCGGTCTGGCTGGCGCCGCTGGCATCATCAACTTCGTGGTCCTTACCTCGGCGGCTTCGAGCGCCAACTCGGGTATCTACTCGACCTCCCGCATGCTCCGTGGCCTGTCCATGGAAGGCGATGCACCGAAGACGTTCACCAAGCTGTCAGGCCGCAAGGTTCCGCGCAACGCCCTGATGTTCTCCTGCATGTTCCTGCTGGCCGGCGTCGCACTGCTCTACGGCGGCGATTCGGTCATGGGAGCATTTACACTGGTCACCACCGTCTCGGCCCTGTGCTTCATGTTCGTCTGGACCATCATCCTGCTCAGCTACCTGGTCTTCCGTGCTCGTCGCCCGCACCTGCACGACGCATCGAAGTTCAAGGTCCCTGGCGGCAGCTTCATGCCATATGTTGTGCTGGCATTCTTCGGCTTCATCTTGTGGGCCCTGACCACCCAGACCGATACCCTCATGGCTATGGCCATTACCCCGATCTGGTTCCTGATCCTGGCTGCAGGCTACCTGGTCATCCGCCGCAACCCCCAGCACCAGGCACTGCGCGCCGCGCACCTGGCCAAGGTGGCGCACGAACGCTATGAGGCCTCCGCCTACCGTGATGCGGAATCCTTCGCCAAGCGCGAAGCGGAAACCGCCGCACAGGTTGCCGAGGACATCCGCCAGTAGCCCGAGCACTTGACAGCTCTCTCAGCCGGGCCCCGGCATCACCAGATGCCGGGGCCTAACTGCATAGTCGCTGGGATCGCTACCGCAATAGCCGGGGTCGATGCGATCATGATGGCAGGCAGCAACCACTTGCATAGTCCGACCCGCTGCCGCTTGGAGGAGAGAACCATGGCATCAACCGGTCCGTTACCGCGCTTCGAATTCGATCAGAGGCTGGGCGCCTTGCCTGATTGGAAGCGTGATGACTTGGGTTTGCGGGCCGCTTACCGTTTCGATTGCGCGAGCACGGCCTTGCAGTTCATTGTCCAGGTAGGCCTGCGCGCCGAGCAGGACAACCGGCATCCGCACCTGGAGTGGCGGGTTACCATCGTCGAGCTGCGCCTAACGCACAACCAGCCCGAGCATCTGGGAACACTGGACCTGGAATTAGCCCGCCATATCTCCATCGAGGCCGGCAAGCTCGAAGCGCAGGTTGTCACCGAGCACTGGTAGCCCCCGGCGTTCGGCCTTGGCGGCGGCGGGCCACCAGCAGCGAAATGGCGATGCTCTGCACCGCACCCACCAAAGCGCCCAGCGCCGTCATGGAAATGCGGTCGATGAGCAGGGACGCGGCCGGTTCAGGGCTGACCAGGTGGACCATGAGCAGTGCGGTGACCGTCATGAATACCATCCCCACCGCATAGTTGCGCAGAATCACCAGCTCGATGACGAACTGCGAGGCCAGCGCAGCGGCCAGGATTACCCAGACCGGGGAATCGAAGGCGAAAACTATTGCGGTCAGCGCTACGCCAATGCAGGTGCCTGCGCAGCGCTGCAGCCCGCGGGCTACCCGCGCATAGGCATCAGCGCCGGTGACTGCGGCGATCGCGCCGAGACTGGCCCAGTACCAGTGGCCGTCGCTGAGCAGATGCCCTGCGATTCCCGCCAGCAGCACGCCCGTGCCCATTTGGAGCGATTGGGCCATGGCCCGGCGCGAGGGCGACCAGGCGTATCCGGAGCGCAGGGTATGAAGCAGGTTGGCTTTGCGCATCGACAGGCCAAGCATCAGCAGCATGCTGAAGGCCATTGTTCCGCCGCCGGCCAGCAGCACCCCGGTGAAGCTTTGCGAAGTGGCCGGGATGCCCAGGCAGGCGCCGCCGGCGAAGACCGCGAAGACCGGTCCCGGCGGCATCCAGCGCGTGGCATGGGAGACGTAGTTGGCGCCAAAACCAATGAATGCCAGCACGAGCACGCGTACCGGGAACGGTGCCTCGATGAGCGAAAAATAGGTGCCCAGCAGCATTGCGGCCAGTTGCACGATACCTGCCGAGAGCTGCTGCCAGAAACGCGGCGCGTACGCGTCGAAACGGCCGAAGACCGCGCAGAAGGCGCCGAACGCTGCATACATTGCCCAGTCAAGGCGGCCAAGGCCGGCCAACAGGATCAGCGGCGCGGCCAGGCTGATCGTCGCCTTGGCTGCCGGGATGAGCGACGGGCGGTGAGGGGCCACGACGACGCTGCGCTGCACTATTTCTTCTAAGTGGCGCTTCACTGGCGTGCCTCGCCGTCCTGCGTAGCGACCAGCTGCAGCAAGGCGCGCAGCTGCTCCCGCTGCGGCTCATCCAATGCGCCGAAGACCTTGGCTTCGTTATGCGAGGCAGCCTCCATCGCCCGGGCAGCGAATTTCCGGCCCTCGGGAGTCAGCGTGATGACGTTGCGGCGGCGGTCCTCCGGATCAACTTCGCGTTCCAGGATCCCACGGCTCGACAGCTGATCGAGGTAGGCCACCAGATGGCCGCGGTTCACATTCGAGCGATCTGCCAAGTTGTTCTGGGAGATGCCGCCGAACTCCTCCAGCGCGCAGATGATGGTGAAATGATGCCGGGACAAGGACTCGGATTCCATCAGCTCGGTGAGCTCCTGGGTGCCGATGCGTCCGGCTCGGGCGGTGAGATAGCTCAGCGAGTTCCATTGGAACTGCGGAATCCGGTGTTCGTTCATCCCTTCAAAATATCATTTCAGCTTGAAACGATTTCGCCCTGAAGCAGTTTATTCGATGTATCTCACACGCAGCTGGCGCGCGTTCCATCGCCAGCTGCGGTCCACGGAATCATCGTCTCTTGGAATGTGAGGGCTCGTTCTCCTTGGCCGCCGCCATAGTGCGCCGCCTGTCAGAGCCGAAGATCAGCCAGGAGGAATTTGGCGCCCAGCTCGCCGATGAGGATGGCCGGGGCATTGGTGTTTCCGGTGGTGATCTTGGGCATGATCGAGGCATCGATGACGCGCAGCCCTTCCAAGCCGCGTACCCGCAGCTGCGGATCCACCACGGCCTGCGCATCCGTGCCCATGCGGCAGGTACCCACCTGGTGGTGGTAGGTCACTACGTTGTTCCGAATGTAATCCTCCAGCTGCTCATCGCCGCGTATTTCTTCGCCCGGGTAGATTTCCCTCGCTCCCCAGTCCCCGGCCAAGGCATCTTGCTCCACCATCGCGCGGCATTGCTTCATCGATACCAGGAATGCCTGCATATCCCGCGGATCATCCAGCGCATTCAAATCGATGTTCACCGGGTCATCCAGGCCGGGCCCGCCCAGGGTGATTTCGCCGCGGCTGTGCGGGGTGACGATCCCGGAGTGCAAGGTGAAGGCAGTGCCGTCGACCGGTTCCATGCCCGGGGAGTACATGGGCACGGCGAAGAAGATCGGCTGGGTGTCCGGGCGATCCAGGCCCTCGCGGGATCGGGTGAACATGTGCGATTGCGAGACGGAGACCCCGGCACGCGGGGCGGGTATCGCGCGGGTGGTGGTTTCGGCAATCACCGGTGCCAGCAGGTGGTCATGCAGGTTCTTTCCGACCTGATCCAGCTCATGCAGCGGCATGACGCCCGCGGCTTCGAGCTCGGCCACCGGGCCGATGCCTGAGCGCAACAGGATTTGCGGGGATCCCAGGGCACCGGCGCTGAGCACCACCTCATCCGCGCGCAGCTCCTGCAGCTGCCCGCCGATCCGATAGCGCACGCCTACCGCGGATCCGGATTCGAGGATCACCGAATGCACCTCGGCGTCCGTGATGATTTCCATGCACTCGCGCACCGGCTTCAGATAGGCCTTCCAGGTGTTGATGCGTTCGCCGCCAGCAACGTTGATCTGCTCCTTGGAAACGCCTTCCAGCTGCTCGCCGTTGTAGTCGGGATTGAACCGGATTCCGGACTGCACCGCGGCGTCGATAATCGACTGGTGGATCTCATCCAGCTCGTAGTCGTTGTCCACCGGCACCAGCCCATCGCTGCCGTGGAATTCGCTGGCGCCGCCAGAGAAGTTCTCGATTTCCTTGTAGATCGGCAGGACATTCTTCCAGGCCCACTGCTCGCCGCAGTCCTTGGCCCAGTCATCGAAATCCTGCGGGGCGCAGCGCACCCAGATGGTCGCATTCAGCGCGTGGGAACCGCCGAGCACCTTGCCCCGTGGCAGGTGCATCGGCTTGTTCGCTGCCCCGGCCATCGGGACGGTGTGGTAATCCCAGTCGTCCTTGCTATGCCACAGCTCGCCCATGCGCGAGAGGTCGTGGATGGCAGGGTTGGTGTCCTCGGAGCCAGCTTCGAACAAGGTCACCCGCGCCCCGGCATCCACGAGCCGGCGCGCGACCACCGAGCCAGCCGAACCTGCGCCTACGACTATGACCGACTTGCTGCCCATGGGTATTCCTCCAGCTAGGATGCCTGCGAAACTTGTTTCTCCCAGCCTGTACAGGCCAGCGGGTTTTCCCTTGGCATCCGGCGCACAACAATTGGCATCGCGTGCGCGTTTTTACCCTACGGGCCGCTTAGATCCCCTTGCGTGCCGCACGCAGTTCATCGACACGCACCAGCACCACGCCGCACACAATCAGCAGGCCGCCGAACAGCTGCACCGCACCCGGCAGCTCGGAGAGCAGCAGCCAAGCCCACAGCACCGCGAAAAGCACCTCGGTCAAGGAGATGAAGCTGGCCACCTTGGACCCCAGTTCCCGGGCGGCCATCACACCGGTGGTGTAGGAGAACACGGTGGCGATCAGGATCAGCCCGGTCAAGGCCAACCACCACGGGGTTTCATATCCAGCAAATGATCCGCTGCCGGCGGCCCACTGCATTGGAAGGATTCCCAAGCCGCCAACCAGCAGCATGGTTAGCGCGCCAACGGCCATGCCACCGGCCGACAGCATGATGGGTGGCAGCGCGCCATCGACCTTGGCGCTAATGAAGAAGTAGACCGTCAGGCCCACCGCTGCCCCCAAGCCCCAGAGCACGCCGATCGGATCAATCCGCGTGGTGCCGGTCAGATCCAGCACCGCCACCAGGCCTGCCAATGACAATAGGGTGCCAGCGATCGTTGCCGCCGACGGGCGCTTCTGGTGCTTGGCCCAGAGCACCAGCACGATGAGCACCGGAGCCAGATACTCCAGCAGCAAAGCCACCCCGACATCCAAGCGCTGCACCGCCAAGAAATAGCACAGCTGGCAGGCTCCCACTCCAAACAATCCGAAGAGCACAATCGACACCCAGTTGGTGCGCAGCAACGTCCAGCGGCCGCGCATCGCCAGGACCGCAGGGATCGCCAGGACCAGCGCGGCGCCGGCCATGCGTGCGGCCACGGCCGCAGTGGGACTCCACCCTGCTTCGAAAAGCCCCTTGGCGAAGGAGCCGGAAATCCCGAAGGCCGCGGAGGATGCCAGCGCAATCCAGATCCCCCGGGACTGGCTTTGACGCAGTACTGGACTGCCGGCAGTGGCGGCCGGAAGGCCGGAATCAGACAGGTCGCTCATGAGGGTCTTTGAAGTCTTTCGCGAAGAATTTCATGCCGCCGTTCAGGGGCAAATGGGGGTATGAGCATGACGATACGGTTAGGCTTGAGTGGCAGTCAATCTACCCAGCTTCCAGGAACGAATTATGACCTTTGCACCAGATATCGAAGCTTCATTGAAGTCCGTGGTGAACCTTCTGAATACCGAGGTGCAAATCGTGGATATGCTCTCCACCGTCGCTGATCTCGATGAGTTCCTTGATGCCGAGAATTTCGAAGGCTCCCGCGCGCACAACCAGGCAGAGCTTCGCTCCATTCGCCAGTTGCGTTCCCAGCTGAAGAACATCTGGATAGGTACCGAAGAAGAATCCGTCTTCCGGGTCAATGCGATCCTGCGCAACGCCAACGCCCAGCCTCAATTGATCAAGAGCGAATCGCTGGGTTACCACCTGCACGCCACCACCAACAGCACCCCGCTCTACGACCGCATGGCCGTGGACGCCGCGATGGCACTGGCGGAAGTGATCCGCTCCGGCGGATTGCAGCGGCTGCGGATCTGCGCCTCGGAGGACTGCGAGGCGGCCCTGCTGGATCTGTCGCGCAACCGCTCCAAGCTGTACTGCGATACCGGCAACTGCGCCAACCGCGAGCACGTGCGCGCCTACCGTGCGCGCAAAGCCGGAAAACGTATCGACTAGCCAGAACCCCGACACTGAGCACACCAAGTCTAGTTTCGTCCGTGATCGGCCAGCGCCCCTGCGCACTTCATCACCACGCTGCCATCCCAATCTCGGTGGCAACACCCCCCGGATCATTGGTTAGACAGGGGCAAGACACCATGCCGAGATTGGTCGGCCGACAGTCCCTATGATCCTCTTTTTAGGGACTATCAAAAAGATAACGGGCCAGCACGTGGCCAAAATGGCGTTGGGCGATGCCCCTCGCCTTTTACCTTGCCCGGGCCATATGATGAACACACAACCGGGATACCGGCAGTTGCAGTAGTGGAAGGGGCAGGTCATGACTCAGGAAACCCACGCTTCGGATGATTACGAGGCACGGATAGAAGCAGCTGAGAGCGGACCATTGAAAGCCGCGGCCCGCTGGGTTGTAGCTCTGGCTTCTGCCACGCTGGGCGATGCCGAGTACGAAGCGAACGAGCCCCAGGTAGTCGTGCATTCCCGCCAAGACGATTCGGTACTGCTGCGCATGACAACCTCCAGCCTCGAAGAAGCTGAGCGGCTGATCGTCCAGATCCGCGCGGATTTGGAGGCCTTGGGCACCGAGGAGTTCAAAGCGGAATGGGAAGGCGCAGGCGACAAGCCCTAGCTGGATGGGCCAGCGGCTAGTTTTCGACAAGAATCCCGTCGATATCCGCATACACCATCGCGCCCGGTCGGACCTTCACATCCCCGATGCTGATCACTTCATCCACCGAACCGTGCGAGCGCTTGACGGTTTTGCGCGGGTTGCTGCCCAGTGCCTTGATCCCGAGTTCCATCTCAGCCAGTGCCGCACGGTCGCGTACGGCGCCGCTGATGATGACCCCGGCCCAGCCATTGGCTTCGGCATTCGCGGCAATCATGTCACCCATCAGGGCGTAACGCAGGGATGCTCCCCCATCGACCACGAGCACTGCGCCATTGCCCGGGAAGCTCAGGATCTCCTTGACCAGGCCGTTGTCCTCATGGCACTTCACGGTACGTGCCGGCCCGTGGAAGGACAGCCGCCCGCCAAAGTCCTGGAATTGAGCCGAGACGGACTGCAGTGCATCCCCATGCTGGTCGTAGAGGTCGGCGGTGCTGATCGGTTCCTGGTGCATGGTGTTTCCTTCATGAGCTGCGATAGTGGTCCACCACACAGCTTAGCCCGCAGTGCCCGCAACCCCAGCGCATGACGAAAGTGTCAGAGATTCAGTTCCGCTTCATAGGCCTTGGCGTCCAAGGCGCCGAGGCGCGAATTGCGGCGGCCGAAGCCCAGATAGATCGCAGCTCCCACAGCCATCCAGATGGCGAAGACCAGCCAGGTGATGCCAGCCAGGTTGAACATCAGGAACAGGCAGGCAGAGATGCCCAGAATCGGGGTCACCGGATACAGCGGGACGCGGAAGGTCCGTGGGGTATCCGGCTGGGTTTTGCGCAGGTACATTACCGAGACACCTACCAACGAGAAGGCGAACAGGGTGCCGATGCTGGTCGCTTCGGCCAGCTGGCCCAGAGGAATCAGCGAGGCGGCAATGGCCACGACCGCGCCGGTGACGTAGGTGCCGATGACCGGGGTGCGGGTGCTGGGCGAAACCTTGGCGAAGAAGCGAGGGATCAAGCCGTCGCGGCCCATGGAGAGCAGGATGCGGGTCTGCCCGTACAAGGTGGTCAGCACCACCGAGACGATCGCGATCACCGAGGCCAGGGCGAAAGCCAAGACCATCCACTTCTGTCCGGTGATTTCGGAAACAATCTGCACCAGGGCGGCTTCTGACTCGGCGAACCAGTTCCACTCCCGGGCGCCAATGGCAGCTACGGCAACCAGCACGTAAATGGTGGTTACCAGCACCATGGCGATCATGATTGCCCGCGGCAGGTCCTTCTGCGGATTCTTGGCTTCCTCGCCGGCGGTCGAGGCCGCGTCGAAGCCGATGTAGGAGAAGAAGACCATGGACGCTGCCCCGGTCACGCCCGCGGCGCCCATGGGCAGCAGCGGAGCGAAGTTCCCGGCATTGAAAGCGGTGAAGGCGACCACCACGAAGAAGACGAGGATGGCGATCTTCACGATCACCATGACGGTGTTGGCCAGTGCCGATTCGCGGGCACCGCGAACCAGCAGCAGGGTCGCCAAGATGACCACGATCAATGCCGAGAGGTTGATGACGCCGCCGTCGCCCGGGCCGGCGGCCAGGGCTTGGGGCAAAGCCAGGCCGAAGATCTCCAGCGTCTGGTTCACGTAGGCGCCGGCACCCACCGCCACCGCTGCCGCGGAAACTGCGTATTCCAAGACCAGGCACCAACCGCACACCCAGGCCATGCCTTCGCCCAGCGTGGCGTAGGAATAGGAATAGCTGGAGCCGGAGACCGGGACCATGCCCGCCATTTCGGCATAGGAGACCGCCGAAAGCAGCGCGGTGATGCCGGCCAGCACGAAGGCGATCCAGATCGCCGGGCCGGCGACCGGAACGGCAGATCCGAGGATCACCAGGATGCCGGTGCCCAGGGTGGCTCCGACGGAGATCATGACCAGCTGGGTGACGCCCAGCGAGCGCTTGAGCGTCCCGAGCCCGGCGTTGTTCGCGGCGTCGTTGGCCATCGCCTGGATGGACTTGCGCCGTCGCAGCTGCTTGCCCAGTGGGGTGCGGCCATGCTGATCAGAGATACTCGTGCTACTCACTTGAAATCCTTGGTGCGTGCTTGAGGCGTCCTGCCTCGATCAATTGGCCCGGCAAACGACAACGCGCTGGGACTATCTGTGGATGGACAGTCTCAGCGCGTCATGCCGCGTGGCTAAGCTTTATTATCAGTCTTCAAACTTCTTGTCCGGGTTGGATGAGGATCGGTTTACCCCGGTCCCCTTTCCCAGGTCAGGATCATTGTCCTTGGCAGCCATGGTCATCACCGAGATGACCAGCAGGCTTGCGACAAAGGCGATGCCGAAACAGGCCAAACCGATATCGAAGCGCAAGGGATTCTGCGATCCGCCGGTGGAGCTAACCAAGCCGACCACGCCGGCGACGATGGCCAGGATCAGCGAGAAGCTCAGTGGGCCCTTGATTGACTGGCTCCACGGTTGCTTCTTCTTGTTGTTTCCCACCAGGAACTCCGTTTCTACTTTTACTGCAGACCTAAAGACTAGTTGCTTTCCTGGTCCGGCGAATTGATCGTGGTCGGGGCGGCTGCCTTCATTTCATGGCGATGGCCGAAGGCGGCAATCAGCGCGAAAACGGCCAGAACGATAGTTCCGCCGCCAATCAGGCCGAACAATGCGTGCACATCCATGCCACCGCTGAAGCACAGCGAAATGGCCAAGATCACGCCCACCGCGCCGGTAACCAGCTGGTTCCTGAACGGCGGGAAGGCCTCGCGATGCTTGGCAAAGACGATGAGCTCGGCAATGCCTCCGGCCAGGAATGCAAAGGCACCCACATAGCCGACCCAGGCAATCGAGCTGACGAAGATGGTGGCGATACCAGCCAGAAGCATCAATCCCGCACCCAGCGCGTAGGGGGCGCGCGACTTCTCCGGCGCGCTTTCCACAGATACGTACTGCCACATGAACACGCCAGTGACAACGAGGAACGCTGCCGTGGAGTAAGTGACAACTTTGTCATCTGCGCCGATCCAGAAAATCGACATCAGGGCATAGGCCAGGGCCGTCAGGCCGCGCAGGAAGACCGGGCGGAAAACATCTGAAGCTTGAACTGGGGTGGTTTTTGGTGCAGGCACAATTTCTATTCTACCGCTCATAGAACTAACCGCCACTTCGCCCGGGGTTAATCACATCAGCCACGGCGGCGAATCAGCGACTGGTCCAGATCCCCGATGCTCGCCGCGCCCATCAGCTGCATAGTCACTTCCACTTCCTTGGCCAGCAATTCGATGGCACGGCTGACGCCTTCCTCTCCCCCAGCCATCAGGCCGTAGAGGTAGGCGCGGCCAATCAGCACGAAGTCCGCTCCGGCACACAGCACGGCGACAATGTCCGCGCCGGACATGATGCCCGAATCCATGATGATTTCCATGTCCTCACCGACTTCGGCACGCACTTCGCCCAAGGCCTCGAAGGCGATCGGCGCGCGGTCCAGCTGCCGTCCGCCGTGATTGGAGACCACCAGTCCGTCAGCACCGGCGGCCTGTGCCTTGGCAGCGTCTTCGCTGGTGAGCACGCCCTTGACGAAAAGCTGGCCCTTCCACAGCTCGCGGATCCATTTCAGATCCTCGAAGTCCAAGGAGGAATCGAACATGGAGTTGATGATCGTTGGCAGGTCTGCCGACGTATCCGACAGCGATGCGAACTTCAGCGAATCGGTGGTCAGGAAGTTGTACCACCATTCGGGTCGGTACGACGCATCGAGCACGGTCTTCACGGTCAATTCCGGCGGGATCTTCATGCCGTTGCGGGTATCGCGGTGGCGCTGGCCGGCTACCGGGGTGTCCACGGTGACCAGCAAGGTGTCATAGCCCGCTGCAGCAGCACGTTCCACCAGCGCCCTGGACTTTTCCCGGTCCTTCCACAGATAGAGCTGGAACCATTTGCGGCCCTCGGGTGCCGCCTCGGCGACCTCCTCGATGGATCGGGTGCCCATGGTGGACAGGCTGAAGGGAATCCCTGCTTTCTGGGCAGCCCGCGAGCCGCCGATTTCGCCCTCGGAGTGCATGAAGCGGGTGAAACCGGTGGGGGCGATGCCGAAGGGCAATGCCGATGGGGCACCGGCAATGGTGGTGGAAAGATCCGACTGCGCGGTTCCGTGCAGGATTCGCGGCAACAGCTCAACGCTGTCGAACACCGCTCGGGCGCGGGTCGCGGTGATTTCTCGCCCGGCAGCGCCATCGACATAGTCGAAGGCCGCGGCGGGGGTGCGGCGCTTGGCGATCTTGCGCAGATCCCAGATGTCGGCGGCACCGGCCAGCCGGGCGGCGCGAGGGCTAGTGGAGGGGAGCTTGAACTTCATCAGGCTGACCAGTTCGGCCACGTCGGGCAGTTGGCGCTTGAGATTACCCATGGATTGTTCCTTTACTTCGGTGGAAATTGCCGGTCTAGTACAGGGTGCGCGAGCTTGCGCGGGTGCCGATGAAGATTGCAATGGCCGAGGACAGGCAGCACAGCGCCAGGTATCCCGCTGGCATCGCGATGGAGCCGTTGCCCGCCTGCAAGAGCGCAGCGGCAATCAGCGGCGAGAGCCCAGCGACGATGGCGCCGTTCAGTTCGCGCGCGATGGCAATCCCGGAGAAGCGCACCGAGACGGGGAACAGCTCGGTGAGGAAGGCCCCTTGGGCACCGGAAGTGCACGGGATCACCAGCGCGTAGCCGGCGGCGATGCCCAGGAACCCGAGGGCGAACTCGCCGGTGGAGATCAGTGCGAAGATCGGGAAAGCGAGGACCAAGCCTGAAATGTTTCCCGCCGCCAGCACCTTGGAAGCGCCGAACCGATCGGCGAGCCAGCCGCCCACCGGCGTGAGCAATACGGAGACCAAGGAGCCCAGGGTGACCGCCAGCAGCGCATGGCTGCGTTCCATGCCGCTGGTGACCATCAGGCTCAGCGCGAAGACCGCAAGGATGTAGTTCACCGCGTTATGCCCGGTGATGGCCAGGAAGCCCAGGGCCACGCGGCGCCAGTGCGCGGCGAAGACCTGCACGATGGGGAGCTTGGCCTGCTGCTGCTCGGCACGGGCCGAGGCCATGGCGGCGGCATAGTCAGGGGTCTCTTCCAGCTTGTTGCGGATGTAGATGGCCACGACGAACAGCAGTGCCGAGACCAGGAATGGGATGCGCCAGGCCCACCCGAGCAGTACCACGTCACCGGCCAGCGAGACCAGGAAGAAGCACACGGTGGCCAGCGCGATGCCCAGCGGCGGGGTGGACAGCACCAGCGAGGTGTAGAACCCGCGTTTTCTCGGCTCCACGTATTCGGCCACCAGCGTCATGGCACCGGTCAGTTCCGCGCCAGCGCCGAATCCCTGGATCAGGCGCAGCAGCACCAGCAGGCCCACGGACCACACGCCCCAGGTCTGCGCGGTCGGCAGCAGGCCGATGCCCACGGTGGCGATGCCCATCAGGATGACCGAGAGCAGCATGGCCGGGCGGCGCCCGAACCGGTCCCCCAGGTGGCCGATGAGCACACCGCCCAGCGGGCGGGCCACGAAGCCCACCGCGAAGGTCGCAAAGGACGCGATCGAGGCCGCCGCTTCTCCGGCTCCGGCGAAGAACAGCGGACCGATCACCACCGATGCGGCCGCGCCATACAGCGCGTAGTCGTACCATTCAATGGCCGTGCCGAAGACAGAGGCGAACAGGGCCCGGCGCCGGTTGCGCGCTTGCTGCGTGCTGGCAGAGTTCTGGGTGATCGGCACAGTCGTAGTCCTTGCGATAAAGTGGTGTTCCGTAAGATACCTGAAATATATTTAATCCCAGACTAGAGTGTTGCCCAGAGCGATAGCTAGATCAGGTCGCCAAGTTACGCCCCTTAGGAATCGGAAAACCATGGCCAGCTCGCTCTCCGAACAGCTCACGCTCACCTTGCGCGAACGCATCAACCGCGGGGAACTTGCCCCGGGAAGCCTGATCATCGAACCGGCACTGGCCCAGGAGTTCGAGGTCTCCAAGACCCCGGTGCGCGAGTCCCTGCGCCAGCTCACCAGCGAGGGCCTGCTGCAGGTGCTGCCCAAGAAGGGCTATCTGGTTCGCGCCATCTCGATGAATGATGTCTATGAAGTCCTGGAACTGCGCAGCTTGCTCGAACCGCATGTGGCAGGACAGGTAGCCAGCATGCATTCGGCCGCGCTTGTGGTTTCCCTGGCCGGGCACCTTGAAGCCCAGCAAAAGCTGGCGGTCTCCGACCCCATTGCCTCCATGCATGCCGCCCAGTGCTTCCATAGCGAACTGGCCGCGGCATCGCGCAACTCCCGCATTGTGGACAGCCTGGAGAACTGCTTCACGCAAACCGCCCGAGCCCACTACGTCTTGCCTTCCATGCAGCCATACATGTCCCAATCGGACGAGCTGGCCGAGCACCAGTCGATCTTTGCCGCCATACAGAATTCAGATCCTTCAGCGGCCGCCGAGGCCATGACGCTGCATCTGGAATCCATCCGCCGAGCCATGCTGGGACATCACTAGCGGCCAACCACTGGTGCATCATGGGCAAGGCACACAGCATCGCCGTGCTTGCCGGCGCTGGCGTCAGCACCGATGCCATGCCAGAAGGCCTGCGCTCACTGAACGAGTCCGCTGACGACTTTCTGGTTCAAGCTGGATCCAACGCCAAGCACAGGCAGATGATGCCCGATAACCGGATTGAGCGGCTTGGCGTGCATGACTCGCTCTTCTCCTGCGCCGTGGGCAGCCTGCTGCAATTCCGCCAGCCAGGGGACGTGGACTTCTTCGTGGTCCGCGAGAACATCTTCGAAGGCATCGAACGCCGTCATCCGGAAAACGGTAGCGTCCTGTACCGGTATCGGCCACGCCCTCGAATACGCATTGGAGCTCGCGCAAACCGGTAGCGCCAAGCACCTGACCAGCCCAGCGCAACAGCTCGTTGCCCAGCCCGGATCCGGGTGCCGGGGCACCACCAGCTCACTGGACCATGCGGTCACCCATGAGATTGCCGCCCAGGCAATGGAGCTCCAGGAGTAATCGGTGGCGAGCGGCCCGGTGGCCTGGGTTCAGCTGCCCAACCGCATCCATGCACTATTCCTGGCACGCAGGGACAGGCTCACGCCGCGAGCTGCCATGTAGCCGATGGCGAAAGCAACCCAGATCCACAGAATCGCTGACGTGGAATCCTTGGCAAAGACCTGAACCGCCCAGAGCATCGGCACGTAGAGAACAAGGTTGGCTATGCCCACCAACCCGAGATAGCGGGCATCCCCCGCACCGATGAGCACGCCGTCCAGCACGAACACCAAACCGCACAACGGCTGGGACAATGCCAGCACCCACAGCCCAACGGTGGTCAGCTGACGGATTTGCTCATCCGGGGTGAAGATCATCGGGAAGACCCACGAGGTGGCAAGCAGCAGGATCCCGGTGACCACGCCGAAGCAGATGCCCCAGCGGCTCATGATCCCGGTGAGCTTGCGGACCTGCTCTGCATCCCCGCGGCCCAGCTCCTGGCCAATCATGGCCTGGGCCGCAATAGCCAACGCATCCAGTGCAAAGGCCAGGAAACTGAAGATCGTGAAGACCAGCTGGTGCGCTGCGAGTGTCTGGGTGCCGGCGTTGGTGGCGACAAGAACCGTGAGGAGCAACGCCGCGCGCATGCTCAGGTTGCGCAGCATCAACCAGGAACCGACTTGCCCGGTGGAAATGAACCCGGACCAGCTCGGCGCCATGGAAATTCCTTGCTTGCGGATTCTTGGCAAGATCATCCACAAATACACCACCGCCATCATCCACTGGGCGATCGATGTGCCAAGCGCGGCACCGGCTACGGACATATCGGCCCAGTAGACCAGCACGAAGTTCAGGACGATATTCAAGCCGAAGCCAGCGGTGGCCACGATCAACGGTGTTTTCGTGTCCTGCATGCCACGCAGCACGCCGGTGGCTGCCAGGACCAGCAGCATCGCGGTCAGGCCAGGCATCGAGTAGCGGATGTAATCGACGGCGAATCCAGCGGTTTCCCCTTCGCCGCCCATCAAGCCCACAAGCCGATCGGCACTGAAGTATCCGAGCAGCGACAGCACCACCCCGAGGACTATGGCAAACCACATGCCATCACGCCCCGCCGCCATGGCCTTGCCGGGGTTGCCTGCGCCCAGGGCCCTGGCTACAGCTGGCGTGGTGGCATAGGCCAAGAAGATCATCAACCCCACCGCAGTGTGCAGCACCGTGGTGCCCAGTGCGGCGCCGGCCAGCTCGGCCACGCCAAGGTGGCCCACGATGGCCGAATCGGCCATCAAGAACAGCGGCTCGGCGATCAAAGCACCCAAGGCGGGAACTGCCAAGGCAAGGATCTGCCGGGCCAAGCTCCGCGGGGATTCGGTGGGGGTTGAAGGATTCACAACCTCAACTCTACGAAGCAGAGTGGACTTTCACCATTTGCTTGCGCGCAGGAGGATTCCCGGTGCAGTCCTCTTTCCTGCGTCCGGAGCGAGTACTAGGTTTGGAAGCAAGCAGGGCACAGCCAGCACCGCCACCAGAAAACAGGTTTCCCATGGGACAAGAACATATTGGCCATTGGCAATGCGCGGGTTGCGCCGTGGAGTTCCCGCCGGGCCCGCAACCCACCGGCACCTGCCCCATCTGCGCCGATGAACGCCAGTACATTCCGGGCGGAATCCAGCGTTGGGTGCGCACCGAAGACCTGGCAGCAGCCGGCCACCAGCTGACGATCACTTCGCTGGAGCCGGGACTGAATGCGATTGCTTCTCCCGAAATCGGCATAGGCCAAAGCTCCTTGCTCGTGGAGACCACCGCGGGCAACCTGCTCTTCGACGTGCCCGGGCTGATTACCGGAGAAATCATTGATTGGCTGGATAGCCGCGGAAAGCTGGCGGCCATTGTGGCGAGCCATCCGCACATGTACGGGGTGCAGCAGCAATACAGCCAGGCGCTGGGTGATGCGCCGATCCTCGTCGCCGAGAAAGATGCGCAGTGGGTCCAGTATTCCTCAGCCGCCGTCAGGACCTGGTCCCAGCCTTTTGAGGTGCTGCCCGGGATCAGGCTGATGCAGCTCGGCGGCCACTTCCCGGGCAGCACTGCGGCTGTTTGGGAAGCAGGGGCCGATGGCCGCGGAGTCCTGCTGGCTGGCGACGCGGTTTTCCCCGTGGCCGATGGCAATGCGACCTTCTTGCGCAGCTACCCCAACCGCATCCCGCTCTCGGCTGCCGTGGTGCGGCGCATGGCCAAGGATCTGGAGCCGGTGAAGTTCGACCGCCTCTACAACAACTTCGCGGCCCGCATCCAGGCCGATGCCCACCGGGTGGTCCAGTTCTCTGCGGAACGCTATGCCAGGTGGGTATCAGGAGAATTCGACCATCTGACCTGATATTCCGCGCAAAGTTGAGTATTCCGAATGCGGAATATGAATTATCCGCGAAGGGATGGGTCCCTTTTGGAGAGCAAGGAAGCCAGGATCAGGGCAACCACCTGCAACGCGCCAACGCAGAGCACGACGCTGGCCCAACCGTAGTGCATGAAGGGGATGCCGATGAGCCAGCCAAGCAGTGACGAGCCCACGTAGTAGAACAAGTTGTACAGGCTGGAGGCCTGCGCCCTGGCTCCGGTGGCCAGCACCGGCACCCACCCGCTGGCGACCGCGTGGGCCGCGAAGAAGCCAGCGGTGAAGATCAGCAACCCGCTGATGATCACGACCAGGTTCCCGGCCAGGGTCAGCAGCAAGCCCAGGGCGCTGGTGAGAATGCTGATGCGCAGGGTATTTCGCCGTCCAGCCTTGGCGACGAGTTTGCTGCTGGCCACCGAGGTGTAGGTTCCAGAAAGGTAGGCCAAGAAGACCAGTGCCGCCCACGAAGCCGGAATCAGGTAGGGCGGTGCTTCCAGCCGGAAAGCCAGGTAGTTGTAGACGGCCACGAATCCGCCCATGAGCAAGAATCCCTGGGCATAAACCAGTGCCATTTTGCCATGCAATGCATGTGCGAACTTCTTGGCGATGCTGCGCAGGTTCTGGCTGTGGATGGGGTCGAAGCCCTGGGCGCTGGGCGCCTTGAACAGGAAGAAGAACGTCGCCAGGCCAGCCATGATGCTCACTGCCGCGACCCCCCAGCGCCAGCCGGCCGGGTCTGCGACAAAGCTGGCGACCAAGCGTCCGGCCAGCCCGCCAAGGGTGGTGCCGGAGATATAGGTGCCGCTGGCCACGGCAACGGCTCGCGGATTGACCTCGTCAACGAGGAAGGCCAGTGCAGAGCCGGGAACACCTGCCAAGGCAATTCCCTCGAAGAACCGGATCGCCACCAGGAACTCGAAGCTTGGCGACAGGCAGCTGAGCAGTCCCAGGGCAACCGAAGAGATCAGGGCGATGCTGATGACCTTGCGGCGCCCGACGCGGTCGGAAATGATGGCCCATGGAGTCACGGCCAATGCCAGCCCCAGGGTCGCTGATGAAACGGCAAGTGCCGTGTGCGAAGAGGTGATGTGGAAATAGCCGGCGATCACCGGCAGCAGCCCCTGCACCGCATAGAGCTGGGAGAACGTGGCAACGCCGCCGGCAAAAAGCGCCAGCAGCATGTCCCGATAGGCGGGGGTGTTCGGTTCGAGTCCGGTAAATGCCACTGCCTAGGCTCCCACAGGAAGCAGCGGGTAGATCAGGTACACCACCAGCAACGCTACTGCATTGTTAATGACATGCAGCATGTAGGAGTAGGCCAGCGACTTGCCGCTGAGGATGTAGGCAACACCCATCATGACGCCCAGCATGAAGTACGGCACGACTTCCAGCCAAGAGCCGATGCCCGCGCCAATGAAGTGGATGCTGGCGAACAGCACCGTGGAGATCAGTGCGCAAATCCAGACGTTGAGCTTGCGTGAAAGCTTGCCAATGAGCAGATGGCGGAACAGGTATTCCTCGACGAATGGGCCGAAGAGCGCAGTGACGACCAGCATGACCGGCAGCGGCACCGTTCCGGCCATGGATTCCAGGGCCGCCTGGTTCTCGCTGGTGGCCGCTTGGCCCGTCAATGCGACGATGATTCCGTTGGCCATGATGGTCAGGAACCAGCCACCGGGCAGCATCAGCCATTTGGCCCAGGGGTGGTAGCGCATGGTCTTGAACGACTCGAAGAACTGCGGACCGCACTGGATCATCGCGAGAATGAAGAAGGTGACATACAGGATCAGGTTGATCCCGAACAGCGCCTGTTCCTGGGTGGAGAAGGCGCCCATGTAGCCAGGGATCAAGCCGATGAGGCCTGCTGCGCCCCCGACAAAGAAGACGAGGTAGGCAAGAACTGTCCAGAAGTCGCCCTTGGTGAATTGACCGGCGTTGAAGACGCGTTGCTTGGGCCGCGGAGCCGAATAGGGGTTCATGTACTCTGGCCGTTGTTGCATATGACAAGCCTAATCGCCTTCCATGTGGATTTCCCAAGTTCATCGTTCCACGTGAAAGGACGAACCCAGTCCAGCCGACGTCGAAGTCTGCTGGACTGGGTTCAGCGAGTTGCGGTAACCGCGAGCTCCCATCATCTGCTAGTTCTTGTCGAAACCTTCGCGACCCTTGTCCACGAAGGCCGGGAAGAGCACCTTGTAGCTGACACCGGCAATGGCCGCACCGATAACCGGTGCCAGGATAAACAGCCATACCTGGCCCAAGGCTTCCGGGCCGGCGAACCATGCGACGCCCAGGGAACGTGCCGGGTTGACCGAGGTATTGGTGATGGGAATGGACACCAGGTGGATCAGGGTCAATGACAGGCCGATAGCGATCGGCGCGAAACCCTGCGGCGCGCGCTTGTCGGTGGAGCCGAGGATCACGTACAGGAAGATCGCAGTCAAAACGATCTCTGCGACCAGTGCCGCAACCAGCGAATAGCCATCTGGCGATCGCTCCCCATAGCCATTGGAAGCGAAACCGGATTCGACTGCGTTGAATCCGTCCTTGCCCGAAGCGATCCAGAACAGCACGGCACCCGCCACCGAAGCAGCGACGATCTGCGTGACGATGTACGGGAGGACATCCTTCCACGGGGTGCGCCCGGCAAAGGCCGTGCCCAGGGTGACGGCAGGGTTGAAATGGCCGCCGGAGATATGCCCTACTGCGTACGCCATGATCAGCACAGTGAAACCGAAAGCCAGAGCTACGCCCAGGAATCCGATGCCCATGTTCACGGTTTCATCTGCGATGACCTTGGCTGCGAAGATCGCTGAACCACAGCCACCGAAGACCAGCACGAGTGTGCCCAAGAATTCTGCCGATAGTTTTGCGCCAACAGTTGGCACAGCTGCATCAGACATGCTTTTTCCTTATCCTCGATGAATTATGCGAGTTCAAGGCCAGCTTATGTCCTGCCGATGGGGCTGCGGTAGGCCTGCGGCTACTTAATAGATCTCGTTCGTCTTATTTTTCTTCTGGGTTCATGCTTCTGATCTGCCGCGCCGCAGTTGCGGAGTTTCTAGATCGTGGTTCGGGGCTGCCGTTCGAAAATTGAAGCGGCCGCAATGCCGACAACGACACCGAGAAGATTTCCCATAGCGCAGTCCCACACCATCTGGGATCCGCTCTTCGGATTAGCCAGCTGAAGCATCAGGATAATCAGCGGCGTGAAAAAGCTGAGGGCAAGGCCGTAGTTCCGGACCATATAGGCCTCGGTTGGGAACATCAGCAAGATGATGCAGCAGCCGATCATCAGTTCGCCGGGAGTCAGGGCCGTGATCCCAAACAACACGCCTATACCGGCCAGGGTTCCCCCGATGCGGTGAGCCCCACGTCGCAACCGTCCCCGGGCATTGCCGACGGCAAGCGGAACGGCCGCCCCGGCCATGGTCCATTGGAGATGCTCGACCTGCAGAGTAATCCCGACAGCTCCAGCTAGGAAGACAACTATCAGGTAGGTGCATGCCCTGCGCAGGATGCGGGGCCATGGAAGCGCGAGGCCTTCCGAGCCGCACTCTTCCACTCGTCCGAAGCGTGCGGCTTGGCCGAGCAGGATGCTGAACAGAGCGGTGGCGACGAACGCGGCCAGGCCTTCAAGGGCGGGAAGCTCCCCCACCGGCAAAGTTCCCAACGCACCAAACGCAAAGAGCGGAAAGAAGGCACCGCCGGGCTTGAGCCCATATCGATCAGCGATCAATGAGCTGAAGGCCGCCCAGAACATTCCTCCGGCAATCAGCGTCCACCCGCGCATACCCAAGGGGGCCATGGCGATCCCGCAAATTCCCGCACACAGCATCAGTGCAGCTCCGAGCACCTGGTCCTTCAGTCGCTGCGAGCGATGCGGATTTCGGCCGTACATCCCGACAATGGAGCCGAAAACAGCGTAGGCAAGGAGGTCCGTTCTGCCAATCAGCAGCAGTGCAATCCCCGGAAGTCCCAATCCGAGGCCTACGCGCAGGGCCGGGCGGATCTCTGGGCTGTGCGAAATGGCGAAGAGCTGCCAATTCACGAGCGAACCGCGCGTGAATTTGAACTTACCAATGGCTGTGGAGACCGGAGCTGCTCTGCCTGCCGTCATCATGGAATCCCGAGTAGTCCTGGCAATTATCTGATTGCCTGCATCCCTCGGATCCCATGGTGCCTCAAGATGGTCAGGTTCCACTGTTCTCTCCGCTCCCAGTTGCACGGCCCAATTCCTAAGCGACTTGGGGTCTGGTTCTAGGTTCAGGGATTACCATTGATCAGATCCAATAATTAGATCCGATGATTCAGTAAGTGCTACTTATGATTCCTGCTGAGATGCATATCGACCGCAGGGAATGTGCTAGAAATTATCTTTTCGAGCGCCTGCGACATCAGGGTTAATGGACTACTGTCTTCCATTACAAGAGAAATTTGCGAGGTAACTTGCGGATCATCCAGCCTGTAAAGCTCAATACCAGGCAGAGCTCCCAAGGGTGGCAACCACTGGCGCGGAACTATGCTGGCCCAGTTCCCGGTGGACACATGCGCGAGCAACGTGACTATCGAGTCGCATTCGATTCGCGGCGAGACTACCAGATCGTGCCGGCTGAGCGTCTGGTCGAGGACCTGGCGCCCTCGAAGAGATGAGTCGAGGAGGCATAAGGGCAACTCCAACGCCGTCGCCCAAGCCGTCGTTGCGCCCTCGGGGAGCATCCCCGGCGCAGTGAGCAGCACATGTTCCTCGGCATAGAGCGAATAGACCAGCAGTCCAGCTAGGTCCTGCGGCTCCGCGTAGATAAGGCCCGCGTCAAGCTCGTAGTTCCTGATCTGACGGACGATGTCCGCCGAATGGAGACTCGCCTGGACGTTGATGCCCACTTGCGGATGCGCACGGGCAAACTTGTCGGTGAGGGTTGCAACAGTTGAAGAGGCAGCAGGAACCGTTCCCAATCGAAGTGTTCCGTTCAGGCCATTCTCGTAATGGGAGATTTCCTGTCTCAGCGAGGCATGGTCTTTCAGGATTTTCCGAGCCCATTTGAGAACCGTCTCGCCTTCAACGGTCAGTCCTTGGAAGGCATGGCCCCGGCGGACCAATGGCGCGCCCAGTTCCTTTTCGAGTTTTCGAATGCCCTCTGATAATGCTGGCTGGGAGACCGCGCATTCTTCAGCTGCCCGGGCAAAATGTCCCTCATTGGCCAGTGCCACCAGATATTCCAACTGTCTAAGCATCATGTTCATATTGCATCATTTCCTGCAGGAACAAGTGCTATCGATGGCCTGGGGGCGTGCCGCAGCGGTTCGATCAGAAGCAGGCCTGGCAATGCAAAAAGACCCCGGCACCGGCAGTGAAAATCTGCCAGATGCCGGGGTCTTCGCGACTCAAGGTCCTACTCGGTTTCTTCCTTTGCTTCCGGTGCCATGTCACTGGCCACCGTGGCTCCGGCCGCTACCGCGGGCACCGCAGCCGTATCCGGATTCGCATCCACATCCTCGGCCGGGCCGGCGAACTGCGACTGGTACAGCCGGTAGTAGGCGCCCTGGGTCCCCAGCAGGTGCTCGTGGTTGCCCTGCTCCACGATCCGGCCGGACTCCATCACCAAGATGGTGTCCGCGTCGCGGATCGTGGACAGCCGGTGGGCAATCACGAAGCTGGTGCGGTCGCTGCGCAGCGCGGCCATCGCCTGCTGCACCAGCAATTCGGTACGGGTATCCACCGAGCTGGTCGCCTCGTCCAGGATCAGCAGCGACGGGTTGGCCACGAACGCGCGGGCAATGGTGATCAGCTGCTTCTCGCCGGCCGACACGTTGGTGCCTTCCTCGTCGATGATGGTGTCGTAGCCATCGGGCAGCGCGCGCACGAAACGGTCCACGAAGGTCGCCTTCGCGGCCGCGATCACTTCCTCATCGGTCGCATCCAGCCGGCCGTAGCGGATGTTCTCCATGATGCTTCCGCCAAAGAGCCATGCGTCCTGCAGCACCATGCCCACCTTCGAGCGCAGATCAGCGCGGGAAAGATCGGTGATATCGCGGTTATCGAGCATGATCTTCCCGGAATTCAGCTCGTAGAAGCGCATCACCAGGTTCACCAGCGTGGTCTTGCCCGCGCCGGTCGGCCCGACAATCGCCACGGTGTGCCCCGGATCCGCATCGAAGGACAGGTCCTCAATCAGCGGCTTGTCCGGGGAGTAGGAGAAGGACACATTCTTGAAGGAGACATGCCCGTCGGCGCGGGCAGGAAGGCTGTCCTGCGCGTCGTCCGGTTCCTGTTCCTCCGCGTCCAGCAGCTCGAAGGTGCGTTCAGCCGAAGCCACGCCGGACTGCAGCATGTTCGCCACGCCGGCAATCTGGCCCAGCGGCTGGGTGAACTCGCGGCTGTACTGGATGAACGCGGTCGCGTCGCCTAGGCTCATCGTGCCCGAAGCCACGCGCAGCCCGCCCACCACGGCGATGCCCACGTAGGCCAGGTAGGACACGAAGTTCATCACCGGCATGATCATGCCCGAGACGAACTGGGCGCCGAAGCTGGCCTTGTACAGTTCCTCGTTGCGCGCGGTGAAGCGGTCCACCATGTCCGCTTCGCGGCCGAAGACCTTCATCAGCTCGTGGCCGGAGAAGGATTCCTCGATCTGCCCGTTCAGCGCCCCGGTGTTCTTCCACTGCGCGGTGAACAGCTTCTGCGCCCGGGTGCCGATAATGCCCGCGGCAGCTGCCGACAGCGGCAGGGCCACCAGCGCGATCAGCGCCATCTGCCAGGAGACCACGAACATCATGATCACGATGCCGATAACGGTCATGGCCGAGGAGACCAGCTGGCTCAGCGCCTGCTGCAGCGCATTCTGGATGTTGTCCACGTCGTTGGTCACGCGCGAGAGCAGATCGCCGCGCTGGCGCGTGTCGAAGTAGTTCAGCGGCAGCTTGTTGATCTTGTCCTCGACGTCCTTGCGCAGGTTGTAGACCACGCGCATGACCAGCTTGTTCAGCAGCCAGCCCGAGGCCCACGAGAAGAGCGAGGCAACGAAGTACATGGAGAGCACGATCAGGATGTACTGCGAAAGCTGGGTGAAGTCGATGCCCTGCCCGGGGACGAAGTCCACCTTGGAGAGCATGTCGGCTTGGGTTCCCTGCCCGGAGTCGCGCAGCTGCTGGATCACCAGCTCCGCGGGCGTGCCGGCCGGGATGTTCTTGCCGATCAGCCCGGCGAAGATCACGTCCATGGCCTTGCCCAGGATCCGCGGTGCGATCACCGAGAGCACCACGTACACGGTGATCAGCGCGAACACCAGGACCATGCCCAGCTTGTACGGGGACATCAGCCCGACCAGGCGCTTGGCCGATGGCCAGAAATGCTCGGCCTTGCGCACCGGGGCGCCGCCGCTCCAGTCGTCGGCTCCCGCCGCGGCATCGAATTCATTGACGTCCGCAAGCTCGCTTTCGAGCTGCTCCGGATCGATATTCTTCTGCTTCTTCGCCATTTAGGCCACCTCCTCCACACTCAGCTGGGATGCCACGATTTCCTGATAGGTTTCCGAGGTTTCGAGCAGTTGCTCGTGGGTACCCCGGGCCACGATTTCGCCATGGTCCAGGACCAGGATCTGGTCCGCACCGGTAATGGTCGATACGCGCTGGGCCACGATGATCACCGCGGCGTCCTTGGTCGGTTCGGCCAGGGCCGCACGAAGCCTGGCATCGGTGTTCACATCCAGGGCCGAGAAGGAATCATCGAACAGGTAGGTGCTCGGCTTCGCGGCCAGGGCCCGGGCAATGCATAGGCGCTGGCGCTGTCCGCCGGACACGTTGGTGCCGCCCTGGGAGATCTTCGAATCGAGCTGGCCTTCGCGTTCGGCGACGAAGCCGTCGGCCTGGGCCACTCTCAGCGCATCCCACAGGTCATCTTCGGTAGCGTCCTGGGCGCCGAAGCGCAGGTTGCTGGCGATGGTCCCGGAGAACAGGTAGGGGCGCTGCGGCACCGCGGAGATGTTCCGCGAAATGGTGTCGCGTCCCAGTTCCCTCAGCGGCACCCCGCCGATCAGGATCTCGCCTTCGGTGGCGTCGTAGAGCCGCGGGATCAGGTTCAGCAAAGTGGTCTTGCCGGCACCGGTGGAGCCGATGATGGCAGTGGTCTGCCCCGGCTTGGCGGTGAAGGAGATATCGTTGAGCACCGGCGCCTCGGCGCCGGGGTATCCGAAGCTGACGTTCTTGAATTCCACGGTGCCCGGGGTGGGCAGCGCGATTTGCCGTTCGGCGGCGTCGAGCATGCTCGGCTCGCTGTCGAGTACCTCGGAGATGCGGTCGGCCGAGACCATGGCACGGGGAATCATCATGGCCATGAAGGTACCCATCATGACCGCCATCAGGATCTGCAGCAGGTACTGCAGGAAGGCGGTCAGCGCGCCGACCTCCACCTGGTTGTTATCCACTCGGTGCCCGCCGAACCACAGCACGGCGGCGGTAGACAGGTGCAGGATCATGGTGATCGCCGGGAACATCAGCACGAACAGGTTGCCGACCTTGACACCGAGGTCGGTCAGCTTCTGGTTGGCATCGGCATAGCGCTGCGTCTCATGCTCTTCGCGCACGAATGCGCGCACCACGCGGATGCCGGTGATCTGCTCGCGGAGCACGCCGTTGATCCCGTCGATGCGGGTCTGCATATCGCGGAACAGCGGCATGAGCTTGATGACCAGCAGGCCCACGACTATGAGCACCAGCGGTACCGAAACCCAAACGAGCCAGGACAGTCCGGGATCTTCGCGGATCGCCATGATCACGCCGCCGATGGACATGATCGGCGCGGTGATCATGAAGTTCAACGCCATCAAGGTGAGCATCTGGATCTGCTGCACGTCGTTGGTGCCGCGGGTGATCAAGGTGGCGGCGCCGAATTTGTTGACGTCCTGTGCCGAGAAGGTCGAGACCTTCTCGAAGACCGACTGGCGGATGTCGCGGCCCACGCTCATGGAGGTCTTGGCCCCGAAATAGACGGCGGCCACCGCGGTGGCTACCTGGATGAGGGCCACCACCAGCATCAGTCCGCCGGTACGCCAGATGTAGTCGATATCGGCTTCGACCACGCCGACGTCGATGATCCTGGCGTTCAGGCTAGGGAGATAAAGAGTGGCCACGGTGGTGGCCAGCTGCAAAATGACTACGGCAATGATCCACCCCGTGTACGGCTTGGAGTGTTTCAAGATGAGCTTGAGAAGCATGTGGGAAATCCTCGCTGGCATCAAGCTCTCCGGCATGCTGGACCTTCGGATTAAGGGCAGCGTGATTGAAGAGCGATTGCCAGTCTAGCGCTCGCCTTGGACACTTTGAATCATCCTTGCGATTGATTTTTATCAATCGCTGGCAGGCACCCGCATTCCCGCAGGATCCCGGGCATGGTGGCGTTAATCATAAACCGTGTACTTACCGGCAGGACAGGTGCCGGTTACTTGCCACCAGCTCCTCTTGCGGTGGACATCACCGTTCTGCCGAGTCCTGTGCCCCGCGGCCCAGGTAGGCCAGCGCGGCCACCACCTGGGTGCGGGTCGCGGTTTCCAATGTCGGGTTGATGGCCGGGGCGAAGAACGGCGAGTGGTTTGCCGGAATCTTCGAGGCGACAGTCCCTTCGGCGAGCGCTGCCTGGTAGGTCTTTGGATCGGCGCAGCCCACGGTCCAGTAGACGTACGGGATCCCAAAGGCATCGGGAATGGTGCTGAAGTCTTCCGAGGCGGTGGCCGGGTCAGCCTGGTAGACCTGCCCGTCGGCGAAATGCTCTTCAAAGGCCTTGGTGACCTTCTCGTTGGCCGCCGCGTCATTGCTGGTCAGCGGGAACTGGTCGTAGAACTCGAAGTCCGGTTCCTTGGGCGAGCCGGCCGCGGCGCATTCGCCGCGCACGATGCGTTCGATGGAGTCGATGACGTGCTGGCGCAGCTGGAGATCATAGGTGCGAATGTTCAGCAGCAGCTGGGCCCGGTCCGGGATGATGTTCGCGGCGCTACCGGCATTCAACGCGCCGACGGTCAATACTGCGAACTGCCCGGGCCGGGTTTCACGCGAAACAATGGTCTGCAGCTTGAGCACGATGGACGAGGCCAGGACTACCGGGTCCACCGAATTATGCGGCATCGAGCCGTGCGCACCGCGCCCGTAGACGGTGATGCGCAGGCTGTCGCCGGCGGAAAGGATCGGTCCCGCGGTGGTGCCGATCCTCCCCGCTTCGACGGGCATCACGTGCTGGGCCAGCGCCGCATCGGGCTTCGGTATCCTCTCCACCAGCCCGTCGGCCACCATGGCCTTGGCCCCTGCGGCGGTCTCCTCGGCTGGCTGGAACAACGCCAGATAGGTGCCGGACCAGCGCTCGCGGTTCCCGGCCAGGAACTTGGCCGCGCCCAGCAGGGTGGCCATGTGCATGTCATGGCCGCAGGCGTGCATGGCACCGGGGACCGTGGAGGAATATTCCAGCCCGGTGTCCTCGGCGACCGGCAGGGCATCCATGTCGGCCCGGGCCAGTACCACAGGCCCCTCGCCATTGCGCAGGATTCCGACGATTCCGGTACCGCCGATCAGGCAGGTTTCATAGCCCAGATCCTCAAGTTCCTCGCAGATTCGCGCCGAGGTCTCGTGCTCGGCCAGGCCCAGTTCCGGGTGCCGGTGGAAATGCTTATAGAGCTCCTCCTGCCAGGGCAGCTGCTGCGAGATCGAGGCGGTGATTTCCTGTGCAGTGCCCATCGGGTTCCTTCCATCGCGCCCAGCATCCGAGCCGCCAAGGCCCCGCTGGCTTATCCGCTGTCAATCTATCCCCTGGCCGGCAGGACAGTCCAGATTCCGGCCGATTGCAACGGGAGCAATGGCCGGCTCAGGCCAAGGCCGCTAGCGGTCCTGCTCGGTGCAGATGCAGAAGCGGTTGCCCTGGTGGTCGCTGGCTATGGTGAAACCCGGAGCGCTGCGCTCATCGAGCACCGCACCTTGGCTTTCCAGCCGCGAAAGCACGGCAGCGCTTTCGGCGTGGGGAACCCACACATCCAGATGCAGCCGGGAGGGATGAGGCGTCGGGGTGCGCTGGAACCAGATGGCCGGCAATCTGCCCGCTGGATCGGCGAGGCTGCCGTCGGGCTGCTCGCGGTAGCCCAGGCCGGCGGCCCACTGTCCGGATATGGCTTGGGCGTCGTCGGTGTCGATGCCGATTTCCACCACCTTGATCAAATCCAGGCGCGCTTTGGCATGCAAGGCGGCGGCCCGCTGCGAGATTTCCGAGGCCAGCGCGAGGTCCCTTTCGGTGATGTCGCCACCGGCGTCGTGGGACACGGTCGAAACAAACAAGAGGTTGTAGCGCCAGTCCACATCAGGATGGTGGTTGGCCATCTGCGCTGCGCCAGCGATATCGCTGAACAATTCGATGGCCTCTGCCGAACTCTTGGTCTCGTACACCGCGCAGAGCTTGCCGGCCAGCTTGCGCCACTGCGGCAGAGTCTCCAGCCGGGAGGCCAATTCGGTGCTTTCAATGCGGTCGTTTACGGTCATGATCTCCTCCTCCTGGTGCAACTGTGGCACCACTTCCGGGCCGGCTCAAGCGGTCGGCCGCAATGCACAGGTTGGCAACAGCGCCAGCCGCTGCGAACTGGATGCCGCCTGTGAACCGGAACTCGGCTGGTCCTGGCGCAGGCGAATCGGCTTAGCCTCGATAGCAAGAGCGCAAGGAGGGCAGAATCCCATGCTGAATATCTTCCAGGCCAAGATCAGCGACTCGACGCTGGATGACATCACCTCGGAGGACAGCAATCGCAGACGCCGGCTGCTGAGCCTCGCCGCCCTGCTCGTGATTGCAGCCTTCGTACTGGCGGCTCTGCTCGGCGCATTCGACCAGAAGAAGAGCATTGAACAACAGGCCGACGGCTTCACGGTCCAGCTGCAGTTTCCCGCGGTGGTCCGTGCCGGCAATGAAATCCAGCTGAGGATTGGGATCAGCTCTGCCGACCCTTTGCCCGAGACCATCACGCTGGACCTGAGCGAGGACTATCTCGTGCTCTTCGAGGACTTCTCGGCCTTTCCCGAACCCGAGTCCGAGTCGAGCCGAGCTGACGGAACCATTGAATTCGAGGTGGCCCCGGCACCGGGGTCGCGGCAGATGGTTGCCACCCTCACGGGCCGGGCTTCGGACGAATGGTCGCCGAGCGCCAAGGGCGTGCTCGGAATTACGGTCAACGGCGAAAGCACCGACCTGAAGATCAGAACTTTGAGGATCCCCTGATGGAAATAGTCATCCGCGCAGCCACCGCCTTCATCATCCTGTGGCTGGTCACGCGCGCCGCCGGCAGATCGACCCTGGGCGAGCTCAGTTCCTTCGAGCTGGTGCTGTTCGTCGTCCTGGGCGACCTGGTTCAGCAGGGCATCACCATGGAGGACCGTTCGCTCACCGGCAGCCTGCTGGCAGTATTCACCATGGTGGTCTTGGCCGCTGCGCTGAACTTCGCCAATATGCGCTGGCCCAAGCTGGGCAAGCTGATGCAGGGCCGCCCGATTGTCCTGATCCGCGACGGGGTCCTGGACCGCAAGGCCCTGCACAACGAGCGCATTGGGCTGGACGAATTGAGCATGCTCGCCCGCCAGGCAGGCATCGAGAACTACAGCAGCATCCGGCTGGCGATCCTGGAAGCCAGCGGCAAGATTTCCTTCTTCACCCAGGAAGCCGAATCCCGCCCGTGACCACGGGTTGGCAATGGCAGAAGGGGCATCCCTGCACGGGATGCCCCTTCTGCGGTTCTCAGCCCACCGGTGCGCTACTGCTGATCGGGTGTTTCGCGCTGGTCCGGCAGGTTGGCGGTCCGCTCGGCGTCCAGCCCTTGCTCGTCATCCTGGTCGGGGTAGTCCAGCAGCGTATCGTCGACCGGACGCTGCCCGTCAATCGATTCGGGTAGCAGCGTTTCGGGATTGAGCGCCAAGGGATCGCCGTCGCTTTCCTCCAGCACCCGGTCTGCTCCGCGCAATGGATCCTCGGCGTCCTGGGCTTGGGGTGCATCCGATGACCCAGCCGCCGGCTGGCTATCGCGCCCATCCAACGGCTCGTCCGTGTCCGAGTCCTTGCGCACGTCGTCGAATTCAGAATTATTCAGTGACATTCCAGCTCCTTCTCGTGTTTCCAATCGGAAATGATTTCCAAGGTGGTCTTCAGCTTCTGCCGATGCTGCTTGCGCATGAATTCCAAGGTAGTCCCTTCGAAATCCGGGTCGGCCGATGCGGTGGCGTCGGTGGCCACCGCCACCGGCAAGTTCGCAGCGAAGGCATCGGCCGCGGTGGCGGAGATGCACGTCTCGGAGGAAACCCCGGCGAGTACCAGCGAACTAGCGCGGTGCTGCAGCAGCAGGTCCTTGAGCTCCGTATCCCAGAACGCGCTGTCCCGGCGCTTAACCACTTCGATGGCCCCGTCCAGTTCCAACTCCGCCAGGTACGCGGCCTGCTCCGTTCCTTCGAACAGGTAGCCCTGGTCGTCTTCGAGCATCTTCAGCGTCCAGGTGGATTTGTCTTCCTTGTGCACGGTGCGCACGCTGATCACCGGGTACCCGCAGGCCCTCGCCGCTACGGCCAGCTGGTTGCAGCGGGCTGCCAGATCCTGGCGGGCCAGCGCCAGTGCCGGGTCCTCGAAGAATCCTTCTTGCAGGTCAATGAGCAGCAGCGCGGGATGGCTGAAGTCGCTTGTCGCGCTCATTGCTCAGCGTGTTCGGCGCAGTGCTGGCAGCAGTACGCCTCCTGGCCGTGGTGTACGGCGTGGCCCAGAATGGCGCAACCGCAGTGCGTGCATCTTTCGGCCATGGCGTGGATGGCGCATTCGAAACTGTCGAAGCGGCCCGAATGCCCGTTCCGGCTGAGCGTGAACACCGTTTCGCTCGCATTTCCGCAGATATCGCAGGTCTGCATGGTTTGCCTCCTGAACTCGGTTTGGCCATGGGACAGCTAGCGGTCCCCGTCGCCTTCGGAATACTGGTCTTCCGGGGAATCGTCGAGGTCCGGGTCGGCTCCTTGGACAGGAGGCAGGTGATTGCCGGGCTGCTCCAAGCCCTCTTCTGCCGGTTCCCCGGAATCGGCTGGCAGGTGCTCGTCGTCGGGTTGCCCCAGCGGCCAGAGATTCTCAACCAGGTCCTTGTCGGGATCCTTGAATCTGTCGGCAGCATGCGAAATGGCATCTTTGGCTTTGTCGATGAATCCCATGGTCATTCTCCTCACGTTGCGTTTCCCGGTGCTCTACCAACTACCAGCTATTGGCGGCACAAGTACATGATTAATCGGCTGTTGCCAGAGTCGAGGGGGCGCATCTGCAAGCTCGTTGGCAATGGTTGAAGACGTGCTTGTTGTGCTGGAGCGTGGAGGGTGTCCCACAAAAATACGCGAAAGGAGCACGATCATGGTTGCAGCCAAGGAACTAATGACCTCGCCTGCCAAATGCGTCAAGGAGCAGGACTCGATTCAAGTGGCCGCCCAGATGATGAAGGACTTGCAGGTCGGCATGCTGCCCATCTGCGGCAAGGATGACCGGTTGGCCGGCACGATCACCGACCGGGACATCGTCATCAACGCCGTGGCCGACGGTGTGGTCACTTCCAGCACCAAGGTCGCCGATTACGCCCAGGGCAAGCCGGTCACCATCGGAGCCGATGATTCGGTCGAAGAAGCCATCCGCACCATGCAGGAGCACCAGGTGCGCAGGCTTCCGGTCATCGACGGGCATTCGCTGGTCGGAATGCTCGCCCAGGCGGATATTGCCCGCTATTACGACGAGCAGAGCACCGGCAACCTGGTCGAAGGGATTTCCCAGGACTAGGATCTCCCAGCCCAGCAGGATCGCAAGGGCAGAGCGTCCGGGAAAACCATGGTTTTCCCGGACGCTCTGCCCTTGTTCTGCTGCGATTCTCCTCAAGGGATCGCCGTCACCGTCCGTTGGCGTCGGTGCCGGCGCGTGGATCATCCAGTGAGCTCGGTCCGCGAATGATGCGGTACAGGCCGTAGATGAAGACCAATGCGCCCCAGCCGGCCACGATCCATAGCGGCCCCGAGGTGCTGTCCGGCGCTGCGAGCAGCGCATAGATGGCGAATCCTACGGCCACCAGCCCGCCCACAATCGCCAGCCACAGGCCTGGCCGGCGCCTGCGGGTGCTGTCCACTGGTTTGCCAGTCATGGCGTGTCCTTTCGCTGGCAGGAGAGTTCAGCCCGCGTCATAGCGTTCTTCCCTTTCCTCGGATTCATCTTCGGTGTTCTCGTTGATGCTGCCGCGGCGAACCACGCGCTCGTCCCCTGGCTGGGCATCCTCATCCGGTTGGGTGGTGCGAGCCGGATTTTCAGGCTTCTCGCGTTCACTCATTGCTTCTCCTTCCATGGCGGTCTGCTATGAATTGCGCAGGGCTTCGATGAGTTCGGCCTTGCGCATTTTCGAACGGCCATTAATCCCGATTTCCTTGGCCCGGTCCTGCAGTTCCCGGACCGTCCAGTCCTCGTAGTCCCCGGCCTTGCCTCCGCGCTGGCCCACTGCTGACCGGCCATCGCGGGCGGCGGCGTTGGCGATGCGCGCCGACTTCTGCTTGGAGTTCCCCTCCTCGCGCAGCTCCTCGTAGAGTTCTTCATCCTTGATCCGGCTCTTGCCTGCCATGGGTTTCCTCCCTCATACGCTTCGCCAGCTGGCTCCTTGCAGTGCCAGCACTGTGAGTTCCACGCTAGCCACTTCACTGATCAGGGGACAGTGCCCCTGCCGGACTTTGCGCTGAATCCCAGACTTCAGCGGTAGCACAATTCATGCAGCGGGGTGCGAAACTGGATCTTCGCAGAAAAAAGTCTGGCTGTTGCCGCCGAAGGTGGAGGTGATCCTCGCACAGCGGAAGGCCCGGAGCAAACTGGAATTGAACCCGGACGCCGCTGAGCGCACCGCGCCGGCGTCCTGCCGCAACAGCAGGAGGAGATCCCATGCCCGAGAAGAATCCCCAGGACCGCACTGAGCCGCTCGGTACCGGAAGCGAAGGCCGCGCCGGCAAGGAAAAGATCAGCCCGCCCGAACAGCGCCAGGAGGAACCCGGCCTGGACCGGGACCTGAAGCCCAAGGCGGATCATGGCGAGCGCAGCTACAAGGGCCGGGACCGGCTGGCCGGAAAACGCGCCCTGGTCACCGGCGGCGACTCCGGCATTGGCGCGGCGGTGGCTATCGCCTTTGCCCGCGAGGGAGCCAAGGTCGCCTTGGCCTATCTGCCCGCCGAACAGCCTGATGCCGACGCCATCGCCGGGGTCCTGGAAGATGCGGGAGTCGAAGTCCACCTGCTGCCCGGGGACCTGCGGGACCGCAATTACCGCGATTCATTGATCGATGAGGCGGTGACCGCGCTGGATGGCTTGGACATCCTGGTGAACAACGCCGGCAAGCAGATCAGCGTCGAGTCCCTGGAAGAGCTGAGCGACGAGCAGGTCGAAGCCACCTTCGATGTGAACATTTTCGCGATGTTCGCCTTGAGCCGCGCAGCCCTGCAGGTGCTTCCCGAAGGCGGCTCCATCATCAACACCACCTCCATCCAGGCCTTCGATCCGTCGGATCACCTGATGGACTATGCCGCCACCAAGGGCGCGATCAGCAACTTCACCAAGTCGCTGGCTTCCCAAGCCGCGAAGAAGGGCATCCGGGTCAATGCCGTGGCGCCCGGCCCCATCTGGACTCCATTGCAGCCTTCGGATGGCCAGCCGATCGAAGCGCTGCCTGAGTTCGGCCACGATACCTGGCTTGGCCGGGCCGGCCAGCCGGTGGAAGTGGCCCCGGCCTATGTGTTCCTGGCCAGCGATGAGGCTTCCTACGTGGTCGGTTCCACGGTGCACGTGAACGGCGGCAAGAACCAGCCGTAGGACGGTGAACCGGTCCCCGGGCGATTGGGCCCGGGGATCATTCCACGTCATCCTTGCTGATGGTGAATTCCATATTCCTCCGCTCGTATTCGCGCTGGCTGAAGGTGGCGCGCTGGACTTCCTTGACTTCGTCAAAGCTGGAGCCGATGGCCCCGCCCATGGTTCCCAGCGAGGATGCCAGCCAGGCAAGGTTGATGTATTCGGCCAGCGTGACATCATGGCGCAGCTGGTAGGCGAGATATTCCTGGTCAATGACAATCAGCGAGCCTGCCAGCAAGGCAAGGAACAGGAGCAGGTACATGACTGTCGCGGCAAACCCGACCGTCAGCACGGTGGCCGCGTTGTAGACGACCATCCGCTCGCGGCGGCGGTTGCCCTTGGGCCTCTCCCACAACCGGTTGTGCAGCAGCAGCCAGAGCGTGAGGATCAGGATGCTTGAGACCGTGATCAGCGAAAGCCGCCCGGCAGGCAGGTAGTCGGCCATGGACCAGATGCTCGTGTAGAACACGCCGAAAGCACCGGTGGCCGCCGCACCTGCCATCGCGGAGGAAAGCCGCGGCACCAGTTTCCACGGCTGGTTGCTGCGCACCATCCCGGCAATCAGCAGCAACCGCCCGCGCAAACCCTCGATGCTCGAGATGCGGTTCTGCTCGTTTTGCCCGTCCTGCCGGCTGGCGTGCACGCTCATCACCCGTCCCAGCGGGGTCGGAGGCGGAGCCGGCTGCTTGCCGGTAGCCAATTCCCTGACCAGTTCGGCCAGTTCCCGTGCCACGGTG
Organism: Glutamicibacter sp. BS14; assembly: GCF_056934375.1. NCBI lineage: Bacteria > Bacillati > Actinomycetota > Actinomycetes > Micrococcales > Micrococcaceae > Glutamicibacter > Glutamicibacter sp. BS14. The sequence continues at coordinate 997,380 of NZ_CM167801.1, read as the reverse complement.
CGCGGTCGGGCCATCCCGAGGCTGGGCATGGAAAGCACGGCCGAGGCATCCTCGACGGAAATCACCGAACGCACGGGTCGGTTCTGCACATAGTGCGGGGCATCGGTGAGGTAGATGATGAAGTCCCAGCCATGCTTTTCCCGCAGCCTGGGCACCTTGTCGTTCAACGCGACCCGTCCGCTCTCCCCCAAGGGCAGGGAAAAGGGAGCTACCTGCACGTCCCATTGCTGTTCGTGCTCCTGCAGCTTCTCCATGACCCCTTCCAGCCGGGCAGCGATCCGATTGGCCATCGCGTCGGCTATGCCAGGGTCGGCAATTAATCCCACCGTGCGCTTCTCGGGCTCTTGCACGCTCATCAGCACCTCGCAGCTCTCAGGGCAGCAGCTTGGCCCGCTCCCACAGCACACACTAGGAAGTCGCGCCCGGGTCTGCAGTGCCGTTCAGCAACCTTGCAGGAATCAGCACCGGCAGTGCACGCTGGATCCCCGGAATTCCGGGGATCCCCGACTCACAGGCAATGCCCATCAAACTTGCCTTGTTGCCTGCTGCCCGGTGTGGAATGGTCGGTGCCATCGCCCATCTGATGAAGAAAGGACCATCCATGGAATCCAACCAGCCAGAAGAAGAGCAGCACGCGGGGATCACTCCAACGCCCGATGAGCCCGCGGAGGAAAAACAGAATTCTGTCGGGGACCACGAAGACGCGTTCGAGCAGCCAGCCGAGGAGCAGGACCCGGACCAGGTTGACACCGACCAGTTCAATACCGACTGATCCGCGTTTGTATTCCGCCGGCAACGATACGACTAGGAGATAACCTCTTGAAAGCATTGACATGGCAAGGCAAGCGAAAGATCGGTTTCAGCGATGTCCCGGATCCGGTGATTCAGGATCCCGGGGACATCATCATCAAGGTCACTTCCACCGCGATTTGCGGATCGGACCTGCATCTCTATGAGCTGCTGGGCCCCTACATGCATGCCGGCGACGTGCTGGGCCACGAAACCATGGGCATCGTCCAGGAAGTCGGCAGCGGCATAACCAAGCTGTCGGTAGGCGACCGGGTAGTCATCCCGTTCAACATCTCCTGCGGCCACTGCTGGATGTGCCAGCACGACCTGCAGTCGCAGTGCGAGACCACCCAGGTGCGCAAGCACGGCAAGGGCGCCCAATTCTTCGGATACTCCGAACTCTACGGACAGGTGCCCGGCGGCCAAGCCGAATACCTGCGCGTGCCCCATGCCGATTACGGTGCGGTGAAAGTTGGCGACCAGCTGCCCGACCACCGCTACCTTTTCCTCTCCGATATCCTGCCCACCGCGTGGCAGGGCGTGCACTATGCCAATGTCCCCGACGGCGGAACTCTCGCGGTCTACGGGCTCGGGCCGGTGGGCCAGCTCGCCGCGCGCATCGGCCGGCACCTGGGCTATGAGGTGCTGGGCATCGACCCGGTGGCAGAACGCCGCGCCATGGCTGAGCGCCACGGCATCCAGACCCTGGACTTCACCAAGGACACCGTGGGCGAATTGCGCGGGCGCACCGGTCGAGGCCCCGATGCCGTGCTCGATGCGGTGGGCATGGAAGCCCATGGTTCCCCGGTCTCCTCGATGTTCCAGCAAGCCACCGGGTTGCTGCCGGACAAGGCCGCGCAGCTGGCCATGGAGAACGTCTCCGCGGACCGCACCAGCGTGCTGGATTCGGCCATCGATGCCGTGCGCCGCGGCGGCACCCTGTCGATCAGCGGCGTCTATGCCGGGGCCGCCACCCCGATGCCGATGGTGAAGCTGTTCGACAAGCAGATCCAGATCCGACAGGGCCAATGCAATGTGCGCTCATGGACCCAGAAGCTGCTGCCGCTGGCCGAGGATGCAGCCGATCCGCTGGGCCTGGACGACTTGGTCACCCACGAGCAGCCGCTCTCGAACGGTCCGCAGATGTACGAGACCTTCCAGAAGAAGCAGGATGCGTGCATCAAGGTGGTGCTCAAGCCCTAGCGGCTAGGCGCTTTTCTTCCCGGAACCGGAGGCCTTCTTCTTGTGTGGCGAGGAGGAGGCCTCCTTTGCCGTTGCCTTCTTCGTGGCCGGCTTCTTGGCTGCCGTTTTCTTCGCAGGTTTCTTCGCTGCTGGCTTCTTCGCCGCCGCGGCCTTCCCATCCTTGGCTGCCTTGGCCGGGGCCTTGGCCTTGCGCCCGTCGATGCTGCGCTTGAGCGCCTCCATCAGATCGATGACCTCCCCGGACTCGCTGCTCTGGTCCGGGGAACCGAAGGTCGCCTCGGTATCCAGGTCCTCACCCTGCTCGATTTTCGCTTCGATCAGCGCCTGCAGCTGGACTTGGTAGTCATCCTGGAACTCGTGCGGCGTGAAATCACTGCTGTACTGGTCTACCAGAGCGGCAGACATCTTCAGTTCCTGCTCGCTGATCCGCGGTGATTTCTCCGGTGCCACTGCCTCGGCATCGCGCAGCTCGTCCGCCCACATGACCGCTTGCAGCACCATCACCTTGGATCGGACACGCAAGATGCCCAGCCGGGTCTTCTGGCGCAGGGCGAAGCGCACCACTGCCAGCTTCTCGGTGTCCTGAAGCGTTCGGCGCAACAGCTCGTAGGCCTTGGGCGATTTGGAGTCCGCCTGGAGATAGTAGCTCTTCTCCAGCATCAGGGGATCTACTTGGCTGGCCGGGACGAACTGGACCACCTCGATTTCGCGGCTCTTCTCCGCAGGCAACGCGTCCATGTCCTCATCGGTGAGCACAATGGTCCGTTCTCCGTCCTCATAGGCCTTGTCCAGATCCTTGTAGGCGATTTTCTTCCCGCACACTTCGCATCGGCGCTCGTAGCGGATCCGTCCGCCGTCCTTGTCATGGACCTGGTGCAGGTCGATGTCGTGGTCCTCGGTGGCGCCGTAGGCCTTGACCGGCACGTTCACCAGGCCGAAGGCAATTGATCCAGTCCAGATAGCTCGCATGGGCATAGTGAAGCATCTTTCCAGCCAGTGTGTCACTGCCCTAGTGATTCTGGCAGGCGGCGCTGAGGTTCGGCAGCGCGAAACGCAAAGCTTGCTTGGAACGCTGGATTCCCCGGCGCCGCTCGGGAAGATTGGTCCTCATAAGGCAAAGCAAAGGACAGCGCATGGCACGCAGGGAGCAAACCGTCACCGTCGCGGGGCACACGCTGAAGGTCAGCAATCTGGATAAGGTCCTGTACCCGCAGACCGGGACCACCAAGGGCGAAGTCATGGACTACTTCCAGCAGGTGGCCCCGGTGCTGATTCCGCATGCCGCGTGGCGCCCGGCCACCCGCAAGCGCTGGGTGGACGGCGTGGGGACCCCCGAAGAACCGGGCAAGGTGTTTTTCCGCAAGGATCTCGAGGACTCTGCCCCAGGCTGGATTCCCTCGGCCAAGCTGCAGCACAAGACCCACTCCAATATCTATCCGCTAGTCAACAACGAGGCGGTGCTGGCCTGGATGGCCCAGGTGGCTGCGCTGGAAATCCATGTTCCCCAGTGGCGCTTCGATTCCTCGCTGGAACCTGCCAATCCGGACCGGCTGGTGCTGGACCTGGATCCCGGTCCGGGCGCGGGCTTGGAGCAGTGCGCTGAAGTCGCCTTGATCTGCCGAGAGATTCTCGACGGCATGGACCTGCCCAGCTTTCCGGTGACCTCCGGTTCCAAGGGCATCCACCTCTATGCCGGACTGGATGGCAAATACACCTCGGAGCAAGTCAACGAGGTGGCCAAGGAATTGGCCTCCACCTTGCAGAAGGAGCATCCGCAACTGGTTCTCGCCAGCATGAAGCGCTCGCTGCGCGAGAACAAGGTGTTCGTGGACTGGAGCCAGAATAACGCCTCGAAGACTACCGTCTGTCCGTATTCGCTGCGCGGCCGGGCACGGCCCACTGTCGCGGCCCCGCGAACCTGGGAAGAAATCGAAGCGCCGGGTTTGGAGCAGCTGGACTTCCACGAGGTGCTGGACCGCATTGCTGATGGAATCGATCCGCTGGCGCAGCTGGCCTCGGGACAACAGCAGGACCCGGATCGTCTGGCGGTCTACCGCTCCAAGCGCGATGCGGCGCTGACACCTGAACCGGTGCCGGAGCAATCCGGGAATTCCCAGTCCGGTCAGCCGGGCGGAAAGGACGGCACCGGGCTGTCCTTTGTCATCCAGGAACATCATGCCCGCGCGCTGCATTGGGATTTCCGCCTGGAGCACGAGGGAGTGCTGGTCTCCTGGGCGGTGCCCAAGGGTCCACCCCTGGAACCCGGAATCCAGCGCTTGGCGGTCATGACCGAAGACCATCCGCTCTCCTACGCAAGCTTCGAAGGCAGCATCCCCAAGGGCCAATACGGTGCTGGGGAAGTATCAATCTGGGATTCGGGCAGTTGCACCATCGAGAAGTGGCGCGAAGGCAAAGAAGTCATCGCGGTGCTCACCGGCTCCCGCGAGGGCGGGCTGGGCGGAGTGGACCGGCGGTTCGTGCTGATCCAGGCCGCAGGGATGGGCGGCAAGGACAATTGGCTGCTGCAGCTGGCCAAGGAACAGCCGGCCGGAGCCGAGGCGGGAACGTCCGCTGATTCCGGTGGCGGAGAACCGGAGGCTGCTCGCGAGCCTAGCGCCAAGCAGGCCGTGGCTGATCTGTCGGGCCAAGCGTTGCGCCCCATGCTGGCCACTGCCGGCACTGCTCGGGAGATCTCAGGCGAGCGGGGTTGGAGCTTTGAAATGAAATGGGACGGCTACCGCGCGTTGGCAGTAGTCGATGGCGCCAAAACCAAGCTGATCAGCCGCAACGGCCACGACCTGACCGGAGACTTCCCGGAACTCGAAATCCTCGGTTCGCTGCTGCCGGAACGCTGTGTGGTGGACGGGGAAATCGTCGCCCTGGATTCTTCGGGCCGCCCTGACTTCTCGCTGCTCCAGCAACGGGTGGCCCACCAGCGGAAGAAACGCACGAAGCAGGCCTCGGCCATCAGGATCCAGTACCTGGTCTTCGACGTGCTGCAGCTGCCATATGACAAGGATGCAGGACTGGTGGATCTGACTGCTCTGACCTACGAACAACGCCGCCAACGGCTTGCGGGCCTGGATCTCGACCACCAGTACGTGCAGGTGCCACCGGCCCACACCGGGACCTTGGAGCAGGCCATCGAGACCAGCCGTGCGCTGGGCCTGGAGGGCGTGGTGGCCAAGGAACGCGACTCCGTCTACGAGCTGGGCCGGCGCAGCACCAGCTGGGTGAAGCTCAAGCACCAGCGGCACCAGGAAGCTGTGGTGATTGGCTGGCGGTCTGGACAGGGGTCGCGTAGCCGCAGCCTGGCATCGCTGCTGCTGGCCATTCCGGGAAATGGCGGCTTGGAATACGCCGGCCGGGTGGGCACCGGATTCAGCGACGCGCAACTGGCCGAAATCCGCGAGCGGCTTGAAAAGATCGAACGCAAGACTCCCCCGGCCAAGAACATCCCGGCAGCGCATCAAAGCGATGCGCACTGGGTGAGCCCGAAATACGTGGCAGAAGTCCGATACAGCGAACTGACCTCGGACCGCCTTCTGCGCCATCCGGTGTGGCGTGGCTGGCGCGATGAGAAGCAACCGGATGAGGTCCGCTGGGAACCGGCGGAGCCGACCGGGAACCAAACTCCAACTAACCGCTAACAGAGGAGCAGAACATGAAATTGCTGGTAAAGATCTTCGGAACCCTGATTTCGCTCGGTGCAGGCTGGCTCGGAGCCAAGCTCGTCTCCGGGGTCTGGCATAAAGCCATGGGTGAAGAACCGCCATCGCTGGCCAACCCCGAAAAGCAGCAGCAGGCCGCCGTAGGCAAGGTGCTGGCGTTCGCCGTGATCTCGGGGGCAAGCGCTTCTGCCATCCAGGCCATGGCCAAACGGTGGACGCGTTCCCTCGAAGCCAAGGCCGCCAACCGCTAGCAGGCCGCATTCTGGCCGGTAACCGGATGCACCGGGTCGCGCAGCTGTTGCCAGTTGCCCGCCTCGGTGTTTTCGTTGGTGCAGGGCAGCTTTCTGCGCGGTGTCCACTGCCCTAGTGCATCGCGGATGGCTGAAGGCCTGCGGGACTCGCATGGTGATCAATTGGCCGGGCGACAGTTTCGCCAGCACGCAGAACTGCCAACGGGAAAGCAATCTTTTGCACCAGCCAAGCCTTCCTTGATGCCTTGTAAGCGTGCATCACGGTCAATGGCGAGGTTATTGCCTTCCAGAAGTCGTTGGATCGCTCCCGGCTGGCGTTCTGCTCTGGCAGGCAGGAACACCCCGGAAAGTTCGGTAACCGCGAGGACACCAGAGCATCAGGGCGCGAATGCTCAGTGGTCCAGTCCGTTGGAAATATATCCCAGAAGTCTCTGGCATTGAGTGCATCCACTGAATTAGAATGAAAACAAAATATCACTATATGAAAGTTGAATCGATGACTGCCCATTCTTCTCCGCTCACCGCCGGCCAGCCAGCGCCAGCCTTCTCCCTGCAAGATGCCAAGGGAGAGACCATCTCGCTTTCGGATTATTCAGGGCAGAAAGTCATCGTGTATTTCTACCCCAAGGCCGCGACTCCCGGCTGCACCACCGAGGCCTGCGATTTCCGCGACAACCTCAATTCGCTGCAGGCCGCAGGATTCTCCGTTCTGGGCATCTCCCCGGACGCGCCAGAAGAGCTGGCAGCCTTCGCTAGCGATGAATCGCTGAACTTCCCGCTGCTTTCCGACCCGGGCAACGAAGTTGCCAAAGCCTACGGCTCCTACGGTGAAAAGAACATCGGGGAAAAGACCGTCGTGGGCACCCTGCGCTCCACCGCTGTCATCGATGAAGACGGCAGCATCCGGCAAGTTGAATATGCCGTGGATGCCCAGGGGCATGTGGCGCGACTTCGCGATTCCCTCGGAATCTAGAGGATTCCGCACCCGGATCTTTCCGGTGCCAGCCCGGATGCTTCGAGCCGGGGCCAGCTTTCACCGGCCCCGGCCACACCCTGCAGTCTGCAGTCTGCAGTCTGCCGTCTGCGTTGAGGATCCCTGGACGGCAAGCTACATCTGCATCTCGGAATGGGCATTGGCCAACAGATGCGTGAAAGCACCACGCTCGAATGCAGCCCGCTGGCGAACCGCTCCATTGCCTGTCTCCAGCATGTTCCTGAGTGAAATCACGGCATAGTCGTAATCTCCATGAGCCCTCAATGCGTCCTCAATGAGTCGGAGCATTCTGCGGGCCAGTTCCTCCACAGCGACCTGCTCTCCGGTTCGCGTGTCCACGTGCACTCCGGTGATTCCGTTCTTGGCCGCTTGCCACAATGAGAGGTCCAGGACTTCGGGCAGATACTCGATCGCATCGAATTCGCCGGCCACCGCAGTCTCGACCAGCCCTCGCATGAGCACGGCCAGCAATACCGAATCCTGCGCTCTCAACTGCGAGTCCGCGACCCGAATTTCGAGTGTCGGGTACTTTTCCGACAACCGGGCGGACCATCCGATGTGGCCTGGGTCGGGAACTGCATCGGTTCCATTGATTCGCGCAAGCCGAGTCCCATAGTCTTTCGAATCCTTGAAGTACGGCGGAATTCCCTGGACGGACCACTTTCGATAGTGAATGGTTCTCCACGATGAAAAGTTGCTGTCGCCCCCTTTCCAATACGGAGAATTGGCGCCCAGGGCGCAAAGAAATGGCAGCCATCCGCGCAAGAAGTTCAGCGCACGAATTCCCGCTTCGGAATCAGGGATGGACACATGGACGTGCAAACCGCACATGTAATGCTCTGACGCTATTCCGGAAACGAAGTTGCCGATTTCCCGATACCTTGCATTATCGGTCAGCTCCGGAGCCTGCTGGGCAATCATCGGCGCCGCGCCCAAACCCGCGACCAGCAGGCCGCGGGAGGCCGCTTCGCTTGCCAGAGCACTGCGGAAACTTCCCAGCTCATGCAGGGCCTGATCCCGGTCTTCGCAGATGGCGCTGGCATGTTCTATTTGGCAAGCAAGCAGTTCGTTCTGCACTTCGCCATTGCGTTGCGAATCCAGCGCTTGCCGTAACGCTTCTTTATCCGTGCTGGCCGGCAACCCTGTTTCTGCGTCGAACATGAAGAATTCTTCTTCAATGCCAAAGGTGCTCATTTCGTGCCTCCCGGAACATGGCTGCTAGGGCGTCGGACCAGCAACCGGCCTGTGTTGACTTACTGCTGGCTAACCTGGCCTGCCTGATGCGAACTAGCGGGGAACTGCTCATCATTCTTCTTGCGCGGAACGGATTGCCGCATGATCAATCCCCTTTCAGCTAGGCTGCGAATATCCGGATGGCCGCAGCTTCATCCGCCTCGGCGGCTTGCGTTCTGCGTAAGCGGATTCTGAAACAGTAGATCCCGTAGCCTGGCTGCATCTGCTTGCCCGATGGATTCTCATGGTTTTCCCATCAACCCAGAATGAATCGGACATGAAATCTGAACTAGCTGTGAGGTTCAGGGACATTGTTTAGTCGGGCGAAGGGTGCGCAGCCAATCGCTGAGTGGTGTCGGTGGTGGTTGTAGAAGTGGAGCCAGCCGGGCAGAGCCAGGCGTCGCTCGGCGTTTGAACCGTAAAACTTGGCATAAGCCCACCCGCCCCCGAGTGTGCGGTGGAACCGCTCGATCGTCCCGTTCGTCTGCGGCTGATAGGAAGGTGCTCGCTTGTGTCTGATGCCAAGCCGAGCGCAGAAGTCCCTCCAAAGGTGGGATCTGTAGGCCGACCCGTTGTCGGATAGGACTCGCTCGACGGTCACGCCCCGTTCAGCGAACCAGGCCACAGCGCGTTCGAGAACTCCCACCGCTGTGCTTGCCCGCTCGTCCATGCAGATCTCTGCACACGCGGCTCGGGGGTGGTCGTCGATCACTGTGTGAACGAACGCCGTTCCGGTCCGCGGCTTGTGGTCTTTGCCTCTGGGCAGTCCCGGAGTGGCGGTTCTGTTCCGTGCGCCTTGCTGCCGACCAACGTAACGATGTCCACCACCGTCGGGGATATTCCCGAACTTCGTGACATCGACATGGATCAACGATCCCGGATAAGGGTGCCCATGTCGCCGCAAGGGCTCACCAGTGACACGATCGATATGGGAGAGGCGGTTCACGCGGCAACGGGCGAGGACCGCGTGAACCCTGGACGCCGGGAGACCAAGTCACGCAGCGATCTGGGCTGGACCAGCCGAAGTCGCAAGCGCAGATTGATGATCTGCTTCTTCTTGGCATGCTCGGGCGTCCTGCCTGGACTGCAACGCGGCCTGCTGGAGCGATGCTGCATCCCATGCCCACCCTCTTCCCGTCAACGACCGGCCCCCTTCCGGGCAGTGATCGGAGAGAGCATATACATCTTCGCTGCCATCCTGGCCGGATAGCCGTCTTCAACAATCAGACGGGCTATCCGGAGATGGGTACGAGGCGTGAGCAGCGCATTTGGATCAGTCATCGATTGGCCTCCGCAGTGGTTTCCAAAAGCGTGTGCCGGCTCAGCACCATGGTCAAGAGCGCGGCCGCCGCCAATGCCGCGGCCACCCAGACCGGCGCGAGCACCCCCAACCCTGCCGCGAGCCCGAACGCGCCAAGCACAGGACCCGCCGCGGCACCGAGGTTCAATGCCGCGGTTGCGTACGAACCGCCCATCGATGGAGCAGCCGACGCTGCATACAGCACACGCGTGATCAAGGTGCTGCCAATGCCGAACGACAGGAAGCCCTGAACGAAGACGAGGACGATAAGCGCAACGGGATGCGACGCGACCAATGCCAATCCGATCCATCCTGTCAGCAGCAGCGGGCCGCCGACTGCAAGCACGACGCCGGGGCGTTGATCTGACAGTCGCCCAGCGATCGTGACGCCAAGGAATGATCCGACGCCGAACATCACCAGTGCGAAGGACACCCACCCATCAGCCATCCCCGCAGTCTCGGTCACTACGGGGGCGAGGAAGGTGAACGCCGCAAAGGTCCCTCCGTTGATCAGCGCTCCAAGTGCCATGGCCAGGATGAGCCGCGGCTTCGCCAACTGGCTGAGCTCGGCACGAAGCCTTGGCGAGGACCCGGCAGTTGCGGTCTGACCGGCATTGTTCGTGATCCCTCGAACGACTCCGAAGACCGCCGGAATACAGAGGATGGCGACTGCCCAGAACGTCGTTCGCCAGCCCAACGCTGTGCCGAGCAGAGACCCAGCGGGGACACCCGCGACGGTTGCGATCGTCGTGCCGGAGAGCAGGATCGACAGTGCACGCCCCTTCTGGTTCGCTGGCACGAGAGTAGTGGCCGTGCTCAGTGCTACGGCGAGGAATCCTGCGTTTGCAAGAGCGCTGAGCACCCGGGTGATGAGGAGGAGAGCGAACACGGGTGTCATCGCTCCGATGACGTGGCTTCCCGCGAACACGAGAAGGCAGACGATCAACGTGAGCCGCGGTGGCCAACGGCGAGCGAATGCCGCCATCACTGGCGCGCCGATGACCATACCGATCGCGAAGGCCGAAGTCAGCAGGCCCGCCGTGCCGACCGAGACGTCAAGCTCGGTCGCGATCGCGGGGAGCAATCCCGCGAGCATGAATTCTGAAGTGCCCATGACGAAAACCGCCAAGGCAAGCATGTAGAGAGCAAAAGGCATCGAGTACTCCGAGGTGAGAAATCAAGAAATGGTTCTTCTTGTCACCACGGCCAGCACCCCGGGTACGCCAGACATACGCCCACACAGATCGTGGGCGTCGTAACTACTGGTTGAAGGGGCTGGCGGTATGACCGACAACCCCGGACTTGTCTGACTCGGGACTCGACATATCCCGAACTCTACAGCGCTCGACTGCGCGTGGTGTGGATAGACACGTCCCTAATCGGCACGACGTCGTTGCGCGCGGGGGCAGAACACTGTCCCTGGACATCACAACTGGCTCTGGAAGCGGCAACGATCTGCCCGCAGCTGCGGCGAACAGCAAGCACGGCTGTGGACCTTGGAAATGCGGTCCGTTCCGGCGTACATACGAAGCCTAGCGACGGGCAGTCCGCGGCAGACCAAACAAACTACTGACTAGGCCGGAAGCTAAGTTCAAAAAGCTCTCCTCTGAGCCTGAAAATTAGCTGAGAACCCAGGGGCACCCCTCCCGGTCGTAGACCAAGTGGCCTAGATTTAAAGCACACTCCGCTTCTCAACGACGGCGAACCTTGCCTGCTGGCAGACTCATCGGCAATCTGCGAAGTGGCGTGACTTATGGGGTGCACTCGAGAGTTACGAACAAAGTGGAGGTAGTACTAATGCCAGGACGTATAGTCAGGTCCAAGACTGCTGAACGTGTCGCCGAACTCCTGGGGTCGCGCGAAGGACGCTCCCATCTGAGCGAGTACGGGTGGATCCAAGGAATGCCCGTGATCATTGCACAACTCAACGAGCCGGTAGACGACGTCATGGGCCTCGCTTCCGTTCACAATTGCGCTGTTCTCGTGGCGATACTGGACGCCCAGGGCGAGCAGCTTCGTTTCATCCATGTCTCGCCTCCCAACGGTGCTCTTCGGATCGTCGATGAGACTCCTGCGAATACCCGGATCTGCACGCTCTTCGAGCAAGCGGAGGAAAACGGCATGCTGGCCTTCCGAGTTCGGTATTGGACCCACACGGCAATTGCCAACGCCCTGCCAGTCTTCACCCCGGAAGAACAGTGGCCGGTGGCGATGACGCGCAGCTAGCTGCCGGGGCACTGGAGGCCCCGCCCAGGTGCCGCTGATTCAACGGCTCGCTGCTAACCGCATATAGGCCATTTTCGACTGACGGTCCTGGCTTACCCGGAATTCTCCGGGGAAGCCAGGACCGCTGCCGCAATCCCCTGTCTTAGCGCCCAGCGATCTTCACCAGCTTGTGGTTGATGAATTCGTCCATGCCGTACTTGCCCAGCTCGCGGCCGATGCCCGAGCGCTTCACGCCGCCAAAAGGCAGCTCAGGGTAGGAAGCCGAAGGCTCGTTGACGGCCACCATGCCGCTTTGCAGCTGCACGGAAACGCGCTCTGCGCGTTCCATGTCCTGGGTGTGGATGGAAGCTCCCAGCCCGTAGTCGGTGTTGTTGGCCAGGGCCACGGCTTCTTCTTCGCCATCTACCTTGTAGAGCACGGCGACCGGGCCGAAGAGCTCCTCGGAGAAGGCACGCATCTCGGGGGTCACCCCGGCAAGGATGGTCGGCTCGTAGAATGCGCCCTCGCCCTGGATCGGCTTGCCTCCGGCCAGGACCTGGGCACCCTTGTCGATGGCGTCCTGCACCTGTGCGGCCAAGCCGTCGCGGGCCGCGGCCGAGGACAGCGGGCCGAGGAAGTTCTCCGGCTGGGCCGGGTCGCCCACCTTGATTCCGGCCACCTGCTCCACCAGCGCCTGGGAGAAGTCCTCGTAGACCGAGGAATCGATAATGAAGCGCTTGGCCGCGTTGCAGGCTTGGCCGGTGTTCCCGAAGCGGGCGCGCATGCCCAGCTTGGCGGTGCGCGCCACGTCCGCGTCGTCGAAGACCACGAATGGATCCGAGCCGCCCAGTTCCAGCACCACCTTCTTCAGGTTGCGCCCGGCAATCTCTGCCACGGCCGCTCCGGCGCGCTCGGAACCGGTCAGGGATACTCCCTGCACCCGGCGGTCGGCGATGATGTCCGCGACCTGGTCATTGGTGGCGAAGGTGTTCACATACGCGCCTTGCGGGGCTCCTGCTTCCTTGAAGATCTCCTCCATGGCCAGCGCCGACTCCGGGCACTGCGGCGCGTGCTTGAGCAGGATGGTGTTGCCGTTCATCAGGTTCGGACCGGCGAAGCGTGCCACTTGGTAGTACGGGAAATTCCACGGCATGATGCCCAGCAGCGCGCCGACCGCTTCCTTGCGCACCAGCGCCTTGCCGCCCGAAGCGATCTCCAGCTCCTCGTCGGCCAGGTACCCCGGGCCGTTCTTGGCATAGTAGCGGTAGATCGCCGCCACGATGCCGATTTCCCCCAGCGACTGCTTGATGGGCTTGCCCATCTCGCGGGTGATGATCGCGGCCAGCTGATCGGCGCGTGCCTCGTAGCTGTCAGCCACCCGCTCCAGCAGGGCGACGCGTTCCTGAAGCGCGGAGACCGACCACTGGGTGTAGGCATTGTGCGCCTCGGCGATGGCATCCTGGATCTGCGCATCGGTGGCAGTCGGGTAGGTTGCTTCGACTACGCCGGTGGCGGGATTGGTAACGGCATAAGTGGACATGGTGCTCCTTCGAAGATTCGCTTGTTGGACACTTAGCGCCCAGTCTTCCAGCTCCCGTCGCCAATGCCCCGGACTGTTCGGGTATTGGCGTGTTCGCCACGGAAACTGCCGCTGCTCCTCCAAAGCCGCGGACTGGGCCGCAGCAGGGATTGCAGTACTGCTGGACTCCTCGCAGCTGCGCCGGGTGGTGCGCTGGACGCTCGGGATCCGGCTCGATCCTACTCGCTTGCCTCCTGCTTTCCTGGAGCCTCCGAGCTGTCGCCACCGAACCTGAATGCTTCCTGCGCATTGGCCGCGATCCGTGACCTGCGGCGCGCTCTTGCCTAGCGTCGTAGGCAACCAGCAGCGCTCCGCACGGACTGCGGAGCCGGATGCGCGGCCACCTGCCGCGCCACCCGCAGCTGACGACAGCAGCAGAGGAAGGGAAGACATGAGCACCAACGATCACACCAGTTCGAATCCATTCCCCGATGACCCGCGCAGCACCCCGCTACCCGGAACCGTCCGCCACGGCTTGAAAGATCCGGATCCGTTGACCGAGCCGCAAACCGACCTGTTCCCGTCGGGCACTGTCGAACCGGTACCGGCCGACGCGCATGATTCCGATGACCGGCAGTCCGCAGGAAGCGGCAGTACGTCGGGCAAAGCGCAGGCAGCCCAGGATCTGGCGCGCGAGGGCCAGGAATCCGCCACCCACGTGCTTGACAGCGCCAAGCAGGAAGCCTCGATGCTCGCTGAGCAGGCCAAGGACCAGGCCACCCACCTGTGGGATGAACTCGGCTCCGACCTGAAGGAGCAGACCTCCGCGCAGCAGCGGAAGGTCGCGGCCAACCTGCGCGACATCAGCGATGAGTTCCGCGCCATGCTCGACCAGTCCAGCGCGAGCGGAACCGCCTCCATGCTGGTGGACCAGGCTTCGCATCACAGCGGACAGGCCGCCGATTGGCTCGAACAGCGCGAGCCGCACGACTTGCTGGATGAGGTCAAGGGATTTGCACGCAAACGCCCTGCCGCCTTCTTGGGGCTGGCGCTGGGCGCCGGCCTGCTGGCAGGACGCATGACCCGGAATGCCAGCGAGCCGAAGAAAGGCACAGGGCGCCGCGACCAGGAGCCACGCCCCGGCACCACCAGCGCACCGAACGCAGCGGCCGGAGATGGACCGGGGCCGGTGCGGGTTGACCCGTCCTTCCACGGAACCACCCGCGTGGATTCTGCAGGCAACCCGGTCCATGCCGATTCGGTGGACGTTGACCCGCTGCGCTCCTACCCTCCTGGGGATCCGCGCAGCACCGACTACCGCTAGGAGCATTCGATGACTCACACGACGCCAGATCCCGATTCCGATTCCGCAGAACATGAACGCAGTTCCCTCGGCGCCCTGTTCAATGACCTGACCCAGAACGTATCGCTGCTGGTTCGCCAAGAGATCGAGCTGGCAAAGACGGAGTTGAAGGAGTCGGCCAGCTCCGCCGGCAAGGGTGCGGGCATGTACGCCGGTGCCGGTGTTGCCGGCCATTTCGTCTTGCTGTTCCTTTCCGTTGCGGCTTTCTTCGGATTGTCGCTCTGGATTGGCTACGGCTTCTCGGCCTTGGCGGTCGCCGCCCTCTGGGCGGTGATCGGTCTGGTCTTGGCAAGCGCAGCCAAGAAGAAGATGCAAGAGATCAAGGGACTGCCTAATACCGCCGAGACAGTCAAGAGGATCCCATCAGCTTTTATTCCGAAGGATGATGCACCATGAGCAAGAATTCAGAAGAACTCCGCGCGGAAATCGCCCAGACACGAGGCGACATGCAACAGGATGTGGATGCGATTGCCGACAGGGTCAGTCCCAGCCACATTGCCCACCGACAATCCGAAAAGGTCAAGGACTCATTCAGGAAGGTGAAGGACTCCGTCATGGGAACCGGTGAATCAACAAGCGACCAGCTGCACCACTACAGTGAAGACGCCGCGGAAGCCGTCAGGGACGCACCGCACAGGGTGGTGGAGCAGACCAAGGGCAATCCGCTGGCCGCCGGAATCATCGCCTTCGGGGCAGGACTGCTGGCCTCGTCGCTGCTTCCGGGGACCCAGAAAGAAGCCGAGCTGGTCCAGCGGGTCAAGGACAAGGCAGAACCGCTGGCCGAAGAGGCCAAGGATGCGGCGAAGCGGATTGCCGAAGACCTGCGGGAGCCTGCGCGGCAGGCCGCCGAGGACCTGCGGGATTCCGCGCAGGAATCCGTGCAGACCGTGAAATCCGAAGCCAACTCCGAAGCCGAGCATCTGCACGGCGAAGCGAAGGACACGGTCAAGGAGATGGGTAACGGCTCCTGATCCCTAGGCGCGGCAAGAGGCTGGTGCGTGCAATCACTGATTGGAACCACCAGCCTCTTGCTCTGCCCGGTAGGCGCTGAGCCAGTCGGGGAATCCACCGTGATTTAGCTAGCTAAGCTAAATAACCACTAGGATGAGTCCATGGAGAATCCCAAATGACTCAGTCTGCTTTGCCTACGCAGCTGGTATGGTTCCGCGATGATCTGCGCACCAGCGATCACCCAGCGTTGGATGCCGCGCTTTCTTCCGGTCCGGTGATCGCGGTGTATGCCCTGGACCAGGAATCTGCCGGCATCCGCCCGCTGGGCGGCGCGGCCAAATGGTGGCTGCATCAGGCGCTGGAGGACCTTCGCAGATCGCTGGAAAAACTGGGAATCCCGCTCATCCTGCGCCAAGGGCAGGCCGCCGGGATCATCAGCGAACTCGTGCACGAAGGCAACGTGCAGACCGTGCACTGGAACCGCCGCTACGGACACGCCGAACGCGCCGTCGACATGCAGATCAAGCAGGACCTCCACGCGCGAGGCGTCCACGCCCACAGCTACAGCGGGACGCTCCTACATGAGCCCTGGGAGCTGCTGACCAAGAACAACACCGGCTACAAGGTCTTCACGCCCTTCTACAACGCGTTGCGCGACAGCGAGATCCGGCCTCCGTTGCCCGCGCCACAGGCACAAGAACCCCTCCCGGACACTAATCTTCCCGCCAGCGACGAGTTGGAGAGCTTGGAATTATTGCCGGCTTTGGACTGGATTGACGGGCTCGCCGCGCAATGGGAACCCGGAGAAGCATCTGCGCGCCAGCGCCTGGAGCAGGTGCTGGAATCGATCGCCGAAGACTACCCGGAGCACCATGACCGCCCCGATCTGGACGGAACGTCTGCCCTCTCCCCCGCCTTGCGCTGGGGGCATGTCAGCGCAAGCCAGATGTGGGAGGCGCTGGGCCGTCTGGCCGCCGTAAATCCCGAGGCTTCCGACGGTGCCACCGCGATGCGCCGCCAGCTCGCCTGGCGGGATTTCTGCTGGCACCTGTACTACCATCACCCGCAGCTTCCGGAGCGGAATCTGCGTGCGCAGTTCGATCATTTCGACTGGGCCTGGCCTGAGGCAGACCCGCAGGCCGCGGAATATATGAGCTGTTGGCAACAAGGACGCACCGGTTTCGGTCTAGTGGACGCCGGCATGCAGCAGCTTTGGCAGACCGGATGGATGCATAACCGGGTGCGGATGGTGGCAGCCAGCCTGCTGGTCAAGAACCTGCAAGTGCATTGGAAGGTCGGCGAGCGCTGGTTCTGGGACACCTTGGTAGATGCGGATCTCGCCAGCAATACTGCCAATTGGCAGTGGGTCGCTGGAAGCGGCGCCGACGCGGCACCGTACTTCAGGGTGTTCAACCCGGAACTGCAGGCCAAGAAATTCGATCCCCAGGGAAGCTACACGGCTCGATTCGCGCCGCTGGCCGCGGAGCCCATTGTGGACCTGAAGCAATCGCGGCAGGCTGCATTGGATGCTTACGAGCAGATGAAACTCAGCTCATAGTCGCGAAGCGTCTGGCAGCGCGAAGATGAAGCCCGCAGATCCACGATGACCTGCTATTCGCTGTTTCGGCCCAACGCATCTTCGGCTCGCTCTCTCAACGCATCAGCTTCCTTGCCGAGGGATCCAGAGCCTCCCCAACCGAACACCAATGCGAAAACGCCTACCGCATCCTTGGGTGCCTCCGGTGCCGGCAAATAAGTCCAATCAAGACCAATCCGCCTTCCGTCCTTCTCCGAAGAACTTCTACAGGGTTCCTTCCGGAACCCGCAGAACTCGACACGGACTAGAATCCGTGTCCCAGGAAGGACTGATTGCCATGCGCACATCGCCTAACCGCTTGCTCGCAACGATTTTCGGGGCCGTGTACCTCCTTGTCGGCCTGCTCGGGTTCCTTGTCACTGCCGGCGTGGATTTCTTCGCAACAGAGGGCGGGAAGCTGATCATTTTCGAGGTCAATCCACTTCACAACGTCATCCACCTGGCCATCGGCGCAGCACTGCTCATCGCTGGGCTCGGATCCGTGCGTGCTTCCAGGCTCGCCAACACCACGGTGGGCGCCGTCTACCTCCTGGTTGGCATCCTCGGCCTCTTCTTGGCCTCTACAGCACTGAACATCATTGCCCTGAACGGTGCGGATAACGTCCTGCACCTAGCCAGCGCGATTGTCCTGCTGTCGGTAGGCCTGTCCCAGGACCGGACGTCAGCAGCCCATACTGCACGGTCATGATTTCCCACGAGGCCATGGAGCCTGCCACCGAACCTGCCACGCAAGGGCGAGATGCAGTTGCGGGCTCCGTTACCTTCGGCGGCCTCTATGCCGGGATCGCTGGACTGGGAGTCGCGGCGCTGGCCGCGGCCTCCTCCGCCAGCCTGGCATCGGCATTCGGCGACGGGTCCGCCTCAGCACCGTGGTGGGCGTGGCTCGGCGCGATAGCATCCGCGGCCTGGGCCGGGGTGGCGCTGGTGTACGCCGTTGCCAGCCTGCTGAAGGCAGCGGCCCCTGCCGTGAAGCTTGCGGTCCCCTGCCTGGCGCTCGTCTCCTCCGTGCATTTAGCCAGCATTGTTGCCGGTCTTTGGGGGTTCCCGGAGGGAGCGAAGAATCTGGATCTCACTATTGCTTCCTTGCTGCTGCTTGAACTGTCGGTGCTGGCGGTCTTCGTGTGGCAGCGCAAGCGGCGGAAGAACTATCCGCACCGGGCAGTGCGTTCCAGCAGCCTAGTTGTCCTCGGGAGCATGTTTGCCGGTTCAGTTGCGGTTGCGGCGGTTGCCAGTTTGGGGTTGGCAGCTTCGTCCGCCGGAGAACTGGCGGTACCGCATTCCGAGCACGGCACTCATCATTCGGGAGACATCGACCCGGGAATCATTGGGAAAATGAAACAGGCAGAACACCACCACTAGCCGCAGCCAGGGGGCCAGTGCCAGTGATCCAACTGGCCCCGATAGCTGCAGGCTAGGCCCGCGGATCAACAATGATCTTCACGTGTTCCTCATTGTTGTTGATCAGCTGGTCGAACCCTTCGGAAACCAGCTCGTCGAGCCCGATGCGCCCGGTGATGAACGGGGCCAGGTCCAGTTTGCCGCTTTGCACCAGGGCAATGGTGTCCGGATGGTCATTGGCGTAGCCGATGGTGCCGCGCAGGTCGATTTCCTTCAAGACCAGCTTGGGCATGTCCACTTGCGGCTTATGCCCCCAAATCGAAACGTTGACGATCACCCCGCCGGGAGCCACCGCGTCCAGGAGCATATCCAGCACCACCGGGACCGAGGAGCACTCGAATCCGGCATCGGCCCCGCGTCCTCCGGTCGCCTCGCGCACCTTGTCCGCCACGTCCCCGTCCCTCGGATCAAAGACCTCGTCGGCAACCCCGGTTTCCCGCGCCTTGGCCTTGCGGGCCTCGGAGAGTTCCGAGATGTAGACCGTCAGCCCTTTGGCCTTAAGCACCGCTGCGGTCAGGAGGCCGATCGGGCCGGCACCGCCCACGATGGCTATCTGCCCTGCCTGGACGCCGGAGCGGACGAAGGCGTGGTGGGCCACCGACAGCGGCTCGATCAGCGCGGCCTCATCCAGGGGAATCTTGCCGATCGGATGCACCCAGCGGCGTTCCACGACAATTTTCTCCGATAGCCCTCCGCCGCGACCGCCCAGGCCGATGAAGTTCATGTCCTCGGAGAGCTGGTACTGCTGGCCCTTGCCGGTGTCCACATCTTCATGGATGATGTACGGTTCCACCACGACGTGCTCGCCGACTTCAAGTCCGGTGACGCCCTCGCCCAGGGCGGTAATGGTTCCGGAGAACTCATGGCCCATGGTCACCGGCGCGCTCTCTCCCGAGATCGGGTGCGGATGCCCGGCCGGCGGGATGAAGATCGGGCCCTCCAGGTATTCGTGCAGATCGGTGCCGCAGATGCCGCACCAGGCCACGTCGATGGCCACCGTTCCGGGCTTCAGCACCGGCTCATCGATGTCCTCGATCCGGATGTCCTTCTGGCCGTAGTACCGTGCTGCGCGCATGGCTCCCCCTCGATTCTTCTGCCTGTTGCCGACCGGCCCGATCCCGGCCGGCCATTCCAGCTCCAAGCTACTGCGGCAGCCAAGGTTTGGGAACCGTTGCAAGAGGTTTCATCCGATGGCACCGGCAAGCCATCCAGCCAAAGCCCAGCCAGCAGTGCGCGGCCTGTTCGCGGCGCACAATGGACTATGGACATCATGTCGGCGGCGCAGCGTTCGGCGCTCATGTCGCGCATCTCCAGCAAGAACACCGGACCGGAACTGGTCCTGCGCCGGTTGCTGCATGCCGCCGGGTACCGCTACAGCGTGCACGGCGTCCTGCCCGCACGGCAAGTTGCCCAGCTGCGTGCTGCGCATCCCGGCATCCCGCTGCGGGGCGGAAAGCTTCCCGGATCCCCGGATCTGGTCTTCAGCGCCCGGCGCAAGGCCATCTTCGTCAACGGCTGCTTCTGGCACGGCCACGACTGCCCGGTGGGCCAGCGGCGCCCCGCATCCAATACCGGGTACTGGAACCCCAAGCTGGATGCCAACATCGCCCGGGACCAGCGCAATCGCGATAGCCTGGCGGCACTTGGCTGGGAATCGCTGACGCTCTGGGAATGCGAGCTGAAGGCGATGGATGGCGTCTTGGACAGGGCAGCAAGTTTCCTCGGACCGGTACGGATCCTGCCGGGCAGCCCCGGCGGGCAGGACCCGTCCCAGGGCACCGGAGTTGGCTAAGATCAAAGAGTCCGCCCGATCTGCCCGCAGCGCACCTGCCCGTTCCCCGAGGTCCATGAAAACCAGCACGTCCCGCTTCGAAGTCCCGGTACTGCTGGGAACCCAGACGCTGTTCAATATCGGCTTCTACGCCGTGGTTCCCTTTCTTGCCGTAGTGCTGGCCAACGACTTCCTGTTGGCAGGCGCCGCGGTGGGCCTGATCCTGGGCATCCGGACCTTCGCCCAGCAGGGCCTCTTCCTGGCCGGAGGCAGCCTGGCCGATCGCTTCGGTGCCCGGCGCATGATCCTTATTGGCTGCGCAGTGCGCGCCGCCGGGTTCCTCACGCTGGCCGCCTCGCTGTCCTTGGGCGACCCGAAGCTCTGGTTGTTCATCCTTGGTACATTGCTCACCGGATTCGGCGGGGCGCTTTTCTCTCCGGGCCTGAGCATTCTGGTGGGCGCTGCCCAGAGCGCGCGCGACAGGGGCCAACCCACGGGAGCCAAGCGGGCCACGCTCTTTGCCTGGCTGAGCGTCACCGGAGAAATCGGCGCGGTGGCCGGACCGTTGGTGGGAGCGGCACTGTGGGACTGGGGGTTCGCGGCCGTTGCAGGTTTCGGGGCAATCTTCTTCATCGCCATCGGACTGTTCCTGGCTGCGGCATTGCGCCGCTACGCTCCGGAAGGCACTTCACCGGATCATGCCGGGCCACGAGCCAAGCGGCAGGCCCGGCCTGGCAGCCTGCGCCGATGCCTGGCGGACCGGAAATTCGTGGCCTTCTGCGCCTTGCATGCCTCTGACCTGCTGGCATACAACCAGCTCTATTTGGCCATTCCCCTGGAATTGGAACGCACGGGTCTGCCCACCCAGTGGCTGGGACTGGTTTTCGCGTGGATCTCCGTGCTGACCCTGGGCTTGCAATTGCCCATCGCATGGCTCGCCGCACGGATCGGCGCGGCAGCGACCCTGCGTTGCGGATATGTCTCCAGCGCCCTGGGTTTCGGCGTACTCGCCTTTCTCCCCGCCACGGCTTTTGGCGAGAATACCGCTGCGGTACGCATCTTGTGCGCGGTCACCCTGCTGGCCTTGGGGCATATGAGCGTGCACCCTGCAGCTCTTTCGCTCGTTCCCGGATTCGCCGGACACCGGGGTACCGGATCCTACTTCGGCTTGCTGTCCAGTTGCGGCGGCCTGGCGGTGCTACTGGGGAATTTGCTGGTGGGCTGGCTCTTGTCCCAGGCCGGCCAGGGCCACGTCCCCGGATTCCTGCCGTGGCTGGTTCTCATCATTCCGCTGGTCGTTGCTTCTTGGCTTGGCGCATCGCTCGTGAGGCGCTCAGGCCTGCAGACCCAGGGTGCGTGAACTGCGACACATGACGCGCTGCCCTCGCAGAATTTCCACGGGGCACCCCAAGTTTGCACTACTCAGCTTCCACTCTTTCCAGGCTCTCTGCGGGGGCTTTTCCTCCGCTTTCCCTGCCGGGTCATAATCAGCAAAACGAGGCAACTAATTAGGGTACGCTTACCGAGGCTCTATTGCATTAGATGCCAATCCATCACGTAATACCGAAGGATTTCCATGAAACTTGGACGATTGAGCGTTGCCGCAGGTTTTGCGGCCATTGCCCTGGCGCTGACCGCCTGCAGCTCCACCTCTGCGAGCTCCGCCCCGGAACAAGCCGCGGACTCGGAAGCCCGCGTGGTCGTGGCCAATTTCCGCGCCCCGGTATCCAACTGGGCGTTGGAAAGCGACGACGCCTATGTGCTCTCCATCGCCGGTTGCTTGGAAACCCTGGCCAAATACAACCAGAGCACCAAAACCGTTGAACCGATGCTCGCTGCTTCCTGGAAGCAGTCCTCGGATACCGAATGGGATTTCGAGCTGCGCAAGAACGTACTGTTCCAGGATGGCACCGCCATGGATGCCAAGGCCGTTGCCGGCTCGCTGAACCACGTCCTTGAGGCCACCGCTCCAGCCCGTGCGGTGAACCCCAAGACCATCAAGAAGGTCCAGGCCCTCGACGCTGATACCGTGCGCGTCACCACACCCGCCGCGGATCCGTTGCTGCCCTACCGCATGGCCAGCGTGAACGCCGGAGTGCTTTCCCCTGCCGCGTACACCGGCAAGGGCATCGACCCGATGAAGCACTGCACCGGACCATTTGCCCCGGTCTCCGAAAAAGCCGGGCAGTCCCTGACCTTGGACCGCAACGCGAATTACTGGGACGGAGAGGTGAAGCTGGCCGGCGGCGAAATCCGCTACATCACCGAAGGCGCCACCCGCGCCACCCAGGTCCAGACCGGAGAAGCGGACATTTCCATGTCCATCCCGACCACCAGCCTGGCGGCGCTGGAAGCCGATAGCAAGATCAGCGTGCTCAAGGCCGACTCGCCTCGCACCTCGACCTTGTACCTGAACAACTCGCGCGCTCCATTCGAGAGCAGGGAGCTACGCAAGGCCGCCACCATGGCCCTGGATCTGCCGGCCATGGCCGCCAGCATCTACGAAGGCGCAGCGCAGCCTGCCACCGGCCCCTTCGCCCCGAGCGAGCCCTGGGCCAACCCGGATCTGGCCGTACCGCAGGTGAATATCGAAGAAGCCAAGAAGCTGGTGGAAGCTTCCGGATACCAGCAGGACAAGCCGCTGGAAATCATTGCGATCACCGAACGCGCGGAGTTCGCCGGCGTGGGGGCCATCATCCAGGAGCAGCTCAAGCAGATCGGCTTGCAGGCCAATGTGGTGACCAAGTCCTACGGCGCCGCAGAACCCGATGTGCTGGCCGGCAACTACGACATGATCCTCAGCCAGCGCAACCGGATGATCGACATTGCCGATCCGATCGGTTTCCTGCAGTCCGACTACACCTGCGAGGGCGGCTACAACCTGAGCCACTACTGCAACAAGGACTACGACCAGCTGATCGGCCAGGCACTGGCAGAGAAGGACGAGGCCCAGCGCCACGACCTGTACCGCCAGGCAGGGGATCTGCTCGCCGACGACGCCGCGAACCTCTGGCTGGTCAACGAGCAGGCTATCGACGGCGTGGGAGCCAAGGTCCAGGGCTATGTCCAGGACCCGCTGACCCGCTACGTGCTGACCAAGGATCTGGCGAAGACCAGCTAGCGTGTCTCCTCTAGCCATCATGCTGCGCCGGGCCATTGGACTCGGCGCAGCAGTTCTGCTCTCATCCTTCGCGGTATTCCTGGTCCCCTTCGTTTCCCCCGGGGACCCCGTGCGGTCCTTGCTGCGCGCCCGCATGGACATCGGGGCCGCCGACGAGGCAACGGTGCAGGCCTACGCACAGCAATTCGGCCTGCACGACCCGATGCTGGTGCAGTTCGGACGGTGGCTGGGCCGCTTCGCCACTGGAGACATGGGCATCTCGCATATCAGCGGCACCCCGGTAGCCGACCAGGTGCTGCCGGCTATTGGCGTCACCCTGTCCTTGGCCGGCAGCGCCCTGGTGGTGGCCATCGCCGTGTCCATTGTCCTGGGAGTGCTTTCGGCCACCCGTGCCGGGAGGTGGCCCGATAGGCTGATCACCTCTGCGACCCATGCACTGATCGCGATCCCCGAATACGCGCTGGCTCCCCTGTTAGTCCTGCTCTTCGCGGTGCGTTGGTCATTGCTTCCCTCTGCCGGTTTCGATTCCCCTGCCTCGTTGGTGCTCCCGGTCTTCATTCTGGCCTTGCGCCCCATCAGCTTCTTCACCGTAGCGGTGCGTTCGGGGGTGTGCCAAGCTTTGGACTCCGAGCATGTGCTGGCGGCCCGTGCCCGCGGGCTGAGCAGCACCCAAGCTTTGGTTCGCCATGTGGTTCCCCATGGATTGCTGCCGTTGTGGACCATGGTGGGTGTCTGGTTTGCCGGGTTGCTGGGCGGGTCGGTCATCGTGGAAGTCATCTTTGCCATTCCCGGAATGGGCCGGCTGATCTTCGACTCCATTGTTGATGCCGATATCCCGGTAGCCCAGGGCGGCGTGGTGGTGGTAGTGACCTGTGCCGTGGTGGTGACCGGAATCGTTGACTTGGTGCACAAGATCAGTGATCCCAATGTGAGGATTGGTGTACGACATGGCTAGGAATCATTCCAGGGAAATCCTGCTTTTCCCTCCCGCGTTCATCTTGCTGGCGGTGGTCGTCCTGACCATCGCCGCTCCGTGGATTTCCCCCTACAACCCCGACGCCCAGAACCTGGCGGACCGGTTGCAAGGTCCCAGCCTGTCCCACCTGCTGGGCACCGATGCCCTGGGCCGCGACACCTTGAGCAGGGTGCTGCACGGTGGCCGGTTCTCGCTATCGGTAGCACTGATCACCACGCTGTTCGCACTGCTGGTTGGCACCGCACTGGGCCTGCTCAGCGCGGTGCGCGGCGGGTGGCTGGATGAGCTCTTCCTGCGCGTGAACGACTTGCTGCTCGCGCTGCCCGAAATCGTGATTGCGCTGCTGATCATCGCGGTCATGGGTCCCGGATTCTTCACCATGGTGCTTTCCGTGGGCGTCGTGGCATGGACTCCCACCGCACGGTTGGTGCGTTCCATGGCGGCCCAGGCGTTATCCACCCACCATGTCGAAGCCTCCAGGCATGTCGGCGCTTCGCGCTGGTTCATCCTGCGCCACCACGTCCTGCCCTTCGTGGCTGGACCGGTGCTGGCCCAGGCGGCATTGCGCTTCGGGCTGCTGCTGGTATTGCTCGGCTCATTGTCCTATCTGGGCATCGGCGTCCAACCGCCGCAGTCCGACTGGGGTTCAATGCTGGCCGAAGCCCAGCCTCATGCCATCCGCTCCCCTTGGGGCCTGATTGCGCCGGGCGCGGCCATCTTCCTGGTCAGCTTCTGCGTCACCTTGCTGGGCAATCGAATCACCCACGTGCTGGGCGGGCAGGACGTGCTGGCCACCGAAGCCAAGGCGGAAGCCCATGACTAGAGAACTTGAATTCATTGATCTTTCGGTCAGCTCCGGCGATCAGCGATTGCTTTCCGAAGCACGCGGCGCCCTGCGAGCCGGCGAATTGGTGGCGGTTGTCGGACGTTCCGGTTCCGGCAAGACGCTGCTCACCAAGGCGATCATCGGCCTGCTGCCCCAGCAGCTGCGTGCAGAGGGCCAGATCCTGCTTGACGGCCAGCGCCTTGACCAGCTGGGCGAGAAGGCCATGGACTCGGTGCGCGGACGGCGCATCAGCATGCTGTTCCAGCAGCCCAAGCGCGTGATGAACCCGCGGCTGACCATCCGCGCGCATCTGCTTGAAGCCCTGGGAGCCCACGGCTGGGGCAAAGCCCGCCAGCACGAGCAGCAGGTGCTGTCCTTGCTCGAAGAAGTAGGCCTGTCCCCTGCCCAGCAGATTGCCGGCCAGCGCCCGGACCAGCTTTCCGGCGGGATGGCCCAACGCGCCATGCTGGCCATCGCCTTGGCCGCTGACCCGGAGTTCATTTTGGCTGATGAACCAACGTCATCCTTGGACTCGATTCTCAAGGCCGAAGTGCTGCAATTGTTGCGCCGCAAGCAGCAGGAACGTGGCGTGGGCGTCCTGTTCATCACCCACGACATCGCCAGCATCCAGCACATCGCCGACCGCGTCGTAGTAGTCAGCGACGGGCAAATTGTGGACCAGTGCCCCACCGCGCAGATCTTTTCCAGGGACCGTCACGCCAAGACACGCGAGCTGGTGGAAGCCAGCTTGCCTCCCCTGCGCACGCCACGCGTTATGGATTCCGCATGCTTGCTGGAAGCGGTGGATGCGGGCAAGAACTACACGCGCCGCGCGAAGGGACCGGCAGCATTGAAGCCCACAAGCTTGCGCCTGCACGGCGGCCAGGTCCTGGGAGTGGTGGGCCGCTCCGGTTCGGGCAAGAGCACCTTCGCCAGGCTGCTGGCCGGGTTGGAAGAGCCGACGACCGGACAGATCATCGATACGCACCACAATGGCGAAGCGACGCGGGTGCAGGTGATCGCCCAGGAACCGTACTCGTCCTTCGATCCCCGGCTTTCGATCCGCACGTCGATGAGCGCGGCGGTGCACCGGCTGCCGGCAATCCAGGCCGGCGAACGCATGACGCAAGCCATGGCCCAGGTGGGATTGGCCGAGCAATTACTGGATCGCCGGCCCGGCCAGTGCTCCGGCGGCCAGCTCCAGCGCCTGGCTATCGCGCGGGCGCTGCTGACCGAACCCCAGGTATTGATCTGCGATGAGTCCACCTCGGCACTGGATTCGGTAGCCCAGCGCCACGTCCTAGACCTGCTGCTTGATTTGCGCGAGCACATGGGGCTGAGCCTGGTGGTCATCTCCCACGACATGGACGTGATCCGCTACGTGAGTGACGACGTGGCAGTGTTCTACGAGGGCAAGCTGGTGGAGCATCGTCCGCTCAACGAGTTCCTGGGCAATGCGGAACATCAGCACAGCAAGGATCTCGTGGCCGCGCTGGACCTCACCGCAGCGGTTCCTTCCGCCGGCTGATTTCTGCTCGCGTAAGAAAACCCGGAACTCTTGTGCCCTGACTTGGACCGCTTATAGATTGATGGACTATGACCGACAGTTCGCAGAAGAATCCGTCCATCACCCGCCGCTTGCCATTGCTGGCCCTATGCGCAGCCTTGTTCCTTGCAGGCTGTTCCGCTCCAGCCCCGGATTCCGGCGACGCCCAGGAGCCAGCTTCCGAGAGCACCCGGCTGGCCAGCGTAGCTGAAGCCGGAACGCTGAAGGTCTGCACCACCGGGGACTACCGGCCGTTCACCTATCTTGACCCGGACACCGGGCAATGGTCGGGAATCGACATCACGATGGCCAAGAATCTTGCCGAGTCGATGGGCGCAGAGCCCGAGTTCATCCAGACCTCCTGGAAGGACTTGATGCCGGACTTCCTCTCCGAATGCGATATCGCCGTGGGCGGGGTATCCATTTCTATGGAACGCGCCCAGCAGGCCTACTACAGCGAAGCCACCCTGGACGAGGGCAAGACGCCCATCACCTTGTGCGAGAACGTGCAGAAGTACGACACGGTCAAGGAAATCAACCAGCCCGGGGTCCGTTCCATCACTCCGATTGGCGGGACCAACGAGAAGTTCGCCGACGCGAACTACCCGAAGGGCGAGATCATCCGTTTCGAGGACAACAACAAGATCTTCGATGAGATCATTGCCGGGCGTGCCGACGTGATGACCACCGACGCCTCGGAGACCCGCTGGGTGGCCAACGAGCACCCCGAGCTGTGCGCGGTGCACCCGGATCAGCCATTCAATTTCTCCCAGAAGGCGTACCTGCTGCCGCTGGGCGATGACGAGTTCCAGGAATACGTGAACCAGTGGCTGAACATGGCCAAGAACGATGGGACTCTCGCGGCTGCCGAGAAGCCCTGGTTCGGATAGCCGCCGCCAGAACATGACAATAGGCCAGCGGCCACGCCCCGAACTTTCTCGGGGCGTGGCCGCTGGCTTCTTCTTTTCCTTGTACTGGCACAAGCCAGGAACTGCTAATGCATGTGGCTGCCACCGTTGATGTCAATGGTGGTGCCGGTCAGGTAGGAAGCACCTTCTGAGGCTAAGAAGCCAATGACCGATGCGACTTCCCCAGTGGCTGCGGTGCGCCCAATGGGGATGCCCGCGGCAATGGCCGCCTCCTGCTCGTCGGTGCTGCCAACACGGATGTTGGTATCCACAGCGCCCGGCGCAATCGCATTGACGGTGACGCCGCTGGCCGAGATTTCGCGGGCCAGCGCCTTGGTGAACCCGAGGATTGCCGCTTTCGCCGAGGAATAGGGGACTTTGCCGAAGACTCCGCCGCCCCGCTGGGCAGAGACAGAGGACATGTTGATCACACGTCCCCATCCGCTCTCGATCATTTCCGGCAGGAATGCCTTAGTCACCAGGTACGTGCCCGTGGCGTTGACGTTCATGATCTTGTTCCAGATCTCCAAAGTCGTATCCAGGAAATCCACCGGGGAGGTAATCCCCGCGATGTTCACGACGGCACCGGTAGGAGGCAGTTCCCCCGCGGCGACGCGGGCTGCCACCGCCGCCTGGGCCGCGGCGACCGAGGATTCGTCGGCAACGTCGATCTGGTGGCCGAATGCCGGCACGCCAAATTCCTCTGCAATCTCCGTGGCTACGCGCTCGGATGCGGAGTGGTCCAGATCCAGAATCGCTATGCCCCAGCCTTCCCGGGCCAGGTGCCGGGCGGTTTCGATGCCGATCCCCTGTGGCGAGGTGGCACCGGTTAGTACTGCAGTGCGCTGGGTTTGATTCATCGGATTCCTGCTTTCAATACGGCCCGCCCGAACAACGATGAGGCGAACTTGGTGGTTGCGGTGCTCTGCTCTGGACAAACGCACCAGAAGTTTGTGGTGCACACCACGATAGTTTTGTTTACTGTTGACAGTCAACTGTTAAATTTTCTCTTGACAGAACTTGTGCCGTCGC
Source organism: Glutamicibacter sp. BS14 (assembly GCF_056934375.1). Taxonomy (NCBI): domain Bacteria; kingdom Bacillati; phylum Actinomycetota; class Actinomycetes; order Micrococcales; family Micrococcaceae; genus Glutamicibacter; species Glutamicibacter sp. BS14. Next base: position 968,726 of record NZ_CM167801.1, on the reverse strand, counting down.
TCACACTTCTATTAGTGTTGACTGTCAACAATGAAAATTGCCCGCATCCCACAACTCACGAAGGGAGCCACTCATGAGCAGCGAAGCTCTAGAAATGCGTGGCCCGATCCACGGCACCAAGGACGCCAAGCGCGTCGCGATAGGCTCCAGCGTTGGAGCCACCATTGAAACCTACGATTTCATCGGCTTCGGCACCGCGGCCGCCCTGTATTTCGGACACGTATTCTTCCCCGGCGCTGACCCGCTCACGGGAACGCTTGCATCCTTCGCCACCTTGGGCGTAGGTTTCGCTGCCCGTCCCTTGGGCGGGATCATCGGCGGCCATCTCGGTGACAAGATCGGGCGCAAGCCGGTGCTTGTCACTTCGCTGATCGTCATGGGTCTTGCCACATTCTTCATCGGCGTGCTGCCCACCTACGAGCAGGTCGGCGTGCTGGCTCCAGCGCTTCTGGTCTTCGTGCGCATCGTCCAGGGCCTGGCCTTCGGCGCCGAATGGGGCGGGGCAATCCTGATGACCTACGAACACGCGCCATGGAAGCAAAAGGGCAGGTTCACCGGGATTGTCCAGTCCGGATTCCCGGTAGGGCTGCTGCTGGCCAATCTGGTGTTCCTGGTCAGCGTGCAGTTGCCTGGCGACTGGGGATGGCGTGTTCCGTTCCTGGCCAGCCTGCTGCTGGTGATCGTGGGACTGGTCATCCGTTCGAAGGTCCCGGAGTCCCCGGTCTTCGATGATGTGAAGAAATCAGGGCAGATCGTCAAGTCGCCGATCAAGGATGTCATTCGCACCGACTGGCGCAATATCCTGCGCGGCATCGGGCTTCGCATTGCCGAGACCGCGGGCTACGCGGTCTCCATCACCTACATGATTTCCTACCTGCACACCACTGGCTTGGCCGCGAACTGGCAGACGCTGACCGCCTTGAGCATCGCCTCGGCCATCGGCATCTACGCGACCTACCGCTGGGGCCGGCTCACCGACCGCGTTGGACGTCGCTCCGTCTACCTCTTCGCTTGCGCCTTTGCCGCGCTCTTCGGCATTCCGATGTTCCTCATGGTCAACACCGGCTCGTTCCTGATGATCATTGCCACGATCGTGATCTCCTATGCCATCTGCCAGAACTCCATGGCAGGTGCCCAGGGGGCCTGGTTCCCGGAGCTCTTCCAGGCCAAGACCCGCTCCTCCGGCGCCTCACTGGCTTACCAGATTTCGGCCATGGTTTCCGGTTTCACCCCGTTCATCACCACTTTGCTTTTCATGCAGTTCGGCTGGATGGGCCCGGCCGCGCTCTTCATCGGCTACGCGCTAATCGGCCTGTGGGCGGCTCTGGTGACCAAGGAAACCTGGGGCCCTCGCGAACGCCACCTTGCTGACCAAGCCATCGCCGAGAATCCGCAGGCAAGTTGCGTCTGACCCCGGGCAGCCACCCCGAACACCGACCCGTTGAATTCCCGAAAGGACATCCCATGGCAATTGCAGCCACCGAAGACCAGGCGCTGAATCTGGACCAGCGCACCAAAAGGGTCCACGACGCCGCGTACCGCATCCGCCACCACTCGCTGAATATGGGCGAGGTGCAGGGCCAAGGTTACGTCGGGCAGGCATTGGGCGCCGCGGACATGTTCGCCGCCGTCTACGCGGACCAGCTGGACTTCCGCCCGGCAGAACCGGACTGGGAAGACCGCGACCGCTTCCTGCTTTCCACCGGCCACTACGCCATCGGCTTCTATGCCGCACTGGCCGAAGCGGGAATCATCCCGGTGGAAGAGCTGGAAACCTACGGTTCGGACGATTCCCGGCTCCCGATGTCCGGAATGTCCACCTACACCCCCGGCATGGAGATCTCCGGAGGCTCCCTGGGGCACGGCCTGTCCATCGCAGTGGGCATGACCCTGGGACTGCGCCACCAGAACAGGACCCAGCGGGTGATCAATTTCCTCTCCGATGGCGAACTGGATGAAGGCTCCACCTGGGAAGCGGCCATGGGAGCCGCCCACCACCAGCTGGGCCAGCTGACCGCCATGGTGGACATCAATGCCCTGCAGGCCGATGGCGCGACCGCCGGGGTGCTGCGCACCGAACCGGTCACCGAGAAATGGGAAGCCTTCGGCTGGTACGCCCAGCGGATCAACGGCAATGACCCGCGAGCGCTGCTGCAGGCCTTCGACAACATCGCGGCCCAAGCGGCCCTCGCCTCGCGCCCCTCGGTCATCCTGTGCGACACCAAGGTAGGCCGCGGCGTTCCGCTGCTGGAAAACCGCGAGAAAGCCCACTTCATGCGCATTGAAGACAACGAATGGCAGATCTGCCGCGACCAACTCACCGAAGGCTTCGAAGGGAGCAACTCCTAAATGTCTGCCACCGCTAAACCACGACTGAAAACCTCGGCCATGATCGCTTCCTTCGCGGAGCCGGGCCAGAAGACCGCGCCAGCGCCTTTCGGCCATGCCCTGGCCAAGGCGGCCGACCAGGATCCGCGCATCGTGGGCCTGACCGCCGATCTGGGCAAGTACACGGATATGCACATCTTCGCCCAGCAGCATCCCGAACGCTTCTTCCAGATGGGCATGGCCGAGCAGCTGCTGTTCGGAGCCGCCGCGGGATTCGCCGAAACCGGGATGATCCCCTTTGCTTCCACCTATTCGGTGTTCGCGGCCCGACGGGCCTATGACTTCCTGTGCCTGGATATCGCCGAGCCGAACCTCAATGTGAATATCGTGGGCGGCCTGCCCGGGCTGACCACCGGCTATGGCCCGAGCCACCAGGCCACCGAGGACATTGCCATTTTCCGCGGGATGCCGAACCTGACCATTGTGGATCCCTGCGACTCGGTGGACATCGAGCAATCGGTGCCGCAGCTAGCGGCCTGCGAAGGGCCAACCTACCTGCGCCTGCTGCGTGGCAAGGTGCCTACCGTCCTGGATGAATACGACTACAGCTTCGAATTGGGCAAGGCAAAAGTACTACGCGGCGGACGTGACGTCGTCTTCGTCTCCAGCGGCCTGATGACCATGCGCGCGCTGGATGCCGCGAAGGAACTGGCCAAGCACAACGTGGATGTTTCGGTGGTGCACTCCCCCACCATCAAGCCCTTCGACTCGGAAACAGTCCTGAAGGAGGTTGGAGGGGACCGCCTGGTGGTCACGCTGGAAAACCACTCGGTCATCGGCGGGTTGTTCGAGACCCTGGCCTCCACCATGATCCGCGGCGGGGTTTCCTCTAAGGTCGTTCCCATCGGCCTGCCCGATGAATTCTTGGACGCAGGCGCGTTGCCGACACTCCATGACCGCTACGGGTTGTCGATCAGCGCAATTGTGTCCAAGGTCCTCTCCGAACTCGGCTAGCTCGCCGGGTAATCCACCAGAACGATCGCCTTTGGCGGGTGCGTTGCTCTCGACGCACCCGCCAAAGGCGCTAAAATCAACAGTTAACAATCAACAGTTGATCTCCAAGATTGAGGGGCGCTTTATGGCTATGGCCGATTCTTCCTTGGTGGGGCTTCGGAAAAAGAGCCTGCGCGAGCAGGCTCTGATCGCCCTGCGCCGCGCCATCACGACCGGTGAACTGGAGCAAGGCACCCACCTAGTGGAAACAGAGCTGTCTGCCTCCATGCAGATCAGCCGGGGCACCTTGCGCGAAGCCTTGCGCCAGCTGGAGCAGGAGGGCCTGGTCTCCGCAGGCGAACGCGGCCGGTTGTCAGTTCGCCACCTGGACAACAAGGAAATCCAGGACATCTTCGCGGTGCGTGCCTCGCTGGAAACCCTGGCGGCAACGACGTTGCTGCAGCGCGAAGACCTTTCAGACGCTCTCGCGCAACTGCGCTCCGCGGTCAGCACCATGGAGCAACTCGAGGGCCATGAAATCGAGGAGCGGATCGAAGCGGATCTCGAGTTCCACCGCACTCTGTGCCGGCTGTCCGAGAATGACACCTTGCTGCATGCCTGGGAGCAGCTTGAGGGCTCCATCCGCATGTCCATCATGTTCGGCGGCTACGAACGCGGGGTGCGCAATATGGATGTCGCACGGCATTTCAAGCTGGTGGACACCATCGAAGCTGGCGACAGGGCCGCGGTAAGCGCGGAAATCTCCGAGCATATGCGCATTGCCGCCGAAACCCTGATGGGCTCATAGGACTCTTCTGCGGTCTGCCCATCTCGCTCCTCGAGGTGTTTGTGCTACGCCTCGATGCGGCGGGGCCCAACCGGACTTGTACCGGTTACGGTAATACGGTCTGGAAAGCCGGACGTTCATCGAACAAAGCGTTCAGTCGCCCCTGACAATGGTGCCGGACGGGATCGTTGATCCGCTCCTTTTTCCACGTGCTGCTCCTCGACTGGTTACGTCGCCACCACGAACCACCAAGCGGATAGTGATAGCAACACGGATCCTTACTATCATTTTCTAAGAAAGTGATAGTAAGGGGAATTCATACCATCGCTTTGGAGGGACCCATAGCCGGCTCCCTTTACGCCTGGCCTGCGTTCAGCTCCCCTATTTTGAGGTACCAAGAGCACTTCTGACTGCCGAAAATCCTCATACTCTTTTCCGGTGCTGAAGTTCGGCGATCGAGATGACCTGGACTTTGCGCAAATGAAAAAGCTCATCAAGAGCGATTTGACGCAAAAGCTTTCGCTATTGAAACCTCCCTGTTGCCCAGTGACCTAAGCCTACGCGCACGATCATTCACATTAATCAATGTGAACAAACGTATACTTTCGTAAAAGTGTACGTATATTCACCTTCTTGATTGTGCACGTACGTTCACTTATAATAATGTGTATATACGTGCACAACAGGAGGTTTCATGAATCGCGACGTTTCGACCCAAAAGGAACTCGGAGCTTTCGTGCATGATGCCCGGATGAAACTCGGCCTCACTCAAGAAGCCCTAGCCGACCGCGCAGGCGTTTCGCGCAAATGGCTTATAGGCCTGGAGCAGGGTGTACGCACGAGAGCTGAACTCGGCAAGGTGTTAGATACCTTTGAAGCACTCGGGATATCAATAAATCTTTCTTTCAATGCTGAACCCGAAATCGAGTCATCAGATGAAGACCGCTACCATTCGATAGCTCGTATCTCTCCGGCCGCGTCGGAAGCAATTAGAAAAGCCTCGAGTTTGGATCAGTCCTCTTTCCCAAGATTGGCACCCTCGAACATAGGTCAATCGGCCTTCCGAAAACTAGCCGCATCGGGTCTCGGCGAATCCTCATTCCAAAAGTTCGCCAAAGAACTGCGCAACCAAACAGGCATCCGAAACCTAGCCGCCTCCGATCTCGGTCAATCGGCGTTGCAACAGTCCCTTAGAAAAGGGTTGCCTAGTTCAGATGCTTCGACTTTCGATCGCAACTCAAGCACCGCGAACGACGTAGAAAGCGAGCAGGATCAAGCACTTCTTGATAATGACGAATGCAATGAACCGGACAATAAAGATGAGAACAACGAACAGGGCCCGCGATGAAAGAACTCGTGACCTTTTTATACGGGCAGCCTGTCGGAATCCTTCAACAAGATCATTCCGGTAACAGAAAATTTCAATTCGTCCCACAAGATTCTAGACAAGCCAGATTATCCCTGGCAATGCCCTATCGAGAGACCCCTTACCAGCGCTCTATTACTGATCCGTTCATCGAGGGGCTAATTCCGGAAGGCGAAGCTGTCCGCCAGTCGTTCGCTGATGACTTTGGCATTTCGGCAAAGAATCCCTTCGCCTTACTTGAGCATATTGGGTTTGAATGTGCAGGAGCAGTGCAGTTCGTACGGCCGGATGAAATTGATGAGTTAACGCGTTCCGCAGGTGAACTCGTGGCTTGCAACGACAATGAAATCGGTCAACGCATCAGGGTTTTATTTTCGTCTCCGAAAGGATCGTGGACTGTCGGTCGTGAAAGGTGGTCACTAGCTGGAGCTCAAAGCAAATTCGCTTTGAGATGGCAGGACGGATGGCATGAAGCCACTGGCAGCGAACCGACAACCCACATTTTCAAGCCCGGCATCCAAGATTTTCGAGATCAAGCACTCAATGAGCACCTATGCCTGAAGACTTTGGGACGCATGGGATTACAAGTTGCCGAAACCAACTTCACGCAGTTTGACGGGCAATCGACAATCGTGGTGAAACGGTACGATCGGCTTATTGAGGGAAACAACGTCTATCGGGTCCATCAAGAAGACTTCTGCCAGGCCACTTCGACCTTACCTACAAACAAGTACGAGTCGAACCGAGGACCCAGCGCACTCAAGATCATTAAGACCCTTCGAGAAGCTCGTGCTCCTGAAACTGAAGTTCAAAAATTCATTGAAGGCCTAATAGGAAATTACCTTTTGGGAGCTCCCGACGCACACGGCAAGAACTACTCGATACTCCATCTCCCTGATGGCCGTGTGCAGCTTGCGCCATTTTATGACATCGCATCTGGCTTGCCCTACGAACACGTTAGTAACGACGGTTTTCCGAAGAAAAACGATGGATTGCGGAAGGCCGCCATGTCCATCGGGGGCGAGCGACAGTTCGGGAGAGTCTCATCAAAGCATTGGTCAAGATTTGCTCGTGAAGCAAAAATAGATGAAGAGTGGTTGCGGATGACAGTGAGTGCGATGACGTACGCTCTGCCTATCGCCATGGCAGAAGTTTTCGAAAACGAATCCGAGGCCATAGGCAACAGCGAACTACCGAGCAAGCTTTATCCAAAGGTCGAACATCTCTGTGCGACAACTCAAACTCTTCTAGAGCATGACGTGTAGCTCGCTGGATCTGGAGAAGCCACCGCTTCCGTTTACGAACGGAAGCGGTGGCTTCATCTAAACTAAGTCAGAAGTTTTAGAGGCTAGTTCTCCCAGAATGGGTAGTCGATGTAGCCCTTTGGACCTTCAGTGTAGAAGGTCGCAAAATCTGGTTCATTCAGCGGCAGCTGTTCCTTCCAGCGGCGCACCAGATCCGGGTTGGCAATCGCAGGGCGTCCCACGACAACCGCTTCGCCCCAGCCTTCGGAAGCCACGCGTGCGGCTTCCTCATAGGTGGTGATCTCCGCGAAGCCGGTGTTCAGCAGCACCGGTCCGCCAAATGCCTCGCGCAGCGACTGGACCAGCTCGCCGGCTGGGTCATGGTGCAGGATGCTCAGGTTGGCCAGCCCCAGTGGCGCGATGCCCTGGACCAGCGCAGTGTAGGTAGCCAGCACATCCGCACGATCGTTTTCCACGGCACCCTGGACATTGTGTTCCGGCGAAATGCGCAGGCCGGTCTTGCCAGCGCCAATGGCGTTGGCTACTGCGGTCACGACTTCGATGACAAAGCTGGCCCGGTTCTCCGGGGAACCACCGTAGTTGTCGTTGCGGGTGTTGGCCGAAGGCGCCAGGAACTCGTGCAGCAGGTAGCCGTTGGCCCCGTGAAGCTCCACGCCGTCGAATCCGGCGGCGATGGCGTTGCGCGAAGCGGTGACGAATTCTTCGATGATCCTTGGGAGTTCTCCGGTGGCCAGGGCATGCGGAACCGGGTACGCGTGCTTGCCGGTGTAGGTGCGTGACTCGCCTTCAACTGCTATGGCGCTTGGCGCCTCGACGTAGTTTGCACCGGTGGTTTCCGGGTGGGTGACTCGTCCGGCGTGCATGATCTGGGCAACGATGAGGCCGCCTTCGGCGTGCACCGCATCGGTGACCTCCTTCCAGCCGGCAATCTGCTCCTCTGTGACCAGGCCCGGCTGGCGGACGAAGCCCTGGCCGGCAAAGCTCGGGTAGGTGCCCTCGCTGACGATCAGGCCCAGGGACGCGCGCTGGCGGTAGTACTCGACTACATCTGCGTTGGGCACGCCGTCCTTGCCAGAGCGAGAGCGGGTGAGCGGTGCCATGACCAGGCGGTTGGACAGCTTGAGGTCGCCGAGGGCGAGAGGGGAAAACAGATCCATGGGGCGGGACTCCTGAATTGGAAATTGTAGTTGCACAGCGTAACTACCTCCGCAAGCAACTTATTCCGTTTCGGCTAAAAACATGAGCTGGCTAACGGCTCCAAGGCATTGGAATCGCCTGAGGCTCATTGCTTGGATTCGCGGGCTCGCCAGGAGCAATAAACCAGCGGATGCGGCACAGCTCCGCACCGCATCCGCTTGATCCGACGGGCTATACGGCGGTGTAGCCACCGTCGACCAGGTGGTAGCTGCCGGTCACGAAGGACGCGGCATCGCTGGCCAGGAAGGCCACTAGCGCCGCCACTTCTTCCGGCTTGCCCAAGCGGGCGATCGGGTGCTTGTCGACCAGCGCGTCATAGGCTTTCTTGGGCATCTGCTGCAGCAGCGGGGTGTCGATGAAGCCCGGGGCCACGCTGTTCACGCGTACCCCTGAGGTGGCATACTCCACGGCGGCCGTCTTGCTCAGGCCCACCACGGCATGCTTCGTGGAAACGTAGGCGGAGCTGCCGGCGAAGCCCACCGAGCCGAGGATCGAGGCCATGTTCACGATGGACCCTCCCCCGTTCTCGCTCATGGCGTTGGCCTGGGCGCGGGTTCCGCGGAAGACGGCGTTGAGGTTCACGGAGATGACCTTGTCCCAGTCCTCGTCGGTCAGCTCGCCCACCTTGGCGGCGCGGCCGCCGATGCCTGCGTTGTTGACGCCGATCTTCAATGGAGCCATGGCGTTGGCCGCCTTGATGGTTTCGTCGATGACAGCCGAAGAACTGGCATCTCCTGCAACAGCTACGGCTTCTCCGCCTGCGGCCTTGATGGTTTCCACGGTAGCGCCAGCGGCCTGTGCATTGAGGTCCTGGACCACCACTTTGGTTCCGTTGGCGGCTAAGAGGATGGCGATAGCCTGCCCAATGCCCGAACCGGCGCCGGTGACTACTGCCGAACGATCTGCTACATCATACTGAGCCATGATGGACCCACTTTCCGTTTCAAGATGGTCACGGGATTTCCGTTGGCCTCATACCTTGGACGCTACTCCGATCCATCTCGAAAGTCGATGACGTGTCAATCAAAGGTCTATGAGCTCAGTCACTGCTCCGCAGAGCCAACCAGGCGACGCAGGTTGCTGCACGCCAGCATTGCCCGGGCCTATTCCCCGGTCATCGAAACGATGCGTCGGCGTACCATCTTGGCACCTTCGAGCAGGCCCTCGATCTTCTGCACTTCCAGCTTTTCAGTGTCCACACGGTGGCGCGGTGCCATGTAGGCGAGCATTCCGATGAGATCGTTGCCAGCGCCGCGGATCGGGACCGCCACGGAAATGATTCCCACTTCCAGCTCGTCAATGGTGCTTGCCCAGCCGCGTTCGCGGATCTGATCCAGCTCGGCGTCCAAGGCTTTCCATGTGGTGATCGTTTGGCTCGTCAGCTTTTCCAGCTTGCTTCCGGTAGCAATGCGGATCGATTCCTTATCCAGTTCGGAAAGGAGCAGCTTTCCGGTAGCCGAGGCATGCAATGGCCAGCGCTGGCCCTGCAGCTCGGTCATCGACATGCCAATGGCGCGCGGAGACGCTTGCTGCACGAGATCCAGGTCGTACTTCCCGTGGCGCACGCTCAGCGTCACCGTTTCGTTGAGCATGTCGGCGATCTCCACTACCACGTCGCTGACCCTGGATAGCAACCCCGGGGTGGGATCAACGTCCTGGGCAATGCGGGCCAGATCCCAGCCGAGGGTGTAGTGCGTGTCCTGGCGGTCGACGAACCCTTCTTCTTCCAGGGTCAGCAAGAGGCGGAAGACCGTGGCCCGGGCCAAGCCGATCTGCTTGGCGATCTCCGTGACCGTCAAGGGTTCCCCCCTGGCGGCAAGGGCGCGCAGCACCGCGATTGCCCGTGAAACCGACCGGTTTGCCGCCATGCCGCCAGAGGATTTTCCACTTGTTTCTCCCATGGAGGGGAACCAGCCTTTCGAATAGTCTTCTATTCAGCCTAGCCGGTTGACCGCAGGGTGAACACTCTGCCCATAAATCGAGCCAAGGCCCGATTACCCTTCGAGTGCGGCGCGCACCTCACGGGATACCCGCAACCCGCTCTCGATAGCACCGTCGAAGAAGCCGGCCCAAAGGTTGGCCAGGTCGCTGCCGGCCAGGTGCACTGCCCCTTCGGCACGCTGCAGCTCGGCTTGGCCCGTGGTGTAGGCCTGCGGCCGGTGGATGAGCCAGGTTTCCTTGGCGTAGGGATCCGCGTTCCAGTCGTGGGCCGCGATTTCCAGGACTTCCAGGTCATCGCGCCAGGCACGCAGCGCTTCCTGCACGTCCTCGATACTGGTGATGTCCAAGCGTGAGGCGTCGGCGCCGAAGGAGACCAGTACTGCATCCTCTTCGCCCACGAATTCCGTGCGTACCACCGAGAGCGGGTGCTCCTGGGTGGAGTACGCGAAGAATGGCTTGATCGGACCCTTCACCCGGATCCAGAGCTTGAGCCCCTGTGATGCGGTACCTGCCTGGCTCACCTCGCGCTTGACCGGCGACAGCGCAGGCTGGATATCCAGCTCGTGCAGGATGTTCAGCGGAACGGTGACAATGACCCGGCGAGCGCGCAAGCTCTCGCCGCTTGCCAGTACCACGGTGGCGCCCTGCTCATCGTGGGCAATCGAGGCCACTGGCGCATTCAGGCGGATCTCTCCGGGAACGTCGGATGCAATGGCCTTGACCAGCTGGTCATTGCCATCTTCCAGCCGGTAAACGGCGCTGGCCTCATGCATGACGCGCCATGCTCCGGAGGTGGCCGCGGTCCAGCGGATCGCTGCGCTGAAGCCGACCTGGTCCAGCGGCCCATTGCAATGCCCCACCCAGGCCGCTTCATTGGCCTGGCGCTCGTCATCGCTCAGATCCAGGCGGTCAAGGGCCTGCTGCAAGGTCAGCTGATCGGCCTGCGCGAACTGATCGTCATTGGAGACCAAGTCGGGGCGCGGCAGGAGCTTTCCGCTTTCGCCTACCAGGGCGTGCATGCCGTGGTCGATCAGGTCCATGAAGCCGGCCAGGTCCCCGCGCTGCACCTTGCCATCGGCATACCAGAAGGTCTCCTCGGACTTCGGGCCGCGGCCCGCGCGCAGTCCGTAGCGGGTGACCTCGGCCCACACGTGCGGCTGGGTCCAGTGCAGCCAGTTTCCGCCCAGCTCCAGGTGCTTGCCCAGGCGGTCCTCGGTGTAGAGGCGGCCGCCCATGCGGTCGCGCGCTTCGAGCACGGTGACCGAGTAGTCGGCTGCGCCCAGTTCGCGGGCGGCGGTCAGTCCGGCCAGGCCGGCGCCGATGATGATGACATCTGAGTCGTAAGTGTTGTCCATGGTTTTCCGGTCCTTTTCATGTGCCAGTCGTGTACTGGTAGCCACTGTATGGTGCGGCATCCCGGAGATCACTTATGCGGATGTATGATATTCATACTATTTTCATCACTGCGCACAAAACCCTGGAGAAAAGATGGCGGAACTGCTCACGATCGCCAAACTCATTTCTGATCCGGCCTTGGATACCAAGGTGATCGCCGGCCAGTCAGGCCTTGGACGCATCGTGCGCTGGGCGCAGACCAGCGAATCCGCTGAGCCGTGGCGCTGGCTGGGTAACGAGGAACTATTGATGTCCCTGGGCCTGAATATCCCCGCGGAAGCCCAAGAGCAGGCCGATTTCGTCCGCAAGGCGGATGCTGCGGGGATTGCAGGGCTGATCATTGGCCAGGATGGGCTCGCACCCGAGCTCACACGCGAGATGCTGCAGGCGGCCGATGAACTGACCTTCCCGGTGCTGTCCACGGGACCGCAAACCCCCTTCGTGGTGATCGCCCGGACAGTGGCCGCCGTGACCACCAACCAGCTGAACCGCTCGGTCCTGCTACTTTCCCGGATGTACCAGGAAGCCGGATCGCAGAACCGGAAGGGCAAGCGCAGCGGCGACTGGGTGGAAAAGCTGTGCTCGGTGGACATTGCTGTCCAGGACACGATGACCGGATGCCCAGTGATCGGCACACTGCCCACGAATGCGCATCGCCGCCACTCCCTGTCCACCATCCGCCCCACCCAATTGCTCGTCCCGGCCGACGCGCAACTGGATGCCCTGCTGCTGGTGCACCTCAAGCAGATCCTCGCGGTCGATGCCAATTCGCTGCTCCAGGATGCCGGCAATGCCGTCGCCGCGGCCGAAACTTCCCTGCGGCTGGGCCTGGCCGGCAAGCTGGGCGAACAGGATATCGATGGCGGTGCATGGATCACTGGGGAGCCCGGATTCCGGGTCGCCTGCGCCCCGGGAAAGCTGCTCGATGCCGTGGCGATGTCCCTGTCCTTGCACGGGTTGATGCCGCTAGCCACGTCGTGGAAGAACAACTCCATCGCCGTAGTGCGCGAGAAGGATCTTCCGGTGCTACGGACGATCGCCAGCGAATTGCAGGCCACTTTCGGACTAAGCTCACCGCAGCAGCGCTTCGCGGACCTCGAAGGCGCGGCGCAAGAAGCGCAGGGGGCGATTCCTTCTGAACCCCGGCCCGGAGAACTCGTTGAATTCTCCGGACTGCAGGTGTCACTGCTGGCCCGATCCGCCTCGGAAGCCGAGCGAATCGTCAGCATGGTGCTCGGCCCGCTGGCAGGCTCCAGCAACCAGGTAGCCGTGTACCGGGATTCCCTTTTCGCCTTGCTGGACCGCGACCTGCAATGGCAGCACACCGCAAATTTCTTGGGCATCCACCGGCAGACCTTGGCCTACCGGATCAAGCAGGCCGAATTGCTGACCGGGCGCAGCGTACGCAAAGTAGTGGATATCTCGGACTTCTACCTCGCGCGCAAGGCCTGGCCCGTGGTGCAGGCCTAGCCAGTACGCACCGGCTCCAGCGGATAATTCCCGCAATGCAAACCGCCCGGTGCGCGTTCCCTCCATCGGGAACGCCCACCGGGCGGTTGCTGCGAGGCATATCGAAGCTAGCTACTTGTTTCCGGAGCACGCGCTGGCACTGGGGCGAGAAGCATGGTGGAGGTATCCAGCAGCTCATTTTCATCCTGTCCCTTGGCCAGGGCCAGCGCTTCTTCGCGCGTGCGCACCACGGGCACCGAACCTAGCAGCGGACGAGATGCCGTCTCGCGCAGCTTGAAGGTGGCACAGAGCGCAATAACCGAGAAGAACATGATGTAGTAGGCCGGCGCGAAGTGGTTGCCCGTGGTATTCACCAGGATCTGGCTGACCAGCGGCGTGGTTCCGCCGAAAATGGAAATCGACAGGTTGTGGGTGACGCCCATTCCGCCGTAGCGCGAAGCGGTGGGGAACAGCTCGGACATGACAGCTCCGGTCATGGCCAGGAAGAACGCGCTGGGCAGGGCCACCATGAACAGCGAGAGGTACAGCGACCACATCGTGCCAACATGCATCAGCGCGAAGGCCGGCACCAGCAGGACCAGGTTGCCGATGGTCGCGATCATGTAGATCGGCCGCCGACCGATCTTGTCCGACCAGTTGGCTATCACGGGGATCAGCACCGCCTGGAGGACCAGCACCACCACAGCTGCCACCGCGGTATGCACCGCTGGCGAGCCGATCTCCGCTTCGAGATAGGTGGGCATGTAGCTGGTGAGCATATATCCGGAGGTGCCGTCCGCGGCGATCAAGGCGCAGCCGATGAGGATCTGCGGCCAGTAGTGGCGGAAGATGTTCGGCAGATTGTGGCGGACGAACATTGGATGGACCTCGCCGACCTCGGCAGCCTCGCGGGCCGCTTCGAAGGTCGGGGATTCCGGGATCTTGCTGCGCAGCGAAATCGCCACGATGCCCAGCGGCAGTGCCACCAGGAACGGAATGCGCCAGCCGCCGGCGAGCATCGCATTCTCGCCCCACGCCGAGGTGGTGATCGCGGAGGTGGCAGCGACAACTGCCGCACCGGCAGCGAAGCCGAGCATCGATCCCGAGTTCAGCAGGGAGGTCATGAATCCGCGGCGGTCATCCGGGGAGAACTCGGCCACGTAGGTTGCGGCGCCGGAGTATTCGCCGCCGGTGGAGAAGCCCTGCAGCATCTTGAGCAGGTACAGCGGGACGATCACCCACAGGCCGACCTGCCCAGCGGTGGGAAGCAAGCCAATCAGCGTGGTGGCTCCGGCCATCAGGGCGATGGTGAAGAACATGACCTTGCGCCGGCCGATCTTGTCCCCGAGCGGGCCCAGGATCATTCCGCCCAGCGGGCGGACGATGAAGGATACGGCGAAACCGAACAGCGTTACCAGCAGGCCCATGCTCTGGTCCATGCCTTCGGTGAAGACCGCGGTCATGGTCACTGCCAGATAGCCGTAGACCCCGATGTCATACCATTCGATGAAATTGCCAATGCCCGCGCCGATCTGTGCGCGGCGCAATTCCTTCTTGTCGACGACAATGCAGTCATCGGCGCGGAGCCTGCGCGATACCTTGGGCAACGCGGGACGCTGCATTCTCGATGATTCGCTCATCGTATTCTCTTTCCTGCCGGGAATTGGTTTCGAGATCTGATGCTCTCGCTGCGCATGAACTGCTGTGGAATTTTCACTTGCAATAGCGAAACAAGAACTTCATAACGTTCACCAGATGATCATGCTAGTTATCTAGTGAACACGACACTTCGGTGATGCACAACACATTCAGCAAAACATTTCATCGTCGGACCCAGCTCCGGGGCCCGGAAATTCAAGGAGTTCAGCTGCACGAACGGAGCTGACAAGGAGACTGAGATGATTTTTGCCGCCCTGGGCGTTGCGCAGAAATGTCCCGGATTAAACCCGCGACGGCGCAGGAGCATTGCCCATATGACCGGGCCCATAGCGGCACGAGGGCACCAAGGCAGCACCAGAAAGCCGCGCGAGACAGCGGGATGATCCCGCGGAGATTCGCGCGGCTTAGTTGGAGAAGGTACCAGGAATTTTGCCGACGGCGCGTCAGTGCCGCGGCGTCCAGCGCCTGGGAGCCAGGGGCCCACTCCAGCACGCCCGGTCGCTGCAGGAAGCTACTTCCCGCTGTCCATGTAGTGGATGCAACGGCGGGCCAGGCTCTTGCTCACCCCGGCCTTTTGCGCGATGCGCTTGGCATCGCGGATCGGCACCGGGATGCCCTGGCGTTCAATGACGGTCGCCACCCGCTGCACCGCCCAGGACGGCGGCGCAGCCGGGGGCGCCATTGCGATCCCGCTCATGCAAGGACGCTTTCCCGCAGCTGTGCCGCGCGTCGCGTCTCGGCCACATCCCGATGCAGCTGCTCCACCAGGGTTCCAGCATCCGCATATTCAACTTGCGGGCGCTGGAATTCCAGTAGGCGCACCACCAGGTGCTGACCGTAGAGGTCCCCGGAGAAGCCGAGCAGATGCGCTTCGAGCAGCACCTGCCCGCCGGTGCGGTAGAACGTGGCGCGCCGGCCGATGGACACGCAGGCAGGCACCTGGCGCCCATCGGGCAGCAGCACTTCGGCACCCCACACGCCATCGAGCTGGTCATCTTGCAGCATGGGGATATTCGCGGTGCGGAAGCCGAGTTCTCGCCCGCGGGCGTCTCCGTGCTCGACGATTCCTTCAATGGCATGCATGGGCTATTCCCTCGTGTTGGTACTTCGCGGTTCCGCTCAGCGGCCGCGCGGCTGGCCGTTGACCAGCTGCGGAACGCTATCCGGGTTGGCATCCTGCAGCTGTGCCGGGAGCAGATGCTGCGGGAAGTTCTGGTAGGCCACCGGGCGCACGAACCGCTCGATCGCGGCGGCACCGACCGAGGTGGTCCCCACCGCGGTGGTGGCCGGGTAGGGGCCGCCATGCTGCTGGGCGTAGGTCACCGAAACCCCGGTGGGCCACTGGTTCCACAGCACGCGTCCGGCCTTGTTCGCCAGCACCGCGACCAGCTCTTTGACGCGGTCGCCTTCTTCGCCGTGGATGGTTGCGGTCAGCTGGCCCTCGAAGGTCTGCGCCGCAGCCACCAGCTGCTGCTCGGAGTCGTATTCCACGACCAGTGCAGTCGGCCCGAAGCACTCGGCCTGCAAGGCCTGCGGATCTGCCAGCAGCTCGTCGATGCCGGTGATCAGCAAGGTGGGCGAAGGCTGCTCGCCCAGCGGTTCGCCGCCCTGCGCGAGCACCTCGACACCGGGGTGCGCGGACAGCTGGTCCAGCACCTGCCCGTAGCCTTCGCGGATGCGCTGGTTCAGCAGCCCGGCCCCAGCCGGGAGCGCGGCCTCGGACAGCAACGGGCGCAAGCCCGAGCCGCGCGGGATGAACAGCGTTCCGGGCTTGGTGCACAGCTGCCCGGCGCTGGTGGTGAAGGAGCCGATGAAATCGGCGACGATCTGCTCGCCGCGCACGCTGGCAGCCTGCTCGGTGACGAACACCGGGTTGTTGCTGCCCAGCTCCCCGTAGAAGGGAATTGGTTCATCGCGGGAAACAGCCAGGTCCATCAGGGCCCGGCCCCCGGGGATGGAACCGGTGAATCCTGCGGCCTTGATCCGCGGATCCAGCAGGACGGTGCGCCCGGCTTCGGTTCCGAAGACGACCTGGAATAGCCCGTCTGGCGCGCCAGCCCCAGCCAAGGCATCGTTGACCACCTGGGCGGTGAGCCGCGAGAGTTCCAGATGCCCATGGTGCGCCTTGACGATGACCGGGTTGCCCGCCGCCAGCGCCGAGGCGCTGTCGCCGCCGGCCACCGAGAAGGCGAAGGGGAAGTTGCTGGCCGCGAAGACCACGACCGGACCGAGCGGAATGCGGGTGCGCCGCAGATCCGGGCGGGCGGCTCCCATGGGCCACTGCGCATCGGCATGGTCGATGCGCGCGTCGAGGTATCCGCCATCGCGCAGCAGTTCCCCGAAGAAGCGCAGCTGGAAGGTGGTGCGCTTCAGTTCCCCGCGAAGGCGCAGCTCGGGCAGGTTGGTCTCGGCCATGGCTACCGGAACCAGCTGGTCCGCGGCGGCATCCAGCGCATCGCCCACGACGTCCAGGATTCCGGCTCGCTGGGCCGGGCTGGTAGCGGCCCAGGTGCCGAAGCTGTCCTGCGCGGCGGCAAGATAGGCTTCCAGCTGCCCGGTGGTGGTGTTTTCGGTAGTTGGCGCAATGCTCAGGGACATTTTCAAGCTCTTTTCTGCTCTGTGGAGCGGTTCAGGAATGCGTGGCGGAACTAGGTTCCGGCGTGTAGTCGAAGGAGATTTCTCCCCAGCCTTCGAAGCGGCCGGTGACCGCCGTGCCGGGGACCATCTTCTCGGCGGCCAGGCAGCTGCCGGGCAGGATGAATTGGCCGGCCTTCAGGGTCACGCCGTATTCGGCGATGCGCCGGCATAGCCAGGCGATGGCCGATACAGGATTGCCGTGGATGGCGTTGGTGTTCCCGCGGGCCACTTCTTGGCCGTCGAATTCAATGCAACCGGGCTGGTTCGCGAGATTGACCTCGGAGAGCTTGCGCGGCTGCCCGCCGAGAATCACCCCTCCCACCGAACCGTTATCGGCCAGGGTGTCGAACAGGCCAATCTTCCAGTCCTTAATCCGGGAGTCGATGATTTCCAGTGCGGGCACCACGAAGTCGGTGGCGGCCATGACGTCCGCTGCGGTGACATGCTTGCCGCCCAGGTCCTTCTTCAGCACGAAGCCAGGTTCAAGATCAATGAAAGGCTCTATGAAGTCGGCGGCGCTGATCGGCAGGTTCTCCGGGTAGAACTGGCTGGCCAGCAGGTAGCCGTAGTCCGGTTCATCCACCCCGAACTTGCTCTGCATGGCCTTGGCGATGTTGCCCAGCTTGAAGCCGGAGATGCTGTCTCCCGCTTCGACATTCAGCCGGATGATCTCCTGCTGCACGCGGAAGGCATCGGCCACCGTGGGGCCTGCGGAATGATCGATCAGGCTTTCCAATGGCTGGCGTGATTCCTTGGCGGAAATCAGGCGCTGGGCAGTCTGGGTAATGTTGATTGGCAAAGGGATCTCCATCCTCACCTCGGGCGGCACGGGCCGCCGGAATGTCTTGGGCAGACGGGGCGGCGGCTTGCCTGCCGCCCCGTCGCTGCTGCTTGCTACTTCTTGATCCGCTGGTCGCCCAGGTGCCAGATGCTCATGGCCGAAAGCATTTCGCGTGGATCCCAGACCACCGATTCTTCGGTGACCTTGCCATCGCAGTGGCTGATGAAGGTCGCGCCGGTCACGGTCACCGTGCGGCCGGTCGGCGGGACGCCCATGAATTCGCCGGTGTGCACCCCGGTGCTGCGCCAGTGGATTGCTGCCAGGTTGTCATCCTCGATAGCCCGCAGGATTTCCATGTTGAAGTCGCTGAAGGCCTGGTGGGATTCGGTGATCTGGTTCAACAGGTCATCGATGCGCTCTTCGCCGGTCTTGGAGTAGCGCACGTAGTCTTCGGATACCAGATCCGCGAAAGCCGCGGTATTGCCCTTGCTCCACGCCTCGGTCCAGGCGGAGGTGATGCGTTCCAGGATTGATGCCATGATGCTAGGCCTTTGCAGTTGGGGCCGGTGCCGGCCAAAGGTTGAAATCTCCGAATTTTCCGCCGCGGAAGAGCAGCGCTTCGCGCTCTGTGGCTTCCATGGTTTCCACTCCACCGACAATCATGTAGTGGTCTCCGGCAACGACTTCCGAGAGCACTTCGCAGTCGATCCAGGCCGAGGCGCCGGCGATGCGCGGGGTGCCGTTGGCACCGATCTCGTAGTCGATGCCCTCGAACTTGTCCACGCCCTTGCGGGAAAGCGCCCGGCTGACCGGAAGCTGCTCGGTGGACAGGATGTTCGCGGTGAAGCGGCCCAGGGAGCGCAGAGTCGGCCAGGTGCTCGAGCCCTTGTCGACGCAGAAGGTGACCAGTGGCGGTTCCAGCGACAGGGACATGAAGGTTCCCACGACGAAGCCCATGGGCTTGCCGGCGGCGGTCATGCCGGTGATGGCGGTGACGCCGGTGGGCAGGGCGCCGAAGACCTTGCGGTATTCGGCCGGATCAATCCCCGTGTTCTGCGGGGTCACAATGATGGACATGGGGAACTCCTAGCTGGCTTGTGCGGTGGTCTGCTGGTTCAGTGCTGCGCCTGGGTGGTCCAGGGGCAGCCGGGCGTTGCCTTCTCCGAAGAGCGTCTCGCGCAGGGTGGACCCGGCGAAGGAGGTGCGCATGGCGCCTCGGCGCTGCAGTTCGGGAACGACGAATTCGGCGAAGTCCTTGATGTCCTGGAACTTGATGGCATTGGCCAGGTTGAAGCCGCTGGCCCCGGTCTGCTCCATCCAGGAAATCAGCTCATCCGCGCAGGTTTCCGGTCCGCCCACGATGACTGGCGAGGTGCCGCCGATGCCGATGTACTCGGCGATGTCGCGGGTGGTCCAGTCCTTGGACGGGTCCATCTTCAGGAAGAAGTTCAGCATGGTCTGCCCGGCGTTCGTATCGATCTCCTTCAGCGGGACATCCGGGTCGAAGGCCGACAAGTCCACCCCGGCCCAGCTGCTGTAGCGGGCCATGGCCCCGTCGTAGGAGACCAGCTTGAGGTACTCCTCGTATTTGGCCTGCGCCTCTTCATCGGTGGCAGCGCTGATGACGGTGATCATCTGCAAGGTGGCGATGCTCTCCGGGTTGCGCCCGAATTCCAGCGCCTTGGCCTTCAGCCCGTCGACCTGCTTCTTCAGCGCTTCCTTGGTCATCGCATTCAGGAAGACAGCCTCGGCTGTCTTGGCGGCCAGGGCCACGCCGCGCGGGGATCCGCCAGCCTGGAAGATCACCGGGGTGCGCTGCGGCGAAGGTTCGCACAGGTGGATGCCCGGAACGCTGAAGTGCTCGCCCTGGTGCTCGATATTGTGCACGCGGCTGGGGTCCACGTAGGTGGAGGTCGAAGCGTCGCGCAGCACTGCGTCCTCGTCCCACGAAGTCTCCCAGAGCTTCATGGCCACGGTGATGAATTCCTCGGCGCGGGCGTAGCGGTCGTCGTGGGCTTCGGCGGCTTCGAGCCCGGCGATGTTCCGCGCTGCGCTGTTGGTGTAAGAGGTGACTACGTTCCATCCCACCCGGCCATCGGTCAGGTGATCCAGCGTGGAGAACTTGCGGGCCAGCTTGTACGGGGCGTCGTAGGCGGTGGAGGAGGTGACGCCGAAGCTCAGGTTCTTGGTTACCGCGGCCATGGCTGGAATCAGGTATGAAGGATCATTGGCCGGGATCTGAGCGGCGTCCTTCAGGGAATCGTTCACCGAGCCCTTGTAGGTCTCGTGGTAGCCGTCGTTGTCGGCAAAGAAAATCCCGTCGAAGCAGGCAGCTTCGAGCAGTTTCGCGTATTCGACCCAGTAGCCAAGCGACTTGTATTCACCACCCCGGTCCTTCGGGTGGCGCCAGGTGCCAGCGGAAAGATGCGCCGGGCCGTTGAAGTCGAACGCGAAAACGCGCATCTCTTTTGTCATGTTGAATCCCTTCAATATGTTCACTAGATGAACTATGTGTTTATTCAGTGATCACAGACTAGGGTGTCGAAGGCCACACCGTCAAGCGGTAAAGGAGTTCTATTTCACATGGATCGGCAATTGTGACAAGCAAGCTCGCAGGCGGGCTTTGCAGCAAAAGCCAGCCGCTTCCGATTCCTCCACGTCACTTCGCGTACGCGTGGGTTGAAGGCATGAAATCTGGTGACGCCAAGAGAATGTTGGTGCGAGGAGGAACCAGCGGAGCAGCCGGCGCAGTTCTCTCGATGAGCTGACCTACGACTGCGTTTTTACCTTGGTTTGGGACTAATTCCTTGCAGGCCGGAATGATGACTCTGCACGCTAAGTCCAGTAATGGCTGACCGAGAAGACGAGTACCCACAATCCACCGGGGCAGAAGGGTGTGAATTCACCGTACGGCGTGCACGGCGCAGAAACTTGGTCACTCCGGAGAGCACCGGGAAGAGGCTTGGCCTAAACGCGGGAGCCTGTCCCGCAGCAGAAAAATTGCTACGACAGCTGGTGCACCCTGTGCGCGGTGGACAACATGAACCGCTCATCATGGGATGAGAACAGCACTGCTCCCCCGCGCTCGAGTACCGAATCGATTGCCTCGTGCAGGCAATGCAGCCCAGCCATATCCAGCGCCTCGGTTGGTTCATCAAGAAGGAGCAGCTGCGGTTCGCGCACCAGCACGGTGGCCAAGGCAACGAGTCGGCGGGCCGAAGCCGGCAGTTCATAAGGATGGGTCTGCGCATAGGATTCCAGGCCCAGCTGTTCAAGCACCAACGGCACACGGGCGCGTTGGATGCTCTTCTTGGGAAGGCCGAAGGCGACCTCCCGGGCTACCGTACGTTCGAAGAGCTGGTCCGAAGGATTCTGTAGGAGCATTCCGGCATCAGCTGTCACCCGCACCTTTCCGGCAGCTG
Organism: Glutamicibacter sp. BS14; assembly: GCF_056934375.1. Lineage (NCBI taxonomy): Bacteria > Bacillati > Actinomycetota > Actinomycetes > Micrococcales > Micrococcaceae > Glutamicibacter > Glutamicibacter sp. BS14. The sequence continues at coordinate 947,506 of NZ_CM167801.1, read as the reverse complement.
GCTTGATCAGCCCTGCGGCGGCTTTGAGCAGCGTGGTCTTGCCCGTTCCGTTGGCGCCGGCCAGCCCCACGCATTCACCGGCTCGGACTTCGAGGTCAAGGCTGGAGAGGACCGGGGCGCTGGCGCCTTTGTATCCGAGTTGCACGCCGGAAAAGCCCACCAAGGGCTTTGCAGATGCAGCGGGGACAGTTGGTCTTTTTGACTTGGAAAGCAACGCAGTGGTTGCAGCGCCTGCAGTTGCCCGCTGCAAAGTACCGTCCGCCAAGTTCCACAGTGAATCCGCTTCTGCGTCCCATGCTTCTGTCGTCCGGCTCAGCACCACAAGTGCAGTGCCTTCAGCACGCAACCTGGTGATCATCGAGGTCACGGCCTGAGTTGCCTTGGAATCCAACCCGGCCAACGGTTCATCGAGCACAATGATGGAAGGTTTGGCTGCGGACAACGCGGCCAGTGCGACCAGGCGTTCTTGGCCTCCTGAAAGCTTGGCGGGATCGCGTTCAAGCAGATGTTCCAGGGACAGCCGCGTGGATAGCTCGGCGATGAGCTCTGCCATCTCTTCACGGGGCATTCCTTCGTTCTCCCGCGCGAAGACCAGCTCTTCTGCAACCGTCTGGCGAATCCCCGAGAGGTAGAGCCCGGCATCTTGGGGCAACAGTCCCACGTGCTTGGCCCAGCCTGCGACGTCGATTCGTGGCGAATGCTCCGGAGAATAATCGATCCGTTGCCCCGCCAGGGTGACCGTTCCCTCGCATTGGTCCGCTCCTGGCCGCGGAAGCATGCCAGCGAGTACTCCGCCCAGCGTGGACTTTCCGGATCCAGAGTCGCCGGCAATGACAGTCAGGGAACCCGGGGAGAATTCCAACTCGATCTCGCGCAAGGCCTCGGCGTGCGCCTCGGAGTAGCTGAAGCTTCCCAGCCTGAGGTGCAGCGCCGCGGTGGTTCCGGCAGGTGCACGGTGTTCCATATCCATCATGAGGCTCCCCCGAGTGGCACCAGAATCGCTACCGGCACCAGCACCGAACAGAGCAGGGCAACCCAGCGGACGCCCCTTTGGATCTGCGAGTCCGCGACGTGGCGCAATCTGCTGTGCTCACCGCGGGCGGGGAAACCGCGCGCGGCCAGATGCACCGAACGGTCATGGGCATCTTGCACCGAGGAGAGCACCAGCGGTACTGCTCGCAGCCTCAGGCGCTGCAGCCAGCCGGCCAAGCCCCGGCCGGTTCCTGCTTTCCGCAAGGCCTGGGCTTGGCCAATGGCATGCTGCTTTTCCATCATCTGCGGAAGAAGGAACAGCGTGGATGCCAACAGGTATCCCGCCTGCGGCGGAGCCGGAGACAAGTCGATAGCTGCCACCAGCTGGTGCTTGTCGATCAGCAGACCGCAAAGCAAACCCGCCACCACCAGCACGGCGGTGCGTAAGGCCAGGGCCATGGCGATCTCCGCTCCCCCAAGCGTCAGGCTGACTGGCCCCCATGCGGCGATCACCGCCGACGAATCCTGTGAAGCCAGTCCATGGATCATCAGCAAGGACAGGAGGGTCGGGAGCATGATGGCACCGCTGAGCGCCGCGAGTTTGCGGGCCTTGCCCGCAACTGCGCCAATGGCCAGGCAAAGCGCTATTACCGCGCAGCTCAGCCACCAGCGGCTGGCAGCCGTGGCCACCGAAACGGTGAGCACGGCTAGGCAAAGCACGGTAAAAGGATGCAACTCAGCGATGCGGCGCTTCATAGGTGGCCTACTTGTTTCCGCTCTTGCCCAGCACCTTGTAGCGGCGGATGAATTCGAAAGAACCGCTCAAGCGCTTCGGCAAGGCGAAGACCAGTAACGCCGCGATGAGGAAGACAATTGCCTTGTCTCCCGGGTCAGAGATCAGGGCCTGTTTGGTGACCGCGGAGAGCAGCGAATCCCCCATGGAGCGGAAGGCCGCAACCACTGCGCCGGTACCGACACCCGAGGTGCCGCCGTAGACGAAGGCAGCCACCGGGGAGGAGACTACGCCAACCAGTACACCGGAAACCAGGCCCGCGATTGGGGCAAGGTATGGCCGGCGCAGGGCGCCGTAGCGAGCGGCGGTTCCCGCAAGGAAACCGACCAGTGCGGCTCCGGCAGCGAACGGCAAAACGGTGGGGGCAAACAGCGACCAGATCAGCGTGCTGAGCACACCGGTGGCGGCACCAGCACGGCGGCCGGCCAGAAAGCCCACCAGAACAGTACCGATGGAATCCAGGTAGAGCGGGACCATGACGGACCCGACGAATTGGCCCAGGATGATGTTCAGTGCCAGCGCGACCGGGATCAGTGTCAGGGCGGAGACCGGCAGATCCGGCAGCACAGCGAGCAGCAGCAGGACGGCTGCAATCAGGTAGGCAGCGAAAGTTGCCAAGGCAACTCCCTGGCCCAGGCCCTCGACGATTCCCGCGGGTTGGGTGATGACCAGGAACAGGTAGGTTCCGACGAGCAACAGGGTTCCAGCTGCGCCGAGCACCCTGCGGCGCAGGAGCTGGGTCGCTGATGCTTCGGGCAAAAGAAGGTTCGGTGACATGATGAGGCAATCCTGGGGATACGAGTTTGGCTGCGCGCAGGATTGCTCCCGCAACGCGCGAATGGCGGGTCTATGTCACCTCGACCCGGTAGACGATTCTAGCCCACCTGCCTGCGCTCAGGAATTCTCGTTGAGTTTCCTTGCCAGCGCACCGAGGCGCTGGACCAGTTCGGCAAACCCTGCTTCGGGGTCATTTGCGACGACCACCTGGGCGTTCGCCGGCTTGCCCCACAGTCCGCGGAAATCGGCCACGGTGGTACCAAAGAGCAATTGCGATTCTGTCTCTACGTCCACCGTTGCGAGGCGGGTTTGGTACTCAAGCGTCCCCGCGGCGACACCAGCGGCAAAGTAGTCGTGCACGTGGGCAATGTAGCCCTGGTCGTATTTCCTGTGGAATTCGAAGTAGAAGCGCAGGGCATCGGAGAGATAGCGCACCAGCGGACTGGAGGACTTGCTCAACGTCCCCTCCGGGTCGCTGGCCTGGACTATTTCCGGTTCATCGCATCCAGCTTCAATGGAGAGCTTCGTCAGGAACTCCGGCTGCATTTCGAAGCGCTCCGTGGTGTCCAGAGAGCAGACAATCGGCAACTTCGAGGAGTCCAATCCTTGTTCAGAGGCAGCAGAGTAGGCAGCAAATACTTCCTTTGCGGCGTGCGGGTCTACGTGTGTGTTCCACTCGGCCGTCGGTGTTGTATTCCCTTGGTAGTAGAAAGCACCGCCCATGATCACTACCTTGCGCAGCAACCAGGGAAGTCTAGGTTCTTCGCGTAGCGATAGTGCGAAGTTAGTCAACGGGGCGCTGAGCAGGACCGTCAGCTCTCCGGGGTTAGCTCGGGCTGCTTCAATCCAGTAGTCCACTGCGCCAACATCTGTTGAAGATTCGGATTCTGAATCTGGAAGAGTCGCGTAACCAACACCTTGCGTACCGTGAGTTTCCGGTGTGGTCACCAGCGAAATCTGCAGAGGCTCCCGTGCACCAATGAGTACCGGAACTTCGGGGCGGCCGCAGAGCGCCAACAGAGCTCGATTATTCGCAGCGACTTGTTCGACGTCGACATTTCCAGGCGTGCTGGTGAGGGCCTCTATCTTTACGTGGTCGCAGGCGCACAGGAACGCGAGCGCCAAGGCATCGTCGATACCTGTGTCGTTATCAATTAGAAGACGAATCTGTGGTTCGCCTTCATCCCGTTCCGCATCGGATCGTACTGCATTCAATCGCACTCCTAGAAGCTCTAGAAAATCATCGGCCAGACTACGTCAGGTTTACATTCGGGCTCAAATAGTCGTACAGAGCGTTGTCGATCGCTTTCTCAAAATGCAGGTTCATCGTGACAACGTCAAGCTGCTCTTGGTTCTTTCCAGACATGTGAGTCTGCTCGGCATTACGTGAATCGGCCTGGCCTAAGTAAAAGAATTCGGTACCTTCCGCATCGTCTTTCTTAACGAAGACGTACAGATCAACCTCGTTATCCACTATTCGCCGGACTTCATCGCTCTGTAGCGTTCGCCTTGATCGCGTGAACCATCGCAGATGGGAAGGATCAACCAGTTCATCCTGGTACGCGGTACTAGCCGAGATATCGTCAGATTTGTGCAGCGTCACAAAAATCGGGCAGGTCTTCGATTCTGGGTCGACTTTGTACCCGTAAAGCGTCGAAGTCCACTTTCGTGGCAGTCCCAGAAGACGTGTCACTTCCTTTCGGGAATACTGTCCTCCAACGATAAACGGATCTCCAGCAACATACCGGTCTCGCACTAGGGCCATGCCCGTTTGTATGATGTCGTCCACTTCGTTGGTGAATGCACGGTGTGAACGATATGAACTGAGAAAACCAGGATCAGCCGATATGGACTCTCCATCGATGTTCGCCAAGCGAATTCCATATCGACTTTGATCAACTTGTCCGTGATTAGCAAGATTCAGAGTTTCTACGGTGCTCATCAATTCGCGATGGGCCGCGTCGATTCCTTCGTTGAGGAGCGCTGCTTGGAATTGGGGCAAGGTTACCGACCCGTGTGAAAGCAACTCACGGACAAGCACGAACTCATGAATTCTCTTCGACGTCAGGACTTCATGCGATAGTAGTGACAACGCTTTGAGCTCATCCTGGCTAAGCTCATGATCAATCCGCAAAAGACTCTTGACCAACGCTGGATAGTTTTCCTTCTTCGTTGCCAGCAATACCGGATCGACCGATTCAAATCGATAAAAATCAAAGAGCTTCGGTGCGCGTCCGACGCGGTTCTGCATCGACTGCATCGCACCGCGGAGCTTTTGAATGCTGTCCAGAGCAGTTGTACGGATGGAATCAAGTACACGCTGCTGCGAGACCTTATCGAATCGAACACTCGATAACCCTGCAAGTACGCCCGCCTGTTCGGTGGAAATAAGCTTCTCTTTCAGCGACTCTTTGTTCAGCGATTCATCGCCGAAAAGCGCGATCGGGATCATGTAGTTGTTCGCGTAGTTGCCAATGAAGTCGATCACCACCAAGTAGTCCTTCATCGGTGCTTTACGCAAACCGCGTCCAAGCTGCTGCACGAACACTATGGCCGATTGCGTTTGGCGAAGCATCACAACCTGATTCACTGTGGGGATATCCACCCCCTCATTGAAGATGTCGACGGTGAGGATGTAGTCGAGTTCTCCGCGTTCCAGCTGCCCAACTACTCGTTCTCGCTGTTCCACGGAATCGTCACCGCTGAGACTCACCGTCCGCAAAGTTTTCCCTCGCAGTTGCTGCTGGTTCAGCGCTGCAGATAGAGCAGCAGCTTCCATTTTACGAGAACAGAAAATAAGCCCCTTCGGGGCAACACCCGCCTGCCCATATTTAGCCAGCGCGTCAATAATGTGGTGAACACGGTCCGCCGTAACTAGATGTCCCAGATCATCTGTGCTGTCTAGGATCGTCTGGTCATCAAGCGTTACGTCGGCTATCCCGTAGTAATGAAATGGGCTCAGCATGTTCTCTTCCAACGCGTGATTCAAGCGAATCTCATACGGCACGTTGTAGTCGAAAAACTCAAAAACATTGAATCCATCGCTACGTTCTGGTGTGGCTGTCAGGCCAAGCAGGAAAGTAGGTTCGAGGTATCCAAGTACCTTCTTGTATGTTGGAGAACCAACGCGATGCGCCTCGTCAACGATGATGTAGTCAAAAGTGTCTGATTGAATTTCGTGCAGCACACTATCTTGGGACAATGTCTGCACCGTTGCGAAAACAAACTTGCGGTCGCTTTGTTTGGAGACACCCGCAAGTTTGCCAAAATCGTTGTAGTCGCTACCGATGACGCGGCGGTACTCTTGGATGGTTTTATCGAGGATCTGCTCGCGGTGAACGATAAATAAGAACCGGCCAGGATGAGCTGCCCGTACTTCCAATGCCGAGAGGATCGTCTTTCCCGTACCGGTAGCCGAAATAACTATGGCCTTCGACGCCCCGCTCGTCCGAACCTGTTCCAGCGCTTTGAGCGCCTCCGTTTGCATCTGATTCGGGAGGATCGGCATGAGCAACTCGGACGACACAGCACTATCCAGCGACTGGCCGCTCACTTCAAGATCTTGTTCAGCCGCTATCGGCAGAAGATGCTCATCAACGTCAGTTCGAGGGGCAGTTGCTACCTTCCGACGTATCGGAGGAGGCGTGTACTGTTCCGCATACGCATCTATCCACCGTTGGCTCAGTGCTTCGGATTCTTCAAGCTGGTTCTGGGTCAACAAAGATAGCTGGTCAGCTAGATCGCTGCCCTCGGATGCAGAAACTTTCAAGTTCCATTCATGATTTTTCACGATGGCGTTACCGGTCAAATTTGAACTTCCGATCATGGCCGTAACCATATTCTCGGTTTTGAAAATATAACCCTTCGGGTGAAAGGCTCCCGCTTTGTGAATTCGAACGTTGATCCCTAGAGTTTCAAGGTTCAGTAACTCGCTAAAAGCCGATGGCGAATTAAAGCCCAAATAGTCGGAGGTGACAATCGTTCCTCGACCCGAAAATTCCACGAGCTCCTGTTTAAGTAAAGCAATCGCATTCGGGGTTACAAAAGCGACGGAGAAAATGAATTCATCACAACGGGCAAGCTCTTCGCGAAGGATGCGCAGAACTGTATTTCCGTCAGCGTTCAATACGACACGAGGGTGGTGATGGCGGCGAGATTGCTGTTTCCCGTCTAAGAATCCAAAAGTGACGTCTCTTGAGAGACCACTACCAAGAACGAGATCAGCGCTAGTATTCACTATGCCGCCTGGATGAGTTCCACCGCTGGAATGTCCGCTGGCGCCCACTCCAGGGACATGAGTTCATCGCGTTTGAGCCACTTTGCATCTTCATGCTCCGTGAGCTTCGGTTCTCCTTCAACTAACTCGCAATAGAAGGTTGTCAGAGTAACAATTCCGAAGTCATATTCATAGGTGGTACTCGTAACTTCATCATCTACTTTGACTGTGCAGAGTAGTTCCTCTCGGATCTCACGTTCGAGTGCTTCGCGAGGAGTTTCTTTTGGCTCGATTTTGCCACCAGGGAATTCCCACATGCCGCCGAGACTTCCATTTAGGCCTCTTTGAGCGCAGAGGATTTCATCATTCCTGATGATAACGGCACCAACAACATTGATTTGCTTCTTCAAGCTAATTCTCCTCTGACGTAGATCTCGAATAACGACTTCCGATAGTTGCGATCCTATCGGTCTGTTCAGACGGAATCACACTGGACCGCATGCTGAACGTCTTCGAGCATGTATTTTCCGCCTCCATTTATTTATCGCGCAATCAGGTGGACTTCACTCACCAAACGTTTGAAAGCAGAACAAGATTTACTCGATAAGTTGGTGCAGAGCGTCGACGACGCCTCTGACAGACTATTGCTGAAGGGACACAGCCCCGAAGCTACGAGTAGGACCTACTTCCCTAGGTTTTCACCGGAACAACCCACTCGTTGCTTATTGGTCTACTCGAAGAAGTCCTCATCGATGTCCACGACATCGTAGCTTCTCTCAATTTGGACGCCAACGCGGTACTTAATCATGAGAGAGACTAGGCGATTTCCGTCGATCAGAATAGTGCGAGTCGGGATGCCGGACGCATAGTCTTTGGCATGCTGGGTAAAGGCACTAGTCGTGATGAACACGCCCTTGGTTGCCGAAACCCCATGTAGGGCGCCTACGAATGCCTGGATCGTTTCTCGGCCAATGTTGCTTCCTTCGGCGTATCTCTTCGCCTGCACATAGATTCGGTCAAGGCCCAGTGCATCCTGGTCAATGACACCGTCCACTCCGCCGTCCCCCGAACCGCCAATACGACGACCACGTTGTTCGGCTCCTCCGTAACCCATCGCCAGCAATAGTTTGACCACAGCTTCTTCGAAGAAGTCTGGGTGACTTTCTCGCAGACGCTTAAGGAGGGAATCCCCGACGTCGGATGTTATCCGGTTAATACCGGCTTCAATTTGCTCAATTGGATCTGCAACATCAGTTACGACGAGTTCAGTTGCTTCCACCGACTGCGTCTTCTGCACCTGCGGCCAAAACTCAGCGAAAATCAGATTGGCTTCGGAGAAACTACGAATGCCCTCCGGATGTTCAGCAAGCCACTGTCTGCCTTTATCAGTAATCCTGTAGTTCGCCCGTTTAGGCCGCTCAATCCACCCTGCCTTGAACAGGTTGCTGATGGCCCACCCAATACGCTGAACGGAGCGAAGCCCACCAGAGTTGAGAGTCTCTGCTCGGGCAGCCACAGACAAGTCGGCGGCGTCTATAGTGCGGCTGACCATATCACGCCTGTGTAGAGTCTCCCCTGAATCAAGTACTTCGAGAACATACCTTAATAAATGAGGCCAGATGGGAACTTCCGATTCAACGGTCTCATCCAAGCTTTGGGTCATCTAGTTTCTCCTCGTTAAACCTGAACTGGTTATTAGCAGACAGTGAATATCCATCATAGGACCGGGTAACGACAGGCAGTAACTCTTCAGACACTTCGACTAGGCACTACAGCCCAAGGTCCATGGCGCAGGCAACCTCAAGTTTAATGTTGTTTACACTTTGACATCGTCCGCCGACCCGGCAGGCCAGCTTCGTACGTAATTCACCAGGTGCAACGGCATTTGCTGCTTCTCACCTCGGCCGAAGACTATGCCTGCCCTAGACACAAGGGCACAACAGCGCAGATGCAACGACAAGTGACTTCCGTCCGCGAGTGCCGTCGAGGTAAGGGCCTCCCAATGCTTTGCTTACATTAGCATTGGCATCCGTACTTCAAATGCAGTGGCCACACGCTGTATGTCTTCGCATTCAAGGCTCCGCTGCCCAGATCCACTAATGCCTGCGCACCAGGCATAACGTGCCCTGGCAAGCGCCTGTCCACGTATTCAGGGAGGCGACGCAGTCCGTGCGAGGCGTACCCCGCCGATTTCGAAGTAATCAGCTTGCCTACCATGTACTCAGCGTCCGTCTCGGACGCGCCAACAGCCTATATACAAACGACCCTGAAGCGGTTCAATCGAACCGGTGGGCTAGTCATCGCGGTGAGCTGGTTAGACATGGATTTCTTGGGATCGCTGGATGCTCCGTGCATCATAGTTGGACTCATGGACATAGAAAGGCTCGCTTGACTATTTTCTGAACAGAAGCGAAGTGCAAGTTTGAGGCATTGAAATTGTTATGATCTAGGAGGGGACAGAGGGGACACATCATGGCGCGTATAGGAAAGACAGAAATTGTCGATGAGCTACATTCTCTTGGATATTTCGGACTACAAGCCATCGGCCTTCTCCTAAAGCTCACGGAGGAGGAACTGCGAAGATTTCCAGCATTAACTTCAGACGGGGTGAATGACGCTGAGGACTATGCTCAAAGTTTCTTTCTTGCGTGTGGCTTGCCTCTAACAACGGCAGTTAGTTTAGAAGCAGCAGACGATGAAGTTCTAGGACGCATGTTTCGGCGCTGGTTACGCAATTGGCTGGTGGACCAAAACACCGAAACGGCAATGGGTGCCTTGCGCGACCGGCTCGAGAAGAGGCTCGATCGTGACCCGAGATTCCAGCGTTCGCCCGTTCAACATTTCTGGTTTCTGAGTGGCGAACTTGCAGAGGCAGGCACCGATGACGTCACTACACTTAGTACAGTTGCCCGTCGGGTCCACGTGACCTATTATCCGGAGCCGCCGGGAGGAAAACGACGCGCGCAGCTGGGGAAAACCGGTGAGCTAGAAAATCTTCTAAAAGAGCTCTTAGTCTCGGCACGGGGCAGTTTACACATCAGCACTCTTGTAGCAGTCGTCGCGAATCGTTTTCCCCACGTTCTAGACCCACATACCATTTACCCTGACGAAGGCGAAAACACATCGATAGAGTCGGTTGCGGATCCGAATCCGTCACCTTTGACTGAATTGATGCAAGAAGACGAAGATGAAAATTTTGGTTTGCTGGCCGAAGTCGCCTTCAGGCAACTCACGCAGGAGGAGAAAGAACTCGTGCTTGTTCTGGATGATCTCAAAGAAGCCATGAAACTGCTTGGTCTCCAGCGCAGTTCTGCTTCGCTCCGCATCTCACGTTTCAAGTCGCGCCTGATCGAAATTGCTGGAAACGATTCAAATAGCCGAGAAATTCTCCGAAGGATTATCGGACTATGCAACCTCTCATATCATCCGGAAACCGGGGTGGCGATGGACAACACGGGGTTTGTCCCGTCAACACAAGGTGGAGGACTAAACCTATGAATAAATCACCCAGCGCAGCAAACCGTTTACTTGAGCTAGCGAAGATCACCACCACACCACCGCTTTTGCGATCCGCAGCCGCTGCAACCCCGGATATTGATTCTTCCCAGTATCAAGTCCATAGTGACTTCCTTTGGTGGGCACGATGGGAGGGAAAGAGTGTCCTACTCCTCACCTTGAATGAACCTTCCACACCAAGAACCGTTCGAACAGCCCCGGTAACGATCGAGCCTGGCTTGGAGGACAAGGATTCGGTGGTTCTGGCAGCGGAAGCTTCCGGACTCGGTCTACCGCTGACTGTCTGGATTGGGCTTGCACAAGATGTGCCGATACGCGCCCTTGAACGTCCCCTTGGCCGCGTTACAGCGGACTTCTCATGGAACGATCTTCGACAGAGAATTACCTCGCCGTCCACTGGTTTCAGAGCGGGAACCAATCGATCCGAATCATCCCCCAGTGCAGAAAAACGTGCTGAGCTTGAGGACTTATTGGAAGATTGGGCAGAAGGACTGAAACCTCTGCCATCTGTAGAAAGAACACAGAAATCGCCACAGAAAACCCCCTTCACGTTAAGGCAGGTAGTGGACGCGTTAGCAATTCCCCAACGCCAAGCCATGGATATTGTTCGCGGATCACACAATCTCACCCCGAGCGAAGCTGAAAGACTCGCGGCATTCATCGGTTCCACGCCTGCGGCAATCATGGCAACTGCCGAGCCGCTACCAACCGAACTGCTGCTGGAAATCGAGCAGCCACGCTGGAGGCACCTCGTCATTTCAGAGATGAAACCCGATGAGTCCGATGAAGTGCTACCACAGCTTAGAATTGCCCGACAGGCTTTCGCCCTGGCAGCACGCCAGAGCGGCCAGGGGCAAGACGTGTGGCACCAGCGTCTGAGGACGATCGCACTCGGCTACCAAAGCATTAGCCCGGATGCTAAGGAAAAATTGTGACCAGGTTGTTCGAAAATACTGCTACACAGGTCGAGGGAATGCTGACAGCCCTCGAGCGTTGGCATCCTGGCGCCAGTGTGCGTCTCGCGTCGAATGTTTTCGCCGAAATCGAGTCCTGGGATCAGCTTCGAATAGCTCTGGTTCCGGAAGAAAAGGATGTGCCATCGGACGCAAGGCGAGGTTGTTCCGTTGCTGGAGGATACCTATGGCAGACCAATCCTCCCACGCTAGTAGTGAGCCAATCGATGTCACGGCGTCGCCAACGATTCACTCTTTTACACGAGCTCGGGCACCACATTCAAAGCAACGACATGGAACTCGGCAGCTTCCTGATGGAGTGCGATGAATCCGAAGCATTTGAAGATGCTGCTTGCGATGCCTTTGCCGCTCGCATACTCCTGCCGCCGGAGCTTGTGCGTCAGTCGATGCCAAGTTCGGGTCCTGACGCCAATAGCGTCTTAAATCTCTACCAAAAATCCAAGGCTTCACGTGCGGCAATCTGTGTCCGGCTGGCGTCTGAGCTTAGGACCCCGGGTGTCATTGCCGTGTTCAGCCCAGAAGGCATTGTCAGCTTCGCTGCCGCGCGAGGAACTACCTACCCGCCAGCGAAAGGATCCGACCAGTCAAGCAATGTACTCGTTGCCGCAGCTATGGTTGGATCTCTAGATACTCATGCCATCACCCGGGATAATGCGCGCATAAGCTATTCGACGGGGCGCACCTCGAACCAGCTTTATGGTCAAATCACTTGGTGTGAAGGTTATCTGGTTGCGGTAATGGTCGAGTACAGTGCCTCGTGGAAATCGTTCTCCCCTCCTCGTGAAGGCACTGCGATGGTGTCAAAAACGAGCAGGTGGCAGGACTGTGAAACATGCGGAAGCAATTTCATGATCAAGAGCCGATGCGCATCCTGCGAAGAGCCCCGCTGCGACAACGGCCATTGTGCTTGTACGAGAGCTGCCGAACGGTCCTGCACAGAGTGTTTCGTTCTCAAGCACCCGGCGCAATTTTCCTGCGGCAACGAGGTCTGCCGGGACTGCGCTGACTAACAGTCGGACGAATTCTACGTTGTCCCGTCAGCCATGGTTGAGACGGGAAGGACCCGGCTCTTTAGGAAAGGCGGAGGGCCCTGATGGGAACCACAGCAGATATTTTGGCAGAAATCCGGGTAGATATCGACGCCGATTATGAGGCACTGACCGAAGCTCGCGCTCGGCTGAATTTGGTAAAGAGCGCGGGAATTTCCTACCACGGAGCGCTTCGGACCTACTCGAGCGGTTCCCTTGCAGTTCATACGATGAATGGACCGGTCACGGACGGTGACGGAGGACTAGTGCTGGACCGTCGGTACTATCCACGGCTCGGCCCAGACGGCGGCAACGAGTCACCCCAGAACGTTGTCGAAGACCTTTGTAAGTTCATTGGGCCCATTATCCGCGAGGCATACCCTAAAGCGAAGATCAACACCTCCAAGCGTGGGCCAATGGTCACGTTCGCTGCGCCGGTCAACGATCAGAACCCGACAGTCGACCTGGTAGTTGCACTGACCAGAAAGGAAGGGGAAGGTCTGTGGATTCCGAACCTTGCCAAAGACACTTGGGAACCTTCGGACCCCGAGGCGCATGTTCTCCTCCTCAATTCCGGCGCAACATCTCACCGTTCCATGCGCCGCAAGGTGATCCGGTTGGCCAAAGCGTGGAACAAGCAGTTCACGGTCCCTGGTGTCTCATCGTTCATGCTGTCCGTCTGGGCACACGAATTCATGGAACCCGGCATGGGTGTCCCTGCTGGCCTCCACGCATTGTTCGAAGGAGCAGCTTCCCGCCTCGAGGCTGGACGCTCCACACCTGATCCTGTCGGAGTATCTGCCAACCTCAAACTATTGCTGCCAATTGACAAGGTTCGCCCCCGGCTTCGCAAAGCAGCGGACGCGATCGCCGAGTCGTTGGCCAACGAAGGCGATGACCAAGCAGTACGGGCATCCCTGGCGAAGATTTTCTGGAAATACATCGAAATTCCAGCGTCAGCCAGTCTTGCGGCAGCCGCAGATACTTTGTGGGCAAAAACCCCGATGACGACAACAGCACTGGGCCTAAGCACCGTAAGTGCGACAGTCCCTCCGACGAGAGCTTTCGGTGGTTCGCTGTGACACCCCGCAAAGGCCGACGTCATCCCCCCTGGTTCGCTGCCCCCGCCCAACGCATCAGGTTCCTGTATGAGCTCGGCATGGATAACCCCGGCGTCAAGGCCATTCGACCGCGTCGCGCATACCGAGGGGGATTCGCTCTAGCGACACGGATTGCGCCCACAGGGGTCCCGGAGCGCAAGATCGAAATTCATTTCTCACCGGGGTCGCCCGATGTGCCCCGCGTATTCTCAGATGGGCCTTCAGAGTCACCACACAGATACAGCGATTCGAGTTTGTGCATGTGGTACCCGTACGACCCGACAGATGCACGCTGGCGACCTGCGAACGGACCAGCTGCCTTGCTGGGACATATCGCCGCGCACCTCATCAAAGAACAGTGGTACCGCCAGACTGGAGACTGGCCTGGCGATGAAATCGGACACACCGCGATTAGTGCATTAGACGACGAACGAAGGACACGCCCACTGTGTTGAGCACCATCACGCCCGCGGTTTTGTTGACAAGTGCAGTATTCGCGGCGCTATTAACCGGCACCTTCAACGTCATCCTCGCGCGCAGAAAGAGCCGAGAGGAAGAACGCTCTCGGGTGCGCACAGTCTTTGCCGAGGCATTTGCCGCCTACGCCGGCTATAAGGAATATCCATACGTCATACGTCGCCGAAATGCCGATAAGCCGGGGGAGGAACGGGTGAGAATCTCAGAGCAGGTACGCCAAACGCAAGAACAAATCAGCTACTTTCTTGCCTGGACACAAGCCGAATCCAAACCGGTCGGCGAGACCTATGCGGCACTAATCCGGCAAGTAAGGGCCTCCGCTGGCATTGCCATGACGGAAGCATGGCAAGCAAGCGCGATAACGGAAGACGCCGATATGGCCATTCCAACATCACTAGTTGACCTCGGCGACTTGAGGCCCCGCGAGGCCGCGTACTCCCAGGCCGTTGAGAAACACTTGAACAAGCTAGCCCCCTGGGGGACGAAGTAGCTATCACCTTGGTGGTGTGCAGGGCGTTCGCTGAGACCGACTATGATCACCAGCGCCGAAAATGGCACGTAAGTTTCGGCTCAGGAGTCCTTGAAGATCTAACCAATTTTCAATCGCAGAAGGGCAACTGCTGCATGGATCCTAGCGCCGAGCGCTTGAGATCTCAAAGAAAGTCCCGGTCGATGTTGTCGCGACGAGGCAGGAGCCAGACACATTGTTAAGACCGTTAATTTCACTGCGCCATTGAATATTATGCTCTACAAGCTCTTCGTCCCGGTCCAGCCCAGGTCTTATGGGCGAATCCTTTGGTGAAACAGCTCTCCGATGAACAACGGACGCGAACCATACTCATCCGCGAGACAAACATCGCCTAAGGCAAGCACCCACAAATTCAACGACACAGAACACAGCTATACGGAAGCCCTACTGTCCAGCGTGACAGGGATGTTATCTCCGGATTAAGTAGGCAAACACTCGGTAGAATCTTGCCTGGGCAGATGCAAAAGTGGATCGTCCTGCATTAGGAATGGCGCATTTGCGCCGCAACGTTAATCGACAAACACCATGTCTTAGGAGGTTTCGGTGGCCCGTCTTTTGGTCTTTCTTATTGGATTGCTGGTTTCGTCAGTTGTGATGTCCATAGCCGCTCCAGAAGGCGTAGCCTTCGTAGTATCCAGCGGTTTGATGATTGGCTTCGCAATTCCATTGCTGGATACCTTGATCATCCAATTTCGGTTTTTGACGATGGTTTGGTACTCAATCCGCACTTGGCGGAGCCGCGTCCGCATCTCCGCTTCGTACCTTTTCCGCATTCGAGTTGACAATGAATACCTACTCGTAAAGGGGCAGCGGTTCGACCATTTTCAACCAGTCGGCGGTGTCTATAAAGCGCATCCGTCGTCATCGGGCAAGCGTAATGCCATGAAAATTCTAGACGACGACCTATTGACCCCGGATGCAGTCAGTAACGGCGATCTGCGGGTGCGTGTCCCCGGCAAGAAGTTAGTTCCATTCATACGGTGGTTCGAGTCGGAGGCCGGACGTGAGACAGACGGCTGGCGTGAGTTCTATGAAGAACTTATCGCTCCAGGAATCCTTTCCTCAGAGGCCTTCCGATACGTAAAGTATGACCGAATTGAACGTCTCTATCGTCCGATGAAATTCAGCCCCTGGGCAAAAAGTCAAGAAATTTTGATCGCTGACATCTTGGAACTTCTCCCAACATCTGAGCAGATTGTCCAATTGCAGGCATTAAAGACCCGTTCAGATCTCCCGATCCTATGGGCTTCTGAGGAGCAGATTCGCCGCATGGGAGCAGCAGATGGTGCATCCAGCCAAACTACCCGGATCGCAGAGACAGCGGTGTGGACGGTCGACGCCGGCGCATGAGAGCAACGCCCTTGCTTGTGCACTGTGCTAGATGGACTTGTTTAGAAGGAATCCGCATGAGTCATAACCCGGTAGCAGGTTCCAGAATGTTTTCTGGAGTCCTAACGGCTGGATGTGCACGACTCGCCATTCTGGCTGTGGCCACGGATATTGTTGATATCAAATTATATCGTTCGGTTTGGAGATAATAGTCTTCACCCTGGTTTCAGCGGCACCCCTGAGTAACACGCGGCGGTGGGAGTTGCTTTTGTTTTTGAAGTGGACCGATCGGGACCCTTGTGCCGTAACCCGCCAATGACCGAACGTGCCGAAGTGACGTTTGCCGGCGCCACTACGGCAGCGGCAACGTAGTAGCCGTTGGGCTTCGACTCATCGACTAAAACGTGGACACTGCAGAGTACTCGAAGACCATCAATCACCTTAGAAATGTGCACAAGAAGCCCGCGATCAGCATGCTCGGATATCAGCATGTATGAATGGGCCAACCTCAACTTTACCGACCCGCACCCACGGTGCCGAACTACATCGATGGATGCTCCGCTTTCTTGACTATAAGAACTGAATGCCGTGGAGATAATGAATGAAAATCCTTCCAGCACCCTATTTAAAGGAATCCGGAGTGCCAGCGGGGTCGGCTCAAGGTTCTCGCGCGGGCTTGGAGATAGATGTTCATGCACAAGCAGACTTCCGGCCACCAATGTTCGGAGCGAAGACCAATTCAGTCAATCGCGAGTTTCAGGACAATTAACTAACGCTGCCTTCCGTTGTAGCCTGATAGTCGGCATTCGACTCGGGATCTGGGGAGGACACAAGTGCAGCAGGGCAAGAATCACAAAATCGGGGCAGCAGGACATACCTATGTGAAGGCGCAGTTCGAGGAGCTTGGGTGGGGGGTAAACAACAATTACGAACACGACTTAGGCACTGACTTATGGGTCATTCCTCAGGATGAACGCGACGTCAATCTCCTTTCAATTGCTGGAGTCCAAGTAAAAACCAGCGCGGATAAAGGTCCTACATCCTATTTCAAAAAACCCGTAAAAGCCGCCGACGGATCAATTTCCGGCTGGTGGTACTACGACAGTGACAGCAGGCACTTCGACTATTGGACAGCACACGCAGCCCCCCACATCCTCGTGCTACACGATCTAAGCTCGAAGGAATCATACTGGGTACATATGGTCCCCGACCTCATAGAACCCACTGGTAAAGGGTCACAGATCTTCGTTCCTTCGACCCAGCTGGTGAATGCCGCGCACAACCGGTCCCTCATCGAAGTCGCGACTAGCAAAAGACCCGCCCCGCTGTGGGAGGGAAGCGCCTGGAATGAGGACCAGAAAATCCAGAAGGATCAACAGCTGCGGTATGCATTGCTAACCCCTAGGCTCATTGCACCCCATCAAAACGGCTTGCCCACGATTCTTGACCCTGAGCAGGCGCTCGCGTCTCTCGTCCTCCTTCGCTCGGAGGTGCTCGTAGGTCGTTGTCCGGCGCTCGAATCGGAAAATCAGTCGGGAATCTGGGAGTGGAAGTTTGTTGCGGCGCTTTCTGGATACCTCGTGGTAGATGATTCGGTCATCTTTGAAAGCATCTGGAAGGAAGCGACGCATACGCACCAGATTGCAGCTGCAGCATGCACGTGGGCGGCAGCCCTCATGGAACATGGGGAAGCTCAACATGCGTTGGAGGTTGTTGATGAAACGATTTTGAAGCTCAAGCATGAGTCCCCCCAAGACCATGCATGGTTGCAAGTTCAACGTTCACGGTGTCTCCTAGAACTGGGAAAGAAGGACACCGCCAAATCTGCAGCAATCAACGCATACTTGGCCAGGTCTTCAGCACCGGATGACCCCACCCTAACGGCTATATCCGGCGTCGCTGCGCTGATCCTATTCGCCCTGTCACCTCTCGGCGAGAAAGACGTGCGCCTTGCAATTTCCAATTCTGACACTCTCGCAGGATGGTGGCGCAATCAGGTTTCGACATTGGGCCTTGCTGCACATTTCGAGTCCGAGTTCACGGTTTGGTCGCGCGACCCCTCAACCACAATCAGCAGCAAGGACGTAGCCTGGAGTCATCTTCGTGCCGCTGCATTGTTGAGCAGTCTCATTGGTGATCAAAGCGCATGGCGTCATGCCAGCGGACGGCTGGCAAAGCTGGAACTCATGCGCAGTGATGAGCACTCAGCAGCAAGTGATGTTGCTGAATCACTTTCAAGGCTTCGTAGGTCTGGTGATCACAAGGCGGTCAAGAACTCGACCCGCAAAATCGTTCTGGATGGCCCAGCAATTTCAGCAAGGTTAGCAAGTGGACTGATTGATTTGGATCAATCAACCAGAACAACCTTGCAAGCTGATATGACCATGTTGGAAATGGCTGCCGATGTTCTGGAGCCCGGAGTCGCGGCAGCTGCCTCGCGCTGGTGCATAAATGGTCTTGGAGACATCGAGGCTTTCCACAAACTCTATGACCCGACTTTCTACGCACCCGCCAAGATCCTTGATCTCCTCGCCGCCATTGTTCATGTGTTGGACGACAGCGGCCGGCAGTCAGTTATGTCGTTCCTGGTCGCTCTGCCGCCACAGCCCGACCAGCTCATTGCCAGGGGCTATGCCAAGGTATTCAAGACACTCAACCGTAAAAGTTGGACCAATGATCAGGTGGTAGTGCTCGGGCATTGTAGAAAAGGTGACCACAATGAGTTGAGCGCTGAAATCGACAGAATCATGGCTTCAGCAAGGCCCGCATCTCGGAACGAACTCCTTCCCCGGATTCAAAATGGTGACATCACCGCACTTGTGGCATTCGGAGATGTGCGAGACCTTACCAAGGATGCACTTGCGGGCATGCGTGGGCATCTGGCCGTCAGAGTGCGTGGGCTTGTTCAGGAGGATGGGGCATACTCGTCTAGCACACCGGATCCTCTATATGTTCTAGCGCTGCTCAATAGTTGGCATCCTCTTCATGCAGACTGGCAACCAGTGTTGGAGATACTTGAAGCCGAGGCCGTCCATCCAAACTATTTGGCTGGGGCCTTGGAAAATATTGCGTTATCCCAAGATCTGAAATTTCCGGAACCAGAAAGGGCAGAGTCCGCTCTGCGACGCATAATGAAAGCCGATACTGACGTAACCAACGTTCTGATGCAGATGATCTCCCCAACGGACATACGGGGACTCGCAGCTGAAGCTCTTGACAGCATTTCTCCGGATTCACTATCCCCGGACGATCTTTGGCCCATGCTGCGTGGAGTCACAACATTGCAGGTTTCTGCAGTACGGATCCTCATTAAGTGGGGTCGGCATGAAGACTTCGGATTGCTTGTTGTCCTGTCCGGCGCTGAAGCTCAAGAAGTCAGGATGGCAGTTGCCTTGGGTTTAGCCGATTGGATATCGCGCGATGTTCTTGCGGACCGCGCAATGGCTCTCCTTCAGAGCATGCTCCAGAACACTGGGACACGACTGGCCATCAACGTGGCTCACGCTGCTGCTGACAAACCTGATGCGAATGCTTCGAACATATTGCAAGATGTGCTACGTGACTACCCGTCTGCGAGAGTCAGAAATTCCCTGAGTGCCTAGGAGCAAATTGAATCATTCCGGAATTCATCGCGTCACCTAGGGAGGGGCTGAAAACTAGGACATTTGGGGTCTAACGCAAATAACGGCACATATAAAATCTCGAAATTCTCCTACTGCAGAATCCGCTGAATAGGTCTCGGTGATATAGCGTCTCCGTCGCTAGGCGCGTTGTTTCCGAAAGCCCCGTCGTTAACAGGGATCGTTGGTGGCCGAGGCGCACATGTGCGAACGAGACCACGGCGCCGCTTTCATCCCTCGAGCGCGCCAACCTTGATCAAAATCTTCGAAGTCGCAGCCGAGTCCAGCGCCATGGCGAAAGCCGCCTCGGCCTCATGGAGTAGGAGGTCGTGGCTGATGCCCTGCGCCAAGAACGGGTGCTCGACCAACAATTCGACGGCCTCGTCCAGCTCGGTTTCAAAACGCTGCGAACCGAAGACGGTCAGCTCACTCAGTCCCAGCTCCGAGAGCGAGATCGAAATCTTGTCCTTGGGAAGGATCCCCGGCTGCACCACGGTTCCGCAGCGGCGCCGGCGGCTTCCACACTCACGTCATAGCCGAGCGATTCCGGACCTTGTCCCTGCAGGATGTTGAAGGTCTCATCAATGCCCATGGAACTGGCTATTTCAGGTGCACGCGGCTACAGATCGGAAATCGCCACCGATGCCGTGCCGCGCGGTTTCAACACGGCTGCGGTCAGAAGGCCGATCGGTCCGGCACCGCTGACGAAGCGGCGCGCTCCCTCGATGCGGTCCGCCGCCTTGTCGATTCCGTGTAGGGCAATGGCCTGCGGCTCGGCCAATGTGGCGGTGCACAGCGCCAACCCCTGGGGGCAAACGGCGCAGCTGTTTCGCCTGGGAGTGCAGCACCTCAACCAGCCCTCCCTAGGTGTGCGGCGTGGTGCCCGCACTGCCCAGAAAGGTGCCTCCCTGGATCAGGTGCATACCCGTTGGTTTTGCTCCAGGCTCGGGCAGGCGTTGCCGGGTGGATCGCCACGGCATCCCCCACGCGCCAGCCGGTGACGTCTTTTCCGAGCGCACGCACTCGCCCGACCACCTCGTGGCCTATGACCAGCGGTCCATAATTGCGAAAAGACCATTGCACCATGCTGCCAGTAGTGCAGATCCGAGCCGCAATTCCCGGAGCTACTAGGGATTCGGGATCTGCACAGCGCGCAGGTCCTTGGGCCCGTGCACCACTACGGCTTTCACCTCAACTACTGGATTGCCTATCTGGTCTGCTGGCATCAAGTATCGAGAACTTCTTAGAGAGCCACCGGTTCGCTCTGCTCCAGCATCCCGAGCTCATCGCGACGCGGCATGCCTTCCCAATCACCGCGAACCATACAGGCGAATGCTCCGGTGCGTACCGCCGTGTCCAGCCGCTGGTGAGGATCAAGTCCATTCAGCAATTCGGCGATATACCCGGCAACGAATGCGTCCCCGGCACCGACCGTGTCAACAACGGCCACCTTGATGGCATCTCGCTGGTAGTCGTTGCCGTCGATGAGCGCCAAGGCTCCGGCATCCCCCAGCTTGATGATGACTTGCCGTGGACCTAGCTCGGCGATCCGGCGGGCCAGCTCCATAGGGTCTTCGCTTGGCCCCACTGCGATGGCCGCTTCCTCATCCCCGGTATAAACAATGTCTGCCTTGGCCAGGATGCCGCCCCAGCTTCTTCTTCACTCCACAGTGCCGCACGGTAGTTCAAGTCGAAAAATATCAGCATTCCAGCGGCATTGCTGAGTAAGTTCCGCTGCGCAACATGGCCGAATCGTGCGAAGTCTCAAACCTAGAGTTCTTCTTAGTCTGCGGCATGGAACATGGCATCGATGGCGATTTGACCTCGTCCTACGACGCTTGAATGACCAGCCGTGGCCTGCAGCCGGTAGCGCTGTGCCCCGCCGAAGATTCCGCAGGCACACACGTCATCGACGAGCTACTCAGGGCAAAAGGCCCTTACTCGGTGGCGTCAGGGAACTGCGCGGCCAGCCGTTCCAGGGTGCGTTCCATATTGGGCCCGGTGCTCCGGGTGAAGCCCATCAGCCTCAGCAGCCATTGGTGCCGCACCCGGCTCGCGTCCCAGGTTTCGCTGACCAGCGTCCCGGACCCGACAGCTTCCAGCTCGTAGCGCCACCGATGCCCGCTGAAGTGCCGCCAGGCGATCTGCCGGTCTTGCTCGAATTCCACCACGGTATTGCTGATCCGGTACGGGACACCCAGGCGCATCTGCATGCCGAACTCGCTGCCCAGGATGAGTTTGCTTCCCTTCGCGTTCGAGGCCCGCACCGTTCCGGAGCCGTCGATGACCGGGTGCATGGCGGGATCCCTGAGCAGTTCGAAGATCTCTCGGGGCGCGGCGGCCACGAAGCGGCGGCGGGTTTGCAGATACGGGGATTCACTCATCAGCCCATCCTAGGCAGCAACTGATCCCGTGCCCGGCAGCCGGGCCTATCCCCAACGATATTGTTGTGCCATTCTTGGTTGACCTGCACCATCAGGAAGGGAAATCGATGAGCCACCGAAACGATCAGGACCTTGTACTTGGCCCGATGCTCCGCCACGTGGATTCCACCTCAGCCAGTATCTGGGTGGAGACAGCTCGGTCTTGCACCGTCGAGGTCCGTTGCGGTGAAGACACATGGCGTGCGCCGACTTTTGGTGCCCACGGCCACCACTATGCGTTAGTCGAGGTGACGGGACTGGAGGTTGGAAGCGTCAATCCCTACAGCGTGCATCTTCAGGGGAGCGCTGTCTGGCCGCGCGAGGATGGCTTCCCCGATTCCATGATCGCCACCATCGACCCCGCCAAGAATCCACGGCTGGCCTTCGGGTCCTGCCGCACCAGCATTCCGCACGACGCGGTGGGCAACCGCAAGCACGGTGTTGACGCGATGCGCGCCTATGCCCTGTCTATGGCGAGCCCGTCGCACGGACCCTGGCCGGATTTGATGCTCTTCCTCGGGGATCAGGTTTATGCGGACTCCACCAGTGATCAGATGCGCGAGTTCATCCACAGCC
Source organism: Glutamicibacter sp. BS14 (assembly GCF_056934375.1). Classification (NCBI taxonomy): domain Bacteria; kingdom Bacillati; phylum Actinomycetota; class Actinomycetes; order Micrococcales; family Micrococcaceae; genus Glutamicibacter; species Glutamicibacter sp. BS14. The sequence continues at coordinate 925,176 of NZ_CM167801.1, read as the reverse complement.
GGCGCGATATCAGGGACGACCCCGGGGCGGAATTGAAGGATTTCGAGGAATACGCACACCTTTACCAGTTGGCTTGGTCGGACCCGGCCAACCGTTGGCTTCTTTCCACCCTGCCCAGCGCCATGATCTTCGACGACCACGACATCCGCGACGATTGGAACTCCTCGCGCAGTTGGAAACAGGACATGGAGCAGACCAGCTGGTGGCACGAACGCATTGTTGCGGGACTCGGCTCATATTGGACCTACCAGCACCTGGGCAACCTCTCCCCCGAGGGGCGGGCTGCGGATCCACTGTGGCAACGCATCGCGGCCCACACCGGCCCCGAAGAATTAGATATCACTGCCGACTTGGACCGGTTCGCCGAGCGCGTCGATGCCGCACCGGAAGAATACCGCTGGAGCTACTGCCGCGACTGGGATACGGTGCGGCTGATCGTGGTGGACTCCCGTGCCTCCCGCACCCTCGAGCCCGAAGCGCGTGCCCTGCTCGATCCACCGGAAAATGCGTGGCTCGACGAGCACATGCAAGGCGGATTCCGCCACCTGCTGGTCGCTACCTCATTGCCCTTCCTGCTGCCCATGGGCCTGCATCATGTGGAAGCGTGGAACGAGGTCTACTCCTCAGGGGAACGCGGCCAGATCCGGGCGTGGCTCGGGGAACGACTGCGCCGGGCCGTGGACCTTGAGCATTGGGCGGCGTTCCAACAAAGCTTCCAGGACGTGGCCCGGTGGTCCACCGAGGTCGCCGATGGGCAGCGCGGCCCCGCTCCGCAGTCCGTCACGTTCCTCTCCGGCGACGTGCACTTCTCCTACGTTTCCGAAGTCGAGCGCGAGAACGGGAGCAGAATCCTGCAAGCTGTGTGTTCGCCCATCCGCAACCCACTGCCCCGGTTGATGCGCTACTTTGCCGCAGCCTTGGCCTTGGGACCGGCCGTTCCGTTCGGGGCTTGGATGGCGCACAAGGCACATGTGCCAGACCCGCCTTTTCGCTGGAACGGCATCAAGGGGCCATGGTTCGACAACAACCTAGCCATCCTTCAGGACACCGAAGACGGGCTGGTGGTCAGCTGGGTCACGGGGGTGGTTGAGCACGGAGACCACCTGAACCCGAGGCTGGAAACCGTCGTAGTGGCAGCGATCCAACCGCGCGAGAAATGACGCGACCGTCAGGTATCTCGGTGGGTCTCCACCATGGCTTCGAGGTGAGTGGTGACGTCAGCACGCTTGGCGTGCAAGAAAAACAGCTGCCGAACCATCGGCGGAATGACTAACCCGATTGCATCGGTACCGATAATAATGACGCCTTGCTCGTCTAACGCATCCATCATGGCCGCAGCCTAGGCGCTATGCCGGCGAGCTCCATGTTTCTTTAGCTTCGCATCGATACGACGGGTGAATTGAAGGACTAAGAGTTCCTGCGCTTTCCGTGGTCATTGCTCGCCTCCAGGAGTGTGGGATCCAGCAGAACTGCTTTTCATGTGAAACAGGGAATCGATTCATTTCATCGCTTTTCGGCAAATCCATGCGTGGAACGCATCACTGCGTAGAACGATCACGGATCCCGAGGCGACCTCAAGGAAAAAATCCAAAACTTCGCAACTACCGTTCTTGTACAACGGCTAATCCAGGAATCCGCGCAGCAGAGTCGCAGTGCCATCAAGATGTTCTTGCATCAGCTTCTTCGCGCTGGCTCCATCGCCGCGGAGGATGGCGTTCAAGATGTCCTCGTGCTGGCGGCTGGAGTGCGCGATATTCGGCTTCAGGAACGGAATCCGATCCAGCAGCTCGCTGGTTGCGTCGCGAGCCTCTGCAACCGCTTTTGCCAGCATGCTCGAAGCGGACAAATCGGCGATCATGACATGGAGCCGGGCATCCAGCGGCCGGTAGTTCGTCGCGTCGGCCGAATTGACGGCTTCGTGCGCCAGCATCAAATTATTTCGCTGGGTTGCAGTGAGCGATGCTCCCGCGGCCAATTCAGCTGCGGCAGGTTCCACGACCGATCTGAATGCAAGCACATCCTCAATGCGTGCACGGTCCGAACCATCCAATGGATTCTCATGCGAATTCGGATGAGCCGCAACAACCGTTCCGCCGTATCGGCCTCGCTGGACCTGCAAGTAGCCTGCGCTCTGCAATTCCGCCAACGAGTCGCGCAATGTTGCTCGTGAAACACCCAGGGCTTCGGCAAGTTCCCTCTCCGCAGGCAATTTTTCGCCGGGCGGGAAGACACCTAGCCTCATGGCGCGCAACAGTTGCCCGAGGGTCTCCTCGAAGACGTTTCCCCGGCGCACTTGCCCAAGGAACCTCATCCCATCCCGGGAATCCAATGGTTTAGTTTCGGCCATGATCTAAGAATGGCACACAATTTGGTTCAAGAAAACACCTTTCATTTTCTCTTACCAGCTCCATTTTCAAACTAACCTATTGACTTTCTTTCGTGACCCCTGCCACAGTTGAGCGCATGCAAAGGACTGATTTCAGTCCATTAGATTCAGGACTCATGGACCGAGGAAGCTCACATGACCAAGAATTCACACATCGACTACGCATCGGTCGACAAAGACTATCTACGACACAGGCAGCTCAAGAAAGGCGCCGCAGGTTGGGTCCTGCTTGCCGGTTTGGGTATTGCCTACGTCATTTCCGGTGATTTTTCAGGCTGGAATCTCGGCTTGGCCGCTGGTGGCTGGGGCGGATTGCTCATTGCCTTCGTGCTGATGGGCATCATGTACACCTGCATGGTATTCGGCCTGGCAGAAATGTCCTCGACGCTGCCCACAGCTGGTGCGGGCTACGGTTTTGCCCGCAGGGCCATGGGACCGCTGGGCGGTTTCGCCACCGGCATGGCAGTGCTCATCGAGTACGCCGTGGCCCCTGCCGCTATCGCCACCTTCATCGGCGGCTACATCGAGGCCCTCGGCCTGTTCGGAATGACCAATTCGTGGCCCGTCTACCTGGTCACCTACATTGTTTTCATCGGCATCCATATGTGGGGTGTAGGCGAAGCACTCAAGCTGATGTTCGGCATCACCGCTATCGCCATTGTGGCGCTGGTAGTCACCGTCTTTGGCCTGATACCGCACTTTGAGCCAAGCAACCTCTTCGACATCGTGCCAGACGGTTCGGCCGGTTCCTCAGCCTTCATGCCGTTCGGCATTTCCGGAACCCTTGCCGCGCTGGTCTTCGGCATCTGGTTCTTCCTCGCAGTAGAGGGTGTCCCACTGGCAGCCGAGGAATCGCAAGACCCGAAACGCGATATGCCCAAGGGCATCATTACTGCAGTCATCTTCCTGGTCTTTTCCGGTGCTGCCATGCTTATCCTGGTGCCAGGCGTCGCGGGCGCCGAAGCCATGAGCGTCTCCGGCTCCCCTCTTCCCGAAGCGCTGCGCGAAGCCTACGGGCAGAATTCGGCGCTGGCGAACTTCGTGAATTACGCGGGCCTGGCAGGATTGGTGGCCAGCTTCTTCTCTATCGTCTATGCCTACTCCCGGCAGCTGTTCGCCTTGTCCCGTGCCGGCTACTTGCCCCGGGTCCTCTCCCTGACCGGCTCCCGCCATACACCATGGGTGGCCCTGCTGGTTCCAGGCACCATCGGATTCATCCTGGCAGCAGTCATCCGCAATGGCGACCAGCTGATCAATATCGCGGTCTTCGGAGCCACCGTCTCCTACGTGCTGCTGAATCTGAGCCACATTGTCCTGCGGATCAAGGAACCCGACCTGCCCCGTGGGTATCGCACCCCGGGCGGCATCGTCACCACGTCCATTGCGCTGGTGCTTGCTCTCATTGCCCTCATCGCAACATTCGTCGTGGACATCCTCGCCGCAGGAATCACCGCAGGAGTCTTCGTCCTGGCACTCGCGTACTTCTGGTTCTATAGCCGGCATCGCCTGGTTGCCAGCGCGCCCGAAGAAGAATTCGCCATCCTGGAGTCCGAAGAAAATGCCCTGAAGTAAACCGGACCCAGGCCACAGAACCACACCCCGACAATCGAAGGAACATTCTCCATGCAAGACATCCAAGAACTCGTCAAGGCCGCCAAGAACGAACGCATGCTGAGCGTTGAACAGCTGACCGAGGGCATCCGCACCGGAGTCTACGATTCGGTCATTCTCGCCTTCACCGACATGCAGGGCCGGCTCCAGGGAAAAATCGTCCACGCGCAGTTCTTCCTGGACACCGTGCTGAACCACGGCACCGAAGCCTGCAACTACCTGTTGGCAGTGGATACCGAGATGAACACCGTGGAAGGCTATTCGCTGACCAGCTGGGACACCGGCTACGGCGACATGGAGTTCGTGCTGGATTACGACACCATCCGCCCAGTCCCGTACTTGGAACGCACCGCACTGATCCAGACCGACTTGGCCACCACGGACGGACGTCCGGTTCCAGTGGCCCCGCGGTCCCTGCTCAAGGCGCAGCAGGAGAAAGCCGCTGCGCTGGGCTTGCGCGCCATGGCAGGTACGGAACTGGAATTCTTGATCTTCAACGACTCCTACGAAGATGCGCAGCAGCGCGGCTACCGGAACCTCACCCCTGCCAACCAGCACAACGTGGACTACTCGATCCTGGGCTCAATGCGTGTCGAGCCGCTGCTGCGCGATATCCGCAACGCCATGTACGAATCGGGCATGATCGTCGAATCGGCCAAGGGCGAGTGCAACTTCGGGCAGCACGAGATCGCTTTCAAATACGACGACGTGGTCACCACTGGCGATAACCACACCTTCTACAAGCTCTCGGCCAAGCACATGGCCTCGCAGCGCGGGCAATCCATCACCTTCATGGCCAAGCCCAACCAGCGCGAAGGTTCCAGCTGCCATATCCATATGTCGCTGCGAAAGCTCGACGGATCCTTGGCCTTCTGGGACGAAGCCCGCGGAGAACGCACGGAGATGTACAACCACTTCATCGCCGGAGTCTTGGCCACGATGCGGGAGTTCACCCTGTTCTACGCCCCGAATATCAACTCCTACAAGCGTTTCGCCAAGGGGTCCTTCGCGCCTACCGCCGTTGCTTGGGGCCTGGACAACCGCAGCTGCGCGGTCCGGCTGGTGGGCAAGGGATACGGCGCACGCATGGAGAACCGCCTGCCGGGAGCGGACGCCAACCCGTACCTGGCCATGGCCGCCATGCTGGCGGCCGGTCTCTACGGCATGGAGAAGAAGCTGGAGCTGCCCGAGATGGTGACCGGAAGCGCCTACGACTCCGGATCCCAGCATGTGCCCCAAACCATGGCCGAGGCCCGAGAGCTCTTCGCGAACTCGGAAATCGCCAAGGAAATCTTCGGCAAGGAAGTAGTGGAACACTACACCCGCTACGCGGACGTGGAAATCGAGCAGTTCAACGCGGCGGTCACCGACTGGGAAGTCTCCCGCGGTTTCGAACGCCACTGATCACGAAGGACAACGACAAGTGAACTATCCATCGGACCCAGCAGCGCAGCGCAGGCCGCGCATCGGGCTGACCACCTACTGGCAGGAAGCCAAATGGGGTGTCTGGGAAAGTACCGCGGCCATTGTCCCGGGCAAGTACATCATGTCAGTGGTTGCAGCCGGTGGTACGCCAATGCTTCTTCCACCGGTTGCCACCGACGCATCCGTCTTGGACGTTCTGGATGGGCTGATTGTCATCGGCGGCGTGGATGTGGATCCTGCTAGCTACGGGCAGCAACCTCATCCGCGCACGGCGGCGCAACCCGAGCGGGACCTGCACGACATGGCTTTGGCCGCCGCCGCGCTGGAGCGGGCCGTTCCGCTGTTCGCCATCTGCCGTGGCGCCCAGGTGCTCAACGTGCAGCAGGGCGGAACCCTGAACCAGCACCTGCCCGATGTCCTTCCGGATGCTGCCGAAAAGTACCAGCCAGCTCCCGGGGTCTTCGGCACAGTGGATTTCACCACCGCGCATGGTTCTCTGGCGGAGCAGATCCTGGGCAACCAGGCCAGTGCTCCGTGCTACCACCACCAGTCCCTGCAGGAGGTAGCCAAAGGTCTGGAGGTCACCGCCCGCGCCAGCGACGGGACGGTGGAAATCGTTGAAATGCCGCAGGCCCGAGGCTGGGTTCTGGGCACGCAATTCCACCCGGAAGAGAACTTGGAAGATATCCGGCTCATGCAGGCTTTCATCCAGGCTGCGCATGACTACGCCACCAGCAAATCTATTTCGACACCACAGGAAGCGCTATGAGCACTGATACCGCAGTGAAAGACACCTTTACCGTGATCAACCCGGCGACTGGGCAAGCAGTCCAGGACGTCGCGCTGGCTGATACCGCGCAGGCGGATGCCGCAATTGCCCGGGCCTCCGAGGCTTTTCCCGCCTGGAGCCAGGTCGCTCCTGCTGAGCGCGCCGCGCTGCTGCGCAGATTCGCGGCCGCAGTAGACCGCGATCTGGAGAATCTGGCCCAGCTGGAAATGCTCAATGCCGGGCACACCATCGGCAACGCCCGCTGGGAGGCCGGAAACGTCAGGGATGTGCTGAACTACTACGCAGCAGCCCCGGAACGGAACTTCGGCAAGCAGATTCCCGTCGCAGGCGGAGTGAACGTGACCTTCCACGAACCGCTGGGTGTCGTCGGGATCATCGTTCCATGGAATTTCCCCATGCCGATCGCGGGGTGGGGATTCGCCCCGGCACTGGCTGCGGGCAATACTGTCGTGCTCAAGCCAGCGGAGCTGACACCGTTGACCGCCATCCGCCTGGGCGAGTTGGCCCGCGAGGCCGGTATCCCCGAGGGTGTCTTCACCGTCATCGCGGGCAAGGGCTCGGTAGTCGGCGAGCGCTTTGTCACCCATCCTGACGTCCGCAAGGTGGTTTTCACCGGTTCCACCCAAGTGGGCCAGGGCATCATGCGCGGATGCGCGGACCAGCTGAAGCGTGTCACCTTGGAGCTGGGCGGCAAGAGCGCCAATATCATCTTCGCCGATGCCGACCTCGAAAAGGCGGCCGCCCGGGCACCGGGTGGTGTCTTCGACAACGCCGGACAGGACTGCTGCGCCCGCTCCCGGATCCTGGTGCAGCGCAGCGTTCTGGATGCGTTCATGGAGCTATTCACCCAGGCCGTCGCGGCGGTTACTGTCGGGGATCCGAGCGACGAAGCTACGGTGATGGGCCCTTTGGTCTCCGCCAAGCAGCTGCAGACGGTGTCGTCCTTCCTGCTCGATGAGCAGGGAAATCCCCGCAATGATATCGCCTATCAGGGAAAGATCCCGCAGGGCGGGGGCTTCTGGTTCCCGCCTACGGTCGTGGTTCCCGAAGATCCGCAGGACCGGATCCTGCGCGAAGAGATCTTCGGACCGATCGTTGCGGTGATCCCATTCGAGGATGAGGCCGATGCTATCCGCATTGCCAATGACTCGGAGTACGGGCTCTCCGGATCCATCTGGACCCGGGATGTGGGCCGCGCCCTGCGCGTGGCCCGCGCGGTCGAGGCCGGGAACCTGTCGGTGAACTCCCATTCCTCGGTGCGCTATTCCACTCCTTTCGGCGGCTACAAGAAATCCGGACTCGGCCGCGAGCTGGGACCAGATGCTCTCGAAGCCTTCAGCGAAGTCAAGAACGTCTTCATTGACACCGAAAGCTGATTTACCGCAAAGCATCATCCAACTAAAACAAATCACTAGCAAGGAGAACCATCAAATGAGCGAAACTGCCCCGTACAACGGCTTGGTCACCAATCGGCTTGCCGGACGAGTCGCCACTATTACCGGCGGAGCCTCCGGCATCGGGCTGGCCACGGCCAAGCGCTTGGCCCATGAAGGCGCCAAGGTGGTCATTGGCGATATCTGCGCCGAGGAAATCGGCCAGAAAGCCGCCGCGGAAGTCGGCGGGCTTTTCGTCCGCACCGATGTCACCAATGAGGAAGACGTCAAGAACCTGTTCGCCACAGCCAAGTCGACCTACGGTTCGGTGGATATCGCATTCAACAACGCGGGGATTTCCCCGGCAGACGACGCTTCCATCCTGGATACCGGCATCGACGCCTGGCGCAAGGTCCAGGAGGTCAACCTGACCAGCGTGTACTACTGCTGCAAGCACGTGCTGCCGTACATGCAGGAACAGGGCCGGGGCTCAATCATCAACACCGCGTCCTTCGTCGCTGTCATGGGTGCGGCAACCAGCCAGATCAGCTACTCGGCTTCCAAGGGCGGGGTGCTGTCCATGAGCCGCGAACTCGGTGTCGAGTTCGCCCGGCAGGGCATCCGGGTCAATGCGCTTTGCCCCGGCCCGGTAAATACCCCGCTGCTAAAGGAGCTCTTCGCCAAGGACCCGGAGCGAGCAGCACGTCGCTTGATCCATGTGCCGCTAGGTCGCTTCGCAGAACCGGATGAGCTGGCAGCGTCAGTTGCCTTCTTGGCATCTGATGATTCCTCGTTCATCACCGCGAGCCAGTTCCTCGTTGATGGCGGAATCGCCGGCGCTTACGTCACTCCCCTATAAACGGCCTAGAGCATCGAACGGTCGGAGGTGAACCTGAAATTTCAGGTTCACCTCCGACCGTTCGTTTCGGAGCCGAGGGCCCCGGATGCTTCCTCTAGGTAACGCCTAGCCCTCGACGCGCTGCACCTTGCCCACCAAGAAGACGTAGGAGAGTATTCCGACCGCCGCGATGACCGTCATGTAAATGAACGCCGGACCGAAGTCCGTGGCCGAGACCAGCAGACCAATCACGATTGGGGTGGCAATAGAGGACAGGTTGCCGATGAAGTTGAACATGCCACCGGTCAAACCAATCAGGCGAGACGGTGCCAGTGCAGATACCAAGGACCAGGTAATCGAAGCCAGGCCATTGCCGAAGAAGGCAATAGACATGAAGGTGATGACCAGTGCGGTGCTGTCCGTGAAGATTGCACCAATCATGCTCATGGAGAGCAACAGCCCGGTGATGATTGGCAGCTTGCGGGAAGTACCCAGGCTCACCCCACGCTTGAGCATGAGGTCAGAGAGAACACCACTGATCAGTACACCGGCCAACGCCGCGATGAATGGAAGCGACGTCAGGAATCCCGTCTTGATGTAATCCATCTGACGGTAGGTCACCAAGTAGGTTGGGAACCAGGTCAAGAAGAACCACAACGTGGAGGTCAGGCAGAACTGGCCAATATAGATTCCCCACAGCTTCTTGCGTCCCAAAACCAAGGCAAAGTCAGCCTTGCTCAGCTTCGGTGCAACCGTCTTGGCCTTCTTGCTGCCAAGGTCAACAAGTCCGCCGCCCTCGCGGATGTACTCGATTTCAGCGGCATTGGCTCTCTTGGAATCCACCGGATTCCGGTACATGACGAACCAGATCAGGCCCCATACGACGCCTACCGCACCGGTAACCACGAAGACCCAGTGCCAGGTCAATGCATGCTGAAGCCACAGCAGGACGGGGGTCAGCAGCGCGAGACCTATGAACTGGCCAGAGGTGTAGAAGCCAATAGCGGTGGCGCGCTCACGTTCAGGGAACCAGGCAGTGACCACCTTGTTGTTGATTGGGTACGCAGGGGCTTCGAAGCCACCGACAGCCATTCGCAACACGATCAAAGCAATGAAGCTTCCGGCCATGCCCATGAAGATTGTGGCCACCGACCACAGCACCAGGCAAATTGGGTACAGCAGACGAGGCTGAACTCGGTCTACCAGCCAACCGCCCGGTAGCTGCATGGCCGCGTAGGTCCAGCCAAAGGCAGAGAGCAACAGGCCTTGCTGTGCTGTGTCCAGGCCGAATTCCTCGGAGATCAACGGCGCTGCAACCGAGAGGTTTGAACGATCCATGTAGTTGATTACTACGGTGAGGAACAACATGAAGGCTACGGCGTAGCGCGTCTTTGTAGCTTTGCCAGCACTCTTGAGTGTTGCAGCTGACGACAGTGTCGACTGAGACATACGATTTACCATTCTGCGAAGGATCCGTCCTTGTGACGCCAAATTGGGTTGCGCCAGCGGTGACCTTCAGCTGCGCGTTCAATGACGTACTCTTCATTTACATCAATGCCCAGACCCGGACCTTCAGGAATGGCAACCATGCCATCCTCGTAGGCGAAGACCGACGGATCGTTGACGTAGTCAAGGAGATCGTTGGATTTGTTGTAGTGGATTCCCAGGGATTGTTCCTGGATAAATGCGTTGTATGCACCGGCATCGATCTGCAGGTTCGCGGCTAGAGCGATTGGGCCAAGTGGGCAGTGCAAGGCGACTGCAACGTCATAGGCTTCAGCCATCGCCGCAATCTTGCGGGCTTCGGTGATGCCGCCACAGTGCGAGGGATCCGGCTGGATGATGTCCACCGCTCCGCTGGCCAAGACATCCTTGAAGTCCCAACGGGAGAACAGCCGCTCGCCCAAGGCAATCGGAGTACTGGAATTGCGCAATGGCTCCAGCATGGAGTTCACGTTTTCACTGAGTACCGGTTCTTCGATGAACATCAGCTTGAATGGTTCTAGTTCCTTGAGCAGGACTTTAGCCATTGGCTTGTGCACTCGGCCATGGAAGTCAACGCCGATGCCTACGTTCTCGCCTACTGCATCGCGGACAGCCTGAACGTTCTCCAAACACCCCTGAACCTTGTCCCAGGTATCGATGTACTGGAGTTCTTCGGTGCCGTTCATTTTCACTGCAGTGAAGCCACGTTCAACAGCGGCCTTCGCGGCGGCTGCGGTATCCGACGGGCGGTCGCCGCCAATCCATGAGTACACGCGGATCTTGTCGCGCACCTTGCCACCGAGTAGCTCGTAGGCAGGAACCCCAAGGGCTTTGCCCTTGATGTCCCACAGCGCCTGGTCGATGCCGGCCAGGGCGCTCATCATGATGCCGCCACCGCGGTAGAAGCCACCGCGGTACATTACCGTCCACAGGTCCTCGATGTTTCGCGGATCCTGGCCGATGAGGTAATCCGAAAGTTCCTCAACTGCTGCGGCAACAGTGGATGCGCGGCCTTCGAGTACTGGCTCGCCCCAACCGACAATTCCCTCGTCGGTTTCGATCTTCAGGAACAACCAGCGAGGTGGCACCATGTACGTGGTCAGTTTTGTAATTTTCATGCAGACTTCCTCATCTCATGGATCGTTTGGTAGGCAGAGACAAGATTGCCTGCCCTCGTTTTCAGGTCTTCAAGGCTTCGTCCGGACTTGTAAAGGGAGGAGCCAATGCCAAAACCTGTGGCTCCGGCTTCCAGCCATTGCGCCATGTTCTCCTCGTTGATGCCCCCGACAGGGATCAGGCCAATGCCGGAGGGAATCACAGCGGTCCACGCCTTGAATCCCGCCAGGCCTACTTGCTCGGCAGGGAAAATCTTGACGTTCTTCGCTCCGGCTTCAATGGCGTCAAAGGCGTTGCTCGGAGTAGCAGCACCTGGGAACGAATCCATGCCCAGCGCCACCGTTTCTTGGATAACCCGCACGTTGGTATTTGGGGAAACAATGATTTGGGAGCCCGCCTCGTGGCACGAGCGAACTTGGTCTACGGTGAGCACAGTACCTGCACCAACTACTGCGTCTTCAGGTAGCGCACCGCGTAGAATTTCGATGCTCTTCAATGGCTCCGGGGAATTCAGCGGTACCTCCAAAGACCGAAAACCGCTGGCATAGAGCGCTTCACCAACGCCTTGAGCTTCTGAAGGACAAAGGCCTCGCAAAATGGCTACGAGTCCGGCAGCCTTCAAAGTTGTCGTCAGTTCATTCACGGCAAAACCTTTCTTGATAAATCGTGTGGCTAGTTGGTGGCTCAGTCCGAGGCGGTCTGCAGGCGTCCTTGTGCGCTTGCAACGGCCCAGATTCCCCGAGGGGCTGTGCCTTGCAGCTCGCGCACCTGATCAATTCCGAAAATATTCAGCGCCCTGGTGTACCTGGAGCTGAGTTCCTTTTTGCCGCAGATGGTCAGCGACAGGGCGTCGTTGGTGGCTTGCTTGCCAAGAACGGAACGGATTTCAGCACCGATCATCATGCCAGAGAGATAGTTACTGACTTCGTTTTTTTCCAAACGCTCGGTCAGAACCAAGGTTCTCGCGGAGAAGGCCGTGAGCATCAGATCCGCAGCGCCCTCGCCCGATTGCGATACCTTCACACCTCGCTCAAAGGCCGACCAATTCGCCGATGGTGCTGGCTCGATGAGCTTGGAGAGGATGGACTGGGTGCTGAGCAGTGCAAACGTCTCACCAGTCATGGAAGTGCAGAATTCGGTAATCGTGCGTCCGGAGACCTTGACCCATTTGGAGTGCGTCCCCGGGAGCAGGAACAGCTGCTCTTCGGAGTCATCTGCGTTCAGGGCGGCAAAATCAATGGCACCGAGGATTTGAGTTTCTTCGCCCCGCATGACGTCTGGAAGTTCTTTGAGGTCCAAGACGCCGGGAATGATCTGCATCGTTCGGCCCGGAGCGATCTCCACTGATGCCAACTCGAATTCTGGATCAGCCAAATTGGCTGGAACTGGTCGGTAGGCCGCTTCGGTCCAGCCTTGCTGACTGCCCACCATTCCGCAGGCGATCACGGGGACATTCTCGAAGTTATCCAGCCAATCGCCGCACAGTTCGGTCAGCGTCGCCTTGAAGGCCTCATCGAGGGACTGGTTCTCGGCTTGTGCCTTCGAGGCCACTTGCATGATGCCAAGAGCTGCACTGCGTTCCGCCACGATGTGGCCATCGGCGCCCATGAGGTAGGCGCGTGCGGACGTAGTTCCCCAGTCCAAGGCGATCAACTGGGCTTCGGCGATGTTTGTCATAACTCCTGTTTTCATTTCATGGACTGCACAAGATCGTTCAGCTGTGCTCCCCTTCACATCTGAATAGTGTCCGAGGTATCCCAATAGTTCAAAAGGCGTTGTATATAGTGGGATGAAATACTTTGATCATTTCATACCAAGGAACACGTCATGACCATGAATCCCGAACCCACCACTGACGATTCAATTGACGCTCCTCCTCCGGGCACGCTCACACTTGCTCGAGGACTGGAAATTCTGCGCGCTGTTGGCCGCGGTGCGACGAATCTGAATGAAGTGGCAGCCGCAGCCAATATCGGAAAGAGCGCTGCGCAACGCATGGTGAAGCTCTTGGTGCAGCGCGGATTCCTGCGCAGCACCCATGGCACCGACTTCAGCCTGGGCCCGGCACTGATCGAGCTGGGTTTCCACGCCCTCTATCAAAGCCCGGTCCCTGTTATTGCGAAACCCATTTTGGAAGAGCTCGCCCGCAAGTACCAGGACACGGTGCATCTGGCGGTGGAAGACGAAGCACAGGTGCTTTATGTCGACAAAGTCCCCGGAACTCGCGGCGCGCAAATGCGCTCACGAGTCGGACAGCGCATGCCTCTGAGCCGCACCGGCATCGGCAAAGCGCTCCTGCTTGATACTCCCCTGCGCTGGGAATCCACCTTTGATTCCGAGTCGCCTGTAGAACAGGCCTCGCATCAAACCAAGGAGGCGTTCCTATCCAGGATGAAAGCCTACGCAAAAGAAGGCATCGCCTTGGACCTGGAAGACAATGAGCCTGGCATCCGATGCGTCGCCGCACCGATCCGCGACGGCAGCGGCCAGATCATCGCCGCCATCAGCATGTCTGCCACTAATCCCTACATGCCTGACGAGCGGATGAAAGCGCTCAAGTCCGTGATGGGATCTACCGCCACGCAAATTTCGCGCAAGTTGGGCTACTCGGGCAAGACCTTCTAGGACGCTTCGCATTTTGAGCGCGAAACGGCAGTCCCATACCTAGATGTGGACCGGATGTCCCTCCGCCTATTCGACATCGACAAGCACCGATTCCGCGAAGTCCGCCACGCTTGGGACAGGACTAGGAAAGTCGTGCGGATTGAGCCCTGGTCGATCGTGGTTACTGATCTGGATAACGGAAAGAACTTGGATACCGTGGACGGTCGCCGTGGCACCGCAGTGAAACGATGGTAGAAATCCCGGCCACGGTATTGGTATCAAAGTGTGCAGTACGTCGCAATCTACAAGTCATCGGAATTCTGCAAGGCGGTGCGAGATAATCTGCCGAAGGCTAGGGTCAGCGTGGATCATTTCCACGTGATTCAGCGGGCGACTCTGATGATCATGCAGGTCCGCCGGCGCAGCTCCCACGAAGTGCACGAGCGTCGCGGCCGGGCGGCTGATCCGGCCTTACAAGTACCGGCAGCTGCTGAGCTGCAACTAGGAGAACCTGTCGATCGAGCAGGTTGAACGATTGAAGGTGATCATGGAACTGACGCGGAATTCGGGGTGATTCATGCGAACAAGGAGCGCGTGCGGCAACTGTTGAAAGCCGCGGATACCCATGAATTCCAATCCAGATGGGCGGTGCAGCAGAAATCCCTGATAACAACAAAATGGTTGAGGTGAAGTCGATGTACCGCACATTCGCTGCGTGGAGGAGTGAGTTTTTGGTGTTCAGCCGAACGAGGCTGACGAACGCCAGGAAAGAGGAAGCGAATCTGACAGCGAAGAACCTGAAACGGATTGGTCGGGGTTATAGGAATCATGGGCATTATCGGCTTCGGATATTGTTATACACGGCAGGGTTGCGGCCCTGCCGAGCACTCTGCACCACGCTTAACTTTTAAGAGCCCGTGAAGACCTTTCTTGTGGCGCCCGGCCGACAAGCACCCCGGCCAGGAACGCCACCGCGCTCATGTACCAGTTATTCGTCGCCGCCAGGTTGATCCCGGGGGTTAGCACCACCATCGCCGCATCTCAGAGCCTGCACCCAGCGATCCGGACCGCCACCTACAAGAAGTTCAGATCGAAGAATGCCAGCGCCCAGTCGAATTCGGTTCCCGTGGTGGCGGACGCGTTCTCGGCGAACCTGCAAGCGTCGAAGAGCGCGGTCCAGTCCGAACAGCAAGGTTCAGGTGTAGGCGTTCTTGAAAGCGACGGCCACCAGTGCGACCACCACGTTGAGGAGCACTAGCACTCGCTCGATGGTGCAGAAGCACGGGTTGTTCCGCCCCGGATTGCTGTATTACCCCAGCGGACCGCCGATAAGCACGGTGAACTTGCGCAAAAACGCGTCGCTGCGGCTGAGCACGCTGTTTTGCCTCGTCATCGACGCGCCACTCAAGGCAAAGGGACTCTTACTCGGAGGCCTCGGGGAACTGCGCGGCCAGCCGTTCCAGGGTGCGTTCCATATTGGGCCCGGTACTCCGAGTGAATCCTAGGATCCGTAACACCCACTTGTGCCGTAACCGGCTCGCATCCCAGGTTTCGCTGACCATGGTCCCGGACCCTATAGCTTCCAGCTCGTAGCGCCACCGATGCCCGCTGAAGTGCCGCCAAGCGATCTGCCGGTCCTGCTCGAATTCCACCACGGTATTGCTGATCCGGTACGGGACACCCAGACGCATCTGCATGCCGAACTCGCTGCCCAGGCTGAGCTTGCTGCCCTGCGCATTCGAGGCCCGCACCGTTCCTGAGCCGTCGATGACCGGGTGCATGGCCGGATCCCTGAGCAGTTCGAAGATCTCTGAAGGCGCGGCGGCAACGAGGCGGCGGCGGGTTTGCAGATACGGGGATGGATTCATCAGCCCATCCTATTCCGCATCTGGTCCTGAGCCCGGCAGCCGGGCCTCTCCTCAACGATTCAGTTGTGCCACTCGGGTTTGACTTGTACCACCAGAAAAGTCACAGGTGCTTCGGCTCTGCTTCCTCGCCCGACTCGCCGATGCCTGCCCGGTCATGCGGATACAACTCCGCTCCGGTGCGAATTATCAATCAGCCAATCAGCCCGCCATGGCCAAGAGCTATCGGCCAGTGGCGGGCTCTTGGCGGGTCGGCAAGCAAGCTTGCTGCATCCAGACCTCCTCGGCACTCCAGCCCTGCCCGAAAACGACCGAATTTGGTGTCCTTCATGGCCTTTGCCGCGATGGGCGCAAGAATTCCTGGCATCGCCATGCCCAAGAGTTAGTCCAGTTCGAGGATCCGGGTCATGTAGATGCTGTTAGGGTCCTCCAGATAGGAACCGAAGGGCTGGCATTGCTGGAAGCCGTGCTTTCGGTACAGCGAGCGTGCAGGTGCGAAGAACTCCATCGCTCCCGTTTCAAGGGATATGCGCGATAGCTTGCGCTGCGCGGCATCCTCCAGAGCATGGAGCAGCAACCGGGAAGCGACGCCTTGCCCGCGGAAGTCCGGGTCCGTCCGCATGCTCTTGAGCTCCTCGTGGCCCGGCTCCAATACCGCCAACGCACAGGTGCCCACGATGCGCTGGTCCTTCTCCGCTGTCCAGAGCCGGACGGTTGGCTGGCGTAGCGCAACCAAGTCCAATGCATGCTGGGACTCCAGCGGCGACTGCGGCGCCATGTCAGCAAGGTGGGCTTCGAGGAAGGCTCTCAGGGAGGGATCCTCGAAGTCTGCGGGTTCAATGGACAACGTCATGAGCGACAAGATATCAGCAGTTTGTATCGGAGATGTTACGGGCAGCTAGTTGCCCTTTGGCCACCACGGCTCACAAATGCTCGGGCCCGGCTTCTTCTGTGTGGCCTCCCGATTCTCCGGTGATGCCCTCCTGCGGATATAGATCAGCTCCGGTGCGATCCTTCAAGGTCAGGGTGGCGATCAGCGAAGCGCCCACCCAGATGAACAGGTAGGTGGAGACCGCCACGGTGGTATTGAACTGGCCCACCAGCGCCGCGGCAATGGTCGGGGCGAACGCGCCACCAATCACCGAGCCCAGGGCGTAGCTGATCGAGGAACCGCTCAGACGGATGCGGGCCGGGAACAGCTCGGCATACAACGCTGGCAACGGACCGTAGGAGAAGCCCATGAAAGCGCCGAAGACCACCAGGGACACAGTGACCCAGGCCAGGTTCCGGGTTTCGATGAGCAGGAACAACGGGAAGAGCCAGGCCAGCAGCAGCACCCAGCCGATGATGAACATCCTCTTGCGCCCAATGCGGTCCGAGACCACTCCGCCGATCCAGGTGGAGATCAGCCAGGCCAGCGAGCCGATGGTGATGATGTTCAGGATGTCGCCAGCCTGCAGTTCCAGCTTGTTCGTTGCATAGCCCAGGATGAAGCCGCCGGTGAGCATGTACCCGGCAGTGTTGTTGCCCATGAATACCAGCGTCGCCTGGATGACCTTCTTGGGGTGCTTGCTGAACAGCGTGGACAGCGGGGCCGACTCGGTCTGCTTGGTCCGGGCCATTTCCTCGAAGACCGGGGACTCCTCCACGCGCTGGCGGATGTAGTAGCCGATGAGGATCAGCACGAAGCTGAGCAGGAACGGGATGCGCCAGCCCCAGGCCATGAACTGCTCCGGAGAGAGAACGGCGGCGATAATGGCGCTGACCGCGGAAGCCAGCAGCATGCCGGCCGGGACGCCGAGCTGCGGGAAGGCGCCGAATTTGCCGCGGGCATGATCCGGCGCGTGCTCCACTGCCATCAATGCCGCACCGCCCCACTCGCCGCCGGCGGAGAAGCCCTGGACGATGCGCAGGAAGATCAGGAGAATCGGAGCCCAGATGCCGATGCTCGCATAGGTGGGCAGCAAGCCCACCAATGTGGTGCCGACGCCCATCAGGACCAGGGTAATGATCAGCACCGCTCGGCGGCCGTACTTGTCGCCCACCCGGCCCATCACGATCGCGCCCAACGGCCGGAAGAGGAAGCTGATGCCGACGGTGGCGAAAGCGATGATGGATCCCAGCGACGCTTCGGCGGGAGTGAAGAATTGCGGGGCCAGGACCAGGGCCGCCGCATTGGCGTAGATGAAGTAGTCGTACCACTCCACGGTGGTGCCCACCATGGTCGCTCCCGCGACGCGTTTCTGCTCCTTGGTCATGCGCCCGGGTACTGCAGCTGGAGTGCTCATGATTCCCCCTCGTTGTTGCGAGTATGCAGGAATCACTTTCCTCCGCCCCAGCACCCCAGTGCTGGCCGTTCATGCAGGATCGACTCCCTGCCTTGATAGTAGGCCTCTGCCGAACCCGCTACAAGCGGTATTTCTCCATGCGCGCCGCTCCCCTGGTTGTTCGCGTTGCTCCTGCAAAAACCTGTCAGGCTTGCGCGAACAGCTTGGTCGCATCAGCCATGACCTGCTTCGCTCCGCCCTGGTTCCAGCTCTCGAGTTGGCGCGTGGCACCATTGCCGAAATTCGCGAGCGAGTCCAGGTAATCGGCCACGAACTGTTCATCGCCATTGCGCTGCAATTGGCGGCCCGCGTAATCGAGCACCCGCTGGATCATGGCCTTGGCAGGCACGGGAGTCCTGGCTTCGCTATCGAAATAGGTGCCTTCCACTCCCGACTTCGCCGCTTGCCACAGGCCCAGGTCGAGAACTTCGGACGCTGCCGTGGTGGCAGGGCTGTCCGTTTCCGAAGCGGTATCCACGATGGCCCGGATGAGCAAAGCCAGGGCCACGGATTCGCCGGCTGCCATCTGCGTGTCCGCCGCCCGCACTTCAATGGTCGGATGGTTCACCGATAAGCGGGCAAACCAGCCGATATGTCCCGGATCAAGCAACGCCCCGGAGGTGATCATGTCCTCAATGCGCTGCTGGTATTCCTGCGCCGTCGCAAACGCCGGCGGGATGCCTGCCGCAGACCATCTGCGGTAGTGCACCGTCCGCCACGACGCGAAGCCGGTCGGCTCCCCGTTCCAGATGGGAGAGTTCGCGCCCATTCCCGCAATCAGCGGCAACCAGCCGCGCAAGGCATTCAGCGCCCGGACTCCGGCGGCGGCATCCGGGACATGCACATGGATGTGCAGTCCGTTGATGAAATGCTCGCGGGCGATCCCCGGGACGAACTCGTGGATGGTTGCGTAGCGCTGGCCCTTGGTGAACTCCGTAGAGCTCGGAAGTCCCAGCGCCGTTCCCGAAGCAAAGGGAAGCACCTGGTGCTCGCGGCAGATCCGCTCAATGGCGGCGCGCCGCCGCACCAGCGCTTCCACGGCTTCTTGCGCAGAGGTGCAGATCCCGGTGACGATTTCCAGCTGGCTGGCCAGAAGTTCGCGGTGGACCGTGGTGCCCTGCAGATCGAGGCCAAGCAGCTGGGCGCTGAGCTCATCGGCCATCGGCACCGGGGCGGCAGTATCCGGATCCACGAGGAAGAATTCCTCTTCGATCCCAAAGGTCCTGGTCATGGATGCTGGTTCGCCTTCCCTGTACAGCAATACGAACTGAACATTAGACGGCAGCTGGCCCCGACGGCCGTTCCCGGCAGGAAACCCAGCGATTTTCCAGCTTCGCCGCAGGTGCGGACGCGGCTGTTCTCAGGCGCCCGTTCACCCGCCTCGCCCTACGCCCGATAGCTCCCCCGGGCACTTGCTGACTGCTTTTCACAGCTGCTACTGAGCTTGCGGCCATGCAAGCACAAGCCCGAGTGCAAGGGCTTGCAAAGTGTGCCACGCTCTAATCACCGCGGCTTGTCAATGCACTGCAAGAAGCCAAGCTGCGGGCCGTCACGCCCACTTGGAGGCGCAGCTTCAGCCGGCCGGCCACTGGCCAGCCGGACTGGAATTACTGGATTGATCCGAAGTCGAACGCAGCAGGAGGACAGACCCATGATCAGCACAGAACAACTTCAGGAACTCAGCGCAATTGGCGGCACCGTCATTGGCCCCGACGGCCAGAAGATCGGCAAATTCGGCCAGATTTTCCTTGACGACCGCAGCGGGCAGCCGGAATGGGCGACCGTCCGCACGGGCCTCTTCGGCCTCTCCGAGAGCTTCGTTCCGCTCAGCCAGGCAACCGTCGCCGGCGATACGCTCTCGGTGCCCTATAACAAGCAGACCGTCAAGGACGCCCCGAACATCGATCCGGAGGGCCAGCTCACCCCAGAGCAGGAGCAGGAGCTCTACCACTACTACAGCCTGTCCTACCAGGAAGCTGACCAGGCCGCCGTGCAGCCCGGCGTCCCGGAGACCGATACCCGCGCCGAGTATGCGCGGGAAGACGTGCGTGATCCGGGGGCCGGCACTTCCCAGGCCTCTGCCATCCGTTCCGAGGAGCGGCTGCATGTGGGAACCGAAAGCGTGGATACCGGCAAGGTACGCCTGCGCAAGCACGTGGTCACCGAGGATGTGGCTACCACGGTGCCGGTGAGCCATGAGGAAGTGAGGCTTGAGCGCGAGCCCATCACGGATGCCGAAGCCGCTGGCACCAGCGGAGAACTGGCTGAAGACGAGCAGGAGGTGACCTTGCACGAGGAGCGCCCCGTCGTAGAGAAGACTGTTGAGCCAGTTGAGCGGGTCAGCCTGGAAAAGGAAACAGTCATCGAGGAAGAACGCCTCGAAGCGCAGTTGCGCAACGAACAGGTTCAGGCCGAGGGCTGGGAAGGCGGCCGGCAAACCCGCTAGCGCCGGCGCGCTGGCTTAGCGCAGGAGCTGAACCTGCACGCAGCGGTGATCGGGGTGGAATCCGGCGGGTGCCGGGTTCCGCCCCGATCCACGCACCTCCGTTGCTGGACGTTCCCTAGGTACTGGAAGATTCCCGTGCCATCCAGCCGGCAATCCCCTAGCGTGGCTAGCATGACGGCGGCCGGCATACCGGGCCAACGTTTCCTTCCGATCGCAACAGCCAGAATGAAGGAGCAAGATCATGGAACATCCAAAAGATCCTGTCATAGCAACACGTCCGCTGGTGCAGAAGGCCGCCCTGGCGGTCGGCATCGTGTTCTTTCTGGTCGGTGTCCTCGGATTCATTCCGGGAATCACCACCAACTACGAATCGCTCTCTGGTGCCGGCCACCACTCTGAAGCCAAGCTGCTGGGCATCTTCCAGGTCTCGTACCTGCACAATGCCGTGCATCTGCTCTTCGGTGTTGCCGGCTACCTGATGGCGCGAACCGTGCCTGCTGCCCGCAGCTACCTCATTGGCGGCGGAATCATCTACCTGGCCCTGTGGGTCTACGGGCTAGTCATTGATTTCGACAGCGCCGCCAACTTCATCCCGCTGAACGATGCCGATAACTGGCTGCATCTGGGGCTCGGTGCGCTCATGATCATCTTGGGATTGCTCCTCTCCCGCAAGGCGACCGGACAGCATCGGGACCCGCACGCAGCTTGACCAGATGCTCAATTGCTGAAGCGGGCACCCCGGCATGCCGGGGTGCCCGCTCTGTCCACGCAGCCATGGCAAAGTCCTCAGCGTCATCGCCATACCCAATTCCTTGGAACGCCTGGATGGCCGAACGCCGGGATTCTGGGAATCCCAGGAATCTAGGCGAGTTCGCTGGCGCAGTCGCGGCAGATGACGCCTAGGCCAGTCTTCTGCACGGCTTGGCTGCGGTGGCGGATAGTGAAGCAACTGGCGCAGAGGAACTCATCCGCTGCTTGCGGGAGGACTTCAACGCTCAGGTCTTCCTCTACGATGGCGCCAGGGAGCTCCACGCCATCGGAAAGGTCGGTTTCTTCAAGCTCGGCCACAACGCTCTTCGCGTCGGGGGCATCGGCTTGTTGCACGTCCTTGAGCGTCTTCTCGGACGCCGCGGCGAAATCCGGACGAACCTCGTCATAATCTGCAGCCATGTTCCTGCGTCCACAGGTGGGAGAATACGCGACAACCACAGCGTGGTGGCGTGCCCTTCGATCGCCAAAGCCCTGGATGACGGGCTCCGGTCCAGCGCAGCGAAGCCGCCGTCCGGAAGGCTGGCTTCGACGGCGGCTTGGCCGGCTGGCGGCCAATTGCTAGGAGCTGAGCTCCGCGGCAATGGCGCTGTTGAACGCATCAAGGTCGCCTGGATTGCGCGAGGTAATCAGCACGAAGCCGTTTGCCGGGCAGCGGAAAACCTGTTCGTCCTTCCAGGTGCCGCCGGCATTGACGACATCGGTCTTGATCGAGGTGTACGAGGTCAAGGTCTTGCCCTTGGCCAATCCGGTTTCCACCAGCAGCCATGGCCCATGGCAGATGGAAGCGATCGGCCGGCCCGAACCGGCAAAGGACTTGGCAATGCGCTGGGCATCGGCATCCAAGCGGAGATTGTCGGCATTCAGCGTCCCGCCGGGGATCAGCAGCAGGTCGAAATCCTGTTCGTTCACTGCCGCCAGCGCTTCACCGGCTTGGAAGACCTCCCCCAGATCCCAATCGCCGACCAGCGACTTGACCTGGCCGGCCTCCGGGGCCGCGATCACCACTTCCGCACCGGCTTGGCGCAAGTGCTCCACTGGCTTCTTCAGCTCATCCTGCTCGACTCCGCGGTTGGAAACTGCCGCAAGAACTTTCTTGCCTGCTAGGTCTGGCATATTCATGCTCCTTTCATCGTCCACAGCCCACTGTGCTCTGGGCAGCTACCGCAGGCAAGCAGCAGTCAGGAAGCATCCAGCTGCCGGCTTCGGATCGGGCCTTCGCAGTGCTGCCATGCGCCTTGAACGCGCACAGCAGGCCTTGCCGCGGTAGAAGCGGCAAGGCCTGCTGTGCTGGGAAGAAGATGATCAGGCGTTGATCAGCTCGGCATCTTCCTTGGCCTTCTTGCTAGCACGCACGTGCTTGTAGGCGGTGAAAGCCAGCGTCAATGCGAGGATCGAGTACAGGGTGATCGTGATTCCGCTGGAAACCAGGATGCTCGCATCGCCTTCCGAGACGGTCAGTGCACGGCGCAGCTCGGTTTCGGCCAGCGGGCCGAGGATCACTGCAATCAGAACCGGAGCCAAGGGGATCTCGTAGCGGCGCATCACGAATCCAACCAGTCCTACACCCAGCAGGATCCACAGATCCAGCAGCGCGGCGCTGATGGCGTAGACGCCGAGGACCGAGAGCACGGTAATGCCTGCGTACAGGTAGTGGCGCGGAACCAGCAGCAGCTTGGCCCACAGCACCGCGAACTGCATGTTCATGACCAGCAGGATCACCAGTCCGATGAACAGCGAGGCCAACAGGGTCCACACCATGGGGCCGCTGCGTTCGAACAGCAGCGGGCCTGGCTGCATGCCGTACTGCTGGAAGGCGGCGATCATGATGGCCGCGGTAGCGCTGGTGGGCAGGCCCAGGGCCAGCAAGGCGCCCATGGCGGTGCCCGCGGTGGCATTGCCAGCGGCTTCCGGAGCAGCCACGCCTCGGATGGAACCGATCTGGCCGAATTCGATATCGCCGCGGCGCTTGGCCAGGCGCTTTTCGGTGCCGTAGGCCAGGAAGGTCGGCACCTCGGAACCGCCAGCAGGGATGATGCCGAAAGGCAGGCCGAAAGCGGTACCGCGCAGCCATGCAGGCAGGGCCTTCTTGATGTCGTGGCGGTGCAGGCGCGGACGGCCGCTTGGCTTGATCTTCACGGCTTCCGGGTCGCGGTGGATGCGCGAGGCAATGTGCAGTACTTCGCCCAGGGCCAGCAGGCCCACGGTGATCACCACAATGGAAATGCCGTCGAAGAGCTGCGGCAGGCCCAGGGTGTAGCGGATGGTTCCCGAAGGCCCATCCACCCCGACCATGGCCAAGACCAAACCGATGCCCAGGGCCACCAGGCCCTTGACGATCGAATCGGAGACTACCGAGGAGATTGCAAGGAAGGCGAAGACCGCCAGCGCGAAGTATTCAGCCGGACCGAAAGCGGTGGCCAGCTTGACCAGGGTCGGGGCGAAGAACACCACGACGGTGGTGGCCAGCAGGCCGCCTATGAAGGCGCCCATGGCCGCAGTTGCCAGGGCCTTGGCGGCCAGGCCGCTGCGGGCCATCCGGTGGCCTTCGAAGGTCGAGGCGATCGCCGAGGAATTGCCTGGCGTATTGAGCAGGATGCCGGAGGTGGAGTCGCCGAACAGCCCGCCGTAGTAGACGCCGGCGAACATGATGAACGCGGCGGTGGGATCCAGCGAGAAGGTAATAGGCAGCAGCAGCGCCACGGCCATCGCCGAGCCCAGGCCGGGCAGCACGCCTACGGCGGTGCCCAGCAGGGCACCAAGCAGCACCCACAGCAAGTTCATTGGGGTCAGTGCGTTTGAGAATCCCTCAAGCAGCAGATTGAGCTGTTCCATCTAGAGCAGTCCTTCCAGGAATCCCGCAGGCAGGTTCAATCCCAGTCCGGCGTTGAAAGCCAACTGGATCACGCAGGAGAAGAGCAGTGCAATGCTCACGTCGAATAGCGCCTTCTTGCTGCCCAGTGCGCGGGCAACGACCCAGAACAGGGCTGCCGCGCTGAGGATCCAGCCGGCGTAGGGCAGGATCAGGATGAAGCCGATGACGCCGGCAACCACCATGCCCATGGTCTTCCAGTCCGACTGGGTCTTGTACTGCTTTTCTTCCGCGGCCGGCGCGGCTGCGCCGCCACGCGGGGAGCGGAAAATCTGGATGGTGTGGGCGATGACCACACCGTAGAGCAGCACGCACACAATGGTCGGGAAGAACTGCGGGCCGGGGACCGACTTGCCCAGTACCTCCATGGTGGCGGTCTGCCAAGTCAGGAAGACCGCCAGGGCCAGTACCAGAGCCGGGACGACCAGTTCGCTGCGCCCGCTGAAGAAGTTCTGGGCAGGGGCGTCGTTACGGCGGGTGCCGGTGCCGTTGCCGGTGCCTTCTGTTGCTTGGGGTGCTTGAATGCTCATAGTCCCAGTCCCTTGACGATTTGTTCCGTGACTTCGATTTCGCTGTCTACGTAGTCTTCGAATTCCTTGCCGATCATGAAGCTGTCGGTCCAGTTATTGCGCTCCAGCGCATCTTTCCACTGCTCGGATTCATGGATTTCGTGGACCATGTCCACGAAGACCTGCTTGTCCTCTTCGGTGATGCCCGGGGCACCGACGAAGCCGCGCCAGTTGGCCATGACCGCGTCAACTCCCTGTTCCTTGAAGGTCGGGACGTCGACCCCCGGCAGCCGTTCTTCCGAGGAGATGGCCAGCGCCCGCAGGTTTCCGGCCTCGATCTGGTCAGCTACTTCGTTATAGCCGGACATGCCGCCAACGGTGGTGCCTGCCAGCATCGAGGTCAGTGCCTCGCCGCCGCCGGAGTAGGCGATGTAGTTGGCCTTGGACGGGTCGATGCCCACTTCCTGGGCCACCGCACCGGTGAGCAGGTGGTCAATCGAACCCAGCGAACCGCCGGCAATCGAGGTTTTCCCCGGGTCCTTCTTCCAGACCGCGATGAACTCGTCCAGGGTCTTGATCTCGGACTTGGCCGGCACTACCAGCACCGCGTAGTCATCAGACATGCGCGCGACCAGCTCCACGTCCTTCATGGTGGCTTCGGAGTTGGCCAGCTCGATTGCGCCGATCATCACCCCTCCGGTGGCCATGAGCATGTCGTGGCGCCCGGTCATCTGCACGAATTGGCTCAAGCCGATGGTGCCGCCAGCTCCGGGGATGTTCGTGACCTGCACGTTGTTCACTGCGCCGATGGACTTCAGTGCCTGCTGGGCTTCACGGGCGAAGCCGTCCCAGCCGCCGCCGGGCGAGGCAGGTGCCATGATGACCAACTTGTTCCGCGCCGAGGACTCTCCGCCCGACGCTGCCGCGTTGGTGAATGCGAGTCCCGCTACCGCCACGACGACAACGCCGTACAGGGACCGGCTCAAGATGCGTTTGCTCACCATTTTCCGTAACCTCATTGTTAGTGATTCACCTCACCGATTCCCGGTGCGGCCTTTCCCAGTGTGCAGTCAAAGTGAGCCGAAACACATCGGGAATGCGGTTCTGGTCATAACGGGCAATTAAGAAAATAAAAACAACGGGAGCAAGCGGGTCCACCATGCAATGGATAAAGAACAGCCAGCGCTTCCGCGTTCGCATCCTGTTCCTGCAATTAGCCATCGTGCTGATCACGCTGCTGGCAGTTTCGGTGATCGTGATGCGCTTCGAGATCAACCGGGTGGAGGACAGCGCTTTCAGCCGCGTCGCCCTGGTGGCCGAGGAAACGGCCCAGCTGGCCCCGATTGGCCACGCGCTGGCCGAGGATCCCGGAAACGCAGCCGAAGTCGTCGCACCGCTGGCCCACCTGGCCGAATCGGCATCCGGAGTGGACTATGTGACCATTGCCGATCTGAACGGCATCCGCGTGGCCCACCCCGATCCCGGGTCCATCGGCCAGCCGGTTTCCTCGGATCATGAATCCATCCGCAACGGCGAAACCTTCAGGGGCGTGGAGGAAGGCCCCCTGGGCGTCACCCTGCGGGTGAAGCAACCGGTCTTCGATGAGGGGAAGATCGTTGGCACCATCTCCGTGGGCATCCTGCAAAGCAAGGTGCGCGCCAGCCTGGTTGATATCGTCTGGGCATTCGCGCCGTGGATTATCCTGGCCGTGGCCATCGGCTCCCTGGCGGCCGCGCTGGCCGAACGGGCCATCCGCAGGATCTATCGGGTTGATCCCGAAGAGGTGGATTCGCTGAAGCAGGCGCAGCAGGCGGTGCTCTACGGAGTCAGCGACGGCGTGCTGGGCGTGGATGGCAATGGCCGGCTCACCTTGGTCAACGGAGAAGCGCGCCGGCTGCTGGACCTTCCCGAGGACACTGTGGGCCAGCAAGCCGAAGAGGTCCTGGACCAGAGCCTGGTGGACCTGCTGCGCAGCGACTCCCCCGAGGCCGAATCGGTGCAGAACGTGCTTTCCGGAGAACGGGTGCTGATTGCCACCCGCCGCGAGGCGATGCTGGGTCCCAAGCACTATGGACGCACCCTGACCTTGACCGACCATACCGAGCTGGAAGAGACCTTGCGCGAGTTGCGCGGCCAGAGGTCCTTGGCCGATACGCTGCGCGCCCAGGCCCACGAATTCACCAACCGCTTGCACCTGCTCTCGGGGCTGATGTCCATCGGCGAATACGAAGAAGCCAAGGAGCATATCCAGCGTTTCTCCGGCGCTCGCGGCGAGCATCCGGAAACGCATCTGGGCGACCCCACCCTGTCAGCGCTATTCGTTGCCAAGCAGGCCGTGGCCAGCGAAGCCGGGGTCCGGCTGGAGCTTAATCCTTTCTCCGCGGTGGTTCCCGGAACCGCGATTGACGACGATGCCATCACCGTCGCCTCGAACCTGCTGGCCAACGCCATCGAGGCCGCCGGCGATGGCGGCGTGGTGTCATTGCACTTGAACGCCGGGCCCACCGGCATGCGCATCGCGGTCAGCGATTCCGGCCCGGGCATCAAGGAAGGCGACGCGGCCCGCCTGGTGCAGCTTGGCTACAGCAGCAAAACCGGGGCGCCGGGAGCAGTCCACGGACGGGGCATCGGCTTGGCCCTGGTTGACCGCATCCGGACCCGGCGCGGTGGCGTGCTGAAGTTCGGGTCCAGTGATCTGGGCGGAGCCGAGGTCATCGTCGCCTGGCCTCCGTCGAAGCGACCTATGGTTAAGCAGAGCATTCCCGTTCCCGCGCAAGGAGATTACTTCAATGATTAAGACACTCGTGGTCGATGACGACTTCGCAGTGGCCGGGCTGCATCGCCGCTACCTGCAGGGCATGGAGCATTTTGAAGTGGTCGGCGTGCTGGAGCGCGGTTCCGGCGTGGTTCCCTTTGTGCAATCCGGGCAGGTGGATCTGGTCTTGCTCGATGTGCACCTGCCGGATCTGACCGGGCTGGAAGTCTTGGCCCAGCTGCGCGCAGCTGGGTCCGACGCGCACGTCATCATGATTACCGCCAACAATGAACGCGATGCGGTGCGCCAAGCAGTGGGCCACGGCGTCGAGGATTACCTGGTCAAGCCCTTCACCGTGGACGAGTTCAAGCAGCGTCTGGCGCTCTATGCCCAGCGCGTTTCGGAGCAGCCCGGAGCGGTGGCGCAGCCAGAGGAGCAGATCGACGAGCTGGGCCAGGCCGAGATCGACCAGCTGCTCCAGGCCGCCAGTGGACGAGGGGATGCCAGGATCCCCGAAGTCCTCGAACTGGCCCCCGGGGCCGTCACCGGCGCCCAGACCGAACGATTGCCCAAGGGCTTCACCGCGCCCACCATGGCACTGGTCGGAGAAGCCTTGCGCAGCGCACCGGGCCATCCGGATGGCACCCTGTCTTCCTTGGAGGTTGCCGAAATTTGCGGGATCTCCCGGGTCAGCGCCCGGCGTTACCTGGACTTCCTGGTCACGGCGGGCAAGGCCCAGCTGCGTCCGCGCTACGGTTCGGCAGGCCGTCCCGAGCACCGGTATTCGTGGGTCGGCTAAATTTCCTGCACTCCACTGGCTTTTAATGCACATTAGTGTATACACTAATTTCGGATCCACGTTTTCCCACGTCTTCATTTCCGAAAGGCCATCTCATGACAACCCATGCTCAGGAAACCGCTGCCAACGTCGCAGACGTCATCGTGGTCGGCGGCGGCAACGCGGCCTTCACCGCAGCACACGCGGCAGTGACCCGCGGCCGCAAGGTTCTGCTCCTGGAAAAGGCTCCGCGCGACCAGTTCGGCGGCAACAGCTACTACACCGCAGGTGCAACCCGCATCGCGCACAACGGCCTGGAAGACCTGCAGGACCTGGTCGAATTCGATGAGCGCCACCCGCTCTCCGAAGTTCCGCCCTACTCCGAGGCCGACTACGCCGGCGACATCGCCAAGGTAACCGAAGGCCGCAACGACAAGGAAATGACCGAAGTCCTGGTCAAGGAAGCAGCACCCGGCCTGCGCTGGCTCAAATCCCTGGGCCTGAAGTACCGGCTGATGTACGAACGCCAGACCTACAAGACCCCCGAGGGCGGCTACCTGTTCTGGGGCGGCCTGCACGTGGGCAACGTCGACGGCGGCGAAGGCCTGATGAAGGACCACCTGGAAGTAGCCCAGAAGCTGGGCACCGAAGTCCGTTTCGAGCAGGACGTCTACGGCCTGATCGTGGAAGAGGGCAAGGTGGTGGGCGTCAAGGTCCGCGCCAACGGCGAAGAGCAGGAACTGCGCGCCGAGTCGGTCATCCTCGGCGCTGGCGGCTTCGAATCCAGCCCGCAATGGCGCCAGGAGCACCTGGGCGAAGGCTGGCAGAATGCCAAGGTCCGCGGCACCCCATTCAACAATGGCGAGATGCTGGCCGCCGGCCTGGAAATCGGCGCTGCCAAGGGCGGGGACTGGAGCACCTGCCACTCGGTCCAATGGGACGCGCTGACCCCGAAGAACGAATCCAACCGCGAGCTGACCAACCGCCTGACCCGCCAGTCCTACCCGTTGGGGATCATCGTGAACAACCGCGGCGAGCGCTTCCTGGATGAAGGCGCGGACTTCCGCAACCTGACCTACGCCAAGTACGGCAAGGTGATCCTGCAGCAGCCGGACTCCATCGCCTACCAGGTCTTCGACGCTTCGCTGCGTCCGATGCTGCGCGCCGAAGAGTACGAGATGCCGGAGATCTCCGAGGTCATCGCCGACACCGTTGAGGAATTGGCGCAGAAGATCGGCGTGGATCCAGCGGCGCTATCCAAGACCGTCTCGGAATTCAATGCTTCCATCGACACCTCCATCGCCTACGACCCGAACGTGCTCGATGGGCGCGCCGCGAAGGTAACTCCGCCTAAGAGCAACTGGGCCAACCCGCTTGAGACCGGCCCGTTCTACGCCTACCCGGTCACCTGCGGCATCACCTTCACCTTCGGTGGCCTGAAGGGCAACACCGACGGCCAGGTGCTGGACGAGAACGGCGAGATCATCCAAGGCCTGTACGTCTGCGGCGAAATGCTCGGCGGCCTGTTCTCGGCCAACTACCCGGGCGGTTCCGGCCTGGCTGCCGGTGTGGTCTTCGGCCGGCGTGCCGGTAACCTTGCCTAAGTACTAAATCCCATTGTTCCGCCAGTACGCCTGTACTGGCGGAACAATGGTTTTACCCGCCATCCAGCCTTAGACGAGAATGGGGATCATGGCCAAGCTCGATTCGGATTCAATCCATGCCCAGCTCAAGGACGACTTGCTGCAAGGCGCATTCCAGCCCGGGGATGCCCTGCGCGAGGTCGCCCTGGCAGAACGCTTTGGAGTTTCCCGCACCCCGGTGCGCGAAGCCCTGACCCGCCTGCTGCATGAAGGGCTGCTGGAGCGCCGCGCCCGCGGTCTTTTCGTCAAGGAAATCGACCCCGAACAGATCATGCAGGTCTACGACCTGCGCATCCTGCTCGAAGGCCAGGCCGCCCAGGAAGCCGCCTCGATGCGCACCGAAGTGGACCTGATGCGGCTGCAGGCCCTGGTTGACCGGGACCGCGCACTGGCCGAACCAGATGACGCCACCCGCTTGGCCACCAACATCGAGTTCCACCGCGCGCTCTGGCGCGCCGCGCACAACCCGGTGCTGGAGGATCTGCTGGAGCGCCTGGCCACCCACCAGATCCATGCCCCGACATCCACGCTCTCGGTTGGCTCGCGGTGGACCGAATCCCTGGATGAGCACCAGTGCATCGTGGACAACATCCGCGAGCGCGACAGCGCCAAGGCCAGCGGACTCATCCAGGCGCACATGGCCACCGCCAAGGCGCTGCGCTTGAAGATGTTCGCCAGCCTGATGCATTAGCGTCGGGCCCACGGCAGCCGGGACGTCTCGAGTTAGGCCAATGCATCGCTGGTCTGTAGACTGGAAGCATGGCTCTGGTTGTCTCAACGCATGCGCAGCGGCTTCTCGCTGCCGTTTTCCCCAAGGGAAAACTGCTGACCAAGCTAGCCAGCGGCACCAATGGGTGGTTGAGTTCCTGGGGAACCAACGCCCACGGCGAGATCGCCGGCTGCCCGCCACCGCGCCACTAGTTGCGCGGTCCCGATTCCTGGTTTTTCTCCGGTGGATTCCGCGCGCCCTCGTGCCCTTTTCCCGGATCCCAGAAAGACCCGTTACTTTGCCATACCCCTCAACTGGCGTATCCCGCCAAGCACCCCACGCCCTGTGGCGTGGAATCCGCCAAACCCTCAAGCAGGACTCGATGGGCGGGCTGCTGCTGCTCTGCGCCACCCTCGCCGCCTTGGTCCTGGCCAATTCCCCTGCAGCCCCATGGTACGAGGGGTTGCGCGACTTCCGTTTCGGCCCCGAGTCCCTGCACTTGAATCTCTCGGTCGGAGCCTGGGCCGCTGACGGCCTGCTCGCCATCTTCTTCTTCGTTGTCGGCTTGGAACTCAAGGAAGAATTCGTTGTCGGCAAATTGCGCAATCCGCGCACGGCGATCGTTCCGGTGGCCGCAGCCGTAGGCGGCGTGGCGCTGCCGGCACTGTTCTATGTCCTTGTCATCTCCGCATCGGGAAGCTCCGCCATCAACGGCTGGGCAATCCCCGCAGCCACTGATATCGCCTTCGCGATCGCCGTGATCGCAGTGGTGGGCAAGTTCCTGCCCCCTGCCCTGCGCACCTTCCTGCTCACGCTGGCGGTGGTCGATGACCTGCTGGCCATTTCCATCATCGCCATTTTCTACACCGATGACCTGGCCTGGCTGCCGCTGCTCCTCGCGCTGCTGCCACTGGCGGCATTCGCGCTGGCAGTGCAGCGCGGGGTCCGCGCCTGGTGGGTCCTGATCCCGCTCGGCGCCACCGTCTGGGCATTGGTGCATGCCTCGGGAATCCACGCCACGGTGGCCGGCGTGCTGCTGGGCTTCATGGTTCCGGTGATTGCCACCCAGCGGGCGCATGTGCGCACCGGGAGCACCGAGCAGGGCGAAGTGATCCACGAAGGCCTGGCCGCCCACTTCGCGGACCGGTGGTCCATTCCCTCATCCATCATCGCCATTCCGGTGTTCGCCTTCTTCGCTGCCGGTGTTCCGGTCGGCGGCCTGTCCGGACTGGGCGAAGCGCTGGCCAGCCCGGTGGCACTGGGCATCATTGCCGGCCTGGTGCTGGGCAAGTCGATGGGCATCACCGCCGCCACCTTCCTGGTCACCAGGCTCCCGGGAATCAAGCTGGATGGCAGCATCAAATGGCCTGATGTGCTGGGGCTGTCCTTCGTGGCAGGCATCGGCTTCACCGTCTCCCTGCTGGTCGGCGAGCTGGCCTTCGGCCAGGGCGGCGAGGAAGCGCAGTACGTGAAGGTCGGGGTGCTGTGCGGTTCGCTGCTGGCCGCGGTCATCGGCGCGGCGCTGCTCGGGTCGCGAAATCGCGCGTACCGCGCGGCGGCCAAGACTGCTGCATAGCTAGCCCTGCTGCATCCTTCCTGCGGATGGATGCAGCAGGGCTGTTCGCCCGAATCAGGAGCGCGCGGTGATCGAATCGATGGCTTCGCGGGCATCTTCGGCCAGCTGCTGCGGCATCGGCGCGCTCTTGGCCGAGTCGGCTGCGGTCTTCTGCCCCTGGTCGCTGACGACGTACTGGCCGAAGGTCTTGGCCAGTTCCACGGTCTGCGGATCCTCGTAGCCGCTGCAGAACAGCAGGTAGGAGACCAGCACCATCGGGTACGCGCCGGCGGCGGTGGTCTTGCGGTCCAGCTCCAGAGCGATATCGTGCTCACCGCGGCCGTGGACCCGTTCCGATTCGGCCACTGCCTTGGCCGCTGATTCCCCGCTGACTGCCACGAATTCCTCGCCGACCTTCAGCTTCACCTTGCCCAGCGACTTATCCACCAGGGAGTCATCGGCATAGGTGACCGCGCCCACGGCGCGGGTCACGGTGGTCACCACACCGGCATTGCCCTGGGCCTTCTCCAGGCCGGTGGCATCCGGCCAGCCGCCATCCGGCTCGTGCGGCCAGGCTTCGGGAGCAACCGCATGCAGGTACTCGGTGAAGTTCTCGGTCGTGCCCGAATCGTCGGCGCGCGCCACCCCGGTGATCGGCAGGTCGGGCAGCTGGACCTGCGGGTTCAGCTGGGCGATGGCCGGGTCCTGCCAGGAGCGGATCTCACCGGAGAAGATCCTGGCGATCGTTGGGGCATCCATGTTCAATTCCTTGATGCCCGGCAGGTTGAAGGCAATGCTGATCGGGGAAATATACGCCGGGATATTGATCGCGCCCTGCGGGCCGCAGGTCTCGATGGAGCGCTGGACTTCCTCTTCCTTCAGGTAAGCGTCGGATCCGGCGAATTCGGTGCCGCCTGCCAGGAGCCCGGCGCGTCCGGCGCCGGAGCCCACCGAGGCGTACTGCACCTGGACCTGGGGGTGCATGGTGGAGAATTCGGTGGTCCAGGCGTTCATGGCGGAATTCTGCGCGGTTGATCCGCCGCCGGTCAGCGTGCCTTGGAGGCTAGAGCTATTCGATTCAGCGGCCTTGCGCTGCTCTTCTCCCAGCGGGTAGTCCGACCCGCAGCCCGAAAGCAGCAGGACCAGGCCCATGCTGGCAATCGCGGTGAAAGCGGCGGTTCGAGGCAGAGGTGGCCGGGCAGGTCCGGTGGTTCGCAAAACTTCTCCTGGGGTCCAATGTGAACGGCGGGTGTACTTGAAATTCCAGTGAATCATCATCCCTGCACTTTCCGAAATCATTCCCTGGCCACAGCCGATGAATACTCGGCGGGCCCGCGGGCGTTGAACTGTGTTTCCCAGTCTCCTAATCCCCGCCGGTGCCAGTTGCCGAGTCGATAGCAGCGAGGTCCTGCGTCGCCGGCCCCTCCAAAACTTCCCCGGCCGGACTGAACCTGGACCCGTGCAGCGGGCAATCCCAGGATTTCTCCGCGTCATTCCACGACAGCACGCCACCTAGATGAGTGCAGATCCCGGACACCCGGCAGGTGGCCCCGACCATTGTGGACACGGCGACCGGGCGCAGGCCCTCGCGCAGCACCAGACCTTGGCCCTCGGCGGGCGGAGTCCGCTCCTCGCCAAACACGCCGCCTGCATCCTGCGCGGCGCCCTTGCCTGCTTCGCCAAGCAGCGAGCGTTTCCATCCCTCTACGAGTTTTCCAGCAACCCGGGAGTTGATCTTCGCCCCGGCGACCAGGTCGGCCGGGGTGGTCGCGCGCTGCGACAACGCCTGCGTCCAGGCGATATTTCCGCCGAGGATGTTCGCGCTGAGCTGGAGGGCGGCGGCAATCGCATTGGCCATCCCCCACTTGTTGTAGCCCGTGGCCACATGGATGTTCCCTCCCCCGCGGGGCAATTGGCCAACGAACGGAACCATATTGGCCGATCTGTAGTCCTGCGCCGACCATTGGCCGGCGAGTTCGGCCCCGGGGAAATGCCTTCTGGTCCAGATATCCAGGTCCTTGAGCTGGCCGAGCTCGGAGAGCTGCTGGCCCACCGGATGGCCGTTGCCGCCCACCAGCAGCAGCTCCTGCCCGTCGAGAGGAACC
Organism: Glutamicibacter sp. BS14; assembly: GCF_056934375.1. Lineage (NCBI taxonomy): Bacteria > Bacillati > Actinomycetota > Actinomycetes > Micrococcales > Micrococcaceae > Glutamicibacter > Glutamicibacter sp. BS14. Next base: position 891,216 of record NZ_CM167801.1, on the reverse strand, counting down.
GTCCGCAGCGAACGTGCTGGCTGGTCGATGGACAGGTACATTCCCTGGGGCAGCGCACCGGCGGCTGCATCAATTCGATACGCGACCACGTAGGAGCGCGATGGCTCGACTTTGGCGAAATACAGTCCCCGATCCAGGATGGGGATACCCGTGGCCAGGATGACCTGCTGGGCACGGTTCTCGCCTTGGCTGGTATGCACTGTGGCCAGGGCGCCGGCGCTGGCATCACGCACCCTGACGCCATCGACGATTCTGCCCCCGCGCGAGCGCAGGTCGCTGGCCAAGGCCTGGAGCACTTCCATGGGGTTGAATTGCGCCTGGCCAGGCAGGGCCAGCGCCGCGGCCACGGGAAACGGCAATCCGATGTCCGGGCCGCACCAGCTGGCCTCCACCCCGGCGCTGCGGGCTGCCTCGGCTTCCTTCTCCAGACTGGCACGTCCGGATTCGGCTTCGGTGTACGTGTAGGCATCCCGCCGCTGCACGGCGACATCCCGCTCCTCCAGATAGCGCAACAACCACGACTGCCCTTCGAGATTCCCCTGGACATAGGCGTCCACAACCTCTTGGGAACAATGCTCCCGGATCCCGGAGAGCACCGTGCCCTGCAGCAAGCTGAGCTTCGCGGTGCTCGCTCCTGTTGTTCCGGCCCCGGCGAACCTGGCTTCGAGTACCGTGACGCTCAATCCGGCCCGGCTCAGCAGCACGGCGGTGGCCAGCCCGGTCAGCCCCGCGCCTACGACGATGGCGTCATGGGTTGCGCCCGGCTGGAATTGGTCGGCTCCACCGGAAGAACGCTTCGCCTGCCATAACGACTCCATCATCGCTTTCTCCTCTTGCTCAGTTTGCTGCCGCACCCTGATTCCACGGTATGCACAAGCGCCGAGGTTCGGTACGGCCACGAAAAATTAGGCGAATTCACCCAGCTTGGCCAGCAGCCGCGGCCCGCCACGGCCGCCTTGCCGATTCCGCAGGCTGATTTGCGCTGCCGAGAAAACTTAAGTGATAATGATTCTCATTATGACTCTTGAAGAGCCCGGGCTCGCCCGCCAGCCCCGCGCCCCACTGCCGCCCAGCCCGGCCTTGTGCCTGCGTAACGCGCGCCTGGGACTGCCCGGCGCCGCCAGCCCGCTGCTCGACGTCGAGGAGTTCATGCTTCTTCCCGGCGAGCGCGTGGTCATCACCGGCCCGTCGGGTGCTGGCAAGTCGCTGCTGCTGTCGATGATCACCGGGAACTGGGCACCCGGACTGGAATTCACCGGAACCCGCACTCCCGGATCAACGCGCATCGGCTACATCCCGCAGCGCGGCCAGGACGCCCTGCATCCGCTGCTGCCGCTGGGACGGCAACTGCGCAAGGCCACCGGCGCCAGCGCGCAGCAAGTCCGCGGCATCCTGCAAGACGCCGGGCTGGGCGATCCGCAACTGCTCGCACGACGTCCCGCAGAACTCTCCGGAGGGCAAGCACAGCGCGCCGCCATAGCCCTGGCCGTGCTCAGCCAGGCCCCGGTGATCCTTGCCGATGAACCGACCAGCGCCCTGGACCACACCGCCCGGGACCTCATCCTGGAACTGCTGGGCACCCTGCTGGGCCAGCAACAGGCCCTGGTGCTGGTCACCCACGACGCGGCAGTTGCCCAGGCGCTGGCCACCCGGCACCTGGTCCTGGACTCCGGGAAGATCGCCAGCACCCGCGCGCCCCGGCTGGAACGGGTACCGGCTTGAGCATCCCCGCATTGGAAGTATCCGCGCTCAGCGCACTGCGCGGGCACGGCGCAGCCCGCCGACTGGTCCTGGAGCCCCTTGGCTTCACGCTGGCCCCGGGCGAATCGGTGGCCGTCACCGGGCCATCCGGCGCCGGAAAATCCACCCTTGCCGACATCGTGCTGGGCCTGGAACTGCCGGACTCCGGAGAAATCCGCGTGCTGGGCCAGCACTGGAGCGCACCGAAGCGCAGCCACGCGCCAGCACGCCGCCGGCTGGTCCAGGGCGTGCCCCAGGATCCTGCCGCCGCCTTCGTGCCGCGCTGGAGCATCCGCACCTCGCTGCAGCAGGCCATCCACCGGCTGGCTCCCCCAGCCGGCCCCGGAACGGGCATCGACCGGGCTGCCGAGCTGGCGCAATTCGACACGGCACTGCTGGATCGGCGCCCGCACCAGCTCTCCGGAGGACAGTTGCAGCGGGCCGCGCTGGCCCGCGCCGTGGCAGTGAACCCCTCGGTGCTGGTGGCGGACGAGCCGACCAGCGCCCTGGATCCGGACACCGCCCAGGCAGTCGCCGGCCAGCTGCTCTCCACCGCCGCCAACTCGGGCATTGCCTTGCTGCTGATCACCCATGACCCGCAGCTGGCCGCGCAATGCTCGCGCACCATCGCCATCCGCCCACCGTCCCGATAACCCGCCCACCAGCTGATCACCCATCACCGATCACCCATCCCCAAGGACCTCGCACCCATGAATCGACCCCGCCCCAAGACCCTGGCTTTGCTCACCATCCCGCTGGCCGGGGCACTTGCCCTCAGCGGCTGCTTCTCCGCGGCCGCCGAGCAGGCCGGAAGCACCGACCGCATCTCCGTAGCCCACATGCAGCCGCCCCGCTCCGGGCTCAGCCCGCTCAGCGACGACGCGTTCAAGCTCTCGCGCTGGTCCACCGCCGAAACCCTGGTCAATCTCGACGCGTCCGGGGACGCCCAGCCGGCATTGGCTACCAGCTGGGAACGCAGCGGCGAGCTAGCCTGGGACTTCGAGATCCGCGAAGGCGTCAGCTTCCACAACGGCCAGCCGCTGACCGCCCAAACGGTGGCGAACTCCTTGCAGCGGGCCATCGACTCGACCCCGGTGCCGCGCATCCTGAACGGAACCGCATTGAAGGTCGCGGTGCGCGGGGAGCACGGACTGCGGATCACCACCGCGGACCCCGACCCGCTGTTGCCCCAGCGGCTCTCCAGCCCGCAGCTGGCCATCTTCGCCGCCGAAGCCTACACCGCCAACGGGGTGGATCCGGCCGGCCACGGCACCGGCCCCTTCCAGATCGTGGACGTAGACGGGATTTCCGGGGCCACCCTGGACCGGTACGAGGGCTACTGGGGCGAAAAGGCCGCAGCCTCGGGCATCGACGTGAAGTTCGTGCCCGATGGCACCGCCCGCGCCGCCGCGCTGCGCACCTCGGAAGCAGATGTCATCGAGGCCATCCCCGCCGGGCAGGCCGCCACGGTGGACCAGGAGCTGCTCACCGAAGTGCCGATGCCGCGCACCAACACGCTGTACCTGAACACCGAGAAGGGCCCGTTCGCCGACCCGGCGGTGCGCGCCGCGGCCCGCGAAGCCATCGACCGGGCGGCCATCGTGGAGTCGGTGTACGAGAACCGCGCCGATATAGCCGAGGGCCTGCTCGGCCCGGCCCTGCCCTACGCCGCCGGGCTGCGCGATTCTGGAGAATACCGGCAGCTGCTGGCCCAGCGTGCCGAACCAGCCAAGGTCAAGGACGTGGAAATCACCCTGGGCACCTTCACCGACCGCGCCGAACTGCCAGAAGTCGCGGTGATCCTGGAGCAGCAGCTGGAAGCGGCCGGATTCATCGTGAAGCAGGATGTGCGCGAATACCAGTACATCGAGGCCGACGCACTGGACGGCGCCTTCGATGCCTTCATCCTCTCGCGCGCCACCGTGCTGGATTCCGGGGACCCGGTCGCGTACTTCGCCTCCGACTTCACCTGCGAAGGCGGCTTCGCCATCGCCCAGCTCTGCGACAAGGACGTGGACCAGGCCATCGCCCGGGCCTCGGAAACCGAAGCCGGGGAACAGCGCCAGCAGCAGATCATGCTGGCCGAAGCCCGGATCCTGGGCACCGACGCGGCCATCGCGCTGCTGCACGAACGCGTGATCCAAGGCGAGGGCCCCGCCGTGCGCGATGCCGCGCAGGATCCGCGCGAACGCGAGCTGATCACTGCGCAGACCCGCCTGGACAGCGAGCAGGAGCCGCAACGCTGATGAACTGGTTCGCCCTGAAGGCGCGGCGCCTCTCCTGGCCGTCCTTCGCATCCTGCCTGCTCAGCGCGCTGGCCCTGCTGCTGGTAGCCGGCGCGCTGCCCTGGCTTTCGCGCACGGACCCGGCCGCCGCGGTGCTGCGCGCACGCTATGCCGAACTGGAACCCACCGAGCAGGCGTTGGCCTCCGTGCGCGCGCAGCTGGGCCTGGACCAGGGCCCGCTGGCCACCAGCCTGCACTGGTGGTCCGGGGTGCTGCACGGGGATCTGGGCAGCTCCTGGGTCAGCGGGGCAGAAATCGCTCCCGGCGCCTGGCGGGCCCTGTCGGTCTCCGCCACGCTCACCGCCTTCGCCACCATCATCGCGCTCGCCGTGGCCTTCGCCCTGGTGCTGCCCGCCGCGCTGCGCGTGCTGCGCAACCGGCAGCATTCAGGTTCCGGGCCGCTGGGCGTGGCGCTGACCGCCTTGCCCGAATTCCTGCTGGCCAGCTTGCTGCTGGTACTGGTGGCGGTGCAGCTGCAATGGCTTCCGCCCTACGGGTGGACCGGGCTGGACACCGCGATCCTGCCCGCGCTGGCCCTGGGCATCCCGGCCGGCGGATTACTCGGCCGGCTGCTGGCCGACGCCATCGCCTCGGTGGCCGCCGAACGCTGGGCCGGGATCTGGCACCTGGCCGGAGCTCCGGCGCCGGCCATCCTCTCCGGGGTGCTGCGCCGGGCCGCCGCGGCAGTCATCGACCAGCTCGGCCTGGTGTTCATCGGCTTGCTCGGCGGCGCCGTGGCCGTAGAGCAGGTCTTCGCGGTGCCCGGACTTGGCCGCTATCTGCTCGGGGCGGCCAATGCGCAGGATATTCCCGCCTTGCAGGCCGGGCTGCTGCTGATGGCGGGATCGGCGCTGCTGATCGGAATGCTCACCGCAGCGGCCCGGCGCGCGCTGCGCGGCGGCGCCCTGCCCGCAGGATCGCTGCCAGCCCCGCCCGAGGCGCGCGGCAACGGCAGGATCCAGCGCTGGACTGCGGCGATCACCTGCACCGCGCTGCTGGCCATCCTGGCTTTCGGACTGCCGCGCGACCCCTACACCCTTGCCTTCCAGAGGCTGCAAGCCCCGGGGGCCGGTTTGCCATTCGGCGCCGATTCCAGCGGACGGGATCTGCTGGCCCGCGTGGCCCACGGAACCTTGGGCACGGTAGGCCCGGCGCTGGTGATCGTGGCCTGCGCAATCCTGATCGGCCTGCTGCTAGCGGCAGCAGGCGAGATCTCGCGCGGGCCGGCGGTAATTGCCAACGCGACTCCGCCGATTCTGGCCGGGGTGGTCATCGCGGCCCTGCTGGGCCCGTCGGTGGGCGGTGCGGCGCTGGCCGTGCTCTGGGTCAGCTGGCCTCCGCTGGCCACGCATGCTGCCTCGCTGCTGGACGAAGCCCGGGCCATGCCGCATATCCGCTGGCTTCCGCTCTCGGGGGTGCCGCGCGGCCGGATCTGGGTCCAGCATTTGCTGCCCGCGGTGCTTCCGGCCCTGCTGAGGCACGGGATGCTGCGGTTGCCCGGGGTGGCACTGGCTTTGGCTGCCCTCGGATTCCTCGGGCTCGGGGCTCAGCCGCCCACCCCGGAGTGGGGCCTGCTGCTGGCCGAAGGCATCGGCTATGTCGAGCGGGCTCCGTGGACTGCCATCGCCCCGGCTACCGCACTGGTGCTCACTTCCGTGTGCGCGGTGGCGCTCGCCGGAATCCCGGCGCCGCAGCGTGCCGGTACCCGAGGCACGGCTGCGCAGCAGGATCCGGCGGCCAGGAACACGCCGGTCCCGGTGAGCTGAAACGCGGGCCTATCCCGGCCCTGGAAAGAAAATGGAGCCAAGGGGCAACGCGGCATATGCCGCGCTGCCCCTTGGCTCCATCGAGTTTCCGTGGCGATCGCCCCTTGCCCAAGCAGGCTTACTGGGCGGCCACTTCGCTGTTGCCGTGCCGTGTTCCTGTGGCCAATCCCAGGCTCACCGGCTGCGGCGAGGTGCAGCAGCCGGCCGCTTCGGCGGGCTCGGTTCCGCTGGCGGTGCCGCCGTCCGCGGGGGCATCGCAGGAACCGCCCAGATCCGTGGAGCAGACCCCGGTTTCCGGCAGATCCAGTTCAACCCGGCCTGCCCCGTCGGCATCGCCGGACAAGGCAGCGGCAATGGAGCGCACCTGCTCGTAGCCGGTAGCCATCAGGAACGTCGGAGCCCGTCCATAGCTCTTCATTCCAACGATGTAGAAGTTCTTTTCCGGGTGCGCCAATTGCTTTTCGCCGTGCGCGCTGACCGTTCCGCAGCTGTGGAATTCCGGATCGATCAATGGCCCGAGCTGGCGCGGGGCTTCAACGCATTCATCCAGGTCCAGGCGCAGTTCGGAGAGCATCTGCAGATCCGGGCGGAAACCGGTGGCCGCGATGATGCGGTCAACGCCCAGCTCCCGTCCGTCAGCCAACGATACGGACAGCCGCTCCCCCGCGCTCATCGAAGCGACGGAGACATTTTCCAGCAGTTCCACGTTGCCGTTCTCCACCAGCCGGCGCAGCGACGTGCCCAGCTGGCCCCGGGCTGGAAGCTGGTCAGCAGCTCCGCCACCGTAGAGCCGGATCGGGTTGGCCGCCCCGCGCAGGCCCCAGAGGATCCGGGTGTCCGGGAACTTCTTCTGCAACCGGCCCAGGGCAATGACGGTATTCGCCGCCGAATGCCCGGCGCCAAGCACCAGCAATTTCTTGCCCGCGAGCTCCTGCTCATCGGCGCCCAGCGGATCAGGCAGCCCGCAGATGATGAAGCCGCGCTCGCGCGCCTGCGCTTCGCCGATGGCCTGGATTCCGGCCCGGCCTACCGGGCTTGGCTGGTTCCAGGTGCCACTGGCATCAACCACGGCACGGCCGAGAAGATCCACCGGGCCGCCAGGAGTTTCGGTGCGCACCAGGAACGGGGCTTCATCGCGGTGCGCGGTGCGTGCCTTGTCGGCACCGCGGCCGTCGGCCAGCACGCGGCTGATCTTCGCCACGCGGTGGCCGTAGCGGATGCGCGGTGACAATTCCGGGTGGGCGGCCAGCGGCTGGAGATATTCGCTGACCAACTCCGCGCCGGTGGGAAGCTTGGTGATCCGCGGCGCTTCCCAGCCTCCTGCGTATCCCTCGCTGGGGGTTTCCAGCAGCCGGCGGGCGGCCGCATCGATATTGAAGCGCCATGGGGAGAAGAGCTTGATGTGGGACCACTGGGCTATTGCGGCGCCGGCGCTGTCCCCGGCTTCCAGGACAAGCACTTCCAGCCCGCGTTCGCGCAGGTGGGCGGCGGTGGCTAGGCCGATGGGGCCGGCGCCGATGACGATGACTGGAAGGTTCTCCTGCATGGGTTTCTCCTTGGCTACTGGAATTCTGGAGACGGTCTGCGCTTAGCTGGCCGGCAGCAGGTCGGCGATGAGGTTCTCAATCCGGGCACGGATTTCATCACGGATTGGCCGCACACCGTCAATGCCCTGCCCTGCGGGGTCTTCCAGCTTCCAGTCTTCATAGCGCTTGCCCGGGAAGAATGGGCAGGCATCTCCGCAGCCCATAGTGATCACCACATCGGAGTCCTTCACGGCTTCGGTGGTCAGCACCTTGGGGATTTCCAAGGACATGTCGATGCCGACTTCTTTCATGGCTTCCACGGCGGCCGGATTGACCGAATCAGCCGGGGCGGATCCGGCCGAGCGGACCTCAATGCGCCCTCCGGACAGGTGGGAGAGGAAGGCGGCGGCCATCTGGGAACGCCCTGCATTGTGCACGCAGACAAAGAGAACTGAAGGCTTTTCGGCAGCAGTCATGGGTGTTGTCCTTAGGAAGAAGTAGTCGAAGTGCTTACAGCCGGGAAGAATTTCCGGGACCACAGGGCCACGTAGACCAAGGCAACCAGGATCGGCACCTCGATCAGCGGGCCGACCACGCCGGCCAGGGCCTGGCCGCTGGTGGCACCGAAGGTGGCGATGGCTACCGCGATGGCCAGCTCGAAGTTGTTGCCGGCGGCGGTGAACGCCAGAGTGGTGGTGCGCGGGTAACCCAGCTTCAGCCAGTGCCCGATGAGCATTCCGGCACCGAAGACCACCACGAAGTAGATCAGCAGCGGGATCGCCATGCGCAGCACATCCAGGGGCTTGGAGATGATGTTATCGCCCTGCAATGCGAAGAGCAGCACGATGGTGAACAGCAGCCCGTACAGTGCCCACGGCCCGATTTTCGGCAGGAATTTTCCCTCGTACCAGTCGCGGCCCTTGGCCTTTTCGCCCAGGGTACGGGTCAGGTAGCCGGCCACCAGCGGAATGCCCAGGAAGACCAGCACCGAGGCGGTGATGGCGGCAATGGAGAACTCGGCGCTGGTGGTTTCCAGCCCCAGCCACGATGGCAGCAGCTGCAGGTAGAACCAGCCCAGGGCACCGAAGGCGATGACCTGGAAGACCGAGTTGATGGCCACCAGCACCGCGGCCGCTTCCCGGTCCCCGCAGGCCAGATCATTCCAGATGAACACCATGGCGATGCAGCGGGCCAGGCCCACAATGATCAGGCCGGTGCGGTATTCGGGCAGGTCTGCCAGGAATACCCAGGCCAGGACGAACATGAACGCCGGGGCCAGGACCCAGTTGATCACCAGCGAGGTGATCATCAGCTTCTTGTCGGCCAGCACGCGGCCGGTTTCGTTGTAGCGGACCTTGGCCAGCACCGGATACATCATGACCAGCAGGCCGATGGCGATGGGTACCGAGACCCCGGCCACGGTGAAGCGGTCCAGCAGCTCGCCCAGCTGAGGGAAGATGCGGCCCAGACCCAAGCCGACGCCCATGGCCAGCAGGATCCACAGGGCCAGGTAGCGGTCCAGGAAGGAAAGTTTTGCCGCCACGGGGGCAGTGTCTAGCGCAGGCGCGGGTGCCACTGATTCATCACTCCAAGAATAGGCATCGACGATTGTCGATGTTTTGAGTATGATGAAACATATCGACGTTTGTCAATCTCTGGCGCCAGAAGAAAAGAGCCAAGGCCCGTGAGCACAGCCACCGTGAATCCTGCCGGAGAAACTTCCCCAGTACCGGCAGCCGACGCCTGCTGCACGCCATCCCAAGGCGAGGCAATCCTCAACGCCGGGCAGGCCGAAGCGTTGGCGCTGCGCTTCAAGGCCCTGGGCGATCCCAACCGCCTGCGCATCCTGTCCATCGTCTCCGCCAGCGAATCGGCCGAGACGTGCGTCTGCGACCTGCCCGAACCATTGGGCCTCAAGCAGCCGACGGTCTCGCACCACCTGAAAATCCTGGTGGAGGCCGGAATCCTGCACCGCGAAAAGCGCGGGGTGTGGGCGTACTACTCCGTCGTCCCTGGCGCTTTGGAATCCCTAGGATCCAGCCTGGCACCCAAGGGCTAGGCCGCAGACCCACCTGGGCAGGGCGCTACCTAGAGCCTGAGCTCATACAGGACGGTATCCAGCCACTGCCCCGCCACTGCCCCTCGGGCACCCTGGGCAATCCGCTCGCGCCGGCCAACCTCGCGGAACCCTGCCCTGGCATGCAGCGCCCTGCTGGCTTCGTTGCCGGCAATGACGGCCGACTGCACCATCCAGTAATCTTCTTTCCTTGCCCGGGCGATCAGCTCGGCCAGCAGCCGGGCGCCAACGCCGCATCCGGCATAATCCGGATCAATGTACACGGAGTGCTCCACCACGCCGAGGTAGGCCGGGCGGGCCGAAACCGGGCTGGCCGCAGCCCAGCCAAGAACCTTGGCATCGGGCGCAACGGCCACCAGCGACAATGCAGGAATTTTCGCCGCGAAGAACTTCTCGCGTGCCGGCACCTCGGATTCGAAGGTGGCCAGGCCGGTCTCGATGCCGCTGGCATAGATGCGGGCGATATCCGCCCAGTGGTTCTGCGCCATCGCGGCTAAGCGGATCTCCATGCTTCCGGCCTACTTGGTGCGAAGGTCCGCGATGAAGGACTCGGCACGCTGCAAGTTCAGCGCGAGCTTGTCGCGCTTGGCGCTGGCACGCTGGGTGTAGTCATCGAGCTTGGCCCGGGCGACGGAGTCCTGCGGATCTGCCGCGAGCGCGTCCACCGCGTCAAGCAGCTCCCCCATTTCCTCCAGCGAGAAGCCCAGCGGCTTCATCGATCGGATCACCAGCATGCGGGCCAGATCCGAGTCGGTATAGATCCGGAAACCGCCTTCGCTGCGGGTGCTCGCCGGCAGCAACCCCACCTCGTCGTAGTGGCGGATGGTGCGATGCGACAGGCCGGTAGCCTCGACCATGTCACCGATATGCATCGAACCGCCCGCACCTTCGGTCTTCGCTTGATCCATGAAGTCCTCCGTTTCCTCCAATTACAACCCTACCCTTACGTTAGGTTAGAGTTATATTCGACGGCATCAGGTCTACGACCGCTCCGGCAGCTCTTGCCTCGTCTGCGGCGCAATGATGCCCATCCCATGAATTCTACGCACTGCACGTGCCCCACGCTTACTGGCTTGAAACGAAGGGAGCTCATCCATGAGCACCAGCACCACAGCGGATCCTTCCGCACTGAGTCCCACCGAGCGCCAATCGGTATTGCGCACCCTGAAATCACCGCGGCTGCTGAAAACAGAGGTGCTGGCAGGCCTGGTCGTGGCCCTGGCCCTGATCCCCGAGGCCATCGCCTTCTCGATCATCGCCGGAGTTGACCCGCGCATCGGGCTCTTCGCCTCCTTCACCATGGCCGTGTCCATCTCCTTCTTCGGCGGACGCCCCGCGATGATCTCCGCGGCCACCGGCGCCATCGCGCTGGTCATCGCACCGCTGGTAGCCAGCCACGGCGTGGACTACTTCATCGCCGCAGTCATCATGGCAGGCGCCTTCCAGGTGGTACTGGCCCTGCTGGGCGTGGCCAAGCTGATGCGCTTCATCCCCCGCCAAGTCATGGTCGGATTCGTCAACGCGCTGGCCATCCTGATCTTCCTCTCCCAGGTCCCCGAGCTGCTCGGGGTCCCGTGGCTGGTCTACCCGCTGGTGGCCCTGGGCCTGCTGATCGTCTTCGGCCTGCCCAAGCTGACCACCGCCATCCCCGCCCCGCTGGTGGCTATCGTGCTGCTGACGCTGATCACCGTATTCGCCTCGGTTGCCGTACCCACCGTGGGAGACAAGGGCCAGCTGCCCGAGTCCCTTCCAACACTATTCTTCCCGGATATCCCGCTGAACCTCGAAACCCTGCAGGTGCTCTTCCCCTACGCACTGGCCATGGCCTTCGTCGGCCTGCTCGAGTCCTTGATGACCGCCAAGCTGGTCGATGACGTCACCGACACCCACTCGAACAAGACCCGCGAATCCTGGGGCCAGGGCGCGGCGAATATCATCACCGGATTCTTCGGCGGCATGGGCGGCTGCGCGATGATCGGGCAGACCATGATCAACGTCAAGGCCTCCGGGGCACGCACCCGCATCTCCACCTTCCTGGCCGGAACCTTCCTGCTGATCCTGGTCGTGGCACTGGGCGACATCGTGGCGCTGATCCCGATGGCCGCACTGGTCGCGGTAATGATCTTCGTTTCCATAGCCACCTTCGACTGGCACAGCATCCGCCCTTCCACGCTGCGCATGATGCCCAAGAGCGAAACCACGGTCATGCTCATCACCGTGGCTTTCACGGTCGCCACCCACAACCTGGCCATCGGCGTCGGGGTGGGCGTGCTCACCGCGATGGTGCTCTTCGCCAACCGGGTGGCCCATCTGGTCACCGTGGAACGCCGCCTGGCGGAGCACTTCGGGGAGCAGATCGCCAAGTATGAGGTCAATGGCGAGCTCTTCTTCGCCTCCTCCAACGATCTCTACACCCAGTTCCACTACGCCGAGGATCCGGACCGCGTGGTCATCGACATGTACAACTCGCACCTGTGGGACGCCTCTACCATCGCATCGCTGGATGCCATTACGGAGAAGTACGAGAAATACGGCAAAACCGTTCAGATCGAGGGTCTGAATACCGCCAGCCTGAAGATGCGCGAACGCCTAGGCGGAAAGCTCGGCGGCGAGCACTAAGAGGGCGCAGGCAAGCACGGGCAGCCAGGCTGCCGATAAAAATCCGTGCAAATGCTCGGCGGGGGTTTTGAACTGGTCCGCGATAGTTGGCCCAGTTAGAAGAATTCGAACCGCTCTTGGCGCAGGTTCTCGCTTACCAGCCGGTGGCCTCACCGTTTTCCCGCGGCGCCTCGGACTCGATCTGAGCGCAGAAATTCGCGGTAAGAGCTGCAATTGAAGCCCATGCAAACTAGCTGGGTGCTGCGCGCCGGGTTCTGCGAAAGCTTTCTACTATCCGCACTAGGGAGTATGCGGTTTCCAAACCAAAAGGCCTGGCAGACGCCAGGCCTTTTGGCGTTGAACTAGGACTCACTGGAAGCATGGAAGCCATGCCTGCCCGGCTCCTCGCCAAGAGCGAGACTAGGTGCCCTTGATACGCTCCCACAGATCGTTAACGCGAGTCTCGATATCGCTGAAGATCTTGCTGGTCTTCTCGAATGTCACATCCTGCGGATCGGCGATTTTCCAGTCAAGGTATTCTTTGCCCGGGAAGAATGGGCAGGCATCTCCGCAGCCCATAGTGATCACCACATCGGAGTCCTGCACGGCTTCGGTGGTCAGCACCTTGGGGATTTCCAAGGACATGTCGATGCCGACTTCTTTCATGGCTTCCACGGCGGCCGGATTGACCGAATCGGCCGGGGCGGAACCGGCCGAGCGGACCTCGATCCGCCCTCCGGACAGGTGGGAGAGGAAGGCGGCGGCCATCTGGGAACGCCCTGCATTGTGCACGCAGACAAAGAGAACCGAAGGCTTTTCGATAGCAGTCATGAGTTTTTTCCTTAGGCAGAAGTAGCGGGAGCCTTGGCAGCTGGGAAGAATTTCCGGGACCACAGGGCCACGTAGACCAAGGCAACCAGGATCGGCACCTCGATCAGCGGGCCGACCACGCCGGCCAGGGCCTGGCCGCTGGTGGCACCGAAGGTGGCGATGGCTACCGCGATGGCCAGCTCGAAGTTGTTGCCGGCGGCAGTGAACGCCAGAGTGGTGGTGCGCGGGTAACCCAGCTTCAGCCAGTGCCCGATGAGCATTCCGGCACCGAAGACCACCACGAAGTAGATCAGCAGCGGGATCGCCATGCGCAGCACATCCAGGGGCTTGGAGATGATGTTATCGCCCTGCAATGCGAAGAGCAGCACGATGGTGAACAGCAGCCCGTACAGTGCCCACGGCCCGATTTTCGGCAGGAATTTTCCCTCGTACCAGTCGCGGCCCTTGGCCTTTTCGCCCAGGGTACGGGTCAGGTAGCCGGCCACCAGCGGAATGCCCAGGAAGACCAGCACCGAGGCGGTGATGGCGGCAATGGAGAACTCGGCGCTGGTGGTTTCCAGCCCCACGATGGCCGCAGCTGCAGGTAGAACCAGCCCAGGGCGCCGAAGGCGATGACCTGGAAGACGGAGTTGATGGCCACCAGCACGGCGGCCGCTTCCCGGTCGCCGCAGGCCAGGTCATTCCAGATGAACACCATGGCGATGCAGCGGGCCAGCCCCACAATGATCAGGACTGCTCCGTCGTCCCTGACGCTTTGGAATCCCTGGGCGCCAGCTTGACGGCCAAACCCTACGCAGGCTTGCCGCAACTGCATTCCAGGCGGCTGGGATCGCGCCACCCGGGATCCACCAACTAGCCGCATTCCCGCGTCCGCGCAGGCAGCTCGGCGAACGGCATCAAACGCTGCAGGTCCCGGCAGTGCCGGCCCGCTGCGGACCGGATGCGCAATAGCCCGTTTCAGGAGCCAGTGTCCTACTTCGGGCGCTCGAACTTCATCAGCTTGTGCGTGCCATCGCAAAAAGGCTTGATGGCAGAGCCCCCGCAACGGCATAGCGCGACCGGCCCTTTCCGGGCCTCGATGGATTGCCCCTCGGCATCCACGATTTCAAATTCTCCCCTGAGCAGCAATGGGCCCTGCGGGCAAACAGTAATCATGGCCGCTTCCGAAGCGCTGCGCCCCTCGCTCATACCACTGCCCCCGCTCCGGCATGCAACGCCGACCTTCCAGCTTCCCACGCGTCCAAGTACTTCGCGCCTGCCAACGCGTCAACCGCTGCCGCGGCTTGGGCTCCGAAGAGTATGTCGGGCACCAGATCCGGTTCGTCTTCAGCCAGTCCGCCCGCGAGGTCGCGGCCGGCAATTTGCTCATGGACAGCATCAGCTTCCACATGCTCATCGAAGTAATCGGTCAGCGGGGATTCATATCCCAGGCGCCGGAACCCGCGGGCATAAGCGGCCTGGGGTATTGAGGAAGTCATCTCGTACAGTGCCAGGTGGCCAGTGATGGCTCCCCGAAGGCGCCGGTGCATGCCGAAGAGCGAAATCATGTTCACTGCCGCCAGCGTCACCGCCGGTATGCGGTCCACGTACGCGCCGAAATCATCACGCAACCCCACGCCCTTCATGGTCTGCCTGAACAGCTCGCTATGCATTCGCGGCAGCTGCCCATTTCCGTATTCATCAGCCTGGATCTCCACCATGGCGGCTTTTGCACGGCCTTCGAGTTTCGGGATCGCCCAGGTATGCGGATCAGCTTCCTTGAGCTGGTAAATCGACTTCAGTATCAGGAATTCGCGTGCTTGGCCGGCAGTGGCCTTGCGCTGGATGAACTTCGAAACCGACGGCCCAGCATCATCAGCAGCAAGCTCGAACAGGGCTTGGGCCACTTTCGCGGAGCTGGGTTCCACGCTTGGAATCGAGCCTGCCGCCTCGCGCAGCGCTTGCTCGAAAGCCTCCTCGATCCGGGCCCGAAGCGAAAGGAGCCCGGGGTCCCATTCCCAGCGGTCATCGACTTCTTCAAATCCCCGATAGTGCAGTTCGTAGAGCACGAAAAGGCTCAGCTGCAGGTCCCCGTCATCCAGCACATCCGAAGCCGCAGCCAACCGATCAGTTGCGACCGTTGCCAAATAGGCTGCGTATTCCTCCGAGGGGTTGCACAGCAACGCATTGTTCAGCGCTTGGGACAGGTCTCCGCGGGGTACGGGCAGATGCATGATGCTCCTTTGTTCACGCTGATCGCACGGTCAGCAATAGTGGCAGTAGGATGATCGTGCCAGCATCCCCGGGATATAACCACCATTGGGAGGAAAAGCCAAGGTAAGCCCCTGATCGTGCTCCCCAGCTATGTTCTCGACAGCACCTTATCCCTGAGGAACATAGGGCTGTCGGCCGGCCAATCTCGACATGATGTCTTGTCCCAGCTTTTCCATAGCCAGTGGGAGCTGCGACCGGGATTGGGTTGGGATCATGATGGCAACCGATTAGAGGCAGAACTTACCGGAGTCGTCAGGGAGCACCTGTCGCCGCCCACTCTTATTGGCACATTCAATCTGGCAAGTAAGCAGGTCATGCCGTGTAAAACTGCCGACAATACTGGCGCCCAGAAGTTGCTCGCACCTCTGACAACAAACCCGGTCCAGAATCTTTTGCTCCATGTCCACACCCAACTGCTAGGTGTCGACTCGTTCATTTCCCCAAGATGAAAAACAGGTTCCCTAGGGCTGTCGCGTTGCCACTTTAGTATCGAGTAGGCCCGTCTGCTACTCCAGCAAGGGACCAATTACTTGGCATCAATCACTCGCTCGCACTTTCGAATAACGAACTTTCAGGGCCGCACTGGTCGTCAGGTCCGTGCTCGCTAATCAAGGAGAGTCATGCCCCTAAGCCACTAATGTCACAGCTTTGAAGCAGTGGGCCCGGGCACTTCAGAGGCACTGGAAGTTTCACAGAGTTACTACAGTTGCTCCATGGGCCCTACTGCGATCGATTATTCGGGATCCAGCGCTGGGCGCTTGGCAGGCGCTGTATTACGAGAAGCTGCTCCCTCAATACCCTGCTAGGCTCAAGATGCTGCCGACGTTGCGCCGCGTGTACGGAAGAAACATCCGAATTTATCTTCATCGATGGGAATATCTCATGGGCAACAGCCCTGAAGCAGCACTAGGTATCGCACTACTGACATCACTGGTCCGCCAAGACCGAGAAGCCTTCCTGATCATCGCCTCCGAGCTGGAAGGAGGCAACACGCAAGCCGTGGCCATCCTTGCACGGCTAGGTGAAGCAATGGTCGCGATGATCGCTGAGCTGCTGCAGATCGGCAACGAGGAAGCGCTCACACGCATCGCAGCGTCACTGGCCCTCAAAGCTGGATAGAACTCAAAGAAATATGTGAAAGAGCAGAATCTGACAGCGGAAGAACAGCGAGAGCGGCCGTGAACCTGAGTAGAATGGGGGTAATAGGCTCGGTCGGGTAATTTATTGTTCACGACGCAGCGAGCTCTTTCAATCAAGGATTATATTTGCCTCGCAGTTCTCTGCTGGACGCTCCAGCACCCACCGTTAAACCCGGTGATCCTCAAAGTTTCTTCCACGTCAAGAAGCTGGTCACCGAAGCTGGACTGGTCGGCCGCCGCCGCGGGCACTATCTCGGGTTGGGCATCGTGCTGACGGTGCTGCTAGCCGGCACCGTTACCGGTTTCATCCTCCTGGGCGACAGCTGGTTCCAGTTGCTGATGGCCGCAGCCTTGGGCCTGCTGCTCACCCAATTCGCGTTCCTGGCGCACGAGGCGGCACACCGCCAGATCCTGGCTTCGCACAAGCGCAATGACAAGCTGGGCCAGTTCCTGGCCAATATCGTCGTGGGCATCAGCTACCAGTGGTGGATGAACAAGCACAACAAGCACCACGCCACCCCCAATACCGTGGGCAAGGATCCGGACATCGAGTGGGACACCATCTCCTTCCAGACCGAGGACGCCAAGCGCCAGCGCGGCCTGCTCAAGTGGATCACCAACCGCCAGGGCTACCTGTTCTTCCCGCTGCTCACCCTTGAGGGCTTGAATCTGCATATGCATTCGATCAAGTACCTGTTCAAGGCCGGCCGGGTCAAGAACCGCAAGCGCGAGATGACCGGCATTGCACTGCGCATCGCCATCTACCTGGCGATCGTGTTCTACTTCCTGCCAGTGGGCATGGCTTTCGCCTTCCTCGGCGTGCAGCTGGCAGTCTTCGGCGTCTACATGGGTGCCTCCTTCGCCCCGAACCACAAGGGCATGCCGATGGTTCCCCAGGACGCCCGCATCGACTTCTTCTCCCGCCAGGTACTGACCGGACGCAATGTCATGGCCAAGTCCAGCTGGGGAAACCGCGTGCTCTCCCACGTCTACGGCGGATTGAACTACCAGGTAGAGCACCACCTGTTCCCGTCCATGCCGCGCGCCAACCTGGCCGGCGTCTCGCGCATCGTGCGCCAGTACTGCGACGAGCACCAGGTCCCGTACACCGTGGCCAGTGTCCGCGAATCCTACGCACAGGTGATCACCTACCTGAACAAGGTCGGGCTATCGGCCCGGGATCCATTCGAGTGCCCAATCATCTCCGGATACCGAATCCCATAACGGTCTTGCTGCAGGCACAGAACAACGAAATCAGCTCCCCTGGCAGGACTTCGGCTTCCCCTCACAGCAAACCGGCGAGATTAAGTGAGCTCCTCATGGTAGTCTAGATATTAGAGCCAATAAGGAAAATTGAAAATTCCTATTGTTCCTCCCTTGGATTTTTAATAAGCGTTTCCTCGGAATTTTTCCCATGAGAGCGAATCGCATCACTTGAAATATTCGTCCCCACTTCCGTGGTGGGGCAGTCGGTTTGAAACTGCGTTTCTATAGAACCTCTTCGACCGCTATTACATGCGTCTCCAGTGAATTCTTACTCCAGAACTCAGAATTCGATGTTCTGGCTCTCCAAGCTATTCATGCTTGATTAAGTTTCACGGGATGCAACAAAAATAATGGCTTCAGTGCTGCTACGGTGGCACAAGCTCAAATCGCGACATATCGCGAATTACGATTTAGGAATACACATGGCTACTGGCACTGTAAAGTGGTTCAACTCCGAAAAGGGCTTCGGTTTCATTGAGCCTTCTGATGGATCCGCTGACGTTTTCGCGCATTACAGCGCAATTCAGAGTTTCGGATTCAAGAATCTTGAAGAAGGACAATCGGTCGAATACAAGCTTGAATCCGGTCCAAAGGGACCTCAGGCTGCGGACATCCAGGCACGCTAAGCGCGTTTAGGCCGATCACCCCAAAAGCGGGGCAGGCGGTCGACGGGTTCTAACGGTCGTTGCAACATCCTGAACAATCAGGCGTTGCAACGACCGTACCTTTTTACGCCAAAGATCAGCACCCAGCAACCCGACACGGTCCTGAAGAGCAAGACCAACACCGGGCTAGACGCAACGCTTCGATCATGAGCCGGACTAACGAAAGATTTCAAGCCAAGCGAGACCAACGAGGGTTATATAGCCTACAGTTATATTCCTTCCAAGCACTTGACCGGCTCGTTGATACGCGCCGCTTCAGGCATCTGAAGCTTTTCCGGGACCTGCGCGGTCCAAAACGCTCTGGGTATTGAGTGCAGAATTACTTCGATCCACAGCTTTAAGAGGCGAAACAGGAAAGTGCCCATTCGCTATTCATTCAATTCTTCGACTCTAGTTAGCCCGGCAATCTCGTTCTGCTAAATGGATCTCTGCTCCACTGCTTGCGCAGGGACATCCCACTTGAAAACCTGCGAATTGCACCACATTGGGCATGTGTCCACATAAGGCGCCGCTCGGCGGTTGGAAACAAGATGTATTATCAGAAGAACACTCCACGATGAACACCGAGCGCCAAAGGCGAAACCCGGGGGATTCCGCGGCTTTATGCCGCAGAACTTCGTGGGCGGTCACCTTTCGGAGAGCTGCCATCAGCGGAGGATTAAATGAACATGCCTGAACTAAATATGCGCGCCATGCACCGCGTCGAAAAACTTTTGCATTGCCCCGAGGCCAGAACCCATCTCACTGCGTACGGCTGGATGGAGGGCATGCCCGTGGTATTCGCGCAACGCACTGATCCAGTAGATGAAGTAATGGGCTTCGTATCGGTCCATGGCCGGGCTGTACTCATGGTTCTTGACGATGACCAAACCGATGACCTGCAGCTATGGCACATCACGGTACCCAGCCCGCTGTTTCCCAAAGTTCCCCATTTGCCAGCTGGAACCACCATCAGCGAACTCTGCTCCCGGCAGCACACGGAGAAAATGATGCCCTTTCGCGTCGCTTTCTGGTCCCATAGCGCGGCAATCCATGAGATTCCCTGCTTCGTGCGCAGTGACTGGCCTGGCCAAGTAGCCACGTCACCCACCGATATCGGCTAGTCCGGCGGGGCAGCCAAGGCGGGCTGCTAGCTCCAGCGCCAGCACCCTGCCTCGCCGGTTCTCCTCGCCGGATCGCGGTGCTTCCACTGCGCTTCAAGCGAAGGGCCCGGGCCTCGGTTTTCAGTCCTGCTTGAGGAACTCAGGCAGCTCGGGAACTATCGTCACCACCACGTCATACGCTTTCCAGTCGGTTCCCTCTAGCACTTTTCGCGCTTCCTCGGATTGGGCCAGCGTCACGGTATCGGATTCCGGAACGATGAACGCTTCCGTGTGCTGGACCTGGCCGAGTTCGCGGACCCTCAATCCCGCAGTGCGAACCCAATCCAGGGCATGGAGCTGTTCCTCCATGGCCGGGATCAGCGGGTGCGGATCCGTGCCGTCGACACCTTTGGAACGGCGATCCAGCAAATCCGAGGTTGCGGACTTCGTGCTGTCCCAGCCGTCCTTGAGAATGCCGGCAGCGATCACCAGCGCCGCGGTGGAATCAAGCCACCACAATCCAACGCCGATTCCGGCAACACCGACGATCGAAGCAGCATTGGTCTGCCAGTCGGCCTTGGCCATCTTGGAGTCGGCGTAGAGCAGCTTATTGTGCAGCGGTTGGGCAATCTTGATTTTCAACCGTCCCAGCACCACGGCCGGTGCCGCGATCAGCGCCATGACCGCCATCATGATCCATCCTTGCCATACCGTATGGCCAAACAGGTTCATGGTTCCGATGGTCGGGTGCTCCAGTTTAACCAGAGCCGATACCGATTCGTACGCGAGCATCGCTCCGACGACCAGCAACGCCACTCCTGCGACCAGATGCCCGGCTCCCATGGACCGGTGGTAGCCGTAGGGGTGCGAGCGCCGACGAGCCCTCCGGGTGAACTGCAGTGATGCCAAAAAGGCCAGCTGCGGCAGGACTGAGAGCATGTCTTCGATCCACGCTGTGCGCATGGCCTGCGAATTTCCCACCACTAGTGCCACAAGGGTAATGGTGAGCGCCGTGTATCCGATGCTGATCCACTCGAGCTTCGCAGCGCGCGCCATGAGTTCGCGTTGCTCGGGAGGCAAGTGCGTTCCGGCAGCGTTTTTCATGGCATCTCCTGCGTCTGGTCCAGGAAGTACTCCAGCTCGGACAGGAAAGCATTTTCGCCTGGAGGCACGAGCAGGACTATTTTCCTTTCCTTGCCCTTGGCGTCAATGGCGGTCGTGTAGGGACGAGTGACTCCAGCCTTTTCCGACCACGGCGTCTTGGAGGTGATGCCTCCCGCCACCAAATCCAGCTGGCCTGCTTCCAGCTGCTTCACTAGCTGTTCTTCGCCACCAATGGTCCATTGGATTTCGGCACCTGCATGCTGGGCAAAGTCTTCTATGAGCGCTGGTTCGGCGCCCTGGGGTACTCCATCCCGGATTTCCACGAAATCCGAAGCAGGAGATACTCCGGCCCGAAGCGTCCCGGAACGAACCGTGTCCAGGGTTCCTTCGGGGTCCACCGGCACCGCTGGGAAGCAGGCTGTCGCCATGAAGACGCATCCAAGAGCCGCTGCTGCCTTCACTTGCCGGGTGCGGGACGAACTGTGCCGGAACACCATTCCTCCTGAGCTTGATCGGCCGGGTTGGCCTCCAAACTACTCCGAGGACTCGTGCTGCAATGCAACGCCCGGGAAATATCGGCGAACTCTCAGCTCGCACCTGCAACCTGCCGAAGGAGAATTCGCCCTGGGCTAGTGGATCCAGCCCGGAGTTCCGCCGGCAGGGATTCCCGTTCAATGACACGAATGCCGGATCGCTGCCCGGCCCGTGCCACAATCCGAAGTGGACAATAGCGCCGAGCACCAGTTGGCGCGTCCTATGCGAGGAGGCATCGGCGGCAGTGCAAGCCAAAATGGAACAAGTCCAGCAACGGACCAACGCGGCCTGGATCATCATCGTGGCCTCCGGCGTGGTGGCCGGCCTGCACATCTGGAAGCTCGCCCCCGCGCTGACCGTGATCCAGGACGAATTGGGCTTCTCGCTGATTTTCTCCGGCGTGCTGCTGGGCGTGGTCCAGGTAGCCGGCATGGCCGGCGGCCTGGCCGTTTCCCTGCTTTCGGAAGTCATCTCCCAGCGCCGCACACTGATCCTCGGCTTGCTGCTGCTGGTGCTGGGCAGCGCGCTGGGCGCCTTGTCCCCCAGCGCTCCGCTGCTGCTGGCCACCCGCGTCCTGGAAGGGGCGGGCGTGATCATGGCTACCGTCATGGGGCCGGGGCTGGTGCGCCTCCATGCCCCCATCCGGAACCTGAACATGGCCGTGGGGTGGTGGGCCGCCTACATGGGCATGGCCACCTTCATCGGGGTCTTCTCCACGGCGCTGGTGCTCCAGCACCTGTCATGGCACCTGTGGTGGGGCATCCTCGCGTTCATCACCCTGCTGCCGATTCCGCTGATCCTCAAGTTCGTGGGTGCGGATGAACCCGCCGGATCGGCGGCCCTGCGTGAGGCCGCCCGGCGCATCGCCATCACCGCCCGGGCATCGCGCGTGTGGATCAGCGGCCTGATTTTCGGCTGCTACACGGTGCAATGGATGGCAGTAGTGGGGTTCCTGCCCACCATCTACGAGGAATTCGGCCTGGATCCGGTGGCCGGTGGTTTGGCTTCCGCCGTGGTGGGCGGGCTGAACGCGGTGGGCGCGATCATCTGCGGAGGGCTGCTCCAGCGTGGCGCCAATGGGCGCACGCTGCTGCTAGCCGGCTTCGCGCTGATGTCCCTGGCATCGTTCTGCACCTTCGCCTTCGACTACCCGCCTGGGTTGCTGTGGATCCAGATGATCTGCGTTGGCTTCTTCTCGCTGGCCGGAGCGGCCATCCCGACCACCATGACCCGCGTGGTGGTCGATCTGGCTCCGCCCGGCGGTTCGGCCCCTGCCTCGATGGGCTTGACCCAGCAGATCTTCAACATCGGCAACTTCACCGGCCCGATGCTGCTGGCATCCATGGCCACAATCACCGGCGGCTGGAATGCCACCTGGTTGCTGACCACAGGCTTCGCGCTGCTCGGGGCAATGCTGACCTTGCTGCTTTCGCGCAAGAACTCGCCCTTCGAGTCCGCTCGGCGATCCCGGTAGCTGATGCCAGCCCGCGGCGCTTGACCACTGCACAAAAGGCTGCGGGAACTACCCCGTTAGCCAAACTTGCGCACCAAGAGCCCCGGCTATCCGGACCGGTTCCCAAGCAGTCAGGAAGCTCGTATCCAGCCCGGTTCATGGGATGGTCTCTAAACTCCCCCACCAAGGCTCAACCAAGCGACCGGGTTCTTGCCCATGGCAGCATCTTGCGCCGTGGGCCACCCCGGATCCGAGCTATCAATCGACTGATTTCGGCGCGGACTCGTGACGCAGCCTGCCGGGGACGGCGACCATCATCGGACCGGATGTCACCGGATCGGGGTGAATCTCGCAGTGCACGCCAAATGCCTCGCCAAGGCTCTGCGCCGTAATGACATCTTCTGGTGCGCCGGAAGCCAGTATCTTTCCGCCACGCATCATCACCACGGTGTCGGCGTATCGCACTGCCTGATTGATGTCGTGCAGCACCGCGACCACGGTTTTTCCCGCATCGCGTTGCCGGGCGAACAGGTCCAGCAGCTCCACCTGATGGGCGACATCCAGATAGGTTGTCGGCTCATCCAGCAGCAGAATGGGTGCCTGCTGGGCCAAGGTGGTGGCCGCCCAGACCCTCTGGCGCTGGCCGCCGGAAAGCTCGGCCAGCCGGCGGGTGGCCAAGGGAAGGGTTCCGGTCGCGGCCAGTGCAGCGTGGACCGCCGCTTCATCCTGCTCGCTATGCTGGGCCAGCAGCTTCTGATGCGGGAAGCGGCCGCGGGCTACCAGCTGGGCAACGGTGATCCCCGAGGGAGCGATGGCTTGCTGGCTCAACAGCGACACTTCCCGTGCATAGGCCTTGGGCTTGTAGGATGCGATGGGGTTGCCATCCAGCAGCACCCGGCCGGCCATGGGCTTCAGCAACCTGGCCAGCGCGCTGAGCAGCGTGGACTTGCCGCAGCCGTTGGGCCCGATGATCGCGGTGAATTTGCCCGCTTCGAAGGACGCATCGAGGCAATCGATGACTGGCTCACGGCCATATCCCAGCTGCACCCCCTGCACCTCAAGCCGAGGCGCTGGCTTCCGCGCCACCATGCCCGCTCTTACCGCGTCGGCTGCCTGCTGAGCGGGTTCGGTTCCCAATGCGCTCATGCGCGACTCTCCCTTATCAATAGCCAAATCAAATACACTCCGCCAAGGCAGACGGTCACAATGCCGACCGGCAGCTGGATCGGCATGAAAGCTATGCGTGCCACGGTGTCCGCCGACACCAGCAGCAACGCTCCGAAGCATCCAGCCGGAACGAGGTCCAGCTCGGCACGGCCGCTGAGCCGGGCCGAGATCTGCGGGGCCACCAGGGCCACGAAGGCGATCGGCCCAGCCGCCGCGGTGGCCACCGCCACGAGGCCAACTCCTACAACCACCATCGACGCGCGCACCAGCTTGGCATTCACGCCCAGCGAAATGGCCAGCGGATCCCCGCATTCCAGGATCCGGGCATGGCGTTGCAGCAGAACCGCGGCAAGCGTGAAAATGCCAATGCCCAGCAGCGAAGGACCCACTACGGCATTGCCGACCGAGTTCAGCGAACCAGCACCCCATACCGCTGCAGACATGGCTACCTGGCGTTGAGCTGCCAACAGCATGAACGTGTTGGCCGAGGCCAGCATGGCGCCAACGCCAATACCGACCACAATGAGCCGGAACCCTGTGGTCCCGTTGCGGCTGGCGATCATGAAAACCAATGCCGCGGCCGCCAGGCCTCCGGCAATGGAACCCACGGCAATCTGTGCGGCACTCGCGGTGGTGAAAAGCATCAGCGCCAGCGCCGCGGTGTAAGCCCCCGAACTGAAGCCAATCACGTCCGGGCTGCCCAGGGGGTTCCGGGTCAACGATTGGAAGAGTGCACCAGAGATTCCGAGGGCGAATCCGAATGCCAGTGCCAGGACCACCCGGGTCAGCCGCCAGTCGCGGACCACCACTTCATAACGGTGCTCGGAGTTTCCCAGCAGCGCGGGAATCACCTGGTCCATCGGCACACGCACATCCCCGAGGGCCAGGGATATGAGCCCAACCAGCAGCCCGCACAGGGCCAGGGCCGTACCCACCAGCAGCGAGGTGCGATCAAGCCGCCAACTCCAACGGCCACGACCGATCCGCACTTCCCGTCGTCCGGTTGGCACCTGGCACCCTTGCACACGCGCACCGGCTGCCTCAGCCGGTGCTGGGATCAGGGGCTTGAGGCTCATAGGGTACTCGCGTTCTTGCGCCGGGCCAAGGCCAAGAGCACAGGTGCACCGGCAAAGGCTGTGATGATTCCCGCCGAGACCTCCGCATTGGGCAGGATCACCCGGCCCAGGATGTCGGAACCAAGCAGCAGCACAGGGGCCAGGACGATGGTGAAAATCAGGATCCAGCCCTGTTGCACGCCAAACAGCCAGCGCACCACGTGCGGAATCATGAGTCCGACGAAACCAATCGGGCCTGCCAGCGCGGTTGCCGCGCCGCAGAGCAATGTCACCGCGGCGATGACCGCGATCCGCACCGGGGCGATGCGCACGCCCAGCGCCTTGGCCGGAGCATCCCCCAGGGCAATCGCATTCAGCGACCCGGCGCAGCACAGCGCGATGGCAAGGCCCACTGCCACGAAGGGGACAATCAGCAGCACTGCTGGAAGCTCGTGGCCGTTGAGATTTCCTGCGGTGTATACCCGCATCATGTCGAAAATCTGCGGACGCAGCAGCACCAGCGCGGTGGTGATCCCCGACAGCACCGCGCCGAAGGCCACACCAGCCAGCACCAAGGTCGACGGGTCGGCGGCGCGTCCTCCCTTGGAGAGGGTTAATCCGTATACCGCCAAGGTTGCGGCGAGCGCACCGCCCAAGGCCCACCAGATGGCACCGAGCACACTCAGCGAACCGAAAGCAAAACTTGCCATCACCAAGGAGAATTGGGCTCCGGCGTTGACGCCCAGGATGCCTGGATCCGCCAGCGGGTTGCGGGTCAGCGCCTGGATCAGGGCCCCGGCTACGCCCAACGCGACCCCGGCCAGAACGCCCAGGACCGTACGTGGAACCCGCAACTGCCGGATGACCTGCGCCTCATCGGTATTGAAGGAGGGATTGGTGATGGTCTGCCAGGCCACGGACAGGTCGATCTGGCGGCTGCCGAAGGCCAGCGAGCACAGCACCGTGAACGCCAACAGGGCAATCAGGCCGGCAAGCCATACCAGCTTGGCTCCCGGTGAACCCACCAGCACCCGGTGCCGTTGGTCCGCATCGGTACCGGCCGCGCTGCCCGGTGGTGCTGCGCCGGGTGGGGCCAGCAACAGCCCGGGGTCCCGTGTGGTTGCCACCGTGCTCAGAGCCCCAGGCGTGCAAGTTCGGACTCGTATGCGATCAATGCCTCGTCGTGGTCTTCGAAGCTGTCCCAGAGGGCATCAAGGGCCTCCTTTATACCGGCATCCAAGGCATCCCACTGGGCACGCCACTTCTCGGCTTGCTCGACCCAGTAGCCAATCACCTTGTATTGGGTGCTTGGCCACCGCAGTTCCCGGTGCAGCATCTTGCGGATCTCACGCAGCGCAGCGGATTGCCCGGCCACCCAGACGTACGGGCGGGTTTCCGATCCGGCCGCCGCCTCAACCGCCTTGCGTGCCACCTTGGGCAACACGCTGGGGGCCACGCCGTTTCCGGCCACAATCCACTGCACGCCCAGGTTCGGCAAACCCGACAGGTCCAGGCGCGAGGCCTCATCCGGGATCTCCACCACCAGCTCGGTGCGCACCTGTTCACCGGTCAGTTCCACCAGCCGTACCGCGGCCGGCAGCCCGGTCAGGTCGCAGATCAGCACCTGCGAGGTTGCTTCCGGCGGGCAATCGTACAGCCCGGTCGGTGAGTTCAAGCCGATCCGGTCTCCTGGTTCGGCGGCCAGTGCCCACGCGGCGGCAATGCCTCCGTCATGGACCACGAAATCGATATCGATCCACCCCTCGCCGCAGTCGCGGATGGTGTAGGTGCGCATTGGCGCGTCCGGCTGCCCCGGAGGCGTGCGCCAGGTATCCCCATCGGCTACCGGAAGGCACAGCAGGCTGCGGTCCTCGGTATGCGGGAAAAACAGGCGAACATATTCGTCGCCGACCCCCGTGCTGGTGAAGCCCTGCACCGCGAAGCGCAGCCGCTTCAGCGTAGGCGAGAGCAGGCGGGTGGATTGCACGGTTGCTTCAAAAATTTCCATGAAAGGATCCTGAATCTGGGGGCGTCGGCTGCTTGAAGTGCGAACGCAGGAGGGGTGGTTGAGCTGCGCTCAGGCGCAGGCAATGGCCGTATCCGTCCGGCCGGGAAACTTGACGGGGCCGGACGGATGCGGCCATGGCTGGATTATCCGGCGAGGTCGCTGCGGACCTGCTGCAGGAACGCTGTGGCGCCCGACGGCGAACCGTAGGCCATTTCCATGTTGTAGGTGTAGATCCGCTCATTCTTCACAAAGGGCAGATCCTTCCAGTAGGGCGACTTGGCCATGGAGGCGATGGACTTGTCCAGCTCGGCCTTCGCATCCTCGCCAACGCCGGTGGACATCCACACCGCGTCCACGTCCTTGAGCCGGTCCAGTTCCTCCAAGCTCAGCGACAGGCCTTTTTCGCGGCTCAACTCGGTGGTCTCCAGGCCAATGGTGTCAAAGACTCCGCATTCGAGGTAGGCGTAGCAGTCGACGTTGACCTTGCCATCCCAGTACCCCAGGGTGGCGACGGTCAGGTCGCCGTTTCCGGCTTCGTCGATAGCGGCTTTGGCTTCGGCACCCGCCTGCTGGTAGTCCTGCAGCCACCGGTCGTACTGGGCCTGCCGGTCGAGGTCCTTGGCGGTCCGCTCGAAGTGCGACTGCCACGTTTCGCCGTCAAAGGCGTTGGTCGTGTAGGTCGGGGCAATGGCCGCGAGCTTCTCATGCACCTCGGCGTCATACCCTAGGCCGTTGAGGATGAAGTCCGGGGCGGCGCCGAGGACGCGCTCGTAGTTGAATTCCGGGTAGTTGGCGAACGGGGTGACCCCCTCCAAGGCTTCCTGGTCGAAGTAGTCCGGGAAGGTAGTGAAGCCGGAGTCGCCGCGAATTGGCTGTTCAGCGGCCAGCGGCACCTCCAGGATGGTCAGGATATCCACGTCGGTGGTGTAGAAACCCAGGGCTGCGGCGGGTTGCTGCTCCAGCGAAACTTCGTGGCCTTGCGGGTCCACGGTCTTCAGCGGGGTTCCTTCGGCCGCCGGGGACGATGGCGCCTGGGAGGCCTCGGAGGACTGGCCGCAGCCGGTCAGGGCCAAGGCCGTGGCGGCAAGCAGCGCGGCTGGGGCCAACAAAGTGCGAGTGATCTTGCGGGTCATGCGGGTGATCCTTAAACGGTCGGCCGCCGGGTGCGTGGACTGCGAGGTCCCACGGAGCGCACCACAAATCGGCACTTAGCATAGGCTAACCTATGTGAGTTACGAAAATAATTAATAGCATATTATGGGTAGCATGTCCTCATCTATGCTCACCGGGCGCACTCTGCTGCGCGGCATGCTGCGAGCCGAACGCGGCCGCATCATCGGCGCCATCGCCCTCCTTTCCTGCTGGACAGCGGGCGAAGCGCTTGTCCCCGCGCTGGTCGGTGCCACCATCGACCACGCCATCGCCGGGCAGAGCTTGCCGCTGCTGGTGGTGTGGCTCGCCGCCCTCGGCCTGTGCTTCCTCATGCTGTCCTCCGGCTACCGCTTGGGTGCACGGCTGGGCAACTCCGGAATGAACCGCCAGGTGCACCTGATGCGAACCCGGATCGCCGAGCATGTCTTGGACCCCGGCTATCGGCCTGCCACCGCACGGATGCCCGGGGAAATTGCTGCCATCACCTCGGTGGACACCACCGTCACCGCGACGATCATCCGCCAGGCTTCCCTGGGCTTCAGCGCCTTGGCGGGCCTGCTGGTCTGCGCCGGATACCTGCTCTGGGCCAACCTCTGGGTTGGCCTGGCGGTGCTGGCCATCACGCCACTGGGCATGGCCGCCCTGCGCTGGCTGACCCCCAGATTGAGCCGGGCCAGCGACCGGTTGCAGTCCGATATCGCCGCATCCGGCGCGGCGGCCGCCGATCTCATGGCAGGAGTCCAGGTACTGCGTGGCATCGGCGGCCAGGACCAGGCATCCGAGCGCTACCGTGCCGCCAGCCGCAGCGCCGCCACCGCGGGGGTGGCCTCCGCTTCGGCCACCGGACGGATCGAGGGCGCCCAGGTATTGATCTCGGGGCTGGTCCTGCTGTCCGCCGCCAGCCTGGGCGCCTGGCAGGTTGCTGAAGGAGCCATGGGCATCGGCACCTTGCTGGGTGTGCTGGGCGTGGCCCAGTTCTTGTCCACGCCGCTGGGCACCCTGGTCTCAACGGTGGAAGCCGGCACCCGGTCCATCGCCGCGGCGGATCGCGTTGCCGCATTGCTGGCCGACGGCGGGCGGCAACCCGGAACCCGGCGTCCGGCGGCCCAGCCGGATGCAGCACTTGCCTTGGATGTGCCCGGGCTTGGCGAACGCCCGCTGGTTTTCGTGCCCGGCAGGTTCACCGTGCTGGTCTGCGCCAACGACAGCATGCGCCACCGGCTGGCCAAGCTGCTCAGCGAAGGCTCGGAAAATCCTGGCACCGCGGCAGTCCGCGAAGGTACAGCGGCGGCGGCCGCGCGGCTGCTGGTTGATGGAATCGACGCCGCGCAGATCGATCCCGCCTACCTGCCGCAGCTGCTGCGCATGGCCCCGCATCAGGCGCACCTCATCGAGGGCAGCGTGAAGGAAAACATTGTGGGCGACGCAGCGCTGCCCGACCCGCAGACCCTGCAGCTGCTGCTGCGCGCCAGCGGCGTCGACGAGCTGCTGGGCACGCTGCCCGATGGGCTCGAACACCAGGTCCAGGGCCGTGGACATAACCTTTCCGGCGGCCAGCGTCAACGCATCGCACTGGCCCGCGCATTATCCGGCGGACCGTTGGCGCGCGTGCTGCACGATCCAACCAGCGCAGTGGATTCGGTCACCGAGGCGAACATCGCCCAGGGCCTGGTCCAGCTGCGCGCGCATGCCGCCAGCAACGGAGCCGGGGCAGGCACCTTGCTGGTGCTGAGCACATCCCCCACCCTGCTGCATGCCGCAGATGAGGTGCTTTTCCTCGCGGCCGATGGAAGCATCACGCGTTCCACCCACCGCGCACTTGCAGAAAATACGACCTATGAAAAGGTGGTCGGCCGATGAGCGCTGTTCACGACCGGGCAGAACCCTCCGCTCCCGCCCTGCCGACCGCCAGCGCCGCTGCGGCCTGGCGGGCACTGCGGCGAACGCTTCGCCCGCACCGCCTGCTGATCACCTGGGCATCCGTGATCACCCTGGCTGCCTCCGCAACGGCCATGGTCCCGCCGTTTGCCATTGGCATCCTGGTGGATGCGCTGGGCACCGGCGCACCGGGCTCCGCCCTTGTGTGGTGCCTGGCCTCCATTGCCGCCTCCTTGCTCGGCGGCGCGCTGCTGACCTGGTACGCCCGGGTGCTGTACGCGCGCATTGCTGAGCCGACGGTGGCCACGCTGCGCGAGGACGCGGTAGAGCACGCGCTCCACCTGGAGTCGGGAATCCTGGAGCGCGCCGGTGATGGCGAGCTTGTCTCGCGTGTCTCGGATGACTCGCGCCTGATCTCCCAGGCAGTAGCCTGGCTGCTGCCCGCGTTGTTGTCCGCCGGCACGCTGCTGGTGCTGTCGGTTCCAGGGCTGTTCACCCTGCACTGGGTGCTGGGGCTCACCGGGCTGATCGCTGTCCCGATGTACCTGCTCTCGCTGCGCTGGTACCTGCCACGCAGCGCACCGCTCTACCGCGAAGAACGCGAGATCCTCGCTCGACGCACCAATACCTTCTTGAACGCATTCCATGGCCGGGCTATGCTGCATTCGCAAGGCTGGGCGCAAACGCAAATCGATGCCCTTGAACACGCAAGCGACGATTCACGCCACGTCGCGGACCGGGTTTTCCGCATGCTGACCCGCTACTTCGCACGCAACAACCGGGCCGAATTCATCACCATGGCCGCGCTGCTGACCTCGGGGTTCTTCCTGGTCCAGGCCAATGCAGCGACGGTTGGCGCTGTCACCACCGCGGCTCTGCTCTACCATCGGCTGTTCGACCCGATCTCCGAGGTGGTCACCTTGTTCGACATGCTCCAGGAAGCGGGGATCGCGTTGCGCCGGGTGACCGGAGTGTTGCTGGCCGCTCGGCGCACCCCGCTGGCCAGATCCGCGGTTCCCTCAGCTTCTTCCCCTGCCGAGGGACTGATTCTAAGTGGTGTCAGCCACCGTTTTGAGACCGGCCCGCAGGTCCTGGGCAATCTCGACCTGCATCTGCGCGATGGCCAGTGCGTCGCCTTGGTCGGTTCGACCGGCGCCGGGAAATCCACAGCAGCCAAGATCTTGTCCGGCGTCATCGAGCCGAGCTCAGGCACCGCCGCGTTGGATGGAACCGCGCTGGCCGCCCTGGACACCGCGACCCTGCGCCGCAACATCGCATTAATTTCGCAGGAGACCCATGTCTTTGCGGGAACCGTCCGGGAGAACTTGCTGCTGGGATCCACGGCGCCGTGCACCGATGCCCGGATTCAGCAGGCGTTGGAAACCTGTCACGCTGGCTGGATTAATGCACTGCCCGAAGGCCTTGATACCCTGCTCGGCTCCGATGGGCATCAATTGACGGCCCACGAACAACAGCACCTGGCGTTGGTCCGCATTGCACTGCTCAACCCGCGCATCATTGTGATGGATGAGGCCACGGCCGAGTCCGGATCCAGCAATTCGCGGGTGCTGGATGCGGCTGCCGCCGCGCTGGCTGCCGGGCGCACCGCCTTGGTGATTGCCCACCGGCTTTCCCAAGCGCGTTTGGCCCACCGGATCATTGTGATGGAGCACGGTCAGATCATTGAGGATGGCAGCCATGAGGAATTGCTGGCAGCCGGTGGGCGCTATGCCCAGCTCTGGGCCGCGTGGGAAGGATAGTTCACGTTCTCCTGGCAGCCATGTTCAGTCCGACGTCGAATAGCTGCTGGCTACGGGCTTCGCACCGCTCGGGGCGGCGCTGGTGCTCTCGCGCAGGATTCCCCCTATGCCAAGGCGCCGTGATGCCCTGGACGAGCAGGGCTGGAGGCCCGAGATGTCCCATCCTGCCTCCAGCCCCTGCCCGGTGCTTTATTGTCCGGCTTGCGCGGCTAGCTTGCGCTGCGGTGCTCGTCCCTGATCTGGCCGACCAGCTCTGCGAGCATGTCTTCCAAGGTCACCATGCCGGTGACCTTGCCCGTTTCGCCATCACGCACCAGGGCCAAATGGGCTCCGGAGAGCTGCATTTCCTGCAGCGCGGTGCGCACGCTTTGCTGCTGCCCGAAGGACGGCAGCTCGCGGATGCCGCTGCGCTGCAGCGGCTGCGTCCGGGCTTGCGCATCGGCGCCCAGCACGTCCTTGACGTGGACATAGCCCACCGGGGTGCCGCCGGCGTCCACCAGCGGGAAGCGCGAGAAGCCGTGCGCGGCCGCCGCCTCGATCTGCTCTATCGTGGCATCTACCGGCAAGGTCTGCACCTTCTCGAAGCTGATCGCCACGGACTCGATGCTCCGGGCATCGAAGTGCAAGGCGCCCAGCAGCAGCTGCTCGTCATGCGCATCGAGCAGGCCTCCCTCCCGGGATTCGGCCACCATGGAAGAGACCTCGTCGCGGGTAAAGGTGCTGGCCACTTCGTTCTTCGGAACGACGCCGAAGATCCGCAGCACCAGGTTGCCCATGGCATTCATCAGCCACAGCACCGGGCGCAGCACCTTGACCAGGATGACCATGCTCGGGCCCAGGATCAGCGCCATGCGCTCGGGTCCGGCCAAGGCCATGTTCTTGGGCACCATCTCGGCGAGCACCACGTGCAGGTAGGTCACCGCGATCAGCGCCATCGCGTAGGACAGCGCGTCGATCATGCCTGTCGGAACGCCGATGGCTTCGAAGGGCCCGGCCACCGCGTACTTCACCAGCGGCTTGGTGACATAGCCCAGCGCCAGCGAGCAGACGGTGATGCCCAGCTGGGCACCGGCCATGACCAGCGAAACGTTCTCGATGGCCCATAGCGTCATCTTGGCGCTGCGGCTGCCTTCCATGGCCTTGGGCTCGATGATGCTCCGGCGTGCGGAGATCAGCGCGAATTCGGCGCCGACAAAGTAGAAGTTCGCTGCCAGCAGCGCGACAGTCACCAGAATTCCCATAAGGTCGCTCATCGCGCGTCCTCCCCTTCTGCCTGCTCGGACACCGTCACATCGACACTGGCGATCCGCTGCCCATCGGTGGCGTGGATGGTGAATTCAAGTTCCTTATGCGGTCCACCGGGCTCGCCCGGGACCACGAGGCGCACGACATCGCCCACCTCGCCGAACTTGCCCAGCTGCACGGTCAGCAGTCCTGCCAAGGTCTCGTAGTCCGAGTCCTCGGGGATCTGGCAGCCCAGCAGCTCATTGGCCTCATCCGGCCGCAGTGCCGCATCCAGCCGCCAGGAGTTCCCGGAGAGCACCTGGATGGTGGAATCCTCCGGGTCGTGCTCGTCGCGCACTTCGCCGACGATTTCCTCCACGAGGTCTTCCAGCGTGAGCATCCCGGCGACGTCGCCGGTCTCGTCGATCAGTACCGCCAGTTGCAGCCCGCCGTTGCGCATCTGGTCCATCAGCTCATCGAGTTCGATGGTATCCGGGACCAGGAAGGCATCTTCTGCACTGTCCCCGGCCGCGGACTGCTGCCGCTGCGCGTAGGGGATGGCGAGCAAGGCGCGGATGTGCACCATGCCCAGCACGCGGTGCCCGCCCTCGTCCACCAGCGGGAAGCGGGAATGCCCGGTCCGCGCGGCAAGCTCCAGCACTTCGTGCACCGTCTCCTGGGCGGTCACGGTGATCATCCGCGATCGGGCGGTCATCACATCATGGGCCCGGCGGTTGCCGAAGGCCACGGTCCGGCGCAGCATTTCGGCAGTTTCCGAGGGAAGCAGTCCCTCGCGGGCCGAGTGCCCCACCAAGGCCACCAGTTCCTCGGCCGAACGGGTCGAGGCCAGCTCTTCTTGCGGCTCGATGCCGAAGCGGCGGACAATCCAGTTGGCGTTGCCGTTGAAGAATGAAAGGAAGGGCTTGGTCACGACGCTGAAGCCGCGCTGGAACCCCACCACGGCCTTGGCTGTTTCGAAAGGCTTGGCAATGGCCAGGTTCTTGGGAACCAATTCGCCGAAGACCATGGTCAAGATGGTGGCCAGGATCAGCGCAATGGCAATGGAGACCGAGCGGGCCAGGGTTTCGTCGAGGCCGAAGTCCTGCAGCGGCCCGACGACCAGGGCCGCGATGGCCGGCTCGGCGAGGAAGCCGATGCCGAGGTTGGTCAGCGTGATGCCCAGCTGGGCGCCCGAAAGCTGGGTGGACAATGTTTCCATGCCCTTGAGGACACCGGAGGCGCGGCGGTCGCCGTTCGCGGCGGCCTGCTTGACCTGATTCCGGTTTACCGTGATCAGCGCGAATTCAGCGGCAACGAATAATCCGCAACCGAGAATGAGGAGAAGCGCTATGAGTAGCGAGATCCATTCCAATTACATGCACCCCCTGACCTGCGGAGCCTGGCCGGCATGCCTTCCGGGCAGAGGGTTGGAACTATGAGATCTACTGTCGCCTGAAGCGTCCATCATTCCCTTCCGACCGGAGTATCTTCCTCCGGCCTGCTGTGTTCCATCAATTATCCGGCATGCTGCGCGCCAAATTGGTTGAACCGTACAATTGTTTGCCCAATCCCCTGCTCTTGCATAGAGATTTCACAAGATTGCCAGTTGCCTCTTGCGCGGTCAAGACACCGAGTTCCCCGTACTTCGCAAGCCATTGGAAATTGGGTTCCTCCGTGGAATGGCGTCCGGGTACCAAGTTCAGCATCGAGTGGAATCCCGGGCCGCCTGCGCTCCCCTTGCGGGAGCGGGCGGTCCCTCCGCCAACCCCCGGCTGCGTTGCTTTCATCCTGGATGAGACCTCGATAATCCAGAATCCGCCGAACAACTCCCTGGTCTCGCCGCAGGAGACGCCAGTGACCAGCGGTTCTTCGGACATTAAATCGACGGCAAAGCCCTGCGCGGCTGAACGTCCCAGAATTCCAGCAACTTCTGCAGGCACTTTCTGACCGGCCGTAAGCATGGGTACACGGCATAGGGCGCTCTTGCCGATAGGGTGGGCCGTAACCGGAACAATGGCAGAATCCACCCGAGATCCAAGAGGAAATGGCACCATGAAGAATCCGATTCCCGATTACCTCCACGAAGTGCTCGATGCGCTGCGCGACGACACCTCCGGGCAGCGCGCCGGCTACATTCCCGAACTGGCCGACGCCAATCCGGATTTCTTCGCCCTGGCCGTGACCACCGCTATGGGCAGCACCTACAGCGCCGGGGATGCCGGGATCGAGTTCACCATCCAGTCCATCTCCAAGCCCTTCGCCTACGCGGCGGCCATCATGGACCGCGGGCTGGAGCATGTGCTGGAACATATCGGGGTGGAGCCTTCGGGCGAGGCCTTCAACGAGCTGTCGCTGGAGGATGGCACCAATCGGCCGAAGAACCCGATGATCAATGCCGGGGCGATCGCCGCCCACGGCCTGATGGTCGGCGCCGACGCCACCGGCGAGCAGCGCGTTGACCGGGCACTGGATTTGTTCTCCGCACTGGCCGGGCGCCGGCTGCGCATCGACGAAGCGGTCTTCAACTCGGAACTGGGCACCGCGGACCACAACCTGTCCATGGCCCACATGCTGCGCAAGCACGGGATCATCGGCGATGACCCGCATGAGGTGGTCACCGGCTACACCCGCCAGTGCTCCATCCTGGTCACCGTGGCGGATCTGTCGGCGATGGCCGCCACCTTGGCCAATGGCGGGGTGCAGCCGTGCACGCACGAGCGGATCATGGACGAGGCCACGGCCCGCCAGGTGATGTCGGTGATGGCGGTGGCCGGAATGTACGACGGGGCCGGCGACTGGCTGACCCGCGTCGGGATCCCCGCCAAGAGCGGGGTGGCCGGCGGGCTGGTGGGCGTGCTGCCGGACCAGGTGGGCATCGGCGCGTTCTCGCCGCGGCTGGATTCGCACGGCAACAGCCAGCGGGCGCGGCGGGCCTTCGAGCGGCTGTCCACGGACATGGGCATGCACCTGCTGGCCCCGAGCCATGGCCGGCTCGATGTCATCGACGTGCAGCGCGGCGCCACGCGCGAGACCTTCTCGCTGCAGGGCAACGTGCAGTTCACCGCTGCTGCCGAACTGCTCGATATCATGTCCGAGTCGCGTTTCGACGGAGACGTGCACGTGGATATTTCCCGGGTCTTCTCCTTCACCGATGTGGCCCGGCGAATGACCTTGGAAGGGCTGCGCCGGCTGCGCAATGAAGGGCGTCGGGTGTTCTTGCATGATCCGTTGCAGTCGCTGGCAAATCCGGATTTGGGCGATGGCACCTATCCGGAGACGCCCTGAGCGCCGGAATCTAGCGGAAGATGTCCAGGTACGCCAGCGCGGAACCCACCCGGTACTCCGCGGCGGGGTTGTTGGCCACCAGGTAGCGGTCCCGGATGGCCAGTTCCACGTTGTCGGTGACGATGCCGTCCACGCCGAGGCCCAGCAGCTCGCGGATGGTGGACTCGTCATTAACGGTCCAGGCATACACCTCCCGGTCCAGCGCGTGGGCCTGCTCCAGGAATTCGCGGGTGAAGGAGGCCTGCTCCAGGGTGTAGAAATCGGCGTTCGCCTTCGGCAGCCCGCCCACGCTCATGGCCACGGTCAGCCCGACCCGCAGCTCGGGGCGCTGCGCCTTGATTTCCTTGACTGCCCGGGGGCTGAGCGAATGGTAGATGTTCTGCGTGGTGGTCCCGGTCGCGTCCAGCTGCGCCAGGAAGCGCTCCAGGTAGCCCTTGGATTCGTGGCCGGTGACCTTCAGCTCCACGAGCACCGGGATGCCCAGCTCATCGGCGTGCTCCAGGTACTCCTGCATGGTGGGGATGCGGTCGGCGAAGCCGCCTTCGCGCACGGTGACCTTCCGGACTTCGGCCAGGGTCATCTCGTGGATGTTCCGGTTCACCCCGGCGACCACCAGCAGGTTGGTATCGTGGCTGGCTACGAAATGCCCGTCCGCGGTTTCCTGGAAATCGGCCTCGACGATGTCGGCCTGATGCGTTGCCGCGGCTTCCAGGGCTCCCAAGGTGTTTTCCACCCCGCCCGCCGAGTAGCCGCGGTGGGCCAGGATCTGCGCGTCCCCGGCTCCCGTTGCGGTCTGCCCCAAGGCAGGGGATGCGGCAAAGCTCGCTGAAAGCACCAAGGCCGCGGCCGCGGTCCCGGCGGTGGCCTTCAGTGCGCGCGACTGCGCGCTGCGATGCCGCTGCGAGCGCTCCTGCAGGGTGACGGGCAGTGCCAGGTGCTCGCGGCTCAGGGCCACCACAATCTGGATCGCCACCACGGTCGCGACTCCGATCAGCAGGAAACCGAGCGTGTGTCCCACGCCGATGCACAGGGTCGCCACCAGCGCGGAGTTCTGCACGCCGAGCAGGCTGGCGGCCAGATCCGAGGTCCATACCAGCGCCTCGACCAGCAGCGAGGCGCACAGGGCGCAGACTCCCAGCGGGATCCCGATCAGCAGCAGGTAGCGCAGGCTGTTGCGGTGCGTGGCCTTCAGGCTGGTGCCCAAGGCAGCCAGCGGCCGCTTCGGCCCGACAGCCAGCAGCGGCAAGGTGAGCAC
This sequence comes from Glutamicibacter sp. BS14, assembly GCF_056934375.1. Classification (NCBI taxonomy): domain Bacteria; kingdom Bacillati; phylum Actinomycetota; class Actinomycetes; order Micrococcales; family Micrococcaceae; genus Glutamicibacter; species Glutamicibacter sp. BS14. The sequence continues at coordinate 854,113 of NZ_CM167801.1, read as the reverse complement.
CAGGCGGAGGTTGGCGTAGATGATCGCCCCGATCATCAGCAGGTAGATCCCCGTGCTCAGCGGCGCCTTGAGGTACTCGCGGGTCACGAAGGGCGGGATCCCCACACCCTGGATCAGCACCGAAGACAGGCCCAAGCCGCCCAGCGGCAGGGCGAGGAAAAAGTACACCATCATCAGCGGCGAGGGGTAGGACAGCATCCGGCCAAGGCAGGCGGCGGTCTCGCGGCACTCGGCCCGCAGGTTGGGAGGCTTCCCGGATTGCTGGCGGTTGACCATCACGATCAGTGCCACGAACTGCACGCTCACCGCGCCCAGTGCCAGCACCGCGATGGCCAGCAGGAGCAGCACCGAGACCGGATGTGCCAGCAGCACGGTGTAGGTCCGGTCGGTGACGTTGTTCAGCTTGCTGATTTCCAGCGCCAGGCCGAAGAGGTACTTGATCGCAGGGATGACCAGCAAGCCATTAGCTGCCTGCAAGGTGGTGATCACCGCCAGGTAGCGGAAAACGCGCACGTGCCCAAGCTTCAGCACGCGCAGCAGGAAACCGAGGATCTGCCTCAGGGCAGGCAGGCCGCGGCCCGAGGGCAGCGCAGCGGCAGGATAGTTCTGCCTGTCCTTGCGCGATGAAATCCTTGGGTCCACTGCTTTGCTATGCCTTCCCGCCCGCCGGGTACACCTCGGCGGCTCCTTGCAATCCTATCGCCGCCACGTGCCGTTCGCTGAGCGCCTGCTGGATGGCACCTGCGGGTAGCTTGCTGGACAATGGGCGAGTGTCGCCGCCAACGGGCAAGACCCAATACGAACTAGTCGAGAAGAACCCATGGATATTTTAAGTTGGATCGTTTTGGGACTGATCGCCGGTGCTATTGCCAAGGCCATCAAACCCGGAGAGCAGGGCGGCGGATGGCTCGCTACTTTGCTGCTGGGCATCGTCGGCGCAATCGTAGGTGGCCGGATCGGCTCAGCAGTCTTCGGCGAAGGCGTGGACCAGTTCTGGTCCCTGTCCAGCTGGCTCCTGGCCATCGGCGGGTCGCTGATCGTATTGGTGATTTGGGGATTGTTCACGCGCAAGCGTGCCTAACTGCACCTGCAAAGCAACGGTCCACCACGGAATAGTGGTGGACCGTTGCCGTATGAGGAAGTGCCTCTCGCATGCCTGCGCCGGATGCTCACTGGCGAGAATCGGATTCAAAGTCCCGATCCCGAGCCGAATCAACCTCGGGGCCAGTGTCCGCTTCCTTGGTGGAAGACTCGCTCTGTTCGAGCTCGTCAGTACTGTGCTCGTGAATCGTCTCGCGTAGACCCTCGACTTCCTGGGCCCGTCCTTCCCAGTAGGCCGGCTCTAAGCCGAAGCCATTAGTCGCTTCTTCGGCCATCTTCTTGAAACCATCTCGATGGTCCTCCAGAGCGTTATTCAGATCCTCGAACTCAGCATGACTGACACTTACATCAACGTGCTTTCGTGGCATTTGCATCATCCTAACTTGTTAGAAAGGCTAAATACTTTCTGGTTTCGTCTAACTTACGCGTCCAAGTTGCCTGCGACAGCTACCACAAGGTTTTCCTCAGAAACCTGTCTTCAAAAACACAGGAACTAGGCCCCTCGCGCGTCAGACGATCACTCAACTAGAGCACGTGGAGAATCAAAATCACTGAAGGAAACTAAACGGGCTACTATCCCTTGGTCGGTCTGCTAACTAAGGTATCGGTCAGATCTTCCAGCGTGGATAAAGCGGTGCTATGCGCTCTGCACCTACCGGGAAGACGCGGTGCTCTCCGCCATCTGAGATTTCCCCCTGGAAGGCTGGCTTGGCTCGTCCTCGATCTCGACGCTGCGGATCATGGCCTTCAGGAACTTGGCAACCGCAATCCTCTCGGCCTCGGAGAGAGTGGATACGGCATCCATCATCTGCTCATGCATCCGATGCAGCGTTCCTCGAACGTCCGTATCACTGTAGTCAGTGGGCACAATTCCCACAGACCGCCGATCTGCAGGATGCACAATACGCTCGGCATACCCATCGCGGCATAACCGGTCGATCAATACCGACACCGAGGCATTGGAGATCCCCAGTTCCTCAGCAAAATCCCGCTGGCGGGGAACCAACCCCTTACGGTGCGCAGCGAGCAGGAAGCGCAGCGCCGACATATCGGTCTCATTCATTCCCATCGAACCGCGGGTCGCAGCTCGCATCTTGCGCTCCGCCTCACGGTACTTGCGCATCAGATTCAGCAAATCCACCGCTTCGGGCACCGAACGGCCCTCGCCGTACCAATACCCACTGGCTTGATACCTACTCATGAAAACTCCTTCCGCCGGATGCGAACGCCATGCCCGCAACCCCTGGGGTTCCAATACCCTTCTTCGCGAGGTCCAGCTTGCTCAACACAGAAAAAATCATGTAACCTATCTAATAGTTAGCTTGTCTAAAGATATTCTACTACGAAACAGCTATCAGTACCGGAGTGAAAGATGAAAGAATCCTTAGCAGTTCCCGTAGAAACAACGATGCATGACACCAATTCGTGGACCACGCGAATCCACAAGATCGCCGCCTTCGCCTCTGAAGAGTGTCGGAGCCGGGACGCGGTGCATTCAGCAATATGCACCATTACCGGGTCCCCGGAGCAGCTGGTCGTGAATTTGGCCTGCACCGCGAAGAGTGAACGGGACGTATCCTCGCTGATGCAATATGTCAACGACACCCTCATGCCGCAGATGGAGACAGCGCTCGGTGTCCGATTCGAGGTGAAGAATCTGCAGTTCGCCGTCGCCGGCAAGGAGAGCCTGCTCGCAGCACCAGAGCACGCGCCCGAAGCTGGACTCCCAGCACATTGGCTCGATCAGCCTTCCACCGCACCTTCGCTGGCCCCCACCACTGGTTTAGGGTTCGAACCTACCAGTTTGGGAAGTGAATCAGATGGATCCCATGCAGATTTGAGCATGGCCTAGGATCTGCAGCACCCGCCGCACGCCAAGAGCGGCACCACCAAAACGACGGGACCTTTCCGAAGCGCATCTCACTGCGGAGAATTACGTCCACATCGATATTTTTCATGAGCAGTGCACGAAAGGGAAGTATCTAAAATGCCAGGTCGAATCGCACGAACCCGAACCGCAGTCAGAGTCGCTGATTTTCTCGCCACCCGTGAAGGCAAGTCCCACCTGTCCGACTACGGCTGGGCGCAGGGAATGCCGATCGTCATGACGCAGCCTGCCGAATCGCTCAACGATGCCATGGGCATGGCATCAATCCATGGCCGTGCAGTGCTGGTGGCCATGCTCGATCCGCAAACCGAAGAACTGCACATGATGCATGTCACCGTCCCCCAAGCAGCACTGAAAGTCACCAGGGCCTGCGCTGATCGACTCACCATGGAAGAGTTCTTCGAACGCCTGGCGACCGAGCTCATTGCTGAGTTCCGTGTGAAATTCTGGAAGAACACTGCCGTCGCCCACAAGATCCCAGCCTGCCCCGCTATGCAGTCGCGAACCACCTCACCGGCTCGATATCCTCTCCCGGAACGCTGCCACGCAGAAGCGCCCGTCGCGGCGGGCGCCAGCCAGTAAGCCCTTCAGCCCAGCGGTCCTGGCTCATTCTCATGGCTGGTCAATACCCATGTTGGGTTGGACCGCTAATGGGCCAGAACCGGGCTTCTTCTGGGGGCTAGTTGTTGGCCTCGGTCCTCTATCCAGGGTTGCGGATACCAGGATCCAGAACAGCCACTAAGCCACAACAAAGTGCACAAAGCGTGATGGCATTACCCATGAAGCGATGATGCTCCCCTTTCGTAGCCTTCGAACCGGGATCTTCTGCCTGCCAGTTCCCTTTCAATGACGCCTTTTCGTGAAAATCATTAAGAAATGCTCACCATCAGCACGTAAAGTTACCTGGGACGCAGCGTCCACTTCAGTCGACTGCCTCCTTTCGTTGGAACTTCGGCAGTTAAACGTTTAAGGACGGATTCCAGGAGCTCAGCGAAAAATTTCATCCCCTACCGAGTTATGCTCGATATTGACCGCGAAGACGACAGCTACTGCCTCTTTAAAGCGCTCCAGCATTACGGTCGATAGCTTAGCGACCACAGCCGGCTCATGGTCACCGAGCACGGCGTCTAGAGGGTCGACTCCTTGCCCGAAGCACTCCCTCTTCACCGGGCATGAAGACCTCGGTGCCAGCATATTCTCGGTTCTTCCCCTAGAGATCGGGCAATTTTATTCGCCTGGGTGTCGGCGTCTAATCCGAATTGGCCCTTTGACACCGTCAGCTTCCACGGGCTCGCCATTTTGAGTTGCAACGACTTCACCTTGCACGGCCAATGCCGCGGCAATCTGGCGCACTTGTCCCATGTACTTACGCCACCCTTCGTCCGGCCCGCCCACTATGCGTGCAACATCACTCGGGCAGATTGACGTGTTTGCCCTATGGCTCAGCAAGCTGCGAATGGTCGCGCGAATTCGCTCTCCCATTGAATCCGATTCCGGCTCCTCCCACCACGGCTGTCCACGTTCGCCCAGTGCGAGCTTGGCATTATTCACACGCTTGCTAGCGCCGATTTCGCCTTGCTTGACTGCCCGGCGGGCTGACATCAGCTCGTTGACCAGCTCTTGTCGTAATTTCGCAGGGATCGAGGGATCACTGGCTCTCCACCGCCGCCCCTTGATTATCAGGTAGCGCCCGTCGGTGGTGGTTTGTACTGGCTTCTCTGAAGGTGCCATCCTATACCCCATCTCCATTCAAAGTCCGACTCCCGAAGCGCACCGTCGCGCTGATCGCATCCTATGGCGAATGAGTCAACTACTAGAGAATTTGCTTTCTATAAATCGTCGAAAATTAACTTGATGAAGGGCAATTGCATTCGCGGACTGCCGCAGGGTTACAGCTGTTTGATAGCTGCAGGGCTTCGGCATTTTATCTTCGTGGCTAGTGCCAGATAGGCGCTGGCACTCCCCCGACCTCTGGGGATGCTCGCTTGGTTTCGGAGCACGCCAACTACTCATCAAATGCTTCCGATACCCGCTCCGATCATGGTTTGGCTGATGCCGGGTTCAATTTTTCCCCGAAGGCAGGGGTCGTTACGGCGCATTCCACGCGTTCGCCGGGCTTGCCGGTTTGCGCCGCGATCTCCTTTACCCCGTCGAGCAGGATCCGGCAGGTGGCGGTGCTGCCTGCGGCAGGCGTAGCCGCGATGGCTGCATCCTTTTCGGCCGTGATGACGCTCTGCGCAGTCCAGATTGATTCGCTGTTCTTGCCAGCACCGCTGGTCGTGGCCACCGCTTGCTCGGTCACTTCGGCCGAGTCTTCGCCGCGGCTGGGCGAGTCCAGGTAGGACACATCACTCAGCGCATCGGCGGCTTCCCCGCTCACGGTGATCTCGTAGGTCACCGCCCAGGCATCCGCAGTCGATTTGTCGAAGCTTTCAATGGCGCCGCATCCAGTCAGGCCCATGCCGAGGACAAGCGCTGCGGAACTGGCCGCCAGCCAGGTCGAAGTGCGGTTGGATGCTGAACGCGAAGTGCCGTGCATGGGATTCCTTTTCTCAGGTGGACGCAGCTGCTGCTTTCTCTACGTGTCAACACTAGTTCCGCGCGCCGGCGATGTCCTCCCGACTGGGAATGATATCCGTTGCCCCGCCTCCCCCCTCAGGGTGGAGGCAAGGATCGCCAGCGCTCCCCTGCTTGCCGCGTCTTGGATGCCCCGCTGCCCTGCGCAACGCGGTAAGCTCACTGACTGGACCCTCGCCGTTGAAAGGACATGATCATGCAGCTGCAGCTTGCCCCGGAGAATCGCAAAGCAGGCCTGCCTGCATGAGGCTTTCCATACTTGACCAGGTCCCGCTCACCGAGCATGCCCCCACCGCAGGCCAGGCCCTGTCCAGCGGCCTGCAATTGGCTCAGGATGCGGAAGCGCTGGGCTACCACCGCATCTGGTTTGCCGAGCACCACCACTCGAAATCCTTCGCCAGTGCCGCCCCGGAAATGATGACCGCGCTGGCTTTGGAACGCACGGAAACCATTCGGGTCGGCACCGGTGCCATCTTGCTGCCGTACTACCAGGCGCAGAAGGTCTCCGAAGCCATGGGCCTGCTGGCCGCCGTGCACCCGGACCGGGTGGACATCGGCGTGGGCCGCGCTGCACTCTCGGACCCGCATTACGCGCAGAAGATTGCCACCCTGGTGCATGATCTGGACGCCGTCCACGAGCCCTCGGATACCGAACCGGCAGGCCGCGTCTGGGTACTGGGCGCTGGCGGTTCCACCGCGCCCTTGCCTGGAATGCTCGGGGCGGGCTACGTCCATGGGCACTTCCTGCGCCCTGCTGGCGGCGAGCCTGCCACCCGGGCCTACCGCGAGGCCGCGGCCAACGCAGGGCACGCCGCCCACACCGTGCTGGCCGTTCGCTTTGCCACCGCCTCAACCGAAGAGAAGGCGCAGGCCCTGGCCAATGCGCTCTTGCTCTGGCGCGTGCGCAAGGACCTCGGCCACGATGGACCGATCCCCTCGACGGCAACGGCGGCGAGCCACCCGTGGAATACGCAGGAACTGGCCCGTGCCGAGGAGCGCAGCAAGGCGCTGATCGTAGGCACCCCGGACCAGGTCCACGACCGGTTACTGGCCTTGGCCGAGGAGCACGGTGCCGACGAGCTGATGCTCAATACCTTGGTCTGCGACCCGGCAGACCGGTTGGATGCCTATCGCCTGCTCGCCGAGAGTTTCAACGCCTGAGCTCGGCTTCTGCGTCATTGCTGTGCATCCCGGTCAGCTGTTCATGGCCCAGCACGCAGGGATGCACCCCGTATCCCGGGATCCCGCGTTCCTGCCAGGGTGCCGAGCCTCTGCCTGCTTCGCCTAGCGCCTTGAACAGAGGATTCTCCTAATTGGCCGGCTCGGCGACACGGACAGCTCCACCTTCAACTCGCTTGCCCGTTCCGCGGCGCCAAACGAAAACTGGCTGGGTTGCTATCGATTGAGCACGAAAGTGTTCAGGTCATCGAGGGTCTGCTGCATGTGGTTGTCCATTGCCTGGCGGGCTTGGGAGCTGTCGTGCCGCTGAAGCGCAACCAGGATGTGCTCATGCTCGGCGATGGCGTGCTGCTGGATCTGCGCGAAGGCGCTGGTCTCACGCCGCCGTGAGGAGAGCACTCGGCCCAGCGGCTCGTAGAGCGCCGAAACGAAAACATTTCCCGAGGCCCGCAGGATCACGTCGTGGAATTCCAGGTCCGCTTCGACAAAGCCGTCCAGATCGGCGGCCGCGTGTGCTGCGCGCATGGCTTCGAGCAGTTCGCCCATTGCTGCCAGCTGCTCCTCGGTGATCCGCGAAGCGGCCAGCTCGCAGGCGCCGGTTTCCAGCATGCGGCGCAACTCGATCAGCTGCACGGCGGCCGCGGCCGCCCCCACGCCGGCGGTTGTGGCGCGTACTACCGCCTCCAGCGAGTTCCACATGTTGACCGGATTCACATAGGTCCCGCGGCCCCGTTCGACGCGGATGATGTTCTGCGCCGCGAGTGTCTTGATCGCTTCGCGCACCGTCATCCGGCTGACTTCCAGGGTCTCGCAGAGTTCCAGCTCGCCAGGAATCAACTCGTCAACCGACAGTTCACCGCTGACTATGCGGTCCAAGACGCTGTCGGCGACCTCTACGACCAATGACTTCCGGGCCATGCTTCCTCCATCCCCGGGACAATTCATCCCGCCAAAGACCTGTCCAGTCTATGTCCCGCAGGCAGTTGCGGCTGACCGCGATCCATGTAACACTAATCGTCATGACAGATGTCTGACATCTTACCTATGATGCCGAGGCATTGCCCAATGACAAAGGAGTCCTTGACCATGCTTGAGTCCGAGTTGCTCGCCGGATACCTCCCGGAGCGCGAGATCGCGCCCGCGAAAATCGCCGAGGCCGCGCGCTCCACCGGCAGCGTGCTGGTGGTCCTGGATGACGACCCGACCGGAACCCAATCGGTCAGCAACCTTCCGGTGCTCACCAGCTGGGAAGTCGAGGACTTCCGCTGGGCCTTCGCCCTGCAGCTGGATGGCGAACGCCCGCTGGCCGTCTACGTGCTCACCAACACCCGCTCCCTGGACGCCGACGACGCCGCACTGCGCAATGAGCAGGTAGCCCGGGCCGCCTTGCAGGCAGCGGCGGAAACCGGCCTGTCGGTGTCCTTTGTCAGCCGTAGCGACTCCACCCTGCGCGGGCATTTCCCGCTGGAAACCGACACCTTGGCCGCCACCGTGGCCGCCGTGGATCCGGATTCCTCGGTGGATGCCGTGCTGATGGTTCCTGCTTTCGGCGAAGCCGGGCGGATCACCGTGGCCGGCGAGCACTACATGCGCACCATCGATGGCCAGGTCGCCAAGGTCAGCGAGACTGAGTTTGCCAAAGACGCCACCTTCGGATTCAGCACCAGCTATCTGCCGGACTACGTCGCCGAGAAGACCGCCGGGCGCATCGCGGCCAAGGACGTGATGGTCCTGGACTTGGACACCATCCGTTCCGGCGCTTCCTCCATCGCCGGCCGCCTGGCCGAAGCTTCCAACGCACAGGTCGCCACCGCGGATATCGTCACGGAAAACGACCTGCTGGCCTTGTCCGAGGGCCTGCAGCAGGCCGAAGCGGCCGGAACCCGCGTGCTGTGCCGCGTGGGCCCGCCCTTCGTGCGTGCCCGCATCGGCCAGCAGCAGCGCCAGCCATTGTCCGCCGAGGAGATCTACGCGGGCAACGGCGCCGAGCGGCGCACCGCCGGCGGGCTGATCGTGGTGGGCTCCCACGTGGGCGTGACCACCCGCCAGCTGGCCGACCTGACCAGCCGGCACTCGAATGCCACGGTGATCGAGCTGGACGTCCCGGAAATCCTCGCCGACGGCTCCGAGGCCTACCTGAAGGGCAAGGCCGCGCAGATCAGCGCCGCCCTGGCCACCCAGGATGTCATCGTGCACACCTCGCGCAAGCTGGTGAAAACCGATGACGCGGCGCAGTCGCTGGAGATCGCCCGCACCGTGAGCGCTGCGGTGGTTTCGGTCGTCAACCTGATCCTGCACGCCACTCCCCCGCGCTTCGTGATCGCCAAGGGCGGGATCACCTCCTCGGATGTCGCCGCCCATGGCCTGGAAATCCGCCATGCCATCGTGCGCGGGCCGATGCTCCCGGGCATTGTCTCGCTCTGGGAATCGGTGGACGGACCTGCCGCCGGCATCCCCTACATCGTCTTCGCCGGCAACGTGGGCGACGACAGCTCGCTGACCGCCGTCACCGCCAAGCTGAGCGCCACTTTCTAACCATCTTTACAATTTCCTGGAGATCCCAATGAGCACTACCAAAGTTGCAGTCCTCGGCCTGGGCGCCATGGGCCTGCCCATGGCAACCCGCCTGGCCACCAAGCTGGAAGTCAACGGATTCGACATCTCGGCCGAACGCATGGCCCTGGCCAGCCAGTCGGGCATCACTACCTACGCTTCCGCCCGCGAAGCGGTCACCGGCGCTGATGCACTGCTGCTGGCAGTACGCAACGGCGAGCAGCTGGATGCCGTGCTCTTCGGCGAGCAGGGCGTGGCCGGGCAGCTCAAAGCCGGCGCAGTGGTCATCCTGACCTCCACCGTTGGCCTGGAAGCAGTGCCCGCCACCGCCAAGCGCCTGGCCGAACTGGGCTTGGGCCTGGTGGACGCGCCGCTCTCCGGCGGCCCGGTGCGCGCCGGCGAAGGCGACCTGCTGATCGTGGTCGGAGCCGAGCCGGCTCAGCTGGAGAAGGTCCGCCCGGTGCTGGAGCTGCTGGCCTCCACCCTGAGCATCGTGGGCGACAAGCCCGGCGATGGCCAGGCCCTGAAGACGGTGAACCAGCTGCTGTGCGGCGTGCACATCGCCGCGGCCGCGGAGGCCCTGGCCCTGGCGGACAAGCTCGGCCTGGACCAGGCCACCACCCTGGAAGCGCTGCAGGCCGGCGCCGCGAACTCCTTCATGCTCGGCAACCGCGGCCCTCGCATGCTCGAGGCCTACTCCGAGGATGGTGCCGAAGTGCTCTCGCGCCTGGACATCTTCGTCAAGGACATGGGCATCGTGACCTCCGCGGCCCGCTCCCTGCACCTGTCCACCCCGGTGGCCTCGGCGGCCGAACAGCTCTACCTGCTGGGCGAAGCCCACGAGCTGGCCGCGGCCGACGATTCCGCAGTCATCAAGGTCGTAGCCCCGAAGGCTGCCCAGTAAAGTCATCAGCGCGCGAGTTCGACACCCGCGCACCGCGTCAAAGGAGACGACACAACCCATGAGCCCGCTAATGCTGCTACTGATCGCAGTGGCCGGAGTGGCCCTGCTGCTGCTCGGCGTCATCAAGTTCAAGATGCCCGCCTTCATTGTCCTGCTGCTGGTCAGCATGCTCGTGGCTCTGGCCGCGGGCATCCCCATCCAGGAGGTGGCCGGCCTGGTCACCGAGGGCATGGGCGGCACGCTGGGCAGCGTGGCCGTGCTGGTGGGCCTGGGCGCGATGCTCGGCAAGGTCATCGAGATTTCCGGCGGAGCCCAGGTGCTTTCCACCCGCTTCACCGCGCTCTTCGGCCCGCGCCGGGTGATCGCCGCGCTGACCACCGCGGCCTTCCTGCTGGCCATTCCGGTGTTCTTCGACGTGGGCTTCATCGTGCTGGTGCCGATCATCTACGGCTTCGCCAAGGCCCTGGGGGTCTCGCCGGTGAAGATCGGCCTGCCGGTGGGCGCAATCATGCTGGCCATCCACGTAGTGGTTCCGCCGCATCCGGGTGTGGTCGGCGGCGCAGAGATCCTCGGCGCCGATATCGGCTGGGCCACCATCCTGGGCCTGGCGTTCTGCGCCCCGCTGGGCGTCCTGAGCTACTTCGTGGCCAAGCGGATCAACCGCCGCGAGATCCCGATGCTGCCGGAAACCGCAGAGCAGTTCGAATCCTTCGGCTCCGGCCAGGGAACTAGCGGGGGCAGCACCATGGTGGAAACCAAGGCCCCAACCTCGTCCATGGTCATTTCCATGATCCTGCTGCCGATCGTGATGATCATGCTCGGCACCGTGGGCGGCTCCCTGGTCGCCGCGGAATCCGCTGCGGCCAACATCCTGGGCTTTGTCGGATCCCCTGCTGTCGCGCTGCTGGTCACCGTGCTAGTTTCCTACTACCTGCTGGGCGTGCGCAGCGGCTGGAGCAGCGAGCAGACCGGCAAGGTCATGGATTCGGCCCTGGCCCCGGCGGCCATCGTGATCCTGGTGACCGGCGCCGGCGGGGTGTTCGGCAAGGTGCTCACCGAATCGGGCATCGGCACCGTGCTGGCGCAGTCCCTGGCTGCGGCCGGCCTGCCGATCATCGTGATGGCCTTCATCCTGGCCGCCATCCTTCGCGCCTCGCAGGGCTCTGCAACGGTCGCAATTATCACCACCACCGGCCTGCTGGCCGCAGCCGTGGAAGCCGGCGATTTCTCCACCGTGCAGACGGTGCTGATCCTGGTCGCTGTGGGCTTCGGCGCCTTCGGCCTGAGCCACGTGAACGACTCGGGCTTCTGGATTGTCACCCGCTTCCTGGGCCTGTCCGTGGCCGAGGGCCTGCGCACCTGGACCGTGCTGACCACGGTGCTGGGCGTGGCCGGGTTCGCGCTCACCGCCATTACCTACGCCATCATCACCGCTGCAGGAGTGTAATAATCCCGATGCTCACCCCCATGAACCAGATGGCCGCCCAGGCCATTGCCGCAGGGCACGCCGTCCCCGCCTTCACCTGCTACGACTTCACCACCGCGCTGGCCGTGGTCGCCAAGGCCGAAGCCCAGGACCGCGCGGTCATCCTGAATGTCGCGCCGAAGGCCGCCAGCTCCACCGCGGGCCTGCGGCTGATCTCCGCCCTGCGCACCCTGGGCGAGCAGGCCGCCGTTCCGGTAGCCATCCAGCTGGACCACGCCAGCGACGCGCAGCTGATCGTGCGGGCGGTGCAAGCCGGCGCCACCGCGGTGCTGGCCGACGGCTCGGCCGGGACGCTGGAGGAGAATACCGCCTTCGTCCAGCAGGTTCGTTCGCTGATCGGCCCTGAGGTGGTGCTGGAAGCCGAGCTGGGTGCCCTGCCGGGCAACGAGGACAAGGCCTTTGAGCAGAGCGCCTCCCAGCTGACCGATCCGGCGCAGGTGGCCCGATTCGTCCAGGACAGCGGCGCGCAGCTGCTGGCCGTGGCCATCGGCAATGTCCATGGCCGGTACAAGGGCGAACCGAAAATCCACTGGGATGTGCTTGAAGCCATCCACGCCGAATCAACGGTGCCGCTGGTGCTGCACGGGGCTTCGGGCATTGCGCCTGCGGACCTCTCGCGGTCCATTTCCTTCGGGGTGGGCAAGGTCAATTTGAACACCGAGCTGCGCACCGCGACGCTGGCCGCACTGGCTGGGCAGCTGGAAGGCCGCCGTTCCGATGGTCAGAACGTGCTGGGCTTGCTCGGCGACTGGGAGCGCGCGGTCACCGAGGTCGTTTCGGCGACGTTCGTCGCGCTGCGCGCCACATAGCTTGCTGCCTTCGAAGGCCGCGGCGCAGGGACTTTCCGGTTCCGGCACCGCGGCCTTCGGCTTATCCGGCGGCGGAAGTGCCGGCACGATCCAGCGATTGCTGGTGGGTGCGCAGCTGCAGCAGCGCGGCATCCAGCAGCGGGGCGGCCACACCCAGCTGCTGTGCCCGGGCGGCCAGATCCCCGATGATGTGCTCGGCCTCGACGGGAGTGCCGTGGCCCAGGTCGCGGTAGAGCGAGGCGGTGAACGAGCTGCCCGGCTCGGTCAGCAGCCCGATGGACTGCTCATGCCCCGCCTCGCTGACCGGATAACCGGCCGCGGACGCGATCCGTTCGCATTCGCCGACGGCTTCGCGGATCTTGGGCTCTCCCCCGGCGGCGAGGATATCGCCGATATTCCCGCGGAACAGGCAGGTGATCACCCCGGCCGCGGCGATGAAAGCCCACTTCTCCCAGAGCCGGGCGAGAACATCGTCGAGCACTCCAAGCTCGATGCCACCCACATCAAGAGCCTCGATGATCGGCTCGGGGATCTCCTGTCCGTGCAGACCGCCGAGACCCAGCTGGCACAGGCCGGTCAGCTGCTGGACGACTGCCTGCTCATCCAGCGTGGCAACGATCTTCACAATGCCGCCGAGCACCCGCCCGCCGAAGGCCTGCTCCAGGGCGTCGATATGGGCCATGCCGTTGAGCAGCGGCAGGATGCGGGTGCGATTTCCCATAGCGCCGGCCAGTTCCGGGATCAGCGAGGCCAGCGCAGGGGCTTTGACCGCGACGATCACCAGGTCGAAGGGCTCTTCACCCGCGATAGCGGTGACTGCCCGAACCGGCCAAGTACCTTGGGAATCCGGGGCGCTGAAGCGCAGTCCATGATCGGCAAGCTGGGCCTGGCGGCGTTCGCGCACCAGAAAAGTCACGTCCCTTCCGGCCGCCAGCAGGCGTGCTCCCAGCGCGCCGCCGGTCGCACCGGCACCGGCAATCAGAATGCGGGTCATTTGCTCTTCCTTTCCAACAGGCAGCCGATGAGCGCCCTATCGATTTCGTGGTTTACCGGTGCCATCCGGCAATCGGATCAGCCAGCCCCAGCACCGCGGCAGCTAGTAGTCCGAGGGCAATTGCCACCAAGGATACCCCGCCGGCCAAGGTCACGATGCGGCCGGCGGATGGCGATCGATGCACTCCGGAGAACCGGATGACCGTGATGGCCCCGGCCCACCACAGACCGGCCCCGAGGACCACCGTTGCGCAAAGCAACGCGGTCCGGACTGAGGCGCCTTCGGCTTGCCCGATGAACTGCGGCAGGATGGCAGCGAAGAACAGCAGTGCCTTGGGGTTGGTTGCATTGGTGAGCAGCCCGCGGGCGTAGCCGCTCCGGGCCTGTGGGGTCTGGGCCGGCACGGTGTTGTCCGCCCGAGGCAATCCGGCGCGCAGCATGCTGGCCCCCATCCACAGCAGCACCACGGCACCCAGAATCTGGGCGGCGGCCATGGCCCCTGGCGCCGAAATCAGCAGCGCGGTCAACCCGGCCACCGCCAGCAGCGCATGCAGCATCAGCCCGGTGACTACTCCTGCAGCCGTGGACACGCCTTGCTGGACCGAGCGCGTGGCCGCCTGCACCACCAGGGCCAGGTCGGGGCCGGGCACTGCCAACGCCACCAATAGCGCCAGGGCAAATGCCACCCATGATTCGATCCCCATGCCATCCCTCCAGCCTCAACTGCTATTCCAGATTCAGACTAGGGGTCAAATTCGCTAGAATCAGTCCATGAGTGACTCAGAAATGAAATCAATCAAATCTCCCGAATTGGATTCGGTAGATTGGGCAATACTGGAATTGCTGCAGGTTGATGCCACGATGCCGAACAAGCAGATCGCGGCCGAGGTGGGGGTCGCGCCCAGCACCTGCCTGGAGCGGATCCGGCGCATGCGCCGCAATGGCACCATCGTGGCTACCCGCGCCCATGTACTGCCTAGCCTGCTGGGCAAGGGCGAGCAGGCGTTTTTGGGAATCCAGATCCGTCCGCACGCCCGCGACACTGCCAACGACTTCGTGCAGAAGGCCCTAGCTTTGCCCGAAACCCTGGCGCTGTACAACGTCAGCGGCAGCGAGGACTATCTGGTCCATGTCGCGGTGGCCAACAGCACTGAGCTCCAGACACTGATCATCGACAAGTTGCTGGCACTGCCCCAGGTGGCGCACTGCCGCACCCAGCTGATCTTCGGCGAGCCGTGGGTGGCTTCGCTGCGCCACCGCTAGCGGTAGCACGTCCCGTCAGTACGGTTTTTCGACCGAGAGCACTTTCAACCCTTCGGCCACCACCCGCCCGTCGTGGATGACGGTGCGGTCGGTGCCCCGGTCCATCACGGTGGAGGCAATGCTCTCGCCATCCACCAGCACCAGATCGGCCCGGTCCCCCACGGCCACCCCTGGGCGGTCGGCCACCGAAGCCAGGCGCGGCACCGAGCGGTCCATGATCGAGGCACCGCCCATGGTGGCCACGGCCAGCGCATGCCCGATCAGTTCGTCCTGGCGGAACCCGTTGACGAAAGCCAACTGCCAGGTCCGGTCCAGCAGATCGCAGTTCCCGTAGGGGCTCCAGTAGTCGCGCTGCCCGTCCTCGCCCAAGCCGAAGCGCACCCCGGCTCCAACCAGGTCCACCAGCGGCAGATGATTGGAGGTGCTGGGCGCAACGGAGGTCAGCGAGATGTCCAGCTCGGCGAAGGTGTCGATCAGCCGGTGGCTGGCAGCCTCGCTGACACTGCCCAGCTCGTAGGCATGGGACAGGTTGACCCGGCCCTGCATGCCCAGCGCCCGGGTGCGTTCGGCAATCAGCTCTGCCGAGAAGACGGCGAGCGCACCGGGCTCGTGCAGGTGCACGTCGATATCCACCTGGTATTTATCGGCCAGCCCGAACACCACGTCGAGGTGGCGGACCGGGTCGCGGTCCAGTGCGCAGGGGTCGATGCCGCCCATGGCATCCGCACCGGCTTCCAAAGCGTCCTCGAGATGCTTGACGGTACCCGGCTCGCGCAGGATCCCGGCCTGCGGGAAGACCATGATCTGCACCTCGGCCTCGTTGGCGAACTTCTTTTTCGCGGCCACCACGGCCTCGTATTTCTCCAGCTTGGAATCCACATCCACCTGGGCGAAGGAACGCACACGGGTGGTGCCGCGGGCAATCATCCGTTCCAGGGTTCCGGCCACGCGCTCGGGCAAGGTGATTTCGGCGTCCCGCCAGTTCTCCCGGTCGTTGCTCATCATGCCCCACACCCCCGGGCGTCCAGTGTGCTCGCGGAAGGGCAGTCCGATGCGCGTGGAATCCAGGTGCACATGCACGTCGGAGAAGGAGGGGAGAAGGATGCGCCCGCGGCCATCGACGTCCGCAGCGTTGCACACCTGCTGCGGGTCGTGCACGGAGATCGCTGAAATCTTGCCGTCGCCAATCAGGATGTCGCTGGGCGGACCGCCCCAGGGGCGGGCATTGCGGATGAGCATGGTTCAGCTTCCTTGCCGGTATGGACAGTGCTAGTAGAAACGTACCGCATGCGCCCCTAGGGCCAGCAGCGCTTCGGGCCGAGCGCGGTTCTCCTGCTCCAGGCAGGACAATGGCGGGCCCTTGCGGGCCCGCCATCAACTGGATCGGCTATTCGTCAGCCTCTTCTCCGGGCAACGTCGACTGCTCCGGCAGGCTGTCCCAGAACGAGGTGTCCATGGTTTCCACGGAGCCATCGGCTACCGCCTTGATGGTGCTCTCCAGGGTCAGGATGGTCTGCTGGCGCAAGTAGCCATTGGATTTCTGTCCCAGGACATAATCCGGGTTGCTGTGATCGCTCATGCCGCGCATTTCGAAGAGCAAGGTGGAAATGCCGTATTCGGCCGCGATGCCATTGCGCGCAATGGTGTTGGCGGTCCCGCCCACGTACTTGCCCAAGTGGCCCCAGCCGGTCCGGTCGACATTCTGGTAGACCACTGCGCCCAGGCGCTTGGAACCCTCGCGGACTTCCTCAGGCACGTCCGGGGTCGTCGGGTAGAGGATCGAGCCGGACACCAGCTTGCCGTCCACCGCCGAGCGGGTGCCCTGATGGTGCAGGTCGATCATGTAGTCGATGCCGTAGGCGGAGAGCACATTGTTGTGCAGCGCCTGGATTTCCGGTTGCGTCTTGGCCACGTGGTCCCGGTTGATGTCCACGTTGTTGGCGTTGTAGCGGGTCAGGTGCCGGTCCCCCGAGGCGATGTAGTCATCGAGCGGGAAGTCCACATCGCCCATGGCGCCATCCGGGTTCAGCATCGGCACCACCAGGATGTTGACGTCCTTGAGCACCTCCTTCATCCGCCCCGAGCCCAGGTGCTTGATCACTTCCAGGGTCCCCTCGGTGGTCAGCTGCTCGTTGCCGTGCTGCTGGGTGAGGAACATGATCGTGGGATTTTCCGGGTTAGAAAGGTACTTGGCCAGGAACAGATCGCGTCCCTTGGCGGATTGGCCGATGACTTCCAGTTCCATCGCCGATTGCTTGGCATCCTGCTTGCGCAGTTCGGCGGCCATCGACTCGTGCGTATGCAGGATCGAGGTGTTGATGGTTTCATTTCCGGTGTAGTCCGGCCCGTTGCCTACGGCATTGGCCGGGACAAGCCCCAAGCCGAGGAACAGTGCCGAGCCGACAACGATGCAGGAGCCCTTCTTCAGCAACTGAGCGGGGAACTGCTTTGGCATATTCTTCATTGAATCTCCGATGTCTTCCTGTGGTGGGATGGATCTTGGTCATTGCGCCGTCCTCCGGCGTTTCCAGTCTCAGCTGCCGATGATGAAGTAGCCGCCGTTCAGTCCGTCCACCATGACGCGGTAGGACTTTTTCTCCAGGCTCGCTTCGATCATCCAGTTGGGTTTCCAGACCTTTGCGACACTGCTCTTTTCCCGGACCCCGCCGCGCCAGGCCAGCCGGGCCCGGCGCAGCGCCTCGGTGGACAGCAGGGCCTTGGCCCGCCGGCGTGCGGTGTCGAAATCGATGGTGTTCCACTGCGGATCAGCCACCCGGTCCAGCACTTGGCCGGTTTCCGCATCTTCGGCTTGCCACGGATCGCAGACGAAGGCCTTGCCCGAGTAGTAGTCCACCAAGGCGTGCGCCTGCCCTGACCGCCCGGCCAGCTGCGGCACCTCGAAGATGAACCCCGCAAAGGGATGATGGCGCAGCTTGGCCGACTCGACTCTCAGCCCTGGCGCCTTGGCGGCAAGGATGCGTTGCGCGTCCTGGTCATCGACCAAGGTTTTCAGCACCAGTTCATTCACCGCGGGCCGCCATTTCCGCCTGGCTGGCCAGCAGTGCATCCTGGCCCATGAGCATCTTCTTCGGGATCGGGCCGATCTTCGCGGTCTCATCCAGGGCCCGGCCAATATGCTCCGGCACGGGATGCGACTTCTGGCTGGCCAGGCTGCCGATGACCATGGCCGCGGTGGAGGCCAGGATGCCGGTGACCATCGGATCAATGCCGGTGGCATCCGGCGCGCCGGACACCTGCCAGAGCACCGAGACCAGTGTGCCGGCGGCCATCGAGGAGATCGCGCCAACGGTATTGGCCTTCTTCCACCACACCGCGCAGATATAGGAAGGGACAAAGGCGCTGCCCAGCACGGTCGTTGAGAAGATCACCACGGCGGCCACCGCGGGAGGATCAAAAGCGGCAATGCCATAGCCGATGATGGCCAGGGCCAGCACGGTGATCCGCGAGACCCAGACCATCTGCGCATCGCTCATCTTCTTGTTGATGAACCGGGCGTAGATGTCCTGGCTGGCGATGGTGCCGGCCTGCAGCAGCAGGGCATCGGCGGTGGACATGATGGCTGCCATGATCGCTGCCATGACGATGCCCACGGCGAAGGTCGGCAGCACCGCGTCGGCGACCTCGAAGATCGCGGTTTCCGGGTTGGCCAGGTTGGGCAGCAGGATCAGCGCGAACAGGCCCACCAGGTAGGGGCCGGGGATGAACAGCAAGTTGAATACCAATGAGTAGACCCCTGCGGTGCGTGCCACCGATGGCTTCTTCATGGCCATGTGGCTGACCACCACGTGCGGCCAGCCCATGTAGCCGATGGAGAAGACCAGCAGCGCACCGAGAATGACTCCCCACTGTCCCTGGTAGCCCAGATCCGCTCCCCACATAGTCAGCAGGTTGGGGTTGATCCCGCCCACAGTCTCATTGCCCTTGGTGAAACCGCCCACGGCCATCAGCGTGGCAACCAGGATCCAGACCATGCCGACCACCATGATGATGGCCTGCACGAAGTCGGTGTAGGCCACAGCCAGGTAGCCGCCCAGGAAGGTATAGAGGACAATCACGCCGATGGCGATCGCCAAGGCCACCGGGAAGGACACCCCGGAGACCATTTCCAATCCGCGGCCGCCGGCGATGAACTGGGCCAGCACGTAGAAGAACATGCAGAACAGCGCCACGGGAGCGGCGATGAGCCGGATCCACTTCGAGGGATAGCGGTGCTCCAGGTACTCGATGGAGGTGATGGACCCCAGGATCTGGGATAGCTTGCGCATGCGTCGGCCCAGGACCGAGAGGTTCAGGATGCCGCCGCCCAGGTCGCCCAGCGCGTACCACATGCTGAAATAGCCTTGGGTGTAGCCCATCGATCCGGCACCCATGAACATGTAGCCGGACATGGAAGAACTCTGCAGCCGCAGCGCGGTGACGCCGGGGCCGAGGCTGCGTCCGCCGAGCAGGAACCCTTCGGCATCTTGCTTACCGCGCTTCATCGCCCAGAAGCCGATGGCGGCCATGGCGATGAAATAGATGACCAGGAACAGGATCTCGATGCTCACTGCTGCTCCTTCGCATCCTCGCGCTTCCAGCCGCGGCTGAGCCACAGGAAAACAGCTGTGTAGATCACCCAGAGGGCCGGAACCCCGATGATGACCATGGTCGTGAACGCCGGTAGTCCAAACATCGACACATTCCTTCTGGGAGCCGCTGGTTCTTATTTCATGAGCTGGGTCACAAGCACCCGCTTGATCCATAGCCTTGCATAGCCCCAGTGGCCAAGACAAGGATAATTCCTAGGTTAACTTGGGAAAACTTCCGTGCCCCTGCATTCGACCGCACTGTCTTCCCGGCCTTTGCGCCTCCGGTCGAGCGCCTCCGGGCCCAAACGGCGGGCAACAGCAAAGGCCCCGGCCGGGTTCGGCGGGCATCGTCATATGATGTCCGTCGAATCCCCGCCGGGGCCTTTGGCCCGGAGGGTGCTAGCGCAGCACCACAGTGCGCGAGCCGCTGAGGAAGACCCGGTCTTCGCAGTGCCAGCGCACCGCATCGGACAGGGCTTTGCACTCGGTATCGCGTCCGGCGGCCACCAGGTGCTCGGGCGCGTAGCTGTGGTCCACTTCCTGGACGCGCTGGGTGATGATCGGCCCCTCGTCCAACTCCGAATTCACGTAGTGCGCCGTGGCGCCCACGGTCTTCACCCCGCGTTCGAAGGCCTGGTGGTAGGGCTTGGCCCCCTTGAAGGAGGGCAGGAACGAATGGTGGATGTTGATGGCCCGGCCGGTGAGCTTGCGGGTGAGATCATCGGAGAGCACCTGCATGTAGCGGGCCAGCACCACCAGATCCACCTCGAAGCGCTCCACCAGGTCCATCAGCTTGGACTCGGCCTCGGGCTTGGTCTCAGGGGTGACAGGAATATGGAAGAACGGAATCCCGTTCCACTCGACCTGCTGCCGGTGGTCCGGGTGGTTGGAGACTACTGCCGCGATCTCCACCGGCAGCTCCCCCATCCGGGCGCGGAACAGCAGGTCATGCAGGCAATGGCCGAACTTGGAGACCATCACCACCACGCGCTTCTTGTTGCCGGCCGGGCGCAAACCCCAGGTCGCCTGGTGCTCATCGGCGAGCTGGCCGAGGCCCGACTCGAGTTCGGCGATCTCGGCAGGGATATCCTCCGCCGCGGCGACCTCGAATTCGATGCGCATGAAGAGCGTCCCGGAAAGCTGGTCGTCATGCTGCTTGAGCTCCCGGATGTCGCCATGGTGCTTGAGCAGCAACCCGGTGACCGCATGCACGATGCCCGGGCGCTCGGCGCAGGTGAGGGTCAGGACATACTTGTTGTTCGGTTCGGTCATCGTGCCGCTCCTTGGTTTCGCCGAGATGGCATTAGCTTCGCCATGGCTCGTAGTGGTTTTTCGGGGGATTTTCATGCGGTTGCACCTGGCTTCCGCGCAGTGCTCTGCGCCGCGGATTCAAAGCCGTCCGGTCTGAGTTTTCCCAGCGGAACTGCGCGCCGCCCCTGCCTTCGGAAGCAGCTGCGGGCAGACTCGCCAACCTCTGGCCGGATACTGATATATCAATTGATGATCACAATACTATGTGTGCTTCAGCACAGCGTCAACAACTTTTCCGGCGGTTCTTCCTGGCGTCTTTCCCAGCGCCCCCAGTACGGTTTTCCGCTCTGCCGCTGGCCGGCAAGCCAAGGGCTGTTGAGCGCATCGGCACAGGAAAAGCGCCCAAATCGAAGCCGGGGCGATACTCTTTGTGTGTCGGCAATTGATTTTTGAACAGTGATAGAGAGCGATATGCCAAGGCCCACCGAACTGACCAGCGCCGCCACCGAGCAAGGCTCGATGGCTGATCGAGCCTACAACGCATTGCGCGACCGGCTGGTGCTGCTCGAAATCGCTCCGACGCACCCGATCCACGAGCCGCAGCTGGCCGAAGAACTGGGCATTGGGCGCACCCCGATGCGCGAGGCTCTCAAGCGGCTGGAAACCGACCATCTGGTGGTGTCCTATCCGCGCCGCGGCACCTTCGCCACGGCCGTGGATTTCCATGAGCTGAACTACATCTCCGAAATGCGCCAGGTGCTCGAGCCGCTGGCCGCGCGCAACGCGGCCGCGAACAAGGACCCGCAGATCCGCGAGCAGCTGGCCAGTTACCTGCAGCAGATCGATGCCCTGGATCCCGCCCTGGACCAGCGTTCGCTGCTGCTGCTGGATGTGCGCATCCACCGGCTCATCTACAAAGCGGCGGCCAACAAGTACCTGGAGGAAACCCTGGTGCGCCTGGATAATCTGGTGACCCGGATCTGGTGCCTGGTCATCGACCAGATGCCTCCGATCGCAGAGCACATTTCCGAGCATTCGGCCCTGCTGCGCGCCATCCTCGACGGCGACGCGCAGCTGGCAGCGCGGCTGGTCTCCGAGCATGTGGCCCACTTCGAGCAGGCCCTGCGCCGCGCCCCCTAGCTGGATGCCGGCGACGCGAACCGGCCGCTAGCGGCCGGCGCCCTCGGGTTCCAGATCAGTTTCGGGCCGCGGCTGCGGTTCGCGCACCGGGGCTTCCAGCTCCTGGGCCACCGGCTCCGGCCGGTCTCCAGCCGGCAGGCCCGACGCGGCCACAATGGAGTTCTCCCTGGTCATCAGGCTGAACTGCTCTCCTTCGTGGCGGTCGATTCCGTCATCCACCGCCTGCTCCAGCACCTCCATCGCCACCTTGCCGCGCAGCACCAGCGGATCACGGCACAGGTCCTTCCACAGCGCCACGCACAGCAGCAACATCACCAGCACGAAGGGCAGCGCCGAGACGATGGTGATGTTCTTCAGCCCGTTCAGGGCCGCCGCCGGATGGTCCCCGCCGGCCAGCAACATGACCGCGGCCACCGCTCCCACCGAGACGCCCCAGAAGACCACCGATTTCTTCGAAGGTTCTTGCGCGCCGCGTTCGCTCAGCGCGCCCATCACGATCGAGGCGGAGTCCGCCCCTGTGACGAAGAAGATGGCAATCAGCACCACGGCCAGGGCCATCAGCGCGATGGAGAACCACTCGGGGAACGGCAGTGCGCCCAGCAGCTCGAAGAGCACCGAGTTGAAGTCGATGTCCGGGGCCCCGTCCACCATCTGGGCCAGTGCCTGGCCCATGTCCCCGTTGCGCTCGGCCCGCTCCTGCAGGCCGATGGCGCCGCCGCCGAAGATGGCGAACCAGAACAGCGTGACGGTGGAAGGTACCAGCAGCACCCCGGTGACGAACTGGCGGATGCTGCGCCCGCGCGAGATCCGCGCGATGAACAGGCCAACGAACGGGGTCCAGGAAACCCACCAGGCCCAGTAGAAGATGGTCCAGGAGGAAAGCCACGCGGCCATGTCGCCATCCCCGGAAGCCGCGGTCCGCGATGCCATTTCCGGCAAGTCAGCGATGAAGGAGCCCACCGCATTGGGAATCACGTTCAGGATGAACAGCGTGGGCCCGCCGATGAACACGATCAGCGCCAGGATCACCGCCAGCACCATGTTGATATTGGACAGCCACTGGATGCCGCGCTCGATTCCGGAGACGGCCGAGGCCACGAACAAGGCGGTGAGCACCGCAATGATCAGTACCAGGACCCCCGAACCCACCGAGGACAGCAGCCCGGCGGACTGGATGCCGCCGCCGATCTGCAGCGCGCCGAGCCCCAGCGAGCAGGCCGAGCCGAAAAGCGTGGCCAGGATAGCCAGGATGTTGATCGTCTTCCCGCCCCAGCCGTGGACGACCCTTTCGCCGAAGATCGAGGTGAACATCGAGGAGAACAGCTGCGGGCGGCCCAGCCGGAAGCTGCCGTAGGCCATGCCCAGCCCGACAATCGCGTACATGGCCCAGGGGAACAGCGTCCAGTGGAACATGGTGGTGCCCATGGCCGTGCCCACCGCGGCCGAGGTCTGCCCGCCCACGGTTTCCGGCGGCGGAGACATGTAGAAGTACAGCGGTTCGCCCACCCCGTAGAAGACCAGCCCGATGCCCATGCCGGTGGCGAACATCATCGAGATCCAGGAAACCGTGCTGAACTGCGGCTTCTCCCCGTCCTTGCCCAGCGGGATGCGCCCGAAGCTCTTGGCCGCGACCACCAGCACGAACAGGGTGAAAACGGTCGCGGCGATCACGAAGACCCAGCCGGTGTTCGTAATCACCCAGTCGAGGGCCTTCCCGGCCGCGGAGCCCAGCCCTTCGGGCGAAGCGAAGCCCCAGGCGATGAACGCCAGGGCGAGGAGTCCGGCAATGCCGAAGACCCAGTAGTCGGTGCCGGAGGACAGGTATCTTCTGGGCCGGCGCCGGCGAGCCGAGTGCAGCTCGCTGACCAGGTCGTTCACGGGTTGCTCAGTGCGTTTCATTTCGGTTTCCTTCAATAAAGGCAATAGGTGGCGGGCCGGCAGGGGAATGCGGGCGCGCCGAATCAGCCGGGGTCCCGGGGTTGCTCGTGAGTGGTGGCCGGGGCCGGCAAATCGGCCGGGCTCAAGAGCCGGCCGGAAGTGCGCCGTGCAGGCCGGGAATTGTTCCCGGCCGGCACGGCGGGCAGCGGTTAAATGCGCGTCAAGCGCGGGTCAGGCGCTGATCAGCCCGTGCGGGTCGAGCACGAACTTCTGCGCGGCGCCTTCGTCGAAGGCCGCGTAGCCCTGCGGGGCCCGGTCCAAGCCAATGGCCGTGGCGTTGACGTTCTTGGCAATCGAGACCTTGTCCGAGAGGATCGCCTGCATCAGCCCGCGGTGGTACTTCATCACCGGGCACTGGCCCGTGACGAAGGTGTGGGACTTGGCGAAGCCCAGGCCGAAGCGCATGGACAGCGAACCGACCTTGGCCGCTTCGTCCTCGGCGCCCGGATCCCCGGTGACATAGAGCCCCGGGATGCCCAGGCTGCCGCCGGCACGGGTGATTTCCATCAGCGAATTGAGCACCGTGGCAGGCTGTTCCTTGCCAGCGTCGTGCCCGTGCCCGCGCGCCTCGAAGCCCACCGCGTCGATGCCGCAGTCGACCTCGGGCACGCCCAGGATCTGGGCGATCTGCTCGGCCGGGTCGCCCTGCGAGACGTCCACGGTTTCGCAACCGAAGCTGCGCGCCTGAGCCAGCCGGTCGGCGTTCAGGTCCCCGACAATCACGGTGGCCGCACCCAGCAGCTGCGCGGAGGTGGCCGCGGCCAGGCCCACCGGGCCGGCGCCGGCGACGTAGACGGTGGAACCGACGGTGACCCCGGCGCCGATGGCTCCGTGGTAGCCGGTCGGGAAGATGTCCGAGAGCATGGCCAGGTCCAGGATCTTCTCCATGGCCTGGTCGCGGTCGGGGAATTTCAGGGCGTTCCAGTCAGCGTAGGGCACCAGCACGTATTCGGCCTGGCCGCCCACCCAGCCGCCCATGTCCACGTAGCCGTAGGCGGAACCGGGGCGGTCGGGATTGACGTTCAGGCAGATGCCGGTTTGCCCGACCTTGCAGTTGCGGCAGCGGCCGCAGGAGATGTTGAAGGGCACCGAGACGACGTCGCCGACCTTGAGGAATTCCACATCGCGGCCTACTTCCACCACTTCGCCGGTGATCTCGTGGCCCAGCACCAACCCGACGGGCGCGGTGGTGCGGCCGCGGACCATGTGCTGGTCCGAACCGCAGATGTTGGTGGCGATGGTCCGCAGGATGACCCCGTGGTGCACCTGCCGCCCGACGTTTGCCGGGTGGACCCCGGGCCCGTCCTTCAATTCGAATTCGGGGTACGGGGTGTCGATCAGCTCGACCTTGCCTGCCCCGGCGTAGCTTACTGCCAAGTTGCCCATAGCGGACCACTTCCTTGAAATATCAGTTGGATACCAAATCGGATGTGCCCAAGTCTGACCACTGGATGTGATCCATGTCAATAGCCCGGCGAGAAATCCGCCGGGCCCGGCAGCCCGCCAGCGACCGGCTACCCGTCCAGTTCCTCGGCCGAGCGCAGGGAAATGATGTCCTTGGCGGTGCGCTGCAGGATATCCAGGGATTCCTCGATCAGCGGCGAGCCGCGGCTGCCCTTGCGGGTCACCGCCACGATGCGCCGCGAGGGCTTGGCCGCCCCGGAAATCCGGCGGCGCACCACGTTCTGCGCATCGCCCAGGGTGGCCAGCCGGGGCAGCAGCCCCACACCCAGGCCCGCCCCGATGAACGCGATCATGGTTTCCCACTCCACCGCCTCGTGGGCGATATGCGGGGTGACCCCCAGCGAAGTGAAGGCGGCAACGAACAGCGCCCGGTAGACCGACTGCCCGGATTCGGAGATCCACGGGTCATCGGCCAGGTCCTCCAGGGCCACGGACTTGTGCTGCGCCAGCCGGTGCGTGGCGGGCAGCACCACATCCAGCGGGTCATCGAGCAGCACGGTCTGCTCGAACCGGTCCCTGGCGGCAGAACCCGCGGACGTCTGGCTGGCCACGATCACGGCCAGGTCGATCCGCTCCGCGAGCAGCAAGTCCAGGCAGCGCTGCGGCTGCGCTTCGATCAGCTGCACCTCGGTATCGGGCCGAGTGGCTCGCAGGTTCGCGGCCAGCGGGGCAAGCAGCTGCGCGGCAGCGGTGGAGAAACCGCCCAGGCCGAACTGCCCCTGCACCTGCCCGGAGGCGTTGCGCGCGGACGCCGCGAGCAGCTCCCATTGCGTCACAATCCCGTCCAGGCCCGCAACGAAATGCCGGCCCGCGGAGGTCAGCCGCACCCCGCGGCCCTCCTTGGTGATCAGCTTGATGCCCAGGGTGCGCTGCAGTTCGCGCAGCTGCGCGGAGACCGCCGAGGCCGAGTAGCCGGTCAGTTCCGCGGTGCGCGCTACCGAGCCTGTGGAGGAGAAGACCCGCAGGGTGGCGAAGCGTGGATCGATCATGCACCAATTGTGCACGGTTCCGTTCAATTTCTTGCGCTTTTCTTGCCGACTATTTCTTCCTAGTCTCGATTCATGCGGTGACCGGCCTCACATCGGCCCGCGCAACCACAGCCAGAGGACGCCAGCCGCGTCGTGTTCCAAGGAGTAACAGATGACCGCTTCGGTAAGCGCACCGCGCACTACGCGTGGGAAGCTCGCTACGTCGGTGAACCAAGAACAGCTCGCCGAGATCACCGAACTCTTCCGCAACCGGCGCAAGGGCTACTCGCTCGAAGCCCCGCTGTACACCGACCCCTCAGTATTCGATGTCGAAATGCAGGCCATCTTCGGGACCCACTGGCTGTTCGCCGCGAGCATTGCCGAGATCCCCGAGCCCGGGGACTACGTGACCGTGGACTACGGTCCGCATTCGCTGATCGTGCTGCGCACCGAGGAGGGAGGGGTCAACGTGCTGCACAACGTCTGCCGGCACCGCGGCGCCCGCGTGCTCACCGAAGCTTCGGGCAGCACCGGGAACCTGGTCTGCGGCTACCACTCGTGGACCTACTCCCCCGAAGGGGACCTGATCCACGCCTCCGCCCCGGGCGAAGGCAAGTTCGACAAGAGCTGCTTCGCGCTCAAGCGCGCCCACGGCCGGGTCCATGCCGGGCTGGTCTTCGTTTCCCTGGCCCAGGACCCGCCGGCGGACTTCGACGAGGTCGCCGGCATCTTCGAGCCCTACCTGGCCCCGCACGATATCGCCCGCGCCAAGGTCGCCTACCAGCAGGACATCATCGAGGAGGGCAACTGGAAGCTGGTGATGGAGAACAACCGCGAGTGCTACCACTGCGACGGGCACCCCGAGCTGGCCTGCTCGCTGTTCCCCACCTGGGGGCTGAGCGACGACACCGTTCCGCCGCACCTGGAAGAGGTATGGGAACGCAACCAGCAAGCCCAGGCGGCCCTGGAGGAACGCTGCCGCCGCTACGGATTGCCCTACGAGGTCGTGGAGCAGCTGGACACCCGCATCGCCGGCATCCGCATCTCCCGCGAATCCCTGGACGGCGACGGGGAATCCTTCTCCGCCGACGGGCACCGCCTGTCCAAGAAGCTGCTCGGCGAGCTGCGCGACTTCCGGCTGGGCCGCTGCTCCATGCACCTGCAGCCCAACAGCTGGTTCCATTTCCAGTCCGACCACGTGATCACCTTCGCCGCCTTCCCGATCAACGAGCACCAGACCCTGGTGCGCACCACCTGGCTGGTGGCCGATGACGCGGTCGAAGGAGACGACTACGATCTGGAGAAGCTCACCCACACCTGGAAGCAGACCAACCTGCAGGACAAGGCCTTCGTCGAGCTGTGCCAGAAGGGCGCAGCCAGCCCCGCCTACCAGCCGGGCCCGTACATGAAGAGCGAATACCAGGTCGAGGCGTTCATCAACTGGTACACCCAGCGCGTGCTGGAGCACCTGGCATGAGCGCAGGCGCCCAGCTGGCATCGAGCGTAGCGGCCCAGCGCATCCGCGGGCTGGAAATGCCGTGGAACCGGGTCCTCAGTTCCCAGGAAGGCCCGGCGAGCGCGGCCCGCGCGCTGGGACCCTGGCACCCCCAGGAGTTCCTGGCCGAATGCGTGCAGACCATCGAGGAAGCCGGCGGGCTGATGACCTTCGTCTTCCGCCGCGCCGATGGCGCCCCGCTGGCCTTCCGCGCCGGGCAGTACCTGAACATCGCCTTCCCGGTGCATGGCGAAGACCAGGACCCGGTGGACCGCAGCTACTCGATTTCCAGCGCGCCCACCGTGCCCTGGACCTTCAATGTCAGCATCAAGCGCGATCCCAAGGGCCTGGTCTCCTCCTGGGCGCATGAGAACCTGCGTCCGGGCATGGTGCTGGAGATGCTCGGCCCGGTGGGCGCCTTCCACCTGGGCGATTCCGACCGGCGCGCCCGCTACCTGTTCCTTGCGGCCGGAGCCGGGATCACCCCGATCATGTCGATGGTGCGCACCATCCACTCGCTGCCCGGCCAGGCCGATGTGGTGGTGCTCTGCCACGGCACCGTGCCCGGGGACTTCGCTTTCTGGCCCGAGCTGGAATACATTGCGCAGGTCGATTCGCGGATCAAGGTGTTCTACTCGCTGGGCGACCGGGCCAAGCCCAAGAGCTGGAAGGGCTTTGCCGGGCGGCTGACCACGGCGACGATCGACGCGGTGGCCCCGGACGCCAATGGCCGCAAGGTGTTCGCCTGCGGGCCGGAAGGGTACCTGAATTCGGCCACCCAGCTGCTGCGCGAGGCCGGGGTGGATGACACCTCGGTGTTCATGGAGTTCTTCTCCGGGGACCGCAAGACGCTGCTCGAATACCAGGAGGAAATCGCCCTGGCCGGGTCCATCGCCGAGGAGGTGGCCGAATCCGTGGAGGAGTTCTACGAGAGCCAGCCGCCGGAGCTGGGGATGTACGAACCCGAGTACGACCAGAGCGGCACCATCGAGGCCAGCGGCCAGAAGCTGGTGGCGGTCGATTCCAATGCCCCGCTGCCGCCGGCCTCACCGCTGGTTCCCGCGCAGGACTCGCCGGATACCGCTTCCTTCCCCACCGTGGGCGAAGGCGAGCTGACCATGACCTTCCTGCGCACCGCGGTGAATGTCCGGATCAGTTCCCAGGAGCACATCCTGGGTGTCGCCCAGCGGGCCGGGGTGCGCATCGGCGCCAACTGCCAGGAGGGCATGTGCGGCTCGTGCAAGGTCGTCAAGCTCGAAGGCGAGGTGGCGATGAACCACCAGGGCGGCATCCGCGCCCGTGAAATCGCGGCCGGGAAATTCCTGCCCTGCTGCTCCACCGCCCAATCGGATCTGGTCATCGACGCCTAGCGCGCCGGCCACCACCACACCATCAGCTTTCAAGGAGTCCCCATGTCCCGTCTTTCCCCTCGGATCCTCATCATCGGCGCCGGCATCGTCGGCGCCAACCTCGCAGACGAACTGGCCGCGCTGGGCCACACCAATACCCTGGTCATCGAGCAGGGTCCGCTGGATCTTCCCGGCGGCTCCACCTCGCACGCCCCGGGCCTGGTCTTCTCGTCCAACCCGTCCAAGTCCATGACCGAATTCGCGCAGTACACCATCGAGAAGCTCACCGGCCTGGTGGGCGCCGACGGGCGCGGCTCCTTCCTTCCGGTGGGCGGACTGGAAATCGCCACCACCGATGAGCGCCTGGCCGACCTGCATCGCCGTGCCGGCTGGAACCGCTCCTACGGGGTCGACGCCGAAGTCATCGACGCCGCCGCCTGCCTGGCGAAGTTCCCGATGCTCAACCCGGAGAAGGTCCTGGGCGGCCTGTTCACCCCGGGCGACGGGCTGGCCCTGGCCGCCAAGGGCACCGCGCTGGTCATGGAACGCGCCAAGGCCGCGGGAGTCGAGTTCCGCGACCGCACCATCGTCACCGATATCGAGGTCTCCGGCGGCAAGGTCGCCGCGGTCATCTGCGGCGAGGAGCGCTTCGCGGCGGACATCGTGGTCTCCTGCGCAGGCTTCTGGGGACCGAACATCGGCAAGTTGGTGGGCACCTCGATCCCGCTGCTGCCGCTGGGCCACCAGTTCGCCTGGAGCACCCCGGCCCCGTCGCTGGCCGGAGTCAACGAGCTGCCGGCCGGTGCCAGCCGCCCGATCCTGCGCTACCAGGACCGCGACCTCTACTACCGCGAGTGGGGAGATCGCATCGGCATCGGCTCCTACGCCCACCGCCCGATGCCGGTGGACCTGGACACCTTGCAGGCCTACCGCCCGGAAGAGATCACCCACGAGCGGATGCCTTCCTCACTGGAATTCACCCCGCAGGACTTCGCCGCCGAATGGGAAGCCAGCCAGGAGCTGCTGCCGGATCTGCGCAATACCCGGATCCAGCGCGGCTTCAACGGCATCTTCTCCTTCACCCCGGACGGCGGCTCGCTGGTAGGCCAGTCCAGGGAAGTGGACGGCTTCTACGCGGCCGAGGCCGTGTGGGTCACCCACGCGCCGGGCATCGCCAAGGCCGTGGCCGAGCTGATCACCACCGGCACCTCCACGACGGACCTGAGCGACTGCGACCTGAACCGCTTCGAGGACGTGCAAACCACCAAGGAGTACGTCAGCGAGACCTCGCAGCAGAACTTCGTGGAAATCTACGATGTCCGCCACCCGCTGGAACCGCGCACCAAGCCCCGCGCCGTGCGCACCAGCCCGTTCTACTCCCGCCAGCAGAAGCTGGGCGCCTTCTTCCTGGAGGGCACCGGCTGGGAGCGCCCGCACTGGTACGAGGCCAACGCCGCGCTGCTCGATGAATTGCCGGCGGAGTGGGCGGCCCCGGAGCGCGACAGCTGGTCAAGCAAGTTCCACTCGCCGATTGCCGCGGTGGAAGCCTGGAAGACCCGCACCGCGGTGGCCATGTTCGACATGACCCCGCTCAAGCGCGTGGAAGTCACCGGCCCCGGTGCCGGGCCGATGCTCCAGGGCTTGACCACGGCGAATATGCTGCGTGCCCCGGGCATGGTCAGCTACACCCTGCTGCTGGACCATGCCGGCGGCATCACCAGCGACATCACCGTGGCCCGGCTCTCCGAACAGGTCTACCAGGCCGGCATCAACTCCAACGTGGATGTCGCCTACCTGGACCGCGAAGCGCGCAAGTTCAATGAGGCCAACCCGGGCCAGTGGGTGGCAGTTCGCGATATCACCGCCGGGACTTCCTGCATCGGCCTGTGGGGCCCGCTGGCCCCACAGGTCATGGCCAAGATCAGCGACGACGATATGGGCAACGAGGGGCTGAAGTACTTCCGCACCAAGCAGATCTCCATCGCCGGCATCCCGGTCACCGCGATGCGCCTGTCCTACGTGGGCGAATTCGGCTGGGAGCTCTACGCCTCGGCGGATGTCAGCGCCAAGCTCTGGGATGCGATCTTCGAAGCCGGGCAGGAGCACGGCATCATTGCCGGCGGGCGCGAGGCGTTCAACTCCATGCGACTGGAGAAGGGCTTCCGTTCCTTCGGCACCGATATGACCAGCGAGCACGAACCGGAACAGGCCGGTTTGGGCTTCGCGGTGAAAGCCGCCAAGACCGCGGACTTCGTGGGCAAGTCGGCGCTGGCCGAACGTGCCGCGGCGGCCACCAAGCGCCTGCGCTGCCTGACCGTGGATGATGGCGTGTCCATGGTCCTGGGCAAGGAACCGGTCTACGTGGATGGCAAGCCTTCCGGCTACGTCACCAGCGCCGCCTACGGATACACGGTCCGCAAGCCGATCGCCTACGCGTGGCTGCCGATCTCGGTGGAAACCGGTGACCCGGTGGCGATCGAGTACTTCGGCAAGCAGATTGCCGCCACCGTGGTCGATGATCCGCTGTACGATCCGCAGATGGACCGCTTGCGCGGAGTTTCGCTGGCTACTTCGGCCAGCTAGCGGCTAGACGCACATACCCGGGGCCGGGCACCGCTCATGCGAGCGGTGCCCGGCCTGTCGTCGTTAACCTGCGTGGCTGCCTGCACGCCGAGGCGGTACGCCATGCATTCATGCCTCTTAATAGGGGTGCCCTGCCGATAGCGGCCGCGGATGGCCTTCCGCTGGAGGGCAACGGGCCGCTCAGAAGGCGCGTTCGGCAACATTCACGCGAGCCGCGGAATCCAGTGCTGCCTTGACCTGGTCCGCTGGTGTTGGCGCTGGAATCGAGGAAAGCAGCTGGTCATCCGGGGTCGTGGAATCCGCCAGGTAGATGCGCGTATATCCGGCGGATTCGGGCTCGAATTTCCACGTTTCCGCGAGCGCGCCCGCGTCCAGCGTATCGAAGCCGAGGCGTTCGATGATTGCCGCTGCTTGCTCCTTCGCTTGGGAATCATCGGAGGCAATGGGAAGCGCAGAGCGGCCAGCAGCCTCGGCGGGACGGGCCAGCAGCGGAATGTGGTGGGCCAGGATGTTGCCGAAGGCTTTGACATAGCGAGCACCATCGAGCCAGCTCGCCACCAGTTCGCTGGTCGTCATCGTCCCGCTGTCGAGTTCGGCAATGCGTGCATCCCTGGATGGATAGTAGTTGCTGGTGTCCAGCACTGTCTTGCCGTGCAGCAACCCGGCTGGCAGCTCACGTACCGCAGCGAGCGGAATGGACAGCACCACGGCTTCGCCCGCTTCGGCCACCTCTTGAACCGTGCCGGCTGCGGCCAGCGGCCCCAGCTCGGCCACGAGTTCCTGCAGCGATTGGACTCCGCGGGAATTCGCAATCACCACGTTCACATTCGCGGCAACGGCCAATCGGGCGATTGCAGATCCGATATTCCCGCTTCCGATGATTCCCAGCGTTGGCATTCCATTTCCCTTCAGCAAAGTCCGGCATTGCGGGTGCCTGCCGCTCTTCGCAGCAGCTATCCCCTTTGGTTGAACTGCCTTCCGGGCACCAAAATTCCCTACGTGACATACTGGCGAAGCTATCCAGTGCTTGCGCGGCAACGCTCCCAGCGGGGCCGCATCCGAGGCGGCCTTGAACGCCCTGGCGCCCGTTTCCGAGCGAAGGTAGACGCAAGGGAGCCCGGGGAGAAATCGCCAGGCCAGCGGCATTAACCCGGGCGAACTAAAACCGGCGGGCAGCAGAAAGCCACCGCATCATCAACCTCCCAATCGATGATGCGGCGGCGGCACGTGGTGCATCTGGCCGGCGGCAGATCCCAGTTCATGTTCCTCTCCGGCGTGCACTGTGCACGTAATTCGCTTCGCCATGGCAATTGCGGTTCCGGCATTCCGGGTTCCGCTGCACGCTGGCTTGCCCGCAGCGGAACCCGGAACACCGGCCAGCCAGCTACCGGCGTCCGGCCATGCGCGCTCCCTTCGCCGGGGCCGCCTGCAGGCTTGCCTCCGCGGCTTGCGCGGCATGAAGGACCAGCAACGCTGTGGTTACCGTGCCCACGCCCCCCGGAACCGGGCTCAGGGCCCGCACCAGCGGGCGCACCGATGCCGCATGGACGTCCCCCACCAGCTTGCCTTCAGCGTTGACATTAGTTCCGACATCGATCACCACGGAGGTTTCATCCACCTCACTGCCGGTAAGCAGGTTCGCCTTGCCCACGGCCATGACGACCACCGCGGCGGACTTCGTTAACTGGGCCAGATCGACGGTCCTCGAATGGCAGATGCTCACCGTGGCATCGCGCTGCAGCAGCAGCTGGGCCAACGGCTTGCCCACCACCGCAGAGCGTCCGACCACCGCGACATGCTGCCCGGACAGCGGGATCCGGTAGTGCTCCAGGATCTCGATGACCGAGCGTGCGGTAGCCGGGGCAAAGGCCGGCTGGCCGACACTGAGCCGTCCCAGGCTCAGCGGATTGGCCCCGTCAATGTCCTTGGCCGGGTCGATCAGCGCCACCAGCGCCGCGGCATCCACCCCTGGCGGCAACGGGGTCTGCAAGATGATTCCGTGCACCGAGCTGTCCTCGTTCAAAGCGGTGATCGCTTCGGACAGCTGCTCCTGGCCGGACCCGGTCAGATCCACGACCTGGCAGTCCACCCCGAGCTGCGCGGCGGCCCGTTCGATCGAGCGCACATACCAGGCGGTGGCCTCGTTATCGGTGGCCAGCACGACCGCGATCCGGACACTGGTGCCCTCGCTGGCCATGCGCACCACCAGTTCTGCGGTGCGGGCGCGGATCGCTTCAGCCACCGGCTGCCCGGCTAGATTGCGTGCCGTCATGCTGCCACCACCGCACGGGCGTGCGCGCTGAGCTCTTCGGCGTGGGCGATCGCCTCGCTGGCCTGGCTGGCCGCCTGGACCAGCCGGTCGCGCTGGGCGATGTCCTTGATTGAGCTGATGTTCATTTCCAGGGTGGCCAGCGCGGTAGCCAAGGCCGCCCGGGCAGCTTCGGCCGCGGCGGCCACGTCGCTGAGAACCGATCGGTTGCCAATGGGCAGCAGGCGCTGGCCCAGCTTGATGACCTCAATGGAGGCCTCGACGGTAGAGACCAGCGGTGCGGCGGCGGCGATGGTGGCGTTTTGAATTGCCGCGCTGCGCTCCGACTTCTGCTCGCTGCTTTCCTTGGGCAGCTTGTACGCGGCACCCAGGGCGCCGAACAGCCTTTCGTCTTCCTGAGCGGCGAAGAGCCCCTGGCGCATCAGCAGCCGGGCATGCTCGGAAATCTGCTGGGCCTGCTCCTGGACGTCCGCGTACCGCGGTCCGGAAGTGAATTCGGCAACCATGGACACCAATGCCGCGCCCTGCGCCGCATGCAGGCCCGCGGCCGCGCCCCCTCCTGGCGTCGGGGCGCCCGAGGCAAGCCGCTCAAGGTAGCTGCTGACAGTTTCATTGGAGATCAATGGGGTTTCCCCTCGTTCGGGACGCATGGAAGTTGATCCCTGCACCGTTCGGCGGGATTTCCGGCGCGCAGGACCACGGTCCAGGCCGCCGGAACCCCTTAGTATCCGACTGGTATATCAGGTTATCTTGAAGCCTAGAGCACCTACCGAACGCCGGTCAAGGGTTTTCTGCCGCCCGGAACACCCCCGGCATCCAAGCGCCACGCGACCGGATCCCCCGCTAGCCCATCCAGGTCTTGCACATGCCGGCCAACAGGGTCCGGAAGGCATTTTCCCTGCGGCGCACACGCGGTCCCGGCGCAGGGCCAGGAGTGCGCGGCACGAGCCGGAATCCATCAGGAGCGCACCAAAACGACAACCACTTACTACGGCGACATGCCTGCGAGCCACGGGGCCAAGCGAGCGAGTACCGCCTTCTCGCGCCCGATGGATCGGGGCAGTGTGCAGCCTCACGAGCATTCCACAAGAAGCTTGTACAAGTTAATTGTATTCTATAGCTATGGAAATTGATCCCGAGCCCGCAGACCTTCCCCAGCAAATGCTCGAGGTGCTTTCGCCATTGCTGAGCCTGATACGCACGGCACGATCCATCTCCCCGGGCAAACTGGGAATCCTGCACACCTTGGCCACCGAAGGCCGGGCCAGTGCCGCCCGGATGAGCCAGGCCATCGGGGTCAGCCAGCAGGCCATCTCGCTGACGACCAAGGAATTGGAAGGCCTCGGACTGATCGAGCTGCACCGGGACGAGGCCGACCGCCGCAAGCTCTGGTTCCAGCTCACCGATGACGGCCGCCAAAAGCTGGACCAGGAAATCCTGCTCGGCCGGACCGCGCTGCTCCAAGCCATGGGCGAGAACCTGAGCGAGGAGGACCGTTCCCTGATCCGCTCCGCCTTGCCCGCGCTCAAGAAAATCAATACCGCGGTCCGCCCATGAGCCGCAACGCATCCAACCAGAGCCCGCTGGTGCCCACGCTGGTCTTCGCCGCGCTGGCCACGGCAATCGTCTCCTCGCTGGGCATGCTGCTGGTCCCCTCGATTTCCTTGCGGTTCAATGTCGATATTGCCGCCGCCCAGTGGATGCTCACCGTGAATCTGCTGGCCGGCGCCGTGGCAACACCCATCATGGGACGCCTCAGCGATGGACCGCATAAGAAGCGGCTGCTGCTCGTCTCGCTGGCGGCCATGTTCCTGGGTTCTGTCATGGCAGCGTCCGCACCGAGCTTTGGCGTGTTTCTTGCCGGACGCGTGCTCCAGGGATTGTCCTACGGCATTGTTCCGGTCACCATCGCCATCGCCAGGCGCTATGTAGCGCCCGAGCACGTGCAGAACACCATCTCCACCTTGTCGGTGACGGTTGCTTCCGGAATCGGCATCGGCTATCCATTGACCGGCATCATCGCTGGCATTTTCGACTACTCCTACGCGTTCTGGTTCGGTGCGCTATTCGTGCTGGCCACCATCTGCGTGGTGTGGAAAGTTGTTCCTGCAGGCCCCGATACCCAGGCCGAGCAACGCCCCTTCGACTACACCGGCTCCGGCTTGCTGGCCCTGGGGCTCACCTCCCTGCTGCTGGCCATATCCGAGGGGCCCAAGTGGGGCTGGGCTTCACCTGCCACCCTTGTTTTGGGCGGTTTCTCGGTCATCGTGCTGATCATCTGGGTGAGGGTAGAAAACAGCCTTGGCCTCCCGCTGATTAATCTGCGCACGCTCAAGCAGGGCGAAGTCCTCCTGGCCAATATCTCGGCCATCGCCCTGGGCGCCGCACTGTATATCGGCATGTCCGTATCATCACTGGTAGCCCAGGCAGATGCGGCAACGGGCTACGGGCTGAGCCTGCCGGTCTTCTGGGCAGGATTTGTCATCTTCCCGCTCTCGGTAGGCAGCTTGGCTGCCAACCGCGTGGTGCGCATACTTGCAAAACGCGTTGGCATCCAGGTCATGCTTCCCATTGGAGCGATCATCATGGCCGCAGCAGGCACCATGCTCTGGCTGCTCCACTCGGCGCTCTGGGAGATCTTGCTGAGCATGCTGGTCTTCGGCATCGGCATGGGCGCAAGCTATGCGGCCATGCCGGCATTGATCGCCCGCAGCGTAGCGACCAAGGAGCTAGGCAGCTCGGTAAGTTTCAACCAGGTGCTGCGTACTGTAGGTTCTTCCTTCGGCACGGCGATTTCCGCGGCCATTATCGCCACCCACCCCGGACTCAATGGCGAGGCCAGCCCGGAAGGCATCGACATGACCTTCTTGATCGGCGCACTGCTTTGCATCGCCTTGGGTGCTGCGTTGCTGGCCGATTCGGCACGGCGCAAGTTCAAGGGACGCAGGTAGGCGAAAGGGTCCTGGATGCAGATAACGCCCCGATACCACGAAGGCATCGGGGCGTTGCCCGCAGGCTGCTGCGCCTAGAATTCGACGATCTCGAATTCGAGAAGTTCAGCGCCGCTGGCCACTGGCTTCTTGGCATCGTTGCCAGCATGGGCCGCATCAGCGCGCTGGGTACGCCAGTTCTCGAAGTCCTCGCGGGTTGCCCACTGGGTGTACACGAAGTACTTGTCTCCACCATTGACCGGACGCAGCAACTTGAACCCTTCGAACCCCGGTGAAGAATCCACTGAATGCTTGCGAGCAGCAAAACGCTTCTCCAGTTCCGGTCCAGCTTCGCCGGGAACCGATAGGGCATTGATGACGACAATCGACATGTTCAACCTTTCTTTTCCGGGCTTCTTTCACGGGAAACCCTCTGTCTCCACCCTACGCCCGCGCGTTCTCGACCGCAGGCCAGCGTGACGAAGTTCGACCGGCTAGTCGGCATGCTCCTGCGGCCAGCAAATTTCAAAGCGTTCCAAGACCAGCTCTCCCCCGGCTTTGGCGGTGTCTTCAGGGTTCCAGTCGATTCCTATGGATTTCTGCGTTCGGCGCCAGAATTTTTCATGTTCTGCGCGCCAGTATTCCAGCGAGAGATCCCCTTCGCCCTCGGCCGCGGCAAACTGCGCGTCTACCTCGAAGAACGAGGAACGCTCGACGGAAAGTACTCGCAAAATTGCTCGCGGCTGCCCTTGCCCATCGCAGACAATGCAGTGGTCTTCAGGTTGCGGGACACGTTCGTTGTAATAGGCATAATCGCTAGCCAGAGATGAAGTCGCTCGCTTGGTTCCGTGCAGCATTTCATCCAGAAGCTCATCGGCAAGCGCAGGATGATCACCGAACGATTCGGCGACATAGTGCGGTGCCTCGGTCCGCGGAATCCCCTTGCTCACCAGGTACGCAGACCACATCTGTTCAGCAGCTTCTGCATTGACAGGCGGCAACACTGGAAGAGATTTTTCAGTCATGGAACGATCCTAGCCGCGAAGCACATTCCGGATGGCCCTGGAATGGCAATGGAAGGACGATTGGGCTGCGTCTAGAGTCCTGGAATCTTGAATTCGAACTTCTCCTTCGAGTTCCCTTGGCTTTCAAATGCAATAGTCCGGCCCCCAAGGAAGTAGAACTGCTTCAGCTTTATAGTCATTGGGCCTTCGCAGCTTAGCCTGAACGAATTAGCTCGCATGTTCGAGGGAACGCAGTTCCCCTTGTACGTCATGTTATCCACCCAAAGCCAGTTGAGCCGCACCTCGAAACTTATTGGATCGCTTTCAGAAGCTCCGCTGATATCGAAGGTGTAATTCGCAAAGAATCCACCTTCCTCTTGTGCCATGATGACCTGGAATCCAGACCCGTCTTGGTCGTCTTCCGGCTCAACTGTTGGTTCCGAGGTTGGTTCCGAGGTTGGTTCCGCAGTCGGCTCCACCGTTGGCTCCGGGGTCGGTTCTGCAGTCGGCTCGACTGAAGGCTCCACCGTAGGATCCACCGTTGGTTCCGGGGTTGGTTCAGGAGTCGGTTCCGAGGTCGGTTCTGCAGTCGGCTCCACCGTTGGTTCCGGGGTTGGTTCCGGAGTCGGTTCCGGAGTTGGTTCCGGAGTCGGCTCCACCGTTGGTTCCGGAGTTGGTTCCGGAGTCGGCTCCACCGTTGGTTCCGGAGTCGGGTCGACTGTAGGCTCCACCGTTGGTTCCGGAGTCGGTTCCGGAGTCGGTTCCGGAGTTGGTTCCGGAGTCGGCTCCACCGTTGGTTCCGGGGTTGGTTCCGGAGTTGGTTCCGGAGTCGGCTCCACCGTTGGTTCCGGAGTTGGTTCCGGAGTCGGCTCCACCGTTGGTTCCGGAGTCGGGTCGACTGTAGGCTCCACCGTTGGTTCCGGAGTTGGTTCAGGAGTCGGTTCCGGAGTTGGTTCCGGAGTCGGCTCCACCGTTGGTTCCGGAGTTGGTTCCGCAGTCGGCTCCACCGTTGGTTCCGGAGTTGGTTCCGGAGTCGGCTCCACCGTTGGTTCCGGGGTTGGTTCAGGAGTCGGTTCCGGAGTTGGTTCCGGAGTCGGCTCCACCGTTGGTTCCGGAGTTGGTTCCGGAGTCGGCTCCACCGTTGGTTCCGGAGTCGGGTCGACTGTAGGCTCCACCGTTGGTTCCGGAGTTGGTTCAGGAGTCGGTTCCGGAGTTGGTTCCGGAGTCGGCTCCACCGTTGGTTCCGGAGTTGGTTCCGCAGTCGGCTCCACCGTTGGTTCCGGAGTTGGTTCAGGAGTCGGTTCCGGGGTTGGTTCAGGAGTCGGGTCCGCAGTCGGCTCCACCGTTGGTTCCGGAGTCGGTTCCGGAGTCGGCTCGATTGAAGGCTCCACCGTTGGCTCCGCAGTCGGCTCAAAAGTAGATTCAGAGGTCGCTTCAGGCGACGGTCTTGCCGCTGGCATATGTGACAGCGGGAAAAACGGCTTCGTGGATGGCGATTCCACTTGGTTTGTGAATTCTAATTCGTCTTTCGCATCAGGAACAGTTCGTCCAGTCAGGTCCCGCAAGAACATGGCACGGCTCATGACGGCAGATGGCTCGGCCCCAACAATCGGGGCTTCGACTCCTTCCAGCTGGGGCTGGACTGCGCTTTCGGGTGCGGCCCATTCTCTTTCATCATGCACGATCAGTTTCGGTATCAGACCGATGGCGGACGCTGTTACGGCGACACCCACCAAGCCAACGCCTAAAGTAACTGCCAGGCTACTACCTCCTGCAATACTCACACCGGCCCCCGAAGCAACAGAAGCTGCTGTCCCGGCAGTAGCTCCACCAGCAGCCGTTGCCGTGGCTGCCGAAGCTCCCATTCCTGCAATACCTCCCGAGGCAGGAATCCCCAGCGCAGTAATCCCTCCAACGACCAGAGGAAGGACGAAAGCACGCAAAGTAGCACCGATTTCGTCCAGTTCCCCGAACACTACTGCGCAATTCGCGCACGACTTCAAGTGCGCCTTGACTCCACGCTCGTTCCGGCTCCCCAGCGTTCCACGGATAAAGGCCGGCAGATGTTCACGAATATCGGAACAACTTGCGGGCAACCCTGACTGGCCATTCATATGCGCAGCCAAGTAGGCTTCGCGCAGTCCCTCTCGCGCACGTACTGCCAATGCGGAAACCGCATTGGGTGTCATGCCGAGCATTGGCGCAACGTCTCTCGGCGGCAGTTCCTCTACTTCGGTGAGCCACAGGACCGTCTTCCAGCGCTCGGTCAAGGCCTTGAACGCGAGGATGGCAAAGGTGGATTCATGGCGTTCCATCGCCTCGTCCGCGTGCGCATCGCCTGGCAGGAAGTCCTGGACGTCTTCGACGGTAATCTGCTTTGAGGCTGATTTGTTCCTGGAAAAGGCTTCGCGCGATACCGCAGTCAGTAAATAGGCGCGGAAGAACTCATCAGGCCCTGCCCCACGTTCGATGATACGGAAGACCCGCAGGAAAGCTTCGGAGACGACATCCTCGGCATCGGAAGGAGAGTTCGTATGCCTAAACGCTACGTTCAGCGCCACTTGCCTGTGCCGTCGATACAGGTGGTCCTGGGCCTCGCTGCTTCCGTTCCTAACGCCACGAATTAAATCTGCATCGCTGACGTCAGCAAAGCGTGCCCCAGAATCTATTGTCATTACGTCCCCATAACGTTTCACGCGACAGCGCCGGTACCCGCCGCCGATCGCCCCAAGGATTCCCCAATCCCCGGAGCCGGCAATCGGCAACCAATGCCCCGTCGACAATGCCGCCCGACTTTGGACGGCATTTTCATCCTTTAGAACCTATCAGGATTTTTCCAATATCTCTATGAAATGGGTTCGAAAATCCTGAAAGGTGGGCGAGCTCCATCCCCCAAGCTTGCAACTCGCCCACCCGTCAGCATCTTCCCCATAAGACAACTGGACGTCTCGAAACCTCATAATTCCTTGTTGCCCAGTTCAGCGCGTACATCACTTAGATACGCGGAAAAGGGAATCATGACGCAAGAATCCGGATTAATCTGAAATTTTTTCTTCGAGCCGGAATTCGCATAGATTCCGCGATTAGTCCGCACCCGGGCGAGTAGCAGGAACCTGGCTCCAAGCACCCTCCAATGCGGACCATATGCTGTCGTCCATTAACGAAGTGGGGGTAACGGAGACATGCAGCAATGAATGGTCCTCGGCATTCAGCAGTTCCTTGCTCACGGAACTGCTGTCCATGGAGCCTGCGCCTTCCCAAAGCCCGATTTCCAAGGAATACTTTTCAGGTTCCTGCTTCATGTACCGCTGTACCAATTCGTCTGTCGAAACCCGATTGGACGATGCGATGCCCCGAAAA
This sequence comes from Glutamicibacter sp. BS14, assembly GCF_056934375.1. Lineage (NCBI taxonomy): Bacteria > Bacillati > Actinomycetota > Actinomycetes > Micrococcales > Micrococcaceae > Glutamicibacter > Glutamicibacter sp. BS14. The sequence continues at coordinate 813,020 of NZ_CM167801.1, read as the reverse complement.
TTCCAGATGTTCAGGCGGTCAACCACGTTCAGAAGCTGCCCGTAGTCTTGGCCGGAATCAGGGCGTCCCCTTGGATCTCCGTTGGCAGGTGATCGCACATCCATGGTGAGCACCGGACCGGTTTCGTCCAGACTTCCAGCCACTTTCTTCATGATCGAGGTGACTGCGTTTGACCGCCATAGGTAGATTTGCTCTGACGTGGAATCAATCGTTCCGTCAGCAGACCTCGGCCAATCAGGGCGCTCGCTGAACTTCGCAAAGTTCTCCAAGTCATCCTCGCCGAACGTGTAGCTGGGAAACATCAGCTCCGTGACGTTGATGCCATCGGGTGCATAGCGCCGAACGGCTTCACTAACCAGCTCGACAAGCCTGGTATCAAGTCCATCCTCTTTCCACGCCGAGATACTTGCCCAGTTCTTGGAAGGATGCCCCTCGGAGTTGATTCCTGCTAGCGATGGACGGCGCTCCAGCTCTCTGCCCAGCAACGTATCGATATTCAAGTAGATTGTTCGAGGTCTACCCTGCTCATCGCAGCGGAAGGCACTAATCGCTTCAGCAACATAGTCCCGCCCGGTTTGCGTGACTTCGCTGGATTCGACATCGCGTTGGGCTGGCCAGGGGAAAGCCACCCAGTCGAGACGTCCAATGGAGAGCGATACTCCTGTCGCCCTGACCGAATTTAATCGACGGGCAATTTCCGGGATACGGGCAGGATCTTCGGCGGTAATATCTTCAAAACCGACGTTCACAACTCTGGAAAATCGGGGAAGTTGGGTGTCTGTCTTGGAGTGGCGCATGCCGAGGTTGTCTCCTGGGGAACTGGTGCCCTCTGCGCGAGGGGAATCTTGGCAGGCATGCTGCGGAGGCATCGGCTCGACCACCGTGGGGTCCGGCGTCGGGGTCGGTTGATGCGCTGCAGAAGTGGGGAATCTGGTCATGTAGCAAGCAGCCGCCAGCAAAAGAAAAGTCACCAAGCCCGCTATGGCTGCCATTGCCAGTTTCCGGCGTTGACGCTGCATCTTGGCCGCGCTCATGATCCGCTTCCAAGAATGGCAGAGAACTCACCGCTGGAAATGACACCGGTTCTTTGCAGCTTGTTCCATTTGGCGGGCCTCCCGCGGATCTCAAACGCTACCGCTGCGAGCATGGTGAGCCCCATCCCCGTGGCATAGAACGGCCATAGCGGTAGGGTCCACAGGTTCGCCAAATCCCTCCATGCAGTGTTCAGCGCAATGCCAAGAACCACCGAAGCCAGCGTGATTCCGATGCCAATCCAACCGACCACCATCGCGGTGCGACCAATTAAGGTTGCTTCTTCTTCGCCGCCGAAGGTAATCAGCCCGGCCGGGATGAAATAGAGCAATCCGGCAAGCACCAGGATCTGAGCCAGTGGCACCACCACCATCGTGAGAAAATTGAACAGCAGGAACACTCCGAACGGCCCGAACCGGGGGTTGCCGTGCATCCGCCAATGTATCTTGATCGATTGCAGCAGGCCCCGTGCCCAGCGGACTCGTTGCTTCCACAGCGCCTGCAGCGTAGAAGGTGACTCCGCCAAGACAATCGCGCGTGGTTCAAAAGCCACACGATACCCGGCACCATAGAAGCGCCAGGTCAATTCCAAGTCCTCTCCAACCGTATCGGTGCGGAACCCGCCAAGATCCCTGACCAGATCAGCACGGAATGCACCTATATTCCCGGAAACTACCGGCAAGCAATGAATCAGGGACAACGCCCGCCGAACAACCCCCGTTCCCAGATGCGAAAGGACCGAAAGCATCTTGGTCAGCACCCTATCCAGGTTTACAGGCCGGTCGTCACCGCAAACCGCCCCCACCTTCACATCGCGGAATCCAGTGAGCAACCACGGAATAGTCACCGGCGAAAAAATTCCGTCGGCATCGACAAAAACCAGTATCTCTCCAGTCGCGAGGGCAATTCCACGATTAAGTGCCGCGCCTTTGCCGGCATTCTCCTGGCTGATGGCCTGCACCAGGCGATGCTCTTGAGCCAGCTCACGCATCAGCCGTGCGGTGCCATCGGTGGATCCGTCATCGACAATCACCACTTCAGCGAGGTTTCCCTTGCTTCGGACAATTGATTCAACGCAGGCGCGCAATACCACTTCCTCGTTATAGGCCGGGATGATTACCGATACCCTGTAGTCCGGGATCTGCCCGAAATGCCTCGACGCCCGGGTTCGACGGCGGGGCCGCAGAATAGTGTTTGCCGGGCTGCCAGGAGGCAATGACGACAGCTTCCCGTAGCGGGTGAAAAGCAGACCCCGGCGGCATTCGAAAAGCAACGCCAAGGGGATCAACCCCAGCTTGAGCACACCGACGGAAAGGATGACTGCGGTCAGTGTGTAATAGCCAAGAACGAGTGCCGAACTCATGCACAGCCAACTTGCGCTGTGGACGCCACCCCGAGCAAGCGCAATGCAGCATCCAGCAGTTCCGGCGCGGACTGGCTATTGGCTCCGAAACGGGCATTGACCTCGAGCACCACCGGTTGCCCATCGCCACCCAGGCGCACGTCCATGTCTACCGGCCCGACCAGCTCCAGCGACTGCACTGCATTCTTGGCCACCCACGCAACATGAGCGGCTATTGGATCATTCGACTCGCAGCGGCGCACCGATACTGCGTTGCCCACGAGCCCCTCGCGCAGCTCGGTCTTCTCCACCACCACGCAGACCTCGATCTCCCCGGAATCAGGGTTCCTGAAGATCATCGGCGCGAATTCGCGTCCGGGGGCAAAGCGCTGCACAAGATCCCGCGTACCAGCCGGTACGCGGCCTGCCCCGAGGTCTCCTGCCGTAGCCAAGCGGACGCCCCGTCCTCCGCGCGATACGCGTGGCTTGATGATGATCTGCTCTTCCGGGCTGAACTGCGCCAAGGCTTCGCCACTGCCAGCGTTGATCCGGGCAAAATCGGGGACGGGCACGTTATCCCCTCGCAAAGTCAGCATCGTGTAGTACTTGTCGTCGCTGATCAGCACGGATTCTTTCGAGGAAATCAATAATCGGGCTCCGGCCGATTCCAGCAGCTCTCGGATACTCTCTGCCGAAAGCACCGGGAGTTCTTCGCTGACGGTCGGGATAACCAGTTCAGCTGAGTGCTGGAGAACAATCTCTTGAAGCCGAGTGGGGTACTGCTGGTGACCGGCTGCTGGCACCTGGTGGAAGGCGTCGAGCAGCGGATCAGTTATCGGCACCATGTCAGCGCCGATGACGCTATGTCCTCGCGCGTGCAGCTGGCGCGCAAGCGAGCTTCCTGCTGGACCTCCGACCCCGGTGACTAGGATCTTCATTAGAAATCTCCCACTGTGGTTGATACGAGGCGCATTACTTCAAATCCTTCGGCCCGCTGCTGCTTGACCTGGTTGCCACGGAAAGTAGCCATGGACTCGATCCGCGCACGGGTCATATAGGGCTTGTTCCGCTGATCGGCATGTAGCTTGATGGCTTCGACCTTGACGTCGGTGTAGTTCTCGACGTCAACGAAGAAGCTTGGAGAGAAATCATTGCCCACCGAGGGGCTCTCGAAGCAGAGTATGGAGGGCAGTCGCCTCCCGGCGCGCATTACTGCACGGTGCACCGCCTCATGGTCTTGGTGGATATCAGTAGCAGAATGAGTCAGCACGACATCCGGTCCGAAAGCAGCGATTTCCTCCTCGATCGCTGCAACCATCAGGTTGGAATTCTCCGACAGCCGCGTATCGCAAAAGGACCGCACCGTATGGGACTGGGCACCCAGGTAACCGGCTCCGCGTCGGGCTTCTTGAATCCTGCGAGGAGCATGTCCGCCACTTTCACCCTGCGACATGACCACGATACGAACATCATGGCCGGCATCCACCAATTTCGCGATGGTCGCACCGCAAGCCAGCTCGACATCATCAGGATGTGCTCCGACTGCCAGGAAGCGTCTCGGACGGGTGTTGTTCTGAGGCCTTCGTTGCAGCGTCAACATGGACAGGCAGAAAATCAACAATGAGATGGCCATCATTATGGCCACGACTGCCCCGATGTCCGACTGCCCTTGGAAGAGAAGATGCCAGCAGGCCGCGGCTACGAACACCAAGTTGCCAGCAATCCAAGCAACAAGGATGGTCTTGTAGTGCGTAAAGTCACGCACCAGCCATCGTCGTCCCCGCCGGCTCAATGCACTGAAGATCGCGGTTATAGAGGCCACAATGCCGAAGATTGCGAGTGACATACTCATGACGTTCTCTTTCTATGGAGCGTTCAGAAGCGGATCCTTTGCGTTCTTGGCTCTGGTCCTCCTGATAGCGAAGAAAGCCGCATCCCCATGCTGCGCCCGGATTGCTGGGAGATTCCTAAAGCGCATGCTTTCATGCCATCAACGAGTGTCCATTCGATGGATCCATAGAGTTAGAGGGCGCCTGGGTTCACTTCGTGACGGCACTTTCGCAGGAAATCCGAAACTGCGTGTCGGCGAGCAAGCAATACCGATGGCAGTGAGAGCTACAACTGTTAGCTCACTAATGGTTTCAACCGAGGTCCTAGATTCTGGTGACTCATCGCTGCAGGTTCACAGTGCGGAGGGAACCAGACCGGCGAAGTTCAGATGAGAACACCGGGCGGAGAGGCCATCAGCAACGCACCAAATAATCCGGCCGGTTGAGTCAAGCTCAGGACGGTCTGAAACAGCTGCCCGTTTTTTGCACATCGTCCAGATACGCAAAACGCCCGACCGGAAAATTAATTCCAGTCGGGCGTATGCGCGAACTATCTGCAAGAGCCTAGACGATCGGTCCTACGACGATCGCAAGAGCCTGCTCCGCGAACAGTTCACAGCCTCATTCGAATCCTAGGCTTTAGCCATGTCGGCGGTTGCTGCGCCGAGAAATCAGCACACCAGCAGCTGCCAAAAGGAGTCCAGCGATCAACACGTACATCGCAGTGAAACCTGTGTCCGCAAGCTTGTCATCCTTTTCAGATGGCGGCGGAGCTTCGGCTGAGCCTTCAGCCGGAGCTGCCTTCTGAACGAGATCTTCCTCGGCTTCATCGGATTCAGTAAGTTCCGTAGGATCCACAGTCGGCTCAGTCGGGTCAACTGGCTCAGTCGGGTCAACAGTCGGTTCCGAAGGCTACCTCATCTGCTGTCCTCTAAACCGCGGTTCAAGGCCCCGGTCCGGCGCAGGTCCCCGAGCGCCGAAAGCACTTCAATCCGCGGTGCTGGGAGTTGACGGGTACCGCTTGCTGGACTCGGAGCCTCATCACGCTCGGCCGGACGCTGATCAGCTGGAGAACCGTTGGCATGCCGGCGCCAATGGGCATAGGTCTTGAGCCCGAAGGCAAGGAGCACAGCCATGAGGATTGCGCCGAAGACCAGCGACACCTGGACCACTTCGCCCAACGCCAGATCGTCGACTTCTTTGCTCATAATCGAAGCAGCAGTAATCGCGTTCATACCCATTTCCTGTATTCAGAGTGACGGCTGCTCTATCCCCATAGTGCTGACAGTCTATGAGCTGGGCAGCCCAATCCTTTAACGCCACATCCAATCGATACCTGTTTGTTATGCGCCAGGGAAATAGCCTGCGTACCACCGGTGAATACGCTGCGAATCTGCGGTAGCCAAAGCACGCCGGGGCTATCATTGCCCACGGCGCGGCAGAGCCCCCGTCCTGCGGACAGGGGCTCTGCGAGGTACCGGTTCCTAGCTCTCGCGGCGGATCAGCTGACCCGTTGGATTCTGGAAGTCCACGTCGGTCCCGGCAATGATGGACCGGCGGACCACGCCGCTTAGCGTCTTGCCCTGGTACGGGGAGATCGGGTTCTTGTGGTGCAGCTTCTGAACGTCCACCTCGAAGGTGTCCTCCGGAGCGAAGACCGCGAAGTCGGCATCCTTGCCTTCCTCGATGCTGCCCTTGGCGCTCAGGCCGGCAAGCTTCGAGGGATTCACGCCCATCCACTGCACAACCTGTTCCAGCTTCAGTCCGCGCTTCTTCGCCTCGCTCCAGATCAGGGGCAGGCCCAGCTGCAGCGACGCCACTCCGCCCCAGGCCACGCCGAAGTCGCCGTTCTCCACATCCTTCAGATCGATGGTCGATGGGGAATGATCCGAAACGATGCAGTCGATGACGCCTTCCTCCAGGCCCCGCCACAGCAGCTCGCGGTTGTCGTTCTCGCGGATCGGCGGGCAGCATTTGAAGGCGGTGGCGCCGTCGGGGATTTCCTCGGCCAGCAAGGTCAGGTAGTGCGGGCAGGTTTCCACGGTGAGCAGCACGCCCTCGGCCTTCGCCTCGCGGATCATCTGGAGCGCATCCGAGCTGGACAGGTGCAGCACGTGGGCGCGCACTCCGGTTGTGCGGGCGCGTTCGATCACCTGCGCGATGGCGGTGTTCTCGGCATCGCGCGGGCGCGAGTCCAGGAAGCCGGCGTACTTGCCGCCCACCGGTTGCGGGGAGTTGCCGATGATATCGGAGTCCTCAGCGTGCACGATCATCAGCGAGTCGAAGGACGCCAGTTCGGCCATGTCCTCTTCCATCTCGCCAACACTCAGGGACGGGAACTCGTCGACGCCCGAATGCAGCAGGAAGCATTTGAAGCCGAAGACTCCGGCTTCGTGCAGCTCGCGCAGATCCTTCTTGTTGCCCGGGATGGCACCGCCCCAGAAGCCGACGTTGACATAGGCGTTCTTGGAAGCGGCCGCGCGCTTGATTTCCAGCGCTTCGAGGTTCACCGTGGGCGGGATGGAGTTCAGCGGCATGTCCACGATGGTGGTCACCCCGCCGGCAGCGGCGGCCTTGGTCGCCGACTCGAACCCTTCCCATTCGGTGCGTCCTGGCTCGTTCACGTGCACATGGGTATCAACGAGTCCGGGCAGCAGGACCTCGTCGGAGGCCACCTCGATGACGCGCTCTGCGGCCAGTCCGGCACCCAATTCCTGCACGGCGACGATCTTTCCGTCGCGCACGCCGATTTCGCGCGGGCCAATGCCCTGCGCGGTCAGCACTTGCTGGCCGCGCAGCACCAGGTCATAGGTTGTTCCGGTGGCGGTGGGGGAGGATGTGCGGCCAACAGCTTCGTTGATGCTCATGAGGTGTTCCTACTCGTTAATTGCTAGGTGTTCTTGGGGCTCGGCAGCTCTATGCCAAGTCTAGGTTGTTGTGGCGCGGGGCACACCCGTATTGGTGAACCGGTGCCCCGCGCCAAACTTTGCGGGTTGCAGGTCAGCGACGACTGCCCTTTCACGCACCCACGGTGGCCGAGGCTGCCATCGGCACCAACGCGGTTGGTGCATCGGCGGCGTCCAAAGCCAGGTCTTCGAATTCATTGACTGCATCCAGCTGCGCGCCCATGGCGATGTTGGTGACCTTTTCCAGAATCACTTCCACCACAACTGGCACCTGGTGCTCTTCGGCCAGCGCATTGGCCTGCGCGAATCCGGCAGCCAGCTGGCTGGGATCCTCGACGCGCACGGCCTTGCAGCCCAGGCCCTCGGCGACCTTCACATGGTCCACGCCGTAGCCGTTGGTTTCCGGGGAGTTGATGTTATCGAAGCCCAGGGACACGTGGTAATCCATCTCGAAGGCGCGCTGCGATTGGCGGATCAGTCCGAGGTAGGAGTTGTTGACCACCACGTGCACGTACGGCAGCTTGAACTGGGCGCCGACGGCCAGCTCCTCGATCATGAACTGGAAATCGTAGTCTCCGGAGAGGGCCACGACCTTTTCCCCCGGCTTGCCGCGCACGACGCCCAGGGCGGCCGGTCCGGTCCAGCCCAGCGGGCCGGCCTGTCCGGCGTTGATCCAGTTGCGCGGCTTGTAGACATGCAGCATCTGCGCGCCGGCGATCTGGCTGAGCCCGATGGTGGACACGTAGGTAGTGTCCTGGCCGAAGGCGGCGTTCATTTCCTGGTAGACGCGCTGCGGCTTGATCGGCACGTTCTCGAAGTTGGTCTTGCGGTGCCCGGTGGACTTGCGGGCGGTGGCCTCGTTGGCCCAGGCCGAGTAGTCCGGCAGGGTGCCGGCGGCCTTGCGCTCGCGCACGACTTCCAGGATGGCCTCGATGGCGGCGCCGGCATCCGAGGTGATCCCCAGGTCCGGGGAGAACACCCGGCCGATCTGCGTGCCTTCGATATCCACGTGGATGAATTTGCGTCCGGCGCGGTAGGTGGCCAGATCCCCGGTGTGGCGGTTGGCCCAGCGGTTGCCCAGGCCCAGCACCATATCCGATTCCAGGAAGGTCTGGTTGCCGTACTTGGTGTGCGTCTGGATGCCGACCATGCCCGACTGCAGGCGGTGGTCATCCGGGATGGCGCCCCAGCCCATCAGGGTCGGGGAGACCGGGATGTCCAGTTCCTCGGCGAGTTCGACCAGCTGCGCGCTGGCGTTGGCGTTGATCACGCCGCCGCCGGCAATGATGATCGGCTTGCTTCCGGAGAGCAGCAGGTCCACGATCTTCTCGGCCTGGCCGCGCGTGGCCTTCGGCTTTTCCACCGGCAACGGCTCGTAGGCATCGATGTCGAAGTCGATCTCGGCCATTTGCACGTTGATCGGCAGGTCGATCAGGGCCGGGCCCGGGCGGCCCGAGCGCATGATCTGGAAGGCCTTGGCGAAGGTGCCCGGAACCAGTCCCGGCTCCAGCACGGTCGAGGCGTACTTGGTCACCGGCTTGGCGATGGACTCGATGTCCACGGCCTGGAAGTCCTCCTTGTGCAGCACATTGGTCGGGGCCTGCCCGGTGATGCACAGCATCGGGATGGAGTCGGCGATCGCGGCGTACAAGCCGGTGATCATGTCGGTGCCGGCAGGACCGGAGGTGCCCAGGCACAGGCCGATCTTGCCAGTGGCCCGCGAGTAGCCGTCGGCGGCGTGGCTGGCCCCCTCGACGTGGCGGTGCAGGGTGTGGCGGATGCCGCCGTGAGCCTTCATGGCCGAGTACAGCGGGTTGATCGCGGCTCCTGGCAGGCCGAACGCCTCGGTGGCGCCCTCCTTGGCCAGGATCTGGACGACGGCGTCGATTGCGCGCATCTTAGGCATGGGAATACGTCCTTTGGAACGAGAAGAAGAAAAGAAGGATACCTACGGCGGGAAGCCAAGGTGCATGAGTCACCACAACGCCGCTTCCTTGAGCACCAGCTAGCGGCGATGAACTGGAACAAAGCCCATTGCGCAGCGGATACGGCGCGTCGGGCCCCTGCCGTGTACCAGGGGTCCGGCGGCACCGGAGCGTAGCCGGTATTGCGCGGCCGCTAGCTGAAGAAGCGGGTTACCTAGTTGTCCCCGCCGTAGGAAGATTTGGTGGTGCTAGGCAGGGACCGGGGCGTCGATCTTTCCGGCCAGGCGCTGCACCCCGCGGAAGAGGCCCGAATGGTCCAGTGCCCCGTCGCCGGAAGCCACGGTGGAGGTGACCAGCTGGGCAACCAATGCTCCCAGGGGCAGCACGACGCCCGCTTCGCGGGCCGCGGAGGTCACGATGCCCATGTCCTTGTTGTGCAAGGCCAGGCGGAAGCCCGGGGCGAATTCGCGGTCCAGGATCTTCTGGGCCTTCTGGTCAAGCACCTTGGAGCCGGCCAGGCCGCCGCCGAGGACCTTGATGGCCGCGTCGGTGTCCACGCCATAGGCTTCGAGGAAGACCACGGCTTCGGACAGGGCCTGGATGTTGGCCGCAACGATCAGCTGGTTGGCCGCCTTGACCGTCTGCCCCGAGCCCGAAGGGCCCACCAGCACGATGGTCTTGCCTACGGCTTCGAGCACAGGTTTGGCGGCCTCGAAGTCAGCCTGCTCGCCGCCGACCATGATGGACAGCACGCCCTCGATGGCGCCGGCTTCGCCGCCGGAAACCGGGGCATCCAGCGGGCGCAGTCCGGCGTCTCGGGCCGAGGCCGCAAGCTCGACGGCCACGTCGGGACGGATCGAGGAGTTGTCGATCCACAGGGCTCCGGCCTTCGCATTGGCGAAGACGCCCTCCGCGCCGAGGGTGACGGCCTGGACATCCGGGGAATCCGGGACCATGGTGATGACCACGTCCGCATTGGCCACGGCTTGCGCGATGGAGGCGGCCTTGGTTCCGCCAGCGGCGGCCAGCTCATTGCCGGCCTTGTCGCTGCGGTTGTAGCCGGTGACGTGATAGCCGGCGTTGACCAGGTTCTTGGCCATCGGCAGGCCCATGATGCCCAGTCCGATGAAGGCGATGTTCTGCGACATGTGATTCTCCAAAAATTCTTGTGCGAAAAGGTGTTCTCTAGACTGCGGCGCTGCTGCTGGCGTTCTGGAGCCAGTCGAAGGCGGTGGCCGCTTCCTGCTTGTACTCCAGGGCGACCTTGCCGGTGTAGCCCAACTCGCGCGAGCGCTTGATCCAGTCCTGCAGCGGCAGGTCCCCGGTGCCCGGAGCTCCGCGGCCCGGCGCATCGGCGATCTGGATATGGCCGAAGTCCTTGGCATGCGTTTCAATGACGGCGGCGACGTCATCGCCGTTGACTGACAGGTGGTAGAAGTCGGCCAGCAGCGCGATGTTCCCTTCGCCCTGGGCCTTGACAGCCTCGACGACTGCAAGCGCCTGGGCCGCAGTTTTCAGCGGGTAGGCTTCCGTGCCGGAGACCGGCTCGATCAGCACGGTGCCGCCGACCTTGGCCACGCCCTGGGCCGCGGCCACCAGGTTCTCCAAGGCCAGCGCATCCTGGGCCGCCGGGTCGGCGCCCTCGATGCGGTTTCCGTACAGGGCGTTGAAGGCCTTGCAGCCGGTAGCTTCGGCGATCGCCACTACCGCGTCGACGTTGTCCTTGAATTCGGACTCGCGCCCCAGCCATGAAACCAGTCCGCGGTCGCCTGCCGGCATGTCTCCGGCGAAGAAGTTCAGTCCGTCCAGCTGGACGCCGGCATTGGCCAGCGAGGCGAGAAATTCGTCGACCTGCTTGCCGGAGGGGGCGGCTTCGCCAAATGGCCACCAGAATTCGACGCTGTCGAAACCCGCCTGCTTGGCGGCATCCGCGCGCTGCAGCAGCGGCAACTCGGTGAGGAGGATCGAGCAGTTCAGAGTGTAGGACACTGGATTTCCCTTCAAGAACACCTTCCAAAGATTCCGCTTTATGGAAGTTAGCTTTTGCTTTATGAAAACTCTAGGACGAGACGCCAATCACTGTCAAGAAGGTTTCGGGACGAAGTGCCGATGCGCGCAGAGTCGCACAGAAGGGCGCTGCAGTGGCATCAGGACAGGAATGGCGCCCGGTGCGATCCTGATAAAAGCAGGCTCATCAGCGGATTCCGAGAATGGAATAAAAGGCTCCGGAATCCGGCCAAAATACCATCTGGTGAAATTATCATTTTCTATTGCGGGAATGTGATCCAGTGCATACAGTGGTGGTTACTCACCTGGCACATATCTCGGAGTGACTTCCTAGCTCAGGAGCAGCCATGCTTTTTCCACCGTGCATCACGCACAGCGCACAGCGGCTTGCCGCTGCGCCGCGCCCGGCCATGCCGCTTCTCGGCTCGCCGGCCGAGTTCTACGTTAATTTCGGACAGCCGATCTACCCGTAAGCGGGCCCGCCTACCTGTCCTGCGTCCCCGCAGGCAGGCACGGGCCGTTCCCCTGAACGCTCCGCTTCCCCAGATCTGTCATCTTCCCCTGCCGCAGTGCGCCCGAATGCGCCTGCCCGGATGCATGACCCTTTGACAAGGATGTCCATCATGTCGCAAAAGACCCCTGAAATGGTGCCCGAGGCCGCACCGCAGGAAAACCGGCCCGCTATCGACCGGGCCAATCCCTTCGAGTTGAGCGCGTCGCTCTACAACCAGGACCTGGCACCAACCACCCGCTCCGGACGCACCTGGAGCTCTTACAGCATCTTCACCCTGTGGGCCAACGACGTGCACTCGCTGGGCAACTACACCTTCGCCATCGGGCTCTTCGCGCTGGGCATGAGTGGCTGGCAGATCCTCGGCGCGCTGGGCATCGGAGCGGTCCTGCTCTTCGCGCTGCTGAACTTCTCGGGGTTCATGGGCGAGAAAACCGGTGTCCCTTTCCCGGTGATGAGCCGCATCGCCTTCGGCATCAACGGCGCCCAGATTCCCGCGCTGCTGCGCGGGGCCGTGGCCATTGCCTGGTTCGGCATCCAGACCTACCTCGCCGCCCAGGTCCTCGCCGTCATGGTGATTGCCGTGGCCCCGGGGTCCGCAGCCCTGGAGCAGACCAGCTTCCTGGGACTGAACGCCCTGGGCTGGATCTGCTTCGTCGCCCTCTGGGCGGTGCAGCTGGTCATCGTCAGCTACGGCATGGAGATGATCCGCAAGTACGAGGCGTTCGCCGGCCCGGTCATCCTGGCCACCTTCCTGGGCCTGGCCATCTGGATGCTCTTCGAATCGGGTTTCAACGTCTCGATGAGCACCGGCGAATCGAAGACCGGCATCGAGATGTGGACCGCGATGTTCGGCGCGGCCGCGCTGTGGGTCTCGATCTACGGCACCTTCGTCCTGAACTTCTGCGACTTCACCCGTGGCGCATCTTCCAAGAAGGCGATCGTCAAGGGCAACTTCTTCGGCATCCCGCTGAACATGATGTTCTTCGGCGCCATCGTGGTGGTCCTGACCGGTACGCAGTTCTCCATCAACGGCCAGGTCATCACCTCGCCGTCGGATATTGTCGGCGCGATCCCGAACACCTTGCTGCTGCTGCTGGCCTCCGCCGCCCTGCTGGTGCTGACCATCGCGGTGAACCTGATGGCCAATTTCGTGGCACCGACCTACGCATTGACCAACCTGCTCCCGAAGAAGCTGAACTTCCGCACCGCCGCACTGATCTCCGGAGTCATCGGCCTGGTCATCCTGCCCTGGAACTTGTACAACTCCCCCGAGATCATCAACTACTTCCTGGGCGGCCTGGGCGCGCTGCTTGGCCCGCTGTTCGGCATCATCATGGCCGACTACTGGCTGATCCGCAAAGCCCGGATCAACGTCATGGACCTGTACCGCTCGGATGCCGAAGGCACCTACTACTTCACCCGCGGCGTGAACTACCGGGCTGTCGGCGCACTGGTGATCAGCTCGGTGATCGCACTGGTGCTGGCCTTCGTCCCTGCCCTGCACATTGTCGGTCCGTTTGCCTGGTTCCTGGGTTCGAGCGCCGGTGCCCTGGCCTACCTGGCCTTGGCCAAGCGCCAGCACGATCTGGCAGACATCGATGGCGAGCCGATCGCCGTGGCACCAACCCACTAGGAAAACTCATGCGCATTCTGATCCTGAACGTCAACACCACGCAATCCATGACCCGCGCCATCGGGGATTCCGCCCGGCAGGTCGCCTCGCCCGGTACCGAGATCATCGAGCTGACCCCGGATTTCGGGGCTGACTCCTGCGAAGGAAATTTCGAGAGCTACCTGGCGGCCATCGCCGTGATGGACAAGGTGGTCCGCTACACCGAGCCATTCGACGCGGTCATCCAAGCAGGCTACGGCGAGCACGGCCGCGAGGGCCTGCAGGAACTGCTGGATGTCCCGGTCGTGGACATTACCGAAGCCGCCGCCTCCACGGCGCAATTCCTCGGCCACAAGTATTCGGTGGTCACCACGCTGGACCGCACGGTGCCGCTGATCGAGGACCGGCTGAAACTGGCCGGCCTGACCGACCGGCTCGCCTCGGTGCGCGCCAGCGGGCTGGGCGTGCTGGAACTGGAATCCGATCCGCAGCGCGCGGTAGCGGCCATCGTCGAGCAATCCCGCCAGGCAGTGGAGCACGACAAGGCCGAAGTGATCTGCCTGGGCTGCGGCGGCATGGCCGAGCTGGAGGAACAGGTGCGGCTGGCCACCGGCGTGCCAATTGTTGATGGCGTGCGCGCAGCGGTGACCATCGCGGAGTCGCTGGTCCGCATGGGGCTGAGCACCTCCAAGGTGCGCACCTACGCTCCCCCGCGGCCCAAGACCGTGAACGGCTTTCCCATGACTCCGGCGGCCGTCGTTCCGGCGGGTCTCTGAATGCCAAGCCAAATGGCAGGCTCAGCCCAGCGCGCTCACAGTCAGCCGTCCTAGAGTTATAAGTACCTCATGAAGGTGCGAGTGATGACAAAAGGAAACCCCGGTGCTTCGGCACCGGGGTTTTCTTCTTGCCCTGCTCTCCATCGAGGACCGGATTGGCCTAGGAGAATTCAGGCACCTTCGGCAATGCCATGTTCTTCGAGAAGAACTCGGCCAGTTCCGCGCGGGCAGTCAACGGCAAGACCTGGGCGACATACGTGTCCGGGCGGACGACAACCAGGGCTCCGGGCCGGTCGATCTTGCGCTCCGTGAAGATATCCTGATGCGGGATCGCGGCATAGACCTTCTCCCAGTCGGTGATCTGGACCTGGCCCACCTTCGGCATTGCCCGCACCCGGTGCGATAGCGCCCAGCACGAGGGCCGGATCCACGGCAGACCAGCCGATATCGTGCAGCAGCATGGCCAGCAGCACGATATTGGCACCGGCTTCCGGGTGATGGCCCAGCAGCTGATGGGCCATGGACACCGAATACAGGGTGTGCGCATAATTGCTCCGGAACGCGAGAAGCTCCTTGGCGTCCTCCCACCGCTTGCCCGCGGGCAGAAGGCTCCGCATCCACTCAGTGGAAGCCGCAGAACTTTCATCCGCAGACGCAGAACAGCCCTGCCCCCGTTGCGGAGGCAGGGCTGCGGCTGCGCATTCCTAGACGATCGCTTCCACGATCGGCATGTTCCCGTTGTAGAAGTTCACGGTGGAGCGGCGTGCTGCATTATTGGCCACCACATGGGTGATCACTTCGGCGACGTTCTCGCGCGAGGTCTGCGATGCCTCGCCTTCAACGTCTGCTCCGTTCACCTTGCCTGCCTTGTCAGCCAGCACCACGCGCTGGCTGGCCGGTTCCAGGGTCAGCGCCCCCGGGCCCAGGATCGTGTAGTCCAGCTCCGTGCCGCGCAAGTACGCGTCGGCGTCGTGCTTGGCCTTGGCATAGGTGTAGAACGAGTTGGCCGGATCCAGGCTGTCCACATCCACCAGGGCGCGGCTGTAGGAGACCATCACGAAGCGGTCCACGCCGGCCTGCTTGGCGGCCTGCATGGAACGCACCGCGGCATCATAGTCCACGGCGCGGGTGCGATGCTCGTTGCCGCCACCGGCACCTGCGGAGAAGACGATGGCGCTGGCACCGGAAAAGGCCTGGGCCAACTGATCCACGCCAGCGCTTTCGATGTCGATGACTACTGGGGTGGCGCCCGTGGCGCTGATGTCGGCTGCATGCTCCGGGTTGCGGATCAGCGAGTTGACCGCGTAGCCGCGCCCAACCAGCTTGGGCGCTGCCAGCAGGGCAACCTTCCCATGTCCGCCAATGAGAACTACTCGATTTTCTTCAGCCATGAACTGCTCCTTCTGATCGATGCTCGTATTCGGCACAACAAGGCCTGCCACGAGCCTATTCCCGGCGAGCTTTGGCGACGACTTTCTGAGTGCCAGCTTGATAGCGGTCATTTCGGCTGGCAATGGGCGTACGCTCGGGTTCATAGAATTCGCACTCGACCCAGGATGAAGCTCATGAAGCAGAGAACCTTGAACTTGGAACTGAGCAATGACCAATTCGCGGACCTGGCCAATGCGCTGGAGGACCACCGGGACTATTTCAAGAAACGCGCCGATGAAGCAACACTCGGCTTCGGGCTCGACACCGGCTACTGGCAGTCCCGTGCTGCCGAAGTCGAAGAGCTGCTCCAACTAGTCCTCAGCTCCGCCAAGCACGATCAGCATTAGCCCCGCCCCTTCCCCACCCAAGGAGCCAGCATTTTGCCCGCTGGAATTTTCACCATTGGACATTCGGCACGATCCATCGAGGATTTCCTCGCACTGCTAACGCAGTACGGAGTCACGAATGTTGTGGATGTCCGCAAACTGGCCGGCTCCCGCAAATTCCCGCAGTTCAATGCGGATGCCTTGGAAGCCTCCTTGAGCACAGCAGGAATCAGCCTGCACCACGAAGAAGCGCTGACCGGCAGGCGTCCTGTGAGCCGAAGCGTCGATTTCGCAGTCAACGCATGGTGGACGAACCGCAGCTTCCATAATTACGCCGACCATGCCCTCGGGGACGATTTCCTGCAGGCGCTCCAGCGGTTGCAGGCGCGGGCCGCCGGCCAGAAGACGGCGATCATGTGCGCCGAAGCTGTATGGTGGCGTTGCCATCGCAGGATCATTGCTGATCATCTGCTGGCCCGCGGTGCCGAGGTATTCCACATCATCGATGGGCATCCGGCCAAACCTGCCGAGCTGAGCCCGGGCGCGGTGATCGACCAGCAGTCGCGGATCACCTACCCGGCAGCCTGATACCGGCGCGCAAAACGGGCATCAATGGCAGCATCTGCGCCATGGCTCGGCTCATGCAATGAGCTGGAGGTGCAATTCATTACGCTGTCTGACGCAGCTTCCTCCATGCCTCCGGACACTAATTAAACAAGGCCGATGATCGTTATTTCTCCCTGAAATAGCCCAGTCAGCTGGGGCAAGCCTCAGCAAGAGCCGCATTTGCGGACGGTTCCGGCCTTAAATTCGCGCATTTGGGTGACTTAGCTAACACAAGAGACGTTTGGCTTAATTCGCTCAGATAAGGCTAAGCTAATTATCAGATCACTCAATAGCGCAACCAACGCCGGTTGCTGTCCGAAGAAGGAAAACATGGCCTCGATTAAGCTTCGCGCCGCTGCTCTGCTGAGCATCGCCGCACTGTCCCTGACCGCTTGCGGTTCCGCAACCGATACGGCTGCTGAGGCCAAGGCCGGCGACACCAAGACTGTCACCGTTACGGACAACGAAGGCGAGAAGACCGTCAAGTCCCCTGCGCAGTCGGTCGTTGCCACGGATAACCGCACCTTCGAGACCCTGGATTCCTGGGGCATCAAGCTCACCGCAGGCGCTGTCTCGCTGATGCCGGATACCATCTCCTACACCAAGGACGAGAACATCCTGGACTTGGGCAGCCACAAGGAACCGAACCTGGAATCAGTTGTCACCGTCGACCCTGACCTGATCATCAACGGCCAGCGCTACACCCAGCACGCCGCGAAGTTCAAGGAACTGGCTCCGGAAGCCGCCATCATTTCGCTGGACCCACGCGAAGGCGAGCCATTTGACGCTGAGCTGGAACGCCAGGTCACCACCCTGGGCGAGATCTTCGGCAAGCAGGCCGAGGCCAAAAAGCTCGTTGAGGACTTCGAAGCCGCCGAGAAGCGCGTCACCGATGCCTACGACAAGGACCAGACCGTCATGGGCCTGATCGCCTCGGGCGGCGAGCTTGGCTACTCGGCTCCTACCACCGGCCGCACCGTCGGCCCGATGTTCGACTTCCTGGGCCTGACCCCGGCGCTGAAGCTCGACGAATCCTCCACCGACCACGAGGGCGACGACGTTTCGGTCGAAGCCATCGCCAAGTCCAACCCGGACTGGATCATCGTCATGGACCGCGACGCAGCGGTTGAAGCCGACGGTGCGGACTACCAGCCGGCAAAGGACCTGCTGGAGAAGTCCGAGGCGCTGCAGAATGTCACCGCCTCGAAGGAATCCCAGGTTGTCGTCATGCCTGCTGACACCTACACCAACGAGAGCATCCAGACCTACACCGAGTTCCTGAATACTTTCGCTGACGCGCTGGAAGCTGCCAAGTAGCATTCCGGACACCCCAGCCAGCTAGTGGCGAAGCCGAATTCCGGCTTCGCCACTAGAGCTGTTTTCCCACCACTTATTTCCACGGCGGCATAATGACAAGCACGACCTCCCCAGCCCGGACCAAGAGCAAGGCCCTTTCCGGAAAACTCGCATTGGGCATCCTCGCAGTACTGGTGCTGCTGGCGTTCTCCCTGTTCACCGGCGTCTACGACATCTTCGGCATGGACGACGGCGCCATGATGTTCGCCGTCACCCGCATTCCGCGCACCCTTGCGCTGGTACTGGCCGGAGCGGCCATGGCCATGAGCGGATTGGTGATGCAGCTGCTGACCCAGAACCGTTTCGTGGAGCCGACCACCACCGGCACCACCGAATGGGCGGGCCTGGGCCTGCTGACCATGCTGGTGCTCTTCCCCAGCGCGTCGCTGCTGGCCAAGATGAGCGTCGCGATTGTCTTCGCCTTCATCGGCACCATGATCTTCTTCCTGTTCTTGCAGCGCATTTCGCTCAAGGCCTCGCTGACCGTGCCGATCGTGGGCATCATGCTCGGTTCCGTGGTCGGCGCCTTCTCCACCTTCTTCGCGCTGTCCACCGACAAGCTGCAGTCCATGGGCATCTGGCTGGCGGGTTCCTTCACCTCTGTGATCCGCGGGCAGTACGAGGTGCTGTGGATCGTGGCCATCGTCGCCATTGCCATCTACATCGTGGCCGACCGCTTCACCGTAGCAGGGCTCGGCGAGGAAATCGCCACCAACGTCGGGCTGAATTACCGCCAGGTGATGCTGCTGGGCACCGCGCTGATCGCGGTCGCTACCGGCGTGGTCACCGTGGTCATCGGCAACCTGCCATTCCTCGGCCTGATCGTGCCGAATATCGTCTCGATGGTCCGCGGTGACGACCTGCGCAGCAACCTGCCCTGGGTCTGCCTGCTGGGCATCGCGATCACCACGGTGTGCGACCTGATCGGCCGCACCATCATCATGCCGTTCGAGGTCCCGGTCTCCCTGATCCTGGGCGTGCTCGGCGCGGCCGTCTTCATCTTCCTGCTTCTGAGGCAGCGTAAAGTTGGCTAATCTCATGACTCACCCCGCTTTGGGCATCCACCACTCCGGCCGTTCTGCCGGGCCGCTGCCCACCAAGAAGGTCCGCAAACGCTACTGGATCACCCTGTCCATCATGATCGGGCTGGCCCTGTTCTTCGGGATCGGCTTGCTCGCCTGGGATAACCCCATGCCCTTTGGCTCCGACGGATTCTGGATCATCGCCAAGCTGCGCGCCAGCAACATCCTGACCATGGTGATCGTGGCCGCCTGCCAGTCCATCGCCACGGTGGCTTTCCAAACGGTGACCAACAACCGCATCATCACCCCGTCGATCATGGGCTTCGAAGCCTTGTACCGGGTGGTGCAGACCGGTGCGATCTTCGTGCTGGGCGTTGCCGGGGTGACCTTCTTCACCGGTGTCAGCCAGTTCGTCCTGCAAGTGGCGATCATGGTGGGCCTCTCGGTGGCGCTGTACGGCTGGCTGCTTTCGGGCAAGCTGGGCAACATCCAGATCATGCTGCTGGTGGGCATCATCATCGGCACCGGGCTGGGCTCGATCTCGACCTTCATGCAGCGCCTGCTGACCCCGAGCGAATTCGATGTCCTCACCGCACGCCTGTTCGGCTCGATGGCCAACGCCGACATGAGCTACATGCCCGTGGCCATCCCGCTGGTGGCCATTGCCGGCGGCTACCTGGTGCTGTCCTCGAAGAAGATGAACATCCTGGCCCTGGGCAAGGAAACCACCATCAACCTGGGGATCAACCACCGCCGCGAGGTCATGAAGACCTTGTTCTTCGTATCGATTCTCATGGCGGTCACCACCGCACTGGTGGGCCCGCTGACCTTCCTCGGCTTCCTGGTGGCCACCTTGGCCTACCAGCTGGCGGACACCTACGACCACCGCTACATCTACCCGATGTCCTTCCTCATCGGCTTCGTGGTCCTGGCCGGCGCCTACTTCGTCATGAAGAACATCTTCTACGCAGAAGGCGTGGTCGGCATCATCATCGAAGCCGTCGGCGGCATTACATTCCTGATCTTCATCCTGCGAAAGGGCCGGCTGTGATTACCCTCAATTCCGTCAGCAAGAAGTACAGCTCCACGGTCTCCATCGGCCCGGTCAGCTTGGAAATCCCCACCGGCGGCATCACCGCCCTGGTAGGCCCGAACGGCGCCGGCAAGTCCACCATGCTCACCATGGTCGGGCGCCTGCTGGGCATCGACCAGGGTTCCATCGAGGTCTCCGGCTACGACGTATCCAAGACCAACTCGAAGGATCTGGCCAAGATCGTCTCGATCCTGCGCCAGGAAAACCACTTCGTGACCCGCCTGACCGTGCGCCAGCTGGTGGGCTTCGGCCGCTACCCGCACTCCAAGGGCCGGTTGACCCAGGCCGATGAAGAGATCATCTCGCGCTCCATCGACTTCCTGGACCTGGGCGAATTGGAAAGCCGCTACCTCGATGAGCTCTCCGGAGGCCAGCGCCAGCGCGCCTACGTGGCCATGGTCCTGGCCCAGGACACCGACACGGTGCTGCTCGATGAGCCGCTGAACAACCTGGACATGAAGCACTCGGTAGTGATGATGCAGCACCTGCAGCGCGCTGCCCGCGAGCTGAACCGCACCATCGTGATCGTGCTGCACGACATCAACTTCGCCGGCCACTACGCCGACTACATCTGCGCAATGAAGCAGGGCAAGGTCGTCGAGTTCGGCACCCCTGATGAAATCATGTGCGATGAGGTGTTGACCAAGGTCTTCGAAACCCCGGTAAAGGTCATCCCGGGCCCCAATGGCCCGCTGGCGGTTTACTACTAGGCTCATTCCCCGCTGCAGCAGTCCGCTTGTTTCCGGGCGTCTTGGTCCAATGCGCAGCCGGCATGCGCTGGCAGTTGACCGGAATCATTCCCGTCAGCGATCAGCGCAGAAGCCGCCGTCAGGTGATGACGGCGGCTTCTCTTATACTGCCAAGATTCGTAGCGAACTTGCCAAGTCGCGATCACGCCTTGATTCTGGAGTCCTCCGACGGAATCAGCGCGCGCAGGTTATTTTCTGCGGCGTCCTGCGCCATAGTCAGCTCGAGCACCATTTCAAGGTTGGCCGACGGGACAACGACGAGCCCATCCTGATCACCGAAGATGCCGTCACCGGGGTTGCATACGACATTGCCGCAGGCCACCGCACGCCCGATGGTTCCTGGCCCGTATTTAAACGGTCCCGCAGGGTTAACACCCCTGGCGAAAACTGGCAGACCAAGTTCTGATAGGTCGGCAACGTCTCTAGTCGCGCCATCGATGACGACACCAGCGATGCCCTTGCTCACGCACAGTTCGCCCAAGATATCTCCGAAGCAAGCCCTGTTGGTTTCGCTATTTGCATTTATGACTAGAACGTCACCCTCACGAGCATCATCCAAAGCACGGTGGATCGCCAGATTGTCGCCTTCCCTCGTCAGGATCGGAAGCACGGAACCAGAAAGCGCCAAGCCCGTGGTGATTGAGCTCAATGCTGAATTCATGACTCCCATGCGCCCTTGCGCGTCCGCTATGAGCGCCACGGGAAAATGTGACAGCTTGGCGATGGTTTCCGGGTTTGGACGCTCCCACGCAGCGTTTATCTGCAGGGAATCTGTTGGGGCTGAGATGATCATTATTCTTCCTTTTTCTTGCTTTTCAGACCAAAGACACGAGGTTGAGTGCTGCTGAGGGCACCTTGCCCCGCAACGCACTGTCGATGGATTCGAATGCCTGGATGCCGGCAGCCAGGAATGCTTCGGCGCTTTGACCAGCAACGTGCGGAGTCAGGATGAGGTTGGGCAGCCCGGCGGCCGCTAGGACAGAATGTGGCAGCGGGTTCTTCATATCAACGCTTTCGCTCTGCAAGACGTCTAAAGCTGCTCCATGCAGGTGGCCGTTTTCCAGGGCCTCAAGCAAAGCCTGCTCGTTCACCAGCCCGCCGCGGGAAGTATTGACCAGAATGGCGCCCTGCTTCATATGCGCCAGCGCCTGGGTACTAATAATTTCTGCTGTCGAATCGGTTAGCGGCAGATGCAGGCTCAGCACATCTGACTGCGCGATGAGCGCGTCGAAATCCGCGGGGCCGGCACCGGCGGCAAGTATGTCGCTATCAGAGACAAACGGATCGTGCACTAGAACTTTCATGCCGAAACCTGTTGCAATCGCGTGAACCATCCTGGATATGCTCCCGTAGCCCAGCAATCCCAAGGACTTTCCATGCAATTCGAATCCGAGCATGTGGGGTTTGGCTTCAGACCAGCTCCCTTGGCTGACTGCTTGCACGCCGTAAGGCGTTCTGCGCGCTAGCGACAGCAGCAGCGCAAAAACATGCTCGGCCACTGCGCGGCTATTGCTTCCCGGTGTACTGGTGACCCAGATACCGGCACGCGTCGCCGCCTCGATGTCGACGTTGTCCGTGCCAACGCCATGACGAGCGATGACCTTGAGTTTCGGAGACGCTTCGATTTTTTCTGCATCGAAGATTTCAGCACGAAGCATGACTGCATCGATCTGCTCGCTGACGGATTCATATGCAACTGCATGCTCTCCGTACCCCTGGTACACAGTTCCCAAAGCGCTGAGTTTCTTCAAAGCTTCGGCATGGATGGCATCCGAAACATAAATTGCTGGCATTGGGTATTCCTATCGGTAAATATGGGAGAGTGATTTGCCGTTGGTGCGGACAGTGCCCAGGACTACTGCAAGCCCGATGAGCCCGAAAAGCACAAGCATGTAGGCGGGGACCAAAGTGTCTCCTGTGTTCCCGATGAGCCAGGTTGCAACGTACGGTGCGCCGGCGCCTCCAAGCACCGCTCCAACCGAGTGGCCAAAGGAAACTCCCGTCTGGCGAACCTCAACAGGGAAGAATTCCGGCATCGAGGCATAGGTGCCGGCTTGGCATAGCGCATAAGGGATCATCCCGAGCAGCAATCCCAGGATCGCCAATTTCATGCTTCCCGCGTTCATCATCGAGAAGGAAGGAATGGTGATGACAATGTATGCAAGGTAGGAGATAACAAGGATTTTCTTACTCCCGATCTTGGTGCCCCACTGTCCGGCGACCGGAATGAAGAAGGCAGCTGCAATTACCGCAATGAGTACGATTGTTGATGATTGCGCCTTGCTGAATCCAAGAATCGAACTGAAATAGGTAGCAACGAAGACAGTGCCAATGTACGTGCCGACATTCTGGACCAGCGCAATGGAGAACACTTTGGCAAGTGCCGGACGATGGTCCCGGAACATCTCCTTAAGTGGAGTATGCTCGCGGGTTTCCGAAGCGGCTTTCTGGCTGAACTCGGGGCTGTCTTCGATCTTGAGCCGCATGATCAGGCAGGCAATACCCAACGGGATAGCTAGCAGGAAAGGCAGTCGCCAGCCCCATTCCAGCATTGCGGCCGCCGGCACGAGTGTGGCAGCCAGCGCGGCCAGTCCAGCCGCAAGGGCTTTGCCCATCACGGCAACGCTGGGAATCAGCGAAATGTAGAAGTTGCGTCGTTGCGCCGGGGCCCACTCCCGGATGTAGCTGGCAGCACCACCGATTTCCCCGCCTGCTGAGAATCCTTGCAGCATGCGGCAAATGCACAGAAGCAGTGGCGCCCATAGTCCGATTTGCGCATACGTCGGAAGCACCGCAATCAAGGCAGCTGCCACGCTCATAAGGATCACGGAGCCAATGAGGCTTGCCTTGCGACCGTACTTATCGCCAATGTGCCCGAAAACGAGCGCTCCGGCCGGGCGGACGACAAATGCCGACCCGAACACCAGGAAGGTGTTCATGATGCCTGCCATCGAGTCGCCGCTCGGGAAGAATACGACTGCGATCGTTGCCGCGACGTAGCCGAAAACACTGAAATCGTAGTACTCGATAAACGTACCGAGAACGGCTACTCCTGTGGCTTTCTTTGCCTTCTTTTTGTACAAGTCATCTTTGACCGATACCGAAGTCATGGTCGCCTCCAATCAGAATGAGTTTAAAAACTGGGACAGTGTCCTATTATGTAATTAGAGTGTGAGGGCACGCACATGGTCGTGTCAAGTGCATGAACTCGATTTACCGATCGCTTGCCCCGGGGTAGAGCCCAGCAGCAGATAGCCAAGCCGATCGAATTCTCGGGTAAACCCGCGAGCCAATAAACGATGCTGGCAATGGTGGAACAGCTACGACGTGCGAGAATTGAGAAGTCTCATCTTCAGGTTTCCCGGTACGGCAGATTTGCTTTCTGGGAAATAGTGCTTAGGTGGAAAGGAATTACGGATCGCCCGGGAACGTGTTATCACGATTGTCTCGGCGGGAATGTCATGACTGAAATTGTGGCCAATAACGAGCGTATTCTTGCGGTTCTCCATGCTCTCATCACGAGGACCGAAGCCATCGGCGTGCGCGAACTCGCTTCAGCCCTCGAATCGAGCCGAAGCACCATCAACCGCATCCTCCTCGGGCTTACCGAGCATGGGCTGGCTGTCGCTTCGCCACAAGGAACCTATACCTGCGGTCCAAGGCTCAGTGTCCTAGCATGCGCTCTCCAGGACCGCCACCCGCTTTTTGCGTTGGGAAGAACGCTGACCGAGGACCTCTCGGTCAAAACCGGGGCCACTGCTTTAATGGCTGTCCACGATGCGATGAACCGGCAGGCCGTCGTGCTCACATCGCACTCCCAGCCTGGTCCCGTGGCCTACTCCCTCGATCCAGGCACCGAACTTCCACTCCATGCCGGCGCTACTGGCAGAGCCATTCTCACGCGTACCGGAATTGAAGCGCTCGGCCAGCTGCCCCTTGAGCCGAGAACTGCGGAGACAGTGACCGACTACGAGGAACTGGGCAAGCTCCTGCGACATGATCGAAAAGTCGGCTATACCATCAGCGTCGGGCACCAATTCCCCTTGGCTGCCGGTGCAGCTGCGCCCTTTGCCTTTGGCAATCTCATCGGTTCCGTTTCGATAACCCGCCCAACCTACTCGACTAGTGACGAAGACCTAACCGTATTCGGCCATATGGTCCGCCAAGCCTCAGATCAGATCTCCAGTTCCCACGCCACGGATGTATCCCTGCAGAGCACGGACAGAATCACCAATCCTGCAGGGGCAACGGCACTCGAACGCGTCGTTCGTCTTTTGACAGCATTGTGCACCTCACCCCTCAGCGTTTCGAGCGGGAAGTCCCTGGCGAGCAGAATCAATGGAAATCCCGCAACGACCAACCGTCTGGTGTCCAGCCTCGTCGCTGTAGGCCTCGCCACCGAAGACGCAGGGGTGCTGCAAGCCGGACCTCGCTTGCTGCACTGGGCCGCATTGCTTGGTCCGCAGTTGGACTTCTCTTCCATGGCGCGGCCAATTCTGGAGAATCTTTCCCGGGAAACTGGTGAAACCATTGGCTTGTCAGAATACAGTCGTGAATCGGCGAACGCCGAAATGACGCTGGTCATCAATGGCGTCAAGCCGCTTCATTACCGTCTCGCCTCCAACGTTCCCATCCCGCTCCATGCGGGCTCCGCTGGAAAATCGATTCTGGCATTCTGCGACGAGCGCGTCCTGGCTTCCGTTCCGCTAGATCCACTGACCGAGAAGACACCGGTTAACCGCAAGGACCTAGCCAAGGATCTTGCGGAGATTCGCGAACGCGGCTGGGCAATCGGCCATGGAGAACGCTTGCCAGATGCGTTTGGAATCAGCGCCCCGATCTTCCAAGATCGCGTCATTGCGGGGTCTGTTACAGCAACCATCGCTCAGGTGCGTCTGCCGGAAACCGACCTGGATCTGCTCATTGAAAGTGTCCAAGGCGCCGCAGCCCAAATTACGCGGTTGCTCTCGGTCGAATAGCCGCGAAGCTCCGGCTGCTGGCCCGCACTAGGCCGGCAAGGACCCGACGCGAACACTAATCCTGCACGGCAACGGAACCAACCAGGCAAGGCCAGCGGCAGGCCAACCGATATTGGGGTCGATTGCCGAAGCCATAGACCCAGCTCCCCCAACCCGGTAGGGAGGCAACGATGCGCCCGATCCATGAAACAATGACGCGAAAGACCCCGCAACACGCATTTTCATGGCTTTTGGCTCCAGCCAGCAGCGTCGTTCATACCGTGCTCGCCCAACAGAATTTTCCGGCTCCCTCAAGTATTCTCTACGCCAATGAAGCCGTCCCGGACTAGCTATCGCCGAAAATGAACTGTCGACACGAAAGACCATCCCCGAGCATCAATGCACTCCGGCTCGCACCTCAAGTGCAGGACAGTTCACGATCGCCGATCTGTGGGCGGTGGCTCAGTTTGGGGTGTTTTGTTTCTGTTCGGCAAGGCGATCCAGCTCGCTTCGCGAGCACGCACCTTCGTGCATGCCTACCTTGCACGGACAGTTTTGGCTATTGCTTGGTTTTCCCCAGCGCATTGATCGCGTCAACCATCGTCGCGCCCGGATGCTGACGGCGGTATTCCTTCACATCCCTGGGTGAGAGCCCCTGTGCATCGACGGTGATTTCCTGGGGCTTCGGACTGCCAGTCCAGCCCCAAAGCATCAAGGTCCAGCTGCCTACGAGCAACCCCCAGGTAGGTTCCTCCGACAGCGCCATGAGCAGAATTGCGGCGGTTGCCAGCGCCAAAAGAACACTGGTGCGCGTTGATTTGCCCATGGGACCGCCTAGCTCGCTGGGATGGTGCTGTTCTCTTCCAGCCTTTCAAAGAACACACCGGCGATCAAGGATCTATCCCTCATCCTTTAGCAGGAGGCCTGGGCCGTCCATTCCTCAGCCAACAGCGCGTAGCCCATGGAATCCATCCATTCCCCGCTGCGATGCAGGCTGTCCTTGCGGCCATGGAATTCCTTGCGCATCCCCAAGCGCTCCATCAGTCTCCATGATGGCTCATTGGCGGCAAAGCACTCGGCAGTAACCCTGCGTAGGCCAAGCGGGCCGAAGCACAGGCCCATGGCAGCGGCAACGGCTTCGGTGGCGTAGCCCTTGCCACCGAAGGAGGGATCGAAGCTCCAGCCGAGGTTGCCCTCAACGCCCTTGGCGTGCTGCTCAATTTCGCTTTGCCCCCAGCCATCCACGATATCCAGCATGACCGTGCCAATCAGCTGGGTCCCCTGCCCGGTGTCCAGTTCCACAGCCAGGTTCCTCAGCGGATAGTCCTTCGCGAAGAACAGCGAACGGAATTCTTCCAGGGTTGCTGGGCCAGCGGTAATCCACTGGGTGACATCGGCAAGCTGCCGGTAGCGCCAGAGGTCTCCCGCATCCGCCGAATTCACGCGACGCAGGGACAGGCGTTCAGTGCGTACCGGCCAGCTGATCTTTTTCAGCGCATCTTCCATTCCCCAAGCCTAGCCCTACGGTTTCCAGGCGGTCCTGGCCGCCACGTTCGCTCGACTGGGATCTGCCTGGTCTTGTCGATGATGGCCTTCGTAGCGGAGGGCGCCTTGCATGCCAAGCTGGATGATTCGCGCTGCACCTGGCCCCGCGCTGTCCTGGGCACTGCAGGTTCCCACCGGCATCATGCAGGCGTTGCGGCAGAAGGAAACGGGCGGGATCCATAAGGATCCCGCCCGTTCCCATTAGCCAGCGCCATCAGGCTGCAGGCAGTTCAGCGCATGCCCCTAGTCGCGTTTGCTGCTGACAAAACCCCAAATGACCAGGACCAGCAGCGAGCCGCCGATGGCCAGCAGCCAGGTGGACAATGACCAGAACTCGCTCACTCCGACACCGAAAACTGCCGAGCCAATCCAGCCTCCCAGCACCGCCCCGACCACGCCGAGCAGCAGCGTGGCAAGCCAGCCGCCTCCCTGCTTTCCGGGCTTGATTGCCTTCGCGATCGCACCGGCAACGAGGCCAAGGATGATCCAACCGATTATTCCCATGCATTCCTACTTCCCCAAGAGATGCGGCACGATGCCCGTGCCGTTAATGGCTATTTCTTGTTTTCCTGGGCCGGCTCAGATGAGCACGGCCTTATTCGAATTCTGCTTTTCCGGCTTCTGGAAGCTGAACGAGATGTGCTTGCGGGAGAAAGGCACCCCCAGCACCATTTCAAGGTCAGGTACCACGCGGCCATTGACCAGCTCGATCCCTCGATTCGCCGGAGCGTCGGCGCGCAGGGTGAATCGCGCATAAAGCACGGGTTCAGCTGCATTGCCGCCAATTCGAACGTTCGCATCCACGATTTCCGGTTGCGTTCGAGCGGCCGTTTCCGCGGCTTTGGCTATTACCGAAGTCTCGATCTCGCTGACTCCTTCGCTGCTCGATTCGTATCTGAATTCATGCGCCGATGGGCGGCGCGGAATGGCAGTGATCAGCACCGCCAGCGAGAGCACGATGCCGGCAATTCCGAGCGCGAGTCCCAGTGGCAGCAGGTACTGCTGATCGATCGGCAGGCTGCTGGCAATCCGGGCTTGGCCGAGGCCAGCGCCTTGGCCAAGCCCCCACCAGACTGCTGCGAGGCCCGAGGCACCGGCCGCCAGCAGGACCAAACCGAAGATTGCCAGAATAAGTCGTTGGCGCACCACATGCGTTCTGAACATTTCTAGTTTCCCCCTCGGCGTTGCACTGAGACCTTGACCTTGGGAGCGCGCTGCAATGGCAACCCGTCGATCACACGCTGCGCCCGCGCCTGCGCGTTTTCCCGCACGCGCTGAACCGAGTGGGCTGGAGTCTGCACGGTAACCTGGACCAGGGCCGGGCTGGTTTTCACGCTCGCGCGGGTCACCGAATCGGTTCGCTCGACCTCATGCCCCACCAAGGTTGATATTCCACGGCATGAGATTGCCTGTTCCGACCCCGCTGAAGGATCATCGGTAGTCAGCAGGATGCTCTGCCGGGGCCCTGGAATGAGCGCGCTGAGCAACAGCAGCAGACCGAGCACCGCAAGAACCACCATGGCGATCACTGCCAGGTTGTCATTGAAGCGCAAGTTGCTGACCGCGTTAATGCC
The DNA here is from genome assembly GCF_056934375.1 of Glutamicibacter sp. BS14. Classification (NCBI taxonomy): domain Bacteria; kingdom Bacillati; phylum Actinomycetota; class Actinomycetes; order Micrococcales; family Micrococcaceae; genus Glutamicibacter; species Glutamicibacter sp. BS14. The sequence goes on along the minus strand of NZ_CM167801.1, from coordinate 784,417 downwards.
CTGCTGGGCAAAACCGGGCCATTGTCCGCTGGTCAAACGCAGCAGGCAGGATAGCGCCAGGAGAATGCTCGTGGCCAACACGACGATGAAGCTGATCATCAAGGCCAGGGTGCGGGCACTGCGAACGTGCCAGAACCTGCTCATCGCAGCCTCCTGTTGCTAGTTCCTTCATCCGGCGTTGACATCCAGCTCACCCGTATATCGGTTTGCACCTGCTCAACGCCCAGATACTTGCGCAGATCAGCCGCAACCATGTTCCGCACATCTTCGCAGGCTTGCTGGACATTGCTCGGATAGCTCAATCCAAGGTCCAAATCGACCACCACTGCACTTCCAAGCACCTCGGCCTTGGCCTTGGGCCGGCTGTCAAAATCCTTGTACTTCCCCAACCCCAGGATCCCACCCGCGGCAGAGCCGACAACTGGCACCTTATAGGCTGCTTGGGCAGCGATTTTTGAATAGACGGCCGTGTTCACCGTGGTGCTTCCACGGCTAGAGGACAGCTCTGCCATCTGCTTCACCGCCGACGTTTGCTGAACACTTGGCCGAGGTCAACCCTGTCCTGCAAAAGCCATCCGACTCCAGCGCCGATGATGGCGAAGAATGCCACCACCACGAACTGCGTGAATGATCCGAAGGCAATCAGCAATCCGGCTAGGCAGCCGATGGCCAAACCCCACTTGACGTGTAACATGTTCTGCTCCTTAGATGAGGACAGTTATTTCAGGCCATCGCGGGGCTCGGCGTCATCGTCATCGTCTTCTGGCAGGTGCACGTCGGTGACTTCAATGTTTACCTCGATGACTTCCAGACCGGTGGCGCGTTCAACCTGGGCGATGATATTCGAACGGATCTCGTTGGAGACCTCAACGATCGAGAACCCGTAGGAAACTACGATCGACACGTCGATGGCGGTCTGCTGCTCGCCCTTTTCGACGCTCACGCCTCCGGCCGCGTTGGCTTGGGCACCGGGGATGCGTTCGGCCAGCGAGTTGAAGGTCCGGCGGGCGGCGTTGCCCATGGCGTATACGCCGGAAACTTCGCGGGTGGCGATGCTGGCAATCTTCTGGACCACACGGTCTTCGATGGTCGTCTTGCCCAGTTCGGTGTGCAGCGGACCGCGCAGCTCTTCGTGGACCGGCGTGTCATTTGCGGCCTTTGCCTTGACCTGGCGTTCCAGCTCTTCGCCGGTTGGCTTGATGATTGGCCCTTGTGAATCGCGTTGCACCATGATGGTCTCCTCATTCATTGAACGGATATTTTTGTGCCTTACACTCATACAGACGAGAGCTACAGATTAATCCTCACACATTACGAGTGTGATATAGATCACTTAAGGAGGGGTGTTTGGAACCGACCCGGTTGACCGTGCTTGTTGGTCGTTCAATGGAGGGGGACCCCGAGGCCTTCGGCGAACTCGTCACCGCGCTGACACCCGGCCTGCGCCAATACTGCAAGACTTTTTTCAGCAGCTGGCACGATGCGGAGGATGCCACCCAGGATGCCTGGATCCGCGCGTGGCAGTCATTGGGCTCGCTGCGCGAACGTGCCGCGTTCAAGACTTGGCTCTACCGCATGGCACGAAATATTTGTCTTGATCGCATCCGCCAGCGTGCCAATGACCAGCAAACCGTGGATGATGAAGTGCTAGAGCAAACCCCAGTCCCTGACCGTGAATTGCCAGAAAACGTCGCCGTGCAACGCGGCGAGATTGCCGATGCCTGGCAGATCATCAACGGATTGCCTTCGGCGCTTCGCCAGGCGTTCGTACTGGTCGCGCTCCAAGGCATGAGCTATAAGGAAGCGGCCCTGGTGACCAACGTTTCAGAATCAACTGTGCGAGGGCGACTCGCACGGGCACGCAATGCAATCAGCGAGGCGGTGTCATGAAAACCCTTCCCTGCGGACGTACTACCGAAGACGTTTTGCTGAACCTGGATGAACCTGCAGATCTGCACGAATTGCAGTGCCGGTGGTGCCACGCCGAACGGCAGCGGCTCAAGGACCAGAACGGATTCATCACCCAACTGCTGCACAGCTCGACCCCGGAGCACCAGCCTGAAGCATTCTCGCAGCGAATATTGGGCAAAATAGCCGAGCACTCGCCATTCCAGCGGATGTGGGATGTGCAAGATGCGGGCACGGGACTGGCCAAACGCGTATCGTCCCTGGAATTGATCAAGGCGATTCGAGCGGCATTTTCCGAGTCGCCGACATCGCAATTGAACTACACGGAGATCAAGGCGACTGACACGCAGATTCCCCACTTTAACTGGAGGGTGCAATGCCATGTCAGCATGGCTGGGAATAGTTCGGTTCAGGTTATCGAGCAGCAAGTACTTGACTATGTTCGCTGTGCCATCAGCCCGTTGATCAGCTGGAGGGAACTGGTAGTTAATCTGGTCATTGAAGACCTGCACGGAGAAGCCATCGAGTCCATCACGCTTCAGGGCGAAAACTAGCTACGGCTTCCTTGCTCCCCTGTTCCATCGCTCCGCGGGTTTTGTCCACGCAGCACTGGCGAGCAAGCAAGCACCAAAAGTCCAGCAATGGGGAACACCATCAGGGCCATGCGCAACCCGAAGTTCTCGGCAAGGAAACCCACTAGCGGCGGGGAGAATAAGAAGCCCAATCGCATGAGCCAGGAGACGATGCTCAGCCCAGTTCCCGGAGGCAGGCCGGGCAGCTTGTCGGCCTGGTCCATCACCGCCGGGACCAGGGTTGCCGAGCCGAATCCAGCCGCGGCAAATCCCAGCAGCGTGCCCGGAACCGTGGGGAAGAACAACGCCAGACCCATACCGATTGCTATCAGCGCTCCCCCGAACTGGGCCATGCCGCGCTGGCCAAAGCGGTTGACCATGCCATCGCCGAGAATTCGGCCAATGAACTGGGCCCCGACCAGAGCGATGAACCCGCTGGCCGCCAGCGCCGCTGGCGCCCCCAGCTGGCCAAGATACAGCGTGGACCATGAATTCCCGGCGTCTTCAACCATTACTCCGGCTACGGAGATCAAGACCAGGGCGCTCATCATCAGCAGCAGCCGTCCGCGGGATCCTGCGGGGGCCGCGGCCCGGGCGGTTCCGGGTGCAGGTGGCGCAACAGGTTCTATGACCGCCAGTTCGGCGGATCGAGGCAGGCAGAATTTCAGGGCAGTCAGTGCCACCGCGGCGAAGAGCACCATCGATATGCCCAAATGCACTGGCAATGCCAAGTTCATCTGGATCGCTCCAGCGGCCATCAAACCGCCGATCACCGCTCCGACAGACCACAACGCGTGGAAGGAATTCAGTATCGAACGCCCATAGCGCCGTTGCACCACCAGCCCGTGCGCGTTCTGCCCGACATCCGTAATCGAATCCATGGCGCCGCCCAGGGCAAAAGCCAGCACGACCAAGACCACACCCGGCGCGCTGCCGGCGGCCAGCAAGGCCGCACCGGTAACTATCGTGCCCACGACGGCAACCTGCGCGGAACCAAAACGGCGCACCAGCGCACCTGCAGCCAACCCTGCAAGGATTGCCCCAACAGGCCATGCGGTGACCAGCAAGCCGTAGCCGGCGGTGTCCAATTCCAGTTCCCGCTTCAGCTCGGGAAGGCGCGGCGCCATATTGGCAAAGAGTGCTCCGTTTGTGAGGAACAGGGCCGCGACTGCAGCGCGGGCGCGGGAGTTGACGCTGGATTCGCTGGCTGCCATGGGGCCTTTCACTGCACGTGCATGCGGATTCTTCACGGGGAATGCTTCACTAGCATCCAGCGTCGAGAGTACCAGTGCACCTGCTGGCAAATCCCGAAACCGTGCCGAAAGGCCCGGGAATGGGTGTTTTGCGTCTGACCAGCTGCATCAGGATAGCGGCGAGCTGGCCATCCGCCGGTATTCGCGTTTCGGCTGCAACCTTGGAAGCCCAGCTGGTCCAGCAGCTGGATCGCCCCGTTCGCCAGATGCCCTGCCGCCGTGGAGCCTGCGCTCAGCGTGGCCATAGGCATTGTCAATATCGTAGAAACAACCTCAGCGAGGGTGCGAGTGATGATCGCAGAAGTTCCCGCCGGTTCCACCGGCGGGAACTTCTGGTTAATTCGCAACCGGAAAATCGGAGCTAGCCATCGAGCCAGCGCACTTCTCCGCTGTCCAGGTCGTAGACAGCTGCCACCACCCGGGTCCGCTTTTCTTGCACTGCCTCGCGAATGATGGCAGATCGCTCCAGTAGCTGCTCGGTGACGGCACGGGCATTGGCCTGCACCACTTGGTCCACCTCTTCGCTACCCGAACCTTCAACTTTTGCCTTGCGTGCTACAGGAGCAATCTGTTCAGCGAAGTCGACCATCTCGCCGGGCAATTGCGGATTCTTGGCATCTTCTTCCATTGCCTTCAAAGTGCCCGCCACCGCACCACAGGCCGTATGGCCGAGGATCACCAGCAACGGGACCGAATAGGGACTGGAAACAGCGAATTCCATGCTGCCAACCAAGGTGTCATCGAGCACTCCGCCGGCGGTCCGGGTGACGAACAGGTCTCCGATCCCCTGGTCGAATAGGAGCTCGGGGGTCACGCGGGAATCCACGCAGCCGTGGATCAGGGCGAAGGGGTTCTGGTGCTCGGCCTGCTCGCTGCGCCGTTCAGTTGCTTGATTGGGGCGTTCTGGCATGCCGTCGGCGTAGCGCTGGTTCCCGGCGCGCAGTACCTGCAGCACTTCATCGGGGGTCTGCGGGGGTCCGGCGAGGTTTGCCCTGTCCGCGTCCGTGGCCTGCGGCGATGCGCAGGCTGCCAGTCCGGCCAGGGCAATGAGCCCGGAGGCACCGGCGAGCAGGCCGCGGCGCGACGGTCCGGCTGGGGTTGGGTTTTGACGGTTGAGGAAACGTGGTTCAGGTTGCGGCATCATGCCTTCCAGTGGCGTCTAATCAGCTGCCCAGCAGAATTAACTAGAGCTTGACAGTAAATAACATCAAGCAGTCTAGTGTTTTGCATTTGATTCATAAATAGCAAACGTCATATTTCGGCCCCTTTTAACACGAGCGTTGCATGAGGTGCGGATGGCAGCGCCACTCGGTGTCCCCGTCCGCGGAAGATGGTGATTGACACCACACTTTTTCTTCGGTTGGATGGAAGCAGTCAATCGATTGATTGGCTCTTGAGTCACAGGGTGGTGTCCATGGAACTGGGAAAGGTCCAGCAAGCAGCCGTAGCCTGCTTTGCCCAGCGCGGTTTCGCCGCCACCGGCATCCGCGAACTAGGCAGTGCCGTAGGACTGAACTCGGCGACCCTCTACCATTACGTCGGCGGCAAGGAAGACCTGCTGGTGGGCATCATGAACGACTGCCTGGCCGCCATGATCTCCGGTGCCGAGCAGGCGCTGGCCGGCAGCAAGGACCCGGTACGCCAGCTCGCGTTGCTCGTGGCCTTCCACGTGGGGTTCACCGCCACCAATCCCAGCACCGCACGTGTCACCGAATACGAGATGCGCGCGCTATCGGCCAAGGCCCGCGAGCAGATGCAGGAACTGCGCGACGCCTACGAGCAGCTCTTCGCCGACGCGCTTCAGGCCGGCGAGCGCCAGGGCAGCTTCAGCACCGTGGACCTGGGCATCGCCCGCTTGGCACTGATGGAAATGGGCACCGGTGTCTCGCACTGGTACCGCAAGGACGGCCGGCTCACACTGGCCCAAGTGCAGTTGAACTTCATTTCCCTGGCCATGCGCATCCTGGCCGTGCCCGACGAATTCCCGTTGCCTGCGCAGCAGCTGCCCGTACCCCGGGTGATCGCCAGCGAACCGACCAGCAAGGACTGACTTCGTGAAGACCCTCTCCTCCCACTTGAACCCCGAGCAGTTCGAGCGCAACGCCGCCGACCAGGCACCACTGCTGGCCGAACTGCACGAACGGCTCGAACGCGCTGCGCGCGGCGGCTCCGAGAAGTCCCGGCAGCGCCATGTGGATCGCGGCAAGCTGCTGCCCCGCGAACGCGTAGACGCGCTGCTGGACGACGGCTCGCCCTTCCTGGAAATCGCACCGCTGGCCGCCGAGGACATGTATGACGGCGCCAGCCCCGGCGCCGGAATGATCGCCGGCATCGGCCTGGTGCACGGCCGACACGTGCTGGTCATCGCCAACGATGCCACCGTCAAGGGCGGCACCTACTTCCCGATGACGGTCAAGAAGCACCTGCGCGCCCAGGAAATCGCGCTGGAGAACAAGCTGCCCTGCATCTACCTGGTGGATTCGGGCGGGGCGTTCCTGCCCATGCAGGACGAGGTCTTCCCGGACCGCGAGCACTTCGGGCGCATCTTCTACAACCAGGCGCAGCTCTCCGCGAAGAAGATCCCGCAGCTGGCTGCGGTGCTCGGTTCCTGCACCGCCGGCGGCGCCTACGTTCCGGCAATGAGCGACGAGACGGTCATCGTGCGCAACCAGGGCACCATCTTCCTGGGCGGCCCGCCGCTGGTGAAGGCCGCCATCGGGGAGATCGTCACCGCCGAGGAGCTGGGCGGCGGCGACCTGCACGCCAAGACCTCGGGCGTGGTGGACCACCTGGCCGAGAACGACGAGCACGCGCTGATGATCATCCGCGATATCGTCTCCACCCTGCCGGCCAACCCGGCCCCCGCGTGGACCATCGAGAGCCAGGTCGCCGAGCCGCTCTACCCGGGCAGTGAACTGGCCGGGGTGGTGCCGGTGGATGTCAACGCGCCCTACGACGTGCACGAGATCATTGCCCGCATCGTCGATGCCAGCGAGTTCCACGAATTCAAGGCCGACTACGGCACCACCCTGGTCACCGGCTTCGCGCAGATCCACGGGCACCGGGTAGGCATCATCGCCAACAACGGCGTGCTGTTCTCCGAGTCCGCGATGAAGGGCGCGCACTTCATCGAGCTGTGCGACCAGCGCGGCATCCCGCTGCTCTTCTTGCAGAACCTCGCCGGATTCATGGTGGGCCGCGACTACGAGGCGGACGGCATCGCCAAGCACGGGGCCAAGATGGTCACCGCCGTGGCCACCGCCCGGGTGCCCAAGCTGACGGTGGTCATCGGCGGCTCCTTCGGCGCCGGCAACTACTCGATGTGCGGGCGGGCCTACTCTCCGCGCTTCTTGTGGATGTGGCCGGCCGCGCGCATCTCGGTGATGGGCGGGGCCCAGGCCGCGTCGGTGCTCTCCACGGTCAAGCGCGACGGGATCGAGGCGGGCGGCGGCAGCTGGAGCGCCGAGGAGGAGGAATCGTTCAAGGCCCCGATCCGCGAGCAGTACGAATCCCAGGGAAACCCCTACTATTCCACGGCCAGATTATGGGACGACGGGGTCATCGACCCGGCAGATACCCGCCGGGTGCTCGGCCTGGCCCTGGATGTCTGCGCCCGCCAGCCGCTGCCGGAGACCAGCTTCGGCCTCTTCCGGATGTAGTACGAGGAAAACACCATGACTACGAAGCTCTTTGACACTGTTCTGATCGCCAACCGCGGAGAAATCGCGGTGCGCATCATCCGCACCCTGCGGGCCCTGGGCATCGAATCGGTCGCCGTCTACTCCGATGCCGATGCCGGCGCCCTGCATGTGTCCGAAGCCGATCGCGCGGTGCGCATCGGCGCGGCTGCGGCCAATGAAAGCTACCTGGATATCGACGCGGTGATCGCCGCTTGCCGGCACACCGGTGCCCAGGCGGTGCACCCGGGCTACGGGTTCCTCTCCGAGAACGTGGACTTCGCCCGTGCGCTGGAAGCTGCCGGCATCACCTTCATCGGCCCGCCGGTGAACTCCATCAATCTCATGGGCGACAAGATCCGTTCCAAGAACCATGTCCTCTCCCACCAGGTGCCGGTGGTTCCCGGCATCGCCGAACCCGGCCTCGGCGATCAGCAGCTGCTCGCCGCTGCCGCGGACGTCGGCTTCCCGCTGCTGATCAAGCCTTCGGCCGGCGGCGGCGGCAAGGGCATGTTCGCCGTGGATTCCGCCGCAGAACTGTCCGAAGCGCTGGCCAGCGCCCGGCGCACCGCACGCAATGCTTTCGGCGATGACACCCTGTTCCTCGAACGCCTGGTGCGCAATCCGCGGCATATCGAGGTGCAGATCCTGGCCGATGCGCATGGGAACACCGTGCACCTGGGCGAACGCGAATGCTCCTTGCAGCGCCGCCACCAGAAGGTCATCGAGGAAGCCCCGGCTCCGCTGTTCGAGAATCTGGAGCACGGCGCGGCGATCCGCGAGCGCATTGGCGCCGCCGCGGTGGCCGCTGCGCAATCGGTGGGCTACGTCGGCGCCGGAACTGTCGAGTTCCTGGTGAGCGACCAGAACCCCGACGAATTCTTCTTCATGGAAATGAATACCCGCTTGCAGGTGGAGCACCCGGTCACCGAGGAAGTCGTGCGGGTGAACGGCGCAAAGCTGGATCTGGTCCAGTGGCAGGTGCGCATCGCGGCCGGACAGCCACTGGACTTCACCCAGGACCAGGTGGCATTGGAAGGCCATGCCATCGAGGCCCGGCTCTACGCCGAAGACCCGTCCTCCGGCTTCCTGCCCTCGGTGGGCACCGTGCTGCACGTGCGCGAGCCGGAGAATGTCCGGGTGGATTCCTCGCTGCGCGACGGCCTGGCGATCAGCGCCCACTACGATCCGATGCTTTCCAAGCTCATCGCCTGGGGCCCGGATCGCACCGAGGCGCTGGCCCGCTTGGATAAGGCACTAGCCGGCACCGTGGTGCTGGGCGTGCTGACCAACAGCGAATACCTGCGGCTGCTGCTGGCCGACGAGGATGTGGCCGCCGGGGCCCTGGACACCAACCTGATCGAGCGGAAGATGGACCAGTTCGGCTTCCGCCAGGTCGGGTCCCGCGAACTGGCACTGGCAGCGCATCTGGAGGATCGGCGCATTCCAGCCGCGAATACCCCGTGGGGCCTGCGCGACGGATGGCGGGCCCAGCATCGCCGGGCCAGCATCGGGCACTTCGACGTCGAGGCCGCCGAGGGCAGGGCCGCGTTGCTCAGGGACCCCGATTCGAGCCGGGTGCGCGTGGGCGCCGAAGAATTCACCGTGCGGCAGGAACCGGATGGAACCCTGTCCGTCAACGGCCAGCGCACAGCACTACAGCACGCCTTCGCCGCCGATGGCACGCTGTGGCTGTGCGAGGAAGGCTGGACCGCGGCGGTGCGCAAGCTGCCCCGCGAAGAAGTCCTCGAACGCCAGCTGGCCACCATCGCCAAGCAATCCGGGACCTTCTCCCCGCATGTCCTCTCGCCCATGCCCGGCACCGTGATCAACGTGCAGGCGGCCGATGGCGATGCGGTCGCCGAAGGCCAGCTGCTGCTGAGCATCGAAGCGATGAAGATGGAGCACCAGCTCTTCTCCCCCGCGGACGGCATCGTGCGCATGACCGGGTTGAAGACCGGGGATCTGGTCAAGGCCAAGCAGGTCGTGGCCACCGTGGAAGCAGCGCAGCCAACCGAAGCACAGCATCAGGAGCAGGACGCATGAGCGAGCAAACCCACAAACGTGTCGAGCAGCGCGGCCTCTACTTCGATGAGCTGCAGCTGGGGGCCACCTACGTGCACAAGCCCGGGCGCACCCTGACCGAAGCGGATAACGTCGCGTTCACGACGATGACCATGAACAACCAGGGACTGCACCTGGACGCGGCATGGGCATCCACCCAGCCCTTCGGCAAGCCGCTGGTCAACTCCCTGCTCACCCTGAGCACCATGATTGGGCAGTCGGTGGGCCAGCTGACCGAGGGCACCATCGTGGGGCAGCTGGGCATCAATGACGTGCGCTTCCCGCACCCGATGTTCCACGGCGATACCCTCTACACCGAAACCGAGATCACCGCACTGCGCGAATCGAAGTCCCGCCCCGGGCAGGGCCTGGCGTCCATGACTCACACCGGCCGCAACCAGCACGGCGACATCGTTGCCACCGCCACCCGCACCTGCCTGATGTGGACCAGGCAAGCACACCAAGATTCGATGCAGGCCAAGGGAGGAAAAGCTGATGACTGAGTTCCTGATGGGTCCTTCCCTGCTGTTCTGCCCGGCCGACCGGCCCGAGCGCTACGCCAAGGCGGCACAGCGTGCCGATGCGGTCATCATCGATCTGGAAGACGCTGTGGCTGCCGGGCACAAGGACGCGGCCCGCCGCGCCTTGCTGGATACGCCGCTGGATCCCGCGCGGGTCATCGTGCGCGTGAACCCGGTCGATAGCGAGCACTTCGCCAAGGACCTGGCAGCGCTGGGGCAAACGGCCTACCGCACCGTGATGCTGCCCAAGTGCGAATCGGCGGCGCAGCCGGCCGCGCTGGCGGGCTACGAGGTCCTGGCGCTGTGCGAAACCGCCAAGGGCATCACCAATGCCTCGGACATTGCCGGGGCGCAGAATGTCGTCGCGCTGATGTGGGGCGCGGAAGACCTGATCGCCTCGCTCGGTGGCACTTCTTCGCGGGGCGAGGATGGCAGCTACCGCGAGGTGGCACGGTTCGCGCGGTCGCAGGTGCTGCTGCATGCGGTGGCCCAAGGCAAGGCCGCAATTGATTCCGTGTACCTCGATATTCCAGATCTCAAAGGCCTGGGCGAGGAGTCCCGCGATGCCAAGGCCTCGGGATTCGCCGCGAAAGCCTCGATCCACCCGAACCAGATGCCGGTCATTCGCGAGGCGTTCGCACCGACCGAAGCAGAACGGGAACGTGCCCGGCGGGTCCTCGACGCCGCGGAGGCGAATCCCGGAGTTTTCGCTTTCGAAGGGCAGATGGTCGATGAGCCGCTGCTGCGCCAGGCCCGGGCCACCTTGGGCAGATAAGCTGTTTCCTGCCATGGGCTACAGTGTGTAGCAATGACCGCCGACAGCTGGCCAACGGAGGTTCAAATGCCTGTCGTGAAGAAACCCGGAGCCGATACCCTGGTGTATTTCTGGTTTGCGGTGGGGTTGGCCGTGCTCGGCATGGTCATCCAGCAAATCGGCGCCGTCATGATGCTCAACGGCTCGCTGGAGCTGAACGTCCTTGAAGTGACCACGCTTCACCTGGTCGCCTGGGGCTGCTATGCCGGATCGGCCATCTTCACCATCGTGGTCATGCACAAGGCCCTGGCCATGCTGATTTATCTCGTGCACCATCGTCGTCCGCTGCCGCCACGCAGGATGCCGGTGATCCGCGATGCCCCGGTGACGGCCCAAACCGCCGAGGCAGCCGCAACAGGCCAAGCCTCCGCTGCCCCATCGGCCATGGCCGATCCGCTGGACCAGGACGAACCGCCTTCCGGGGCCAAGCTAAAAACCTTTCCGCGGCAGGCGCTGGGTGCGCCGGCCCCGCAGGACCGGCACCCTCGCAGCCGGCGCCAGAACCCCAGCAACGGCAACGACCCCGCATAGCGAATAAGCAGAGCCGATCAGGCGCAAAAACTGAGTCTGCCGCGCTTCGCCATGCACAGCTAATCCCGGCGAGGCAAGGCGCTCCACCTGTTTCGGACATCAATATTTGTTCTTCGCACGTCACGAACTCCAACGCCTGTTAGCGCCGGTGCAATGCTTAAAGCAACACCCAGAAGGAGCATGCGATTGAACTCCCCGAAGCCATTGCGGATCCATCGAGCCTGGCTGGTCGCCATCGTGACCACGCTGGCGCTAGTCGCCACGGCGGCGTTCCGCTCGACCACCGGCGCGTTCTTTGAACCACTTGAATCCGAATTCGGCTGGCTCCGCTCCCAGTTATCGACCGCGGTGACCATCAACCTGGTGGTCTACGGCCTGGCAGCTCCTTTCGCCGCGACTTTGCTGGAACGGTATTCCATGCGCAAGGTGGCTGCCATCGCTCTGGCATTGGTGGCCTCCGGAGCCGGATTGTCCGTGTTCATCAGCCAGATCTGGCAGTTGTGGGCGCTCTGGGGTGTGCTGGTTGGACTGGGCACCGGGGCGATGGCGTTGGTTTTCGGTTCTGTGGTTGCCAACCGCTGGTTCTGCGAACGGCGCGGCCTGGTGATGGGCATCTTCTCTGGCGCGAATGCCGCCGGCCAGCTGGTGTTCCTGCCAAGCATTGTGCTGATCATCGAGCAGTACTCATGGAGGGCCGCGGCTCTGGTTGTTGCGGTCTTCGCGGTGCTGATCATCCCGTTGCTGCGCTGGCCCTTCGCCAATTCCCCTGCCGAAGCCGGTGTACTGCCTTACGGCGGGGCCGGAGCTGCAGCCGCGCCGGCATCCGGAACGCAGCAGGGTTCGATGGCTGCCGCGACTCTCAAGGCCCTGTTCGCGGCCTCACGCTACTCGGCATTCTGGGTCTTGGCGATGACCTTCTGGATCTGCGGATGGTCTACCAACGGGCTGGTGCAGACGCACTTCATCCCTGCGGCGCACGACCATGGCATGCCGGCAACGACCGCTTCCGGGTTGCTGGCGCTGGTTGGCATTTTCGATATCCTCGGCACGGTGTTCTCCGGGTGGCTGACCGACCGTGTACGCCCGTGGCTGCTGCTTGCGGTGTACTACGCGTTGCGCGGACTGTCCCTGATGTTCCTGCACTCGCTGATGGGTCCAACCGTCGAGCCGCTGATGTGGATCTTCATTGTCTTCTACGGTTTGGACTGGGTGGCCACCGTGCCTCCTACCGTGGTGCTCTGCCGCCAGTACTTCGGTCCGGTTAGAGCCACCGTGGTCTTCGGCTGGGTCTTCGCCTTCCACATGATCGGCGCAGGCGCCGGCTCGCTGACCGCAGGGCTGTCGCGGGAAACCACCGGCAGCTACCTGGCCGCGTGGATTACCGCTGCGGTGCTGTGCCTTGCGGCAGCCGTCAGCCTGCTGTTCTTGCCGCGCATGCGCAAAGCCTACGAGCATCCTCAGCTCGAGAAAGTTGGGGTGTAGCCCGAATCAGCACCAGCAGCTCTCACGGCTTAACGGAAAACCTCGCAGAACAGATCATTGCTGATCGCTCTGCGAGGTTTTGCTTTTCGTGCTTAGACGAGCGCTACGTCCTTGGAAGGAACGTGGAGCTCCTTGTTGCCGTAGTGCACCGAGAAGAACCAGCCGATACCGGTCACGATATGGATCAGGGACAGGCCCACAGCGGTAGCGGCATCTGCTGCGTTCATGATCGGGAAAACGATCGAGACTACCGCGATGAGCAAGCCAGCCCACTGCGCGATCTTGCAAATGCCCTTGTTTGCCCGTCCGATCAGGAAGACCACCAGGCCGAAGAACAGAATCGGGATCAACGTGAACTGCAACAGGTGGTCAAAGGCGACAACATCAGTTGAATTAGGACCAATCCGGCGGGATGCCCCAGCGGCGCCAGACAGGAAGAAAATGATGACATTCAGGTAGCTGGTACCCAGCGCACCGATAATCACCTGAATGAAATTGAATGGGCTATTGGGTTGTCCCTTAGACGTCATGGCACTCCTAGAATTGTTGATAGTTCACAACTATTCTATTCCCGAGTGCCTGTGCCACGGCTCTCAGGAGCCCGTGAGAACCGCGACACTTAGCAGGGCTATAGGTTTTCCAGGGCCGCGATCTCGTTGAACTTCCTATTCGAGTAGTTCACCGCGATATACCAAGACGCTGCAACAACCAGGTGCATAATCGCCAGGGTCAGCGCGGTCCCCCAGTCCTCGGCGAAGAACCACTGCACCACCGCTGAGGTCAAGACGGCGGCAACGCCGACCCACTGGGCGATGCGGCAGAAGCCCGGCTTGGCCCGGCCGATCAAGAAGGTCAGGAAGCCGAGAATGAGAATGGGCAGGGCAGTGAATCGCACGATGTGGATGAAATCCAGGTTCCGGAATAAGCCGCCGGAGTACTCCATGGATGCGCCGATAACCCTGGCAACAAAATAGGCCAAGGTGCTAAGCCCCATGGCTCCGAAAGCCGCAATAACCACCTGGGCGAAATTGAACGGCATCTTGAATCTAGCGTCAGCCTGCATCGCGAATCATCCCCTTTTACAGCGAATTCGAGCTGGACCGGTATTTTCACTGTACGCGCATTCCCGCCCGTTGGACCCCGAACTCCGGAACATTCAAGATCGGGCCCCGCATTAGCCGCTGGCGGTTTCCGCTGGCCTCCCGCGCCATGGCCCGGACCGCGACAGGGTGACGCCCCTCGGCAACACAAGCCGTTGCAGCCGCGGGCACCCTTCGTCGCTTCACTTGGCCATTTTCCGGTCCACAACCGGGAAACCGGAGTAGACTGGAATTGGATCTAACTTCCGTAGAAATGCCGTCATCGGAAGCACTTCCTACCGGCGTAGAGCTTTTGTGCCCTCCTCATTGCCGAGGACGGCGTTCAGATTAACGCAGCAGTGTTGAACCGGGATCTTTATCGAGGCGGCTCGAATTAACTGCCCGCTTCCTTGCGCTTCTCCCATTTGCCCGATAAGGGTTGCCCGCCAGGAACGAATCACAGTTTTGCTCCAGCAGCCCACAGCCCGGTTCGGTCCGCTAGTGGCGAATCATGCAACCAGCACAGCCGGACACCACCTTTGAAGCCGACAGTGCAAAACGGCAGTACGCGCACAACTGCCGCGGTCCCCGCGATGCCCAACTCAAGAAATGGTACGGCGTTTCCCGTGGAACCGGCCTTGAACTGCAGCACCGAGGGCAGAGCACGGCAATAAAAACGACTATGCAGCAACGGAGGGAATGTCATGGACAAGCCGAACAGCTGTCCGAGGTGCTACAGAAATACCTTGGTTGAAACAGAAACCCGTCGATTCGTCGATGATCAAAACCAGCTCAAGAGATGGGACAACGAAGGCGGCCACGAAGCTGGCCAGCGCCAGGACATGCTGGTAACGATGCGTGAAGTGCTCTGGACCTGCACCTCATGCGGATGGCGCAAGGTTGCCTACAGTTCGCAAGAACCACTACAGGGACCAGAGCGCCGCGTGGACATCTTGCCTGCTACGGGCCAAGCAACCCTACGGCAAGCCTAGCTGAGCTGGCGCCAGGCGCTGCTGCCCACGGCAGAGCACCCTGGTCGCCGGCATGGAACGGACATGGAAAGGAAAAGCCATGATGGACTTCTCCCGCACTCTTGGCAAGAAGCACCAGCCGCTGAAGATAGGCCCGGTGCTCATGAACTCTCTGCCGGGAACTTTGCTCAGCGACAAGGCGCCCGGCGCGTACCGGGTTGCCGCCGTTTTCAACCGCCAGCCCGAAGCCGAAGAAACAGAGTTCTTGACCAGCGATTTCATGCGCGGGCAACTCGATGCCGCCGGCTACCCTGATGCAGTACTGAGTGCAGCTAACCGAAGATTGGAAATTTCCAATACCTCTCTGGAACAACTGCGCGACGGATTGGCAGCATTAATTGCCCAAGAGCTGGCTCGCGCCGGAAAGAAGTTCGCGGCTGATAGGGACGAAAGAAATTCCCAGTTCAGGAAGGAGATCGATGCGGAGTCACAACGATATGCGGCGGTGCAAAAGCTCGCGGAATCGGTAGCATTTGGTTCCGCGGAGATTCGAGAGCCCCATGAGCCTTGATCCTTGGGATAGTCCGGGTCCCCAGCGCCGGCACAGCAATCGCGGCGCGCCTGCAACTCCTCTGGCCGCTACTTCCGCAGCCTCGTTGAACCTGCGCCTAGCGTGCGCCTGGCACTAGACGCCGAGCACAAGGATGACCGCGCAAGCACCCAATGCCAGCAGCACCGCTGTTGTCAGCAGCACGGCGAGAACATCCGCGCTGACGCGTTCAGCCTTCACACCTTGCGCCATTTTCCGGTACCGGGCACGCTGCGAGAGCAGAATCCCGAATGCCATCGAGGAAGATATCGCAATCAGCAGGATCACGGCCAGGCCATAGTGCGGAAGCCAGCGCAGGAAGACCGCGGAAACCACGAGAAATGAAACCATTGTCCGGTTCCACGCGAAGACGGTGCGCTCTGGCTGCAACCCCGGGTCGCTGATCTCGATGGGCTCTTTCATCACGAGCTGAGGGACCAGAAAATCATGGCGATCGCCGCTAGTGAGGCCACCACGGCACCGAATGCCAGCAGCGGGACAATGGCGGGAATCGGCAACGGCCTGCCGGTGCGCATGCTGCGTTCCACGCGGACCCAGCGCACGGCTGCACCGGCAGCAATCAGGATGCCGACGCCGATCACCAGCACCGCCAGCCAGGTGCGAACTGGCGACGGGAAGGCCTCTGCGGCGAAGGCCTCCAGCGCTGTGCCGCCCGCGAGGAAGGCTAGCGAAGTTCGAATCCAGGCCAAGAAGGTGCGCTCGTTGGCCAGCGTGAAGCGCGGGTCAGGCTCACTGCCCCGTGGCAATATCCAGCGTGAAAGCCGGCTGCGATCTTGCTCGGACATGACCCTCCTTGGTTTGCGTCGATGCTATGAGCATACCCAACCTATTATCGGCTAAACCTATTTAGTTGGTTGATAAAAACAGTTTTACGAATGTGATCCAGCGCATAAGAATTGAATGCAGCACTTGAACCAAAGAAAGGGCGCATTCCATGGCCTCCACCAATCTCAATCCCCACGTCGTTACGCTGGGCACCGCCGGCGGACCCCGCTGGTGGACCGGCGAGAACGCCGGCAAGCGGGCGGGAATTTCCACCGCCGTAGTCGTGGGCGAAAGCGTCTACCTGGTGGATGCCGGAACCGGCGTGGGCAACCAGCTGATGAAAGCCGGCTTCACCCCTGCGAACCTTCGCGGCATCTTCCTCACGCACTTGCACTCCGATCACACCATCGACCTGGCTTCGCTGGCCATCTTCGGAATGTTCACCCTGCCAGCGGGCAAGGCTCCGATTTCCATCATCGGCCCCGGCGACCGCGGCGCCCTGCCACCTGCCTCCCCGCGCGCAGTGACCGCCCCGCAGCCGGTCTTCGCGCAGAACCCGACCCCGGGCACTGCCTCGATGTTCGAGCATCTGATGCAGGCCTACGCCACGGACCTGAATGACCGCGTGATCGACGCCCTGCGCCCCTCCCCGCTGGACCACTTCATCGCCTCGGATATCGAGATTCCGGCCGGCAGCGGGTACCACCCCAACGAGAACCCGACACCGAAGGGCTTCGCGCCGTTCGAGATCTACCGCGACGAGCTGGTCACGGTGACCGCAACACTGG
This sequence comes from Glutamicibacter sp. BS14, assembly GCF_056934375.1. Taxonomy (NCBI): domain Bacteria; kingdom Bacillati; phylum Actinomycetota; class Actinomycetes; order Micrococcales; family Micrococcaceae; genus Glutamicibacter; species Glutamicibacter sp. BS14. The sequence goes on along the minus strand of NZ_CM167801.1, from coordinate 767,382 downwards.
TCAAGCACCCGCCGATTGCTCCGGCCTTCGCCTTCCGCTTCGATACCGCAGAAGGCTCGGTGGCCATTTCCGGAGACACCGCGCCCTGCCAGAACCTGGTGGCCCTGGCGAAGGATACCGACCTGCTGCTTCATGAGGCCATCGACTTCGACTGGGTGCAACGCGCCTACGGTTCGGTTGGCACCTTGGAAGCCCAGGCTTCGATGGACCACCACCGCGCCTCGCACACCTCGCCGGAGCAGGCGATCGAGATCGCGCACCAGGCCGGGGCGCGCACCCTGGCCCTGCACCATCTGGTCCCCGGAACTACGCCTTTGCAGGTCTGGGAAGCCCACGCCGCGAAATTCTCCGGCAACTACCTAGTGCCCAACGATCTGGACACGATATCCTTTTCCCTCGTCAACAGTGAAATGGCGGCAGTACGATGAGCAGCACCCTGAATAATGGCAACGGCGTGGAGGCACAAGCGTTGGTTCCCTCGCTGACATCCCCGCAGATGCGCCGGATCCTGGCTTCCAGCTTCATCGGCAGCGCAATCGAATTCTACGATTTCATCCTCTACGCCACCGCGGCCTCGCTGGTCTTCAACAAGGTCTTCTTCGTTGGCCTGACCCCGGGCGTAGCCATCTTCGCTTCCTTTGCCACCTTGGCCGTGGGATATCTGGCCCGACCGCTGGGCGGCATCGTGTTCGGCCACTTCGGCGACAAGATCGGCCGCAAGGGCGTGCTGATCACCTCGATGGCGATGATGGGCGGTGCCTCGACACTGATCGGCCTGCTTCCTCCCACCGCGCAGATCGGCATGCTGGCCCCGATCGCGCTGATCATCTTGCGCATCGTCCAGGGCCTGGCCGTGGGCGGCGAATGGGGCGGGGCCATGCTGATGGCACTGGAGCACGCGCCGAAGGAGCGCCGCGGCTTCGCGGCGAGCTTCGCGAACATGGGCGGCCCGGCCGGCGCCGTGATGGCCACGTTGGCAGTCTCGGCCGTCTCGCTCATGCCCAATGAGCAGTTCCTGGCCTGGGGCTGGCGCATTCCGTTCCTGATCAGCATCGCGCTGGTGGGCATCGGGCTGGTCATCCGGCTGAAGGTCACCGAGTCCCCGCTGTTCCTCGCGTTGGAAAACAAGGCAGAAGAGCGCAAGACCCCCTTCATGGAGGTCATCACCAAGTACCCGAAGTCCGTCATTCGCGGAACCCTGGTGGGCATGAGCTCCTACACGGTGCAGGGCCTGATGACCGTCTGGGCCATCTCCTACGTGGTCGAGGAAGTCGGCATGGACCGCACTGCGGTACTGAACATCAAGGCCATTGGCGCCGCGTTGACCGTGGTGGGCATCTGGGTTTCATCGCGCTATTCAGACAAGCTGGGCCGCCGCCCGGTCATGATGGTCGGCATCCTCGCCGGCGCCGTGGCCGCCCTGCCGATCATGTGGATGCTGGAACTGGGCCAGCTGTGGCTGTTCGCCATCGCGCTGTTCGTGGCCAACGGCATCATCCAGGCCTTCATCTTCGGGCCGTTCGGCGCGTTCACCGCGGAGCTGTTCCCAACCCGCATCCGCTACACCGGCGCTTCGCTGGTCTACCAGCTCTCCTCCACCGTGGGCGCAGGCTTCACCCCGATGATCGTTGCAGGCCTGGTGCTGCTGGGCGGCGGATCACTGTGGATCGCCGGAGCCGTTTGGGCCGCCGCGTTCATCGTCGCCGCCCTGGCCATGCGCGGCATCAAGGAAGGCCGCGACGCCGACCTCGAGGCCGAGGAAATGAGCCACTAGCCTCCCGACTGGCGAAAGCGCGGGGCCGGTTGGAACCTGCGGGTTCTAACCGGCCTTGCGCTCTTTCTCGGCTCCGGCTTCCTCGCAGAAATCCAAGAACGCGCGCAGCCGCAAGCTAGGGCGGTCCGAAGCGGTGTAGGCCACGCAGATATCGCTCACGCCAACCTCGCCCTCGATCTCCAATACCGACAGCGGCAAGCCGTCGTAGCTCAGGTTGACCGGCGGGCGCTGCACCAGAACGGTATAGCCCAAACCCCGAGCCACCATCCCGCGCACCGCCTCGAAGCTCTGCGAACTCCACCGCACCTTGGGGTCCAAGCCCGACATGCGAAGATTCACCAGCTGGTTATCGCGCACCGTGGGGATGTCCAGGGAGACGAAGTCGTCGTCGGCCAGTTCGCTCAAGGCGACGGAGGTGCGATCGGCCAGCCGGTGATTGCCTCCCACCAGCACATAGGGCCGGCCCGACATCACCGTACGCGAAGAGACCTGCGGCAGCAGGTGGCGGGTATGGGTGAGCACCGCATCCAGGTGGCCCTTGAGCATGCGCTCCTGCAGGTCGGCCCCGTCCCCCTCCACGAGGGTGACCTGCAAGTCCGGGTGCACATTGGTGAAGCGTTCGCAGATCACCGGGATCCAGAAAGCGGCCAGCGAGGAATAGCAGCCGATCACCAAAGGGCCGGAGAGCTTGGTCTGGCGTTCGACAATCTGGTCCTGCACTTCTTCGGCATGGCGCACCAGGGCCCGCGAGTCCAGCAGGAAGTCGGTGCCGACAGCCGTGAGCACCACGCCGCGGGCACGTCTGCGCACCAGCAGCTGCGAGCCGACGGCGCGTTCCAGCTCGTCCATGGACTGGGACATGGCTGCCTGGGAAATATGGCACTGCTTCGCTGCGGCGGAGATGGAGCCGAGTTCAGCGACGGCGACGAAGTACTGCAGCTGGCGCAGGGTGTAGTTGATCACCCGCCCAGTCTAGCCAGCGGGCAGCGGACCGCTGCCAACTAGAAAATGTTATGAGGCGAATAATCTATTATTCCTTGACTACTTCATTGCCTCCGCGGATGATGGCATCAGCTTGCCGATGAAATAACCCGTCTACAGGAGACAGATGAAGCCAGTGATGAAGACCGGAATGCATGCAGTGGCGCTTGGAACTGCTGGCGGCCCGCTATTGAGGCCGGATCCAGGAACCGGTCACCGTCGCGGAATTTCTACCGCGATCGTTGTGGACGGCCACGCTTACTTGGTGGATTGCGGCCATGGCGTCGGTTTGGGCCTGGCTGAGATCGGGATTCACCCCACTGCCCTGCGCGGAATTTTCATTACCCATCAGCATTCAGACCACGTCATTGACCTGAATTCTGTCATGGTCCTGGGCGGCCTTGGGTTCCGCGGCCCGAGGGTCGGCAGGTTCCTGTTTTCGGACCGGGTGATCGAGGAGTGCTGCCCTCGATGCAGACAGCGGCCGAAGAGCCGGAAGCCATATTTCCGCAGTCGCCCACACCCGGGACCAACGCCATGGTCAACTTGCTGCTGCGCGCCCATGCGATAGATCTCAACGATCGCCGACGGGATTCGGCGGCACCTGATATTTCGGATATTTTCCATGGCGTAGATATCGGGATTCCCGCCGGCACAGGCTTCCACCCCAACCACAACAACCATCCGGACATGGAGCCTTTTGAAATATACGCTGATCGGCATGCAAAAATTAGCGCTATCCTGGTCCAGCACCAACCTATCGCTCCGGCATTCGCATTCCGCTTTGATTCGAGATATGGATCGGTCGTGGTTTCCGGCGATACAGCGCCAAGCGCAAATCTTGCGCGCCTGTCCCAAGGCTGCGACTTGCTGTTCCATGAAGCTATTGATCTGGAGGCCATCGCTCGTAGCTACCCGCATGCTTCATCCTCCGAACTGGAAGCGAGCATGGGACATCATCGGCGCGCGCACACCACCGCAGAAGACGCAGGTCGAATCGCCCAGCGGGCTGGAGCACGGAACTTGGCGCTGCATCATTTGGTTCCCGCTGGATCTGGAATGGAAATTTGGCAGCGGGCTTCGAAACAGTTCTCTGGCGGCCTCTTCGTACCCCGCGACTTGGATATCTTCCATATCGCAAGTGGCACGGTTACCCAGGTGCGCTAGGGCCAAGGCCGGCAGCTATCCGTCAGGCGACTGGAACGATGGTCGATCAATTGCCCCGGGCCGACGACCACGAGCCCAGCACCGGCAAAGGATGCTGGGCTCGCAAGACCATGGAATCTACTTTGATGCACCAATCGCCCACACGCGCGGAAGCTCGGTGCCATTGACCGCCAGGTCGCCAATCAACCGCGCCTTGAACACCCAGGGGTTGTGGTTGCCGGCGGTACGGGCATTGCGCCAGTGCCGGTCCAGGTTCTTGGTAACGCTCGTGGCGCTGGCGGCCAGCGCATCAAAAGCGTGGGTGATCGCGTTGAGGACCAATGGCGTGAGCACCACCTGCGCCTGGGCGCTGGCCAACTCTGCCGCATCGTTGGCTGCTTCGTCCTCTTCCCCGGTCACCTCGCCGGTGTGCAGCGCCTGCGCAGTTTCATAGGCTCCCTGCAATGCCGTCGACACTCGTTCCACCGTTGCCGCGGCAGCGAAGGCCGCCGCGGAGACCTCGCCGATCACCTGCAGCAGCTGCGGGTCTTCGGCCGCCAGATTGGCCGCGGCATGGCTGAAGGTCCGCTTGCGCGCCTTCAGCTCGGCGGCGAAGTCGCGCTCGGCTGCTTTGGCGGAGCCGGCCAGAACAGCGAGCAGCACCTGCTGGTAGAAAGCTGTCTGGTACTTGAAACGCGTATCGAAGTCGATGAGGTCTTCTTCGGCGACAATCGCATCGGTGAAGGTGGAGGTGCCGGTACCCGTGGTGCGCTGGCCGAAGCCATCCCAGTCATCGGCCAGCTCGACGCCGGGCTGGTGTCGGTTGACTGCGGCGATCACGCGCTTTCCGGTGTCGGTGCGCTCTGCGTAGGTATCGAGCCAGTCGGCGAAGATCGAGCCGGTGGAGTAGTACTTGGTGCCGTTGATCTTGAATCCGCCCTCGCCGTCCGGGGTGACCTTGGTGATCACGTCCCCGACCTTGACGGTGCCGACCTCGGTCCAGGAGTTGCCCACCAGTTCTCCCGCCACGAAGCGGGCCAGCCACTTGTCGCGCCCCGGGCCGGGGGCCGCAACCAGACGGTCCTCGACGAAGGCGAAGTGCGCGCGCAGCGCTTGGGCAATATTGGAATCCGCGGCCGCGAGATCCACGAAGAGCTCGAAGAGTTCGGGCAGCGTAGCACCGGCACCTCCGTGCGATTCCGGGATCCGAACCGCACCAAAGCCGGCAGCAGCCAGGTCCGCGACCTGCTGGTAGGGCAATTCGCCGGTGCGGTCGCGTTCGGCTGCGCCCTGCGCAATGCGCGAGAAGAGCGGTGCGAAGCGGTTTTTGAGTCCTGCGAGTCGATTGCCAGTTGCAAGTACAGTCATCGTTCAGTCCAATCCGGGAGAAGTTTTCTTAGGTGTACAGCGAGAGCGGCTGGGACTCTCCGCGCAGGAAGTAGGCGCCGACCTCGATCTTCTTGTAGTCCACTGGGTCGTGCAGCGAATGGGTGCGCACATTGCGCCAGTACAGGTCCAGACCCACCGAGTTCGCAGTCGAAGATGAACCGGTCACCTCGAAGATCCGGTTCGCCACATCCACTCCCACCTCAGTGGAGACCACCTTGGCTTCAGCAATTTCCACGGCCAACGCCGCTCGTTCGGGCTGGGTGACTTCCCCGGCCTTCGAGAGCAGGGCATCGAATTTCCGGCCCAGCTTCTCGGTCAGCGCCGCCACTGCTGCAGTGCGGGCTTTGAGCTCTCCGACGGTGCGCTGGAAGATCGCGTCCTGCGAGTAGGTCTCTGCCTGCGAGAACAACCAGGCGTTCTTGCGGCCCAGCAAGATCTGCTTGCCGCGCTCCAGTGCTCCTTGGGCGATGCCCAGGTAGAAGTTGGCGAAGGCCAACTGGATACCGGGGGTAAGCAGGGTGGAGACCGGTTCATCGGTGACGAATCCCAGCAAGTCCCCTGCTTCGAGCCGCACGTTGTGGAACTTCAAGGAATTCGACGCGCTCAGCCGCTGTCCCAGGTAGTCCCAGTCGTCAACGATTTCCAAGCCATCGATATCGCGTGGCAGAACCAACGCGAGAATCTGCCCGTCGTATTCGCCGCCCTGGACCAGCGCGTTGATGACGATGACCTCGCCAACACCGGAACCCGTGGAGAATCGCTTGGCTCCATTCAGTCGGTAGCCGTCCCCTTCGGCGCTCAGCGTCAAATCCGGATCAACTGGATTCACCGAATCGCCCCAGAGCCAGCCACCTTCCACGGTGCGCTGCCACCATGCCCCTTGGGCTTCTGCCGGGGCGTAGAACGCAATGCCGGACTGGTTGATGTAGTGGTAAGCCAGCAACTGCGAGATGGAGCCATCAGCTGCGGCCAGTATGCGGACCGCTTCGAAGGCCGTTTCCCAATGGGCTCCGGCTCCGCCGAATTCTGCAGGCACCAAGAGATTGAGCAACCCGGCTTCGCGCAGCAGCTGCACTTCGGCGAAAGGCTGGGCGTTCTTTCGGTCGCGTTCGAGCGCGTCAGCCGCCAGCTTGTCAGCTACTTGCTGGGCGACGTCGCGCCAATGAGCGAGTTCAGCTTCATCAGCAGTGCCGGTGTAGGGCACGCGCGGCAATTGGGTATCCAGTATAGTCATCTTCGTTCTCCTCTTGGGCTATGGATTCCGAAGGATGCAGAAAATCTGCGGATCCATCGAACCTGGCGTTAGCACTACCTGCGGAGTGCAGGCTTGCTGCGGCGTCTCGGAGCCAGGTCTCTTAGCCGCTCTGGATGGGTTGTTCTCCATCAGTGAAGCACCGACGGCCTCCGCTTGGCAGGGAAGATGTCATAGGACGGAACATCGTCATGAATCGACATTTTCGAGGCCTTCACAGGGGCCTCAGTGGCCGTCATATTTCCTCATGTGTCACCGGGCGCCTAGTACAGCTTCAGGTGTTTGGCTCGCTTCGGATTCCGCTGCCGAGGCCTTTCCCGCATAAGCCCCGCGATAGGCGGCTGCCGGGTGATCGTCAGCCACTCGCGTCGTGCCGGGACCCGCCAGGTATTCGCGCAGGGTGTTGCCTTCGTATCCTGCCCAAGTTCTTCCGCGCTTCCGCAACTCGGGAACCACCAGATCGGTGAACTGCTCGAAGGAACCTGGGGTGATGGCATAGGCCAAGTTGATCCCGTCCAATCCTGATTCATCCACCCAACGCTCGATTTCGTCCGCCACGGTTTCCGGCGAACCGACGAGCACCGGTCCGATGCCGCCAACTCCGAGGTAGTCGGCGATGGCATTCGGGGTCCACTTCTGCTGCGGATTCGCTGTAGTGAAAATCGATACCGCCGATCGCGCCGCGTTGGTTTCCAGATATTGCAGCTCCTCATCCGGCGCGTACTGGCTCAGGTCCAAGCCCGACCACCCGCCATAGAATGCCATGGCACCTTCGCGCGAGGCATAGGACTGGTATTCGCGGTAGAGCTTCTGCGCCTGCGCGTCTGAATCAGCCACCACAGTGGTCATCAGCGCATAGATTTTGGCGGCGTCCCGGGGCCGACCCACCAGTTCGAACTCATCGCGGATCGCATCGGTCTGGCGGCGGGTGACCGCGGTATTGATCGAATTCAGGAAGATGCCCTCGGCATGCTGCGCGCCAAAGCGCCGGCCGCGCGAAGAAGCGCCCGCTTGGAAGATCGCCGGGGTGCGCTGGATGGAAGGCTCGGAAAGATGGATGCCCGGCACGTTGAAGTACTGGCCGTGATGGTTAATCGGATGCACCTTGGAAGGGTCGGTGTAGACGCCACGTTCGCGGTCCTTGAGAACCGCGTCTTCCTCCCATGATCCCTCCCAGAGCTTGTAGACCACGTCCATGAATTCATCGGCAATGTCGTAGCGGGCGTCGTGATCCAGCTGCCTGGCCATGCCCAGATTGCGGGCCGCCGACTCCAAGTAGCTAGTCACCACGTTCCAACCGATGCGCCCGCGGGTGAGGTGGTCCAGCGAGGAGAACTTCCGGGCCAGCGCGTAGGGTTGCTCATAGGTCAGCGCGCTGGTCACCGCGAAACCGAGATTCTTCGTGGCCGCGGCCATGGCGGAAACCTGCATGAAGGGATCGTTCAGTGGCACCTGGTCGGCATCGAGCAAGGCTGGACCGCTGGAATTCTGGTACACGTCATAGATGCCAAGTACATCGGCGAGGAACAGGGCATCAAAGCCACCGCGCTCCAGGGTCTTGGCCAGATCCACCCAGTATTCAAGGGTGTTGTATTCGTCGGCTCGATTCTGCGGGTGCCGCCACAGCCCAGGGCTCTGGTGGCTGACGCAGGTCATGTCAAAGGCGTTAAGGTGGATGCGCTTGCCCATTATTTTCTGTTTCCCTTCGCGGTGTTCGTCAGTGCCTGATGCTTGGTCGTGCGCAATAGCGCGAAGATGCCGGTGGCCGGCCGACTCTTGGCCCTCCCGAGCACCACGGCGGCGAGCAGGATGGACAGGAGAACCAGCCCTCGGGCCAGGTCTTGCCAGAAGAAGGACAGGCCAATCAGGTTCAGCCCGTTATCCAGCAGGCCAAAAATCACCACGCCGATCAGCGTTCCGCCCACGGACACTCGCCCGTAGCGGCTGATGGTTGCCCCGATGAAGACCGCGCCAATGGCATCCATCAGATAGGCCTGTCCGCTGCCCGGGACATATCCGTTGGAGCGTGCTGCCAGCACCACTCCGGCGAATCCGGCGATCACCGCGCACAACAGGTAGGCGCTGGCGATCAGCGCATTGGTCCGCAGGCCAGATATTCTTGCGGCGCTCGGCTGTTCGCCGGCCATGGTCAGCTTCCGCCCGTAGCGGGTGATGCCAAGCAGCAGGGCCACCACCAGGGAGATGGAGACCGCGTTGACGATGGCGGCGTCAATGCCCAGGAAGTATCCGCGCCCGATCACGGCAAAACCGTCCGGCACCAGGGGCGCCGACAGGTAGATCGGTGCGCCGCCGCCGGTGAGCAGCTGCTGCACGCTGGTGCCGGCAAACCACACGCTCAGCGTAGCCAGGAAAGCCGGGATTCGCAGGATCACGATCAGCAGCGCATTCACCGCTCCCACCGCCAAGGCGCAAAGCAGCCCGCCGGCCACGGCCACCCACGCACGGTAGCCGTCATGGATCAGCCAAGCGCTGGCCAAGGCTCCCAGATCCAGGGCCACGCCAATCGACAGGTCGATGCCTCCGGCGCGCACCACCAGGGTCAACCCGATGGCGGCCAAGGCGAGCAAAGCCACCTGCCCCAGGATTCCGAAGAGGTTTCCCACGGTGAAAAACACCGGGCTGAGCACCGAGAACACGATGAGGATCAGGGCCAACGTACCCGGAGCCACCAGCCTCGATGCTTGAAGCGTGCCGCGTTTCTTTCCGCTGTAGGCTGCGACCGGTCCGGGGCTCGGCTCCACGGGTGCGGCCAGGGTTTCAATGGTGCTCATCGGTTCTTCCTTCCGCGCAGGGTCACGCTGGCCAAGACCAGCAGGATCAGCAGGCCCTTGGCAGCACCCACCCACTGGCTGACCACGCCCAGCAGCGTCAATCCGTTATCCAGGGCGGCCACAAATACCGCGGCCAGAACGGTGCCGACCACACTGACCAGCCGCCTGCGCGAAAAGATCATGGACATGTAGGCCACCAGGATGATGTCCAGGAGAATTTGGGTTCCGATGCCTGGAACGGCGGCCGAAAGCCTTGCCACCAGCAGCGTTCCGGCCAGGCCAGCCAACGCCGAGCTGAGCACATAGCCAGCTAGCCGGTATCGGCGCGGGTCAAGTCCCGCCACCTGCGCGGCGGTCGGATTCTGGCCAACCGCATAGGAATTCACTCCCCAGCTGGTTTTGCCATATACCCACCACACCGCTGCCCCGATGAGCGCCATAAGCCAGGCCACCAATGGGATGCCGAAGAGCACGCTGCCCCGCGCCGCTTCGAAGAAGCCACCGGTAACGGCGATCTTCAAGTTCTGGCTGAAGACCAGTTCCAGCGAAGCGGCCACCCCCATGGTGGCCAAGGTGGCCAGCAGCGGACGCAGGCCCAAGGTGACCGAGAGGCCATTGACGACGCCGATCGCGGTGGCAACGAGGACCCCGTAGAGCACCGCGACCATGCCCGGGGTTCCGGCAGCCGCGGCCAGCGCGGTCACCGTTCCGGCTAGTCCTGCCACCGCGCCGGTGGACAGGTCGATGCCTCCGTTGAGCACGTCGTCGCCGCCAGCGATGATCACAATGGCCAGCCCCACCCCGGCAATGCCGAAGACCGACGCTTGGGTCAGGATGGTGGCGATATTCGAAGCCGTCAAGAAAAATGGGGAACCGAAGGCAAAGAGCAGCAGCACCGCGGTGATGCCGGCGTAGCCGATCCAGGCCGCCAATCTCGGCTTCGTGCGGGACGCGCCAGGCGCAGGTGCTTCGTCGACCGGAACAAGGGTGGCGCTCATGCTTTGACCTCTTCGCGTGATGTTCCGGCGGTTTGGCCGCTGGATGCCAAGTGAAGAATTCTTTCCGTACTCGCCTCGCTCGACGGCAGTTCGGCGATGATCCGACCGCGATAGAGCACCAGCACTCGATCGGCCAGTCCCACTACTTCTTCCAGGTCAACGCTGACCAACAGCGCGGCGGCTCCCTGCTGGACCAACTGGGAAATCTGCGCGTAGATATGCGCACGGCTTCCCACGTCGACGCCCGAGGTGGGTTGGTCCAAGACGAGCACGTCCGATCCCTTGGCCAACCAGCGGGCCAATACCGCTTTCTGCTGGTTGCCGCCGGACAAACCCGAAGCCACGGCTTCTGGATTCGCCGGACGGATATCCAGGCGCTGCACCAGTTCGCTGGCTGTGTCCCGCTCTTTGCGCGCATTCAACAAGCCCAGCCGGCGGCCAAGCTTTCGCAGGCTGGCCGCTGCAATATTTTCGCGCACGGTGTTGCGCAGGAAGATGCCATCTGAATGCCGGTTCGACGGGACGTAGGCGCCTGCCCGGGCGGCAAAGTCCGCCGCAGATGCCACCGGCCGGCCGTGCAGCAGCGCCGAGCCGGTTTGCGCACGATTGCCGGTGGCCGCGTCGGCGAGCACCTCAATCCCCGATCCCACCAATCCGGTGACGGCCACGATTTCTCCGGGCGCCACCGAGATATTGATGCCGCTCAATGTTCCGGCCACCGAGAGGTCCACCAGTTCAAGGGCAGGCTCGCCCTGAACGGCGGGCGGCTCGCGCCTCTGGTGCGAGAACTCGTTAACCTGGTTGCCCAGCATCAAGCCGATGACATCTTCGATACTGTCACCGTCCGCGAAACTGGCGTCACCGGCATTTCTGCCGTTGCGCAGCACCGTAATCCGGTCGGTGATCTGCCGCAGTTCCTGGAGATAATGCGAGATGAAAATGATCCCTACCCCGCGGTCCCGCAGATGCCGGATCGTGCCGAAGAGCTGTTCAACTTCATCATTGGCCAACGGTGCCGTCGGCTCATCGAGAATCAGCACCTTGGGTTCGGCCAGTACGGCACGGGCAATCTGGATCAGCTGCTGCTGGGCAACGCTGAGCTCATCAACGAAGGCACCGGTGTCCAGCTCCTGGCCGGTGGTTCGCAAAATATCCGCCCGGGCTGCTGCCTGCGCGGTGCGCTCGTGGCGCCAGAGCCCACGACTCTTCGCGGTGCCCAGATACAGCTGTTCGGCGACGGTCAAGCGGCCGGCCAGATGGCGGTCCTGGTGAATCACTTCAATGCCTAGCGCTTCGGCATCGGCAGGCCGGCGAATTTGCACCGGCTGGCCGGCAAGTTCGATCTGCCCCGAGTCCAGGGTGTACAGCCCGGTGAGTATCTTGATCAGGGTGGATTTTCCAGCTCCGTTTTCGCCCACTAGGCCCAGAACCTCTCCGGCCCGAAGCTGCAGGTGCACATGGTCGAGCACGGCGACCGTGCCAAAGGACTTGTTGATGGCGGCCATGCTCAGCAGTTCCTTAGATTCCGTTGTCATGGCGCACCTGATTCACGTTGTCCTTGTCGACAAAAATCGGCTCGGCATAGCTGGTGCTCGGAACCAGATCGGTTTGCCCATCGAGGAACAGGGCGATATTAGTGGCCGAGGCAGCGGCAATCTGCTTGGTGGGCTGAGCGACGGTGAACTGGTATGAACTGTCCGGGTTCGCTATCAAATCCAGGGCCCCGGGCTCTGCGTCCACTCCATACAGCTTGATGTCGCCACCAGTGGGATCGATGGCCTGCGCGGCACCGATCAGCGGCATGTCCCAGCAGGACCAAATCGCGTCAACTTCGCCCTCGGGCAGCCTGCGCAGTTGGTCCTGGATCTGGTTTTTGGCATCCTCGATGGTGCCTTCGTATTTGTCCTGGAGTTCCGGGGTGATCTTCTCGATATTTGGGTAGTCTTCCAGCACCAGGTTCAGGCTGTTGTAGCGGATCCGGCAGGGAGTCACACCGGGGAAGCCGTTGAAGACCAGAATCTTCCCCTTGCCGTGGAGGTCTTCAGCCATGGTGCGAGCCAGCGTGGTGCCGACGTTCCAGTTGTCGCTGGTGACGTTGTTCTTCGAGTATTCGCTTTGGAAATCGATGGTGAACAGCGGGATCCCGGCGGCGTCCACCTTGGCCAAGGCAGGAGTGAGCGTTTGGGCATCGCCCAGGATCACCACGATGGCATCGGGCGACTGGGTGATCAGGTTTTCTACGTCAGAGACGTGCTTCTCGTCTTTGGCTTCGGCTTGGGTAGCGATGACCTCGCCGCCGAGCTCTTTGATGCGCTCTTGGATCTGCTGGTAGACCACGCGCGAGTAGTCGTGCAGGATATCCTTGGCCGCGATGCCGACCTTTTTGCCTTTGAGTGATGGAACGTTGTCGAGCTTATGCTCGGCTTGCGGATTACTGCTTTGCGCCACAACCGGCGCTATTTCCGGCCGTGGTTCTTTCAGCGAGCAGCCAGTCAGCAGTGTTGCTGCCGCCATCGCTGAAGCCAGAACTTTCAAGGCGTTCGGACGAGTACGAGTCATGTCGTCCCTCTCTTAGACAAATTGAACGAGGGATCCCGAACAGAAGTTCATGCTTCTAGACCCGGGAGTTCCATCGAACCTGGCGTTAGCACTACCTGCTGGTGCAGGCTTGCTGCGGCGTCTCGGAGCCAGGTCTCTCAGCCGCTCTGGATGGGTTGTGCTCCGAGTCAAGCATTACTGGCAGGCCCTCGGGAAGGGCGCTGTCATGCGGAGGAACAGCAGGACAAAATACGTCATCTTCGCGCCTTCGCCCTGCCGGAAAACGGGCAGATAAGACGTCATATGACCTTCGCATGACGCAATTGGCATGCCGGAACTGGATCTCAAGAACGTTCCCGCAGGCATCGATTGGGAACACAGCGTGGATCAGGGCACTTCCATGCGACCGCATAGAATGGCCATTCAAGATCAATCGGCAGAAGAGGCGGCAAGTGGATCCAGCAGGCGTGATTGCCTTCATGTTCGGGTTGCTGAGCATAACGCTGGTCGCAGCGTTCCTCGCCCCGATGGCACGGAACCGGAAGCTCGCTCGCAATGCGGCGATCGGCATCAAGACGCGCCACACCTTGGCCAGCGATGACGCCTGGTTCGCCGGGCATCAGCAGGCTGCGCCCCTGCTTGCCGCGGCTTCCTGGGCCGGTTGGGCGGCATTGGCCAGCGCAGCAGTTCTCTGCCTGCTGGGCCAATTCGGTTTCGCCTTCGCCGCGACCGGAACCGGCTACCTGGCCGCCATCGCGTTGCTGGTGATCTCGACTGCCACAGCGAATAAGGCCGCGCGGAGCTTCCCGGCGGCAGGCCTGGGCTAATCCAGCACTGCTTAAAGCAACGGATCGCGCCATCTGCCGATGGCGCGATCCGTTGCTTTCTTGGAAGGCGTGCTGCTAAAGCAGTACGGCTCCCAGGACCAGTACAGTCAGGAACCCCGCGGTGCCCTGGATGGCGGTAGCCACGCTCAGGGTCTTGTAGGCGGTGATCACCGGAATGCGGCTGAGCTGCGAGACGACCCAGAAGTAGGAGTCGTTGGCGTGCGAGACAACCATCGCACCGGCGCCTACTGCCAATACGGATAGCACCATGCCCAGCTCCGAACCCAAGCCCAGGGAGCCGAGCATCGGAGCGACCAGCGCGGAAGTGGTCACCATTGAGACGGTGGACGAGCCCTGTGCGGACTTCAGTGCAGCGGCGATCAGGAATGGCACAGCCAGGCCCAAGCCCAGTCCGCTGAGTGAATCCGAAAGAATCGTGGTCAGATCCGACGCGGCCAGGACCGCCCCGAAGCCGGCGCCGGCACCGGTGATCAGCAAGATCGGAGCAGCGGTGCGTACAGCTTCGTTCATCTGCTCATTGAAGACCGCCAGCTTGCTGCCACCGCTCAAAAGAAAAGTCGATGAGATCAAGCCGAAGATCAGCGCAATAACTGGCGTCCCCAGGAAGGAAAGGATTTCCAGGGCAGCGCCTTCGCCCATCGGGTGCGAGGGCAGCTTCGCAATGGATGCGGCACAGATCAGCACCAGCGGAACCAGGATCGGCATGAAGGCCAGCGCCGGGCTGGGCAATTTTCCGAAGCTTGCACGCAGCTGCTCATAGTCGAGTTCGGAGATGTCATTGTGGTCGTCGCTTGGCAACGGGGTCCATTTGGACTTGTTGAAGCGGCTGGCGTAGGCCAAGCCGGCAAGGGCCGAGATGGCCGCAACGGGCAATCCGACAGCGATGATCAAGCCCAAGTTATCGGCAATGCCGATGCTTTCGGCTGCGGCCAGCGGGCCCGGAGTTGGAGGCACCATGGTGTGGGTCGCGTACAGGCCGGTCATCAGGGCGATGGAAGTTGCCAGCCCAGAGATCCCGGTACGCAGGGTGATCGCTTTGCGCAGCGAGTTGAGCACCACGTATCCCGAGTCGCAGAAGACCGGAATGGAAACGATGTAGCCGATAATCGATAGCGTCAGGTTGGGGAACCGGGTACCCAGGACCTTGATCAGCGCATCTGCCATGGAGATCGCGGCGCCGGATTTCTCCAGGATGACACCGATCATTGTTCCGAACAGGATCACCAGTCCGATATTTCCCATGGTGCTGCCGAAAGCCGTGGTGACCGTCGAAGCCACGTCGGCCAGCGGAATCCGGTAGGCGAAGGCCGCCAGGATAGCGGCGCCAACGAGGGCGAGAAATGGGCTGATCTTCAAGCGTGCTGTGACCATCACGATGGCCACAACAAGGATCAGCAGAACTAGCAGTTCGTACACGGCGGGTTGGCTCCTTTGCCAATATCGGTAGTTCAATGCGCCCAGCCCGCAATGGCTCAACGGGTGGACCAGCCCTATCGGCAAAGCCGCTCAAGGCTTTGCCCGTTGGGCTAGATGCCACCGTGCCACCCCGGGTTTCGGGCGCAAAGATCGATCATCCTGCCAATACTAGGAAAAGTGACCCCGAATACCTATGGGCACACGACCACATTTGCCTGGGTTCGAAAGAGCCAATGTGTGCAAACATCCCACCCTTCCCAGCCCCGGCGCCAGCTCCCCTAGTTTCCAGGGCCTAGAAAACATGCAGCTGGCCCAAGGCCACTCTCGCGTAGATGGCATGCTGGAGTTTCAGGGACTCGCTGGACCGCCGAATATCGATGCCGCTGACCTGGCTTATCCGCTCAAGTCTTTGAACCAAGGTATTGCGGTGAATATGCAGATCCGTGGCTGCTTGGCTCATCGAAGCAGCTGTCGCAACGACCAGCAGGGTTCTGGCTTGTTCCTCATTGAGCTGCATCGCTGGAGCAGCTGCATGGTCCAGGCTGCGGGCTGGGGTGCGGGCGATAGCCACAGCAATTTCCCGGCTCCACATGCGGCGCCGCGCGTGGGATGGCACGAGTGCCGGATAGCCCACCAATACGCGCAGCACTTCGGTTTCGGCCATGAGATCCTCGGCCTTTTCGACAGGCGCGGAGACCAGGAAACGTTCCTGGTCCATGCGCTCGGGAGCGAAAGCTGTCTCACTGGCAGCGCAAAGCCTCCAGTACGCGCCGGAAAGGCTAATCCATGACGTGCGGTGATGATCCTTCGCCGGCTCTTCGAGCGACGGATCCCCCACGCTTCGGGGCAGCCAAGCTTCAATGCATTTCGGCCCGCGCAAACCATGCGCTGCGAGCGAGCGGTCGATCACTTCAGGTGCAACGCGACCGGCGATCAACGCAGAAATAATGTCGCGGGCTTCGGTCTCGCGCCGCGCGCTGCGAGAGTGCTCGCGTTCTTGGGCAAAGAGCAATTGAACGGTCAATGCAATCAGGCCGGCCAGCGGTTCCACCTCGTGGGGAGCTCCGGTCACGCCCACAACGCCGCAGAGCTGGTCGTTCAGCACCAGCGGCACATTGACCCCTGGCTGGGTTCCGGCCGAGCCGTCGGCCTGGCTGACACGGATGATGCCGTTGCGTCGGATCGCCTCTGCGCTGCCGTCGTGGTGGGTACCGATACGCGCAGCATCCGTAGAAGCAATGATGACTCCGTGAGCATTCATGATGTTCACATTGCGGTTGATGGTCGGCGCAATCGTGTCGACGACTTTCTGCGCCAACGCGCTAGCCAGCCGGGGTTGCTCCTTTTCGCTCATGAGCTCATCCTAACGGCCCGGGACTGCGCAAAGCAGTCCCGGAATAGAACATTGCCGCTAGTCGAGCTTGACGGTGACCGACTTCAGCGAGGTGTAGGCCTCGATGCCTTCACGGCCATTTTCGGCGCCCCACCCCGACTGCTTGAATCCGCCGAACGGCATGTTCGCATCCATGCCGGCACCGGTATTCACCCTGACGTTGCCGGCCTGGATTTTCTTGGCGAAGGTCAACGCGCGGGAAATGTCCTGGGTGAAGATCACCGAATTGAGGCCGTAGTCGGTGTCGTTGGCCCGGCGCAGCACCTCAGCCAGCGAATCCTCGTCGCCGAAGGTGCTGACCGAGAGCACCGGCCCGAAGATCTCATCCTTGGCGATGGACATGTCCGGACTGACATTTTTCAGCACGGTCGGCTGCACGAAGAATCCTTCTCCGCCTTCGGCCAAGCCACCGGCAACGAGTTCCGCGCCATCAGCGATGCCCGCCTCGATGTACCCCAGCACGCGCTCGCGCTGCACCTGGGAGATCAGCGGGCCCAGCTGGGTTCCGTCTGCCAGGCCAGCGCCCAGCTTGAGGCTCTTCGCGAATCCGGCGATGCCTTCGATGACCTGGTCTGCGATGTCTTCGTGGACATACAGTCGCGACCCTGCCGCGCAGACCTGGCCGGAGTTGCCGAAGATGCTCATGGCCGCGGCCGGAATGGCCTTGTCCAGATCCGCGTCGGGATAGATCACCACCGGGGATTTGCCGCCCAGCTCAAGGCTCAGCCGCTTGAGATTGCCCGCTGCCGACGCCAGCAGCTTCTTGCCTACCGCGGTGGATCCGGTGAAGGAGAGCTTGTCGACATCCGGATGGTCGGCGAGCGCTTGGCCGGCCACCGGCCCCAAACCCTGGACAACGTTCAGCACACCGGCCGGGATGCCTGCTTCAAGCGCAATCTGCGCCATGCGCACGGCGGTCAGCGGGGTCAGCTCCGCGGGCTTGAGCACGACGGTGCAACCGGACGCCAGCGCCGGAGCCACCTTGGACAGCGCAATGGTGAAGGGGACATTCCATGGCACGATCAGTGCGGCCACGCCCAAGGCTTGGCGCTGGGTATAGGCGTGCCAGGTTCCTGGCAGGGAAATCTCGCGGGTTTCGCCGTTGAGCTTGGTGGCCCAGCCGGCGAAGTAGCGCAAGGTTTCGATGCCCGCGGGCAGCTCGCCAAAGCGGGCGACGTTGAAGGGCTTCCCGCAGTTCAGGGACTCCAGGGTAGCCAATTCATCGAGGTTCGCTTCCAATGCGTCAGCGAAGCGGTGCAGCGCCCGCTGGCGTGCTGCCGGGGTCATTTCTGCCCAGGGCCCGGACTCGAACGCTGCACGGGCGGCAGCTACTGCGCGGTCGATGTCCGCTGCG
This sequence comes from Glutamicibacter sp. BS14, assembly GCF_056934375.1. Taxonomy (NCBI): domain Bacteria; kingdom Bacillati; phylum Actinomycetota; class Actinomycetes; order Micrococcales; family Micrococcaceae; genus Glutamicibacter; species Glutamicibacter sp. BS14. The sequence goes on along the minus strand of NZ_CM167801.1, from coordinate 749,501 downwards.
GTGGCAGCCGTCGTCTCGGTCAGCAGCTGGCCAGTGGAGGGATCGGTTACCGGCAGCTTTTCCCCCGAGCCAGCGACCTCCTGGCCATTGATCACCAGCGGAAGGGGCGTGGCCGCCAAAGCGGCGCGAAGCTGCTGAGCCAGCGGAACGGCGGAAAGATCTGTTGCTGTCATGGAATGTATCTCCTGGTCTGCCCGGCGCGCTTCGTCGTTGGCATCATTTTGAATGTGAGTCTTGCCACACAATCATACTAAAGATATATTGTGATTCAAGGAATACATTTTGATGCTCAATGTACTTCTTCTTCCGGGAGCCGACCCCGGTCGACAACTCGCAGCCTTCGCCTAGGCACCAAGCTTTCAAGGAGATCCCCATGGTCACGAAACGACGTTTTGCACGGAAGGCCTTCTCCGGCCTCGCAGTCTCTGCCCTCGCAATCGGCACCCTGGCCGCGTGCGGATCCAGTGAGGAGGCCAGCGCCGACGGCCCGGTGAAGCTGCGCGTCGCCATTGCTCCGATCCAGTTCGAAACCGCACGCATCGCTGAAGAGAAGGGCTACTTCGAGGACCAGGGCCTGGACGTTGAATTGGTCAATGGCGCCGACCCCGCCGCGCTGCTGGCCCAGGTGGTCTCCGGTGACGTGAACGTTGCCATCGGCTCGTGGATCAACGTCGCCACCTCTTTCTCCCAAGGTGTTCCGATCCAGGTCATTGGCGGCAACGGCATGGTCGACCCGGAAGCCGACAACTCCGGTGTCATGGTGGCCAAGGATTCCGGGGTCAAGGAACTGGCAGACCTGAAGGGCAAGACCATTGGCGTAGTTGGCGTGAAGTCCGGTGGCGACATCCCCGTGCTCCAGGCATTGGAAGCGGCCGGCGTGAAGGAAAAGGAAGTCACTGAAGTTGCTGTTCCCTACGCGGGCATGGAAGCGGCCTTGGAACAAGGCACCGTGGATGCAGTAGTGCCTGCCGACTCCTTCTACCACCAGATGCTGGAGAAGGGCTACCAGACCATCTCCAACCCGGTACAGGAATTCCAGTCCAGCATGCCGGTAACCGTTTGGACCGTGCAGAAGCAGTGGCTGGAGCAGAATGGCGAGACCGCCAAGAAGTTCGACGCAGCTATGCAGGATGCCGTGAAGTTCTACTCGGACCCGGCCAATCTGGAGGAAGTCCGCAAGGTCCACGCCGAAGCCAACCAGATCGATGTAGCCGATGCGCCCAAGACCTTCGTCCCGGCGGACGTCACCTTCAACGTGGCTGAAGCCCAATCCGGCATCGATGCCATGGTCCACTTCGGCCTGGTCGAGAACAAGGTCATCGTCGAAGATGTGCTCTGGGACGAAGCCCCTACCCGGGCTTCGGCAGACGCCAAGTAGCCCACGTCCTCTTCGCCCCACCGGTGGCGCCATCCCCTGCGCTGGCGCCACCAGCACCCCTAGCTTGCAACTGCTTACTCAAGGATTCCCATGAAAGAGTCAACGATTTCACCGGGTCTGCTCTGGACCCTGCGCATCGTGGCCATCGCCGCCCTGCTGGGCATCTGGCAACTGGTGATCGCCTCAGGAACCATGCCCTCCATGCTCCCCGGCGTGGAAAAGATCTTCTCTGCCATCTCCGAAGCCCTGGGCCAAGCGGCCTTCTGGGGCGGGCTAGGCAAGACCCTGCTCGCAGCCCTCACCGGCTGGCTCATTGCTTCGGTCGTGGGTGTCGTCCTGGGCCTGGTCATTGGATCAGTTCGCTTCCTCGACAACTCCACCTCGATTCTGATCGATTTCGGCCGTTCGTTCCCGGTACTGGCCCTGATGCCGGTAGTGATCATGCTGCTCGGCTCGAACACCATGATGGAAATCGTCGTCGTCGCGCTGTCCTGCCTGTGGCCAGTGCTGATCCAGACCATCTACGGTGCACGCCGCCAGGAAGCCGCGGTTGCCGACACCGTCGCCGTCTTCCGCATCCCGCCGATGCTGCGCTTCACCAAGGTCCTGCTGCCTTCTGCCCTGCCGCTGATCGCGACCGGTGTGCGCATTTCCTCGGCCATCGCCATCCTGGTGGCGGTGGGCGTTGAAGTGATCTCCCAGGCGCCAGGCATTGGACGCCAGATCACGCTGATGCAGCAGGCGCAGCGTTGGGATCTGGCCTTCGCCTACCTGTTCTTCGCCGGCCTGACCGGATGGGCCATCGCCCTGCTCTTGCAACAGGCCGAAAACCGTTTGCTGAAGTGGAAGAGGCAGAACGATGACTAACGCAACTTTGAACGCCCCCGCAGTGCCATCACGCGCTTCGAAAGCCAAGGCTCCGAGTTCCTCGGCGGCCGCCGGACGCAAGATACTGGTTTCTTCATGGCTCATCGTTGCCGTGGTTGCGGCTTGGTGGTTCGGCTCGGCAAACTCCACGAACTTCTTCATCCCCTCGCTGGAGTCCATCCTCGAAGCCTTGGTCCGCGACCTGGGCAACGGCGTGATTATTTCCGGCGCCTGGTACTCGCTGTCCAATCTCTTTGTCGGCTTGGCCCTGGCTGCCTTCTTCGGCATCTGCGGCGGACTGCTGCTGGGCGAAGTCCCGTTGCTGCTGAAGATCGTTGACCCGATCATCCACTTCTTCCGCGCTGTCCCGCAGGCAGCACTGGTTCCGATGATCATCGGCGTCTTCGGCATGGGGCAGGGCCCGAAGATGGGCACCATCGCCTTCGCCTGCATGTGGCCGATCCTGCTGAACACCATCGACGGCATCTTGGGCATCGAGCCAACGGTGCGCAAGTTCTCCAAGGTCTACCGCATTCCCCGGGGCCTGCACTTCCGCCGCGTGATCCTGCCCGGTGCCACCCCGCAGATCGTGGCCGGTATCCGCGTCGCATTGCCGATCGGCATCACCGTGATGGTGGTTTCGGAAATGTTCGCCTCCATTGAAGGCCTGGGCTTCTACATCCTGAATTCCTCGGCCACCTTCAAGGTTCCGGAGACATGGGCCGGCGCACTGCTGGTCGGTGTCATCGGCTACATCATCTCGATCCTCTTCGTGCTCGTCGAAAAACGGATCCTGCGCTGGTACCACGCCTCCGGCGCCCAGTAGCCTCCGTTTCCGTCCGACCTTCCATCTTCTGACCAAGGAGAATCCCATGACCACCCAAGCACCCGTTGAAACGACCATGGAAACCAAACCATTGCTCATGAAGGTTCGCGGCATGTCCATGAGCTATGGCGCCGGCCCGGCCGAAAACAAGATCCTGGAGAATTTGGATCTGGACGTGGAGTATGGCCAGTTCATCTCGATAGTCGGCCCGTCGGGCGTCGGCAAGACCACCTTGCTGCGATGCCTTTCCGGCTTGCTGAAGCCAAAAGCCGGAACCATCGAGGTTTCCGGCACGAAGATCAACGGCCCGCACCCCGATCTCGCCGTGGTCTTCCAGGACTACTCGCGTTCGCTGATGCCGTGGATGACCACCCGCGAAAACGTGGCCTTCCCGCTGCAGGGCAAGGGCATCGGCAAGGCCGAGCGCAACAAGCTGGCCGATGAGCATCTGGCTGCCGTGGGCCTTGAAGGCCAAGGCGGCAAGTTCCCCTGGGAAATGTCAGGAGGCATGCAGCAGCGCGTGGCCATTGCCCGCGCCTTGGCCTACAACGCGAAGGTGCTGCTCATGGATGAGCCCTTCGCCTCGGTTGATGCGCAGACCCGCTTCGACCTCGAAGACCTCGTGCTGGACTTGCAGCACAAGCTGGGTGTGACGATCCTGCTGGTCACCCACGACATCGACGAGGCGCTGTACCTGGCCGACAAGGTGGTCGTGATCGCGGAGAAGCCGGCCACCGTAGTCGACGAGATCGTCACCGGTTTCGGCGAGACCCGCGACCAGCTGGCCACCAAGGCTGACCCGCGCTTCACCGAGGCCCGCGCACGGATCCTCGTGCGCCTGCGCCAGGACTGATCCCCATGGCACTCAGCGCACGGGCAGCACTGGCAAGGCACGGCGATGGCAGCTTCAGCATTGAGGACATCCACGTTGATGCTCCGCTGGGCGCGGAATTGCTGATCGAAGTCAAAGCAGTTGGACTGTGCCAGTCCGATGCCCACCTGGCGGGCATGGATCTGGGCCTTCCTGCCCCGCTGCTGCTGGGCCATGAAGTTGCCGGGGTGGTGCTCAGCACCGGCAACCAAGCCTGCGGTTTCACTGCGGGAGACCACGTGCTGGCCAGCTTGATCCAATACTGCGCGCAGTGCGCCCTGTGCCTTTCGGGCCAGGAATACCGTTGCGCCAACCGCCCCAGCACGCTGCGCACGGCCGGCCAAGCACCGCGCGCCAGCTGCAAGGATCAGCCGGTGATGCAGATGTTCGGCACCGGCGGATTTTCCCAGTACACCTTGGTGCATGCCAACCAGGCAGTAAGGATTCCCGAGGAGCTGCCCTTCGCCCAAGCCGCGGTGATGGCCTGCTCCACGCTGACCGGTGCCGGGGCAGTGTTCAACTCCGCCCAGGTGGCCCAGGGGCAATCCGTCGCAGTCATTGGCGCTGGAGGCATCGGGTTGAACGCGATCAATGCCGCCCAGATCGCCGGCGCTTCGAAGATCATCGCAGTGGATCTGAGCGATGAGAAGCTGGAACTGGCCCGCGAATTCGGGGCAACGCACACGATCAATGGCGGCAGTGGAGACGCTGTCGCCAAGGTCCAGGAAATCACCGGCGGCGGGGTGGATCATTCCTTCGAGATGATCGGCCTGCAGGCCACCAGCTTGCAGGCGGTGCGCATGACCCGTGTAGGCGGGGATGCCTATCTGGTCGGGTTGCATAAGCCCGGCGCGCAACTGCCGCTGGATGCCATGTCCGACATCATTGGGCCGCAGCGCAGCCTGCACGGGATCTATATGGGCTCTTCCAGCCCGCAACGTGATGTCCCCAAATACACCGAGCACTATCTTGCCGGGCGCCTCAAGCTCGACGCGCTCGTTGCCCGGGAACTTCATATCTCGCAGATCAACGAGGGCTTCGCAGCGATGAAGGCCGGGCAGGGCGTTGCCCGTTCGGTCATCACAGATTTCAGCTGATTGCCTGCCACTTCATATCCCCTTCAAGCACGACGAGGCCATCTTGAGAACTCCATCTTCCGCGCGCCGGGCCCTGCCCCTGTCCGCGGTCCTGCTCGTTTCCACCATGGCCTTGGCCTCTTGCGGCAACGCTGGGCAAGGCGCCGAAACACCGGGCGGCTTGATCCCGCTGAAGGTCTCGGTGGCCGGCATCCAGTTCGAGCCGGCTTACCTCGCCGAATCCCAAGGCTTCTTCGAAGACCATGGCTTGGACGTTGAAATCATCAATGGCGCAGACCCCGCCGCCCAGATTGCTTCTGCTATCTCCGGCGAGGTGGACATCGCCACCGGTTCCTGGGTCAACGTCGCCACCTCCGTGTCAAAGGGCCTGCCGATCGAAGCGCTGGCTTCGAATGGCGTGGTCGACCCGAACGTCGATAACTCCGGAGTGCTCGTCGCCAAGGACTCTGGGATTGCGAGGCTTGCCGATCTCAAGGGCAAGACCATCGGTGTCATCGGCGTGAAGACCGGCAGCGATCTGCCGGTCTTCCAAGCCCTGGAAGACGCAGGGGTGGGCGCCGAGGAGTTCAGCGAAGTGGGCATGCCCTACGCCGGGATGCAGGCCGCGGTGGAGACCGGGACCGTTGACGCGGTCGTCCCCAGCGACGTCTTCTACCACCAGATGATTGCGGCCGGCTTCCCCTCCTTGGGCAACCCGGTCCGCGAGTACCAGGGGAATCAGCCGGGCACTTTGTGGCTAAGCACTTCCCAGTGGGCCGGTGCGAATCCAGATACTGCCAAGGCCTTCGTATCGGCCATGAAAGAGGCAGTGGAGTTCTACTCCGATGCAGCAAACCTCGAGGAAGTGCAGAAGATACACGCCGAGGTCAACCAGATTCCGGTGGAAAAAGCTCCAACGCGGTTCGCCTTGGCAGGCACCGCGTTCGATGCAGAGGCTTCCCAGTCAGGCCTGGATGCAATGGCACGCTTCGAGCTCATTGACAAGCCCGTAACAGTGGATGAAGTGCTCTGGGAGCACGCGTCTCGCAAATAACCAGCACCGGCAAATCCTTGGACAGGGACTGGCGCGATGCTAGGCTCACGGGAGCACGTTCTGCCCACGGAAGGTTCACCATGAGTTCGGCAATCAGTTACCTCACCGGAGGATTTCTGGTGTCTCTGCTTGTCACCCTGAACATGACCTGGAACCAGCACCTGCCCGGCATCACCGGGTCCGTGGCGGTTGCGCTCAGCTTCATCGGGTTGCTGGGCTGCGTCTTGTACGCCACGCGCATACAGCGCCGCGCGCAGACCGGAGAGTAGCAGCACCCCCAGAACATGAAACAAGGCCAGCAGATCAGTGGACTGCTGGCCTTGCTTCGTTCAGCGACCGGCGTCGATAAATCTAGAAGGTAATCACGCTTCGGGCCACCGCACCGCCACGCAGCTGCTCGTATCCCTTGTCGATTTCATCCAAGCTGATATGCGCTGACACCAGTTCGTCGAGCTTGAAACGGCCCTGCAGATACAACTCGGCGTACATGGGGATGTCCACCTGGATGTTGCTCGACCCCATGGCCACGCCACGGATGCCCTTCTGGCGTCCCATCAGGTCTCCAAATGGGGTGATGCTGATCTGCGCGCCGGGCTTGTGAACGCCAATCAGGTACGCGGTGCCGCCGATTTCCAGCATGGCCACCGCCTGCTCGCTGGTGGCTTGCAGGCCGATGACCTCGAAGGCATGCGTCACTCCCCCGCCAGCAATCCGCTTGACGGTTTCCACCGCATCGCCCTCCCCGCCGTTGATGACGTCGGTGGCACCGAAGACCTTGGCCAGCTCCAGCTTGGCCGGCTGCAGGTCGATAGCGATGATGCGGGTCGCGCCAGCCAGTTTCGCGCCCTGGATGACGTTCAGCCCGACACCACCGGCGCCGATCACGGCAACGGTATCGCCTGGACGGATGCGCGCGGTATTAATAGCCGCGCCAGCACCCGTGACCACTCCACAGCCAAGCAGCGCCGCGCGGTCGAACGGGATAGCGTCCGGAACCCTTACGACGGTGTTCTCATGCACCAGCACCTGTTCCGCGAAGCCGCCAACACCGATGAACTGGGTGAGCCGCTGCCCACCCAGGGACAATCGCGGATTCTGCTGCGCGGTGCGGTCGGTGTGCGAGGGCACGCGGCACTGGTAGGGTTTGCCGGTGCGGCATCCCTTGCAGACCCCGCAGCTGTGCACTGGAGAAGTCACCACGCGGTCCCCCACCGAGAGCGAGGTGACAGCCGAACCGACGCCCACGACCAGACCCGAGACTTCGTGGCCGAGCACCGCTGGCATGGGGAAGCCGATGTCCGACGTCGCCACGTGCAAATCCGAGTGGCACAGGCCGCTGGCCTTCACGTCAATGAGGACTTCATGGGCTTCGGGGTTGTCAATGCTGATGTCCAGGACATCAAAAGAGCCGGCAACTTCAGAAACGACTGCTGCTTTCATGCTTCCTCCGGAAAATAGTCGCGCAAAGGGGGTGACGCAGAACACTAATAAAAATATACTATTAGAAATAATGCATTTTTAGAAGAAGAATCTAACGAAGGATCTGCAATGCGCGCAGCGGTCATCAACTCCATCGGCGAAGGTTTCAGCATCGAGGAACTCGAAGTCGACGAGCCGCGGGGGCAAGAAGTTCTGGTGAAGGTCGAAGCCGCAGGCCTGTGCCACTCGGATCACATAGTTGCCACCGTAGACCGCGGGCGCCCCTTGCCGATGGTGGTCGGCCACGAAATGGCCGGCACCGTCATCGCGCTAGGCCCCGAAGCCACCGACTTCGAAGTGGGAGACCATGTCATCGCCACGGAAATCAGCTTCTGCGGGAGCTGCGAAGAATGCGTCAACGGAGCGACCTACCGCTGCTTGAATCCCCAGCATGCGCTGCGCGGACCGGATACCCCGGCACGCTTGACGCGCAACGGCGAGCGCGTAGAAGGCTTCGGCGTGGCCGGTTTCGCCGAGTACACGGTCCTGCACCAGAACAAGCTGGTCAGGGTGCCCAAGGAAATCCCATTCGCGCAGGCTGCTGTGCTTGGCTGCGCGACAGCCACCGGCGTGGGCGCGGTGCTCAACGCCGCCAAGGTTTCCCCCGGGGAAACCGTCGCGGTCATCGGCTTGGGCGGCATCGGCCTGAATGTCATCCAGGGAGCCAAGCTGGCCGGCGCCAAGACCATCATCGGCATTGACCTGCAGCCAGAGAAGCTGGAGCTGGCCAAGAAATTCGGAGCCACCCATGTCATCAACGGCGGCACGGAAGACGTGGTCAGCGCCATCCGCGCCATCACCGGCCGCGGAGTCCACCATTCCTTCGAAGCCATCGGCATTGCCCCCACGCAGCGCCAGGCCCTGGAAGTCGCCAAAACCGGCGGACACGTGTATTTCATCGGCATTCCCCAGGGCAAGCCGCTGGAAATGAATATCATGCTGGACCTGCTGATCCCGCAGCGCAATCTCCACGGCATCTACATGGGCTCCTCCACGGTCCGCAATGACATTCCCTACTACGCCGAGCTCTATCTGCAGGGCCGGTTGAATCTCGATGACCTGGTGGCGCAGGAGATCCAGCTCGACGAGATCAACGAAGCCTATGCAAAGCAGGAAACCGGGTCCATCGCCCGCAGCGTGATCCGCTTCTGATCCGCATGAGCAACAAGCTGCAGGCCGCGAACCAGTTTCCTGGTTCGCGGCCTGCAGCCCAGCTAGTGGCGGCCAGCCTCTATTTGCCTTCCTTGGCGGCCCGCTCCTTCTCGATGGCTTGGACCTGGGCAACCATGTCCGGAGCAAAGGCATAGAGCTTGCCCTCTGACTGATGGACCCAGAAGCGCCCGCACAGATCAGTCGTCTCGCTTTGGCCATCGGCTGGCCACCAGTCGGCATCCAAGGTGCGGGTAGCTGAGATCTCGTCAGGCTCGAGGTTCTTGGTGCGCGGGTCAGAAGCGTAGGCCTTGGCCAGTTCGGCTTCGGTCGGATTCCCAACGGTTTCCAGCGCCTTGCACTGTTCGCTGTCCAGCTTGCCGTCGTAGTTCAGCATGAAGATGCGTTCAGCGCCGGTATTGCGCTGGACCAGCTGAACGTCGGTGCCGCCGGACGGAACCCAGTCGGGCAGCACGCCATCGGCCACGGCCTTCTCTGAAGTTTTGGCAGTTCGAGTGGTGGATTCATCGTACTTGTCGACGAAGAGATCAGAACCGCTGCAGCCGGTGAGCAGGAGAGCGAAGGGAAGGGCGAGCGCGCCAGTGGCGAGGTACTTTTTCTTGAGCATGATTCCATCGTAGAAATTTCCGCGGCCCGGGGAATCAGCGATGCGAGGTAACTATCCCGTGCCCGGCTCATACCCTCGGCTGATAGTTTCCACTTCTGGGATCAACCCTGAAACTCCATCTCACCCAGTAAAAGCACTCGCTAATATCCGCACATCGCCACTGCTTATTGGTAGATTGCCTACGAACCAAACGCTACTTAGGAGCCATCACCGTTGACGACTATTGACCCTGCGGCACTTGAATCGGAACTGCGCATCGCAGAAGAACGGCGCCTTTCGGCCATGCTCGCCCGTGACCTCGAAACCTTGGGGAACCTGCTTGAGCCGGATTTGCAGTACACCCACTCCACCGGTCGTGTCGATGACCGCGACTCATTGCTGGAACTGCTCGGTTCCGGAGCCGTCGAATATTTGGCGCTCAGCCACGACTTCGAGTCCGTTACCCAGGAGGGCAACGTGGTGGTCGTCGAAGGCAGCATGAAAATGCATCTGATTTCCGGAGGCGTCGAAAAGCATCTGGCAACTGCCAACCGCACGGTGTGGGCCAAGACCGGCGGCCAGTGGAAGCTGCGCCTCTTTGTCGGGGCCACAGCCCAATAGGCCCGCACTTCGACGCTTTATAAAGCCACGGCGGCAGGCTGGATCTTCCAACCTGCCGCCTTTCCACAGTGGCTATCGCCTCAATGCCTAAACCTGGCCGCCATGGCGGGCCACTGCTTCACGAGCCAGCGCCTTGCCGAACTCGGTGTGCGCGGCAAGCGCTGCCTGGGCCGCTGGCGCGTCACCGGCAGCCAGCGCTTCGGTCAATTCTGCAACGTGGCGGTGGTCCAGCTGGCGCGACCACTGCTCTGCGGTCAGCGCTTGGCGCCAGACGGTGCCAATTCCCAAACGGCGGAAGGAATCCACCAGCTGGCTGGAGCCGGCAACGCCAACCAGAGCATCGTGGTAGGCGACATTCAGGGCCAAGAACTCTTCCAGGTCGGATTCCGAAGTCTCACGCAGGTCAGCCAGCTTCGCGGTGATCTCGCGCAGGCTGGAAATGGTCTCTTCGGAAATCTTGCCCAGGTGCGAGGCGATCACCCCGGACTCGATGGTGGCGCGCGAGTCGTAGGCCGAATCGGTCAATTCTGCGGTAATCGGCTTTGGCTGGTATTTTCCGGTTTCGGTGCGGAAGACCAGGTGCTCGCTTTCCAGCTTCACCAGCGCGTTGGCTACATGATCAGCGTCGGCCCGGGAAGCCGCGGCGATGGCATCCACGTCGAGGTCTTCGCCCAGTGGACTGGTGCGCAGCAGCACCCAGGTGCGGGTGGCCTGGTAGGCAGCCAACTCCTTGGTGGGCTCGAGGCGGCCCATGGTTCCGCGGTAGTAGGCCAGCGGTTCGCGGTCATGGGCTTCAGCGTGGCTGACCAGTCCCAGGAAGACGGTGTGGGTACCGCCGGTCGGGGTTTCGGCCACATGGCATACGATCGTGGCCAATGCGCCGTCAATCAGCGGGATGCCCTCCGCGGAGAGGGTATGCGGCACGGTGGCGAACTTGTCCTCGCCCTTGCGGCCGAAGTGGAAGGCCAGCGCGCCCTGGTCCTCGGCCAGGATGTTGATGCCGAAGACGCCTGCTTCAACTACCCGGTCATGGGTGGAGCTGGAGCGGTTCAGGCAAGCGAGCATCATTGGCGGTTCCATCGACAGGGAGGACACTGCCGAAGCGGTGGTGCCGTAGAGCTGGCCGTCCACGGCCGTGGTGATCACCGTGACGCCGGAGGCGAAGTGGCCGACGACGTTGCGGAAGGTGTTCATGTCTACTGGGGTGACCGATTCAAGGTTGGTGATGCTCATGGGAGTTGCTCCTGGTAATTCGGGGTGAAGTTTCTAGCGGGGTCCAGCGCCGCCATCAGATCAGTCAGATCCGGTGCGCTGGCGAGGTGTTCGAGCTGGTGCTGCAACGCGTCCTTGCGTGCTGCCAGTTCTGGATGCGAGAACTCGAGATTCTTCGAGAACTTCTCAACTACCTGGTCATGCTCCAGGGGTGTGCGCAAGATGTTTCCGTCCGGGTGCTCCACGCGCACGTGGCGCACCTCGCCGCTGCGCAGCCGTGCAGTGATCTCCGCCGTCAGCCGCTGGCTGTTGGGCAGGGTGCCGGCTAGCTCGATGCGCCCGAGCATCTGCGCCAGCTCCGGGTCCGCCAGCGCGCTGGCGGTCAGGTGCTCGGGGCGAACCGTTCCGTGGATCAAGGCGATCGCCGCGGTGGCGTGCACCGAGAACAGGGCTGCCACGGTGCGGGTGTCCCCCGCCTCGAAGCGCGCCCCGACGAATCCGTTCAGGGTCCGCTCGCTCAGGTGGACGGTGAGGCATTCGATGTCCTTGTAGCCCACCGTGCCGTCGGCCACCAGTTCCGCGCAGGCCTGCAGCGAAGGCTGCGCGGCCCGGCAACTGGCAAAGGGCTTGATCGTGCAGTCCCCATGGAAGCTCACGCCAAGATCCGCCACCGCCAGTTCCGGCTGCGCGTCGATGCCGAACAGCTGGAAGTAGCCGTGCTTGCCGGTCAGCGGATCATCCGCCGCCTTCATGCCGGCTTTGGCCAGCTGCGCGGCGGAAATTCCGGCGCGGGCGGCGAAGGCCATGGGCAGCTTGAAGCCGTTGGCCCCATCGAAGATCGCCGCCACATTGCCCGAAGCCTGGTTGACCGCAATGCCGATGGCATGGCGTGCCTGCGCCTTGTCCAGGCCCAGCATCCGGCTGGCGATTCCAGCGGCGGCCAGGGCATTCAAGGTGCCGGTATTATCCTGCCCCGAGTACACGTCGAAGCCGCCGGCGATGGCCAGGCGGGCTGCCAGGTCATCGCCCAGCGCCAGAGCGGCCAGTGCTTCTTCTCCGGTGGCGCCGGTGGCTTCGGCCAGGGCCAGCACGACGGCCACGGTGGTTCCGGAGATGTGGGCGGCGACCTGCTTGCCGGCCGGGCCTTCGGCTTCCACCGGTTCGAAGTCGAAGGAGCGGATCAGGGCCGCGTTGACGAAGGCCGCGGAGGTGGCCGGAAGCTTGATTCCGGTACCCAGCACGGTTGCTTCATCGCCGTGGCCCCAGGCCTGCGCCGCTTCGATGAGTCCGGCAATGTCGTCGGCGCGGTGCCCTGCTAGCCCAACGCCCACCGAATCCAGCAGGCGCTGGTTCACGCGCTGGATCGTGGCCGTCGGCAGCTGGCCGTACTGGGTTTCCAGCAGGTGCTCGAGCAGCGCATCGAGCACATCGGGCGTCGGGTTAGCCATGATTTTCCTGCTTCCCTAGGCGCGCGTTGCCGCGGCGTCCAGGTCCAGTGCGGCCTGCTCGGCGATCACCGGGCTGATGCCCACCTCGGCGAACATCGCCTCGAAGGCACCGGTCTCGCCCTTCATCTGCGCCTTGCGGTGATCCAGCCCGCGGGCACGGCTGACCGACCCCAGGTAGAAGCGCTCGTACAGTTCGATGCGGCTGCCCAGGGCGGATCCGGCGAAGTCCCAAGCGGTGCGGAAGATCTTGGCGCGTTCCTCCGGCGCGATGCCGTTGGCTCCCGGCAGGTACTTCTTGAGCAGTGGGCCCAGGCGCGGGTCCTCGAAGGAGGCCGCGGTCGGGGTGGCCAGCAGGTTGTGGCTGCCCATGGACTTGATGATGTCGTTCACGCGGGCCATCCAGATGGGCATCATGGTGCGCAGCGCGGAGATGTCGTCGTGGCAGAAGAACGCCCCGCCGCCACATTCGGACGCGTTGACCTCGGCCGAGTGGATCACGGCGCGGGCGATGCGCAGGTAGGAATAGATCTCGCCGAGCATCGATGCGGTGTCCGGCTTGTTGTCGGTGGCGGTGACCTTGGCCATCTGCACGCACAGGTCGTAGGCGAACTCCAGCTTCACCGAGGCGCGGATGGCGGTCTGCTGCTGGGTGTTGCCGGTGGCGGTGCCGGCGTTCAGGGAATTGTAGACATCGAGCTGGCCGTCGATGAACACGCGATCCCAAGGGACCAGCACGTCGTCGAAGATGATGACCGCATCCTGCTCGTCGAAGCGCGAGGAGAACGGCTTGTCCACTACCGGCTGGTCCACGCCGTAGTGGTCGCGGCAGACCGAGACCACGCCGCTGGTGGCGACCGGGATCGCGAAGGACAGCGCGTATTCCTCGTAGCCCTTCTGGATGGGCACCGCCGGGTAGACATAGAGCTCGTCGGCGATCGGGCCCAGGGTGGCGAGCATCTTCGCGCCGCGCACGATCAGGCCTTCAGCGGTGCGGTCCACCACGCGCAAGGTCAGCTCTTCATTGATGCCCTGCAGTTCGCCAACCGACTTGTCGATGGCCGCGTGCACGATGGTGTGGGTCAGCGCCAGGTCGTTTTCCTGCACATGGCGCCAGTAGTTCTCCAGACGCTCGTAGTAGACCGGGTCGCCGGACTTGGCGAAGATGTCCGGGCGCGAGGCGTGGCCGGCGAGCACCACGTTGACGTAGTCGGGGGTGCGGCCGAGCATGCCATTGGAGTAGCGGGCCAGGCGGTCGAACGCGCGGTGGCGGCGGGCGATGTCTTCTGCGTTCTTGGGACGCAGCAGGGAGACGTTGTGCTGTTCGCCAGTCTGTTCGTCGTTCATCAGGCAGTCATCGGCGTACTTGTGCTGGTAGTCGAAGTAGGCGGCCATGCCGTTGATCGAGCCGGCAAATGCCGGGTGCTCGGTAACGTCAATGCGCTGATCGCCCAGCCAGACCTCGCGGGAATCCTTGAGCCCTGCCAGGTACTGCTCTCCAGTGCGTGCACTCATCTTCGCTGCTCCTTATCGGGCGTCCCGCTGAGCGGGTTCAAAAATATATTCTGTGCATCAGTTTATATAACTCATGTGACCCAGATCAAGCTCTGGGCCGAAGAATTTTTCCAAACCCGCAAGATTACGCGGTTTTCAAGGGCCAAAGAAAATATTATCCGTCTTAAAATGCGTAAAAAGTGGACAAGGTTAGTGAAATGAGCCACTATGGCTTAAGTCACATCAGCGATCAGGAAGGGTTCTCGACGTGTCCGACTCGCAACAGAACCAGCCAGTGCCGGCAATGGAGCCAAGCGACTCCCTCAACACCAAGGATTTGCGCCGCATTCTCGGATCCAGCTTCTTGGGCAGCGTCATCGAGTACTACGACTTCATCTTGTACGCCACTGCGGCGTCGCTGATTTTCGACAAGGTCTTCTTCGGCAACCTGAGCCCGGGCTTGGCACTCTTCGCCTCCTTCGGCACCTTGGCCGTCGGATACATTGCCCGCCCGCTGGGCGGCATTGTCTTCGGCCACTTCGGCGACCGCCTTGGCCGCAAGAAGATGCTGGTGCTTTCCATGATGATGATGGGCGTAGCCACCGTTGCCATTGGCCTATTGCCGACTACCGCAACCATTGGCGCAGCTGCCCCGGTCATCCTGGTCTTGCTCCGCGTGGTCCAGGGAGTCGCAGTTGGCGGCGAATGGGGCGGCGCCACCCTGATGGCCCTGGAACATGCACCCGCTTCCAAGCGCGGTTTCGCAGCTTCCTTCGCTAACGCCGGCGCACCGGCCGGTGGCCTGCTGGCCACCTTCCTGGTTTCCTTCATCTCCTTCTCCACCGGTGATGCGTTCCTGGAATGGGGCTGGCGCATTCCGTTCATCTTCTCGGCAGTCCTGATCATCATCGGCATGGTGATCCGCCTGAAGGTCGCAGAAACTCCGGTCTTCCAGGAGCTGGATGCCAAGGCCGCCGAGCGCAAGCAGGAGCGCAAGACTCCTATCTCGCTGGTGCTGAAGAACCATTCGCGCACCGTCATCATCACCCTGATCGCTTCCCTTGGCTTCTACACCTGCCAGGGCGTGCTGACTTCGTGGGGCGTTTCCGAAGCAGCGGCCCAGGGCGTGGACCGCTCCTTTGTGCTGAACACCAAGGGCTACGCGGCCATGGTCACCATCGTGATCTGCCTGCTGGCCGCCAAGCTCTCGGACAAGTACGGCCGGAAGATGATCCTGACCATCGGCGGCACCGCCGGCATCCTCTGGGCCTTCCCGGCAGTCTTCCTGATGAGCAACGGCACCGGCTGGGGCTTCGCAGTTGCAGTCATCGTCGGCAACGGCGTCATCCAGGGCATCCTGGCCGGACCGATCGGCGCCTACATCTCCGAGCTGTTCCCAGCTGATGTCCGCTACACCGGCGCCTCACTGGCCTACCAGGGCTCCTCGACCCTTGGGGCCGGCTTCACCCCGATGATCTGCACCGCGCTGGCCGTCAGCTTCGGCATCACCGCCGTAGGCATCTTCTGGGTGGCAATCCTGATCGTCGGACTGGTCGCCATCCGCATCAGCCCGGAAGGCGCCGCCCTGCCTCCCAAGGCAGCCGCGTCAGCGCCGTCCAACGCAAAGCTGAACGCCTGAACCCCGGCACCGGTCCGCGTATCAGTTGATACGCGGACCAGCTCTTAACACCAAACATCAATTTTTCTGAACGCTATGGCGCAAAAGTTCTCCATTTACGACTTTAGAGACTCTTGAAACCATGGACTCAGTGCTTCCCGTCACATCCGCAGGAAAGGATGAGTTTCAATGACTCCCAAGAACCCCCAGCACATGGTGCTCACGACCTTCATGCTCCCCGCTGGCTACCACAAGGATTCGTGGCGCATGGATGGCTCGCGCTCCGAAGAGCTGGCCAACCTGGAATTCGTCTACGACCTGACCAAGATGGCTGAAGACGCCAAGCTGGACGCCATCTTCTTCGGCGACATCGTCCATGCCAACACCGTAATGCGCGGCGATATTAAGATGAACGGCTTCTACGAGCCGATCTCGGTACTTTCCGCACTGGCAGCACGCACCAAGAACATTGGCCTGATCGGAACCGTTTCCACTTCCTTCTCGGAGCCTTACAACCTGGCCCGCCAGATGGCCGGACTGGACCACATGTCAGGTGGCCGCGCCGGGTGGAACATCGTGACCAGCTCCGATGGTTTCCAGAACTTCGGCATGGACTGCGCGCCGGATCCGGCCACCCGCTACCGCCGCGCCACCGAGTTCGTCGAGGTAGCCAACCAGTTGTGGGATTCGTGGGAAGACGACGCCGTCACCAACGACAAGGAGTCGGCATGGTACGTGGACACCGACAAGATCCATCCGATCAACCATGAGGGCGAATTCTTCAAGGTGCAGGGCCCGATCAACATGCCGCGCAGCCCGCAAGGCCGCCCGGTGCTGGTGCAGGCCGGCTCTTCGGGACCAGGCATGGAACTGGGCTCCTCGGTGGCCGATGGCATCTACACCGCGCAGCCGCTGAAGGAACCATCGGTGGAGTTTTACGCCAAGTTCAAGGCGATGGCGGCTGCCAAGGGCCGCAACCCCAACGACATCAAGATCATCCCGGGCATCCTGCCGATCCTCGGCGACACCCAGGCCGAAGCAGATGAGCTGGCCGAGGAACTGGCCAACCACATCCACCTGGAAAACGGCCGCGTGCAGGTGGGTGCCGATCTGAAGATGGATCTGTCCTCGCTGGACTTCAACGAGAAGATTCCCGCCGAGTGGTTCTCCGATGACCCCGCCCTGGGTTCGCGCTACCAGATCTACCGCCGCAAGTCGGTGGACCAGGGCATGACCCTGCGCGAGCTGATCGTTGACCTGGCCCGCTCCACCGGACACCAGTGGATGGCCGGCACCGCCTCGGCAGTGGCAGACCGCATGATCGACTGGTTCGATTCCAAGGCCTGCGACGGCTTCAACCTGAACGCCCCGTTCAACCCAGGCGGCTTCAAGCTCATCTGCGACAAGCTGATCCCTGAATTGCAGAATCGTGGCTACTTCCGCACCGAATACGAGGGCACCACCCTGCGGAATAACTTCGGATTGTCCTACCCGTCCTCGATCCGCACGCGCGTCTAGCCGCTAGCTGCGCCGGCCCGCATTCTCGAAGAGTTCCGCGGCGACTTCCACCCAGGCTTGGGCACGGGAGTTCAGCCGCGAACTGCGGGGCCAAGCCACCGAAACCGGAACCACGGCGATATTTTCGTCATCGAGTTTCAGCGGCTTGAGCACCACGTTCAGCTCTTCATAGGGTGCTTCCAGGGCCGGCTGCTGGAACAGCACAGCCACCCCGCGGCCGGTACTGACCAGCGAGCGCACGGTCGCATAGGAACGCGAGCGGTGCCGGATCATCGGTTCCAGCCCGCTGCCCTGGTACAGGCCGAGAATGCGCTGGGTGATCGGCTCGGATTCGAAGAGGACCAGCGGCTCCTCGGCAATTTCACGAAGCGACACTGAGGGGTTGCCCGCCAGCGGATGCCCCGAAGGCAGCAGTATCTGTGCTTCGGCCATCGCCACGGTGGCCGAACGCAGGGCCGGGGAGATCTCCGATCCGTAGAGGAAGGCGACATCGATGGAACCATCCAGCAGTGCATCCTGCATTTCCTGGTGGAACCCCTCCAGGAAATCGACCTCCACTTTCGGGCATTGCTGGGCGAAGGCGCTGAGCATCGGAGGAATGATGACCGGGCCCAAGGGCATGAAGCAGCCAACTGTCAGCGGGCCGGCAAGCTCTTCGCGGGTTCCTTGCCCCATGGTCTCCAGATCATGGGCCCGGTCAAGCAGCTCGCGGGCCTGGAGCAGCACCGTCTTGCCACTCGCGGTCAGCGTCAGCCCCTTGGCCCGGCGCTTGACGGCCAGCTCGGCACCGACGATGCGCTCGAGTTCGGCGATGGACATGGAGATCGCCGAGGGCGCGAGGTGCAGTCGCCGGGCGGCTTCGGCCATGGTTCCGGCTTCGGCAGCGACAACGAAATGCCAGAGCTGGCGCAAGGTCAGCTGCGGGTGGGACACAAGGCTCATGACATCAAGCTTATTGATGATGACCGCAAACAAAACAAGATTTTTAGATTAAGACAGTGAGGCCGCGGCGCTAGCCGGTGGCCAGTAGAAGGGTGAATCATGGATCGTCGTGAAGAATTTCTTCGGGCAGCCAAGGAAATCGTTGGCGCAGAAAACGTTGTTCCCTTGGGAGATTCCGAGGGCTATCTTGATCCCTACCCGTTGAACCCGGGCCGTGCCCCGTGGCCCGGTGTCCGCCCGGCCAACACCCAAGAAGTCCAAGGCATCGTCAAATTGGCCACCGAGCACGAGGTCGCGTTGTGGACCTTCTCCTGTGGCAAGAATCTGGGCTACGGCGGCCCGGAGCCACGCGATACCGGCATGGTGGCGCTGGACCTGAGCCGCATGAACCGCATCATCACCGTAGATGACCGCCTGTGCTACGCCGTGGTGGAGCCCGGCGTCACCTTCTTCGACCTCTTCGAATACATCAAGGAACGCGGCCTGAAGGTGTGGATGTCGGTGCCGGCGCTGGGCTGGGGCTCGGTGATGGGCAATATGCTCGACCGCGGCTACGGCATGACCCCGCTGGGCGACCACGTGAAGTCCCTGTGCGGCATGGAAGTAGTCATGCCCGATGGCGACCTGGTCCGCACCGGCATGGGAGCGATGGACGGCACCGAGCTGGGCCCGATCTTCCAGGGAGGCTTCGGCCCGACCTTGGATGGGCTGTTCACCCAGTCCAACTACGGAGTGGTTACCCAGGTCGGCCTGTGGCTGATGCCAGCACCGCACACCTACGTCAATGGCGATATTTTCGTCGATGACGAGGCGCACCTGCCGCAGCTGATCGACATCCTCACGGCTCTGCGCCGCGAGGAAATCATCCAGAACAACGCGCTGTGCGGCAACGTCGTCCGCGCCGCGACCATGCGCGGATCCCGTGCCGACTTCTGGGACGGCGAAGGCTCCATTCCGGACTGGCGCCTGGAAGAAATGCGCCAGGAATTCGGTATTGGCCAGTGGAACTGCAAGTTCGCTTTCTACGGCGACCGTGAACTATGCGAACGCCGACTGCAGATCGTCAAGGACCGGATCAGCGTGATCCCCGGTGCCCGCGTTGACGCCCGGTTCTACTCGGGCGAAGAGGGCCTGGCCTTGCAGCATGAGGACATCGCCACCCAGGACCGCACCCAGATGGCAGGCGTCCCGACCTTGAAGCCGCTGTCCACCGTGGGCTGGGCCGCCGAAAACGGCGGACACATCGACGCTGCGCCGATCATCCCGGCTCGTGGCGAACTGGTGGCCGAGTTCTACCAGGAAGCCAAGAAGCTCTACGAGAAGCACGGATTCGACCTGTACATCGGGTACCACCTGTATCCGCGCCATATGGTTCATGTGACGATGATCTTCTTCGAGCGCGGCAACGAAGAGATGCTCACCCGTGCGCGCGCCCTGTACTCCGAGCTGCTCGATGCTGCCCGCGCCCGCGGCTACGCACCGTACCGCAGCCACGTGGACTACATGGACCGCATTGCCGACGGCTTCGATTTCAACGGCAACGCAGCACGCCGCCTGCAGGAGAAAATCAAGGATGCGCTGGATCCAGCGGGCGTCCTGGCCCCGGGCAAGCAGGGCGTCTGGCCTGCACGCTTCCGCGAGGATCGTTCAAGCGTCCAGAGCTAGGCATTGGCGCTTGAGCCGCAACAATCCCCTTGCCGCACCAGCGGCAAGAGGATTTCTTGCCAAGATGCAGGCCGTATCCCGATAATATCCCAGCGGAGCTGGCAGGACAGGGTAGTGGGCGCAATTCGGATAGAACAGGTGGCAACTCGACAAGCCTGACCGCCAATGACGCTCGCAATCCAGTGCCTGCCCCCTATCAAGCAGGAGCAAAGTAGACTGAAAACCAGTGGGACAAGCCAGCGAATGCAACGTATGGCAACGGGAACAACGCCACGCACCAATTGCTCGCCAGCATGGGGCCGAGCCATCCATTCCGGCCCTCGGCACGAATCAAGGTGAGATGAAAGAGCAAGCCGTACAGAGCGAACCGTATATCTTGGTTCCGCACACGGTGACGGACCTCGACGATTTCGTCGCGCATCCCGAAAACTACCTGGTGAGCATGTTCCAGGAGCCTGAACGCGCCGCCGGCATTTGGCGGGATCGATTGAACAGAAACCCGTACGGCAGTGAAGGTTTCCTCTCCCTGTCGTACCACGGGATCGTTTTGATTCCGGGCGAGCTGTGGGGTGAAGTGACGGGAATCTGGTTCGAGTTGATTGAACTTGTCGAGGAGTACCTGCAAACGGGTTCGGCTGAACGGCTGTTTCCAGGCCAGCCCGTACCACTTCGCCTGGAAGCGAGGGGACGGTCGACGCTTTTCACTGTGAACCAGCTGAAGCACCGCGTTGACCCCAGCGACTTCATTCCTGGAATCCTGAATGAAGCCCATCGCTACTTCACTTGGGTTGAAGAAAACATCGGAACCGGCGAAGGCCAGGCTCTCCAAGCCGTAGAATCCTTGCGCTCCAGTTTCTCGAACAGGCGCATTCCCACGCGAAAATCGCGATTCTGACGTCTGAAGCTGGGTTGCCGCGGAGGCGCCGCAAAACAGGCTCGCAGATCCGCCCATCCCGACCCGGGTGCGGACTTGCCGTGAAGGTTCTGGCTACTTGAGCAGCTTGACGTGCGGCAAGCAGGCCAAGCCCACCTCGCCGCCATTTTTCACCGCGCTGAGCGTGGTTTCGTAGTGGGCGCGCAACAGCTGCCCCGCCAAGTCGGCATCGCGATCCAATGCGGCGTTCAGGATGTCGCGGTGCTCCTTATCCAGATCGCGCTTGGCGTCGCGAGTTGCCGGCCCGGCCCAGCGCCCGTAGAGCTGAATCAAATCAGACAGGGTGCGAGTCACCTCGGTGAGCAGCGGAACACCACAGGCCTCTACGAGCTTGTCATGGAAGTTCTGGTGCGCGTGATTCCATGCCGGGGTGTGATTATCCGGGTCTTCGTCCGAACGGCGCGGGGTGCGCTCCAGGGTGTGGTGCGCGGCCATCAGCTCGCTCTCCCACTCCAACGGTGCACGCTCGAAGCCCAGCGAGATCGCCAGCTGCTCGTTGACGCAACGCATCTCCACAATGTCGGTCAGTTCTGCCAGCGACAGCTCGGGGACGAAGAATCCCTTGTTAGGGCGAAGGGTGACTAGCTTGTCCCCCACCAGCCGGGTCAACGCTTCGCGAATGACCGTACTCGAGGTTTCGTAATGCTCAGAAAGATGCGTGAGCTGCAGCCGGGCACCTGGTTCCCAGCGCCCATCCAGGATATCGGTGCGCAGGGTGTCGCGGATGTGCTTTGACATCGTCTCTGAATCGGTGCGTTTCGCCATGACACAAATCATACCAAAGTCGGCAAAGAATACATTTTTAGTTGACTTATGCATAACCAAGAGGTGACACTGGTTACATCACGCGCCTGCCGGCCCTGTCGCGCACGGCCCGAAAAGACTTGCTAGGAGTAACCAATGAGCGAATCACTGATCGAGACCGCCGCCACCAAACAGGTAGATGACCTGTACTGGCGCGCAAACTACTCTGCTATCACCGAAAGCGACGAGCAGCTGCGCAAGATCGTTGCAAGCACCGACCTGCCGCCACTGATGGTGGCCCTGGCCGCGGCAACCGGCGATTACTCGATCCTTCGTGATGAGCTGCGTCCACCGCAGCCGCCGGTTGATACCGTGGGCCAGCCGCACGGCGGCATGGACGCCGCAGCTCAGGAAGCGGCCCGCGAATTGGCCTTCGAAGCACTGCGCCGGATCCGCGATGAAAAAATCACCTCAGTGGAGACCCTGGACGACGAGCAGGCCACCACGATCCTGGACTGGATCACCAACCAGGCCACCACCGATTACCACCAGATGCTCAAGCACGACATGGCATTGGTTCCCGAAGTGAGCGGCGCACCGGCCTTCACCAAGGAACAGGTTGCTCCCACCCGCGACTTCACCGTGGCCGTCATCGGCTCGGGCGTGGCCGGCATGGCTGCCGCCTACCGCCTGAAGCAGGCCGGTTTGGACTACACCGTCTTCGAGAAGGGCCACGAAGTGGGCGGTACCTGGTGGAAGAACACCTATCCGGGCGTGCGCCTCGATACCCCCAACTACGCCTATTCATTCTCCTTCGCGCAGCGCGATGACTGGCCCCAGCAGTTCTCCGAAGGCCCCGAGATCCACAAGTACACCCGCGACGTCGCAGAACGCGGCGGCATCACGCAGAACATCCAGATGGGCACCGAGGTGCTTTCGGCTACCTGGGATGAAGAAGACGGACGCTGGGTACTGTCCATGATCGTGGACGGCGGCGAAGTCCAGGAACGCCGCTTCAATACCGTCCTGACCGCCGTCGGCCAGCTGGACCGCCCGAAGTTCCCCGATACCCCGGGCCACGACACGTTCGCCGGCATCCACGTGCATTCGGCCGAATGGAAGCCGGGCATCGATTTGAAGGGCAAGAAAGTTGCCGTCATCGGCACCGGCGCCAGCGCCTACCAGATCGTCCCAGCCATCGTGGACGAGGTCGAAGAGCTCAAGATCTTCCAGCGCTCCTCCCCTTGGATGCTGCCTACCCCGTTCTACTACGAGGACATGCCCGAATCGGTGACCTGGCTAGTCGAGCACCTGCCGCAGTACGGCCAGTGGCTGCGCTTCTGGCAGCACTGGCTGGGCGTCGAGGGCCGCCAGCACACCACCGCCGCGGATCCTAACTGGACCAAGGAAGGTTCAGTGTCCGCGGTCAACGAGCGCGTGCGCCAGCAGCTGACCGAGATGCTCAAGGAGCAGTACGCCGATCGCCCGGACCTGCTGGCCAAGGTCACCCCGGACTACATCGTGGGCGGCAAGCGCATGCTGCGCGATAACGGCGTGTGGGCCAAGAGCCTGAAGAAGCCGCAGACCACCCTGGTCACCTCGGGCATGAGCGAAATGACCGAGGCCGGGATCATCGATGGCGACGGCACCCTGCACGAGCTGGACGTCATCATCTACGCCACCGGCTTCCAGGCTTCCGAATTCCTCGAGCCGCTGCGCATCACCGGCCGCGAGGGCAAGGACATCCACGAATACTGGGGCGGCAACGCCACCGCCTTTGCCGGGGCCACCGTGCCGGGTTTCCCGAACCTGTTCATCGTTTCCGGACCGAATACCGGGCATGTGGTCAACGGCTCGCTGTTCTCGATGATCGAGTACGGCCTGACCTACATCCTGGATGCACTGAACATTGTGCTGGAGAAGGATCTGAAGGCACTGGACCTGAAGCAGGAGGTGCTCGATGCGTTCGTGGCGGATCTCGATGCCGCCAACGCGCAGAAGGCCTGGGGCCACCCCGAGGTGCACACCTGGTACAAGAACAAGTTCGGCCGCGTCTCGCAGATCTGGCCTTACCCGATCGTCGAGTACTGGAACATCACCCGCGCGGTCGACCAGTCGCAGTACACGGAAATCCGCTAGGCATGGGGGTTTACAGCTACGCGCAGCGCAGCGCCGGGCGCTTCGGCAAGCTCAGTGAAGCCACCGGACTCACCGCAGCGCAGCCGGCAATTTTCCCGCAGGCCCCAGGTTCGCTCGACTGGCTGCTGGGCCCTGCCTTGCAGGAACTGCCGCAGTCCGAGGATGCTTTCCAGGTTGCGGTGTTCGCGCCCGAGAGCGCCCAGGACCTTCCGGTGATGGTTTTCCTTCCCGGCGGCGGCTTCGTTTCCGGCGCGGGCACCGTGCGCTGGTACGACGCGCAGGACTTTGCCGAGAAGCAGAACTGCGTGGTTGCCGTGGTCAACTACCGCATCGGATTGCTGGCCCACAACCAGCAGGTGGGCGGCGGGAATACGCCGCCCGAAGAACTGCTCTTGGCCCTCGAATGGGTACAGCGCAATATTGCTGAGCTCGGTGGCAACCCGCAGGAAGTCACCCTGGCAGGCCAGTCCGCAGGTGCCTTCTGGGCCTTCGCATTGGCCCAGCTTGAGGCAGCCCGTGGACTGTTCGACAGGCTCTACGTTGGTTCGCTGTCCTTCCAGCCGCCGATGGGTGAAACCCAGGCGCAGGAACGCAATGCGGTGATGGTCCAGGCGCTTAATGGCACCGCCTTGGCCGAGGCAAGCACCGAGCAGCTCTTGGCTGCCGGCACAGCACTGGCCCAGGCTTGGGCCGGGCGCGGCTTGGGTCTCTACCCGAGTGCCGATGAGTCCGTTCCGGCGGATCTTTTTGATACCGCGCGGGCAGTCGAACGCCTGCATGTGAAGCAGCTATTGCTGTCCTACACCGCCGATGAGGCAAGTGCCTTCATTGGCATGGCCCCCGAGCAGGCATTCACCCTCGATAGTGTGCGCGGGTTTATTGCAGGGAACTTCAATGAACCGCAAGAAGTCTTCGACGCACTGATTGCCGCAGAACCGCAAGCAACGGCCAAGTCACTCATGGTTAGGGCGATGAGCCTGCACCAGATTCAACTCTATGCCGTGGAATTGGCCGATGCGGCAGCCGCTGCCGGCATCCAGGTGCAGCTCCTGGGCTTCGAAGTTCGCTCCCCGTTGCCTCACGCTGGTTCGGCCCACTGCTTAGAGCTGCCGTTCCTCTTTGGCAACCGTGAGCGCTGGCAGGATGCCCCGATGCTCGATGGCGTGGCCGATGAGCTCTTCGAGCAAACGGCGAAGGTTCTGGGTGATGCCCTAGGGTCATTTATCCGCCTGGGAACCGCAGCTACCAGCGATAATAACGCTCTTGCTGTGCATCAGAAGGGTGCTCAATCGCTGACAGCACTGGGGGAAACAGGCCTGATCAAGCGCGAAATTCAGCGTCAGTTCAGCACCAGACGCCCGGTCTTGGCCTAGTCTTTGCGCGCCTGTTCTTGCGGACCAGCAGGTCCGCTTGGGCAGGCGCGCGAGTCTTTTTCCGAAAACACTAGACAATCTAACTTAATGTGAATAATCTAATTATCTAGATCATAATATTTTTATCGTCTACAGAAGGGATCCACCATGGCTTGGGGATTAATCAGGGAAATGGGCCACGTGTCCATCCAGACCAATGACATCGAAGGATCCATCTTCGACGCCACGCAGCTGCTCGGCCTGCGCGTCACCGAACGCACCGGCAACGAGGCCTACCTCGCAGCGAACTCAGTGCACCACGAGCTGACCTACGTCGAGTCCGAAGTCAACGGCATCCACTCCCTGGGCCTGATCGCGCAGAACGGCGACGCGCTGCGCGAGATCCGCAAGCGCGTAGCTAACGAGAACTTCAGAATCGTCTCCGAAACCCCGGTCTCCGCCGGCGTGCAGGACGGTTTCTCGTTCATCGGCCCCGAAGGCTGGATCTTCGAGGTCTACACCGGCATGCAGCACAACGACCGCGGCCTGCTTTCCTTCGGCCCGGACCGCTACGGCCACATCAATTTCCACCCGCGCGACGTGCGCGGCATGATGGAATTTTTGCGCCGGATCTTCGACTTCCGCCTCTCGGATGTCATCGGGGATGACTTCGCCTACTTCATGCGCTGCAACCCGGATCACCACGGCATCGCGCTGATCAAGGGCCAGGGCACCTTCCACCACCACGCCTGGCAGGTCCAGTCGATCGGCGACCTCGCCAAGCTCGGCGACCGCCTGGGCGCGGCCGGCCGCGAACTGATCTGGGGCCCGGTCCGCCACGGCGCCGGCCACAACATCGCCGCCTACTACGTGGAAACCTCCGGCGCGGTCGTGGAGCTCTACACCGATTTGGAGCAGATCTACGACGATGAGCGCGATCCCATTGTCTGGGGCGAAGACGAGAACTGGTGGAACATGTGGTCCAACCGCCGCACCGAGGACTTCCGCACCTTCGGCATTCCCACTGTCACCGAACTGAAAACCTTCATCTAGAACACCCGAAAGGCACCACCATGCAGTACGTATCCTTCAAGGCAGCTGACGGCACCGAAACCTGGGGCGTGTCCATCGACGGCACCGTCTACGACTTGGGCCCCACCGGCAAGAACCTGGCCGCCAATACCCGCGACGCGATCGAAAAGGGCATCTTCGGCACCCAGCTGGACCTGTCCGGCGCGCCAACCATTGCCGAGGCCGAGATCGACTTCCTGCCCTCGGTGACCAACCCGGGCAAGATCATCTGCATCGGCGTGAACTACCTGGCCCACCAGGAAGAGTCGGGCAAGACCGGGCAGACCGCACCGACCGTCTTCACCCGCTTCGCCGACTCGCAGATGGGCCACCTGGCTCCTGCGGTCAAGCCGACTTCCACCACCAAGTTCGACTACGAGGGCGAAATGGCCCTGGTCATCTCCAAGGAAGCCTTCCACGTGGAGAAGGAAGACGCCTGGGACCACATCGCCGGCTACGCCTGCTACAACGACTTCTCGGTGCGCGACTGGCAGAAGGCCGCCAGCCAGTGGATCCCGGGCAAGAACTTCCCGGGCACCGGCGGCTTCGGACCGTACCTGGTTCCCGCAGCCGATCTGGGCGACATCACCACCGCCGTACTGGAAACCCGCGTGAACGGCGAAGTGCGCCAGAACGCCCCGGTATCCAACCTGGTCTTCGACATCCCCACCCTGATCAACTACGTCACCGGCTTCACACAGCTGAACCCGGGCGACGTGATCGTCACCGGCACCCCGGGCGGAGTGGGCCTGTTCTACGGTCCAGAGGGCCTGATCAACCACGGCGACGTCGTCGAGGTCGAGATCACCGGCCTGGGCATCCTGCGCAACACCGTGGCCGACGAGGCTACGCTGCTGGCCGGCGCACAGGCCACCGCCGGCGCCACCGCCTGACGCGCAGCCGCGCACTGTTAATACACGAAGCACAAAGGAAGTAGCGGGCAGTGGCACAGTCTCATGAAATCGACGTCCTGGTCATCGGCTCGGGTCCCACCGGCCTGACCGCCGCCAACCTGCTGGCAGATACCGGCCTGCAGGTTGCATTGATCGAGAAGAACCCGGGCAGTGGCGATGAGCCACGTGCCATCAGCGCCACCGATGAAACCCTGCGCGTCATGGCGCACCTGGGAATCATGGATGAGCTGGGACCGCAGATGCTCGTGGACACCGGTGCCCGCTACTTCGGCCTGGGCGGCAAGGTCATTGCCGACGTTCGCCCCGGCACACCCCGCCTAGGCCAGCCCGGCAAGAGCCAGTTCGACCAGCCAATCATGGAAGGCCTGCTCTACGAGGCCGCCACACTGCGCCAGAACCTGGGCCTGCACTACGCCACCGCGGCCACCAGGATCGAACAGCATGCCGACCACGTGATCGTG
Source organism: Glutamicibacter sp. BS14 (assembly GCF_056934375.1). Lineage (NCBI taxonomy): Bacteria > Bacillati > Actinomycetota > Actinomycetes > Micrococcales > Micrococcaceae > Glutamicibacter > Glutamicibacter sp. BS14. The sequence goes on along the minus strand of NZ_CM167801.1, from coordinate 722,064 downwards.
CACGCCACCCGCACCGGCGAAGCCACCACCGGATTCAACGGCTCCAAGGCAGCAGACACCGGGCAGAACCCCTACGCAGTAGCAGAAGGCGAAGAAACCGCCCTCGAGTTCAAAGCCAAATGGGTACTTGCCTGCGACGGCGGTCGCTCCTTCACCCGCCGCGAACTGGGCATCGGCCTGCAGGGTTCCACCCAAACCGAACGCTGGATCGTGGTGGATCTGCTGGATGTGCCCGGCAACCCCGAACCTTTCGCGTCCTTCCACTGCAACGGGCAGCGCCCGGCCGTAGTGGTCCCCGGGGTCGGTGGCCGCCGCCGCTATGAATTCATGCTCTTCGATCACGAAGATGGCGACGCGATGATCACCCCCGAATCCATCACCGCCCTGGTCGCACCATTCCAGGACACCAACGTGGTCTCCGTACGCCGCGCCGCGGTCTACACCGCACACCAGCGCATCGCCGACACCTACCGCAAGGGACGCATCCTGTTGGCCGGCGACGCCGCGCACCTGATGCCGCCCTTCGCCGGGCAGGGGCTGAACGCCGGCATCCGCGACGCCGTGGGTGCTGCCTGGCGCCTGGCCGCGGTCATCAAGGGTGAAGCAAGCGAAGTGCTCATCAATGACTACGAAACCGAGCGTCGCCCGCATGCCGAGGAAATGGTCAAGCTTTCCAAGCGCATCGGCTGGGTAGTGATGAACACCAACCCCGTGATCACCCGCGTGCGCGATGCCGTGGTCACCAGCACCCGCATCATCCCACCGCTGAACCGCTGGCTAACCGGCATGCGCTTCCTCAAGCAGCCTCACTACACCACCGGCACCGTCGCCGCACCGGTTTCCGGGGTTCCGCACCTGGCCCAGAACTTTGCCGGTCGCATGCTTCCGCAGCCAAACCTTGAGGTCAATGGCGCCACTGTGATGCTCGACGAGCTGCTGTCGGCCGGCTGGAACACCATTGAGGTGGCTGCCGGATCCCAGGTGGTCTTCACCAATCAGGACGGCGATAGCGTGAGGGCCAAGGACATCAACCGGGTCTTCGATACCGCCACCGGTACCGTACTGCTGGTGCGTCCAGACTACTATGTAGCAGGCATTGCACCAGCACGCGAGGTCGACCAACTTCTGGAAGCGCTCAGCGCCAAGGCCACCGTGCTGCGCACCTTCGGTGCCGCCAAGCAAGGAACTCGTGGCTAGGCCAGCAGAAGCTGCCCTGTCCGGCATCCGCGAAGCCATCCTTGATGGCGCGTGGATGCCCGGCGAGCGCCTTGCTCCCCCGCATCTGGCCCAGCGTTTTTCCACCAGCACCACCGTTATCCGCGAATCCGTCACTCGGCTTTCCGGTGAGGGTTTGGTGGCGGCGATCCCCAACCGTGGATTTTTCGTACCGGAGCTGAACCTGCAGCAGTTGCAGGATCAGACCGAGCTGCGCTGTGTCACCGAGGAATTGGCGGTCAATCTGGCCATCACCCGCGGGGATCTGGAGTGGGAGTCCGCGCTGATTGCCACGCATTACAGGCTGTCCAAGGCACCGCGCCGGCAACAAGATAACCCGGAGCAGTTCACCCCTGAATGGGGTAAGGCGCACCGCGATTTCCATCAGCTGCTGCTGGCTCCATGCGCCTGCCCGCCGATCCTTGAGCTGTCGGCCAACCTGGCCAATTCCACCTTGCTCTACCGGCGTTGGGCGGCCGCTTCGCAGGGTGCCACGCACCGAAATGTTGAGGCCGAGCATGAGGCCATGCTGCAGGCGGCACTTGATCGGGATGCACCTGCCTTGGCTGCGCGCTTGCGAACCCACTATGAGGCTTCGGCCAAGATTATTCTGGATGCCGGCCTGCTCAAGCTGGATATTTTCTAGCGCCTAGCGCAGGAAGGTTCGGGCCACGCTGAAAGCTGTGCGCTCGGCTAGCTCCATGGTGTTTGCTGAAAGTTCTGCCAGCGTGGCCGGACCTGGCGCAATCGAGTACGCGGCCAGGATTCCCGAGGCCTCCAGCTGCTCATCGGACAGCTGCACCGAACCGGCCACCACGATCACCTCGGCCTGTTCACCGGCAGCCTGCAGCACCCCGGAAACTACCTTGCCGTCCAAGGATTGCGCATCCAGCCGGCCTTCACCGGTGATCACCAGGTCAGCGTCGGCCAGAATTTCATGGGCACCAAGTACCTTGGCCACCAAATCCCAGCCCGGCACCAGCTCCACCTCGAAGTAGGACCCTAGGCTCACCGCAATCCCGCCGGCAGCCCCCATGCCCGGCTGCTCACGCAGTGCCCGGCCGGTATTGGCTTCCAAAACATCGGCCAGTTGCGCCAACCCCTGATCCAGAATCTGGACATCATTTTCACTGGCGCCCTTTTGCGGACCGAAGATCGCAGCCGCACCCTTGGCGCCCAGTAGCGGGTTGGTGACATCGCAGGCGATTTGCCAGTTAACCTGCCCGGCCCGGGCATCCAGCTGCGAAACGTCGATCCGCGACAGCTGGTTCAGTGCCCCGCCCCCTGCGGGAAGCTGCTCCCCGTTGGCGTCCAAGAATTTTGCGCCCAGTGCGCTGAGCAAACCCGTTCCGCCATCGGTGGTTGCTGAACCGCCTAGGCACAGGATGATCCGGGCGACCCCTAGGTCCAGCGCGTGAGATACCAGTGTGCCCAACCCATAGGTAGTGGCATCCAGTGGTTGCCGTGGCACGTCGCTCACCTGCGGCAACCCGGCTGCTTCGGCCGCTTCCACCACCGCGATTTTCCCGTCGGCCGAAAGCCCCAGCCGGGAGGTGACCGGGCGCCCCAAGGCGTCGGTGGTCTCCAGTGCGATCGCCTCGGTCCCCCAGGTGTCGATCAACGCTTCAAGGGTTCCCTCGCCGCCGTCGGCGAAGGGCACCGCGGTAATCTCGACCGCCCGCGACCGGCTAGCCGCACCCTTGCTGAAGCCTCGTGCCAAGGCCGCGGCTACCCCGCTGGCGCGGGCACTTCCCTTGAAGGAGTCGGGCACAATGGCCACCTTGCAGGGCATCGAATGCTGGGTTGAAGTCATACCCATCAGCCTAGGCACTCTTGAGACCTGCACCTATGGTCTTTTGACTGTAGTTCGAGCGAAGTTCGGGGCCTGCTTATGTGCATTTGTCTGGCTCGCAGATGCTTTTCACGTGCATCGCTAATAGCTAGCTCTGCCAAAGGAATGGCACAGAAAGCGACATTAGAGTTTAAAACACCTCTTGAAGGTGCGAGTGATGATCGTAAGGATTCCCGTCGGATATTGCCCGGCGGGAATCTTTCTTTAACCAAGTTCGTGATTAGTCCCGCTGGGAGTCGCGGTACTCCTCGATGGAAGCGTTGAAGCGCTGCAGGTAGCCGGCGAACTGCTCAACATCCTCAGCCTCCCACTCATTCAGGATTCGATCCAGGGCATGGAGGGTTACTTCGCGGGCATGCTCCAGCTTCGCCAACCCCAGGTCGGTCAGCGTGATCTTACGCGCGATATGGCCATCGGGATCTGCGATGCGTTCTAGGTAGCCATCGTCGATTCCATGGGTTACCTGGCGTTGCAGGGTGGAGTTGTCCAGCCTCAGCCCGTGGCTTAGTTCCGCGATACTCAGCGGACCCTGGGCCTGAATGCGACTCATCAGCAGGTACACGCTGCGATCGACACCACCGAACTGGCGCTGCTGCGCGATGGTGTAGCGGCTGAGCATGAGCTGCTCGTATTCGATCTGTTCCAGATGGCGCTTCATTCCGAACTTCTCCAATGTGTAAAATACATACAGTATGTAGCTTACACATTTATCCCGGAAGGCTCTTGTGCCCAACCCCACCCCCACCGGACATCCGAAATCCGGACTCGCCGTCGGCATCCTCGCCACGGCAGGCATCGCCTCATCGCTCACCCAGACGATGGTTGCCCCACTGATCCCCCAGCTGCCTGGAATCTTCAGCACCTCACCGGATAACACCGCATGGATCATCACCGCGACCCTGCTGGCAGCTGCCGTAGTGATGCCGATTTCCGGTCGTCTCGGTGATATGTTCGGCAAACGCCGAATGATCCTGATCCTGGCCATCCCGCTGATCCTCGGTGGAATCATCTGTGCTCTGGCACCAAATGTCACCGTCATGATCATCGGCCGGGCCTTGCAAGGCTTTGGTTCAGGCATGATCCCTCTGGGTATCGCAATGTTGCGCGACCTCGTGGATAAGGCGCATCTGCCGGCAGCCATCGCCACGGTTTCAGCCACCCTTGGTGTGGGCGGTGCGATCGGCCTGCCGCTCTCCGCAGCGCTGATCGAGTTCTCTTCCTGGCGCGTGCTGTTCTTCTTCGGTTCGGCGATTACCGTTGTGGTGGCCGCACTGATCTTGAAGTTCATTCCGGCAATTCCAACCATCGGCGCGAAAACCCGCTTCGATTGGCTTGGTGCCATCGGCCTGGCCATCGGCTTGATCGCCCTGATGCTCGGCGTTTCCAAGGGCTCCACCTGGGGCTGGGCTTCCCCGCTGGTACTGAGCCTGCTGATCGGCGCGGTCATCGTCTTCCTGCTGTGGGGAGTATGGGAACTACGCACCAGTGCACCGCTGGTGGACCTGCGCACCGCCGCAATACCCCGGGTGCTGTTGACCAATATCGCCTCGATCTTCGTGGGCTTCGGCATGTATTCCAGCTCGCTGGTGATGCCGCAGATCCTGCAGATGCCTACCGAGGCAGGCTACGGACTGGGGCAGGGCGTACTGGCCGCCGGCCTCTGGATGGCTCCAGCCGGCCTGATGATGCTCTTCCTCTCCCCTGTGGGCGGTCGACTGACCAGCGCCAAGGGCCCAAAGTTCACCCTGGTGCTGGGTATTTTCATCATGTCCGCTGGCTACGCGGTAGGCCAGATTGGCATGGGCAGCCTCTGGGGCCTGCTGATCACCAGCCTGGTCATCAACTCTGGCGTGGCCCTGGCCTACGGCGCAATGCCAGCCATCATCATGGGCGCAGTGCCACGCAGCGAAACCGGTGCCGCCAACGGCTTCAACACCCTGATGCGTTCGCTGGGTACCACCTCGGGTGCGGCAGTGATTGGCCTGGTTTTGGCCCAGATGACCACCGACTTCCACGGCACGGTGCTGCCCTCCGAAGCCGGGTTCCACATGACCCTGTGGCTCGGTGCGGGAATCTCCTTGCTGGCGGGGTTGATCGCCCTGTGCATCCCGGCACTGGCCAAGCCCGCCCCGGAGAAGATCTAGTTCGCCTCCAGGGATCCATGGCCTACGCGCAGTGCATGCTTACCGCATCCACAGAATGCCAACTTAGAGTATTAAGTACCTCATGAAGGTGCGAGTGATGACGTAGAAACTGGCACTGTCGGTCTTGCGACAGTGCCAGTTTCTGTATCCAAAACCTTTTTGCTCGTGTCCAGCAGTCCGCCGGCCCTGCGGCCCGCCCTCATGGAGTTGAAGCAATTCCCCAAACCTGCAGTTGGCGCTCAGCGCCGGCATAGCTTTGCACCCTACAGTGGTAAATACCTCATGAAGGTGCGAGTGATGATCGAGTAACCCCGGCAAAGCAATTCGCCGGGGTTACGATTTTAACCGGCCGGCGGATAGTCGGGTAGTTGGGTGCCCACTTTAAGTGAGTTGCCCTACAGAGCTACTCGCCCTTTATTGAACAGATTGGATCAACGACCCGCCCTCTGGCCTCAATAGCGCCTTGCCCTTGTTCCACCTCGGAGGCACTACTTACCATGACGATACCCCACGTTCGGCAAACACTTGTTCCGGTCGATCGCAGCTCGCTCACCTGCAACTTTTGGCTCCGCTCACACACGCTTTCATGGATGGACATATCGAAAAGGGTATACATTTTGGCATTGAAAGTCGTTCGTGAATCTAACCCCGATTCGCCCCCCGGGGCTATCATGTCCTGAATTTCTCAATACTTTTATCCGCGGTCCTCGGCAACAGCCTGGTCCGTCCACAAGTCTTACGATCTAGGTGCCATCTGCGACCTGATTTAGTGACCCCGATGTGAATCGGTCGGCTGAGGGGCTAAGTCGTGCCTGTCCTATATGCATTAACGTCGGGCTTAAAAACATCCGGAGTGACTGAATTGTGACTATTAATTTCGCTTGACTCCTATATCGCAGCTCCGGCTGACGGTTATGGGCTCCTTGTAAGCAGAACCTTATGTCTAACCATCAAGAAATACGAAGGCGCGGCCCAAGATCTCGTAACCAACGGCATCGACCGTGCGAAGGAGAATTTGGGCATCATGATTACGGCATGGAAGGAGAGCTGCGATCAGGGCTACCAGGGGTATCAGAATGGCCAAAGTTCCTAATAACCGCACCCCGCGGCCGTGGAACCTAAATTCCATGTGCGGACTTGGACCAATGGTAGATTCTCGAAAATTGGTTACACTACTATCGATAATAAAAACGTACCATTCATATCTAAATGTTTAATATTCGGCTTAGGCCATAATGATGAAATTTTCCTTTGTTGCATTACCCCTTGCATTGTCTTTGGTGACTGTATCGCCGGGGACGGCGCAAGCTGTTGAAACTCCGGTTGGCGAAACCTACACGTTGTAGCAGTCCTCGGAATACGCCCTTTCAACGAAAGATTTTTTCTCCGAAAAGACCTCTGCAGAATCCAACTACATTGAAGCGGCATCACCTGCCGAAGCAGTAGCCAAAATGAACATGATGGATGAACTGCGTCAAGCGGGATTCAACGTGGGGACCATGGCAAAGGTTAGCTATGGGCCTTGCAAGATCGTGGCCGAAGGTTTTCACACCGGAAAATCCGGGAAGTACGAGACGGGTGGCTTCAAATCCACTACCTATTGCACCAAGAAAGTCACTGCGATCCACCATCCTTCCCAGGCACGTTTTAAGCGGCTTGCGTGGTGGGTCAAGGGTGGTCGCGCGATTGGCCAGCCAGCCCAAAAGATAAAAGCTGGTAAACATAATGGCACCTACTACCCGACTGTCTTCCAGCAGACAAATCACGCGCTGACATGTAAATCTGCAAAAACGACCACTTGGTCAGGTCGCACCCTCGGAACAATTGTCTACAATGGCAAGACTTACTATGCTGATGCTTATGCTCCTGTGCAGAAGGGGGTTCGATGCCGCCTCTAAGCAATATCCTGACAAAAATCAAGAATCGTCTTAGATCGAAATATTCAGAGGAACTGATGGTTTTCGTTGTCTACGGTAAACAACCCAGCCCGTTTCCAGATCTAGAACACATAGAGCCAATAATTGCGATCGTGGCCAGTGAGCGTGAATGCTATGAGATTCAGGAAAAGTACCCAGAAACTCAAGTCAGCTGGGAAGCTCGGAAGGTCCAGAATACTGAAGGCATGGAACTGACAGGGGGCGGCATTCTGTATCTCACGCATACTACTTTATTGCCGTACGACGAGGATGGCGATGGGAATCCAATCTTCGGAATCATGGAGTCCCCACAGCCTGCAGGCCTACATTGCAGTCGGGACACCGCTGAGCAAGAAGCACCGGGTCAATATCTGCACAGAGTCAGCCTCGGTGAAATAAACCTTCGCGGTGTCGGCGAGCTTTTGTGATAAGCATCCAGTTCCTTACGCCAGTATGTGAAGTTGCCGAACGTGAAAAGGGGGCAAACCAGGCGTGGCTTCTCAGCGTGATGATGGCCGCACCAAAGGAGACAGGTTGACCCGTACCGAACATCGCTGAAATTTTCAGCATTGCTCATGCAACCGGCTGTCAGACCAGCAGACGAGCCATCGAGCCTACAATTCAATATTGTGATTCAGACACTGCATTTGGCCTCCGGTCATGTGGCATGCCGATGGAGGCCATACGATCTGGTTCAGCAGTTAAATAAGTCGGCTGTGCCTACCGTGCGCTTCAATTTCTCCGACTTAGACCCACAGCAGGGTTGTGACGGCAATTTTGATATTCACCCCTCACCGGCACCAAAGTAACGATTCGCAGGACCGCGCAGCACTGATGAAATCCGTGCGAACAAAGTACCGACCTTCCTCCATGTGGATTCGAGCATGCACCGCTCGTCACCACGAAACTTCGACAGCGGAATGGAAATCTCGTCGATAGGAACATTCAGTAGTCGTAACCACAACCCACCGTGGATTGATTGGCTCCGCAGCGTAATTTGGCAGGAAACGGTGCTTTCTCAGTAAAGACCTCGTGGAGAGTACCAGGCCTGGGCTCTGACTGTTGAGCAATCTGTTCATTCTCCCAACCGGCGAGCGCGTACCTCCCGAATGACGGTCAGCGCCTGCGTCCGATCTGCAGCCCTGAGCCCAATCGGGCATAGGTGCGATAACGTAGACGGGTTCCCAATTTCCCTTCCCTGGGACATCTGACGAAACGGAGCCCCGGTGAGTACCGCGACCGCTGAACTGACGCCCCTGCAACGACAGTCGGTGCTGCGCACCCTGAAGTCCCCGCGATTGCTCAAGACAGAGCTGCTCGCCGGCCTGGTAGTCTCCCTGGCACTGATCCCCGAGGTCATCGCCTTCACCGTGATCGCCGGAGTCGACCCGCGCGTGGGCATCTTCGCGTCCTTCACGATGTCGGTGGTCATCGCGATCACCGGCGGGCGCCCGGCGATGATTTCGGCAGCTGCCGGCGCGGTGGCTCTGGTGGTCGCACCGCTGGTGCGCACCCACGGGGTGGAGTATCTCTTCGCCACGGTGGTCCTGGCCGGCATCATCCAGGTATCACTGGCGCTGCTGGGCGTGGCCAAGCTGCTGCGCTTCATCCCGCGCCAGGTGATGATCGGCTTCGTCAACGGCCTGGCCATCTCGATTTTCTGGGCGCAGATGCCCGAGCTGCGCAATGTCCCGTGGATGGTCTACCCGCTGGTGATCCTGGGCGTGGCCATCGTGTGCTTCTTCCCGAAGATCACCAAGGCGGTTCCGGCTCCGCTGATCGCCATAGTGGTGCTCACCGCGATCACCATCTTTGCCAAGGTCGCCGTTCCGACCGTGGGCGGCAAGGGCGAACTGCCTGATTCGCTGCCGATCTTCCACCTGCCCGGGGTGCCGCTGGACCTGGAGACCCTGCAGATCATCGCGCCCTACGCGATCGCGGTGGCCTTCGTGGGGCTGCTCGAATCGCTGCTGACCGCCAAGCTGGTCGATGACATCACCGATACCCCGTCAAGCAAGACCCGCGAGTCCTGGGCACAGGGCACCGCGAATATCGTCACCGGCTTCTTCGGCGGCATCTGCGGCTGCGCGATGATCGGCCAGACCATGGTGGGCGTGAAGGTCTCCGGCGGGCGCACCCGCATCTCCACCGCCTTCGCCGGCATCTTCATGCTGCTGCTCGCGGTGCTGCTCGGCGACATTGTCGCGCAGATTCCGATGGCGGCCCTGGTGGCGGTGATGATCGTGGTTTCGGCGACCACCTTCGACTGGCATTCCATCCGACCGAGCACGCTGAAGATGATGCCCAAGAGCGAAACCTTCGTCATGGCCATCACCGTGGCGCTCACCGTGATCACCAGCAACCTGGCCATCGGCGTAGGGGCGGGCATCCTCTCGGCGATGGTGCTTTTCGCCAATCGCGTGGCGCATATGGTCACCGTGGATCGCAGCGCAACCCCGGATGCCGCCGTGTACAAGGTCAACGGCGAACTGTTCTTCGCCTCCTCGAACGACCTGTACACCCAGTTCGACTACGCGCAGGACCCCGAGAAGGTCATCATCGACATGTCCGATTCGCACCTGTGGGACGCCTCGACCATCGCCGCCCTGGACTCGATCCGCACCAAGTACCAGAACTACGGGAAAACCGTGGAAATCCGCGGCCTGAACGAGGCCAGCCAGAAGATGCAGGACCGCCTGGGCGGGAAGCTGAACTAGGGCACGGAGCTCAGCTTCCCTCCGCGCTCTTTCCGCGTTCGGCCGTCCGCAGGCGCTTGGAGGAGTACATGTCCCGGTCGGCACGGAGAATCATCGTGCTCAAGTTGTCATCCGTGCGGGCTTCTGCCGTTCCGAAGCTCCACGCCAGCGGCGATGTAAGCTCGATGCGCTCCATCAGCACCTGAGCCTGGCCACGGGTCGTATTAGGGAAAACCAGCACGAATTCATCGCCGCCCAAGCGGCTGACCAGGTCCCCGGCCCGCGTGGCACTGCGCAGATGCCGCACCAGTTGCTTCAAGGCAAGATCCCCGGCTTCGTGGCCGCCTTGGTCGTTGATCTCCTTGAATCCGTCCAGGTCCAGCAGCGCCACAGCCAGGGGCCTGCGGTATTTCCGGGAGGAGAGCAAGGCGGCATCGCCGCGCACGGCCAGCCCGACGCGGTTCAAGGCCCCGGTCAATGCGTCGATCTGGGTTTGCTGGCGGAACCGGCGCTTGACGTAGAGGCCGACGAACATCCCGGCGACGGTGAAGAAGACCAAGCTCAGCACGTTCAACAGCCCGCTTTGGTGCTCGGTGCCCACAGCAGGGCCGAAGAACACCGAGTAGGGAATCGTGAAAGCCATGATCGGGTAGATGGTCCACCGGGTGACGGCCGGGGGAAAGAGCCACGACATGTACAGTGCGATGAGCGGAAATTCCTGGAGCCTGAAGACGATCTGCTCATGGTTGAGCGAAAAACCCACGAAGACCACGAAGGCCGACAGTTCGGCCAGGGCCCCGAGATAGGCGATCCACAACGGAAAACGATCCAGCATCCACCACACGGCGATCACCAGCCCCAGCGCCCCGGCAACCCTGGCTACCGCCAGCTTCTGGAAGAGCGGAGAGCTGAAATCATTGCCCAGGTTGACCACATAGAAAAGCAGCAGGAAAACTGCCACCATCCCTGTGACAGCCACTTCCAATCGCTTGATGCGGCGGAGCCTGGCTGGCAGGAACCGGCTCCACCAAATTCCGTCGTCGTTTGACCGCCGATCCATTGTCCTCGGCATGCCATCACCCGCTTTCTCTTTAATTCATCTTAACCGCGTGATCCCGGCCAGTGGCGCGGTAAGATCTCATTCGTAGCAACAGCCTAATCAGCAATCAAGTTGCCAGCCCATACCGCCAGGTTAGGTAGTCCATGAAGTTCGTATTCCAGCCATTGATCAACCTGCGTTCCACAACGCTGCTGGGTTTCGAGGCACTGGCGCGCTTCAGCGACGGGCGCAGCCCTGACGAGCATTTCTCCGCGGCCCGGGCCGAAGGCAACCTGGTAGAACTTGAGCTTCGCGCCCTGGAGCGCATCGTCGAATCCAGCCAAGGCCTGCCCGACGGGCTGCTGCTCACCATGAATGCTTCGGGTCCAGCGATCAGGGCGTTCGCGCACTCAGAGCCGGCACTCGATCCCCGGCTGCTCTGGGGCCTGGAACTGCACGAGCAGTCCGCGCCGGAAGTTTGCGATGCCGCCCGCATCCATGCAGATGAGCTCGGCTGCCTGCTGCTGGTTGACGATGCCGGCATCGGCTATGCAACGCGGGGGCGCATCCTCCGGCTGAAGCCGCACATTGTGAAGCTGGACCGTTCGCTTTTCATCCGCTACCTGGCATCGACGCAGGCTCGCGAACACGTTGGCATCCTGCTGGCCGCTGCCCGCGAGATCGGTGCCAGAACTCTGGTCGAGGGGATCGAAACCGGGGAACATCTGGATCTGGCCCGGAAGCTGGACTTCGACTATGCGCAGGGCTTCTATTTCAGCCCGGGCATAGAGCTTGCGGGGTTGCCAGCTGCGATGCATGAGCTACACGGACGCCTCGGGATCGATATTCCGGGTTTCTGAGCGCCGTTCCCGTCCCCGCGAGCTGCGGATCCGGATCACCGGCAGCAGCTTGGCCAGTCCCAGGACCAGATAGAGCACGGTGTTGATCGCGACGAACGAAGCGAGCACCGCGAACCAATCACTGAGCAGAACGCTCTCGGGAAGAATGATTCCATGTGGAATCTGGACGAGGTGATTCATCATGAGGTGCTTTCCTTACGTGCGGCGCCCGCGTGGTCGACGTGCTTCCAATCCGCGCTCCGGGCAAACGCGATATCCCCTACGCCCTTGAGGAACGCAAGGTCCAGGAAGGCGTCATAGACCAATTCCGGAATCACCAGCGCGGCGATGATCCTGGCTTTCCAGCCGCCGTGCCAGACCGTGACCACGCGCTCGACAGCGAAGAGCGCTCCAAGCAGCATCCAGAAGGGGAACCACACCCAGTTGTCCATGGAGACCAGCATGATGATCATCAGCGCGAAATAGCTGAACAGCGCGATCACGCCGTAGCCGATGCCGATCTGCTGGGCCCAGTACCGCGTGGTCTGCGGGGTGACTCCGTACGCGCCCAGGTTCTCCAAGGCGCCGCGCTGCCAGCGCAGCCGCTGCGCCCACAGCATCTTCCAGTTGGGCATCAGCTCGGTGACCACCGTGCAGTCCTGCGGCGATGTGGTCAGCGCGCCGAGGGTTTTCAGCGCGATGGTCAGTTCGTTGTCTTCGGTCAGAGCCTCCGTGTCGTAGACCTCGCCGCAGGTGCCCGGCAGCATGCTCCCGCGTGCCGCAGCCACTTCGCGCAGGGCCGTCGCGCGGAATACCGAGGCCGTTCCGGTCAACACGAAGACCCGGCCGTCGCGACGGCCGATTTCGCGTTGGTAGCGGGTGTACTCATTGCGCTGGAACTGGCCGATCAGCCCATGGCCCTCTTCTCCGTGGAACAGCCCGCCCACGGACATCAGCGCGCGGTCCCAGGTGAAGCGGTCCCGGGCGGTTGCCAGGAAGTCCGCGCCGATCTGGCTGTCGGCATCCATCACCATGACGCAGTCGTTATCGCCCATCCCGGGCAGGATGGAGTGCAGCGCCTGGTTCAGCGCGCCGCCCTTCTTGTGCTTGTTCTCCACCGATTCGAACACCTCGACCCCGTGCTCGCGGGCAACTTGCACGGTCCGGTCGGTGCAGTTGTCGGCAACCACGATGATGCTCGAGGGGGCAAAGCTCTGCTCTTCCAGTGCTTTCAGGGTGTACGGCAGGGAGGCTTCTTCATTGTGCGCCGGGATCAGCACGGTCACGGTCACCGGCCCGGCGTAGATGCCCCGCGTCCGGGCCATCACCGCTTTGGGCGCCAGCGGCCGGCTCGATTTCTGGATCGGCGTCCGGCGATAGCGCCAGGTGACAAAGCGTTCGCCCAGGACCACCAGCAGCACCAGGAAGACTGCTGCGGCGACGGCGAAAGCGAGGATGGACAGATCCGGCAGCTCGGTGCTGTAGAAAGTAGTCCAGAGTTTTCCGATATGGACCTCGATCGGGTTCCACATCAGCGCAGGCTTCCCGCTCATGCTCAACGCCCAGGCCAAGAGCGAGGCCGCGAGAACGACGATCAAAATGACAGCGATGCCCACTAAGCGGCTGAAATGTTTCTGCAAGTACGCGCCCCATTCACGTTCGGATTCCTTGGCAACCCCTGGCCTGGACCTGATCTGGATCAGCGAATCATGCCGGGCTTGCCCAAGGCAAGCTACTTGGAAAACTAGTAGTCGGAAAAATCATCGACGCAGTATTTATGTCCAAGGTCACCTCCACCCAAAGCAACGCTGTGCCTTGCGCCCCTGCCTGGTGGCATTTGGCTACAGTTCGAGCACTTTCGCCGCATCCTCGCGCAGCTGGTTCTTGCGGATCTTCCCGGTGACGGTGGTCGGGAAATCCTGCAGGATCTGCACGTAGGCGGGGATCTTGTAATGCGCCAGATGCCCGGTGCAGTATTCGCCGATGGCCGCGACGTCCAGGGGTTCGCGGCCGTCCCTCATGCGGATGCAGGCGCAGATCGCCTCGCCGTACTTCTCATCGGGCACCCCGATCACCTGCACGTCCTCGATATCCGGATGCTTGTAGAGGAATTCCTCGATTTCCGCCGGGTAGATGTTCTCCCCGCCGCGGATCACCATGTCCTTGATGCGGCCCACGATGGTGCAGTACCCGTCCTCGCGCATCACCGCCAAGTCGCCGGTGTGCATCCAGCCCTCGTCGTCGATGGCCGCCCGGGTCTTGTCTTCGTCGTTCCAGTAGCCGAGCATCACCGAGTAGCCGCGGGTGCAGTATTCGCCGGTTTCCCCGCGCTGCAGGGTTTCGCCGCTCACCGGGTCCACCACCTTGATTTCCACATGCGGGTGCACCCGGCCGATGGTGGAGGTGCGGCGCTCGATATCGTCGTCGCTGCGGGTCTGGCAGGAGACCGGCGAGGTCTCGGTCATGCCGTAGGCAATGGACACCCCGTCCATGCCCATCTCGTCGATGCAGCGGCGCATCACCTCGACCGGGCAGATGGATCCGGCCATGATGCCGGTGCGCAGCGACGAGAGGTCGAAGACCTTGAAATTGGGCAGGTTCTGCATGGCGATGAACATCGTGGGCACCCCGTACAGGCCCGTGCACTTCTCCTCCGCCACTACCCGCAGCGTGGTGTCGGCGTCGAAGCCCGGGGCCGGGATGACGATGGTCGCGCCCCGGGAGGTGCAGCCCAGGTTGCCCATCACCATGCCGAAGCAGTGGTAGAACGGCACCGGGATGCACAGCCGGTCATGCTCGTCCAGGTCGATCATGCCGGTGACCTGGTAGCCGTTATTCAGGATGTTGCGGTGGCTGAGCACCGCGCCCTTGGGGTAGCCGGTGGTGCCCGAGGTGTACTGGATGTTGATCGGATCCCCGGGCTTGGTGGCCGCCAGATGCCGGGCCAGCTCCTCGTCGCTGACCTGCTCGCCCTCGGCCAGCAATTGCGCGAAGTCCCCGGTGTCCACGTAGACCACGCGTTCGAGGCTCGGGGTGTCGGCGCGGGTCGCCTCCACCATCGAACGGTAGTTGCTGGTCTTGAATTCGGAGACCGCCAGCAGCAGGCGCACCCCGGAGTGGTTGACCGCGTAGGCGTATTCGTGGGTGCGGTAGGCAGGATTGACGTTGACCAGGATGACGCCGATCTTCGCGGTGGCGTATTGCGCGAATACCCATTCCGCGCAGTTAGGCGCCCAGATGCCCACCCGGTCTCCCGCCTCCAGGCCGGCGGCCAGCAGGCCCTTGGCCAGGGCGTTGATCTGCGCATCCAGGTCACTCCATGACCAACGCCGTCCGCTGGCCGCTTCAACCAGTGCTTCTGCCGGGCCGAAGCGGGCAGCGGTGCGTTCGAAGTTGGCTCCGATCGTCTCTTCGATCAGCTGCGGTCCGCTCTCGCCCTGGGCATAAGCCTTCATCTGCGTACCCCTTCATGGATCGCCTCGTCGGAATTGGCGCGGACACGAAACATGTGCCCAGCGTCACATTCACACCCTAGCCGCGAGCTGTCCCGCTGCCAAGCGCCAGGAAGGAGCCATGCTGGTGGCCAAGTGGCGACATGGGGCCGTGGCGGTCCGTGGCAGTCCAGTGCCTCCCGGCATGATTCAGGTCTGTAAATCAATCGTCGAATACAGTGCGGCCCAGTCATTCATACTTGTAGACTCTCAATCGACCCAGAATAAGTATTTCACCCTCTTGGACCGCCGCGTTAGAGTTGCCAGCAAGCGTCTTCTGCGCATTCGACGCGCGGTCCGACGATCGGAGCACCATGGACACGAGACTACTTCGCTACTTTGTCGCCGTCGCCGAAGAACGCCATTTCGGCCGCGCAGCGACGCGCCTGCATATCGCGCAGCCCCCGCTCTCCCAGCAGATCAAGCAGCTCGAAGAAACCCTGGATACCCAGCTGCTGATCCGCACCACGCGCAAGGTGGAACTGACCAACGCCGGCGAGCTGCTGCTGCGCCGCGGACGCATCCTGCTCGCAGAGCTCGACCAGCTCTCCCGCGACGTGCGCACCGTGGGCCAAGGCGCGCTGGGCGTGCTGCGACTGGGTTCCACCGGCAGCGCCACCTCGCGCATCATGCCCAAGCTCATCGAAGCCAGCTCCCAGCAGATGCCGGGCCTGCAGCTGAATGTGCAGGGCGAAATGCTCACCCCGCAGATGGTCGAGGGACTGGTCGAGGGACGCCTGGACCTGGCCATCCTGCGCCCGCCGGTGCGCGGCACCGAGGTGGACTACATGCTGCTGGACCGCGACCACCTGGCCGTGGCGCTGCCGCTGGGCCACCCGCTCGCCGCCCACGATGAGCTGGACCTGGAACAGCTGGCTGGCGAGAAGTTCATCTGCTACCCGCCATCCTCCGCGGTGAACAACATCATCATGGACTCCTGCCGCCGAGTGGGCTTCGCCCCGCAGATCGCGCAGGTGGCCAGCGAGACTTCCACCCTGCTCACCTTCGTCGCCGCGGGCCTGGGCATCGGGTTGCTGCCCACCACGCACTACCTGCCGCACAGCACCCGGATCACCTTCCGACCGCTGCGCAACGCACCGGCCGTCGACCTGGCGATCGCCTGGAAGGCCGGCAACGAGTCTGCGCTGGTGCGCAACTTCCTGGAACTTTGCACATTGCTCAACCCCCTAGAAAGGCTGGACCCCGATGCGAATCCAGCGGATTGAAACAATCCCCTACGCCATCCCCTACAACCACCCGCTGCGCTTTGCCAGCGGCGAGGTGCACACCGCCGAGCACGTGCTCATCCGCGTGCACACCGACGAAGGCGTGATCGGCACCGCCGACGCCCCGCCGCGCCCGTACACCTACGGCGAGACGCAGAAGTCCATCGTCGCGATCGTGCAGGATGTCTTCGCCCCGCAGCTGATCGGCCTGGAGATCATGGACCGCGCCAAGATCCGCCAGGTGCTGGATAGGACCATCCACAACCAGGTGGCCAAGGGCGCGATCGACATCGCCGTCTGGGACGCCATCGGCCAGGCGCTGGGCACGCCGGTGCACAAGCTGCTCGGCGGCTTCACCGACTCGATGCGCGTGAGCCACATGCTCGGCTTCAAGCCCGCCCAGGCGCTGCTCGACGAGGCCCTGCGCTTCGGCGAGCAGTACGGCATCACCACCTTCAAGCTCAAGGTCGGCCGCCGCCCGCTCGCCCTGGACATCGAGGCCTGCCGCGTGCTGCGCGAAGGGCTGGGCGAGGACGTGGAGCTCTACCTGGACGCCAACCGCGGCTGGAGCGCGAACGAGTCCATGGAGGTGCTGCGCCAGACCGAGGGCCTTGGCCTGACCATGCTCGAAGAGCCGTGCGATGCCAAGGAAGCGATGAGCCGACGCCGCCTGGTCGAACGCTCCCCGATCCCGATCGTCGCCGACGAGTCCGCGCCCACCGCGGGCGATGCCTCGCGCGAACTGCTCTCCGGCGGCGCGAACGCAATCTGCATCAAGACCGCCCGCTCGGGCTTCACCGAAGCCACCGAAATCCTGGGCCTGTGCACCGGACTGGGCGTGGATGTCACCATGGGCAACCAGATCGACACCCAGGTCGGCTCGCTGGCCACGGTGACCTTCGGCGCGGCCTTCGAAGCCACCAGCCGCCGCGCCGGCGAACTGTCCAATTTCCTGGACATGGCCGATGACCTGCTCGCCGAGCCGCTGCAGATCGTCAACGGCCGCATTCCGGTGCGCACCGTGCCCGGCGTGGGCGCCGCCATCGACGAATCCAAGCTGGCGCGCTACCGCCAGGACCACGTGCTTTCCACCTCGAACTGAAGGAGATCCCCATGTTGTTCCTCGCCCGTATGGACGTTGTTTTCCCGGACCACCTGACCAATGAGCAAGTCGCTGACTTCCAGGCCCGGGAAAAGGAGTACTCCGCAAGCCTGCAGCGCAGCGGCAAGATGCAGGGCATCTGGCGCGTGGTCGGCGAGTACGCGAACCACTCGCTGTACAACGTCGAATCCAACGACGAACTGCACGAAATCCTCAGCGGCTTCCCGATGTACCCGTACATGAAGATCAAGATCACCGCGCTGGCCAAGCATCCGAATTCGCTGGCCTAGGACTTTTCCGGACCGGCGGATACCCTCCGTGTCCCAGCCCACAAGCATTGATATTCAAAACGTTCCAATGGCCGACAAATGAGTATTTCACTTGGCATAGACGCTGCACTACATTGAATATCAATCACCCGGGATGATGGGGGTCACAGTATGGATCCGCATCCGCCACACCACATAATTTAGGGGAGTCACCATGACCACTGAAACTCCAGCAGACGCAACTGCAGCCAAGTCCGGCAACGCCGCCACCGACAGCTTCCGCAACTCCGGCAAGCTCGGCAGCATCGCGACCTCCACCGAGCGCGTGAACATGCTTGCTTCCAAGCTCGTCAAGGCCGCCAACGACATCATCCTCGAAGAGCGCGTGAGCTACGACGAGTTCAATGCCCTGAAGGCATGGTTGATCAAGGTTGGCGACGACGGCGAATGGCCATTGTTCCTGGACGTGTGGCTGGAGCACTCGGTGGAAGAGGTCGCCACCGACCACCGCGAAGGCAACAAGGGCTCGATCGAAGGCCCTTACTACGTGCCCGAAGCGCCTTCGCAGAACACCCCTGCCACCATCTCGATGCGCGAGGACGAGAAGGGCACCAACCTGCTCTTCCAGGGCCAGGTCCGCTCCACCGACGGCTCGGCGCTGAAGAACGCCAAGATCGAGCTGTGGCACGCAGACGAAGAGGGCTTCTACTCGCAGTTCGCCCCTGGCATCCCCGAGTGGAACCTGCGCGGCACCTTCATTGCTGACGAGGAAGGCAACTTCCAGATCAACACCATGCAGCCAGCCCCGTACCAGATCCCGACCGACGGCGCCTGCGGCCAGCTGATCGCCGCCGCCGGCTGGCACGCGTGGCGCCCAGCGCACCTGCACCTGAAGGTCTCCGCCGAGGGCCACGAGTTGCTCACCGCCCAGCTGTACTTCCCGGGCGATGCGCACAACGACGACGACATCGCCACCGCGGTGAAGCCGGAACTGATGCTCGACGTGCAGCCAGCAGCATCAGGCAACGGCAAGCAGGTCACCTACGACTTCGTGCTCGACCCTGTGAAGTAAGCCCCAGCGCGCCTCAACACGGCGGGGGTCCCGGCAGCATTGGCCGGACCCCCGCCGTTGCCGTACTCGGAACCTCGACGAACGGGCGAACACCCGCCAATCCAATGGGAGTGCAGCATGAATGCTTCAACACTGAACGATCCAGCCGGGAAGTTCCAACCCCAATCCATCGCGCACCGAGCTGCCGATGCCAGCGAACCCCAGAACCACTGGGCCTGGACCGGATGGATACCAGAAGAGGAGCACGGCATCTCGATGCTTGCCGCCTAGGCTATTGCCCACAGTACTACCGACGCGAAGCGGAAGGTCCCGACAGCAATGACGCTGCCGGGACCTTCGGCGCACTTGAGGACGGACTCCAGGCAATGCGGCTGCCTGCAGCGGGCGCACTGTTCATCTTGCGGCCAGCTAGCTTGCTCGGGATCAGCCCGCGGCCTTCTTCACCAGGTCCCGGATCCTGTCTTCCGTTGCAGAATCCAGCGAGGTGATAGTCCATGCAACTGGATGCATGTGGGAGCCTTCCTCGTAGGCAGGATTCACGACTTCTCCAAAACCGAAAGCTACGAAGTCCTTGTCAGGCTTGATGTAGCAGACGTCTTTGCCATCCCGGACGTAAAACGGAAGTCCCCAGCGGACGATCGGCTCCAGCGATGGTGCGCTCTGCATGATTATGGTGTGAAGCCGTTCGGCAATCTCGCGATAGGGTGCTGGAGCTGTGCTGAGCTTGGCCAGAACTGCGGCGTCGCCTTTTTTGGTGAAGATCATCCCTAGTCTCCTTCTAACGGTTGGCGCCTCATTGCGGCGCTGGGTGGTATCGCTCGCGCGATCGCTTTGGGCTCCCGATCGGCACATAATGCACCTTACCGACTAAGGGCATCTGATTCACGGATTCTTGCACTGGAATACAGGCAGCTGGCCTCAGGACAGCTTGATCGTGCAAGGAAGTAGCATGGACGCCCAACTCATACGCGTATTGGTTATCCCACCGAGTTGACTAGTGCACTGTTAGGCTACTGACATGCGTAAACTTCTAGCCATCTCCGGGTTCGCCATGATCGTGGCTTACGCGGCTTACGGCTCACTGCTCATGAACAATTGGGCCGTGACCGCAGCAAGTGGACTCTCCCTCGATGAAACCATTTCCGAGATGGCCTCAATGGACCAGAATTACGACTCGCTTGGAGGGTGGGTCTTCGCAGCCACTGGAACCGCCCTCGCCATTTCTTGGCTCGTTCCGGTAGTTTCCGCCGGACGCAAGCTGCCCGCCTGGGCGGCTATCGGAGCTTGGAGCCTGATCATTGCCTTAGGCGCACCGGCTTATTTCTTCGCTTCCTTCGCCAATATGAACTCGGTGGGCGACACCTTTGCCGATTGGAACGCCGATGCCGCCGCGGATCTAGCCGCACCCCTGTACATGGCCAGCGTCCTCGCCTTTGCCATACTCGCAGCCATGGCAGCCTTTGGCATCCGAACTGCCTTCACCCGCCCGCCGCGCCCCCTGCATCCAACTAGCAACTAGCACGGCACCCATTACTGCCTTCCCTGATCTAGCGATTTTCGCGCCGGAATCACGCTTAATCGCATTCGTATAAACTTTCTAGAACTTATCCACAATTGGTTTCGAACCAGAAGATACTGTCGATAATCTGCGCGAACGTTAACTATGACTATTCCCGCATATCTAGACGATCACGACGATGAACATCGCCTTCCACTGCGCCCGCCGGGCACCCGCATGGAGTCGCACAGAGCGTCAGCGCTCGACGCCCATCGCGAGCACCAGTTGTTCTTCGGACCCATCAAGCAGGTTGCCGACGAACTATTCAATGCGGGCCCCGTGGATGGGCCCGGAGACGCATTGGAACGCCTGAAGAAACTCCAACGCCTGATGAGCAGCGCTGAAGCCGCTATCTGCGTTTTACTGGCAGACGGAGTCGAGCAGGTCAGCGCGTCCTTCAATGACCTGATTGCCACCGAGCATGCCCACACCCCAGACGAGGAAGCCGAAGCCAGCAAGAGTGCCGAATACTATGGCATAGACCGTGGCAGCGAGCAGGTCATCAACTCCAATTTCGTAGCTGAGTCAGCTGTCGCATTGCGCGAATCCGTCCGTAAAGCCAGCAAGCGGATGTTCCATGCCAAGGGCTTGCGCCACGCCTGCAAAGCCACCCTTGCCGCGCTCGCTGCAGGTGAGATTACCGTTAAGGCCGCCCACGACATCGTCAAATACTCGCAAGACCTTTCCCCGGAGCAGGTCGGCCACATGGAGGAAAATTTGCTGCCTCTGGCAAGAACAGCCTGCGACGAGACCGTCTACCAGCGGGCCCGTCGCTTTCACGACCGGATGAATCCCAATTCGGCAGAGAACCGGCAGAAGAACGCATTCGCAGCCCGTAATCTCAAGGTGTGGAATGAGGAGAATGGCATGGCTACCTTGCAGCTGCATCACCGCGCTGATGTCATCCATTCGATTCGCAACTCGATAAAGCAGGCAGCCGCCCAGATCACTGATTCCAAGGATCTGCGCACGCAAACGCAGGTTGAAGCCGATGTGCTTGCGGACGTGTATCTGCATGGCTGGCCCGGAATGGAAGGCATGCCGCTGAAGCCACGGGTTGCCATCACGATCCCAGCCATTGAAATGCTCGCGAATCCCGCTCGCGCCCTCGCTGATTTGGAAGGTTACGGGCCGATCCCAATCGGCGTAGCGTTGGAAATCGCCGCGGATGCTCCGTCGTTCCAGCGCGTTCTGACCGACCCGTGGACGGGAGCCGCAATTGATGTGGAGCCCAAGAAATATCGGCCTTCCCAGGGGTTGCGCGATTTGCTGCGTTACCGCGACCAGCATTGCGGTTTCCCTGGTTGCCGCCGCCTGCCCGATCGTTCGGAAATTGATCACATCGAAGCGTATGGACAGGGCGGCCACACTACCCGGCAGAACACTCATCTCTTGTGCAAGCAGCATCAGATGTACAAGCACGCGCTTGGCTGGAAGGTCTTCGCTTGCCCGGATGGCTCCAAGACGTGGGTATCTCCGCACGGGCTGCGGTCAATCACGGTTCCCGAGAGCGTGGACAACGTGGAGAAATTTGATCATGTCAACGATCGTTGTCCTCAACGTCCCCAGGAGGCTGCGGCCTGCGAGGTGCAATTGACCCCCGAAGTGCGGCGAGTACTGGGGCTCGGCCAAGATGAGGGCCTGCCCGGAACCGAAACCAGCTAGAGCCAGTACCTGATTTGGATTTCGAGCGATAAATTTTTTCAGTCACTAGCACCACCACACCACCCATACTTCGCAGGAGCAACGGCTTTGAGTCTGGTTGCAATGCTGGACGCGGCCTGAATCAAGAATCCCGGCCGCGTTCGATTCAAGCGATTCGTGCTGAATGAAAAAAATCTACAGTCACAGCGCGTAGGTCAACTCGAACTCCGCATGGTTCTGCTGCCCTCGGGAATGAAAATTTTTTTCAGTCGGAAGGCACTATCCTTCAAGGTCGAAACGCGCCAGCGCAGCAAGCTCAGTACGGTTTGAGACCGCCAGCTTCGTGTAGATCTTGGTCAGGTGGTATTGCACTGTCTTGGTTCCTATATACAGCTCTTCAGCGACACGTCGATTGCTTGCACCTTCGCAAACCAGCTTGGCCACGGCTTGTTCCTGCGCCGTCAGCGTCGACCAGTCAGCACTCTCCCTGCGCAGCATCCCGGTTCCGCTTGCCTGGAGCTCACGAGTGCAGCGGTCGATGTACACGGATGCATCGAAGTGCGTGAAAATCGCCAGCGCGCGGGTCAACGGCGCAACGCATTCGGCTCGCTTGCCGGCTCGGCGCAGGCATTGCCCGTAGTAGAAATCAATTTTTGCCCGGTGGTAGACCGACCCGATGCCTTCCAAACGGCGGATGGCATCTTCAAAGGCCAAACGGGCTGCGTCGATATCACCGCGGGCTGCCAGCAAGGTGCCTTGCACGCTCAGGAATCGAGCGGCTCCGCTCTGGTGGCCTGAAGCGAGAGCACTCTCCAGCAACGGCTGTACGAATTTTTCTGCTTCATCCAGGCGTTCGCAACGGATTAGCGCCATGGCGTATGTATCCTGCCAGGTCCAGAAACCTGCTTGGTCGATGCCCTGCGTACGGTCCAGCCGAAGCAATGGTTCCAGCGTCCGCACAACCTCTTCATGGTTTGCCTGCGCCCGGGCAATCTCGGCCCGCGCCATCCGGTAAGGCATCTCCATAATGGCATAGCTGCCGGTGCGTGCCCACGACTTGCGTAGGTGCAGATCCGCCTGCTCCCAATTGCCGCGCAATGCGTGAATCTGCACCGCGGTCAGCTGGATCAGCGGACGCAGGATCTGGATTTCAGAACGCTCCTGCAGGGACTGCGCGGATCGAACCGTCTCCAGCGCTTGGTCCCAGTCGCCCATGAGGAATTCAGCGCGCGCCGACCAGGCTTTGGCCCACAGCGAGATGCGCAGGGAACCATCGCTGAAGTCCGTGGAGCTGGCTGCGGAGAGCTCGTGCCGGGCTAGCTCCACGCGATCGGTCGCGAGGTAGACCCAGCCCAGTGACATTTCCGCGCGCTGGCGCTGTGCTCCCGCCGGAAGGGTGGCCAGCAGGTCCATCAAGACCTGTTCCCCCTCATCAGCCCGGCCCATCATTGCCAGGCCGAGCCCTTGGATGGCTGCGTTCTCAATGGCCAGCGGGCTGCCCACCTGGGCAAGGCGCAGCGATTGCTCAGCCCAGTCAATGATCTTCTGCCCCTTCAAACGGCACAGCGAATCGAGGACTTGGCGTTGGGCGATCGCGGCCATCACATCGTTGTCCTGATGCTGGACCGCGTTCTGCCAGGCACTGGACAGCCAGCGCTGCGCGGTGTTGGCGCGGCCTTGCAGGATCGAGATGTATCCGGAAAGCACGTCCCGTTCCGGACTGCTTTCCAAGCTCGAAAGCTGATGCGCGAAGGTTTGCGCCCGCGGCAGCTCGCCGGCGGCGACAATCGCATCCACTGCGTTGAGCAGCAGGGAGTCGCGGCGCATCGGTTCCGGGGACAAGTGCATGGCCCTGAAGTACGCGGTAGCGGCCGAAGACCACTCGCCCCGCTTGCCTTGGGACCGCGCGTAGTCTTGCAGTTCCATCGACAAGCTGCCATCGGGCAGGATGCTCGCATCGGCCCGATGGCCCAGCTTGGCCCCCTGGTCCTCGACGATGTCCGCGGCGCAAGCATGCAACCGGATGCGGGTGCTCAGCGGGATCTGATGGTAGACAGCCATTTGGGTCAATGCGTTCTCGAACCCGAGCCGCACCTTCCCGCTATGGCCGTGGGTTTGCGCCAGCGAGGAGTCGAGAATCTGCTGGATCGGCAGCAGCGGATTATCCTCGCCCACCAGCTTGGCGATATTGTCGATCCGGGCCTGCGCGCCGAGCACCGCGGCCGCTTCCAGCAGCGCCCGCGCCCGCGGTTCCAACCCCTCCAATAGCTCGATGACGTGCAAGGACAGGGCGTGAGGGGCAGGCGGCCAGCGGTCGAACTGCTCCCAGCTGTGCTCCGGATTCTCCTGGGCCAGCTCGATGACCACCTGCAGGTTGCCCTCGGTGTAGTCCACCAGCTGCTCGACGGCCATGGGCGGCAGGTCGATCCCCGTCCTGGCGCAGATAATCTCGCGCGCATGCGTTGGATCGGGCACTTGAAGCTGCAGGATCTTCAATTGGCTGTCGGCCAGGAATTCCCGGGTTTCCGGTGAAAGCCTGGCCAGGTTCTGGTCGCGCATCACCAGCACGATGAGTACCGGTTCATTGCGCAAGCGGCGCCAGGCGTAGTGCAGCGCCTGGAAGCTCAGGTCATCGACCCATTGCGCATTTTCCAGCACCAGCACACGGGGTTGCGGCGCCTCCCTGCGCAGGTATTCCAGCAAGGCCTCGCCCAGCGCCCCGGCCGAGCCTGCGTGGCTGCGTTGCAGCAACGGGCCCAAGGCCGCTCCGGGCTGCGCGGTTTCCCAGCGCGAGGCGGTCACCAGCTGCACCGATTGGCTGGCCAACCGGGTTAGCAGCGCCTTGATGATGGTGCTCTTGCCGCTGCCGCGCGGACCCTTCAGCACGGCCAGGGTACTGCCAGTTTGCTGGACTTCGCGGGAAAGGCCGATGAGCGCATCCTGGCCCTGCTGGGCACTGAGCATGGCGTTCACCAGCCTTCCTGCGTCGCCGCGTTGCGTTTCGATGTGCTGCTACTTCCCTGCTCCCGCGGCAGCCAGCTCTTCTTGCGCGCTGCGCTGCGCGGCCGAACGGGTCATCGGGACGCAGGTGGTGACCAGCGTTCCAACGATAGCAACTGCGGCGAAGACATAGAATGCGGTTCCCGGGGAAACTCCCGCCGAAAGCAGCACTCCGCCCAGCAGCGGGCCGAAGATCCCGCCCAGCCTGCCGAATCCGGCGCACCAGGCCACCCCGGCCCCGCGGGCGGCACTGTGGTAGTAGTTCGACACAAAGCCGTAGATCAGCACCTGCGTGCCGATGGTTCCCACACCTGCCACTGCCACCAGGGACAGCAGCAAGCCCAGCGGGAGCTTGAGGGTCAGCAGCACCATCGCCAGCGCGGCCAGGAAGAAGGTCAGCGCCACGACCTGCTTGGGTCCGACGCGGTCGGCGGCCACCGAAGCCAGCAGCCCGCCGAAGACCGCGGCGAGGTTCAGCACCAGCAAGAAGAGCAGCGAATGGGACTTGCCGTAGCCTGCCTGCTGCATGATTTCCGGCATCCAGGTGTTCAGCCCATAGGTCAGCAGCAGCCCGGCGAAGCTCATCATGCCCAGCAGTGCGGTAGGCAGCGCGTAGCGCCTGGTGGCCAGCGCGGCGAAGCCGACACGTTCGGCCTTCAGCTGCCCGGCATCGGCGTCGCTGGGAAGTTCCAGCAGCATTCCGGTGCGCGCAGCCACCTCGCGGGCTTCGGCCACGCGGCCGCGGGAGAGCAGCCACTGCGGGGATTCGGGCAGCTTGAACCAGGCCATCGGCAGCAGGAACAGCAGCGGCAGCGCGCCGATGAGGAACAGCCCGCGCCAGCCGATCACGTCGCTGAGCACCATGGCCAGCAGCGAGGCGAGCACGCCTCCGGCCGGCACGCCCGAGTAGACGATCGCGTTGTAGTAGTTGCGGCGGTTCTTCGGGGCGAACTCGGCCACCACCGCGCCAGCGGTGGCCACGATCGCACCCACGCCCATGCCGGTGAGGAAGCGCAGGATGCCGAACCACAGGGTGTCGGGGGCCAGCGCGGTCAGGCCCATGCCGACGGAGAACCAGATGATGCCGGTGATCATCGCCTTGCGCCGGCCGATGTAGTCGCCGATCGCGCCGGTGGACAGCGCACCGACCATCACGCCGAGCAGCGCGTAGCTGCCCAGCAATCCGGCGGCGGCTTCATCGAGCTGGCCGAGCTGGCTGGGGTCCGCCAGCAGCGTGGAGACGATGGTTCCGAAAACCACCAGGTCGTAGCCGTCGAAGATCAGGGCGATGGCGGCGATCACCACCACCCAGCGCACGGCGCCATTGGCGGCATTGCTGGATGTCATTGGGCTGGTATTCACGTGTTTTTCCGTTCGTTTGCGGTGACCGGGGAACCTCGTTGTTCCCCGGAAAATACGTGCCCGGCGCTGGAAGCACGGCCGGGTTGGTGCTGGATGGAACAAACGGCCCGTGATCACGAGCCGTTTGTTCCATGGTGGTGCGTTTGTGGTGCCGGTACTGCCGCTAGCCGAGGTCACCTCCGGCCACCGCGAGGGTGGAACCGGTGATGTAAGAGGCCTCATCCGAGGCCAGGAACACGATGGGCGCCGACTGCTCGTCCAAGGTGCCGTAGCGCTTGAGCAAGGTGGAGTCCACGGTCTGGTCCACGATGGCCTGGTACCAGGCCTTTTCCTGCTCGCCGGTGGGCACCGGCCCGCGCTTGACTACCCGCTCAGGGGCTTCGGTGCCGCCCGGCGCGGTGGCGACCACGCGGATGCCCAACTCGGCGCCCTCCATGGCCAGCGCCGAGGTGATGGCCTTGACCCCGCCCTTGGCCGCCGCGTACGGGACGCGGTTCATGCCGCGGGTGGCGACCGAGGAGACGTTCACGATGGTTCCGGATCGGGCCTGGACCATTTCCTCGAAGACCGCACGGCACATCCACAAGGTCGGGAACAGCGATCGCCGGATTTCCTTTTCGATCTCCTCGGGCGCGTAGTGCTCGTAGGGCTTGGCCCAAATGGTTCCGCCCACGTTGTTGACCAGCACATCGATGCGTCCGAACTGGTCCTTCGCGGCGGTGACCGCAGCCAGCGCGCCCTCGTAGGTTTCCAGGTCGGCGGTCACGCTCAGCGCGGTGGCGCCGTCGGCGCGCAGGGCCCCGGCCACCTCGTGGATCAGCGCCGCGCGGTCCACGAGCACCATTTCCCCGCCCTCGGCGGTGATGCGCCGGGCCACGGACCAGCCGATGCCCTGGGCGGCGCCGGTGACCATGACGACCTTGCCGGCAAAGCGTCCCGGATGGAAGGACTCGGGCAGCCCGGCGCTCACTGGGCCGCTGCCTTGGAAGCGGCGGCCATGGTGGCCTTGGCGTGCTGGTTGTGCGCGGTGATCGCTGCGCGGGCAGCGGCGATGTCCTGCTTCTCGAAAGCGGCGACGATGCCCAGGTGGTCGGCGTCCACGGCCCCGTCGATCCAGTGCTCCTGGCGCAGCACGGCGGCCATCAGCGCCGGCACGTCCAGGCGGCGGTAGGCCTGCAGCAGGTGCTCGTTGCCCACGGCCTTGAACAGGAATTCGTGGAAGGCGTCATTGGTGACGGTGAATTCCTCGGCGTTGATGAACTTCTCGCCGTCCAGGGTCTTGCCGGCCAGTTCGGCCAGGACCTTGAATTCGCCCAGCTGGCCCTCGGCCAGCTTGCCCATGGTCAGCTCGACGACGGCCAGTTCCAAGGCCATGCGCGCATCGAACTGGGCCTCGAAGCTGGCGTGCTCCTCGCCGATTTCGTAGCCCTGGTCGGCGGCGGCTTGCGCGGCGGGCGCCTCGGCAGCCGGGGCGGCAGGCTCGGCGTCCGGAACGACGGCCAGCGCGAACTTCTCGTAGTAGAAATTCTGCGGCTTGAGGCCTTCGGCTTCCAGGTGGCGGCGCACGCCCTCCACCATCGGAGGCGGGCCGCAAAGGTAGATATCCACGTCGCCCTCGGCCAGGTGCTGCGGCTCGAAGTGGTTGGTGACGTAGCCCTTCTTCTGTGAAGCGCTGTCCGGGTCACCCACCACGGTGTCGAAGCTGAAGCCCGCGATGCGCTGGGTGTAGTCCTGCAGCACATCGAGTTCGACCAGGTCGATGTCGGTGTTCACGCCGTAGATCAGGTGCACCGGGTGCGGGTTGTCCATGCCGGCCAGCTTCTCCAGGATGGCCAGCAGCGGGGCCAGGCCGGTACCGCCGGCGAGCAGCAGCGATTGGCGCTTGGGTTCGCGCAGGAAGAAGCTGCCCATCGGGCCGGTGAAGGTGATGCGGTCGCCCACCTGCGCGGTATCGCGCATGTAGGTGGACATCAGACCGCCATCGGTGATGCGGATCAGGAAGGAGACGATGTCCACTTCCGGGCCCGAGCTGAAGGAGTAGGAACGGGTTTGCCCGCCGGAGCCGGGGACCTCGATGTTCACGTACTGGCCCGGCAGGAAGGAGAGGTCTTCGCGCTTGTCCACCTCGAGGCTGAAGGCGTAGGTGGTTTCGGAGATGCGGCGGATCTCGCTCAGCGTGGATTCGAAGGAGGTGGCCGAGGTCTTGGCGACATCCGAGGTGGTCGGGATCTGCAGCACGAGGTCGGATTCGGGGACCATCTGGCAGGGCAAGCAGTATCCGGCCTCTGCCTCGTCGTCGGTCAAGGCTTCTTCGATGTAGTCGCCGCCGTCGTACTTGCCCGACTCGCAGAAGGCCTTGCAGGTGCCGCAGGCGCCGTCGCGGCAGTCCAGCGGGATGTTGATGCGGGCTTTGTAGGAGGCATCGGCGACGGTTTCGTTCGCGCCGACCTTGATGAAGCGGGTGATTCCGTCTTCAAAGGCGAGGGCTACCTGGTGGGACATGGCATGCTCATTTCACAGGATTCGGGGATGGGCGATTCGGCGGGGCCTGCACTGGCCCCGCCGCCCAATGGGTGTCGCTTAAATGTGGTAGATGTCCACGACGTGGTGGATGTAGTCGTTCTTCAGGACGACCTTCTTCGCGGTGATCACCGGCGCAGTGCCGGAGTAGTCGATCGTGTAGAACGAGGTGCCGAAGTAGGTGTCCACGTTCTGGTAGCGGTAGTACAGGGTGAACCAGTTGAAGCGGATGTCCACCTTGTCGCCGTCCACTGCAACGATCTCCACGTTGGTGATGTTGTGCCCGGTGCGCGGCTCGGGCAGCGAGGTGGCCGAGGAGCGGTCGGTCTTGATGCGGAAGACGCGGTCTTCCAGGCCGCCGCGGTTAGCGTAGTAGATCAGCGAGATCTCGCGCTGCGGGTCTTCGGTCAGCTGCTCGTCATCGGCCCAGGCCGGCATCCAGAAGGTGGCTTCCGGGTGGTAGCAGTCCAGCCAGCGGTCGAAGTCCCGGTCATCGAGGAAGCGAGCTTCCTGGTAGAGGAACTGCGCGATATCCGCGGTGGTGACTGCGCCGTTGGAAGTCGGCGCCTCGGTCAGTGCGATGGTGCTCATCTGTCTTGTCCCTTCGGCCTTAGTTCTGTGCTTCGCGTTCGTTATCCACGGCTTGGCGCATGGTCTGCAGCCAGTAGCCGTGCTGGATCGGGTACAAGCCCTCGTCCTCGGTGCGCGCTCCGGAGGAGATGGGCTTGAGGCCCACCTTGTCCGCGTTCTCATCCGGGCCGGTGATCTGGTGGGCCTGGCCGCGCGAGAGGTCATTCCACTGCGCCGAGGTGGCCAGGTAGGTCTTCTGGCAGGAGCGGAATTCTTCCAGGTCATCCGGGGTGGCCATGCCCGAGGCGTTGAAGAAGTCCTCGTACTGGCGGATGCGGGCCGCGCGCGCGGTGTCCGATTCGCCCACCGGGGCGAAGCAGTAGATGGTCACCTCGGTCTTGTCCACGGAGATCGGCCGGAAGACGCGGATCTGCGAGCCGAACTGGTCCATCAGGTACACGTTCGGGTACAGGCACAGGTTGCGCGAAATGCCGATCATCCAGTCGGCCTTGGCTTCGCCGAACTTGGCAACCAGCTCGTCGCGCTTCTCGGCCAGCGGGCGGTTGGCCGGGTCCAGCCATTCGGTCCACAGCAGCAGGTGGCCGTGCTCGAAGGAGTAGTAGCCGCCCTTCTGCTTGTCCCAGCCGCCGGCGTCCATGGTCTTGGTGTCGTTGGAGGATTCGCCGTTGGCGCGGCGGGCCTGGGTGGCGGCGTAGTTCCAGTGGGTGGCCGAGACGTGGTAGCCGTCGGCGCCGTTCTCCGCCTGCAGCTTCCAGTTGCCGTCATAGGTGTAGGTCGAGGCGCCGCGCAGCACTTCCAAGCCTTCTTCGGACTGGTCAACCATCATGTCGATGATCTTCGTGGCCTCGCTCAGGTGCTCTTCCAGCGGCAGGACATCGGCGTTCAGCGAGCCGAAGAGGAAACCGCGGTAGTTCTCGAAACGGGCGACCTTGGTCAAATCGTGGGAGCCGTCCTTGTTGAACTGCTCCGGGTAGCCAGCTCCCCGCGAATCCTTGACCTTGAGCAGCTTGCCGGAGTTGTTGAAGGTCCAGCCATGGAACGGGCAGGTGAAGGTGGTGCGGTTATCGGTCTTGCGCCGGCAGAGCATGGCTCCGCGGTGGCTGCAGGCGTTGATCAGCGCATTGAGTTCGCCCTGCTTGTTGCGCGAGATGATGATGGGCTGGCGGCCGATGTTGGTGGTGTAGTAGTCGCCGATGTTCGGGACCTGGGACTCGTGGGCCAGGTACACCCAGTTGCCTTCCCAGATGTGCTTCATTTCCATCTCGAAAATCTCTTCGTCGGTGAAGATATTTCGGTTGGCGCGGAACTCTCCGGTTTCCGGGCTGTCAACCAGCGCGTTATCCAGCAGGCTGGATACCTCGTTCAGGGTCTCGGTCATGGCGTGGTGTGCTCCGTCCATTCAATGCTCGTTTAAAGGGGAAACCGCTGCAGCCGGTTTGCATGGATTCAACCTTGGCAGAAAGTGCGGGCGGTCACACTAGGGTTATGCCTAGGCTTGGGCTAGGCATCTGACTACTATGTTTTCGATCGTCTGAATTCACACCTGTTGCCTATCAATGCATCGGCGTATTCTTTTGCTACGACCACCAGCCACTTTTTCGAAGCAGGCTTGCCCATGCGCGATGAAGGACCCCCTGATCTCCCGCCGGCCCACGGCCAGAACCCCGAAGTTCCGCCGCAGGGCCAGCGCTCTTTCATGCACATACTGGTCAACACCGCCGTCGCGAACCTCACCACCAGCTACCTGTGGTTCGCGCTGACCTTCTGGGTGTACCTGGAGACCGAGAACGTCATGGCCACCGGCATCATCGGCGGCGCATTCATGCTGCTGATCTCCGTGTTCTCCATGGTTTTCGGGACGATCGTGGACAACCACCGCAAGAAATCGGTCTTCGTCTTCTCCGCGATGATCACCGCTGTGGCCTTTTCCCTGGCTGGGCTGATCTACCTCTGGCTGCCCACGAAGGACATCCTGGATATCGGCGGATGGCAGTTCTGGATCTTCTGCCTGGTCATCCTGTTCGGCGCGATCGTGGAGCAGATGCGAGGCATCGCGCTGTCCACGACGGTCACCTTGCTGATCCCGGTCGAGCGCCATGCCAACGCCAACGGACTGGTAGGCACGGTGCAGGGCATCGCCTTCATCATCACCAGCGTGTTCTCCGGGCTGTCCATCGGGCTGCTGGGGATGGGATGGACGCTGGCCATTGCCATCGTGATGGTCGTGGTCACGATGCTGCACCTTTTGGGCATCTCCATCCCGGAGGAGGAACCGGAAAAGGAGGAAGGGCGGACCAAGACCAGCGACCTGCGCCTGGGCTTCACTACAGTGATGGCCATCCCTGGCCTATTCGCGCTGATCATCTTCTCGATGTTCAACAACTTCATCGGCGGCACCTACATGGCGCTGATGGATCCCTACGGGCTGACCATCATGCCGGTCGAAGCCTGGGGCATCACCTTCGGGCTGGCATCCACCGGCTTCATCATCGGCGGCTTGGCCATCGCCAAGTTCGGTCTGGGGGCCAACCCGATCCGCACCATGCTCCTGCTGGTTGCCGTCATGGGATTCCTCGGCGCGATCTTCACCATCCGCGAATGGACGTGGCTCTATGTGCTGGGCATCTGGCTCTACATGATGCTGATCCCGGCGGTGGAAGCCTCGGAGCAAACGGTGATCCAGAAGGTGGTCACCTTCCGCCGCCAGGGCCGGGTGTTCGGCTTCGCCCAGATGATGGAAGCCGCCGCGGCGCCGATTACCGCTTTCCTGATCGCGCCGATTGCCCAGTACCTGGTCATCCCCTTCATGCGCTCGCCAGCGGGCGACGACCGATTCGGCTGGCTGGTGGGGCAAGGCCAGGCGCGCGGCATCGCCTTGATATTCCTGGCCGGCGGGCTGATCATGATTGTGGTGGCGCTGCTGGCCATGGGCACCAGCCAGTACCGCAAGCTGTCGACAATTTTCCAGGCCGAATCACCTGGAGCACCCGAGGAGGCATCACTTGCCAACAAGTCAGAAGACCCTTCCAACTGAGGCCAGCGTGGAGGAATTCATTGAGGCGGCAACCCCGGCCAAGCGCCGGGTTGACGGCCACGAACTGGACCGCATCTTCCGCGAAGCCACCGGCGAGCAGCCGGTGATGTGGGGACCGAGCATGGTGGGCTACGGAAGCTACACCTACATCTCCCCTGCCAATGCGCGCACCACGGGCATCTGGCCCAAGACCGGTTTCTCGCCGCGCAAGGCCCAGCTCTCGCTCTACGGGCTGAAGGACCTTCCCGAGGGCGCCCAGCTCTTGCCGCAGCTGGGCAAATACACCGAGGGAGCCGGTTGCGTGTACGTGAAAAAGCTGGAGGACATCGACCTGGAGGTGCTGCGGAAACTGATCTCCATCGCTGCCTCGCGGCAGGACGACCAGGCTCGATAGCCTCCAGGGGCTTCGCTCCGCCGCCTAGTTCGCCACGGCGGCCAGCCGGGCCTTCCTGAAACCCCTGAAAATTGCCCGCCCGCCTGCAACTGCACCCAGCACAATTGCCACCGCACCCGAGAATAGCGAGACGGCCATGGGAAGCTGCGGGCTGGCGGAATCCGGGAAAGCGTCAAAGAGCAGTAGCGTCCAGAAAAGGCCGGGAATCACCCCGGCGGCCAGGGCGCTGAAGCTGAACACCAGAGCGTGCAGCCAGCGCTCGGTTGCGCTTCCCAGCCATGCCATCACGCCGGCAACTGCCAGCCATGGAAGCAGCGGGAACGCCAAGGGCACCCACAGGTCGGGTTCGGACCACCATGGGGCATCCGCGATCAGCGGATCCACGATCAGCAGCAGCACCGCGAAGAGGATCCCGCTGGCTGCAGGCAGCCAGCTCATTGGCCGATTATTTTTCTTGCCCATTAGCGATTGCCTGCTTGCTACTAGCGAATATCTTCCTAGGTTGGATGATACCCGCAGACTGGTGCCGCTGCGGGTATCATCCCCTGCCTTATTCGGCTTCTTCGAAGAAGGCCTCGACCTCTGAGATGCCGGCGGAGATGACCGGAACCAGGCGCTCGTCGATGCTGTAGTGCTCGCCGTCCTTGGAAATCAGACCGTAGCCGACCAAGGAATCCATGGCGATGCGGGCTTCTGGAAGCACGGCATCGTAGATCTTCGGACCGCAGTTGCGGCGCAGGCCCTCCAAGTCCCCTTCGCGGCCGGTGGATGCGGTGACCAGCAGGTTACGCAGCACCAGGTAATGGGCTTCATCCCGCAAGGTGACATCGAAGGTCGGGTTCAGGTGCGCCTGGACGCAGCCGACAGCCATCTCGAAGAGCAGCTGCGCGCTGCCCGCTTCCTCGCCGGCAACCAGCAATTCGTAGGCGTCCGGATCCGTGCGCAACACCGATCCTTCCGACTCCACGACGGACATCCGGCCGGCGCTCCAGATGTAGTTGAAGGCTAGTGGCGCCGGGCCTTCCGGGTCGAAGGTTTCGGCATCCAGGCCAACGGCAGTCAATACCTTGGCGCGCGGCGCTTCGGCTGCTGCACTGAAGTCCTCCATGTCCACGCCTTCGGCCACCGCCTGGGCATAGGCCTTGACCTGGCTGAACAACCTGGTTTCGCGCAGCAATCCGCATAGCTCCGCGTCGCCCTCGGCAAAACCATTGAGCGTATCTTCCAGCATCTCGCGCAGGGCTTCGAGGTTCTCCGCAGGGCCCTGCCAGAGCATGCGCTGCTCGATGAAGCTGAAGTATTCCAGCCATGTGGTGAAGATCGGCTCCGGAGCCAAGGATTCCGGCAGGTTGCCCAGGTGCTCGGCCAGAGTCTCACCGAAGACATCGATGTCCAGGTCGAACAGGTTCGAGCTGCGGGCGTTCTCGGCGTACTGGCCGGCGATCTGCCCGATGACGTCCAGCTGCATGCCCGCTGCCTGCGCCGCCTGTTCAGGCGAAAAGGCAGGAACCTGCTGCGCTACCCAAGTTGTGTAGTCCTGGCGAAGCGCATTGATCTGCTGTTCAGCCTGGATCAGGAACACGCTGCGACCGCGCGCTGCCGCCTTGGCAGGATTTCCTGCGCCCGAGTTCTTCTTGCCTTGACGCTTTTTGCTGGCCATGAGCCGTCCTTTGGTTCCGAAATTGGTCTCTGGTTAAAGCCTACGGTGCCCGCCCGAAGCCGGGCGAATAGCGCGATGCGGCTCACCTGCGTGGAAGCATGCCCGGATGACCCCGCCGGACCGTGGACCTTTGGTGTTCAAGGTGCTCACTTGCTGTTTTCTTGTCCACTTTCATTGACCAATGGCGCTGAATCCGACAAGATGAACAGCAAAGACAGACGTAGCCTGCGACACAATGCTTTCAGCTCTGCAGAAAATCTGCGCCGTGGCCTATTAATGAACTTGGATTTCCTAGTAGTTTCGGCGGGGGCCGCTTCAGTGGTCCGCGAAGCCCCGGATCATTGGTGATTTCCGGCCATCGGCTGTCCTGGCAGATGCTACTGCGATAAGAGGGAGAAAATAATGAAGATCGCGGTTTTGATCAAAGAAGTCCCAGATACCGGAGAGGACCGCCTGCTGGATCTGGAGACCGGCCTGGCCGACCGTGCCGCTTCAGAAGTGGTGCTCGATGAAATCGGCGAGCGGACCCTGGAAGTTGCGCTGAAGCATGCTGATGCGAACCCTGGAACTGAAATCACCGTGCTGACCATGGGCCCGGATTCAGCTCAGGCCACCCTGCGCAAGGGTTTGGCCATGGGTGCTGCCAGCGCCGTGCATATCAGCGACGAGGAGCTTCTCGGCGCCGATCTGGTCCTCACCGCGCAGGTCCTGGCGGCGGCTTTGCGCCGAGGCAGCTACGATCTGGTCCTCACCGGCAACATGTCCACCGACGGCTCCGCGGGCATGCTCCCGGTCATGCTGGCCGAGCTGCTTGATCTTCCGGCGGCGACCTCGTTGTCCTCGGTAGAAATTGCCGACGGCGCGATCAGCGGATTGCGCGAGCTGGATGGCGCTGCCGCCCAGATCAGCGCTCCATTGCCAGCGGTCGCTTCGATCACCGAGGCATTGCCAGATGCCCGCTTCCCGAATTTCAAGGGCATCATGGCCGCGAAGAAGAAACCGGTCGAGTCCCTGTCCCTGGCCGATTTGGGCGTCGAGTCCCTGCCTGCGGATACTGCGCGTTCCATCATGGTTTCGGTGGCCCAGCGCCCGCCCCGCACCGCCGGAACTGTCATTGCCGATGACGGCGATGCCGGTAACGCAGTGGCCGAATTCCTCGTCAAGAACAACCTGGTGTGAGCGGAAAGAAAACCATGACTTCCTTTGCTTCTGATTCAATTCTTGTTTTCCTCGAGACCACGGCCACTGGAACGCTGGCCAAGAACCACGCGGAACTGCTCGGCGCCGCCTCTGCCGTGGGCACCCCGGTAGCGCTTCTCGCCGCTCCGGCCGGATCCCTTGATTCACTGGCGGCGCAAGCCAGCGAGTCTGGCGCCGCGCAGGTACTCACCGCCGCCGTCGATTCTCCGGTGCTGACCGCGCCGATGGCTGACGCGCTGCAGCAGGCCTTCGGGCAAATCCAGCCACAAGCCGTGCTGCTGGGGCATACCCTGGCTTCGCGCGAAGTGGCCGCACGCTTCGCGGTGCGCCACCGCTTGGCGCTGAGCGTCGATGCGCTCGGTGTTTCGCGTGATGACCAGGGAATCATCGCAGCCCACTCGATCTACGGCGGCGCGTATTCGACCCACAGCGCCCCGACCTTCGGCGCGCCGGTGATCACCGTGCGCGTGGGCAGCATCGAAGAGCGTGCCCAGGCCCAACCGGCGAGCGCGATCCCGCTGGAGGTAGCCGCCAGCGCCAAGCCGGAGGTCGAGGTCAAGGAACTGAGAACGGCCGAAACGGCATCCACCCGTCCCGAGCTGCGTTCCGCGGCACGCGTGGTCTCCGGTGGCCGCGGGTTGGGCAGCGCGGAGCAGTTCGACCTGGTGCACCAGCTGGCCGATGCCTTGGGCGCTGCCGTGGGCGCGTCGCGTGCGGCGGTGGATGCCGGATACGTCGAGCATGCCGCCCAGGTGGGCCAGACCGGCGTGGCAGTTTCTCCCCAGCTGTACGTGGCACTGGGCATTTCCGGAGCCATCCAGCACAAGGCGGGCATGCAGACCGCCAAGACCATCATCGCCATCAACAAGGATGCCGATGCGCCGATCTTCGAGATCGCCGACTTCGGCGTGGTGGGGGATGTCTTCAAGGTCGTGCCCCAGCTGATTTCCGCCTTGGAAGCACGCAAGGCCTGATCGCCATGAACGCACTAAACCAATCCATCCGCCAGGGGCTGCCGCGCGTGGCAGGCGGCGATCCCTGGCCGCCAGCCGAGCTGTTCGCTCCCGCTGCAGGCGCCGCGGTCCCGGCAGGGCCTAGCGCGGTCGAGGATGCTGCAGAACCAGTTCTCGACCAGCCCGTTGGCCCGTCGGTGCCTGCGGAACCAACGCCTGGCCAAGCATCTGCTAGTTCCGGAGCCAGCGCACCGGCCGCGGAACCTGTTGCAGATCAGGGCGCGGTTGCCGGGCTTCTTCGCCAGGGCCTGCCACGGGTTGCCGGCGGCGGGCCGTGGCCGCCTGCGGGAACGCCGGTCGCCGCGAACGCTCCAGCCGCATCGCAGAACGCTTGCGCTGCACCAGCACCCGAGCCGGTTGCCGAGCTAGTTGGCGAACCGGTTGCCGAACCGGTAGCTGAATCAGCGCCGGCGGCCCCCGAACCAGTTGCCACCGCGGGTACCGCCCCGGCCACAGCGGTTTCCAGTGCCGGGGCACCAGCAGTTCGCCGTGGCCTGCCGCGCACCGCCGGTGCAGAACCGTGGCCGCCAAGTTCATTCGTGGCAGCTCCCGTTGTTGCCGCAGCTCCAGCGGCTCCAGCGCCTGCGCTCCCGCCGGCACCGGTTGCGGAAGCTGCCCAGGCCCAGGCCGCACCGGCCACCCCGCCGAGGGCAGAGCCAGCACCCGCAGATCCGGTGGCCCAGGCATCCGGCGCCGCGCTGGCCTCGGAGCCTGCGGCCGCCGAGGCGCAGGCTGCTCCTGCCCGTACCCGCATGGGTGCGCAGGAACCTGCCGCGCCAGCAGCCGCGGCAAGTAACGCGCCGGCCGCCGGGCGCGCGACCAAGCCGGCACCCCAGGCAGCGGCAAAGAGCAAGAAAGAAGCGGCCAAGCATGGCCCGCTGACGACCAAGCAGTGGGTGCTGGCTGGAATCCTTGGCGCATTCTGCGCCTTGGGCATCGCCACCGCCGTGGTGCTCGTTGCCCGCGGCATTGCCGGCATCGATGCCGTGGAGTCATTCATGGAACGCTACCCGGGTGAGTACCACCTGCCGGACTCGGCACCTCTCGGGTTCCCTGGCTGGCTGGCATGGAACCACTTCTTCAACTTCTTCCTGATGGTCCTGATCATCCGTTCTGGCATGCTGGTCAGGCACCAGAAGAAGCCGCCTGCCTATTGGTCCTCGAAGCGCAGCCCGAAGGTGAGCATCAACCTCTGGCTGCATCAGGGTCTAGACCTGCTGTGGATCATCAATGGCCTGGTGTTCCTCGTGCTGCTGTTCGCCACAGGCCACTGGATGCGCATCGTCCCGACGTCGTGGGAGGTCTTCCCCAACGCGATTTCGGCGGCCTTGCAGTACCTGACGCTGGATTGGCCCACCGAAAACGGCTGGGTGAACTACAACTCGCTGCAGCAGCTGGCCTACTTCACCACCGTATTCATCGCGGCCCCGGTCGCGGCGATCACCGGCTTCCGGCTCAGCGCCTTCTGGCCGAAGAACA
Source organism: Glutamicibacter sp. BS14 (assembly GCF_056934375.1). Lineage (NCBI taxonomy): Bacteria > Bacillati > Actinomycetota > Actinomycetes > Micrococcales > Micrococcaceae > Glutamicibacter > Glutamicibacter sp. BS14. The sequence continues at coordinate 683,748 of NZ_CM167801.1, read as the reverse complement.
TGCCAGCATTGACCGCGAAGTACCCGATCGAGGTTGCCCGCACGCTGCACTTCCCAACCATGCTGTACTTCGCTGTGTTCATCCTCGTGCACGTGATCCTGGTGTTCTCCACCGGGGCGCTGCGCAACCTGAACCACATGTACGCGGCCCAGGGTTCCACGGATCCAGCCGCGTACGCGGATAACTGGACCGGACTGCTCTTCTTCGCGCTCTCGCTGCTCGTAATCGCCGGCGCCTGGCTGGCCTGCCGGCCAATGATCCTCGCATCCATTGCCCGGCTCTTCGGCAAGGTCAGTGCAAGGTAGGAGCAGCGATTCTTGCCTCTGGCGCAAAACTGATCGCGCATGGGGTCGATCGTCAGTAGGGTCGATAACAACGGCCTTACTGACGAATGGGGAACAACGAAAATGAGCCACCACCACGAACACCACACCAAAGAACATGATGATGTCGCCTTCTGGGAGAACCACTACGGCCAGTCCGAGCGGGTCTGGTCAGGCAAGGTCAACCAGGTCATCGAGAACCTTGTCGCCCCGCTGGCCCCCGGCACGTCGCTGGATATCGGCTGCGGGGAGGGAGGCGATGCGCTGTGGCTGGCCACCCATGGCTGGAAGGCTACCGGGGTCGACATCTCGCCCACCGCGGTGAAGCGCGCGCAGGAAGAAGCGGCCAAGCACGGTCTGGACGCGGGGCAGACCCGCTTCATCGCCTCGGATCTGGCTGCGTGGAATACCGGGGAAACCTTCGACCTGGTGACCTTGAGCTTCTTCCAGGCACCCTTTGAATTCCCTCGCGCCAGCTTCCTGCGCAAGGCAGCGACCCTGGTCGCACCCGGCGGCCACCTGCTGGCCCTGTCCCATGCATCGATGCCGTCCTTCGCCAGCAAGCCCGATCACCAGATGCCCGTGTTCCCCAGCCCCGAAGAGGAACTGGAAGCTTTGGCTCTGGATCCGGCGCAGTGGGAGGTGCTGTGCGCCGAGGTCCGCGAACGCACCATCATCGGTCCCGATGGCAATCCGGCGACCCTGGAGGATGCCGTGGTATTCGTGCAGCGCAAGGTGTAAAAAGTTCGACCCTCCAGCCCCATCGGGCTGGAGGGTCAACGACGGCCTAGATATCCCACACGGATCTAGGCCAGCTTCAGGGCCTGCGACGGGGCGTAGGCGCCTAGCGGCACCGAGTCGCGCACCACGTCGCGCAGGTTCAATGCATCACCGCCCGCAGGCATAGCCGCTTGCAACTGCACGAGCACGTTGCCCAGGGCGGTGCATTCCACGGGTCCGGAAATGACCGGCACGCGCGCATGGTCTGCAGTGCGCTGGCACAGCAGCTGGCCTTGCGAGCCGCCTCCGACAATATGGATGTTCTCCAGCTCGAATCCACCCAACCGCGCGGCTTCTGCAGCTTGGCGGGCGAAACTCTGAGCCAGCGACTCGACGACCACCCTGATCACTTCGGCAGGTGAGCACGGGCGCTGCCCGCCGGCGGCTTCCACCGCATCGCAGATGCGCTGGGCCATCTGGCCAGGAGCCAGGAACCGCTCGCTTTGAGGATCGATCAGCACCTGCGGAACAGGCAATTCCGCGGCCTCGGCAAGGAGCTGCTCCAAGCTGGTTTCTTCCCTTCCGGCGGCTTCCGCGTCGTCGTTCCATTGGCGGATCGACTCGCTGAGCAGAAAGGTTCCGGCGACGTTCTTCAGGAACCGGACACTGGAATCCAGCCCCAGCTCGTTGGTGAATCCCGCTTGATGCGCTTGCTCGGTGAGTACCGGGCGGTCCAGCTCCACACCAACCAATCCCCACGTTCCGCAAGAGATATAGGCGGATTGCCCGCTGGAGAGCGGGGTCGCGACCACTGCGCTGGCCGTGTCGTGGGAAGCGACCGCCACTACCTGGACTTCGTGGCTGGCTCCGAATTCCGCAGCCAGCTCGGGCAGCAGTGCGCCCACCGGCTGGCCAGGGTGCACTAGCTGCGCGAGCTTTCCCGAAAGCCCCAGTTCAGCAACCAGATCCTCGTCCCATGTACCGGTGCTGTGGTTCAGCAACCCGGTAGTGGAAGCGTTCGTCCACTCGCTGCGCCGATGCCCTGTGAGCATCCAGTTGAAATAGTCGGGAACCAGCAGCAGCGCCTCGGCGTTCGCCAACCGGTTTTCCAACTTCTCGGCTTGCAACTGGTACACGGTGTTGAACGGAAGGAATTGCAGCCCATTGCGTGCAAACAACTCGCGCCGGCTGAATTTCTGTTCCAGCGCAGCAACCGCGCGCTCATTGCGCGGATCCCGGTAATGCCGCACTTCTCCCAGGCGCTTGCCGTCCTTGAGCAACGCATAGTCCACCGCCCAGGAGTCCACCCCGATGCTGGCGATATCCCCGCGCTGCGCGAAAGCCAGCGAGAGGCCGTGGCGAATTTGCGCCCAGAGCTCATCGATATCCCAGGCCAGCGCTTCTTGCCGCGCCCCTGGTTCCAGGCTCGACAGCGGAACCGGTCCGTTGGCGAAACGGTGGACGGCAGTGAGCTGGAGCTTCCCGTCCACCATCTGGCCGATCATGACACGTCCGCTGGTGGCGCCGAGGTCGATAGCTGCGACCGGCGCGCTCTCTGCTTGCTTGCTCATCGCAGGAAGGCTGCCGCCACTCCGGAATCCACCGGAATGTGCAATCCGGTGGTCCGGGTCAGTTCCGGCCCGGTCAGCACGAACACGGCATCGGCAATGTTCTCCGGGATGACCTCGCGCTTCAGGATCGTGCGGTTTGCGTAGAACTGCCCCAGATCCTCCTCTGCCACGCCATAGGTCGCCGCACGCTGGGCACCCCAGCCGGAGGCGAAGATCCCGGAGCCGCGCACTACGCCATCGGGGTTGATGCCGTTCACGCGCACGCCATGCTCGCCCAATTCTACGGCCAGCAAGCGCACCTGATGCGCCTGGTCGGCCTTCGTGGCCGAGTAGGCAATATTGTTCGGACCTGCGAAGACCGAGTTCTTGGAGGAAATGTAGATGATATCGCCGCCGAGCTTCTGCTCGATCAGCACCTTGGCCGCGACCTTGGAAACCAGGAACGATCCCTTGGCCATCACATCATGCTGCAGGTCCCAGTCGGCCTCGGTGGTTTCCAGCAAGGGCTTTGAAAGCGAGAGGCCCGCGTTGTTCACCACCAGGTCCAATCCGCCAAATGCCAGCACCGCCTCATCGATGGCACGTTGCACGGCGTGCGCATCGGCCACGTTGGCGGCGACGCCAACGGCCACATCTGCTGTACCCAGCTCCGCCGCGGCGGCCTGCGCCTTGTCCAGGTCCAGGTCTGCGATGACCACGCAGGCTCCCTCGGCTGCCAGCCGCTGCGCCACGGCCTTGCCGATGCCCGACGCGGCACCGGTGACCAGGGCGATGCGCCCGGCATGGGATTTGGGCTTGGGCATGCGCTGCAGCTTGGCTTCCTCCAGCGCCCAGTATTCAATGCGGAACTTCTCGGCATCGGAAATCGGCGTATAGCTGGAGACCGCTTCGGCGCCGCGCATGACGTTGATGGCATTGAGGTAGAACTCGCCAGCGACCCGTGCGGTCTGCTTATTCGCCCCATAGGAGAACATGCCGACGCCCGGGACCAGCACGATCAGCGGGTCGGCCCCGCGCATCGCCGGAGAGTCCAGGTCCTTGTGGGCCTCGTAGTAGGCCTGGTAGTCAGCACGGTACTGCGCATGCAGTTCTTCCAGGCGCGCGATCTGCTCCGATACGCCTGCGGTAGCGGGAAGATCCAGCACCATCGGCTTGATCTTGGTGCGCAGGAAGTGGTCCGGGCAGCTGGTGCCCAGGGCCGCCAGCTGCGCCAGCTTCTGGCGCGAGAGGAAATCCAGGACTCGCTGGTCATCGCTGAAGTGCCCCACCATGGGCTTGTCGGTGCTGGCCAGGCCGCGGATGCTCGGGGCCAATGCGGCGGCGCGGGTCCGGCGCTCCTCCTCGTCCAGCGGCTCGAATCCGGGAACCACAGGACCGAAGGGCTCCGGTGCGCCGTGCTCGTCAAGGTAGGCAGCGGCGGTGTCGATGATCCACAGCGAGTTGGACTCGGATTCCTGGGAGGTATCTCCCCAGGCGGTGATGCCATGGCCGCCGAGGATGCAGCCCACGGCTTGCGGATTGGCGTCCTTGATCGCGGCAATATCCAGTCCCAGCTGGAATCCGGGGCGGCGCCAGTCAACCCAAGCCACCTTGTCGCCGAAGATCCTTGCGGTCAGCTCCCGGCCGTCCTTGGCAGTGGCAATGGCAATGCCGGAGTCCGGGTGCAAGTGGTCGACGTGGTTTGCGTTGACCAGCCCATGCATTGCGGTATCAATGGATGGCGCGGCGCCTCCCTTGCCGTGCAGGCAGTAATCGAAGGCCGCGACCATCTCGTCTTCGCGCTCCACGCCCGGGTAGGCGTCCACCAGCGAGCGCATGCGGTCCAGGCGCAGGGTCGACAGCCCCTTTTCGGTCAACGTGCCGAGGTCCCCGCCCGATCCCTTGACCCAGAGCAGCTCAATTTGCTCACCGGTGACCGGGTCTTTCGCGGTGCCCTTGGCCGAGGTGTTTCCACCGGCGTAGTTGGTGTTCTTCTTGTCTGCACCCAACCGGTTGGATCGTTGAATCAGTTCCTGTGCGGTGGTGCGTGTCGCGATGGTGTTGCTCATGGTGTTCTTGTCTTCCGACTCGTTAATGTGCATGGGGGCAGTGGTTCTCAGGCGTCGACTTTGGTGGCCCTGGTTTCATATCCATAGCGCTCCAGTTCGATCTCTTCCAGCGACTTGCCTCGCGTTTCCGGCGCCCAAATGGTGCCGATCAGCAACGCGACGACCAGCAGGCCGATGATCAGGAGGCCAAGCTTTTCCAAGCCCAGGTTGGTGAGCAGTACCGGGAACACCAACGAGAGCAGGCCGACAAGCACCCGGGCAAGCATGAACAGCACGCCCTGTGCACTGGCGCGGTAGCGCGTGGCGAAGAGCTCCGCGGTCCATAGCCCGTAGAAAGCCTGCGCGCCGATACCCGCCGAGATGCCCCAGGCCACTGCGTAGAACAGCAGGGAGAAGGCACCTGGAGGAGCGAAGATCAGCACGGTCCAGGCCGCAACACCCAGCAGGGCGCCACCGAAGTAGAGCCAACGCCGCGAGACCTGGTCTCCGTATTTCATGAATCCGAAATAGGTTGCGGCGGCGGTCAGCACCCAGACCAGCACCTGGAGCAGGTTCTGCTGGGTAGCGGATTCAACGCCAGCGGCAGCATAGACGCGAGGCTGGAAAATGCCAGCCTGCCCTGCCACGGTATTCCATAGCCCATAGACGCCGAGCAGGAAGAAGAGCGCGCTCCAGTTGCGGCGGTCGGCCAGCAGCCCGCGCATGCCGGAGAAGAACGAGGCTTTCACGCCAGCAGCCGTTTCCGCGGCACGTTGCTCCTTCCACCTCCTGGACTCGGGCAATCCGCGGCGGACCCACCAAGTGACAGCGGCGATCAGGAAAAGATGGAAGAAGATTGCCCGGGAGCCGTTCACGCCCCAAGGCTCAACCAGGATCGCCAGCGCGAAACCGATGGCTGGGCCAATCGACCACGCCAGCTGAGCGGTGCCCACGTGCGCAGCACGCGATTCCTGCGGAGCCTCCTCGGCAATGTAGGTCCAGGAGGCTGGAACGCCTGCGCCCACGGCAATGCCCATGAGGACCACGCCGATGATCAGCAGGCTCGTACCGGAGGAGAAGGTGATCATCAGGGCGCCGACCATGAACACGATCAGGTCGTAGGTATAGATGAACTTGCGGCCCAGACGGTCGCAGAGCGGTCCGCCGATCAGTGCACCCAGGGCCGCGCCGAACGCGTTGGCCGACACGGCAGCGATGACACCGACCAGCGCGTCGTCGAATCCGAACGCGCCCTGCCACAGGCTGAGGCTGGTGGCCAGCGCAATGATGGCTCCGGCTTCTATGTAATTGCTCATGGCTACGGCAATGGTGGCTTTCCACCCGGAGATGCCGCGCTTCTTTGCTGCGGTGTTCATGATCAGGCTCCCCATCCTGCTTGCACGCCACCAGCGCGCGATGCTTCGATTCGGCTCTGGTAATCGGAGGTGCGGAAGGCCTGCATCGGATCGGCTGGCAGGCCGCGCGTTGCGCGCCATGCTTCCAGGTCGGCCCGCACGTCGGTGTAGAAGGCATCCATGAAGATCTCGTTGGCGGCCAGGACATCACCGGAAATCTGTGCTTCAGTTAGCGCTACGCGGTCGATCAGCAACGCCCGGGCCGTCATTTCCTGCACGTTCTGGACGCTTCTGATCTGGCCCAGGATCTTGTTCTCCACGTTGTGGCACTGATCGAGCATGAAGGCCACAGGCGTGTCCTGGTCCAGTCCGCCACCGCGGATCACCTCGCCCATGATGCGGAACAGCTGATACGGGTCTGCCGAGCCAACGATCAAGTCGTCATCCGCGTAGAAGCGGGAATTGAAGTCGAAGGATCCGAGCTTGCCAAGCCGCAGCAGCTGCATCACGATGAACTCGATATTGGTGCCTGGCGCATGGTGCCCGGTGTCCAGGCAAACCATGGCCCGATCCCCCAAGGCCGCAACCTGGGCATAGGACGTTCCCCAGTCGGGCACGTCGGTGTGGTAGAAGGACGGTTCGAAGAACTTGTACTCCAGCACCAGGCGCTGGTCTCCGGAAAGCCGCGCATATATTTCGGCCAGCGAATCGCCTAGCCGGTCCTGGCGCCCGCGCATATCCGCTTGGCCTGGATAGTTCGAGCCCTCTGCCAGCCAGATTTTCAGGTCCTGGCTTCCGGTGGCATCCATTACGTCGATGCATTCGAGGTGGTGGTCGATTGCCTTGCGGCGGATCTTCGGATCCTCATGGGTCAAGGCGCCGAACTTGTAATCGTCATCCTGGAAGGTATTCGAATTGATGGTTCCGAGGCTGACGCCCAGGCCTTCTGCATGCTCGCGCAGCACGGTGAAGTCCTCGACCTTGTCCCACGGAATGTGCAGGGCCACCGAGGGAGCCAGTCCGGTCAATCGGTTGACTTCAGCCGCATCGGCGATTTTTTCGAAGGGATCGCGCGGGGTCCCGGGGGTCGAATAGACCTTGAAGCGGGTGCCCGAATTTCCATAGGCCCAGGAAGGGACTTCGATGGCAAGGCGGTCAAGGATTTGCAGGTGCTCAGGGCTCAGCTTCGAGCTCATGGAACTCTCCATTTCTAGTAATTCTGCGGGCTACTACTGCTGGGATGCGGCAAGTGCGGCCAGCTGGTTTTCGAGATTGAAGACCTCGCGCAGACGCGGCGCTTGCTGATCTGGCCGGCCGCCCAGGCTGAGGAAGAATCGGCTCATTTCCGCTTCCCACGCTGCGGTGCGCGGGTCGGAGTCCAAGGCGGCCTGGGCAGCGCTGTCGTCATCGGTTTCGTAATAGCCGATCAGCAACCCGTCCTCGCGCAGAAAGAGTGAGTAGTTGCGACGCCCGGCTTCTTCGATGGCTTGGAGCATCTGCGGCCACACTTCCCGGTGGCGCGACACATACTCGTCGATCAGGTCGGGATTGACCTGCAATTGAAAGCAAACTCGCATCGTACTACTCTTCCGGAGCGCTGGAACTGGGTGGGCAAAACTGTGCGATCCGATTCGCTTTGCACAAAAATGAATCGTTTCAATCGCTTCGAAATTCGAGTGTAGAGCAGGTCACACTTGAATTGCAAGCGGTCGGTCGATCGAATGCCGCATTCTTTTGAATCCTTTCAAAAAGCTGTTGGGATTCCAGTTCCCATCCGTGCGCCAGTTATACTCGCAGAAGAACAACTCACCGAAGAACAGGAAAGCTCTGTGGCCGTCAGCGTCAAGGAAGTTGCCGCCGAGGCGGGCGTTTCTGTAGGCACCGTCTCCAACGTGCTCAACCGGCCCCAGGTTGTTTCCGAACACACCGTTTCCAAGGTCACCGCAGCCATCGAGAAGCTCGGCTTTGTCCGCAACGATGCGGCCAGGCAACTGCGTGCCGGCCGCAGCCGGAGCTTCGGGCTCGTCGTCCTCGATGCACGCAACCCGTTCTTCATGGACGTCACCCAGGGCGCCCAGCATCGTGCCTTGGACAACGGCTACACCGTGCTGATGGGAGCCAGCGACAATTCCCTGAGCACCGAACAGCAACTGCTGGATCTCTTCGAAGAGCAACGCGTCGCCGGAGTACTCATCTCCCCCTTGCACAGCGACTTGAGCCGGCTCTGGCGGATCCGCGAAGCGGGCACGCCAGTGGTGCTGGTGGACCGCGGAAGTGGCGACCGCAGCTTTTCATCGGTCTCCGTGGACGATGTGGAAGGCGGAAGAATTGCCGTACGGCACCTGCTGGACATTGGCAGAAAGCGGATCACCTTCGTCGGCGGACCGCAGAGCATCGAACAGGTCCAGCACCGATTAACGGGAGCCCAATCGGTATTGGCCCAAGCCCCGGATGCCGTGCTGGAGCACATGCCTACCAAGAACCTGACTGTGCTGGAAGGACGGGCAGCCGGAGAGCGTATTCTTGCCATGGATCCTGCACAGCGCCCCGACGGGATCTTTGCGGCCAACGACCTGCTCGCGTTGGGCATACTGCAGGCCCTGGTGATGTCCGGCGAACTCAGTGTTCCCGAGGATATTGCTCTGGTGGGATACGACAATATCGACTTCGCCGAGTCGGCCGTCATCCCGATTACCACCGTGCGCCAGCCAGCAGAAGAAATCGGGCGAACCGCTGTCGACGTCTTGCTGCGCGAAGCAGAAGCGGGCGATCAAGCGGTCCGCGAGCAATTCGTTTTCACTCCCAAGCTCGTTATCCGTGCATCGACTGTGGCCCCGAGCCAAGCGCGCTGACGTTTACCTTAGGGGTTCCTGAAAAGCGGGTTCTGCAGCTTCTGATGCCCAGCGGTTCTTGCTAGGTTGGCATTCCAAGCAACGAGAGGGATGGATTTATGAGCGAGAACAACCCTGAAGCCCGACTGCACAAGGCAGAGGCCGAAGAGCCCGATACCATTTCCGACCCTGCTTTGAATGATGAAGTTGGCCAGGACTGGACCGATGAAGGCGGAGCGACGCCGCATGGAGCCGCGCTAGACGACGACTAGGCCAGAGGGCCAACCAGCCGAAAACCAAAAATGCCCGTGGGTTGCCAAGTTTGAAAGTTTGGCAACCCACGGGCATTTTCACTGGCTTGAATCAGCCGCCTAGAACTCGAACTCCAGGTGGGCATTGACTTCGTCCTTGTTGAAATACGCCGGATCGATCTCGTATTCCTCTTCGTAACCGAAGTTCGAAAGCCAGTCTTGCACTTCCTCGTACTCCGGGTCCGTCGGATCATCGAGAATATCCAGCTTGGCTTCCCAGCCACCGATCCCGCCGCTGTCCTCCATCGGAGCCATGCGCCGGCCGCCGGTGCATCGCGGCAGCTGGCCGCCATCGGCATCCAGGATCTTCTCGACGTCGATGCGCACTTCCCAGTTGTCCCCGAAGTCGTACAGGTAATCCAGGCGGTCTTTTTCCTTCTGCAGCAACGAGGAAACCAGGGTTTCCGCTTCGTTCTTCTGGTAGTCCATGTCGTCAATCTCTGGACCATATGAAGTGCCGCCGAAGCCACCCTCGTAGAAGCTGTGCAGGTGCCCGTCGTACCAGTCGAAGCTCGCTTGGATGATGTCGTGCAGGTCGCCAAGGTTCAGGTCCATGGGCACCAGCACGCGACGCCAGATCGGCGGCTTGGCGTCCTTGAGGGTCAGCTTCAGCTGCAGCACCTTGCCGGTATACGGTGTTTCGCGCTTCAGGCGTTTCGGCTCGTCATCGTCCGGCCCGAACATCGCGTCGAGATCAGTGTCGTCGAATTCATCCTCATCGAGCAGGTCCTGTTCAACGTCGGTAATCGCCAGGCGGACGATAGTGGGCACCGAGTACGCTTCGCCATCTTCGATAAGGCCAAGTACGCGCAGTTCATGCATGCGCACATGCGCGGTTTCCCATACCTTTGGCGACCATTGATCATCTCGCGGGTCAGCCACGCGATGCGGGTTGCCTTCGATCCCCTCGACGATCCAGAACGCTGCCAGCCCCCAGGCTTCAAGGCTGGCGTCATCGCCGCCTTCCGGCTTTTCCAGCAACGAGTCCAGGCAGGCCTGGATGAAGTAGAAGTTCGGCTCGAAGGAGTCGGCGTCTTCATGCTGCATGATGTCTTCGTACGTCACGCCGCGCTCCGGCTTGCCCTGTTCGGGCAGCTTGATGGCGCTGACCGATTCCAGTGCCGAGAGCACGACCGCAACCATCAGGCCCCTGCGCGATTCGTGGACTTCCGGAGGCAGCTGGTCGGCGAGCGCTATTGCGGCCGTTTCCAAGAATTCAGACGCCGGCAAGCTGGCCCACAGATTCTTGCCCTCGGTGAGGGTCCAAGCCAAGAAGGCACGGCCCAGCTTGCTGATCCGCATGGCGGCGATTTCAGCCAGGGCCGCTTGAGAGGCCTCGTCAGATGCCATGATCTCGTCAATTTCATCGTTTTCATCGATGCCGTCATCACCGGCGAATGGATCCTGGGCTTCCAGCGACTTCCGGAACCACTCCAGGCTTTCGGCCTCGCGCTCCCACAGACCGGCATCGCGCAAGAACTCGACGTAATCCGCCCAGGCCATATAGATCATGGTTCCCAGCCCATTATCGGCGGCATCGGGATTCTCGGCCTCTTCGAATTCAATCATCGAGCTGAGCACTGCCAGCAGTTTGGGCGGATCAAAATCGGTAACCTTGTCCAGGCCGACGACTTCGGCGTAGATGCCCAGGGTTTCGCGCACTGCGGCAAGGACCATCAGGGCCAGTTCTGGGTCATCGCGGTTCTCGGAGAACCAGCGTACGAACTGCGGCGTGAGCGCGTCCAGGCCGCGCCCCACCTTCACCCGGTCCAGGGAGACGACGCCCTCTTGCAGGCGTGCCGGATGCCCCTGCTTGGGCTTCTGCTTCTTCTTTTTCTTCGCCATCGGACTGCTTTCCTGGTCGTTTGCTTCTCCCCCTAGGCTACGTGGCTGCTGGTTCCTGAAGAAGCATGCCTGGCACGTGTTCTGCTGGACAGCTTCCTGCCGTCGCAGCCAGGCACCGTCAGGGCCCGCACGGCGCGGATATGAATCGAGTCGCTTTCGATATCTATGGCGTAACCCGTACTGCTGGAGCGCCCGCGTTGGTAGGGTGACTTCATGATCAATACTGCTCGTTTGCACTCGGACCTGTCACGACTCAACCGCGAAACCGCGATGATGTCGGCCACGATCGAAACCCTGTCCACCGAAGAAATGGCCGCCGCCTCGCTGTGCGAAGGCTGGAGCCGGGCGCAGGTCATTGCGCACTTGGCCTCCAACGGCCGGAGCCTGGTCAAGCTCATCGACTGGGCCACCAGCGGAGAACCGCAGGAGCTCTACGCCTCGCGCGAGGCCCGCGACGCGGAGATCGACGAGCTGGCGGCCCTGCCGCGCGAGGAACTGGTCAAGAAGTTCCAGGACGCCGCCGCATACTTCGCCGAGCAGTGCGAACGGCTCAGCGGCGAACTGGCCGTGGAAGAGGTGGACCTTCACGGCAAGATCATTCCGGCGACCTCCATCGTGGCCCTGCGCATCTCAGAGGTGGTCATCCACCACCATGATCTGGATACCGCGTGGACCATCGAGGAAGCCGATCCGGATTCCCAGGAGAACGCCGTCGAGGCCGCCGTGCGGACTATGCGCGTGAAGAACGCTCCGGGCATGACGCTGGTGACCGAAGAGGGCGACGAATGGGTCATCGGCGATGGCGCGCTGAAGGTGCGCTCGGACCGCGAAGGCTTGATCGAATGGCTGGCCCGCGGCCAGGCCCGGCATATCGAGGCCGATGGCCCGATTCCGGTATTGCCTTCCTGGTAACCATCTTCTGGCAGGCGTGTCAGCACGCGGCAACGGTTGGCCCAGCAAGGAGAATGGATTCGGCCCGCTTGTCGAAGTGAAAAGGAGCCGGCATTGATCCCTGTCATCGTGCTCACCGGATATCTGGGTGCAGGCAAGACCAGCCTGCTCAACCGCTTGCTGACCCGCCCGGGTACCCGCGTCGGGGTCATCATCAACGACATCGGCAAGGTCAACGTGGATACCGGGCTGATCACCGGCCAGATCGATGCGGCCGAATCCATTGCCGGCGGCTGCGTTTGCTGCCTGTCCGATAGCAGCGGCCTGGACGAGCTGCTGGAGAAGCTGGGCCAGCCGAAGCTGCGCCTGGATGCCATCATCGTGGAGGCCAGCGGCGCGGCCGACCCGCTGAACGTGGATCGGCTGCTGCGTTTCGGCAAGGCCCACGGGGTACGCTTCGGCGGCATCATCGACGTGATCGACGCGGTGGAGCATGAGCACACCGTGGATACCGCGGCGATGGCCCCGGCCCGCTTCAGCGCCACCAGCATGGCGGTGGTCAACAAGCTGGACCGCATTGCCCCGGAACACCGCGACGCGGTCCTGGCCAGGATCAGCGGACGGATCCGCGAAATCAACCCGCACGTTGCCATCATCCCGGCGTCGCACGCCGCCATAGACCCCGAGCTGGTCTTCGACATTGCCCTGAACGAAGACCCGATCGACGAGTTGCCGTTGGCGGCTGCCTCCCGCCCGCAACACGACCACGAGCATGCTCCGCACGCCAACGCCGTGACGGTGCGCTGCCCCGAGGTCGCGGATCCGGGTGCCATTTTGGACCTGCTGGAGCACCCGCCGGTTGCGGCCTACCGGCTCAAGGGGCATGTAAAACTGCGCACCGATCGCGGCACGCAGCGTTTCCTGGTCAATATGGTGGGCCGGCAGATCCATTTCGCGAAAGCAACGGCCCACAGCGATCCGGCCAATGACGCGCTGGTCGCCGTGGGAATGAACTTGGACGAGGAAGCGGTTGGCGCGGCATTAGCGGCCGCCTTGGAACCAGCACGACTTGATCCTTCGCCGGGAAATCTCACCCGTTTGGAACGGCGGTTGATTTTGAGCAGCGATGCAGCAGATGCTCCGGCCAAGGTTGACGCTGAAGAGTTCTAGCTGCTGCGGCACTGATGCCTGCGAGTTGGCAACGAGGGCATCCGCTGCCCCGTCTCGACCTGCAACATCGAGCTGCGTTCGCATCCAGTTCGCGCCCGGTGCATAGGGGCACGTCCCAAACAGGCCAAGCCTTCGGAAATAACTCAAGTACTGCCCGCGACTCCAGTGATGAGTCCCAATTCCAACCCGTCCAACGTTGGACGATTCCGTGCTCCCCGCGATTGCCGGGATGACGCCCGGTATTGCCGATGGTTTCGATGAGCGGTTCCAAGTGATCCTTGGATCTTCACGAAACAGCCCCGGGTCGCCAAAACCGAAGGCCGCATCCCGCGCGACCCTGCCGTCAGCCCACCATGTCCGAGCAAAAGAAACATCACTGGAACATGAAATGGACACGGTGCGCCGATGGCCGGCGGGTCAGCGCGGGGTGCAGCCCCGGCAGTCTCTGGAAATGAACGCTTACAACGCGATCTGGCGGTTCTGGTCCTTGTAGAGCAGGTACCGGAAGTTCTCCGGGCCGCCGGCGTAGCAAGCCTGCGGGCAGAAGGCGCGCAGTGACATGTAGTCCCCGGCTTCGACCTCGACCCAGTCGCCATTCATCCGGTACACGCCCTTGCCTTCAAGCACGTACAGGCCATGCTCCATGACGTGGGTTTCGGCGAACGGGATGGATGCGCCCGGTTCGAAGGTCACGATATTCACGCCGAAGTCGAAGGCCACGTCGTTGGGATCGAGCATGCGGGTGGTGCGCCACTTGCCATCGGTGCCCGGCATCGGGCCAGGTTCGATGTCGCGCTCATTGCCCACCACGGGAGCCGGTGCGGCGACGCCTTCAAGCACTTCGTAGCGCTTGCGCAGCCAGTGGAAGCTGGTGGTCTCGGTGCCGTCATTGCGGGCGGACCACGTAGCGCCGGCTGGCAGGTAGGCGAAGCCGCCGTCCACCAGCACATGTTCGGTGCCCTCGATGAGAAGGGTCAGCTGCCCGGTGAGCACGAAGATGAATCCCTGCACCTGGGCCTGCGGCTCCGGCTTGGTGGCGCCGCCGCCCGGGGCAACTTCCACGATGGCTTGGGAGAAGGTGGTGGCCCCGCCGGCGACCGGGCGGTTGAGCACCCAGGCACGGGTGTTGGTCCACTCGGGGAAGACGCTGGTGACGATGTCGCGCAGCACGCCCTTGGGGATCACGGTATAGGCCTCGGTGACGATGGCCCGGTCGGTGAGCAGATCGCTCTGCGGCGGGTGGCCGCCGAAGTCCGAGTAGTACGACGAGGAGTTCTGGATGGCTGGAACAGTCATGGTGTTGTCCTTAGGCGTGGGAGCGGTTCAAGGCGATCGCCTCGAGTTCGGGCAGGGTGATCTGGGCTAGTTCGGTGACCTCGTCGGCGCTGACCGCACCGCAGGCCACCCCGCGGTGGATGTAGCGGGCCAGGGCCCGTGCGGTGGCCGGCTCGTCCATGATGGCCGAGTTGATCTGGTGGACGTAGTTGCGCAACCGGGTTCCGGCTGCCTGCAGGCCTTCGCGGAAGAAGGCGAAGGTGGCCAGGTAACGGGTGACCAGCTGATTCTCGTGCATGTCCCAGCCCTGGTAGATGCCGCGGGACAGGTGGCGGGAGACCAGGCGGGCGTGCAGTTCCCAGGCGGCCGCAATGTTCTCCGGGTCGCCGGCCGGGATGATGTTGGTGGAGCCGTCGGACAGTTCCACCCCGGTGCCGGCTACGGCCACCTGCATGACGTCCTTGGCGAAGTCCGCTACCGGGTGCTCCATGGACTGGTATCCGGCGGCCACGCCCAGCGACGCGGAGTAGTCGTAGGTTCCGTAGTGCAGCGAGGATACCCGGCCCTTGCCCGCGGCGATCAGCTGGGCCACCGGATGGGTTCCGTTGGCGGCCAGGATGACCTGCGGGGTTTCCACCTGCACTTCGAAGCGGATGCGTCCGGCTTCCAGCCCGTGGGCTTCTTCCAGCTTCTCGGCCAGGTAGACCATGGACTCGACCTGGGCCACGGTGGTCACCTTGGGCAGGGTCAGGCGCAGGCCCTCGGGCAGCGGACCGTTGGCCAGAAGCCGGGTGATGAACAGGTCCAGGGTGCGGATCCCGCGGGCCCGGGTGGGTGCTTCGAAGCATTTGAAGCGGATGCCGATGCAGGCCGGGGCTTTGCCGGCGGCCACCGCGGCGGATACCGAGTCGGCCGCGGCAAGCACTGCGGCGTCCTCCTCGGCATCCGTGCGGTTGCCGTAGCCGTCCTCGAAATCGAGGCGCAGATCTTCGATGGGTTCGCTTGCCAGCTTCGCGCCAACCAGTTCCGCCAAGCGCTCTGGTTCGGCCAGCTTGAGCTTGGCCGCCAAGGCGGATAGGCCAATCAGTCCTCCGGCAGTGGCTACTGCGTTGTGGCCCCAACGTTCTGGGAGGTCCACGGTGTACTTGTCCCCGGGGACGTACACGGTATGGATCGGCTGGCGGGCTCCGGTATCCCCCGGGTAGGAGGTTTCCAGCAGCCGGTCGGTGGCGGCCAGCTTTGCTTCTACGCTGGCAAGCGTGGACTCATCGAAGGTGTTGCTCATGGCTTGGTCACGTATTCCTTTTCCAAGAGTTCGTAGGCTGGGGTGGTGAGGAAGTCCGCGAAATCCTCGTCCTTGCCGCTGGTCAGTTTCGAGATCAGTTCCGCTGCCGGCTGGTAGTAGGCGTTGAAGTGCTCTTCATTGTCGACCTCCGCGCGCAGGCGTTCAACCTCTTCGGCGAGAATGCCAGCAACCAGTTCGGCGGTGATGGTGTTGCCGGTGTCGGCGGCGACCACCTGGTTGCGGATCTGCTGCCAGATCTGCGAGCGCGAGATCTCCGCGGTGGCGGCGTCTTCCATCAGGTTGTGGATGGCGACCGCGCCGTTGCCCGAGAGCCACACGGCCACGTAGTTCACGGCCACGTAGAGGTTGGCGCGCACGCCGGCCTCGGTGACATCGCCAGGAGCGCTGGCCACGTCCAGCAGCTGGGCCGCGGTGACCTCGACCTCCGGGCGCTGGCGGTCGATCTGGTTCGGCTTCTCACCGAGCTTCGCGTCGAAAATCTCCTTGCACAGCTCAACCAGGTCAGGGTGGGCGACCCAGGAGCCGTCGAATCCGTCGTTGGCCTCACGGGACTTGTCCTCGCGGACCTTGTCGAAGGCGGCGGCGGTAACTTCTGGTTCGCGGCGGTTCGGGATGAACGCCGCCATGCCGCCCATGGCGAAAGCCCCGCGCTTGTGGCAGGTCTTGACCAGCAGCTCGGTGTAGGCGCGCATCATCGGCGCGGTCATCGACACGGCCGAGCGGTCGGGCATGATGAACGCTTCGCCGGCTTCGCGGAAGGTCTTGATGATGGAGAACAGGTAGTCCCAGCGGCCCGCGTTCAGGCCAGAGGCGTGCTCGCGCAGCTCGTAGAGGAATTCCTCCATCTGGAAGGCGGCCGGGATGGTCTCGATGAGCATGGTGGCGCGCACGGTTCCGTGGGCGATGCCCAGCTCGGCCTGGGCGAAGGTGAAGACCTCGTTCCACAGGCGCGATTCCAGGTAGTGCTCCATCTTCGGCAGGTAGTAGAACGGGCCCTGTCCCGATTCGGCGAGCACCTTGGCATTGTGGAAGAAGTGCAGGCCGAAGTCGACCAGTGCACCGACCGCCGGCTTGCCGTCGATGAGCACATTGTTCTCCGGCAGGTGCCAGCCGCGGGGGCGGACCACCACGACCGCGCGCGGGGCGTCGGTGCGCAGTGCGTAGGACTTGCCGGTTTTCGCATCGGTGAAGGCCAAGGTGCCCCGGGCGGCGGCCGAGAGATTGGAGATCGCATCGATGACATTGAACCAGCTCGGAGTGGAAGCATCTTCCAGGTCGGCCAGCCAGACCTTGGCGCCGGAGTTCAGCGCGTTGATGGCCATCTTGGCCGGGGAGGCCGGGCCGGTGATCTCCACGCGGCGGTCGCGCAGCGCCTCTGGGGCTTCGGCGACCTTCCAGTCGCCAGTGCGCACGGATTCGGTCTGCGGATCGAAGTCGATGGACTTGGCATCGGAGAACTGCTGGCGGCGCACGCCGCGTGCGGCCAGCAGCTGATCGCGGGTGCCAGCGAACTTCTGGTGCAGCTTCTCGATGAAGGCCAGCGCTTCGCCCGAGAGGATCTGCTGGGCATCGGCGACGTCGGGGATGCTGGTGATTTCAATACTCATGGGTTGTTCCTTAACTTCTTGTGCTCTGTTCCAATGAAGGGTGCGTTGACATGCACCCTAAGGTCTTGCTGCGCAGCGCCTACTTGGCGGCGGCTGCGTCCTGCACTGCCATGGCCACATCGGAGGCGACCTGTGGGTCGAATACCGACGGGATGATGAATCCGGGGTTCAGCTCTGATTCGCTGACCCGCGCGGCAATGGCGTCCGCGGCGGCCAGGAGCATGGCGTCGGTGATCTCGGTGACGCCTGCATCCAGCAGCCCGCGGAAGAAACCTGGGAATGCCAGGACGTTGTTGATCTGGTTGGGGAAGTCGCTGCGCCCGGTGGCGACCACCGCCGCGTGGCGACCGGCCAGTTCCGGGTCCACCTCGGGATCCGGGTTGGCCATGGCGAAGACGATGGCGCGCTCGTTCATGGCGGCGATATCGGCTTCGTCCAGCACGTTCGGGGCCGAGACGCCGATGAAGACGTCCGCGCCGGCGATGGCTTCCTTCAGGGTGCCGGTGAAGTTCTGCGGATTGGTGTTTTCCGCCAGCCAGGTGCGGTGCGCATCGGCGTAGGCTTCGTTGCGGGTGATCGCGCCATTGCGTCCGCAGGCGATGATGTTCTGCGCGCCGCGGGCCATGAGCAACTGGATGATCGCGTTGCCGGCCGCGCCGACCCCGGAGACCACGATGCGCAGGTCCTCGATCTTCTTGTCCACGACCTTCACCGCGTTGAGCAGCGCGGCCAGGGTGACAATTGCGGTGCCGTGCTGGTCGTCGTGGAAGACCGGGATGTCCAGTTCTTCGCGCAGCCGGGCCTCGATTTCGAAGCAGCGCGGGGCGGCGATGTCTTCGAGGTTCACCCCGCCGTAGACCGGTGCCAGCGCCTTGACGATCATGATGATCTCCTCGGTGTCCTGGGTGTCCAGGCAGACCGGCCAGGCATCGACATCGGCGAACTGCTTGAACAGCGCCGCCTTGCCTTCCATGACCGGCAGGGCTGCGGCCGGGCCGATATTGCCCAGCCCCAGCACGGCCGAGCCGTCGGTGACCACGGCGATGGTGTTGCGCTTGACCGTCAGGTTGCGCGCATCGGCAGGGTTCTCGGCGATGGCCATGCAGACGCGGGCGACACCCGGGGTGTAGGCGCGGGAGAGGTCATCGCGGTTGCGCAGGGCGACCTTGGGGGTCACCGAGAGCTTGCCGCCAAGGTGCATCAGGAAGGTGCGGTCCGAGACGTTGCGCACGCTTACGCCATCGAGGTTATCCAGCGCCGCGCGCACGGTCTCGCCGTGGGCCACGTCGGTGGTGTTGCAGGAAACGTCCACCACCATGTGGGTGTGGTTGGACTCGGTGACATCCAGGGCGGTGATGTGCGCGCCGGCCGAACCGACCGCGCCGGCCAGCTCGCTGGTAGCGGTAATCGACGCAGGTGTCTGGACGCGAAGCGTGAGTGAATATCCCGGGCTTGGTGCTGCCATCTGATCCTCCTGTAAAAGTTTCCGTATAGTGGATACTATTATCCTCAAAATGAAAATGCAAGAGTGTTTTGTGGCGCCCGGCACGATTTTTTGCCGAGTTAATATCGGATCGTGGAAGAAAAGCCTGATTCTGCGCTATTCTTGGGACTAGGATTTCGCATCGTAGAAGTAATGCGTAGCCCTCTTCCGAAACCAGTGCCTTTATTAGGAGCAAAGATGACGCAGACTTCCAGCAAGTCCACCACCGGCGGCGTCCAGTCCGTCGAACGTGCTTTCGAGCTCCTGGAAGTCATCGCCCGTGCCGGCGGAGAAGCCGCGCTCAGCGAGCTTGCCGCCGATACTCCCCTGCCATTGCCGACCATCCACCGCCTGCTGCGCACCCTGGTCGGAGTGGGCTACGTGCGCCAGCTGCCCAACCGCCGCTATTCACTGGGCCCGCGGCTGATCCGGCTGGGCGAGGTAGCCAACCGCCAGCTGGGCGCCTTGGCCTCCCCTGCGCTGAAGGATCTGGTCGCGAAGCTGGGCGAATCGGCGAATATCGCGGTGCTCGACGGAGACATGGTCACCTACATCGCCCAGGTGCAGTCAGCCCACTCGATGCGCATGATCACCGAAGTCGGACGCCGCGCCATGCTGCACAATTCCGGGGTCGGCAAGGCCGTGCTCTCGGTGCTGGATGACGAGCGCGTGCAGCGTTTGGTCTCGCAGGCGGGCATGCCCCCGAAGACCGCGAACACCATCACCACCCTGGGCAAGCTGTTCACCGATGTCGAGGCCACCCGCGAACGCGGCTACGCCATCGACGAGGAAGAGCAGGAACTAGGGGTTCGCTGCATCGCCGTGCCAGTACCGGGCGCGCCAACGCCGATGGCCATCTCGGTTTCCGGGCCGGTGACCCGCGTTGACGAGGCCTTCATCGACAGCGCGGTGCCGGTATTGCAGGAGGCGGCCCGCGAGCTGGGACGCCAGCTGGTGGCCGCGGCGGACTAGCCGCGCTTGGCGATTCCGGCACGCAAGCAAAGATGCCCGCCTGGGCAGTCGATGGCATCGACCGCCCAGGCGGGCATCTCAGTTCGCGCTGGTGCCGGAACACCTATGGAGCCGGCGAACAGGCGTGCTACTGCGCGAACTGGGTTTCGTGCAGCTCGCTATAGCGTCCGCCAAAGGCCAGCAGCTCGCTGTGGGTTCCGCGCTCGACGATGCGCCCGCCCTCCACGACCAGGATCTGGTCCGCCGAGCGGATGGTCGACAGGCGGTGGGCAATGATCAGCGCCGTGCGGTCTGCCAGCGCCTCGCCCAGCGCCGCTTGCACCGCCGCTTCATTCGACGAGTCCAGGGCCGCCGTCGCCTCATCCAGGATGACTACCTGGGGTGCTGCCAGCAGCAGACGGGCAATGGTCATGCGCTGGCGTTCGCCACCGGAAAGCCGGTAGCCCCGCTCGCCCACCACGGTATCCAGGCCATCGGGCAAGGAAGCGATCACCGGCTTCAGCCGGGCACGCTCCAGCGCCTCCCAGATCTGCTCTTCGGTCGCTTCGGGCCGGGCCAGCGTCAGGTTGGAGCGGATGCTCTCGTGGAAGAGGTGCCCGTCCTGGGTCACCATGGACACCGTCGAACGCAGCGAATCGAGCTCAAGCTGGCGGATATCCTCGCCGGCCAGTTCAACACTGCCCGAATCCACGTCGTACAGGCGCGCCAGCAGCGAGGCGATGGTGGACTTGCCCGCACCCGAGGAGCCGACCAGCGCGTAGGTTTGGCCCGCGGGGATCTCGAAGTCGATATCGTGCAGGACCTCTTCGCCGCCGCGGGTGTCCAGGATGGCGACTTCTTCCAGCGAAGCCAGCGAGACCTTGTCGGCGCTCGGGTAGGAGAAGCTCACGTGGTTGAATCTCACCGGCACCGCCCCGGCCTCGAGGCGGCGGGCGTTCGGGGCATCGGCAATCAGCGGCTCCAAGTCCAGCACCTCGAAGACCCGGTCGAAGCTGACCAGCGCGCTGGTGATTTCCACGCGCGCGTTGGCCAGTGCGGTCAGCGGCGTGTAGAGGCGGGTGAGCAGCATGCCCAGGACCACCACGTCGCCGGCGGCCAGATCGCCACGTACCGCGTACATGCCGCCCAGACCGTAGACCAGGGCGAGTGCCAGGGCCGCAACCAGGGTCAGTGCGGCGACGAAGTAGAACTGGCGCATGGCCATCTTGACGCCGATATCCCGCACCTTGCCGGCACGCAGCGCGAACTGCTCGGACTCGTCCTTGGGACGGCCGAAAAGCTTGATCAAGGTGGCGCCGGGGGCGGAGAAGCGCTCGGTCATCTGGTTGCCCATGGTCGCGTTCAGGTCCGCGGATTCACGGCGCAGCAGGGCCACGGACCTGCCGAAATGGCGGGCGGGCAAGAGGAAAATCGGCAGCAGCACCAGAGCGATCAGCGTGACCTGCCACGAGGTGGTGAACATGACCGCAGCGGTGAGCACCAGCGCCACGGTATTGGAGACCAGCCCGGAAAGGGTTCCGGCGAAGGCGGATTGCGCGCCGATGACATCGTTGTTCAAGCGGCTGACCAGCGCACCGGTCCTGGTGCGCGAGAAGAATGCCACCGGCATCTTCTGCACATGGTCGAAGACTGCGGTGCGCAGGTCATAGATGATGCCCTCGCCCAAGCGCGAGGAGAACCAGCGGACCACTACGGACACCACCGCATCCAGGATCGCGATCCCCGCCATGACCAGAGCCAAGTTGATGATCGTCCGCACCCCGGATTGCGCGACGACTTCGTCGACCACCCGTCCAGCGAGCACCGGGGTGATCACGGCCAGGACTGCGGCGAAGATGGAGAAGACGACGAAGACCAGCAGCCGGGACTTGTAGCTGGCTGCGAACTTCAGCACTCGCTTAGGCGTGGTTGGAGCGTAGGCCTTGCCCTTGTCTCCTGACAGCTTCCATAGCGAATGCCAGGCGGCGCTTTCCATGCTCATAAGTGAGTGCTCTCAATCCTGCTGGAAGTAATCGGTGGGTTCCACCTTTGTCCATGATCCCAGTAAGCCATCCGCGACATCCAGGTAGGGTCAGCTTACGGCGGCCAGCCCGGACGACACAGCCCGATTGCCCGACGCGCAATAACCGGGATCCCTGCATCAAGAGGGATCCCTGCATCAAGAACAGCGGTACCCCCGGGTTCATTCCTCGCCGGCCCCGCGCGGCACAGCACGAGCCCCCGATGGCGCGTGACACGCCCAACGCTGCCGCCATCGGCACAGCGGTACTCGGAGCCAGATAAATGCCTATCAAACACGGATTAATTCCATAATCCAGAAGGAATCCATTCCGCATAACGAAATTATCTTTTTTCATTGCGGAATATTGTGACGTGCCTTACAGTTGACACCATCCAAGCCACGGGCACATACCTCGGAGCGAGTCCATCCTCAGGAGCAGCCATGAAAATCAAATCCGCAGACGACTTCCGGGTCGCTGAGCCAACCCCCAAGAAACCTTTCTACACTTCCCTGTTCTTCCAGCTTGGCGTCGCAATCGTCGCCGGCGTCTTGATCGGCCACTTCCTGCCGAAGGTCGGATCCGAGTTGCGCCCGCTGGGCGACGGATTCATCATGCTGATCAAGATGATCATCGCCCCGCTGATCTTCCTGGTGATTGTCACCGGCATTGCGGCGGTGGGCGATGTCAAGGCAGTGGGACGCGTTGGCGTCAAGGCATTGGTCTACTTCACCTGCGCCACACTCTTCGCCCTGGTCTTCGGCCTGATCATTGCCAACCTCTTCCAGCCAGGCGCCGGGTTGAACATCGACCCGTCATCCCTCGACGCCGGGGCCATCGAAGAGAAATCCGGAGAGGCCAAGGGGGCCGCCGACTTCATCCTGGGAATCATCCCGGTCAGCGTCATCGGCGCCTTCGCGGATAATAACTTGCTGCAGGTGTTGTTCTTCTCGGTCTTCTTCGGCGCAGCCATCGTGGTGGTCGGCCAGGAACGCTGCGCACCACTGCTCGCGGTGTTCGAGAACGTCCTGGAGCTGATCTTCAAGGTCATGAGCTGGGTCATGCGGGTCGCACCCGTGGGTGCCTTCGGCGCCATGGGCTTCATCATCGGCCAATACGGCATCGAGACACTGGGCACCTATGCGAAATTAATTCTCGCCTGCTACGCCGCGGCCCTGCTGTTCATCGGCATCCTCTTCCTGATCGCCTGGGGATTTGCGCGGGTTCCGCTGTGGCAATTCATCAAGTACACCCGCGAGGAATTCCTGCTGGCCCTGGGCACCGCATCAACCGAGTCGGTGATGCCTCGCATCATGACCAAGCTGACCAACGCCGGATGCTCCCGCGCCACCACCGGCTTGGTGGTCCCGACCGGATATTCCTTCAACCTCGACGGTGCGGCCATCTACTTGTCCATCTCGCTGCTGTTCCTGGCCCAGGCGTTCGGCCACAATCTCAGCTTTGGCCAGCAGCTTGCCGCCCTGGGCATCCTGCTGCTGACTTCCAAGGGCATGGCCGGCGTCCCTGGATCCTCGTTCTTGGCCCTATCGGCGACGGCAGCCGCCCTGGGCATCTTCCCGGTGGCCGGCGTGGCCCTGTTGCTGGGCGCGGACCGCATCATGGATTCGATGCGCGTTGCCGTGAACCTGCTGGGCAACTGCGTGGCCACCTTCGTGGTCGCCAAATGGGAAGGGCAGTTCGACCGCGAGGCAATGAAGCGCGCCTTCGCCGGGGAAATCACCAATGAGGACTCGGCCCGCATGCTCGGACGCGATGAGGAATGGGAAGCCATGGAGGCCGAACGCGTAGCCAACGGCGGCCAGCCTTCACCGAAGTTCGGCGGTGGCCCCACCCCGGAGGCCCTGCTCAAGTTCGATATGAGCCCGGCAACCGAAGCCGAAGCAGCTGCGGCCACGCAAAAAAGCTACCCCGATGAGGAACGCGCAGAAGCGCGCAGCTGAGTCAGACGGTTGCCGCACGGAAAACTGCGGGGACCTTGAGAGCTAATCGGCCGGGGTGCACTGGAGCTTTCCAGTGCACCCCGGCCGATGGCCGTTCCACCTGCTGGCAGGGAAACTCGTCTCCAGGCAGGCCTTGCTAGATGGCGCTCCAGCCGGTATCTGAAGCCAGGACCACGCCGTTGATGTTGGTGCTGTCCTCGCTGAGCAGGAAGGTGATCGAGGCGGCGAGCTGGCTTGCGGTAGCCATGCCCGGAATGGTGCCCATCAGCGGAGGGATTACCTGCTGGGCAAATTCGGAGGCCATTGGAGCCTCGATATTGGTCTGCACCGCACCCGGAGCCACTGCGTTGAAACGCAGCCCCTTCTTGCCGTACATGACAGCCGAGTTCTTGGTCATGCCGATGACCGCGTGCTTCGAGGCCGTGTATGCGACGCCGGCGGCCGAGCCGCGCAGGCCAGCTTCCGAAGCCACATTGACCACGTTGCCCTGGCCGGCCTCGAGCATCAGCGGGACCACCGAACGGGTCAGCTTCAGAACGGAATTGACGTTCACATTCATGACCCGTTCCCAGGTCGAGTCCTCGATCTCGTGGATCGGCTCGAACTTGTCCATAATGCCGGCGACGTTGGCCAGCGCATCGATCCGCCCCTCGCCAGCTGCCACTACCTGGTCCACTACCGCTTGGTCGGTGATGTCGCCGGCCACAACGGCAACGTCCAGATCCGGGTTCTCGGCAACAAGCTCATCGAGCCGTTCGCGGCTGATGTCCGCGGCGATCACCTTGCCGCCTTCCTTGGCCACGCGCAGCGCGGTGGCCTTGCCGATGCCCGAACCGGCGCCAGTGACCACCACTGTCTTGCCGGCAAAACGTTCTGCGGTGACCTTTTCCTGCCATGCGTTTTCCATGCCCATAACCGTTCCTTCTGGTTGCCGATGAATTGGTAGTTTCATGTTATGACACACTGTGTCTTAACTCAATGGGCCATAATTGGGATATGCCTGACACCCGAGATTCCGTTGCCACGCACCTGCCTGGGCGCCCGCAGTCCATTGATCCCGACTCCGTGGCCCGCACCGGCCTGGCGCTCTTCGCCAAGCATGGCTATGGCGAAGTCTCGATGGCGCAAATTGCCGAAGAAGCGGGAATCGGACGCAAGAGCCTCTACCGCTATTTCGCTTCCAAGGCGGATTTGGTGTGGGGCGGCCTGCTGGAAGCTTCGGCCATTTCAGACGGCGCCTTCGCCTCGGCGAAGCAGGAGGGCCACGACCTGGTGGGTGCCATGCACGCTGCTGCGGTGGCAGCTTTCGATTCGCTGCCGGATCCGGAGGTCACGCGAGGACGCCTGCGGCTTATCGCTGACCAGCCCGAGCTCCTGGCCCAGGCCTCGATGCGGATGGGCAAGGACAACGAGCGGGTGCTGCGGCATTTCTCGGAAGGCGGGGTCAGCGCGCAGACGGCGCCCTACCTGGCGCTGGCCTTCGGCACGGTGACTTTTGCAGCATGGATCAGCTGGGCGCAATCTGCTGACCCCAGCCCGGAACCGTACTTGGCCGAGGCGATCAAGGTGCTTCGCTTGCCGTAGCCTGTAGCGGTTGCTAGCGCTTCTCCGCCCAGTTGTCATCGATCATGGCCGCGAAGTCGAAGGCTTCATCGAGGATCTCGCGAAGTGTACTGCCCGCCGTCCCAACCCAACGGGTCAGTGCATGGTCGTAAAGGGCCAGACCCAGCAACGCGGCGGTTTCAGCCAGCCGCTGGTTCGCGCAGAACGGCGACAGCGCCTGGGCCAGCGCTACCTGCTGCTCTCGCCGGGATTCCTGCCAGCTGGCCCGGAGCGCAGGGGTGCTCCTGACCAGCTCAATGCGGCCCTGCATCGCCACCGGATCCTGCTCAGCGAATACTACTGCCGATTCAAAGCTGCGGCGCAAAAGCTCCAACAAGCTCTCGCCCGGATGCGAAGACATGGAGCTGGCCATGTCGGAGAAGTGCGCGGTCATGGAACGCAACGCAGTAACTACCGCGTCCTCTTTTGACGAGAAGTACCGGAAGAACGTGGCACGGGATATTCCGATTGCCTGGGCTGCCTGCTGGGCGGTGACGTTCTCCATGCCGCGTTCGGCGAACACGGCATAAACCTGTTCCGCCAACTCGACTTTCATCTTTTCGCGCACTCGATCGCGAACCACGCTTCCCATGGCAAGAATTTTACTCTGAGATTCAAGGGCAGAAGTGAGACACAGTCTCTTTATGCTGGTCATTGCCACTTTAGCTACGGTGTGTCGTTTCGGCCGCAGTTCACGGAACTCAATAAATCACGGAACATGATGACCGCTGAATCCTGCTTCGCTAGGCTCAAGAAGAGAGAAACTGACTACTCGAAGGACCACCATGGCACAGCAGATCGCAAACAGCATCGACCTCGGCCAGGGGTTGGAAGCCACCTCGCAGGGTTTTGGTTGCATGTCCCTGAGCGGGCCCTACGGATCGGCCGACGATGCCGAATCCCTGCGCACCTTGAACCATGTTCTTGATCGCGGCGTCACGTTCCTGGATACCGCCAACATCTACGGCGAAGGGCACAACGAAACCCTGCTCTCGCAGGTGCTCAAAACCCGTCGCGGCGAAGTCACCCTGGCAACCAAGGCGGGCATCGTGCGTCCGAAGAATCCGGGAGACCCACGCGCTAATGGCGACCCGGACTTCATCAAGAAATGCATGGATGCGAGCCTGCAGCGGCTGGGCGTAGACCACGTTGACCTGTACTACTACCACCGGGTGGATTCCCGGGTGCCAATCGAGGAGACTGTCGGAGCCTACAAGGAGCTAGTCGAAGCAGGGAAGGCCCGGCACATCGGCTTGTCCGAAGTGACTTCCGAGGAGCTGCGCCGAGCCCACAAGGTGCATCCAATTTCCGCGATCCAGATGGAGTACTCGATTTTCAGCCGGGACATCGAAAGATGGCTCTTGCCAGCCGCCAGTGAACTCGGCGTGGGCCTGGTGACCTACGCGTCGCTGGGTCGCGGGTACTTCACCGGAGAAGTTGATTCCCTGCAGCAGCTTGAAGCCAACGACATCCGCCATAACTTCCCGCGCTTCGAAGCGGCCCGCATGCAGCACAACCATCCATTGCGGCAAGTCATCGCGGAGGTGGCCCAGCGCGAAGGTGTTTCAACCGCCCAGGTGTCACTGGCGTGGGTTTATGAAAAAGCACGCGCATTCAATGTGGCCGTCTCCCCGATTCCGGGGACCCGCTTCAGCGCGCACTTCGAGGATAATCTGGGGGCGCTGGATGTCCGCTTATCCCTGGAATCAATGTCGCAGCTGGATGCCTTGGCTGCCCAGGTGGACGGTGAGCGCCAAAAGGACGTGATGTCGGTGTCCAAGGGCCGTGAAGAGGTGCAGATGGCCCGGATGTAGCTTCGCTGATCGCTACTGCGTAGAGTCGTGAAGGTAGCGCATAGCCAGCAGCTGGCAGCAGGAAAGGACTATCCCATGAGAATCGCTTTGGCGCAGGTTCTGAGCACCGCTGATCCGCAGCGCAATCTGGTAACAGTGCGCGATCATGCGCGCCGGGCAAAGGAAGCAGGCGCCTCGCTGGTGGTCTTCCCCGAGGCCATGCAGGTTTCCTTCGGCCACGATCTCGCCAAGTACGCGCAACCCCTGGATGGGCCCTGGGCTACACTGATCCGCCAGCAGGCGCGGGATATAGGCATCACCATTGCCGTGGGCATGTTCACCCCCGGTGAAGGCGGCCGGGTACGCAACACCTTGCTGGTCGCCGGTGAAGGCGTAGATACCCACTATGACAAGATCCACCTCTACGATGCCTTCGGCTATGCCGAGTCGGATTCGGTGACGCCCGGAACTTCTCCGGTGCAGTTCGAGCATGAGGGAACGACGATCGGTTTGGCCACCTGCTACGACTTGCGGTTCCCGCGCTTGTTCACCCGCCATGCGAAGGCTGGTGCAGCGGTCAATATCGTCAGCGCTTCGTGGGGCCAGGGCGAGGGCAAGGCCGAGCAGTGGACCACCCTTGCGCAGGCCCGCGCCTTGGACGCGACGACGTTCGTGGTGGCAGTGGACCAGGCTGATCCTGAAAGCATTGGACGCAAGATCACCGGTACCGCGCCTTTGGGCGTCGGGCATTCGGTGGTGGTTGATCCGCTAGGACGCATTATTGCCCGGGCCGGTGCAGAACCCGAGCTGCTGGTAGTCGATCTGGATCTCAGTCAGGTCCAGGCCGCTCGCAAGCAGCTGCCGGTGCTGGCCAACGCGGTCGACCTGTAGCCAGGCGGTTGGCTCAGCAATTGAGGCTTACCAGCCAGCCCATCGCTGGCGCCGGCGGCGAGGATGGGATCCCGGATATTACTGCGCGCTTCCAGCAGGACCCTTGAGGGGATGTGCTCGCCCAATCCGAGTTTCCGCCCGTGCGCTTTTCGATGCCATGGCCCACCGCTAAGTGCGAGAAGCCCGCGAGGCTACCGCCCGCCCGCTGCGCGATAGCAGGGATATTCCGCTGGATCTAGTCGCGAATTCAGCGAAAGCGAGGCAGAAGCGTAGCGGTGTTGCGGTCGCCAGATGAATCGCCAGCACTACTCGCGGCCCGCCTGCCGGCCTGCCAACCGTGGCCCGGACGCTGCCCTTGGCGGTCACGAGGATGCACACTGATTAACCGAGGATGCCCTGGGGCCGCATACCGCTAACCCCAGATGCTGCTGATCGGTGAATAGTCGTTGGAATACTGCTCTTCCCCCGCCTTGCGCCTTCCACTAGTCTGATTAGGATCCACCATGAATTTTGCCTGCCATCGGAGCCTTCAGTGCCACTAGCCTTACCCGAATCCACGCTGCCCCATCCCTCCTCGGCTCCTGCGCTGAATTGGGGCATCCTCGGGCCGGGGTGGATCGCCTCGCAGTTTGCCGCATCGCTGAACGACTTGACCGCCAGCCGGCTCGCAGCAGTCGGCTCGCGCACCTTGGCCCGCTCCGAGCAGTTCGCACGCACCTACGGAGACGCCGGAACCCGGGCCTTCGGCTCCTATGCCGAGGTGCTCGGGGACCCTGGGGTGGATGTCGTCTACATCGCCGTCCCGCACAGCGGCCACGCGGAACTTGCGCTCGAGGCGATCGCCGCGGGCAAGCATGTCCTGGTGGAGAAGCCAATGAGCCTGGACGCCGGGCAAACTTCCCGGATCATCGAGGCGGCCAAGGCTGCCGGAGTTTTCGCCATGGAAGCCATGTGGTCACGATTCCTGCCCATCGGCAATGTGGTTTCACAGGTCGTCAAGTCCGGAATCCTGGGGCAGATCATCACCGTCCAGGCTGATTTCGGCGCCAAGTTCGAGGTCGACTACGACTCGCGCATCTACGACCCGGCGCTCGGCGGCGGGGCCCTGCTGGATGTCGGCGTCTACCCTATTGCCTTCAGCGCCATGGTCTCCCCTGCCAAGCAGCTCCTGCACGCTTCGGGACGCATGGCCAAAACCGGGGTTGACGCTACCTTCACCGCGGTCCTTTCCAATGTAGACGGTTCCACGGCAATGGTCTTCAGCAGCATCGAAACCGATTCGCCGCAGGGCGCATGGATTGCCGGCACGCAGGGCACCTTGGAACTCCAGCGCCCGATTTGCTGCGGTTCCGGGCTGGTGCTGCGCAGTGCCGACGGCAAGATCGCCGACAGCCGCGAGTTCACGGAAACCTCGCCTACTGCCGGTTTGGGCTGGGAAGCGGCCCACGTGGCCCAGTGCATTGCCCTGGGCCTGGCCGAATCCCCGGTCATGCCGCTGGCTGAATCGCTGGCGATTGCGCAGACCATGGACCAGATCGCGGCCACGCTGCGCACCAGCTAGTTTTCCAGGCCGCTGCGCTTCAGCTTGGCGCAATCAGCCGCGCTGGGCCGAAGCCTTCCAGGCGCTGTGGACCATCTGCTGCAGGCTATGGCGCATCTGCCAATCAAGGTCGCGGGCGGCCAGCTTCCCGTCGGCGACAATGCGCGCCGGGTCGCCCGGGCGGCGCGCTTCTTCCACCGCGGTGAAACCGATGCCGGTGGCCTTCGCTACCGCATCCATGATCTGGCGCACCGAGACGCCATCGCCGGAGCCCAAATTGTAGACCGGCTCCAATACCTCGCCGGCTTCCAGTTTCCTGGCCGCCTCCACGTGCGCCAGCGCCAGGTCGGCGACGTGCACGTAGTCGCGCACGCAGGTGCCGTCCTCGGTGTCGTAGTCGGTGCCGAAGATCTTCGGCGTCTTTCCGGCATTCAGCGCCTGGAACACCAGCGGGAACAGGTTGTGCGGGCTGGCATCGTAGAGTTCTTCGCTGCCCGAGCCGACCACGTTGAAGTAGCGCAGCGAGGTGTGCTTCAGCCCGGTAGCCACCGCCTGGTCGCGGATCAGCCATTCCCCCACGAGCTTGCTCTGTCCGTACGGGGATTCGGGGAAGGTGCCGGTGGATTCGGTCACCACATCTTCGTCCGGGGTGCCGTAGACGGCTGCCGAGGAGGAGAAGACCATGTTGTGCACGCGGGAGGACGCCATGGCTTCGAGCAGGTGCGCGGTGCCGGTGACATTCTGCTCGAAGGCCAGCAGCGGGTGCTTCACCGATTCGCCGGCATACTTGTAGCCGGCCAAGTGGATGACCCCGGTGACCTCGTGGCGCTTCATGATTTCCACGAGCTTTTCGGTCTGCAGGATGTTCAGCTGGTAGAACGGCACCTGTTCGGGAACGAAGCCGTGCACCCCGCTGGACATCGAGTCCACGACGACCGGCTCAAGGCCTGCCGCGGACAGCGAACGCACCACGTGGGATCCGATATATCCGGCTCCGCCGGTCACTAGCCAACTCATGCCCGGCCTGCTCCTTCGTCTGCAATTACGGTGAAAATGGCCGGCTCGACATAGCCGGCCTGGTCAAAGGCTTCGCGGACGGCCTGGCAGACCGGTTCGATCTGCTCGCGCTTGACCAAGGCAATGGCGCTGCCGCCAAAACCGCCACCGGTCATCCGGGCTCCGATCGCCCCGGCCGCCATGGCCGCTTCCACGGCGGCGTCCAGTTCCTCGCTGGAAATCTCGTAGTCGTCGCGCATGGATTCGTGCGACTGGCAAAGCAGCTTGCCCACCGCGGGCAGGTCGCCTTCGCGCAGCGCGAGGACAGTATCCAGGACGCGGCGGTTCTCGGTCACGATGTGCTTGGCGCGGCGCTTGGCTACCGGGTCCCCAATGGCCTCCAGCTCTTCGATGCTGTGCACCTCGCGCAGCGATGCTACCTCCAGCACCGCGGCGGCCTGCTCGCAGCTGGTGCGACGGGCGGCGTAGCCGCCATCCACGTGCGAATGCTCTACGCGGGTGTCCATGACCAGGACCACCGCGTCATGCTGCGCCAGCGGCAGCGGCACGGATTGGGATTCCATGGATCGGCAATCCAGGAACAGCGCATGCTGGGCATGGGACATCAGCGAGGCGCTCTGGTCCATGATCCCGGTCGGAGCACCCACGAATTCGTTCTCGGCACGCTGGGTCAGCTGGGCCATCTGCACCTTGGACAGGCCCAGGCCGTAGAGATCGTCCAGCGCCACGATGGTCGCCACTTCCAGGGCATGCGAAGAGGACAAGCCCGAGCCCACCGGGACATCGGAGTCCACCATCAGCTCCAGCCCGCCAATGTGCACGCCATCGAGCTGGCTCAGCGCCCACAGCACGGCGGCCGGGTAGGCGGCCCAGCCGGGCACCGCGCGGGGCACCAGCTCATCGAGGGTAATGGAGGTGACCGGCGGTTCGTCGCCCGCCCCGTAGGTGGAGGCGAAATCCAGCACCTGGCTGCCCGGCTCCAGCTGCGACTTGCGGCGCACGGCCACCAGCGCGTTCTTGTCGATGGCGAAGGGCAGCACATAGCCCATGTTGTAGTCGGTGTGCTCGCCGATCAGGTTCACCCGTCCCGGGGCCCGCCAGATGCCTTCCGGGTGGTGGCCGTAGGCCTTGGTGAACTTCTCGCGCAGGGCGTTGACGCGCGCCGCGGTTTCCTTCGTTCCGCTGCGGCTCATGGCATGACCTCGCGCAGCCGTGCAGCAGTCTGCTCGGCCGGGACGTCGTTGATGAAAGCGCCCATGGCAGCTTCCGATCCGGCCAGGAACTTCAATTTGTCAGCGGCCCGGCGCGGGCTGGTCAGCTGCAGGTGCAGCCGTGAGGCCTTGCGGGCCACGGGCTCCAGCGGAGCCTGGTGCCAGGCGGCGATGTACGGGGTGGGCGTCGGGTACAGCGCGTCGAATCCGCGCAGCAGGTCCCGGTACATCACGGCCAGCTCGGCTTTTTCGTCCGCATTGAGCGCGGCGAAGTCCGGCACGTGGCGGTGCGGCACCAGGTGCGCTTCCAGCGGCCAGCGGGCCGCGTAGGGCACGAACACGGAGAAGTGCTCGCCCTCGGCGACCATGCGCGTGCCCTCCTTGCGCTCGAAGTCCAGGATGTCGCCCATCAGGGTGCGCCCGGTCTTCTCCAGGTGCGCGATGCCCTGGCCGGCCATCTTGGCGGCGGTTGGCGCCAGGTACGGGTAGGCGTAGATCTGCCCATGCGGGTGGTGCAGGGTCACGCCGATATCCTGGCCGCGGTTCTCGAAGACGAACACCTGCGCAATGCCCTCCATGGCGGACAGGGCGGCGGTGCGCTGCGCCCAGGCCTCGATGACGGTGCGCGCCCGGGCATCATCCAGCGATGCGAAGGAACCGGTGTGCTCGGGGGTGAACACCACGACCTCGCAGCGCCCGTAGGCCGGGGCCGGCTGCTGCACCGGTGCGGCCGCTGGAATCCGGCCCAGTGCCGGGCCCAGGGACGGGAAGCGGTTCTCGAAAACCACCACGTTGAAGTCCTCGGCAGGGATTTCGCTCTGCCGCCCGTGGACGCTGGGGCACAGCGGGCATTCTTCCTTGGGCGGGAGGTAGGTGCGCGACTGGCGGTGGGCCGCTACGGCCACCCAGTCCCCGGTCAGCCGGTCGTAGCGCAGTTCGCCAGGCTCCCCGCGCGGATCCAGCGGCCGGGTGTCGGCCACCGGTTCGGGCACGGCGGCATTGGCGTCGGCGAAGAAGATCGCCTCGCGGCCATCGGCCAGGTGATGGACCCGGTGGGTCGGTTCATGTGCTGCGGAGCCCTGCGGCATTGCAATCTCTCCAGTTGACTCGTGGTGGTTCCAAAGGTGGGTGGCGCCTGGGGTGCTAGCGCGGCTGGACCGGGCCGATCAGCCAGCTGGCTTCGTGGCTGGCGCCCGGTGCCAGGGCGATGACGTCCTGGCCGGAGTTGTAGCCGCCCGGCGGGCAGGTCATCGGCTCGATGGCCAGGCCGGTGCGGTCCAGGGCCGGATCATCGCGGTCGGCGGTGTGTATCTGGACCCACGGGCAGGCTTCGTCCCAGGTGATGTGCGATCCGACGCCCCCGGCGTCGGTGATCTCCGCGCGGAAAGAACCGTCCGCGCGGGCAGCCAGGCCAGTGTAGGCATGGTCGATGAAGAGATCCCCGATGGGCTTCGGGGCGCGGAAATCCAGCTCGGTGCCGGCGGCCTGAACCGTGTCGCGCGGCAGCAGGCGCGGGCCTTCGGTCAGCTGCACCTTGCCAGCTGGCAGGGTGAAGGTCCATTCATCCGCCTTCTTGCCCGGGGCGACCAGGTAGGCGTGCGAACCCCAGCCGAAGGGCGCGGTGCCCGTCCCGAGGTTGGTGGCGGCAGCGACGGTGCGCAGCCCGCCGGCCTCCAGCCGGTAGCCGATCACCAGCTGCACCTCGTACGGATAGCCGGCGCTCGGGGCGATGACGGTGCGCAGCTGGGCGAAGTCGGCACGGTGCTCGATGATCTCGAAGCCGGTATCGATCACCAGGCCGTGCAGGGCATGGCCGCGCTCCGGCTCGGTGATCGGCAGCTGCAGCTCTTGGCCTTCCCAGCTGTAGGCCCCGTCGATCACCCGGTTGGGCCACGGGGCCAGGATGGCGCCAGCGAAAACCGGGCGCGGCCCGTGCGGGTCGAAAGCGCGCACCAGCGGGCGGGAGCCGTACTGGAGGGAAACCAGGGTGGCGCCCACCGTGGCCACTTGCGCGGTGAAGCCATGGGCTTGCAGCGTCAGCACCGTTCCATTGGCGGTGTCCTTCAGGGGCAGTGCGAGGCGGTCCATGTCTTCATCCTTCTTGCTGGGCCATCGAAAACGTCGGGCACGCATGGGCCCTCCCGCAATCGCGTGCGGGAGGGCCCATGGCACCAGCGGCAGGCTAGTTGCCAGCGCCCGCGCGGCGCTTGTTGTAGATGTCGAAGGCGACTGCCAGAAGCAGCACAACGCCCTTGACGATCTGCTGGGTGGAGGCGCCCACGCCCATCAGCTGCATGCCGTTGGAGAGCACCGCCATCACCAGGCCGCCGACGATCGCGCCGGTCACCCGGCCCACGCCGCCGGTGGTCGAAGCGCCGCCGATGAAGCAGGCCGCAATGGCGTCCAGCTCGAACATGTTGCCGGCACCCGGCTGGGCGCCGTTGGAACGCGAGGAGAAGACCACGCCGGCCACGCCCGAAAGCAGGCCCATGTTGATGAAGATCCACATGTTGATCTTCTTCACGTTCACGCCCGAAAGCTTCGCGGCGGACAGGTTGCCGCCGATGGCGTAGACGTGGCGGCCGAAAACGGTCTTGGTGGTCAGCACGTGGTAGCCCAGGATCAGGGCAGCCAGGATGATCAGCACGATCGGCATGCCGCGGCTGGTGGCGATCTGCCAGAAGAACCAGAGGATGATGATGCCCGAGATGATGTTCTTGGCCAGGAACATGGCCATGGATTCAACGCTCTGGCCGTACTTGGCGCGTCCAGCGCGGTTGCGCCACTGCGAAACGAACAGTCCGGCCACGGCGATCACGCCGATGATCACGGTGAACAGGTCGAATCCGTTGCCGCCCAGCAGCCCGTTGAGGAAACCGCCGGCGATCTGGCCGTATTCGCCGGGGAACGGCGAGAGCGACACGTTGCTCAGCACTTCGTAGGTCAGGCCGCGGAAGAGCAGCATGCCGGCCAGGGTCACGATGAACGCGGGAATGCCCACGTACGCCACCCAGAAGCCCTGCCACAGGCCGCACAGGGCGCCCACGGCGATGCCGGCGAGCATGCCGACCCACCAGGGCAGATCCCCCTTGATGACAATGACCGCGGAGACCGCACCGGTCAGCGCCACGAGGGAGCCGACCGACAGGTCGATGTGCCCGGCGACGATCACCAGGATCATGCCCAGGGCGAGGATCAGCACGTAGGAGTACTGCAAGATGATGTTGGTGATGTTGATCGGGCTGAGCAGCAGCCCGTTGGTCAGGATGGTGAACAGCACCACGATGAGCACGAAGGCAATGTAAATGCCCGAGGTGCGCAGGTTCTTGGTGAAGATATCCTTCAGCTCGCTTGTGATGGTCATCGGGTGCTTTCCTTCTCGATGGTCATGAGTTCCATGAGGCGTTCCTGGGTGGCTTCGCTGCTGGGCAGCTGGCCGGTCATTCGGCCGTAGGCCAGGGTGTAGATGCGGTCGCAGATGCCCAAGAGCTCTGGCAGTTCGGAGGAGATCACCAGCACGGCCTTGCCGGCAGCCGCCAGCTCGTTGATGATGGTGTAGATCTCGTATTTGGCTCCGACGTCGATGCCGCGGGTGGGCTCGTCGAGGATCAGCAGCTCGGGTGCGGTGTGCAGCCATTTGCCCAGCACGACCTTCTGCTGGTTGCCGCCCGAGAGGTTCCCGACCTTCGCCATCACGTTCGGGGTCTTGATGCGCATGGACTTGCGGTAGTGCTCGGCAATCTGGATCTCCTTGTTGCCGTCCACGAAGCCCTTGGAGGAGATCTTGTCCAGGCCGGCCGCGGTGGTGTTCACGCGGATGTCCTCGATCAGGTTCAGCCCGAACTTCTTACGGTCCTCGGAAACGTAGGCGATGCCGGCCTTGATGGCCTTGCCCACGGTGGAGGTGTCCACCGGCTTGCCGTCCATCTTGACCGTGCCGGTGATGTTCCGGCCATAGCTGTGGCCGAAGATGCTCATCGCCAATTCGGTGCGCCCGGCGCCCATCAGTCCTGCAATGCCGACGATTTCGCCGGCGCGGACCTCCAGGTTGGCGCCTTCCACCACGGTGCGGTCCTGCTGGACCGGGTGCTGGACCGACCAGTCCTGGACCTCGAAGACCACGTCGCCGATCTGCGGTACGCGTTCCGGGTAGCGGGAGGACAGTTCGCGGCCCACCATGCCGCGGATGATGCGGTTCTGGTTGGACTCGGGATCGGCCATGTCCAGCGCCTCGATGGACTGGCCATCGCGGATGATCGTGGTGGTGTTGGCAATGTCCTCGATCTCGCCGAGCTTGTGCGAAATGATGATCGAGGTGATGCCCTGTTCGCGCAGTCCGCGCAGCAGGTTCAGCAGGTGCTCGGAGTCGTCGTCATTCAGCGCGGCGGTCGGTTCGTCCAGGATCAGCAGCTTGACGTTCTTGCTCAGCGCCTTGGCGATTTCCACCAGCTGCTGCTTGCCCACGCCCAGCTGGCCTACCGGGGTGACCGGCAGTTCGTCCAGGCCCACGCGGGCCAGCAGGTCCGCGGCGCGGTGGTTGGTCTCGTTCCAGTCGATGAAGCCGCCGCGCGCGGTTTCGTTGCCGAGGAAGATGTTCTCGGCCACCGACAGGTACGGCACCAGCGCCAACTCCTGGTGGATGATCACGATGCCCTGGGCTTCGGAGTCCTTGATGTTCGAGGCCTTGAGCTCTTCGCCTTCGAAAATGATCTGGCCCTCGTAGCTGCCGTGCGGGTAGACCCCGGAGAGCACCTTCATGAGGGTGGATTTTCCGGCGCCGTTCTCTCCGCAGATAGCGTGGATTTCGCCCTTGCTAACCGAAAGGTTGACGCCGTCCAGCGCCTTGACTCCGGGAAAAGTCTTGGTGATGTCCTGCATGTGCAGGATCGTGGTGTCCATAGTGCAGACGTCCTTGGTGTGTGCTGTGAGCGGTGCATCCGGTGGGCGGGAGGGCGGCTTGCCCTCCCGCCCACCGGATTGCGGCCTGGGAGACTACTTGGTCTGGCCGGCCTTGACTTCCTCGGCCGTGTAGTACTCGGAGTCGACCAGCAGGGAGGTGATGTTGTCCTTGACGACGATGTCCGAATCCAGCAGGTAGGAAGGAACAACCTTCTTGCCGTTGTCGTAGGTTTCGGTGTCATTGGCTTCCGGCTCGCCGCCGCCTGCGTAGGACTTCACTGCCTCGACAGCCTGGGTAGCCAGCTTGCGGGTGTCCTTGAAGATGGTTGCGTACTGCACGCCATCGTCGATCAGCTTCACCGAAGCGATTTCTGCATCCTGGCCCGAGATGATCGGCAGGCCGGCCTCGATGGTCTTGCCGTAGCCGGCGTTGGACAGTGCGGTGATGATGCCGCGGGAGATGCCGTCGAATGGCGAGAGGATGCCGTCGATCTTGGTCTTGCCGCCCTGGTAGTGGGCGGTGATCAGGTCTTCCATGCGCGACTGGGCTTCTTCCTGGCTCCAGCGCAGGGTAGCTGCCTGCTCGATCTTGGTCTGCCCGGACTTGACCGTCAGGGTGCCGTCATCCAGGTAGGGCTTGAGGGTATCCATGGCGCCCTTCCAGAAGAAGTGCGCGTTGTTGTCGTCGATCGAACCGGCGAAGAGCTCGACGTTGAACTTGCCCTCCTTGCTGGTGCGCTTGCCTTCCTCATCGGCCAGGCCCATGCCGGTCAGCAGCGAGGTTGCCTGCTGGACGCCGACGTTGTAGTTGTCGAAGGTGACGTAGAAGTCGACGTTCTCGGTGCCGTTGATCAAGCGGTCGTAGGAGATGATCGGGATGTTCTGGTCCGCTGCGGCCTGCAGCTGGGTGGACAGCGCGGTGCCGTCGATGGAGGCGACTACCAGGATGTCGCTGCCCTTGGTGATCATCTGGTCGATCTGCTGCTGCTGGGTGGGGATGTCGTCATTCGCGAACTGCAGGTCGACTTCGAAGCCAGCGGCTTCCAGCTGGGACTTGACGGCTTCGCCGTCGGCAATCCAGCGCTCGGAAGTCTCAGTTGGCATTGCCACGCCCACCTGGATGTCCTCAGGTGCAGTCGACTCGCCTTCGCCGGCTCCTGCTCCGCCGCCAGCGCCACCGCCGCTGCACGCTGCCAATGCGCCGACCAGTGCCAGCGATCCCATGGTCGCCGCGGCCTTGCGGGTCCAATTATTCCATGCCATCTTTTCCTCCTTGAAAGGTTGCCATATCTGCGAGTGAGACTGGACTCACACTATGTTAGCGCTAACACAGTGATTTCAGCCACCCTCTATGTAAATAAATTAAGATTCCTTACTCATTGGTAATGCACGCCCCGCAACGGGGCGCGCATTACCTGGGCAGGTGTCCTTCGAACCGCTAGAAACCCTGCGCCAAGCGGTAGTAGCTCTGGTTCACGCGAATCTGCTGCGCGAAGTTCCGGCGGGTGGTTTCCTCATCGATAACCAGCAGCTCGGTGCCTGCGATTTCGGCGAAGATCTCGAAAGCCTCGATCCCCGCGGCCGTGGACATCACCGTGTGGTGCGCACCGCCGGCAGCCAGCCAGGACTCGGCGGAAGTATTGAAGTCCGGCCGCGGGCTCCACACCGCGCGCGCCACCGGCAGATTCGGCAGGTCCGCCGGCGGGGTGACCACATCCACCACATTGGCAGTCAGGCGGAAGCGCTCGCGCATATCGGCCATGGACACGACCACCGCACCTTCGGCAACGTCCGCGTTGAAGACCATGCGCACCGGATCCTCGCGGCCGCCGATGCCCAGCGGGTGGATTTCAACCCGCGGCTTGGAGGTGGTCAGCGACGGGCAGACCTCGAGCATGTGGGCGCCGAGGATCAGCTCCTTGCCGGGAGTCAGGTCGTAGGTGTAGTCCTCCATCAGCGAGGCGCCGCCCGGCAGGCCCTCGCCCATGACCTTGGCGGCACGCACCAGTACCGCGGTCTTCCAGTCGCCTTCGGCGCCGAAGCCGTAGCCCTTGCCCATCAGGCGCTGCACAGCCAGGCCCGGCAGCTGCTTGAGCCCGCCCAGGTCCTCGAAGTTGGTCGTGAACGCCATGGCGCCGGCCTTGGACAGGAAGGCTTCCAGCGCAATTTCCTGGGATGCGGCATAGCGCAGCGACTCGTGGCGGGCACCGCCGGCGCGCAGTTCGGGCACGACGTCGTATTCGCGCTCGTACTCGGCGACCAGCGCATCGATGTCGGCCTCGGCCACGGCCTGGACCGCTTCGACCAGGTCGTTGACGGCCCAGGTGTTCACCGAGACGCCGAAGCGGATCTCCGCCTCGGTCTTGTCCCCCTCGGTCACCGCGACGTTGCGCATGTTGTCGCCGAAGCGGACCAGGTTCAGGTTTTGCACGGCGTTGAAGCCGGCAGCGCCGCGGATCCAGGTGCCCACGCGGCGGGATACGGCCGGGTTGGAGACATGGCCGACCACGGTGGTGCGGGCCGCGCCCAGGCGGGTGGCCAGGTAGGCGTACTCGCGGTCGCCGTGGGCGGCCTGGTTCAGGTTCATGAAGTCGAAGTCGATCGAATCCCAGGGCAGTTCGACATTGGCCTGGGTGTGAAGGTGCAGCAGCGGCTTCTGCAGGGCCTTCAGGCCGTTGATCCACATCTTGGCCGGGCTGAAGGTGTGCATCCAGGTGATGACGCCCAGCACTTTGTCATCCGAGTTTGCTTCCAGCATTGCGCGGCGGATCGATTCGGAGTCCTTCAGGACCGGCTTCCACACGATCCTTGCCGGAACGTCGGCGGACGCATCCAGCGCCTGCGCGACCTCGGTGGACTGCTGCGCCACCTGGCGCAGCGTCTCTTCGCCGTACAGGTCCTGGCTGCCGGTGAAGAACCAGATTTCTTGGGTGTTATATGCCTTGGCCATGATGTCCTTACTGTCCGTAGACGTTCTGGTAGCGCTCGTAGAGCGAGTCGATATGCTTCTGGTCGATCGCGACCGGGTTGCCTAGCTGGCGCGAGATGTGCACGGTTCGCGCCACCTCCTCGCACATCACTGCGGCTTTGACTGCGGCCTTGGCGTCCTTTCCGATCGTGAAAGGACCGTGGTTGCGCATCAGCACGGCCGGGCTGCGGGACTCGCTCAGCGTGGACACGATGCCGCGGCCAATCGAATCATCGCCAATGATGGCGAAGGGGCCTACCGGGATCGGGCCGCCGAATTCGTCGGCCATCATGGTCAGCACGCAGGGAATTTCCTCGCCGCGCGCCGCCCATGCGGTGGCGTAGGTGGAGTGGGTATGCACCACGCCGCCCACCTGCGGCATGTGCTCGTAGGTGTAGGCATGGGCCGCGGTGTCCGAGGACGGGGTGCGGGTGCCATCGAGCAGCTTGCCGTCCAAGGTGCAGACCACCATGGACTGCGCGGTCAGCTCGTCGTAGGCGACGCCCGATGGCTTGATCACGAACAGGTCCGCGGAGCCGTCGGCGATTTCCGGGTGGCGCACGCGCTGCGACACGTTGCCGGCAGTCCAGACCACCAGCTCATAGCGCGGCAATTCGGCGTGCAGGTCGGCAACAATCTGGCGGACCGTGGCCACCTCGTCCTGCATTGACTGCGGGTAATCCGCCAGGATTCGTGGTTGATTCATCGGTTTCTCTTTTCGTCCGAAACTGTGTGCGATGCCTAGATGGCGGTAATGGCGGTGCGCTGAATGGCCAGGCCGGCTTCATAGGTTTCCAGGTAGGCCTCGAAGCCGGCACGGTCATCGGCCTGCGGCTCCGCGAGGCTCAAAGCGGCACCGGCGAAGACTTCGGAATCCAGGAATTCAGGCAGGGACTGCTGCAGGCCATCGAGGACTCGGCGCCGGTACGCTGCCAGGACGGCGATGCCCCATGCACCTCCGTGTCCGGCGCTGTCCCCGACAAGGACGGGAGTGTTGATCGCAGCGGCCAGCAGCCGTTGGGCCACCCCGGCGGTGCGGAAGATGCCGCCATGGGCAAACATCTGCTTGACCTCGACGCCTTCGGCGGCCAGCACGCGCAGTCCGAGGCTCAGCGTGGCGAACATGGCGTACACCTGAACACGCACGAAGTTGGGCAGGTTCAGCGTGGAGTCCGGGGTGCGCAGGATGGCCGGACGGCCTTCGGCAAGACCCGCTACCGGTTCGCCGGAAAGATTGTTGTAGGCCAAGAGCCCCGCACCATCGGCAGCACCCTGAAGGGCCGAACGCAGCAGGGTTTCGAAGACCGCGTTGTCGTCGGCGTCGCTGCCCAGCGCCCGGGCGAACTGCCCGAAGACCTGGGCCCAGGCGGCAAATTCGCTGGCGCCGTTATTGCAGTGGACCATTGCTACCGGATGCCCATCGGGCGTGGTGACCACGTCGATTTCGTGGTGCACTTCCTTGAGCGGCGCGTCGAGGACCACCATCGCGAAAATGGAGGTTCCGGCGGAGATGTTGCCGGTGCGCTGGGCTACCGAATTGGTGGCCACCATGCCGGTTCCGGCGTCTCCTTCCGGTGGGCACAGCGGGCTGCCAGGCTGGAGCTGGCCGGTGGGGTCCAGGAGCAAGACCCCGGCTTCGCTAAGCGTGCCAGCATCTGCACCGGCGGGCAGTGCCGCGGGCAGCATTGAGGAAAGCCCTGCGGTCGCGCCATGCCGGGCAGCCACCGCGTCAAAGGCGGAAAGCATCCGTGCATCGTAGCTGCCGGTGGCTGAATCGATGGGGAACATTCCCGCGGCATCGCCCACGCCAAGCACAAAATTTCCGGTGAGAAGCTCATGCACGAATCCGGCCAGCGTGTTCAGGCGGGAAACTTTCGACACGTGCTCTTCGCCGTTGAGCAGCGCTTGGAAGTAGTGCGCTACGGACCAGCGCTGCGGGATATTGAAGTCCAGTTCCTCGCTTAGCATCGCCGCCGCTTTTGCCGTGGAGGTGTTGCGCCAGGTGCGGAAGGGAACCAGCAGTTCCCGGTCGGCGTCGAAGGCGAGGTAGCCATGCATCATCGCGGAGATTCCAACGGCTCCTAGCTGCGTTGGGCGTACTCCGTGGCGCTCTTGGGCATCTGCCAGCACCTGGGCCATGCAGTCCTGCAGGCCGGCGACGATGGCTTCGCGGGAGTAGGTCCAATTCCTGTTTTCGTACTGGTTCTCCCAGGCGTGGCTTCCGCTGGCAAGCTGCTGGTGGCCGGGGCCGATCAGGCTGGCTTTGATATTCGTTGAACCGAACTCGATGCCCAGCACGGCTTCGCCGGTGCTGATGATCTCGCGGGCGGTTGGCCCGTTGAGCTGTGTTGCCATGAAATCTCCGTTCGCACAGCTCGGTGAGCAGCGCCATAGCCATCGTTTCCTGCTCCACTCGCGAAAAATGCGCTGGCAGAACAAAACCTCGATCCAATGTTAGCGCTAACAATTTGTGATCCGCAATACCGGATCCCGGACTCGGGGAATGAAGCGCTTGGCTAGCGGGCGTTGGGCGGTGCGGTACTCGCCCGGATTACCAGCGTTGGCGCAATCACTTTCGGGACCCTGTCAGCCGTGGCGCCTTCCAGCAATTCCATCAGCGCAGCATGGCCGACATCGCGGAAAGGCTGGCGAACCGTGGTCAGCGAAGGGATCAGGAAATTGGAGATTTGCAGGTCGTCGAAACCGATAACCGAAACGTCATTGGGCACTTCCAGCCCGGCTTCCCAGAAAGCACGCAGAACACCGGTGGCAAGGTAATCATTCGCTGCGAATACTGCCGTAACTTCGCCGGCGCGTATCGGGTCAACCAGACGCTGGCCTGCCTCATAGCCGCTCTGGGCCTGCCAGGATTCAGCTGGCACCTCAACAATCGGGGCCTTGGCTTCCAGCATTTTTTCCCGCCAGCCGATCTGCCGTTCGGTGGCGTCGAACCAGCCGGTCGGCCCGGACACGTGGACGATCTTGCGGTGCCCCAGGGCCAGAAGATGACCAGTGGCCAAGCGCGCGCCTTCACGCTGGTCGATGTACACGTAATGCGCCGGATCCGCGTCGGGAACCTCGGTGCGAGCGGCCACGACCACCACTGGAATCGTCAGCGCAGCATCATCCAGGGCATCGATCACCTTTTCGAAGGGCGCAACCATCACCACGCCATCAACGCCCTGGTCCACCAGGTGGCTGAGGGCTTCGCTCGCGCTGTGCGCGTCATAGCGATCCAGTGCGGTAACGGTCACGAAATATCCCTGCGCACGGGCAGCGGCCTCGATGGCCAGCACGGTGGATTGAGGTCCGAAGAATTCGCTGCCGATGGTCAGAATGCCGATAGTGCTCGAGTGCGATGTGGCCAGTGCCCGCGCGGCTCGGTTGCGGCGAT
Organism: Glutamicibacter sp. BS14; assembly: GCF_056934375.1. Classification (NCBI taxonomy): domain Bacteria; kingdom Bacillati; phylum Actinomycetota; class Actinomycetes; order Micrococcales; family Micrococcaceae; genus Glutamicibacter; species Glutamicibacter sp. BS14. Next base: position 640,785 of record NZ_CM167801.1, on the reverse strand, counting down.
AACCCAGCTGACGGATGGCATCCAGCACCTGGTCGCGGGTTCCCGCCCTGACGTTTGGATGGTCGTTGAGCACGCGGGAAACCGTCTGATGGGACACCCCGGCCAAGGCCGCCACATCCGCCATCGACGGGGGCCGGTTTCCTGGGCGCCCTTCACCGGGCTGAGCAATGTTCACAACGGTCATTATTGCAAACACCTTCGAAACAGCCACTGTCGCGGGCGAATATCCAGTCAATCAGCGAGCCGGATTACTGCATTCCCTTGAAGGTATATAACGCACTTTCGCCTTGAACCATTGAAAAACCGGTGATGAACAGACGTATCCTGCACTCGCAGACCAGCCTAGCGGCGGCTCGGAAAAAACTCATGGAGAATTTGCCCGAGCGTATTACTTTCCGGGGAGCAGTGGGCATATGATCTTGGAAGCACCTTTGTACTGACAACTGTACATTTTGTTTCCACGCATGCATTCCACACGCCAAGGAGGACCAATGGCAAAACTGTCCATGAATGTCACAACAAGTTTCTACGGGAATGTTGCCACCGACATTGCAACGGCACGGTCGGCCGGATTCGGCGGCATCGAGCTGCAAAGCCCGAAACTCTATCGCTATCTTGATGCCGGCTTTTCTGTGCACACGCTTCCAGAAATGCTCACGGGCCTTGAAGTGACAGGAATCGGCGCAGTCCTTGACCTTGAACGCCAAGGCACCGCACGGGATGACATGCTCCGGGAAGTCAGGCGGATGGCCGAAATCGCCACAGTGGTCGGCGCACCGATCCTGCAAATGTGCACCGGGCCAGTGGACTGGAATGTGGTCAAGGATTTAAAGTCCGGAAAACTCGCAGCATCTGATGATCGCTACCGCGGGACACTCGGCCTCTCGGAACCGGAAGCCATGGCCATTGCCGCCGATAATGTATCTGCTGCCGCCGGGATCGCCGCAGAGCACGGGCTGGAGATCTACTTGGAACCGCTGGCTTGGTCCAATATCAATCGGTGTCGGCAAGCCCTGGAAATTATTGAGCGCTGCGGCCGCGAGAACGTTGGCATCGCCTTGGACACCTGGCATTTCTGGACCGTCGGGGACACCTTGGAAGAAGTGGCCGCGTTGCCCAAGGAACTGATCAAGGCGGCCCATATTTCCGACGGGTTGGATCTGGATCGGCGCCATGAGGTTCCGGCCCAGGACGTGCACCGCAATGTCGTCATCGGCGGTGGCGCCATCCCATTGCAGCAGTGGGTGGACGCGATCAAGTCCACCGGCTATGACGGCTGGTGGGTTTCCGAGATGTTCTCTGACCGCGCCAATGAGCACGACTTCCACAAGGTTGCCAGCACCATGCACAATCTTCTGGACATCATGGTCTCCTGACTTCAACCAACTTCACGAGGTGCCTTCAATGCAAAGATTCGCCCTGATCGGCGCCGGCTTCATCGGCTCGGTGCATGCACACAACTTGGCCGCACACCCGGAGATCGACTTTAAACTGGTCTACGACATTGACCCTCAGCGAGCTGCTGCTCTGGCCTCGCGACATGGCGCCAAGGCAGCAGCAACGCTCGACCAGATTTTCGGCAATGACGGCCTGGACGCAGTGTTCATCGCGTCATCAACGGATTCCCACGCCCAGAACCTCCGCCTTGCAGCCGATGCGCGCCTGGCGGCTCTCGTCGAAAAGCCAATCGACCTCGACTTGGAAACGGCAAAGGCGACGGTAGCCTACGTTGAACGTTCAGGAATCAAGGCCATGGTCAATTTCAACCGGCGCTTCGATCGCGCTCACGCAGAGCTCAAGGAGCTCGTGCACTCCGGGCGAATCGGCGATCTGGCTTTGCTCCAGTTGACTTCGCGTGGCCCAGCATTGCCACCACTGGATTACCTGAAAAATTCTGGCGGCCAGTTCCGCGATCAGGCCGTGCACTTCTATGATTTGGCACGCTGGATATCAGGCCAGGATCCCCTGCAGGTGCACGCCTTCGGCTCGGCCCTGTCCGCCCCGGAGATTGCGGAATTTGGCGATGTGGACACTTCGATCAGTTCGCTGCAGTTCCCTAGTGGAGCGATGGCCCAAATAGATTGTGTGCGCCATACGAATTATGGCTATGACGAACGCATCGAAGCGCTGGGGTCTGAAGCCATGGCCGCATCTGAACGGCAACCCTCGGGGCACGTCAGCCTGTTCCAGGGGCAGCACGCGCAATCCCACGGGCTGCACGGCAACTGGTTCGACAGGGTCCAGCCAACCTATGCCGCCAGCTTGGGAGCCTTCGTTCAGGCACTGGACGAAGACCGGGAAGTACCTGTCACGTTGCGTGAGGGGCTCAAATCCCAGGCCATCGCCCAGGCCGCGGTGCGTTCCATCGCTACTGGCCATAGTGAAATGATTGACTACTCGCTCTAAGCAATGGGACAGCTAAGGCCTGGGCTTCTTCACCATCGCGAAGAAGCCCAGGCCTTAGCTGCGGTTGGGTCAGGCTGTTGCTTGAGAGTTCGCGCCCGCCTCTGCCTCTGCCAGCTCTTCATCATGTCCACCAAGCTGTTCAAGCTCATGAGCCAGTTCAGCGAGTTCAGCGCCACCGGCCATCTGGGCGGTCAGCTCTTCGACGGTGATTTCCGACTTCGAGTAGTACCCGATGGAGCGGCCGCGTTTCAGCAACAGGAACGAGTCCCCTACCGGATACGCGTGATGCGGGTTGTGCGTAATGAAGATGACACCCAACCCGCGGTCGCGCGCCTGGAGGATGTAGCGCAGCACCACGCCGGACTGCTTGACGCCCAAGGCGGCGGTGGGCTCATCGAGGATCAGGACCTTGGCTCCGAAATATACCGCGCGAGCGATGGCTACGCACTGGCGTTCACCGCCGGACAGCTGGCCGATCGGCTGCTCGACGTCACGCAGATCAATGCCCATGTCGGAGAGCTCCTGCTTGGTGATGTCCTTCATTTTCTGCACATCAAGCTTCTTGAACGGCCCAACCCCGGTGGTCAGTTCCGAGCCGAGGAAGAAGTTGCGCCAGATCGGCATCAAAGGAACGACCGCCAGGTCCTGGTACACCGCGGCGATGCCGGCATCCAGTGCGACGCGGGGACTCTTGAGCTTGATGGCCGAGCCATGCAAACTGAACTCTCCTTCATCGTGCTGGTGCAAGCCGGCGATGATCTTGATCAGCGTGGACTTGCCGGCGCCGTTATCCCCGAGAACGCAGGTGACCTTGCCCGGATCCACCACCATGTCGACACCGCGCAGGGCGATGATGCTTCCGTAGTGCTTGCCAACTCCCTTGAGGGTCAGCAGGTTGTCGCTGATCTTGGGCTCGAGCTTCTCGAGCAGGTCTTCGGTCTTCTTATTCTTGCGAGTCTTCATGATTTTTGTCCTTGGCTTCCTACTTGCTGGATTCCGCACGCTTTTTCACCACGATGTTGACCACCGTAGCCAAGAGCAGCATCAGGCCAAGGAAGAACTTGAACCAGTCCGGATTCCATTCCGCGTACACGATGCCCTTGTTCGCCATGCCGAAAATGAACGCCCCGATAGCGCCGCCAATGGCTGAACCGTAACCGCCGGTGAGCAGGCAGCCGCCGATGACCGCGGCAATGATGTAGAGGAATTCATTGCCGATGCCTTCGCCGGACTGCACCGAGTCAAAGGCGAAGAGGTTGTGCATGCCCAGCACCCAGCCGCAGAATCCAACGGCCATGAAGAGTCCGATCTTGGTGCGGACCACTGGAACGCCGACGGCGCGAGCGGCCTTCTCATCCCCGCCTACGGCGAAGATCCAGTTCCCGATCTTGGTTCGGAGCAAGATCCAGGAAGCGATGATCACCATGGCGATCCAGATGAACACGGTGATCTTGACGTCGATCCCGGCGATATTGACTGAAGAGGCAAAGACCGCCTTTGCGCTCTGGAATCCTTCAATATCCGCAATAGATGGAGAGGACACCGAGCCGCCAATGGCTCGCGTCAGGCCCAGATTCAGGCCGGTGAGCATCAAGAAACTGGCCAGCGTCACGATGAAGGATGGCAGCTTGGTCTTGATCAGGATGATTCCGTTGATGAAACCGATCAGCAGCGAGACGACCAGGGCCAAGGCAATGCCGACCCAGACGTTGAGACCGAAGTACCAGGAGATCATCGATGCACTGAGCGCCGAAGAAATGACGGCCACACCGGTGGATAGGTCGAACTCGCCACCGATCATCAGCAGTGACACGCCAACGGCCATGATGCCGATGGTCGAAGCCCCATAGAGGACGGTGGCCAAGGATGCGGGAGCCAGGAAGACCGGAGCGACGACGGCGAAGAATACGAAGAGGGCGATGGCGCCCACGAGAGCACCGATCTCCGGACGGCCCAGAAGGATAGACAATGCGCTTTTCTTGCCGACGCGCTCGTCCAGAGCCGGAGATTTTCTCTTTTGAGAGGGTGAAGCTGTTATAGATGACATGGGATTTCCTCCGTGTCCAGGCTGCGCGCCGGATCGCCGCTACCGGCAGATCAGGCGCGCGCCGAGGGGATGTGGCTAGCGGACGCCTTCTTGGGCGAAACTGGTAATTTGCTCAGCGACGGCTTTGTCTACAACAGCCGGGCCGGTCAACGTCGCCTGTCCACCGCCGATGGTGAAGCCGCCACGGTTGTTCTGCCACAGCGCATCAACTGCCATGTAGCCCTGCAACCAAGGCTGCTGGTCAACGGTGAACATCACATTGCCCTTGGTGATTTCTTCAACCAACTGCGAGTTCATGTCGAAGGAAGCTACCTCGACCTCGGACTTCGCCGTGGCTTTAGCCTTGAGCAGTGTCATCGTGATGGGTGCGCCCAGGCCGATGATCGCGTCGGCTTGCTTATCGGCTTGGAGCTTTGCGGTTGCCGTTGATTCAACCTGGGTCATGTCAGTGCCCTGCACGTAGAGTATTTCGGTGTCTGGGACGATTTTCTTCACGCCGGCGCAACGTGCTTCAAGCCCAACGTGCCCCTGTTCCTGGATGACGCATATCGGCTTCTTGATTCCCGCCTCCTTCAGCTTTTCGCCAGCGGCCTGGCCTGCAAGCTGCTCATTGGAACCGAAGTGGGCAAATGCTCCGAGATCCTTGAATCGGGCTTCACCGGCATTCAAGCTGACAATGGGGATCCCGGCATCGGCAGCCTTGCCTAGCGCTCCAGCCATGGCGTCGGGCTTGGCCAGGGTCACGGCGATGCCGTCGACGCCCTGGTCAATAGCCTGCTCGATCAGCTGGGACTGGCGTCCGCCATCAGGATCACTCAGATACTGGAGTTCTACGTTGTCCTTGGCCGAAGCTTCTTCAGCGCCCTTTCTAAGAATGTCCCAGAAGGTATCTCCTGGAGCCGCGTGGGTGATGACCGCGATTTTCATGCGGTCAGTAGCCGCCACCGCACCGCCACCGGCATTGCTTTCCGGTTCCGGTGCACGCCCGCCAGTGGACGAGCAAGCCGCCAGCCCCAATGCTGGAATGATGGCGAGCGTGATTGCGAGTTTGCGCCAAATTGGCTTTCCCATATTCGTTTCCCCTTCAGGAATCCCCGGCGCACCCCGATTGTCCCCTGGGGCGGGCCGCCTTAACAAGATGTTCCGTGACTTGAATCACAAGATGCCTAAAGTGTGCGTGACGAAAAGCGATCCGTCAAGACTTTGTTAAGACATAAGGATGTGAAGACGAGTAATTTGCCGACCTCGACAAGCACGGCGAAACGCCGCTTTCACAGGGTTCAACGGTGCAGCTGCGACGAGGAGCGCACGATAAGCCGCGGTGGAATCATCAACTGACGTGCAAATTTTCCTTCCGGATTCCGCATCAATTGGAGCAGCAGCCGCACGCTGCTGCGACCGAGATCTTCCGAATCCGAGCCGATGCTGGTCAGCGAAATTCTTCCCAGCGACGATAGGGAAATATTGTCGTAGCCAGTCACCGCCGCAGACACGCCAGCCTCATCCAGAGCCTGCAGCGCCCCAATGGCGGAAAGATCATTGAAACAAGCCAGCGATTCAGGCCGTGCCCCCGAGGCCAGCAACCGCGCTACGGCTTCATGCCCGGCCTGAATCGTTGGCCCGGCTTCCACCACCTGTACATGCTGGCGCAAGCCATGGCGCAGCATCGCCCGATGATAGGCAGCTTCGCGCGTCGCAGAAACCGGACCAGCGCCACCGGCTATATGGGTAATCCGCGCATTTCCGCAATCGACCAAGTGGTCAATCACCAAACCGAAGCCCTGCTCATCATTAACCGAAACCGCGCCAGTGCCTGATTGGGCCTGGCGCCCGCCGCCAACAAATACAGCGGGAGTCTCACCCAAGGCGGCTTCGAAGCTGACGGCGTCATCGGCTGATCCGACGACGAGAATTCCGCTGACCCGCAAATCGCGCAAGGTCTGCAGTTCCGCGGGCCCAACGCCCTGCCCGTCGTGGATCGCGGCCGCACTGAACAGCACGTCAAGCCCTGCTGCTTGCAACTGTTCGCGAACCACTTCCGCGACGCTCAGAACCCAGGGATTATGCAGTTCCCCCAGGACGACGCCAATGGCATGCCGGTTCTCGGCCGAAAGCGAGCGCGCTGCCAGGTTGGGCTGATAGCCCAACTCGCGGATGGAGTCCTCGACCAGCGAACGCCGCATCGAACTGACCTTGCTAGGATCCGAGAGCACCAGGGAGACCAAGGATTTTGAGACCCCGGCATGCTTGGCGACGTCCCGGATCGTGGGGCGGCGGCGCGACGAGTTAGGCATGGCGGTCAGTATTGCACACTCGCAGCGCGCACCGGCTCATCCAGCGCCTGCCACGTGCCGCTTGCGGCAGATGCTTCGGCCGCTTCGACCACTGCGGCTGCCGCCACCGCATCGGCGATGGTGGAGTTCGTTTTCTCGCCACCGGCGACAGCCAGCAGGAACTTCTTGGCCTCGATGGTCTTGAGGTCGTCAAAGCCCATCGCGTTCCCTGGGCCTGGCTGGAACCGGGAGTATTCGCCATGCTTTGGCGAGCCGATCACCGTCGTGAATCCCTGCTCTTCATTGTCTCGACCGAGCACGACTTCCAGTTCATTCATGCGTTCAAAATCCCACTTGACCGAACCTTCCATGCCGTAGATTTCCAGTCGGTAACCGCACTGCGGTCCCACAGCCACCCGGGATGCCTCGATAGTTCCGATCGCGCGGTCCGCCACGCCTTCTGGGCTGAAACGCACCAACGCTGCGGCGTAGTCCTCATTCTCGACCTCACCTTGCTCACCGACTTCGATCAGGTCGAAATGCGTGCCCTGGCCCATGGATAGTTTCGGCCGGGACGGGATCATGACATTGGTGGATGCGGAAATGCCCTGGATGTGGCCGACAACATGGCTGCATAGATCAGCTGCATGGCTGAACAGGTCAGCAAGCACCCCGCTGCCGGCCAGCTCCCGGTTGAAGCGCCACGACAGAGCGGCCCGGGGGTCTGCCGCATATCCGGCAAGGAAGCTGGCGCGGACATTCGCGATGGATCCCAGCCGGCCTTCTTGCACCAGCTGGCGGGCGCGTGCGATAGCTGGCGCATGCCGGTAGTTGAACCCGACCGAGGTGACCACGCCATTGCGGATGGCGGCTTGCTCGATAGCCTGCGTTTCGGCCAGGCTTCGGCCGGCGGGCTTTTCGATCCAGAAGTGCTTGCCGGCCTCCGCTGCGGCGATCGCCATGTCGGCGTGCAGGAAGTTCGGAGCGCAAATCGAGACGACATCCACCTCGGGATCGGCTAGCACCTGGTGGTAGTCCAGTGTTCCGCGCTCGAAGCCCAGTGTTGAGATCGCGAAGTCGACTCGCGACTGCTCGGTGTCCGCGGCTATGACCAGTCTTGGCTTGATGCCCAGCTCTGGATAAGCATAGGGCACCGAACTGTAGGCGCGAGCGTGCAGCTTGCCCATCCATCCCACCGAGATCAGCCCCACGCCGATGCTGCGCTGTTCATTCATGATGTTCTCCTGTCTGCGGCGTTTAACGCCGTGATTCCCTGTGGCCGCCGCGGCTCACCTCAAGTCTTGGACCGTTCCAAAAAACCATATGTGCCACTGGAATCCTCGGGCAATGGAATCTGCCGAATTTTTTATCTGGACAATTGGACAATCCAACCTGTTGTCCAATTCCCCTTGTCGGACCTCATGTCTGACTCGAACCCCGCGGTTGGCAACCCCGCTGGGATCACCAACTTGCGTGGAGAATGCTTTGGAATGATTGGATTTCCAGCCAAAGGATGCCCAAATCGTGAACTTTCATATATAGTTTGTCCTGTCAAAGCGACATATCATGACAAAGTCGCCGGCAAGGAGCAGCTGTGAGCACACCACTGAGCATCAAGATCGACCGATCTTCGCCAATTCCCCTCTACCACCAGGTAGCGCAAGGCATCGAAGGCGCGATCCGCGACGGTTCGCTGGCCTCGGGCACTCGACTGGAAAATGAAATCGAGCTGGCCCAGCGGCTGCGGCTTTCGCGGCCCACCATTCGCAAGGCCATGGATGACCTAGTCCAGTCCGGCCTGCTGGTGCGCAAGCGCGGTGTGGGAACGCAGGTTGTTTCCAGCCAGATCCGCCGGCATCTTGAGCTGTCCAGCCTGAATGACGACCTTGAGCGCGCCGGGAAGAAGCCTTCTACCACCCTGCTCAGCTTCGAGCACATTCCCGCTCCGCCGGAGATCCAGGATCTTCTTTCGCTGCCCAAGGACGTCTCTGTCTACCACTTCACCCGGCTGCGTTCTGCCGGAGGCAGCCCGCTGGCCCTCATGGAGAACTGGGTTCGCGACGACATTGTCGAGCTGGACGAAAAGTCCTTGCAGGCCCATGGCCTCTACGAGCTCCTGCGCGAAGCAGGGGTGAACTTCCGCCTGGCCCAGCAGCGCATCGGGGCCACGACCGCAGATGAAGCCCAGGCCAAGACCTTGGACACAGCGGCCGGTTCGGCCCTGGTGACCATGCAGCGCACCGCGGTGGATGACACTGGGCGCAACGTGGAAACCGGCTCCCATGTTTATCGAGCAGACGCCTACAGTTTTGAAATGACCTTGGTGCAACGCTAGGCACCTGTCCCCCGCCGTCGAAAGGATCGACTGATGACCGATTGGATTTACCCTGCAGGTTCGGCCGCTAACGGAGAATGGAGCATCTCGCTCGGTGCCCATGACTCAGCCGTTTCCATAGACGGCTGGGCACACACCGGACTCAAGGTAGCTGAGCTGGCCCCTGGCCAAACAGTTGAACTGGAGGCCTGCAGCGAAGAACGGATCGTGGTCCCGCTCAGCGGCGAATCATTCACTGTCGCCATGGCAGGAACCGAACATGTTCTCAAGGGTCGCGAATCAGTCTTTGCTGGACCTGCTGATGTCCTCTACACCGGCATCAACACGGCGCTGTCCATCAGCTCCGCCAAAGGGGGCCGGGTCGCCGTCGCACTGGCCCCGGCCAAGCAGTCCTACCCGACCCGGCTGATCAGGGCAGAAGAGACCCCTGTGGAGCTGCGCGGCGCAGGAAACTGCTCCCGCCAGGTCCACAACTTCGGCACCCCGGCCGCCCTGGAAGCGGACCGATTCATCGTCTGCGAAGTCATCACTCCGGCGGGCAACTGGTCTTCCTACCCTCCGCATAAGCATGATCAGGAGAAGGAAGGCGAAACCAGCCTCGAGGAAATCTACTACTTCGAGACGCAGCTAGCCCAGGGCATGCCCGCCGAGGCGGCAAGCGATCCCATCGGCTACGCGCGCGTTTATGCTTCGGATGAACGCCCCATCGATGTAAATGCCGAGGTCCGCACCGGGGACGTTGTCCTGGTCCCCTACGGCTGGCATGGTCCGGCCATGGCCGGGCCGGGATACGACCTCTACTACCTGAACGTCATGGCCGGCCCGGGGCGGGTGCGCGATTGGCTGATCAGCGATGATCCCCACCACGGCTGGATCCGCCAGACTTGGGATTCGCAGAGCATGGATTCGCGCTTGCCTTTCGGCGCTGGCGCGTAGCTTCTCGGAACGCACGCCAAGTGGCGGCAGCAGGTTTTCCTGCTGCCGCCACTGGGCTTTAGACTCTCATTCCGATGCTCGGTGCATGATGCTAGCGCGCCACGGGCTTGGACAGCGGTGAAAACGCCTGGGCAAAGGCCGCGATGGCTCCTTCGGAATCTGCGCTGGCGTAGGCCTCCATGCCGATCGGGCCAGAATAACCCAGCTCGGCCAGCACACGGGCGACGGCCAGATAGTTGATCTCCCCGGTGCCCGGCTCGCACCGTCCGGGTACGTCTGCGACCTGGATTTCCCCAATGTGCGGAAGCGCCGAGCGCACCAGTTCGATGAGGTTCCCCTCGCCAATTTGGGCGTGGTACAGGTCCAGCATCATCTTCACGTTCGGGTGCCCGACGGCCTTGACCAGGGACATCGTGTCCTTGGCGCGTCCCAGCGGGATTCCAGGGTGATCCAGGATCGTGTTCAGGTTCTCCAGCATGAAGGTGACCTGGTGCTCTTCGCCGATGCGGCCCAGTGCTTCCAGCGTTCGCGCTGCGGTGAGCCACATCTCTCCGGTAGCCCGGAATTGCGGGCTGGCCGCCTGCCCGTCAACGAGCTGGGCCGGATGCACAACTAGCCGGTGGATGCCCAGCTGCTGGGCTGCCGGGATCAATTCCTTGGCGGTGCGAACAACTTCGCCCGCGCTGTCCGGATCGCAGAGGCTGCCAGCGCTGTAGCCTGTCATGGAGCCGAAACGGGCGCCGGTGGCCGCCAACGCCGGCAGGTCCTTGCCCCGGATATCCCAGAGTTCTATTTCAAAGCCGGCCTCGTCCAGGCGCTTCACCCGGTCGATCAGCGGAAGGTCCAGGAAGACCATTTCGGCACAGACCGCCAGTTGCCCGTTCATGGGTTCACCGCAAGGCGGGTGGCGGATTCCAACTTGACCGGCAGCCCGGATTCTGCGGATTCCAAGGCCGCCAGTGCGATGCGCAGGGCTGCGCGGGCGTCGGCGCCGGTGGGGACCGCCAGGGCCGCATCAGCCGTATCCTCGCGCAAGCCCCGGATCTTGCGGGCGAAGACCGAGAGCTGCTCGCGGTAGGCCTGGGCGAATAGCTCGATGTTCAACCGTTCGGTTGGCGCATGCGCTCCCTGGCTGTCGAAGCTGGCCGCGGCCAGCTGCACCGGATTGCCTGCCTGCACCATGCCCTTTGAACCGAAGACTTCTCCGCGCACGTCATAGCCGTAGCTGGCCGAGAAGTTCGCCTCGGCCACGGCGATTGCCCCATTGGAGTAGCGCAGGCTCACCACGGCGGTATCCAGCAAACCGGAGCCCCGGTGCTCAGGGGCCACCAGCGCATCGGACATGACGTGGACTTCCACTGCTTCGGCTCCCGGGTTCAACCAGTTCAGGGTGTCAAAATCGTGGATCAGGGTTTCAGTGAAAATGACGTGGGAACGGATCTTTGCCGCGTTGGGCAGCCCGCCGGCCACTTCTGGATCCCGGGTCAGCGAGCGCAGCAGTTGCGGGGTGCCAATAACTCCGGAATGCACCTGTTCCGCCACAACGGCGAAGTCCCGGGAGAAGCGCCGGTTGAAACCGATCTGCAGCAGCACCCCGGAAGCCTCCACGGCGTCAAGCGCGGCGTCCAAGTCCGACAACGCGTGCGCTGCCGGCTTTTCGCAGAAGATGTGCTTTCCGGCTGCGGCGGCTTGGGCGATCAAGCCGGCATGGAAGCTCGAAGGCGCCCCGATAACCACGGCGTCCACGCTGTCGTCGGCAAGCACGTCGGCGATGTCTTCGGTGTAGTTCGGGCAACCAAGCTCAGCGGCCAGTTCAGCGGCCCGGCCCGGCGCCGGGTCCGCTATGACATGCAATAGCGCATCCGGCAGATGCTGCGCCACGGTGCGGGCGTGGAATGCTCCGATCCACCCGGTACCGATAACGGCCAGGCGCAGCGGCTTTACTGAAGTTTCTGGCAGGGTCTGGTAAGCCATGAAGTCTCTCCTAGAACGTTCTAGATTTAGTGTTCAGGAAAATCATGGCACACTGGATAGCAACTGTCTATAACGTTCTAGAAGAAAGTTCCGCCCATGCCGACACCCCCTGCAAAACGCCCCACACTGGCCGACGTCGCCCGCGCCTCTGGGGTCTCGGTAGCGCTGGCCTCGATTGTCATGCGCGGTGCCGAGGGTGCCAGCGAAGAATCCCGGTCCCGAGTCAAGCAGGCGGCCGCGGAGTTGGGTTACCGCCCGGATTCGCGCGCGCGGTCGCTGCGCAGCAGCCGCAGCCGGACCATCGGTCTGGCCCTGGCGCTGGGAGAACCGTTGCATGCGGAATTGGCCGATGCCCTGTACGAGCAGGCAGACCAGAACGGCTTCGAGATCATCCTGGGCGCTACCGGCAAGCACCGCGATGAACGCCGAGTGCTCAATACGCTGATCGATGCGGGAGTCGAAGCGGTGATCGGCCTGTTCCCGGAACTTCCGCCGGCTCAACTGGTCCACGCCTCCAAGCAGCTTCCCATAATCAGCCTGCTGCGCACGATTGACGGCATCCCATCCGTCATTACCAACGAGGCTGCCGGCGTTGAACAAGCCGTCCGCCATGTGGCCCAGCTCGGCCACACCCGGCTGCTGCATCTGGATGGCGGATCTGCCATCGCGGCACAACAGCGGCGCGATGCCTTTGCCGACTCCGCCGCCCGCGCCAACGCGCACGGCCAAGTGCTCCCAGCTGGCCCCGATGACGCCACCGCTTTCACGGTCCTGCGCGAATACCTGGCAGCAACTCCCCCAGCCGAACGCGCCACAGCGGTACTGGCCTTCAATGACCGTGCGGCACTCGGCGCCCGCCAAGCAATCGACCTTGCCGGCCTGCATGTTCCCGAACAGATCTGCCTGGTCGGCTATGACGACAGTGAATTCGCCAGGCTGGCGCACGCCGATCTGACCAGCGTTCGGCAAGATGTCGCGGCACTGGCCCAAGCCGCCATGCACGCGGCCCTGAACGCCCCGGGCGCTTCCAGCACCCATGCCCCGCAGCTGGTAGTGCGAGGCAGCACGGCAAGGCCCCGGGCATAGCGGCGAGCCCAGCCCCTTGCCATGCGGCGGGGGCTGGGCTTGCCAGCTCAGCGATGCGCCGGGATTCAGGCGTTGACCACAGGCTTGACGTGGTAGATCGCTCCGGTGGAAACATCCTCTTCCAGCGCTTCCAGCGAGCGTCCACGGGTTTCAGGCACCTGCGTGGCTACGAAGAACAGTGCCAGCACACCGATGCCAGCGAAGATGAAGAAGGACCCGGTAATCCCGATCCCGGAGACCAGCGATGGGAAGAACAGCGCCAGCACGCCGTTGGTCGTCCAGCCGAAGAACACCGAGATGCCAATGCCCAGTCCGCGCATATGCAGCGGGAAGATTTCAGCCAGCCATACCCAGACGGCCACGTTCAGGAATGTCTGCATGGACATCACGAAGGCAACCACCAGGATCAGGATCACCACTGGCCGGATCGGGCTGCCAACTGGCAGCAGCATGCCCGCGATAGCCACCAGCAGGTGGCAGGTGGTGGTCAGCGACAGGCCAATCAGGAACGTCTTGCGGCGGTCCATGCGGTCCATGTTGCGCAGGGCGATAATTCCGCCAATGACAGCAACCACGCCAAAGGCGATATTCGCCAGTACTGCCTGCTGCTCTGACATCCCGGATTCTTCCAGCACGCGCGTGCCGTAGTACATGATCGAGTTGATGCCCGTGAGCTGCTGAGTCATGGAAACGCCGATGCCGATGGCGATGATGCGCATCAGCCATTTGTTCTTCAGCACCGCTTTGATGCCCACCGGCTTGTTAGCCAGCTTTTCCTCGTCGGCGACAATCTCGATCTCGTGGACTTCGGCCAGTGCGCGTTCAGGCGAGCGCACGGTCTTGAGCACCCGCAACGCCTCGGCATAGCGGCGCTTTTCCACGAGCCAGCGAGGGGATTCAGGCATGCGCAGCATGCCGAAGAACAACGCCAATGCCGGCAAGGCGCAAATCGCGAACATGATACGCCAGATGCCATCCACGGTCCCGCCCAGAACGGTTCCAATGATCGCGTTCATGACGAAGGCGGCCAGCTGGCCCGAGACGATGGCCAACTCATTGCGGCCGGTGATCGAGCCGCGAATTTCATACGGTGCCAGTTCAGCCAGGTATACCGGTACGACCGTAGATGCGCCGCCGACGGCCAATCCGAGCATGATGCGTCCGGCAATCAGCACGCTGTAGCCAAAGGGCGAGAACGTTCCCAGTTCCGGTCCAGCAGGCGAAAAGACAACCAGCAGGCTTCCCGCGAAGAAGAGGACTGCCAGCATGATGATGGTTTTCCGCCGGCCCCACACGTCAGCGATCTGCCCACCGACCAGTGCGCCAATTGCGGCGGCGAAGACCAGCGAGCTGATCACCACGCCAATCTGCAGGAGATTCAGGCCCAGCTCGGCGGCCATCGGGCCTTCAGCACCGTTGGCAACACCTGTGTCATAGCCGAAAAGCAGGCCGCCGAAACAGGCAACGATGGAGATTAAACCGAGACGTTTTGCATGGGGGCCCGGACTAAGGGGCGGCAGACTCGACTCTGCAGAAGCACTCTGCGCACTGGACATGGGGACTCCTTTGGATTGCCCGGGTGGAAGCGTGGCTGGCCTGCGGCCATCCATCGGATCAACTGCGATCCGGCTTCCTCCACTCGGTGCGGCGGGGGCCATTGAGCATTATTCCGGCCCCGTCGATAATTGAAAGTGATGGGCTTCACAGCCCTTATGTAAGGACAATACGTCATCAGTGTTTTCTGGGCAAGCATTCTTGGACATTTTGTCCTGGCGGATACTGCTTTTTGGACTGCCGCAGCCTCCCGGTCCGCCACTTCCCGGGACCATGCCCACAGATCATCACGGCATTTTGCGGCTCTTGCTGGATCCGCCTTCTGCGCAGGATGGCCCCTGGCAGGACGACGAAAGCCGAACCCTTGCGGATTCGGCTTTCGTCATGTTGCAATTCGGCTCGGGAAGCCGGTTTGGCTAGGCGCGCACGGCACGGGCAGCGTCAACGCGGCTGCGCATCTGCTCCAACTGGTACTTGGCGACTGCTACGGCGTTCTCGTTCTCGGCAAAAACGCAGGAGACCATCACGCTGTCCTGGCGGTCGGCAAATCCGTTGGCCACGAGGCCGGAGAAGAATTCGTCCCAGTTCACGTCGCCATCGCCAAGCTTCAGATGCTGGTGCACGCGCACCGCATTGCCCGGCGGGTTGGTGATGTAGCGCAACCCGTGCGAGGCATGATGGTTCATGGTGTCCGCCACGTGCACCACGCGCAGCCGCTCTCCCACTGCCTGCATGATATCCAGCGGCTTGTCCTTCATGTGGAAGGAATGCGAAGCAACGTAGACGAAGGACAGATTCGGCGAGTTCACCCCGCGGATCACCCGCCAAGCGGCCAGGCCTTCTTCGACAAAATCATCCGGATGCGGGTCAATGGCCACATTGATGCCCTCGCGCTCAATGATTGGCACGAGCTCTTCCATGGAGCGGTAGAACGCCGCCTCGGACTCCTCGGCGCGTTCCGGCCGCCCGGAGAATTCAGTGTTCATCTGGTTCACGCCGAGATCCACGGCAATCTGGATGGCGCGCTTCCAGTAGCGCACCGCGGCCTGGCGCAAATTCTCATCGGGCGAGGCCCAGCGCAGTACCGGCAGCACCGAAGCGATCTCCACCCCGGAAGCCCGGCAACGGGCCGCGAGCTGCGCGACCAGGTCATCGTCGGCCTTGGGGTGGGTGAAGAACGGAATCATGTCCGCATGCGGTGTCAGCTGGATGCTGTCATAGCCCAGCTCCGCTGCCAGTTCCGGGAACTGGAGCAGCGAATGGGTGGAATGGAACGGGGTCGGGTCCAGTGCGTATTTCATGATGCCCTTAGCTGTAGAGATCCGGCTTGCTGTTCAGCTTGACTGCCACCTTTTCGCCGGTGCGCTGGGCTTCGACTCCCGCCTCGCAGCAGGCCGCGGTGGCGTAGCCGTCCCAGGCGCTGGGCCCGCCCAATTCGCCTCGCAGCGCGGCGTCCACCCATGACTGGATTTCGGTATCGTAGGCGGCGCCGAAACGCTCCTCGAAGCCCGGGGTGACCTTGCCGCCCCACTGCCCGGCGGTACGCACATACGGTCCAGCGTCATTGCCGATGGACACGATGCCCTCCTCGAAGGAAGCCTGGGTCGCCACCTCGTAGCCGAACTTCGCGTTGACGTAGATCTCCACGTCGGCGAGCACTCCGGTCGAGGTTTCCAGCAGCACGTGCTGGGGGTCGTGCTGGCCGTTGGGAGCATTGCGGGTGGCCTTGCCCAAGCGCACCTGCACCGAGGTGATCTCGTCACCGGTGAAGTAGCGGATGGCGTCGAATTCGTGGACCACCGAGTCGTTGATCAGCATCTCATTGGTGAAGCCCTCCGGGGTGGAGGGGTTGCGGTGCTGGTGGTGCAGCACCAGCAATTCACCCAGGCTCTCGTCCTCGATCAGCTGGCGCAGCTGCCGGTACTCGGCGTCGAAGCGCCGCATGAAGCCCACTTGGATGCGCTTGCGGCCCAGCTTGGCCTCGGCCTCGACGATCTCCCAGGAGGAAGCGGCATCGGGGGTCAGCGGCTTTTCGCACAGCACCGGAATATCTGCCTCGAGCACCGCCAGCAATGCATCGTGGTGCAGGAAGCCGGGGGTCGCCAGCAGTACCGCGTTGACCTCGCCGCCGGCGAGCGCCGCGGACAGGTCGGCGTAGCCCTTGGCACCCGGGATCCCGTCGATGGCCGCAGCGACCCGGTCGGTGTCGATATCGACAACGGCCGCGACTTCGGCTCCGGAAATACGGTGGTGGATCCGCTGTATGTGGTCGGCGCCCATGCGCCCGGCTCCAACGACGGCGACGCGCAGGTTATCTGGCACGATATGTCCTTTCAAGAATTCTTGGCTAGGTGGGGATTTCTTAGACGCGGCTGCGCGAGCCGCAGCTGAGCAGGTAGTCGCGGGTGCGGGTGGCGATGGGCAGCGGCACCGAGAAGTCGGCCACCGGGTACATGTCCTGTTCGACAATTCCGAAAATCGGACGGCCCAGCTTCTCCACTTCCTTCAAGACCTCGTTGAGGTCAGGCAACCCGGAAGGCGGTTCGCACATCACCCCGGCCAAGTTGGCCGCGGCCCAGGTCATGTCCTGTTCGCGGACCGTGGCCAGGATGTCCGGGTTGATCTGCTTCAGGTGCAGGTACCCGATGCGTTCCGGGAAGCGGCGGATCAAATCCACGCTGGAAGCTCCACCGTATTCGGCATGTCCGGTATCCAGGCACAGGGTGGTGAATTGCGGGTCGGTGAGCTCAAGGAACTTCTCGATGTCGCCCTGGCCGCAGACATGGGAGTCGGCATGGGAATGGAACTGCTGCTTGAGGCCGAATTCCTCCTGCAGGATCCTTCCCAGCCGGTCATGGCCCTTGGCCAGCGAATCCCAGGCCGAACCGTCCAGGGTGCCCGATTCGATGGCCTGGCCGGTGACGTCGTCGCGCCACATGGCAGGGATCACCACAATATGCTCGCCTCCCATGGCGGCGGTCAGCTCGGCCACCTTGCGGGCTGGCTCCCAGGCTTCTTCCCAGGCGCTGGCGCTGCCGTCGATGCCGCGGTGGAAGGCGGTGAAGACGGTGCCGGCGCAGACGTTCAGGTCGCGGGCGGCCAGCTCGTCGGCCAGCTGCGCGGGGTCGGTGGGCAGGTACCCGTAGGGACCCAGTTCGATGGTCTTGTAGCCGGCTTCAGCCACTTCGTCGAGGAAGCGCTGCCAGGGTGTCTGCTGGGGATCATCGGCAAACCAGACTCCCCAGGAGTCGGGGGCAGTCCCGATGGTGATGTTCTGTGCCATGGTGCGTACCTTATCTTCTGTTCAAGGTGCCTAGTTGGAGGGGAAGTTGAAGGTGGCGGCCGTGCCCTGGGCCGGCTCCGGCCAGCGCTGCGTGATGGCCTTGCCCCGGGTGTAGAAGCGCACGCCGTCCGGGCCGTAGATGTGGTGCTCGCCGAACAGCGAGTCCTTCCAGCCTCCGAAGGAGTGCCAGGCAACCGGCACCGGCAGCGGCACGTTGACCCCGACCATGCCTACCTGGATGCGGCGGGTGTAGGTGCGGGCGTGGGCGCCAGAGGAGGTGAAGATGGCCGTGCCGTTGCCGTAGGGGTTCGCGTTGACCACTTCGATGGCTTCTTCCAGGCTGTCTACGCGCAGCACCACCAGTACCGGGCCGAAGATCTCCTCGGTGTAGGCGCTCATCTCGCGGCTGACCTTGTCGATGATGGTCGGGCCGACAAAGAACCCGTTCTCGTGGTCCTTGACCACCAGGTCGCGTCCGTCGATGACCAGCGCGGCGCCAGCTTCCTGCGCCTCGCCAACGATCTTCTGCAGGCGGGACTTCGAGGCCGGGGTGATCACCGGTCCCATATCCGCCGTCTCATCGAAGCCGTTCGAGACGTTGACGTTGCGGGCATGCTCGGCGAGCTTGTCCACCAGGCCGTCGGCGGCATCGCCCACGGCGACGGCCACGGAGATGGCCATGCAGCGCTGGCCCGCGGAGCCGAAAGCGGCGGCGTTGATGTGGTCGGCGGCCAAGTCCATATCGGCATCGGGCATGATCACCGCGTGGTTCTTCGCTCCGCCCAGGGCCTGCACGCGCTTGCCGTGCTTGGTGGCGGTTTCGTGCACGTACTTGGCGATCGGAGTGGAACCGACAAAGGAGATGCCATCCACATCCGGGTGGGTGAGCAGCCCGTCCACGGTTTCCTTGCCGCCGTGCAGCACCTGGAAAACGCCGTCGGGCAGGCCGGCTTCCTTGAACAGCTCGGCGATCAGCAAGGCGGCCGAAGGGTCGCGCTCGGAAGGCTTGAGGATGAAGGCGTTGCCGGTGGCAATGGCCACCGGTGCCATCCACAGCGGCACCATCACCGGGAAGTTGAACGGGGTGATGCCGGCGACCACGTCCAGCGGCTGGCGGAAGGAGAACACGTCGATGCCGGTGGAGACCTGGTCGGAGTATTCGCCCTTCAGCGACTGGGAGATGCCGCAGGCATACTCCACCACTTCGATGCCGCGGCTGATCTCGCCGGCGGCGTCGGAGAGGACCTTGCCGTGCTCGGAGGTGACGATGCGGGCCAGCTCGCCGGTGTGCTCGGTGAGCAGCTGCTGGAAGCGGAAGAGGATCTTGCTGCGCTTGGCGATCGATACTTCGCCCCAGGTTTCGGAGGCGGCCTTGGCCACGGCCACAGCCTGCTGCAGGTCCTCGCCGCTGGCCAGGTGCAGCTGGCCGGTGATTTCTCCGGTTGCCGGGTTGTAGACCGGCTGGGTGGCGGTGCCGGTGCCGGCGCTGGGCTTGCCGTTGATGTAGTGCAGGATTTCGGTGACTTCGGTAGCGGTAGCAGTCATGGGTTCACGTCTTTCGGTATTCGAGTTGGTCTGGTGCGGTGCGCCTAGCCCAGCAGGGGCTTCTGGCGGGATTTGTGCTCGGCGTAGGTCTTGCGGGCCTGGGTGGTGGAGTCCAGCTCGGCGACCTCGCTGACCGGCACATCCCACCAGGACTCGCTGGAGGGAGCATCGGCGTAGAGGTCGGATTCGATGTGGATCAGGATCGGCCCCGAACCCTCGGGCGCGGCCTTGGCCTGGGCGATGGCCGCCGAGAGCTCATCGATGGCTTGGGGCCCGGGCTCGATCCGGATGACCTTCACGCCCAGCGACTCGGCGTTGGCAGCCAGGTCCACTGGCAAGGTCGCACCATCATCGAAGCTGTGGCGCTGGGCATCGAGCGTGCGGTACTTGGTGCCGAAACGCTGGGAGCCCAGTGATTCGGACAGGGCTCCGATGGAGGCGTAGCCATGGTTCTGTATCAGCACGGTGATCAGCTTCAGGCCTTCGGCCACGGCGGTGACCAGCTCAGTGTGCATCATCAGGTAGGAGCCGTCACCCACCATCACCACGACGTCGCGGGACTCTTCGGAGCCTCGCGCGGTTTCAGCAAGGGCGGCGCGCTTGATGCCCAGCCCGCCGGCGATCTCGTATCCCATGCAGGAGAAGCCGTATTCCACGTGGTAGCCGAACGGGTCGGAGACCCGCCACATCTTGTGCAGGTCCCCGGGCAGCGAGCCGGCGGCGCAGACCACCACATCGCGCGGATCCATGGCCTGGTTCACCGCTCCGATGATGGCGTTCTGGCTGACCAGCGGGCTCAGCCGCTCGGCGAAGGCCGCATCAACGGTCGCGTCCCAGCGCTGCTTCTCGGTGGCGGCCTGGACTTCCAGGGCCCCCTCGACCCGGTACCCGGTCAGCGCCTCGCGCAGCGCGATCAGCGCTTTGCGGGCATCGGCGACCACCGGCAGCACGGTGCCGTGCTTATAGGCGTCCAGCGCGGCGACGTTGATGTTCACGAACTTCACCTCCGGGTTCTGGAATGCGGTGCGGCTGGCGGTGGTGAAGTCCTCATAGCGGGTGCCGATGCCGATGACCAGATCCGCCTGCTCGGCCAGCGCATTGGCCGCGGTGGTGCCGGTGGAGCCAATGGCGCCCAGGGAGTACTTGGAATCCCACGGCAGCACGCCCACCCCGGCCTGGGTATTGCCCACGGGAATGCCGGTGGCTTCGCAGAAGGCGGCCAGCTCCTCGGTGGCGTAGGCATACAGCACGCCGCCGCCTGCGACGATCAATGGGCGCTTGGCTTTGCGGATCATCGCCGCGGCGGCCGCGATGTCCTCGGATTCCGGTGCCGGGCGGCGGATCTTCCACTCGCGCTCGGCAAAGAGCTCTTCCGGGAAGTCGAAGGCCTCGGCCTGCACGTCCTGCGGCAAGGAGATGGTCACCGCTCCGGTTTCGGCGGGGTCGGTGAGCACCCGCAACCCGTGGTGCAAGGCACTGGCCAGCTGCTCGGGTCGCGTGACCCGGTCGAAGTACTTGGACAGCGGGCGGAAGGCGTCGTTGACGGTGATGTCGTAGCCGTGCGGCATTTCCAGCTGCTGGAGCACCGGGTCCGCGGCGCGGGTGGCGAAGGTGTCCGAAGGCAGCAGCAGCACCGGCAGGCGGTTGGCGGTGGCCAGCGCCGCACCGGTGAGCAAGTTGGAGGACCCGGGGCCGATGGAGGTGGAGACCGCGTAGGTGGCGCGCCGGCGGGTGTGCCGCGCGTAGGCAACGGCCTGGTGCGACTGCGCCTGCTCATTGCGGCCCTGGTAGTACGGCATGAGGCTCGGGTCCTTGGCCTGCCACTGCTTCAGCGCCTGGCCCACCCCGGCAACATTCCCGTGGCCGAAAATCCCGAACATGCCCGGAATCAGCCGTTCGCGGTAGTGCGTGCCGCCGATGGAATCCACCGTGTACTGGCGGCCCAGGAATTCCACGACCGCCTGGGCAACGGTCATTGTGCGTGTAGTCATCGAGCTTCGTCCTTCTCAGCTGCGTACGGTTGCGGTGGTGTCCAGTAGCGATGCGGCGGTTGCCACGGCGGCGGCCACATCCCCGTCCTCGGGATACAGCAGGGTCCGGCCTACGGTCAGCCCCTGCACCGAAGGCAGGGCCAGCGCCGCCTGCCACGAGGCGAAGACCTCGTCGGGACTGCCCGATGGATCCCCGCCGAGCAGGACCGTGGGCAGGGTGGTCGCGGCCATGACCCGTTCCATCTCCTGGACCACGGGAATCTTCAGCCAGGTGTAGGCGCTGGTTTCGCCCAGTCCCGAGGCGATGCCCATGGACTTGATCACTGCCTCCGGGCGCAGGTCGTTGACTACCTTGCCCTCGGCCCGCTTGGAGATGAACGGCTCGACCATCGCCACCAGCTGGTGCCGGGCCAGATCCGACACGGCGTCGGCGGTAGCGGCCAGGGTTTTCACGGTGTCCGGATCCTCGTAGCTGATCCGGGTGAGCATCTTGCCGCCGTCGGCGCCCAGGGCAGCCAGGGCGGCCGCGCTGTGCCCGGTAAAGCGGTCGTCGATCTCGTTGACCAAGCCGGTGAGCCCGCCGCGGTTCATCGATCCGAAGACCAGCTTGCCTTCCAGCGCGCCCAGCAGCAGCAGGTCATCGAGGATATCGGGCGAGGCCAGCACCCCGTCGCAGGCGGGGTTCTGCAAGGCGATCTGCAGCCGGTCCAGCAGCTGGCGGCGGTCGGCCATGGCCGTGGCGCGCTTGCCCACGGACAGGGCGCCGCGGGCCGGGTGGTCGGCGGCGATGATGAAGTTCTGCCGTCCCAGCACCGGGCCGGCGTGCTTCCGGCGCAGCGAAGCGGCGCGCTGCACCGAGGCCGGGTCTTCCAGCCGCTGGCGGGTGATGGATTCGTAGCGGCGCGGGTCTTCCCGGTCCACTGGCAGCTCTGATGCCTGTTTCATTTCTAGACCAGGTCTTTCTGGGAGTCGGGGACGGTGCGGCCGCGCTCGGCCAGCAGGGCATTGACTTCTTCCGGGTCCGGCATGGCGTCGGAGCAGGCAACCTTCGAGGCCACAATGGCTCCGGCGGCATTGGCGTAGTCAAGCACCTGTTCCAGCGGCCAGCCGGAGAGCAGTCCGTGGCAGAAGGCGCCGCCGAAGGAATCTCCGGCACCCAGTCCGTTAGCGGTCTGCACCGGGACCGGCGCGGAAACCACGCGCTCGGTGCGGGTTTTGGCCATGACCCCTTCGGGGCCGAGCTTGACCACGGCAATCTGCACTCCGGCCTCCAGCAGGCGGTCGGCCTGCTCATCCGGGGTGCCTTCGCCGACGGCTACCGAGCATTCGGTGTCGTTGCCGATGGCCACGGTGGCCGATGGCAGGGCACGCGCTACCTGTTCGCGGGCCTGTTCCACGGAGTCCCAGAACATCGGGCGGTAGTCCAAATCCAGAATGGTGAACTGCCCCTGGGCCAGGGAATCTGCTGGGCGGGCGGCATAGGCCGCCAATTGCGCGGTGCGCGAAGGCTCGCGGCTCAAGCCGGTGACGGTGCTCCAGAAGATCCTGGAGTCCTTGACGGCTTGGAGGTCGATGTCGCTGCTGTCGATGTTCCAGTCCGGCGCCATCGGGAAGCGTCCGTAGAAGTACAGCGGGAAGTCGTCCGGCGGCATGATGGCGCAGAAGGTGACTGGCGTCTGCAACGTGGCGTCGCGGGCTACCTGGGTGCGGTCCACGCCGAAGCGGTCCAATTCGCGTTCCAGGAATGTGCCGAAGTCGTCGTCGCCGATTTTGGTGATCACACCGGCTGCTCGGCCGTGCCGGGCTGCCGCCACGGCGACGTTGGTGGCGGAGCCGCCGAGGTACTTGCTGAATGTGTTCACATCCGCGAGGGAAACGCCGATGTCATTCGGATACACATCGACGCTGATGCGTCCGAGGGTGAGTACGTCGTAAGTCACGCAGATCGACGTCCTTTCGAGTCAGAAGTTCAGGGATCGGCCAACTGCCGAAGATGTGAACGGTGCCACAAGAAATACTTTGCACCATGAATTCGGCACTGTCAAAGGTTTGTACTGACATATTTACAACATGAGTAACATGGTGTGGACAAATCCGCGGAATTCCGGGGTATTCCATCTGTTTCGAACGTTGAAAATAAAAAAATTTCCACATGCCATGTCTTGGCTTCATGGCGTGGCCCGCGAAGTTCGACGAGCAGAATCCACCCCCTAACGGCCGTGCACTCGAGCAAAACGCTAGGCTCTTAACGAGAACAACCGACACCCCCAGGAGGAACTGTGGCCGCAGCACGCCGTCGAGCGACCATCTACGACGTTGCCCAGGCCGCAGGTGTTTCCAAGTCGCTGGTGTCCCTGGTGCTGCGCGGCTCCCCCAGCGTCTCGGAAGCACGTCGCGCGGCAGTACTGGCCGCCATCAAGGAACTGGATTACCACCCCAGCCAGGCCGCCACGGCACTTGCCGGCGGCACGAGCCAGACAGTCGGCGTAGTCATCGACGACTACACCAACGTCTGGTTCGTGGAACTTCTTCGCGGGCTCCAAGAAGGACTGGCAAGCGCAGGATTGCGCATCGCAGTTTCCGACCGGGCACTCAACACCCACGTCGAGTCGGACCCGCTCGATGGATTCCTCAGCACCCGGGTAGAGGCTTTGGTACTGGCCACCGAACCGACTCCTGCCATGCGCTTTTCAGCGCAGGTTCCGGTCATTGTGGCCGGCAATCGCGCCACCCAGGTTCGCGGCGCGGACATTTCTTCCAGTGACGACAGGCTCGGGGCACGCCAAGCCATCGAGTACCTGGTTTCGCTGGGCCACCGGAATATTGGCCACATCGCCGGTGGCGGCGGAGCCTCGATGCTGCGCCTGGCCGGGTACCAGGAGGCAATGAAGGCCGCGGGACTCGAAGAGCGCATAGTTTCGGTCAGCGAATTGACCACCGAAGACACCGGCTACCAGTGCGCACGGCAGCTTTTGGGCGAAGCCCCGGAAACAACGGCCATCTTGGCCGGCAACGACTCAATGGCCATGGGAGCCATGGCAGCCGCCCGGGAAGCCGGCCTGTCGACACCTGGGGATTTGTCAATCATCGGCTACGACAACTCGCCGCTCTCCGGCACCCACCTGCTGCGCCTGACAACCGTGGATAGCCGCAACCACGAGCTTGGATTGCACGTGGCCCAGCAGGTGCTCTCCCGGCTCGCCAATCCCGAACGCGAAGCCCAGCGCGTGCTGATGGAGCCGCTGCTCATCGAGCGCGGCACCTGCGCGGCACCACGCCGGCCCTGATTCCTTCCAGTTCCAAACCTTCTCCTGCAGACCCCTTGACCGCGATCTGAAATAGGTTCTAGACTCTTTTGGAGCGCTCCAAAATATTCCATGAACAGCTTTCACCCAGGAGAATTCCATGACAAAAACCATCGGCATTGCCGTCATTGGCGCCGGCATGGCCGGGCTGTCCCACATCGCTGGGTACCGCACAGCACCCACCCTCTACAGCTCCGACTTGCCACCGCTTCGCTACGTTGCCGTGGCTGACGTGAACACCGAGCTCGCAGCCAAGGTCGCCAAGCGCTACGGCTACGAAAAGGCGCTCGGTTCCTGGCAAGAGGTGGCCGCAGATCCAGATATCGACGTGGTCTCGGTAGTTATTGCCAACCGTTTCCACCGTGAAGCAGTCGAGGGCCTGCTGGCTGCCGGCAAGCACGTTTTGTGCGAAAAGCCGCTGGCTGACACCCTTCAAGAAGCTGAAGCGATGGCCACCGCGGCCCGCAACGCCGACTCCGTGGCCCGCGTTGGCTTCACCTTCCGCCGCACCCCGGGCATCGCCACGATCCAGAACCTGATCGCCGATGGCACCCTGGGCAAGGTGCTGCATTTCTCCGGACGCTACTGGACCGACTACGGCCACAACCCGCAGGCCCCGATGAGCTGGCGCTTCAAGGGCCAGCCAGGCTCGGGCGCACTGGCCGATGTGGGAAGCCACCTGGCCTACGTTGCCGAATTCCTGGCCGGCGAGATTCTTTCGGTCAGCGGCGGCCAGCTGAGCACCAGCATCACCGAACGCTTCCTGCCAGCCGGCGCCGTCACCGGCCACGATCTCGTGGAACTGAGCGACACGTCCGAGCCGGTAGAAAACGACGACTACGCGGCGTTCAACGTACAGTTCGCCGGGGCCGCAGGCAGCCTGGAAGTTTCCCGCGTGGCAGCCGGCCACCCCAATACGCTGACCTTCGAGGTCTTTTGCGAGAAGGGCGCCGCACGCTTCAGCCAGCTGCGTCCAGCGGAAATCGAAATCATGCTCACCGAGGGCCCTTCGGCAACCAACGGCTACCGCACGGTAAATCTCGGCTCGGAACACGCCTACCTCAGTGGCGGACTGCCCATGGATGCGCCAGGTGTCGGCTTCGGCCAGAATGATGCCTTCGGCTACCAGGCGCGCGCCTTCCTCGACGAGGTCTGCGGCCTGGGCAATGCACTTCCCAGCAACGCAACATTCGACGAGGGCGTGCACAATATGCAGGTCCTCCAGGCGGTCGTGCAGTCCGCTGCCAATGACGGAAAGAAGGTTTCACTGTGAAACTCGGAGTCTACAACGCAATCCTCCACAACCGCCCGCTGGCCGAAGCCCTGGAGGTCATTGCCGCCCAGGGACTGACCGGCATCGAATTGAACACCGGCGGCTTCTTGCCCCCAGTGCACGTGCCGAACATCGACGAGATCCTGGAATCCGACATCGCTCGCGATGCTTTCCTCGCCCAATTCGAAGGCACCGGCGTGGAAATCTATGGGCTGAACTGCAACGGCAACCCGTTGCACCCCAATCGCGAAATCGGCCAGAAGCACGCCGAGGACATTCGCCGCTCCATCAAGCTGGCCGCGCGCCTAGGCCAGACCCGCGTGGTCACCATGTCCGGCCTGCCCGCTGGAGACCCCAATGCTTCGACCCCGAACTGGGTAGTCAATGCCTGGAATTCGGCAGCCCTGGACCAGCTGGACTATCAATTCGGGATCGCCGCGGAATTCTGGAAAGAAATCGATGAGCTGGCTGTCGAACACGGAGTCAAGGTTGCTCTGGAGCTGCACCCGCAGAACCTGGTCTTCAACCCTGCAAGCTTTCGCGAGCTGTTGAAGCGGGCGGGTACCAGCAACATCGGAGTTGAACTGGATGCCTCGCACCTCTTCTGGCAGCAGATGGATCCAGTAGCCGTTGTCCGCGACCTGGGCCCATGGGTCTTCCACGCAGCAGCCAAGGATGTGCGCGTCAATCCGAATGCGGCCATCCAGGGCGTATTGGATAACAGCTTCCGCAAGCTGGGCGAAGACGAACCACGCACCAACCTCGGCGGGGATGAATGGGCGAACGAGTGGCCGAAGAATTCAGCCTGGGACTTCGTGGCTTTGGGCAAGGGACATGGCACCGCATTCTGGACCGAATTCTTGCGCGCATTGCACGAGGTGGATCCGGAAATGATGGTGAACATCGAACACGAGGACACCGAGCTAGGTGCCGTTGAGGGCCTGGAAGTCGCCGCCAAGGTACTCATTGAGGCCGACGCGGCCCTGCAAGCTTCATTGGCCGCAACCTCCTAGGATCCTCCCGCTGGCGTGCAGAAGCCCGGAATTCACCGTGTGAATTCCGGGCTTCTGGCGCATGCCGTTTTCGAAGTACTCGATGCACCTAGACGGTGCGGACAACTGCTTCGTAGTCGAAGCGTGCTTTTGGCGAGCCGATCTCGCTTTCGGCTGGCTGGCCGATATTCACGACCAGGAAACTCTTCTGATCGCCTTCCGGGAAGAACGATGCGTCGATGGCGGAGAAGTCTGCGCCGGTCATTGGACCTACCGCGAAGCCCAAGCTGCGCGCGGCCAGCATGAAGTAGCCCGCCTGCAGGTGTGCGTTGTTGTTGCCGGTGGATGCGGTGAAGTCCGCATCAGCATCGTACATGGCCTTGGGTGCGTTGTAGCCGGGCAGGAAGTTGTCCCACTGTTCGTGCCATGCGGTGTCATAGCTGAGGATCGCTACCAGCGGAGCTGCGGCGGTCTTGGCTTTGTTGCCGTTGGAGAGCGCGTCGACCAGGGTGGCGCGGGCTTCGTCCGACCGCACGTAGGTGACGCGCAGCGGCTGGGAATTGAACGCGGTTGGACCGAACTTGGCCAGTTCGTAGATTTCCTGGGCCTGCTCCTCGGTAACCTCTCCGGTGAACGCGTTAGCGGTGCGTGCCTCGCCAAAAATGGCGTTGAGCGTTGCTGTGTCGGCCTGGATTTCCTGGGATGCAACTGTCATTGATTGCCTTTCAGATCTGTCCGAGGCCACTGGTTCGGGCCATTGCCGGATACGGTTTTCTTCTATCAATGCCCAACGAGGATCGGCTGCACCTCATTCCGGCAAGCCACGTGTTCTCTGCCACACGCAGGCCGGGGCTCATCTGGAGCTCGGCTGTCCTGCCAGCAATGCCCGCCGCACGCAGACCTAGGGTCCGGCAGGGATTCGCGAGTTTGCAGAATCGTCCCAGCGGCGATGAAGCCTGGCGCACCCGATTGCGCACAGTGCGATGATTGCGCCGAAGCAGGTCACTGCCATCGATTCGCCGCTGATCTGCCCTACCCAGCCCAGCCCCAGCGCCCCAAGTGCGGTCAGGGCGTAGCCCAGTACCCAGAAGGCGGAGCTGGCGCTGCCTCGATGCCGCAGTTCGATGCGCCGCAGTACGATGCCCAGTCCCACCGGGAACAGCGCACCATGGCTCAGTCCAGCAACCACTAGGCCAACCAGGTACACCGTGACCGCCAAGCCCCCGCCCAACCTCGGGGCAATAGCTATCAGCACTGCTCCCACCGCCAGCCCGGCATAGCCCAGCTGCACTTTTTCGCTGACCAGCTTCCCGCCCGCTTTCTGGCCCAC
The DNA here is from genome assembly GCF_056934375.1 of Glutamicibacter sp. BS14. Lineage (NCBI taxonomy): Bacteria > Bacillati > Actinomycetota > Actinomycetes > Micrococcales > Micrococcaceae > Glutamicibacter > Glutamicibacter sp. BS14. Next base: position 612,455 of record NZ_CM167801.1, on the reverse strand, counting down.
GGCAGTGGCGGCGAAAATCAGCGAACCGATGAGCCCCAGCAGGCGCAGGTCGGTAATCCCAAAGGCGCGGACCACCAGGATGGACGTCATGGCTGTACAGCCGCCCATGACCGCAAAGCCCAGGGTCATCAGTCCACCCACGCAGAAGTCCCGTCGTGCCAAACGCGGCACCAGCGGAAGGCTGAGTTTCCACCCGCCCCGGCGGTGCGCAACACTGTCGGGGATCATGGCCAGCAGCACGATGCACAGGCCCGAAAGCACTGCGTGCACGCTGAAAGCGATCATGGGGGTAGCCGGGAAGAAGAAAGTCAGAAATGCCGCCAAGGCCGGACCGCTGCCTAGTCCCGCCATATTCGCCAGGCTGGAAATGGCGGCACCGCGTCCGGAGCTGGAGACCAGATCCGCCAAATAGGCTGTGGCCGTTCCGGTGACCAGCCCGGCGCACACCCCGGACAGGGCCCGGGCAATGAACAGCATGGGCGCGTCGGTGGCCACGGCATAAAGCACCCCGCTGGCGGCCGAGGCGAGCAGCCCGAGAATCATGACGGGTTTGCGGCCAATGGCGTCAGAGAGGGAACCGAAGATGCACAGCACCGTGAGCACCACCAGGGCGTAGATCGCAAAAAGCTGGGTCGAGGCGGCGGTGCTCAGGCCGTATTCATCCTGGAGCATTGGATACAGCGCGGTCGGCATGGTGGTACCGCACATGGCGACCGCATAGGTTCCCAAAACGACTGCTAGCGGCCCGCCACGGGTCTGCGGCGGCTTCTCTGGCAGGACCATGCCGGAACCTCGCTCTCGTGTTGAATAACAACCCGAGCCTAGATAAGACCTAATGTCCTGTCAATGTTTATTGCTGTTGATTGAACCTCGCCAAATCAGCAGCCCCGATCAGGCCCGCCACCGGACCCAATTCGGCTTGGCTGATCTTCGCAAAGGGACGGTAGCCCCTGCCGGAGAGGGTGCGGCGGTAAGTCTCCTCCGCGGTGGCCACCAGTTGCTTCGACGCCGCGCCCAAGCCGCCGCCGATAACGATGGTCCCCGGATCCAGAACCGAGACCAGATTCGAAATGCCCAACCCGAGCCATTCGCCCATATCCGCAATGAGGTCGGCGCACGCCGGGTCGCCCTCTGCGGCAAGTCGAGTTACCTCCGCCCCGGTAACGGCGTCCGGATCATCGCCCACGGCCTCGCGCAGGCGGAAGGCCACCGGTGATTTGCTGCGCACGAGTTCGGCTCCTTCCCGGCCCAGGGCATTGCCAGAGGCGTACTGCTCCCAGCAACCGCGGTTTCCGCAGGCGCACCGATGGCCGCCGGGAACGATCACCTGGTGCCCGAATTCGCCAGCAATCCCGGACTTGCCACGGTGGATTTGCCCTCCGAGGATGACCGCCCCGCCGATCCCCGTTCCGAGGGTCAGGCACACCATGTCGCTTTCGCCCCGGCCCGCGCCAAAACGATGCTCGGCCCAGCCGGCCGCATCAGCGTCGTTGACCAGAGTCACTTCATGTCCTACCAGCTGCATCAGACGGTCGCGCACCGGTTCATTGCGCCAAGACAGGTGGGGGCTGAACAGCACGTTCTGCCCCTTGCGGTCCATCCATCCCGCGGCGCCAATGCCCACCGGAAGACCTTCGTTGCCCTTCGAGAGCTCGCGGATCATCTCAGCCAGGGCACGTTCGGTCCCCGCCACGTCATGGTCAGGTGTCTCGCGGCGGATTTGCCCGAAGGCGTTCCCCTCTTGATCCACAAGGGCTGCAAGGATTTTGGTGCCACCGATGTCAACGCCGATGGAAAGATTTGCTGAACTCACAGTCATCTAGCTTAGACCCTCGCAAAACGCCGATGCTCCCGCTGCCGCACAGGAGCCCCTGACTGGTCCGGTGCCTGCACGGAACTTCCAACGCAGTCCAGCACTTGGGCCAGCCCTGCGCAAGGTGCCCGGAAAACTCGTCCGACGGTGCTCCCTGGCTGTTCGCGCTGTGAAGTGCAACTGCTCGAGCTCGCGCAAAATGCCCGCAAACCGGAGTTTGCGAGCATTTCGCGCTAGCTGCTACTTCTCGTCATCGAGCAATTCCTCGGCCTCGGGTTCGGATGGGGCCGATTCCTCAGTGCCCTGATGTCTCGGCAGGCCTGGGTACAGGCATCTGGATGGCTCCGGTCTGGATCTGCTCGAATTCATCGGGTGTGACCACCGGAATTTCGTAGCCTTCCTTGTCGATGAGCTTGCCGCCCACGTAGTGGTCGCCATCGAGCAATCCGCAGATCTCCTCGGTCTTGACCATGCGCGGCGGAGCCGCCGAGAAGACCGATGCATCCTTTGTATTCCCGAACTTGAGTTCGTTGAACAGCAGGTTCAGCAGCACGGCCATCACGGCCGCCGAGGAAATCCCGGAGTGGAAGATCGTCTCGAACCACGTGGGGAATCCAGCGTAGAAGTCCGGCTTCACAATCGGGATGCAGCCAAAGGCAATCGATGCCGCGACGATCACCAAGTTCATGCCGTCGTACTTCACCTTGGACAGGGTCCGGATCCCGGAAGCGGCGACGGTGCCGAAGAGCACGATGCCTGCGCCGCCGAGCACCGGAGTCGGGATGGCAGCGACCACTCGTCCGAGGATCGGCAGCAAGCCGAGCACGACGAGGATGCCGCCACCGGCCGCGACAACGAAGCGGCTGGTGATGCCCGTGATGGCCACCAGGCCGACATTCTGCGCAAAGGCCGACTGGGTGAAGGTATTGAAAATCGGCGCCACTGCGGAAGAGGCCATGTCGGCACGCAGGCCGTCGGCAATGCGCTTGGAATCCACCTTCGATCCGGCGATCTCGCCCACAGCGAGGATGTCTGCGGTGGTTTCGGTGAGGATCACCAGCACCACGATGGTCATCGAGATGATGCCGCCGATTTCGAAGACCGGCATGCCGAAGGCCAGCGGCTGCGGGAAGGCGAAGATCGCGCCGTGCCCGACCTGCGAGAAATCGGCCATGCCCAGCAGCGCTGCGGCGACGGTGCCCAGCACGATGGCCAGCAGGATCGACATGCGGGAAATCGCTGCATTGCCGACCTTGGACAGCAGCAGGACCACCAGCAGTGTTCCGGCGGCCAGGCCGATGTTGGCCAGCGACCCGTAGTCATCGGCCTTCGCGTCCCCGCCCATGGCCCAGTTGGCCGCGACCGGGGTCAGCGAGATGCCGATCATCGTAATGACCACGCCGGTGACCACCGGCGGGAAGTACCTGACAATGCGGGCGAAGAACGGCGCTATGAGGAAGCCGATCAGCGCTGCGACGAGCACGGCCCCGAAGACCGCCTGGATTCCGCCTCCCCCGTTGACGATGGCCACCATGGTAGCCACGGATGCGAAGGACGTGCCCTGGACCAGCGGCAGCTGCGCCCCGAAGAACGGGATGCCCACGGTTTGCAGGATGGTGGCCAGCCCGCCGACAAACAGGCAGCAGGCGACCAGCAGGCCCACCTCGTCCGGGGCCAAGCCGGCAGCGTTTCCGATGATCAGCGGCGGGGCGATAATGCCGCCGTACATCGTCAGGACATGCTGCAGGCCATAGGCAAAGGACTTCCCCAGAGGGAGCTTCGCGTCCTCGGGACGATTGCCTTTGATAGATTCATCTTGTGTAGCGCTCAAGGCTGACCTCCTACGTCAGTCGCTGCCAAAGGTGTGCCGGCGTGCCAGCGCCGGCCCACCTTCAACGCCGTTCAGTTAGATAAATGCCGGAATATTGGCCCAGATGGGGTGATTCGCCTCGGTGCCTTCGCGGGTGATCGTCGCTTCGATCAGGCCGTATGGGCGATCCGCGGCGAAGAAGACCTCATTGGGGTTGTCTTGGCCGAAGACTTCCAGGTCAACCAGGAAGTGGTGCTTGTTCGGCAGGGACATCTTGATTTCGGCGATTTCCGGATGCGCTTCGAGCACTGCCTGCCCCATCTGGAACATGGTCTGCTGCAACGCGTACGAGTGGGTGTCGGCGAAGCGGGTCAGCAGCAGGTGGCGCACCGAGGTATAGACCGCGTCGAAGTCGATGCCCTGGGCGATGGCCTGGCCGGTGTAGCGCCAGCGCGCAGTCACGTCGGTGGCCAGGATGCGGTCGGTGGTTTCCTTCAGGGTCGTGTACTTGTCCACCGGGAAACCGTGGAACTCGCTGCCCGTGGACTTCAGGACGGTGAGGTCCTCCAGGCCGGCAACGATGGACTTCTTGCCTTCGGCGTCGATTTCCAGCACGGCGGTGCGCACTTCGGACTTGTTCTGCGAGAAGGCGTGGTCATGGTCGTTGATGCGGTCCCAGAAGAACTGCTGGGCTGCCCAGCGGCCGCCGGTGATCCACTCGAATTCGCCAGTGAAGTGGTTTCCCAGCTGCACCAGGAACTCCTCGATGGCGCCCACGCCGTTGCGGGCCAGGCCATAGACGGTGTTCTTCTGGGTGTCAGTGGCGACGACGCGGCCGTTGTCGCCGTCCTGGTGCGCGGCGGTGAAGTCGCCGTGCAGCTGGCTGGTGACGTTCAGGTCCTGGATCTGGTGGCGCACGGTGTCGCGGGTGATCTTGACCAGGCGGACTTCGGCCTTGCCGTACTGGTTGGAGCCCAGCACGATCTTGGTATCTGCTGGGGCGGTGATTTCGGTAGTCATTGTTCTAACTCCCTCGGTACGTGGAATATGCAAACGGGCTGATAAGAAGAGGTACGTGGTAGTGCTCGTCGACGTCGTTGACGAAGAAATCGATGCTTACCGCGGGGAAGAAGCTTTCCGTTCCCTGCTTCCCGAAGTAGCCCCCGGTTTCAAAGGAAATCCGGTAGCGGCCGGCTTCAACCTGTATCGGTCCGAGGTTCTTGATGCGGCCATCGGCATCCGTGGAACCCGAGCCGATTTCTTGCCAGCCGGATGCCGTCTTGGCTTCCAGCGTGGCCTTGACACCGGAGGCAGGCCTCCCGGTCCCGGTGTCGAGTATGTGGGTGGTGATGTGGCTGCGTTCGCCATTTCCATCTGCCATGTTCATCTCCTGGCTGTCGGAGGGATTGGTATCGATAAATGCGCAGGGGTTCGCCCCGGGCATGGGCTTAGTTGTCCACCGAGTTCTCCAGCCGCAGCAGCGCAATCTGGCGCAGCTGCTCGGCTACTTCAAGCAGTTCGGCCTGTTCTGCGTTGGCCAGCCGGCGTTCGCATTCGGCAAGGATTTCTTCGGTGCTGCGGCCGGCGGCGCGGATGAGGAATACCCTGTTGAAGCGCTGCTCATAGGCCCGGTTGGCTGCTGCCAGGCGGCCGGCGACATCGTCATCAAGGTCCAGGCCTGCCTGTTCGCCGCGGGAGAGGTCCGCTTCCTTGCTGCTTCCCTGCGCCTGTTCGCCGATGCGCGGATGGTGGGCCAGGGCGGCGGCAATTTCCTCGCGGCTGAAGGGAGCGACGTCCTGGAGCGCAAAGCTGGAAAGCGCATCGAAGCTGCTGAAAGGACGGGCGGAAACAAGGGCATCGATCCAGCGGTCGACATCGACGCAGGGGCGCAGGAAATCAGCGGCCTCGGCTGCGGGCAATTGGTTGAATACGTCTAAACGCATCGGGTGATCAGCTCTTTTCAAACGGTCGTTCTTTCCACGGACCTTGGCTGAACACCCTTACCACCGAAGGAGACTTCGGCTTCGACTCGATGCTGGTTTCGTGGAACCTTGTGTGACCACTGTAATCCACCTCACAGCGTCGCAGTCAAGCGAAAGCTGGAAAAACTTTAACAAGTGTGACTTTTTGCCGGTTTCCATATTATGGATAGATAATTTTGCGCCCAGCTATTGCAAACGCTCCGACCTAGCCCACATAATGGTTTCACAACACAGAAGATAATTTCCATATTGTGGAAATGCGAAATCGTGAAGGAGGGTCGCAATGACCGCTATCAACCCAAGCAAGATCAACTGCACACCGGAGGGCCAGCGCCTCATTGCCACCACCGACGCCTTACGCACCGGACTGTTCCAGCCCATCGAGAACCTGGATCCGGATATTGCCCGCCAGCCGCGGATCACCCGCGAGGCTCCCTCGCTGTGGAGCCGCCTGTTCGGCCAGCACCCGGGACGCTAAGCGTCCCCTGAAGACCACGCAGAGGCCAACCCCTGAGGCGTCGGGACCTGGCCTCTGCGTTTTTTTAGTTCCAGCTGCAGCGCCTCGCGCCAGCCCGGCTAGTCCTCGCCGAATCCCATGAAGTCGGCCGCAGCGGTGCTTGGCGCCGCCAGCATGCCGACCATGGAATCGACCAGGAAGTAGCCCAGCGATTCCCAGTTGCCCTGCTGCTTGCCTTCATTGACCGTGCGCTCGTACTGCGCGCACAGCCCCAGGAACATCGGACCGAGAATCAGCGCACGCGACCTGACCACGACCTCCGGAATGCCCTCGAATTCCTTGCGAGCACGTCCTGGGCCCGCCACGCTCAGCACCTCGTTGCGCAGGCTGTCGCCCACAATCGCCGGCAGTCCTGGATGCAGCCGTGCCTGGTAGAGGAATTGCGCCCGCCAGGAGGGCCGCGGCAGCGCGTCAAAGGAATAGATCCAGGGAAGGGTCCGCACGGTGACCACCTCGCGCAGGCTCGCCTCCGGTCCGCCAGCAAGGGATGGCAGGCGGTTGCGGCAGCTGCGCATGTCGCCCAGTGCCCGCTGGAGCATGGCCTGCAACAGGTCCTCGCGGCTCCCGAAATGGTATTTGATCGCCGAATGGTTGGCAGTACCGGCATGCTCGGCAATTTTCCGATTCGATACGGCGTCTATGCCGTGGCTCGCGAAGAGCTCTTCTGCCGCATCGAGCAAGACCTCCCGCGCCTTATCGCCGTGTCGGCTCACCATTCCCGCCTTTCCTCGCATCATCTCGTCCCGGCGTCCAGGAAGTGAACCTCGGCACAGTTGCTGACAATTTTACGCCACGTGGCGTAAATTAGTTGTCAGTATTCAACTAAAGACCTTGGCGGGTTGCCTCGCACCCCGCTGCAGACCGAGAATCCAAGGAGCATGCGCAGTTGAGCAACGACGCCGCAGTCACTGAAAACCCGCCGCCCTCCCGCAGGGCCAAGCACGAGAAGCAGCCTCTTTCCGAGCAGGAAGCGGCCGCCAAACGCGCCAAGGCCGAAAAGATCGGCAGGACTGTCGCAGTCTTCATCATGCCATTGATGATCGTGGGCATGATGATCTGGGGCTACCTGGGAGCCATGCACCACCAGTCAGCCGCGAACATGCCGGTGGCCATTTCGGCCACCAGCAGCGCAGCGGCCGGTGACTTTGCCCGGGCGCTGGAGGACAGCAATGCTGAGGCCGTGGACCTGCGCATCGTGGACTCGGCCCGCGAAGCCCGCGAGCTGGTCTACGACCGCGAAGTCACCGCTGCGGTGGACCTCGATGGCGATACGGCCACGCTGTACACCGCCAGCGGCGCCGGCATGTCAGCCACCTCGGCCATCACGGCCGTGCTCACGCCGGTCATCATGGAGCAGTCGCTGGAACTGGCTTCCCAGGATCTGGTGCCGCTTCCGGAGAACGACTCCATGGGCATGGGCGCCATGCTGCTGGCCACCGCGATGATCACTGCCGGCTACATGCCTTGGTCGATGGCCTTCTCGAACTCCCCGGAACTGCTCAAGCGCCGCCGCGCGCTGCCGCTGCTGGGCGGATGGTCGATCCTGCTCTCCGGGCTGGGCATCCTCGTCGGCGGCCCGATCCTGGGCGTCATTCCTGCCGCGAGCATCCTGCCCGCGTGGTCGACCCTGGCCTTGGGCGTCTTCGCCGTGGGCGCCGGGCAGCTGCTGCTGACCCGCATATTCGGCGCCATGGCCGTCATCCCCGGAATGTTCCTGTTCATGGTGCTGGGCCAGCCGGCCTCCAATATGGGCATGTCGGTCTACACCCTGCCGAAGATCTTCCCGTTCCTGCACCAGTTCCTGCCGATGCCGGCCCTGGGCGAAGCCATGCGCTCGGTGCTGTACTTCAACGGCGACGGAGCGGCCCGGCATATCCTGATTCTCGCCGGCGGTGCCGTCGCGGCGCTGCTGCTGGTCGCCCTGCTCGATGCCCTGCGCATCGCCAAGGGCAAGAGCGATATCCCCACCCAGATCAATGTCGCTTCCCTGCATGGCGGCCCGCGCCCCAAGAACAAGGCGTGGCGCTACATCACCTTGGCCGCGCTGCCCTTCGGCATGATCGCCATCATGCTCAGCTCGATGCTCGGCGCCATGCAGACCCCGGTGCCACGCGACATGCCGGTAGCCGTCGTGGGCTCCTCCGTGGAGCAGGCCCAGCAGACCGTGGATTCGCTGAACGAATCCATGGAGGGCATGTTCGAGTTAACCGCCATGGACACTGCCGCTGACGCCCGGTACCTGGTCGAGTCCCAGGAGCTGACAGGGGCCTTCGTGCTGCCTTCGGAGCAGAGCCCGGAAGCTGCCGTCTATACCGCCCAGGCTTCCGGCAACGCCGCATCGCAGCTGGTGGTCCAGGTGTTCACGCAGATCGGCCAAGCGCAGCAGATGGACGTGGACCACCAGGAGCTGGCCCCGCTTCCGGAGCACGACAATATGGGCACCGTGGCCATGTACCTGGGCATGGGCTGGGTGATGGCAGGCTTCATGGTCATCATGGTCGGCGCCACCGCGGCACCGCACATGGCCCCGCTGCAGAAACTGGTCCCGCTGGCGGCCGTGTACTCGGCCTTCATGTCCGCCGTGCTCTGCCTGATCGCCGTCCCGTTCACCGGGGCAGTCGAGGGCCACTTCGGGCAGCTGTTCAGCGTCGGCATGCTCGCGATTTTCGCGGTGGCCATGCTCACCACGGTATTCAACCGCCTGCTGGGCATGGTCTGCCTGGTCCCGACCATGCTGATCGTGATGTTCCTGGGCGTCCCAGCCTCCAATGGCGGGCTGTCCATCTACATGGAACCGCGCATCTTCACCATCCTGCACGACATCCTGCCGATGCCGGCTGCCGTTGAAGCCATCCGCGCGATCGTCTACTTCGACGGTGTCGGGCTAGGCTCCCACCTGGTGGTCCTGGCTATTTGGGCCTTGGCCAGCCTGGCCGTGACCATGGTCATCGACCAGCTCAAGCCGGTGCAGACCTCCAGCCACCCGGTTTCCGCCGAGGAGCTCGCCGCGCTGCAAGGCCGGGCGCTTGAAGCCAAGGCGAACGAAGCCGCGGCATCCGCCGACGCCATCGACGCTGAAGCCGGGGACTTGGCAGACGCCGAAGCCGCGGCCGGCGAAAGCGGCACTGGAGACCGGGAGAAGGACGCGGTCAGCGTCTAATCAGCCCTTCTCCCCTGCAGATGCGGGCCGGTTCATGGATGTGAACTGGCCCGCATTTTGCTGTCCCCTAGCGATCGATCTTGGCTACGGTCAGCAGCACGCTGGAATCCTGCGTGGCGCTGATTTTCAGCCTCCCCTCGGGAAGCACAATGAGATCCTGGCTGCGCCCCTCCCACTGGTTGCCCATGGATGAAACGGTGACCCTGCCCTGGAGGACCAGCAGTGTCGCTTCGCCGGGATTCACATGTTCTTGCAGCTCGGTGCCGGCCGTGAGACCGATGACGGTTTGGCGCAGGGTGTGCTCATGTCCGCCGAAAACCGTGCTGGCAGCTCGGCCATTGGTTGCATCCGCGGCTTCCCTCAGCTGGGTTCGGGCGATGGCGGCCAGCGAAAACTTCTTCATCAAATCCCTGCATCTCATCTCTCGGGCTGGATACTCCGGGCCGATTAGCCTGTGCTGCTACAAGACTGTCCCCGCACCGGGGCAAAGGTCAAGGAAAGCGCGGGGACTACTTCAGTACCAATTGAGCCAGCACCGGCAAGGCAATGACCGACAGAACGCAGGTGATGACGATGGCCACCGCGGTCGGCTCGCCATCCCCGGTGTCGTTCTGGGCCATGATGTAGGCGGTTGCGCTGACCGGCATGGCCGCCATGAGCACCGCGGCATTGAACCAGATGCGATCCAGATCCGGGGCGAAAACAAGCAGCATGGCCACCGTCAGCAATGGCATTGCCACGAGTTTGCCCAGCACCATGGCCGCGATGGAGGTTCTCGCCCAGCTGCCGCCAGCCGCAGAGCCATCCGGAGCAACCGGTGCATGCTTCCTGGCACGCGAACGGTCAATGGTCCGCTTCAGCGACATTCCGATGACGAAGAGTGCACCCGGGGCGGCCGCGGCGGATATCAGGTCGACGGTGTCGTCCACCGGCCGCGGCACGGGCACACCGAGGATTGCTACCGTGCCGCCAAGGACCATGGCCCAGGTGACCGGGCTGCAAGCCAGGGCATTGCGGATGGTCCGGGCGATGCGCGCTGCGCTTGCCGGATGCTGGCCTCCTTTGCCGTTGGGCAAGAGAATTTGGGCGAGGATGGGGAATCCGACCATGAAGATGATGTTGTGGACCAGTTGCCCCATGCCCGCGGCGAACCCGGCTTCGGTGCCCATGACGCCGAGGATAATCGGGATTCCCAAGTACGACACGTTGCCGAAGCTGGTGGTCAGCATGCCGGCGAGCGCCCGCGCCCGGTTTGCGCGCAGCAGATAGCGGAAAGCCAGCCAGCTGAGCAGGGCGAAAAGCAGCGCGGAGACGATGCTGATCCACAGGAATGCGAGCGGCACGCCTTCGCTGATATCCGCGCGGGCTACCACCTTGTAGAGCAGCGCCGGCAAGGCGACATAGAAGACGAACACATTCAGTGCCGGTTCCACGCTGGCCGGGAATTTGGGTGCATGGCTGGCGCCGTAGCCGATGAGCATGACGAAGAACAGCGGCAGCACACCATAGAGCACGTCGAGGAACACAAGCCTCCTTAGGAGATGTTCGGCCGGGGTTGCGGGGACCGAGCACTTCAAGGTTAGTTGCTTTCCAGGCTGATCCGGGAAATGCGCTCGGGGGCGCTTCGCAACATGCAGCCGAAAACTGGGGTTTGGCGGCGCAAATTCCTAGGATGAGACCACGCGCCTCGTCCCAATACTGTTGAGCTTTCCGCAAGGAGAATTGATGTCCCACTCACTTGGAATCCCGCATGCCCCGCGCACGATTGCCATCACCGGCGCAGGATCAGGCATAGGCCGCGCCACCGCCCGCCTGCTGCTGGGGCAGGGATGGAATGTGGTGCTCGCCGGGCGCACCGCGGCTAACCTGCATGAGACGGCGCAAGGCCACGGTTCCGCCTTGGTGGTCCCCACGGATGTTAGTGATCCGCAGGCTGTGGAACACCTGTTTGCCGAAGCGGCGCAACGTTTCGGCAAGGTCAATGCACTGTTTAATAATGCCGGAATTTTCGGTCCCTCGGCAGCCATCGATGAGCTGAGTCCGGCCCAGTGGGATGAGGTTTGCCGGGTCAACCTCACCGGGGCCATCAACGCGGCCCGCGCGGCCTTTGCCCATTTCAAGGCCAACGGCGGGGGACGCATTATCAACAATGGATCGATTTCAGCGCAGGTTCCGCGCGTGAACTCCGTTGCCTATACCGTCACCAAGCACGGCATCGCCGGCCTGACCAAATGCCTAGAACTTGATGGACGGGAGCACCGGATCAGGGCCACGCAGCTCGATATCGGCAACACCGCCAGTGACCTGCTCGATGATTTCGGTGCCACCCAGGGTGCCTTGCAACCGGGCGGCCAGCGGCTCGTCGAGCCGACATTCCCGCTGGCCCAAGCCGCTGAAGCCGTTGCGTACATCGCCGGGGTTCCGATCGGTACGTCCATCAACCAATTCACCATCACCGCTGGCGGCATGCCATACATCGGGCGAGGCTAGGCCGCGGGCAACGGGAGGGAGGCATTGGCTTGCAAGTAGATTCTCCGGCTACGTGCGGCAATGCTCCGCGCCATCAGATCCTCATGGGGCTTCTGGTTGCACTGCACGGCAAGAACCTGCCAGAACTGCGCCAGTGGCCGCAGCGAAACGCCTTTCAGCCACGTGCTGCGCTTTGACTCCGCCGGCAAGAGCGCGAAACTGGCAGGCGTTCGCAGCTGCTGTGCTGGTTCTTCCCCTGCCGTACTAAAGGCCTAGAAGAATTCCGCCAGCAGCGCTTCGAGCTTCGCAAAAGCGGAATTCCATGCCTTGGTGCTGGATTCGAGAACCTCATAAGGCAATGGGGTTTGGGTCAGCGTCAGCATCGTCTGCCCGGCGAATTCCTTGAATTCGATACGGGTTTCGATCACGAGGTCCAAGGTCATTTCGTGCGGGCCGTCGGCACTGACCAGGCATTCGTACTCGTCGAAAGACGTCAGGACCGCCTTGAGCGGCACCTTGGCATCCGGGTTATCAGCCTGCACCATATTCAGCTCATGCCGGCCGCCGACCTTGGCTTCGAATACGACGGAATCTTCCTCGACAAGCCAGCCATCGGGACCCCACCACTGGGCGATGATTTCCGGCTCGACGAAGGCAGCCCAAACGGCGTTCTTCGGTGCGGAAAATTGCCGGGCGACTACGAGTTCAGTCATCGATTCCATAAGGTCAATATTATCGCGGCCCGCCATCAGGTTCACCCGCAGGGGCAACTACCCCTGCGGACGGCGAGGCTCCATGCGGCTCGCGGTGTACAGCGTTTGCTCATCCGGCGAGGTTCCGGCAGCTTCATGGGCGCGCATGACCTTCATTGCGCGGTCCCATTTGATGCGTTCGCGAGGGCTGGCGAGGACACGGCGCTCGGCCGGACCGAAGATGGACAATCCCAAGTACTTCAGACGCCAGAATATGCGGTAGCCGACGCTTAGTCCGGTGGTATCGGAAATGATCGGCAGGGGTGATTCATCCATGATCGTCGTCCTCTTCGGTCATTGGGTTTGCGAGTACTGGCACTTCAATCATACGTCATTAGTTGGTGCACCAACTAAATGGGGTTCTAGCTTTTCGGAGCGTTCGAACCTGCAGCAATAATGCGGTCCAGGATGCCGCGCAGCTCCAGCACATCCTTGTCGGTCAGGGCAAGCCGGGACATCATTTCGCGCGGCACCTCCACCGCTTCAGCACGCAGCGCGGCACCCTTCTCGGTGGGCTGAATGATGACGGCCCGCTCATCGTCCGGGTTCTTCGTCTTTGCCACCAAACCGGCAGTTTCGAGGCGCTTGACCAACGGGGAAAGCGTTCCCGGATCCAGGTGCAGATGCCCGCTGAGGGCACGGGCGCTGATCGGCCCCAAGTCCCAAAGGGCCAGCATCACCAGGTACTGGGGATGCGTCAGCCCCAGCGGATCCAGCACGGGCTTGTATGCCGAGATCACCGAGCGCGAGGCTACGGCCAGGCCGAAGCACACCTGCTTTTCCAGCTTGAGAAGATCTTCGTCGCGAAGAATAGCACTGTCCACGTTGTCGCAAGCTCCTTGAAAGATGCCTAATACCACTGCATATACCACTGCATTGATCGTACCGCGGTCGAGAATACCGTGCCCGGGCCGAAAGCTGTCCCGGGTCGCAGCGCCAATTCCAGTTGCGTTCGAATCCGGTGGCGCAAGTAGTCAAAGCGGGCCACAGTGAATAGCCTTGGCATATGAGCAATCTTGAGCACCGGCCTGAGGAGATCGACTGCAGTGCAGTGCGTTCCCAGGCAGAGGTTGAAATCCTGGAACCACGCGAAGTGCCCTTGGGCGGTCCGCGGGCAATGACGGTCTTCCGGACACTGCCGCAAAAGCAGCGCAGCCTGATCGGCGCTTGGTGTTTCCTGGACCATTACGGTCCTGACGATGTCGCAGTCACCGGCGGGATGAACGTGCCTCGTCACCCGCACACCGGACTGCAGACTGTCTCTTGGCTCTTCACCGGAGAGATCAACCATATGGATTCGGCCGGGTTCAAGGCGACCGTGCGACCCGGCGAGGTCAATCTGATGACCGCCGGGCACGGAATCAGCCATTCGGAGATCCTCACCGAAGACACCACCATCCTTCACGGCGCCCAGTTATGGACCGCGCTGCCGGATCATGCACGGGATATGGAACATACTTTTGAGAACTACCGCCCGGAAGCGCTCACCGCTCCCGGCTGGTCGCTGTCGGTCTTCCTTGGCACCTACGGGGTGTCGGGCAAGTCGTCCACCTCCCCGGTGAAGACGCACACCGAGCTCGGTGGCGCCGAACTGCGCCTTGAACCGAACACCGAGATCGAAGTGGTTGTCCCCGGGCACCATGAGCACGGGATCCTCCTGGACTCCGGCAATCTTGAAGTCAACGGCCATGAACTCGCTCCACGCGATCTCGGGTTCGTGCGTGCGGGATGCACGACCCTGCGCCTGAAGTCCGGGGACCAGCCGGTTCTAGCGCTGCTCATCGGCGGAGAGCCGCTGAAGGAAGACATCCTGATGTGGTGGAACTTCGTAGGCCGCACCCATGAGGAAGTCCTCGCGTTCCGCGCGCAATGGCAGGCCGAGATCGGGGCCGAGCCCGGGGATGCCTCCGAGGATCGCTTCGGGCCTTTCCCGCCTAATACTCCGGCAGCCTTGCCGGCTCCAGCACTTCCCACCGTTCGCCTGCGCCCGCGCGTGAACCCCGCCTAACCAATAAGGAACTCCCAATGAGCGACATCAAACCAGTATTCCTGCCCGAGCGCCAGCGCTTCGCCCTCGACGATGACGGCAAGATCATCGGAGCGGCGCACTACCGCGATTTTGATGGGGCCCAAGGCGTCGAGCGGATCTTCTTCCACACCACCGTGGATGAGGAATACGGCGGACAGGGCCTAGCCAGCGACATGGTGAAATTCGCGCTGGAGAACACCATCGCCAGCGGTGCCAGGATCGTTCCGGTCTGCCCGTATGTGAAGGCCTACGTTGCCAAGCACACCGAGTATGCGCAGCATATCGTGGAACCGGACAAGGACCACCTGGGCATCCTGCCGCGCGGCTAAGCCGGAGATCTCAGGGGTTCATCTCGAGGCCGCGTGCGGCCAGCTCGTCGCGGAGGATGCGGATGGCTTTCGGGCCGACACCGTGCAGCGCGAGCAGCGCCGCAGTGCCGGCCTGCGCCGCCTGCTCGAGACTGGTGATGCCGGCCTGCTCGAAAGCCCTGGCGGCGGGGTTGCTCGTCTTGGGAAGCTCTGTGTCCATGATCCCAGCGTAGTCAGGCTGCTGGCTGCGCAACAGGTTTGGTGCGCGGCGAGATCGCGATCAGGACCAGAATCAGCAAGAGGCTGAAGCTGAAGACCGAGATGAACTCCATCCCGGTGGCGGCCATCGCGAAGATGACGCCACCGATGGCGGTGGTTCCGGCGTTGCCCAGGGAGTCGGCCACGGTCATTGCCGATGAGTTGAATCCCTGTTCATCCTTGGCAGACAGGGCCAGCATGTTCACGTTTTGCCGCGGGAAGATCATCCCCATGCCGAAGCCGCCCACGGCCCATCCGCAGACCAGCACGAGGACCGGCGGATGGAAGATCGCGGTGGCCAATGCGGTTGAAATCGCTACGCTGCCGGCGATCGCACCCACGGTGATGCAGGTGGAGGATTCCACCTTATCCCCCAGCTTTCCTTGCAGCCATGAACCCACCGACCAGCACAATGCCGAGGCCGTCAGGATCAGGCCCGCCCGGTCGGGACCCAGCTGGTAATCCTCGCGCAGCAGGTACGGCAGATAGACTTCCACGCCGAAGAAGGCCCCGGCCACGAAGATGCGGGTCATGATGGTGGACGGCAGCCCCTTGGCCAAGCTGAACGTGCCCTTGGGCAGCAACGGGCGAATTGCTGCAAGGGCTACCGCCAATGCCAAGACCAGTCCCAGAAGGGACCAGCTGCCCTGCGCATTGCCGAGCAAGTTCATGCAGATGACAGCCAGTCCAGTCAGGCCGGCCAGCATCAGCCGCTTCTTGGAAATCGGCCCCAGGTCCGGATTGCGCTGGGAGCTCAGCGACTTCAACGCCGGCACGATCCCGCAGAACGCGAGAACCACCAGCACCGCCACGCCGGAGAACACCCAGCGCCAACCGAGGTGCACGGCCATCAAGCCGGCCAGCCAGGGGCCGATCATCGCCGGGACCACCCAGGCGGTAGCGAACAGGGCGAAGATCTTGGAATGCAGATGCGCAGGATACGCGCGGGCAATGAGCACGTAGATGGCGACGGTGATCGCGCCACCGCCAATTCCCTGCAAGATGCGCCCGGCAATCAGGACCTGCATGTTCTCGGCTGAACCGCAGATCAGCAGCCCAATGCAGAAAACGGCCACGGCGATGGACAGCGGGTGCTTGGGCCCCCACCGGTCGGTGACTTCTCCGGCGGCAACCATCCCCAGCATCCCGCTGGCGATTGGCGCGGCAAAGGCCAGGGCGAAGTAGCGTTCGCCCTCCAGCAGCTCGCTGACCAGTGGCATTACCGTGGTCACGGCCATGGATTCGAAAGCGACCAGGAAGACGAGCACGAACATGCCAAGGGTGGTGGCAAGATACTGCGGAGCATAGATCGTGGACTCGGCGCGCTCGGCTGATTGGCTGCTGCGGTTCAGGGGCATGCATCCATGATCTCAGGTTTCCCCTAGCCGCCGATCACGTGCAGGCTGAAGGCCGCCAGGAAGCCCGAGGTCACCAGCAACCCGGTGTAGTCGTGCTCCACCTTGTAGGCTTCCGGGATCATGGTGTCGGCGATCATCGTCAAGATGCCTCCGGCAGCGACCGCGGTGGCGAAGGCCAGCACTTCACCGGGCATGGATTCCAGCAGCAGCGCTCCGAGGAAGGCAGCGATGCCGCAGGAAATGGCTATCGATCCCCAGAGCAAAACGATCGAGGACCCCTTGCGCCCGGACGCTTTCATCTGTGCGGTACTCGCCAGTCCCTCGGGGACATTGGAGATGAATATGGCGATGAGCATCGCCGGATTAATGCTCGCGGTGGCGACCACGGAAAGTCCAAGGGCCACGGACTCGGGAATGCCGTCGATGAGTGCACCGACCGCGAGCGCGGTTCCCGATGGCTCCTGCTCTCCTGCGCGCTGCGCCTGCCGCTTTGAGGTTCTCCAGGCCAGCAGCCGGTTCGCGCCGAAATACAAGGCAGCGCCCACGATCACGCCGCCCAGCGTCGCAACGAGGCCGCCGGTTTCATAGGCTTCGAGCACCAGCTCGAAGGCCAGTGCGCTGACCAGGACCCCGGCACCGAAGGCCATGATGGCGCTGACCCAGACCTTGGGGATCTTCAGCCACCAGGCCGCGCCAGATCCCAGCAGCAGGGCCGAGCCGGCCACAGTGCCCCACAGCAAAGCCTGCATCGAAGCGAACATGGCACCCACTATAGCCAGCAATTCGCTGGCTTAGTAGGTGCCATATGAGTTCTGACTGGGACTAACCCTCGGTGGACATGTTGTTGAAGCGCGAGTAGTGGCCCTGGAAGGCCACGGTGATGGTCTTGGTCGGACCGGCACGGTGCTTCGCGATAATCACGTCAGCTTCGCCCGGACGGTTTTCCTTGTCGTAGACGTCATCACGGTGCAGCAAAATCACCATGTCGGCGTCCTGCTCAATCGAGCCCGATTCGCGCAGGTCCGAAACCATTGGCTTCTTGTCGGTACGCTGCTCGGAACCACGGTTCAGCTGCGACAGCGCAATCAACGGAACGTCGAGTTCCTTGGCGAGCAGCTTGAGGTTACGCGAGAACTCGGAAACTTCCTGCTGGCGCGATTCCACGCGCTTGCCCGAGCTCATCAGCTGCAGGTAGTCCAGGATGATCATGCGCAGCTCGTTGCGCTGCTTGAGGCGACGGCACTTGGCACGGATTTCCATCATGGACATGTTCGGCGAATCATCAATGAACAACGGGGCTTCGTTCAGCCGGCCCATGGTCGTGGCGATCTTGGTCCACTGCGCGTCTTCCACCGAGCCCTTGCGCAGATCCTGGAGCTGGATGGATGCTTCGGCCGAGAGCAGGCGCATCGCAATTTCATTGCGGCCCATTTCCAAGGAGAAGAACACGGTGGCCATATTGTGCTTGATGGCAGCAGAACGGGCGAAGTCCAGCGCGAAGGTTGACTTGCCCACCGCAGGACGGGCGGCGATGATGATCATCTGGCCGCCCTTCAGGCCCTGGGTCAGCTCGTCGAATTCATAGAATCCGGTGGGCACACCGGTAATGCCATCGCCCGCGTTGGCCGCGTTCTCGATTTCATCAACGGTGTCTTCGATGATGTCCGAAAGGCGCACGTAGTCTTCACTGCTGCGGTTCTCGGCCACCTTGTAGACCTCTGCTTGGGCTTCGTTGACGATCGCATCAACTTCACCATCTGGAGAGTAGCCCATCTGGACAATACGCGTTCCGGCGTCAACCAATCGGCGCAGCACGGCGCGTTCGCGCACGATTTCTGCGTAGTACCCGGCGTTGGCTGCAGTTGGAACCTGCTGGATGAGATTGTGAAGGTAGGCGGCGCCACCAATGCGCGAGATCTCGCCGCGCTTGGTCAGCAAGTCGGCTACGGTGACCGCATCGGCTGGTTCGCCACGACCGTAGAGGTCGACAATCGCCTCGTAAATTGATTCGTGGGAGGGACGGTAGAAGTCGGTGCCGCGAATGGATTCAACGACGTCAGCAATGGCGTCCTTGGAGAGCATCATGCCACCGAGGACCGACATCTCGGCCTCGATATCCTGTGGCGGCTTGCGCCCTGCGTCGGAATCTCGTCCTTCGTAAACCGGCTCAGCACTCATTGCAGACACTTCCATCCCCTATTGACCCGCTGGGAAAAATTATCCTTGCCTCATGGCAACGCTTCATCGTGTCAGTCGATACGGACATTTGGATGTCAGGCGCCTGTGGATATTTCTCTCCCGAACCCAACACTAGGGCTGTTATTAACAGGCGTAAACCTCATTATCCACAGAATATGTGGATAACACTCCTCTACCTGTGGAGTTCCCTGTTCACAGTCTGGGGAGAACTCTGTGGATTACCCCACTCTACGTATCATTAATATCTGTTGACTTGGTTGTTTGTATTCGCACACCTGTGGACAGAAACTTAATTCATTGAAGCTCACGCCAACCGACCCAAGGTTATCAACACCCTTAATCGCCCAGTTCCCAGGGTTTTTCACCCTTTGTACACATTTGCCCACGTCTTGTCCACAGTTTTGTGGATAACCTTGTGGATACTGGTGAATTTACAAAACCCTAAGTCACCGTGGATTAAATTCGCCAGCAAGGCCGGATCTTCCAGTAGTCCACAATCGGCTAGGGTTTCTGCGTTCGGGGGCGGTGGATAACTTAATGTGTGCAACGACTCGGCGGGCGAACCTGGATCAGCGACTGGGCTGCCGGCGCACTCTCGCCACTTCGCGTCCGCGACGCGCGCCAGTGAAGACGCCATAAAGCGCCGGTTTCATTTGTGATGCGCAGCCTTTGCATGGCTCGGAAGCCCCATCCGAGGGTTGCCGGCAATTCGCTGCCGCTCTGGTCCAGCGTGCAGCGAGGATCCATGAGCTATCTGCGCGGTTCTGTTCGACAGCCCAGGCGGGTGGCGGATATGGCGAGTTCAAGGTTTCTCGCGACAGATACTTTGATGACGAGGTTATCGCCAAATGCCTGGGGCAGCTGGCCCAAGAAGGCAGGCCATGAGATTGCCAGCCATCTTGCCACGTCTTCAGGGTGGCGTGAGAGAACGGGCATTGCCGGTGTCGAGGGCTGCGGGGAACGGCTCAACCCGCCTAACCGGAATTCAAAAAGCTCCGGCCAGATCGATGTTTTGATCTGGCCGGAGCTTTGGAAGATGCGAAGCGCTTATACGAGCTCAGGAATCGGCAGCGAATGGAACCGCGAATCATGGAAGATCTGTGGCGAGTGCTCGGAGGTGCGGTGCCCGTGGACTTCCATCAGGACTACCCAGTGATCCCCCGCTTCGACCTCGTTGTAGATCGAAGTCTCCAGCCACAACGTTGAGTCGTTGACGAAGAGCGCGCCCTGATCCGAGGAATAGGTATCGATTCCGCGGAACCGGTCGCCATTTTTCGAGGCAATCTGAGCGCAGACACCATCATTGCGTTCGCTCAGCACTGAGACGCCAATGCGGCCAGCTTCGCGCAGCTTTGGCCAAGTGTTCGAGGACTTCTGCACGGCGAACATCACCAGTGCAGGTTCGAGGGAAACTCCCACGGTAAACGATGAAGCGACAATTCCCGTCTTCACGCCATCCAGTTCTGCACAGAGGGCGGCTACCCCTGATGGATGCTGAGCGAAAACCTTGCGCAGGGTCAACGGGTCAAGTTCAAGATTCAATGACATGGCTCGATTCCTTTGGGTCTTGCCCACCGCGCAGTAGCCTGCAAGCATTGGCTTCTCGTTACTCGAAGCCGCTTGGGCTGAAGTTCCGCGCCGTGTGCGGTACTTGTTCCAGCACATTTTGCGTGGAACCGAATCCTCACCTGGAGCACCCCACTACCGTTGAGAGGGTTGCCGATCAGCAAGCCAGGGCTTATAGCTGATGCTCTTGATTCTGTTTAAAACGATATGGCTCATGACGAACAGTCGTCAAACATTTCACTTCGCAAATCGCAATATTCGACGCAATATTCGATCCGAGGCCCCGCAGCAAGCCCTTGGGCAGTCTTTTATTCGCCAGATGCCGCGCTTCTTTGAACACCTCGGCCCCACGATCGCAGCAGGCTTTCGCCGATCTTGATTCGGCAGAACACCAACGCCTCCCCTGGGCTCGGGGCCCTGCCGCGAATTCCCTACCGCCCACCGTAATGAAACTTGGTTTCTCGGCATGACGCTGAGGTTCATGCCACTATTGGTCGTGGAGTGCGTTGAGTCACACTCCCGCTTATTGTTCTCCGTAACCACCGATGACGATTGAGGAATAGCCACACCATGGTAGAGATTCAGGCCAACCATTCAGAATTGACCCCACTGCGTTTCTTGGAACGCACAGCCGAGGCCTATCCGAAGAAGACCGCCGTAATCCATGGAACTCGCAGCTTCTCCTATGAAGAATTCGAAGCACGGGTGCACCGCTTTGCCCAGGCGCTGAAAGCACGCATTGAGCCAGGCGACCGCGTGGCCGTGCTGGCACCGAATACTCCCGAGATGCTCATGGCGCATTACGCCGTACCGCTGGCGGGCGGAGTACTCATTGCCCTGAACACCCGCCTCTCGGCCCACGAGCTGCAGTACATCGTTGATCATTCTGCCGCCAAGCTGATGCTTGCCGACACAGAGCTGCTGGAGAACACCAAGACTCTGCGCCAAGAGAACCCAACACTGGAGGCGCTCATCGAGATCACCGATGACCAGTTCGCCGGAGAGCGTCCCGAGGTAATAGTCGACGCCACCCTGGACGAACTGATCGCAGAAGCCGCGGATGAAAAGCTTCCCTACGCCATCGCTGACGAGCGGGCTCCGATCACCCTGAACTACACTTCGGGCACCACCGGCAAGCCGAAGGGCGTGCTCTACTCGCACCGCGGCAGCTACCTGAACTCGTTGGGCGAAGCGCACCACCAGGGCTTTACCGCCAAGACCCGCTATTTGTGGACCCTGCCGATGTTCCACTGCAACGGCTGGTGCACTCCGTGGGCGGTCACCGCAGCGGGAGGAACCCACTTGTGCCTGCGCGGCGTGCGCGAAGATGCCGTTTGGGATGCCATCGAGAATCTGGGGACCACCCACTTGTGCGGCGCTCCAACCGTCTGCTCGATCATCGCTGACTCCACCCGCGCCCACCAGCTCGATGCGCCACTGCGCATCACCACCGCAGGTGCTCCCCCGTCCCCTGCAATCATCTCCAAGCTGCAGAAACTGGGCATCGAGGTAGTCCATGTATATGGCCTCACCGAGGTATACGGACCGTACACGGTGTGCGAGTACCAGGATGAGTGGGATGCCCTCGATGGCCCGGACCGGGCCGCGAAGCTCGCCCGCCAAGGCGTTGGCATGATTACCGCCGAGTCCGCACGCATTGTTGACGAGAACATGAACGATGTCCCGGCGGATGGACAGACCATGGGCGAAATCGTGCTGCGCGGCAATAACGTCATGATCGGCTACTACCGCGATGAAGCGGCCACTACCCAAGCTTTCCATGGCGGCTGGTTCCACACCGGCGATCTGGGTGTCATGCACCCGGATGGCTACATCCAGGTGCGCGACCGGGCCAAGGACATCATCATTTCCGGCGGCGAGAACATCTCCACCATCGAGGTGGAGCAGGCGCTGGCCTCGCACCCTGAGGTGCTGGACCTGGCCGTCATCGGCATAGCGGACGAGAAATGGGGCGAGCGTCCGGTGGCATATGTCATCCGCGCCAGCGGATCCTCCCTGGACGCGCAAACGCTGATTGAATTCGCCCGCGAAAAACTGGCCGGTTTCAAGGTGCCGCGCACCATCGTCTTCCCGCAGGATCTGCCGCGCACCTCCACTGGTAAGGTGCAGAAGAATGTCCTGCGCGCCCAGGCGCTAGAAGCCAGCACACCGAACTAGCCCGAGGATCACCAATTGGATAACCCAGCACCACGGATTCCCAACAAGTCCAGCCGTTTCAGCGAAAGCATCGGACTGGAATTCGATGAAATCACAGCCACTGAAGTACGCGGCCACGCGCAGTTGGACGAGAACCACCACACCCCCTGGGGCGTGGTGCATGGCGGCGTGTACACCTCGATCATCGAGAGCGCAGGATCGGTGGGCGCCAGCTACGCGGTGGCCGAACGCGGGCAATTCGCAGTCGGCGTGCACAACGCCACCGACTTCCTGCGCCCTTCCACCGGAGCACGGGTCCAGGTGATCGCCACCGCGCTATTCCAAGGGCGCACCCAGCAGCTCTGGGAGGTCATCATCACCGATGAATCCACCGGCAAGCAGCTATCCCGCGGCCAGTTGCGCACCCAGAATGTGGATTTGCCTGAGAAATAAGACCCTCATGCCGGATGGGATTCGACTACGTGGCTTGCACGGCAACTCGACATGGGCAGGTCTACTTCGACATGAAGAAGGCCCGTGCCGACGGCACGGATTCTCATGCTCTGGAAATGGGCAAGTTGTTAAATCAATTCAGCTCAGCGCAAGCCAAGACTCCATGTGCCAAACCAGCTACTAGTGCGCTCGGTTTGCAAATAGTGAAGGCAGCGGCAGGGATACCCTTGGGCTGTTGGCGGTCCAGTTCAGTGAGCTTCTACTTCACATAATGTTTCTGCAATCCACTGAAGTAGTCCTCTCAAGCAAAGAAAGAAGTTGCGCAAATGAACGTCTCCTCCAAGAAACTCATCGGCAAATGTCCCCTATGGACTTGGGTGATGATGGGACTGGCGCTTGCATCGGCCCTGGCCCTAGTTGATTGGAACGGCTCAGGGGAGGCAAAGCCGTTGTGGATGTTTTTCCTACCTAGCGCATTTGGCTTAGCTGGTGGCATTATCGCCACAGCAAAGAAAAGCTATGAATGGGGACTCATATCCGTAGCTCTTGGCGTACTGGCCGTGCAACTATTAGCGCTCGGAGTCACCCTCGTTCAAGGACCATAGAGGTCTCCTCGGTATTTTCGGATTCCAAGTATCTTGGTATGTGTCAAGACAACTCGGAGCAGGGACCCTAGATGCACTCTAAGCGAACTTGCGAGTCCTGCGAGTCCTGCGAGAGGCACCATACCGAGTACGTGAAACACCGCATCCTCAGAAGGACGAAGCGGCCAGTTGCATATCCAGAATATGGATTTGCCTGAGAATCCGGCCTAGCTGGTTTTCACACCGCGAGCACGGGCGTACGGTAGATGGCATCTAACGCTCAAGCTCCAGGAGATTCGCCATGAGTGCGACCTATACCTTCGATGTGTTCAGCAGCCTCGATGGCTTCGGCAGCGCCGCCGGCGATTGGGGCGGCTACTGGGGAAAACAGGGGCCAGAGCTGTTAGCCCACCGCCTCGCGCTCTACACTCCGGCTTGCCGCATAGTTTTCGGGGCCAACACCTTCCGTCTCTTCAGCCGCTTCTGGGCAGAAATCGAGGCGAATCCCGAGGTTGAAGACGCGTGGGGTGTGGCCCTGCACGACAAGCCCGCCACCGTCATCTCCACCACCCTGGAAGAGCCGCTGTCCTGGCCAAACCCCACGCTGGAGCGCGCTGATGCACTGGAAGTCGTCGCACAGCTCAAGGAAGCTTCAGATGTGCCGCTGCGCTCCCACGGCTGCTTAGCGATGAACCATTCCCTGCTGGCGGCAGGTCTTGTGGACTTCATCCAGGTGACCATCTTCCCGGTACTGACCGGGCATAGCGGTTCTGCCCCGGTACTTGGCGGGGTCGATGACTACGATCTGGAACTTGTCGAGTCCAAGCTGCTGGACGGACGGATCCAGGAACTGACTTATCGCCCGACGCGCCATCAACCAGCCCATGCATAGCAGCTCGATGAAGCGCATTCTGGGTACCTGCCTAGTGCTCGGCGCAGTGTTCCTCGCCGGATGCTCCGCGACAACGCCGCCTTCAGCTCCAGCTACCGAATCGCAAGCTGTTCCAGCACCACTGGCCACCGGCTTGGACGCCCCATGGTCCATGGTTTACGCCCAAGACAGCCTGCTGGTCAGCGAACGCAATTCTGGGCGGATCGTGGAGATCTCAGGATCCGGACCAGGCCGCGAAGTGGCTCGGCTCGATGATCTGGTGGCGACCGGAGAAGGCGGACTGCTGGGCTTGGCCTTCCTCTCCCCAGACCAGCTTTTTGCGTATTCCACCGCTGAATCCGGCAACCGCATCCAGCGGTTCACGGTGCAAGGCAGCGCCGGGAATCTTTCACTGTCGGCCCCGCGCACCTTGATTGACGGGTTGCCCTCGGCCAGCATCCACAACGGCGGGCGGTTGGCCATCGGTCAGGACGGGATGCTCTATGCCACCGTGGGCGATGCGGGCAATCCCCAGCAAGCCCAGGACCTGCAGCAGCTGGGCGGAAAGATCCTGCGCATGGCACCTGACGGCAGCGTCCCGGACGACAACCCGTTCGAGAATTCCCTCGTCTACAGCTACGGGCACCGCAATGTGCAGGGCCTGGCGTGGAGTGCTGATGGCACCATGTACGCCAGCGAGTTCGGACAGAACAACTTCGACGAGCTGAACATCATCGAAGCCGGGGGAAACTACGGCTGGCCCGAAGCCGAGGGAAAAAGCGGCGGAAATCCGTCGTACACCGATCCGATTGCGCAGTGGTCCCCGTCCGAGGCCAGCCCCAGCGGCATCGCGATCCTCGATGGCACCCTCTACCTGGCGAATCTGCGCGGAGAAGTGCTGCGCGCGGTGGAACTGGACGAGCCGGCCACCGAGCATGAACTGCTCGATGGCCGGCTCGGCCGGCTACGCGACGTGCTAGTGGATCCTGACGGCGCACTGATGGTGCTGACCAACAATACCGACGGGCGCGGCCAGCCAGGGGCGGGCGATGACCGCATCTTGCGCATCGCGCCCCGTCTGGCCGGCGACTAGCTGGCCGGGCGCATGTCTCCGGTCTCCTGGAAGCGCTGGTGCCAGGACAGGGCCTCGCCCAGCAGATGCGGGGTGTGCTTGCCGTAGCTTTCCTTGCACGCACGGTCGAAGTAGTCCTGCAGCATCGGGCGGTACTCCGGGTGGGCGCAGTTATCGATGACCAGCTGCGCACGCTGCTTTGGCGAGTGGCCGCGCAGGTCGGCCAGGCCCTGTTCGGTAATCAGGATCATGGTGTCGTGCTCGGTGTGGTCCACATGCGAAGCAAAAGGAACGATGCCCGAGATCTTGCCGCCCTTGGCGGTCGACGGGGACATGAACACCGACAGGTAGCCGTTGCGGGCGAAGTCGCCCGAGCCGCCGATGCCGTTCATCACGTGCGATCCCAGCACGTTGGTGGAATTCACGTTGCCGTAGATGTCGGCTTCGATCATGCCGTTCAGCGCAATGCAGCCCAGCCGGCGGATGATCTCCGGATGGTTCGAGATCTCCTGGGCACGCAGCAGGATGCGCTCGCGGTAGTGGTCGACGTTGCGGTTGAATTCCTCGATGCCCTCCGAAGACAGCGAGAAGCTGGTGGCAGAGGCGAACTCGATGGTCCCGTCCTTGATCAGCTCCAGCATTCCGTCCTGGATGACCTCGGTATAGGCGGTCAGGCCCTTGTAGCCGCCACGGGCTAGGCCAGCGAGCACTGCGTTGGCGATATTGCCCACGCCCGACTGCAGCGGGAGCAGCTTCTCGGACAGGCGTCCGGCCCGGATCTCGGAATCCAGGAAGGTCAGCAGGTGATCGGCGATCTTCTCGCTGGTCTCGTCCACCGGGGCGAAGGGGCTCAGGCGGTCTGGCGCGTCGGTTTCCACGACGGCGACGATCTTGTTGACGTCGACGTCCATGTACTGCTGGCCGATGCGGTCACGCACGGTTCTCAGGTCGATCGGCTTGCGGTGCGGAGGCAGTGCGGTGCCGTAGTAGACATCGTGCATGCCCTCCATGGCCGCAGACTGCTGGGAATTGACCTCGATGATGATCTTGTCGGCCATCTCCAGCCAGGTCTTGTTGTTGCCCACCGAGCTGGAAGGGATCAAGTCGCCCTCGGCGGTGACGCCGACAACTTCGACGATGGCCAAGTCGATCTTGCCGTAGAAGCCGAACCAGGCGTGCTGGGCGACATGGGACAGGTGGATGTCCATGTATTCCATGTTGCCCTCGTTGATGCGGCGGCGCAGCTCGGGGTCGGACATGTACGGCAGGCGCAGGTTCATGCCTTCGGCCTTGGCCAGCACGCCATCAAGCTCAGGGGCGGTGGAAGCGCCGGTAAGCACGTTGATCTTGAAGTCCTTGCCCGCAGCGTGCTGGCGCTCCATCTGCGCCGCCAGTGCCCCGGGCACGGCCTTCGGGTATCCTGCACCGGTAAAGCCGCTCATGGCGACAGTCATGCCTGGCTTAATGAACTCTGCAGCTTGCACGGCGCTCATCAAGCGATCAGCAAAGGCCCGGTGGTGAATACGTTCGTGCAAAATAACCCCTTCAGAACTTCCTTGTGACACAGGTCTATAACCCGCGTCTCACCGGAATACTTTAGCTGGTCGGCACAGTGATTCAGGCCTCGCTGTGCGCTCCTGAGCGATGGGTGGCATATTTATCGATGAGGTGCGCTCTATTTGCGCTGACCGGTCGGTCAGGAATGGCAGCTTGGCAGCGACCGCCGGGAGCTCGATCGCTAGCCAAGTTCGGCGTGCGTGCCCTCGCGGATCGCTTTCACTTGCAGGCGGGCGCCCATGGCTTCTGCGTAGCGGCGCAGGGTGGCCAGCTGGACTCGATCAAGGTCCCCGGTCTCCATGCGGGCGATGCGGTCCACGCTCAGCTTCAGCACGGTGGCAAGTTCTACTTGGCTCAGTTCTGCCTCTTCGCGCAGCGCACGCAACGACAGGCGCCGGGACTCGCTTTGCACACGGAGCTGATGCTCTGCCACAGCTTCGCGTTGCGCCTCGGTCAATACTTCAGGATCCGCATACGCAAAACCCATTTGTTCCACCGCTTCTCTCGATCGTGCTGGCTTTGGACGTACTCATCTTTGAGGCTATTGCTGCAAATTGGCCAAGCCAATGATTATGACGCATTGGACGCAAGACGATCTGGTGAAATGTTAGCCACTTCTAAGTGACCATGACCAGTTCCGGCTCGGAATTGAATCGCCGGATGCTGCTAAGCCAAGATCATCCGAACGAAGGATAGAAATGCACCTATGTAGGATTCATACTTAAGTCATGTCACAGAGCAGAGTACTTCCACAGGTGAAGCGTTCCATGCTTCCGGTCGTTCTTCTAAGCTTCCTGGCAGAAAAACCCGAACACGGATACTCCATGCTGGCTAAGCTCGAAGAGCTCGGAGTGCCTGGCATCAAAAGCGGGACTTTATACCCACTGCTTCGAACCATGGAAGAGTCCGGGGACATCGTCTCCGACTGGCAAATCACCGCTCACGGACCCGCACGCAAAATCTTCGAAATCACCAAGCAGGGTCATCAGACCTTGAAATCAGTCAAAAACTGGTTAGAACAGTTCAACTAGGAGCCTTCCATGGAAAGTAACCTCAAAACCTACATCGACGAACTGCGCTACAGCCTTTCACTACGAAACGTGGATACGGCCACCATCCGCGATATAGCCAGAGAGGTCGAGTCCGAAGCCACCAGCTACGAAGACGCGACAGCCAACTTTGGATCTCCTGCAGAATATGCGGAGTCCTTTCCCGCAACAGCATCTCCAAAGAGCCACTCTGCCTTCATTCTCGTAGGCGTGGCCTTAGGTTTTCTTTGGGCTTTGCTGGCGATATTCCTACGGGATCGCGAAACAATGGCTTTCTCCGGATGGGCGATCACCTGGTTACCTGCATTCGGATTTGTCGTGGCAGGAATCATCACAGATTTCTCTCGTTCGCTGATGCGGTCTCGCGCCAGCCGGTAAGCGCCGAAAGCGTGAACGAACTCAAGATTCTGAATTGGCTTTGAGCCTATTCGAAGGTGGAACTTGCTATTCGTTGACCCGGAGGCCCAAAGAAATCCGGTTAACGCCAAGAGGTGGCGTGCTCTCCTTGCGGAGTGCACGCCACCTCTTGGACAGAAGCTGAGTCTAGAAGACTTACTTCTTGGCAGCAGCTACAACCTGCAGGCGCAGGTTTGCAAGAACGTCAGCGTGAACGCGAACGGTTGCGGTGTAGTTGCCAGTCGACTTGATCTGGTCGTTGACCTCGATGTTGCGCTTGTCGATCTTACCCAGACCGGCAGCCTCTACGGCAGCAGCAATTTCGGTGGTCTTAACGGTGCCGAACAGGCGACCGTTCGAGCCAGCCTTCATGGTGATCTTCACCGGCTGGGACTTCAGCTTAGCTGCAAGTGCCTGAGCATCCTCAAGGTTTGCAACGGCGCGAGCAGCACGTGCAGCCTTGATCGACTCCACCTGCTTCTCACCGCCCTGGGTCCAGACGATTGCGAAGCCGCGTGGCAGCAGGTAGTTACGGGCGTAGCCGTTCTTTACCTCGACAATATCGCCAGCAGCACCGAGACCGGATACTTCGTGAGTCAGAATGATCTTTGCCATTTTGCTATCCCTCTTCCTTAGCCGCGGCCAGCGCCGGAGTAAGGCAACAGGGCTACTTCACGTGCGTTCTTGATTGCCTGTGCGATCTTGCGCTGTTCCTGAACGGAAACGCCAGTTACACGACGAGCGCGGATCTTACCGCGGTCGGAGATGAACTTGCGCAGCAGTGCGGTGTCCTTGTAGTCGATGACAGTGATGTCAGCGGCCTTCAATGGGTTGGACTTTGGTTTGGGCTTACGGATTTCAGCCTTAGCCATCGTGGAGCTCCTTAGCTTTGGAGCCCGCAGAGTGATCTGCGGGATGGTGAATAAATATTGTTTAGAAAGGCGGTTCGTCTGCGCCCGGGTTGCCCCAGCCGCCACCGTTGTTTCCGCCGGTGCTCCATGGGTCTGCGGCTGGAGCATTCCATCCGCCACCCTGCTGAGGCTGCTGCTGACGCGGCGCCTGAGCTGGTGCACTTTGCTGCGGTGCGTTGGAGAAACCTCCACCACCGTTGCCGAAGCCACCGTTGCCACCGCCGGAGCGCTGGGTACGGGTGACCTTGGCGGACGCGAAACGGAGCGATGGGCCGATTTCATCGACTTCAAGCTCCATGACGGTGCGACGTTCGCCTTCCTTGGTGTCGTAAGAACGTGAACGCAACCGGCCCTGGGCGATGACACGCATGCCCTTGGTCAGCGTTTCAGCAACGTTCTCTGCAGCTTCGCGCCACACCGATGCGCGCAAGAACAGGGCTTCCCCGTCCTTCCACTCATTGGACTGGCGGTCAAAGGTGCGAGGAGTCGAAGCGATCGTAAAGTTCGCTACGGCTGAACCGGACGGCGTAAAACGCAGCTCCGGATCGGCAGTCAGGTTTCCGATAACGGTAATAACAGTCTCGCCTGCCATTGACTCTCCTTAAAAAGATTGAACGTTAATTCCTACGACGGAAGGTTGCGCGTAATTAAACGCGTGCCTCTTCCGGACGGGTGACCTTGTGGCGCAGGATCAGTTCGTTGATCTTGAGCTGGCGCTCAAGCTCAGCGGAAGCTGCTGGCTCTGCGGTGTAGTTCACCACTACGTAAGTGGCTTCTGCCTTCTTCTTGATCTCGTAGGACATCTTGCGACGACCCCAGACATCAACCTTTTCGATAGTGCCACCGTTGGAGCGGACAACCTCGAGGTACTTCTCGATGGTTGGCTCTACGGTGCGGTCATCGACCTCTGGATCAATGAGGACCATAAGTTCATAAGCACGCATGTGAACCCACCTCCTTTGGGCTAAACGGTCGCGGTATTTCCGCAACAGGAGGTTCTTGCGTTATCTGTGCACCAGACGCCCAACTTTCGGGCATGCAGTGGCACAGACCTTCCAATCCTACCCGAGAGACCCGAACTTGCATAAGCCTTGGTGTCCTAAATCATGCTGGGCTACTCGGAATCCAAGGCAGCCTCGATCCTTTCGCCAAAGATCGGGGCCAAGGTGCGCATGTAGGTATCGCTGATGTGGTGCTTGTCCCGGTAGACCAAGACATTCCCCACCACTGCCGGGCAGGTTCCATCCATGCAGAAGTAATCGCTGAAGTCGAGCACTTCGACGCGCGGCTCCAGTTCGGCGGCCTGCTTGGTGGCATCGCCCACTTCATAGGCTCCCTTTTCCGGGAAGGCGCACTTATCCGGGTCCTGCACGTTTTCTTCCACGCAGTCGCGCGCATAGGAATCCTGTGGCGGCCGCGGGGTGTCCACAATGGCGTAGACCGGCAGGCCCGCGTCTTCAAGGGCGGACCACGTCGAAGCCAGCCCCTGTGCCGCGTCAGTGGTAAAGGTGGCCCCTCCCCAATTCGAGGTGATCACCGCGTTGATGTCATTGCGCGCAGCCAGAGCTTCCATGGTCTGATCGATGGCTTCTTCGCAGTTGATGCTGCCATCCCGATCCGCCTTGCGCTGGGCCTCGGAGAACGGGCAGGAATTCTTCAGATAGGTCACCACTTTCCAGCCCTTGCTTTGGGCGTATCGGCTGACGGCCTCGAACCAGTGGGCTGCATGGGAATCACCCACCAGGGCCACGGTGTAGCTGGCGTCCTCGCTGCCAAATTCGCATTCCTTGATCTGGGTGGATTTCGGTTCTTGGACGCAATCTCCCAGTTCGGGCTGGTCCTCGGCGGCCGTCGCAGGAAGCGGGACGACCTGGCGATGGCCGGAAAGGTACGCAGGTGCGCCCTGGCCCACGGAGGCCGCGCCAAAACCAGCTGGCGGGTTTTGCATCATCGCGCCCAGCTCACGCTGCTCCTGGCCCACAAGATGCTGCTGCATGGCACCTGGCAATAGCGCGATGGACGCGGCCAGCCCGACCATCGCCGCCCCTGCAATCAAGGAGCGGGCAGGAGAACCGGCTATGGGGCGGAAGTGGCGCATGGGAGTTTCGACCCACTTCAAGCTGGCCCAAGCCAAGAGCAGGGACCCGGCCAGCAAGGCCAGCGACTGCAATGGGTCCGGGTTGCCCCCGGCCAGTTCGATGAAGAATACGATCAGTGGCCAGTGCCACAGATACAGCGAATACGAGGCGAGGCCGACCCATTGAACGGGAGCCCAGTTCACCAGCGGGTGCAGGGAACCAGGTCCTCGCGTACTGCCCGCGGCAATCACCACGGCGCAGCCAAGAACCGGGAGGGCCGCCGCAATCCCCGGGAAGACTGTTGTGGCGTTGTAGCTGAATGC
This sequence comes from Glutamicibacter sp. BS14, assembly GCF_056934375.1. Classification (NCBI taxonomy): domain Bacteria; kingdom Bacillati; phylum Actinomycetota; class Actinomycetes; order Micrococcales; family Micrococcaceae; genus Glutamicibacter; species Glutamicibacter sp. BS14. The sequence goes on along the minus strand of NZ_CM167801.1, from coordinate 580,783 downwards.
CGCGAAGCAGATCGCCGCCAAAGCCACGAGTACGGCAAGGTTTCTGAACTGCCAGCTGGTTGCCCACGGTGGAAGCTTCAAGGCGCCGTTGGCGTGCGCCTGGACTGCCAAGGCCAGCAGTCCGCCGACGGCCAGTTCCCAAATGCGGGTGGTGGTGATGAAGTATCCGGCGCTATTACCTGAGTAACCGGCATAGGCCGAGTATCCCAGCGACAAAAGTGCGGTGGCTGAGAAAATGATCCAGAGCATGCGGCGCCGCGGGGCAAATCCATCGCCACTGCTAGCGTCCGCATTCGGTTTGGCCAACAGGCACACGGCCAAAACCAGCAACGGCCAGAAAAGGTAGAACTGCTCCTCCACGCCCAAGGACCAGAAGTGCTGCAACGGCCCGGGTGCTTGATCCGAAGCGAGGTAGTCGACGGAGTCGGCGGCGAGAACCCAGTTCTGCACCGAGAAGGCAGAGGCGATGGCCTGGGTGCCCAAGGCACCCCACTGGGTTTTGGGAAAGATCAGCAGGCTTGCCACGACAACTACCAGGATCACCAGCATGGCAGCCGGGAGGATTCTTCGCGCTCGGCCGGCAAAGAAGGCTGCGAGGCTGACCCGGCCGGTGCGTTCGGCTTCACGCAGCAGGTGCGAGGTAATCAGGAAGCCCGAGATGACGAAGAAGATGTCAACCCCGATATAACCGCCTGGAACTGCGGATGGCTCAAGATGATAGGCGACGACCAGCAGAACCGCCAAGGCGCGGAGCGCTTGGATCTCCGGGCGGAAATTCTTGACCTGCAGGGAATTCGAACTCATAGTCTTTGATCAGACCAGCAGGGGGTAAACAGCAGGTTATCAATGGGCAACAGTCGGTCTAACGACCCGTGGGAACCTCATGGGCGGTGCCTGGGTTTGCGCTTCGCAGCATGGACCTAGCCCAGCAGTTTCCGATTTGCCGTGGACAGCGGGTATTTGGCGTCGAGTTTGGCATCCAGGCTCAGACGGAAAGCAGCCTCAAGCAGCAGCTGCCCGACGCCCCAGTACACCGGGATCAGCAACCAGATGTACCACCCAAAGTTGCCGGTGGTAGCCAAGATGACCGTGCCGAAAGTGACCAGGATGCCCAGCCCGCGGAACACGGCCAGGATCCCCTTGGTTGCCGAATCCCGACGATCTTGATCTGCTTGGGCCCGCGCTTCAAGCCCATCCACGGCCTCGGAGAACTTCGGAGTCTGGACGCTTTTGAACAGGTCTCCAACCGGCACCTCCAAGGCCTTGGCGACCAGTGAGATAGTCTCCAAGCTCGCATCATTTCCGGCTTCGAGCCGTTGGACCGTTCTGACAGTGATGCCGCTTTCTGCGGCTAGACGTTCTTGCGTCCAGCCCCTAGCGCGGCGAAGCTCTGCAATCCGTGATTCATTCATGCCACTTACGCTAGCCAATGGCGCCCCGAAAGCACCACGACATCGACGTGACAGTTACCCGACTGCAACGCGACAGCATTCCTGAACCTACGCTGGCCTGCCATGAAGAAGTATTCCTGGCCGCGACTATCTCAGCTCCATTATGATTTGCGCTGTTGCTTCTCACGGATCAAATCCAGTGCCAGCACCGAGCCGATCACTGCCTGGCGTTGCTGTGCGTTGAGGTTTTCCGCCAAGCGCAGGGCGTAGGTCGACTTGCCCAGCAATGCGTTGCCCATCCCGGACCATTCCCGGGTCACGGTTCCCAGAACTCCGCCGGGACCGGTGATCCGGAAGTCGAAGTCCCAGATGCTACCCAGTAACTCGAGCTCTTCGCCCAGCATCGAGATGGAGACCCTGGTTTTGAAGAAAGTGATCCTCTTGACCAGGCTGGCCAGCGGGGCAGCGTTGCCATCAAGGATTTCAAAACGATCGCGGCCCATGGTCATCGTGTCCTTGACCATGACAACCGGATTGCCTGGTCCGTCAAAGACGGTCAGTTCGCGAGCCCCGACGAACATGCGGCCCAGCGCGCTTCCGCCGGTATCCACGTGGGCAATCTGCATCCCGGACGAATCAAGGATCGCGAAGTCGTTCTTCGAGATGCTCTTCGTCTGCTGGAAGATCAACGTGTTCTGGTTGAGGATCGTCATGGTGCCGATTATGCCACCAGTAAACCGTATCGGGCGAAGATCCCCCGGGGAGGCGAAAAGCCAGCCCGCAGGCCGGCTTTTCAGGTTGGACTTGCTAGGCTCCGAAGAACTCGCGAGAGACCTTGGACAGATACCAAGGGTCGTCAACGCCGCACATCTCGCGGGCCGAGTGCATGGACAGCAGCGCGACTCCCACATCCAGGGTGCGAATCCCCAGTCGGGTCGCGGTCAATGGTCCAATGGTGGATCCGCACGGTACGCGGTTATTGGACACGAACTCCTGGTAGGGAACTCCCGCCGACTCGCACCAGTTGGCGAATGCGGCAGCACCCACCGCATCGGTGGCATAACGCTGGTTCGCATTGATCTTCAGCAGCGGGCCGGCATTCAGCTGCGGACGGTTGGCTGGGTCGTGGCGCTCTGGGTAGTTCGGGTGAACCGCGTGGCCAGCATCGGCAGACAGGCATACAGAATTCGACAGGGCGCGAGCGGTGTCTTCAACTGAGGCATCCATGGATGCCTGGATGCGGTTGATCAGCTCTTCCAGGAATGGGCCGCAAGCGCCCGAGCGCGAGGAGGAACCCAGTTCTTCGTGGTCGAAGGCAGCAAGCATGGCAATGCGGTTGCCTGCTGGCTTGCGGGAATGGCCCGTCAGCGCAATCAGGCCTGCGTGCACCGAAGTGAGGTTATCCAGCCGGGCGCTGGCGAAGAAGTTCTTGCCCTCGCCAAAGACCTCGCCGCGCTGCGCGGGCGCGGTCAGGATGTCGTAGCCGGCTACCTGGGCCGGGTCGACACCTGCAGACTTCGCCAGGATCGCCAGGATGTCGGCATCCGCCAGATCGCCGGCGCCAAAGATTGGATTGGTGTGGGTCTGCTTGTCCAGGGTCAGGCCCTCATTGACCTGGCGGTCCAGATGGATCGCCAGTTGCGGGATGCGCAGGATTGGTTCGGTCTTCGCCAGGTGCTCGGAACCGTCCTTGAGCACCAATCGGCCGGCGAGCACCAGTTCGCGGTCCAGCCAGGAGTTCAGCAGCGGTCCGCCGTAGACTTCGACCCCTGCCTGCCACCAGCCGTTGGAACCGGTGGTTGGCTTCGGCTTGAGCTTGAAGCCCGGCGAGTCGGTGTGGGCGCCGAGGATATGGAATCCGCTGGTCGCAGTGGCAGCTTCTGGCTGCACCCAAGCGATGATCGCACCGTCGCGGACCACGTAGTAGGAACCCGGGACCAGGTTCCAAGCCTGCTTTTCGTCCAGACCGGTGAATCCAACAGCGTCCAAGCGCTGCGCGGCCGAGGCCGCGGCGTGGTAGCTCGATGGCGAGGTTGCGACGTATTCGGCCAGATCTGCAATGTGGGCCATTGCTGCGGCTTGTGCCATGGCTGGTTACTCACTTCTTTCTGTCAAGAGATGTTTGTCAGACGGTTCTTCAGGTTTTGGTTCCCGCCTGAAAAGTCGAGTTGCCTCCCAGCTTAGTAGCCTGAACCACATTTGCTGATGTCCTGCTGGGCCTGCCTCCGCCCTGGCAACCTGGCAGACACCCCTATCCGGGTCTTGACTTGGCACCTCGCTCTCGACGAAGCTGAAAGCAGTCCCGGAGACAAGGAAAGCGAGTTCATCATGGCTACGGCTGATCGAACACCAGAGCAAGAGAACATTCCAGCAGTATCACGCGAGGTCGAAGTGGAGACCACCGTACCGATGGATTCCAAGGTCCAACGGGCCAAACCTGCCGGTGCAGATAAGCTCCCAGCGACCAAGTTGGGTCGTATCTGGACCGCTACGATCTTCGGCTTGCTCGTGCTGATCCTGCTGATCATCTTCATTGCCCAGAACCAGGAGCAGGTGACCCTGAACTACTTCGCGTATCAGGGACAGGTCAACCTCGGGCTGGCATTGTTCTTTGCCGCTATTGGTGGCGCCCTAGTGGTCGCGATCGCCGGGGTGGCCCGCGTGATACAGCTGCGCTCTACGGCGAAGAAGCAGCGCAAGGCCAATAAGCGCTAGAAAGCTCCATGGCCGCCGGGCGGAACCCCATGGGGTTTCACCCGGCGGCCATTTTGCTGCCTCAGCGATGCCTAGTAGTCCAGGCCTTGGGATGGAATGACCAGCCCAGTCTCGTAGGCGTACACCACCGCTTGAACACGGTCGCGCAGATGCAATTTGGTCAGGATGCGCCGCACGTGGGTTTTCACCGTTGCTTCGGAAAGGAAGAAACGGTGTGCAATCTCGGCGTTGGATAGTCCCTCGGAAAGCGCACGCAGCACTTCCTGCTCACGCGGGGTAAGATCATCGAGCAGCGGGTCATGCGGAGTTTCGGCCGGCTGGTTCCGGTTCCCGGCGCCAGCGTTGCGCACATAGGTTTCCAGCAGGCGGGCAGTCACCCGGGGTGCCACCACAGCGTCGCCGGAAGCTACCAGGCGCACCGCTTGGACCAGTTCTTCCGGGGCCACGTCCTTGAGCAGGAACGCACTGGCTCCTGCCTGCAGCCCTGAGAAGGCGTACTCGTCCAGGTCAAAGGTCGTCAGGATAATGATCTTGGTTTCCGGATGGTCCTTGGCGATGCGTTCGGTCGCTTCCAAGCCGTCCATCTTGGGCATGCGCACATCCATCAGGACCACATCGGGTTTCAGTGCGGCCGTCTGGGCAAGGGCATCGAGTCCATCGACAGCTTCGCCGGCGATGACGATGTCGTCTTCACCTTCGAGGATGAGGCGGAATCCCATGCGTAAGAGGGGCTGGTCATCGACCAGCAGTACCTTGATTTTGTCTTCCACGCTTATTCCTTCACTGCCTTCTGGTTTTCGTTCTGCAAGCTGCATTCGGGCAGCTTGAGGACCGCTTTCACAATCCATCCGCCACTGGCTACCGGTCCGGCATCAACCGTTCCGCCAAAGAGCGCGGCTCGTTCGCGCATGCCGCGCAGACCGCGTCCGCTGCCGATACTCGGAACTCTCGTTGCATCTCCGTTGTCCATGATTTCCATGCGCAGTTCTTCGCGGCGCCGTTCCAGGCGAACCTGCACATCACTTACGTTACGGGCATAGCGCAAGGAATTAGTCAGGGACTCTTGAATGATACGGAAGACGGTCAGCTGGAAGGTGGTGTCCTCCGGCAGCGGATCGCCCGTATGGGTAAATGAGACCGGCAGACCTGCGGTACGGAATCCTTCGAGCAATTGCTCCACGTTCCCGCCGGTAGGCTGCGGGGCCAGCTCTCCGGATTCTTCTTGGCGAAGCACGCCCAGCATGCGGCGCATATCCGCCAGGGCGGCGCGACCGGTTCCAGAGAGCTCATTGAGCACTTCGTCGGCACGGACCTGATCGCGCTTGGCCACCACTCGTGCCCCCTCTGACAAGGCAATCATCACCGAAAGCGAATGGGCGACAACGTCGTGCATTTCGCGGGCGATGCGGTTGCGCTCTTGCACCTGGGCCAGTCCGGAGACCTGCGAGGCCCAGTGGTTCAGTTCAGCTTCGTGGATGCGCGCGTTGCGCACATTCATGCCCACCGCGGCTGCGGCAATGTAGAAACCGATGACGAAGCTGCCCGAGACGGCGATGATGACGCGCGTGAAGATGGTTTCGTCGATTCCATCTTGCGGGTCGAATTCCATTCCGGCCATGTCGGGGAAGCCCATCAGCACCATCAGGACCGTCTGGAAGCTGCCGGCCAGGATGGCCAGCGGGATGGTGCGTTTGGCCGAATAGCTGGTGGCGACCGTGTACAGGGCGATAATCATGCCTACCCCGCCCAGTCCACCTTGCGGACCAGCAATCACCAGGGCCAGGCATTCGAAAATGAACACCAGGATGATCACCGTCATCGGTGCCCGGCGCCGGTACAACAAGGCAGCGCTGACGGCGAGGGTGACGACCAGCAGGCCGGTGGCGTTGGCTTCTGGCATCGCTGCCATGACCAGGACACCGGGCAGTGTGAGCAGCAGATAGATGACTACCGCACCGATGACCACCAAACGCGGGTGGGTACGCAAATAACGGCGTATCCGGCCCATGCGCTTGGCGGCCAGTTCATCGAAGGAAACCACAGTTTCCTGCAGCGTCGGTTGGCTCATGTTTCCAGTCTAGTTTTCTCGATCAATCCCTGCGCTACTTGATGTCCCGCTTGGTCAGCAGGATTGCACCCAATACCAGTGGAAGCACGACCCAACCCGCCACGCCCAGCAGTTGCTGCCAGGTCTCCAAGTCGGTGACAACACTTGCGGGCGTCGCCAACCCCATGCCCAGCTGGTCAGGGGTGAACTTCGCGATATCCTGCGCCCAGTCGGTCAAGGCGGTCAGGATGGAAAGGATGATCGGCAGCACGAAGAACAGGGCAGCGAGGCTGGTGATGCCGCCGGCCGAGTTGCGCAGCAGCATCCCCAACGCCAAACCGATCAACGCCGCCATGGTCACCGCCAGCGTCCCGTACCAGAGCACCCGTTGGAAGGCGTCGCTGCTGAATTCCAGATTCATCTGGTAGTTCTCGGCAATCGGCTTGCTGATCGCGAAGGCCAAGAGCGAGCTGATGATCTGGACGACGGCAGTAAGCAGGATGATCAAGATGCCCTTGGCGGCCAGGACACGCAGTCGCCGCGGGCTGGCCAGGAACGTGCTTACCGCTGAACCGGTGGTGAATTCACCGCTGAAGAGCAGGACACCAAGCACGCCAAGGATCAGCTGGCTGAAGACCAGGCCCGAGCCGATGAGCTCAGCGGCGAATCCCGGGGACGATAGGCCTTCCATGCCCGGCATCTGATCCGTGTCGCCCATGCTGGCACTGAGCGAACCAATGCCCCAAGTGGCCACGGCTGCAATGCCCACATAGAACACGATGGCCAAGAGAACCAGGATGCGGGTGGAGTTCAGGGAGAAGAAACGGATGGACTCACTGCGCAGCACGCCGAAGAGGGTGACCTTGCCATGCGGTGCGGTTGCTAGATGGTTAGACATGTCCTTACTTCCCGCCGCCAGTCTCGGCAACTGTGTTCGAGTGGTATTCGACGGCATCGCGGGTCAATTCCATGTAGGCGTCTTCCAAGGTGCGTTGCAGCGGACGCAATTCGCTGAGCACCACCCCGTATTCCAAGGCACGGCGGCCAATGGTTTCTGAATCGGGGCCGGTAACTTCCAGGCCATGCTCATCAATCCGGCGTAGCTGAATACCTTCACCATTCAACGCATTCATCAAGATCTCAATGTCGGCTGAACGCACAATGGTCTGGTCAAGACCGTTGTCGATGAATTCAGTGATCGGCGCATCGGCCATGATGCGGCCACGGCCAATCACGATCAGGTGATCCGCCGTCTGGGCCATTTCACTCATCAGGTGGGAGGAGATGAAAACGGTTTTGCCATCGGCCGCCTGCTGGCGGGCCAGGTTGCGGACCCAAGCCACGCCTTCGGGATCCAGGCCGTTGACCGGCTCATCGAGGATCAGCACCTGCGGATCTCCAAGCAGGGCCGTGGCAATGCCCAGCCGCTGCCCCATGCCCAGCGAAAAGCCGCCGACCTTCTTGCGCTGCACGCTAGACAAGCCAGTCAGATCGAGCACTTCGTGCACTCGGGACTTCGGGATCCCCGCGGTAGCCGCCATGGCACGCAAATGCGCCAGCGGAGTCAGGGATTTGTGCACCGACTTAGCTTCCAGCAGGGTGCCGACTTCGGTCAGCGGGTGACGTGATTTCTTGAAATCGTGCCCGTTGACCAGCACTTCACCGCTGGTAGGTTTGGCCAATCCCACGATCATGCGCATGGTGGTGGACTTGCCGGCACCATTGGGGCCGAGGAACCCAGTCACCATGCCTTCTTGGACCGTGAACGACGCATTATCGACCACGGTTTTTCCACCGTATTTCTTCGTCAACTGCTCTGCCTGGATCATATTTCCAGCCTAAGGAATTCGAGCCCAGCTCTCACCGCCCCCAGTGCTGATTTATGGCTCAACCAAAAGGGTGATGGCAGGGAAGCGAAAACTGGGACCATGCACCAGATGGTGCATGGTCCCAGGGTGCCAAGGAAGTTAGAAGGTCGTCGTGAGCACGAACATCATCCCTGCGACGGCTAATGCGAAGGGCAGGGCCAGCAAAACCATCAGCTTCTTTTGATCCCGCACGATCGCAACGCATTCCCTGAGGAAGGCACTCGGACGGTAGTAGGCCGCCGTTTTCCCGCCGAAGGCACGGGCATCCAAGCCGAGCTTGCGTGACGCCATCGCTGCACGCAGCGCATGATAGTCGCTGGTGACCAACCACAGCTGGCCATCCGGACGCTGGGCACGGACCAAGGCGTCGGAGAACTCCAGGTTCTCAAGGGTGTCCCTGGCCCGGTCTTCAACCAGAATCTGTTCATCGGCAATGCCCTGCTCACGCAGATAGCGGGCCATGCTTACGCCCTCTGGTTCTTCCTCATCATGGCCCTGTCCCCCGGTCGGAACCATGAAGGGGCGAGCAGATGCCTGCAGTTGATGCAGGTCTATGCCCTTGTCCAAGCGGCCACGCAGCAACGGGGTGACCTTGCCGTTGATTGTGCGGGCACCAAGGACCACCACGGCGGCGGCTTCGCCCTTGGATGGGTATCTGGCGTGCACCCATGCGTACAGCAACAGCATGGCGAACAAGCTCGCCGTGAAGACGGAGGCCATGAACAGGACGAAAGCCAGCGAATAGGTCCACCAGGATTCGATGCGAATCAGCAGCACCGCAATGACTGGCAGGACAAAGACGGATAGCCCGGCTGCCAATGACAGCAGATTCGCAGGTTTGGCTCCTTCGCGCCGGCACATCAGGATCCCGTTGTAGATCAGCGCGGCACCGAAGACAACGACCATCAGCGGGGTCAGCACCAGCACTATGGAGAAGAGGAACCCAAACCCGGGGATCACACTGGTCAACAGGTCGACGACCGCCGAAATGGTGAAGAACACCAGCGGCAAGAGAAGTGCAGCCAGACCCAAGCGGCGTGGGTCCTTGCGGTATTGCCGGATAAACAGCCACCAGAGTGCTGCCAGGAAGACCCAGCCAACGAGCTGCGCGAGCACTGATTCCATTGCCTCTCAGTTCACCGATTTCCAGTTTGCGATTCCGTATTCCCGTTTGAGCATCGATTGCGCTCCGAGGAATCCGCCCATGCCATGCACCGACGGCCCCGGAGGCGCAGCCGAGGATACCAAGTACAGTCCTTTGGACTGCAGGTACCACGGGTCGGCCGAGATCCGAGGCCGCTTGATGCTGCCCAGCAGGTCCATGGTTCCCCCGGAAAGATCGCCACCGACCAGTGCCGAGTTCTGCACTTCCAAGTCCTGGGCGGTGACAACATGGGATTCAATGATTGTCTCGCTGAAACCAGGGGCTGCCTGTTCAATCATTTCCTTCAGTTCCCGGCTCATGTCTACCGGAGAATCCAGTGGCACGTGGCAGTAGGCCCAGATGACGTGCTGGCCCTGCGGTGCCCGCGAATCATCAAATTGCGAGGGCTGGGCAACAATCATGAACGGCTTCGCCGCTCCCCCGCGCACTGCGGCGCGTTCGGCCTTCCCGACCTGCGCCGCGGTGCCGCCCAGGTGCACGGTGCCGGCCTTGCCCAGAGTCTCGTCGCGCCATGGAACCGGTGCCGAAAGGACGTAGTGCACCAGGCAGCTTCCCGGCGAGCGCCGGATACTGCTCAACGCGTGCGAGAGCCGTTCAGGCAGATGTCCTGTTGAAAGCTTGGCCGCGTTTTCGGCGGAGGTATCGAAGAGGATGCTCTGCGCAGAAAGCTCATCAACATGGTTGACGCGGGTGCCGGTAAGGATTTTTGCTCCATGAGCCATCGCTTCTTCGGCCAAGGCGTCGCTGATGGCTTGGGAACCTCCACGCGGGATGGCCCATCCCTTGCCGTGCGCTGTTGCTGCAAGGAACAGTCCTGCCCCGGCATTGGCCGGTCCGCGAGAGCCTCCCGCAACGTGGGCGGAACAGCCTGCGTAGAGCGCGGCGGCGCGTTCAAACTTTCCAGAAAAGAGTTCCTTGACGGCCATGCCCGCCACCGTGCTCACGGCAAAGGTCGCCAACGCTGCGGGGTTCGAGGGAACCCTCAGCAGAGGGTTGAGCAGTGTCTGGCTGACCCCGTCAATCTGCTTGACCAGCGGGCCCAGGAGCCGGGTGTACATCTCGCCGTCCGCGCATCCAAGTTCCTGCCCGGTGCGTTCCAGGTCCTTGTACGCGTAGGCGGTCCGGCGATCCAGCACATGGGCGAAGGACAGCTCGGGGACGATGAACTCCACCTTGTCGTGGACGCCCAGTTCATGCATGGCTTGGGATTGCATGGCCATCGGATGCACTGCGCTGCCCAAATCGAATTTCGCTGCAGAACCATTCAGCGGCTGCGTTCTGGCGGCCCCGCCGATGGTGTCGTTGGCTTCATATACCGTGACGCTTAATCCAGCACGGGCAGCAACTGCTGCGGCTGCTAGCCCATTGGGTCCCGCACCGACAACGGCAACATCGCTCATGATTTATTTCCCGCCACTTCATTCGTTTTCTTGGATTGAGGCAGCAGTCCACGCAGGGTCCAGCGGTCCTCCAGTCCGGCGAATGGGCCGGCCAAAGGATCATCCTGGCCCACGGCACGAATCGGGTCGTGGCGTGGATCAAGAATTGAACGTGCCACCAAGAACATCAGGTATCCCAGCATCACCATATGCGCCAGCACCAGCACCGCATAACCGGTCTCAGGGAAGGCCTTCTGCGCTTCTTCCGCAGAGAGGGAATCAAGGTAGAACCAAACAGCGTAGAAGTGCGCGATTTCCACGAGCATCCAGACAACGAATTCGCGCCAGCGCGGCAAGGCGAGGGCGAACAGCGGAATCAGCCAGACGATGAACTGTGGTGAATACACCTTATTGACCATGACAAAGGAAGCAATGATCAAGAAGGCCATGGAGGCCAGGCGCGGGGTGCGTTTAGCAGTCAAGCCCAGCACTGCGACGCCCACGCAGCACAGGAAGAAGAGGACCAGGCCGTAACGGGAAATCTGTTCGGCTTCAAAGAGCGGGACCCCTCCCCTGTTATCGGCGATGACATTCCATGCGTGCCAGAAGCTGGAGAAGCCTGCCCCGCGTTCAGAAGAGAAGTTGAAGAAGTGCATGAACGAGTCGGGGAACGCCAGCGCATAGGGAAGGTTCACCAGTGCCCATGTCGCCGCGGCGGTTCCGCCAGTCACCCAGAAGGTCTTGAGCCTGCCGGTGCGAATGGCCAATACCAGCACCGCGCCGAGGATGAAGAACGGATAGATCTTCATCGCGGCACCTAAGCCGATCAGCACCCCGGCAAGGACGGTGTGCTTTCGTGCGAATGCCAGCATGCCCAGGGCCAGCAAGGCCACAGCCCACATGTCCCAGTTGATGCTGCCGGCCAGGATGATGCCCGGGGCAATAGCCACCATTGCGGCATCCCACGGGCGGCGCCCGGTCATCCGCAGGGTGGCGATCACGGTGACCATCCACAGGATCGCAACGAGCAGCAGGTTGATGTCGAAGTACAGCAGCGAACGGTTTTCGATCCCCGTGGGGATGATCGAGGCAACGGCCGAGGCCACCGTGCTCATCAGTACCGGGTACTCGAACTGGGCGGTCGCGCTGAATGGCGCCCAGGGGTTCTCGGCGAAGCCGCGGGCGGAGAACAGCGGAACCCAGTCGCTGTAGCACGCATAGGCGTACGGGTTGTTGCCAGTCCACCCGTTGACCCGGCAGGGGTTCTTGGCAAGGAGCATCAGCAAGGCGCCCACGGTGGTCATCAGGATAATGACTCGTTCCACGCTGAAGAATCCTGGATCGACTCGGCCTGGATCGCTGTGTCGTCCCAGGCGGCCACCGATCATTGCGGTGAACTGTCGAAGGAACCCGTCAGCGCGTGATGGCACGGTAATCCGCAGGGGGCCACGCGTGGGCTGTGACTGGTTTGGCTCGTGCATACCCTCCAGCCTAAATGTTCTGTGCCTAAGCTCCGCCTTGCACACTCATGTTTCATTAGTCGCTTTGATCTTTTATGCGGTTCCGAGGGCTCGAAATCCCTCTTCCGGATTCGCCTACTGGTACGTAAAACGCTTGCTGACCTCGCATTCAGCAAACAAACAGGTGATTACACCGGCACTTCACCGTGCGTTAACCCAGATGCCCCCTCTTAGTTAACTTGTGCCCATAGCGTCTTACTCGTGAGCAAAACCAACCAGCCAAATGCCATGGCGATCATCCCCGCCAGGGGAGGATCCAAGGGCATCCGGCTTAAGAACCTGCGTGAGATCGGCGGCAAATCGCTGCTGGGCCGCGCAATCGAATCAGCCAGATCCGCGGCGGCAGTCAGCGACGTCGTGGTCAGTACCGACCATGAGCAGATCAAGGCCGAAGCGCTTCGCTACGGGGCGCGAGTCATCGATCGACCGGCAGATATCGCCGGCGACACGGCCAGCAGCGAGTCAGTTCTGCTCCACGCGCTAGCGAATGCGGAATCTCAGCCAGAGATCACCGTGTTCATCCAGTGCACCAGCCCGTTCATCGATCCGGAGGATCTGGACGCAGCCATTGCGGCGGTTTCTTCGAAACGCGCCGACGTCAGCTTCGCAGCTGTAGCGGACCACGGTTTCCATTGGGGCCTGGATCCGCAGGGCGAAGCGGTCGCCGTAGGCCACGACAAGCTGCACCGTCCGCGTCGCCAGGATCGCGAACCGCGCTTCCGCGAAACCGGGGCCTTCTACGTGATGGATACCCGGGGATTCCGCGAGGCAGGGCACCGTTTCTTCGGAAAGGTCCGGGTTCACGAAGTTCCAGCAGAGCACGGCATCGACATCGATACCGAGGCAGACCTGCTGCTCGCTGGGCTGGCCGTTCCGGCCACCCGGGAACCGATCGAAGTCGACGCGGTCATCACGGATTTCGACGGGGTGCATACCCCGGACACCGCGTATGTCGATGAGCACGGAACCGAAACCGTGCGCGTCTCCCGCTCCGATGGAATGGGAGTGGCCCGGTTGCGGGCTGCCGGAGTGAAGTTCCTTATTCTCTCCAAGGAAATCAACCCTGTTGTCGCCGCCCGCGCCGCCAAGCTGAACGTCGAAGTGGCCCACGGAATCGACAACAAGGCCGAATACCTGGCCCGCTGGCTGGCTGACGAATCCATCAATCCGGCTCGTGTTGCCTACGTGGGCAACAACATCAACGATCTGGGCGCGATGGCATTGGTCGGCTGGCCGATCACCGTGGCCGATGCCCAGGAAGATGTGCACCGGGCAGCACGGTACAAACTGACCCGCAAGGGCGGGCACGGAGCGGTACGGGAACTAGCCGAACTGGTTCTCGCCGCACGCACCGCTACCAAGAGTTCTCCAAGTTTCACCCACTGAAAGGCAATACCCATGACTTCCATGACTACTGACATCAAGCCTGTTGCTATCGGCGACGTCCAGGTTGGCGCAGGCCAGCAGGTCTACGTCATCGGCGAGATCGGCATCAACCACAACGGCGACATCGAGATCGCCAAGCAGCTGATCGATATCTCTGCTGAAGCCGGTGCCAACGCAGTGAAGTTCCAGAAGCGCACCCCGGACATTTCCACCCCGATGGACATGCGCGACAAGATCCGCTCCACCCCATGGGGCGACATGACCTACCTGGACTACCGCTACCGCGTCGAGTTCGACCAGGCGCAGTACAAGGAACTCATCTCCTACGCAGCCTCCAAGGGCCTGCACGCCTTCGCCTCGCCATGGGATGTTCCATCGGTCGAATTCATGGAAGAGCAGGGTGCAGTCACCCACAAGGTCGCCTCCGCATCGGTCACCGACATCGAGCTGCTCAAGGCCCTGGCGCAGACCGGCAAGCCGATCATCCTGTCCACCGGCATGTCCACCATCGAGCAGATCGACAAGGCCGTCGAGACCCTGGGTACCTCGAACCTGGTCATGATGCACGCTACCTCCACCTACCCGCTGCCTCCTGAAGAGGCCAACCTGCGCATGATCGAGACCCTGCGCGACCGCTACCAGGTCCCAGTGGGCTACTCGGGCCACGAGCGCGGCCTGCAGATCTCGCTGGCTGCTGTTGCCCTGGGCGCAGTGACCGTCGAGCGCCACATCACCTTGGACCGCACCATGTGGGGTTCGGACCAGGCCTCGTCGCTGGAGCCAAAGGGCTTCGAGTCGCTGATCCGCGACATCCGCATCCTGGAGCAGGCCATGGGTGACGGCGTGAAGAAGGTCTTCCCAGGCGAGCTGGCACCGCTCTCGCGCCTGCGCCGCGTCGACGCCTAAGCACGCCAACGTATCCGGCGGTTGGACTCACCGACGGGTCCAACCGCCGTTTATTTTTGTCTGCATGAGGAAGGCCTTGAAGCACAGATGAGTTTGATCCCCGGGCGCATTTCCGTGGTTATCCCCGCCTATAACCAAGAAGCATATATTTGCGATGCCTTGTCATCGCTGGTCCGGCAGAAGCTGGGACGCTGGGAGCTGGAAGTGCTCGTGGTTGATGACGCTTCCGATGACCAGACTGCTGCCCTGGTTCGCAGCTACCAAGACCAGTTGCCTGGCCTGAACCTGATCTCGCTGCCTGAGAATGCCGGAGTTTCTGCCGCCCGCAATGCCGGGTTGGAACAGGTCACCGGCGAATACTTCACCTTCCTCGACCCCGACGACTGGTACTCCCCCGAGCATTTGGAAGCCCTGGCGGAATCCTTGACCGAACTGCACGTGGACTTCGTGCGTTGCGATCATGTGCGTGTCACCGGCACCAATCGCGTCATCCACCGCGCCCCGCAGGCGTTGCGCGGCATGCCGCTGAACCCGGCCGATGACATTGAACCTATCGATTCGCCGTCCATGGTGGACTACGCCTTCGTGTGGGCGGGCATGTACCGCACCGACCTGATGCGCGCCCGCGAACTGATGTACTTCGACGCGCAGTTGCACAGCGCCGAAGACCGCCTCTGGCTATGGAAGCTGCATCTGAACACCGAGCGCTATTCCGTCGTTTCCTCCCCCGGGGTGTTCTACCGCCGCGGCCTGCCCGGCTCGCTGACCCAGGTCTTCGACCACCGTCAGCTCGGCTTCATTCCGGCCTACTCGCAGATCCTCACCGAGGTGCGCTTGCACCCGGACGCGGATCGCCACCTGCCCAAGGCGATGCGGCAGTTCTTCGCCATCGTGTGCCACCACGAGAAGCGCGCGAAGAACTACCCGCCGGAAGTCCGCTTGGAGATGAAGCAGAAACTGCGCCAGGTATTCACCACTATTGATGCGCCGATGGCCCGCCAGGTTGCCCTCGAGATGGACGTTGCCCGTCGCCGCCATATTCTCTCCTTCCTCCAGCCAGGTCAGATCGGGGCCGCCAAGTGATCGCACTGATTGAAGCCAGCAGCTATTTCCAGCTTGCTTCTCTGGCCGCGATGGCCGATGCAGGACTGCTCCCCGAGGCAGATGAACGAATTCTCGTCTTGGCTAACGGCTCACAGGTTCCGGAACTGACTACTGCGTTGGATGAAGTCCCGGGCTTCGAGAAGCTTGCCGCCCGCTTTGACCGCGTGGTGGATTTCGCTGCGCTGACCTCCCCGCGTCGCCCGGCACAGTTCAACCCGCGTGAGGACGAGCTGCATATTTTCGAACGCCTCCTGCGCAGCGCTTGGGATCTGGGCAATGAACCCTTGACCTTGGTTCTGGAATCCATCCAGGTCAATCCGGCGCGTGCGCTGGCGCGTATTTTCTTTGATGCCCAGCTGTGGATCCACTCCGACGGCTTGATGTCCTATGGCCCAACCCGTAATCGATTGCCAATGCCGCTTCGCCAGCGCGTCATGGGCACCATCCATGTGGACTTGGTTCCAGGACTGCAGCCTCACCTGCTCGCAGAGCTCGAGCCGCGGCGCGAGGTCTTGGCCACCGGCGGCCTGGCTGCAATCTTCGGCGAACTGGCCCAGGGGGCAGAATTCGATCTGCCAACCGGCAGTGCGCTGATCCTCGGCCAGTACCTGGGTTCCTTGGGCCTGATGGATGCCGAGGAAGAATTCGAGCTGCATCTGGAAATGCTCAACGAGGTGGCCCGCCGGGAAATTTCCACCGTCCTGTTCAAGGCGCACCCATCGGCCAGCGCCACCTCAGCGGCACGCTTGTCTGCAGCCGCCAGGGACATGGGGCTGGAGTTCCGGCTGGTCGGCACCGATCATCTGGCGGAAACCGTCATCGCGGCGGTACGTCCAGCCGTGGTGATCTCCTGCTTTTCCACGGGCTTGGCCACCGCCAAGTACATCCTGGATACCGAGGTCTACGCAGTGGGCACCGGCAGACTGCTCCAGGCGCTGGCTCCCTACGAGAATTCCAACCGCATCCCGTTGTCCATCATCCATGCCTTGTTCGTCCAGGACGTGCCGGTTCCGGCGCACGGTGGCGGCAGCGACCGCCTCACCGAACTGCTGGCTGCCGTGGCCTACTGCATGCAGGCCGCGCAACTGCCTCACCTGCGCGAGCAGGCCGAGTCCTTCTTGTCCGCGCACTACCCGGAGTTCTCGGCTCATTTCAAGCGCCGGCGCATCACCAGGCTCGAGCTGCCTCCACGCTGGGCGCACATCAGCTCGCGCCGCTCGCTGCCTTCCAGAGTCCGCGGGGCCTCGCGCCGTGTGCTGCGCAATGGTTCCAAGCAGCTGGACACGCTTTCCAAATCCCTGAGCCGACTGGCAAAATGACCCTCACCATGATGAAACTGACTCAACATGACACCCACGAGGTGCCACGCCCGCGTTTCGGCACCGCGCACGTTTGGGTGGAGTCGCCACTGCAGCTGCTTTCGGCGGTAGAAACGCATGCCGCAGGGCTGCTGGGCACGGACATCCGGATCATCCCCCGTCAGGGAATGCCCCTGGAAGCCACGACGCAGGCAATGCTGAATCATGCCCCTGCAGGGGTTCATTTTGAACCGGCCGCTCGTAAGCCTCCGCAGCCCAAGGGCGCTGCCGATCGGTATGTCACCGGCGACGCCTACTCGGGCAAGATCCAGCGCACGCTGCTGGCAGGCGTACGGGCCAAGGAAATCGTGATCATCGATGACGGCATGGCTACGCTGGCCCTGATCAAGCAGCTCATTTCCGATGAGCCCACCCCGTTGGTGCGCGCCCGGACCAGGAATTCCGCAGCACGCGTGGCCATGGGGTTGGCGACCTGGCATCGCTTGCGCCAGCTGGCCCGTGAAGATCGCCTGCTGATCGTTTCAGCGCTGTATGTCGACCCGGCATCCCGTCAGAAGATGGCTGATCTGGGGATCAAATTCGCGCAGCACAAGTTTGAATGGCTCGCTACCCAGCCGGTAGCCGAGCAGTTCACCGAACCTACCTTGCTGATCGGTTCGGCGATGGTGGCTGATGAGCTGATTTTTGAGCAGCCGTATCTGCGCTGGATTGAGCAGATCGCTTCCGAAGGCCCGGTTGCGTACTTCCCGCATCGCCGTGAAACTCCCGAATTGCTGGAGAAGATCTCGAGGATTGATCAGGTGGTGCTCAAGGAGCACACCGTTCCCATTGAAATGCGTTTGCGTGTCCTGCGACCAGGCCAGGAAATCCGCGCCTTGCCTTCCACGGTGATTCCATCCCTGCGCCTGTTGCTGGGTCCTGATGCCCGCTGCCTCTATCCGCAAGCCGTGATTGACAGCTGGTGGACCCCTGGCACCCCATCCGAGTTGCGCGAGCACCTATCCAGTTCATTGAAGGTGTGAATCAGCCGATGAAGCCATCAATACTTGCCATTGCCGACTCGGATTCCTATCTGAAGCTGGCAACGAGCTTCCTGAACCGCCTAGGTCCCTCATGGGATCGCAAGGTGTATTTGGCGCGGACCCCGGTGATGCCGACCGCCGACCAGATCGCAGCCGCCTTTGATGGCACGGATCTGGATCCGGATATCCTGCAGGTGATTTCCGTATCCCAATTAGAAGCCGACACCGTAGATGAAGACATTGTTTTCGCTTCGGCCACCGGGCCGGTAGTTGCCGAGATCTACTCTCGCATGCTTCGCACCGAGCCGACTGATGGCCGGTGCACCGCACTGATTTCCGCCCTGCCCGGCGTGGCATTCCCCGCCACGCAAAAGGGGTGGAACTATCGTCGAGCCGGCGATGCGTTCATTTGCCATTCGCATGCCGAAGCCCGTGATTTCTCATTCATGATCGAAGGCCAGGTAGGGCACCAGCCGACCATCATGGTCAGCAAGCTCCCGTTCTTGCACTCGGCAGGATTCCCGCCAGCGCAAAAGCAGGTGGTCGAACGCTTGGTGTTCGCGCCGCAAGCGAAGGTACCTGCCCAAGAGAGCGAACGCGAGTCGATCCTGCTGGCTCTCGAGCAGGCCAGCAAGATGAATCCCGAACTTGAGGTGATCGTCAAGCTCCGCGCCAAGGCCGGTGAGCCCCAAACGCATCTCGAGGCGTTCCCGTACGATTCGCTGTTCGAAAAGTTGCAGTCCGAACGGCGGATCGGGACCGAATCGCGCCTTCGCTTCGATACCGGATCGATGAGTGAAGCATTGGCCGATGGCAGCGCCTTGGTAACAGTGTCTTCGACTGCTGCCTTGGAATCCATTGATCGCGGGTTGCCAACGCTGGTCCTTTCCGACTTCGGCGTCAGCGCGCAGATGATCAATACGGTCTTTGTTGCCTCCGGCGTCATCGGCACCTTGGATGACGTCGCCGGCTTGAGCTTCGGTGAACCTACCAAAGCCTGGTTGCGGGAAAACTACTTCCACAGGGTGGACCACAGTTTCGTTCAGTCCCTCGAGATTCTCGCGCAGCGAGCTCGAGCTGGAAAGCTGCACACTGATCCGGAAATGCTGGCGCATATTCGCCGCCAGCCTTTGCGCCACCGCCTCAGAACCACGTTGCCTGCACCGCTAGTCAGGGTTTTGGTGAAGTTGCGGCACCAGTTCGGGCTAGCACGCAAAAATGGCGCCAACTCATGGTCATGACCAACTAGGTCTTAGCCCATGAAGTCACTTTAATGCCTGAATTGATCGTCACTGTCAGTAGTATCTAATCCTTAGGTGCTTTACCTGCTATTGGTGCAGCTGCGCTGAGACAGTGCAGTAATCACCTCGGTTTCGCTAGCCCAGAGAGGCCGCCCCGATAGTTATTCGGTGATACCGGGCACGATTGGGAATGTTTGCGCTCCATTAAGACTTAAGATCATTATGGGTCAATTTGCGCAATGCGCTTTTGCGCGCCCTATTGCCCAAAGGTTTTATACATTTCAATAAGGAGTTCATGTGTCGGCGAACCCGATTCGCGTTGCCATCGTAGGCGTAGGCAACTGCGCCACTTCCCTTATCCAAGGTGTTGAGTACTACCGAAACGCCGATGCTGATTCCACGGTTCCAGGTCTCATGCATGTGCAGTTCGGCCAGTACCACGTGGGCGACGTTCAGTTCGTTGCCGCCTTCGATGTCGACGCCAAGAAGGTCGGGCTCGACCTCTCGGAAGCCATCTTGGCCAGCGAGAACAACACCATCAAGATTGCCGACGTTCCAACCACCGGAGTGACCGTTCAGCGCGGCCACACCTTGGATGGCCTGGGCAAGTACTACCGCGAGACCATCGAAGAGTCTGCAGCCGAGCCAGTTGACATCGTCCAGTCCCTGAAGGACAACGAAGTCGATGTCCTGGTTTGCTACCTGCCAGTTGGTTCCGAGCAGGCCGCCAAGTTCTACGCACAGTGCGCCATCGACGCAGGCGTTGCATTCGTCAATGCCCTGCCAGTATTCATCGCCGGCACCCCAGAGTGGGCGCAGAAGTTCACTGACGCCGGTGTGCCAATCGTTGGCGACGACATCAAGAGCCAGATCGGCGCAACCATCACCCACCGCGTGATGGCCAAGTTGTTCGAAGACCGCGGCGTTGTCCTGGACCGCACCTACCAGCTGAACGTTGGCGGCAACATGGACTTCAAGAACATGCTCGAGCGCGATCGCCTGGAATCCAAGAAGATCTCCAAGACCCAGGCAGTCACCTCGAACACCTCCGCCGCCCTGGGCGAAGACGACGTGCACATCGGCCCAAGCGACTATGTTGCATGGCTTGATGACCGCAAGTGGGCTTTCGTCCGCCTCGAGGGCCGCAACTTCGGCGATGCTCCGGTCAACCTGGAATACAAGCTGGAAGTTTGGGACTCGCCAAACTCGGCCGGCGTGATCATCGATGCCGTACGCGCAGCGAAGATCGCCCTGGACCGTGGCATCGGCGGTCCGATCCTGTCGGCTTCGAGCTACTTCATGAAGTCGCCACCAGAGCAGTACGACGATGAGACCGCGCGCAACAAGGTGGAAGCCTTCATTCGCGGCGACATCGAGCGCTAGCCCTCCGCGTTAGCGGAAAGGCAATGGCCAGGACCGTTCGGTCCTGGCCATTGCTGTATTCGACGGTGCTCTGGATGCGGAGAAGCCCGCCGGCTTGCAGGCCGGCGGGCCTCTTGGCGATGCCTTGCGAGTTCATCATGGGTACCTCGGATTCTTGTTAGCGGGCAACGGTAATGGCGTTGCCGGCCTTAGCGAATTCGAAGGTACATTTCTGGTGGCACGTGGTTCTTCAGCTCACGCTGACGCATGCGGCGGTTGAACTCGGTGCTATCAAGGTTGGTGAACTTGCGCTTGTCTTGACGCTTTTTCATTTGCTGTCCCTCCCTTCGGTCAAAGTAGAAGGGGAGGGAAGATCTTGGCGCGTAGTTGAAATGGCGCGAGCTTTCAGGCTTTCTGGTCCTGCGAAGATTAATTCCGAGGTGCGAACTGCCCGTTGAGCGGATGAGGAGAACAGTGGACTAGGCATGAAAAAAGTTCCTAAGGATGAGAGTCGATTACTGACCTGCAACCTCAGGAACTTATGCGGGATTTACCGTGAGTTAGGAATCCGCTTGTCCGGAGGTTGGGGAAATGAGCTTGCACAGACGAGACATGGGAGAGCCGCCAATAAATCGCGCTCCGCGATGAGTCTCTGTGTACCAATTGGTATTAATCATTTCGCCACCTCCTAAAATCTGCTCTCGGCCGGCCATGGATGCCATGGGGCCTCTTTGAAAAGTTTTCTCGATCCGCAAGTCTCATTGAGACTTCCCAATCACAGTATTCAGCATACATGGATTATCCCCGATGCGCTACAAATTTGCGCAGAAACTTTAAGCACTTTCCCGGGGACGGCAAAAGCACCCGAATCCATGCGGATTTCAGGTGCTTTTCCTTGGTGCTCAGGTCAGAGGTTACCCCTCGGTAGCCGATTCCTGGGCTTCAGGCTGTTCTTTCCACCAGGCGCGCAAGCGCTCAGTGGCGATTTCCGCGCCCAGCGGGCCTTCGTCCAAACGCAGTTCCAAGAGGAACTTGTATGCGCGGCCAACGACCTTGCTCGGCTTGATTCCCAACAGGTGCATGATCTGCTCGCCGTCAAGATCCGGGCGGATTGACTGGAGCTCTTCTTGCTCGGCGATCTGCGCGATGCGCGCCTCGAGGTCGTCGTAGGCAAAAGCTAGGCGGTCGGCCTTCTTGCGATTGCGGGTGGTGACATCCGAACGGGTCAGGCGGTGCAGGTGCTCGAGCAGGTCTCCAGCATCGGTGACGTAACGGCGCACCGCCGAGTCGGTCCAGCCGGCCTCGCCGTAGCCATAGAAGCGCATGTGCAACTCGACCAGTCGGGCTACGGACTTGGTGGTGTCCTTGTCGAAACGCAGGGCGCGCATACGCGCCTTGACGAGCTTCGAACCCACCATGTCATGGTGGCGGAAGGATACCGCGCCGCTTGGTTCAAATTTGCGGGTCGCCGGCTTACCGATATCGTGCATCAGCGCCGCGAAGCGCAACACGAAGTTCGGGCCGGGAACAGGTCCCTCTTCGTCGGTTTCCAACGCCATGGCTTGTTCCAGCACGGTCAGCGAATGCTGGTAGACATCCTTGTGCCGGTGGTGCTCGTCAATTTCCAGACGCAGTGCCGAGACTTCGGGCAGCACCTTATCGGCCAGGCCAGTTTCCACCAGAAGGTCGATTCCCGCGCGCGGGTCTGCACCGTTGATCAGCTTGACCAGTTCATCGCGAACCCGCTCGGAGGAAATGATGTCGATCCGATCGGTCATTCCGCTCATGGCTTCGCGCACCTCTGGACTGACTTCGATCTTCAGCTGCGAAGCAAAACGGGCAGCACGCATCATGCGCAGCGGATCGTCAGAGAAGGAGATATCAGGTGCACCAGGGGTGCGGATGGACCCGTCTTCCAGCGAGCTTACGCCGTCGAAAGGATCCACCAGCTCGAGCTGCGGCAAGCGCAGAGCCATCGAGTTCATGGTGAAGTCCCGACGGAAGAGATCGTCGTGCAGGTTATCACCGAAGGCAACGATCGGCTTGCGCGACTCCTTGTCATAGGCATCAGCGCGGTAGGTCGTGACCTCTAGCGTGTGTTCGCCCTTCTTGAAGGCAATAGTTCCAAACTCGCGTCCCACATCCCAAACGTTATCGGCCCAGCCGGAAATCACCTTGATGGTTTCTTCCGGGCGAGCGCTGGTGGTGAAATCGAGGTCCGGGGATACGCGTCCCAAGTACAGATCCCGAACCGGCCCACCTACCAGCGACAATTCATGGCCCGCCCGAACAAAACGGTCGGCCAAGTCGAAAATAACCGAGGGCAGGATTTGACGCAGTGCGTCAGGCGAGGGAAGTGCATGCATAGTTACTTAAGCGTGCCAGAAATCCCGGAAGAATGCTTGAAATTCCGACGGATTTGCCTGCGAGATAACTTACTTGTCCACGTCGATCAGGCGGCGAACGGTACTTTCTCGATAGAGTGGTTCCATGAACCGACCGATCCCGTCTGCCCCAAAGCGCACCCCATTGACTGCGTCAATGGCTCGCGCGCAGGCAACTGGCGGTCACACGAGCCTGCCGACCGTGGAAGAAGTCTCTTCCGGCGGCATCGTGATCGACTTCAACGACCCCACCTTCCCAGTGGCCATCATTGCCCGGTACAACCGTGGCGGACGGCTGGAATGGTGCCTGCCCAAGGGCCACCCGGAGGGCGTGGAAACCAATGAGGAAGCGGCTATCCGCGAAATCGAGGAAGAGACCGGCATTGCCGGACGCATCCTCGCCCCGCTGGGTTCGGTCGACTACTGGTTCACCGTGACGAATTACCGTGTGCACAAGACCGTGCACCATTTCCTGCTGGAAGCTACCGGCGGGCATCTGACGATCGAGAATGATCCCGATCATGAAGCCGTCGATGTTGCCTGGGTCCCCATCGGTTCCCTGGGCAAGCGCCTGTCCTTCCCTAATGAGCGCCGGATCGCTGATCTGGCACGCGAGGTCCTTACAAAGCATGTCTCAGGTTCCTAATCCATCTGCGGGCTCCGATCAGCTACACACCGGAGCCATGGACGTAGTCGCCGGACCTCCCCCGCAGCAGGCAGCTCAGCCTGTTGGCTCGCGCTCCAGGATCTATGCCCTGATGGCCTCCGGCACGATGGTCTCCCGCTTGCTGGGCTTCGTGCGCACGGCCTTGCTGGCGATGGCCATTGGTTCGGTCACCTCGGTGGCTGACATCTTTGAAAAAGCCAATATCATCCCGACTATCATCTACATGCTGCTGGCCGGCGGCATTTTCAACGTCGTGCTGATCCCGCAGCTGATCAAGGCCTCCAAGGCGAAGGACCGCGGCGCCGCGTACACGTCGAAATTGGTGACGCTGACCGTCGTGGGCATGGGTATCCTGACTCTGATCCTCACGCTCTGCGCCAGGCCATTGATCACAGTGCTCACCAATAACTGGACCGAGCCGATGATCGCGTTGGGAACGGCCTTTGCCTACTGGTCGCTGCCGCAGATCTTCTTCTATGGGCTCTACGCAGTGCTGGGCCAGGTGCTGAACGCGAATGGCCGCTTTGCCGCATTCATGTGGGCTCCTGCGGTCAACAACATCATCCAGCTGATCGTCATTGGCGCTTTCATCCTGACTTTCGGCGCCTACTCTTCGGGCGACCCGATGCAGGATTGGAGCGGGGTCAAGACCATGTGGCTGGCTGGCGGTGCCACCTTGGGTATCGTATTGCAGTCGGTGGCGCTGTTCTGGCCACTGAAGAAGACCGGGCTGAAACTGACACTGGACTTCCAATGGCGCGGCATGGGACTGCGCCACGTGGGCAAGCTGGCGATCTGGACCCTGGCGGCCATGGTGATCGGCAATCTCTCCTCGCTGGTGTACTCCAAGATCGTGTCCGGAGCTACCGCGGCTCGAGCGCAGCTGCCTCCCGAACAGGCCGCCTCGGTAGCCGGCGAGTACGCGTTGAACACCTCGCAGTTGATCACCGTGCTGCCGCACTCCCT
Source organism: Glutamicibacter sp. BS14 (assembly GCF_056934375.1). NCBI lineage: Bacteria > Bacillati > Actinomycetota > Actinomycetes > Micrococcales > Micrococcaceae > Glutamicibacter > Glutamicibacter sp. BS14. Next base: position 556,341 of record NZ_CM167801.1, on the reverse strand, counting down.
GTTCGCGCTGACCGTCGCCACCGTGCTGTTCAACGACTTCGCCCGGGCTTTCACCGAGAACCGCCGCAAGGATGTTGGCAAGCTGCTCAATCAGGGCATGCGCTCCACCGCAATCCCTATCGTGTTCTGCACGCTGGTCTTCATCGTGCTGGCCGGACCGCTAGGCAGGCTCTTTGCCGGCAACTCCGAGAATGCTGCGCAGGCCGCGGGCGCTCTCGGGCAGCTGCTGGTGCTCACCGCGCTTGGGCTGCCGTTCAAGTCCTTGCAGTTCTTCATGCTGCGTGTCTTCTACGCAGAGGAAGATACCCGCACCCCGATGCTGATCCAGTCGGCCACCGCCGGGCTCGGATTGATCTTGGCGTTCGCCGCTGCCGCCGTGGTCGATCCGCTGCATATCGCCGCCGCCATTGCCTTCATCTACGGCTTGACCAACGTGCTGACCTGCGTCGGCACCCACTATCTGATCAAGCGCCGCTACGGCAACTACGGTGTTTCCTCTGTCATCGACACCTACATTCGAGTCGGTTGGATGGCTACGCTCTCCTCCATCATTGGATGCATCGCGCTCTGGCTGCTGGGTGGATTCAACTTCGGATTCGCCTACGACTCCGTATTCAGCGCCCTGGTTTCGGTGGCTATTGTCGCGCTGGTGATGGGCATCGTCTTCATTGGCTTGCTGTACAAAACCAAGGTCCCGGAGCTCCAGTCGTTCCTGGGTCCGATCCTTCGCAGAATCCCGGGACTCAATCGCTGATGGTCCGCTGAAACTTGCTAGTGATTCTGGGCAAATAGGCACCAAATAGCTTGATCTGACCGGTAACATGGCAGGTGGTGGTCCGTGGACCGCCACCGAACCAAAATCAACCCCTTGGAGATGCACGTGTCGCAGCCAATCGATGTCGGCTCTGTCCTCAGCGGTCGCTACCAAGTAACCGAGAGTGTCCTTTCATCAGCTGAAGGAGACTTGGTACTCGGTGGCGTAGACCAGGTACTGAACCGCTCGGTCAGCATCATGGTGGCTTCCGTGGAGAATTCATCGCAGCTGGCAACGAGCGCACGCGAAATCGCCATGGGCGAGCGCGCTTCGAACGTTCAGGTGCTGGATCTGGGCATCACCGATGCCAACCAGACCTACCTCGTCGCCAACACCGCGCGTTCCTCGGACCTGCTGGACCTGGTATTGGAAACCGACGACGCTCCATATGTTGAGCCGTTCTTCACCGACACCCTGGGCACCGAGATCTTCGGCGAGTCCCGCCAGGCCGTCCCTGAGACCTACGAAGACGACAACGAGTACTACGACCAGCTGCAGTACGAAGACGAACCAGAGCAGCAGGGCAAGATCGGTTCCGCCTTGGCTGGTGGCTTCGCAGGACTGAAGAACCGGTTCGGCAAGAAGAACCAGGAACAGCCTGAAGAAGAACAGTTCGACCAGACTGCGCCTAATGAGCAGGTTCCCGCCACCATGGCTACCCCGGTTGCGCCAGCTGAAAAGCCAGCGGCCGAAGACAAGCCGAAGGTCTCCCGCCTGGAAGACGAAGACGAGCCTAATGTCACCGCAACTGCGGCACTGGCTGCCGCTGCGCAGTCCAAGGGCAAGACGCCGGCCAAGCCTACCCAGAAGCCTGCCGAGGAAGATGAGAAGCCGGCAAAGAAGAAGGCTGCAGCAGCTGGAGCCGTAGCCGGCGCAGGCGCCGCTGCGGGTGCCGCCGCTGCCGCTGCCCCGAAAGCCTCGACCTTCCCCGCAGCTGCCAAGAATGCTCCTGCCCAGGACCCCCAGGTCGACGAAGAGGAAGAGGAAGAAGGCGGTTCCAAGGGAACTCGCCTGCTGGTTGGCGCCGTCTTGCTCATCGTGCTGATTGTTGCAGTCGTGTTCGCTTTCAACTTCCTTGGTGGGGACAAGAACACCACCGCCGATGGCGAGCAGCCAACTGCCGTGGAGTCCCCGGAAAAGCCATCCGAGACCGAGAAAGAAAAGGACTCAACCGAGGACGCCTTGCCTGCTCCGAAGATCGACGACGTATCCCGCCTGGTTCCCGGCAATCAGCAGCTGAACTCCGAAACCGATGGCAAGCTGGGCCAGATGATCGACGGCAACGCCTCGAGCACCTACTCAACGTACTCGTACACCACCGCTGATTTCGGCGGCTTCGCTTCCAACATGGTCTTCATCCTGGAACTGGACGAGAAGTCCAAGATCTCCGAGGTCAATCTCGAGGGCCTGAACGGCACCGGCGGCAACTACGAAATCCTCGTCGGCGAATCCGAAGACCTGGGCGATGCCAAGTCGGTAGCCAAGGGTTCATTCTCCGGTCCTTCGGTTTCGGTAACTGCCAAGGACGACGACAAGGACTACATGGAAGGAACCCACGTGTTCCTGGACATCACCGACCTGCCTCGCAAGGCATCCGGCGGCAATGATTCACGTCCATTCGGTCTCCAGATCGGTGAATTCTCCGCCAAGTAATAGAAGCGGAATTTTTTACGAAAGCAATGCGTTGAGGTGGATAGTGAGGTTAGACCTTGCTATCCACCTCGCATTATTAGAACGAAAGGGTTCTACCCCCGTGACTTCAGCACAGAACGACGAAATCCGCGACGTCATCATTGTCGGCTCCGGTCCGGCCGGTTACACCGCCGCGGTTTACACCGCCCGTGCGAATCTGAACCCACTAGTCATCGCCGGCTCAGTCACTGCCGGCGGCGAACTGATGAACACCACCGACGTGGAGAACTTCCCAGGCTTCCCCGAGGGCATCATGGGCCCAGACCTGATGGACAACATGCAGAAGCAAGCCGAACGCTTCGGCGCCGAGATTCTCTTCGATGACGTCACCGAAATGAACCTCGAAGGCGAAATCAAGACGCTGTCCCTGGCTGACGGCACCATCTACCGTGCTCGTGCTGTCATCGTCTCCACCGGCTCCGCCTACCGCGAGCTGGGCCTGCAGGACGAAAAGCGCCTCTCTGGCCATGGCGTCTCCTGGTGCGCCACTTGCGACGGGTTCTTCTTCCGCGATCAGAGAATCGCCGTGATCGGCGGTGGCGACTCCGCCATGGAAGAAGCGCTGTTCCTGACCAAGTTCGCCTCCAAGGTCATCGTCGTGCACCGCCGCAACGAGCTGCGCGCTTCGAAGATCATGGCCGACCGCGCCCTGGCCCACGAGAAGATCGAGTTCATCTGGGACTCCGAAGTCATCGGCATCAACGGTGCCGATAAGGTCGAAGGCTTGGTTGTGAAGAACCGCACCAGCGGCGAAGAATCCACCGTGGATGTCACCGGTATCTTCGTGGCCATCGGCAACGACCCACGCGTGGATCTGGTCAAGGACCAGCTGCAGCTGACTTCCGAGGGCACCATCGCCGTTGAAGGCCGCACATCCAAGACCTCGCTGCCAGGTGTCTTCGCCGCCGGCGACGTCATCGATTCCACCTACCGCCAGGCCATTACCGCGGCCGGCTCGGGCTGCGCCGCGGCCCAGGACGTGGAGCACTACCTGGCCAACGTTTCCGAAACCCTCGCTACCGCCTAATAGTTTTCTCAGAAAGGGGTTGTCTCTCATGAGCAACGCAAAAGCAGTAACTGAAGCAACCTTCCAGGCCGATGTCCTGGATGCCGACAAGCCAGTGATCGTCGATTTCTGGGCTGAATGGTGCGGCCCTTGCCGCCAGCTCGGTCCAATCCTGGATCAGATCGCAGAAGAGCACGCTGCGAAGGTCGACGTCGTGAAGGTCAACGTCGATGAGAACCAGGCAATTGCCGCGAAGTACGGCATCACCAGCATCCCAGCCGTATACGTCTTCAAGGGCGGCGAGCATGTCGCTACTTCCATCGGCGCCAAGCCGAAGGCTGTCATCGAAAAGGACTTCGCAGAATACCTGTAAGCCAAGAACATGATTGAAGTGGGGATCAACCGCAAGGTTGGTCCCCACTTCTTATTTAACCGTGGCGCCGCGAGAAGTTCACTTGCTTTCGTTTTCTGGCCGTTTCCGAGCCTTACCCCAGCTCAGGTGGAGCCGGTTCTTCATCTGAAGGCCCTTTTGACATGCTGTTGCGAATATCCAAGGCAAAATATTTGTTTTTATTATTCTTGCTCTGTTCTATGAAGCTTTGCACCGTACTTTGGCACCCGTCAGCCAAGATGCGCATTTCATGCTCAGCAATGGACCCGGCAAGTTCGGGTTCGCATTTGATCGTTTCTCTGGCCACCTAGACAGGTTCCCGAATTCTGAATCTTGATGTCCTATGCAAAATTCAGCGATCCGCAATCGCCGTATTTCTAGCCCTTCAACTTCGGCCCACAATTCCAGACTGCACTGTGAAGGGCCGCGGAAACGCATCCGGATACGCCGCACATGCTAGCTGATTGGATGTGCTTTCTGAGAGACAGCCAAAACCAATTCCTCATGGGACTATCCGCTTCCGGTCGAAATTGCGTCAAATTCTGTCCATGGATAATCCAGGCCATGCCGACTGCCGCATCCCCGTGTCGCCGCGACACTCAGTTTTCATGGGCGTCTTTAGCTGGAACAGCATCTCTTGGTCTTGATTATTGGGGAGGGTTCAACGCGCAGTGAGAACTGCCAGGGCTAACGGAGTTCCAGGGAATTAGCGGAGCACTCCCCTTCCGCGTATCCACTGGTTGCTCACTGAGCCTACTGTTTCGCCGTCAATCGTCAGAATCCATGATGCTATCTCTTCCAAAGTCCGAACGGTTCAGCAACGAGTTCCTGAGGACGTTCTCTGGCTAAACTGGCACGCAGCAAGCAGAACAGAATCTTTCGGCTTGTGAGTTGTTGCCGTAAGTCAGTTGCTGCGGCCCAAACCATGTTTCGTGCCGATACGTCATCACCCACTGCGCAACTGTCACATGGGCCGCTGGGTAATGATGAGGTGCGACCTGTCGAAGATTGAATGAATCTGAGGTCGATTGCCGTGGAGCGAACGAGCCACATCATCGCTGGATAGCTGTTCATACCCATCGGGGCGAAGCTTGCCGGTAGAACCTGCATCAGGGACAAAGGCCTTAGACTCATGCTCGTTGCCCTACTGTCGACTCGCGAAGAGAAGGCCTGAATCTCCAATCTGCTAGTGATCGGAGGGGTTTATCTCTGATCAGGTCATTGCAATTCTGCACTAGGTCCTAGTGCAATCAACTAACTCTGAACAGCGCGCTACCTATCTTTCGGGAAGTCGGTTTCCCCGAGGGCCAGTACTAACCCCACATATAAGTTCTTTCATTCACACGCTTCCCTCCTTCAGGTTCTCTTGCCTTTCAATTAATGGAGGTCTTCGCCCAGTTCTCCAACCCTGAGAAATTTAGGTTGATCACTACTACGGGCTTCGGCACCTGGGGCTTCGCACTCCACGGCATCATGCCTACCTATTGCGCGGCTGGTGCATGGACAGCTGGTCCGAATTCCCGCGCTATTTACCTTGGGGCTTTTTTCTAGTGAATAGTTCCTTCGAACCGGGACAAAAGCAGGAGCGGGTTGAGCCGGGTTTGCGGAGACTCTAGTGAACCTATTTCACCGCTAATCCTCCTGCTCTCTTGGATTGAAGGTTGTGATCCTTCTGGATTTCCCTTCGCTCACCTTGCTCATGAGCGGGATCTGGAGCGCTGCCGGGCCGCTCATGCCCGACAGGGCTCCCGGAGACCCATACATCCGCCTAGGACGCGCTTCTGCAGCCTCATAAGTCACTCCTAAGGCTTTCTGGCCATCTGTTGCCTTGACCCCTCCCTAGGGCCTTGGCGTCATTTCCTCCTGTCAGCTGCTGGCGTTGAAGTGGTTGGACGATCGTATCCAGGCTTCACCTTCCGCGCGTATGGGACCAAGGGTCAAGTTATCCCTCGGCATCTCGCGACGCTCTTACTTTCCTGCACGCCGTGCGTGCTCGCCGGGTTTTTGGCGCTGGAACGAACTTCCTCATGTCCGCGCCGCAAGCCGCAGGCTGATCACTGTCCTCTCACGTAGGCACCGGCCAGACAGGTCCTCTCCGGCGCTCGTACAGGCCTACGCATGTATTCAGCAAGCTTCTTATGCCTCATCTCAGCAAAGGCTGTCAGCCTCCGGGTAGTGGGTATAGCATCATTAGCTATTCATCTCGGGGGGCGGGGTGCCCAGGTCGTGCGTGGCCGCTCCATTCTGTGCAACGTCAACCCTGTATGTGCTTTCAGGTCGTTCTGGTTGTTTCACGTGAAACACCAAGCGCATCGTTGAATTCAGGACAATCAAAGGGCGGTCAGGTTAATGTTTCACGTGAAACACGTTTCGCTTCGCAGACGTCAGCAGGTTCGAAGGGCGGTCTGGATCATGTTTCACGTGAAACGTTGCTTCAAGGCAGCTGCTCTCAGTGTTCATGTTGCGGTTCCGCCCCCACCAGTCGCAGTCGCCGATTCAAGAAATTCGAGAGACGGTGACACGATTTCATGACAGCTCGAACTCGGATTTCTAGAGATCTGGATGTCGGTTCGGCAAGGGTGCGCACCAATGTTAATCCCACACCTGCGTCAGGAATCTTAATGGAGTCGTTGCTTCTCATCAGCGTGCCCTGGCTCAGGGTGCGCGTAATGGCTTCGGGAAGGGCTAGTACCACTCCCCCATCGCACGGCATGGCGCATTCGACATAAGAAGTTCCGGTCATGCCCGCAACACCAACTGAAGATCGCCTTCTTATCGTCAAACGGAATCGGACCTGTACCGTCCAATTCTCCCTACGCCAGCTCGGCATTGGTCAGCAAACCGGACGGTACTTCGCCCGATATGGATGGTTAGGCGAAGACAGCCTCTCCTCAGGGTGAACCAAGCAATCAGTATTCGCCGAGGCATCAACCTCGTCACCATTGGCCTCACCCCAGCGGACAATCGGCGGATTGGACCTGGTTAGCACCGACTTCTGTTAATAACGATCAGCTGCATCAACGGCCGCAGTACCGAATGGAATGTAATCCACCTTGACGATGATCAACAGTTTGTATTGCATAAGACGCAGCAACTCATGAGTCGATTTCCCTCCGTGATGCGCCGCCACCAACCTTTACGCGCAGCCAGAGCTGTTCATCGAAGAGCATTGGATACCACTGCCGGCAGGCTTTGACACCCAGCGCAATACGCGAGTTAGTATTCACCGCCCATGGCGGTCCTCTACAGGTCACGAGCATAGCTGTCGGGATGATCGCCGTCCTGGCCCGGCAGGCTTCACGAGTCCATCCCTCATCATGTGCTGGATCAACATGCTACTTGCACGTCCGACAGATTGATGGCATTTTCATGGCTCTCGCCAACTGCTCAATCGTTTCTTCCGAAGTACGCATTACTGGTCATCATGAAAGTCGTGGATGTCCAGGCAAGGGATTCTACTGCCGGCCGATACCTAGCGTGACGCGACCACGCAGCCGTGGTCGTGGCCAAATAACGGTTGTGCGTCGAATCTTGCTCAACGCACAACGCAGTAATCTGCACATGTGCCGGATCGGTAATCATTTGGTGCTTGTGAATATTCGGTGGTTTGAGAGCCACCCAATATTGCGCCTCTGGGCCAGTCGTTATTGTGGTTCAGATCCACCCAATAGTCTCCCTTAGAACCACCTGCCGGATCATCAGTCCGGCAGGCAGTCATGAACGAGGATTCCATCGAATCAACGCCCCGTGGCTAATGCTCCGGCCGAGAGTACACCTCACACATGTTGCGCCCACCGGTCTCAACCCAAATCGTATCGTGCACGACATGATTCATGATCGCGTCGGCCAACGCACCAGCGTCCAGCCGGGCACGCCAATCCGATTGCTTGTACTGCGTACAGAAAATGGTGGATGCAGCGTCATACCGCCGCCCTATGAGCTCGAAGATGATTCTCAGCAACCCGCCGGCTGGAGGATCCAAAAGCCACTCATCCATCAGCAAGACGCAACCACCGGCGCGCGCGGACAGAATACTGGGTGGCTCAGAACCGCAATATTGGCGGCTCTCGAAAAGTCCAATATTCAGCTTGTCCAGCACCGCGGAGGATCAGCCACCACCGGCTGGCCGCAGACCCTCTATCCATGGTCACCGTGGAATCAACAATCCGGCCAATGTCTGAAGGATGCACCAATTAATTATTGCGGCCCAGACTCATGCTATAGGTCCTTCTCCATCGTGCCCGATGGCTGAGCCCGGTACTGATGGCATCGAAGGCGAGATGATCATTGTGCCTAGAGCCTACGGCGACCGGTCGATGCTCCGGACCTGGATCGGGCTGAACGGTGTACATTGGCTTTCGGTAGACACCCGTCGAGCTGTTTGCTGAGATTCTGAAGGAAAGAGGATTCAAGCAACTGGTTGCATTCGGTTTGCTCTTTGAACTCAGAATCTCTCGGTGGAGCCAGAATGCTCCTGCTAGCCAGCGGCTCGGCAAGCACTGAATTGGCTTCCGTGTCTTTCCTTTTGCTTCCGAATCGCGGATTCACGGTCCCAGATTCTGCTCTTGAGGACCGCGTCATCATCGTCGTTCTAGCTCCACATCCCAACGCTCAGATCAGGGCATTGCCAACTAGGAATCATCAGCGCTTTGAACACCCTCAAATGCGACAGCCTCATCATCAGCTCCGGCAGCATCAGAGCCTGGTCGGATCCGACAGATGTCCGTGGCTTGGGGAACCACAGGTCCACTTGCGCGGCTTGCCCTGATTCGTGGACCATCCGGTCCGCAGGGCCCACGTTCGTGTATTCCGGACATATCAGTGCGACCCGGTTCTTCAACGTGGAGATGGAATTCGTTCATTCGATTCGTTCGTCGATGGCCGTCGCCGGCATGCGCGGATACTCGCAGACCAGCCTGCGGGTTTCTGGTTCGAAAGCGTCAGCGATGGAACCACGCTTCGTCTGCAGGTCATTTGCAGACTCGGTGACTGCCAATGCTGAACATACGGTGTTACGTGCGATGCCAAGTCGCCGCGAGATCGCCGTTATTGGCACGCCTTCTGCTCAATGCAGTCGACGGATCTCTGCGTACTGTTCCACATTGATCCTTCCCTCAGAATGTCTGTTGAATGGATCAGGTGGGGTGAAAATTCAAAAGTCGTTCAATGGTTAGCATTCAGTTAGCGTTGGCACCCCTCCGAACTTGCCCCCGGTTGGTCCTGCCATAAGTCCATAGCGGCCTTTCTTGGCCCTTCACGGCCTTCGTGCGAGCCTTCCTCTCCCCTACCCGACTCCCGGCTCTCGTGGCGTCGCTATACGCCCACCTTGCTGCTCAGAGAGTCATCACGGTATGCCTGACTATCTGATCTTGCTGTTCCAGAACATGCTGTATGCAGTCCTTGCTCAACGCCGTTGCATATCTGCCCTAAGCAAGAACGATGAAACGTACCCTTGGAATCGCCCGATACGGCTTCTCGGTCCAAGGTTTTCGGAGTTGTGCTCAGTTGCGGACAGCATCCTGGCTCCCTTGCACATCAGTCCTCGAACAATCTAAGAAGCATGGCTGACACATGCCACTGCGCATTAGATGGAGTAGAGCCAGGCAGGGATAGACCGCGAAAACCATCAGTGTCTCTACTGATCGCACCTTGTGTTCTCCTTCGCACTGGAAGGTAGCCGGAATACTGTGCACCAAATGCGGCACCTATCGCCCCGGATGTCCTACCAAGCAGAATACTGGCTGCCCAAATCCGTATCCGCTGGGGTAGTTCCCGCAGCCAGGCGGGTCGAATCATGCGTTCTATCCTCTTCCCGTTCTCCGTAGAATTCATTAAGTGGAGGCATTTCGGTGACCTAAACTGAATGGCTCGCTGATCCTCAGGAGCAGGCATCGGAGAATGGTTACGAAGCGAGGTGAAGGGCTCGGCTCAGCGATGCGGTGCCAATCCCGAACCTGGTACGGTGTGTCCTGCTTTCTCTACATTTCTGGACAGCGTCGTGGCTACTTCGTGCTCATGCCATCGGCATGTACGTTCCCTCTTTGATAAGCCAACGGCGGATGCCAACAATCAGTTTTATGCTTGCTGTGGTTCATGATCCATTTGATGCGAAAGCTATGCGGGCACACCTAAGTATCCGTTTATGGACAGCAGCGGTTTCCTACCCACCAACGATTCATCTCCATGTGCCGCCCTCATACTTGGTTGGCAGTAACCTCGCATGGAGTATTTGTTTCACGTGAAACACAGGCTCTAGATACAAGAAAGGCGCATGTTTCACGTGAAACATGCGCCAGTTCATGAAATTACGAGTTCATAGTCGGATCAAGAACCTGCATGATGCGGTTCAGATCATCCACCGAAGCGAACTCGATGCTGACTTTGCCCTTGCGGCTGCCAAGCTGAATCTTGACGTTAGTGTCCAAGCGGTCCGCGAGCGAAGTTGCCAGGAAGTCCAGGCGTTCATTGCGCTGGGTCTCTCGCGCCTTCTTTGCTGGCTTTCGTGGCTTGTCGTCACTCAGTGCCACTGCTTCTTCGGTCGCGCGCACGGACAAGCCCTCATTGATGATTCGCTGAGCCAGCCGCTCGATGACTTCGTTGTTCGACAGTCCTAGCAACGCGCGCGCATGACCGGCAGAAAGAACGCCAGCCGCAACACGACGCTGAACGAGTGGAGGTAGTTTCATCAAGCGAATCGTATTGGAAATCTGCGAACGGGATCGTCCGATTCGTTCTGAAAGCACTTCCTGGGTGCAATTGAACTCTTCTAGAAGCTGCTGATAAGCAGCGGCCTCTTCCAGTGGATTCAGTTGTGAGCGATGCAGGTTCTCGAGCAAGGCGTCGCGCAACAGATCGGTGTCATGCGTGTCGCGGATAATGGCCGGGATAGTCGCTAGGCCAGCCGCCTGTGTCGCGCGCCAACGGCGTTCACCCATGACCAGCTCATACGGAGCGTCATCTTTCTCGCGGGAAGGGCGGACCACGATAGGTTGAAGCAATCCAATTTCGCGGATCGAATGGATGAGTTCATCCATGTGCTCCTGATCGAAGTTGGTACGCGGCTGCTTGCGATTTGGGTGAATCAGCTGGACGTCGAGTTCAGCGAACTGTGCGCCAGGAACTTCGACAAGATCGGGAGAGTCTGATTTTACAGGTTGCGGCTCGGTCTTCTTAGGTGCTGGTTTCTCAGCTGATGCGTCTTCCTGAGGTGCAGAGGTATTCTTTCCCCCAAGAGTTGTACTCAAGCCAGGCATAGTTGCGCGAGCGCGCTTTGCCGGCTTTGCGGGAGTGGTTGGCGCCTTAGGTGCCGAGGACTTGCGTCCCGGTTCGAAGAACATATCGACAGGACGTGTAGCGCGCGACTTCGACGCTTCCGCGGCCGGATCTACAGGAGCTGTTTCACGTGAAACATTCTGGTTTTCCTCAGGAGCCGCCGTCGCCGGTGAGCTGGAAATAAGGGCACCCAGTCCCCTGCCCAATCCCCGCTTCTTATCTGCCATGTTCTTCGCACGCCCTTTCATCCGAAATTTCAGCCCGAGACTAGTCTACTGTTTTTTGGCTTTGAACCGGGGATGCGCACAGTGCGTCAGCCGTGGCTCTCACCGTACGAATCTCGCATCCGCATCAGATAGATCTGGAAAAACAAACGAAAATCTAAGGGGATGATCTTTTCCAGCGTGAAACGTATTTATAAGGTCTTACGCGCCTCGTTCAGCCATCTCTACGGCTGCTTCGGAGTACGACAATGCACCAGTCGAATTTGGATCATAAGTAATGACGGTCTGCTGGTAGCTCGGCGCTTCAGAGATTCGTACCGAACGAGGGATGACGGCCTTGAGCACCTGCTCTGGGAAGTGCTCACGGACTTCGTTGGCGACCTGCGCGGCCAAATTCGTGCGACCGTCGTACATGGTCAGCAGTATCGTCGAAACCGTCAGCTTGGAGTTCAAATGCTTCTGGATCATTTCAATGTTCTTCAGTAGCTGGCTCAGGCCCTCGAGCGCATAGTACTCGCACTGGATTGGGATGAGAACTTCACGAGCGGCAACGAAGGCGTTAACGGTCAGCAGGCCTAGGCTTGGCGGGCAGTCGATGAAGACGTAGTCCAAGCGAGGCAGCCCCTTGCGCTGGCGGGTACGCGCGTAGTCATCCAGGGCGCGCTGCAGGCGCTGTTCGCGGGCTACTAATGAAACCAACTCGATTTCAGCGCCTGCCAGGTGAATGGTTGCAGGAGCGACCTGCAGGGTTGGCAACTCTGGGCATGTAGCTACTACGTCAGCCAATGGAAGATCATTGATTAACACGTCATAAATGCTGTCTACTTCAGCGTGGTGTTCAATGCCCAGCGCGGTAGAAGCGTTGCCCTGCGGGTCGATATCAATGACCAGGACGTTTAGCCCGCCCTTGGCTAGGGCGGCGGCAAGGTTGACCGTGGTCGTCGTCTTGCCTACGCCACCCTTCTGGTTGGAAATGGTGAAATAGCGGGTCTTCTCAGGCATTGGCACCTTGCGGGCCTCCAAAGCTTCGCGACGACGATGTTCACTAGCTATCTGAGTAGCCAAAGGCGAGGACGAGTCGTTGAAATCAAACGCGCTATCCGATGAATCCTTAGTCTTAGACAAAGGTAAAACTCCTCCTCGTGAATTGATGCACCTAATGCTCATGGCGTGCACCGATAATGTTTCACGTGAAACATTCAAAACAAGTCATGCAGATTGCGAAATGGCTTCATCCTCGAAAACTATGAGGATGAAAGCCATTTCGCTTCTATAACTATTTAACAGACTATCGCGTCAACCTTAGCCAACCTTGATGCGAACCACCGTGGTTGGCTCTGCAAGGATGCTTTCGCCCACAGTGAGCACTTCGGTTTCCCTGCCGCCAAGCTTGCGGATCGCCTTGGTAGCCTTAGCGATCTCTTCGACAGCGGAGCGGCCCTTGATGGCGATGAGCTCGCCCTGTCCGTGTAGCAATGGAATAGTCAGTCCAGCCAAGTTGGTCAGAGCAGATACGGCACGGGCCGTGACATAGCGTGCGTTGACGACGTCGACCATCTGCTCTGCACGGCCACGCATCACGGTGACGTTGTCCAGACCCAGATCATCGATAACCTCGGAGAGCCAGATGCAACGGCGCTCCAGAGGCTCAATAAGCGTCAATTTGAGGTCCGCGCGGGCAATTGCCAAGCAGAGCCCTGGAAGGCCAGCACCGGAGCCTACGTCGGCTACCTCGGCGTCCTTCTCCATGACCTCTTCGATCACGGCGCAGTTGAGCACGTGACGGGACCACAGACGGGGTACTTCCCGTGGGCCAAGAAGCCCGCGCTCAATGCCCGAGGTTGCCAGATGCTCCACATAGCGCTTGGCAAGATCCAGGCGGTCACCGAAGATCTTCTCGGCAGCCAGGGTCTCTTCTGCAGTAAGGCTGAGGTCCTCAGTCATGGTCGTTGGTCCTTAGGTCGATCAGCACGCTCTCGCGTGATGGTTCTTAGCTGTCCAGTACCGAAATAACGATATGGCGTCGGGTCGATTCACCCTCGGATTCCGAGTGCAGTCCTGCATCGGCGATCACGTCGTGCACGAGCTTGCGCTCGTAGGCGCTCATTGGATCCAAGTGGGTCTTCTCGCCGGTTTCGCGTACCGACGCAATAGCATCTTCAGCGATCTTGCGGAGCAGTTCTGCGCGCTCTGCGCGGTAGCCGGCAATATCCAGGATCAAGCGCGAACGCTCACCGGTAGCAGTGAGCACTGCCAGCCGGGTGAGTTCCTGGAGGGCATCGAGGACTTCTCCATCCTTGCCTACGAGGCTCTCCAACGAGGCGTCTGCGTCCTCAGCAAGGATCGAGATGTAGGTGCGGCCACCGCGGATCTCGATGTCGATATCGCCGTCCAGATCTGCAATGTCCAGAAGCTCTTCGAGGTAGTCGGCGGCGACGTCGCCCTCGTCCAGAACTTCCTGGTCGTCTTCGATCTGGTTTTCCAGTTCTGGTGCGTCGATGTTCTCAGTTGCAGTCATGGCTACTTCTTCTTTCGACGGTTCTTGCGCTGCGGCTGTTCACGCTGGCCCTTGGCCTGCTGCTCTGCCGCGGCGGTGGCAGCGGCATCAGCGTCTTCCTTCTTCACGCCTACTGGAGGCAGGCCCTTGGCGGCGCGGCGAGCGTTAAGTTCGCGCTCTGCTTCCGAACCAGGGGTCGGGTTGTTGCGGATAACCCAGAACTGCTGGCCCAGGGTCCACAGGTTCGAAGCGGTCCAGTAAATCAGCACACCGATTGGGAAGTTGATACCACCGATACCGAAGACCAGGGGCAGGATGTACAGCATCATCTTCTGCTGCTGCATGAACGGGCCCTCGAGGGCCTCCTTGCTCATGTTCTTGGTCATCAGCTGTCGCTGGGTGAAGAACTGCGATGCGGTCATTGCAAGGATCATGACCACCGCAACGATGATCACTGCCCAGTTGATGGCACCGGAATTGATGGTGCCCAAGAAGGTCTCGGACAGCGGAGCGCCCAGGATCGAGGAATTGTCGAAGCTGCGGATGTGCTCAGCGGACAGAGCGCCGATCGAACGTCCATCATCGCTGGCGCGGGAGGCTTCGTTCAGAACGCGGAACAGCGCGAAGAAGAACGGCATCTGCACGAGCAGGGGCAAGCAGGAAGACAGCGGGTTGGTCTTATGCTTCTTGAACAGCGCCTGCTGCTCCTGAACCATAGCCTGGCGCGACATCTGGTCGGTCTTGCCCTTGTACTTGGCCTGCAGCTTGCGCAGATCAGGCTGCAGTGCCTGCATCGCGCGCTGGGACTTGATCTGCTTGACGAACACTGGGATCAGCAAAGTACGGATCAGCAGCACGAGGAAGATGATCGACAAGGTCCAGGTAACACCCGAATCCCCGTTCATTCCAATCGCGGTGAACAGTTCGTGGAATGCCCACAGAACCCACGAGACTACGTACGTAAACGGAGTCAGTATCGTGTCTAGGAAGTTGTTCATCAGTGGTCGAGCTCCTTGCGGCCGCTTTCCGCGGCGTCTTCATCGTCGGGAATCACAGGATGATTCAGAACTATGATCCTCGGCAGTTTGCCTTCTGGCCAAATCCTCGGTCCCTCAGGAACGTGGTCGACGCCTCCGTGGGACCACGGATTGCATCGGAGAATCCGCCAAGTGGTCAATCCGGCGCCTTTGACAACGCCGTGCTGAGTCACTGCTTCGAGCCCATAGGCAGAACAGCTAGGAAAGTATCGGCATACATCGCCATATAGTGGCGAGATGAGTTTTCGGTAAGTCTTGAGCAGCCCGATAACGATGTTGCGTGGGATATCGATGATGAACCACAGCAAACCGGTACGCGGAGCTAAGTCCTTACGCATCAGCGCGCCTCAATCTTGCGCAAAACAGCGGAGAAGGCTGAATTGACCTGGGAGTTGAGTTCTTCCCAAGAGAGTTCGGCGGCGCCAGGAAGTGCACGGAAGACGAAATCGACGTCGCCGTCCACGCGCCGCAGCTCGTGGGCGATTTCCCGCATTCGTCGTTTGGTGAGATTCCTTTTAACGGCAATACCTACAGCCTTGGAAACAATGAATCCAAACCTGTCACCAAGGAACTCTTCGGTTTCTCGGTGCCGTGCATATAGCACGACGTTCCGGCGTCCGCTTCGGACGCCGGAACGTACAGTGGCTGTAAGGTCTTGCGCTAGGCGCAGTCGCTGATTCTTAGGCAACATCGGCTTCGGGTTGCTCTTTAGCTGAGCTCGTTGAAGTCATGCTGCCAAGAGCTGTTTCGCAAATTTATGCGGACAGCTCGGTGCGACCCTTGCCGCGACGTGCCGAAAGGATGGCACGACCTGCACGGGTACGCATACGAAGGCGGAAGCCATGCTTCTTCGAACGACGACGGTTGTTAGGCTGAAAAGTCCGCTTGCTCACGGTGACACTCCAAAACGTTTTAGATGATGCGTACTACCCGTTACTAGCTAGCTGGATAACAACAGGATGACGCTCGTGCTTTTTATAAAATGCGCTTTTTTCGCGGGCTCTTCCAAAAATGAGCAAGTCGCAAAAAGATGCGCATAGGACTGAATAACAATAGAAAACTATGCGCGCAAGGTCAAATTGGCGCACGAGTTCTGCCCATGCTCCCCGCTTCGAGAGTCGGCCTGTGAATAATCTACCCCAAACTTGTGGATTAAGGCTGTGCATAACGAAAGAAAATTCACAGTTTTCCGCAAAGCAGCTAGTCATCTCGCAGCGAAAAACGCTTGATTTCAAGGGAAAACCCGTTTTCCACAGTAATAACACCCGGTTTTTCCACGGAGCTGTGCATAACTGTGTGGATGATGGATAGAATCAATGCAGACGTGGTCCAGAAAACGACGTTTTAGAAGCCTGGAAACAGGATTCTTGTGACCAAGATTGCATTTAAACGGAAGCGGGGCGCCCTTAGTGAGCAGCGACGAAACCAATAGCATTGGTAGCTCTTGGCGCCAAGTCATCCGGAAGATCGAGGATGATGATCGCGTCAAGGCGCGTTACCGTGCCTTCGTATCGCTGGCTAAACCTCAGGGACTAATCGGTACGACGCTCTTAGTTGCGGTACCCAATGACCTCACCCGCGATATTCTGCAGACTCAGCTGCGCGAGCCGCTGGATGAAGCACTGCGAGAAGTCTTCCAGGACGAGATCCGTTGCGCCGTCAGCGTTGATCTCTCGCTCTCGGATGAGCTCGAAGAAGATGAGCCTGAAGCCAAAGCCGCCGCGCCGTCAGCTCCAGCAGTCGTTGAGACTCCTGGTCCGCGCCCCCAGCCAGCACCGCAGCCAACTCCCCCATCGAATTCGCAGGAGTTCGGCCGGCTGAACCCGAAGTACATTTTCGACACCTTCGTGATCGGCTCATCGAACCGCTTTGCCCACGCCGCAGCCGTTGCTGTTGCCGAAGCGCCGGCCAAGGCCTACAACCCGCTGTTCATCTATGGTGATTCAGGTCTGGGCAAGACTCACTTGCTGCATGCCATTGGCCACTACGCACGCCATCTCTACAAGGGCATCCGCGTGCGCTACGTGAACTCCGAAGAGTTCACCAATGATTTCATCAACTCGATCCGCGACGACGAGGGCGCAAGTTTCAAGCAGACTTACCGCAACGTCGACATTCTGCTCATTGACGACATTCAGTTCTTGGCCAACAAGGACGCTACCCAGGAAGAGTTCTTCCATACCTTCAATGCGCTGCACAACCACAACAAGCAGGTTGTCATCACCTCTGATCTGCCTCCCAAGCAGCTGCAGGGATTCGAAGACCGGATGCGTTCGCGCTTCGAGTGGGGCCTGCTGACCGATATTCAGCCACCAGAGCTGGAGACGCGTATTGCGATTTTGCGTAAGAAGGCCGACGCCGAAAATCTTTCAGCTCCAAGTGATGTCATGGAGTACATTGCTTCGCGTATTTCCACGAATATCCGGGAACTCGAAGGTGCTTTGATCCGTGTCACCGCTTTCGCGTCGCTGAATAACCAGCCCGTGGACCTTGCATTGGCCGAAACCGTGCTCAAGGACTTGATCAGCGAAGACGGGGCCCAGGAAATCACGCCGTCGACCATCATCAAGCAGACCGCAGAGTACTTCGGACTGAGTATTGATGAGCTGAACAGCAAGTCGCGAACTCGTACTTTGGTCACCGCGCGCCAGATCGCCATGTACTTGCTGCGTGAGCTTACCGACATGTCGCTGCCGAAGATTGGTGCAGAACTTGGCGGCCGCGACCACACCACCGTGATTCACGCGGATCGTAAGATCCGTGAGCTCATGGCCGAGCGTCGAGCGATCTTTAATCAGGTCACCGAGCTAACCAACCGGATTAAGCAGAGCCAGCGGGAGCACTAGCGGCGAGAAATCACAGGTGTGGATAAGACTGTGGATGATTTGGTGACGACCTGCGGATAAGTGCGCAAACCATGTGGACGTTAAAAATCATGGAACTGAGTATCAACAGGATGATGGAACTGAGTCTCATGTTCAACCACAGATTGTTCACATGCACAATCGTGGGCGGGTCTGGGGTTACAGGCCTTATCCACAGTATCCACAAGGGTTATTAACACTTCTCCTTTAAACCCTTAATCATCCAAATAACGAGTCCACTCCACACCCTCGAGCCAAATCCTGTGCAGAACAATTTTTTGTTGCATCGTCCACACTTCGTTCATTGAGCAGACGTTGCGCTATCAGGGCGTGGCAAGATTAGATGGATAAAACGTGCAATTACCTGCTCTATGCTTAAGAACTTGGCGAGGGAACAACCTTCTTGGCCTGACTTAAGACTTATGGGTTCCGAAAGGCGGATTTTTCGTGAAGTTCAGCGTTGAAAAGGATGTATTGGCAGACGCCGTATCCTGGACTGCCCGGTCCCTGGCACAGCGACCACCATCACCTGTTTTGGCTGGCATTCTCATCACCACCCATGAAGGCCTGGTTCGGCTCGAGGGATTCGACTATGAGATTTCCTCGCATATTGAGATTCCCGCGGACATTTCTGAGCAGGGTTCGATCTTGGTTTCCGGCAAGCTCTTGGCTGAGATCACCCGATCGCTGCCTAACTCGACGGTCACCTTGGAGACCGAAGGCTCGAAGATCTCGCTGACCTGTGGCCGTTCACGATTCCACCTGGCCACCATGCCAGTTGATGAATACCCAACCCTGCCTGAACTTCCAGCTATCGCCGGCACTATCGATGGCCAAGCATTCTCCGAAGCTGTATCGCAGGTTATCGTTGCGGCGTCCAAGGACGACACCTTGCCAGTTCTCACCGGCATCAAGGTTGAAATTGAAAATGACCTGATCACATTCTTGGCCACGGACCGCTACCGTCTGGCTCTGCGTGAACTCAATTGGACTCCGAACCAGGCAGAAATCTCGACCTCCTTCCTGATCAAAGCCAAGACCCTCAACGAAGTTGCCAAGACTCTCTCGAGCTCTGGCGAGCTGAAGCTTGCAATGAGCGAGAACGGAGAAATGGTTGGCTTCGAAAGCTCCAACCGCCGGACCACTTCGCTGCTGATCAATGGCGAATACCCGAAGATCCGCTCGCTGTTCCCAAGCGACACCCCAATCCATGCCACCGTTCGCACCAGCGAGCTGATGGAAGCTGTTCGTCGTGTATCGGTGGTTGCCGAACGCAATACCCCAGTTCGCATGGCTTTTACCGATGGCCAGCTGACCTTGGATGCTGGCACCGGCGAAGACGCGCAGGCTGAAGAAGCTATTGTTGCGTCTCTTCGCGGCGAAGACATCGTCGTTGCCTTCAACCCGACCTTCTTGTCCGAAGGCCTGAACTCCTTCAATACCGATTTCGTGCGCTTCTCCTTCACCAGTGCGCCCAAGCCGGCCATGCTGACCGGCCAGAAGAAGCTGGATGAGGATGACCAGGACCAGTATCGCTACCTCGTGATGCCGGTTCGGTTGCCCAACTCGAACTAAGCCAATTTCGTGGTGGATGGCTAAAGCCATCCACCACCTTCTTTCTGTCAGGACCTCGGTGTATATCTCGCAGCTTTCACTCACGGGCTTCCGCTCGTATGCGCAGGCCGACGTGCACCTGGCCCCTGGGATCAACGTTCTGATCGGCCCCAACGGCGTCGGCAAAACCAATATCGTTGAGTCCGTTGGCTATTTGGCCAATCTCTCTTCGCATCGCGTGAGCAATGACGCCCCTTTGCTGCATTTCGGTTCTGAGCGCGCGCTGATCCGCGGCACCGTGCATCGCGGCCCGCAAACCACAGTGATCGAGGTCGAAATCACCAGTGGCAAGATCAATCGTGCCCGCATCAACCGGGCCAACCCGGTTCGCGCTCGGGAGATCCTGGGCATGGTGCGCACCGTGCTCTTCGCCCCGGAGGACATGGCGCTGATCAAGGGCGACCCGTCCAACCGCCGCAAGTTCTTGGACGAGCTCCTGGTAGCCCTGCGCCCGGTAGAAGCCGGCACCAAGAACGACTACGACCGCATCGTGAAGCAACGCAATGCCCTGCTCAAATCCATCCGCGGCAAGTCCAAGCTGAGCACCTCGCAGGAAAACACCCTCAAGGCCTGGGATCTGCAGTTGGCCTTGACGGGCGCTCGATTGATCCGCGGACGCCTTGACGTCCTGGCCTTGATTCGCCCGTACATGCAGGCCGCCTACGCGGATTTGGCCGATGGCGCGAAGGAAGCGCGCGCCGTCTACCGGTCCTCGCTCGAGGGCGAACTCGATGAAAACAGCCTTCCGGCAGAGGACCTTGAATCCTTGGACCAAGAAGAAATCCAGGAACTGCTGCTGAACGCCATTGAAGTTAATCGCAGTCGGGAAGTCGACCGCGGAATTTCGCTCTTTGGACCGCACCGGGACGATCTGACCCTGATCCTGGGACCGACCCCTGCCAAGGGCTATGCCTCGCACGGGGAAACCTGGTCCTTTGCCCTGGCCCTGCGCCTTGCCGCCTACCGTGTTTTCGGCGATGACGATCCGCGCCCAGGTTCCGGACCCATCCTGATCCTTGATGATGTCTTTGCCGAACTGGACACCACCCGTCGTGATCGTTTGGCGCATATCGTTGCCGGAGCCGAGCAGGTTCTGGTGACCGCCGCCGTTGTCGAAGATGTTCCAGAAGCACTGAAGGGACATTTCTTCCAGGTCTCCCCTGGCCAGGTTGTCGATGCATGAGCCATCAGAACGGGATGAACACCGCTTCGATCCAGAGATCGATGCGGCCAAAGCACTGCTCAACCGCATGCGGAAGCTCGCCGAAGAACGTGGCGAGAAGCGCATAGATGCGGCGCGCATGGACAAAGTGCGCAAGCGAAAAGCCTCCCGCCGCGGATTCGCCGCTGAAAAGCCGGAATCCGCCGAGGGGGCGATCCGCGATCCGCGCGCCATCGGCGAAGTAGTCTCCCGCTTGTCCAAGTCCCGCGGCTGGAACACCCAGGTCGCGGTCGGATCGGTACTCGGCCGCTGGCCCGACATCATTGGCGTGGAGAACGCGAAGCACTGCAAGCCGGAATCCTTTGAAGACACGGTGGTGGTGATGCGCTGCGATACAACAGCGAGAGCTGCGCAAATGCGCCTGCTCAGCCACGATATTCTGAAGAAATTCGATGCCGAGTTGGGTCCCGGGATCGTCACCGTGATCAAGGTGCTCGGGCCTAATGCTCCCTCCTGGCGCCATGGCATGCGTTCGGTGGCCGGCCGGGGTCCACGCGACACATACGGGTAGAAATTGCTGGCACGGCATATGGCGCACTCACGGACCCGGAGGGTGGATCCCCCCACACTTGATCGCCCCAACTGCCTCAGAACGTCAATTAGCAGCTTTTGGTGGGCGATTTAGGCCTCAAAGTCACCGTTTATTTTGGTCTACGCGGTAGAATTAGAGGTAGTGAAATGACTCCGCTGCGGGCTTGCCCGGCGGCGGTGTCCCTCCAGACCATGATTGCCTGACGCGCTGAATCCATCGCAGCGGGCAATCGCGCGCCAAATCCGAGGAGTTCGTAGCACCCGTGTCTACCGAAAATGCTTCACCGCAGGAACCGGCTGAAAGCCAAGCCCCCGCGGAATCGATGACTTCCAAAGTCGAACACACTTACGGCGCCCAGGATATTACCGTCCTCGAAGGACTCGAAGCGGTACGCAAACGCCCGGGCATGTACATCGGTTCCACCGGCCCTCGAGGCCTGCACCACTTGGTCTACGAAGTCGTCGACAACTCCGTCGATGAGGCGCTGGCTGGCTACTGCGACACCATCAACGTCACGCTGCAGGCCGATGGCGGCGTGCGCTGTGAAGATAACGGCCGCGGCATCCCAGTAGACATCCACCCAACCGAGGGCAAGCCAACCGTAGAGGTTGTCATGACCATCCTGCACGCAGGCGGCAAGTTCGGCGGCGGCGGCTACGCGGTCTCCGGCGGCCTGCACGGTGTGGGCATCTCCGTGGTGAACGCCCTGTCCGAGAAGGTCGACACCATCGTGCGCCGCCAGGGCCATGCGTGGCGCATCGGCTTCGGCAACGGCGGCCACACCGTCCAGGAGCTGACCAAGGGCGAAGAAACCGAGCTGACCGGCACCAGCCAGACCTTCTACCCGGATCCGGAAATCTTCGAGACCACCGAATTCGATTTCGAGACGCTTCGCGCCCGTTTCCAGCAGATGGCCTTCCTGAACAAGGGCCTGCGCATCACCCTCACCGATGAGCGAGTGCAGGACAACGAAGAGCCCGAGGCCGAGGTCGAGGAGGAAATCGAGAACCAGGTAGTCAAGCCGCGCACGGTGGACTACCTGTACAAGGACGGCCTGCTGGACTACGTCAAGCACCTGAACGCCGCCAAGAAGATCGAACTGGTCCACGACGAGGTCATCGCCTTCGAATCCGAAGATGCTGCCCGCGGCATCAGCCTGGAAATCGCGATGCAGTGGACCAGCGCCTACGCCGAATCCGTGCACACCTACGCGAACACCATCAACACCCATGAAGGCGGCACCCACGAAGAGGGCTTCCGCGCGGCCCTGACCGGCCTGCTCAACCGCTACGCACGCGATAACAAGATCCTGCGCGAAAAGGACGACAACCTCACCGGCGAGGACGCCCGCGAAGGGTTGACCGCCGTGATTTCGGTCAAGCTCTCCGAGCCCCAGTTCGAGGGCCAGACCAAGACCAAGCTGGGCAACTCGATGGCCCGAGGCTTCGTCCAGGGCGTGGTCAACGAGGAACTGGGCGACTGGTTCGAGCGCAACCCGAACGTGGCCCGCGACATCATCCGCAAGGCCCAACTGGCTTCGCAGGCCCGCATGGCCGCCCGCAAGGCCCGCGACAACGCCCGCCGCAAGTCGCCGATGGAATCCTTCGGCATGCCGGGCAAGCTCTCGGACTGCTCCTCGAAGAACCCTGCCGAGTGCGAAGTGTTCATCGTGGAGGGCGACTCCGCAGGCGGCTCCGCCAAGCGCGGACGCGACCCGCACACCCAGGCCATCCTGCCGCTGCGCGGCAAGATCCTGAACGTGGAACGTGCCCGCCTGGACCGCGCGCTGGGCAATGCCGAAGTGCAGGCGATGATCACCGCCTTCGGCACCGGCATCGGCGAAGAGTTCGACATGGCCAAGCTGCGCTACCACAAGATCGTGCTGATGGCCGATGCCGACGTGGACGGCCAGCACATCACCACGCTGCTGCTGACCTTGATCTTCCGCTTCATGCGCCCGCTGATCGAGCACGGCTACGTCTACCTGGCAGCCCCGCCGCTGTACCGCATCAAGTGGTCCAATGCGCCGCATGACTACGTGTTCACCGACAAGGAACGCGACCAGGAGCTGCTTGCCGGCCAGGCCGCCAACAAGCGCCTGCCCAAGGACAACGGCATCCAGCGCTACAAGGGCCTGGGCGAGATGGACTACTCGGAACTGTGGGACACCACCATGGATCCGGAGCACCGTACGCTGCGCCAGGTCACCATGGATGACGCGGCCGCCGCGGACGAGGTGTTCTCCGTGCTGATGGGCGAGGACGTCGAGTCCCGCCGTAACTTCATCCAGCAGAACGCCAAGGACGTGCGCTTCCTGGATATCTAGCCGGCCGCCGCCACCACAGATATCCACCGAAGACTTTTTTGACTTGTAAGGGAAGAAATTGAGCGACGAGCAAACCCCTGAGAACGCACCAATGGACGGCGAGATCATCGAGCCGGTCCCAGAAGGCGGTCGCATCGACCAGATCGACCTGCAGACCGAAATGCAGCGTTCGTACCTCGACTACGCCATGGCCGTTATTGTCGGCCGCGCGCTGCCGGATGTGCGCGATGGCCTGAAGCCGGTGCACCGCCGCGTGCTGTACGCAATGTACGACGGCGGCTACCGCCCTGAGCGCTCGTACAACAAGTGTGCCCGCGTGGTCGGCGAAGTCATGGGCCAGTACCACCCGCACGGCGACACCGCGATCTACGATGCGCTGGTCCGCCTGATCCAGGACTGGGTCATGCGCTACCCGCTGGCCCTGGGCCAGGGCAACTTCGGCTCCCCGGGCAACGACGGCGCCGCCGCCCAGCGTTACACCGAAACCAAGATGGCCCCGCTGGCCATGGAAATGGTCCGCGACATCAACGAGAACACCGTTGATTTCCAGGACAACTACGACGGCAAGAACCAGGAACCAACGGTTCTTCCGGCGCGTTTCCCCAACCTTTTGGTCAACGGCTCCTCCGGCATCGCCGTGGGCATGGCCACCAACATCCCGCCGCACAACCTGCGCGAAGTCGCCGAGGGCGTGCAGTGGTACTTGAAGAACCCGGAAGTTTCGCGCGAGGAGCTGCTCGCCGAGCTGATGCTGCGCGTGAAGGGCCCGGACTTCCCATCCGGCGCCATGATCCTGGGCACCAAGGGCATCGCCGATGCCTACCGCACCGGCCGCGGCTCGATCACCATGCGCGCAGTGGTCAACGTGGAGGAAATCCAGGGACGCACCTGCCTGGTGGTCACCGAACTGCCGTACATGGCCAACCCGGATAACCTCGCGGTGAAGATCGCCGAACTGGTCCGCGACGGCAAGATCGCCGGCATCGCCGACATGCGCGACGAGACCTCGGGCCGCACCGGCCAGCGCCTGGTCATCGTGCTCAAGCGCGATGCCGTGGCCAAGGTAGTGCTGAACAACCTGTACAAGCACACCGAGCTGCAGTCCAACTTCTCGGCCAACATGCTCGCGATCGTCGACGGGGTGCCGCGCACCCTGCCGCTGGATGGATTCATCCGCCACTGGGTCACCCACCAGATCGAAGTGATCGTCCGCCGTACCGAATACCGCCTGAAGAAGGCCGAGGAAGAAGCCCACATCCTGCGCGGCCTGCTCAAGGCCCTGGATGCCCTGGACGAGGTCATCGCCCTGATTCGCCGCTCGGCTACCACCGAGGCGGCGCGCGACGGGCTGATGGAGCTGCTGGACATCGACGAGAACCAGGCCCGCGCCATCCTCGATATGCAGCTGCGCCGCCTGGCCGCCCTCGAGCGCCAGAAGATCCAGGACCGCCACGCCGAGCTCGAGCGCATGATCGCTGAATTCGAGGCGATCATCGCCGATCCGGCACGCCAGCGCCAGATTGTCTCCGAAGAACTCAGCGAGATTGTCGACAAGCACGGCGACGACCGCCGTACCAAGGTGCTGATGGGCTACGACGGCGACATGAGCGTCGAAGACCTGATTCCCGAAGAGGAAATGGTCGTCACCATCACCCGCGGCGGCTACGTCAAGCGCACCCGCATCGACAACTACCGTTCGCAGGCACGTGGCGGCAAGGGCATCAAGGGCGCGAACCTGCGCGGGGACGACGTGGTGGAGCACTTCTTCGTCACCTCGACCCACAACTGGCTGCTGTTCTTCACCAACCACGGCCGGGTTTACCGCACCAAGTGCTACGAGCTGGCCGAGGCCGGCCGCGATGCCAAGGGCCAGCACGTAGCCAACGTGATGGCCTTCCAGCCGGACGAGCACATTGCCCAGGTGCTGGACCTGCGCACCTACCAGGATGCGGCCTACCTGATGCTGGCTACCCGCAACGGCTTGGTCAAGAAGACCCGCCTGGAGGATTACGACACCAACCGCACCGCCGGCGTGATCGCGATCAACCTGCGCGAGGACGATGAACTGGTCTCCGCGCAGCTGGTCAGCGAATCCGATGACGTGATGCTCGTCTCACGCAAGGGCCAGTCGGTCCGCTTCACCGCCACCGATACCGCGCTGCGCCCCATGGGCCGTGCAACCTCGGGCGTGACCGGTATGAAGTTCCGCGAAGACGATGAACTGCTGGCAGCCGACGTGGTCCGCGAAGGCTCCTACGTCTTCACCGTGACCAACGAGGGCTACGCCAAGCGCACCACCGTCGAGGAATACCGTGTGCAATCCCGCGGTGGTTTGGGCATTAAGGTGGCCAAGCTCAACGAGGAACGCGGTGAGCTGGTTGGCGCGCTGATCGTCGACGAGACCGATGAGGTCTTGGTGGTGATGGGCTCGGGCAAGGTGGTCCGCTCGGCCGTTTCGCAGGTTCCTTCCAAGGGCCGCGATACGATGGGCGTCATCTTCGCCAAGCCGGACAAGAAGGACCGGATCCTTGCGGTTGCCAAGAACTCTGAGACTGAGCTCGAAGAGAACTTGGAGGAAGATGCCGTAACGTTGGACGCAGAAAACACGATCGATGAGTCATCGGCTGTGCCAGAAAACGAATCCGGCGCGGAAAATGATGACAACACTAACGGAGGTAACGCATGAGCACGCCCTCGACGCCACGCCCCAGCGGCGGTGCCCCGAAGAGCGCAGCGCCGCGACCTACCCAGGTAAAGCGTCCAGCTCCGACCGGTACTGGCGCCCGTCCGGCTAGCGCCGGCGCACGACCAGCAACAGGCCAAGCGCGTCCAGCGGGCCAGCGCCCGACAGGAGCGCCGCAGCGCCCAACCAGCCAGCAGCGTCCGGCCAATGGCCAGGATCGCCTGGTTCGTCCAGCGCCCAAGGCAAAGGTCCGCAAGGCCCGCCTGCTGGTTTCCAAGGTGGAGCCTTTCTCGGTTCTGAAGCTGGCCTTCCTGCTCTCGGTAGCTTTCGGTGTGATCACCGTGGTTGCCGCCGTGGGCATCTGGGCTGTCTTGGATCTGACCGGAACCTTTGATGCGTTCAACCAGCTGATGCGCGAGGCCATTGGCGCCGACGGCAACTTCGACCTGCGCGACACCATGTCGCTAGGCCAGGTGGCTTCCTACGCGACGATCATCGCAGTGGTGAACGTAGTGGTAATTTCCGTGGTCTCCATGCTTGGCGCGGTGCTGTACAACATTGCTGCTTCACTGGTCGGCGGAGCCGGAGTGACCCTCACCGACGACTAGGAACACCCCAAGTCGAGCCCGGGATTCATGCTGTGATGCATGACACCCGGGCTCGATTTGTATCTTTGGGAGAACACCGGTAAAGTTTTATTTCGTTCCGAAGGGAACAAAAACAAAAGCAAGGGCGTATAGCTCAGGCGGTTAGAGCGCTTCGCTGATAACGAAGAGGTCCCAAGTTCAAGTCTTGGTACGCCCACGGAAACCTTGCTGGAGAGAAAGAGGGAGTAATGAAAAAGTTCCTGGTTCTCGCATCGATCGCGGCTGCTGCAGTAGTCTTGGTCAAGAAAGCGAAGGCTTCGTCGGAAACGAAGGAAACCTGGCATCAGGTAGCCGATAAAGTTTCCTAAAGCTTTTGGGGCCTTAGCTCAGTTGGTAGAGCGTCTGCTTTGCAAGCAGAATGTCAGGAGTTCGATTCTCCTAGGCTCCACAAAAGAAAGTGGCGGAAAGTGAAAACTTTCCGCTAATTCTTTTTGATTGATTCGGATGAATTGATCTTGGAGTGGAAACTTCAAAATTGAATACGGGGCCTTAGCTCAGTTGGTAGAGCGTCTGCTTTGCAAGCAGAATGTCAGGAGTTCGATTCTCCTAGGCTCCACATTTGCCAAAAGGCGGAAAGTGAAAACTTTCCGCCTTTTGCGTATCCAGAAGAAAATTCTATTTCGCTAGTGCCGGATCCGGGCCATCCGGACATGCTCATAGTGTCCAATAAGCTGCTCGCCAATGCTGTGCCAGGACCGATCCTGGACACTGCTAAGCGCAGCGCTGGCAAAAGCCAGCCGTTTCGCATCGTCATAGGCCAAGTCGCTGACCCGACTGCGCAGCTCACTAAGGTTTCCTGGCTGATAGAGCCAGCCCGTGCGCGAGGAATCCACCAGATCCAGCGGTCCCCCACGGCCTACGGCCACGACAGGCACACCACAGGCCATGGCTTCCTGAATGGTCTGGCAAAAGGTCTCTGAGGCGCCAGGATGCACAAAGATGTCCAGCGAAGCCATGACCTCGGCCAAGCGTTCCCCGGAAAGGAAACCGGTGAAGTGGGCGTTGGGCAAAAGGCTGCGCAGTTCGTCCTCGAGTGGGCCGGAACCGACGATCACCAGCCGAGTATTCTCAAGACTCGCCAGGGCCTGCAGGTCCGCGACCTGCTTCTCTGCTGCCAGCCGGCCGACGTAGCCAATGACTACCTCGTCATTCGGGGCAACCGCCTGCCTGAACTGCTCGCTTCGCCGTCTTGGCGTGAACTGCGCTGTATCTACTCCCCTGCCTGAAATGGCAAGCCGCGGAACGCCCAGAGATTCGAGCTGGTGGTAGGAAAACGTGCTTGGAACCAGAGTGAGGTCCGCACCCGTGTGGATCGCTCTGACGTGCTCCCAGAGCCTCTGCGTCAGCCACGGCATTTTGTAGCGTGCCGCGTAGCTGGGAACCTCGGTCTGATACAGCGCCACGGTGGGCAATTCGAGTTCCTGTGCAGCGCGCAGAGCCTGCCATCCAAGGATGAACGGGCTAGCCAGATGAACTACGTCGACGCGCTCTCGAGCCAGCATCTTGCGCAGGCGCGCCACACTGGTGGTAGCGACCCGAACCTCGGGATAGCTTGCCAAAGGCATCGACGGAACTGTGAGGATCTTGAAGCCCTGATAGAGCTTTGGCACGCCATGGCCCGACAGCTCCCCTGCCAGCGAGCCTGCAGGGGTAATGACCACGGCCTCCTGGCCAGTCTGCCTGAGGTGATCCAGCGTCTTGAGGATTGAGTTGGTGACCCCATTGAAATGGGGAAGGAACGATTCAGCGACGATTGCTACCTTCACATCTTCAGCATGCTTTTCGTCAATTACACGCAAGTGAATATGACAAGGGTAGTGGATTAACTTCAGCTGTCTCGTTGTGGCCGCAACTCTTTAGTGGCAAAATACCTAGGTGCCCTATGAACAGTCCAGCCCTTCCGCCGTGGCGGTAAATGCCAATAAGAACGAAAAAGACTCCCGCATCGCGGTGTTGCTATTCCCTGTGCTGATTTTGCTGGGCGGACTGTGCGGAATGCTCGTTCCCCAAGCGTTCGTGGGGTTTTCCGGATGGATAAATCCCCTGCTGATGGTGATCATGTTCTGCATGGGGCTGACGCTGACCTTGCCAGACTTCGCCCTGGTGTTCAAGAACCCGTTGCCGGTGCTCGGCGGTGTCGCAGCGCAGTTCATCGTGATGCCATCCATGGGCTGGCTGGTCGCCACGCTGCTGCAGCTTGAACCTGCCTTGGCCGCCGGCCTGATCCTGGTTGGCTGCGCACCAGGTGGCACGGCATCGAATGTGGTTTCCTACCTGGCTCGAGGCAATGTCGCCTTGTCCGTTGCCATGACGTCCGTGTCGACCTTGCTCGCACCGCTGCTGACCCCGGCGCTGGCCTTGTGGCTGGCTGGCCAGTACATGCCGGTCGATGCTGGATCCATGGCCGTCAGCGTCATCAAGATCGTACTGATCCCTGTGGTCCTAGGCATCGTCCTGCGCATGCTGTTCAACCGGTTCGTGGCGAAGATCGGTGGTGTGCTGCCATGGCTGTCGGTGCTAGCCATCACCTTCGTGGTGACGGTCATCGTCGCGGGCAGTGCACAGACGATTTTGACTGCTGGCCTGCTGGTCCTGGTTGCGGTCATTTTGCATAATGCCCTGGGCCTGGCTTTGGGGTATGCCATGGGTGTCCTGTTGCGCGTTCCCGAAGCTTCCCGGCGCACAATCGCCATCGAAGTCGGCATGCAGAATTCAGGCCTCGCCGGTGGGCTAGCGAAGCAATACTTCTCGCCTGAAGCCGCTCTGCCAGGTGCCGTATTCTCTGTTTGGCATAACTTGTCCGGCGCATTGATCGCAGCTTATTGGCGGAGAAAAGACGCTAAATAGCTCGAGAGTGCGGGCACGGATAAAAGTATTCCATCATAAGAATATCTTGATCTGTCCAAGTATTCGCCGGATCCGGCACGTTCCGAGTTCGAATGAAGCCCATGCGCTGGGAAACTGTAATCTTGGTTGGTGACCATCTTGCTTGCCTTGGTCGGAATTCTCGGGATTTCGGCATCCGGCCCCATTATTGCCGCCTTCCCTGGTGTCCCGGTTCTCTCCATGGCCTTTTGGCGCAATGGAGCTGCGGCGGCCGCGCTCAGCGCACCGGCACTGCGAAAGAACTCCAAAGCTTATCTGCAGATGACCGGGCGAGAATGGTTCTTCACCGGGGTAGCAGGTGTAGCTCTCGCACTGCATTTCGTGTGCTTCATGTATTCGATGCGACTAACCAGCGTGGCTGCTGGAACGGCACTGGTGTGCATTCAAGGTGTCTGGATCGCGATTTACCAGGTTCTTCGCGGAACCAAATATCGAACGCAGGTTTTCCTTGGCATGGGCATTGCGCTGCTTGGTGCAATCATCATCACGGGATTCGACATGGGGCTGGGACGTGATGCCATCATTGGCGACCTCTTGGCACTAGCCGGTGGCGTCTTGGCCGCTGTGTACACGCTGGCCGGATCCGTGGCTCGCAGGACCTTGGGAACTACAACGTATGCCTCGAGCTGCTATGCCATTACCGCCGCAGTGCTGCTAATCCTGTGTTTCCTGACTGGAACGCCGATTTGGGGTTTCGACGCCCGAGGATGGATGGCGATCATTCTGCTGACGCTTTGCGCGCAGATCTTTGGCCATACCGCCATGAATCATTTGCTCAGCGTGCTCGGTCCGCTCACGGTCTCGACGCTGATTCTGCTCGAGATTCCTGGCGCGGCAATCCTGGCGGCAATGTTCTTGGGGCAGGTAGTTCCTATCGCTACCTATGCCGGGTTGGCCGTGATACTTGTTGGGCTTGCCCTCGTGATTCGAGGGCAAGCCCAACCAAAAGCAGCCTAGACGGCTTTATTTGTCATCTTCGAGGATTTCGCGGATTTCTTCCACGCTGGCTTCACGCGATTCAACAGGCTCGTGCGGTTGTGCAGGAAGTGGTTCGTTTTCCCATGGATCCTCAATTGGTTTCGAGGCCTTCCACACAGCTACCAGCACTGCGACAAGTCCCGCAATCAAGCCAACGGCTAGTACTTTTCCTGCTTTGCTCTTCTTGCTCATGCATTGCTCCCGATCCGAAAAAATTCACGCTAACCGACAGTTCAAGACTAGGCAGTTCTATGCCCAGTGGCCAGCAGTATCGGACAAGCAACCTAAGAATGGTCCAAATTTTCTCTCAACGCGTACGTCAGTATTTAGCGGGTCGAGCATAGATCATGGAAGAATGAAGGCATGACCGCAAACGCAACTCATAAAGCCACGATTCACACTACTTTGGGCGATATCGTTGTCGATCTCTTCGGCAACCACGCACCAAAGACCGTAAAGAACTTCGTTGGCCTCTCGACCGGTGAGCAGGAGTGGGTACACCCAGAATCCGGTGACAAGAAGACCAACACCCCGCTGTACAGCGGAACCATCTTCCACCGCATCATTTCTGATTTCATGATTCAGGGTGGCGACCCACTGGGCCAGGGCTTCGGCGGCCCAGGCTACCAGTTCGATGATGAGATCCACCCAGAACTGAACTTCAACGAGCCTTACAAGCTGGCCATGGCCAACGCGGGCATCCGCATGGGCCGTGGAACCAACGGTTCGCAGTTCTTCATCACCACCGTTCCTACCACCTGGCTGCAGGGCAAGCACACCATCTTCGGTGAAGTCCTTGACGCTGACTCGCGCAAGATCGTTGACGCGCTGAACGCCGTTGCTACCGATGGCCGTGACAAGCCACTGGAAGACGTCGTTATCAACTCGGTCGACATCGAGACCCTGTAACAACACAGGCGCACCAACCCGAGGCTCTGACGATTCCCTAGCGGCATTGTCGGGGCCTCGAGTACTTAATCCTTCTCCCCCAACTCAAGGCAGGAACTGATGTCCTTTGGACAGGTTTTCCCAGAGGGCCAAGCAACTCCGACGTGCTATCGACACTCGCAGACGGTGTCCTATGTTTCATGCCACCGGTGCGGACGTCCGGTCTGCCCGCAGTGCCAGGTCTCTGCGCCTGTAGGTGTGCAATGCGTAGACTGCGTCGCGCAAGCCAATAAGAACCTGCCGCGGCAGAAGACCCAATTCGGTGGCCGGGCTCGATCCGGTGCTCCTGTTATCACCTACACTTTCATCGGCCTGAACGTGCTGGTGTATCTGCTGCAGTGGATCATCCCTGGATTCACCAATCAGCTTGTACTTGCGCCGGCTCTGGCCGCCTATGAGCCATGGCGCCTGATCACCAGCGCCTTTGCCCACTCCACGAGCTCCTTCTTGCACCTTGCCATGAACATGTACGGCGTCTACATCTTCGGCACCATGCTCGAACCAAGGATGGGACGGCTGCGCTTCACCTGGCTATACCTGCTCAGCGCTTTTGGCGGTTCACTAGGCGTTCTCCTGCTGAGCAACCCGATCAGCGCCACGCTCGGCGCTTCGGGCGCACTGGCAGGCTTGTTCCTCGCAACTTTCGTAGTGTTCCGTTCCAACAAGCAGGCACTTCGCTCCATGGGAATCATCCTGGCGCTGAATGTCGTTCTCGGCTTCGTTATTCCCAGTATTTCGTGGCAGGGGCATCTGGGCGGAGCGATATTGGGTATCCTCGCAGCCTGCTGCATTGTGCTGATCCCGCGAAGTAATCCACAGCGTGCGCGTAACCAGATACTTTTACTCACGGCCTTGTCGATTGCGTTGCTGGCAGCCCTTTACCTCTCCACGGAAGCAGTGAAGTGGCCCTTGGGATAGTTCGAAAAGAAGCAATGCAGTTATCCACACTGCTTATCCACACTGTTAATAACTTACAAGCGTGTAACTCTCGAGGCCTAGTGGTTATTAACAGCCCCAAGACCCCGTGATATCAGGGATATTCGCCTTGGAGTACCCAATACTCACAACCTCGTCCCCAGTTGTGGATAACTTTTTAACAACCCCTGTAGATAGTGCATATACGAATCCACCGACTGTTAATAACTTCGGGTTCGAAAGTTTAAACGAATCATGAGAATCACGGTTCAATAAGCGGAATCACGCCTTATCCACAGCCGGAATCCACAGTGTTAATAACTTACAAGCATGTCATTTCAGTTTCCAATATCCACGTTGACCTGTACTTTATCCGAAAAATCGTGAACTCTACCCAAGTTCTCCCCAGCTGTGGATAACTTTGTGAACAACTGTTTATAAAAGTTGTTCACAGTCACTGTGGATAAGCGTGTTTGCCTGTGGATTACTTGGTGAGAACTGGCAGGATCAGCATGCTGGCAAAGATGAGCATGACGATTCCGATAAGTACATCAAGTACCTGCCACGCCTTGGGGTTGGCAAAGAGCGGGGCAAGGAAACGTGCGGCGTAGGCAAGTGCGAAGAACCAAGTGAAGCTGGCAATGATCGCACCAGTGGCGAAATAGGGTGCGCCTGCGGCTTGGGAAGTAGCAATTGAACCAAGAAGCAGTACCGTGTCGATATAGACATGTGGATTCAGCCAGGTGAGGGCCAACGTCGTTCCGATGATCGAGACGGCTGTTGTTGCACCGGGGAGCCCTGAGACTTTCAGCGCCTCGGGCTTCAGTGCTCGGCGGAAAGCGAAAATCGCGTAGCTTGCCAGGAAGATGAAACCGCCTATTCGCGCAATCACCAATATCCAGGGCGCTCGGTCGACAAGCGCTCCCATGCCGCTGGCTCCGGCGGCAATCAGGATCGCATCTGATAATGAGCACACCAAAGCGGT
The DNA here is from genome assembly GCF_056934375.1 of Glutamicibacter sp. BS14. Lineage (NCBI taxonomy): Bacteria > Bacillati > Actinomycetota > Actinomycetes > Micrococcales > Micrococcaceae > Glutamicibacter > Glutamicibacter sp. BS14. The sequence continues at coordinate 522,808 of NZ_CM167801.1, read as the reverse complement.
GATGAAAACATGCTCTTTCCTGATTCCCTGGCGCAGCACAAACGCATTTTGCGCACCGATGGCGACGATGAGGGACAGGCCAGTGGTAAAGCCGAAGAACAAGGATCCAGAGAGCATGTAGAAACTGTAAGAGATTAGCTGATCTGCGTCGAACTTAAGTTTCTGATTCTAGATTAGAGTTCCTAATGTGAACATGGATGTGGAACACCTCGAAACCCTGCTTGCGGTAGTTGATGCGGGAAGCTTCGATGATGCCTCGATTGATCTGGGAGTGACCGCTTCGGCCGTCAGCCAGCGCATCAAGGCCTTGGAGAACCGCCTGGGCGCAGTCCTGCTCGTCCGCAGTCGCCCGGTTAGGCCTACCGAGCATGGACTGAAAGTTCTGCGCTATGCGCGACAGATGACGCTGCTCAGTGCAGAGTTCTCCAAAGAGATAGCCTCCGAAAATCCGATCCCGATCGCCATTGGAGTCAACGCGGATTCGCTCTCCACTTGGTTCGGTCCGGTATTCTACGAGCTCGCGAAGTTCGAAGACCTCTCCTGTGAAATAGTGCGTACCGATGAAAACAGGGGACTGGAGCTACTTCGAACCGGTCGCGTCAGCGCCGTGGTCACCAATGCGGAGGAGAATATCCAGGGTTGCATCAGTGACAAACTGGGTGCACTGCGCTATCGCGCAGCCGCGCAAGCTTCGGTGGTCCAACGCCATGTACCTACTGGGGCCGTGGAAGAGCTCATTCGCACTCCGATGGTGGTCTTCGATCGTGAGGATCCCTTGCAGCATGAGATGCTCCAGCGGGTTGCCGGGGCTAAAGCGCGACCGGAAGGCCAAGTCCACCATGTTCCAGATTCCATGCAGTTCGTTGCGGCCATAGAAGCGGGGATGGGGTGGGGGATGATTCCAGAAACGCAGCTGCAGAAAGCCAGCGGGCTGCAGGTACTCAACGAGCAATGGTTTATCGATGTGCCACTGTATTTTCAGCGCTGGGCTGTGGACTCGCAGATCCTCGCGAGGATAGGTGGCATTTTGGTCACAGCCGCGAGACAGCAAGGCCTGCATTTGCTAGCCTGAGGTGGTCACCAGCAATCATTGCTTGGACCCGGACGAGGGAGCCGTACCCGGAGCGCGACAAGACGGCCAGAAAGTATCTGGCATGCATTGGGTAATTTTGATCGTTTCCGGACTATTCGAAGCGGTATGGGCCATCGCTCTTGGCATGAGCGAGGGGTTCTCCAAACTCGTTCCGACCATCGTCTTCTTCGCGGCGCTGGTTGTGTCCATGGGTGGACTGGCCTACGCCATGAAGGAAATTCCCGTCGGCACTGCATATGCCATCTGGGTAGGCATCGGAGCCTCGCTTGCCGTCATTTACTCGATGGCCACCGGACAGGAAGCCTTCAGCGTACTGAAGATGGTCTTCATTCTCGGATTGGTTGGTTGCATCATCGGCTTGAAAGCCGTCAGCCACTAATATCAAAAGCCGCCATTAAACAACTTCGCCGGCCCCCTCAGCAGGGGGCCGGCGATACGGCTATTTCCAGCCCGTTGTCATGAAAAAGCCGACCATCGCAATACCGAAGCCGACAACGATGTTCCAACCGCCGATATTCGGAATCGGGTACAGGGTCTGCGAAACGTAATAAACGATGATCCACAGCAAGCCCAGAAGCATCAGTCCGAACATGACTGGCTTGTACCAGCCCGGCATCGGCTTATCGATGGCATGGGCGCTCTGGCGCGTCTCCTGCGGCTGTGAATTCTTCTTGCGTCGTGGCTTTGACTCCGGCACTCGAATGCTCCCTCGGCTTCATCTGCTTAATGTAGTAAATGTGGGTGACCTTCAGGTCTTCCCGGTAGGCTTGGGTGCAAGAATGCTGAGAACTGCTTAGTGCATTCCTACGTAGCTTCCATACTAGCCGTTACCCGCTGGAACTCTGGGTTTTGGCCAGTATCGACCCATCTTAGTTGACCTATTTCGCGCATTTCTTTCCCTTAAGGAGCCAGACCGCCGTGAACCGATCAGCCACTGCGCAGGGACGTCGCATGCAGCACCGACGACCGTCGGCAGGAAACCGTATTGCCGGATTCTTTGGCGAACTGCTGATCACCCTTGGCATCTTGCTGATGCTCTACGTGGTGTGGGAACTGTGGTGGACGAATATCGACTCGGCCCAGGCCCAGAAGGAAGTCACCGCAAACCTCGTGCAAGAACTTGGCGAGGTCGTGGTGCCGGAAGGCAACGAGGAGGAAGAGGAGAAGGACTACGGTCCGGCTCCGGTCACGGAATTGGCTCCCGGAGAAACTTTCGGGATCATGTATTTCCCGCGCTTTGGCGCTAGCGGATCGCACCACCCGGTGACCTACGGAGTGGAAGACCACGTGATCGATAACCTCGGCATTGGCTATTACCCGACCACGCAGCAACCGGGGGAGCTGGGCAACTTCGCCGTAGCGGCCCACCGCCAGACCCATGGCCAGGTCTTCTGGGATATTGACAAGCTGCAAGACGGCGACAAGATCTATCTGCAGACTGCACAGGGGTATTACACCTACACCTGGTACGCCACCGAGATTGTGGCTCCATCCAATGGCGATGTCCTGTTGCCTACCCCGCACCAGTGGGGAGTGGAACCAACGAAGTCCATCTTGACCATGACCACCTGCCATCCGAAGTACTCGACCCAGCAACGCATGATCGCGTATTCGGAACTCACCGATTGGCGTCCACTGGATGCAGGTCCGCCGAAGGAAATCCGTGACATGGTCATCGACGCAACGAGCTAGGAGAAGAGATGTACGCCTGGATATTTAGAAATCTGCCCGGCCCTTTGTGGCTTCGTATTTTTGAAGCATTGATTCTCATTGCCGCGATCGTGCTATTACTGATGATGTACGTTTTCCCATGGCTGAACCAGTACATCAGCCCATTCACCGATTCAACGATTGGCCAGAGCACCCCGTGAGCAGCACCAGGATCCTCGTGATCGATAACTACGACAGCTTTGTGTACACCCTCGTGGGTTACCTGCAGGAGCTGGGCGCGGAAACCACCGTATACCGCAACGACGATTTGAGCGTTGGGGAAGCAACTAAGTTGGCTGCGGAATACGACGGTGTGCTGATCTCCCCGGGCCCGGGCGAGCCTGCAGGAGCGGGTGTCAGCATCGATCTGATCAAGTGGTGCGGGCAGCAGCGCAAGCCAATGCTCGGTGTCTGCCTTGGGCATCAGGCGCTCGCTGAAGCCTATGGCGGCACGGTCACGCACGCCGAAGAACTAATGCACGGCAAGACCTCGCTGGTGAGCCACGAAAACCACCCGGTCTTCAACCAGGTAGCCAACCCCTTCACCGCAACGCGCTACCACTCCCTGGCAGCCGTACGCGAGAGCATCCCTGCTGAGCTTGAAATCATCGCTGCTACCGCCGGGGGAGTCATCATGGGGCTGGCGCACCGGGAAGCACCACTATGGGGCCTGCAGTACCACCCAGAGTCGGTGCTGACCGAGCAGGGATACCAGATGCTGGGCAATTGGCTGGAATTCGTAGGACTTCAGGGGGCAGCCAAGAAGGCCACGACCCTGAGCCCGCTCTTCAGCGGAGAGTAGCCTAGCAGCCTATCGGTCGCGCCCGTTTTCCCGTGGCGGGTTAGTCCGATCTGGCGGGCCGTTCCCATTGGAAGGAGCCGGAGCGTCACTGGTAGGCGAAGCACTGTCGGACGGATCATCGGATTCTTCTGAATCTGGAGATTCGGTCTCGCTGGGCGATGGTTCTTCACTTGGTTCTGGTGCCGGCGGAGCCTTGGCCACAGAAATCTTCACCAGGCTTCCCTGAGCCACGTCCTCGGAGGCCTCGGGGGACTGCTTGAACAAGGTTCCCTCAGGGTAGTCGTCGGTTGCCACCTCATCGAACCGAACTTCCAACCCGATGTCGTCCGCAGAGAGCTTCTCTTCAGCTTCCTCACGGCTCATCTCGGTAACGACCGGAACGGTCACCATGCCGGTAGAAAGGATCAGGTCGACTTCGCTGCCGGCCTTCACCTTGGAGCCCAGCTCCGGGCTGGTGCCAATAACCCAGTCGGTTGGAATGGTTGCAGAGTTCTCCCGGCTGACTTCACCCACTTCGAGGCCAGCTTCACGCAGGGCATCGCGGGCAGCCGTCTCGGACTGGTTCGCCAGATCCTTGGGAATCGTGCGCTGTTCCGAACCATCGGAAATGAACAGCGCAACCGTGGATTCCTTGGAAACCATGGACCCTTCTGCCGGGTCGGTTCGGGTCGCCTTGCCCTGCTCTACTTCATCACTGAATTCCCGCTCTACACGCACCTGGAAGGTGGAATCGCGCAGCAATTCACGTGCGTCGTCTTCGGACATCTCCAGGACCTTGGGCACAGCAACTGGGGCACGCTTTTCAGCCTCGGCCTGGATCGAGCGGATCACCAGGAAACTGGCGATACCCACAGCGATCAGGGCAATGATGGTCAGCAGGATGATCAGGCCGCGGTTGGACTTGTGCCGTGCAGGGGCCTCGGGAGCCTCATCTTCGACGAAGACCGGGTGCTGGCTGGTGCCTGGCGCTGACTGCGCGATGAACCCGGTTTCAGTCTCGCCGTGCATGCCGTATATCGGCAAGGTGTAGGTTGATGGTGCCGGTTCGTCATCATGGAATTCAATGCCGTTCAGTGCATCTTCCAACGCAGCCGCGAAAGCGCCTGCGCTCTGGAAACGGTCATCGCGTTCCTTGGACAGAACCTTGGAAACGATCGGGTCGAAGATCGGGTCAACGTCGTGCTTGACCTCGCTGGGCGCTGACGGAATCTCGCCAACGTGCTGGTACGCGACCGAAACCGGCGAATCACCGGTGAACGGGGGGCGCTGGGTCATCAGCTCGTAGAACAGGCAGCCAACAGAGTAGATATCCGAACGGAAATCGACCTGTTCGCCGCGTGCCTGCTCAGGAGAGAAGTACTGGGCGGTTCCCACCACAGCGGCGGTCTGCGTCATTGTCGCCGATGTGTCCAAGGCACGGGCTATGCCGAAGTCCATCAGCTTCACGTGGCCGGCATCGGTCACCATCACGTTGGCCGGCTTGATGTCGCGGTGGACGACATTGTTATTGTGCGAATGATCCAGGGCATTGCATACGCCGCGGGTGACGTGCACAGCGAAGGAAGCGTCGACATCGCCCGAAGCGATCACCTGCTTCAGAGTCCGGCCGGTCACGTATTCCATGACCATGAAGGGCAAGCGCTCACGGCTATGATCGGTAGCAGGCAGCTCGCCGGTGTCGTAGACGGCAACGATATTCGGATGGCTCAGGCCCGCGACGGCCTTGGCTTCACGGCGGAATCGATTGACCACCATGGGGTTGCTTGCGGTATCCGGGCGCAGCACCTTGACCGCGACCTTGCGCGAAAGCACATGGTCGGTGGCAAGATAGACATCCGCCATGCCGCCGCGGCCTACCAGCGATTCGATCTCGTAGCGATCGTTGATCAACCGTGGCAAGCCGGGGGGCAAGGCTTCGACTTCACTCATGGCGCTTCGCTTTGGTCCGGCTCTGCAGCTTCTGGGGATTCAGATGCCGACGGGGTAGCGGACTCGGATGCTTCGGGTTCTTCTGGGCCCATGGAAATATCCAGGGTCACCGTGGTGCCCGGCTCTACTTCGCTGCCGGCTGGAACGTCCTGCGCAAGCACCGTGCCAGCGACCGAAGAGTCATGGCGTTCCTCGCCCTTGGCCACGGCCAGCCCAGCGTCCTGGATGCGCTTCTGCGCAGCTTCGTAGCCCATGCCGGTTACCGAAGGAACGCCAACGGTTTCGGGAGCCATGGCGTAGGTAATCGAAATGGTTTCGCCCTTTTCGACGCTGCCGGTCGGGTTCAGCGAAATGACTTCGCGTGGGTCGTACTCATTGGTTTCCTGCGGGGTCGCGTCAACGACGAGGCCCTTGCCCTCAAGCTCTGCCGTCACGGTGTCGATATCCTGGCCCACCAGCGAGGCCGGAACCTCTACGTAGGTCACGGTTTCACTCGGGGTCGGGGAAGAGGACTCGGAGGTCTCCGATGCTTCGGTGGTTTCTTCCGAAGGATCGGTGGATTCCTCGGTCGGAGAAGGGGATTGGGAAACATCGGTGCTCTGCGTGACCGAAGCCGTCGGCTGATTGTCCTTGTCGCTGCTCATGGCAGGGATCAGCCACGCCAGCAAGGCAATCACGGCGGCCAGCGCGATGATCACGATCAGCGGGACCAGCCAAGGGCTGCGTTTGGCCCCGGCCTCGCCAGCCGGATCCTGGGTATCCACGTCCTCGTCATCGAATCCGCCGGCTGCGGCACTGGACCCGGAGAAACCGCTGGTAGCGCCGGCAGGTTCCACCACGGTTGGCATCGCATTGGTCATTGTCGGCGCGGAATCAGCACGCGGCACCACCTGGGTGGCGTCGTTACCCATGTTGACCACTTGGGTTGCGTCGGTGGCGATACCGGTGGCCAGCATGCCGGGAACGGCCAAGGTCGCGGTATTGGTATCACCGGAGCGCAGCGCATCGGCGGCCTTCGCCAGCGCCGTTGCGTCCTTCGGGCGATCCGACGGGTTCTTGGCCAGCATCGACATGATCAGCTGGCGTACCGGTGCCGGGATGGTGTCCGGCAGCGCCGGGGGAGCATCGTTGACCTGTGCCAGGGCGATGGCGATCTGCGATTCGCCGGTGAACGGGCGGCGTCCTGCCAGGCACTCGTAGCCGATCACGCCCAAGGCGTAGATGTCAGAGCTGCCGGTGGCGATCTGCCCGGTGGCCTGTTCCGGGGCCAAGTACTGGGCGGTTCCCATTACCTGCCCGGTGGCGGTCAGCGGAACCTGGTCAGCAAGGCGGGCAATGCCGAAGTCGGTGATCTTCACGACGCCCGAAGGCATCACCAGGATGTTACCCGGCTTCACATCGCGGTGCACCAGGCCGTGCTCGTGGGCTGCTGCCAGCGCGCGGGCGGTCTGCGCGATCAGCGAGAGCGTACGGTCCACGTCGAGCTTGCGCTCGCGCTCGATAATGGTGGACAGCGGCGGGCCGGGAACCAGTTCCATCACCAGATAGGCGGAGCCCTGTTCCTCGCCGTAGTCGAAGACGCCAGCGATGCCAGGGTGGTTCAGCAGCGCGGTGTGGCGTGCTTCCACGCGGAAACGCGTCAGGAAGCTCTCATTATCGGTGTATTCCTCTTTGAGGATCTTGATCGCTACCAGACGTCCTAGGACCTGGTCTCGTGCCTTCCAAACTTCGCCCATGCCACCGATCGCAATGCGGTCGGTCAGCTTGTAACGACCGCCCAAGGTGGTGCCGGTTACTGGCCTCACTTGTTGAACACCGCCTCTAACATCGTCTTCATAAGTGCACCTGCCGTGTTGTGGCCGGTGTTGTAATCTACGTCTTGAATATTGACCGTGATGGCAACCTGCGGATCATCGGCCGGTGCGAAACCGGTCATCCAGGAGTTCACCATGCGGACTCCGTTCTCTGACGGTCGCTGCGAGGTGCCGGTCTTGGCTCGGAAATCCACGCCGGGAACGCGGGCATTCATGGCCGTACCGCTCACAACCGGGCCTTCCATCAGCTCGGTGAGCTGTTCGGCAACTTCCGGGGTGGTGGCCGTGGAGAACTTCTCCGGCTTCGGGTCCTCGATAACTCGAAGATCCGGCGCGATGACCTTGCCGATCAAATTCGGCTTCATGATCACGCCGTCATTGGCGATGGCCATGGCGGCCATGTTCATCTGCAGCGGAGTAGCCTTGTTTTCCCATTCGCCGATTGCCATCTGCGCCATCTGCGCTTCATTGGCCTCAGCAGAAGGGAACTCGCTTGGAACAACATTCTGCGGGATGCTCAGCTGCTGCCCGTAGCCGAAGCGCTCGGCAACCTCGGTGAAGGCATCCTTGCCGACGGTCTGGCTGATTTCCATGAACGGGGTGTTGCAGCTCTGGGCAAAGATGAACTCGAGCCTTGCCCGGGTATCCCGCGCGCAGATGCCCTCATTGAAGTTGTTCATCTTAGCGGTCGAATGCGGATAATTCACCGACACCGGATTGTCGATGGGGGTTTCCATATCGAACTTGCCCGATTCCAGGGCCGCAACGGTGCTGAGGATCTTGAACGAGGAACCTGGGGTCACCGGGTTGCTGATGGCCGGGTTCCGGTAGGGGCTCAAGCCGTCGGTGTTGCTGATGTCCTTCAGGTTCTGGGCCGCCTGGGAGGTCGAGTGCACCGCCAGCAGGTTGGTGTTGTAGCTTGGCTTGGAAGCCATCGCCAGGATGTCACCGGTCTTCGGATTGGTCACGATGATCGTGGCCTTCAAGTCGTCAGGAATCGCTTCGAAGGCAGTCTTCTGCAACTGCCCGTCAATGGTCAGCTCAACCGAGGCGCCTTCGGAACGGGTACCGGTGAACATGGCCGACAAGCGGTCGAAGAGCAGATCCGAGCTCGTGCCGGTCAGCCAGTCGTTCAGCTGCGATTCGAGTTGGGTGGTGCCATTCGCGAGCGAATAGTAGCCAGTCAGGTGGGCGTAGGTTTTCGCGTCGTGGTAAACACGCTGGAATTCGAACTGGCCATCATCGGTCGGAACGGATTCGGCAATCGGCTTGCCGTCGACCAGGATCGCGCCGCGGGGCAGGTCGAACTCGCGGTAGAGTTCGCGCTTGTTCAGCGCATTCTCCGAGAGCGGCTTGGCGTCGAAGAACTGGATGTAGCTCAGTCCACCCAGGCAGATGACGAACAGGACGGTTAGCGCAACCCAAACGCGCTTGATTGCATGATTCACTTTTTCGTCACCGCCTTGGTGCTGGAGGTAAGGGCCGTGCTGGCACTTGCAAATTCATCGGTTGGTCCTACGCCGCCAGTCTTCGGGCGGCGCGAGTTGTGGGAGATCAGGAGCAGCAACGCGATGATGATCCAGTTCGCCAGCAGCGATGAGCCGCCGGCGGCCATAAATGGCGTTGCCAGGCCGGTCAGCGGGATCAGCCGGGTGACGCCTCCGATGATCACGATGCATTGCAGGCCCAGGGTGAAGGACAGGCCTGCAGCCAGTAGCTTGCCGAAGGTATCGGCCGAGCCCAAGGCGGCCCGCAAGCCACGGGAGACCAGCAGCATGTAGAGCAGGATGATCGCGGCCACGCCGATCAGGCCAATTTCTTCGCCGAAGGAGGCAATGATCATGTCGGAGTTGGCCAGCGGAACACGGTAGGGGGAACCCGCGCCCAGGCCGGTGCCGAACAAGCCGCCGTCAGCCATGCCGAATAAGCCTTCTACGATCTGCATGCTGCCACCCTTGGCCTGGTAGATCGCAGGGTCAAAGGCGTTGAGCCAGACGTCCAGGCGGCGGGTCACGTGGCCCATGGTCAGGCCCGCGACGATGCCTCCGGCGACAACCATCAAGGCACCGATGAGCACCCAGGAAATACGCGCGGTTGCCACGTAGATCATCACGATGAACAGGCCGAAGAAGAGGATCGCGGAACCGAGGTCTCGCTGCACCACGAGCACGCCGATGGAGAGCAGCCAAGCGATAACCATCGGAGCCATATCCCGCAGGCGGGGCAGCTGCAGCGGTCCGAACTTGCGGCCAGCCATCAGGATCAAGTCGCGGTTCGACGAGAGATAACCGGCGAAGAAGATCGACAAGGTGATCTTCGCGAGTTCGCCTGGCTGCAGCGAGAACATGCCCATGCGGATCCAAATGCGGGCACCGTTGATCGTGACACCCAGTTTGGGAATCAACGGAAGCAGGAGCAATACGACCGATAGCAGCAGGGCGATATAGGTAAACCGACGCAGCAGGCGGTGGTCCTTGATTGCCCAGAGAACGACCGAAGCAATGACGATGGCAATGGCAGTCCAGAGCAGCTGGCGCGCCGACTGGGACGTTCCTTTAGCCAGGTCAATGCGGTGAATCATGGCTAAGCCAAGGGAGTTCAACGCAATCGTAATCGGAAGTATTACTGGATCGGCATATTTGGCGAAGATGCGCAGCAGCACATGAACCGTCAGGGATAGTGCCGCCAGGATGCCCATCTGCACGTAGAAGTCGGTGTTGTCGACATCCTCGGTGGAGCTGCCCACCAGATAGAACGCGGCACCGCCCACGCAGAGGGCCAGCAGCACCAGCAGCAGCTCGAGATTGCGCCGAGGCACCGGTGCGGTTTGCACTTCGGTCATTGCATTATCTCCTGGCAGTAGGCGGGCAGTTCGAGCTGGTTGGCGGAATCCGAGGATCCGGGAACGGTGACCGGGCAGTTCTGCTTCGCGGTGACCAGGAGTTCCTGGATGATCATCTGGGCATGCTGCTGGTTCTCTGCCGAGATGGTCGATTCAACGCGGTGGCGTGAATACTCCGGCAGGGCTTCGAGCGGCACCTTGCTGACTGTGTCGACCTCGGAGAGCGAAATCGGTCCGAGCTCCTGGGGAACGCCCTTGTAGATTGCGACCTTTCCATCGACAGTGCCAACAAAGTACTGGGTCTGGGTCCACATGTAGCCCCAGACGCCCAGGGCAATGACGAAGAAAGCCGTCAAGGTCAGCAGGATCGGCATCATCCAACGGCGCTGCTGCACCGGAGCATCCAGTGGATCCAGCACCTCGCCGGCCGCCGGGGAACGGTGGGTCAGCAAGGCAGCTGCACGGCGTTCGCCGGTGTGCTGGGTCACCACCGGGATCTGGCCGGTTTGCGTCGCAAGCTGGGCGGCGCCCACCAGCAGGTGGGGACGCTGGGAAATCTCATGGCGGAGCAGCGAAGCGCTGGCTTCGACATCGCCTTCGGCGGCAATGGTGAGCTGGCCGGTATCCGGTGCGGGTTCTGGTTCGGCGGGCGCTTCGCCTTCGACGACAGCGTTTTCGACAACCTCGAACATCACCACGGTGACGTTATCCGGCGCACCATTCTTCAAGGTGATGGCAACCAGGTCGTTGACCGCTTCATCCATATCGGCGGTAGTGCGGATGATCTGCTCGATTACCGGAACCGGCACCGCGTCGGTGAGTCCGTCAGAGCACAGCATCCAGCGTTCGCCGGGTTCTGCCTCGAATTGGTCGACATCGAGTTCCGGGGAGGCATCCGAGTCGCCCAGCACGCGCAAGAGCACGTTCTTATGCGGGTGGACCTCGGCCTCGGCCGGCTTGATGCGGCCTTCGTCGACCAGCCGCTGCACGAAGGTATGGTCCTTGCTGATCTGCTCGAAGACCCCGTGCTTCAAGCGGTAGGCGCGGGAGTCGCCGATGTGCGCCATGTGCAGGGTACTTCCCGAGAGCAGCAGGGAAGTGACGGTGGTACCCATCCCCGAAAGCTTCGGGTTGGCGCCGACGAGTTCATTCAGCACCAAATTGGCGGCCTGGATCTCATCCGGCAGGGCATTTTGCGGATCTGCGGTGCCATCGTGGTCCAGATGCACCAAATCAAGCACGGTGGAGGCTGACGCCACGTCACCGCCGACGTGTCCGCCCATGCCATCGGCAAGCACCGCGAGGTACGCGCCGGCGTAGGCGGAGTCGTCATTCTTCTTGCGAACCCGCCCCACGTCGGATTTCGCAGCAAATTTTAGTTTGAGGGCCATAGGCTAGGGCTTCAATTCCAGGACAGTCTTTCCGATGCGGATTCGCTGGCCGGGCTCCACTGCCTGGGCGCGTGAGAGCTGGTTGTCACCCACGAAGGTGCCGTTAGTTGAGCCGAGATCTTCAATGAACCAGCGCGATCCCTGCGGGAACAGGCGGGCATGGCGTCCCGAAGCGTAGTCATCATCGAGAACGACGGTGGCATCCTGAGCTCGCCCGAACATGATCGGTTGGCCGCGGAGGGGAATGCTGCTGCCGGCCAGTGGGCCCTCAACAACTTCCAATGACGTGGCGGCCTTGCGCGCAGGCACTTCTGGTTCCGCCAGCTCTGGATTCTTCTTCAGTTCCCGAGCGCTGGGCTTGCCGGTGCGTGCCCGCGATCCGATGGCCAAGTCGCGGCGCATCGATCCGACAACGCTTAATACGAGCAGCCATATGAGGACCAAAAAGCCCAATCGGAACAAGCTTAGAACCAGGTCGTTCACGCGCGGCCTCCGTTGTTCGAGGTAATCAGCCGAAAGACGATTTTTGTCTGTCCGATAGTAATGATCGAACCGTCAAATATACGGGTTTCTTCCGAAATCTTCTTGCCGTCCACGTAGGTTCCATTGGTTGAACCCAGATCGGTGACGACGAAACTGGTTTTGCCACGGGTTTCGACGCGCACATGCTGGCGGGAAACGCCGGAATCATCCACGGGAATATCGGTGCTGGCCGAACGGCCCAGCACGATGGAGTGGTGATGCAGGGCATAGCGCTGTCCAGCGACCTCAAGAATTGCCTGCTTCTGCATGGGCTTCTTGGGGATCTCTGCAATCGGACGGACCGATGGACGTGGCTGTGCGGTTGTCGGCGGGGTGGCGGATGGCGCTGCGGGCGCTGCTGCTCGCTCTTTTACCGGAGCCGAGGCTGCTGGGCGCGAGCTGGACTCCTTGACCGAGCTGGCAATCTCCATTTCTCCGGGCTTGAAATCGTCCTTGGAAACAAAATGGATCGTGATGTCGCCGTGGACCGAGTAGTCCTGGGCTGCCGCATGCTCAGCGGTGACCTTTGCCATTTCGTTGACGACGCCCCGCCCCCAACCCTGCGCGGTGTTGTAGTCCTTGGTGCTCAGCGAGACAACGAAGTCATTGGCTGCAAGGCTGCGGCCCTCGCTGATTGGCATGATTCCGCGGTCCATGTCATTGCGTAGCGCGGTAGTCAGTTCGACTGGCTTGAGATCTGCGGTGCTGGTGCCACGAAAGAAGCTAGTGACGACCTTCTCTAAGCCGCGTTCGACATTGTCGAGAAAGCCCATTATTCGTGCTCCTTCCTTAGGGTCCATGGCTGGTTATTGCGAGCCTGCATTCACGCCGTCCAAGCTGTGAACACAGAACTTCATATTCGATCTTACTGTTTTCAGCTGTGCAAATGCCGAAAAATCCTTGAGCGGCTCAAGTGCGTCAATATCAACGATAAATGCCCCAAAAAGGTTTCCCATGTGTCCCTAACCACAAATCAGGGTTTCGATTAGGTGAACGGAAAATGAGTGTGTAAGCTATTTCTTGTTGCAAAGAACGATGGCAACGAAAACAGAATATGCGCGAGTGGCGGAATTGGTAGACGCGCTGGCTTCAGGTGCCAGTGATCGCAAGGTCGTGGGGGTTCAAGTCCCCCCTCGCGCACAAATGGAAAATAACCCTTGATCTTCGGATCGAGGGTTATTTTTTTGTTTAAAAGAGCAACTGAATCGTTATCTTGCAGGGTGTGTCAGTTTGCCGGTGGCGCGCTGACATTGACGCCCCGGCGCTTGAGCAGGGCGGCCAGTACGCCATCGCCTGCAACGAGTTTTCCGGTGTGCGAGCCATCGTAGATGGTGCCGCAGCCGCACGAGGGGCTGCGATCCTGCAGGATCGCCTCGGTGATTCTCTGGTGCTGGACTAGATCCGAAACCTTCTGGGCACCAGCTATGAACTGCCCGCTGATGTCCTCGCCGTTGATGTCGATCACGCAGGCCCGGCCTTCCAGCACGTCGTGGCCATCGCCACCGACAATCTCCGCTGGCGGACGCGGAGTAGGGAGCTCACCCAATTCCTCAGCGCAGGCCGCAACGGCTTCTCCTCGTGCCACGGCCTCGACGATGGCAGGGTTTGTCTTCGCCTTGCCGTTGTAGCGGCAAGGGATGCCGGCCAGGCAGGAACTAACGAGCAGCGGAGGTTGGGTCATAACAGCAGTCTAGCCACGTGGAAGCGCAATGCCGCCGTGCCATAGACTGCCCTTGGACAACGGAGAAGGGGAATTCCCATGGCGGCATCCAATGAGATATTCGAACTGAATGGAACTGCAGATCTGGTCAACGATCGGAAGATAATCAGGCTCGACCAGGAATCCAGCGACAAATTGCCAAGCCGCGGACAGGTTGCGGTGGAACTTCTCCAGGCGCATGAAGGCCACGTGGTCGTGATAGATCCCGACGGGCGCCGAGGCCACTGGTTGGCCCTCGATGGACAGGGCGCGCCCCAGCTGTTGGCCGAGGCGGGGGATCAAGTGGAATTGACCGCCCGGGTCGCCCGAACTTGGCCGGAAACAGGCATTCCGCAGGACCTGGCCAGTGCCCTGGGCGAGGCTGGGGATCTGGATGAGATGTGGGCAGGGCTCACTGCCATGGCCCGCTGGGAATGGGTACGCTGGATCGGTGCGACCAAGAACCCTTCCACGCGCGAACGCCGAGTGGAGGCCAGTATTTCCAAGCTGCGTGATGGCAAGCGCCGGCCGTGCTGCTTCGATTTGTCCTCATGTACCGATCCCGAAGTTTCGAAGAGCGGAAAGCTAATCCAGTAGCACCCAGCTGCGCGCGGCGGATTCGATGCCGGTGCCCGGTGGGGTTGCCGGGCCGGTAATGAGGCCCAGCACTCCGCTGGACATGACGATCAGGCCCAAAGCAATCAGCAGGGCGATGGCGGCAGTGACCTTGGCAGGCCATTTATGCATGTTCACCGGCTAGTCTCCTTTGTTGCCCAGCGTCGATCCGCGGACAATCAACGAACTGGGCAGCATTGTCTGCAGTGGGTCAGGGGTTTTTCCATCGAGCAGCGCGCGCAGCTTCAATGCGGCCTGGCGCCCGCCTTCCTGGGCGTTGAGCTGCACGGAAGTGATGGAAGGGCTGGACGTCGCCGAGTAGGGAAGGTCGTCGAATCCGGCCACCGCAAGCTGCTGCGGAATGCGGATACCAAGCAGGCGCGAAGCATGCAGCACGCCGAAAGCGTGGTTATCGGTTGCGCAGCCCAGTGCGGTCACGCCCGATTCATGCCACTTGGGCCAATGCTGGCCAAAGGCTGCTGAAGCCTCAGTGACGTCGATCATCGAGTTGGCAACAGAAGATGGCAGCACTTCGATGCCGTACTCCCTTGCCGCCGCCAGGAAGGCCTCGCGGCGCACTGCCAGGGTCTCGGTGCCGGTGCTGGCATCCAGGTAGGCGGCCTTGGTGTGTCCCTGTGCAGCGAAATGGGCTACGACTTCCCGCGCTCCCTGGGCGACGTCCATATTCACGGCAGGAATCGATGGATCGATGCCCGGGGCATCCAGGGCCACCAGCGGGAGGTTGCTCGAAATTTCCTCGAGGAAATCCTGGCTTGGGGCATGGACCAGCAGCCCGGCCGGACGGAGGCCCATGATCTTCCTCGTTTCGCTGGCGCTGGGGGAGACGCCGGCATCCGTGACCGAGAGTAGGAGCTGGTAGTCGCTAGCCAATACCGAGCGCACGCCAGCGATCACCTTGGCAAAGAAGGGGTTGGAGATATCCGGGGCCACCAGGACCACCAGCGAACTGACGCCCTTGGCCAGCGAGCTGCCGATGCTGTCGACGAAGTAGCCCAATTCGCGAATTGATTCACGCACGCGCTGCTCATTCGCGGCCGAGACCCGGCCCGCCGACTTCCCGTTGGCAACAAGAGAGACCGTTGCGGTGGAAACGCCGGCGTGTTCGGCTACCATCGCTGCGGTCACGCGGCGTGGAGCGCGCGAGTTGCCGGACTTCTCACCATTCTTCATGGCTCCATCGTAGTCGGAGTTGTGACACGCGACAGCTTTGCGTTAAGCGCTTGACGATAGCATGGGGACGCGAAAGAATTATCAAAGGATGCCTATCCGCCCCCACGACTTAGCTACCGGCCACCAGCTGGCAGAGCGAAGGAAGAAGCCATGACCCAGGACAGCAATGCCCCGCGCAAGATCATTTTGGACTGCGACCCGGGTCATGATGACGCCGTGGCAATGATTCTTGCCCATGGCAATCCCAAGATCGACCTGCTGGCCGTGACCACCGTGGCCGGCAACCAGACCCTGGATAAGGTCACTGCCAACGCGCTGGCCGTGGGTACCATCGCCGGCATTACCGGCATTCCCTTCGCGGCCGGCTGCGCCCGTCCGCTGGTGCGCGAAGTGGAAACCGCGGGAGACGTCCACGGGGATTCCGGGATGGACGGGCCGGCCCAGCCGGAGCCGGGCATCGAACTCGATGGGCGCCACGCCGTGGACGTCCTCATCGACCTGGTGATGAGCCATGAACCCGGCGAAATCACCTTGGTGCCCACCGGCGCATTGACCAATATCGCTTTGGCGGCCCGGAAGGAACCGCGCATCGTTGAACGCGTGCGCGAAGTGGTGCTGATGGGCGGCGGCTACCACACCGGCAACTGGTCGGCGGTGGCAGAATTCAATATCAAGATCGATCCTGAAGCTGCGCACATCGTCTTCAACGAGGCCTGGCCGGTGGTGATGGTCGGATTGGACCTGACCCACCAGGCGTTGGCCACCTCCGAGGTGGTTGAACGCATCGAGAAGATCGGCACCGGCCCATCGACCTTCGTGCGCGAGCTGATGGACTTCTTCGCCCGGGCCTACCGAGACCACCAGGGCTTCGATGCACCGCCGGTGCATGACCCATGCGCCGTGGCCTACGTGATCGACCCGGATATCGTTCGCACTGTCAAGGCCCCGGTCAGCGTTGAGCTGCGTGGCGAGCTGACCTTGGGGATGACCGTCACGGACTTCCGCGCGCCGGCTTCCGCCGACTGCAATACTTCCGTGGCGGTGGACCTGGATCACGAAGGCTTCTGGAATCTGGTGGTCGATGCGCTGGAACGTATCGGCGAGGTCACGCTCGGAAAATAGAACAACTTTGGCGCAATGTGGGGCAGGTCAATGCCAATGGCGTCCAGACCTGCATAAACTGGAGACACACGCAGAGCAGGAGGCACCATGGCGGACAAAACCCCGCACGAGAACGTGACTTTCCCTTCTTCAGGCGCGCAAGCGCATGGCTATCTCGCCTTGCCGGAGTCCGGCAAGGGCCCTGGGGTCATCGTGATCCAGGAATGGTGGGGTCTGACCGACCATATCCGCGACGTTGCCGACCGGCTGGCCGCGCAGGGCTTCGTGGCTCTGGCTCCGGACCTCTATGGAGGCTGGATCACCCACGACGGTGAAGAAGCCGGGCAGATGATGTCCCAGCTCCCGGAAGCCGCCGGGGCCCAGCTATTGAGCGGTGCCGTGGACTACCTGCTGGCCAATGAGCACGTCACCAGCGAGAAGCTGGGCGTCATCGGCTTCTGCATGGGTGGCGGTTTCGTGCTGCAGATGGCTGCCCAGCAAGGCGGGAAAATTGCCGCGGCCGTGCCTTTCTATGGCGTCGGCCAGGGTGTGCCCAACGATTTTTCCGGAGTCCGCGCGGCCATCCAGGGCCACTACGCGAACCTGGACCAGATGTACTCGCCGGCTCAGGCGAAGGCTCAGGAAGAGCAGATTCGCCAGGAATCAGGCGCGGAAGTCCAGTACTTCTACTACGACGCCGATCACGCATTCCACAACGACGAGAACCCTGCCGGCAACTACGATCCCGAACAGGCTGCCATCGCATGGCAGCGCGCCGTGGACTTTTTACAGGCTAAAGTGGCCTGAAGGCCATAAAGTGTTACCCATCACTTAATGCATCACTCATATAAGGAGAACAATATGTCTGAAACCATCATCGTAGGCGTAGACGGTTCCGAAACCGCACAGCGCGCAGCCCGCCGCGCTGCAGAACTCGCCGTCAAGCTCGACGCTGACCTGGTGGTCATCACCGCTCACGCTTCGGATAACACCGAGGTCGTTTCCATCGGTTCCGATACCTGGATCCTGGATGACGCAGAGCAGGCCCGCAAGCTCGCCCAGCGCGTAGCCAACGACGTGAAGAACGCTGTGCCAGGCGTCAAGATCACCGCTGCTGCCGGCCACGGCAAGCCAGGTGACGTGCTGATCTCCGACGCCGAGGACCGCAAGGCTTCGATGATCGTTGTCGGCAACGTGGGCATGAAGGGCCTGGGCCGCGTGCTCGGTTCGGTAGCTTCCTCGGTGGCCCACTCGGCACCATGCGACGTTCTGGTCGTCAAGACCGACAAGTAGGCCTCCCCGGCTTGCGCGGACGCAGGCGGGCACCGGTTCACCGGTGCCCGCCTGCGCCATTTAACCCGGCAGAGCGTAGGCTTAACCCGTGCAGAAACTTCGAATCGCCTACGCAACCGGCGTCACCCCCGGCAAATGGATGGACCGCTTCCAGGAACGCTATCCTGCCATCGAGCTGAAAGCCTGGCGCCTGGATGAGGGGGAAATCCTGGATCTGCTGGCCAATGGCGAGGCTGACGCAGTATTCGTGCGCTATCGCGGCGACTCGCCCAAGGACGCAACGCGCCACGTCATCCCGCTTTACGAGGAACTCGAAGTGGTCTGCGCGGGCAAAGACCACGACGTGGAGTACTTCGAAGAATCCGTTCCGCTGGAGACCGTAGAGTCCTTCCCGCAACTCGACTTGGCCGACTACCCGGAATCCGTGGGCGGCATTCCGGTAGCGATGGAAGTTGTCGCTTCCGGCGCCCAGGTGCTGCGCACCACGCAGTCCATTGCCCGGCTCTTCGCCCGCAAGGACGTGGTGGTGCGCTTCATTGAAGACGGTTCGCCAACCCAGGTGGGCATCGCCTGGCCTACCGCCACCGAAGACACCGCCTTGCTCGAAGAATTCATCGGCATTGTGCGCGGACGTACCGCCAGCTCATCGCGCCAGACTTCGGTGCGCAAGCAGGAGCAGAAGGCCAAGCGCGTCAATGAGCAGAAGAAGGCCAAGGCGAAAGCCCAAGCCAAGGCAAAACAGCAGGCCAAGAGCTCATCCAAGAAGCCGCAGGGTGCCAAGGCAAAGCCACGCAAGCACCGCTGACAATCCAATACGTGACGCGCGTTACGTGAGAGAGTTAGGGGTATGAAGCAATTCGATACCCTCAGCCTGAGCACCCAGGGCTCGGCCCTCATCCTGACCGTCAACCAGCCGAAGTCGCTGAACGCGTTGGCAAAAGAGGTCGTCAACGACCTTGAAGCCTTCCTGGACTGGTTCGAGGCCACCGGCTATGAATACCGCGGCGTGATCCTCACCGGTGCCGGCGAGAAGTCCTTTGTCGCCGGCGCCAATATCGTGCAGCTGCGCGAAATGGACCCGGCGGCGGCGCTGGCCTACGGGCGCCAGATGCACGCGGTCACCGAACGCCTGGAGAAGCTGCAGGTTCCAGTGATCGCCGCAGTCAACGGCTTCGCCCTGGGCGGCGGCTGCGAACTCGCCCTGGCTTGCGATTTCATCTACGCTTCCGAGACGGCCAGCTTTGGGCAGCCGGAGGTCAACCTCGGGCTGGTGCCCGGCTTTGGCGGCATGGTGCGCCTGCCGCGACGTGTCGGCAACGCGATGGCCCGTGAATTGGTTTTCACCGGCCGCCGCATCAAGTCCGAGGAAGCATTGCGCATTGGCCTGGCCAACCGCGTTGTCCCGGCCGGGGAACTGATTGACCAGGCCGTGGCCACCATCGAGGAGATCGCGAAGGTGGCACCGACGGCCGTTGGCAATGCCAAGGCCGCGATGGTGGACATGGACGCGCTGAACACCCATGACGCCCTGCTGGTTGAAGCACAGTCCTTCCAGCAGGCCTTCGGAACCGCCGACTCGGTGGAAGGCCGTGCCGCCTTCGTCGAAAAGCGCGCCGCGGTCTTCCCGGGCAACTAGCCGGGGCGCCGACCATGCACTACGGGGCGCACCCGGACCAGCAGGTCCAGTTCTACGAGCCGGAACGCACCACCGCTCGCGGAGCGGTGATGATCATCCACGGCGGATACTGGCGTGAAAAGTACACCGCTAGCCTCGGCGTGCCCCTGGCAGAGGATCTCGCCGCCCGCGGGATCCCTGCCTACAACCTCGAATACCGGCGTGGGCCGGGCAGCGCGGCGAAAATGCTGGCCGATGCCCGGCTCGCGCTGGGCCTGGTCAAGGAAGAAGGGCCGATCACGCTGATCGGCCATTCAGCCGGAGCGCAATTGGCCTGCGTGCTGGCCGCCCATGATGCACGGGTCTCCCAGGTGATCAGCCAGGCCGGGGTCCTGGACCTTGAAACGGCGCAGCGCCTGAAGCTCAGCGGCAGCGCAGTGGACGAGATGCTCGCAGGCGCGCCATTGGGCGCCTGCAATCCGGTGGAATTATGGCCAATGCATGCCCGTGTCGTAATCTTTCATGGACGGGACGATGGCGATGTTCCGGTAAGAATTGCCCGTATCGCAGCCCAGAAAGCGGCTGCGCTCGGACAGGAGCACAGCTTCTCGCTGTTCGCGGGCGACCACTACACCTGGATCGATCCGCACAGCAGCCAATGGGCTGCCTGCGTGCGTGCCCTGTCCCCACTGCACTACTGAAGGAGCAGCATGAACCCGACCGTGATCGGCGAGGCCCTCGTTGACGTCCTGGCCTCCGGCATTGCCCCAGCCCAGGAGTTCGTTGGCGGCAGCCCGTTGAACGTCGCGGTTGCGCTCTCCCGCCTGGGGTACCCGGGAACCTTGATTTCCCGCTGGGGCGCCGATGACAAGGGCCGCAAGATCGAGGATTACCTCAAGGACAACAACGTGGCATACCTGGGCGGAGCCGATGACCAGGCCACCGTCATTGCCCATGGCATCCTCGACCCGGCCGGCGGCGCGGCCTTCGCGTTCAACGCCTACTGGCAGATGCCGACCATCGGGCCGGAGCTGGCCCAGGATGCCGAGCTGGTGCACACCGGCTCCATCGCCACCCTGTTCAGCCCCGGAGAACTGCTGCCGCTGCTTTCGGCCGCGCGCACCCATGCCACCATCAGCTACGACCCGAACCTGCGCCCGTCGCTGGTCACCAACCATTCGCAGACCGTGGCCGAGGTCGAGCGATTCGTCGGCCAGGCCGACGTGGTGCGGGTCTCCGGCATCGACCTGAAGTGGCTGTACCCGATGCGCTCGGTCCAGGACTCGGCCCGTGCCTGGCTGGACATGGGTCCGGCGATCGTGGTGTCCACCGCAGGCTCGCGCGGGTCCTGGGGCGTCGTTCGCGCCGGCGACGCCGAATTCACTGCGCCGTCGGTGGAAGTCACCGATACCGTGGGTGCCGGCGATACCTTCACCGCCGCGCTGCTGTGCTGGCTGGCCGAACATGGACTGATTGGCGCGGCCAACCGCGAAAAGCTGAACCAGCTGCAGATTGCGGAGCTTTCGCGAGCCCTGGAATTCGCGGCCCTGGCCGCCGCGGTGACCGTGCAGCGTGCCGGGGCGAACCCGCCACGCCGCGAGGAGCTGTAGATGATCAAGCTGATCGCCTCGGACCTCGACGGCACCATTGTCGCCAAGGACGGCACCATCTCCGAACGCACCCAACGTGCCTTCATCCAAGCCCGCGACGCTGGCATCCAGATCGTCTTTGTCACCGGACGCCCCTTCCGCTGGCTGAGCCCGATCATTGAAGCCTTCGGCGGGATGGGCACGGTCATCTGCTCCAATGGCGCGGTGCTCTACGACCTGGAACAAGACGAAGTGATCTGGTCGCGCACGCTCAGCGCGGCTACCGCGCGGCGGGCGAGCGAAATCATCCTGGAGCTGGAACCGCGCGCGTCCTTCGCTGCCGAGACCACCAAGGGGCTGCACCTGGGTGAAGGCTTTGCCGACCGCCACCACAACTTCGGGGTGCAGGCAGTCCTGGATCTGACTAGCGAGTCAATTGATTCCGAGGGCATCGTGAAATTCCTTGCCCGCTCCCAGCACCTGCCGATAGACAAGTTCTATTCCTCGGTTGAGCCGCAGCTGGCAGAACTGGTATCGGTGACCCACTCCGCCTTCGACGTTTCCCTATTGGAAATGGCGCATGTGGATATCCACAAGGCCACCACGCTGCATGAATACTGCCAGCGCCTGGGAATTGCCGCAGCTGAAGTGATGGCCTTCGGCGACATGCCCAACGACATCGAAATGCTCGAATACGCCGGCCACGGCTACGCGATGTCCTCCGGACACCCCATGGCGCTGGCCTCCGCCCGCTTCCGTGCACCCTCGCTGGCCGATGACGGCGTAGCCCAGGTCATTGAAGGCCTGCTGAAATGACCTACGCCTTTTCGCACCGCGGCGTACGCACGGGCAACGAGGAAAACACGCTGGCAGCCTTCCAGCGCGCCGCAGACCTGGGCATCACCCATCTGGAATCGGATGTGCACGCCTCAGCCAACGGCACGGTCTACCTGTTCCATGACCAGAGCCTGGACCGGGTGACCGACGCGAGCGGGAATTTCAACGACTTCACCGACGAGCAGCTGGCAATGGTGCGGGCCGGAGGGGAACCGCTGTGCACGCTTGATGCACTGCTCGATGCGTTCCCGCACGCCACACTGAACCTGGACGTCAAGGACGAGCACGTGATCGGCCCGCTGGCCGAGCTCATCGAGCGCAGGAAAGCCCATCGGCAAATTGCCCTCGCGTCCTTCTCCACGGCACGCAGCGCCGCGGTCGGCCACCTGCTTTCCGCTCCGATACGGCGCTCGCCGGGTCAACGGGAAATTGTCGCCATCTGGCTGTGCGCCCACCTGCTGGGCTGGGTTCCCAAGCGGCTGCTGGCAGGCTTCTGGGCGGTCCAGGTGCCGCTGAACCAGGGCATGCTGCCGGTAGCGACCCGTCGATTCATCAAGGCGGTCCACCGAGCCGGCGCCCAGGTGCATGTCTGGGTCATCAACGACGAGCCGACCATGCGGCTGCTGATGGAGCGCAAGGCCGACGCCATCATGAGCGATGACGCGGCCTTGCTGGCCAGGGTTCTGGGCTCTTGAACTGCGGCCCTAGGAGATATCCAGGGTTCCCAAAACGGTCTCGGCGTGCTCCTGCAGTTGCTCGTCGCTGGCATCCAGGAGCAGGCGCAACCAGGTCTCGTGCTGCGACAGCGGCGCAACCAGGCAGGCTGGATTAATCAGGTCGTACAGCTCATCTGCTGAGCCGTAGGCAGAGAACTGGTCCAGGTACGCGAAAAGCACCTTCATCACGCGCTCATCACCGGTATCGCAATCCCACGCTTCGCACATGGCGGCCAGCGGCGTGTTCAGGGATGAGAAGGGGTGAGCCCAGTGCGCGGAGGACAGATTCAGGATGCGGCCGTGGTCTCCGGCCTCGGCAGGAACCACCACCTGCGACAGATCGAAGTTGCCGTGCTCGATGCTCAACGGCACCGCACCGGCATGAAGGGCAGCGGTGGCCCTCCTCAACTCATCGAGATGCGAAACCATCTTGTCCGCCATGGATCCATCCAGGTACAGCGGGTGTGCCGGGTCCAGGGACACATGCATCATCAGCGCCTGCTCGTACTGCTCGGGCAGGAACTGCGGGTCCACCACGGTGACCCCGGAATCAAAGAATTCTTCCTCGTGGCCCATCAGCGCGACCTGGAAGGAACCGAGCGAGGCCATGGCCAGCTCCCAGTTCTCCACCGAATCGCCCAGATCCGCCAGGGTGTGCCCGAAATCCGGGCTGAGCATGTAGCCGGCGATCCGGTCGATAGCCAGTGGCATCACCACGCGATCGGGCAGCAGCTGGCCGGCAGCGACCGTGGTCGCTGGTTCCGAAGCCAGCCCCGGAGCGTTGGCGCTGAAGATCAGATCTGCGGCACCGGTCTGAACCGCCGCCTGGATCTGGTGCAAATCTGCGGGCCAAAAATCCGGTCCTGCGGTGCGTTGAATGCCATATGCCTCGCACGCAGCATCGATCCACTCGGCGGTTGCCTCACGCCAGTCTTCGCTATTCCATACATCTATCCACTGAGCCACATTCTTATCGTAGTATGTCGAAGCAAGCGCGTTCAGTTGCTACGGTAAGGACTACGGCCAGTAATTCGCTCCTCTTTCGAAGGATTTCGATTGTGAACGCTTTTCGTCCTGAGTACCGACATCGTGATTACAAGGCCGTCCTCTTTGATCTGGATGGCGTGATCACTCCTACCGCGTTGCTGCATCGCAAGGCGTGGGAAGAACTTTTCACCACCTTTTTCGACAAGCACCCGGGCGTGGCCCCATACACTTCCGAGGACTATTTCAACCTGCTTGACGGCCGTCCGCGTTATGACGCGGTGGCGGCCACCCTCGAATCCCGCGGCATCAGCTTGCCCCGCGGGGATGAAAGCGATCTGCCGGGGGAGGGCAGCATCTGCGCGCTGGGCAATATGAAGAACGAAAAGTTCACCCAAGTGCTGCAGCGCGACGGGATCGACCCCTATGCCGGCTCCGTGGCCTACCTGCAACAGGTGCTGGATGCCGGGCTGGACGTCGCGGTGGTGTCCTCCTCGCGCAATGCCCGCGTGGTACTGGCTGCCGCAGGACTGGCCGAGCACTTCCCATTGGTGATGAGCGGCCAGGAAGCTGCTGCGCGCCGGCTGGCGGGAAAACCAGCCCCGGACACGTTCCTGGCTGCCGCCGCCGATCTGGGTTGGCGTCCGGAAGAATGCGCCGTCATCGAGGATGCCACCAGCGGGGTGAGGGCAGCGCGTGCCGGAGGCTTCGGAGTCATCGGCGTGGCCCGCGAAGGCAATGAGGCCGCCTTGCTGGATGCAGGGGCCCATTTTGTGGTTCATGACCTTTCCGAACTGGTCTCCGAGCAAGCAGCCAAGGCCTGGGAAGAGGACTCCTGGTCGCTGTGGCGCGGGAACCAGCGTGACAGCGATGGCGCCGAAGACACCGTTTTCTCCTTGGGCAACGGTTTTCTGGGTGCACGGGCTGCGCAACTGGGTCTGGGGGACCAAGGAGGCGGCACATTCATCAACGGGCTGCATGAGACCTGGGAAATCCGCCATGCCGAGAGCGCCTTCGGGCTGGCCGAAACCGGGCAGACCATGATCAGCGCCCCGGATTTCCGGACCATGCGCGTGTTCATCAATGACGAAGCCCTGGAAGTCGGCCGCACGGAGATGCTGCGTGATGAGCTGCGCCTGGATTTCCTTGACGGGACGCTGACCGCGCACACCCTGTGGCGAACTGCCGAGGGGCACCGGGTAGCCGTCACTGCCCGCTCAATGATTTCCTTCACGGATCGCCACGTGGCGCTGCAGGACGTGCATGTGCGCCTGCTCGATGCTCCGGCGCAGGTGCTGATCCAGTCTTCGGTCATCGGGTACCGCTCCAGCCGGAAGGTGGCTTCCCCGGAGGAAACCGATGCCGGGGTTCCTGCCGATCCGCGCAAGAGCGAGGAAGCCAGGGCCAACCCGCTGCATCCGGCGGGCACCCACCGCGATGGCGCCCGGCTGGGCATCTCGTACCAGGTCTTCGGATCCGGGATGTCGGTAGCAGCAATGGTGGAGCACGAGGTGGCCACCACTGGCGGAGCGCAGGCGGAGCTGTCCGTGGTCCGCCAGGTGGACGATGACCGCGCGGATGAAGTGATCAGCACCAGGCTGGAAGCCGGGCAAGGCGTGCGCGTCTCCAAGTACGCGGTCTACCACTCCTCGCGGCGCCATCCTGCCCAGGAGATGCTCTTGCGTTCTGAGCGGGCCTTGGAGCACCTGGTGCCGTTGGGGATTGACGAGCACTTCCGCACCCAGCGCCGTTTCATGGCCGACTACTGGGACCGCAGCGATGTGGTGGTGGAGAGCGATGAGCCCGAGCTGCAGCGCAAGATCCGCTGGAACCTGTTCCAGCTCGCCCAAGCTGCCGGACGTGCCGACGGCCTGGGCATCAGCGCCAAGGGCGTGAGCGGCAACGGCTATTCCGGGCACTATTTCTGGGATACCGAAATCTATGTGATGCCGTTCTTGACCTATACGAACCAGCAGTGGGCGCGCAACACGCTCCGCGCCCGGGTCTCGATGATTCCTGCAGCGACCCGGCGGGCGCTGATCATGAACGAGGAAGGCCTGCTCTTCCCATGGCGCACGATTAACGGCGAGGAAGCCAGCGCCTATTATCCGGCTGGCACTGCGCAGTACCATATCAATGCCGACGTGGTGTATTCGCTCAACCGGTACCTCGGGGTCATGGAGGATGACGAGTTCCTGCTGGCCGGCGGCGCCGAAATCCTCGTGGGAACTGCGCGCATGTGGGCCTCGCTGGGGTTCTGGCGTGGCGAGCAGGGCAATGAGCGCTTCCATATCCATGGGGTCACCGGGCCCGATGAGTACACCGCGGTAGTCAACGACAACCTCTACACCAATGTCATGGCGCGCTTCAATTTGCGCCGCAGCGCCCAGCTGCTGGCCGAAATGGCCCAAGAGCATCCGCGCGAGTTCGCGCAACTGGCCAGCAGGCACTCATTGGAAAACGAGGAGATCGCCCTGTGGCTCAAGGCCGCTGATTGCATGCACATCCCGTATTCCGAAACGGTCGGGATCCACCCCCAGGACGAGCACTTCTTGAACCGCGAAGTCTGGGACCTGGCCAATACCGGTGCGGATAAGCGGCCGTTGCTGCTGCACTACCATCCGCTGGTGATCTACCGCTTCCAGGTCATCAAGCAAGCCGACGCGGTGCTGGCTTTGTGGCTGCGTTCCAGCGACTTCACCGCCGAGCAGAAACTTGCGGATTTCAACTACTATGACCCGCTGACTACGGGCGACTCGACACTGTCGGCGACAGTGCAATCGATTCTCGCCGCCGAGGTGGGCTACCGCGATCTTGCCTGGGAGTATTTCGAGCACGCGCTGAACGTGGATCTGGAAAACCTGCATGGCAATACCGCTGACGGCGTGCATGTGGCATCGACCGGTGGCGTCTGGTCGGCGCTGATCTACGGCTTCGCGGGACTGCGCGACGATGACGACCAGCTGCGCTTTGATCCGCGGCTCCCGGAGAAATGGCGGGCCCTGCGCTTCAACCTCGGGTGGCGGGGCATGAGGATTTCCGTGGGCTTGCGGGCTGAAGCCATTGATTTCACCCTGCACGGAGCCTTCTCCCGTCCGATCTGGGTGCGCGGCCAGCAGGTGGATCTGCAGCCGGGGCAGACAGTCAGCGTGGCGCTCGCCGGCCAGGGCCCGACGCTGGAAGGGCGGCCAAGCTTGGAGCATGTGCTCTCGCTGCAAAGCGACGTCGGCGTGGATGTGCCCAACAAGGCCTGGTAAGCATCCGGGCACGCAAAAGGAGGCAGGAACCATATTGGTTCCTGCCTCCTTTGCGCAATCCGCAATGCCCTGCGGGTGGTGCCTAGAGGGTCATCTCCTCGAGTTGGCGCCCCTTGGTTTCCTTGACCAGGAAGATCACGAAGATCAGGGAAAGCAGCGCGAAGAATGCGTAGATGCCGTAGGCCAATGCCAAGCCTGCCTCGGCGAGGGCCGGGAAGGTGGTGGAAACGGCGAAGTTGGCGATCCACTGCGCCGAGGCTGCCACTCCGAGTGCCATGGCGCGGATCGAGTTCGGGAAGATCTCGCCGAGCAATACCCATACGGCCGGACCCCAGGTGGCGCCGAAGCCGACCACGAACAGGTTGGCCGAGACCAGGGCGACGATGCCCCAGCTGCCCGGCAGCGACACGGCGCCGTCGATGGTGACCGACTGCGCGAACGCTACCGCCATCATGCCCAGCGACAAGGTCATGATGGCCGAGCCGATGGTGAGCAGCAGCTTGCGTCCCAGCACGTCGATCAGCAGCACCGCCACGATCGTTGCCAGCACGTTGGTCGCCGAGGTGATCAGCGAAATCGTGAAGGAATCCGATTCGGCAAAGCCGACGGACTTCCACAGCGTCGTGGAGTAGTAGAAGATCACGTTGATGCCGACGAACTGCTGGAAGACCGAGAGCAGGATGCCGACCCACACCAGCGGGTGGAAACCGAAGCGGCCCAGCAGGTCCTTGAAGACCTGGCGGCGCTCGATGTGCACGGTGGAGCGGATCTCTTCGATCTTCTTTTCGGTATCCGTGCCGGCGTTCATGCCCATATCGCGGGTCAGCACGGTAGCTGCTTCAACGAAGCGGCCGCGCTCGACCAGGTAGCGGGGAGATTCGGGCAGGCGCAGCGAGAGCAGGCCGTAGAGCACTGCTGGAACCAGCAGCGACAGGTACATCCAGCGCCAGGCCGCCAGGCCGAACAAGCCGACGGCATCCGCCGAGCCCATGACGAAGACCAGCAGCGCGCTGACCAGGAAGGCCACGAAGATGCCCAGCACGATGGCCATCTGCTGCATGGTGCCCAGGCGTCCGCGATGCGCGGCCGGGGAGACTTCGGCAATGTAGGCAGGGGCGATCACCGAGGCGAAGCCCACGCCGATGCCGCCGACAATGCGCCAGATGATCAGGTCGGCTACGCCGAAGCACAGGCCGCAGCCGATGGCTGATGCTGCCAGGAGGATGGAGGCGAAGAGCATGGTGCGCACGCGTCCCACGCGTTCGGAGACCACACCCGCTATCCAGGCTCCCAGTGCTGCGCCGAGCAGGGCGCAGGAAACGGTGAATCCGATGGTTACCGCGTTGAGCCCGAATTCGTGCTCGACAGCGTCCACGGTGCCGTTAACGATTGATGAGTCATATCCGAAAACGAACCCACCCAATGCCGCCCCGAGGGCGATGAAGATGAGCCGCGCGGAGAGTTTTCCGTCTGATGTAGTCGCAGTCACAATGAGCCATGCTATCGGATTCGAGAGCCGCAGAATCCCGATTTCTCGATTTTTTATGGGAGATCGATCACAAATTGGAAGGAGTCCTTACTTCAAGACCGGGGGAGGCCCAGTGCGCGTCGCCGCTTCATGACTGGCCAGCTCCCGAATTCTTGGCAAAAAAGCAGGCCGGCATTGCGAGTTATCGCGATGCCGGCCTGCGGGGAATTTATTTGCTAGCTATCCGCAGGCTTCTGCGAGTCCGCCAAATCGTTGCCGCGCATCTTGGCGACGATACTCATCAGGTGGAAGACCACCAAGGTGGCGATCGAGCCCAGGGCGATGCCGCCCAGCTGGAGCTGGCCGAAAGCGATTTCCTTGGTCACCGCAATGGCGATAATCAGGCCGGTGCCGGCGGTCATCAAGTTGATCGGGTTGCCGAAATCCACCTTCGCCTCGATCCACAGGCGCGCGCCGACGATGCCGATCATGCCGTAGAGCACGATGCCCAAGCCGCCGATCACGCCTTCTGGAATGGTGCCGATCAATGCGCCGAACTTCGGCAGGAAGGCCAGGGCCACGGCCACAATCGCAGCGATCCAATAGGCCGCGGTCGAGTACACGCGCGAAGCGGCCATCACGCCGATGTTCTCGGCATAGGTGGTCGTGGCCGAACCGCCGCCGAAACCGGCGAGCACGCTGGCAGCGCCATCGGCCATCAGCGCACGGCCGTTGAACTTCGACAGGTCGCGATTGGTCATCACGCCCACGGTGCGCACATGGCCGATGTTCTCGGCGATCAGCACGAACACCGCAGGCAGGAACATCAGCGCAGTGTCGAAGTGGAAGGTCGGGGTGTGGAATTCTGGCAGTCCGATCCACTCCGCGGCAGCAACCGCCTTGAAACTCACCTGCCCCTGGGCCAGTGCAACAAGGTAGCCGCAAAGAAGTCCCATGAGGATCGACAGCCGGCCCAGCAGGCCCTTGAACGCAACGGTCGCGACCACGGTAAAGATCACCGTGAGGAAAGTGGTCAGCGGGAACTCGGTCATGGGAACCAGCGTTGCGCTGGCCAAATTCAGGCCGATGAGCGCCACGATGGTGCCCATGACCACCGGCGGCATCAGGGCGTGGATCCAGCCGGTGCCGGTCTTCTGCACGATCAGCCCGACAACGAACAGCAAGGCCCCGGTCATCACGATGCCGCCCAGCGCGCCGGACATGCTGTGCGACTGGGTGGTCGAGAGGACCGGGGCAATCATCGCAAAGGACGAGCCGAGGTAGCTGGGCACCTTGTTCCTGGTCATCAGCAAGAAGATGACGGTGGCCAGGCCGGTGAACAGCAAGGTCGTGGTGACCGGGAAGCCGGTGATGGTTGGCACCAGGATGCTGGCGCCGAACATCGCCAGGATGTGCTGGGCTCCGATGGAAACGGTCTGCGGCCAATGCAGCCGCTCATCCGGGGCAACTACCTCACCTGGGGTGATGGTCCTGCCGTTGCCGTGAATGCTCCAACTCATGATTCCTCTTCCCGGGCCCTGCGGGTTTTAGGCCGTAGAGAAGTCTACTCGGTTCTCGTGCGCCTGCGCGAAGAAAGAGCGCTCATGTTCCGCGGAGCGGATGAAAGCGGCCTCCATGCGGGCCCGCAGCTGCGGATCTGCCTGCTCGAACGCCTGGCGGACCATTTCGATGGCCTGCTCGGTGGCGGAATCGAATTCCTCGGATGCATAGGTTTCCAGCCATTGCCGATAAGGATGCTCGGCATGGTTGGCTGCCGCCAGCCGCTTGCCGATGTCCTGGTACAGCCAGTAGCAAGGCAGGATCGCGGCAATCAGCTCCCCATAGCTCTCCTGGCTGGCGGCCAGGTGGTTGGTGTAGTTCAGCGTGGTGGCGCTGGGCGTATCAGCGAACTCATCCAGGTAGCTGCCGTGCAGCTGCAGCTCGCCATCGAGGATGCCGTTGGCGCCACGCGACCAGAAACGCTGGGCACCGAGATCCGGCGCCATCGAGCTGGCCAGCGAAAGCACCTTGGCGTAACGCAGCAGATACAGCGCATCCTGGGCGATGTAGTAGTGGAAGTCATCCCGGTCCAAGGTGCCCTCGGATAGCCGGGTGATGAAATCCAGCTGGTCGATTTCCTCGCGGATCGGCTGGATCTTCTGCCACCAGTCGCCCATGGGATCTGCCGTGCCGAAGAAGTCGATGAAGTGGTTGACCGGGCCGTGGCCGCTGCCCACCTGCAATTGGTCGGCCGCTGCGATGGCCTTGGAGAGGTAGGACTTGGACTGCTCCAACGCGGCGATCCAATCTCCAGTGGCAGCGAAGCGGGTAGCCAGAGTGCTGGAAAGGGTGCAGCCGGTGCCGTGGGTGTTCCTGGTGGCATGGCGCGGTCCGTGCAGCTCCAGCTGCACCCCGCCCGCCGACACCAGGGCATCGGGGCAATCCGCCCCGGCCAGGTGCCCGCCCTTGGCCAGCACCAGCGTGCCGTGCTTGGCAGCCAGCCGCTGGGCCTGAAGCAGGGCTTCGTCCCAGGAAGGGGCCACAGGCTCGCGCAGCAAGCTGGCCAGCTCCAGCAGGTTCGGGGTAATCACCGTGGCGCGATCCAGCAGTGAATCAAGGGCCGATTCGTCGTCGAGCAGGCGATCCCCGCTGGTCGCCACCATGACCGGGTCCAGCACGACGGGGGCGTCAACAGTTTCCAGCCAGCTGGTGACTGCGCGGATCACCTCGGCGTTGGCCAGCATCCCGATCTTGATCGCATCGATGCGGATATCTGTACTCACGGCTTCGAGCTGCGCGAGGACGAAATCGCCGCTGATCGCCTGAACTCCGGATACCCCATGGGTGTTTTGCGCAGTCAAAGCGGTGATCACGCACATTCCGTAGCCGCCGTTGGCGGCAATGGCCTTCAGATCCGCTTGGATTCCGGCGCCGCCGGAAGGATCGGAGCCTGCGATGGATAGGATGTTCATTTCGAGGCCTCCCAGGCTGCGACCAGCTGCGCGCTGGCAAGTTGCGGATCTTCGGCGTTGCAGATGGCGCGGACCACGGCCAGGCCTGCGCCGCCGCCGGCGCGGATCGCGGCGGCATCGTCTTGGGTAATTGCGCCGATCGCTACGCAGGGCAGCTTGGCCAAGGCAGCGGCTCGCGCAAAGCCGTCCAGCCCCAGGGGAGCAGGATGGTCTTTTTTCGTCGGAGTGGCGCGGATGGCTCCTACACCGAGGTAGTCGATCACCGAGGCGTCCTTGTTCGCCTGGGCCAATTGCTCATCGCTGGAAGCACTCAAGCCGATGATGCCCTCGCCGATGATCTGGCGAGCCAACTGTACCGGCACATCTTTTTGCCCGATATGGATGCCGTTCACTGCTGCGCCAGCAGCCCGTGCCGCGAGGTAGACGTCAATGCGGTCATTGATCAGCAACTGGGCTTTGCCCTCGGTGAGCTTGGCAGCCGCGCAGGCCAGCTCGAAGAATTCCCGGGCGCTTTCATCCTTGGCGCGCAGCTGGATCCACCCGATCCCTCCGGCGACGGCGCCCTCGATAACTTCCAGGGTGCTGCGTGGGGTGCAGCTGTCAGTGTTGGCTACTAGATAAGCGCCGTAATTATGCATGGTTCAATTCCTCGTACTTCAAAGTCTTCAGTTCCCCGGGATCGGCAGCCGACAGCGCATCAAGGAAGGCAACTGCGAAGCTGCCCGGACCGGAGCTGCCAGCCAGGGCCTTTTCCGCGGCCAGGCCATAGAAACCGTGGGCTGCGATGGTGGCCTCGAACGGGTCATCGTGGACCGCAACCATCCCGGCGCAGACCGCGCCCAAGGCGCAGCCGCCACCTGTCATCCGGGTCAAGCCAATTCCGTTGGTATGCACCAAGACGGTACGCGTGGCGTCGATGATGGCGTCAGCCTGGCCGGAAATGGCCACTACGCAGTCGTGTTCCGTGGCCAGTTCGCGTCCCGCCGCCAAGGCGGCAGAAACCTCATCCAAGGCATCGACACCGCGCGAAGCAGATTGCCGGCCGGCCAGGGCCAGGATTTCCGAGGCGTTGCCGCGAATCAGGGTCGGGCGTTGCCGGACAATGCGCCGGGCAAACTCCGTGCGCACCGGAAGCGCTCCCACTGCCACTGGATCCAGGACCCAGGGGGTGCCTGCAGCGCTCGCCGACTGCACAGCTTCTTCCATGGCGGTCAGCTGTTCAGTGCTTGGAGTTCCCAAATTCACCAATACGGCTGAAGCTGCCTGCGCGAATGGGCCGGCCTCTCCGGGCAGATCCGTCATGGCCGGGGAAGCCCCGGATGCCAGCAAGACATTGGCGGTGAAATTGGATACGACGGTATTGGTCAGGCAAAAAACCAAAGGTGATTGTTGCCGGTATTTTTGGGCAACTGCATGCAAAGCCATGCGACATCCCTCCGCTAGCGTGAACTAGATCAGGTTCTACGGGTCTTATCTCAGTCGGTTGATCCGACACCCCGTGTCACTGCCATAGAGCGTACGCACAACCGGTTCCGAGGACAAGTTACTTACGCTCGCGCCGCGCCACCAAGGCCTTGAGCGTGGCCGCATCCACCTTCTGCGCGACCGCCAACGCCCAGAGGTGATCCACGGCGGCCAGGAGATCTTCACTGGTATCCACCGGCTGCGGCCGCTCGTTGACCACTGTGCCGGCACGGCGCCGGGAGGTGATCAGCTCTTCGGCTTCCAGCTCCTTGTAGGCGCGCGCCACTGTACCGGCAGCGACGCCGAGGTCCGTGGCCAGCGCACGCACAGTAGGCAGCTTGCTCCCCGAGGGCAGATCTCCCAAGGAGATCAGTGAAGCAATCTGCGAGCGGATCTGCTCATAGGGCGGGGTAGCTGCTTGGAGGTCAACACTGATCTGCGTGCTCATGAAGTAGCTGCCGGCTGATGTTCCCGCACGAAGGCGCTACCGGGGCGCTCTAGGAAAATGACTGCTGGGACAACGAAGATGAGCAATGCAAAGAGTCCCAGCCCGGCCGGGAATCCGTAGCCAATGAGCAGCATGGCTACCACTGCACTGGTGTTAACACGCATTGAACGCAGTTCCAGGACCTTGCGGTACCAGATTTCTTCGGCCGACGAGACAGCCCAGGGAATAATTGCCCGGCGGGAGAACCAGACGAATCCAAGATGGGTTGCCAGCAACAGCAGGATCAAGCCTGCAACCATTGTCTTGCCTGGAGGCACGAAGCCCCACAAATAGTCCAGCGGCGGATCGAGCAGAAAATAGGTGCTGGTGGCAAACAGCAAGCCAGCGGCGATGTAGGACCACAAGGGCAGGGGCGCGTGGTACTTGGGTGCTGCAGACGCCTGCCGGGCCACCGTGCTGACGTAGCTGAGATAAAGCGCATTGAGAACGGCATAGCTCAAAGCCGCACCGGCAAAGATCATTAAGATCCACGTAGTTCGCTCATTGGTAGGCATCTGGAGCTCGTCATCCAGTGGCAAGAATGACCAGCCGATTGCAACGCTGAGCAAGGTGAGTGCTGCAGTTACGTATTGCAAGGTGAATAGTTGATCACGCAAACGCGAGAAGGCGGTCCGTTCCCTGGTGGTGGATTGAGCTGAGAATGTAGAGCGCGGTCCCCAGAAGAGCAACGTGAGGGCGACCGCAAGGGCGCCATAGCTAACGAACTCGTACTGTCCATCCGGCGAATTAGCCTGCGAGTAATTGACCACCGACACGGTGAAGGCCAGCAAGACGATGCCGATATTGCGCATCAAGCGGTTGAGCCAGACCGTGCGCAACGCTTGGTTGTCTTCGGCCGAGATGCCGGCCAAGGCAGGTCTTTTCAGGATAACTACGGTAATCACAGCCGCGGCCACGATGATCCCTGCCAGGGCCACGATGAATACCGGGAGCATCTGTGTGCCCGGCAACCGCCCATCATACGGACCCTCCGACGCGTATGAATAGATGCCGTCAAAATCAAAGGTCGTGAATTCCGAGGCCGGAACGCCAACGAGCCCTTCGACTTTGGACGCCGGCCACAGGGAGCCGACCGCGATCAGCAGCAAAAGCCCAACGAAAGCCCCTAGGGCCTTGGGAAATGGAGTTGTCAGGCTGCGGGCCTCTAATGAAGCGGTGCGCACTGGCTGGAGTTCCTTGGGCCAAGTGAACAAGCCGATGAGGTAAACCAGAAGAACCCAGATCCCCGGAGTGAGTGCTTCAGCGAGAGCCGAACCTGAATTGGGTTCGGTCATTGAAACGCGCCAGGTCTCGGACAAATCCCATGAGGTTGAAGCAAAGAATGCGATCAATGCGCACCAGAACGAGTGGGATCGGGCCCGGTCGATAGCTGGTGTTCCACGCCTGTGCGCCACCGAACGCAACCAAACGCAGATGATTGCGGCAACGAAAGCGATGGATATGGCGCTCGCCGAGAACTGGTTCATGGAAATCAATGTATCAACTATTTGATACATATTGAATCCTCCGGCGAATTAAACGATGAAAAATAGTCCCAGTGACGTACGCTCAAATCATGGGTCTGTTTACTTCCACTCCGTTGCCCGAACCGGTCGGTGATTCCGCACCTCCGGTGGACGAGCATCCATCGCGCATAGCAACAGTGCTGAGCCATTTGCGGCGTTCTGCGGACACGCGGATCACGCATCCGCGACGCTTCCGCCTGCAGCAGCTCAAGGCCCTGGAGAAGATGCTCGAAGAGCATCTGGAAGACTTCGTCCAGGCCCTGGCCGAGGACTTGGGCAAGAGTGCCACCGAAGCCAAATTCTCCGAAATCGACGTGGTGCGGGCAGAAATAGATTTCGCCCAGCGCCACCTCGTTGAATGGATGGATTCCACCAGCGTCAAGGTACCGCTGGCTTTGCAACCAGCCATTGCCAAGGTTGAGCCGCGCCCGCTGGGGGTCGTGCTGATTATCGGCGCCTGGAACTACCCGGTTCAGCTGGTGCTCGCACCGCTGGTCGCGGCCATTGCTGCCGGCAACGCGGCGGTGATCAAGCCATCGGAACTGGCTCCTGCGACCTCAGGCGCCTTGGCCAAGTTCCTCCCGGTCTACCTCGACGAACGTGTCTACGCGGTAGTTGAAGGCGGGGTGGATACCTCCACGGAGTTGCTCGGCGCCCGCTGGGATCATATTTTCTACACCGGCGGTGAACGCGTGGCCAAGATCGTGGCTGCAGCGGCTGCGAAGCATCTGACACCAACCACCTTGGAACTGGGCGGAAAGTCGCCGGCCGTGGTGGAAAACGATTCGTTGGCTTCCGCAAAGCGCTTGGCCTACGCCAAATTCATGAATGCCGGCCAGACCTGCGTGGCCCCGGATTACGTATTGAGCGTGGGCGACTCGTCTGAGCTCATCAAGCGCCTGGGCCAGGCCATCACCAGCTTCTACGGCAAGGAGCCGCTGACCCATCCGGACTTTGGCCGCATCGTCAGCCGCAAGCACTTTGACCGGCTGTTGTCGATGTTCGAGCAGGGCGAGGTGGTTTTCGGCGGCGAATACGACGAGGATACCTTGCGCATCGCTCCGAGCATCATGCGCAATGTGGACCTCGAGGGAAGTTTGATGACCGAAGAGATTTTCGGTCCTATCCTGCCGGTGATCGAGGTGGAAACCTTCGAGGAAGCCCTCGAATTCATTGCCCGGCGGCCATCACCGCTGGCCGCTTACCTGATGAGCGAAAGTCCGCGCCTGCAGTCGATTTTCTCTGATCGGGTGCGAGCCGGCTCCATAGTGCACAATGCTCCGTTGGCCCAGATGATCGTTCCAACCCTGCCTTTTGGTGGCGTCGGACCGAGTGGAATGGGGGCTTACCACGGCAAACATGGATTCGAACGGCTTTCGCAGATGCGCTCAGAACTCAACAAAACGACCGTAGTTGACACCTTGAGCGCAATATATCCTCCGTATTCATGGGCTAAGCGAAAGATTATTGATCGCTTACTGTAGCGCGGTTCATAGCGTTATGGCTTGTCAGGGTGCTTGGATGGATAGGTTGGAAATTTTCAAGCATCAGGAGATGTAACGCATGACTGAGCCCGCACCGTCCCAGGACGGTCTGAAGCGTGGCCTCAAAGCTCGCCATATGCAGATGATTGCCATTGGCGGCTCGATTGGTACCGGACTATTCGTCGCGTCCGGCGGCACCATTGCCCAAGCTGGCCCAGGCGGTTCGCTGGTGGCCTACGCGCTGATCGGCATGATGGTGCTGCTCCTGATGCAGTCGTTGGGAGAAATGAGCGCCCGCCTTCCGGTCGCTGGTTCCTTCCAGACCTACGCAACGGTCTTCGTGAACCGCCACTTCGGCTTCGCAATCGGCTGGAACTACTGGTTCAACTGGGCCATCACCGTGGCTGCCGAGCTGGTAGCCGCCGGCATCATCATGTCCTACTGGTTCCCTGATGCCCCGGGGTGGATCTGGGCGGCCATCTTCCTGGTGCTGCTCACCGGCTTGAACGCGCTGTCCGCCAAGGCCTTTGGCGAGGGCGAATACTGGTTGGCCGCGATCAAGGTCATCACCGTGGTGGTCTTCTTGATCTGCGGTGTCGCGATGATCTTCGGCATCCTGGGTGATTCCACCCCGGGCTTCAGCAATTGGACCGATGGCGAAGCGCCATTTGTTGGCGGCTGGCTGTCCATCGTCTCGGTCTTCATGATTGCCGGCTTCTCCTTCCAAGGAACCGAACTGATCGGCGTGGCCGCCGGCGAAGCCGAGAACCCCCAGCGCGATATCCCACGCGCCATCAAGGCGATCTTCTGGCGCATCATGCTCTTCTACATCGGCGCGATCTTCGTCATTGGCATGCTGATCCCGTATATGGATCCATCGCTGCTGTCTTCGGAGGCATCGGATATCACCACCTCGCCATTCACCCTGGTCTTCGAGCGTGCGGGCGTAGCATTCGCCGCGGCCCTGATGAATGCGGTGATCCTCTCGGCCATCCTCTCCGCAGGCAATTCCGGGCTATATGCCTCTGCACGCATGCTTTATTCGATGGCGTTGGACGGCAAGGCGCCAAAGATTTTCGCCCGCTTGAACAAGCGCGGCGTGCCCATGCCGGCAATGCTGCTAACCGCCTCGGTAGGCCTTTTCGGCTTCCTGACCGCCATCATCGGCCAAGGCTCGGCATATACCTGGCTGCTGAACGTTTCGGGCCTCTCCGGCTTCATTGCCTGGGTGGGTATCGCGGTGTGCCACTACAAGTTCCGCAAGGCATACATTGCTAGCGGACAGGATCTCGCGAACCTGCCGTACAAGGCGCCGCTATTCCCGCTGGGCCCGATTCTGGCTTTCGTGATCCTGATCGTGGTGATCGCAGGCCAGAACTACCAGGCGATCGTGGATGGAAACCTGCTGCAGATGGCTTCCAGCTACATTGGCCTGCCAATCTTCCTGCTGCTGTGGCTGGGCCACTGGCTGGCCACCCGCAAGCAGCCAGCCGTGGCCATCGACCCATGGACTGCAAAGCTGAACTAGCCAGCCAGCGCAGCATCAACAATCACCCGAGCTTCAGCCAGCACCTGCTGCAGATGCTCGGGTGATTTTGTTGATTCTGCATAGATCTTGTAGATGTCTTCTGTGCCCGATGGGCGCGCGGCAAACCATGCGTGCTCGCTGGAAACCTTCAAGCCGCCAATGGGGAAGCCGGCCGCTTGCGTGGCCTTGGCGGTAATCGGATCCGATGCCAGTTCGGTAGCGGTGACCATCGATGGGTCCAGCTTGCCCAGTACGGCCTTCTGCTCGCGATTTGCGGGCGCGTCAAAGCGGTCGTAGAAGCTGGGGCCGTGGCGCTCTACCAGTTCGGCATGCAGCTGGCTGGGGCTCTTGCCGGTTACTGCGCGGATCTCGCTGGCCAGCAGGGCCAGCATCAGGCCGTCCTTGTCGGTGCTGAACGCCTTGCCGGAGAAGTCCAAGAAGCTCGCGCCGGCCGATTCCTCGCCGCAAAAAGCGACCCTGCCGGAAGCCAGCGGTTCAACGAAGTACTTGAAGCCCACCGGTACCTCGCGCAGGGTCCGGCCGTGGGAAGCCACCACCTTGTCGATGAGCACCGAGGAGACCAGGGTCTTGCCGATCTGGGCATCAGCCGGCCACTGCGGACGGTGGGTGAGCAGGTAGTCGATGGCCACGGCCAGGAAATGGTTCGGATTCATCAGGCCGGCATCCGGGGTGACAATGCCGTGGCGGTCAGCATCGGCATCGTTGCCGGTCGCGATGTCGTACTTCTCGCGATTGGCCACGAGGGAGGCCATCGCATGGGCGGAGGAGCAATCCATGCGGATCTTCCCGTCCTTGTCCAAGGTCATGAAGCCGAAGCGCGGATCCACGGACTCGTTGACCACTTCGAGGTTCAGGCCGTATCGGCGGCCGATTTCGCCCCAGTAGTGCACCGAAGCCCCGCCCAGCGGATCTGCGCCAATGGAAATGCCGGACTCGGCGATGGCCTTGAAGTCGATGACTTCAGCCAAATTGGCGATGTACAGTTCGCGGAAGTCGAAGGGCCGGGCATTCGGCTCGCCGCGCTTGACCGCTCCGCTGGCCAGCAATTCGTTGGCCCGTGCAGCGATGGGTCCGGTGATTCCGGATTCTGCCGGTCCGCCATGCGGCGGGTTGTACTTGATGCCGCCGTCGGTTGGCGGGTTGTGCGATGGGGTGATGATCAGGCCATCGGCCTGTTCGCCGCCGCTAGCGTTATGTACCAGGATTGCGTGGCTGACCGCTGGAGTGGGAGTCAGTCCGTCATCGGCGAGCACGGTGACGCCGTTGCCTGCCAAAACTTCAAGGGCGGTGCGGTATGCGGGCGCGGAGAGTGCGTGGCTGTCCTTGCCCACGTACATCGGGCCGGTGATCCCCGCACCGTTGCGGTAGTCGACCACGGCCTGGGTGATCGCAGCGATATGCGTTTCATTGAAAGTGGTGTTCAGGGAGCTTCCGCGATGTCCCGAGGTGCCGAAAACGACGGCCTGGTCGGGGTTGCCGCTGGAAGGAACCAGGGTGCTGTAGGCATCGAGTACCTCCTGCAAATTGATCAGGTCTGATTCTTGGGCTGGCTGGCCAGCTCGGAGGTGTGCCACAGATTGCCTTTCAGATTGATGCGCTTATCGCAGTTTCGTAGAAGAATGGTAGGCAAATGAGCTACTACCAGTATCCGCAGAACCCCTACCAACGACCGCCTGAATCCGCCGGCCTCTCGGTGGCTTCCCTGGTGCTTGGCATCTTGTCGTTGCTAGGCTTCACTGTCATTATCCTTGTTCCGCTGGCCGGAGTCATTACCGGGCACCTGGCCTACCGGCGTGAACCCAGCTCCCGGGGCCTGAGCCTGGCCGGGCTAATTACCTCATGGATTGGATTGGCACTAGCCATAGTCATTTATGCGGTAGCCATCTGGTTCTTCTGGGCATTGTCAACCGGGTTCGGCTACGACTCGTATTACGACAACGTGACCTTCTCACAAGGGCTTCTTCGATAATCCCCGGGCATGAAAAAAGCGGTTGGTTCAAATGAACCAACCGCTTTTCGCATGATCGAACGCCTAGAGGATCGGGCCCATCAGCTTCTTCAAGGCCGGGGTAGCTGCCATCATGGCAATACCCAGGACAACAGCGGTGCCGCCCATGGCGATGAAGTACGGGATCTCGTTGCCCTCGGTGTAGTAGCCGGCCAGCACACCCGACAGGGTGGTGCCCAGCGAAACCGACAGGAAGAACAAGGCGATCATCTGGGTGCCGAAGGCGGCTGGAGCCAGCTTGGTGGCAATTGCCTGGCCCACTGGCGAGAGCAGCAGCTCGGCAAAGGTGCACAGCAGCAGGATGCCGACCAGCGCCAGCAGCGGGGTCTTCACGAAGGATTCCAGCGGGATGAACAGCAAGAAGGCCGCACCCACAACCACCAGTGCCAGGCCGAACTTCATTGAAGTGCGTGGCTGGCGCTTGCCCAGTTTGGTCCATAATGCGGCGAAGATACCGGCGAAGATGATGATGAAGACCGGGTTGATCGAGGTAACCCAGCTCGGTGGCATTTCCCAGCTGCCCAGGTGGCGGTCCAGGCGCTGATCCGAGTAAGCGGCAATGAAGGTGAACTGCTGCTGGAACAGGGCCCAGAAGGCAGCCGAACCGATGTAGAACGGAATGAATGCCCAGACTTGCTTGCGCTCGGTGGCGTCAACCTTCTTGCTGCGCAGGATCAACGCGAAGTAGATGATCGAAGCGGCGATCACCACGTAGGCGATGGTGCTTGCCAGATTCTCCGGAGTCACGATCTTGGATGCGAAAGCGGCAATGATCAAAACGATCACGGCAGCGAAGATGACCACATAGCGGTTGCGCTCAGAGGCAGGCAGCGGGTTGCTTGGGATGCGGCCGGAGTCCGGCAGCTTCTTGCGTCCAAGGGCATAGATCCCCAGGCCGATAGCCATGCCGACCGCGGCAGCGGCGAAGCCGATGTGGAAGCCGTACTGGACCTGCAGCCAACCGGTGAGCAGTGGGCCGAGCAGCCCGCCGATGTTCACGCCCATGTAGAACAGGGAGAAGCCGGCATCGATGCGCGGATCTTCCTTGGAGTACAGGGAGCCCACCAGGGCTACAGCGTTGGCCTTCAGGCCGCCGGAACCGACGGCAACGAAGATCAGGCCGATAACCAGTCCGGCATAGCCGGGCAGGAGCGCCAGGCCAATATGGCCGATCATGATCGCGATAGCCGAGAAGAACAGGACGCGTTCCGAGCCGAACAGGCGGTCGGAGAGCCACGCGCCCAGGATGGTGGACAGGTAGACAGCGCCGCCGTAGGCGCCGACCAGCGACAGAGCCAGACCCTGGTCCATGCCCAGGCCGCCGTCGGTGACCGAGTAGTACATGTAGTAAGCCAGCAAGCCCTGCATGCCGTAGAAGGAGAATCGTTCCCACATTTCCACGCTGAAGAGGCTTGCGAGCGCACCGGGGTGACCGAAGAAGGTCTTTCCGGAAGCTTTGGTGCTCGTTGTTGCAGTAGACATACGTAATATTTTTCGCCCTTGCCCACCCGAGTACCTACTTATATGGGAAAGGTCACACCTGCATCTGGACTGCCAGCGCGAGCAGCAGTCCTTCGTCCGAGCGCGGGGAAATCAGCTGAATACTCATTGGTAACCCCTCGTTGGAGTGGCCTACCGGAACGGTGATGGCCGCTACTGAGGCGACGTTCACCATGGAAGTGTAGGGG
The DNA here is from genome assembly GCF_056934375.1 of Glutamicibacter sp. BS14. Classification (NCBI taxonomy): domain Bacteria; kingdom Bacillati; phylum Actinomycetota; class Actinomycetes; order Micrococcales; family Micrococcaceae; genus Glutamicibacter; species Glutamicibacter sp. BS14. The sequence goes on along the minus strand of NZ_CM167801.1, from coordinate 481,162 downwards.
GTGTACTGGCACTGCAACATATAATCCACATCGGCTGTGAATTGTGTATAGTGCCCGATCTTCGGCGGGATCGAGGCCATGGCAGGGGTGGCCACGACATCGTAGGCGGACCATTGGCGCACGAAGTCGGCCGCAATCTGCTTCAACCTCGAACCTGCCTGCAGGCTCTGTTCCAGCGAGCGGTCGGCGGCACGTCGGCGGAAATCCCTTGCCAAATCGCCGAGCAGCGAATCATCCGCGACCGGAACGTCCTTCAGCCCATTGGTCCACACCGCCGCGAAGGTTTCCGGATAGTCCGTGGCGTAGTGCAGGTTGGCCGGCTGGACGCGATGCCGTTCTCCAAGGCGTTCAAGGCCCTGGGCAAATGAAGCCCGGGCTTCTTGCGCCAGGGTAATTTCATAGACCGGTTCAAACGGGGAATGGATGCTGTACCCAATCTTCAGCCCGTCCAGGCGCTGGGGGTAGCTTCCCTGCAGCAACGGCAGATAGTGGTCCTTGCCGCGCATGGCGTCAAGCAGCAAAGCCGCATCCAAGGCATCATGGGCCAACGGTCCGCTAACCGCTAGCTTCGGTGCGCCCATGGGATCGGTGTAGCCATCAAGGATGTCGCTGGGAACGCGGCCCAAAGAAGGCTTCAGGCCTACCAGCCCGCAGGCGGCCGCGGGGATGCGAACCGAACCGCCGCCATCAGAGCCCGGACCCAGCGGAATCATGCCGGCGGCAATCGCCGCGGCCTGCCCGCCAGAGGAACCGCCCGACGAGCGCGTGGGATCAAAGGGATTGCGTGATGGGGGCGCCACGAGGTTCTCTGAATAGCTGCTCAGCCCGAATTCCGGAACCTGCGTCTTGCCCAGGACCACCACGCCCTCGGCGCGCAGCCTGGCCACCAAGGAGTGATCACGTTCAGCGACCATCGCAGGCATCGCCGCAGTGCCATAGGTGGTAGGCATCCCGGCCACGTCATTGAGGTCCTTGAACGCGGTGGGGAGCCCATGCAAGCGGCCAATGTCGCCACGGGCATGCGCCTGGTCCGCCGCTGCCGCGGCCTCCATCGCATTTTCTGCCACGTGGACGAAAGCACCTAGGTCCGCCTGCTCTTCGATGCGCTTGAGGTAGTGCTCGGTGACCTCGCGGCTTGAACGCTCGCCGCGGGCCAGCTCGTCTCGCAATTTCAGGGCGCTTGAGGGAAACATGTCGGCTTTCGACGCAGGAAATGACTAGTCTTATAAGCAAACACCCTATGTGAGAGGAATGCTAGCCGTGAGCGATTTTGAGACTGTTTCGGTCAATGATGTCCCGAAGGATGCCTTCATCCTTGACGTGCGCGAAGACTTCGAATGGGAAGCCGGCCGTGCTGCCGGAGCAACCCATATTCCCCTTGGCTCCTTGCCAGAGAAGATTTCCGAGCTTGACCCGGATGTAGACACCTACGTCATCTGCCGTACCGGTGGCCGTTCGGCCCAGGCCGCATCGTGGCTCACCGTGATGGGCTACACCGCCTTCAACGTCGCCGGCGGTTCCGATGCGTGGATCGAAGCGGGCTTGCCAATGGAAGCGGATAACGGCCAGGAGCCAACCGTACGATGAACTATGCCTATCTGGGACCTGCTGGCACTTTCACCGAGTCGGCCCTGCTGCAGGTTCCCGGGGCTGCCGAGGCGCAGCGGATCGCGGCCTCCAACGTCAACGTGGCGCTGACCATGGTGCGCGAGGGGACCGCGGACGCGGCGATGGTCCCGATCGAGAACTCGGTAGAAGGCGGCGTTTCGGCCACCTTGGACGCCATTGCGCAGGGCGAAGCCCTGCAGATTGTTTCCGAAATCCTGGTTCCGATCACTTTCGTGCTGGCGGTACGCCCCGGCATCGACTCGCTGGAGCAGATCAGGCAGATCTCCACCCACGGGCATGCCTGGGCGCAGTGCCGCTTATGGGCCGAAGCGAATATTCCCGGGGCCGCATTCACCCCGGCTTCTTCCACGGCAGCCGGCGCCCTGGCTCTCGAAGAGGACGAACCGCCGCATGATGCGGCGATCTGCTCTCCGCTGGTAGCCCAGGAGCGCGGCCTGAAGGTGCTGGCCAGCGGGGTCGAGGACAATATCGGCGCGGTGACCCGCTTCATCCTCGTGACTCGTCCGGGAAGGATTCCGCAGCCTACCGGCGTGGACAAGTCAACGCTGATCCTGCCGCTGCCCGAGGACCGTCCCGGTGCGCTGATGGAAATCCTCGAGCAATTCACCGCCCGCGGCGTGAACCTCTCGCGCATCGAATCGCGTCCTACAGGCAAGAGCCTGGGCGAGTACTTCTTCTCCGTCGATATCGAAGGCCACGTGGCCGAGGAACGCGTTGCCGCCGCCTTGTCGGGGCTGCACCGGCTGTCCCCGCAGCTGCGCTTCCTCGGTTCCTACCCAGCCGCCCAAGGCCTGGAGCCGGCCGTGGATACGCATAATTCAGATGCGGCCTTCAGTGAAGCCCGTGCCTGGGTGCAGTCGCTGCGCGACCGGCTTTAAGCAGGCAGCGCGAAGGCCCGGCCTAGCTCCCCGCAAGGGGAAATCGGCCGGGCCTTCGGCATGCGCTACGGGGTGCGCAGGCGCAGGGCGCTCGGGTTCACGGACACCTGCAGTTCGTTGACCTGGCCGGTGGGGTCCCCGTCGATCTGGGTATTCATCGGCTCATCGCAACGCAGCGACACGCCAGAGGTCTGGTAGAAGCTCATCACCGGAATCTTGTTCTTGGCGCGGAATGCGGTCTTGAGCAGGATCCAGGTCCAGCCGGCGGCCGAGCGGGGAGAAAGGATCACTGCGTCGAGCACGCCGTCGTCGATCTTGGCGTCGGGCACGAAATCCAGGCCCTGCAGCTTTCCGCAGTTGGCGAAGAGCACCGAACGGACCTTGCGGGTCTGCCAGCTCTCGTCGCCCGAGAGCTTGAAGCTGACCTTCTTGCGCTGGCCCGGCAACTGGCGCAGGCCGGCTTCCGAGTAGGCCAGCCAGCCAACCTTGGATTTCAGCTCTTCGTTGGTGTCGTCAAACAGGTCGGCGTCGGTGCCCACGCCGGCGATGACCAGGAAAGCATGATCCGCCTCCTTGCCGTCCAGCAGCTGCAGCTTCATGTGCCCGACGTCGATCCGGCGAACCATCCCGCGCACTGCCACCAGCGCCGCGGTGTGCAGGTCATCGAGCGGAATATCCACGTTGCGGGCCAGCAGGTTGCCAGTGCCCAGCGGCAGGATTCCCAGGGATGCGCCGGTGCCTTCGAGCACTTCCGCGACGGCGCGGATGGTTCCGTCGCCACCTGCGGCAATAATTGTGTCGCATTGCGCATCGAGTGCTTCACGGGCTGCATCCTGGCCGGCGTTGTCCTTGGTCGTTTCAAGGACCAGCGGTGCTTCCAGGCCCGCTTCAGCGCAGACGCGGACCACGGCTTCCCTTGCTTCGTCAGCACCTGACTTGGAAGGATTGATGACCAGGGCCACCTTGGTAGCCGCTGCCTGTTCAGCCGCTTCGGGCTGCTTGATCAGCGGTTTGCTGTAGTTCGAAAGCTTGCGCACCGAATACCAACTGGTCGCCGCGGCGGCAGCTGCAGCAGCCACGGCAGAGAAAACGATCACACGATTTGTCTGCATAATGCTCTCATCGTACTCATGATTGCTACCCTTAACATGTGATCGACCTGAAAATGCTCACCGAAAATCCGGATTTGTACCGTGCCTCGCAACGCGCGCGCGGTGCCGACGAGTCGTTAATTGACCAGCTGCTGGCAGCTGACACGGCACGTCGTGAAACCATCGCCACCTACGAGCGCCTGCGTGCCGAGCAGAATGCGTTCTCCAAGAAGGTCGGCAAGGCCAAGGGCGACGAGCGCGCCGCCCTGCTTGCCGAGGTCAAGGAGCTCGCTGCCGCGGTGAAGTCCGCCCAGGCCGAGTCCGACGCGGCCTCCGCCAAGTGCACCGCACTGCAGCGTTCCATCCCCAACCTGATCATCGACGGCATCCCGGCCGGCGGCGAGGATGACTTCACCGTCGTCAAGCACGTGGGCACCGCCCGCGACTTCAAGGCCGAGGGCTTCGAGCCGCTGGACCACCTGCAGATCGCCGAGAAGCTGGACGCCATCGACATGGAACGCGGCGCCAAGGTTTCCGGCTCGCGCTTCTACTTCCTCAAGGGCATCGGCGCCCGGCTGGAAATCGCGATGATGAACATGGCCCTGGATGTGGCCATGGCGCACGACTTCATCCCGATGATCACCCCGACCCTGGTCCGCCCCGAAACCATGCAGGGCACCGGCTTCGATGTCGAGCACGACGACGAGATCTACAAGCTCGAGCGCGACAACATGTACCTGGTCGGCACCTCGGAGGTGGCCCTGGCCGGCTACCACGCGGACGAGATCATGGATCTGGCCGACGGCCCGATCCGCTACGCCGGCTGGTCCTCCTGCTACCGCCGCGAGGCTGGTTCGGCCGGCAAGGACACCCGCGGCATCATCCGCGTGCACCAGTTCAACAAGCTGGAGATGTTCGTCTACGCCAGCGTCGAGGACGCCGAAGCAGAGCACCAGAAGCTGCTGGCCATGGAAGAGGACATGCTCGGGCGCATGGAACTTCCCTACCGCGTGATCGACACCGCCGCCGGGGATTTGGGCATGAGCGCCGCGCGCAAGTTCGACTGCGAAGCCTGGGTTCCTACCCAGGGCACCTTCCGCGAACTGACCTCGACCTCGAACTGCACCACCTTCCAGGCCCGCCGCCTGAATATCCGCGAACGCGAGATCATCGACGGCAAGGCCGGCAAGACCCGTTCGGTGGCGACGCTGAACGGCACCCTGGCGACCACCCGCTGGCTCGTGGCGATTCTGGAAAACCACCAGAACCCGGACGGTTCGGTCAACGTGCCCAAGGCGCTGCAGCCCTACCTTGGCGGACTCGAAGTACTCAAGTAGCCAATGACCGGCCATTTGCCGGCTGCCCCTCGCGGGCAGCCGGCAAATGCTTTTAACCGGTTGTTCACTTGGCGCTGTGCCTTGGGTCATCGCCAAAAACCCGCGGTGGTGGTTAAACTTGAGCCATGACTGTTATGACTAAGCTCGGCAACGATGACCGGCTGACCAAGCAAAAATTGATGATTTGCCTTGACGTGGATGGCACCATCGTCAACCACCAGGGGGAAATGAGCCAGCGCGTGCGCGATGCCGCGCGGGGTGTAGTGGCCCAGGGCCATGAGGTAATCATCTCCACCGGCCGCTCCTTGGGTGCGGCCCTGCCCATCATGGCGGAACTGGGCATCGACCATGGCTATGTCGTGGTCAGCAACGGCGGCGTGCTCGCAAAGGTGTGCCAGGATGAAGTCGAGATCCTGCACCGCGAGATCTTCGACCCGTCGACAGCGCTCAAGGCGCTGCGCGACCAGCTTCCCAAAGCCAAGTACGCCTTGGAAAACGAGCGCGGCGAATTCCTTTCCAGCGAAACCTTCGGCGACATGAGCTTTGGCGCCGAGAGCAAGGTCGTTGATTTCGGCGAGCTGGTCAACAGCAAGGCCGTGCGCGTGGTGGTTTTCTCCACCGACAACACCGCCGAGGAATTCGGGCATGCCGTGCAGAGCCTGGGGCTCTCCGGGGTGACCTACTCGGTGGGCTGGACCGCTTGGCTGGATATTGCCGCCGAGGGTACCACCAAGGCCAGCGGCCTGGAGCGGCTGCGGGCGATCCTGAAGTTCGATTCGAAGGACTCGCTGGCAGTAGGCGATGGCCGCAATGACGTCGAAATGCTGCAGTGGGCCGGACATGGCGTGGCCATGGGCCAAGCGCCGGATGAGGTCAAGGCAGCGGCCGACGCCGTGACTGAAGGCGTTGACCAGGATGGCCTGGCCATCGTCCTGGAAGGGCTGCTGGGCAGCTAGCACCAGAGTCTAGAGCTGGTCGGTGTATTCCAGCAGCCGGGCGATCGCTGCCCGCGCGCCCAGCTCGTCGTTGTAGCCCGAACGCACGATCGCCGCAGATACTGCCTGGGGAGTGATTCCCAGGATCCCGGCGACCGCTTTTTGCTGCCCGCGCACACCGGGAGTCAACAGGTCAACGACGGACCATTCGGCCTCGGTGCGGGTGCGGATCCACTGTCCGAGCATGCGCAGCAGGCCCTCGAGCTCGCCGTCCATCTCGTCATTGCCCGAGGAAACGCAGATCGGGACCCTTTCGCCGCGGTGGCTGGCCGCCTCCAGCGCGCCGAGCGCGCGCCGCGCCGCCCTGCCCTCGACCAGGTCGGCCTCTACGGGCACCGGCTCGTACAGGCTGCCGATGCCCAGCCCGATATTGCAGAAGTTCAGCCGTGCCACGCGCAGCAGCGCGTCGACGGCGGCATCGGGGTCACTGGGCACTCCGAGCAGCAGCTGCCCGCTGAGCGCGGTGAACGGCGCGTGGGTGTCGACTTGTTCCAGCTGGTGCCAGAGCTGCTCGCTGGCGGCGGCAACATCGGTGACCGAGCGGGGCCGGGGGCTGAGCGCAACGACAAACATGATTCAAGTATTGCGTGTGCAACCGGGTTTGTCGCGCACTGTGCGGCACTTGGCGGCTAACGGTGCTGCTCCAGCCTGATGCTGGTCCGCCGGCTGGCGGGATCAGGAGGAACTAGGACAGGGTGCTGCTGGGCGCGCCCTGCTGGGCGGGCAGCGCAACGGTCGTGTACTTGAAGAAGAACTGCGTAGCGGGGCCAATCAGCAGCGCATAAGCCACCGTGCCCACGCCCACCGGACCGCCGAGCAACCAGCCGATCCCCAGCACGCACACCTCGATAATGGTGCGCAGCAGGCGGATCGATTTGCCGGTGCGCAAATGCAGCCCGGTCATCAGGCCGTCGCGCGGGCCGGGGCCGAAATGGCAGCCGATGTACAGGGCGCCGCCAAGGCCATTGACGGCGATGGCGCCAACCAGGGTCAGGATCTGCCAGCCCAACCCGTGGACATCAGGGATGAGCCAGAGAAAGAAGTCCAGGCCAAGCCCGATGAGCAGCACATTGGCGACGGTGCCCAATCCTGGCCACTGCTTGAGCGGAATCCAGGCCAGCAGCACCACGACGCCGACGATGATCACTATCGTTCCCAGCGACAGCGGAATGTAGTTGGCCAGGCCCAGGTGAAGCACATCCCACGGATCCACGCCGAGCTGGGCGCGGATCAGCAGTGCCATGGCCAGCGCAAAAAGCATGAGGCCGATGAACAGATTTGCAAGACGCAGGGGGAGCTTTCCGGCACGCAGCTGATCGAGCGGAGTGAGATTATGCAGGGTCATGATGCTTCAAGGCTAGCCCTGCGCTGAACCCCGGCAGTAATCCCGCAAGTATCAGATGGTCACATTCCTAGTCCCAGTCCAGCCATGGTGCAGCGAGCCCCGAGACAACCAGGGCGAAAGCTCCGATGAAAAGAAAGCCGATGGCAAGCGAAAAAAGAACCATCCAGCGGGTGGGACTGCTATTCATTATCGGATCCAGGCTTTCGTTTCATCATGATCCCGGTCAAGCGGGCCACCGAGTAGACGGCGCCAAACAGGGGAATAGGCATGGCTAGGGCCAGCGGTATGGCGGTGCGCACACAGCGTTCGCGGAGGAACTGCACCAGCACAAAGAGCGTGCCCAGCGCCCACAGCACCAGAATGCCAACTTCCAGGCCGTCCAGTGCCATTACCGCTTCCATGAAAGCAGTCTATCCACCGGGGGCGAGGCTTCCCAGTATCGCAATGCCCAGGGCCGACGATAGCTGGCTCAGGTCCCCGGGCCGAGGTTGGCTGGCCGATGCGTCGGTTTCAGCACCAACCGTGGCTTGAACCCCTGGCGGGCGCAGTGCGGGAACATGGATGAACAATGCCGGGACCGGTTGGGAATACGCCAAATACGCAGTGTGGTTGCACACGAAACGCCCGGCATCCTCGGAGACCCTTGCCTCATAGCCTGCGGCGAGCAGGGCGCGGACGGCCGCTGCTGGATCAAGTGTGGCATCCAAGCGTCCCGGCGCATTCGCCTTGATGGCCGCTGACCGTGGCTGGGCGCCATCATTGTCGGGGATGCGGGCATCATCTTCGTTAAAAGCCCATCGCTCCGGCGTGATTGCATTCCGGCCGCAGGCTTCGCCGACGCAAATCAGCGCATCGGGCTGGTGCTTCGCCAAGAGCGATTCGAGTGCTTTGCCGGAGGCCGCGAAGGACACCGGAAGCATGGCGGTGAGGACCTGATGCTCGCCCAGCTGCCTGGGAAGGCTGGAAACGGCTTCCTGGCTGGCATTGAATTCGTCGTTGCCGAACGGCTCGAAACCGGTGACCAAAATATGCATGGACCCATTATGGGCCCAAACTGTCGGTGTCCGCTGATAGGACTGAGGCAATGGTCCGCTCGACAGTTCTTGGTTAGGTGCTCATGGTAATCGCGGTTTTTGTACTCGTCATCCTGAATATTCTGGCAACGGCATGTATTGCCTTGCTGCTGGTGCGCAGGACATCCGGCTCTGATGGCACCCAGATCCAGGACTCGGTGCGTGCTGCTAATGCGGAGCTCCGGCAGGAACTGGGGACCCAGCGCACCGAACTGCGCCAGGGGATGGGCGAAGTGCGTACCGAGATCGACGCCAAGCTGACCGCGATGGCAGAAGCCAATGCGAACCGCCATCTGCAGGTCCAGGGGCTGCTCCAGCAGGAAATGGAGAAACTGCGCTCGGGCAATGAAGCCAAACTCGAGAAGATGCGCGAGACGGTGGACGAGAAGCTCCAGGGGACCTTGGAGAAGCGGCTGGGCGAATCCTTTGAACTGGTCAGCAAGCGGCTGGAAATGGTGCAGAAGGGGCTGGGGGAAATGCAGAGCCTGGCCCAGGATGTCGGCGGGCTGAAACGCGTGCTCACCAACGTGAAGAGCCGTGGTTCATGGGGCGAAGTGCAGCTTTCGCGCCAGCTGGAAGACATCCTCACCGCAGAGCAGTACGAGCAGAACGTGGCGGTCGTGCCCGGCAGCCGCGAGGTCGTGGAGTTCGCGGTGATCCTGCCCGGGCGGGATGCCGGAACGATCTATCTGCCAATCGACTCCAAGCTGCCGCAAGAGGACTACGAGCGCCTGCTCGATGCCCAGGAGCACGGCGACAAGGCCGTCATCGCCGCTGCGGGCAAGGCGCTGGACCGGGCGATCCTTGAGCAGGCCAAGCTGATCTCCAGCAAGTACATCGCCCCGCCGTACAGCACCGACTTCGCCATCATGTACTTGCCCACCGAGGGGCTGTTCGCCGAGGTTGTGCGCAGCCCGGGGCTGGCCAGCAAGCTGCAGGCCGAGCACCGGGTGCTGGTCACGGGGCCGACCACCCTGATGAGCCTGCTGAACTCCTTGCAAATGGGTTTCCGGACACTGGCCATTGAGAAGCGCAGCAGTGAGGTGTGGCAGGTGCTCTCGGCGGCCAAGGAAGAGTTCCGCAAGTACGGAGATGTCTGGGACAAGCTGGGCAAGCAGCTGGCCACGGCGCAGAACACGGTGCGCGATGCCGGTACCCGGACCCGTGCGGTGGAGCGGAAACTCAAGGACGTGCAGACCCTGGAAGTTTCCGCGCAGGAAGATGTGCTCAGCGGAATGCTGCCTGAAGCCTAGCGCCGGGCAAGTCCGGGTCTCCGGCAGTGAACCGGCAGCAAAAGCAATGGCGGCGACCCCGATTCGGGGGTCGCCGCCATGTTCGGCTTGAGCCTAGTGGCTAGGCCTTGAAACGCTCGATGGAGCGAGCCAGCTCGGCTTCGGCAGCCTCGCGGCCTTCCCAACCCTCGGCCTTGACCCACTTGCCTGGTTCCAGGTCCTTGTAGCGGGTGAAGAAGTGCTCGATCTCCTTGATCAGCCATTCGTCGATGTCTTCAAGTTCCTTGATGTGGTCAAAGCGCTTGTCGGCAGGAACGCACAGCAGCTTGGCATCGCCACCGCCATCGTCGGTCATGTTGAATACGCCAATTGGGCGTGCTTCGACAACAACACCTGGGATCAGGTCAACACCCGGGATGAAGACCATGGCGTCCAATGGATCGCCATCTTCGCCCAGAGTATCGTCGAAGTAGCCGTAGTGGGTTGGGTACTGCATCGAGGTGAACAGCACGCGATCCAGGCGCAGGCGGTGGGTCTCGTGGTCGATCTCGTACTTGACGCGCGATCCGGTGGGGATCTCGATGGTCACGTCGTGGCTCATGAAAAGCACACTCCTAAACTAGTCTTAGGGATATCCGCTAATAAGGGTATCGCCCCATTGCGCCTGATGGATAAAACTGCGAGAGGAATGTAACCATATGAACACTGCCGCCCGACGCGCTATTACGCTGGGGGTGGCGATTGTTGCCATGGTTGCAGTGATTGCCGCGATGCTGCTGGCCCCGCGATTCTTCACCGGAGAGCCCGAGGCTTTCTACACCCCGGCCAGCGCGCAGCTGGCCGATAAATCCCCAGTCGCCGTGCGGGACCTGGACCCCAACGCCGCGCAACCGGACCCCGGGATCCTCGCCGCGAAGCTGGATGGCATCCTGGCGGACAAGCCCGACCGGACGTCCTTCAACGCCCAGGTGGTCGACGTGGCCACGGGCACAGTCCTGTATGACAGGAACTCCGAAATAAATGGCACCCCGGCCTCCAGCCTGAAGGTAGTCACCGCCATCGCGGCCCTCGATGCCCTCGGCGGCGACACCCAGCTGTCCACCAGCGTGCTGCTCGATGGCGGCACATTGATCCTGCGCGGCGGGGGAGATGTGCTGCTGGGCGACGGGGAATCGGACCCGGCGCACCCCAAGGGCTATGCAGGACTGGCAACCCTGGCCAAGCAGACCGCCGAAGAACTTGAAAAGCGCGGCATCAGCGAGGTCAAGCTGTGGCTGGACGACTCGCTGTTCGGCGATGCGCACAGCAACCCCGCCTGGGACAAGTCGCTGTTCACCTCCAATAACATTGGCCAGGTCTACCCGATTGCGCACTACGCCGGGCGTGCCGGGGAAAGCACCAGCACCGCCTACCAGTCCGACCCGGCCGGGCAGGTCCGCAAGGTCTTCGCCCAAGCCCTGGGCGAGCGGGTCAAGGTGGATGAGGGTGGCCGCGGCCCCTATGCGGGGGGCGAGCAGATCACCGAAGTGAAGTCCGCACCGCTGCGCGATGTCATCAAGCACATGCTGCTGGTTTCGGATAACTACATTGCCGAATCCATGGGCCGCCTGGTGGCGCTGGACCGCCAGATGCCCGGGGAACAGGCAGGGGCCGCCGTCGCTGCTGTGGCCCAGGCCCATGGGGCTGCTGGACACACGCTCGTGGACACCAGCGGCCTGGCTGCCAGGAACCGGATTTCGCCCGCGGCGCTGACCGCGGTACTGCGCTCGGCCGCCACCAGCAAGAAGCCGGAATTGCGCGAGGTCGTCTACTCGCTGCCGGTCGCCGGCTACAACGGCACCTTGATGAACCGCCTGGGCGGTGCCGGAACACTTGGCCTGGTCCGCGCCAAGACCGGCTCGCTCACCGGCGTGGCCACGCTGACGGGCATGGCCATGACCGAAGACGGGCGCCTGCTCGCCTTCTCGATCTATGCCGATCAGCCCAACGGAACACTCGCACCCCACAAGCCAACCATTGACTCTGCTGTCACCGCCATCCGTGGCTGTGGCTGCCGGAGCTGAACGCCGCAGGAGCAGCAAATGAACCAGTTCGTCGATTGGAAGCTGGCGGCCAAGGCCGCGAAAACCCTGATGCCCGCCGGGCCGGGGATCCAGGCCCAGGATGCCGCACGGATCATCGAGGAACTGCGCATCGCCGCCGGCGAAGGCCTGGTGGAGGCCGAGAAGGTTTCCAAGCTGGCTGCTTCCGCGCCCTCGCAGACCCTGGTGGTGGACCGGTCCGGCTGGGCCAAGGCCGTCAGCCAGAATTTCGCGGCCCTGCTCCCGGCAGCGCGCCAGGACGTCCCCGGTGTGGTCCCCTTGATTGCCGGCGCAGAACTTGGCGCGGTGCTCTCGGTGCTGGGCACCCGGGTGCTGGGCCAGTTCGACCCATTCGTCGGCCCGCGCCTGCTGCTCAACGCCCCGACCATCACCCAGATCCGCGGCGAGCTGAATGTGAACGCCCGCGACTTCTACCTGTGGATCGCCACCCACGAGCAGACCCACCGCCTGCAATTCGAGCACGCTGCCTGGATCCCCGGGGTCATGAAGCAGACCCTGGCCGAGGCCTTCGAGCCGCTGGCCGGCACCACCCACTCCATGGGCGAACTGGGTGAACGCCTGAAATCCATGAAGTCCGAGGTCAGCGAACTGACCAGCATCATGTCGGTGCTCGAAGGCCACGCCATGGTCGTGATGAACGATGTCACCTCGATCCGCAGCATCAAGACCATCCGCCGCCGCTTCGAAGCCCGTGGCGAGAACCGTTCGGCCCTGGCGATCCTGCTGGGCAAGCTGCTGGGATTGGATGCCAAGGCGCTGCAGTACAAACGCGGGGCAAAATTCGTGCGGCATATCGTCGACGCGATCGGCTACGAGGGCTTCAACGAAATCTTCACCGCCCGCGAGATGTTCCCGAGCGCCGGGGAACTCGATGACCCGGAACGCTGGCTGGCCCGCACCCGATGAGCCGCGCCCTTCACCTTGCCCGCGCCGCCATCAGTGCCAGCAGCGCGCCCGGGCTGAACCTGATCGGGGTTTCCGGCGGTGCCGACTCGCTAGCCCTGGCCATTGCCGCGGCGACGCTGCCCGCTTCCTTCGGCGCCGTGGTTATCGATCACGGCCTGCAGCCCGGCAGCGCCCAGGCGGCCGAACGAGCCGCCGGGCAATGCCGCGAGCTGGGATTGGACCCGGTGGCGGTGCTCCAGGTCGAGACCTCGGATGACGAGGCTTCGGCCCGCACGGCCAGGTACCAGGCCTTTGAAGCAGCCCTGCAGCAGTTCAACGCGCAGGCATTGATGCTCGCCCACACCCGCGACGACCAGGCCGAGCAGGTGCTGCTGGGGCTGCTGCGCGGATCGGGAACCCGCTCGCTGGCCGGCATCCCTGCCCGGCGCGGAGCCTACCGGCGCCCCCTGCTGGAACTGTCCCGGGCGCAAACCGAGGAAATCTGCCGGCAGGCGGGGCTTGGCTACTGGGAAGATCCGAGCAACGCGGACACCGGGTACAAGCGCAACCTCATCCGCCATAGGATCCTGCCCTTCTTGCGCGAGGAACTTGGCGAGCATGTTCCCGAAGCGCTGGCGCGCACCGCCAGCCTGGCCGCCGCCGACGCCCAAGCCCTCGACGAATGGGCCCAAGCGGCCAAGGACGAGCACGGGTTGGCGATCCCGGACCTGGCCAAGCTGCCGGTGGCCATCAGCTCGCGAGTATTGCGCCTGGCCGCCATGGAAGCCGGGGCCAGGAATGTGGGCCATGAGCGAACGGCGGCGCTGTGCGCGCTGGCCGGGCTCGGCGTCCCCAAGTCCAAATCAGCTGGTCCTGTGCAGCTGGATGGCAGGATCAGCGCCTTCCGGCGGCAATCGGTGATCGTTTTCACCACAACCGGCTAAACAACCTTCCGCTAAATGTGGCACTCTAGGTAAGTACCACACCTCTAGAATCAGGAGAATTCTCGTGGATTCCAATGCAGTCAAAGCCGATCTTGCGCACGTTCTGTACACCAAGGAAGAAATCCAGGCCCGCGTGGAAGAACTTGCCGCGCAGATCGACAAGGATTACGAAGGCCGCGACATCCTCGTGGTAGGTGTGCTCAAGGGCGCCGTGATGATCATGGCTGACCTGGTTCGCGCACTGAACTCCCACCTGACCATGGACTGGATGGCAGTGTCCTCCTACGGTTCGGGTACCCAGTCCTCCGGTGTGGTGCGCATCCTCAAGGACCTGGATTCCGACCTCATGGGCAAGCACGTGCTGATCGTCGAGGACATCATCGATTCCGGCCTGACCTTGTCCTGGCTGAAGTCCAACCTGGAATCCCGCGGCCCGGCCTCGGTGGAAATCTGCACCCTGCTGCGCAAGCCGGAAGCAGCCAAGGTGGAAATCGACGTCAAGTACGTCGGCATGGACATCCCGAACGAATTCGTGGTGGGCTACGGCCTGGACTTCGCGGAAAAGTACCGCAACCTTGATTGCGTGGGCACCTTGGCCCCGCATATTTACCAGTAGGGAACTTTTCTCGCCAATGGGGCGTTGAGAAATATCGAAGGTGGCGTGACCCGGACGCCAGAGCAGTGCGTGAGGGGGATGCGCCAGGCGCGGGGCCTGTCGGATCAATGAAAACGAAGAAGCTTTTTAACAGCTGGATCATTTGGGTCCTGGTCGGCGTAGTCGCCGTGGTGTTGTTCCTGCCGATGGTCTTCGGCAATAACTCGGCCAAGGTGGACACTTCCGTAGGCCTGCACCAGCTCACCAGCGGCAATGTCACCGAAGCGAAGATGTTCGACGGCGACCAGCGCGTGGATCTGAAGCTGCGCGACTCGCTGAAGGTCGATGGCGTGGACAAGGGCACCTCGGTGAGCTTCTACTACTCCACCGCCCGTGCCGAACTGGTGGTCGATGAGATCAACAAGGCCAACCTGGGCAAGTTCACCGACCAGCCGGTGGAAAGCAACTGGCTGCTGTCGATGCTCGGGATCATCATCCCGTTCCTGCTGATCGCCGGCATCTTCTGGTTCATCCTCGCCCGCTCCCAAGGCGGCGGCTCCAAGGTCATGCAGTTCGGCAAGTCCAAGGCGAAGCTGATCACCAAGGACATGCCGCAGGTGACCTTCAAGGATGTCGCCGGCGCCGACGAGGCCGTGGAGGAACTCCACGAAATCAAGGAATTCCTTCAGGAACCAGCCAAATTCCAGGCCCTGGGCGCGAAGATCCCCAAGGGCGTGCTGCTCTACGGCCCTCCGGGCACCGGCAAGACCCTGCTGGCCAAGGCCGTAGCCGGCGAGGCGGCGGTACCGTTCTACTCGATCTCCGGTTCGGACTTCGTGGAGATGTTCGTCGGCGTGGGCGCCTCGCGCGTTCGCGACTTGTTCGAGCAGGCAAAGACCAACTCCCCGGCGATCATCTTCGTTGACGAAATCGACGCCGTCGGCCGCCATCGCGGCGCCGGCATCGGCGGCGGCAACGATGAGCGCGAGCAGACCCTGAACCAGCTGCTGGTGGAGATGGACGGCTTCGACGCCACCACCAACGTCATCCTGATTGCCGCGACCAACCGCCCCGACGTGCTGGACCCGGCGCTGCTGCGCCCGGGCCGCTTCGACCGCCAGATCCCGGTGGAGGCACCGGATCTGAAGGGCCGCGAGCAGATCCTGGCCGTGCACGTGAAGGGCAAGCCGATGGATGCCACCGTGGACCTGAACGCCGTCGCGAAGAAGACCCCGGGCTACACCGGTGCCGACTTGGCCAACGTGCTCAACGAGGCCGCGCTGCTCACCGCCCGCTCCAACGCGAACCTGATCGACGACCGCGCCCTGGACGAGGCCATCGACCGCGTCATGGCCGGCCCGCAGAAGCGCACCCGCCTGATGGACGAGCACGAGCGCAAGGTCACCGCCTACCACGAGGGCGGCCACGCGCTGGTGGCCGCGGCCATGAACCAGACCGCACCGGTCACCAAGATCACCATCCTGCCGCGCGGCCGCGCGCTGGGCTACACCATGGTGGTTCCCGAATCCGACAAGTACTCGGTCACCCGCAACGAGCTGCTGGACCAGATGGCCTACGCCATGGGCGGGCGCGTCGCCGAGGAGATCGTCTTCCACGATCCGTCCACCGGTGCCAGCAACGACATCGAGAAGGCCACCGCCACCGCGCGCAAGATGGTCACCGAATACGGCATGAGCGAGAAAGTGGGCGCCGTGCGCCTGGCCGGCTCGGCTGCCGAGCAGGGCATGGGCACCGCCTCCCGCGACTTCTCCGACGAAATGGCCCACCTGGTGGACCAGGAAGTGCGCGAGCTGATCGAGCAGGCGCACAACGACGCCTACCAGGCGCTGATGGCCAACCGCCATGTGCTCGACCGCTTGGCCCTGGCGCTGCTGGAGCGCGAGACGCTGAACCAGAAGGAGATCGCCGAGATCTTCTCCGACCTGGTGAAGCGCGACAAGCGCGAAGTCTGGCTGAGCAACGAGGCCCGTCCGGTGCACCACGAGGGCCCGATATTAAGCCCCAAGGAGCGCGCAGCTTCCTCGACCGACTAGGATCGAAGCGTGAGTGAACTACAAGAGATTGATCAGCCGCGGATCGCGGCAGCCGTGCGCGAGATCCTGGAAGCCATTGGCGAGGATCCCGACCGCGACGGCCTGGTAGACACCCCGAAGCGGGTGGCCAAGGCCTATGCGGAGTTCTTCGCCGGCTTGCACCAGAAAGCGGCAGACCACTTGTCCACCACCTTCGACATCGAGCACGATGAGATGGTGCTGGTCAAGGACATCCCGTTCTACTCGACCTGCGAGCACCACCTGGTGCCCTTCTACGGTTCGGCGCATATCGGCTACATCCCGGGCAAGGGCGGCAAGGTCACCGGCCTGTCCAAGCTGGCCCGGCTGGTCGAGGTGTACGCCCGCCGCCCGCAGGTCCAGGAGCGCCTGACCACCCAGATCGTTGATGCCCTCGTGGAGCACCTGAACCCCTCCGGTGCGATCGTCGTCGTTGAATGCGAGCACATGTGCATGTCCATGCGCGGGGTGCAGAAGCCCGGCGCGAAGACCGTGACCAGTGCGGTGCGCGGGCAGCTGCGGGAAACCGCCACCCGTGCCGAAGCCATGAGCCTGATCCTCGGAAAGTAGGAACCCCCATGTCGCTTGGAGCGATCCCGGGCACCGGCCCGAACACCAGCCCATTGCCGGTGATCCGCAAGTCCAGCAAGAAGACCATGGCCGACCTGCCAACCGGCCGCACCCTGGTCATGGGCATCCTGAACGTCACCGAGGACTCCTTCTCGGATGGCGGGAAGTACCTGTCCGCCGATGCCGCGATCGACCAGGGCCTGAAGCTGCTGTACTCGGGTGCCGACATCATCGACGTGGGCGGCGAATCCACCCGCCCGGGCGCCACGAACGTGGATCCTGCCCTGGAGCGCGAGCGCATCATCCCGGTCATCGAAGCCCTGGTGAAGGCCGGCGCGGTGATCTCCGTGGACACCATGCATGTCTCCACCGCCCGCGCGGCCATCGCCGCCGGCGCGCACCTCATCAACGACGTTTCCGGCCTGACCTATGAGCCGGGCATGCCGGAGCTGATCGCGGAAACCGGCGTCCCCTACGTATTGATGCACCGCCGCGGCACCGCGCAGGACATGGTTTCCGAGGCCAACTACCAGGACGTGGTCACCGAGGTCATCGCAGAATTGCGCATGCTGCGCGATGAATTCGTCGCCAAGGGCGTGGCCCCGGAGCAGATCATCATCGATCCGGGACTGGGCTTCGCCAAGGATGCGCAGCACAACTGGGCGCTGCTGGCCAACGTCCCTGCCATCGAGGAGCTGGGCCACCGGGTGCTGATCGGCACCAGCCGCAAGCGCTTCCTGGGCGAACTGCTGGCCGAAGGCTCCAAGAGCCGCGCGCCGATGGAACGCGATTCCGCGACCGCCGCGACCACCGTGCTGGGCGCCCGCGACAAGGTCTGGGCAGTGCGCGTGCACGATGTCACCGGCAACCGCGACGCCATTGAAGTCGTGCAGGCCTATGGATCGCATTAGCATCTACGGAATTTCGGCCACCGGCTACCATGGCGTTTTCGACCATGAGAAGCGCGACGGCCAGGAATTCATCATTGACGTGGTGCTGCACGTGGATATCTCACGTGCGGCAGCCAGCGACAATGTTCTTGACACGGTGCACTACGGCGAAGTCAGCGAGCTGGTAGTCCAGCAGATCCAGGCCGGCCCGTGGGACCTGATCGAGAAGCTGGGCAGCGAAATCGCCGAGGCGATCCTCGCCGCCTACCCGGGCGTGTTCACCATCGACGTGGTGGTGCACAAGCCGCAGGCTCCAATCCCGGTACCGTTCACCGATGTCACCATCTCGCTGACGCGGCACCAGAAGCAGCACACCGCGATCATCGCGTTGGGCGCCAACCTGGGTGATCCGCAGGCTACCCTGGCCGCCGCGGTGCAGGACCTCGGCGCAGAAGTCGAGCTGCTCAAGGTTTCCCCGCTGGCCATCACCAAGCCGGTAGGCGGTCCGCCGGAACAGCCCGATTACACCAACCAGGTCGTCCAGGTGCGTACCCGGCTGGCCCCGCATGAGCTGCTGGATCTGTGCCAGTGGATAGAAGCCAAGCACCACCGCACCCGCGAGGTGCGCTGGGAAGCGCGCACGCTGGATCTGGACCTGATCGCCTACGACCAGCTGAACCTGGATGATGAGCGGCTGACCCTGCCTCATCCGCGCGCCGCGATCCGCGGCTTCGTGCTGGCCCCGTGGAGCTGGATGGATCCGGACGCGGTGCTGAACGGGCAACTGGTTTCCCGTTTGGCCGCCGAAGCTGCCGATACGAAGGACATCATCCGGCTATGGCCAAGCTGAAGCTGCGCTGGCTGCTCTGGTGTGCCGGGCTCGGGGCCGTGGCCGGCTGGATCGCGTTGCGCCTGCTCACCGCGGCAGGCAGGTACGCGCCGGTGCTGGACTACTCCGCCCTGTACTCGCTGGGCGCAGTCTGCGCGGTGATCCTGTTCCTGGGGATCCGCGTGAAGCGCTCCACCTTGGGCAAATCGGACTTCGAGCCGATCGCCGCAGCTCGTACCCTGGTTCTGGCCCAGGCCTCGGCGTATGCCGGTGCGGTGATTGCCGGTTGGCATGTTCCGGCCATCATCACCCTCTGGGCGGCCACGGGGATCACCCCCACCCTGACCCGCGGCCTGGTGCTGACTGGTGCTGGTGTCCTCATGGTGATTATTGGGTATATTGTTCAGCAACTGTGCAAACTACCTCCAGAGGATACCGATGGCAACAGCGACTCCGTGGTCACCGAATAACTTCACCCCAGCCCACCGGGACTACGCCAAGGTCAAGTTCACCACCTGGGCGATCACCTGGGGCCTGTTCCTGCTGGCGGCCCTGGTCCCTGCCGTGCTGGCAGTCACCGGCGTCGGCATCCCGCTGTGGCTGGTGCTTTCCCCGGTCCTGCTGGTGCTGGCGATCGCGTTGCCGGCATTGCGCATCATCCGCCGCCAGGTCGCCGCACTGGGCTATCTCGAACGCGAAGAAGACTTCATCGTCCGCTCCGGGGTGATGTGGCGCAAGCAGGTGGTCATTCCCTACGGCCGCATGCAATACGTCGAGGTCAACAGCGGGCCGCTGGAGCGCCGCTATGGGTTATGCCAGCTGACGCTGAACACCGCCGGCAGCGCTGCCACCGCGCACGTCTACGGGTTGCCCGAGGGCGAAGGGCAGGCCCTGCGCGAACGGCTCGTGGCCGCCGGCGAAGAGAAAATGCTATGAGCCAGGCCGAAGAACTGGCCACCGGAGACAGTGCCGAGCCATGGCAGCGGGTGCATCCAGCCAGCCCGTTCGTCCACGGCTGGCTGGCCATCATCGGCCTGGGCTACATCTACTGGCAGAACACCGACGACCTGTCCTGGGCGGAGCGCTTCTCCGGCACCAGGCTGATGTGGACCGTCGCGGGCGCCGGCATCGCACTGGCCGTGGTGCTCATCTTCTACTTCCTTTCCTGGTACTTCACCCGCTACAAGCTCACCAGCACCCACGTGTACGTGAATTCCGGGATGCTATTCCGCAGCCAGAAGCAGGCGCGCATCGACAAGGTACAAGGCATAGACATTGCCCAGCCACTGGTAGCCCGGCTGCTGGGTCTCGCCGAACTGCGCTTTGACGTGGCCGATTCCTCCGAGTCGGTGCTGCGCCTTTCCTTCCTGCGCAAGGCCGATGCCCACGCGCTGCGCGTGGTCATCCTGGAGCGGGCCCGCGGCGAAGAACCTGCCGCTGCCCAAGAAAGCGGCTCCCACGACGCGGCGGATCGCGCGGCAGCCCAGCCGCAGGCCGCCGCGGACGCATTGCCGCTGATGGCCAACGTGCCCATTGGGCGCCTGATTGGCTCCATGTTCCTGCAATTGCCGGTGATGTTCGGGGTGCTCGCATGCCTGGCGATGCTGGTGCTTTGGCTTGCCGGGGTCGACGGAATCATCGCGGCCCTGGTCCCCGCGGCCTTGGCCTTCGGCAGCTTCTACTACAAGCAGCTGAACCAGGGCTGGAACTTCACCGCCAGCGCCTCGGACACCGGCATGCGCATCAGCTACGGGCTGGCTGACACCCGCCAGCACTCCATTCCTGCCGGCCGCGTCCAGGCCATTTCGGTGACGGCACCCTTCTTCTGGCGGATGCTGGGCTGGTACAAGGTGGAAGTCAACGTGCTGGGCACCAAGAGCGATGACGCGGATAACCTGCAGGTGCTCCCGGTGGGCGACTTCGAGTCGGTCGCCCGGATCATGGGGATCCTGCTGCCGGATCTTGGCGTCGCCAACCAGCGCGAGGTGCTGGCCACCGCGGTGAGCACCGGATGCGAACACGGTTTCACCGGCTCCCCGGAACGCGCCAAGCCGCTATCGCCCGGGGCATGGAAGCACCAGGCGTTCCTGGCCACCGGCACCACGGTGATTTCCCGGTATGGCTGGCTGGCCCGGCAGGCCAGCTTCGTGCCGCATAACCGGGTGCAGGGCATGAGCTGGGGCCAGGGACCATGGGAGCAAGGACGTAAACTGGCCGGTGTCCGCTTGCACTGTGCCGGCGGAAATATCATCGGATACCTGCATCAAATTGATGCGGACACCGCAGCAGAATTTATTCGGGCGCAAACCCGGCGCCTGGTTGAAAGGTAGAAGTGGACGCACCACGCTTGGGAATCGGCATCATCTCCGCCGGCAAGGTAGGCACCGTGCTTGGTGCGGCGCTGGCAGCCAGCGGACACCGGATCACCGGAATCCACGCCGTCTCGGAGGATTCGCGCGATCGCGCCGACGCCTTGCTGCCCGGCGTGGAACTGCTGGACCCAGCAGAAATCCTGCGCCGCAGCGAACTGGTGCTCTTTGCGGTACCCGACGACGTGCTCGGCGAACTGGTGTCCGGACTGGCAGCGGGCGGCCATATCGCCGCCGGGCAGTTGATCGCGCACACCGCCGGGCGGTACGGCACCTCGATCCTGCAACCGGCCTTGGATGCTGGCGCCTTTGGACTGGCAATCCACCCGGCCATGACCTTCACCGGCATGAGCATGGACCTCCAGCGCCTGACCGACTGCGTCTTCGCGGTCACCGCGGACGAGGCCATCCTCCCGGTAGCCCAGGCGCTGGTGGTGGAAATGCGCGGGGAGCCGGTGGTGATCGCCGAGCAGGATCGTGCCAGCTACCACGCGGCCCTGGCCCATGCGGCAAACCACCTGAACACCATCACGGCGCAATCGGCGGACATCCTGCGCCGGATCGGCGTGGAAGAACCATCCAATACCCTGCGCGCCCTGATGTACGCGAGCCTGGATAATGCCCTGCGTTCCGGCGCGGGCGCACTGACCGGCCCGGTAGCACGAGGCGATAGCGGAACGGTCACCGCGCACCTGCAGGCGCTGGCCGACGCCCCGGCGGAAACCAACAATTCCTATCGGAGCCTCTCGCGCGCTACCGCGCTGCGCGCCGCAGAACGCGGACTGATCTCCCAAGGCACGCTGGAAGAGCTTCTGCGAGTTCTAGAATAGAAGCGTGAAAACCCCGAAGATTGTAAAGACCCGTGCCGAGCTGAAGGCTGCTATTGCCGCAGCTAACCCGGGATCGCTGGGCTTCGTGCCCACTATGGGAGCCCTGCACCGCGGACATGCTTCGCTGTTCAAGGCCGCCCGCGCAGAAAACGAACTGGTAGTCATCTCCGTATTCGTCAATGAGCTGCAGTTCAACGATGCCAGCGACTACGCCAACTATCCGCGCCAGCTTGACGCTGATGTGCAGCTGGCCGCGGCCGCCGGCGTCGATCTTGTCTTTGCCCCGGACGCTTCCGAGATCTACCATGCCGGCCTTCCGCTGGTGAAGTTGAGCTCCGGCGCGCTGGGCGAAATGTATGAAGGCGCCTCGCGTCCAGGCCACTTCGATGGCATGCTGGCCGTAGTCGCCAAGCTGCTGCACTTGACCGACCCGCGTCGGGGCGAATACCGCGCCTACTTCGGCCAGAAGGATGCCCAGCAGCTGATGCTGATCCGCCGCATGGTTGCCGACCTGGACTATCCGGTAGAACTGCGTGCGGTGCCGATCGTGCGCAGCCCGAAAGGCCTGGCGCTTTCCAGCCGCAATGCATTGCTCAGCGAGGAAGAGAAGGAAGCAGCCTTGGTGCTGCACCGTTCGATCCAGCTGGTTGCCGACCGTGCGGCACACAATGAACCGCTGTACATCGAGGATGCCATCGGCATGTACCAGATGGCCCCGCTGGTGGAGCTGGACTACTTCGCCGTCGTTGACCCGGATACCCTGCAGGAACTGGCATTCAACTGCCAGGACACCCCCTTCACCGGCGAGGGCTTGATCCTTGTCGCGGCGAAGGTGGGCAACGTCCGTCTGATCGACAACCAGCCGATCTAGGCAAAGCGTCGAGCAGCCTGCCCGAGGACCTGGCGGAAGCCGCACAGCTCCTGCATGATTTCGGCGGCGGGCTGCTCGGCGCCAACGAACTGCACTGCCTCACCGGCATAGACCGGGGCTATGTCCGTCAGCGCTTCGGAGCGGGCCTGATCCATCTGCTCGCGCAGCGCATCGTTCGGCTCCCAGCTGGAAAGATCCGCGTGCTTGTCGCTGAACTCATTGCGCAGCGCCCGTCCGCCGAACTCGGGCGCCCATGGCAATTGCTGGGCGAGATCGAAGGCGCGGGTATAGATAGTGTCATCCAGGCCCGCATTGCGTGCTGCGCTCTTCATGTTCCCGTGCCCGCTGGACTCTGCTGCCGAGAGGAAACGGGTCCCGATCCAGGCAGCTTCCGCGCCAGCTGACAGCACCGCGGCGATACCTCGCGCAGTGCCGATGCCTCCGGCCGCCACCACAGGCTTCTGGTGCTGGGCGGTTGCCAGCTGCAGCAGCGGCAGAGTTCCGGCTTCATTGCGGCCATGTCCGCCACCTTCTGCGCCACGGGCAATGATGATGTCGATGTCATCAGCCATCGCGCGTTCCAGATCTGCCGCATTGCCTACCTGCATGGCGGTCAGAACTCCAGCCTCATGGGCTACCGCCGCGGCCCGGGTGACATCGCCGAAGCTCAAGGTCACCAACGAGGGCCCGAACTCCAAGAAGGCCTCTAGCGGGGAGAGATCCGTTTCCAACGCCCAGGCCATGAAGCCGACGCCCCATGGAGTACTCAGGGATTCAACGAATTGCGTTTGCTGTTCAATCCAGTCAGCTGTGGGAGTTGCAGGCGAACCGATCATCCCTACACCTCCCGCGTGGGAAACAGCTGCAGCCAAGGCGCCGCCAGCCGCGCCAGCCATAGATGCATTGAAGATGGGTTCACGGTATCCAAGGAGTCTTTGCAGGTCGCTCATGAGCCCAGACTAGAACAGCGAAATGAATGTGACCTAGAACGCGGCCCCTCGATTTGTAAGTGCCCAAGAACCTGTGTATAGTTTTTATCTGTTGCCGGAACGGAAACAACACGGAATCTACCGATTGTTTACCCGGCAGCCAATCACTTTTCACTGAAGGTTTTCCGCCGATTTTGATCGGATCAGGAAGTCTGGTAACTTGGAAAAGTTGCTCCGGAGCGAAGCAGTCATCGAAGGATTGGTGGTTGTGGTGTCGAGAGTGTTTGTTGTTTGAGAACTCAATAGTGTGCCAAGTTTGTTGATACCGAATATTTTTATTTGGTGAATACATAACATTTGCTTGAGGCATTGCACCCCCGTGCAGTGTTCTTGAGTGTTTTATTATTCGCCAGGACTTCATTGGCTTCGCCCTTATTTTCCAAGGGGTTGCCGGTGGCTTTTTATTTTTTTATGGAGAGTTTGATCCTGGCTCAGGATGAACGCTGGCGGCGTGCTTAACACATGCAAGTCGAACGATGAAGCCCAGCTTGCTGGGTGGATTAGTGGCGAACGGGTGAGTAACACGTGAGTAACCTGCCCCCGACTCTGGGATAAGCCCGGGAAACTGGGTCTAATACCGGATATTACCTTTGACCGCATGGTTGTTGGTGGAAAGATTTATCGGTGGGGGATGGACTCGCGGCCTATCAGCTTGTTGGTGAGGTAATGGCTCACCAAGGCGACGACGGGTAGCCGGCCTGAGAGGGTGACCGGCCACACTGGGACTGAGACACGGCCCAGACTCCTACGGGAGGCAGCAGTGGGGAATATTGCACAATGGGCGAAAGCCTGATGCAGCGACGCCGCGTGAGGGATGACGGCCTTCGGGTTGTAAACCTCTTTCAGTAGGGAAGAAGCGAAAGTGACGGTACCTGCAGAAGAAGCGCCGGCTAACTACGTGCCAGCAGCCGCGGTAATACGTAGGGCGCAAGCGTTATCCGGATTTATTGGGCGTAAAGAGCTCGTAGGCGGTTTGTCGCGTCTGCCGTGAAAGTCCGAGGCTCAACCTCGGATCTGCGGTGGGTACGGGCAGACTAGAGTGATGTAGGGGAGACTGGAATTCCTGGTGTAGCGGTGAAATGCGCAGATATCAGGAGGAACACCGATGGCGAAGGCAGGTCTCTGGGCATTTACTGACGCTGAGGAGCGAAAGCATGGGGAGCGAACAGGATTAGATACCCTGGTAGTCCATGCCGTAAACGTTGGGCACTAGGTGTGGGGGACATTCCACGTTTTCCGCGCCGTAGCTAACGCATTAAGTGCCCCGCCTGGGGAGTACGGCCGCAAGGCTAAAACTCAAAGGAATTGACGGGGGCCCGCACAAGCGGCGGAGCATGCGGATTAATTCGATGCAACGCGAAGAACCTTACCAAGGCTTGACATGTGCCAGACCGCCTCAGAGATGGGGTTTCCCTTCGGGGCTGGTTCACAGGTGGTGCATGGTTGTCGTCAGCTCGTGTCGTGAGATGTTGGGTTAAGTCCCGCAACGAGCGCAACCCTCGTTCCATGTTGCCAGCACGTAAAGGTGGGGACTCATGGGAGACTGCCGGGGTCAACTCGGAGGAAGGTGGGGATGACGTCAAATCATCATGCCCCTTATGTCTTGGGCTTCACGCATGCTACAATGGCCGGTACAATGGGTTGCGATACTGTGAGGTGGAGCTAATCCCTAAAAGCCGGTCTCAGTTCGGATTGGGGTCTGCAACTCGACCCCATGAAGTCGGAGTCGCTAGTAATCGCAGATCAGCAACGCTGCGGTGAATACGTTCCCGGGCCTTGTACACACCGCCCGTCAAGTCACGAAAGTTGGTAACACCCGAAGCCGATGGCCTAACCACCTTGTGTGGGGGGAGTCGTCGAAGGTGGGACTGGCGATTGGGACTAAGTCGTAACAAGGTAGCCGTACCGGAAGGTGCGGCTGGATCACCTCCTTTCTAAGGAGCTAACCATTATTGGTTGCCCATGCTGGACACGAGTGTTGTCCGGGTGGGTTGCTCATGGGTGGAATATCAATGGACTCAATACCGGAAAACGTGCTGGCTGATGCTGGTGCGGGGTATTGGCTGTGGCCGCGTGGTGCTTGGGCATCTGCTAGTACGCATTGCAGGGGGTTTTCTTCTTGCGGTGCTGGAATGCGGTGTGTGGGTGTTGCGTGGTTTGTATGGTTTGGCATGCTGTTGGGTTTTGAGGCAACAAGCCTCCTTTCCTGGTGAATGGTTGCTGGGGTTCTTCCTGTGGGGAGGGTCCTGGTGGTGTTCGCTTGGGTGAGGGGTTCTTGGTGTTTCGGTGTTTGTCCTGTGTTTGCTGCAAGGATGTCCTGTTGGATTGATGCTGGCCTTTGGTTGGTGTTGGTTTTGGGGTGTTGTTGCGGGGGTGCGGGGTTGTTGTTTGGGAACTGTATAGTGAACGCGAGCATCTTGCAGATGAGATGAGCTGGGTAGTCCTTTTCCTTGGATTGCCTGGTGTTGGAGTCTTGTCTGCGTGATTTTGTTAGATTGTTTTATTGCTCATATCTTTTGACTTTGATGTTGTGTTGAAGTTTTTAAGGGCGCACGGTGGATGCCTTGGCATCAAGAGCCGATGAAGGACGTGGGAATCTGCGATAAGCCTGGTGGAGTCGATAACCGGACGTTGAGACCAGGATTTCCGAATGGGGGAACCCCGCACCATGTTATGTGGTGTGACCTGCAGCTGAATGTATAGGCTGTGTGGAGGGAACGCGGGGAAGTGAAACATCTCAGTACCCGCAGGAAGAGAAAACAACAGTGATTCCGTTAGTAGTGGCGAGCGAACGCGGATGGGGCTAAACCGGTTGGTGTGTGATAGCGGATAGGCGTTGCATCACCGGGGTTGTGGGGTCGGCATGTACCAGCGCTATCTTGCTGGTGGGATGAGGTGCAGGCGTATAGGTGAATCGGTTGGAATGCCGGACCATAGAGGGTGATAGTCCCGTAGGTGTAATGCGTGTCTGCCGTTCTAGTGTTGATACCCGAGTAGCACGGGGCCCGTGAAACCTTGTGTGAATCTGCCAGGACCACCTGGTAAGCCTGAATACTACTTGATGACCGATAGTGAATCAGTACCGTGAGGGAATGGTGAAAAGTACCCCGGGAGGGGAGTGAAATAGTACCTGAAACCGTGCGCTTACAATCCGTTAGAGCTGGGGACTTGTTCCCTGGTGATGGCGTGCCTTTTGAAGAATGAGCCTGCGAGTTAGTGTTACGTCGCGAGGTTAACCCGTGTGGGGAAGCCGTAGCGAAAGCGAGTCTGAATAGGGCGTTTGAGTGGCGTGATCTAGACCCGAAGCGAAGTGATCTACCCATGGCCAGGTTGAAGCGCGTGTAAGAGCGTGTGGAGGACCGAACCCACTTCAGTTGAAAATGGAGGGGATGAGCTGTGGGTAGGGGTGAAAGGCCAATCAAACTTCGTGATAGCTGGTTCTCCCCGAAATGCATTTAGGTGCAGCGTTGCGTGTTTCTTGCTGGAGGTAGAGCTACTGGATAGGCGATGGGCCCTACAAGGTTACTGACCTTAGCCAAACTCCGAATGCCGGCAAGTGAGAGCGCAGCAGTGAGACTGTGGGGGATAAGCTTCATAGTCGAGAGGGAAACAGCCCAGAACGCCAACTAAGGCCCCTAAGCGTGTGCTAAGTGGAAAAGGATGTGGAGTTGCTGTGACAACCAGGAGGTTGGCTTAGAAGCAGCCACCCTTGAAAGAGTGCGTAATAGCTCACTGGTCAAGTGATTCCGCGCCGATAATGTAGCGGGGCTCAAGCACACCGCCGAAGTTGCGTCATTCAAATATTAACCTGGTTTCGATTGGGTGTTTGGATGGGTAGGGGAGCGTCGTGTGGACGGTGAAGTCGCGGTGTAAACCAGCGGTGGAGGCCACACGAGTGAGAATGCAGGCATGAGTAGCGAATGACGGGTGAGAAACCCGTCCGCCGAATGATCAAGGGTTCCAGGGTTAAGCTAATCTGCCCTGGGTTAGTCGGGACCTAAGGCGAGGCCGACAGGCGTAGTCGATGGACAACGGGTTGATATTCCCGTACCGGCGAAGGACCGCCCATACTGAGCTGTGGATGCTAACCATGATTGACGCTAGCTGTTGGTGCCTTCGGGTATCTTGCTGGTTGATGTGGTGGGAACCGATGCAGTGAGGTCAGCGTATTAACAGGTGTGACGCAGGAAGGTAGCCGAGCCAGGCAATGGAATTGACCTGGTCCAAGGGTGTAGGAAGAGTGGTTGGCAAATCCGCCGCTCATGTTTCTGAGACCTGATAGGCGCCCCGTTTTCGGGGTGATTCGGTGATCCTATGCTGCCTAGAAAAGCATCGGCGCGAGGTCCAAGTCCGCCCGTACCCCAAACCGACACAGGTGATCAGGTAGAGAATACTAAGGCGATCGAGAGAATCATGGTTAAGGAACTCGGCAAAATGCCCCCGTAACTTCGGAAGAAGGGGGGCCTGCCCCGTGATGAGAACTTGCTTCTCTGATGCGGGTGTGGGCCGCAGAGACCAGGGGGAAGCGACTGTTTACTAAAAACACAGGTCCGTGCGAAGTCGCAAGACGATGTATACGGACTGACTCCTGCCCGGTGCTGGAAGGTTAAGAGGACTGGTTAGCAGTAATGCGAAGCTGAGAATTTAAGCCCCAGTAAACGGCGGTGGTAACTATAACCATCCTAAGGTAGCGAAATTCCTTGTCGGGTAAGTTCCGACCTGCACGAATGGAGTAACGACTTCCCCGCTGTCTCAACCATGAACTCGGCGAAATTGCAGTACGAGTAAAGATGCTCGTTACGCGCAGCAGGACGGAAAGACCCCGAGACCTTTACTATAGTTTGGTATTGGTGTTCGGTGCAGCTTGTGTAGGATAGGTGGGAGACTGTGAAGCTTGGACGCTAGTTCAGGTGGAGTCATCGTTGAAATACCACTCTGGCTGTACCGGTCACCTAACTTCGGACCATGATCTGGTTCAGGGACAGTGCCTGATGGGTAGTTTAACTGGGGCGGTTGCCTCCTAAAATGTAACGGAGGCGCCCAAAGGTTCCCTCAGCCTGGTTGGCAATCAGGTGTCGAGTGTAAGTGCACAAGGGAGCTTGACTGTGAGAGTGACAGCTCGAGCAGGGACGAAAGTCGGGACTAGTGATCCGGCGGCACCTCGTGGAAGGGCCGTCGCTCAACGGATAAAAGGTACCTCGGGGATAACAGGCTGATCTTGCCCAAGAGTCCATATCGACGGCATGGTTTGGCACCTCGATGTCGGCTCGTCGCATCCTGGGGCTGGAGTAGGTCCCAAGGGTTGGGCTGTTCGCCCATTAAAGCGGTACGCGAGCTGGGTTTAGAACGTCGTGAGACAGTTCGGTCCCTATCCGCTGCGCGCGTTGGAAATTTGAGAAGGGCTGTCCTTAGTACGAGAGGACCGGGACGGACGAACCTCTGGTGTGTCAGTTGTACTGCCAAGTGCATCGCTGATTAGCTACGTTTGGAAGGGATAACCGCTGAAAGCATCTAAGCGGGAAGCCTGCTTCGAGATGAGATTTCCATGCACCTTGAGTGTGAGAGGCCCCCAGCTAGACCACTGGGTTGATAGGCAGGATGTGGAAGCAAGGACTAAAGACTTGTGTAGCTGACCTGTACTAATAGGCCGATGACTTTCAACACACAATAAAACAATATTTGAACTGATGATTTCAATGCTGTTCGCGTTCACTATGCGGTTACGAGACAACAACCTCTAACCAGCAAATACGGATACAAGACTTTGTAGCACCGGAAAACACTGACCAGGAAACGTTTTGGTTTGTGTGCTTCGTGATTGTTACGGCGGTCATAGCGTGGGGGAAACGCCCGGTCCCATACCGAACCCGGAAGCTAAGGCCCACTGCGCCGATGGTACTGCACTCGTGAGGGTGTGGGAGAGTAGGTCACCGCCGGACTTAACTTGAGTAGATGGTTTGAGGCCCTGGTACCGTTTGGTGCCGGGGCCTCACCTGTTTAACGGGAAGGGGAGGGGGAATTGGGCAGCTGGTGCTGCTTGGTTCCTCCTCCCCTCCTGCTTTAACGAGCTTGAGTGCTGGTCGCTAGCGCAGACCGCTCAAGGAACGACCAGGCAGGCATGGGGTTGTGAATGCAGCCATGGCTAAGCTGTGTCCCGATGTCGGACGCGCTTGAAGCGACTAAGCAGACGGCGTGGCCCTGGACCTCCGCGGCTCACTACGGGAGAGAACGCCCGCTCCGTTGCAGGTGCTTTATCCGATGGGTTCCGGTCCGCCAATCGGCAAGATCCTGCCTTTTGATGCCTCTGACAATCGATTGCTTGCACCTGGCTATCATTTCGGTAACTTGTTGCCGATTCTTGCTCCATGCTGAATGATAGTGAGCAGAATGTCGCCAATCGGCGAAATGCTGCCGGAAGAGGATCCTTCATGAATTCAGTGACTGAGCTAGGGGCCGAATTGCAGCGCGTTAGAAAACAGAATGGCCTGACGCAGGAACAGCTGGCTGAATTAGCTGGCATCTCCGAACGTACGCTGCGCTCCATAGAACGAGGGGCGGGAAACCCCTCCATTGAAGCGGTGCTCTCCGTCGCAAATGTACTCGGCCTTCGAATTCGCGTGGCCAAATGAAGCCGCAACTCCAAGAGCTCAAGCTTGTTACCAAGGCTGACGTCTACTGCAACGAAAACCTCGCCGGCACTCTAGCCAGACAGTCCGACGGAAGCGTGGCCTTCAGCTATAACAAGGACTACCTTGCACATGGTGGCGCGGGCATTGCGACATCTTTGCCAGCTTCTCCGGAGGCATACGTTGGGCCTGGGGGCGCGTTGCCATCGTTCTTCTCGGGACTATTGCCCGAAGGCCATCGCCTGACCGTTCTCAAGGACGCAACTAAGACCAGCATCTCTGACGAGTTGACTCTGCTGATGGCAGTGGGCGCCGATACTCCAGGCAATGTACGCGTTGTTCCGGAAGGATCAGCACTGGAGCAAACCCCCGTGGTTGCTGAATTCAGCAGCACGGCCGAACTCGACTTCTCGGTCCTCGCGCGCACCTTGGACCGCCACTCGATCCCCGGCGTGCAAGACAAGATCAGCGCAACCATGCTGACAACACCAGTGGAGTTCAAGAACAGCGCCTATCTGCTCAAGCTTGATCCCCGGGATCATCCGCATTTGGTCGTTAATGAGGCGCAGCACCTGAAAGCAGCGCGATTGCTCAAACTTCCGGTCGCAAACAATCGGCTAGTACTGGATTCCACTGGGAGTCCGGGGCTGCTGGTCGAGAGGTTCGATCGCGAGGGTGTCGAGGGGGCGGATAGTCCCACGCGTTTGGCGTTGGAAGATGCCATGCAGGTATTGAACCTTCCGCCGGCAAGCAAGTATGCAGTGAGCACGGAACAAGCTATTGAAGCCTTAGCGCTGCAGTGCCAGGCTCCGGTGCTCGCCAGGCGCAATCTATACATGCAGTTCGTCTTTGCGTGGCTAACTGGCAACGGCGACTTGCATGGAAAGAACGTCTCGATTCTGGCGGACTTGCATGGACGGTTTAATGTAGCGCCCATCTACGACATCCCATGCACCCTGGTCTACGGCGATGACACCATGGCTTTGACTGTTGCCGGCAAGGCTAAGAATCTGAAGAAGAAGCACTGGGCGGAGCTTGCAAGGGTGCTCGGCTTGGCTGACCGGGCCACGCAGTCAGCGAACCAGTTGGCATTGAAAGCCGCATTGACTGTGGATCTCAGCGAGTTGCCTTTTGAAGGTTCACCTTTGCGTGGTGCGCAACGAGAACTCAGGTTCCGGCGCATGGAGCTGCAGTAGGCGTCTGAGCGGGACAAGTTAGTCTGCGAGCAACGTGAACGCAGGCAGCTGACTATTCTGGCTTTTCTTCGCTTGCCCCTTAAGGCCAGCCGTCCATGATGGATAGACGCGGAAACCGCGCTTGCCTGGAGCCGATGCTGAGGCGAAGACGCCCAGCTCCTCGAGGTGCTGTTGAGTAAAGCGGAAGACGCCGAAACAGCCGGCTTCCTCGATAAAGACCATAACTCCGC
This sequence comes from Glutamicibacter sp. BS14, assembly GCF_056934375.1. Classification (NCBI taxonomy): domain Bacteria; kingdom Bacillati; phylum Actinomycetota; class Actinomycetes; order Micrococcales; family Micrococcaceae; genus Glutamicibacter; species Glutamicibacter sp. BS14. The sequence goes on along the minus strand of NZ_CM167801.1, from coordinate 449,584 downwards.
GCAGTCCCTCTTCGGATTCGTAGGGGGCAGTAGTCCCAGTTTCGTCCCGATGCCATATGGCTACGAACCCACCTGGCTTTGTTGGCGTGATCCTTGCGGTCCTGATCCGCCACCGCTGTCCGTCAAGCTCAGTTACCCCGGCTTGATAATCGCTCTGCTGTTCTTCGGGAGTCACCTCGCCATACGATTGCCCAGTGAGGTGGCAATAGCGTTCCAACGCCGTGAACTTCATAGACTTCATCCTGTATTCGGTAGATCATCAAGTGGAGTGGCAGCGATCGAAATATCGCTGCTATTCACCGTAGCCGAGGGTGGTGCTTACGTAGCACTGCAAGACCTGTATTGGGCCGGCATCAATGCCGACTGCTCTAGGTAGTCATTGCGCTGATGCCGCCTTGGCCGTCACGCGCATGGAACCTCCAGATGCATCGTTTCGCCATGTGCGTTCTCTTCTTGTGCCTTGCTCAGACGCACGCATGCGCCCGCATCGTCTAATCGGCTGATGTGGGCACAATTCATTGGGTTCGCGTATATGCGTACGCTTCTCAAGGGTTCAATAAACTCGCTAGGTACAGGCGCTGATGCTCTGTGCAGCTGCGAAATAATGTTTACGCGCTCAGCCCTAGCTCGGTAATAATTGCCAGCGATTGGGCACATGGAAAGAGCCGAATCAGCAGTTCAGGAATTAAGTGTGCACGGTCACCGTCAAAAACCACCCACCCGATTTGCAGGACCCCCAAAACCTGTGTATAGTTTTTCCTTGTCGCCGAGAACAAAACGGAAGAAATAACCGGATGTGAAACGGCGGCAGAACCCCAGAAAATCAAGGTTTTTCCACAGTCTTGTGGACAACAATTGAAAAGAATGGGAACTGAGAATACTGGTTCAAATCACAAACAATGGATTTGACTTTCAGGAATTCGAAGTTATAGAATATGAATATAACGCTGGACGAAATTACCGCCTGGAATGGTGGGTAAAGAACCGGTAAGTGTTTGTTGTTTGAGAACTCAATAGTGTGCCAAGTTTGTTGATACCGAATATTTTTATTTGGTGAATACATAACATTTGCTTGAGGCATTGCACCCCCGTGCAGTGTTCTTGAGTGTTTTATTATTCGCCAGGACTTCATTGGCTTCGCCCTTATTTTCCAAGGGGTTGCCGGTGGCTTTTTATTTTTTTATGGAGAGTTTGATCCTGGCTCAGGATGAACGCTGGCGGCGTGCTTAACACATGCAAGTCGAACGATGAAGCCCAGCTTGCTGGGTGGATTAGTGGCGAACGGGTGAGTAACACGTGAGTAACCTGCCCCCGACTCTGGGATAAGCCCGGGAAACTGGGTCTAATACCGGATATTACCTTTGACCGCATGGTTGTTGGTGGAAAGATTTATCGGTGGGGGATGGACTCGCGGCCTATCAGCTTGTTGGTGAGGTAATGGCTCACCAAGGCGACGACGGGTAGCCGGCCTGAGAGGGTGACCGGCCACACTGGGACTGAGACACGGCCCAGACTCCTACGGGAGGCAGCAGTGGGGAATATTGCACAATGGGCGAAAGCCTGATGCAGCGACGCCGCGTGAGGGATGACGGCCTTCGGGTTGTAAACCTCTTTCAGTAGGGAAGAAGCGAAAGTGACGGTACCTGCAGAAGAAGCGCCGGCTAACTACGTGCCAGCAGCCGCGGTAATACGTAGGGCGCAAGCGTTATCCGGATTTATTGGGCGTAAAGAGCTCGTAGGCGGTTTGTCGCGTCTGCCGTGAAAGTCCGAGGCTCAACCTCGGATCTGCGGTGGGTACGGGCAGACTAGAGTGATGTAGGGGAGACTGGAATTCCTGGTGTAGCGGTGAAATGCGCAGATATCAGGAGGAACACCGATGGCGAAGGCAGGTCTCTGGGCATTTACTGACGCTGAGGAGCGAAAGCATGGGGAGCGAACAGGATTAGATACCCTGGTAGTCCATGCCGTAAACGTTGGGCACTAGGTGTGGGGGACATTCCACGTTTTCCGCGCCGTAGCTAACGCATTAAGTGCCCCGCCTGGGGAGTACGGCCGCAAGGCTAAAACTCAAAGGAATTGACGGGGGCCCGCACAAGCGGCGGAGCATGCGGATTAATTCGATGCAACGCGAAGAACCTTACCAAGGCTTGACATGTGCCAGACCGCCTCAGAGATGGGGTTTCCCTTCGGGGCTGGTTCACAGGTGGTGCATGGTTGTCGTCAGCTCGTGTCGTGAGATGTTGGGTTAAGTCCCGCAACGAGCGCAACCCTCGTTCCATGTTGCCAGCACGTAAAGGTGGGGACTCATGGGAGACTGCCGGGGTCAACTCGGAGGAAGGTGGGGATGACGTCAAATCATCATGCCCCTTATGTCTTGGGCTTCACGCATGCTACAATGGCCGGTACAATGGGTTGCGATACTGTGAGGTGGAGCTAATCCCTAAAAGCCGGTCTCAGTTCGGATTGGGGTCTGCAACTCGACCCCATGAAGTCGGAGTCGCTAGTAATCGCAGATCAGCAACGCTGCGGTGAATACGTTCCCGGGCCTTGTACACACCGCCCGTCAAGTCACGAAAGTTGGTAACACCCGAAGCCGATGGCCTAACCACCTTGTGTGGGGGGAGTCGTCGAAGGTGGGACTGGCGATTGGGACTAAGTCGTAACAAGGTAGCCGTACCGGAAGGTGCGGCTGGATCACCTCCTTTCTAAGGAGCTAACCATTATTGGTTGCCCATGCTGGACACGAGTGTTGTCCGGGTGGGTTGCTCATGGGTGGAATATCAATGGACTCAATACCGGAAAACGTGCTGGCTGATGCTGGTGCGGGGTATTGGCTGTGGCCGCGTGGTGCTTGGGCATCTGCTAGTACGCATTGCAGGGGGTTTTCTTCTTGCGGTGCTGGAATGCGGTGTGTGGGTGTTGCGTGGTTTGTATGGTTTGGCATGCTGTTGGGTTTTGAGGCAACAAGCCTCCTTTCCTGGTGAATGGTTGCTGGGGTTCTTCCTGTGGGGAGGGTCCTGGTGGTGTTCGCTTGGGTGAGGGGTTCTTGGTGTTTCGGTGTTTGTCCTGTGTTTGCTGCAAGGATGTCCTGTTGGATTGATGCTGGCCTTTGGTTGGTGTTGGTTTTGGGGTGTTGTTGCGGGGGTGCGGGGTTGTTGTTTGGGAACTGTATAGTGAACGCGAGCATCTTGCAGATGAGATGAGCTGGGTAGTCCTTTTCCTTGGATTGCCTGGTGTTGGAGTCTTGTCTGCGTGATTTTGTTAGATTGTTTTATTGCTCATATCTTTTGACTTTGATGTTGTGTTGAAGTTTTTAAGGGCGCACGGTGGATGCCTTGGCATCAAGAGCCGATGAAGGACGTGGGAATCTGCGATAAGCCTGGTGGAGTCGATAACCGGACGTTGAGACCAGGATTTCCGAATGGGGGAACCCCGCACCATGTTATGTGGTGTGACCTGCAGCTGAATGTATAGGCTGTGTGGAGGGAACGCGGGGAAGTGAAACATCTCAGTACCCGCAGGAAGAGAAAACAACAGTGATTCCGTTAGTAGTGGCGAGCGAACGCGGATGGGGCTAAACCGGTTGGTGTGTGATAGCGGATAGGCGTTGCATCACCGGGGTTGTGGGGTCGGCATGTACCAGCGCTATCTTGCTGGTGGGATGAGGTGCAGGCGTATAGGTGAATCGGTTGGAATGCCGGACCATAGAGGGTGATAGTCCCGTAGGTGTAATGCGTGTCTGCCGTTCTAGTGTTGATACCCGAGTAGCACGGGGCCCGTGAAACCTTGTGTGAATCTGCCAGGACCACCTGGTAAGCCTGAATACTACTTGATGACCGATAGTGAATCAGTACCGTGAGGGAATGGTGAAAAGTACCCCGGGAGGGGAGTGAAATAGTACCTGAAACCGTGCGCTTACAATCCGTTAGAGCTGGGGACTTGTTCCCTGGTGATGGCGTGCCTTTTGAAGAATGAGCCTGCGAGTTAGTGTTACGTCGCGAGGTTAACCCGTGTGGGGAAGCCGTAGCGAAAGCGAGTCTGAATAGGGCGTTTGAGTGGCGTGATCTAGACCCGAAGCGAAGTGATCTACCCATGGCCAGGTTGAAGCGCGTGTAAGAGCGTGTGGAGGACCGAACCCACTTCAGTTGAAAATGGAGGGGATGAGCTGTGGGTAGGGGTGAAAGGCCAATCAAACTTCGTGATAGCTGGTTCTCCCCGAAATGCATTTAGGTGCAGCGTTGCGTGTTTCTTGCTGGAGGTAGAGCTACTGGATAGGCGATGGGCCCTACAAGGTTACTGACCTTAGCCAAACTCCGAATGCCGGCAAGTGAGAGCGCAGCAGTGAGACTGTGGGGGATAAGCTTCATAGTCGAGAGGGAAACAGCCCAGAACGCCAACTAAGGCCCCTAAGCGTGTGCTAAGTGGAAAAGGATGTGGAGTTGCTGTGACAACCAGGAGGTTGGCTTAGAAGCAGCCACCCTTGAAAGAGTGCGTAATAGCTCACTGGTCAAGTGATTCCGCGCCGATAATGTAGCGGGGCTCAAGCACACCGCCGAAGTTGCGTCATTCAAATATTAACCTGGTTTCGATTGGGTGTTTGGATGGGTAGGGGAGCGTCGTGTGGACGGTGAAGTCGCGGTGTAAACCAGCGGTGGAGGCCACACGAGTGAGAATGCAGGCATGAGTAGCGAATGACGGGTGAGAAACCCGTCCGCCGAATGATCAAGGGTTCCAGGGTTAAGCTAATCTGCCCTGGGTTAGTCGGGACCTAAGGCGAGGCCGACAGGCGTAGTCGATGGACAACGGGTTGATATTCCCGTACCGGCGAAGGACCGCCCATACTGAGCTGTGGATGCTAACCATGATTGACGCTAGCTGTTGGTGCCTTCGGGTATCTTGCTGGTTGATGTGGTGGGAACCGATGCAGTGAGGTCAGCGTATTAACAGGTGTGACGCAGGAAGGTAGCCGAGCCAGGCAATGGAATTGACCTGGTCCAAGGGTGTAGGAAGAGTGGTTGGCAAATCCGCCGCTCATGTTTCTGAGACCTGATAGGCGCCCCGTTTTCGGGGTGATTCGGTGATCCTATGCTGCCTAGAAAAGCATCGGCGCGAGGTCCAAGTCCGCCCGTACCCCAAACCGACACAGGTGATCAGGTAGAGAATACTAAGGCGATCGAGAGAATCATGGTTAAGGAACTCGGCAAAATGCCCCCGTAACTTCGGAAGAAGGGGGGCCTGCCCCGTGATGAGAACTTGCTTCTCTGATGCGGGTGTGGGCCGCAGAGACCAGGGGGAAGCGACTGTTTACTAAAAACACAGGTCCGTGCGAAGTCGCAAGACGATGTATACGGACTGACTCCTGCCCGGTGCTGGAAGGTTAAGAGGACTGGTTAGCAGTAATGCGAAGCTGAGAATTTAAGCCCCAGTAAACGGCGGTGGTAACTATAACCATCCTAAGGTAGCGAAATTCCTTGTCGGGTAAGTTCCGACCTGCACGAATGGAGTAACGACTTCCCCGCTGTCTCAACCATGAACTCGGCGAAATTGCAGTACGAGTAAAGATGCTCGTTACGCGCAGCAGGACGGAAAGACCCCGAGACCTTTACTATAGTTTGGTATTGGTGTTCGGTGCAGCTTGTGTAGGATAGGTGGGAGACTGTGAAGCTTGGACGCTAGTTCAGGTGGAGTCATCGTTGAAATACCACTCTGGCTGTACCGGTCACCTAACTTCGGACCATGATCTGGTTCAGGGACAGTGCCTGATGGGTAGTTTAACTGGGGCGGTTGCCTCCTAAAATGTAACGGAGGCGCCCAAAGGTTCCCTCAGCCTGGTTGGCAATCAGGTGTCGAGTGTAAGTGCACAAGGGAGCTTGACTGTGAGAGTGACAGCTCGAGCAGGGACGAAAGTCGGGACTAGTGATCCGGCGGCACCTCGTGGAAGGGCCGTCGCTCAACGGATAAAAGGTACCTCGGGGATAACAGGCTGATCTTGCCCAAGAGTCCATATCGACGGCATGGTTTGGCACCTCGATGTCGGCTCGTCGCATCCTGGGGCTGGAGTAGGTCCCAAGGGTTGGGCTGTTCGCCCATTAAAGCGGTACGCGAGCTGGGTTTAGAACGTCGTGAGACAGTTCGGTCCCTATCCGCTGCGCGCGTTGGAAATTTGAGAAGGGCTGTCCTTAGTACGAGAGGACCGGGACGGACGAACCTCTGGTGTGTCAGTTGTACTGCCAAGTGCATCGCTGATTAGCTACGTTTGGAAGGGATAACCGCTGAAAGCATCTAAGCGGGAAGCCTGCTTCGAGATGAGATTTCCATGCACCTTGAGTGTGAGAGGCCCCCAGCTAGACCACTGGGTTGATAGGCAGGATGTGGAAGCAAGGACTAAAGACTTGTGTAGCTGACCTGTACTAATAGGCCGATGACTTTCAACACACAATAAAACAATATTTGAACTGATGATTTCAATGCTGTTCGCGTTCACTATGCGGTTACGAGACAACAACCTCTAACCAGCAAATACGGATACAAGACTTTGTAGCACCGGAAAACACTGACCAGGAAACGTTTTGGTTTGTGTGCTTCGTGATTGTTACGGCGGTCATAGCGTGGGGGAAACGCCCGGTCCCATACCGAACCCGGAAGCTAAGGCCCACTGCGCCGATGGTACTGCACTCGTGAGGGTGTGGGAGAGTAGGTCACCGCCGGACTTAACTTGAGTAGATGGTTTGAGGCCCTGGTACCGTTTGGTGCCGGGGCCTCACCTGTTTAACTAGACTATTTAAGCCGTACGCGCATCGGCCGTCCTCACCCTTCCTATCTTCATGGAAGTAGATAAGGTGTGTAGTAGAAATAACAAGATCTTCTACACGAGGGGCTTTCCTTGACCACCGAGACTACGAGTCCACTGACATACCGCGACGATTCAATTCGTCCCCAGGACGATCTCTACCGCCATAGCAATGGCAAGTGGTTCGAGACAGCAACAATTCCAGGAGATCAAGGAATTTACGGTTCCTTCATGGAACTCCGCGACCAGGCTGAGGCTGCGGTCCACGGAATCATTAATGAAGCAGTGCAGAAGGTCGATTCCGGTGCAGAAACTGACGCCGCCACCCAGCGCATCGCCCGCCTCTACAGCTCATTCATGAATGAAGCCGTTATCGAAGAACGCGGTGCCGATCCGGTTGCTGTCTTCTTGAATACTATTTCGGATATCCAGAGCACCGAACAGCTGCTCGAAGTATGCGGTTTCTTCCAGCGCAAAGGCATCAGCGGCTTCATGGATATCGGCGCGATGAACGACGCCGGCAATCCGGACCGGAACCTGCTGACCTTCCTGCAAGGCGGCCTGGGCCTGCCTGATGAGTCCTACTATCGCGAAGAGCAGTTCGCTGAAACCGTATCCGACTACCAGGACCACCTTGGCCGCCTGCTGGCCCTTGGCGGTATTGCTGATGCCGAAGCCGCGGCCGCACATGTCGTAGCGCTCGAGAAGGCCATGGCCTCGCATCACTGGGACCGGGTCAAGGTCCGCGATGCTCAGGCACGCTACAACCTGATGTCCGATGAGGAGCTTTCCGCGCTTTTCCCGGGTGTGAGGACCTGGCTGGCTGGCGCCGGCATTGAGCCGAAGTACTACAGCGAAGTTGTCGTCTGGCAGCCAAGCTACCTTCAGGGATTGTCTGAGCTATTCGGCTCCCAGCCGCTGGATGCCTGGAAGAACTGGTTGCGGGTCCAGGTGCTGCGCTCCTTCGCTCCCTATTTGTCCAGCGCATTCGTCAATGAGAATTTCTCCTTCTACTCGGCCAAGCTCGGTGGCGTGGAACAGCTCAAGGAACGCTGGAAGCGAGGTGTCGCATTCACCGAAGGTGCTGTTGGCGAAGACATCGGCCAGCTGTACGTGGCTGAGCACTTCCCTGCAGAGGCCAAGGGCGCCATGGACGCGCTGGTTCAGCGGCTCATCGAGGCTTACCGCATCTCGATCAGCGAACTGTCCTGGATGGGCCCGGAGACCATCGAAAAGGCACTGGATAAGCTTTCCAAGTTCCGTCCGAAGATCGGCTACCCGAACCAATGGATCGACTACTCTGCCATCCAGGCTGATGAACTGGACGTCATCGCGAATATTGCCTCGGCGAACGAATTCGAGTTCGCTCGTGAATTGAAGAAGATCGATGACGGGGTGGATCGCGAACTGTGGTTCATGTTCCCCCAGACTGTGAACGCCTACTACCACCCGCTGCTGAACGAAATCGCGTTCCCAGCGGCAATCCTGCGCCCGCCATTCTTCGACGTGAACCGCGACATCGCCTCGAATTTCGGCGGCATCGGCGCGGTCATCGGCCACGAAATCGGCCACGGCTTCGATGACCAGGGCTCGCAGTTCGATGGCACTGGCCAGTTGACCAATTGGTGGACCGATGAGGACCGGGCTTCCTTCGAGAAGCTGACCGCCAAGCTGGTGGACCAGTACAACGCGCTGTCCCCTTCAGAAGCCCCGGAACACAACGTCAACGGTGCACTGACCTTGGGCGAGAACATCGGCGACCTCGGTGGCCTGGGCATTGCCTACAAGGCCTACAAGCTCGAGTTGGCCGCCCTTGGCATACAGGAAGATGAAGTGATCGACGGCATCACCGGAGACCAGCGCTTCTTCTACTCCTGGGCCGAATGCTGGCGCACGCTGATTCGTCCGGAGACCGCGGTGGTACGCGTGACCACCGACCCGCATGCACCCGGGGAGTTCCGCTGCAACCAGGTTCCGAAGAACCTGGCATCCTTCCACGAGGCCTTCGGCACCAAGCCCGGCGATGGCATGTGGCTGGATCCAGCTGACCGCGTAGAAATCTGGTAAACCGCATAACTGAATGGATAGGGCAGGGGCAAAGCCAGCTTTGCCCTGCCCTATCCTGCGTTGCGGGCCAAGATCACTGTGTAAGGCTGATCATGAAGGGCTTCAACTGCACGCCATGACACGTAGAATGGTCTATTGTGACTTCCGAAAATAATTCCGCACAGGCCCCAGATCCAAACGACCAGCGACAGGTGCGCACCGATAAGCGCAACCAGCTGCTGGCCAAGGGCGAGGAAGCCTACCCGGTAGGCATAGCTCGCACCCACTCGTTGCAGGAAATCCGCGACAAGTACGAGCACCTCGAAGCTGGTGAAGAGACCGAAGACGTCGTCGGCATCGTCGGCCGCATCGTTTTCATGCGCAACACCGGCAAGCTGTGCTTCGCCACCTTGCAGGAAGGCGGCCAGAAGGGCGAAGGGGTTCGCCTGCAGGTCATGCTCTCGCTTGCCAACGTTGGCGAAGAGCGCCTGGCCCAGTGGAAGTCGCTCGTCGATCTGGGCGACCATGTGTTCGTGACCGGAAAGGTCATCTCCTCGCGCCGCGGCGAGCTGTCCATAATGGCAGACGCTTGGGAAATGGCTTCCAAGGCCCTGCGCCCACTGCCGGTGCTGCACGCCGATCTGAATGAAGAGACCCGCGTGCGCCAGCGCTACGCCGATTTGATCGTGCGCAACGAGGCCCGCGAAATGGTCTACAAGCGCGCCGCGATCGTCCGCGCCGTACGCAACACCCTGGAGAACCGCGGCTACGTCGAGGTTGAGACCCCGATGCTGCAGCTGGTTCACGGTGGCGCTTCGGCCCGTCCATTCAAGACGCACCTGAACGCCTTTGACCAGGAAATGACCCTGCGCATCGCAACCGAGCTGTACCTCAAGCGTTGCGTCGTTGGCGGTGTCGACCGCGTCTTCGAAGTGGGGCGCATCTTCCGCAACGAGGGTGTCGACTCGACCCACTCGCCGGAATTCACCACCTTGGAATCCTACGAAGCCTACGCCGACCAGTACGTCATGGCCGATCGCATCAAGGAAATCATCCTCAACGCCGCTGACGCCATTGGCGCCGGCCGGACCATCGAGACCCCGAAGGGCACCGCTAACCTGGACGGCGAATGGCGCTGGGTCAGCGTCTACCCTGGCCTGTCCGAAGCTGTTGGCGTGGAGATCACCCCGGAAACCGATGCTTCGGTGCTGCGCGAAGTCGCTGCGAAGCACGAACTGAAGATCGATCCGGCCTGGGGCGCCCAGAAGCTGGTCATCGAGCTGTTCGGCGAAATCGTCGAGCCGACCTTGATCGACCCGACCTTCGTGTGCGACTACCCGCCACTGGCACAGCCGCTGGCACGCCCGCATCGCTCGAAGCCGGGAGTCATCGAGGCCTGGGACCTGATCATCGGCGGCATGGAGCGCGGTACCGCGTTCTCCGAGCTGATTGACCCGGTGATCCAGCGCGAGCGCCTGACCGAGCAGTCCCTGATGGCTGCTGGCGGCGATCCGGAAGCAATGCAGCTTGACGAAGACTTCCTTCGTGCATTGGAATACGGTGCACCGCCGATGGGCGGTATCGGTTTGGGTATCGATCGTCTGGTTATGCTTTTCACCAACGTCGGTATTCGTGAAACTATTCTGTTCCCACTCCTAAAGCCGGAGGCATAGGAATGCCATATATTGAGGCGATCGTCCCGACAATCGGCCTGGCGCTGCTTTTCTGGTACGTGATGAAAGCAATTACAAACGCGGATCGAAAAGAACGCCAAGCTGAAGCTGAAGCTGATGCGCTAATTCAAAATCGCTCGGATTCTAATAATCCAGTAAACGAGAATTAGTCTTTCCTGAAAGAACCTTGTGAATTCTGATGATAATTAGAGTTTAGTGCGGCTATTTGTATATGCTTGTTGTTTGAAATGGGCTGATGATCGAATGTCAGTTGGTCCAGTACATTCAAGCTCGGAGGAATTCCTAAATGGCACGTCAGGTTCAAATTGCCCTGATCGACGATATTGATGGTAGCGAGGCGACTGAATCTATTGCATTCAGCGTCGCTGGTCAGCATTTTGAAATCGACCTGAACGACGAGCATGCTGCTCAGTTCCATGCAGCCATCGAGCCGTACATCGATGCGGCGCGCTCGTCGAAGCAGACTGCAGCGAGCGAAGCTCCAGCAATCCGCGCATGGGCGAAGGAAAACAACATCAAGGTCAACGCACGCGGACGCCTTAATGCAGAAGTTGTAGATGCCTACAATGCTGCAATGCGCAAGGGCGGACGAAACCGCGCGAAGTAATTTGCGAGGTTTTCAACAAGTCTCAATATAAGAGCCGGCACGCAATGCGTGCCGGCTCTTATTCTTATAACGACGTTCGTAATTCATCCAATACTTTCATTGAACATCGCAATATTGGCGAGCCAAGTAAATCTGGAAATTAATTGCACCTCAATTACGGATTTCCGGTACCAGGGGACCGCTTCGGTTATCCCTGTGGCGAACAAGGGCGCATTGCCGGCGCTTGGTGCGTAGCATCGAATTATTGGTAAGCAAGGAGTGTGCCGAAGATGTTTGAGAGATTTACCGACCGTGCCCGTCGAGTTGTCGTGCTCGCCCAAGAAGAGGCGCGCATGCTCAACCACAACTACATCGGCACCGAGCACCTGTTGCTCGGTCTAATCCACGAAGGCGACGGTGTCGCCGCAAAGGCGCTTGAGTCGCTGAATATTTCGCTGGGTGCCGTTCGTGAGCAGGTTCAGGAGATTATCGGCAAGGGCCAGCAGGCGCCTTCCGGTCATATCCCGTTCACTCCTCGCGCCAAGAAGGTTTTGGAGCTCTCGCTGCGCGAAGCGCTGCAGCTGGGGCATAACTACATTGGTACCGAGCACATCCTGCTCGGCCTGATCCGCGAGGGCGAGGGCGTCGCAGCCCAGGTACTGGTGAAGCTGGGCGCTGACCTCGGTCGCGTGCGCCAGCAGGTCATCCAGCTGCTCTCGGGCTACCAGGGCGGCAAGGAAACTGCCTCCGCTGGCGTCAGCTCGGGCGGACAGCAGGAAGGCACCCCGGCAGGCTCGGCGGTGCTCGACCAGTTCGGCCGCAACCTCACCGCAGCTGCCCGCGAGGGCAAGCTCGATCCAGTGATTGGCCGCGAGCACGAGATGGAACGCGTCATGCAGGTCCTCTCGCGCCGTACCAAGAACAACCCGGTGCTGATCGGCGAGCCTGGTGTCGGCAAGACCGCAGTCGTCGAGGGCCTGGCCCAGTCGATCGTGCGCGGCGATGTGCCCGAGACCATCAAGGACAAGCAGCTGTACACCCTGGACCTCGGTTCCCTGGTGGCCGGCTCCCGCTACCGCGGCGACTTCGAGGAACGCCTGAAGAAGGTCCTCAAGGAAATCCGCACCCGTGGCGATATCATCCTGTTCATCGACGAGATCCACACCCTCGTTGGTGCTGGTGCCGCCGAGGGCGCCATCGATGCCGCGTCGATCCTCAAGCCGATGCTGGCTCGTGGCGAACTGCAGACCATCGGTGCCACCACCTTGGATGAGTACCGCAAGAATATCGAGAAGGATGCAGCGCTTGAGCGCCGCTTCCAGCCGATCCAGGTCAAGGAGCCTTCGGTGGAGCTGACCACGCAGATCCTGCGTGGCCTGCGCGACCGCTACGAGGCGCACCACCGCGTGACCATCACCGATGGTGCACTGCAGGCCGCTGCCACGCTGGCGCACCGCTACATCTCCGATCGCTTCCTGCCGGACAAGGCCGTGGACCTGATCGACGAGGCGGGCGCACGCCTGCGCATCCAGCGCATGACCGCTCCTCCGGCCTTGAAGGAAATGGACGAGGAAATCGCCACCGTGCGCCTGGAGAAGGAAGCTGCGATTGACGCGCAGGACTTCGAAGGGGCTGCCTCGCTGCGCGATAAGGAATCCAAGCTGATTGAGGCCCGCAACGAGAAGGAGAAGTCCTGGCGCAATGGCGACATGGACGAAGTCTCCGAGGTGACCGAGGACCTTATTGCCGAGGTACTTGCCAACTCCACCGGCATCCCGGTTGTGAAGCTGACCGAGGAAGAGTCCACGCGCCTGCTGAACATGGAAGACGAGCTGCACAAGCGCGTCATCGGCCAGGACTCGGCCATCAAGGCCATCTCCCAGGCGATCCGCCGTACCCGTGCAGGCCTGAAGGATCCGAACCGCCCAGGTGGTTCGTTCATCTTCGCCGGCCCAACCGGTGTAGGCAAGACCGAGCTGGCCAAGGCGCTGGCAGAGTTCCTCTTCGGTGAAGAAGACGCGCTGATCACCCTGGACATGTCCGAATACTCGGAGAAGCACACCGTTTCCCGGCTCTTCGGTGCTCCTCCGGGCTACGTCGGCTACGAAGAGGGCGGGCAGCTGACCGAAAAGGTCCGCCGCCGTCCGTTCTCCGTAGTGCTCTTCGACGAGGTCGAGAAGGCGCATGCCGACTTGTTCAACTCATTGCTGCAGATCCTGGAAGACGGCCGCTTGACCGACTCCCAGGGCCGTGTGGTGGACTTCAAGAACACCATCATCATCATGACCACCAACCTCGGTACCCGCGACATCTCCAAGGGTGTGATGACCGGCTTCCAGTCGGCCGCGGATACCAAGACCGGTTACGAGCGCATGCAGGCCAAGGTCCAGGAAGAACTGCGTCAGCATTTCCGCCCTGAATTCCTGAACCGTGTTGATGACACCGTGGTCTTCCCGCAGCTGAACCAGGACGAGATCGAAGAAATCGTCGACCTGTTCATCGCACGCCTGGCCAAGCGCCTGGAAGAACGCGAGATCACCATCGAGCTGACCCAGGCTGCCCGCAGCCTGCTGGCCCAGCGCGGTTACGATCCAGCAATGGGTGCCCGCCCGCTTCGCCGCACCATCCAGCGCGATATCGAGGACCAGCTCTCCGAGCGCATCCTCTTCAGCCAGATCGTTGCGGGCCAGAAGGTCACCGTCGACGTCGAGGGCGAAGGCGAGAGCCGCAAGTTCGTCTTCCACGCTGAAGGCGGCACCGGCCAGCTGGAAGGCGAGCCGGCACCGGCAGCACTGGAAAGCTAGGCCGCAGAGGCATAACCCATAGCCGTGGAACTGACAACGTTCAGTTCCACGGCTATTGGCTTTAATCCGGCCATGTCGTAGGCTCAACACATGAAGAAGCGAAGCAAAGGGCAACAGCTGATTGCCGCTTCCTGCCTCGCAGTCATGGCCTATTCAGCCCTGTACCTTCTCCTCCGTCCCCAGCTTCCTGGACAATTGGTGCGCCATGCCGGCACCGACGGAGCCGGATACGGCCCAACGTGGCTGGTGGTGCTGGTGATTGGTGCCGCGGGCACGCTCAGTATTGCCATCGGCATCATTGCCTACCGCGACTTCACCTCATTGGGGCACTGGAACCCGGGACCGAAATCGATTGTGGTCTGCTTCCTGGCCGCTGGCTTCGGAATCCTCGGACTGGGCGCTGCCATGCTTCTCGCTGCCATGGGAGAAGACGCCGCGCAGCAAGGCACCCTGCCTATTGGCATGGGACTGCTTGGGCTGATCGGGGTCTTCGCGCTTTCCGCCTCGCTGCTGGCAAAGGCATTGCCCCAGGCGGAGCAAGAAAGCCTCGACGCCTGAAGAGCAATCGATTCCCTCCGGGCGTGCTGGGCTTAGCGGGCCACCGCCTTGGCTACCAACTCGGCAAGCATTTCTTCGAGCTGCCCATCAAGCGCGGTAATGGCGAACGAGGTGGGCCATAGGGTGCCCTCATCCAGCTGCGCAACATCGTTGAAGCCGAAAGTCAGGTAGCGGGTACCGAACTTCTTGGCATCCTGCATGAAGCACAAGATCTTGCCGTCCAAAGCGTAAGCGGGCATGCCATACCAGGTTTTCGGCTCCAATTCCGGAGCCGTCTCGGTGATGATCCGGTGCAGCTTCTGCGCAAGCACCTTGTCGTTGCCCTCGAAGGAAGCAATCTTCTCTTCCACTTCCTTGCGGGCCTGTTCCGCCTTCTCGGCTTTGGTCATGCGCTTCTTCGAAGTGCGCACCTCAGCGGCCCGCTCTTTCATCGCGGCCTTCTCGGCGGCTGAAAAGCCTTCTTGTTCTGAACTGCTCATGCTTCTTCTCCCTGAACTGCTTGGTTGATACGGACCATATTTCCCGAAGGATCGCGGAAGGCGCAATCGCGCGGACCCCACGGTTGGTCCATTGGCTCCTGCAGGACTTCAGCGCCCGACGCGCTCAAAGTTTCAAAGACCTTGTCCAGATCATTGGTGGACAGCACCAGCGGCCCGATCGCGCCCTTGGCTACCAGCTCGGCCAAGGCCTGCGCATCGGCAGCTGACCGGCCAGCGCCCGGAGCCGAAAGCACCAGGCTGGTGCCGGCGCCGTCGGAGCCGCCAAGGGACACCCAGCGGAAGCCGCCGTTGGCGACATCGGAGAGGACCGTGAAGCCCAGCGCATCGCGGTAGAACGCGAGCGCCTCATCCACATCGAGCACGGTCAAAGGGACATGATTGATTGAAATGCTTGCCATGGCTCCAGCCTAGGGAGCGCCGACCAGATAGCGCTTCTTCAAAACTGCTCAGAATCTCTCGGGACGCAAAAGGATCTTGGCGATGCAGGCAGGGATCGGCTCGGTGGCTGAATGGTCCCGTTCCCGGTATGACGAGGGAGTTTCGCCGACCACTTCGGTGAAGCGCGTGCTGAAGGAACCCAGAGAGGTCCATCCCACTTGCATGCAAGCATCTGTTACCGAGACCGATGCGCGCAGCAGATGCATGGCGCGCTCGATACGGCGGGTGAGCAAATAGGCATGCGGGGTCTCGCCATAGGCCCGCTTGAACTCCCTGGAAAAATTAGCAGGAGACATGGAAGCACGCTGGGCCAACGCAGGCACATCCAATGGTTCCGCATAGTGCCGGTCCATCAGGTCCCTGGCCCGGCGCAGGTGCGCCAGGGTTTTCAGCGCTTCGGCATCCACCGGCTAGCCCCGGTTCCTGGCTCGCAGGACAAGGAATGCACCCAGCACCGTTGAGCACAGGTAGATCCCGGTGACGGTGATCCAGCCCGCGGTGAAGCCACCGGCCGAGCCGACCAGCAGGCCCATGGCCAAGGGCCCCACGGTGAAACCGCCAAACTGGCCCGCCGAGACGATTCCGCTGGCACTTCCCAGGCGGCTTGCGGGGATCACCCGCAGCAAGCCCGCCATCAGCACTACCGAAACTCCCAGGGCCGAGGCGCCGTGCAGGCAGACCGCTAGCCAGAGCAAGGCCACCGAGTGCAGCTGCTGGGCCATCAGGAAGCTGGCACCGCCCGCAGTGGCCAGCGACGCCAGCAGCAGCAAGAGCTTAGGAGCTGATACGCCGCGTGACATCATCTGCCCCCATCCGACGCGGGCGGAAACGCCAATGACGCCAGCGACCGCGGCGGTCAGGCCGCCAGCGACCAAGGAGAAGTCCAGCTCGCGGACCGCAAAGAGCGCCAGGTAGACGTTGGTCGCCTGTACGCCGACACCGTTGATGAAACCGAATAGGGCCAGCGCAAAAATGACGAACTTCGTGGAGGGGGTGGCCGCAGCCACCGGCTGGCTCGCGCCCGTTGCCGCCTTCTGCGGGGCAGGCGCGGCGAGCATGGGGGTTGCGCGGATAACCCGTACAGCGATCACCGCGAGGACCGCGGCGAGCACGGCGCCGGCCAGCGATGCTCCGTTCCAGCCAATGAATGCAGCCAGCAGCGGGAACCCCACGCTGCCTACGAGCTGTGAAACCTGCACGCCAGACTGCTTGATGCCGGTCCACGTGATGCGCTGGGCACTAGGGACGCGCTGGGCCAGAATGCGGTTGGTGACCCCGTTGGGGAATGACTGGGCGAAGCCGGCCAAACCGGAAGCCGCCAGGAGCAAGACGTAGCCTGCGGGAATGGCTGCCAAGCCCAGCGCGACCGCCGTCGTGCCGAAGATCAGCAGGACCAGCCTGGTATCCGGTTGCCTGTCGGAGAACTTCCCGAAGACGGCGTTACCCAGTGCGGCGCAGCCGAAGCACACTGTCGCCAACAGGCCGAACTGGGATTCGGTGATTCCCAAATCCCTGATGACCAGGTCGCTGGTGGCGTTCAACCCGTAATTAAGCAGGGGAGCGATGCCGACGGCGGATAGGAGGATGGCAAGCAACCCGAATCCGGGGCGTGCTGTTCTAGCTGGCATCCTCATCCTTGCTCCAGTGCGACTTCAATGTTCAAGTTTATCTTGGCACACCGTGTTGCGGGATGTTCCTTCAATGACATATCCGGCATCTGCTTCGATTCTGCAAACGGTGGGGCATAG
Source organism: Glutamicibacter sp. BS14 (assembly GCF_056934375.1). Taxonomy (NCBI): domain Bacteria; kingdom Bacillati; phylum Actinomycetota; class Actinomycetes; order Micrococcales; family Micrococcaceae; genus Glutamicibacter; species Glutamicibacter sp. BS14. The sequence continues at coordinate 432,420 of NZ_CM167801.1, read as the reverse complement.
GATTTAGAACGTGAACTCTTTTACCGTCCGCTCAGCCAGAACCAGTGATGTCAACGCTATCCGCAATCTTGTGCGCCCGTTGGCCGAGGAACGGATCCTGCTGGATAAGGAAGCGGTCACCTACTACGAGTCCATCCAGGAATTCCTGGTCGCCGAGGACGCGGACGGCAATGTTGTCGGCTGCGGCGGTTTGCACGTCATCTGGGAAGACATCGCCGAAATCCGTACCTTGGCGACCTCGGGCGAGCTGCGTGGCAAGGGCGTAGGCCATGTCCTGCTCTCCGAACTCTTGGAACGTGCCCGGGAAGTCGGGGTTGGCCGCGTCTTCTGCCTGACCTTCGAAGTGGATTTCTTCATACGCCAAGGCTTCAAGGTGATGGCTGACCAGAGCGCCGTGGATCCAGCGGTATACCAGGAGATCCTGCTCTCCCGGGATGAAGGCGTTGCTGAATTCCTGGACCTCGCCCGCGTGAAGCCGAATACCTTGGGCAACACCCGGATGATCATTACGCTGGACTGATACTTCTAGTCCATCCGGTCGTAGCGCGCACGGAATACCAGGTACAGCGCGTAGCAAACCAGGCCCGCACCGATAGCAACCAGGGCAACCGGCCCAAACGGCTGATCCTGGATGGCCTTCAGCGCGCCATCGATGCCGCTGGCCTCTTCCGGGTCGCGCTGTACCGTGGCCACGATGAAGAGCAGGCCCACGGCACCGAGGACTACGCCTTTGGCAGGATAGCCCAGCATGCCCGAGTACTTGATCGCGCGCGATACCTCGGTATTTCCGGAACCGGAGAGATCCTTCAAGAACTTCCGGGTGGCACCCTTGTAGATGTAGTAGCCGGCCATGGCCAGCAGCCCCAGGCCCAAGGCGATCAGCAACCCCCGGCCAAGTCCGGTCTTCATCATTTCTCCGCTGAAGCTGGTGGCAGTCTTTCCCGAATCACTGGGAATTCCCACCGCAAACCGCCCAAAGGTGAAGCCGACAGCCAAGAAGGACACCGAGATGGCCGCGGACTTGAGCCTGCCCTTCAGCTCGTTTTCGGGCAAGAAGGCCTGCGCCAAGGACCATAGGCCCAGCAATAGTGCGCCGATTGCGCAGATCCACAGCAAGACCATGCCGAAAGGCTGCTCTGCCAAGGCGCCCATGGCTCCGCCCTGATCGGCTTCCGCCTTGCCGCCGGCAGCGACGAAAGCTGCGAGGATTCCCACGGTTGCGTGAAGTACGCCGTTGGCGACGTATCCCAGGCGTGCGGCGCGTTCGAACCATGGGTGCTTGGCTACGTGGCGAACAGCAGCGGCCGGATCAACTGAAGCGTTCATGGGCTAAGCATAGGTAGGCATCAGGGCATAAAGCTAGCCGCTTCTGGCTCGTTCCGGGCCGATGCTACGAAGGCAGGCGGATTCCATCTTCTTCGGCGATCGCCAGGCCATCTTTGAGCAGCCCGGCCAGTGCCCGTTCACGCTGCTCCAATGGTGATTGCAATTGGTCAAGCGCCACATACCTTGCATGCGATTCATGGGACAGCTCGGCCAGGAAGGACTGCTCTGGCACCGCCTGCTCATGCTCGCGCAGGATCGCCATGATGGCGCCGCGGACCTGCCGGTCCGTACCCTTCCAAGCTTGTCCCTTCGGGATGTAGTGCGGGGCCGGCTGCCCCTGGGCAATCCATGCGCACTGCTGGAAGACCGGGCATTGCTCGCACTTCGGGCTGCGAGCGGTGCACACCAGGGCACCGAGTTCCATTACCGAAATATTCCACAGATTCGCTGCCTGATGATCCTCGGGCTGGACTTCTGCAGCCCGGGCGAATTCACTGGCACGCGGGCTTGGCTCGGGCAATGCCATGCCGCCAAAGAGCCGTGCATGCACGCGGCGAATGTTCGTGTCCACGACAACGGTGCGCTCGCCGAAGGCAAAGCAGGCAATGGCGGCCGCGGTGTAGGAGCCGATGCCCGGCAAGGCCAGGAGCTCGGCTTCGGTGCGCGGGACTTCGCCGTTGTACTCGGTGGTGATCTCCACGGCGGCGGCATGCAAGCGCTGCGCGCGCCGCGGATAGCCCAGCCGTCCCCACGCTTTCAGTGCTTCGGACAGCGGTTCCGCAGCCAGATCCTGCGGCCGTGGCCAGCGGCGCATCCATTCTTCCCAAACCGGCAAGACACGAACTACCGGAGTCTGCTGGAGCATGAACTCGCTGACCATGACTTCCCAGCCGCTCACTCCGGGGCGTCGCCAAGGCAGGTCGCGGGCGTTCTCTAGGTACCAGGTGTTGATGGTGTTGTGGATTTGCTGCACCCCACCACTCTAAGCCAGCGCACCGTCCGCCCGGAATCAGCGGGAATGGATTGCAGAACGTGATTTGCCCTGGATCCTACGCCATTACCGGCTTCGGGCAGGCAAATGAATTAGCCTTAAGCCATGAGCAACGCATCAGGGGGGAAACCATCGGCCAGCGTCTACCGGCGCAGGCGGATCACCGTGGCAGTACTTGCCCTGGTGCTCGTCGGCCTGCTTGTCTGGGGCGTCGTTGCGCTGGCCGGATTGTTCTCCCCTGATGAGAAGAAAACTGCAGGCAATGAGCCAAGCGCCCAGCAAACCCAGTCGGTTCCTTCGCCATCGCCAGAGCCGGAAGACGACGAAGCTGCGGCCAAGAAGTGCAAGAGCGACGAGGTCGAGATTACTGCGACTACCGATGCGAAAAGCTACGCCTCGGACAAGAAGCCGACCTTGCTGCTGGGCATCGAAAATGTTTCCAAGCGCGAATGCGAATTGAACGTCGGAACCACGCAGCAGGAGTTCCTGGTTTCCAGCGGCGCGGACCGCATCTTCTCCACCATCGATTGCCTGGATGGCGCAGAAGATGTGAACCTGGCCTTCAAGCCGGGGCAGAAGGAGAACGCGCGCTTCACCTGGAACCGCGAGCGTTCGGCTCCCGGGTGCAAGTCGGTCAGCGTGCAGCCGCGTCCGGGAACCTACAAGTTCACCGCCGCTATCGGCGACTTCGTTTCGGAGCCGGTCACCTTCACCTTGGAGTGAAAACGCCTAGATGTAGCGATCCAGCAACGAGGATTCGGCCATGCGGGCCAGCCCTTCCCGGATGGAGCGTGCACGCTGCTCGCCGACGCCCTCGATTTCCATGAGCTGGCTGGTGGACGCTGCCATGAGCAGCTGCAAGTTATCGAAGGACGCCACCAGGCGGTCCCCGACCAGCTTGGGCACCGTGCGGATCTGCGAAAGCAGGCGGTAGCCCTTCGGGGTCAGCTGGTCGTCTTGGCCAATGGTGGAGTGCGGGAACAGGATCTTGGTCAGGCCATCAAGCTCAATGAGCTGGGCATCGGAAACTTCATGCAGCGTCTCCAGGGCACGCTCGATATCCAGCTCCTGGCCTTCAGCGTCGGAATAGTCCCGCAGGAGCAACTGGTTATCCGCCTGGATGCCGGAGAGCAATTCCGCATGCTGGGCCGCCAGCAGGCGCCCATCGATGCCCAGCTCCAGCACGTAGCGGGAGATTTCTTCGCTGGTACGGCGCAGCATCTCGGTGCGCTGCAAGACAGCGAGCACTTCCCGCGCGGTGGCGACATCTTCAATTTCCGCAGCTGACAGGGCGCTGGTGACCTGGTCCAGGCGGTGGCGGTACCGTTCCAAGGTAGCAATAGCCTGGTTGCCGCGGGCCAGCAGGCGCTCGGCTGGCTCGAGCACATGGCGCTCGCCGTCGGCATAGAGGGTGATGGTCTGCATGGACTGCGAAACCGAAATCGTCGGGAACCCGGTTTGCGCGGCTACGCGTTCTGCCGTGCGGTGGCGGGTGCCGGACTCCTGGGTTTCAATCTGCGCATCCGGCATCAGCTGCACGCCGGCCTGCTGGATCTGGCGTCCTGTGCCGTCCAGAATGATCGCGCCGTCCATCTTGGCCAGTTCGCGGATGCGTGTAGGCGTGTATTCGGTGTTGATCCTGAAGCCGCCGGAGCTGATCGACTCCACGAGCCTGTCATGGCCCAGCACTATGAGAGCGCCAGTACGGCCGCGCTGGATCCGTTCAAGACCCTGGGCGAGCTCGGTACCCGGGGCAATCTGGGCCAGAACGGCAAGGAATCCGGGGGTTGGGTGCGCTTTCAACTTGCGTCCTTTCGGCGGGCAGCAACAATCAAGTTTATCCTGCGGGCTTCTGTCGCTGGTTAAACGCAATATCCAGCGCCTGCGCGATGTTCTCCACCTGGAATACGCGGATGCCCTCGGGGATATTCTTCAACGGTTCCGGGGTGGCCGGAGCCATCGCGAAAGAGAAGCCCAGACGCTGCGCCTCGGTGATGCGCCGCGAGATTTCCGGTACTTGCCGAACTTCGCCGGCCAAGCCGACTTCGCCGAAGGCCACGAAGTCCTGCGGCAGCGGGAACTCATTCATCGAAGAAGCCAATGCCAGCGCGCAGGCCAGATCCGAGGCGGGTTCGGCAATTTTCACGCCACCCACGGTGGCGATATACGAGTCCATGGACGACAGATCCATATGCGCGCGGGCCTGCAGCACCGCCACAACCATTTGCGCCCGCGCGGCATCCAAGCCACTGGTGGCCCGGCGGGCAGCAGGGGCATTGCTGCGCGAGAGCAAGGTCTGCACCTCGGCAACCAGCGGCCGGCGGCCCTCCATCGTGACGGTGATGCAGGTGCCCGGCACCGGGGTGCGGGTTCGGGTGACGAAAAGCTTGGAAGGATCGGTCAGCGATTCAATGCCGTCTTCATTCAAATCGAAGCAGCCCACCTCGTCGGTGGCTCCGTAGCGGTTCTTCAGCGCGCGCAGGATGCGCAACCGCGAATGCTTCTCGCCATCGAACTGGCAGACCACGTCCACCAGGTGCTCGAGCAGCCGTGGGCCGGCGACCGAACCTTCCTTGGTCACGTGGCCGACCATGATGGTGGACATGGCTCGGGTCTTGGCCGCGTTGATGATCGAGGCAGCGACTTCGCGCACCTGGGAAACGCCGCCGGCAGCGCCGTCCACCTCTGCCGAGGAGAAGGTCTGCACCGAGTCCAGGATCAGCAGCTGCGGATCGATCTCCTGGATCTGGCCCAAGGCCAGAGCCAGGTCGGTTTCGGCGGCCAGGAACAGCGTATCGGCGATGGCGTTGATGCGTTCGGCGCGGGACTTTACCTGCGCGGCGGACTCTTCACCGGTTAGATAGAGCACGCGCAAGCCGGTTTGCGCGGCTTTCGCGGCAACGTCCAAGAGCAGCGTGGACTTGCCCACGCCAGGTTCGCCGGCCAGCAGGATCGCAGCTGCCGGAACCAGGCCGCCACCGAGCACGCGGTCAAGTTCGGAGACGCCACTGGGGCGGAAGGCCGCTTCGGAGCCGTCAATCTGCGCGATCGGCTTGGCTGGGTGGGCCACCTTGGCCGCGGCTACGGTACGGGCGGAGACGACACCCACTTCTTCGACAGTGCCCCAGGCCTGGCATTCGCCGCAGCGGCCCACCCACTTAATCGTGGTCCACCCGCATTCAGAGCATTTGAACGATGCGGAAGACTTGCTGCGAGTGGAGGTTTTGGCCATGGCTCAATGCTATCGAGCTATGCGGACATTTTCGTTCAGGACAGCTTGGGCAGCACTTCGATGGCTTCTTCGTGTTCGCGGCCTGCCGCTTCGAGCAGATCCACCACCATCGGGCGCAGCAGCAAGACCAGGCCTTCGCCCTGGAGCCCCTCAACTCCCAGGGCGCGCGGATCCAGCTGGGCGGCGACGCCTTCGAGCTGCAGCTGGGCGGCCTTCTCGTATTTGCGTTGGCCAGCCACCGTGGTTTCGCGCACCGAGTGCGCCAAGGTGTTGACCGCCTCGGATAGCTCGCGCATCAGGGGAGCCAAGGTTTGCGCGCCTTCCGGGTTCAGTGCGCTGTTGCTGAGCACGGAAGCAAGGCGCCGGGCGAAGACCCGCGAGTTGCGGGCGGCCCAGTCGTAGTGGTTGAAACGCTTGGATAGCCGGTTCAGTTCATGGCGGTGGCGACGCCCGGTGGGGGAAATCGTTGCGATTTCCTTCGAAGCGCGGAAGGCGGCTGGCAGCATATCCAGGTACTTCTGGGTTCCGCGAGCCTTGATCAGTGCGTGGAAGGCTGCGCGCCGGTCATCGTCGCGGATGGCCCAGGCGCATTCCAAAAGCGCTTCGGAGAGCTCCTTGAACAGATCCGATAACGCGGACACCGGGCTGCGCCGCGGGTCGGTAGGCCAGAAAATAATCACCAGCAGGGCAAGCAGGGACCCGGTCAGGGCATCGACGGAACGGGCAAATGGCCCATCCGCGCTGATGGGCAGCAGCACTACCAGTGCCGATTGCATGCCCAGCTGGGTGGAGAAGATGGCACCGGAATCCAAATAGCGGGCAATGACCAGACTCAGCGACATCACCAGTGCGGCCTGCCAGATCCCCTGCCCGAACCAGTGCATGAGGGTATCGCCCAGCGCCACCCCCAGGGTGCACCCCAGGGCGACTTCGGCGGTTTTGCGCACGGTGGTGGAGGCGCCGAAGCCCAGGGAAACCAGCGCGCTGGTGGCTGCGAAAATCGGTTGGGAATGTCCCCAGATGCTTTCGGCGATCCAAAAGGCTCCGATTGCGCCAAGCGTCATGCGCAGGATTCTAGGCAGGGAGTTGCGCGAGCGTATCAGCCCAGCGCGATTGCGCTGCGCTATGAATCCGAATAGATGCGCTGGCATGCGCTTCACTTTCCGCCCAGTTGCCATGGCTTCAGTCTTCCACGTGTTCGGCGGCAGGTGGCAGAAGCTGCCGGGATATTGCGCTGGTGAGCAGGATCACTTGGCTTCAGGTATGTTGTTAACCTTATGTTCACCTTTGCCGGGGGAGCTGGTTACTTTCGATCTTTAACGTCGTAGATGAAGCGGGAAGACGCCGCTGAAGGTTTTACATCGATCTACCAACATGGGGAGTAAATCTCGTGAAGCTCAATCGCTTTGGCAGCGCAGCTGCTGTTCTTTCCGTAGCGGCACTCGCGCTGACCGCTTGCGGCTCGGATAACCCAACCGCCGCAGCAGGTTCTGAAGGTGCCGAGGCGTCGGCAGCATCCGGTGTCACCGGAACCCTGACCGGCATCGGCGCATCCAGCCAGAACTCGGCCATGGAAGCATGGACCACCGGCTTCAAGACCGCCAACCCGGAAGCCAACGTGCAGTACTCGCCAGATGGCTCCGGCGCAGGCCGCGAAGCATTCCTGGCAGGTGGCGCGCAGTTCGCCGGCTCGGATGCATACCTGAAGGAAGACGAAGCCGAAAAGGCCAAGGAAGTTTGCGGCCCAGAAGGCGCATTCAACATCCCGGCCTACGTTTCGCCGATCGCGATCGCTTTCAACCTCGAAGGCGTTGAAGAGATCAACATGGACGCAGCCACCATCGCCAAGGTGTTCAAGAAGGAAATCACCAAGTGGAACGATGAGGCTATCGCCAAGCAGAACGAAGGCGTTGAACTCCCGGACACCGCAATCACCGTGGTGCACCGCAATGATGAGTCCGGTACCACCGAGAACTTCGTCGAGTACCTGAAGGCCGCAGCGGCTGACGTTTGGAGCTACGATGTTTCCGGCGACTGGCCAAGCGACATCCAGTCGGAGAATGCCAAGGGCACCTCTGGCGTGGTTTCGACCACCACCTCCACCAACGGCGCAATCACCTACGCCGACTTCTCCGCAGTGGGCGGCCTGTCCACCGTGAACGTGAAGGTCGGCGAGGAATACACCAAGATTTCTGCTGAAGCAGCTGCCAAGGCCCTGGAGACCGCAACCCCAGTTGAAGGCGCAGCCGAGAACGACCTGGCTCTGGACCTGGAGCGCGACACCACCGAAGCGGGCACCTACCCAATCGTCCTGGTTTCGTACCACATCTTCTGCAGCAGCTACAAGGACCAGGCAACAGCCGATCTGGTCAAGGCCTTCGGCAACTACGTCATCTCCGAAGATGGCCAGAAGACCGCGCAGGCTTCGGCAGGCAACGCCCCGATCTCGGCAGCCATTGCCGAGAAGGCAAAGAAGTCGATCGACGGCATCACCGTCGCCGAGTAGTACCCCGCCGGGCAACCGGCACCAGGTGCGGGTGGACGAACTCACCCACCCGCACCAGCAGTACCCCTCCACCCCCGCAGTGAAAACTGCACCACCCCCGTTTCGTAAAGGCTCTAGCCATGACTACCAATGCTTTGACAAGCAAGTCATCGACTTCCGGCCGCGCTGGTGACAAGATCTTCTCCGGTGCCGCCCTGGGCGCCGGTGTCCTGATCCTGATCACGCTCTTCGCGGTCGCGGTCTTCTTGCTGATCCAAGCCCTGCCGACGTTCTTCGCCGATCCGGCGGAGATTTCCGGCGGCGCAGGATTCTTCGCTTACATCTGGCCGATTGTTATCGGCACCGTGATCGCAGCGGCTATCGCGCTGCTGATCGCCACCCCGATCGGCATCGGCGTGGCGCTGTTCATCTCGCACTTCGCTCCACGCAAGGTCGCAGGCCCGCTGGGCTACCTGATCGATCTGCTCGCCGCGATCCCCTCGGTGATCTACGGCGCGTGGGGCTACATGGTGCTCGCTCCGGCTCTGGTTCCAGGCTACGAATGGCTGGCCAAGAATCTGGGCTTCATCCCCATCTTCGAAGGCCCCGCCAGCCAGACCGGCAAGACCATGCTCACCGCCGGCATCGTGCTGGCCGTGATGGTGCTGCCGATCATCACCTCGCTGAGCCGCGAGATCTTCTTGCAGACTCCCAAGCTGCACGAGGAAGCCGCGCTGGCACTGGGCGCAACCCGCTGGGAAATGATCACCACCGCGGTGATCCCGTTCGCCCGTCCGGGCATCATTTCCGCCGTCATGCTGGGTCTGGGCCGCGCCTTGGGCGAGACCATGGCCGTTGCGCTGGTGCTCTCCACCGGCAACCTGATCCCATCGCTGATCAAGACCGGCAACCAGACTATCGCCGCGGAAATCGCCTTGAACTTCCCTGAGGCCTTCGGCCTGCGCCTGGCAGAGCTGATCGCCGCCGGCCTGGTCCTGTTCCTGATCACCCTGGTCGTGAACATGATCGCTCGTGGAATCATCGCCCGCCACAAGGAATTCTCGGGAGCTAACTGATGAGCACCATGACTACTAACCAGAGCAACAGGCCCGGGGCCCCGACTCCACCGGTGCGCAAGCGCAACTCCTTGGCCAAGGGCAAGCTGCCGAAGTGGGCCATCTGGGCGATCGCCGCAGGCGCCATCATTGTCGGCGCGGCAGCGTCCACGCTGACCGGCTTCAACGTTGCCTCCTTCGCCATCTACTCGGCGCTCATCTTCCTGGTGGCCGCCTCCGTGATCACCACCGCAGCTGAAGGCAAGCGCCGCGGCAAGAACGCGATGTGGACCTACCTGATCTACGCGGCGTTCATCGTCGCCGTAATCCCGCTGGTATCCGTGCTCTATACGGTGCTGGAAAAGGGCATGCCGGGCCTGAATAGCCACTTCCTGTTCAGCTCCATGAACGGCGTGACCGGCGCGGTGGACAATGAATCCGTCGCCAATGGCACCCCGGTAGTCGGCGGCGCGTACCACGCGGTGATGGGCACCTTGCTGATCACCCTGTGGGCCACCTTGATCTCCGTTCCGGTGGGCATGCTGACCGCTGTCTACCTGGTGGAATACGGGCAGGGCAAGGCGCTGTCCAAGGCGATCACCTTCTTCGTCGACGTGATGACCGGCATCCCTTCGATCGTTGCCGGCCTGTTCGCAGCGGCCTTCTTCGGCATGATCCTGGGTCCGAACGCCCGCATGGGCATCGTCGCGGCGGTCGCGTTGAGCGTGCTGATGATCCCAACGGTGGTCCGCTCCACCGAGGAAATGCTCAAGATCGTTCCCAACGAACTGCGTGAAGCTTCCTTCGCGCTGGGCGTGCGCCGCTGGCGCACCATCTTGAAGGTCGTCATCCCGACCGCGATCTCCGGCATCGCCTCGGGCGTCACCCTGGCCATCGCCCGCGTGATCGGCGAGACCGCGCCAATCCTGGTCACCGCAGGCATCGCAAGCCAGATCAACATGAACGTCTTCGCAAACTGGATGTCCACGCTGCCGACGTTCATCTACTACCAGATCCTGACTCCGACCAGCCCGACGAACATCGACCCGTCGGTGCAGCGCGCCTGGGCTGCTGCCCTGCTGCTGATCTTCATGGTCATGGCTTTGAACCTCATCGCCCGCCTGGTCGCTTCGATCTTCGCCCCAAAGAAGGGCCGTTGAGCTAAGGCTCCGGTCCGGACAAACCCGAACTTTTCAAGGATTACATCATGGCAAAACGCATTGACGTCAACGACCTGAACGTCTACTACTCCAAGTTCCTCGCCGTTGAAGGCGTCTCGATCAACATCGAGCCGAAGTCCGTCACCGCTTTCATCGGCCCCTCGGGCTGCGGCAAGTCCACCTTCCTGCGCACCCTGAACCGCATGCACGAGGTCATCCCGGGCGGCCGCGTCGAGGGCCAGGTCCTGCTGGACGGCGATGACCTGTACGGCGCCGGCGTCGACCCGGTCACCGTGCGCAGCCAGATCGGCATGGTCTTCCAGCGTCCGAATCCGTTCCCGACCATGTCCATCAAGGACAACGTGCTCGCCGGAGTGAAGCTGAACGGCCAGCGGATTTCCAAGTCCGATGCCGATGCCCTGGTCGAGAAGTCGCTACGCGGCGCCAACTTGTGGAACGAAGTCAAGGATCGCCTGGACAAGCCGGGCTCGGGACTCTCCGGCGGCCAGCAGCAGCGCCTGTGCATCGCCCGCACCATTGCGGTCAAGCCGGACGTGATCCTGATGGATGAGCCTTGCTCGGCATTGGACCCGATCTCCACCCTGGCTATCGAGGACCTGATCAACGAGCTGAAGAACGACTACACCGTAGTGATCGTGACCCACAATATGCAGCAGGCCGCACGCGTGAGCGACAAGACCGCGTTCTTCAACATTGCGGGCACCGGCAAGCCGGGCAAGCTCATCGAGTACAACGACACTGCAGCCATCTTCTCCAACCCGGAGCAGAAGGCCACCGAGGATTACGTCTCCGGACGCTTCGGATAAAGATTTCGGATACCGCCGCTCCTTGAGCCGGCGGTAGACGGACCGGAAGGGGGGTCTTCCGGGGATCCTGGAGGGGATCACCGCCAGCGGCGCACCGATTACGGTGCGCCGCTGCACTTTAACTATTCATGTAAAGCACCCTTGACTGTAAAGCACGCTTGTCAGTAAAGTGTGGTTTACATCAATAGGGATAGGGGACAACGATGGATTCAAAAGCAGTTGGCCAGAGCAAATGGGGCCGTTCGCGCTTCGGTGGCGGGTCGGGCGCCCTGATTGCCGTCAGCCTCAGCGCAGGGGCAGTGCTTTCAGCCGGTGCAGGTGTGCTCTTCGCCCGGCTGAACGCCCCGGAGCATTTCGTCTTGGCAGCGTTGCTCATGGCCGCTGGCTTGCTGCCGGTGCTTTCTACAGCTTGCTGGGCGTTGCTGCTGGATCGCGACACCCTGCGCGGTGCCACAAGGAACCCCGAGATATCGGTGGAGAGCCAGTGGTATGACCGAGCTGCCATCGGAGTGTTCCAGGATTTGCTGTTAGTTTGCGGCCTCGGTGGTGCAGTGTTTTCGTTCATTCAGATCCAAGCATCACTTGGCCTCGTTCTGGCTGGTGTCGTGCTGCTGGCGTTGCTTGACTTCGGAATCCGCTATTTCATCATTAAGCGGGCAGAAAGCTAGTGGAGAACAATCTCAGTGCATACCGCAGGGAACGCGGGTTCTCCCAGCAAGCATTGGCCGACCTGCTGGGCGTCTCCCGGCAGACCGTCATCTCGCTTGAAAAAGGCCGCTACGACCCGTCCCTGCCGCTGGCATTCAAGCTCTCGGCGGTCTTCGGCTGCAAGATCGAAGACCTCTTCATTCCGGGCGAAGACTAGGCGTTGCCCAGCAGCGGGTGCACCGCCAGGGTGAGAATCGCGCCGCAGGCAACGCAGGCAATCGGGGTCAGCACCCAGTGCAGCAGCACCTTGGTGACATTGCGCCACACCACCGATTCGAAAGACTGGTTATTGCCGGCACCGACGATGCCGCTGGTTACCGCCTGCGTGGTGGACAGCGGCAGGTGCAAGACGAGCGAGCCGAGGAACAGCATTGCCGCGGCTACGCCCTGGGCGATCATGCCGCGCAGCGGATCGAAGTTCACCAGCCGGCGGCCGAGCGTATAGGTGATGCGCCATCCGCCCAGGAGCACGCCAAGCCCCAGTGCCGAGGCCGCGGCCAGCTGGATAGCCCATGTCACGGGCCCCGGGTCCATTGCATGACCGGTGATCAGCACCAGTGCGATCATCGCGCCGGTGCGCTGGCCATCTTGCAGCCCCAGTCCCAGAGCCACGGCGCAGGCGGTGATGGCCTGGCCTGCGCGCGAGCCGTTGTTGACCGAACGCGAGGAGTTGTGGCGCATCAGCCAGGTCGCCGGAATCACCAGCGCATAGGACAACAGGTAGGCGATGACCGGGGTGATCAGCATGGGCAGCAGCACCGAGCCGAGCAGCAGACCCCAGGCCCCGGACATCGACAGGTCGCCCATGAAAGCCGAGGCGCCGCTGGCGCCCACCAAGCCGGAGAACAGCGCATGGGTGGAACTGACCGGCAGGCCGCGCCACCAGCAATACAGGCCCCACGCGCCGGCGGTCAGCAGGCCGCAGATCAGCAGCTTCAATCCGACGACGCCATCGGGGAGATTGAAGTTCAGCTTGTCCACCAGCGCCACGCTCAGCCCCGAGGTCGCCAAGGTGCCGAGGAAGGCGAATACCGCCGCCACAGAGACCGCAATGGCCGGGCGCAGCGCCCTGGTGCGGACGGAGGCCGCAACGGCCGTAGAGGAATCCCTGAAGCCGTTGAGCACGCCATAGCCCAGGGTCAGGACGATCGCGAATCCGGTGAGGACCGAAAGGATGGTCATTTCCCCTAGGACTCCTTCACCAGCACGCGACCCAGGTGGTCGGCGAACTGGCGCAGGGTGTTGGCGGTAAGCATCAGGTGGTCGGCCACGCGCTGGTGGCGGTGGATGGTCCCTGGCTTGGCGAACTTCGCGATCTCATTGACCCACACCAGGTGGGTTCGGGCCGCGCGCTTGGAGAACTGCAGCATCTGCAGCCAGTTGTCTTCCAGGTCATCGAGGTTATGCAGGCGCTGGACCGAATCGGAGGCCAGCTCGGCCAGCTGCGAAATGAGTTCAAGCTGCTCCGAGGAACGCTCGGAAAGCGGGGTGGAGCCAACGGTCATGATCAGTTCGCCGGTGCCGCGCAGCTGTTCCATGGTTTCGTGCAGCAAGCGCGAAAGCGTGTACATGTCTTCGCGGGGAAGCGGGCTGATATAGCTGGTTCGCAGGTGGGTGAGCACCGCGTGCACCAGATCGGAGGCCTCGGCTTCCGCGGAGGCCAGATCCCGCAGCTGGTCCGCACGGGTATCGGGTGAGCCGATCATCTCGGCGACATTGGCAACGGAGGTGCGAATGGTCGTCGTCAACCCGCACAGCAACTCGATGCCGCGCGAGGCGGAGGGAAAGATCTGGAACTTCACTTTACGGCGCACCATTCGATTCGACGGCTATTGGTACCAACGCAGAACAGTTTACGACGTGGAAGTTAACACCGGGTATTTGAAGGTGCCGGACCGGGAACGCCTCTCGGCGGAAGGCCGCTCGAAGCGGCAGAATTTTGGAGCCCGGGGTTACCAGCGGCCCGGCACCGTTACCTAGTGTTCTCGCCCTACCGGTGTGCTGTCAACCGCAGGGCGGCGCTCGTGCGTTTTCTCACGCTAGCGGCGCACGCTCTTCTCCGCTCCGCTCAGGCAGAGCAGCGCGCAGCAGAACCAGATCGCTCCCGCCGGCCCCAAACCCGCGGCGACCGTACTCGAGATGATCGGCAAAGCTACTTGTCCGACCCGGTTTCCCATGAGCCGCACGGCCAATGCGGCACCGCGGTCCACCGCCGGTACCGAGGTGGAAATCATGGTCATGGTCATCGGCTGGCCCAGGCCCAGGAAGAAGCCGCCGACCAGCAACGCGGCCCCGGAGGCCCACAGCGAATCGATGAAGATCGGGGCCAGCGCGATGGCTATGCCCGAAATGTACAAACTGGTGACTAGCAGGTGGTTGCGTTCGAAGTGGGCCGAGAGCTTGGGGATGAACAGCCGGGAAACTACCGAAGCGAAACCTCGAATGGCCAAAAGCACACCAACATCTTCGGGTGTGACGCCATGTTTCTCCGCCACCAGCGGCAAGAAGGCCGTGAGGATGTCCAGCATGGCCAGCAAGGTCATCGAGGCGAACATGTGCGAAGCCATGCCCTTGATGCGCAAGACCGAGGGAATGGAGGCTTCGGACTTCGCCGGGCGGGTTTGCGGCGCCGTCTTGGAAATCCTCGGCTGCCAGCTCGGAAGCAAGAAGGGGACAGCTAGCAGTGAGCACCCGGCCGCAATCCACAGCGACAGGCTGATGCCGGCGATGCGCTCAGGGGAGGCGGCATCGGTACCGGAGCCGAGCACCAATCCGCCAATCAGCGGCCCGATGAATTGCCCAGCCGCGTAGGCGGCCGTGAACCAGCCAAAGCCCTTGTCCAGATCGCTGTCGGGGAAGAACCGGGCGATGGAAGATTGCCCGCCAATGGTAAACATCAGATGCCCGAGCCCGAGCACGGCACTGGCCAGCGCCACGGTCAAGGCATTCGGGGAGAAATTGATGCCGATGCCGCCCGCGGCCAGCAAGGCCACGCCGGCAACCATCAGGAACCGGATCCTGCGGATCCGCGAACTGGCCCGGCCCAGCATCATTGCGGTGAACAGCGGGAGGATGGCATAGGCGGCGGTCACCACGCCGACGGTGAACTCGCCGGAGCCAAAAGAGATGAGCTTATAGGTGGTCACCGGACGAATGAGGTTCAGCGCCGTTTGGGAAAGCAACGCCGTTGCGATCAGGATCAGCAACCAGCGTACGAGCCCTGAAGAGTTGGTCCTCGATGCGGCGCCCACACCCACCTGCCTAAAATTGAGGGGCAACTTCCTCAACCCATCCTAAGGGCGCGGGATCATGTTTCAGTCCAATGCGTCCTGGCGCCAAAGCCGGGCGCAGGCTTCCAGATCCACGGCGGTGCCCATCAGGGCCTTGGCCTGCTGGGTCAGCTTGGTTCCCCGATCGCTGCTGGAAAAATCCGCGGCATCGGCATGCTCGGTCATGCCCAGCGCCAGTACCCGGCAATAGGCGGCGGTGCGTTCCAAGGCGTGGGCGAAGTCGCCGTCGAAGGCGCCGGAGAGAATCGACCCGGTCATCTTCTTCATCTCCTCGGCGGTCGGCGGCTCGGCCACTCCGGCGACGATGCGTTCGACCTGGGCACGATGGGCTCCAGCCTGGAAGCGTGCAGAATGCACCTCGGGCTTGCTCATTGTTGCCGCGCGAACCGCATACAAGCGCCACAGGGCACCTGGCAGGGAGCGGGCCGGAGCCTCGCTCCACAGCTGCGCGAGCACCTCCAGCCCTTCTTCTTCGGCCACCGCAATCAGCCGGCGTGAAACTTCGGGGTCGTTGTTGGCAATGCCGCGCTGCACGAAAGCCTGGGCGGACAGATGGGCTGCCTCGGATACGCGTGCCGGATCAGCGCCTCCCTCGTAGGGCTCGAAATCTGCCGGGGCGAAGGGGCGTGGTTTGTGATGGCGGAATCCCGCATCCTGGGCAACTTTTGATCCTGCACGTGCACCTCTCATGCGCTCCAGAATACTCGCTGATCCTGAGTTCTGCGCCAACAAGTGATTTAGCTTGCAAACCCCAAGATCCAGCGGAAATTACGGGCTGCCGAATTGCGGAATACGCCGATTAATACTCATGCCGGTCCATCAGGTAGTATGGATTTTGGCCTTGTGCCGTGCGCCTTTAGCTCAGCTGGTAGAGCACTGGACTTTTAATCCATTGGTCGCGGGTTCGATCCCCGCAGGGCGCACAAAATGAAACCGGACCCGGCTTGCTAACGCAAGCCGGGTCCGGTTTTTCGATTTATTGTCCGGCATGGAACCAGCGGACTGCCCTCGTGCTAGACGTAGGGCTGAAGGAACTTGACCATGCGTTCCATCACCAACGCGCGAGCTTCTGGATCATGCGAGCGAAGCGAGCTGTCGGTGAACAGGTGCTGCTTGCCAGGGTAGGTGAAGAGCTGGGCGATATCGCCGCCCTCTGCTTCAACGAAGCGCTGAGCTGCCTCCAGGTCGCCTTCCTTCGCGAAGAACGGGTCCTGGTCCATGCCATGGATCTGCACCGGGACATTTTCCGGCCACGGCCCGAAGCTCCAGTCGGCGTCCAGATCCACGAAGGATTCGAGCAGGATCGCGGCGATGGCGCCGGGACGTTGCTGCGCGCACTGCTGGGCCAGGGCCGCGCCCCAGGAAGTGCCGATGTAGACCAGCTCTTCGGGCAGTTTGCCAAATAGCTTGTCGACGCGTTCCTGGATCTTGTCCGCGGTCAGCTTGCCTGCCATGCGCATCCCGGCATCGAAATCCTTGGGCAGCTTGCCGGCGTACAGATCCAGTGCGTGCACGGTGTGGCCAGCGGCGCGCAATTCTGCGGCCATCTCCTGCACCCCGGGGGTCAGGCCCTGGACGTGATGGAAAAGAACAATCGTAGCCATGGGTGCTCCTAGCGGTTTCTAGCGTTCGTCGACCAGGTTCTCGATGCGCTGCGGCAAGTGCTCAATGGCCATGTCCCAGCCGGGCATCTGGCTATTGATCTCCACGCTGTACCCCTCGACCAGCATGAATTCTGCGCAGGTGAGGATTTCCTGGCCGGAACCGGTTTCATAGATGAAGGCACGTTTGATGTCCTGCCAGAGCAGGGTTGCGGACTGGTCGATCACGAGGCCGCTCTTGACGACTTCGACGGTGCGCTGGGGGTAGGACATACTCAACTTGCTTTCGGGGTCCTTGGCGGTGTGCTTTGAACAAGTCTAAACCGGCAGCACACCGCCGTGGGGTTATCAAACTGGATTCGGGTAGGACTTCGCCAAGGTTCCCTGCGCATCCAGCTCCAGCAAATAGTCCAGATCCAGCTGCGACAGGAAATGCTGATCGTGGCTGACTACCAGCAACGCACCCTTATAGGCGCCCAGTGCTTCACTGAGCTGGCGCACGCTGTCCATATCCAGATTATTCGTCGGCTCATCGAGGATGAGCAGCTGCGCGGCTGGTTCTGCCAGCAGCAACGTCGCCAGATGGACCCGGAAACGCTCGCCGCCGGACAGCGCCGCCACTGGCCGGTCGGCGCTGGCCCCGCGCAGCAGCAACCGGGCAAGCATATTGCGCACGTCGTTCGCGGTTGCTGCTGGCGCCACCAGCGCCACGTTCTGGATCGCGCTTAGTTGGCCATCCAGGCCGTCCAGGCGCTGGGGCAGGTACCCGACCCGGTCCACGAAGAGCGTTCCGCCCGGTCCGGGGCCGGGATCTTCGCCGGCGAGCATCTGCTGGAGCAGCCGGGTCTTCCCGGAACCATTGGGGCCGACAAGGCCCACGCGTTCGGCTCCCTGGATGATGAACTGGTGATCTTCTGCACCTAGCGCCGCGACCTGCTTGCCCGAGGGCAACCGGGGATCGGGCAGCTCGATGCTGATGTGCTCGGCCTGCCGAACCCGCCGATCGGCATCGTCGAGCCTGGCCTGGGCCGAATCGACCTTGCCATCCAGGTTTGAACGCATCTTCCCGGCGTTCGCCTCGGATTTCTGGCGAAGGTGGTTGGCCAGGATCTTCGGCATGCCTCCGGAAAGCTGGGTGGCCCGACCCTTGCGCTTGGCCCGCGCCAACTTCGTTTCGGCCTCTGCCCGTTGGCGCTTTTCCACTTTCAGGGAGGCCTGGGCAGTTCTGGCTGCCTGCTCGGCCGCCTGCTGCTCGGTTTCAAGCTGCTCGCGGTATGAGCTGTAGGGCCCTCCGAAAACGCTGAGCTTCCCGTCGTAGAGCTCCACCGTATGCTCCATGAGCTCGAGCAGCTCGATATCGTGGCTCACCACAACCAGCGTGCCCTTCCAGGCACGTACAAGGTCGTAGAGCAATTCACGGGCAGGGCGATCGAGGTTATTCGTCGGCTCGTCGAGCAGCGTGATCGGCGAATCGGCCAGTCGCAGGCCCAGTACCGCCAGTAGCATGACCTCCCCACCCGATAAGGTGGTGATTTGGCGGCCCAGATCCAGCCCGTCGAAGCCCAGCGGCGCCAGTTCAGCTCGAACCCGGGCTTCGGCATCCCAGTTCGCGCCCACCGCATCGAAATCCGCTGGGTCGACACTGCCGGACTCGATAGCTTCCAAAGCCGCCAGGACCTGATGCGCCCCCAGCAGCTGGGCGACGGTCGTGTCCTGTTCCAGAGCCAGCGTTTGCGGCAGGTAGCTCAGCGGTGCGTTCGTTTCTGCCGTTCCGCTCGTTGGGCGCAGCTGCCCAGCGATCAGCTTCAGCAACGTCGATTTGCCGCTGCCGTTGGCGCCGATCAACCCGGTCCGCCCGGATGGAAACGTGCCGTCCAGATTGGCCAGGGCGCTTTCTCCCGTGGGCCAGGAAAAGCTGAGGTTGTTCAGGGTAATTGGTGGTGTCAAAGACATGCAGGTCCTCCCGCGAATGCGAAGGGGCTGCCGGCTTGGGGGATCGCAGAATTGGCTCAACCCCGCAGGGGAGCCGGAAAGGAAAAGGATACCGAAGCCGGTAGCCGAAATGAACAAGATGCACCGTTGGGAATCGATGCGGGGTCATCGGCTGGCTCAGTAGGTATCCATGCCAACGAGTGTAGCAGGGGGGAATTGGGGTGTTAACCCCCTCAGTACAAGAAGATCGGGAGCCATTCCCGGTTGTGCGCGTGGACCAGCGCGAGGAACAGGACGAAGTCGAAGATCAGATGCACGCTAACTACATAGGACAAGGACTTGGTCAGCTTGAAGGTATACCCCTGCAGCAGGGCGAAGGGAAAGGTCAGCAACGGCCCCCAGGATTGGTAGCCGATCTCCCACAGGAAGGAGGAGAAGATCACCGCTTGCAGGAGGTTGGCCTGCCAGTCCGGGAAATGCTGGCGCAGCAATGCGAATGCCGTGCAGATGAAGAACAGCTCGTCCCAGATGCCCACCGAATTAACTCCGAGGAAGAGCCGCCAGAAGATGACTGGGTCCGAGGCATCCGGCCAGTTCTGGTAGGCGCCGGTGCTGATCAGGTACACCGGGAGGATGAAGAAGCCCAGCGCCACCACCCCCAGCAAGTACAGCTTCGCTGCCAGCGGCCACTTGAGGCCGGTGTTCACCGGGAACTTGATGATCTGCTCGCGCAAGGCGAAGCGCGAGATCAGCCAGGGCAGCAGGACTGCCGCGGCCAGCGCTGCGCCCATCAGCGCCATGTGGCCCAGGTCCAGATCGGCGTTGAGCGGAACCAGGCTGATGATCACCAGCCCTGCAGCGATCAATGCCAGATGCCGAGCGAGCCTGCGCTGGATGACCGCTGCGCACAGCAGGCTCAGCGCCAGCAGGCCGTAGCCCAACAGGTCGTTTTCGGCGCCGAAGAGGAACACTGCGGAACCCGAGAGCAGGGAGGCTGGCAGCAGCTTCCAGCTCATCGCGGGGCGGTGCGATTCGGTTGGTATCTGGCTCACGGACACAAGCATGCCAGCTGGGCCGGCAGAAAGACACAGCCCGCCGCCGCGGAACCAGTGCTTTAAAGCTTCTGGCCCGCATCCGTCATTTCGGCTGCGGGCCAGAAGGAAAATTCTGGAGAAGTGCTACTTCCAGGCGCGGTGCACGGCGACGATGCCACCGGTCAGGTTGCGGTATTCCACGTTCTTCCAGCCAACGTTGACGAACTTGGCACCCAGTTCGTCCTGGTCTGGCCAAGCTGCAATGGATTCAGCCAAGTAGGCGTAAGCGGTCGGGTTAGGGGAAACCAGATAGCCCAGCGCAGGAATGGCGCGCGGCAGGAACTGCTTGTAGGCCGTCTTGATCGGGGCGACGGTCGGAGTGGAGAACTCGGCGACGACGATCCGTCCGCCGGGCTTGGCCACGCGGCGCATTTCGGACAGGGCCTTCTCGGTATCCGCGATATTGCGCAGACCGTAGGAGATGGTCACTGCATCGAAGGTGTTGTCTTCGAACGGCAGGTCGGTTCCGTCTCCGTAGACGAAGTTCAGCTGCGGGTAGCGCTTGCGACCCTCATCGAGCATGCCGTGGGACATGTCGCAAGCGGTGACGTCAGCGCCGGCTTCCGCGAGCGGGACCGAGGAGGTGCCGGTGCCTGCGGCGAGGTCGAGAATGCGCTCGCCGGGCTTTGGCGCGATCGCTTCGGTGGTGATCTTGCGCCAGTAGTTCACGATGCCGCCGGTCATCAAGGTATTGAGCAAGTCGTAGCGAGGAGCCAGCTTGTCAAACATTTCCTGAACCTGATCGGCCTTCTTGTCCAGGCCTGCGCGCGCATTCTGAGAACTCATGGGTCTAAGTCTTCCATATTTGCGCGCGCCAAGGCGCCGGATGTGGGGCGAATCGCCCTTTAGAGAATCGATTCGAGCCGGGCGTAGCTGGCCTCCATCCCGTCGATCATTCCGGTGGCGAGCACCATGTCGCGGGTTTGCGCATCTGGGTAGGTGATCAGGATCGTCAGCAGGGTGCCGCCCTGGTTGGATGTCAGCGTTAATTCATTCACCGTGGCCGGGTAATCGGTGCCGATCATTTGCTCCGTGGTCCGCTCGTAGGACTGGGGCAGCGTTTCAAGTACGGTTCCAGTGAAACCGAAACCGGAGCCGTCATCGGCAGATAGCGGTTCCCACCAGTACCGGTAGGTCTCGCCGGCCTCTTGCGCCGTCACGCATTCAGCCAACTGCCATCCGTCGGGGCCGAGCATCCAACGCTTCATGAGTCGCTGGTCATGGTGGGCCTGCCAGACTTGCTCCATTGACCCGCGAACCAAGCGGGTAATGCGCACCTGGGTGTCCGACAGGATCTGTGCGTCGGTGATGAAATCTTCGGCATAATTGCGCAGGTCGATGAGGACTTGCTCGATCTGGCTCATGGCCGAGCGGGTGCCATCGATCATGCCCATGGAGACGACTTGTTCCAGCTCCTCAACGGAATCGAAAACTGCTGTAATCGTCAGTTTTGATCCTTCAGGCGTCGGGTCGAAGGAGAAAACCATGCGGTTGAGGGGCAGGTCGGGGTTCGGAGTGCCGTCGGCGTGCGCAAAGCCGTCGCTGACCTCAAAGAATTTGTGCTCGACGACTTCATTCCAGATCCAGTAACCGTGGAATTCTTCGCCTTCGGGAGAAGTCATGTGGTAGTTCGAGCGTCCACCAGGGGTGGCATCGTGCCGGGTGAAAGTTGCCGGGTATTCCACCGGCCCCCAGAATTTTTCAAGTTGCCGGGCGTCCAGGTAAGCATCCCACAGGCGGGAAACCTTGACCGGAAATTCTGCGTGGACAGTCAGTGAGAGTGCTTCGGAATCTTTGACAACGGATGTGACAGGCATGGGAATGCTCCTTATTTGTCCCCATCGGCGAGGAAATCATCGAGCCGGCTGATGCGTTGGCGCCAGATGTCTTCGAGGGAAGAGAGTAGCTCTTGCGCGTGCCGGATGGTATCCGGCTGCCCGCGAACTATGCGTTCGCGACCACGTGCGATTTTTGTGACCAGACCAGCGGATTCCAATGCCGCGACGTGCTTCTGAACTGCCGCAAAAGACATGTCATAGCTTGCAGCAATTTCCGAAACGCTCACCTCGGCGTTTAGCGTCCGCCGCACGATGTCTCGTCGTGTGGCATCTGCCAAGGCGCGGAAGACCTTGTTTGCCTGTTCTTCGCTCAACTCATATACAACCATTTGGTTGTATGTTACGCCCGGAATGGGCTGGAAGTAAAGAGGTGGATCAAAACTTTTGGAGGTAGTGTACTTATCCCCTATATAATCGACATTGTATAGGTGATATGTCACCTGCGAATTTTAGCCTTGGGATTGCGCGCCGCGGGGCCGCCCCCATGCCACTCGCGAGCAGCCGTTCCCATGTCGGGAACAGGGTGCTGATGCGCATCGTGCGCGGATTTCCGATTTGCCGAACCCGAGGCGGTGGCCGATGCGATCGCATCCCTTGCCTCGGCGAGGCGTCGGGCATGAGCGGAGCGAATTCCCCAGTGCGCCCTGAGGCGACTGCTTGCGCAAAGCCTGGACGGGGCAAGCATCATCCATGGCTCCGGTGATCATGATTCAGCGCTTCTGCAGCGTCGCGCCCAGGATTGCTTGGGCGCGCGTGGCAAGTGGATGCGCTGCCCGGGGCGTTCGAGAGGCCGGATTGTAAAAATATATAGACTGGTCTATTTTTAATTGTATGACTTCCAAAGGAGACCTCACCAAGGCACGGCTCGCAGAGTCCATGCTTGAACTCATCCAGACCAGCGGATACAGCGGCACCGGCCTCAATGCAGTGATCGAGCACGCTGCAGCACCAAAGGGGTCGGTCTATTTCCACTTCCCCGATGGGAAAGAGGGGCTGGGCGTGGCCGCAGTAGAACTGGCCGCCAAGCAATTCGAGACCATGATTATCCAGGTCGCCCAGAGCGCAGGAGGTGCTGCCGAAGCCGCCAAGCTTGCTATCCAAGCGTTGGCCGCCATCATCAGCGATAGCGGCTTCCGCTTAGGCTGCCCCGTGTCAGTGGTGACCTTGGAAATGGGAGACTCAAGTGAACGCCTGCGGCAAGCCTGCGCCACCGCATTCGAGTCATGGATCACTCCGACCACTGCCCTGCTCGAAGCCGATGGCGTGGGCAATGCCCAAGCGAAGTCCCTGGCAACTGTTATCGTCTCGACCATCGAAGGGGCCGCCATCGTTTCCCGGGCGATGAAAAGCACCCGGCCGCTTCTCGCCGCCGCCGACGCGGTAGCCGACCTCATTGGCCTGCGCCAACAGGGCGAAGGGGACCAGAATTGATGCACGGAGCCAACCTTCGCCATGCGCTGGTTTTCGGGGCATCGGGACTAATCGGCAGGCATCTGATCCTTGCCCTCCTCGACGCCCGAACGCAGGTAACAGCAGCTGTCCGGAATGCTGAATCCGCAGCGAAGGTCAAGAATTGGCTGAGCCAGCACGGACTGGAACAAGAGATCAATACCGCGATCGTCGACTTCGACGCCCCTGAAATCCTGGCTGGCGGACCTGCGGCCTTCACCAGCGTCACCGAAATTCACAATTGCGCCGGAACCTACCGATTCGGCATGAGTGCGCAGGAAGCCCGCAGCGCTAATGTTGGCATTGTCGAGAAGCTGGTGGATTTTGCTGCAGCACTGCCAGAGCTGCAGCGCATTGTGCATATTTCCGGCTACCGAGTCGGCGGGCAGGATCCCTCGAAGGTTCCGTGGCCGCAGGACTGCCGCGATCATCTCTACCGGAAACTAGGCGCTTACGAAGCCTCGAAAGTGGAGTCCGACGCGGTCTTCCAAGCCCTCGGCAAAGAACACGGAATCCCTTGGACCATCGTCAATCCGGCCAGCGTCATCGGCCACAGCATTACCGGGGAATCCGACCAGCACATCGGGCTGGCCGGCACCATTGAGCAGCTCTGGGAAGGGAAAACCGCAGCTCTTCCCGCAGGTGACTCGACTTTCTTGCCGGTGCTCACGGTCGACTATATGGCTGCGTTCATGGCGGCCGTGGCCATTGCGCCGGAGGCGATAGGCAAATCCTACTGGCTGCTGGATGATGCCACTGCGCCACTGGGGCGCTTGCTGGCCGAAACTGGCCGGCATCTTGGCGCGAAAGTCCCCAAGCTGCGCTTGCCCGTGGGTCTAATCAAGGCTCTTCCTTCGTGGGTCACCAAAGCCGATCCGGAAACGCTCCACTTCATGTCCGCGGACCGCTATCCGACCGGGCCCGCGATCGAATTCGCCAACCGGCACGGAATCCAGATGCCTGATGTTGGTTCCTCTCTGGAGCGCTGGGCCGACTATCTGGCCGCCCACCGATTCGGGGCCGCGGCATCTGGGGCACGCCGCTATGTAGATGTCGGGGGAGTGAGAACTTTTGAGCTGGGCGACCGCGAGGAACGCCGGTTGATCTTCCCTGGCCTTCCGGTAAATGCCGATACCTGGGCCGCAGTAGCTCAGGGCATTGGCGGACGGGCCGTTGACCTGCCAGGGCTTGGGCTCAGCGGCGGACGGGGCGTCCCGGATTGGGGCCGGTGGCTTCCCGCTCTCCTGGCAGGCGGCCCGGTGGATCTGATCGGGCACTCCATCGGGGCAGCCGCCGCCACGCTCGCCGCGGGTCGACTGCCGGGCAAGGTCCGCTCGCTGACCTTGGTTGCGCCGTTTTTCTTGCAAGGGCACGCAGGGAAGGCGCCAAGGTTCCAGCCGCTGGTCCGCGGCTATTTGCGCCATGCGACCGCGGAGCAACTCTCACGTCAATTGACCGGCAACGAGGCGAGCTCAACTGCCTTGGTCTCCAGCGTCAGCGATCTGAAGCGAAGTACCGCCGCCGCGGTAGCTGGCCATCTCGCCCTGGCGAGTTCCAAGCAGTGGCGCCGGCAGTTGCGGGAGATGCTCGATCGCTATGACGGTCCGCTCCGAATTATCTGGGGAGCCGAAGACCCATTGGACCCCGCCGCAATCCGGCAGCTGGAGTCCCGGCCCGAGGCTGGACTGCACTCCATTCCCTCCGCGGGGCACCACCCGCAGCTGACCCACGAGGATGCCCTGATTGAACTGTTGAAGTAGGGGTTGGAGCACGCCTCTTCTCAAGCATCCCCTCTTCGCCTAGTCTGGTTGGAACTGCACAGAACCATCTTTCCGACGGGGTGAAGGGGGAGCGTGAGCACATCTGCCATCGACTGGTCCAACGCAACTCGCCGCGCACAAAAAGCCCGCGAGCTGCTCTCCTCGCAGGAAACCGGACTGGGCGACCTCCCATTGCGCAATGACGTGCGCGAATCCTGGAAACGGTCGCTGGCCCAAACAGGCTCGGTTCAAGAACCGCCGGTTCTGAGCAACGACCGGTTGCGCCTTGCCCGCGAGCGCAGCGAGCTCCAGCGGATTTGGCCTGTTTTCGAAAAGCTCCTTGTTCCCGCCGCAACCGACGCCAATCTCTTGGTCGCCCTTGCGGATGCCGGCGGAACCTTGTTGTGGGTTGCGGGAAGCACCAGTTCGATGAGCCAAGCCGAGCACGTGGGCTTCATGGCAGGTGCCGACTGGGCAGAAAAGAGTGTTGGCACATCCGCGCCGGGAATGGCGCTGGCAACCGGGGCCGGTTCGCAGGTCTCGGGGGCTGAGCATCTCTATGAGCAAGCCCAGCAGTACAGCTGCTCGGCGGTACCGATCCGCGATCCGCGCACTGGTCAGGTAATTGGCGCAATCGACCTGACCGGTGGCCCGGAAGCCGTTGCCACGCACTCCTTGCCGCTGCTGCAAGCGGCGGTCATGGCTGCGGAAACGCAGCTGCTCTTGCCGGGTGCCGGAGTCGTGGCCGATCCCGACTACCTGGACTTGGGGCGCTCTGATGGGGCCCATCTGGGATCAGTGCCGATTTCCCTTCGCCATGCAGAAATATTGACCCTTCTGGCGCACTACCGGGAAGGCCTGAGCACTGCCCAGCTGGTGGAAGAGCTGTTCGAGCGTCCCGATTCCGCGGCCGAGGGCACGGTCCGCGCCGAAATCGTCAGGCTGCGCAAGGTACTCGCGGGCCCAGGCGGGCGTGCCTTGACTTCACGCCCGTACCGCCTTCAGTGGGACCTGCATACGACCCTTGGCCGCCTATGGCGTGCACTGGAGCAGGGCGATCTCGATTCCGCCCTGCCGCTGTACTCCCCGGGCCTGCTGGCCCGCTCCCAGGCGCCAGGCATCGTCTCGCTGCTGTACCGGACCGAGGCCGCGCTGCGTGAAATGGTGCTGGATCGAGGAACTGCGCATCAGCTGCTGAACCTGGGCCGCCAGTTGGCTGACCCTGGCCTCTTGCGAGCTGCCTTGCGCGAATTGCCTGCGCAATCGCCAGCGCGCTCACTTGTCGTCGCCGAGGTCCAGGCCCTCGAGAACTAGGTTCCTTGCCATTGCCGTTCCTCCCGCCAGGCACGAACATGCCATTGCGGTCATCTGGGACCCGTTGCAACCTGCCTGCAACCTTTATGTGACTAGAGTCACAAGCATGGTTCCGCGATGATGCCGTCGCGGCCAGGACATCCGATTAAGGAGACGTGGAGCAATGGCGGTTTACGCAAACCCGAATACCGATGGAGCACTGGTCAATTTCAAGCCGCGCTACGAGAACTACATCGGCGGTGAATGGGTAGCCCCGGTCAAGGGCATGTACTTCGAGAACATCACCCCGGTCACCGGCAAGGTCTTCTGCGAGGTGGCCCGTTCCACCGCAGAGGACGTCGAAGTAGCACTGGACGCGGCGCATGCGGCGGCTGGCGCCTGGGGCAAGACCAGCCCGGCCGAACGCGCAGTCATCCTGAACAAGATCGCGGACCGCATCGAGGAAAACCTTGAAATGCTCTCCGTGGCCGAGACCTGGGATAACGGCAAGGCGATCCGCGAGTGCCTGAATGCCGACCTGCCGCTGGCAGTTGACCACTTCCGCTACTTCGCCGGCGCCATCCGCGCCCAGGAAGGCAGCCTCTCCCAGCTCGACGAGGACACCACCGCGTACCACTATCACGAGCCGCTGGGCGTGGTCGGGCAGATCATCCCGTGGAACTTCCCGCTGCTCATGGCCGTGTGGAAGCTCGCCCCGGCCCTGGCTGCCGGCAATGCGATCGTGCTCAAGCCCGCCGAGCAGACCCCGGTCTCCATCCTGGTTCTCATGGAACTGATCGGCGACCTGTTGCCGGCAGGCGTGCTGAACGTGGTCAACGGCTTCGGCGTGGAAGCGGGCAAGCCGCTGGCCTCCAACAAGCGCATCCGCAAGATCGCCTTCACCGGCGAAACCACTACCGGCCGGCTGATCATGCAGTACGCGTCGGAAAACCTGATCCCGGTCACCCTGGAACTGGGCGGCAAGTCCCCGAACATCTTCTTCGAGGACATCGCTGCCAAGGATGACGCCTTCTACGACAAGGCGCAGGAAGGATTCACGCTGTTCGCGCTGAACCAGGGTGAAGTCTGCACCTGCCCATCGCGTGCGCTGATCCAGGAAAGCATCTATGACCGCTTCATGGGCGATGTGGTGGCCCGCACCAAGGCCATCAAGCAGGGACACCCGCTGGATACCGACACCATGATGGGTGCCCAGGCATCCAACGACCAGCTGGAGAAGATCCTCTCCTACATGGACATCGGCAAGTCCGAGGGCGCCAAGGTGCTGCTCGGCGGGGGACGGGCGGATCTGGGCGGAGAGCTCTCCGGCGGCTACTACGTGCAGCCGACCATCTTCGAGGGCACCAACGACATGCGCATCTTCCAGGAGGAGATCTTCGGGCCGGTGGTAGCGGTGACCAAGTTCAAGGACTACGACGACGCGATCTCCATCGCCAACGACACCCTGTACGGGTTGGGTTCGGGGGTGTGGAGCCGCAATGGCAACGTGGCCTATCGTGCCGGCCGCGCCATCCAGGCCGGACGCGTGTGGGTCAACCAGTACCACGCCTACCCGGCGCACTCGGCCTTCGGCGGATACAAGTCCTCGGGTATCGGCCGCGAGAACCACCTGATGATGCTGGACCACTACCAGCAGACCAAGAACCTGCTGGTTTCCTACTCGGAAGACAAGCTGGGCTTCTTCTAGGAGCAGTAGCTGCCACGAGCAGCATGAGATGACAACAGACCTCGAAGGTACGGGGCCAGCCGGGACAGCGTCCGGGGATCGATTGGCCTCATCCCCCGAACACCAGCCGGCACCCCGCACCTTCGAATGCCATGCAAAGGACAAAGTACATGAGCAAGATGAAAGCTGCAATAGTCGAGGGCTTCGGCGAAGAGTTCCAGGTGAAGGACGCCGCGATCCCCGAGCCCGGCCCCGGCCAGGTGCTGGTGAAGCTGATCGCCTCGGGCGTCTGCCACACCGACCTGCACGCCGCCGAGGGCGATTGGCCGGTCAAGCCGAAGCTTCCGCTGATTCCCGGGCATGAAGGCGTGGGCATCGTGGAAAAGCTCGGCGAAGGAGTCACCGAGGTCGCGCTCGGGGACATGATCGGCAACGCGTGGCTGGCTAGCGCCTGCGGGCACTGCCAGTACTGCCGCACCGGCTGGGAGACGCTGTGCGAAGCCCAGTCCAATGGCGGGTACTCCGTGGACGGTTCCTTCGGCCAGTACATGCTGGTGGATTCCCGCTATGCCGCGCACATCCCGGAGGGCTCGGATCCCCATGAAATCGCGCCGGTGCTGTGCGCGGGAGTGACTGTCTACAAGGGCCTGAAGATGACTGAGGTCAAGCCCGGCCAGTGGGTGGCTATTTCGGGTATCGGCGGACTGGGCCATATCGCGGTGCAGTACGCGGTGGCCATGGGCATGCGGGTGATCGCCATTGACGTGGCCGATGACAAGCTGGCGCTGGCCTCGAAGCATGGAGCGGAAATCACCGTCAATGCCTTCGCCCAGGACCCGGCCGAGATCATCCAGCAGAAGGTTGGCGGAACGCACGGCGTGCTGGTTACGGCGGTGCATCCAAAGGCGTTCGGGCAAGCGATCGGCATGACCCGGCGCGGCGGAACGATCGTGTTCAACGGGCTGCCCGCCGGTGATTTCCCCGCACCCATTTTCGACATCGTGCTCAAGGGCCTGACCATCCGCGGATCGATCGTGGGAACACGGCAGGACATGATCGAGGCGCTGGAATTCTATGCGGCAGGGAAGATCAAGCCGACCTTCCATACCCGCCCGCTGGAAGACATCAACGCCGTATTCGACGAAATGCGCCATGGCAAGATCGATGGGCGCGTTGTCATCGACTACGCCGGCAGGGCGTAGCCGGATCCGCAACGGTTGATGGCACGGTACCGGATGCGGCTTTTCGAAGCGGCATCCGGTACCGGTGCCCTGGCCGCCCTGGCCGAGCGATGGACGGTGCGGCCCAAAAAGAGGACACTGGCCACAACGAGATAAATCCGGACGTGGACAACGAGGCAGGAGCAGGACATGAGCACCGTAACCGAAACACGCGCCGCAATCGAGGGCGAAGAGTTCTCGCGGGTGGCCTTCACCTCCGAAGCCCTGGACCTGCTGCGCAAGCTGTGGGGGATCCATGGCCCGCTGATGTTCCACCAGTCCGGAGGATGCTGCGACGGGTCCTCGCCGATGTGCTATCCGGCCGGCGAGTTCCGCACCGGGGGATCGGACATCCGGCTCGGCGTGCTTTCCCTGGACGGCGCTGATGGCACCGCCCTGGGCGACATTGATTTCTGGATGTCCAAGGAGCAATTCGAATACTGGAAGCACACCAAGCTCACCGTTGACGTGGTCAACGGGCGGGGATCCGGTTTCTCCGTCGAAGCCCCGGAGGGCAAGCGCTTCTTGATTCGCAGCGAGATCATCGAGTTCCCGGCTGGCCCGAACCCCGACTAGGCTTGGCCCATGCGACTGTGGTCCCTGCACCCCTCATTGCTCGACGCCAAAGGGCTGGTTGCCTGTTGGCGTGAAACACTGCTGGCCCAGAAGGTGCTCGCCGGCCAGACCAAGGGCTATACAGGGCACCCGCAGCTTCTCCGGTTCAAGGCGCAGCCCGCCCCGCTGGTGCATATGGGCGGCTATCTGCAGGGCTTGTGGGACGAAGCGGCTGTCCGGGGCTATCGCTTCGACGCCGCGAAGATCCTGCATCCGGCAGCCGCCGCGCAGCTGGAAAAGATCCCGGTCACCCAGGGGCAGGTGCACTTCGAGCGCGAGCACCTGCTGCGCAAGCTCTCCGTCCGGGATCCCGCGCGCATCGCCCGCTTGGAACCGGCAGGGCAGGTGGCCCTGCATCCGCTGTTCGTGCAGGTCCCGGGGCCAGTGGAGGCCTGGGAGAAGGATGCGCTCGCCAGCGGGTGAGCTGCTGGCCCGGCAAAATCCTAGAGCAGCTCCGCGCGCAACTGTGCGGGGGATTTGGGCGAGAGCAGCCCCGGGGCCACATCGTAAACGGTCTGCGCACCGGTGATGCCGCGCTGGTTCATCCGGAAGGCGGCCCGGGCGTAAGCCACCAGCACGCTGGAAGTGAATTCCGGGTTGGAGCCAAGGGCCAGCGAATACTCGATGACCTGCTTCTGCTCGTCGCTGGTATTGCCCGAACGGATCACGAACCCGCCATGCGGCATACTCGAATGCTCGGCGGCCAAGGTCTGCTCGTCGATGAACTGCACCGTGGTGTCGTACTGGTCGAAGTAGTACTCCATGGTCACGATGGCTTCGCGCACCGACTCCGGATCGGCACCGTCTTCGAGCACGACAAAGCATTCGCGCTGGTGCTTCTCGCGGGTGCTCAAGGAAGGGCGCTCGCCGGCCCGGACCCGGTCGATAGCCTCCTGGCTCGGGATGGTGTACTGCACGCCGGCGGCGACGCCCGGGACGCGGCGGATCGCATCCGAATGCCCCTGGCTCAGCCCGCGGCCCCAGAAGGTGTAGGTTTCGCCGTCAGGCAGCAAGGCCTCCCCGAAGACCCGGTTGATCGAGAACATGCCCGGATCCCAGCCCACGGAGAGCAGCGCGGTCTTGCCAGCTGCCTTCGCCGGGCCGTCGATGGACGCGTAGTACTCGGGGATGCGGGCGTGGGTATCGAAGCTGTCCACGGTGTTGAACAGCGCCGCGAACTTCGGGCCCTGCTGCGGCAAGTCCGATTTCGAGCCGCCGCAAAGGATCAATACGTCGATCTGCGCGGCGTGCTTTTCCAGCTCATCGATGCCGAACCGCGGTGCCGGCTGAGCCAGCTGGAGGGCCTGCGGATCACGGCGGGTGTAGACGCCCACCAGCTCCATATCCGGATTCTTGGCGATCGCGGCTTGGACGCCGCGTCCCAGATTCCCATAGCCAGCAATACCGATGCGGATCTTTGAAGTCATGCCTGCCGTTTCCTTGGGGGAGTGAAGTTTGCTCAGCCGCGGATGGGCTAAATACTTCGGATTATGCCAACGAATCCCGGGGCAGTGAAACCCTTGACCCTCTATGACCCCGGCTTAGCCGAACAGGCGCTTGAAGAAGCCCTTCTTCGGTTCGGCTTCGTGGCCCTGGCAGCGGTCCTTATTGGGGACATTGCGCATAGTTGCTTCAACGTGCTGGCCGCAGCCAGCCCACGTGGTCTTCTGGCAGATCTTGCATTGAACCTGGCGGCACATAATTTTTTCCTTTTCGTCAGTAATCAGGACAGGGAGAGGAAGAGCTTTTCGAGTTCTTCGACGCTCAGGCCGTCTTCTTCCTCGGAAGCCTTCTCGGGATCGGCGATGCAGTACTGCATCGCGGTGGAGACAATGGCGAATCCGGCGCGGTCCAACGCGGTGGAGACGGCGGCCAGCTGAGTGACTACCTCTTTGCACGAACCATCGGTTTCCACGGCGTTGATCACCGCATCAAGCTGGCCTCGGGCACGCTTAAGGCGGTTGAGGATCCGCTTGCGGGTCGCTTCGTCAGCAGTACGCATCAATTTCTCCTTGGTACGGGTAGCGGGTTAGTCGTCTTCTGCAATTTCGGCATCCAGGTGTTTGAGTTGGACGAGCAACTGCTCCATAGCGCCAGAGCTCAACGCTCCGGGTTTTGAATGTACAAGTATCCCATCCTTGAACGCCATGAGCGTCGGTATGGATGCAATCCGGGCTGCCTGCGCCAAATCCGGCTGGGTTTCGGTATTCACCTTGGCGAAGGCGATTTCAGGATGCGCCGCGGATGCTTCGTCGAAAATCGGGGCAAAGCCGCGGCAAGGACCGCACCAAGGCGCCCAGAAATCCACGAGCACCAGCCGGTTCCTTGCGATGAACCCAGCGAAGTTCGAAGCTGACAATTCAAGCGGCTTCATCGGGTTTCTCCTTTCAGAACGAGCGGGCAGCGCGCCCCCATCGCCGGAATTTTGTTGCACAGCAGCACCAATGCGCCCGCGAGGGCTGCAACCGCAACTACGACCAGCCCGCCGGGAGCCGGCAGTTCCTGGCTGAGCACGAACACGCCCATGGCCAAGACGAAGTAGCCAAAACCCTTGCGCAAAGCGCGTTCGTCGATCCTGCGCGAAAGCCGTGCTCCGATCAACGAACCGAGGATCGCGGTGGTCGCCAGCCCTGCGGCCAGCGGCCAATCCAGTGCAACTGAATTCAACTGCCCGGCCAGGCCAGTGATCGAATTCAGGGTGATCACCAGCAGGGAGGTGCCCACCGCCTGTTGCATGGACAGCCCGGCCAGCAAAGCCAGTGCAGGGACGAGCAGGAAACCGCCTCCGGCACCGACCAGGCCGGTGACCATGCCAATGCCCAAGCCGACCGGGGCGGACAGCCACAACGACTGTGTTGCGCTGCCAGTGTTTTTCCGTCCGCGGATCATCCCGCGGGCACTGGCCAGCATGATGATCGCGAAACCGAGCATCAGCAGCTGGGCAGGGATCCCGCTGGCCAGCAGCCCGCCGCCAAAGGCGCCAAGCATGCTGGTGGCCGCGAAGACCATCCCCTGTTTCCAACGCACATTGGCCTTGCGGGCATGCGGGATCAGGCTCGTTGCCGAGGTCGCACCGACCACCAGCAGGGAGGTGGCGATCGCTTCCTTGGCGGGCAACCCGGCTACATAGCTGAGCAGGGGAACCATCAGGATTGAACCGCCGCCGCCGAACAGTCCCAGGGACAGCCCGACGATGCTCGCTAGTGCAAGGGCCAGAACCAGCAGCGGTCCGAACTCCATGGCCTACTTCTTTACTTTGTTCCAGGGCATCTTGCCCAAGAAGCTGATCATCGGGCAAGAATCCCGCAGGGCTGAGAACACCAGTCCGCCACCGATGGCCGCCGAAAGATAGGCGAACTTCGGGGAGATGAACTTCGCTCCGAGCAACCCGGCGAGCACCACGGAACCTGCGGTCATGCGCATCTGGCGGTCCAGCGCCCAACGCTGCACGCCGCGCACCATGGTGCCGCCGGCATTTTCGTAGGCGGTGACGCCGCCAAGCAGTACCGTGCTGTGCTCGATCTGTTGCTCCTGCAGGGCACGCTGCGCCTTGGAAGCACGGTTGCCGCTGTGGCAGATCAGCACCGGCTTGCCTGGAATCTTGGCGAGCACCTCGGTGGCGTTGGCGGTGAATTCTTCGAGCGGCACGTTGTACGAGCCGGGAATGTGGAGGGTTTCGAATTCGCCCGCGGTGCGCACGTCAATCAAGGCGAGGTCCGTGTCGGGGGCTTCCACCAGGCATTTAAGTGCTTCGGCGTCCATGGTGGTCAAAGGGGTAGTCATTGAATGCAGTTCAGCTTTCGTGGCGGGGGTGGCTAGTTGGCGAAGGAGGACCAGCCGAGGTAGCTGCCCTCAAGCTCGACGACGTTGTAGCCGGCATCGCGCAGTGCGCTGGCGGCCACGGCATTGCGCATGCCGCTTTGGCAGTAGGTGACGATGGTGCCGCCGGCGGGCAGCTGATCGAGATTCCACAACACCCGTCCGCCGGACAGCTGCTTGGCGCCCGGGATATGCCCGGCGGCGAACTCGGTCTTGTTGCGGACATCCAGCAGCATCTCGTACTCGAAATCGTCCAGCTGTGCCGGGGTGATCGACTTCGGCTTCACCGTTGGCAGGCCTTCCAAGCTGGTGGTGAAACCCTTGACCGCGTCGATGCCCACGCGCATTAGGTGGGCGCGGATCGTCGCGGCGTGTTCGCCGGTCTCGGCCAGCACGATCAGGGCGCGTTGGTCCTTTTCCGGATCGTAGGCCCAGGCGCCGAAGCTGGCGGTCTTCGCCGTACCCGGGATGGACAGCGCGCCGGGAACGGTGCCTGCGGCGATCTGGGTGTGCCCACGGGTATCGACGAACACCGAGACCCCCGCCTCCAGCTGCTGGAGGAGCTGCTGGACGGGTATTTCAGCTAGGGGGTCGAGCTGGCCCAGGATGGCTGGGCCCAGGCGGTTCTGCCGCTTCATGCGGCCGAAGTAGGCGTGGGCGTCAGGCTGGCCGTTGAGCAGTTCGGCGATGAAGCCGTCCTGGTCGTCGTTGGCCAGGTAGGTGCTCCACCAGGCGAACTCGCGTTCGTAGCCCAACGTGGTGGAAGGGACCGCGCCCAGCGCTTTGCCGCAGGCGCTGCCCGAGCCGTGGCCTGGATGCACCTGGATGTAATCGGGCAATTCTGCCAGGGTTTTCTTCAGCGAAGCAAAGAGATCGCGGGCGCCTTCGAAGCGGGTATCGACACCGCCGGCGGCCTCGTCCAGCAAATCCGGACGGCCTAGGTCGCCGGCGAAGATGAAGTCGCCTGAGAGCAGGTAGCCAGGGTCTTGGCTGAAGGCTCCGTCGGTGATGGCGTAAGCCAGGTGCTCCGGGGTGTGGCCCGGGGTGTGGCGGGCGGCGATGCGCAGGTTGCCCAGCGTGATGATATCGCCATCCATCAAACGTTCTGCCTCGAATCCGTACTGCCAATCTTTGCCGCCCTCGCCCGAAACGTAGCTGGTGGCGCCGGTGGCGGCGGCTAGTTCGCGGGTTCCGGAAAGGTAGTCGGCGTGGATGTGGGTTTCAGCGACGGCCGTGATGCGCATGCCGTGCTTGGCAGCCAGGGCAAGGTAGTCGGCGATGTCGCGGCGCGCGTCGACCACGAGAGCTTCGCCTTTGGCCTGGCAGCCGATGAAGTAGCTGGCCTGCGCGAGATCTTCGTCGTAGAGGCGTTCAAGCAGCATGGTTGGTTCCTTTCAAGGTGGATTGGAACCAGACTAGTCTATACCCCCGGGGGTATGTCAAAAATACGGGTGGGGGTATGTGCGGAGGCCCGCAATGCCGCTAGGTGGGAAAGGTGTTTTTATGCCCGGGTGAAAGTGCGCAGCCAGCCGGTTAGCCGCAGCTGCTCCGCGGGCTCCAAGGTTGCCAATAGCTGCAGGGTGCCGTCGTCTGCGGGGCGCAGAATACCCAGGTGATCGGCTGGAACATCGGACATCGCCTCACCAGCCGGGGAATCGGGCGATGCGCTCGCCGCCCTGGAGATGAAGACCTCGTCGGGTGAACCGTTCCAACCCTCGAGGATCGAGATGGTGCCTTCCAGCAGGCGCAGGGCCTCGTGCGCGTGGATCCATGCGCTGGCATCCTTGGCAGCCAGCTCGAACCCGGCTTCGGGAACAATCTTTCGCAGGCCCGTGGCCAGGACGCGCGCTTTCGCGCTGAGCCCCTCGGCCTGGAAGGCGGCTACCGCATCCAGGCGCTGTGTCATGCGCGCGAAGTCCTGCTCAATGCTTTTCCTGCTTGCGAAAATGCCCATGCTCCTATCTTCGCCTACCTTGCGAAAGGCTGTCGAGGTGCTCGGCCAATCGGGTGCTGGCGCGGGAGAGGTGCTGGGCCAAAACCTCTGCCGCGCCCTGGGCATCGCCGGCGGCGATGCATTCGAGCAGGCGTTCATGTTCGCTGGCGATGTCCGCGGTGTTCAGCAGCGTTGCATCCTGGACG
The DNA here is from genome assembly GCF_056934375.1 of Glutamicibacter sp. BS14. NCBI lineage: Bacteria > Bacillati > Actinomycetota > Actinomycetes > Micrococcales > Micrococcaceae > Glutamicibacter > Glutamicibacter sp. BS14. Next base: position 396,899 of record NZ_CM167801.1, on the reverse strand, counting down.
TGGGTCATGCACAGGCGGATCTCATCGCTGAGCTGGCCGTAGATTGCGCTGGTACGGGTCGAATCCAGGGCCTGGACCAGTGCGGAGTGGAAGCGGACATCCGGATTGACGATCTGGATCGGGGAAGCATCGCGCAGTGCGGTGATTTCGGCATTGGCCTCGCGTGCAGCTTCCGGGACCTGTCCGGTGCTGGCCAGCAGCCGCACGGCCTCTGCTTCGATGATGGCGCGGGTGCGGTAGATGTCGCGGGCGTCGGCGGATGAGAGCAGCGTGACTTTCGCGCTCTGATGCGCGTTGCGCGTCAGCAGGCCGCTGGCAACGAGGTTCTCCAGCGCGGCCTTGGCGGTTGGCCGGGCCACTTCATAGTGCGCGGCGACGTCCACTTCGCCCAGCGGGGTGCCGGGAGACAGTTCCCCGCTGAAAATCCGGGCACGCAGGGACTTGACGACGGCCTGAACCACGGAAACCACACCTAAACGGGCCGCCATCAGGGTCCTTTCGAGCCGCGGAAAATTTACCTAACAAGTATCCCATGAATAGTACTACTATGGCTTGTGTACTTGTAAGACAATTTCCGTATTCGGCAAGCGCCGCTTGCCAACTGCACAGGAGCGCACCATGGCATTGAGCACGCCAGCACTCGGAGAAACGACGGTTTCATCCGGCATCCTCGATCTGGTCGGCGACCAGGATCGCGTCAAGACCCGATCCATCGACCGCGTTGCCTACGCCTCGGATGCCTCGCACTACCTGTACACGCCGCAAGCTGTCGTGCTGGCCAAGGACGCCGCGGAAGTCTCCGCGCTGCTGGCTGCGGCCGCGCGCGGCAACCAGCCGGTCACCCTGCGCTCGGGCGGCACCTCGCTGGCCGGGCAAGCCAGCGGCGACGGACTGATGATTGATGTGCGCCGCAACTTCCGCGGCATCACCGTGCTCGATAACGGAGCGCGCGTGCGCGTACAGCCCGGTGCCACCGTCCGCCAGGTCAACGCACGCCTGGCCGTCTACGGCAGCAAGCTGGGGCCGGATCCGGCCAGCGAGGCGGCCTGCACCATCGGAGGCGTGATCGCGAACAACTCCTCGGGCATGGCCTGCGGCACCGAGTTCAACACCTACCGCACCCTGGAATCCATGACTTTCGTGCTCCCCTCGGGCACCATGATCGACACCGCGGATCCGCAGGCCGACCGCAAGCTGGCCGCCGCAGAACCGCAACTGGTCGCCACGCTGGACAAGCTGGGCCAGCGCGTGCGCAGCAACCCGGCCTCGGTCGCCAAGATCGAGAAGCACTTCGCGCTGAAGAACACCATGGGCTACGGCATTAATGCCTTCCTGGACTACGACACCCCGGCAGAGCTGATGGCCCACCTGATCATCGGCTCCGAGGGCACCCTGGCGTTCGTCGCCGAGGCCGTCTTCCGCACCGTGCCGATCCGCAAGCTGGCCATCGCCACCTTGGCCGTCTTCGATAACCTGGATCTGGCCACCCGGGCGCTGCCTGAACTCGTGGATTCCGGCGCCGCCACCCTGGAACTGATGGATTCCACCTCGCTGCGCGTGGGCCAGTCGCTGCCCGGCGTGCCGGATGCCATCATGGGCTTCGACGTCGACCAGCAGGCCGCCTTGCTGGTCGAATACCATGCGGACACCGAAGAGGAACTGGCCGGGCTGCGCTCCGCTGGCCAGTCGCTGCTCGACGCATCGGCATTGCGCGCCCCAGCGGTGCTGTCCCCAGATGCGAAGAACCGCCAGGCCGCGTGGAAGTTCCGTAAGGGCCTGTATGCTTCGGTAGCCGGTGCCCGCGCCACAGGCACCACCGCGCTGCTCGAAGACGTCGTGGTCCCGGTAGAGTCCCTGGCCGAAACCTGCGACAGCCTGCAGGAGCTGTTCACCGAGTACGGCTACGCGGATTCGGTGATCTTCGGCCACGCCAAGGACGGCAACATCCACTTCATGCTCACCGACCGTTTCGAAGGCGATGCGGCGTTGAACCGGTACAACTCCTTCAACGACAAGATGGTCCAGCTGATTCTGGACAAGGACGGCAACCTCAAGGCGGAGCACGGCACCGGCCGCGCCATGGCGCCGTTCGTGCGCGCGCAGTACGGCGATGAGCTCTACGAGGTGCACCTGGAGCTGAAAGCCGCCTGCGACCCGCGCCTGATGATGAACCCCGGGGTGATCATCGACGAAGACCACGCCGCGCACATCCGCAACATCAAGCTCAACGAGACCATCGAGATCGAGGCCGACCACTGCGTGGAATGCGGCTATTGCGAGCCGGTCTGCCCGTCCAAGGACCTGACCCTGACCCCGCGCCAGCGCATCGTCGTGCGCCGGGCCATCGCCAAGGCCGAGGCCGAGGGCAACGCCGAGCTGGCGGCCGAACTGGAGCGTGACTACGAATACAACGGCGTGCAGACCTGTGCCGTGGACGGCATGTGCGTCACCGCCTGCCCGGTGGGCATCAACACCGGCCTGCTGGTCAAGCGCCTGCGCCGCGGAGACGCGCACCCGGTCCTGGAAGCCGGCTTCAAGGCCGCAGCCAAGGGATGGGGACCTGCCACGCGCGCTGGTTCGCTGGCCCTGAGCATCGCCGATAAATTCCCTGCTTCGCTGGTCCGCGGTGCCACCGATGCTGCGCGCAAGGTGGTCAGCACCGACACCATGCCACGTTACGATGCCGACCTGCCTGGTGGCGGCAAGGCGCGCAAGCCCATGGCCGGCAACTTGGGTGCAGCTGGCACCGAGCCGCTGGCCATCTACCTGCCAGCCTGCGTGAATTCGATGTTCGGCCCTGCAGGAGACGGGGAAGGAGTCGCCCCGGCGTTCACCAAGCTGCTGCACGCTGCTGGCGTCTCGGTTTACGTTCCCGAGGGCATTGAATCCACCTGCTGCGGTACCCCGTGGACTTCCAAGGGCTACGAACAGGGCCATGAGGTCATGGGCCAGCGCGTGCTGGAAGAAGTCCGTGCGGCCATGCCGGGCAAGGTCCTGCCGATCATCTCCGATGCCTCCAGCTGCACCGAAGGCTTTGCGCATACCCTGGCCGAGCATGGCTACGAAGTGGTTGACCTGCTGGCGTTCACTTCGCAGCACTTGCTGGAGAAGCTGCCAGCGCTCGAGAAGATCTCCTCGGTCACCTTGCACCCAACCTGCTCGTCCACGCAGATGGGCCTGAACCCGGACATGCAGAAGATCGCAGAGGCTGTGGCAGATACCGTGAACACCCCGGTGAACTGGGGCTGCTGTGGTTTTGCCGGTGACCGCGGCATGCTGCATCCGGAGCTGACCGAGTCGGCTACCGCTCGCGAAGCTGCCGAGGTTCGTGAACTGGATGCGCAGGAACACGCTTCGTGCAACCGCACCTGTGAACTGGGCATGACCCGTGCGACGGGCAAGGAATACCGCCACATCGTTGAACTGCTGGCAGACGCCGCCAGCAAGTAGAGGTCGGAGCAAAGCCGCTTGGAAAGTAGTTTCCAGGCGGCTTTGTCGCAGGATGCTGCGCAAAGCCGGTGGCGTCGAGCGGCATTAAGCCATGAGTACGCGCAATGGTTGCTTGCCGGGAGTCAGGCTGCGAGGTCTTCAGGGCCATCCTTGGGCTTCAGCCGTTCCTTGAGTTGCTGTATCCATTTCGAGTCGCGTCTCAATTGCGGGAACGGCTTGTGCGCGTACCCCGTGGCTGGTGGCGCGGTGGACTTGTAGGACATCGCCGAGCCGGGACAGATCATGATGGTGTGGCCGTTGCCGTAGCTCGTGTATTCGTACCAGCCGGCGGCTTCCTTGGCCTTGTTGCAACTAGCGCATCGGCCATCGCCGTTGAAGACGGTGCTCTTGCCTCCGCGGGCGTATTGCTTGACGTGGTCTATTTCCTCCACGATGCCGTCGCAGAACGGGGTGCGGCAGTGCCGGTCGCGGATCGCGATGAACTTCTTGAGCTTTTCCGGGAAGATCCGGGCTTTGGAGTCCATGGCGATCAGGTCCTGGTCGCCGGGTGCGGTGTAGAGGCGGGCGAGTTCGGTGCGCACGTCGAGCTGTTCGATCAGCTCCGTGGTGGGTTTGGCGTCCATTTGGTCGAAGGTCAGGCTGTTGGGGATCTGGTGCCCGCTGATCCATTCGCGTACGCTCTGGGCGGGGATGAAGCCGTAGCCTTCCAGGTAGGCTGGTTCGCGTTCGCCGGCGAACAGGGCCCGGTCGGTCATGACTACTGCGACTTGCAGGGCGATGGGCATTTTGGAGGGTTCGCCGACCATCATGTAGCTGAAGAGCAGGTCGGCGCGGATCTGGGTGCGGGTGCGGGGGTCGCCTTTTTTGCGCAGGGTTTTGGATTCTTCGTCGAGGTAGCGTTTGAGGCACATGCCCTGCAGCAGGGGGTATTCGCCGTGGATGATGATGCGGCCGTGCTGGTCGTCGATTTTCAGGGTGAGGTTGCGTTGCTCTTCGACGGTTTTCTGCTTGATGGAGTCGGGGTCGGAGATGTAGGCCAGGGCGAATTTTCGGACTGTTTCCTTGATTTGGGTGGTGCCCATGGATTCGAACATGTGCGGGTTCTGGGCGTAGAGCTGGTCGAATTCGGTGCGGCGCTGGGGTTTGAGGTCTTGGAGCGGGGTGAGGATGGCTTGGGTTTGGGCTTCGGTGAATTCGCCGCGGGCGCAGGCGGCGGCGAGGTTCGGGGTGTCTTCGAAGAGGATGCGGCAATTGACCAGGTAGTTGCGCATGCCGTGCGGTGATTGCTTGCGGGCCAGGGCGACGCAGGCGGCTGCGCCGCGGGTTTGGTCATCGAGGTGGACGCCGCGTTCTTCGTGGTCGCGGACGTATTCTTTTTCGATTTGGTGGGCGAGGCCGGCCTGCTTGCAACGTGCTGCGGAGATGAGGGCTTCCAGCAACTCGATGCCGTGGGCGCAGTCGGCTTTGCTGCCGTGTTCCTCGAGGGCGGAGAGGTCGTTTTGCACGGTTTGGACGTGGAGGTCGAATTCCTCGGGGGGTGCTGGTGGGGTGAGGCTGTTTCCGTGCGCCTTTGCTTCGGACATGTTCTAATTATACTTCGCTTGTTCGAACATGTCTTCTAATAGTGTGGAAAACTTCAGGGGTTTTCGATAGACGAGAGTGCGCGAAGCGGAATAAAATGCATAAATATGCATTCCTGATCATGAAATCCATCTCAAAAGCTGACTGCCGAGCGATGCGCAAATACGGCTAATGCCCAAGAAGAAGCGGGAATTAGTGCGAACCCGCCGGATTCCTGAAAAGTCGGGACCAGCTGGATTATGACATGATATTCCAGTTCAGAACTTCCACGCGCAGCGCCCGGCCGCATCCTAGGCAGGGGCGAGGCAGCACCACCATTTCCCTTGAGGATCCGCGATGAACCGCAAACCGTCCGTGAGCTCCAGTCCGGCCACCCTGCTGGGCGCGCAGCTGCGCCGCCGCAAGTCGATCACGAATATGATCGCCGAAGCGGAAACCAATGCAGGGGCAGGCCAGCTGCGCCGCACCTTGGGCATGTGGCAGCTGACCATGATCAGCGTCGGCGCCACCATGGGCACCGGCATCCTGGTGATCCTCGGCGATACCGTGCCGATCGCCGGTCCGGCCATCTGGATCTCGTTCGTGATCGCGGGCATTACCGCGCTGCTTTCGGCGGTGTCCTATGCCGAAATGGCCGGCATGGTTCCGGTTTCCGGCTCCAGCTATTCCTATTCCTATGCCACCATGGGCGAAGGCATCGCCTGGATCTGCGGCTGGTGCCTGGTGCTCGAATACGCGGTGTCGGTGGCTGCGGTGGCCGTGGGTTCGGGCCAGTACGTGAACGAAACGTTGCGCACCTTCGGCATGGAGCTGCCCGAGCTGCTGGCTGGCGGCCCGGCCGACGGCGGAGTGGTGAACCTGCCGGCGCTGATCGTCGTCGCACTGGCCACCTTGCTGCTGGTGCGCGGGGCGCGCGAGTCGGCCATCGTGAACTCGATCGTCGTGGCCATCAAGGCCGGCATCCTGCTCTTCTTCTCGGCCGTCGCCTTCAGCGCCTTCAATGCGGGCAACTTCGAGCCGCTGCTGCCAATGGGCGCCGCCGGCGTGACCGCGGCGGCATCGAGCGTGTTCTTCTCCTATATCGGCTTCGACGCCGCCTCGACGGCCGGCGAGGAAGCCAAGAACCCGAAGCGCGACCTGCCCCGGGCGATCATGCTCTCCATGCTGATCGTGACCATCAGCTACGTGCTGGTGGCCGTTTCGGCGATCGGCGCGCGCGAATGGAACTGGTTCGAAGGCGCACAGGCGCCGCTGGTGCAGATCATCGGCGAACTGACCGGGCAGCCGATCTTCGTGCTGGTCTTCGCGGTCGCCGCCGTGCTGGCCATCGCCTCGGTAGTGCTCACCGTGCTCTACGGCCAGACCCGCATCCTGCTGGCCATGTCGCGCGACGGGCTGGTGCCCGCGGTGTTCGGCAAGGTCTCGGCCCGCACCGGCACCCCGGTCGCCGGCACCTGGATCACCGGCATCCTGGTGGCGGTCACGGCCGGGTTCATCCCGCTGGGCGCACTGGCCGACGCCACCAGCATCGGCACGCTGTTCGCCTTCGCGCTGGTGGGCGCCTCGGTGATCTACCTGCGCAGAACCCAGCCCAAGGCCGAGCGCACCTTCCGCGTGCCGCTGTACCCGCTCACCCCGATCCTGGGCATCTTCGCTTGCCTGTTCCTGATGAGCCAGCTCGGTTGGCATACCTGGCTGGTGTTCATCATCTGGATGATCGTCGGCGCAGCGCTCTACCTTGGCTACGGCCGGCGCCGTTCGCGCCTGGGCCAGATGAGCGCGCAGGACTACGCGGCCAGCCACGGAAACGAAAAGTAGCTGCGCGCAGCACGCAGCAAGCGGGCGGGACCCGGCAGCCACAGGCATGCCGGGTCCCGCCCCTTTAACTACTTGCCCTGGTAGCTGAGCCCGAAGCCGTAGTCGAAGAGCGCTCCATCGGCAGTTTCGCCGTAGCCGGGCAGGTCGCTGAACTGCTCGGTGATCGCTTCGCGGGTGCCGGCCAGCGCGAACGGCATGCGCCCCTGCGGGGCGAACTTGCCCGAGAGGATGTCCATCAGCGCGGTGTCGGACATGCCGAAGCCGGCGACGATCGAAAAGCCCGCACTCTCGGATACCCCTTTCGGGGATATGTTGGGTTTTGAGGGATGACTTTGAAATCGTCGAATCTGTCTCAATTCCACGTCGCCAATTTGAGCTCACTAGCAAAAGTTCTGCAGCGCTTCCTCATCGCCGACGGCTTGGCCGCGAAAGATTGGCAGCCGCGAGTACATCGGCACTGTCATCAACAAGAGGGGGCGCAATGCTTGAAGTGGTCTGGGGTTCTTCTCTGCCTATGAATCAGGAAGCCCAGAACTGGAAGACCTTCTGCACCTCCGTATGCCAAGGCCGGATGCCATCAGTCCACCCACTGCCTGGCGCGCCCGTGTCTTTATTGACGATGAGCGCTGCCAGCGAAGGCTCTCCACGGTTGATGCAGTCATCGGAAAGGTCGTCCAGGACGTGCCTCAATTCGTAGAAGACGCCTACTCCTTCGATACCGATTGCCTTGCCCAGTTCGCCGTAGGTAACGATCGTGCGCCGCATAGCAGCCATAATCAATGCCGCTCGGGCCTGAGCGACGTCTACAGTCCTGTCTTTTCTAGCCATGAGCTAATCATCCCCCCAGCGCGACGGTAAAGCTATCGACGGCGCCGTCAAAGAATGTCCACGCTCCATCTTCTAGAGTTGGGCAGCTGACGGTCTTCTAGAGTTGGGCAGCTGACGGTTGGTGACGGGGTAACGCGCATGACCATCCAGATTCCTCCGGGCGTGGAGGCAAGCCTCGAAGCCGTGCTCGACACAGCCATGGCAGTCGGGAACTGTTGAACATGGTCCGTATTGTCGAGGCCTTCGGAATCGCCCTGAGGCTGCGGGAGGCGCCACGAAGCGTTCAGCCGGTCCTCCAGGCGGGTGATGGACGAGTCGGCCTGTGTTTAACTACTTGCCCTGGTAGCTGAGCCCGAAGTCGTAGTCGAAGAGCGCTCCATCGGCAGTTTCGCTGTAGCCGGGCAGGTCGCTGGCCTCGTCCATGACGAATGGCTGGCGGATCGCACCGGGCGCTTAATGCCCGTCGGGCTGTTGAATTCGCCGTTCGCCGCATTTGAGGAGCTGCAGGCGAGTTCCGCGAAGTTGGGGGAGGGTGCGGCTTTCCGTACCGCCCCCAGCTCTGGCCCCTAGATTTCGCAGGTTTCGGCGGGCGCGTTGCGGATCAATCCGCGCTCAGCCACCAGCGTGCTGATGAGCAGAATGGCGGCGGCCGCGTTCCAGGGAACGAGCGGCAAATAGCCTTCTGGCGGCAGGTCGGAGAGCAGCCAGCGGGTTACCAGGAACGTGGCCAATCCCAGCGCAAGCGAAATGGCGAATGCGATGCCCCGGTGCTTCTTGGAGACGCCCTGCCACGCGGGGATTGACCCGTCGGCAGGTGCTTCAGAGGTGATTCCCAAGAATTTCAGCATGCGTTCCTTCTCGATAATGTCCGATAGTTGTCATATAAAGATCAAGTCAACTAAGTGTTATTTCGATAGTATCGAATCTGAAAATTGCTGTACATGGTACTTTCGGATGACACTTCGACCTCGAGCTCCGAGCCCGGGTGAAACTTTTGTCCCCGTGCACGGCGCGGTGGCCACGGTGGCGCCATTCGGCGTCCGGTGCAGCCAAGCGCGGGAGCAGGACCGAGGTGTGTGGGCGCATCGCTCGGAACGCTGCGAGATCGCCCCCGGGGGAAGTGTTAATGGGAAGGCGCACTAGCGGCCTAGCGCCAGGCGCGGTTCCTGCCTTATTATCAGTGAGTCAGGAACATGGCCCCGCCAGATTCCGGCGCTCTCAAAAGGGGCGATACCCGTTGCGGTCCAGCAACCGGTAACGGCAGACATATATGGAATTTCTTCAGCACGATTTCTTGAAAAGAGTCCATAATGTCTAGCGTTTCAGCTGCCATTGCCCACGCCCTTAAGCCGCTGGCCCCGCGGATCTTCGGATTGATGGGCAACGGCAATGCCCACTTCCTCGACGCCGCAGTGCGTGCAGGCTTCGACTACACCGCCGTGCGCCACGAATCGGCCGCCGTTTCGGCCGCCGACGCCTACTTCCGCATCTCCAATAAGCTGGCCATCGCCTCCACCACTTACGGTGCCGGCTACACCAACACCATCACCGCACTGGCTGAAGCCGCCGCGGCCCGGACCCCGCTGCTGTTCGTCACCGGCGACGCGCCAACTTCCGGCCTGCGTGGCTGGGACGTCGACCAGGCCGCGATCGACACAGCAGTGCGAGCGCCGCGCTACGTCGTTGACCGCGACAACCCGGGTGCCACTGCTCTGGAGGCGGCCGCCCGGGCGTTGCGCGAACAGATGCCGGTTGTTTTGGCGATCCCTTATGATTTGGCCGCGGTAGATTCGCTCGAAGAGCAGCTGCCTGATTTCGCCTCCCTGCGCAGCACCCCTCCGGCACCGCAGCTGAACTCCACCCAGCTGGAGCAGATCGCTGGAAAGCTCAATGCCTCGCAGCGCACCCACATCCTCTATGGCCGCGGCGCGATCGATGCCGCCGCGCAGGTCCAGTCGCTGGCGCAGAAGCTGGACGCCACCACCTCGGGTACGTTGCTGGCCCGCGACCTGCTGGACTACGAGTTCGATTTGGGCATCACCGGAGGCTTCTCCACCGAGGCCAACGCCCGCATCATCGCGCAGGCCGATACGGTATTGGTGCTCGGCGCCTCGTTGAACCAGTTCACCATGCGTTTTGGCGATCTGGTCGCGCAGGATGCCAGCTTGATCCAGATCGACCTGGGGTGCGCCGCCACCAACCCGCGCGTGGACTATTTCGCCACCGCCGATGCGGCCCTGGCCGCCGCGGACCTGCTCGGTGCGGTGGAGCAGGCGCAGGGCGGATGGCGTTCAAGCCTGGACCTGTCCAATCTGCGCACCCGTCCGGCCGGTGACGACCTAGCCGCCGACGGGCAGCTTGATCCGCGCCGCGTGGCCAGCGAACTGGAGAAGATCCTGCCGGCCAATCGCGTGCTGGTGCAAGACGGCGGCCACTTCATCGGCTGGGGGCCCATGTACTGGTCGACCACCGGTGCACGCTCCTTGAGCTGCGTGGGCACCGCGTACCAGTCCATCGGCCTGGGCATCGCCTCCATGGTGGGCGCAGGCCCAGCGGCGCAGGGGCGCACGGTCGTGCTGGCCGCCGGCGATGGCGGCTTCCTGATGGGCCTGGCGGACCTCGAATCGATCGTTCGCACCGTGGAGAGTGGCGTAATCGTCATCTACAACGACTCCGCGTACGGAGCGGAAATCCACCAGTACGGATCCGTCGGCCTGCACGAAGACCCGATGCTGATCCCGACGGTGGATTTCGCCGGTATCGCCAAGGCCATGGGAGCCACTGGAATCCGCGTTGACACGCTCGAAGACCTCGCCGGGGTCCAGCAGTGGGTGGATGCCGGAGCCCGTGGTGTGTGCCTGGTGGATGCCCGTGTCTCGATGCATGTGCGTGCTCCTTATATGGACGAGGTCCTTTCCGCGAACAAGAAGGCCGCCGCGGCTGCGGCATTACAATCCGGTAAAGGTGGTGGCAAGCGGTAGCCGAACGTCGTAGGGTGGTTGAGTGCGCAAGTTATTAGTCGGAACAGCAAGTCTGGGTCTAGGGGCACTTTTGATGTTCCCCTCAACCGGCGCTTTTGCTGCACCCACTGGCCCTGGCGACTCGGCGGGTGCCAGCGCAGCGCAGCTTTCCGAGACCTCGCTTCGCGTGGCAACCATTCAGGCAAATCTCAGCGGCGAAACCCCCCAGGAGCTGCCCGCGAACCTGATGCGCGGATCCGACCGCCAGGCGGCGCAGGTTGCAGACAAGATCAGCAGCGCCAATGCGGACGTGGTGGTGCTGACAGATATGGACGCCACCCAGGACGCGGTTGATGCACTGAACGACCAGTATCTGAACAATCCCGACGATGCCCGCGCCGATGTGGAATACGGGTATTCCTACCTGGCCGTGGGCTCCAAGGGCCTGCAAAGCGGTGCCGATCTGAACGCTGATGGCGTCATCGGCGGCGCCGAGGATGCGTGGGGCCAGGCTGCATTCGCCGAGCAGGGTTCGATTGTCGTGCTATCGAAGTACCCGATTGCACAAGACCAGGTCACCAGCGTTTCCCAGCTCAAGTGGCAGGACGTTGCCAACGACATGATGCACCACACCGACTTCTCTGGTGTGCTGGCCGCCTCCATTCCGGTGATGAGCACCGGGCTGTGGGACATTCCCATCCAATACCGTGGCGAGCCGGTGCATATTCTTGCGACCCAAACCCAGCCAGATGCGCAGGACCAGGAATTCGCCAAGGCACGCCAGGCTGATGAGTTGAAGGTTCTCACCGGCTACCTGTCCGGAGAGGACTACGTTCGCACCGATGAGGGCGAGCAAGCAGAAGGAGTCGGCGAAGACCGCTATGTCATCGCCGGCGCACTTGGCTTGCAGGAGAACGCGGCAGATCGCGTTGAACCATTCCTCCAGGGGCTCAAGCGCGCGAACGCTTTGAATGATTCCGGAAGCTACCTGGTCCCCAGCGCAACTTGGCAGGTATTGGGCCAGGGCCGCATCCAGGAGCATCCGCCAAGCAGTTCCCAGCCCCTGCCAGGAACGGTGCCGGACTTGGTGAAAGCATCAAGCCCGCTGATCTGGACCGATGTCCAGTTCTAGATGCCGAGCAAACCCCGCAGATAAGGATTGAGGAATCGTCCCTCCGGATCGGCAGTTTGGCGCACCCTCGTGAAATCGCTGAATTTCGGGTAGAGCTGCGCCAAATCCGCTGCTTGCAGGCTATGTTCCTTGCCCCAATGCGGCCGGCCGCCCAAAGAACGGAAGATCTCTTCCATGGCCGGGAAGTATCCCGGAGCCTTATCCCGAATGTAGCGGTGCACGGCAATGTACGCTGTCTGCCTGCCGCTGGCGGTACCCAACCAGGTGGAGTCCCCGGCCGCGGTACGCACCTCGACAGGGAAGGAAACTCCAACTCCCGAACGCCTGAAGTACGCTCGCACCTTCGTGAAAGCTTCATCGAAGCCAGCTAGCGGCAGCGCATACTCCATCTCGGTGAAGCGCACCCGTCGCGCACTGGTGAAAGCTTCATTCCATGGCGCGATGCTGCTGCGCTCCGGCAGGGCCGCGCAAGCCACCTCATTCAATTTGGCAGTGGTCCGGGGGACCGCTGCGCTCAGCGAGCTGAGCAGCTGCAACGCGCCATTGGAGAGCAGTTCATCGTTCAGCCAGCGGGCCGCCGCAGGCGGCTGATCGGCAGGGACCTGGCCGTCGAGCCGGGTATTGATCTTCACCTGGGCTTTGCTGGTGCCCGGGAACCAGAAGAATTCCAGATGGTCTTCTTGCCGGGCACGATCAACAAAGCTTTCGGCGATCTGCCCGATGAGTTCGATGGATTCGGCCGCACGCATCATGTAGTAGGGAACGCACCGCAGCCGGACGTGGGTGAGTACCCCCAGTACTCCCAGGCCAAGCCGGGCCGCCTCGAATAATTCGCTATTCTCCTGCGCGCTGGCGCGCAGATGGGTCCCATCGGCCAGCATGAGCTGCACTCCGGTGACCGTTGCGCTGAATCCGCTGAATTCCAGGCCCGTGCCGTGGGTGCCGGTGCTGATTGCTCCAGCGACCGACTGCTTGTCGATATCTCCCATATTCTCCAACGCGAGGTTGAAGGGCCTGAGCAGGGCGGGGATCTGCCAGAGCCGGGTTCCGGCGCGGAACGTCACCTCGTGGGTGCGAGCGTCGACTTCCTCGATGCCGCGAAAGCCATCCAGATTCAGCAAGATCCCGTCGGTATCTGCCAGCGGAGTGAAGGAATGGCCTGCGCCGACGGTGCGCACCGGCTGGTGCTGGTCGGCGGCCTGCTCCAGGCTCTGTGCTAATTCTGCGATGCTGCGCGGAGAATGGACAGCTGCTGGGTGGGAGACCACGGTGCGTGCGAAATTCCTGAAAGTACTCACAGGAATGCTTTCCCTTCTCCACGGTAAGTAGGCCATTGTTCGACGATCCTGCCCTTGGAGTACACCGCCGCCTTATTAACGCGTTCGGCCGGTTCGCCGGACTTGGCATGGCGCAGCCACACGGTATCGCCAATGGCAATGCGATGCGCCGAGGGGCCAGTGAGCGGAGTCTGCACTTCGCCGGCGCCTTCCATGGCCAGGTAGCGAAGCTTCTTGGGATGCTCGATGGTGGGCAAGCGGTCCTTGCCGGCTGGACCCGATGCGGCCCATCCGCCACCAAGGATGGTGACCGTTCGCTCATCGGGACGGCGTACTACCGGGAACCCCAGGTACAGGGCAGGGGTGGGGCGGAATGCGCGGTAGGAATCGAAGAGCGCGGGCGCGAATAATCCTGAGCCCGCGGCGATTTCGGTTACCGCTGGTTCTTGGATGGTGCTTTCTACCGAACCGGTACCTCCGGCATTTACAAACCGCAGGTCGCCGAGCTCCCGTACCAATTCCACGGTTTCGGCCCGGCGGTCCGCCAGTTCGGCGGCGCTGGCTTGGCGCAGCTTGCGGGCGATCAGTGCCCTGGGGCTGAAACCCCCATCGGGGACCGAAGCGATTTGGGATTCGTAGCCCATCAGCCCGTCCAAGATGAAGTTGCGCCGGCGGTGCACCTGGGCGGCCAGTTCGGCGACCTGTTCCGGCCGGGTCAGCGGGGAACGCGCGGCGCCGATACGGAGGTTGCTGCTGGGGTAATAGGCAGCATCCAGTTCCAGGGCGACCTTCAGCGGCCCGTGCCCCGGTGCGATCCTGTCGATCAAATCCAACTGCTCTTGGGTATCCACCATGAGCGTTACCTCTTCGCGTGCCTGTTCGCTGGCGGCCCACCGGCTGATCGCTTCGGCATCGGTTTGCGGGTAGGCAACCACCAAGTCCTTCAAGCCATGGCTGGCCAGCCATAATGCTTCGGCCAAGGTGAAGCAGAGAACGCCGCGGAAACCGGGCTCATCCAGGACCCGTTCCAATGCCTTGCGTACACGCAGGGATTTGGACGCGATGCGAATCGGCACACCTCCGGCCCGTTCGCGCAGGGCGATCACGTTGGAATCGAAGGCATCCAGATCGAGCAGCGCGACCGGATGCTCCGAGATCCCGGCGCTTTTCAAGGCGTGGTTATACCGTTTGGCCTGAGCGTTCTTCATAGGCCAACTCTTGCACCAGCGTCGGGGAGTTTCAAGGAATTTTTCAAGACGCTTGCTTGAAAGCGCAAAGCCCAAGGTAACTCTCAGGGTCTTGCGGTTAAGCTGGAGCCATCATGAAAAACGATCCGATTTCAATGACTTTGATTGGCAAAGATGGAAAGCCGCGCTCCGGCGTGCAGGACGCCATCATGAAGGGCATCGGCGTGCAGCGCCCGCTGGTGCTTGCCTACATCAAGCGGCTGCGCAAAAAGCACCCTGACGCTACTACTGCCCAGCTGGCAGCTATTGTCGAGCGCGATTACCTGCGCGTAGTTACCGGTTCCGGTGCAGCCGTGGGTGGAACCGCAGCCGTTCCCGCTGTTGGTACCGGTATCGCCCTGGGCCTATCCATAGCTGCGACCCTGGGCTTCCTGGAAGCCTCGGCGCTGTATGCGCAAAGCCTGGCAGAGCTGCACGGCATAGCCATCGACGATCCGGATCGTTCACGAGTCCTGGTTATGGGCATCATGATGGGCGATGAGGGCAGCTCGATGATTGCCGGATTGACTTCCCAGGCCGCAGGTCGCGGTGGGGGTCCAATCCAGGGATGGGCCAAGTCCTTCGGTGCCAGCAAGTCCACGAGCATCTACTCTGCAATGCAGCGCACCATGCAGAAGAAGTTCCTGCGCAAGATCATTGGCACCCAAGCGGCTAGCACCATCGGCCGTTTGGTTCCGTTTGGGGTCGGCGCAGCCATCGGTGGCGTAGGCAATCGATATATGGCCAAGCGCGTGATCGAGAATGCGGCAGTGGCCTTCGCCGGCATTCCCACGGTGGCGCCAAGCTCTCTGCCCCTGGATGATCCTAGAGTCATTGACGCAGAGATCGTCGAGGACTAGCTGAATCGCGGTAGCCGGCCACTGAGGTGGTCGGCTACCGGCTTTTAAGACGAATTTTTATGCGTTTTACAGATTTTTGCGAGCACCGAACCGCATGAACCCGGGCTTTAATCGGCGCTCCGGAATTAAGTGTGCACGGTCACCGTCAAAAACCACCCACCCGATTTGCAGGACCCCCAAAACCTGTGTATAGTTTTTCCTTGTCGCCGAGAACAAAACGGAAGAAATAACCGGATGTGAAACGGCGGCAGAACCCCAGAAAATCAAGGTTTTTCCACAGTCTTGTGGACAACAATTGAAAAGAATGGGAACTGAGAATACTGGTTCAAATCACAAACAATGGATTTGACTTTCAGGAATTCGAAGTTATAGAATATGAATATAACGCTGGACGAAATTACCGCCTGGAATGGTGGGTAAAGAACCGGTAAGTGTTTGTTGTTTGAGAACTCAATAGTGTGCCAAGTTTGTTGATACCGAATATTTTTATTTGGTGAATACATAACATTTGCTTGAGGCATTGCACCCCCGTGCAGTGTTCTTGAGTGTTTTATTATTCGCCAGGACTTCATTGGCTTCGCCCTTATTTTCCAAGGGGTTGCCGGTGGCTTTTTATTTTTTTATGGAGAGTTTGATCCTGGCTCAGGATGAACGCTGGCGGCGTGCTTAACACATGCAAGTCGAACGATGAAGCCCAGCTTGCTGGGTGGATTAGTGGCGAACGGGTGAGTAACACGTGAGTAACCTGCCCCCGACTCTGGGATAAGCCCGGGAAACTGGGTCTAATACCGGATATTACCTTTGACCGCATGGTTGTTGGTGGAAAGATTTATCGGTGGGGGATGGACTCGCGGCCTATCAGCTTGTTGGTGAGGTAATGGCTCACCAAGGCGACGACGGGTAGCCGGCCTGAGAGGGTGACCGGCCACACTGGGACTGAGACACGGCCCAGACTCCTACGGGAGGCAGCAGTGGGGAATATTGCACAATGGGCGAAAGCCTGATGCAGCGACGCCGCGTGAGGGATGACGGCCTTCGGGTTGTAAACCTCTTTCAGTAGGGAAGAAGCGAAAGTGACGGTACCTGCAGAAGAAGCGCCGGCTAACTACGTGCCAGCAGCCGCGGTAATACGTAGGGCGCAAGCGTTATCCGGATTTATTGGGCGTAAAGAGCTCGTAGGCGGTTTGTCGCGTCTGCCGTGAAAGTCCGAGGCTCAACCTCGGATCTGCGGTGGGTACGGGCAGACTAGAGTGATGTAGGGGAGACTGGAATTCCTGGTGTAGCGGTGAAATGCGCAGATATCAGGAGGAACACCGATGGCGAAGGCAGGTCTCTGGGCATTTACTGACGCTGAGGAGCGAAAGCATGGGGAGCGAACAGGATTAGATACCCTGGTAGTCCATGCCGTAAACGTTGGGCACTAGGTGTGGGGGACATTCCACGTTTTCCGCGCCGTAGCTAACGCATTAAGTGCCCCGCCTGGGGAGTACGGCCGCAAGGCTAAAACTCAAAGGAATTGACGGGGGCCCGCACAAGCGGCGGAGCATGCGGATTAATTCGATGCAACGCGAAGAACCTTACCAAGGCTTGACATGTGCCAGACCGCCTCAGAGATGGGGTTTCCCTTCGGGGCTGGTTCACAGGTGGTGCATGGTTGTCGTCAGCTCGTGTCGTGAGATGTTGGGTTAAGTCCCGCAACGAGCGCAACCCTCGTTCCATGTTGCCAGCACGTAAAGGTGGGGACTCATGGGAGACTGCCGGGGTCAACTCGGAGGAAGGTGGGGATGACGTCAAATCATCATGCCCCTTATGTCTTGGGCTTCACGCATGCTACAATGGCCGGTACAATGGGTTGCGATACTGTGAGGTGGAGCTAATCCCTAAAAGCCGGTCTCAGTTCGGATTGGGGTCTGCAACTCGACCCCATGAAGTCGGAGTCGCTAGTAATCGCAGATCAGCAACGCTGCGGTGAATACGTTCCCGGGCCTTGTACACACCGCCCGTCAAGTCACGAAAGTTGGTAACACCCGAAGCCGATGGCCTAACCACCTTGTGTGGGGGGAGTCGTCGAAGGTGGGACTGGCGATTGGGACTAAGTCGTAACAAGGTAGCCGTACCGGAAGGTGCGGCTGGATCACCTCCTTTCTAAGGAGCTAACCATTATTGGTTGCCCATGCTGGACACGAGTGTTGTCCGGGTGGGTTGCTCATGGGTGGAATATCAATGGACTCAATACCGGAAAACGTGCTGGCTGATGCTGGTGCGGGGTATTGGCTGTGGCCGCGTGGTGCTTGGGCATCTGCTAGTACGCATTGCAGGGGGTTTTCTTCTTGCGGTGCTGGAATGCGGTGTGTGGGTGTTGCGTGGTTTGTATGGTTTGGCATGCTGTTGGGTTTTGAGGCAACAAGCCTCCTTTCCTGGTGAATGGTTGCTGGGGTTCTTCCTGTGGGGAGGGTCCTGGTGGTGTTCGCTTGGGTGAGGGGTTCTTGGTGTTTCGGTGTTTGTCCTGTGTTTGCTGCAAGGATGTCCTGTTGGATTGATGCTGGCCTTTGGTTGGTGTTGGTTTTGGGGTGTTGTTGCGGGGGTGCGGGGTTGTTGTTTGGGAACTGTATAGTGAACGCGAGCATCTTGCAGATGAGATGAGCTGGGTAGTCCTTTTCCTTGGATTGCCTGGTGTTGGAGTCTTGTCTGCGTGATTTTGTTAGATTGTTTTATTGCTCATATCTTTTGACTTTGATGTTGTGTTGAAGTTTTTAAGGGCGCACGGTGGATGCCTTGGCATCAAGAGCCGATGAAGGACGTGGGAATCTGCGATAAGCCTGGTGGAGTCGATAACCGGACGTTGAGACCAGGATTTCCGAATGGGGGAACCCCGCACCATGTTATGTGGTGTGACCTGCAGCTGAATGTATAGGCTGTGTGGAGGGAACGCGGGGAAGTGAAACATCTCAGTACCCGCAGGAAGAGAAAACAACAGTGATTCCGTTAGTAGTGGCGAGCGAACGCGGATGGGGCTAAACCGGTTGGTGTGTGATAGCGGATAGGCGTTGCATCACCGGGGTTGTGGGGTCGGCATGTACCAGCGCTATCTTGCTGGTGGGATGAGGTGCAGGCGTATAGGTGAATCGGTTGGAATGCCGGACCATAGAGGGTGATAGTCCCGTAGGTGTAATGCGTGTCTGCCGTTCTAGTGTTGATACCCGAGTAGCACGGGGCCCGTGAAACCTTGTGTGAATCTGCCAGGACCACCTGGTAAGCCTGAATACTACTTGATGACCGATAGTGAATCAGTACCGTGAGGGAATGGTGAAAAGTACCCCGGGAGGGGAGTGAAATAGTACCTGAAACCGTGCGCTTACAATCCGTTAGAGCTGGGGACTTGTTCCCTGGTGATGGCGTGCCTTTTGAAGAATGAGCCTGCGAGTTAGTGTTACGTCGCGAGGTTAACCCGTGTGGGGAAGCCGTAGCGAAAGCGAGTCTGAATAGGGCGTTTGAGTGGCGTGATCTAGACCCGAAGCGAAGTGATCTACCCATGGCCAGGTTGAAGCGCGTGTAAGAGCGTGTGGAGGACCGAACCCACTTCAGTTGAAAATGGAGGGGATGAGCTGTGGGTAGGGGTGAAAGGCCAATCAAACTTCGTGATAGCTGGTTCTCCCCGAAATGCATTTAGGTGCAGCGTTGCGTGTTTCTTGCTGGAGGTAGAGCTACTGGATAGGCGATGGGCCCTACAAGGTTACTGACCTTAGCCAAACTCCGAATGCCGGCAAGTGAGAGCGCAGCAGTGAGACTGTGGGGGATAAGCTTCATAGTCGAGAGGGAAACAGCCCAGAACGCCAACTAAGGCCCCTAAGCGTGTGCTAAGTGGAAAAGGATGTGGAGTTGCTGTGACAACCAGGAGGTTGGCTTAGAAGCAGCCACCCTTGAAAGAGTGCGTAATAGCTCACTGGTCAAGTGATTCCGCGCCGATAATGTAGCGGGGCTCAAGCACACCGCCGAAGTTGCGTCATTCAAATATTAACCTGGTTTCGATTGGGTGTTTGGATGGGTAGGGGAGCGTCGTGTGGACGGTGAAGTCGCGGTGTAAACCAGCGGTGGAGGCCACACGAGTGAGAATGCAGGCATGAGTAGCGAATGACGGGTGAGAAACCCGTCCGCCGAATGATCAAGGGTTCCAGGGTTAAGCTAATCTGCCCTGGGTTAGTCGGGACCTAAGGCGAGGCCGACAGGCGTAGTCGATGGACAACGGGTTGATATTCCCGTACCGGCGAAGGACCGCCCATACTGAGCTGTGGATGCTAACCATGATTGACGCTAGCTGTTGGTGCCTTCGGGTATCTTGCTGGTTGATGTGGTGGGAACCGATGCAGTGAGGTCAGCGTATTAACAGGTGTGACGCAGGAAGGTAGCCGAGCCAGGCAATGGAATTGACCTGGTCCAAGGGTGTAGGAAGAGTGGTTGGCAAATCCGCCGCTCATGTTTCTGAGACCTGATAGGCGCCCCGTTTTCGGGGTGATTCGGTGATCCTATGCTGCCTAGAAAAGCATCGGCGCGAGGTCCAAGTCCGCCCGTACCCCAAACCGACACAGGTGATCAGGTAGAGAATACTAAGGCGATCGAGAGAATCATGGTTAAGGAACTCGGCAAAATGCCCCCGTAACTTCGGAAGAAGGGGGGCCTGCCCCGTGATGAGAACTTGCTTCTCTGATGCGGGTGTGGGCCGCAGAGACCAGGGGGAAGCGACTGTTTACTAAAAACACAGGTCCGTGCGAAGTCGCAAGACGATGTATACGGACTGACTCCTGCCCGGTGCTGGAAGGTTAAGAGGACTGGTTAGCAGTAATGCGAAGCTGAGAATTTAAGCCCCAGTAAACGGCGGTGGTAACTATAACCATCCTAAGGTAGCGAAATTCCTTGTCGGGTAAGTTCCGACCTGCACGAATGGAGTAACGACTTCCCCGCTGTCTCAACCATGAACTCGGCGAAATTGCAGTACGAGTAAAGATGCTCGTTACGCGCAGCAGGACGGAAAGACCCCGAGACCTTTACTATAGTTTGGTATTGGTGTTCGGTGCAGCTTGTGTAGGATAGGTGGGAGACTGTGAAGCTTGGACGCTAGTTCAGGTGGAGTCATCGTTGAAATACCACTCTGGCTGTACCGGTCACCTAACTTCGGACCATGATCTGGTTCAGGGACAGTGCCTGATGGGTAGTTTAACTGGGGCGGTTGCCTCCTAAAATGTAACGGAGGCGCCCAAAGGTTCCCTCAGCCTGGTTGGCAATCAGGTGTCGAGTGTAAGTGCACAAGGGAGCTTGACTGTGAGAGTGACAGCTCGAGCAGGGACGAAAGTCGGGACTAGTGATCCGGCGGCACCTCGTGGAAGGGCCGTCGCTCAACGGATAAAAGGTACCTCGGGGATAACAGGCTGATCTTGCCCAAGAGTCCATATCGACGGCATGGTTTGGCACCTCGATGTCGGCTCGTCGCATCCTGGGGCTGGAGTAGGTCCCAAGGGTTGGGCTGTTCGCCCATTAAAGCGGTACGCGAGCTGGGTTTAGAACGTCGTGAGACAGTTCGGTCCCTATCCGCTGCGCGCGTTGGAAATTTGAGAAGGGCTGTCCTTAGTACGAGAGGACCGGGACGGACGAACCTCTGGTGTGTCAGTTGTACTGCCAAGTGCATCGCTGATTAGCTACGTTTGGAAGGGATAACCGCTGAAAGCATCTAAGCGGGAAGCCTGCTTCGAGATGAGATTTCCATGCACCTTGAGTGTGAGAGGCCCCCAGCTAGACCACTGGGTTGATAGGCAGGATGTGGAAGCAAGGACTAAAGACTTGTGTAGCTGACCTGTACTAATAGGCCGATGACTTTCAACACACAATAAAACAATATTTGAACTGATGATTTCAATGCTGTTCGCGTTCACTATGCGGTTACGAGACAACAACCTCTAACCAGCAAATGCAAGATGAGTTACAAGACTTTGTAGCACCGGAAAACATTGACCAGGAAACGTTTTGGTTTGTGTGCTTCGTGATTGTTACGGCGGTCATAGCGTGGGGGAAACGCCCGGTCCCATACCGAACCCGGAAGCTAAGGCCCACTGCGCCGATGGTACTGCACTCGTGAGGGTGTGGGAGAGTAGGTCACCGCCGGACTTAACTTGAGTAGATGGTTTGAGGCCCTGGTACCGTTTGGTGCCGGGGCCTCACCTGTTTAACCCGTGCAGGGGCCAGGCATGAAAGCCTGGCCCCTGCACTTGTTTAAGCACTGTTCCTGTTGGCTTGCGGCCTGCCTATTATCGAAGCATCGCAATCGCTTTGAACCGCTTCAAGCAGTCCAAGGAGTGAGAAGACTAGTGGGCTGCTTCTTCGGCTTCAATTATTGACGCGAGTGCCAGGTCTTCGATGGTGAGCATCACGGTGCTATCCGACCGGTCAAATAGCTGCAGGGTGATGCTCCGGCCATTACAGCGCCACATGCCCACCGACTGATCTTCGTCGTCCCAAGGGCGCTCAGGAGTGCCATACAGTTGGGAAAGCTGCGCCTGCAGGGCTTCGTAGCCATACTGGGCCACCGGGTCCTGGGCGTTCAGCGATCCGTAGAGGTGGGTGCAGACGCTGAGGAATTGCTGACGGTAAGTATCCCAAAAACTCACCATTTTTCCTGGCAGGCCGAGGTCTAGGCTCATCATTTGATGTGGTGAATCGTGGTCTTCGGCATCAACGTTGTTTCCGGAAACGAATCCAAGGGCACCGAACAGGACTTCACGCTCGACTTCGGTCTTTGGCCAGGGGCCTTGGACCAGGCCCTGGACAATGGGCATGAGGTCGCGGGGACCAAGGGACAAACTTGGGGATGAGTCTGGTGGCGGCATACTGCGAGCCTACCTTTGACGCTTAGTCTCCCGGAGGATGAGTGTGAAATTGTGTTTCGCTTACAGGTTCTGCATCCAACGCAGATGCTGGGCGGACATCGCCGATGCGAACGGGCCTGTCTCTGCTTTCGCACCGGTTGCCTGATGATGCATCGTCGCTGCTTGACGTGGCTGGCCGGCAAACCTACAGTCAAGGCACCGGGGACCTGGTGGTGAGGCTATAGCTACAGGAGCTTGCGATGGGACAATTGACATTCAGCATCAACGTCACGCTGGATGGCTGTGTAGATCATCGCGAAGGCATCGCCGACGACGAATTGCACGACTACTTCACACGACTGATGAATGCGCACGGAGCGATGCTCTGGGGGCGTGCCACCTACGAGCTGATGGAAGATTACTGGCCGGCCGTCGCTCATGGAGATATCGCAGCGCCACCAGCGCTGCTTCGCTGGGCGCTGCAGCTGGAGGAGAAGCCCAAGTACGTTGTCTCAAGCACCCGCACCGCGTACTCGTGGAAGAATTCGCACTTGCTAAGCGGCGACCTACGCGCCTCGGTGCAGAAGCTGAAGGACCAGTACCCCAATGGAGTGCTGCTCGGTAGCGGCAAATTGGCAACGGTTCTGGACCGGATGGAACTTATCGACGAATACCACTTCCTAGTCCATCCAGTCATCGCCGGGCATGGACCAACCCTGCATGAGGCAGGATTGCAGGATTCCCGTCACCTCCAGTTGATATCAGCGCAGCCGCTGGCCAGCGGGGCAATCGCAGCCAGCTATCGGCGTGCAGGCTGATTCCCATGACGATGGCGATTTTGCCTTGGAATTCCGGGGCAGAATCAGGAAAGCGGACACCTTTTCTTGCCGGGTAACTTCGTGTTTTGCACGATGGCAGCAAGTGCTTGCATCCGCAGGCCGAAGCCACGAAAGCAGTCGAAGAAATAAGCGTCTTGGCAGAGGGCAATCTGCGTTGCCAAGGAGCGATGATCGCGTAGCGTAGGAATTATGGATACGCTTTTTTTCGCCCATCGCGGCAGCTCCCATAAATATTCGGAGAACACTCGTGCTGCCTATCTGCAGGCCATCGACGAAGGCGCCGATGGAATCGAATGCGACGTCCATCTGAGCAAAGACGGAATAGTCGTCTGCCACCACGATCCAACAGTCGACCGCACCTCTGATTCAGCCGGTCTGGTTGCCGGATTTACCTTGGCCCAGATGAAAGCCATGGACTTCACTGGAGTCGTTCCGAGCATGGTCCCGGCCGAGTACGGGGCGGAGAATGAACAGCTCCTGAGCCTCGGCGAACTTTTCGAGCTCATTGAAGCACGCGGCAAGCCAATTGGCCTGGCTATCGAAATCAAGCATCCAAGCCCCTATGGCCACCTGCTCGAAAAGGGTGTGCTGCAGGTTCTCGCAGCCCATGGCTTCGACCCGCAGACGGGCACGGCCGGCTCGCAAGGGCAGATCGCGGTGACCCTGATGAGCTTTGAGCCGAATTCCCTGCGCTATCTGGCACGCACCGTCAGCACTTCACTATTGTGCCAGCTGATGACCGAGGTCAACCCGGACTATGTCCGGCAGCTCATTGATTCCGGCGACCTGGGGCGAGCAGGTGTCTACGATGTTCTTTACCGCTCCGTGCCTGAAGGAATCGAACTGATCAACGCAGGGGGAGCTGGCATCATTGGATCCGGGGTCGCCTGGACCCGAGCCAATGAGCATCTTGTGCGCCGATGGCTGGAACAAGGGCTGAAGGCGCGCATCTGGACGGTTGACCGTCCCGCGGATGCGCAATTCCTGGTGGACCTGGGTGTCGGGGAATTGACGAGCAACCGCCCGGCAGAACTGCGCAAAGAATTGGAGCTGAGCTAGGCCACATGAACACCGGAGAAATCGCACAGGTCAACCTGTACCTGCAGGACACGTACATTTTTGCTGCGGAGGCCCGAGTCATTGCAACGGGAAGCGGCGAAGACGGGCAGTGGATTGCCCTGAGCCCCAATATCTTCCATCCCCGTGGTGGAGGCCAGCCCGAAGACTCAGGCACCGTGGACGGGCTGCCTGTCTCAGTCCAGCGCGACGCGAATGCACTGGTGGTCTTGTACGGCGCCGGCGCCCGGCAGGTGGGTGATCAGGTCCTAGCTGAGATCGATGGCGAGCTGCGCCTTTCCCATGCCGCATTGCACACCGCAGGGCACGTCCTGGGCTTCGCTGGCGAAGACCGCGGCTGGCAGCACCAGGGCCACTCGCACTTCCCTGGGCAGTCGCGCCTCGACTTCGATCCGGCCAGCCTCGACCTGCCATTGGGCGATGAGAACGAACGGGCTGCCGCCAAGGCCTGGCTCCAAGGACGCGTCGATGAACTCATCGCTGGCGGCGCAGAAATCACAACGGCCACCGATGCTCAGGGCATCCGTACCGTGAGCATCGCCGGGGTGAATGCCGAACCTTGCGGTGGCACCCACGTGAAGCACCTGAACCAGCTGCAGCACGTTCAGATCGGCGACGCAAAGGTCAAGCGCGGTGTCTACAAGGTCAGGTACGATGCACGCCACGTCCGCTAGCTGGTTCACTCCGGCGACCAGGATGGGCCTTTCCATCGCGATCGCCACCGGGCTCTACGGCATTTCCTTCGGGGCCCTGTCCATTGCTGCAGGACTGGATCTGTGGCAAACCGTTGCCTTGAGCGCCTTGATGTTCACCGGCGGATCGCAGTTCGCCTTTATCGGCGTGATCTCAGGCGGAGGTGCTGCCTCGGCAGCGTTCTCCGCCGCTTCGCTGCTGGGAATCCGCAATGCCGTGTACGGGATGCAGATCAAGCAGGCATTGCGGCCTTTGGGACGGCATGTGCCCTGGATGGCCCAGGTGACCATCGATGAATCCACCGCAGTCAGCTTGGGGCAATCGGACCTGGCCGAGAAGCGCCGTGGTTTCTTCACCGCCGGGGTGGGCGTCTACGTCCTGTGGAATCTGTTCACCCTCGTCGGAGCCTTGCTCGGAGAACGCATGGGGGACCCCGCGGCTTGGGGGCTCGATGGCGCCGCGGTCGCCGCCTTCATCGGTTTGCTCTGGCCGCGCTTGAAGTCAGTTGAACCGGTCATGATCGCGATTGCGGCCGCAATCCTCACCGCGCTGGCTGTGCCGGTCACCGCGCCGGGCTTGCCGATTCTGGTAACCGCGGCCTGCGCTGCGATCTACGCGGTGGCCACCGGCCGCCGGACCCCGGCTGCGACCGAGCACGGCGATCTGGAAAGCATTGAGGAGGACCAGCCTTGAGCGAATTGAGCTGGTGGATTCTGGGAGCCTGCCTGACGGCCTACGCAATCAAGCTCTGCGGCTACTTTGTGCCACGCAAGGTTCTGGACTCGCCGACCATGTCCCATGTCGCGGCCACGCTGACCATTGCGTTGCTCGCCTCGTTGGTGACGGTCAACGCCTTCACCTCCGGGCAGGAACTGGTGATTGACGCCCGTATCGGTGCGCTCGCGGCGGCGATTATCGCACTGGCTTTCAAGGCACCCTATCTTGTCGTCGTTGTCGTCGGTGCTCTGGCGGCCATCGTCTTGAGGGCGAGCGGACTAGCTGCCTAGATATTGCCTGCAAGGCGGATGACAAGCACAAGGCGTAGTGGGACAGTGGAAGCATGATTGTAGCTTTCTCCGTAGCCCCAAGTAACGACAACCCCAACGGTTCGGTCCACGATGCAGTGGCCGAAGCGGTGAAAATCGTCCGCGATTCTGGCCTCCCCAATCGCACCAGCTCCATGTTCACCGAGATCGAAGGTGAATGGGACGAAGTCATGGAGGTAGTCAAGCAAGCCACCATGGCCGTTGGCCGATTCGGTTCGCGCGTATCGCTGGTGTTGAAAGCCGATATCCGCCCCGGTTACGAAGGTGAGCTCGATGGCAAAATCCAACGCCTGGAGAAGGCTATTGAGGATAGTGAGGAGAACATGCCGTCATGATCCACCATTCTGCAGAGAACCATGCCGCAGCCGTCGATGAATATTTGGAACAGGCGCTGGGGCTGCGCGTTGATGCCTTGGAGGCAGGCCGGGAGCATTCCCATAGTGCCGGGCTTCCACGGATTGAAGTCAGTCCTGCCCAGGGAAAGTTCCTCCAGCTGCTCACCGAGATCACAGGTGCCCGCAGGGTCCTCGAGATCGGAACCCTCGGGGGCTACTCCACCAGCTGGCTCGCCCGGGGCGTCGGTGCAGCCGGTACCGTCATCAGCTGCGAATTTGAACCCCTGCATGCCTCGATTGCGCGTGAGAACTTGCAGCGGGCAGGGCTTTCAGAACGTGTTGAAATCCGGTTGGGGGCCGCTCAGGGTTCCATGGATTCGCTGATTTCCAAACGCGTTGCACCATTTGACCTGATCTTCATAGATGCCGATAAGCGCAACAACGTGCCCTACCTGGAACGCGCATTGGAGCTGGCGCATTCAGGCACCGTGCTGGTGCTCGACAACGTGGTGCGCAGCGGCGCGGTCTTGGATGACCCATCCCGGAATGGGACGCAAGAAGCCGATGTTCGCGGAATCCAGGACTCTTTGCGGTGGTTGCGCGATGACCCGCGCGTATCAGCCACGGCGCTGCAGACTGTAGGCGTCAAGGGGTGGGACGGGTTCGCGCTAGCGCGAGTCCTCTAGCGCGTTGGATAGCGTTCGGGGCGCTCGAATTCGAGTTCCCCGGCTTCATCGTGCTTGAACGGCGGCGACTTCAGGATCAAGAAGTACACGCCCAATCCGCAGAGAATGCCCATCGGCGGTCCGACCCACAGGGCATAACCGGTATTGCGCACCAGCCCCGCAACTACCGGGCCAACCAGCATGGGAACGATGTAGTAGTAGTGGTCCGGTTCGGCCGGGCCCCAGAAGCGTTCGAACCTGGCCAGAATGCTGAAGCCGGCGGCTAGGAGAACGCAACCGAGCAAAATCACCCAGAAGGTCGAGGAAAGGCTGATGGTCAGGGTCAGGGAACCGACAAGGCCACCAGTCAAGGCAGCGTATTTTGTATTCCGGTTCAAGTCCGACCCTCCTTTGAGCCAAAAAGTTTACGACTACGTGAATATTTTTTCAAGCATTTGGACAGTCCGCAATACTACTTTAGTAGGAGGGGGCCTTGGTGCGTTGGAAGAAAATAGCGAAGTCACTGCCGTAGGCTAGAGAAGTGC
The DNA here is from genome assembly GCF_056934375.1 of Glutamicibacter sp. BS14. Taxonomy (NCBI): domain Bacteria; kingdom Bacillati; phylum Actinomycetota; class Actinomycetes; order Micrococcales; family Micrococcaceae; genus Glutamicibacter; species Glutamicibacter sp. BS14. Next base: position 369,713 of record NZ_CM167801.1, on the reverse strand, counting down.
CGCAAATGAACGACTACCGAATCCGACTGGCTACTGAACAAGACGTCCGCCCAGCGCTGCAAATGAAATTGCAAGCCTGGCGAGAAGCGTACGCCGCACTTCGCGATGAGTCCTTTTTCGCCCACCATGAAGGCCAACTTGATGGCCAGACAGCCTGGTGGGAACGCGGGCTGGCATCCGGAGCGCAATTCTTCATCGCGGAAGACCGTGATGGCCGCATCATCGGGCTAGCCGGTGGAACTCCGGCCATCGAAGAAGACCAGGATGCCGGAGTGGACGTCGAATTGGGCATGCTCTATGTCCTGGAAGAGTACTACGGTACCGGACTGGGCCAGCACCTCTTCGATGTTGTCCTTGGACAGCACGACGCCCTGGTCTGGGTCCTGCAAGGCAACGAGAGGGCCCTGGCCTTCTTCGCGAAGCAGGGATTCACGCCTGATGGAACCAGTGAAGCCCTGACTGGCAGCTGGGATGGCTTAATCGAACAACGAATGGTGCGCGCGCGTGGCTAGGGATGCCAAGGAATCAATGCTCGGAGAGTATCCGATCGACACCGGAACGGCGATCATTGAAGCTGATCCCTACGGCGCCAGCCGCTATATCCTGAAGGTCAACGGCGTGCCCTCCTCCCATGTGGACCTGGAGGACCCGGCCTACCTCGATTTCGAGTACATGCGCTGGATGGAACCGGTCTTCGCCATCGGTTTCCCGGCCGGGCAATACGACGGGCGCGCCCGCAAGCTGCGCGTGCTCCACCTTGGCGGAGGTGGCTGCTCCATGGCCCGCTGGGTCGCGGCCAGCTATGAAAACGCCCGGCAGGTCGTGGTGGAGCTGGATGCCAAGCTGGCCGAGCTGGTGCGCGTCCACTTCGAGGTTCCGCGCGCTCCGCTGGTACGCCTGCGCGTGGGAGACGCAGCCCAGGTGCTGCCCACCTTGAGCGATGCGAGCCGCGATGTGATCATCCGCGATGTCTTCGCCGGGAGCACCACCCCGCGCGTGCTGACCACGGCGGACTACGCCCGCGAAGCCCAGCGCGTGCTGGATGCCGGGGGCGTCTACATCATGAATTGCGGCGATACCGCGGACCTGTCCGGCGCCAAGGCGGAAGCCGCGACGCTGCTGGAGGTCTTCGAGCATGTGGCCATGATCGCCGACCCGCCGATGCTCAAGGGCCGGCGCTACGGGAACATCGTGTTCCTGGCCAGCGACGAACCGCTCAAGCTCGGCCCTGCATTCGAACGCAGCCTGCGCACTGCGCCGTTGCCGGCGCAGCTGGTTTCAGGGGCGGCAGTGCAGCGCTTCGCCACCGGGGCCGTGCCGATTACCGGCTAGCTCCCGGGGCCCATCCGGTATCCGCTCCCGTCTGCTGCGCGCTGCAGCAGGCCGTGGTCAACCATGTAGCGGCGCAGCAGCGCGACGTCCGGGTGGAATACCCGCAGCCGTTCATTGAGCTGCTCTTCGCGCAGTTCGTCCCCGGCTCCTATCACCGCATTGCGCAGGTAGACCAGCACTTCATGGCGGTCCGCTGGTTTCGCCGGGAGGCTATGCAGCCGGTGTCCGTCGAAGAAGCGGCGGATCCCGACGCGGTCGGCCTTCGCGGCCGAGGCCGAAGCCAAGGTCTTCTCCAGCAGTTCGTCGTTCAGCGCCCAGCCGGACCCCTCTTGGCGCAGAAGCCCGATGCTGGCCCAGCGCTCCAAGTCCTTGCGTTCGGACTTATTGGCCTGCTCGGGTACCCCGTGCCCGCTCAATACCGCCCCGAGAAGCCGGCGCATCGAGGGGTTCTTCAAGCCTGCGGCCACCTGGATCCACTGCCCAGCGGTGTTCTGCTGATCGCTCATAGTGCCCATCCTAGCCAGTTCCCGCCGGGCCGGAGGCAAAAAACGCCCCGTCATCGCCGGAGCAATGACGGGGCGCCTGGAGGGCTTCGGGGCTATTTGACCCCGGCCCACATCTCAATCAGTCCGATGCCGAAGAACAGCACGAAAGCCGCGGAAACAACCCACATCAGCGGGTGGATTTCCTTGGCGCGGCCCTGCGTGGCGCGGATGAAGACGTAGGAGATGAAGCCGGCACCGATGCCATTGGCGATCGAGTAGGTGAACGGCATCAGGGTGAAGGTCAGGAAGGCCGGCAGCGCGATGCCCCAGTCGTTCCAATCGATCTTGGAGACCTGGGTGATCATCATGAAACCGACCACGACCAGTGCCGGCGCCACGGCTTCGAAAGGCACCAGGTAGATCAGCGGGCTCAGGAACATCGCGACGATCATCAGCAGGCCGGTGACTACCGAGGCCAGGCCGGTACGGGCGCCCTCGCCGATTCCGGCGCCGGACTCCACGAAGATCTGCGCCGAGGAGCTGGAGGTGCCGCCGCCGACGATCGCGCCGGCCGCATCCACCAGCAGGACCTTGTCCACGTTGGGGATCTGCCCGTTCTCGTCCATGGAACCAGCTTCGGAAGCCAAGCCCACCATGGTGCCCATGGCATCGAAGAAGATCGAGAGCAGGATGACGAAGGCCAGCAGCGAAGCGGCGGTGGCGCCGATCTTGCTGAAGGCGCCGAACACGCTGACCTGGCCGATCAGCGACAGGTCCGGAAGGGTCCACTCGGGCAGCGACGGAACCACCAGCGACCAGGTATTGGTCTCCATCGCGCCGATGTGGAAGACGGCTTCGAGGATGTTGGCAAGGATCGCAGAAACGACGATGCCGATCAGGATCGCGCCCTTGACCTTGCGCACCACCAGGGCCATGGTCAGCAGCAGGCCGACAACGAAGACCAGGATCGGCCAGCCCATCAGCTCTCCGTCGAAGCCCAGGCCCACCGGAACGGTGGTGTTCGCGGCATCCGGGAGGCGCTGGACGAAGCCGGCGTTGACCAGGCCGATCAGTGCGATGAACATGCCGATGCCCACCACGATGGCGGTCTTCAATCCGGCTGGAACCGCATTGAACACCGCGGTCCGGAACCCTGTGAGCACCAGGCCGAACATGACCACACCCGCAATGAGCACCAGGCCCATGACATCAGCCCAGGTCAGTTCCGGGTTGGTTGCCACGGTGATAGCGACGAAGGCGTTGACGCCCAAGCCGGTAGCCATGGCGAATGGGTGGCGGGCCCAGATGCCCATCAGGATGGTCAGGATGCCGGCGACAAATGCGGTCACCGCGGCAACGCGCTGGATGCCCAACTCGCCGCCCGAGGAATCGGCACCGGAAAGAACCAGCGGGTTGAGGACGACGATGTAGCTCATCGCGAAGAAGGTGGCGATGCCGCCGCGAACTTCGGTGGAGAACGTTGAACGCCGTTCCGAAATCTTGAAGTATCGGTCGATGCGCGCGGCCATAGCATTCCCGGACGCGGTTTGTGTGGAGGAGGACATGGAAAAATTCTATGACGTTTCGGGCGCTGATTCATATCGATCCGAGTGTCCAGTAGGCTGTACGCGAAAACTTTAGACCCAACTCACACCTAGAACTGCGGAAGCAAGTACATTGGTGGTAAGGGAAATCACATCCCGTTATATCTGAGGTAGTTGAGGAGCGAGTCTGATGAGTGACGAAGCACCAGTCGCAGCAGAGAAGATTGAAGGAATTGTCGTTGGCGTGGACGGATCCCAGCAGAGCAGATGCGCTTTGCGCTGGGCCGAACGCGAAGCGGTACGCCGCGGCAGCGTGTTGAATATCGTGTCCGCCTACACCATCCCGGTGTTCGCCGCGTCCTCCATGGACGCAGGCTACTCGACCCTGGATGACGACCTGATCCGCGGGGGAGCCGAGGACATTGTGCGCCAGGCGCGCGCAGAGCTTGAAGGCAGCACGGCGGCCATCCGCACCTATATCGAATCCGGGGACCCGTCCGGCGTGCTGCTGGACCTGAGCCAGGACGCCGAATTGGTAGTGGTCGGAACCCGTGGCCGCGGTGGCTTCGTTGGCCGCCTGCTCGGCTCGGTGTCCTCGGCACTGCCCGCGCACTCCAAGTGCCCGACCGTCGTGGTTCCGCTGGCCATGGCCAAGGAGCAGGAAGAGGCCGGTGCCGCCGCGGCGTCGAACCGCAACTGCATCGTGGTCGGCGTTGACGGTTCAGACCGCGCGCGTTCAGCGGTGCTGGCAGCCGCGGACGCGGCCATCGCCAGCGACCTGACGCTGCGCCTGATCTGCGCGGTGCCGCCGGTGGGGGCGGCGCTGGCATGGATGCCGGCGACCGTTGACCAGGAAGCCGTGCTGGAAGATGTGCGCTACCAGATGAGTGTGGGCTCCAAATGGCTGAAGTCGCACTATCCGGCGCTGAAGATGGAAACCGATGTGGTCTCCGGGCCTCCCGTCGAGGTGCTGATCCGCGAATCCGAGCATGCGGTACTGACCGTCACCGGCTCGCGGGGCCGCGGCGGCTTTACCGGGATGCTGCTTGGCTCAACCTCGCAGGGCGTCTTGCACCACTCCAAGGGCCCGGTGATGGTCGTGCCGGACTCGGATGACCCTCGCCTGGAGAACCGCAAGGACTTCGATACGCGGGCGCAGGAGCAGTGACCGCACGCCTGTAGCCAGAATGCAGGAAGGCCGCACACCCAAAAGGGTGTGCGGCCTTCGTGCTCTAGGGGTGGCGCTTAGTAGCGGGCTGCCTTCGGGTAGAGGTTGTTGACGTAGCTCAGTGGAGTCACCGAGATGCCGGCGTTCGGGTTGCGAGCGTGGACGACCTGGCCGTTGCCGATGTAGATGGCTACGTGGTAGAACGAGGAACCGCCGTTGGAAGACGAGAACACCAAGTCGCCTGGGCGCAGGTTGCTCAGCGACACGTACTGCGGGGCGCTAGCGAACTGCTGGGACGAAGTACGTGGCAGGCTGATGCCGGATTTGCCGAAAGCTCGCTGCGAGAAGCTCGAGCAGTCGAAAGCATCGGGACCGTTGGCACCGTAAACGTAGTACTTGCTGGGATCATCCGCGGTCTTCAAGGCCCAGGAAAACGCTGCTGAGTAGTTGCTGCCGGACTGCGGCGCGACTTCAGGCTTCGGCTCCGGCTTAGGTTCCGGCTTTGGCTCAGGCTTAGGCGCTGGCTTCGGGGTGACCTTCGGCTTGGGCTCCGGCTTTGGCTCAGGCTTGGGTGCCGGCTTCGGGGTAGCCTTCGGCTTCGGCTCGGCCTTTTTGGTGGGTTCCGGCTTCGGTTCGGCCTTCTTGGTTGGCTTTGGCTCCGGCTTTGGCTCGGCCTTCTCGGTTGGCTCTGGCTTCGGCTCGGCCTTTTTGGTTGGCTCCGGCTTCGGTTCGGCCTTTTTGGTCGGTTCCGGCTTTGGCTCGGCCTTTTTAGTTGGCTCCGACTTCGGCGCTACGGGAGGCTCAACAGCTTCCGGCTCCTCTTCAACCTTCTCAGGCTCCGGCTTGACCGTTTCCTCTTCAGGTTCGGCCTGCTCCAGCTCACGTGGCTTTTCAACCGAGAGCGGCTGAACGGAGTCTTGCTTCGTTTCGGGAACCTTGGCGGTTTCCTCTTCGGCGATGGCGTCCGCGAGAGCTTTTTCCTGCTTCTGCGTTTCGCGCTCTTCAACCGCCTGGCGAACCTCGGCCTCTTCCTTCTGCTTCAAGGTGGCGAGGTGGCCGATCAAGTCATCGCGCAGCTGCTTCTCAGGTGCGATAGCTGCTTCGTAGGTGGACAGGGTGCTGTTCGCGGTCGCTGCGGCTGCGTCATAGTTGGCTGCAGCTTCTTCGGCGGCGTTCTGTGCCGCATCAGCATATTCCTGCCAAGCCGAAACGAGGCCTTCGGCCTCGGTGGCGGTGTTGACGGACTGGACCTTCTGTTCGCTCAACGCGTCGATGGTAGCGGCCTTGTAGAACAGGTCGCCTTCCTGGTTGTCATCAAGGAGCAGGCTCAGGGTCGAGGTGCCTGCGCCATTGCGGTAGATATCCGAAGCGATAGCACCCAGATCGTTGCGGCTCTGCTCCAGGTAAGTCTTTGCGTACTCGAGCTGTTCTACAGCCTTCTCGGCCGCAGCGGTGCGCAGATCGCGCTCTTCGCCGGCGGTGAGCAGGGATTCCTGAGCCTGAGCGGCCTCAGTTTCAACGCGCTTCAGTTCGGCGCGGCTGGAAGCCAGGGAAGCTTCGATGCGCGCGATCATCGCGTTCGTCGAAGCCTTATCCTTCTTTGCGTCCTGGACCTCTGCGTCCGAAGGTAGCGCGGAAGCGCTAGGTGCGGCAGCGATGGCCACAGACTGAGGAAGCAGAGCTGAAGTAGATGCGGAAGCGGGCAAAGCGCCTGCAATGCAGGACACAGCTAGGGCTAGGGTGCTTGCAGCAACACCGAGCGTGTGGCGAGTAGCCATATCGTTCCTCACTAAGTACTTGGATGACGCGGAGTGCGTGAGTCGTGACCTTCACCGATGAGTAGGTCACGATTCGGATAAGACTCCAAATAGCACATTAGGCCAATTAAGACACGCTTGGCAACACTGTTCACATCAGTCACATGAATCCCATTCGTGTAATTCGCCTGGGTATTCGGCGGTGATCTGCGAAGATAGTGGCATTTGGGATCTGTGTGGCTGATCAAGAGTGGCTGGGAAATTACTCAGACATATATCTCGCCTCGTTACCAAGGTATCGATTGTCGTGAAGCTTGGGTAACGTGCCGGAGGGGAATGTGCGGCTGCAAAAAAGGTTTGCCTTTAAAGGGGAAGGTACTCCGGGAGGGCGCAAAGCTCTGCTTCGCTGGGTCTGCCTCGGAGGCGCCGGCTCCAATGGCGAAATCCTTTTGAAGGGGTGCGGTGCCGTGCTCCCAATCGGGATCACCTCGCTGCCCTTGGTGGCGGAGGGGCCCCGAGCCGCTGGGTGGACAAGGGCAAGGGACATGCCAGGTTCCTCCGGCTAGCTGCACCTGATCACGCCCGGATAAAGCAGCCGCTAGCGGAGCAACGGGAAACCGACCGGCGCGCCAATCGTTGCGAAACGGATTTTGGGCGGCTTGCCCGCCGGTCGACTGGACCCGGGTGGCGATTCCAAGCGCCATGCCTGTGCTTTGGGTCTCTTTCGACCTCGATGCGACCACTGCATTCGAGTATTTTTGTGAGGCAGATCTCAAAAGAAGATTCTGCGGATTCGGGGCTATGACCACCCTAAATCGTGCAATTTCGCGTCGTCGATTCCGAAGTGATGGGCCACTTCGTGCATCACTGTAATCCCAATTTCCCGCACTACATCTTCACGTGTTTCGCAGGCTCGAAGCGTCGGATTCTTGAAGATCGTTATGCGGTCGGGAAGTGCGCCCGTGCCCCAGTCCAGGTCCCGTTCCGTGAGTGCAATGCCCTCGTATAACCCCAGAATTTCAGGGTTTTCGGGTTCTCCTGGAGGCGGCTCATACTCGTCTTCGATGAAGAAAATGACGTTGTCCATCATGGCGAATGCAGCCTCCGGAATGGCGTCGATGGCCTGCTCGACCAGGGTCTGGAATTCGTCGTCATCCATCTCAAAAAGCATGCTTCCAGACTAGGCCCGCGCACCCGATTTGGCATGGGTGAAACTCGTCCAGGTGCCGATTTTGCAAAAGCAAAAAACACTGCGTATAGTTATTGGAGTCCGCTACGGAGAAGCAAGAAACCGAAGCGAACAACTTAGGCCCCCATCGTCTAGCGGCCTAGGACACTGCCCTTTCACGGCAGCGGCACGGGTTCGAATCCCGTTGGGGGTACAAACAACCATTTTGTGGTTGTCAGATGGAGAAATCCATTGGCTTGCGAAAGCAAGGCCCTGTAGCGCAGTTGGTTAGCGCGCCGCCCTGTCACGGCGGAGGTCGCGGGTTCAAGTCCCGTCAGGGTCGCTCAATTTACTATTTCAATAGTAAATTTGGTGTCCACTTAGTGGTACCAGGCTCTGTAGCTCAGTTGGTAGAGCGTTCGACTGAAAATCGAAAGGTCACCGGATCGACGCCGGTCGGAGCCACGCAGGCCCTCGGTTTATCCCGGGGGTTTTACTGTGTGACTTGAATTTATTCAAAGCACTAGGCCCTGTAGCGCAGTTGGTTAGCGCGCCGCCCTGTCACGGCGGAGGTCGCGGGTTCAAGTCCCGTCAGGGTCGCACACTAAACAGAAGCTCCGGATTCCGGGGCTTTTGCTGTATCCAGGGGCAGTTAGTTCGCGCGGCCAAGATGCCGCGGTCCAATCCAGCGATTGCTCAGCCGGCGATATGCGGCGGCGGCGCTAGTCATGTCCTCGTCTTCCAACGCCTGAATGCCGTGCATCAAGTCGTTCGCGGAATCATCGGGCCACACAATTTCTGCCAACAGGCCATAATCCAGTTCAATGACCGATCTGTTGTCGAAGGATTCCAGCCATCCGCCAAGGCTGCCCAGCTCCTCGAAGAGCTGCGACTGCGGCGCATGGGATGCCAGCGCTTGGACTGCCCAAGCCAGGCGGTCAATGGCTTGTTCGAAGGTGGCGTACATGCGAACCGTCTTCAGCTGCTCACCGCTGTGAACCAGCTCGTGCTCGTCGTCCTCGCGGAAGAGGGCAAACCAGCCCAGCGGGATGCCCCATGAAGAGGTCCTCGTGTGAAGATGGGTCAGGTCATTGGCCAGGCGGTCGGCATCAACGCGTTGTGCGTTAGCCTGCCGCGCTGCCGGCGGTACCAGCAGGTCGAAAACCTCGGCCCGCATGGCTTCTTCGGCTTGTTCGGCAGCGAGCAGGCTGCGTGCCTGCAATTGCCCCGGGCAATAGCGCGTGTGCTCGGCCCCTTGGTAGTCCAAGGACTTCACGCTGCGGAAGAATTCCGGCTCATTGTGCGGGAACGGGTCGGAGACATGGCGCAGGGTGCGGCTCCACAGCCGCTCGTTCTCGAAGTCATCCCACTGCTCCGCGGTGCGCCGCGGGGTACGCAGGATGATGGACTGGGCCCAATCCTCGAAAGCATCCAGCGGCTCGTAGACGCGCAGGTGCGCTGTAGCTGCGGTCAGCTCTGCGGCGGGCCCAATCATCTTTGCCGCCATGACTAGTCGGCCAGCTCCACGATGACCGGGGCGTGGTCGCTGGCGCCCTTGCCCTTGCGTTCTTCGCGGTCAATGCTTGCGCCGGTTACGCGTGCGGTGAGCGCAGGCGAGGTGAGCGAGAAATCGATGCGCATGCCTTCGCCCTTCGGGAAACGCAACTGCGTGTAATCCCAGTAGGTGTATTCGCCTTCGGTGTGCGGGCGCACGACATCGGTGAAGCCCAGCTCCTCGAAGGCAGCGAAGGAGGCGCGCTCTGGCGCCGAGACGTGGGTCAACTTGTTCTCGAGGAAGAAGTCGATATCCCACACGTCTTCGTCCTTTGGCGCGATGTTCCAATCGCCCATCAAGGCAATCTGCGCCTCGGGGTTTTCCGCCAGCCATCGGGCGGATTCCTGCTTGAGCACATCCAGCCAGTTCAGCTTGTAGCCCATGTGCTCATCATCCAACGCGCGTCCGTTGGGTACATACAGGCTCCAGACACGCACTCCGCCACAGGTTGCCGCGATGGCGCGAGGCTCCTGGATCGGATTCTTGCCGGCCTTGCCGAATTCCGGCTGCCCGGGGAAGGTGCGCTCAACATCCTCGAGGCCAACGCGAGAAGCGATGGCAACGCCATTCCACTGGTTGACTCCGAAGTGCGCTACCTCGTAATCGTTGTTCTCGAACAGTTCCCAGGGGAAATTGTCGTCTTTGCACTTAGTTTCCTGGATAGCCAGGACATCTACATCGGTACGTCGCAGCCAGTCCTCAACACGGTCGGCGCGGGCTCGCAGCGAGTTCACATTCCAGGTTGCAATCTTCACTAGTTCAACCTATCAAGTTTGCTGTCTTGTGCCACTTCAATTTAGTTGGAAGTCCGAGTATATTCGACACTAGTAGGTGACCTCAATCACTCAAAGGAGAGTCTGTTGCCTGAGATTCTGACCGAACGCCGGGGGCACCTGGGGCTCATTACGCTGAACCGGCCGAAGGCCCTGAACGCCCTCAACGCGGACATGTGCCGCGACTTCCTCGACGTGCTGCTGGAATGGCGCGATGACCCGGATATCGCCCAAGTAGCGGTTATGGGCGCAGGGGAGCGCGGCCTGTGCGCCGGCGGGGATATCGTGGCGATCTACCGGGATATCTTGGACCGCAGCGGTGCTTCGGCTGACTTCTGGCGCATTGAATACCAGCTCAACGTCCTGATCGACGAGTACCCCAAGCCGTACATTGCGCTCATGGACGGAATCGTCCTTGGCGGCGGCATCGGCATCTCGGCGCATGGCAGCCATCGCATAGTTACCGAAACCAGCCGTTGCGGCATGCCGGAAGTCGGTATCGGATTCTTCCCGGACGTAGGCGGAACGCATTTGCTGGCGCGTGCCCCGCATGCGGCCGGACGATTGGCGGCATTGACTGGAATGAAATTCGGCGCGGCCGACACCATCGCTTTGGGCCTGGCCGACTCGTATGTGCCCGAGGCCCGGATCCCCGACGTGCTCGCAGACCTCGAGGTCCAGCCGGCCGCGTCGGTGCTGGCCAGCTATGCCGAGACTCCGGAGCCTGGCTTCCTGCACGAAGAATGGGTGCAGGCCTTTGGCGAGGCAAGCACCCCAGCGGTCATGCGTGCACTGGAGCTGCACGAGTACCCGCAAGCCCAAGAGGCGTTGAAGGCATTGGGCGCCGCCTGCCCGAGCTCGGTGCGCTTGGCCGAAGAACTGATCCACCTGGCTGGAGCGGATTTGAGAAAAGACCTGCAGCGAGAGTATCGGGCTGCCGTTCACCGGCTTGATGACCCCGATTTCGCCGAGGGGATTCGCGCCGCGGTCATCGACAAGGACCGCACCCCGCAATGGACGGAAGCAGTCCCGGGGCTAAGCCCGGGCCAGCGCACGCAACGGCATTTGGAGCCCCTGTTCGGGGCAGAACTAACTTTCGCACTGCTCGGTGAAGATCTAGCGGAAAAGAGCCACTCATGAACGCAAAACCAGTTATCGGATTCCTGGGCATGGGCCATATGGGATTGCCCATGGCCATCAACCTGCACAAGGCAGGCTACCGGATCAAGGGCTTCGACGTGGTTCCTGATGCGGTGCAGGCCGCCCGAGAAGCAGGCATCGGCACCGTGGCTACCGGAGCCGAGGCGGCCGCCGGCGTGGACATCGTCATCACGATGTTCCCTTCGGGCAAGCACGTGCTCGATGCCTACCGCGAATACCTGCTCGATAGCGCCAAGCCCAATACGCTGTTCCTGGAGTGCTCCACCATCGACGTAGCGCAGGCCCGTGAAGCGGCGCAGCTTGCGGTCTCCGCGGGGCATCGAAGCGCCGACGCTCCGGTGTCCGGGGGCGTGGTCGGGGCAGAAGCGGGGACTTTGACGTTCATGCTCGGTGCGCAAGCCGAAGATCTCGGAGAGATCACCCCGCTGCTGGAGCACATGGGCAAGCGGATCGTGCACTGCGGCGGGTACGGCGCAGGCCAGGCCGCCAAGGTCTGCAACAACATGCTGCTGGGCATCTCGATGATTGGCGCTGCCGAGGCCTTCGTGCTCGGAGAACGGCTGGGCTTGGAGCACCAGGCGCTCTTCGATGTCATTTCCTCCGCGTCGGGGCAATGCTGGTCGGTCACCACCAATTGCCCGGTGCCCGGACCTGTGCCTGCTTCCCCTGCCAATCGCGATTACCAGCCAGGATTTGCCGCAGCGCTGATGGCCAAGGACCTCGGCCTGGCAGCTAGCGCGCTGGAGCATACGAGTACCGATGCCCAGCTCGGCTCCCTGGCCGCAGCGCTGTACCGCAAGTTCAGCGATGAGGGCGATGCGGGAACCGATTTTTCCGGGATTATCAACGCGATCCGCGACGGATCGCTATAGGAAGTCCCCGGAGGCCTTGCGGAATCGGGCCAGGATCTCGAAAATCTCGGTGGCGTCGGTGCCGGAGAGATCGCTCTGGGCAAAGAGCTTTTCGTTCAGATCGCCGCGGGCCGCTGGCAGCACTTGCTGGCCTGCGGCCGTGAGTTCCAAAAGGCGGGTGCGGCCGTCGGTCGGGTGCGGGATGCGCCGCACCAAACCGGTAGCTTCCAGGCGGTCTACCGAATTGGTCAGGCTGGTGGCGTGGACCTGCAGGAGCTGGCTGGCTTGGCTCATGGGCAGGGAGCCGCGCTTGGAGAAACCGAGCAAGGCGAGTACTTCGAATCGCGCAAAGGTCAGCCCGTGCGGCTTGAGGATGGCATCGGCTCGCTGCAGGTAAATCGATGCCGTGCGCATCACCGCGGTAATTGCGGCCATGGAGTCGGCCTCGGCTGACCATCCATGGGAAATCCATTGTTCCCTGGCTTGCGCGATTGGATCGCGTGAGAGCGGAGAAGTCATGTGCATACCCCCAAAAGAAGACTTAGTCCAACAATATACTTGGACATCCTATGGTTTGGAAGGAATCCCCGGATGGACCTCTTGAATGTGGCCGGAGAACTAAGTGGAACCGAACGGCAGCGACTGCTTGGAATCAGGCAGGTAGCGCAGCATCAGGTGCGCAAGCAGTCCGTTGGCTATTGGAACCGCGAAGAATTTCCGACCGAGCTGATTGGAAAACTGGCCGAACTCGGACTGGGCGGATTGCAGCTGGGGGACAGCTCGCATTTGCTGCGGGGGCTGATCCATGCAGAACTCGCCCGCGCCGATATTTCAATCTCATCCGTGGTCGGCATCCACAACGAACTGGTGATCGGGATGATCCGCGAATTGGGCTCGGAAGAGCAGCGCGAGCAGTGGCTGGGCAAGCTCGCCGGCTTTGAAGCCTACGGCGCATTTGCGCTGACCGAACCGGAACATGGATCGGATATCGCCGGCGGCATACGGAGCACCGCGCAGCGCGACGGGGACCAGTACGTTCTGAACGGGGCCAAGCGGTGGATCGGCATGGGCACCTTCAGCGATTTCGCGCTGGTCTGGGCCAAGGACGAAGAAACTTCGCAGGTCGGGGCCTACCTCGTTGAAGCGGACCGCCCTGGCTATAGCGCTTCCAAGATCGAACACAAGATCGGGCTGCGCAGCATGCAGAATGCGGATATTCGGCTGGAGAATGTGCGGATTCCCGTCTCGAATAAGCTTCCAGGGGTGACCAGCTTCGCTGCGGCAAACCAGCTATTAATGCAATCTCGCGCGTGGGTGGGGTGGCAAGCTGTCGGCGCGATGATGGCAACGCTCGACATCTGCAGCGCCTACGTCGCGCAGCGCCAGCAGTTCGGGCAGCCGCTGGCCGCTTTCCAGTTGATTCAGCAGCCCCTGGCCGAAATTGCAGGCAACCTGAGCGCCTGCCTTTCCATGATGGGCGATATTGCCCGCAAGCAAGAGCGCGCGGAATTGCACATGGTGGATGCGGCAATGGCGAAGTCCACTGCCACCCGCCTGGCGCGGGAGTCGGCCGCCTTGGGCCGAGCGATGCTTGGCGGCAACGGCATTGTGAGCGATTTCGAAATGGCCAAGGTCTTCTGCGATGTCGAGATTCTCCATACCTATGAAGGCACCTATGAAATCAATTCGCTGATTGTGGGACGTGCCCTGACCGGAGTCAGTGCCTTCGTGTAGCCGGGGCATCCGTCCGTTGGAATCTTTCCAGCTAATTCATAACAAGTACTTTCCAAAGCGGAAAGTACTTGTTATGGTTGGGGAACCCGGAAGGTCAAAGCCAAAGGAGCAGGACAATGAAGATGCCATTCAGCACCTGGTACACCATCATCACCGTTGCGGCAGGTCTGGCCTTCGCGGCAATGGCCATGACCGCCTATGCCACGGGCAACAACTCCCTGATCTTCATCGGCATGGGCTTCTTCATGGCAATTTGCATGACCATGACTTCCATTTATGCGCAGCGCCAGCAGAAGGCCCGCAAGGCGGCCAGCAAATGAGTTCCGGCAAGAAAATGAGTCCTGAAGAGCAACTGGCCGCTCTGGGGTTGGCGCAGCAGGGAATGCAGCGTGCCGCCGGGTACGGAGCCAAATTGCTGGGCACCTATTGCATCATCTTGGGTGTGCTCATGGGCGGCCTGGCCGCACTGCTGCAGGTCTTTCGTCCCGATGCGAATTTCATCGGCTTCATCGTCATCATGGCGTTGTTCTGCGTATCCGTTGCAGCAATGTCCTTGGCTTACGGGAAGCTCTACCGCTCGCTGCCGCGCGGGCATTCCAAGATGTACCTTCGGGGGTTCATTGCGAGCATGGTGCTTTACGCGGTGGCAGTGGCCTTGCTCGGGGCGGGACCCATGGGCTGGGGCGCCATCGCGTTGATCTGGATTATCGTTGCCGCGCCGTTGTTCCTGACCGGAATTGCGATGGTGCGCAAGTGAATGCCCATGCTCGCGAACGGCTCAACGACGACTTCTCCAACCCGGTACGGCTTTCACTGATGGGCTCCTTGCAAGCCGTGGACGAAGCCGATTTCAAATCCTTGAAAGAAGCCATCGGCATTTCGGATTCGGTGCTTTCCCGGCATCTGAGCGCACTGGAAGCCGGCGGTTACGTGCAGATCAAGAAAGGGTATGTGGGCAAAAGGCCTCGTACCTGGGCGAAGCTGACTTCAGCTGGGCAGGAGGCCTTTGCGCAACATGTCCAGGCGCTGAAGGAAATCACCGGCTTGGGGTAATCCTCAAGCGCGCCACCATTTGTCCCAGTAGGTGGCCGGTACGGTGCGCTTGTGCCGGGATCCCACGAAGCGCCTTTCGATGACCTCGGCCGCCGCAGGGTCAATCTCGCGGCCTTCGAGGTAGTCATCAATCTGCGGATAGGTCAGGCCAAGTTCCTCTTCATCTGCGCGCAGCGGCTGGCCGTCCAGCAGGTCCGCGGTAGGCTCCTTGGCCCACAGCAGCTCAGGAGCCTGCAGCTCGCGCAGCAGTGCCTGGTTCTGGCGTTTATTCAGCCCGGCCAGGGGCAGGAGGTCCGCTCCGCCATCGCCGAACTTGGTGAAGAAGCCGGTGATCGATTCGGCCGCGTGATCGGTGCCCAGGACCAGCATCCCGCGGTCCCCGGCCATGGCGTACTGCATGATCATCCGGGTGCGGGCCTTGAGGTTTCCGCGGTTGAAATCGCTCAGCGCCAGGTGGCCCGCATCGGCCAGGGCTTCATCGAAAGCGGCGACAGGCTTTTGGATGTTCACCTCGAACTGCTCGTCGGCAGCCACGAAATCCATGGCCGCTTCCGCATCGGCCGCATCCTTCTGCACGCCATGCGGCAGGCGCACCGACACGAAGTGCGCCTCGCCGCCGGATTCGCGCACCTCTTCGACGGCCAACTGGGCTAAGCGCCCAGCCAGCGTTGAATCGATGCCGCCGGAGATGCCCAGCACGAAACCCCGGGCGCCGGTAGCGGCCAGATAGTCCTTGAGGAAGTCGATACGACGGCGAATTTCGTCGGCCGCGTCGATTTCCGGGCGCACGCCCAGCTCTTCAATGATCTTTGCTTGCAGTTCACGCATGCTTCTAATCCTAGGCATGAGCCCTCGCCGTGCGGTACCGCTGCACAGGCTGGGAACGAAAGTTAATCTGTTCTCAACAAATCCCGGAGGGGCTATTCGGAATCCTGGTCCGGGTTCCAGCCGAGATTGCGCGCAATCTTTTCCAAGGCTTCGACCACCGCGTCATATTCGGAACCGTCCAGATCCTGGCCGAACTGGGTGCGGATCTTTTCCACGAGCTCACTGAGCTTGAGCAACGAGGTGTGGCCCCGATCGGTGATGGAATACTCGCCGTTGATTGCCGTAACCCAGCCGGATTCGATCAACTCGGCAAGGTGCTCTCTCAATGATTGCGGTTCATCCGGCGAGGCGAAGAACGGGGAAAGCCCGGCGTCCAGTTGCGCCTCGGTGGCAGGTTGCTGCTCCAGCAGGTTGAGCACCTGCCATTGCCTGCGTGTCACACCGTGCTCTTCCAAAGTCGCTGCAAACTGCTCGTCAATCAGCGAATCCACCAATTTCAGCCAGTAACCCAAGGGGCGTTTTGCGTTCATGGAATCAGCCTAGCCATGATGCCGACTAGAATCGAGGGTATGAGCGAAACCAGCGCCCGTGAGCGACTAAAAGAACTGATCCAAGAACTAGCCATTGTGCGCGGCAAGGTCACCTTGTCCTCGGGCAAGGAAGCTGATTACTACATCGATCTGCGCCGTGTAACCCTGCACCAGGAAGCATCGGGCTTGGTTGGCGAAGTCATGCTTGGCTTGCTGGACGAGGCCAAGCTGGAATTCAGCAATGTGGGCGGCTTGACCATGGGCGCTGACCCGGTAGGCACCGCCATCATGCACACCGCCCGGGCCAAGGACCGCGCCATCGACGCTTTCGTGGTCCGCAAGGCGCAGAAGTCCTACGGCATGGGCCGCCAGGTCGAGGGCCCGAGCGTCGAAGGCCGCGATGTCATCGTGCTCGAGGATACTTCCACCACCGGCGGTTCGGCGCTGACCGCTGTCGAGGGCGTGCGCAAGGCCGGCGGCAACGTGATTGCCGTGGCCGTGATCGTTGACCGCGACACCGGAGCCAAGGAACGCATCGAAGAAGAAGCCGGCGTTCCGTACCTGTTCGCCTACGGCAAGAACGAGCTGGGCCTGTAGCCGGCAAGCGATTCCCTGCACAGCACCTCGTTGCCCACCGGAGAATTCCCGGTGCGCGGCGGGGTGCTCTGCTTTTCCCGGCTAGCTGCTGCGCGCGGGGCCCGTGGTCTCGCGCGGGACGAGCACGGCAGGCAGATGGCCGGGGGAGCGGACGTCCTCGCCCGCAAGCAGGCCCAGCAGCATGCTCACCGCCTGGGCGCCCATCTCATGCAGCGGCTGGCGCACGGTGCTCAGCGGGGGAGAGGACTGTGCCGCGGCCGGGATGTCATCGAAGCCGATGATCGAAAGATCGCCGGGAACCTGCAGCCCGCGCTCGCCGGCCACCTGCAAGGCGGCCAGGGCCGAGAGGTCATTGGCCGCGAAGATCGCCGTGGGCGGCTGGGGCAGGTCCAGCAGGTCATGGGCGGCCTGCACCGCGGCATCATGCTGGTAATCGCCATCGTGCGACAGCTGCCCATCGAATTCCACGCCGGCCTCTTCCAGCGCTTGGCGGTAGCCCTGCTCGCGCAGGTGCGCGGAAGCCAGGTCCCCGCGCCCGCGGATGTGCCCGATGCGGCGATGGCCCAGATCCAGCAGGTGCCGGGTGGCCGTATAGGCCCCGGAACGGTTGTCCACGTCGATGGCGATCGGCATTTCCGGACCGGCATGCGGGTCAATGGCGACGACCGGCACCGAGCTGTGCGGGACTTCCACGGTGGGGGTGACGATGATGGCGCCGTCGATCAGCGTTCCGCCCAAGCGGGACAGGGAGCGGCGTTCCCAGCCGGCATGCCCTTCGGGGGAAAGGTTGCCCGCGTAGGCCATCAAATCGTATTGGGTTCCGCGCAGGGTCGCGGAGATGCCGTTGAGCAGGCCCAGCGAGAAGGGCTCGAACTCCGCCACCAGGATGCCGATGATGTTGGTGCGGGTGCTGCGCAGCGAGGAGGCGACCAGCGAGGTCTCGTAGCCCAGTTCGCTGATGACCTGGTGGACCTTGGCGATGGTGGCCGGGGCGACCCCGTAGCGGCCGTTGACGACCTTCGAGACGGTGGAGACGGAGACCTGCGCGGCGCGCGCGACGTCGTTGATGGTCACGCGTGCGCTGGAAGGCTCGCCGGGGATCTGCGGCTGCTGGGCATTGGCGATCCCGGGGATTCCGGTCTGAGGGGTCATCACGTCACTAACAGTAGCGCAAAATACTCCGGAATTCCGTGACTTCACGGGGGCGTGACGACCGATTGCGGATCTTTCGACAACGTTTTCGCAATGGATTTCGAAAACGTTATCGAAAACGATTGACATGACCTGCGTCACGGTGCAATTCTTGGTGGAGCCAATCGCCTGCCGTCCGATGCCGGCAGGTCTTCATCACAGCTGAGGAGCACGAGCATGTTATCCAAGATCCGAGGTGCGCAGATTCTGGCGCTGGCCGCCACGACTGCCCTGCTGGCCACCGGCTGCGCCGCCGATTCAGGCCAGGAAGGGACGTCGGCAGACGGAACCACCACCATCACCTGGTGGCACAACTCCAATAACGGCGACGGCAAGGCCTACTACGAACAGGTTGCAGCCGACTTCGAAGCCGCCCATGAAGGGGTGGAGGTCGAAGTCAGCGCAATGCAGCACGAGGACATGCTCACCAAGCTCGATGCGGCCTTCCAGAGCGGCGACGCCCCGGATGTCTACATGGAACGTGGTGGCGGGGAGCTCGCAGCCCACGTGGCCGCCGGGCTGACCAAGGACCTGACCGAGGCGGCCTCCGAGGAAATCGCCTTCCTCGGCGAGAACGCCGGCGGCTGGCAGCTCGATGGCAAGACCTACGCCTTGCCGTTCTCGCTGGGCGGCGCGGGGTTCTGGTACAACAAGGCGCTGTTCAAGGAAGCGGGCATCGACTCGGCCCCGCAGACCTTCGATGAACTGATTGCGGCCACCGGGAAGCTGAAGCAGGCAGGCATCGACCCGATTTCCATCGGCGCCGGCGACAAATGGCCGGCAGCCCACTACTGGTACTACGCGGCAGTGCGCGAATGCTCCCAGCAGACCCTGGCCGATTCGGTCGCCAATCTCGATTTCAGCGACCAGTGCTTCACCAAGGCCGGGGAAGACGTGGACCAGCTGATCAAATCCGAGCCATTCAACCCGGGCTTCCTCTCTACCCCGGCGCAGTCCGGCCCCACCTCCGCTTCGGGCCTGCTGGCCACCGGAAAGGTAGCCATGGAATTGGCTGGCCACTGGGAGCCGGGGGTCATGCAGGGCCTGACCGAAGACGGCACTGGCATGGGGGAAGACACCGGATGGTTCCCCTTCCCTGCCATTGAGGGCGGCCAGGGCGACCCGGCCGCGCAGCTTGGCGGAGGCGACGCCTGGGCAGTTTCCGAAGGCGCCCCCGACGCGGCGGTGGACTTCGTGAAGCACATGCTCTCCGACGAGGTCCAGCGCGGTTTCGCCGAGCTGGACATGGGCCTGCCGACCAACCCGGCGGCCAAGGACGCGATCTCGGATCCGGCATTGGCTTCGCTGATGGACGTGCGCGACAAGGCGCCATATTTCCAGCTGTACTTCGACACCTCGTTCGGCGCCTCCATTGGCGGGGCCATGAACGACGAGATCGCCCTGCTCTTCGCCGGCAAATCCGACGCGCAGAAGATCGTCGACGCCAGCCAAGATGCCGCTGACCTGGAGAAGTGATCCACGCCGTGGCCCCAGAAGTAACCTACGCAGCCAGTCCGCCAGCCAGCGGTGGCCCAGGGCTTTCCGAAAGGCGGCGTTCCACGCCAAGCGGACTGCCGCCTGCCGGTGCCAAGCGCACGCGCAAGCCCGCGCAGCGGCGCAAGAACCTGGAGATCCTGTTCTTCGTCAGCCCGGCATTGCTGCTGATCGCGGTCTTCATGCTGGTCCCCATCATCCAGGCCGTGCGCTTCTCGATGTACAACTGGAAGGGCTTCGGCCCGCTAGTGGACTTCGTGGGCTTCAAGAATTACGTCCGGGTGCTGGGCAACGAGGTGTTCACCGATGCCCTGGTCCATAACCTGGTCATCATCGGCGGCTCCATCGCCCTGCAGCTGCCGATCGGCCTGGGCATCGCCCTGCTGCTGAACCGGAAGATGAAGATCCAGTCCCTGCTGCGCACCATCATCTTCGTGCCCTACGTGCTGTCCGAAGTCATCGCCGGGGTGGTCTGGTTCCAGCTGCTGCAGCCGCAGTACGGGGTGATCGACACCATCTTGTCCAAGCTGGGAATCCAGGGGCCGGCCCAGGGCTGGCTGGGCACTCCGGAACTCGCTTTGTGGACCGTGCTGGCCGTGCTGACCTGGAAGTACCTTGGCCTGGCGGTGATCCTGTTCCTTGCCGGGCTGCAGGGGGTGCCGTCCGAGCTCTACGAAGCGGCGGAAATCGACGGCGCCTCCTGGTGGCAGATCCAGCGCAAGATCACCATCCCGCTGCTGGGCCCCACCCTGCGCACCTGGGGCTTCTTGTCCATGATCGGCTCGCTGCAGCTCTTCGACATGGTCTGGATCCTCACCGGCGGCGGACCGGCCAACGCCACCACCACGATGGCCAGCTTCCTGGTTTCGGAAGGAACCAAGCGCCAGAACTTCGGGATCGCCGCGGCCGCCTCGGTCATCTTGTTCATCGTCGCCCTGGTTCTGGCCATCTCCTACCAGCAGTTCATCCTCAAGCGGGATTCGCAGCCCGATGATGAGCGCACGAAGCGGAAGAAGGCCAAAGCATGAGCGCCACCCTGGCTACCAGGCCCCAGCACACCCCCGCCCAGGCAAAACGCGCCAAGAAGCGCAACGGCCGGCAAGGCGGAAACGTCCTGGTCTACGCCATCGCCTTGGCGGTTGTCGCGATCACCCTGGGCCCGGTCCTCTACGGGGTGCTCGGCGGGTTCCGCACCAACGCGCAGCTGGCCGAGAACCCGGCAGGCCTTCCCGAGCCGTGGGTGCTGGAGAACTACGCCGGCGTGCTGAAGAACCCGGATTTCTGGCAGTACGCGCTGAACTCCACGATGATCGCGGTGATCACCACCATCGTCGTGGTGGTCTTCGGCATCATGGCTGCCTACCCGCTGGCCCGCTACACGTTCCGCCTGCGCGAGCCGATCTTCATGGTCTTCGTGCTCGGCTTGCTGTTCCCGGCCACCGTGGCGATTGTTCCGCTGTTCATCCTGATTACCCGGGACCTGGACATGGGCAACACCTGGTGGGGCGTCGCCCTGCCGCAGGCGGCCTTCGCGCTGCCCATGACCGTGGTCATCCTGCGCCCCTTCCTGATGGCGCTGCCCCAGGAGCTGGAAGAAGCCGCCCAGCTCGATGGCGCCAGCCGCATCGGCTTCTTCTGGAGGATCCTGCTGCCATTGTCCGGGCCGGGCATGGTCACCGTCGGCGTACTGGCCTTCGTCGGCTCGTGGAACGCCTACCTGCTGCCGTTGCTGCTGCTGCAAGGGGATATGCGCACCTTGCCGCTGGGCGTCGCCGACTACTCCAGCGAGCACTCGGCCGACACCGCCGGCGTCTTCGCGTTCACCGCGCTGGCGATGATCCCGGCACTGATCTTCTTCCTGGCCATGCAGAAGCGCATCGTCAATGGACTGCAGGGCGCAGTCAAGGGCTGATCCGCCCCCGCAAGCAATCGAAATCTTTGAAGACAAGGAACTGCCATGAAAACCGTCGAGCAAATCTGGCACGACATCTCACTTCCTGCCGAACAGCGCGTCGCCGCGCTCATGGATGAAATGACCCTGGAAGAGAAAGCCGGGCAGCTGGGCTCGTTCTGGATCCGCCCGGAGGAAGAAAACCAGGACGGGGAAGGCAACGTCGCGCCGATGGCCGACACCTTCACCGCAGGCCCCAGCTTCGAAACCGCCATCAAGGACGGCTTGGGGCATATCACCCGCGCCTTCGGCACCATCCCGCTGGCCCCCGCCGAAGGCCGCGAACGCCTGGTCGAGCTGCAAGAACAGGTCATTGCCGCGAACCGCTTGGGCATCCCGGCCATCGCCCACGAGGAATGCCTGACTGGCTTCACCACCCTTGGCGCGACCTGCTACCCGGCGTCCATTGCCTGGGGCGCCACCTTCAACCCGGACCTCATTGGCGGCATGGCCCGGCGCATCGGCGCCGACATGCTGAAGATGGGAGTGCACCAGGGCCTGTCCCCGGTCTTGGACGTCACCCGCGACTACCGCTGGGGCCGGGTGGAAGAGACCATGGGCGAAGACCCCCACCTGGTTGGGGAGCTGGGCGTAGCCTACGTGCGCGGCCTGCAGGACTCGGGGGTGCACGCCACCTTGAAGCACTTCGCCGGCTACGCGGCCTCGCAAGCCGGGCGCAACCACGCGCCGGTCTCCATGGGCCCCCGGGCGCTGGAAGACACGGTGTTCCCGCCGTTCGAACGCGCGGTTCGCGAGGGTGGAGTGAAGTCCGTGATGAACTCCTATGCGGACGTGGATGGCGAAGCGCCCGCTGGCAGCCACCGGCTGCTCACCGAAGTGCTGCGGGGCCGCTGGGGCTTCGCGGGAACCGTCGTGGCGGACTACTGGTCCGTCAGCTTCCTGCACAGCATGCACGAAGTCGCAGAAGACGAGGACGCCGCGGGCCGGCTGTCCCTGGAAGCCGGCATGGACGTTGAGCTCCCGGAGACCACCGCCTTCGCCAACCTGGCCCAGGCGGTCCGCGCCGGAGCGCTGGAGCAGGAAGTCCTGGACACCGCGGTGCGCCGCGTGCTGGCCCAGAAGCTGCAGATGGGCCTGCTGGATCCGGGCTGGAACCCGCGCCAGGCCTGGCTGGGCGATGACGTGGAACTGGATTCGGCCGATAACCGTGCCCATGCCCGGAAAATGGCCGAGGAATCGATCATCCTGCTGCGCAACGAGCAGATCCTGCCCTTGGCCAGCCCGGCACGCTTGGCGGTCATCGGGCCCAGCGCCTCCCAGCCGCGCACCCACCTGGGCTGCTACTCCTTCACCAATCATGTCTACTCGCGCTTCGCCGAGCAGCAGGACTACGGCGTGCCGATGGCCTCGATCCTCGAAGCCTTGCAGCAGGCTCCCGCGCTCACCGGATCGCAGATCGAGTATGCCCGTGGCGTGGACTTCACCGATCTGGATGATTCGGGCATCGCCCAGGCGGTCCAGGCCGCCCGCAACGCCGAAGTCGCGGTGGTTGCCGTTGGCGACCTCGCCGGGCTCTTCGGCCGTGGCACCTCGGGGGAGGGCTGCGACGTCGTCGACCTGCGCCTGCCCGGGCGGCAGGGGGATCTGGTGGAAGCCGTGCTGGCCACGGGCACCCCGACGGTTCTGGTGCTGGTCACCGGGCGTCCGTATTCGCTGGGGCAATTCGCTGATCGCACCGCGGCGATCATCCAGTGCTTCATGCCCGGGGTGGAAGGCGGGCCGGCACTGGCTGGCGTGCTGACCGGCGAGGTCAACCCCTCGGGCAAGCTGCCGGTGCAGATCCCCGACCATATCGGCGGGCAGCCGGGCACCTACCTGGCTTCCAAGCTGGCCTGGCATTCAGAAGGCGTAACCAACCTCGATCCGCGTCCGCTCTACCCCTTCGGCTACGGCAGCTCCTACACCAGCTTCGAGATCTCCGGTCTGGAACTGCCGGAAACTGAAATCGCTGCCGACGGCACCATTCGGGTCAGTGCCACCGTGGCCAATACCGGAGCGCGCTCCGGCGCCGAAGTGGTGCAGCTGTACCTGGCTGACGCGGTGTCGCAGGTGGTGCGCCCGCGCCGCTGGCTGGCCGGCTTCGCCAAGGTGCAGCTTGAGGCAGGGGAGTCGAAGCGCGTGGCTTTCACCGTGCATGCGGACCGGACCTCGTTCACCGGGCTGTCCGGGAAGCGCATTGTGGAACCGGGCAAGTTCACCGCGCTGGTGGGAACCAGCAGCGAGGACCTGCCACTGCAGGCCGAGTTCCGGATCACCGGGAAGGTGCGCGAAGTGGCCGAGGGCCGCGTGCTGGACACCCCGGTGGACATCGCGTAGCCGCTAGGCGGTGCGCCGCCGCAGGGTCAGGGAACCGACGATCAGCGCGGCGGCGATCCAGGCGGCGATGACCAGCATGCTGCTTGCCGTCGCCGAATCCACTGTTCCCGCCGCGGCATCCGAGAGGGCGTCGATGGCGTGGGACAGCGGAAGCCAGTCGCCGATGGCCTCCAGCGCGCCGGGCAGCTGCTCGCGGGGCAGGATGATTCCGGCCAGCAGGAACTGCGGGATGACCAGCGCCGGCATGAACTGAACCACCTGGAATTCGGTGCGTGCGAAGGCGCTGGCCATCAGGCCGAGGCTGATGCCCAGCAACGCGTCGAGGGCGGCCACCGCAAACAGCAGCCAGAAACTGCCTTCGATCTCCAAGCCGCAAACCCAGATGGCGAAACTGACCGCGATCATGGTCTGGAGGATCGCAACCAGGGTGAACGCCAACGCGTAGCCGAAGATGAATTCGCCCTTGGCCAGCGGCATGCTCAGCAGGCGCTCAAGGGTTCCGCTGCGCCGCTCGCGCAGTGTTGCGATGCTGGTTACCAGGAACATGACCACGAAGGGGAACAACGCGATCATTGCCGGGCCAATGCGGCTGAAGGCCGGGGTGTCGGTGAAGATCCATGCGATCAGGCCGATCAGCAGGCTGGGCACGATGAGCATCAAGGCAATGGTCCGCGGGTCATGGCGCACCTGGGCCAGAACCCTCCCGGCGGTGGCGAACGTCCGTTTCATGGCTGGTTCCCTTTTGCCGCGATCAGGGCAACGAAGGCATTTTCGGGATTGTCTGCACCAGTTGACTCCATCAATGCAGCCGGGCTCATCTGGCCGAGCAGCTTCCCCTCGCGCAGCAGCAGGATTTCATCGCAACGCATGGCTTCGTCCATGACATGGCTGGAGACGACAAGGCACAGGCCGGTGGCCGCCAACTGCGAGAACATCGCCCACAGATCCGCACGCAGCACCGGGTCCAAACCCACCGTGGGTTCATCCAGGATGACAATTTCCGGCGAGCCGAGCAGCGCGATGGCCAAGGACACCCGATTGCGCTGTCCGCCGGACAGGCCCATGGCCAGCCGGCCAGCCTGGTCCGCCAGGTCCGTGGCTTCGAGGACTCGATCCACTTCTGCTGGGGGCTGGCCGAGGATCTTGGCGAAGTAGGCGATGTTCTGCCGGACGCTCAAATCGTCATAGACGCTGGCTGCCTGGGTCATGTAGCCGACCCGGTTGCGCAGGGACTTGTGCCCGGCGGGCTTTCCGAGAACGGACACTGTTCCGCTGCTGATGACCTGGTTGCCCACGATGCTTCGCAGCAAGGTGCTCTTGCCGCTGCCGCTGGGGCCGAGCAAGCCGATGATCCGTCCCGGCGCGAGCTGGAATTCCACGTGGTCCAGGACCAATGCCCTTCCGCGTCTTACGTCGAGCCGCTGCACATCGACACAAGCCGTTTTATTCATCACATAATGAATTAGGGACCTCTGCCAGCAGCATGTCAATGGTTCAACGCAGGCAATTGGCCGGTGAGGTAGCGCTGGATGGTGGGGGCCACCAGCTCGATAACCTGCTCATCATCCATGGAGGCCAAAGGCTCCAAGTCAATGATGTAGCGCGCGACAATCAGGCCGACAATCTGGCTGGCCACCAGGGCTACCCTCGGCTCGGCGCTTTCTTCCGGCAAACGCGCACCCAAGCGCGAGAAGATCTGCTCTTGCAGGAATGGACGGAGGATTTTCGCCGCGCTGCTGCTGGAGACCAAGCCCCGGATCATTGCCGTTGCAGCCGTGCGGAAAGCCGGCTTGCTCCAGGTAGCGAGCAATGCGCGAGTCAGCGCCTCGCCCATCTCCTCCAACGGCGCTGTTGCCGCCTCGGCGATGATTTCCCCTGGGTTGACGGGGATGCGCATGGTCTGGACAAACAAGTTGCTCTTGTCCTTGAAATAGTGGTGCACCAGTGCTGGATCCACCCCGGCTCGGCGCGCTACCGACCGGAGGCTGGCTGCCTCGTATCCGGCACGGGAGAACTCCTTGGACGCGGCTTTGAGGATCGCCGCTCTAGTTGTCCCCGTGGTGCTGCCTTTGGGCCGTCCACGCTTCCGCGCGCTCGGGACCTCGTTCAGTACTTGCTCGGTCACGGTTTCAGCATACTTCCGGAATCTTGCGTCAACGCAGCAAGGCCGGGCAAAAGCCCGGCCTTGCTGAATCCGCTAGCTGCTACTTCTTGGCTGCAGGCGCTTCCGCTGCAGCGGCACCCTTGGCGAGTTCCGCGTGCAGATTCGCCACGGATGGGAACTGCAGGTCCGGGCGGAACGGGAAAGTGTCCATGTCCTCGCGGGCGGTGATGCCGGTGTAGACCAATGCGGTCAGCAGTCCGGCTTCCATGCCCGCAACGATATCGGTGTCCATGCGGTCGCCGATCATTGCGGTGGTTTCCGAGTGCGCATCGATTCGGTTCAGGGCAGAACGGAACATCATTGGGTTCGGCTTGCCCACCACGTATGGCTCGCGGTTAGTTGCACGCGAGATCAAGGCCGCGATCGCACCGGTGGCTGGCATAATGCCTTCGGTGGACGGCCCGGTAGCGTCCGGGTTGGTGGCGATGAACTTCGCCCCGCCTTCGATCAGGCGGATGGCCTTGGTGATGGCTTCGAAAGAGTAGGTGCGGGTTTCGCCCAGCACGACGTAGTCAGGGTTCTGGTCGGTCATGATGAACCCCGCATCATGCAGGGCAGTGGTCAAACCGGCTTCGCCAATGACGAAAGTGCGGCCGCCGGGGCGCTGGCGAGCCAGGAACTCTGCAGTGGCCATCGCGGAGGTCCAGATGTTTTCCTCCGGGACGTCCAGGCCCGAGGCCAATAGGCGGGCACGCAGATCGCGCGGGGTGTAGATGGAGTTATTGGTCAGGACCAGGAAGCGCAGGTTGTTGTCGCGCCAGTAGCTCAGCATCTCGGCGGCGCCCTTGATGGCCTGGTTCTCGTGAACCAATACGCCGTCCATGTCCGTGAGCCAGCATTTGATGTCGTGGACAGTTCGCGTACCGCGGATTGAAGTTGTCACGAGGCGTGGATCCTCCCTAGGGAAATATGTGGTGGGAGCTATCGGCACTGAAAGTATCCCGTTCTATTAAGAGATTACACAGGCGCACGCAAATGCACCGTGAACAAGGGCACGAACATAACGAACTAGGCTTAATACTGTGAACGAAGAAACGCATGAACCAGTTAATGACCCGAGCGCGCAGCATGTGATCGGAGTGGGCCCCTGGGAGGGGGAACTGCCAACCGACGGAAAATACGATCCCCAGCTGCTTGCCGAGGGCGACCGGCGCAACGTCGCGGACAAGTACCGCTACTGGACGATGGACGCCATCATTGCTGATCTTGACGAACGCCGCCACGATTTCCATATCGCGATTGAAAACTGGCAGCACGATATGAACATCGGCACCGTGGTACGCAGCGCAAACGCCTTCCTAGCCAAAGAAGTCCATATCATCGGCCGTCGCCGCTGGAATCGACGAGGCGCCATGGTTACTGATCGTTACCAGCACGTACGCCACCATGCAACGGTGGAGGAGTTCGTTGCCTGGGCTGAAGGCGAGGGGTTGACGATTCTGGGAATCGATATCTTCCCGGACTCCGTTCCACTGGAAACCTACGACCTGCCGAAGGACTGCGTGCTGGTCTTCGGGCAGGAAGGTCCGGGCCTCAGCCCGGAAGTCCACGCTGCGGCCAAGGACACCTTGTCCATCGAGCAGTTCGGCTCGACTCGTTCAATCAATGCGGCATCCGCAGCCGGGATTGCCATGCATGCGTGGGTACGCAGGCACGTGTTTGGGCAAAAAGTAGGTTAACAAGAAATTTAATACTGACGAGTTTAGTCGAGCATCTGGATTAGTTATCATTTTCCGCCTACTCTGGGTTTTAGTTATGAAAACGTGATCTGGGAGAGGGCGGTCGTGAAACGACGTCATCAAGTAAACCGTGACTTGCTGTTGCCCGGGCTGCCTCGACGCAGAAGGCCATTGGTTATATGGTCCACTTCTATCGTCGCCGCGCTCGGACTGACGGGAGCCTTGGCGATCCCGATCATGGCTCAGGCCGGTGACTCCAGGCAGGGCGATATCCCTGTAGGCATCGATGCTGTGGCAGATCCATCAATGTTCAACGGACCGGTCTACGTCAGTGCAGATGCGCCGCTGAACTCATTTGGCGGTTCCGGCAAGGAGCTGGCTATTGACGGCCGTCCCGTTGGAATGCTTGATGGCGCTGACGCGGGCTCAGAAGCGTCCGGCAATGACAACGAATCCTCAGCTCTGCTTGCGGGCATGGTCGGCGAGCTCGGCAAATTGCCTGGCGACCTGCAACTGATGCACCCGGTCAAGACCCGCAGTATTTCCAGCCCTTATGGCTGGCGTGCCAACCCTACCGGTCCTGGCAACCAGATCCACATTGGCCAGGACTACCCTATTTCCTGCGGCTCGCCGGTCTACGCTTCTGAAGCTGGAACGGTGACCGTATCGGCATGGGCTGGTCACTCCGGCATGCGCGTGACTATCGACCACGGCAGCAATGTCCAGACTGGCTACAGCCACAATTCGAAGTTGATTGCCAAGGTGGGGCAGCGAGTCGAGCAGGGTGAACTGATCGCCCTGGCTGGCACTACCGGCAACTCGACCGGTTGCCACGTGCACTTCGAGGTCATCATCGACGGCCGTTGGCATGATCCGCGCAACTACCTGCCAACCATTCCGGGCCAGCGCGAGGCGATGATTAATTCGCAGCGGCTGACAGTCAATGCGGGCAGTGCTCCCAAGGGCAACGGCTCCCGGGTTCCTGATCGGGCTCCAAGCGGCCCGGATCCAGACGTCATTGTCCCCGAGGATGACACTCCAAGCATTCCACGGCCGAAGCCAAGCCCATCGGAGTCACAGCGCCCGTCGCCGAGCGAGAGTGAAAGTCCGAGCGGTTCGCAGTCTCCAGATGGTTCACAGAGCCCGGACGGTTCGAAGAGCCCTGACAGCTCGAAGAGCCCAGATAGTTCCAAGAGCCCTGACGATTCGAAGAGTCCAGACGCTACGAAGAGTCCAGGCGCTACGGACGGACCCGAAGATCCGGATGCTACTGATGAGGTGGAGGCTCCAGCTCCAGCGCCAACGAAGCCAGAAGAAGAAGTCGCTACGGATATTCCAACGAAGTCAGATCCTGCGCCAAAGACGGATTCGTCGAAGTCGACCTCGACCGGAACCGAAACTCCGGCGGCTTCCAAGAGCTCTGCATCAGTGCCCAGCACCACGACCAAGACACAGCTAGCTCCGTCGGGAAGCACCTATGTAAGCGCAACAACCGAATAGAGAACGTAAAAAGCCAGCGGCCAACCATAATGAGACAAGCTCTCATCTGGGTTGGCCGTTTGCTTTGCGGTAAACCCCGGAATTCCCCGTGTCACGATACGAGATTTAGGGCTTAGTTAGTGACATAGCCGATAGGATGGATGGCGAACCGCCGTCAATGGAGACGCGTAACCTCGCTAATCACCAGGAGTGAAGCATGCCTATCGCAACCCCCGATAAGTACAATGCAATGATCGATGCTGCCAAGGCAGGCGGCTACGCCTTCCCAGCAGTGAACGTGACCAGCTCGCAGACTCTGAACGCCGCAATTCGCGGCTTCGCAGAGGCTGAATCCGACGGCATCATCCAGGTCTCCACCGGCGGCGCCGCATACTGGTCTGGTGCATCCATCAAGGATATGGTTACCGGCTCGCTGGGCTTCGCGGCCTTCGCGCGCCAGGTTGCCAAGAACTACGGCGTGAACATCGCCTTGCACACCGACCACTGCCCAGCGGACAAGCTGGACGGTTTCGTGTTGCCGCTGCTGGCCGCTTCGGAGGCTGAAGTCGCTGCAGGCCGCGATCCATTCTTCAACTCCCACATGTGGGACGGCTCGGCTGAGACCCTCGAAGAGAACCTGCGTATTGCTGCTGAACTGCTGCCACGCACCGCTGCCGCGAAGCAGATCCTCGAAGTTGAAATCGGTGCCGTGGGCGGCGAAGAAGATGGCGTCGAGAACGCGATCAACGACAAGCTGTACAGCACCGTCGACGATGCCCTGGCTACCATCGAGGCTTTGGGCGCCGGTGAAAAGGGACGCTACATCACCGCGCTGACCTTCGGCAACGTCCACGGCGTTTACAAGCCAGGCAACGTAAAGCTGCGCCCAGAGATCCTGAAGGATATCCAGGCCCAGGTTGGTGCCAAAATCGGCAAGGTTAACCCATTCGATCTCGTATTCCACGGCGGATCGGGCTCCTCCGAGCAGGAAATCGCTGACGCTGTTGCCTACGGCGTGATCAAGATGAACATCGACACCGACACCCAGTACGCATTCACCCGTCCGGTCGCAGGCCACATGCTGGGCAACTACGATGGCGTGCTGAAGATCGACGGCGAAGTTGGCAACAAGAAGACCTATGACCCGCGCGTTTGGGGCGCCAAGGCTGAAGAGTCCATGGCTGCCCGCATCGTTGAAGCTGCCCAGCAGCTAGGCTCGGCCGGAAAGTCGCTGAAGTAACCATGGTCGGAGAAAACCTGCTGGGTATCCCGGAAACCCTGCTTCCGGAAGAAACCGAAGTGCTGGCACGCTATGAAGCCGGTGATGAAGCCACGGACTTGGCGGCAAAATTCCCTGCCTCGTCACTGGTTTGGGCGCTGCTTGCCAACGAAGCGCACAGTGAGGGCCGCGTAGTGGAGTCGTACGCGTTCGCACGAGTTGGCTACCACCGAGGCTTGGACTCGCTGCGCAAAGCCGGCTGGCGCGGACAGGGCCCTGTGCCTTGGCGCCATGAGCCAAACCGCGGCTTCCTTCGCTCGCTCTATGCGCTGGGCCGTGCGGCCGCAGCCATCGGCGAGACTGAAGAAGTCGACCGCATCGGCAAGTTCCTGAACGATTCGGATTCGACGGCCAAGGCTGAAATCGAAGCTGGCAAGTAAGCGATACTCCAACCGCTAACGGCGGCTATTCTCGCAAAGAGAATAGCCGCCGTTAGCTGTTTAACGCTTCGAGGGCATGCTCAAGAAATAAGAGAACTCGGGTGCGCGGAAGCTGAGTAGAACCAGCCAGACGGCACCCTCTCCGTCAGCAGAAGGCAAACATGCAAGTCAAGACCTATTCAGTAACATGAGGGCGTTCTCATGATGTTCTACTTTTAGACTCATTTAGTTCACCTAAAGTTCATAAAGAAGGGATCATCACTTCACACTTTTGAAAGGGATAGCAATGTTGTCATTCTGGACGGGACTAGCCTCAAACGTCATCGGCATTACGGTTCTGGTGTACTTCGTATACTTCCGCCGCCACTTCCGCCGCGACCTCGTGCTCGCATATATCGCCTTGAGCATGGGAATCTTCGCGGTCACCTTGCTGCTTTCAGGCAGCGGCGCAGGCATGGGGCTGGGGCTGGGGCTCTTCGGCATCCTCTCAATCATTCGCCTTCGCTCAGACACGCTGACCCAGGAAGAAGTCGCCTACTACTTCATTTCGCTGGCCATTGGTTTGGTCAACGGCCTGCACCCGGATCCGGCATGGTTGGCTCCGTCGGCCACCGCAGCCCTCGTGCTAGTCATGTTCCTGGCGGATCACCCGAGCTTCGCTCCGCGCACCGAGCGCCAGACTGTGACCCTGGAACGTGCCTACCCGAAGAAGGCGGATCTGCAGGCTGCATTGGAAGAACTGCTGGATGCCAAGGTGCTGCGAACAGTAGTTGTCGAGCTGGATATGGTTCGCGATCTGACCATCGTTGATGTCCGCTTCCGCACCAACATGGCCGGAGGCAAGTCCACTGCTAAGGCCAGCGCATCCGAGACCTTCTCCGGCACTTATGAATTGGCGAACAGCCAGTCTGCACCGGCAGCGCAGAACGGAGCCAAGCAGGAGACGTGGTCCTGATGACGACATATGCGGCCAAGGGAGCGGACCTCGTCGTCTCCCAGGCGCGAGCCGCTCTCGAAGAAGCCGTCATCGGCCGGGAACCGATCAGTCTCGAAGACGTGATTTCCGAAGCCGCGCTGCAGACCCGAGTCGACAAGAAGTTCCTGCTGGCCCCAGAGGAGTTCACGGCATTATCCGAGCGCTTGGGCGATCAATTCAAGATCATGCAGATCGATGGCCTGCGCACCTTCCGCTACGAATCGGTGTATTTCGATACCGAGGACTACGACCAGTACCGCGCCCACCGCCAGGGGCGGCGACGGCGATACAAGGTGCGCTCGCGCACTTATGCTGACACCGGGCTGTCGATGTTCGAGATCAAGACCAAGGGGCTTCGCGGCTCGACGGTGAAGCACCGCGTCGAGCAGGATCTGGACAGCGCCGGCGAGCTGACCGAAGAGAATCTCGAGTTCCTGGAATCGGTCCTGCGCAGCGAGTACGGGCAGGACGTGCCCCAACTGCAACCTGTGCTGGACAGTGCCTACCGGCGTGCAACTTTCGTGAACCCCATCGATGGCGAACGGCTGACCTGCGACGTGGAACTGGAATACGCCAACGGCGATTCGAGGGTTGACGGACCGGACCTGGTTGTCGTGGAGACCAAGTCCGCTGATGGCCGGGGCGCGTCGGACCAGGCCTTGGCCGAGCTGGGCATCCGAGAGGTATCGATGTCCAAGTATTGCATCGGCATTGCACTGCTGAACCCGCAGCTGCCGGCCAATCGCTGGAGCCGTTTGCTCCAGCAGAGCTTCGTTCCGGACCCGACGTTGCGCTAGATTCCGTGCAGGATTCGGCTAGCGCTCGGAGGCGAGTCGGTAGCCGAATCCGCGTACCGTCTCAAAACGTTCCGAGCCGAGCTTGTTGCGCAGGTAGCGGACATACACATCCACCACGTTGGACCCTGGATCGAAATCATAGCCCCAGACCCGGGAAAGCAACTGCTCGCGGCTGAGCACTTGGCCGGGGTTGCGCAAGAAGGCTTCGGCCAGCGCGAATTCACGCGCGGAAAGGTCGACTTCGCGCTCATTGACCGTCACCCGGCGGCGCAGCAGGTCCATGTTCAGGTCTTCGTGGGCCAGTGAGGAAACCTCGGGTGCGTTGTCCTCGGCGCGCAGGCGCAAGCGCACCCGCGCCAGCAACTCATCGAAGTGGAATGGCTTGGCCATGTAGTCATCGGCACCGTTCTGCAGGCCGGCTACCGTGTCTTCCACGCTGCCGCGTGCGGTCAGGATGATCACCGGAGTATCGATCTGCGCGGCGCGCAGACGCCGCAATACCGAGAAGCCGTCTTCATCCGGCAGGCCGAGGTCGAGGATGATCAGCTCATGGTCACCGTCAATGGCCTGGGTGAAGCCATCATGCCCGGTTTCTGCGATGGATGAGGTCAGTCCCGCAGCACGCAGCCCCTTGGCTACGAACGAACTGATTCGCGGTTCATCTTCAATGATCAGTATCTGGCTCATGCTTCCTTGCTTCCAGTCGTCAACGGCATGTCAATGTAGAACGTCGAACCCTTGCCATGTTCCGAGTTCACCCACACGCGTCCGCCGTGGGTCTCCGCTATGGCCTGCACGATGTTCAGCCCCAGGCCGGACCCCGAAGAACGAACAGAGTTCTGGCCCCGTCCAAAGCGCTCGAAAATACGTTCAAGATCTTCAGCCTGGATGCCCACGCCCGCATCGGATACCCACCAGCGCAAGGTGGTGTTGCCATGCCCATCGCGCACGATCTCGTTGCCCAAGCCGATACGGCTATCCGCAGCAGAGAACTTCACCGCGTTGGCGCAGAGCTGCAGCATGGCTTGGGTGGTCCGGACCGGGTCGAGAGCCACGGTGGCCTCGGTGCGGTAGTCCACGCGCCACTGGCGAGGCCCCAGGCCGCGGGCCTTGTCGAGGATGTCGTCAAGCAGCTTGCCGACTTCTGCCGGCTCCACCTGGAGAAAATCCGTGCGGTTGGACTTTGCCAGGGTGACTAGGTCATTGATGAGCAAGGACATGCGCCCGAGCTCGTCCATGGCGATATCGCGGCTCTGGGCAACGTCGTCCGGATCGTTGGGATCCATCAGTTCCAGATGCCCGTTGATGATAGTCACCGGCGTGCGCAGTTCGTGCCCGACATCATCAAGCAGCTGGCGTTGGGAGCTGAGCGCACCTTCAAGGCGATCCAGCATTTCGTTGACTGTGACCGTCAGTTCAGCGAATTCGTCGTTTCCGGAAACTTCAATGCGCTGGGATACGTCGGTCTCCGAGATCTGCTGCGCGGTAGTTTGCAGGCGGCGAATCGGGTCGAGCATTCGTCCAACCACAAGCCAGGCGGCCAGTGCGGCCACGAGCATGACCGAGGCGCCGACGGCACCATAGATCATGAAGTTGCGGTCGTTGGCGATGGCCTCGGCAGAGTAGTCATAGGCCAGCACGAAGGCGCCATGCTCGTGGTCTGCAGGGAGGCTAACCGGAACAACGACGGCGCGGTAGGTCGTGATGTCCGTGTCGACAGTTCCCAAGCGGATATGGTTGGCGTCCTGGACGCTTCTGGCCCATTCGAGGAATTCCGGATCATCTTCCAGTCGGGTGTTGACGATATCCGGTGCGGTCCAACGCACCTCGTCACCAACCAGGGAGAGCATGCCCTGCTTCGGGGAGGGCAGGGTGCGTTGCATTGCGATATACAGCAAGTCTTCGGCGTGCTTGAAGCGTTCCATGGTTCGCGGATCGACACCAGTATCGGTGAGAACTTCGAATTCCTTGACGGTGCGGGTCAATGACTCGTCGAGGCGTTCATTCAGTTCGTGGCGTTGAACCGCAAAGCTCGCGGTACCCGCTGTCAGCAGGGCCAGGCCTACCAGGAGCATCATGCCGGTCAGGACCCGTGCTCGGATGGACCAGCGGCGTTCTGGCGCTCTAGTCATCGTCGTCGTCATCGTCGTCATCGTCGTAGTCGTCGTAATCGTCATCGTCGTCGTCATCATCGTCGTACTGGGTGCCCGAAGGAGGCAGCGGAACGACGGTCTTCTTTGGCGGTGCCGGTGCTGGAGGTTTCGGCTTGGGCTTCGGTGTCGGGGTAGCGCTAGGCTTAGGCTTTTCCGAGGTTTTCGGCTTGGCGGAGGTGCTCGAGCTGGAAGACGGCTTTTGGGATCCAGTCGCTGGGGCAGAAGGCGAGGAGGAGGGGCTGTTGGGGGTGCCGCTCGTCGGAGACGGAGTTGCTTCTTCGAAGATGAACCCTTCCCCGAGGTCCTGGTCCGCCGGACCTTCCAAGGCTTGGCTGATTCCGAAAGCGCCAAGAAACACGACTGCGATTACAGCGATTGTCGCAAAGACGCGGCGCAAAGCTTCCTTTCCCATGTTTTTCATTGTGGCTGAAATAAATGAGATATAGATGAGAGACGCCGTTAGATGACAAAAAGCCTGTCTCGGCTAAGCCAGGTGCTCGAAGATAATTACCGTCTGGGTGGATGAGAACGCGCGGTTGGAGCCCAAGTGCGCGGCCACGAATGCCCGTAGGTCTTCGATGCTTCGGGTAGCCACCCGAACCAGCAAATCCGGCGAGCCGCCAAGAACGAAGACTTCCTTGACCTCGGCGAGCTCTTTGAGCTGATGCGCCGAGGAGAGCAAGCGGTCTCGGGCTGTGGACGAGACCACAATAGAGATCATGGCGTTGACGGCAACACCAAGAAGACGCTCATTGATCGCGGCATGGTAACCGGTGATCACCCCCGCCTTGGAGAGTGCTTTCACCCGGCCCAAGCAGGTCGATGGCGCCAAGCCGACTGTGGCAGCCAAGACGTTGTTGGCAATTCGAGCATCCTTGCTCAGCTCGGTGAGAATGCACAGATCCGTTTCGTCGACGCGAACAGGATTCGGCATGGCATCGCCTTGAACCGTCCATAATGAACCTGCCACGGCTAATCAACTCAATTCTTTGGAAAAGTTTGGATCTGGTCGCACTATATCGAACTAGATTCTACGATGGATGCACCAGGGAGAACGGAAGTCCTCCCGCTTTGATCTTGGCCGAACAGGAGATCCAATGACCACGGAACTGACCCGAGAGTCCCTTGCCCAATTGGACGCGGCAGACCCGCTGGTGGCCTTTGGCAACCGCTTCAACCTCCCGGAAGGCGTCATCTACCTCGATGGCAACTCATTGGGCGCGTTGCCGAAGGGTGCAGCCGAACGCGCCGCCCAGGTGGTGACCGAAGAATGGGGCCAGGGCCTGATCCGTTCCTGGAACACCGCCGGCTGGTTCGAGATGCCGCTGAAGCTCGGCGACAAGCTGGGGCGGTTGCTGGGCGCGAACCCCAGCGAGACTGCGATCACCGATACCACCACGCTGAATCTGTTCAAGGCCTTGGCCTCGGCACTGCGCACACAGAAGGCCGATGCCCCGCAGCGCCGGGTGATTCTCACCGAACGAGACAATTTCCCCACGGACATCTATATCGCCGAGGGGTTGGCCGACCTGGTCAACTCGCTCTCGCAGGAAACCGGTGTGGCCTATGAGGTGAAGCTCATCGATGGAGAGTCCTCGCTGCGCGCCGCACTGGACGAAACTGTCGCCGTGGTTGCCCTGTCGCATGTGAACTACCGCACCGGTTCCATGTGGGACATGGGCGAGACCACTGCAGCCATCCACGGCTCCGGAGCCCTGGTGGTCTGGGATCTGGCCCATGCCGCAGGTGCAGTACCGATTGACCTGAATGCCGCAGATGCCGACTACGCTGTGGGCTGCACCTACAAGTACCTCAACGGCGGCCCGGGCTCTCCGGCTTTCATCTGGGTCAATGCCCGCCACCATGAACGTTTCTGGCAGCCGCTGTCCGGCTGGTGGTCGCACAAGTCGCCCTTCGAGATGGCTGACAGCTACACGCCAGCAAATGACATTCGCCGCTTCATGTGCGGTACCCAGCCGGTTACTTCACTGGCCATGATCGAGGTCGGCCTGGATATCGCGCTGGAAGCGGACATGGACAAGGTGCGCGCCAACTCGCTGGAGCTAGTGGACCTGTTCATCGAGCTGGTTGAAACCCGCTGCGCCGGCTACCGCCTGGAACTGGTGACTCCACGCGAACATGCTGCTCGCGGCAGCCACGTCAGCTTCCGCCATGAGCATGGGTACGAAATCATCGCTGCGCTCATTGACCAGGGCGTCATCGGGGACTACCGCGAACCGGAAGTCCTGCGCTTTGGCATCACCCCGCTGTACCTGACGCGTACCGATATCTGGGATGCCGTGGAGAAACTGCGTGAAATTCTGCACACCAATGCCTGGCAGCGCGAAGAGTACGCCGTGCGTAATGCCGTGACATAACGCAAATTCCGCCGCTTTCGGGTCTTGGTGCGCCGAAGCCGGCGAATCTGCGCGAGAGTAACCTTAACAGCAGCACGGCATTTTCGATGCCGTGCTGTTCGCATAGGTCTAAAGGGAGCATCGTTGGGCAAGCAGCCGGTACGCGCCACTGAAGTCGGTTCGGGTTTGAAGAAGTCGCTGACTCCTGGGCAGATGTCCATGATCGCGCTGGGCAGTGCCATCGGCACCGGTCTTTTCGCGGGCAGCAAGCTCGCGATCGCCATGGCCGGTCCCTCGGTGATCATCAGCTACCTCATTGGCGGGGTCGTCGCCTTGCTGGTCATGGGCGCATTGGCGGAAATGACCGTAAAGCAGCCGGTGGCCGGTTCCTTCGGGGTCTACGCAGAACGCTATCTTGGACGTTTCGCCGGGTACCTGACCAAATACCTGTACTGGTCTGCGCTGATCTTCGCCGTGGGCACCGAAGTCAGCGCGGTAGGCGAGTACATGCAGTACTGGTTCCCCGAGATTCCAGGGCTGGTTTGGGTCCTTGTCTTCTCGGCTGCGCTTTTGGGCGTGAACTTCTCCAGCGTGAAGATCTTCGGAACCACCGAATACTGGTTCTCCGCGATCAAGGTCTTCGCGGTGGTCGCGTTCATCATCATTGCCCTCTGGCTGGTGTTCCACGACCCCAGCGACCAATACGGGTTCCATAACTACTCGGCCGAAGGCGGCTTCTTCTCCAATGGCCTGTTCGGCATGTGGACCGCTGTCATCGTGGCGATCTTCTCCTACATGGGCATCGAGGCGATCTCCATTGCCGCCGCAGAAGCAAAGAACCCCAAGATTGCCGTACGCAAGGCCTTCAAGGTCTCCTTCCTGCGCTTGCTGCTCTTCTACGTGTTCACCATGGCCCTGATCCTCGCGGTGGCGCCCACCAGCGAACTGCTGGCCGGAGGATCGCCATTTGTCACTGTGATGTCCCAGATGGGTATCCCGTTCGCCGATTCGGTACTGAACTTCGTGCTCATCATTGCCGCGCTCTCGGCCATGAACGCCCAGCTCTATGCGGCAACCCGCATGCTGCATTCGCTGGCCGATTCCGGGCACGCGCCGCGCCTGGCACACCGGACCAACAGCGCGGGCGCTCCTATCCACGCGGTGTGGATGTCTGCCGGAGGCATCGCCGTGGCAGCACTGGTCTACGCGCTGGTTCCGGAGGGAGGCTTCGGCATCATGATGTCGCTGGCTACTTTCGGTGCCCTGGCGACGTGGTTCATGATCCTGGTGACCCACGTGTCCTTCCGCCGCCAGGTGCGCCTGGACCGGGCCGTCCTGGAGTACAAGCTGCCAGGCTACCCGGCCGCGTCGATTTTCGGCTCGGTACTGCTCGGCGGCCTGCTGGTGACCTCGTTCTTCGTGCCGGAATTCAAGTACACCCTGATTTTCGGTGTTCCCTTCGTCATCGTGATGTCGGTGCTCTACAGGCTGGTTTTCGCCGGCAAGAAACAGCCTGCGGTGAAATAGCAGGGCAATCGTCCGCGGTGCCGGTTCGCTGGCGATCCGCGGCGCGGGCACTAAGATCTTAAGGGGCCTGCCAGTTGGCAGGCACCGCAACTTTCGAGGAGCAATGGTGGCCAAGCTGTATTTCCGCTACGGAGCGATGAACTCGGGCAAATCCACGAGCTTGCTGCAGGCTGCCTTCAACTACGAAGAACGCGGCCAGCGTATCCTGCTGGCCAAGCCGGGAGTCGACACCAAGGGCGAGAAATCAATCGTTTCCCGCCTGGGAATTGAACGGGAAGTCGACTTCAGCGTGGGGCCGGAAGAGAACCTCCGCGAGAAGTTCGCGGCCCATTGCCTCGGCGATGACCCTGATGCCTTGCTGCCGCATGTGGATGCGCCGCCGGTAGCCTGCCTGCTGGTCGACGAGGTGCAATTCCTCTCCCGCACCCAGGTCGATGATCTGCTGCGCATCGCCGTGCTCGATGATGTCCCGGTGCTCGCCTACGGTATCCGTACCGACTTCCGCACCCGCGCCTTCCCGGGGTCGGCACGCTTGATGGAACTGGCGCACTCGCTTGAAGAGCTGAAGACCATCTGCCGTTGCGGGCGCAAGGCCATGTTCAATACCCGCAGATCAGGTGACCACATTGTTTTTGACGGAGACCAGGTCGCCATCGACGGTGAAGAGGTCTGGTACGAGTCGCTGTGCGCTGCCTGCTATTTGGAAGCATCCGGCGGCAAGCTGAGCTAGCTCAGCAGCCTTTCGGACCGGCAGCCAGCGGCCGGTCTGCCCAGTGGCGGCTAGTCCGGTAGCAGTCGAGTGCCGCGTTGCGCCGATAGGCAAGACCGTGCGCGCACCGATCGATGCGCTCCTGTGCCGGACAGTGAAACATATGCCCGGCATCGGACAAGCGCGGGAACGATACGACCAGCTCGAAGAGCAGAATGGAAATTCATCCCGCTGGCCTTGCCTCCGGCTCATCAGGATCCCTCGAAGGCGCAAAACCCATGGCGGAAAGAACGGCCTGCGTCCGGCCGCAAGCACATGCCAGCGGTTCCAGGAGGGAGCCGTGAACAAGGAATTGACGCATGATGCGATCGAGCAAGGGCGTACTGCCGGAGCTGTTGCCATGGCAGTGCTCCACGACCTGGCGCGCAGGACGCCCAACCGTACCAGGATTTCGCGCAGCAACGGATCGCCGCCGCTCGGATGTGCGGCAAGCCAGTGATTGCGCGTTGGGTGGCTGATATGCCTTGGCCGAGTTCGCGTACCTGGAGATCCAGTGCAAAGCAGCCTGGTTGCTTGCCGCCTCGGTGCAGGAAGCGAAGGACTATCTGGCAAGTTTGGTTGAGGACGTCCCGGCGCGAGGAGTTAGCTGATGAGGCCGGCAACGGCCCGCTGCAGGCCCCAGTCGAAGCCATCAGCCAGTGGTGCGTCGACATCGAGCTGCACGAGGTTTTGGCGGTAGGCAACCGAGCCGAGCACGTGGTTCAGCAAAAGCTGCTGGCCATGGCGGGCATTTTCGGCAGGTAGCCCCGCTGCTTCCAGCAGGGTGCGAAGCTGCAGCACCGGCTGGAGCTCGGTGGCCTGCATTGCGGTGGCGACTTCGATGACCTCGGGGCTGTCCTGGATCGGCAGCAACGCGAGGTAGAGCTTGCGCGCCAGCTGCAGGATTGCCTCGGATGGGGAATTGTAGTCCTCGGCATCCACCGACAGCGCAGGGGTGTTCAGCAGCTGGGCGGCAACCTGCGCCAGCAGCTCCTGCTTGTTCTTCACATGCCAGTAGAGCGCACCGACCTGGACATCGAGTTCCTTGGCCAATCGGCGCATCGACAAATCAGCCAACCCGAACTGTTGCAGGATGCCGACCGCGGTGTCCACGACCGTTAACTGAGTCAATGCCATGGTGACAAGTCTAGTCGCAACGCCTGTGCGCGCTCAGGCTCCAAACACCGTGCGGTCCAGGAAGTCGTTGCGGAACTTGCCGGACGGATCCAGGCGCTGCGCCAATGCAATGAAGTCGTTGAACTTCGGATACAGCCCGGCCAGCTGCGCGCCGGTGGCTGCGAAGAGCTTGCCCCAATGCGGACGTGCCGCAAAAGGTGCCAGCGCTTCCTCGATCCGTGGAAGGAGCGCCTCGACAGCCTCCTGCTGGGGCTTCCACGTGAAGTGCAAGGCGATGCCGTCACGGCCGTAGTTTCCACTGAGCCACAGGTCATCGGCGGCAATGGTGCGCACTTCCGAGACCAGTAGCAGGGGAGTGATGGCGGGAGAGAGCCTGCGGACAGCCTGGATCGCTTCGACAGCGTGCTCGCGCGGAATCAGGTATTCGGTCTGCAATTCATCGCCGGCACTGGGGGTGAAGTCCATGCGGAAATGCGCCAAGCGATCCGACCATGCACCGGCCTGGCCCAACTGGATGCTGCAGATCCCGCCATCGGCGCCGGGCAGCGGGTGCAGCGCAGCGGTCGCCGGGAACCCTCCGAATCGGCCCTGGTCAATATGCTCTACCAGCGCATCGCCGACGCGGCGCTTGAGCCAGGTCTGGCCCACCTGCTCGCCGCTCCAGTCAGTGAACAGGCTGACGCTGTAGGCCGAAGCCTGGATGGTGTCGAAGCCGTCGAGCACCTTGTCCCAGGACAGATCCTGGTAGACGGTCTGCTGCACCTCGAAGCTCGGCAGGATATCCAAGGTGAGGTGGGCCAGCACGCCCAGCGCGCCCAGGCCGACCACGATCCCTTTGAAATCCTCGTCGCCGCGCTGCACGCTCAGTTGCGAGCCGTCGGCCAGCACCAGTTCCACTGCGCGCACGGCGGTGGCGAGGTTGCCATGGGTTTCGCCCGAACCGTGGGTTCCGGTGGATACTGCGCCGGCAACCGAGATATGCGGCAGGGAGGCGAGATTGTGCAGGGCGTAGCCGGCGCGTTGCAGTGCATCGGCCAGGGCGCCGTAGGTGGTGCCGGCGCTGACGCGCACGGCCATGGCCAGCTCATCAATCTCGATGGCTTCCGGCATCTTGGCCAGGGTGATCATGGTTTCGCCGGTATCGGCGATGTCATTGAAGGAATGGCGGGAGCCCAGGACCTTCACGGCCTTGGCTGCGCGAACAAACTCCTGCAGCTGCTCGAGGCTGGCGGGATGCAGCAGTTGCGCGGCCCGGTATTCAAGATTTCCGGCCCAGTTCAGTTCCTTGTTGCGCAGTTCCACGGCTAATCCTTACTTGTCGAGCCACTGGCTGGAAACCAGTGCGCGATAGCGTTCCAGTATCTGCGGGGCCAGTTCCATCGCTGGGACTTGGGCAGTGCCCTGGGCCCAATTGGGGAATTCCCCGGCCAGTACGCCGGCCGCCTGGCGGGCTGCGCCATCGGCGACGTATTCGCCCGGGGCCGGGATCAAAATTGGCAATCCCAGGATCTGGGCGGCGATCTGCTGGACCGCGCGGGACTGCGCGCCACCTCCGACAAGGATGATGCGCTGCGCTTCAACCCCTTGGGCTTCCAGTGCGCGCAGGCCGTCGGCTAGCGAGCAAACCACCGCTTCCACGGCGCTGCGGGCCAGATTCGCGGCGGTGTAGTTGGCTCGGGTGATGCCATGCAGCGAGCCGGTGGCCTCTGGCAGGTTCGGGGTGCGCTCGCCGTCGAAGTAGGGCAGCAAGGCCAGCCCGTCGCTACCCGGGACGGCGGATAGTGCCAGGTCATTGAATTCTTCGAGGCTGACCTGCAGCAGGGTGGCGGTGGCATCGAAGATGCGGGTGGCATTCAGGGTGCATACCAATGGCAGGTAGTTGCCGGTGGCGTCGGCGAAGCCTGCCACCAGGCCGGAGGCATCTGCCGATGGGGAATCGGTAACCGCGAAGACGGTGCCGGACGTGCCCAGGGACATGACGACGTCGCCCACCGTGGCGCCTACGCCCAAGCCGGCCGCGGCGTTATCGCCCGCCCCGGCACCGATCAGTGCGCCGGAAGTGGTGCGGCCAATGGATTCCAGCGGGCCAGCGACCGTAGGCAGAATCGGGGCGTGGCCCAGATGCTGCTCCAGCGCCTCGTAGTCATAGGCGTTTTCGGCGGCACGGTAGTAGCCGGTGCCCGAGGCATCCGAACGATCGGTGCGCAGGGCGGCCAGCCCTGCTGCCCCGGAGCCCGGGCCGTAGCCGGCCAGGCGCCAGGACAGCCAGTCGTGCGGCAGGCAGACGGCAGCGACCTTGGCCGCGTTCTGGGGCTCATTGTCCCTCAGCCAGCGCAGCTTGGTCAGCGTGATCGAGGAGACCGGGACGGTGCCGGTGCGCTGTGCCCAGTACCGGGCACCCGCCGCGGCATCGCCCTGGCCTGCCTCGGTGTTGATCTGGCTGGCCGCCTGCGCGCTGCGGGTGTCGTTCCACAGCAGTGCCGGGCGGATCACCGCACCGCTGGCGTCGAGCACCACCATGCCATGCTGCTGCCCGCCCACCGAGATGGCGTCCACGTCGTCCAGGCCCCCGGCCTGGGCGATCGCTTCCTGCAATGCGCTGAACCAGGATTCCGGATCCACTTCGGTGCCATCGGGGTGCGAGGCACGGCCGGAGCGGACCAGGGCGCCTGTTGCGGCGTCGCGGATGACCACCTTGCATGACTGGGTGGATGAATCTATGCCGGCAACGAGCGTCATTGTTCTTCGGCTGCTTTCTGCGGTGGGCGGGGGTGAGCGGTCTAGCGGGCGTTGAGCAGGTGCTCGATAGCCAGCTGGTTCAGGCGGATGAACGCGAAGTTGCGCTGCGCCGCGGCGTTGGCGTCGAAGTCGGCGAAGCTTGCCGCATCGTTCATCAGCTGCGCTGCGGTTTCGCCAGCGTTCAGGGTAGTTTCGCCCAGTTCGAAGACACCGGAAAGCTTCATGGCTTCCTGTACTTCTGGATCTGCGCGGAATGCCTGTGCGCGTTCCTTGAGCATCAGGTACATGGACATGTTGGCCTTGGCCGAGTCCCAGACGCCATCGTAGCCGTCGGTGCGCGATGGCTTGTAGTCGAAGTGGCGGGGGCCATCGTACTTCGGTCCGCCGGTCGGGAAGCCGTTCTCCAGCAGGTCGACGGTGAAGAAGGCGCTGGTCAGATCGCCGTGGCCGAAGACCAGGTCCTGGTCGTACTTGATGCCGCGCTGGCCGTTGAGGTCGATGTGGAACAGCTTGCCTGCCCACAGCGCCTGGGCGATGCCATGGGTGAAGTTCAGGCCAGCCATCTGCTCGTGGCCGGTCTCCGGGTTCAATCCGACAATGTCCCCGTGTTCCAGCTTCTCGATGAAGGCCAGGCCGTGGCCTACGGTTGGCAGGAAGATGTCGCCGCGTGGCTCATTCGGCTTCGGCTCCAGCGCGATGCGCAGGTTGTAGCCTTTTTCCTTGATGTAGCCGGCTGCGGTGTCCACGCCTTCGCCCATGCGGTCAAGTGCCGCGGCCAGGTCCTTCGAGCCGTCGTATTCGGCGCCTTCGCGGCCGCCCCACATGACGAAGGTTTCGGCGCCCATTTCGGCTGCCAGGTCGATGTTGTGCAGGACCTTGGCCAGCGCGAAGCGGCGGATCGAGCGGTCGTTGGAGGTGAAGCCGCCATCCTTGAATACCGGGTGGCTGAACAGGTTGGTGGTCACCATCGGGACCTTTAGCCCGGTTTCTTCCAGTGCTGCGCGGAAGCCGGCCAGGATCTGCTCGCGCTGCGAAGCGGTGGCGTCGAAAGGAATCAGGTCGTTGTCGTGGAAGGTGATGCCGTAGGCGCCGAGCTCGGCCAGCTTGTGGACAGCTTCCACCGGATCCAGGTTCTTGCGGGTGGCGACACCGAATGGGTCGGCACCGGTCCATCCCACGGTCCACAGTCCAAAAGTGAAGCGGTCGGCGGGGGTTGGCTGAAGAGTCATGGGATGCATCCTTGGATCGGAGGTTGGCTGATGCCATTTAGTTTATGTCCTGAACTATATGGGTGGTGATGCGCTAGAGTCAATAGCGAGCAGTGAACGATTCGTCCCAAAAAATTCTCAAGGAGAAGGCATGCGCCAACCAGCGTCTAGCGCCCGTGCCGCAAGCTCTTCGGCCCCGGGTAACGTCGGAGACGTGCGCAAAGCCAACCTGGCCAGGGTCCTATCGGT
The DNA here is from genome assembly GCF_056934375.1 of Glutamicibacter sp. BS14. Classification (NCBI taxonomy): domain Bacteria; kingdom Bacillati; phylum Actinomycetota; class Actinomycetes; order Micrococcales; family Micrococcaceae; genus Glutamicibacter; species Glutamicibacter sp. BS14. The sequence goes on along the minus strand of NZ_CM167801.1, from coordinate 325,332 downwards.
GATCGCAGGCGCAGGGGAAGACCAGCGGTTATCACGCGCCGATATCGCCCAACTCAGCCAGCTCACCAAGGCCTCGGTCTCCAGCCTGGTCGCCGATTTGCTGGCGGCCGGACTAGTTATCGAAATTGGCGTGCACCGCGACGGGGAACGCGGGCGGCCCTCGGTGGGGCTCATCCTGAACCCCGCACGCTGTGTCATGGGCATGGAAATCAACGTTGACTACATAGCCGCCGGGCTGGTGGACCTCAGCGGCAAACTGCTGGCACACGAAATCCTGCCCAGTGCCAACCACAGCTCAACAGCCAGCGAAGTGCTCGCTGCGCTGGGAGAGCTGAGTCAAAGGCTCCAAGCTGCCGCCCGGGCCCAAGGGCTAATGATTCTCGGCGGCGGGTTGGCTGTTCCTGGTTTGGTCAACGAGGAGCGGTACACCGTCCTGCAGGCCCCTAACCTCGGCTGGGAGCGGCAAGACCTGGATGTCGCAGCATTGCTGCCCGACGCCAAAACCCGCTTCAGGCTCTTTAACGAAGCCAACGCCTCAGCGCTGGCCCAGCAGCAGTTGATGGACGTCCAAGAACGCGACTTCCTGTTTGTCTCCGGGGAAGTGGGCATCGGTGGCGGATTGATAATCGACGCTGAACTTTTTGCCGGTCCCCAGGGACACGCCGGTGAACTCGGGCATGTGGTGATTGCCCCCGAGGGCAGGGCCTGCAGCTGCGGCGGTCGTGGATGCTTGGAAACCATTGCCGGGCAGGAAGCGATCCTGGCTGCCGCTGATCTAGGGGCGATGGTCGATAGCGCCTCGCGCCAACGGCGGATCCACCAGCTATTCCAAGCGCTGGAAACCGGAACCGAACCCGCGCTGAGCGCGGTAGCCGAGGCCGGAAAATCCTTGGGAATTGCGGTGGCCTCGGCCATGCGCCTGTATGACGTTTCCACGGTAGTCTTTGGCGGGCACTTTGCCGCCCTGGAACAGTGGCTACGTCCTGCCATGGAAGCCAGCCTCCAGATGCACGCGCCGAGCATCGCCGGCCAGGCTCGACTGCTGTGCTCGCCGCTGGGCCAAACAGGTGCGCTGGTCGGTGCCGCGCGCAGCGTGGCGGGGGACCTGTTGGAGGCCCCGCATCAGCTGGTGGGTTGAGAAACGCCTACCGGCTGCTGCAGTTCGGTCACCCAATCACCTTGGTCTTCGGAGATGGCACGCACGTAGACTTCGCGGCACGGACCGGTCGGAACCAAACCGCGGGCTAGGACTTCTTCGTGCACGGCCTGCCAGCTTTCATGGATGGTGTCCATGGAGCCGAGGTGCACTCCGCAGATGGCTTCGGGCACCGCGGGGAGCTCGATGATTTCGACATCGGCGAGGTTGGGAGCGTTAGTGGCGTATCCGGCAATGACCTCTACTCCATCCTCAGTTCCGTTGTATTGCGCAATGGGCGTGGCAAGGCTCTGGCCCTGAATGGACTGCGCGATTCTGTCGAAGAGCGGGCCGATGCGACCAGCGATTTCAGGTTGCTCGGACACCGTGAAGCGGCCTGCGGCCAAGCGCACTGCGGGCAGTGGCTTGTGGATGATTTCAATGCGTGACATGAGATTCTCCTTTGAGATCAGGCGCAGGCGCCGTTGCACATCCTGCAGCCGCTGCGTGGCCAGCCGGTGTTCGGCCTCGACCTGCGCGGCACGATTCTGCAAGTGCTCAGCAATCTTTTCCGCGGTGGCTCCCTGATCCAGGATCAGGGAAACCTCTTCCAGGCCGAAACCCAGCTCGCGCAAGGCCACGATCTGATGCAAGCGCTGGAGCTGGGAAGGGTCGTAGGAACGGTAGCCGCTGCACGGGTCTACGTGGGCGGGCTTGAGCACCCCGGCGGTATCCCAGTGCCGCAGCATGCGGTGGGTAACCTGGCCGATCTGCGCAAACGCCCCGATGGATAGCATGCTTCAGTTCTCCGCCCTCACACTGTGTCAGGGTCAAGCCCTTGGCTGGTTTTGGAATAATTGTTGCATCGCGAGAGTTCTCCCGGGCGGTTTTGACGGCCGGCAAAGTTCCGGAATCTCCGAGCAGCTACGCATGAATCCTTGGATGAGGCAGCAGCTGGCTATAGTCTTCCAGGGTGAAGACCCGTCAAACCGCCTTGCGCTTCCTCAACCTGGCTCGGATACTGTGGGCGCTGGCCACCCTGGGCGCTATCGTGGCGACCTACGCCGACACTGCCTCACGGGGCCCGGTGCAGCCACTGAATTTCTTTGGCTACTTCACCATCCAGTCGAATCTGGTGGTGGTTCTGGTCGGGCTTATCGCAGGACTGATGGGCCTAGCCAAGGGTGCTTCGATGCCCCGCTGGGTTGTGGGCCTGCGTGCCATGGCGAGCGTGTGCATGGTCGTGGTCGGGCTGATCTACCTCACGCTGCTGGCACCCTTAGGGGCCGCAGGCGGGGTTCCGCTTCCTTGGGCGAATTGGGTAATGCATATTCTCGGTCCCCTGCTGGTTCTGGCCGATTGGCTCTTGGCCAGGGACCGTACTTCCCTGTCCTACCGGGCGGTGCCGCTATTGCTGATTTACCCGTTGCTCTGGACCGGGGTAGTGCTGATTCGCGGAGCGTCCGATGGATGGGTTCCTTACCCGTTCCTCGACCCGGATCAGGGATACCCCGTCATTGCCCTGTACGTTGTTTCCATTGCCGTGCTCTTCGCGGGAATAGCTTTTCTGGTTGTCGCTTATGGCCTGCGTGGGCGACATCGTGACGTGCAACTCGAGATTCGCTAATCGTTTCGGTAAACTTTGGTCGTAAGAGCCCCTAACTCTTGCAACGGACCTTCGGGTTTCAGTGAGCAGGACAGGGGCATATTTTTTGTCCGGCACCGTGCCGGGACGGCGCTAAGCACGCCGCAACCGCTGCTTTAAGCAAGGGGGAGGATCCCATGCCAGCAATCGTGATCGTCGGAGCCCAATGGGGCGATGAAGGCAAAGGAAAGGCTACCGACCTGCTCGGTGGCAAGGTCGACTATGTAGTGAAGCCAAACGGCGGCAACAACGCCGGGCACACCGTGGTCGTAGGCGGCGAGAAGTACGAGCTCAAGCTCCTTCCTGCCGGCATCCTTTCCCCGAACGCCACTCCGATTATCGGCAATGGCTGCGTGGTGAACCTTGAAGCCCTCTTCGAAGAAATCGACGGCCTGGAATCGCGCGGCGCCGACACCTCGAAGCTGCGCGTTTCGGCCAACGCCCACCTGGTGGCCCCGTACCACCAGACCATGGACAAGGTCACCGAACGCTTCCTGGGCAAGCGGGCCATCGGCACCACCGGCCGCGGCATCGGCCCCGCCTACATGGACAAGGTCGGACGCCTGGGCATCCGCGTGCAGGACGTCTTCGACGAATCGATCCTGCGCCAGAAGGTCGAAGGCGCACTGCGCCAGAAGAACGAGCTGCTGGTCAAGATCTACAACCGCCGCAGCGTCGAGGTCGAGGAAATCGTCTCGTACTTCCTGTCCTACGCCGAGCGCCTGCGCCCGCTGGTCATCGACTCCACCTACGAGTTGAACAAGGCGCTGGACGAGGACAAGGTCGTGCTGATGGAAGGCGGCCAGGCCACCTTCCTGGACGTGGACCACGGCACCTACCCGTTCGTGACCTCCTCGAACCCGACCGCCGGCGGCGCATCGGTCGGCTCGGGCATCGGCCCGACCCGCATCACCCGTTCGATCGGCATCATCAAGGCCTACACCACCCGCGTGGGTGCCGGTCCGTTCCCGACCGAGCTGTTCGACGACATGGGCCTCTACCTGCAGAAGACCGGTGGCGAGTTCGGCGTGAACACCGGCCGCCCGCGTCGTTGCGGTTGGTACGACGCCGTGCTGGCCCGCCACGCCTCGCGCGTGAACGGCTTCACCGACTACTTCGTGACCAAGCTGGACGTGCTCACCAACATCGAGCAGATCCCGGTGTGCGTGGCCTATGACGTTGACGGCGTGCGCCACGACGAAATGCCGATGACGCAGACCGACTTCCACCACGCGAAGCCGATCTTCGAGTACTTCCCGGGCTGGACCGAGGACATCTCGGGCGCACAGACCATGGAAGATCTTCCGGAGAACGCCCGGAACTACATCCTGGCCCTGGAGAAGATCTCCGGCACCCGGATCTCCGCCATCGGCGTGGGACCGGACCGCGATCAGACCATCGTGCGCCACGATCTGATCCAGGACTAGTTCCTGTAGCCAAGGAGCCGCCGCAGTTCATCAGCTGATGAACTGCGGCGGCTCTTTTTCGTGCACTAGAACCTAAGACATGCTGGTAGTGCGGTTCAGGCACCCCAAGATGAAATTCTCGGACTGGATGGCGGGCATGGCGGTTTCTTCGGACATGCACAACCAGCACGTGGATGGATCACGAAGAAACTCGAATGCCGGAACAGATTACTTGTCAGCGGGCATTGCCGTGCATGAGGCCGGGCAGGTTCTGACAGGCCGCAAATGAGGCACGGCATCTTTCATGTTTCCGGGTGGCAAGCCGGAGCCGGACGGACCTCCTATCGATGCGGCCGTGCGAGAAGTGAGTGAGGAGCTACGGACAACCCCGTGTCTTGTTATGTACCTGGCGGGGTGAGCCGGTCGATCCGTTTTCTGGTGTCAGCGGCAACGTCGAGGATCATGGGGGTGAACCAGCCTTCTGCGCGCGATTGCTCGATGAGCGCCGGGAGCGCATCCAGCATCGCTTCCAGAGTGGCGCGGATCTGCCTGGCGGCAATTTTCGCTGGGATACCCCACGAGGACACTTCGTCCATCAGGTGCCTGCCGTTGACTTCGTCGATGTGCACGCCGGCGCCTACGTGCAGGGACAGCTCGCGGTCGGCGTGCTCCCATGCTGCGGTGGGGACCACATCGTAGGCCGGCGCCAGTCGCACGGTTCCGCGGTCGATGGTCAGCCCGATGTTCCGGGCGTGCATGTCGCAGTTCCCCAAGGCCAAGTTCACGGTCAGGTATTTGAGCAGGAGTTCGCGCTCTCGCGGAGGATTTGAAGCGTTGTCGGTGAGGACCTGGGCGATTAGCTTCAGCGTGGGGGATTTCTCTGCGGGTTTCTGGTACTTCTGCTTCATGCCGAGCGCTTGGCAGAAGTCCTCCTGGTGGATGCGCCGCACAGGTTCGGATTGGGCGTCGCGGTCGTAGCGTTCAACCAGGATTGCTTTGCGGCCTTGGACGGTGATGACTTCGGCGGCGGCGGCGATTTGGCGTTTGGAGCGGCTCAGGCGCACGGAGGCTTCGACCAGCCTCAGGCCGAACAGTTCCAGCTCGGCGATGGACGGCCATTGTTCGGTGCCGTCTTCGTTCAGCCGCGCGGGTTTGAGGATGTGGGTGGTGGGGCTGCCGTCCAGGGGCATGCCGATGCGGGGTCCGTCGCGGACTACGAGCAGCTTGCCTTGGAGTCCTCCCAGGCTCACCCGGATGGAGCTGTCGATGCCGATGCCCAGGGGTGCTGTGGGCAGGTTGGTGATGGCTTTGGCCAGTTCCTCGGCGGTGGTCCAGCGGATATTGTGCGGTTCGTTGTTGGGTTCTTCGCCCAGGGGGAGCACTTGGACGGCGCCGGCGCAGTCCTTACCGTAGGCGCCGAGCATCATGAAGGTGTCCACGTGAGCGATTCTCGCCTTGTCGGCGAGCATTTTGCGGATGTCGTCTTCTGGCAGCAGGCCGTCCAGGAAGTGGACGCATTCGACCCAGGGGTAGGGTTCTTCCCGGATGGGCAGCTTGGTGGACAGCAGTGCGCTGCTGTTTTGAGCTTCGGGGGTGTACTGCAGGGAAATGGTGCCGAAGCCGTGATCGGTGATGGTGGCCGTGTGCACTCCATCGAACCATAGTGCCAGCTGTGGGTCCGCCACGTCAGCTCCTCTTGACTCGGTGGTGGATGCTGCGGGCGTTGTGGGCCATGCTGTTGCGGATGGCGTTGGTCTCGCCGGAGTGGCGCGGGGCGATGAGCAGATCCAGGCCGAGGATGGACATGATTTCGAGCAGGATGTTGGCGTTGCCGAGCTTGCCGTTTTCGATCGCGCTGATGGTGTTGCGGGAGATGCCGAGCTGGTCGGCGACGTCCTCTTGGCTCAGTCCGAGGTCGATGCGCTGTTTGCGCAAGGTGCTTCCTATGGCTTTGGGGTCGTTTCGCATGCGCCCGCCTTTCTCTTAAAGCCCATTTTATCGTGAATTAACCCCGATGACATCATAATGTACTGATTTTTGCGCTTTAGTAGGTCGGTGGCTTTAATGAGCAGAATCTTGTGCATTAGCGCATGGTGAGCATTAATGCCCAGAAATTTGATCTTTAATCACTGTGTGCCACTAAAGACCAAAAAACTGCGCATTACCGCTAAGGTGCTAAAAGGCCAGCACCACCAGCAAGCTGGTCGTGCTGGTGGTGCTGGCAATCATCATGATCGGCCTGGGTCAGCTGCCACACCATCTATTTCGGGTGATGAAAATATGAGCATCAACGACAGATCAGAAATAAAGGGTTTCAAGTCGGCGGGAGCGATAAAGAAGCCGAGATGCCAACGCTGCAATACTGCCGTTTCTAAGTTCCCGTGCGGCAAAGACGCGTCCTGCTGAATTGTGAACTCATAATTTCATGTTCCGCTTGGATTCCTGCGCAGCCTATTCTGGGGCGCTGGATGTCGAACAGAAAACGAGTACTGTGCCCAGCGGTTTTCACCGCTGGGCACAGGGCTCGAATCTTATATGCTCCACTCGGTATTCTTGGCGGACTAGAGCGTAGGCTCTTGTGCCGTGGCATTGACCGGAGCGTCCTGGATCTTGCCCGCAACGCGCAGGTTCCAGTGCTCAATCACCTGTCGGTCCGTCGACTTGGTCAACAGCGAAACAGCAATGAACGCTGCTGCCGAAGCGATCAGACCGTAGTAGATCGGGTTATTGGCGTAGACGCCGTCGAACTTGTTCTCAGCCTGGATCTCCAAGATGATCATCGTGCCCAAAGTAGCTATTGATCCTGCCGCCATGGAGGCTGTGGCCCCAGCGCCATTGCCGCGCTTCCACAGCAGGCCGCCGATGATTGCCACCAGCAATCCGCCCACCAGGATGTCGTAGGCAATGGTCAGTGCTGCGACCACGTCGTCCACCAGGATCGCCAAGGTGACCGTGACGACGCCCAGCGCCATCACCCAGATGCGGTTCGCGCGCACGTCATGCTCGGGGTTCTCATCGGTATTCACTTCCACGCGCTTGCCGAACCAGCTGGCGACAAATGGGGTGACATCGGTGCGGGCCACGGTTGCGGCGGCGATCAGCGCTCCGGAGGCGGTGGACATCATCGCGGCCACGGCTGCGGCCATGACCAATCCGCCCACCGCAACGGGCAGCAGCTGAGTGGCGACCTCGGCATAAACCACGTCCTTGTTCTCCGCCGCGCCCGCGATATTCGGCAGCGCCACCTTCGCGGCCATGCCAATCAGTGCGCCGGCAGCACCGTAGAAGATGCAGTAGATGCCGGCGGTCATCCCGCCCCAGCGGGCGACCTTCGGGGTTTTGGCGGTGAAAACGCGCTGCCAGATATCCTGGCCGATCAGCAAGCCCAAGGTGTAGACCACGAAGTAGGTGATGATCGACTGCAGCCCCATGCCGGTGAAGCTGAAGAATTCGGCCCCCACGCGCTCGCGGATGCCATCCATGCCGCCTGCGGCATTCATGGAGAATGGCAGCATCAGGGCGAAGATGCCGACGGTCTTGATGACGAACTGCACCTGGTCGGCCAGGGTGATGGACCACATGCCGCCGATAGTGGAGTAGATGACTACGATGGCGCCGCCGATGGCGATGGCCAGCCATTTCTCCCAGCCGAAGAGCACCACGAAAATGGTGGCGTAGGCGCTGGTTGAGGTGGCGCAGAGCATCAGCGTGTAGGCCAGCATGACGATGCCGGAGGTATTGGTTGCCGCCGCGCTGCCGTAGCGCAGGGTCAGCATCTGCGAAACGGTGAAGACCTTGAGCTTCTGCAGCGTCGGGGCGAAAGCCAGCGACAGCAGGATCACGCCTGCGCCAATAGCCACCACGAGCCACATGCCGGAGATCCCGTGCTTGTAGCCCAGGCCAACGCCGCCCACGGTCGAGGCTCCGCCGAGCACCACCGCCGCCATGGTTCCGGTGTAGAGGAAGGGGCCCAGGCGCCGGCCGGCCACCAGATAGTCGCTGCTGTTCTTGGTGCGGGATTTGCCCCACCAGCCAAAGGCCAGCATTGCGGCCAGGTAGGCGGCGACAATCGCGCCGTTGATGAATTCCATGGAGAACCTCGATGTCCGGATAAAAGCAGCGCTTACCTTAAGTAAACTTTTGTTGCATCACAGGCTACTAGCGCTGGCGCTGCCGATCAATGGAAATCGCGAACATTGCCCACCGCACTGCTCTGGCCAGCCGCAATGTGACGAAGCAAACCGTTCCATTCAGTGAAACTTTCTAGACATTTTGCACTCAAATATGATTCACATACGGCATCGTGTCACATATGCGTAGCATTCGATCGGCGATGTGTGCAATCGCAGCTTGTTTAGTACTGTTTCACGTTGACGCAGCGTTGCATCATTGGCCAGCAGGGCCGTTTTCTCCGCCGTTGCGTCAGACGATTTCTCGAAACCAGAAAGACGCCTAGAAGATGAGTGAAAATGGTCAGGGCCTGACAAAGAAGTCGGCCGGACACGTCATTGTCGACACGCTTGCCGCGCACGGCGTGGAACGCGCCTACGTGGTGCCGGGTGAAAGCTACCTGGATGTCCTTGATGGGCTGCACAACTCGCCAATCGAAACCGTGGTCTGCCGCCACGAAGGCGGAGCCACCTACATGGCCGAAGCCGAAGGCAAGATGCACCAGCGCCCCGGCATTGCCATGGTGACCCGTGGCCCGGGAGCTGCCAACGCCCACGTCGGCCTGCATACCGCATGGCAGGATTCGACCCCGCTGGTGCTATTCGTGGGGCTGATCCCGTTCGAGCACCGTGAAAAGGAAGCCTTCCAGGAATTCGATCCCAAGGCATGGTTCGGCACCGGCGCCAAGCGCGTGATGATCCTGGACCACGCCGATCGCGCCAGCGAAGTCGTCGCCGAGGCCATGTTCGCTGCCATGTCCGGACGCCCGGGCCCGGTGGTCGTCGGCCTGCCAGAAGACATCATCCGCAACGAAGTTTCCGCCGAAGTCCATCCGGAAATCCCGGTGGCTACCGGCGGCATGACCGTGACCGACTGGAAGGCGCTGAATACTGCCTTGCAGGAAGCGGATAAGCCGCTGTTCATTTTCGGCGGCAACGACTGGTCCCACGAAGGCGCAGCGGACTTCACTCGTTGGCTCGAGGAACACGACCTGCCAGCCGCTGCCGAATGGCGTTGCGAGGGTACCGTGCCTTTCAACTCGCCATCCTATGTTGGCCCGATCGGCTACGGCCGCCCCAAGCCGACCTATGACCTGCTGGAAGAGACTGATCTGCTGATCTTCGTCGGCACGGTTCCAGGCGACGTCATCACCGACGGCTTCAATGTCCGCCAGAACTGGGACAAGAAGAACTTCCTGGTCACCATCGACCCGTCGCTGCGCGGACGTTCCGGCCCGGTATCGCACCAGATTGTCGCCAAGCCCGATGTCTTCGTTCGCGACCTGCTGCTGATGGATTTGCCGGTCAAGGAATCCTGGAAGGAGTGGACTTCCCGGATGCGCGGCGAGCAGGAGAAGTTCGCCGAACTTCCACCAGCGCAGCCTTCCGCGGGCCAGGCGAGGATGGCGACCATGATGGCTAATCTGGTTGGATCCCTGCCCGAAGACGCCCTGGTGACCTTCGGCGCTGGCGAGCACACCAACTGGGCCCACCGCTACTTCCCAACCAACGGCTACGCTTCGATGCTCTCGGCACGCAACGGTTCCATGGGCTACTCGATTCCTTCCGCCGTCGCCGCTTCGCTGAACTACCCGGGGCGCCGCGTGGTGACCATCGCAGGTGACGGCGAGTTCTTGATGAATGGCCAGGAGCTGGCTACCGCTGCCCAGTACGGCGCCACCCCGCTGGTGATCGTCATGGACAACCAGCAGTACGGCACCATCCGCACCCACCAGGAACGCCAGTACCCGGAACGGGTTTCCGGAACCCAGTTGGCCAACCCCGACTTCGCGCTGATGGCGCAGTCCTTCGGCGGGTTCGGCGTCCGCGTCGAGAATGATTCAGATGTCCCGGCTGCCCTGGAAAATGCGCTGAAGGCCATTGACGAAAACAAGAAATTCGCGTTGATCCATTTGGTGGTAGAGCAGGGAGCCAAGGCCTACTAGGCACTGGGTGCGCTCAGCGAACAGTCGGGTCTGCGACGTATAATTCCAGCGGGTATCGTTTCTAGCGATACCCGCTGGATGCTTTAACCAGCAGAGGCAACAGACCGAGACCTTCAACCGTGGAGCGGCCCTAGAATGAACGATGCCCTTATTGCTAGCCTTCTCCGGGCCGTAGAAGCAGCGCCGGACGACCATGCCCTGCGATTGCACCTGGCTGAACAGCTCGATGGTGCCGGTCGATCCGCCGAAGCGCTGTCCCATGTCAGCATCGTGCTGCAGCAGGATCCGGGGAACGCGTCCGCGCTGGGAAGGCTTGGAACGATCAGCGCGTCGATGGCCGCAGCGATGGCCCCGCAGGCGCCCGTCGAACCCGCAGCGGATGCCGCGCCGGCTGGAAACCAGCAGAACGATACGCCACCAGGCTACGACTGGGAAGCGGGTTCCAAGGAACTCGGCAGTTCGCTGCCGGCGCCCTTTATTGAAGGACGGGTCCCACTGCGCTCAGATGCGGGGTCCGATGCCCCGGAAGCTCCCATCGAGAACCCGGCCGGAAAGGGTGTCACCCTGGATGATGTGGGTGGCTTGCAGGCGGTCAAGGACCGCCTGCACGAATCCTTCCTGGCACCGATGCGCAACGCCGCAATTGCCAAGGCCTTTGGCAAATCATTGCGCGGCGGGCTGCTGCTGTATGGGCCACCGGGATGCGGCAAGACTTTCCTGGCTCGCGCGGTGGCCGGTGAGCTGAAAGCCAATTTCATGTCTGTCACCATTACCGATGTGGTTGACTCCTACATCGGTGAAACGGAAAAGCGGCTCAAGGCGATTTTCGACCAGGCCCGCAAGAATGCTCCAACGGTTCTCTTCATCGATGAGATTGATGCCATCGGCATCCGCCGCGGTTCGCTGACTGGATCGGGCGCGTGGATGCGCCAGATGGTCAATCAGCTGCTGATCGAGATGGATTCGCTTGCGGGAAACAACGATGGCCTTTACGTTCTGGGGGCTACCAACCACCCATGGGATCTGGACGAAGCACTGCTGCGTCCAGGCCGGTTGGACCGGACCCTGCTGGTGACTCCGCCGGACGCGCCGGCACGTGAGTCCATCTTGCGGTACCACCTGAAGAACCGCCCGATTGCCGGAATCGACCTGGAATGGATTGCGGCACAGACCGACGGATTCTCGGGCGCGGACCTGGAGCACGTGTGCACCACTGCCGCCGAGAAGGCAATGATGCAATCCATCGAGCGCAACGAGGTTCTCCCCTTGGACATGGGCCATATCAGAACTGCCCTGGCGGAAATCAAGGCGTCGACTTTGCCGTGGCTGGAATCCGCGCGAAATGTGGTGCGCTTCAGCAACCAGCATGGCCGCTACGATGATTTATCCGAGTATCTGGTTTCGCAGAACATGCTCTAGAAAGCACCGGGGGAGTACACCGCATGGAATTCGAGCGACTGCATCACCGGATCACTCACAACCTGGCTATCGGAGGTGAAACCGAAGCGATTGCCTTGCTGAAGGATAACCTCAACGAGCACCATCAGGTCCCTGCCTTCTGGATCCTCTATTCGTCATGCCATTTGAGCCTCAAGCAGTGGGCCGAAGCGGAGTCCGCTGCCAGAGCCGGGCTGAATCTGGATCCTGCCAACCCGGTGGCCGGGGAGTGCCTGGCCATCGCCCTGATGCGCCAGCATCGACGGGAGGAGGCGCTGCTGGCGATCCGGCAGGTAATCGAAACGGAACCGGAATACGGCAACGGGCACTACTGGCTGAGCATGATCACGCTCAGCGATATTCGGAGCAACGATGACAGGGTGCTGGCCCGCCAAGCCATCGAGCACGCGATTCGGCTGGAGCCGGGGAACCCCGATTACTACCAGGGCGCGGCAATTGCTGCCGAAGCCCAAGATGACAACCTGGCGGCTCTCGGATTCCTCCAATCCGGGCTGCAGATCGACCCCAATCACCAGGGGCTGTTGCGGGCAGCCGGAAGTATCGGCAATGGCGAAAAAATCGTCGGGGAACAAGGCGATGTGCTGCGTGGATTGATATCCATGGATCCGATGAACGAAGGCCTGCATCAGGACTACGCGGAAACCTTCGTTGCGAAGCAAACTGCCTACGCTAATCGGTTCTGGCTTTTCACTCCGGTGCTGGCAGTTGCCGCCGCCCTGGGGCAGCGGGCTGGTGGAACCGGGGCACTGCTGGCGATTGCCGCCATTGCCATCGTGGCCGGGCTCTTTGGATGGTGGAACAAGAAGGCGTACAGCAAGGCGGCCAGGTCGTTGCCCGCCGGCTACGCCAAGGACATTGATGCGCGCTTCCCCAAACTGCCCCGAGCTATTCGCTCCTACCGGATTGGTTGGCTCCTGAGCACGAGCGGAGCGGTCCTGGGCTGTTTCCTGCCGGTGGCTGGCATCATCGTGATGCTGCTCGGTGTGCTGGCAAGCCAGCTAGGAGCACTGTGGATCCTGCAAGAAAATGCTGGCCCGCCAAGAAAGGGCTCCGACCGCCACGAGCAACGCCGGTACCTCATCCGGTGCAGCGGCTTGCACGCGGCTGGCTTCTGGAAGCGGGCGTGCCTGGCGCTCATCCAGCTAGTGCTCTTAGGGATTTGCTTGGCCAATGAAAGCAGGATCGCTGCCGTGCCAGCCGGATCGGTGGCCGCCGGACTGCTGGTACCCGGAGTCTCCTTGCTGGCAGCCCAAGTCCGCCTGGGGTTCAAGGAAAATGCCTTCGCCTACGGGCTGGCTGTCAGCTCCTCGGCCAAAAACCGGAACTGGGCCATGCTGCGCGGCAATATCGGCGGCCTGTATTTCATCGGAGTGCATCTGTTCGCCGGACTGCTTGCCGCAGCTGCTTCGCTGGGGCTGCTCATATCGGGAGTGGAGGGTTCGCTGGATTCGCCACCGGAGCCCCGTCATCCAAGCCAGGATAGCGTCCTCGACGAAGACTTGCTGAATCAGCTCAAGGATGTGGAAACTCCGGATTCCCAGCCCCGTGAATACTCGATCCCTTCGCTGCCGGACATGCCCGATATTCCGTCCCTCGGCGTCCCGAACCAGTGAGCAGGAACCTACGCGGAAAAGATCACAACGCCGTGGGCCTTTCTGTCTTGGCACGCGCCCGCTGAAGAAATAAGATGAATTGCTACCGATTCCCGTGAGCACTAGAACCCCAACCACGAGGTGGATAATCTGATGGCACAGATGAGCGAAGAGCTCATTGAGCAGTGGGCTGACGCAACTGCTGAAATCTACAATGAGTCCCTGACTGGCATTAATCTGAGCCGTCTGCCCGAGGCAGTGGCTCAGTACGTCGACCTCTTCGCGCAGAGCGAGAACTTGACGTTCAATGGGGAGGCCACCCCCACCGATTACTTCGATAATCACCCATTCCTCGCGGTGACCGCAGTGCTCAACAGCCCAGAGGCGCTGGAAGCCCTGGATTCCGACGCGCAGGACGCGTTGGATGCGATGGTTGACTTCACCGAGGCCTGGTACAACTTCGACCTCGAGAATGAGCCGGAACTCGGTATCTCCGAGGCGGATGGCGACGACGAAGAAGACTGGTAAGCCTTCTGCCGCCCAGGGGCCGGCACCCAGCAGCGTACGCGCGCTGGGTGCCGGCCTTTGCTGCGGGCGGCCGGAAACCGGATTGCATGCCAACAGCCATGAAGCTATTCCATTTGGCCGCCCAGGGTGGCACTATGCGGATATGAGCCAGTTCAGCGTTTTCGAGAGCACCGTGGTCATTCACCTGCCGGTGCACCGTGTCTGGGAGCTGCTTACCGATTGGGCAGCAACACCCTTGTGGATCCATGGGATCGGCTCCATGCATTCAGACGACCCTGAACTCAAGGTCGGTACCAATCTGGTTTACCGCGTTGCAGGGCATGAACGCGTGTATCGCGTCCATGACCTGATCGAGAACCGCTTGCTGATCCTGCACACCTCGGAGAATCCCGATGGGCTCTCCTACCGCTACGACCTGAAGGACGACGCGGGGCATACCGAGGTAGTGCTGCAGGTGGCAATCATCAACCCGGATCTGACGGTGGAGCAGTGCGAGGAGCTGGCGGCAAATATCCGCGAAAGCGAAGGTGACAAGCTGGACCAGCTGCGGCTGTACGCAGAGCAGGCCCCCTGAGCACCTGCGCGGCGCAAGACTATTTCGTCGCGCCGGGAGCAGGAGCCGAAGCATAGGCCGTCGAATTCTCCAGCTGGCCATTGAATAGCTGGTCCACGGTGACCGGGGTGTAGCCCTCGGCCTTCAGCTTCTCCACGAGATCCGGCAGTGCCTTGACTGAGCTCTCATGGATGTCATGCATCAAGATGATGGAGCCCGGATGGACTTCGTCCATGGCGATGCGCACCGTTTTCTCCGGATCGTGGTGCTTCCAATCCAGGGTGTCAACATCCCACAGCACCAACGGGTAGGGCACCAGCCGGTCATAGACGGCACCGTGATTCCCATAGGGCGGGCGGAAGACGGTGGGCTCGTGGCCGGAGGCCTTTTCTACCGCTTCGCTGGTCCATCCCAGCTCATGCTGGATCTGTTCTCTGGTCAGCGTCGTGAGATCCGCATGGTCCCAGGTATGGCTGCCCAGCTGGTGGCCTTCGGCGGCCATGCGCTTGACCGCGTCGGGGTATTTGGCAATGTTCTTCCCGACCATGAAGAAGGTGGCTGGCGCATCCGCGGCCTTCAGCTCGTCGAGCAGCCGCCCGGTGTACTGGCCAGGTCCGTCATCGAAGGTCAGCGCCACGCATCGAGCCACGGCGCAATCCACCTGCTCGCTTGCCGCGGAGCCCGTGGGTTGCGCATCGGGAGCAGGCGCTGGTGCAGGGGAACAGGAAACCAGGAATGCCGGGCCCAGCGCCAACAGCGCCAACAGGGCCAGGTGCGCCATGTCGGGCAATCGAGAAGTCATCCTTCCACCTTCCCGTCATGCCCGGTCCGTGCCCGGGAACTACACGCGAAAATCTGCTGGGAGTTTGATCAGTGCCGGCCCAGCGCCAGCTGGTCGCAACCGGTCAACTGCGCTCGCCGTCCAGCTCCGCCGGAACGGGGTCCGAGAGCGGATGCGCTATTTCGTCGCGGGCAAATTTCCCGGCCCACCATGCGATGATTCCGAACAGCGGCGAGGCGAGGCCGGCAATGACGAATATCGCCTGCAAGCTGAGCACCTGGGTCAAAGGTCCCGCCGCCGCCATGGACAGCGGCATCAGCGCCAGCGAAACGAAGAAATCCAGGCTGGAGATCCGCCCGAGCAGGTGTCCGGGAACCCGGCGCTGGAGCAAGGTGCCCCAGATGACCATGCCCACGGCGTCGGTGATGCCGAAGGCCAGCAGGATCGCGAAGAGCATCCACGCGGCATCGACGTAGCCCACCAGGGCCAGGGGCAAGGTGCCCAGGCACCAGCAGGCGGTCATCAAGCTCAATTAGCGCCGCGGGAATTTCGCGGACGCGACCAGCAGCGAGCCGATCGCCGAACCGAGGCCGAAGAAGGCCAGTGCGAAGCTGAACAGTTTCGCGTCCCCGTGCAGGTTGCCGCTGACGATGAAGGGCAGCAGCACCTCGAAGGGCCCGATGAAGGTGAACACCGAAATGACCGAGAACAGCAGCGTCCACAGCAGCCAGCGGGTGCGCACCGTATAGCCGATGCCTTCGCGCAGCTGCCGGAACATCCCGGGCTGTCCCTGGCCGTCAACGGGGCCTGGCGCGTTGTACGCCTGGCGGTTGGGGATCCGGCGCAGCATCAGCAGCGCCGCGAGGTGGATTACGCAGATGCCGACGATGGCGTGCGCCGGCGAGAGTCCCGCCACCACGAATCCGGCGGCCATCGGGCCCAGGGCGGTGTGCACCACCGGCCGGGCTGTCCCTTCCAATCCGTTGGCGGCCAGCAGCTGCTCGGCGGGCAGCATCTTGGGCAGCAGTGCGGAGTAGGCGGGGTAGAAGAAGGCCGACCCGGCCCCGCCGCAGAAGCCGGCGAGCATCAGGTGCCACAGCTCCAGGGCACCGGCCATGGCCAGCACCGCGGTGATGCCCATGACTGCCAGCGACAGCGCCTCGACCAGCATCACGATCCGCCGGCAGGAATGGCGGTCCGCCATGATCCCGCCGAGCAGCACGAAGCAGAGCAGCCCGGCGGCACTGGCGGTGGCCACGGCAGAAAGCTGGATGGGCCCGCCGCCCAGCTGGCGCACCTGGTAGACCATTGCCACGGCCCACATGCCGGTGGCGAAGGTGGAGAGGACAAGTGCGCTGGCCAGCAGGGCGTAGTCGCGGTAGGCGAACGGCTTGATGAGGCGCAGTGCAGAGGTTTTGAGCGCGCTCATGGAAGCTCCTGCGGTAGTGCGTAGGAACTATCATCCATCCACTGATTGGGCTTTGTCAATCAGTGGATGGGAATTAAAGAACTCCGGGGACCACGCGATGGCGCGTGGTCCCCGGAGCTCGGCTTCGTGCTACTCGGCGTCGTGGTCGGTTTCCAGGATGGCCGCCAACTGCTCCAGGGCAGCTTCGGCTCCTTCGCCTTCGGCGCGCAGCACTACGGTGGTTCCGTATTCCGCGCCCAGGCCCATCAGCGAGAGGATGCTGGACGCGTCCAGCGCCTCGTCCACGGGCTCGCCCTGAAGGGCGATGGTGACCTCGACCGGCGCCTCGGCCGCGGCCTCGGCGAAGATGGCTGCCGGGCGGGCGTGCAGGCCGACGCGGCTGCCGATGATTGCTGTACGTTCTGCCATGATGGCTCCTTCGGGATCTATTGAACGGTTGATTGCGGTAAATTCGGGGGGCCTAGAGGCCGAATCGGTCCAGCTCGCCCAGCTGCGCGCGCACGGCAGTGCGTGCCGCCTCGGCCGACTCGGCGTCCAAGGCCAGCTGGGACAGGCGCTGCGCAGTGGGCAGGTCTACGGTGCGCAGCACCGCGGCAACCGGTGCCAACGCCCGCTTGTTCATGGACAGGGTGTCCACGCCCAGGCCCACCAGCACCACGGCCAGCGCCGGGTCGGCAGCCGCTTCGCCGCACACCCCGACGGGTTTGCCGCCGGCCGCCTGCGCACCGGCGGCGGTGGCGGCCACCAGGTGCAGCACTGCCGGCTGCCAGGGGTCGTTGAGCTCGGCCAGGGCACCGAGCTGGCGGTCCGCGGCCATGGTGTACTGGGTCAAGTCGTTGGTGCCGATGGAGACGAAATCGCAGCGCTGCAGGATCTGGCCTGCCAGCACCGCCGCCGAAGGGACCTCGATCATGGTCCCGGCGGTGGCCAGGCCAGCGGCCTTGGCCAGCTGCGCGAATTCCTGCGCTTCGGACGCAGTGGAAATCATCGGCGCCATCACCCAGATTTCGGCCTGGTGCTCGCCGGCGGCTTGCGCGATGGCCTGCAGCTGGCGTTCGAGCACGCCCGGGCTGGACAGGTCGGTGCGGTAGCCGCGCACGCCGAGGGCCGGATTCGGCTCGCTGGCATCGGTCAGGAAGGGCAGCGGCTTGTCCGCTCCCGCATCCAAGGTGCGCACCACGACCTTGCGGCCGGGGAAGGCGGCGAAGACCGCACCGTAGGCTGCCACCTGCTCGTCATGGGAGGGCTCCTTGTCCTTGCCCAGGAAGCAGAACTCGGTACGCAGCAGGCCCACGCCCTCGGCGCCCGCCGCGGCGGCCAGCTGCGCGTCGTCGCCGCTGCCGACATTGGACAATAGCGGCACGCGGTGCCCGTCGCGCAGCTGCCCGGTGCCGGAGAACTCCGGCAGCGCCTCGCGGTTGGCGTAGGTGGCGGCCAGGTGCTCTTCGGCCTCGCCGGGACCGGTGATGACCAGCCCGTCGATGCCGTCCACGAAGACATGGTCCCCGTCGGCCAGCGCTGTGGTGCCGGCAGCGGCCACGATGGCCGGAAGGCCCAGCGAGCGCGCGATGATGGCGGTATGCGATTGCGGCCCGCCATCGGAGGTGACCAGCGCCAGGACCTTGGCCGGATCCAGCGTCGCGGTATCGGCCGGAGCCAGGTCCACCGCGGCGAGGATGAAGGGCTGGTCCGAGTCCGGGATGCCCGGGGCGGGTACGCCGCGCAGCTCGGCGACGATGCGCGAGCGCACATCGAGCACATCCCCGGCGCGTTCGGCCATGTAGCCGCCGAGCGCCGACAGCTGCGTGGCGACCGCGTCGGCGGCCTCCCAGATGGCCGATTCGGCGCAGGTGCCCGATGCCACCAGCCTGGTGGCCGACTTGAGCAGCGTGCGGTCGCTGGCCATCAGCGCGGTGGCCTTGAGCACGGCTTGGGCATCGCCGGTGGCCTGCGCCGCGCGTTCCTTGAGCTGCGCGGCGACCGCCTGCGTGGCCTCGGCCAGGCGCAGGGATTCGGCTTCCGCGCTGGAACCTGCTGGCAGGGGCGCGCCGTCGGCGGGCGGGAGGATGGGGTCGGGCATGCGGCGCACGGATCCGATGACCCGTCCGGCGCTGACGCCTACTCCGGTGAATTTCTGGCTCATGCTGCGGCCTTTGCCTCTTCAGCGGCCCGTGCGGGGGCCTTGCGGACATATTTCTTCAGGATGATCACCAGCGCCGCGGAAACCAGCGTGCCGATCACGGTGGCCACCAGGAACATCGGCCAGGTGCTGTCCATCGCGAAGAAGACGAAGATGCCGCCGTGCGGTGCCTGGGAGAGCACATCGAAGCTCATGATCAGCGAGCCGGTGACCCCGGCACCCACCATGGAGGCCGGGATGACGCGCAGCGGGTCGGCCGCGGCGAAGGGGATGGCGCCTTCGGAGATGAACGCGGCACCCAGCAGCCAGGCCGCCTTGCCGTTTTCGCGTTCCGCCCCGGTGAACAGCTTCGGGGACACCGCGGTGGCCAGGGCCATCGCCAGCGGCGGAACCATGCCGGCAGCCATCACGGCTGCCATGATCATCAGCGGGGCCGGGTTCTCGGCCACCGAACCGGCGCCCAAGCCGGCTACCGCGAAGGAATAAGCGACCTTGTTGATCGGCCCGCCCAAATCGATGGCCATCATCAGGCCCAGGACCAGGCCGAGGATCGCCGCCGCGGTGCCGGACATGCCCGCCAGCCAGCCGTTGAGGGCTTCGGTGAGCTGGGCAATCGGCCCGCCAAGGAACAGGAACATCAGGCCCGAAGCGATGATGGAACCGAGCAACGGCACGATGACCACTGGCATCAGGCCGCGCAGCCAGCGTGGCACGGTCCAGGAATTGATCCAGCGGCAGGCCAGGCCGGCGATAACGCCGCCGACGATGCCGCCAATGAACCCGGCTCCCATGAAGCCTGCCACGGCACCCGCGGTGAAGCCCGGGGCGATGCCCGGACGGTCGGCGTAGGCATAGGCGATGTAACCGCCCAGCGCCGGGACCAGGAAGCCCATGGACAGGCCACCGATCTTGAACGCCACCGCGCCGAGGTAGGCCAGCAAGCCAGCTTCCGGCAGATTGAACAGCGTATTTTCGGTCAAGTACTGGTCTGCTGCATCAGTGATGGCGTAGCCGCCGAGCAGGAAGCCCAGAGCGATCAGCAGGCCGCCACCGGCGACGAATGGGATCATGTAGGAGACACCGGTGAGCAGCGCGCGCTTCAGGCCAGCGCCGAAGCCCTCGGAAGCAGAATCCGTGGAGCGCTCGTTTGCCGTTTCGTTGCCGGCTGGTACCTTGCGGGCCGCCGGATCCTTGGCCGCGGCCAAGGCATCCTTGAGCAGCTTTTCGGGTTCATCCACACCGCGCTTGACTGGAACCTGGATCACTGGCTTGCCGGCGAACCGCGATTGGTCGCGCACGTCGACGTCCACCGCAAAGATCACCGCGTCGGCCTGGGTGATCAATGCCGGATCCAACGGCTTGGACCCCGAGGACCCCTGGGTTTCCACAGCGAAGTCAATGCCGAGTTCTTCGGCGGCCTGTGCCAGGGAATCGGCGGCCATGTAGGTGTGGGCGATGCCGGTCGGGCAGGCGGTGACGGCCACGATCTTCGGCCGCGCCGTGGCAGCGGGTGCAGCTGCTGGTGCAGCTGGTGCGGCGGGGGCATCGGAGAGTACTTCGGAGACCAACGCGACGATTTCCTCGTTGCTCCTGGCTGCACGCAGGGCCGCGGTGAAGGGTTTCTTCACCAGTGCGCGGGCCAGCTTGGAGAGCAGCTTCAGGTGCTCCTTGTCGGCGCCTTCCGGGGCGGCAATGAAGAAGACCAGATCTGCCGGGCCGTCCTTGGCACCGAAGTCCACCGGGGTGCCCAGCCGGGCCATGGCCAGGGTGGGAACGGTGACCGCTGCTGATCGGCAATGCGGAATCGCGATGCCGCCGGGCACGCCGGTGGCCGTCTTCGCCTCGCGGGCCAAGGCATGCTCGGCCAATTCGGCAGCGCTGGCGGCTCGCCCGGCCTGCGTGATCTGCTGGGCCAGGTACTGGATGACGTCGGTACTCGTGGAACCTAGATGCGCATCCAGGGTGACGAGCCGGGTTTCGATCAGATCGCTCATGGTCAGGATCCTTGCCTTGGGGTGAGTTCGATGACGCTGACCGCATCGATGCGGAGGTCGGTTGGGGTTGGGATGCCGGAGCCGGGCAGCGAGGCCGCCGCGGTTCCGTAGGCGATGGCCTGGCGCAGCTTGAACGCCGGCAAGTGGCCTGCCGTGTCTGCCAGCAGATAGCCGGCCAGCGAGGAATCGCCGGCACCTACCGTGCTGCGCGGGGTGATCGGCTGCGGCCAGCCGTGCCAGCAGCCCTCGGCAGTGGCCAGTACCGCGCCGTGCGCACCCAGGGTGGTGAGCACCGCGGCCCCGGGGCGGCGCAGCAGCTTGGAGCTGGCGCGAGCGGCCAGCCCGGGGTCCGCTTCGAGCTGGGCTTCGCCCAGGTCCTCGCCCAGCAGCTCGGCAAGCTCTTCGGCGTTGGGCTTGACCAGATCCGGGATGTGGATCTCGTCGTGGGCGAAGAGCTGGCGCAGCGGCTCCCCAGAGGTGTCCACCGCAATCTTCGGGCACTTCGAGCCCAGCTGCTCGCGCAACGACGCGGTAAGCAGAGCGTAGTAGTTCGCCGGCACCCCGGGTGGCAGCGACCCTGCCATGACCAGCCAATCGGCGCCAGCGCAGGAATCGCGCACCAGCTCCGAGAGCTGCTCCAACGTGGCCGCGTCCAGCTCAGGACCGGCCTCGTTGATTTTGGTGGTCGATCCATCCGGCGAGGTCAGCGTCGTGTTGGTGCGCAGCGCAGCATTGATTTCCAGCGCCCGGTAGGGCAACTGGTCGGCGGCCAGGGCGGCGATGAGCGGATCGTTTCCGGCTCCGGGGAGTACAGCGAGGGTCCGCTGCCCGGCGGCGAGGATGGCCCGCGCAACATTCACGCCCTTGCCTGCGGCCTGCAGGTGGCTGCCAGCGGCCCGCTGCACCGCACCGGGCTGCAATGCGGCGACCAATTCGATGGTCTTGTCCAGCGCCGGGTTGACGGTCAGTGTGATAATCATGCGATCACCACCTCGACATCCGCCGCTTCCAGCGCAGCGGCAAGTTCAGTGCCGGGTTGCTGGTCGGTGACCAGGGTGTCGATGTCTTCGAGCCGGGCGAAGCAGACCAGGGTTTCCTGGTCGAATTTGGATCCGTCGGCCAGCAGCACCACGCGGCGGGCACTGGCGACCAGGGCGCGCTTGACGGCAGCTTCCAGCGGGTCCGGGGTGCTCAGGCCGAATCCTGCATGCAGCCCGTTGGTGCCGATGAAGGCGATGTCGGCCCGGTACTGGGAATACTCCTGCACGGTGCGGGCTCCGCTGGAGGCGCCGGTGATGCCGCGGACCCGCCCGCCGATCAGCTCCAAGGCGACATCCGGGCTGTGGACCAGCACCGAGGCAATGGGCAGGGCGTGGGTGATGACCACCAGTCCGGTGCCCGCGGTGCTCTTGAGCATGCGTTCGGCCAGGATTTCCGTGGTGGTTCCCGCGTCGATGATGACCGAGGCATCGGAGACCGGCAGCAGGCTCAGCGCGCGCTGGGCGATGCGGGCCTTGGACTCTGAATGGATGGCGGTGCGCACCACGTAGCTTTCCTCGCGGGTGCTGGCTTCGGTGATGGTGACCGCTCCGCCGTGGACGCGGCGCAGGTAGTTCTCGGATTCCAGCTGGGCCAGATCCCGCCGCACGGTTTCCCGGGTGATATCGAAGCGCTGCGCGAGCTGGGCGACGGTTACTTTCCCGTCAGCTTCCAGCTGCTCAACGATCAGCCGGTGTCGTTCTTCGGCGAACATTCTTGCCTCCGCAATTCCTCATGACCTGCAACACATTGATCTGTGTTTCCATGACTTTATGCCCGATTGTGTGGCATCGTCAAGTGAAAATCCGGGGAATATTTGGCTTTAGTTGGTTTTGAGTGGGTTTGCTAGGGGTTATGCAGAATCAACGGTGGGAGATACGCGCAACCCAAGCAGCGTGCGACTTGATTCTGTCCTCCGGAAATCGCCATCTGTGCGGCCTCAGTTGACTGGAAACCCAGCTAATGAGCAAGACGTCTGTACGGCCAGGAACCAGGGCGGGCAGTTCATGAATTCGACAGGAATCATAGGTTGCTGGGCGAATGAGTTGCGTCAGGACGACGTGCCTGGATCAAGCCATACCACTCTCCGCGCTTGAATGCGTTCGGTCGAGTTGACTGAAATGCGACAGCCCTTTGTGCATTCCTTTTCTCCTCGGATGTTACTCTGCCAAGGTATAACTTCGACCGGAACAGCGTGGGGGCGATCTGAGGTCAGCTCTGATATTTGCACTAGTGGGCGTCTGTTAAAGTCTTTCCGTTGGATTGGCATTTGGCGATGGATTCGTTATTGCGTTCTTGCAGGCTTCCTAGTTGCATTGGGGTCGAATTTACCATGACGGTGAAAACCATGGGGCCCACCGGCAATCTCGGATCGGCGTCACTGCCGTCGAAGCCAGAGGCCCGCAGCTCGAGGTTGTATTCGCGAACTTCGTCGGAGAGTTCGATTGTTATCTAGTTCGAGCGTTCCTCCCAAACCAAGTACATGATCACCGGAGTAGCATCGGGGAAGTATCGCGTCGAGGGCTGTATCGAATTCGGGCCGGCCTACTAGAGCACCGAATAGCTCGTGATGAATCCAGTGGTCATCGCAGCGGAATCGAATGACGAGGAAGCCCTGGACTTGGCGATCGGCGGCCTTAGCCTTGATTGATCCGCGAGGGGATCCGAAGAGACTGGTTATGGAGTCCTTGAAAAGCCTCTCGCGACTAATGGGGCCCGCATGATCCAACGATATTAGTGCGACACATAGTTGGGAGATTCTAGGACTAGTGAGTTCTCAAGGATTCTCGGCTGGGGAGCGGTGCCCGGCGAGACTTCTCGCAACCATGGAGTTGCAAGATGTCTCTGGATGGGTGTCGAATTCTTTTGTCATTGACGAACTTGATTGGTGATTACTGAGCACTCTCAGTCAGAATTAGCGCAGCTCGATAGCCATCTGACTCGAGACAAGACATGGCTTCTAGTTGCTGGAAAGCTATCGGTAGGCAGGTAGCATCCACCCAGCTCTCCCCGCTACTAACATCGACCCAAGAGTCCTCGATGAGAATGACGGGACGTTCCGTGGAACCAGCCGTTCCATGGCAGAGTAGCCAGTGCGGAACATCGTAGCCGAGCATCTGCTGCAATGACACCAGCAACAAGACGCGGGCACCCTGACTTAATACTTTGTGAATCTGTGAGATTTCCATACGCATAGAGGTCACCGGCAACCCGGTAGCTTCTGCACGGCGGCGCGAGTCAGCCTGCAAGATGCCCCGCCAACCACGTTCAACCTCGGGATAATAGTCGACGATTACTGGCTTATCGGTATCCAAAGACACCTGAACTGAGCTTGCTGGCCAGCGCTCAGCGATGGCCAGCCCGAGCCCCACGGGTTCGCAAGCCATGAAATTAGTCGCTTGACGCCACAGTAACAACTCGGCGGTACGCAGGCGATCCATCGTTGCAATGCTCATCGTTTCCCCGTGCGCGGCCAGCGCGGAAACCGCCGCGCAGGTGAAGTTCTCGCTTTGCTGGTAGTGCGAGGTACGCAGATATCGGGCTGGATGTGACCAGTGCACATAGCCGAATTTTGGAATCGATACCGACGCATCTGTGGTGAAGCGTGGAGTAGGCAACGACTGGAAACCCATTTGTTCAGCCAGGTCTGCGAGCCACGGTTCTTCCGACCAGCTTTCCCATTTCACGCAGGCCAGATCTTTTTCCCTGGCGTAGTCCAGCACCGCACGGACGAGCTCTTCATATGCAGCTGTGTCGCGGGCAAGAACCCCAGAGATCTTCACGTATGCAGTCGCCGAACGGGCGGTAAGCAATGCGGCACCGAGTATGGTGGCATCTGATGACTGTATCGTGAGCAGCCGAGCGTTGACCGTTGCCATGAGACTTTCCCACGGACCTGATATGCAACCCAGATGCCGTAGTTGCGCCGGGTGCTGCTCGGGGTCAAAGGCCTGGATTCTCGTTTGCCGGGCAGAGCGTTTCGCCATGATTCCTTACTATTAGGTGGGGTGGAGGCGGCGTCGGTTAGGATCCTCGCTTAACACCTAGCCGCGTGATCGGTACAAAAGCCAAATGAAGTACGGGGAGCCGAGTAACGACACGATCAGACCGGCGGGAATCTGTGCCGGCGCGATTGCGGTACGGCCCAAGGTATCGGCCAGGCAAACTAGCAAGGCTCCGAAAACCATGGACACCGGGATCGCCCGGTGATGGCGGGAACCCACCAACGACCGCGCCAGATGCGGGGCGATGAGTCCGACAAAGCCAACCACACCTACGGCCACGACGCTGAGTGCCGCAAGCAGCGCGGCAATGGACAATGAGACTAATCGGATGCGAACGGTCTTGACGCCCAGCACCCGGGGCAGGTCTTCGTCGATGGCTAGCAGGTCCAGTTTGCGTCCCATGAGCAGTACGACCGGAAGAGCTAATGCCAACACCGTCAGAACAGGTAACACGTCTGCGAACTGACGTCCATAAGTTGAGCCAGACAGCCAGGTGTAGATGCGCGGAGTTTCCCACGAATTAATGCTCAGCAGCAGGTAGGTGGTGACCGCAGAGAGCGTGTAGCCTGCACCGATGCCGATTAGCACAAAACGTTCAGGGGAGAATCCTCGACGCCAGGCTAGGGCGGTGATGGCAGCGAAGGTCGCGAGCCCGGCAATCACCGCAAAAATCACCAGTAGCGAGCGGGAACCGCCAAAGGCGGTGACCACTACAGCCGCGCCCAGCCCTGCCCCCGCAGTAATACCCAGGATTCCGGGCTCGGCCAATGGGTTGCGCACGGCGCCCTGCACCAAACAACCAGCCAGTCCCAAGGCGGCTCCGGCACCCAGCGCCGCGCTGGTCCGTGGTGCACGTTCGGAGAAGGCGCGGGCAATGAGCTTGGGCGCATCATCCTGGAACCACAAGGCGAGATCTCCCAGCTTGAGTAACATGCTCCCGGCCAAAAGGCCTAGAATCACCGCTCCCAACAGCAAACTGAATCCCAGCGTCATGGTGAGAATGAATCGGCGGTTGCTACGCAATTTGCTTGCTACCTGTAACGGGTTGCGAGAGCTGGAAGCTTCGGGCAGTCGCATTGCCAAGATGATGATCAGCACGCCGCCCAGGATCGCGGTGGGAACTCCAGTAGGAATGGAAGCCGCACCTTGCGCACCGAGCGAGGCACGAAGCGAAACATCGGCCAGCAGGATCAGTAGCGCACCAATCAGGCCGGTGGCGGGGAGCAAGAACAGTTGACGGCGCAACACTACCAGGCGGCGCGACAGCAGTCGGGCGAGCACGGGGGCGCCAAGCCCTACAAAAGCAATCGGGCCGGACAGCGAAACGGAAACGCCGGTGAGCAGCACAGCACACAGGACGGCCAGAGTGCGGGTTGAGCGCACCGGGATGCCGAGCACCGCAGCGTTTTCATCACCCAAGGACAGGACATCCAGTCGGCGAGAGAGCAAGAGGCAGATGGCCAGCACCACCAAGATCACTGGCAGACTGCGCAAGAATGCATCGAGATTTAGTTGGGCCAGCGACCCTGAACCCCAGGCATACAGTCCAGTCGTATTTTCCTTGAACAGCAGCAAGATGATTCCGCTGCCTGCTTCCAACGCCATGGCGATGGCTGAGCCAGCGAGGATCAACCGGGTGGTGGCGGTTCCCGCGCTGCGCCCAGAGATAGCCAATACGATCCCGGCGGCGAGCAGCCCGCCAGCGAATGCGAGAGTGCTGGAAGCCAGCGTGGACATGCTTATTCCCAAGGCAGCAGCCACGCTCAACGCGAAGAATGCACCTGAGGTGACAGCCAATGTGTCCGGCGAGGCCAGCGGGTTGCGGGTGACGGATTGGAGCAATGAACCTGCCACCCCCAAAGCCAGACCAACGGCGGCACCCGCACAGAGGCGCGGTAGCCGGGAGCCGGTGAAGATCTCGGCGGCTCCCACCCCTCCGATACGGGTGTCATCTCCGGTGAGTGCGCGTAGCAGTTCACCCAAACCAATACCGGAGGTCCCCTGGGTGAGGTGCCAAGCACCCACCAGCAGTACCGCTGCCGCTAAGGCGGCTAGCAGACCTAGGCCAGTGGCGAGACGGGTACCGGTGACCGGCGCGGGGGAATAACCAAGGCCGGTCATTTGGATGCCGACCCCGCTGTCCACGATGTGTCGCTCTGCTGATTCTTCAGCGGTTTTCATTTCAGTTGTACGCTACTTGGCTTCCGAGGCGGAGGTCAGTGCATCGGTGAAGGCATCTACCGCTTGACTGGTGGATTTCGGCCCGCCGGCACCCCAGATGTTTGGGAACTGGAAGGTCCGGCCTTCCTTGACTGCGGTCAAGTTGTTCCAGATCTCGCTGGATTCCAGCTCGGTGGTCCACCCGGTGCCTGCGTCGTTGGAGTAGAACAGGTTGACGTCGCCAACGCCCGCTAGGCCTTCTATGTCCGTCTGGGCCAGCCCGTATTCTTTGTTCACGCCGCCGGATCCGAAGGACTTGTTGATGTCATCGTTCCAAGCTGGGCTCAGGCCCAGTTCCTTGCCAAGCTCTGTGAACAGAGCCCCGTCAGTGTATGGGCGAATCGTCAGGTTGGAGCCGTCAACCCAACCGTCGAAGAAGAGGAAGTCGGTGGTTTCCAACTTCACCTCGGAGACTTCCTGTTTTTTCTGCGCCAAGTGGGCGTCGAATTCGTTGAGCACTAACGCAGCACGCTCGGTGCGGCCGGTGGCTTCGGCGACCTGTGAGAAGACTTTTTTCATGTTGCCGATGGGATCCGCAGAATCGTTGCCCTTGACCGCCAATACGGGAACGTCGCCCTTATCAAGCTGCGACAGCACGGGGTCTTCTTCACTAAAAGCGTCCACGATGATTAAGTCGGGGTCCAGCGCGTAGATCGAATCCAGATCTGGCTCGCCACGTTCACCCACCGAAGCAACACCCTCAGGCAGCTCCTCTGCAGTGACGTAGGTGCTATATCCATCTGGGGAAGCGACGCCCACCGGAGTGACGCACAAGGTTAGTACATCTTCAATTTCCTGCCATTCGAGCACCACCACGCGCTCGGCTGGTTTATCCAATTCAAGTGTGCGGCCCAGATCATCGGTCATAGATACCGGATCTGTGCTAGTGGCGGTGGTGTCATTCGCGCAACTTGCGGATGCGGCAGCGGGGCTCCGTTCGGCACCAGCGCTGCTAATGTCCGTGGTACCGCAAGCGGTGGCTGAGAACAACAGTGCTAGAGCGGCCGCTGAAGTGACTGCATTTCGAGCGAGTGTAGGCATAGGTTTTCCCTTGTAATTATATGTTTCGGTGGTAGAAAGAAAGTGGTTAGCTCATCCGGTGGCGGCTAACCGGTTCGATGCGCAACAATCCATTCTGCTTATCAGAGAGGACCTGCACAGGGATCTCATAGACCTCCGAGAGGTTATCTGCGGTGAGGACCTCAGCGGGGGTTCCTGAGACGTATACCCGGCCGTGTTTCATCAGCACCAGCCGATCAGCCAACGCGGCGGCTTGATTCAGGTCATGCAGGACGATGCCGATGGCTAGCCGATCTTGACGGGCTAGATCATGGACCAGATCTAGGGTCTCGACCTGATATCTCAAGTCGAGGTGATTGGTCGGCTCGTCGAGAAGCACCACATTGGTTTGCTGTGCCAAGCACACGGCCAACCAGACACGTTGAAGTTCTCCACCGGATAGTTCCCCAGCTGCCTTCCGGGACATCGAGGTAGTGCCAGTCAGTTCCATGGCCGAGGCAATCGCCGCATGATCCGCATCGGATAGCCCCGAGATACCGCGCCGATATGGATGGCGACCGAAGGCGACGATATCTGCCACGGCTAACCCTTCCGGGGTGGCGTGGGACTGCGCGAAGAGCGTAACTTCGTGGGCGAATGTTCGTCCATTCAGCGTGCTAATTTCGCGGGCCTCCCCGTGAGAATTGGAGAGCGTGATCACCCCCGCGGCGCGCTCATGCAACCTTGCCATGGAACGGAGAAGTGTGGATTTCCCGCTGCCATTGGGTCCAATGAGTGCGGTGACTTCACCCGGGGATAAACGGATGGAAGCACCGTCCACTACAGTGCTTTTGCCGTAGCGCAGCACTACCTCGTGGGCGAGCATCGTTCCGGCTGCGGCGGATGCTGCTCCGGACGCCACGTCTAGCATGCGTAAGGAACGGATTGAATACGTCCGATTTGAATAGGTATTTTCACTTAGGTAAGTCTAAGTTAACTAATCGATGTCAGCAATCGATGATTTCTGACAGTGTATCCGGCTTTTCGGTCACCTATTCACATTTGCTAAGGTGAATGTGCCAGGTGTGGAGCCCATGGTGCGTCGAAAAGCGTCGATAAAAGTACTCGGCTGCGCGTAGCCCAGCATTTCAGAGATGTCTTGGACGCCTTCACCGTTGGTGAGCAGCTCCAGGGCGCGATGAATTTTCACCGCTTGACGCCACTGGGCAAAGGATAAGCCGGTTGCTTCGCGGAAGACTCGCGTGATGGTTCGTGAGCTGATTCCAGCATCTACCGCCCATCGCTCGAGAGATCGGTTATCCGCAGGGTTGGCTAGTAGACGGTTGGCAATGCCATGGATACGAGGGTCATCGGGCAAGCGCAGCGCTAGCTGATGAGCTGATGGTTTGAGTACGTCGAAAACTACAGCCTCCGCACGCGCTCTGGCTTCTTGGCTCAGTTCCCGACTGGATAAATGGACCAGCAACGACTTAAGCAACGGTTTCATGTCGATCACTGTAGGGGTACTGAATGGGGTGGTGGTTCGTTCAGGGGAAAAGAACGCGCTGAAAAGTTCTACATGTGCGGTCAGGCGTCCACCGTGCAGCGCTCCGGACGGAATCCACAGACCATGACCCTCGGAGACCGTAAAAATCTGTCCTTCGATTTGAGCGGTGAGTGTCCCATCTTGGGTCCATAAGAGCTCATGGGCCAGGTGCGAATGAGGCTCCCACTCCGTAGAGACCTCAATGGTGTGCGTTTCGCTCAGAATCACAAATGATGAGGTCGCATCGCTAGGCAAGGCAGTTGCTTGCACTAGAGCAGTACCTGGTTCACGGGACCAAGTACCAAGCCCGATGGTCGAGGTAGGAGGGGAAGTCATATTTGCAGTATAGAAAGTATTCAGCATGACATAGCAGGTTTCATGTTAGATCTACCGAACCCCTTGAAGAACGGTTCAATAATCGCGTGCCAAAATTCTACGGATCGGCTACTAAACCAAATACATTTCACCCCCAACTGGTTCAATCAGGAATCTAGGCTGCGTTCGGTTACCCACAGAAGGCTATTCCAGTGTGTAGTACTCAAGCATGTCATCACGTTTTTCCAGTCTGAATCCTCGACTGGTGAGCAGTCGGGTTGAAGCAGTGTTAGCCGGAGCTACGCGGGCACTGATTTTCGTAATTCCGTATATCTTGGGAATTGAAATCAGGGTGCTATCGAGCACGGCTCCACCAACTCCTCGCCCCCATTGATCTGGAGATACCCAGTAACCGACCTCCACGCAACTTTCCTGCCGGGTGCAAAACACGAGGCCCACTGCTGCATTTGCTTCAGTAGCTAGGAACCATCGAGAGCCCCCCACAGTGTCGAGTGGTTCATGTTGGAGGGATTGCTTAACGCAGGCGTTGATGGTTTGCCGGTCCCATGGCTCCCCATACCCAATAAAACGAGCTACACGTTCATCCGAGGCCATGCTGGCAAAGAATTCGGTGTCTGCGCTGCGAAATGGACGCAGGGTAATTGATTGTGAGCGCGACATCCAAAGCCTTTCGATGTCGTAAATTTAAAAAACTCTTAAATGCATTAAACAGTACTAGACCTA
Source organism: Glutamicibacter sp. BS14 (assembly GCF_056934375.1). NCBI lineage: Bacteria > Bacillati > Actinomycetota > Actinomycetes > Micrococcales > Micrococcaceae > Glutamicibacter > Glutamicibacter sp. BS14. Next base: position 294,689 of record NZ_CM167801.1, on the reverse strand, counting down.
CCTATGGCGCTCTTATTTCAAATAGAGGTCAATGAGCGCTCAGAATCCCGCGCCGACCGCGCCGAGCGTCCCATAGCGGAAACCGAAGAACACGGCCCAGTGAAACGGTCCACAACGAGAACCTGCGCAAAGAACTGTTGAAGGTGAAACGGGAGAACGACTTCATAAAAGTTGTCGGAGCCTATCGCGCCTCGAACAGTAAGGAGTAAGCGCGGTCTTAGACTTCATCGAAGCCCACATAGGCGAGTATCCAGTGAACTGGATGGGCAGGAAACCCAGAATTCCAGGGGCAGTCACTACCGATGTCTGAACGCCTGCCAAGAGCTGAGCGAAGCCTAAGTCCTGCGAGCACACCGCACGAAACTGCTCCAGGACGAGTGTGAGGCGTCCAACCAGGTCGCCGGTGGCGGACAATCAGTGGATTTGATCCGCAAAAACCATGAGGAAGACATCTCGACATCCACGGTGATGTCGCTCATGAAAGAGCTGAGAATCCGGGCCAGGCGGATGAGCGCCTTCAAAACCACGACCGTGCGTGAGCGCCAATCCCGGACGGTGCGTATAGAAAACCATAGGGTCGACAATCTCGGCATGCGTGACTTCCGCTCCTCGCGGCTTGCGGCGAAACTGTTAGGCGATATTGCCTGCCTGCGCGCCGGTGAAGGCTGGTTGTATTTGGCGACGGTGATCGATTTGAATTCGCGACAGATCGTGGGCTGGTCAATGGGTAAGAACATGTAAACGTAGTTGGCCATTGACGCGAGGGGGCTTGCTGCGTCGCAGGCGTTCATCCAGTTTGGTAGTGTGTTCCATTCAGACCGAGGCCCCAATGTACCTCGGCGCGTTCCAGAGGTGGTGTGCTGCGCACAGGGTGCAGTAGTCGACGGGACGCGCCGGGGTGTCCCTGGGATAATTCCGTCGCCGAGTCAGCCTTCTTGACGATCAAGAAGGAAATGTTCCACCACAGGTTCTTCAGCAGCAGGGTGGCTGCGTGTGCCGCAGTGAAGGAGTGCATCGCGGTTTGGTACAACCGGAAGCGCCCGTATACGGCAAATGGCGGAGTTAGCCCCCAGGCGGTTCTGGACTCGTATCAGGAAAGGGATCCTCTAGCTTTGACGGCTTGAGGAAATGTACAAAAAGATCAAAGTTCGTGTCCCAAAAACTTGACCAGCTCACCGTAAGGGGTGAGCAAGGCCAGGGAGAGAGAGCCGGCGACCTGTTGGAGCGGCGTGAAGCCGGCACGCCCGAGGATTTCGGTGTCGATATGACGGGCGCCGATGAGGGACAGCTGCGCGAAACCTGCAAAGCCCACGAGAATCAGGCGATCGCGAGGATCCCGCGCGGGATCCTGCGTTTTTCGCCCGCGTAGACGCGGTGGTATTCGGCGGCGGGCGGAACACGGGAAGCTGATATCGGTTCGTCGATTTGGAGGAGCCAGTTTGAGGCGGCGTTCGGCATAGTTGTTTTCCTTTCGCGGGCTTAGCTGGCGAGTTCGTCGATCCAGCTCGATCGCATCCGCAAGGCACGTTCCGTGCTGCCAAGGACGGCCGCGAATCCGATGAAAAGGTTGCCCTGGAGCGGGAGTTGCACAGGAGAAGTGAAGGTGCCTATCGAATCGGCGATGGGAGGAAACTGGGATATCGATTCAAGGATCTGAGGCACCGTGATGCACAGGCCGGCGAGGACCAGCGCGGTCGAGACGATGCCGATGAATCGGCTCAGGCCCGGATGCCTGTGATGCAGTCTGGCACGGCACCCTTCCGCGGATGCGGGATCTGGGGCCAGCTGCAGTTCGCTGCCGCCTGCAGGCATATAGTGGCAGCGCTTGAGTCCGAAGCCGTTGGCAGCGACTTCGATGTGGCCGCCTGGGACTGGGAAGCGCGCGGGCATCTTCGAGTACGAGTGCAACGATCCATTCACATAGAGGCGGGCCCTGATCACGCCATCAGCCATGTCGCCGCCGTGGCGGACATCAACCGTGTAGGTGGATGCTGTCCCATCGGGAGAGGGTAGGGCGATGGTGCGCAAGGACCTGCTGAATATCTGCCACCAGCGCAAGCGCTTCACCGGCTCGCCGGATCCGGCACGCACGCGATGGTTCAACCACCTTTTGAACTTCATTTTCCGTCCTCGCTTCCAGACTAGTACGCCGTAATAGTCAATAATGGGATAGACTAGCACACTGTAATAGTTTTGTAACGAGAGGACGCCATGGGCAGCCAGCCTGATGCATCGAGAGAAGTGGGCACGCGTGAGAAGATCCTGATCGCTGCGGCGACGATGCTCGGCGAGGATCCAACCGCGCGCTTGAGTGTTCGGGCGGTCGCCGCTCGCGCTGAAGTGAGTACGGGTTCGCTGCGGCATTTCTTCCCCACGCAGCGTGCCCTCGTCGACACTGTCGTCGCCGGAATCTACGACGTCGACATTCCCGACGATCCGATCAACGATCGGGCTCTCATGCCGGCCGAGCGCCTGACCGCATGTTTGCGGCTGCTCCTCGCGCAGTTCGGTGCCGGCGATCGCGCCCGGGAGCAATGGGGATTCTTGTATGACGCGTACGTAGCCTCCGCACCGTCCGAAGATGAGACGAGAACCTACCTCGCGCTCGAGCGGATGGGGCGTCATCGTGTGGAGCGGTGGTTGGGTGCGCTTATTGAGGAAGACGCAATTCCCGCCGGCCAGATTGAGCAGCGGGCACGATTCCTCGCGACCGTAATCAGCGGCCTCATGACGGAGCGTGCTCTGCCCTCCGAAGCGGTACGGGTTGAAGCTGAAGCGGAAACGCTCCGTCTTGCCGTACACGCAGTGACGACCGCATGGAATGCGGCTTAAGCGGCTCCAGTGCGGGAATACTTAATCGTCAGCAAGCGGAGCTTCCGGCGTGAAGGCGCATGCCTCCGGCCAGGTTCTGGCAAGTGTCGGAGCTTGGCAAGGCCAGGACTGCCGACTTTGATTGCAGGCTGTTGAGCGTTGGAATACGGCCGTGTATCAGCCGCGCCGCGCCAGGCACGCCGCCACGACGCTTTGCGGGAGCCTCGATCACATCAGCCGCCGGATCGGAGGTCAACCGGAAACCAAGTTTGCCGAGGCCCCCACCGCCGTGTCATCGGTGGGACGAGCCAGCCACGTGTACACGTGGGCAATGGCCCGGTGATCCAAAGCCGCAGCCAGCAGCAGGCCGGCCGAGAGGTCCTGGCCTGCCGAGTCGAAATAGCAACTGGTCTCAGCACCGGGGTCATGAGAGCCAGAAGCGAACTGCTCGGCCAGCTTGGCCGCGCGCACTTCGCCAGTAACGTACGAGAGCGCAGTCCACCACCAGGCCGGATCTTCCAATGCAAGCGGCTGGGGTTATGCCGGATTGATGGTGGGAGATACGCGCAACCGAAGCAGCGTACGACTCGAGTCTGTCCTCCGTGATTCGCCATCTGTGCGGCCTCAGCTGACGGGAAACCGTACTAAGGAGCAAGGCGTCGGTACGGCAAAGGCCCGGGGCGAGAATGTCTTGAATTCGACAGGAATCCCAGGCAGCTTCGCGAGTGATTTGCGTCAGGACAAAATTCCCGGATCCATTCATGCCGCTCTCCGTGCCTGAATGCATTCGGGCGAGTTGGCTGACATTCAACAGTCCTTTGCGCATTCCTTTTCTCCTCGGATATCACTCTGCCAAAAGGATGGATTCTGCCAGAGCAGCGTGGGACGGGCTGAGGCCAGCCGGTACACTCGTAATAGGGGGCATCCGCCAAAGCTTTCTTCGCCGCTTGGTGCTAAGACTGGTGGTGCGTTCGAGCAGCTCGTCGGCGAGTTCGAGCTTTTTAAAGTAGAGCATCCCAGCCGATACAAGTTGGTGATCACCAGAGCATCATTGGGTGGAACAAGTCGAGTGCTTCATCCAACCCGGGCCGTCGGTCCAGCGCATCAAATAACTCCTGATAAATGTAGAGATCATCAATTCGGGCCCCGCGTTGAGAATGTCTTGGATTTTGCTGTAGGTTCCGTGAGCTTGGGCTAATATGCAAGTGCATCTCGTTAGCTTGGTCGGGGAATCCTTGAAGGTAGCTCCTAATGTGAGGGTGGAGTGGCGGGCTTATCGCAATGCTATCCGTCCCCGGAAAGATGCAGCTCGGAGACCGAACGTACTGAGTGGGACGCAAGCCCGGCTCAATATTCACGTACTAGAAGTGATCATCCGATGAAGAACATCCGGGATGAAGCCCATTCAAAGTACCTACGCCAGATATTTTCTCGAGAGGGGAATAGGGGAGATTCAAATATGGATCCGCCCAGTTTCGTCTATAGCTTAGGTACAGTCGCGCCGGAGGTTGGTTCCTCAGTCGCGGGTTTTCCGGACGTCAAGTACTGAGACCAGGATAGCGGCCGCTGTGAATGGCACCCCGCCGAGAGCGATCATGGCGAGTTCCGGTGAACCGCCGAATTCGATGATGCCATGGGTGAAGACGAGTTGGGATGCGCTTTGAAAAGCGACGTGGATGCCGACAGCGGTCCACACGCTGCCAGTGACGAGTCGAACGTAGCCCAGTACAATTCCCATGGCCGCGAACAGTGATACGTCGAGTGGGCTGACTCCGCCACGGAGGAAGACCGCAGTAGCAACGAAGAGTGCAGTCTGCACGCCGATGACCCACCACGATGGCAGACGTTCTGCAAGAACCGCGGACACGTAGCCGCGAAACACAAGCTCTTCGGGAATCGCCTCAGTTAAGAGCACCGCGAAAAAGATCAGGCCGAATACAAGCCAAAATTCGGCGGCGGCCACGGGAATCTGTAACGGATTGCCAAGTAGCCTGAGAACAAAGAAAGTGGCGACCGCAGGTACAGACCACGAGGCGATGCCCAGGGCAAACGCTCGCAGATCGCCGGAGGCTGTCGTGAAGCCGGCAGCGCTGAGAGAACGTCGCCCTGACCAGCGAACGAGGATCACAAGGACGGCGATCACGAGGCCAGAAATGGCGAAGCCGCTCAGGATGCGCGTCCAGAGGGTTCCGTGTGCGGTCGGGTCGGTCGAGTTGTTAAGTGCCACCGCGAGCAGAAGCGTACCTACTAGGACTCCGATCATGAAAGCGATGCGAACTAGAACCGACCAGAGTGGTAGCGGTATCCGTTGCTCTTGTGCGGTTTTCGGTTCAGGCCCTGTCATCGTGGGGGTGCCTCCGTTAGTCGAGCATTGCAGTCAAGAACAGCTAATTCGTCACGGTCAGCCGCGGGTCTCGGCCTATAAACGTAGCGGACAATGAGGGAGTTGTCAGCGGTCCAATCTGAAAATCATCTGCGTGACGCGGGCATACCGAGCGATCCATCAACTTCTTCTTGGGTATCTCTGGCCTCTGACAGGCTTAGAAAGTAGATGATGCGCTAGGCGTTGTCGGCTATTTCTTTTATGCGCAGGCGTTGTTCTTCCCACTGCGCGGGCGTCAGATCTGGAATGTTGGGTGCTGAGGGGCGTAACCCGACGAAACCGTCCAATTGCTCGCGTACGATATCCATGTGTCCTGCATGGCGATGAGACTCGGCGATCATATGAATCAGGAGACGTTCCACTGTCGTATGCCGATGCGTTCCCCACCAGGGAACAACGGCAGGGGAATCCAGATCCAAATAATCCAAAACTACGTCGGCAGCGGTGGTTGCCTCGCGGTAGATATTCATGGCATCAGCTAAGGTCATGTTCGGTGGCGGGCGGAAGTCGGCCTGGGCGTCTTCGTCTTCGGAAATGTCTCGGATAATGGGATTCTCAATTTTCTGTCCGAGGCATCCGACGAGATACTCTGATTCGGTGACGGCTAGGTGAAGCAGCAACCCCATGACATGGGTTCCTGTGGGTGCCAAGGGCGTACGCGCTTGGGTGTCGCTCAAGCCTTCGCATTTCCACAAGATTGCTTCGCGGGCATCATTCAGATATTCGCGTAGATGGGCCCCAGTGCCGCTATTGCCAATTGCCATGTGCTGAGTCTAATGCCGCGCAGGGGTCATGCCCCGAAGGATGCTGGACCGAATGCCCAAGATTCCGCCCGGCTTGTTTGACGGGAAATAAACGGCAGTCGCACCGCAGGTTCCCACGGAGAGGCATTCGCCTAATTCGGGCAAGGGGGCATATCCGGGTGAGCGATCGATAGCGTTTTCGTGAAGGGCATGCATAGGAAGCAACGTACGGGTCCGCCGAAATTTCGAGTTCATCTGGCTAGGCAATTGCCAGTCGCCAGTACCTCCGGCCTCCAAAAGATCTTGCCGCGTCCCATTTTCTCCAGCCCATGCAAATGCATTGCAAAGCAGCCGTTGCTGCTAGGCAAGGCGGCGGGAGGATACCAACGAGTAATTCAAGGGCTATTTGCGATTGCGGTTCTCGGGCCGAGTGCCGGACACCTGGAGAGCTGGCACCAGATGGTTTCTAATAACTGGCCGTAGCCGGCCGGTCGTTGTCGTGAGCAGTCCGCCGAGCCGCAAAACTCAGCAATGCCCCTGGGCAGGTGGCCTAGTACGCACAGCTCCCGAAGAAGAGCTCCGGTAGCGACGGCAAAAATGGGTGCATGCAACGCAATGTTGCATGCACCCATTTCCTGGAATCTTGGACTCCCTAGGCAAGTACCTGGCGCTTGGAGGAAATGACGCCGGTATTGAATCCAGCCAGGCGCAGGCCGCCGTGGAAGCGGGCGTGCTCGATCTTCACGCAGCGGTCCATGACCACATTCATGCCCGCGGCCTCGGCGCGCCGGGCCACTTCCTCATGCCAGGATCCCAGCTGCAGCCACAGGGTCTTCGCGCCTACGGCCAGGGCCTCGTCCAGCACGGTAGGCAGGTCATCGTGCTTGCGGAAAACCTCGACCAGATCCGGGGTCTCCGGCAGATCGGCCAGCGACTTGTACACCGGCTGGCCCAGGATCTCATCGAGTACCGGGTTGATGAAATACACCTTGTACTTGGAGGAGGAGAGCAGGTAGGTAGCCACGAAATAGCTGGCGCGCGATGGCTTGTTCGAGGCACCGACAATGGCGATGGACTTGGTGTCGCGCAGGATCTCCAGGCGCTGTGCGGCTCCAGGGCCTTCCCAAGCGGTACCAACGGCAGTCATTAGATTGCTCCCTTCGAAGCGGTTGGCAATGCGCAGGCGGAACCGTCATAGGCCGGAGCCTCGAACCCTGCGGCGGAAGCGGCAATCGCTTCCTGCGAAGCGGCCAGCGCCTGGTCCAGATCCCAGAGGATGTCCTCGACATCTTCCAGTCCTACCGACAGCCGGATCAGATCTTCTGGCACGCCAGCGGAGACCAGCTGCTCGGCGCTCAGCTGCTGGTGGGTGGTGGAGGCCGGGTGCAGCACCAGGGTGCGGGCATCGCCGATGTTGGCCAGGTGGCTGGCCAGCTGCAGGGCTTCGATGAACTTCGAGCCGGCTTCGCGCCCGCCCTTCACCCCGAAGCTGAAGACCGAGCCGACGCCCATGGGCAGCAGCTCCTTGGCCTGCGCGTGCTGCGGGTGGGATTCCAGGCCGGCATAGTTCACGTAGGTCACGCGCTCATCGGCCTGCAACCAGGCAGCGACCTGCTTCGCGTTGGACAGGTGGTTGTCCATGCGCTGCGGCAAGGTCTCCAGGCCCTGCAACAGCTGGAATGCGGACTGGGCCGGCAGAGCCGGTCCGAAGTCGCGCAGCTGTTCGCTGCGCAGCTTGGTCAGGAAGCCGTACTCGCCGAAGTTGTCCCACCAGGAGACGTTGCCGTAGCTGGCAACCGGTTCGGTCATGGCGGGGAACTTGCCATTGCCCCAGTTGAACTTGCCCGACTCGATGACCACGCCGCCCAGGGTGGTGCCGTGCCCGCCGATGAACTTGGTGGCCGAGTGGATCACGATGTCCGCGCCGTGCTCGATAGGGCGCAGGATGTACGGGGGAGTGAGCGTCGAATCGACTACCAGCGGGAGATTGTGGCGGTGCGCCACCTCGGCCAGGCCCTTCAGGTCAGCGATGTCGCCGGACGGGTTGGCCACCACCTCGGTGTAGACGGCCTTGGTGTTTTCCTGGATCGCCGCTTCGAAGTCGGCGGGATCATTGGAGTCGATGAAAGTGGTGTTGATGCCGAAGCGGCGCAGCGAGACATCGAGCTGGGTGATGGTGCCGCCATAGAGCTTCGATGAAGCCACAATGTGGTCGCCTGCCTGGGCCAAGGCCGCGAAGGTGACGAATTCCGCGGCCATGCCCGAGCCGGTGGCTACCGCTCCGATGCCGCCTTCCAGCGAAGCCATGCGCTCTTCGAAAGCCGCTACGGTCGGGTTGCCGATACGCGAGTAGATGTTGCCGTACTTCTGCAGGGCAAAGAGGTTGGCCGCATCGTCAGCGTCCTTGAAGACGAACGAAGTGGTCTGGTAGATCGGCACTGCGCGTGAGCCATGCTCGGCATCGGGGGTGCCTCCGGCATGCAATGCGCGGGTGCGGAATCCAAACTTGTGATCTGCCATGGTGGCTTACGACTCCTTGTCGATTGGGGTTTCGCGGGCACCGCAGGGCGGGCCGCGATCGAGGCAGGAATCCCGGAATCAATGTCGCTTCCTGCTGTGGTCCAACGGGTAGGCGGCTGCATCGTTTCTGGCGGTAGCACCGTAACCACCGGATGTGGCAGGTTGCTGCGGCGTCATCGAACCAGATCTCTCAGCCGCTCGGGATGGTGTAATAATCTTCGCAACATGACCGTTCGTGACCCAACTATGAGTCGTAACGTTGCGTATTGGAGCTGTTATCGGAGATTCTTCGATAACTATTACCCCGGTTAGGCTGGAGTCATGGATACTTCGCTGGCACTGGTGCGACATGGGCAGACCGATTGGAACCTTGCAGGGCGCCTGCAGGGGCGTACCGATATCCCGTTGAACGATACCGGGCGCGAACAAGCTCGCGAGGTCGGGCGCCAGCTGATCGGCCAGAACTGGTCGCTGGTACTTGCTTCGCCCTTGGAACGTGCCCGGGAAACTGCCTCGCTGATTGCCCAGCAGATCGGGGCCGAGACGGGGAACGCCGTTCCGGAACTCATTGAACGCGGCTTCGGCCCGCTGGAAGGCCGGATCATGGCCGAGGTCAGCGAAGCGGAATCGGCTGCTGCCAAGGACCTGCGTGAGCCGCGTGCCCAGATCTTGAGCCGTACGGTGCCAGCGCTGCTGGACTTGGCCAGCAGGCATGCCGGGCGCAAGGTCATGATTGTCAGCCATGGGGCCACCATGCGCACCATCCGCGACGCATTGGCCGGAACCACGGATCCCCAAGGCGTGGAAAATGGCGAAATGCTCCACCTGGAATTGATCCGCCTTGAGCAGATCGCCAGCGAATTGGATCTGGTGGCATTCTAGGAATCCATGGGTATCTGCGTGAAGGAATTTTTTTCGTTCACGCCTCACAAAATGGTCTCCTCGTACGTTTACATGGTGAGAAGCCATGAAGGCGCAAAATTCCAGGAGAGCCATGCAAGCACCGTTCGAGCGGATAGTCCAGGACTATGGACTGAACGTCCTGCGCGTTTGCCGTGCCCTGCTTGATGAGCATCGCGCGCAAGACGCCTGGTCCGAAACGTTCCTTGCCGCGCTCAAGGCGTACCCGCAACTGCCGGAGGACGCCAATGTCCTGGCATGGCTAGTGCGTATTGCCCGGAACAAAGCCATTGACGAGTTGCGCAGGAACAAGCCGGAAATCCTCATCGGCCAAGACGTGGACAGCCTGGCCCCATCGGCCCAACGGCCGGATCTGCAGTTGGAAAACCTGCAGCTGTGGCATGAGGTGAACCAGCTTCCTGGCAAGCAGCGGCAGGTGGTGGCCTACCGCTACCTGGGCGGAATGAGCTACGCGCAAATTGCCGGAATCCTTTCCGGCACCGAAGCTGCCGCCCGGCGTTCGGGCGCCGATGGGATCAAGAATCTGCGGGCCCGGATGGATGACCAAGAACTATGGCGGGAGCAGCCATGAACGGAAAAAATTATCGGCAGCAGGCTACGGCCGCTGAAGCGCAAGTCCTCGACTCGCTGCAGGACCGGCTCGTTGAACGGGCCCGTGCACGGGAACTTGTTGATGTTGCCTATCGCGTGGTCGATAGCCCCGTGGGGGCCTTGCTGCTGGCCAGTACCGATGCCGGGCTGGTCCGGGTCGCTTTTGAATCCGAAGGCCATGACCGGATTCTGGAGGTGCTCTCGGAAAGGCTCAGCCCGCGGATCCTGCGCGACAAGTCGAGCTTGGATGGTGCCGTCCGGCAACTGGATGAGTATTTCGCGGGCCAGCGGCATGGCTTCGATCTTCCGGTGGACTTGCAGCTCTCCACCGAGTTCCGCCGCCAGGTGCAGCTGGAGCTGGGTCATATCGATTACGGGCGTACCCTGAGCTACGCCCAGCTGGCGCAGCAGATCGGCAAGCCGAAAGCGGTGCGGGCCGTCGGTTCAGCCTGCGCCACCAACCCGATTCCCATCGTGCTGCCCTGCCATCGGGTGCTGCGCACCGATGGTTCATTGGGCGGCTACCTGGGAGGCTTGGAAGCCAAGTCCGAGCTGCTGAAGCTGGAGAACCCGGACTTCGCCAGCGGCGCCGCGACGCTGTTCTGACGGGCAGTTCCCGCATGAAACAAGTGCTGGGCTGCTGCCTCCCTTGCGGGAAGCAGCAGCCCAGCACTAATTGCTACGGGCTTGCAGCCCAGCAGCTGCTACTTGCTGCGCAGTTCGAAGCGATCTGCGTCCATGAGCTTGGCCCAAGCGGAGGCGAAGTCATTGACGAACTTCTCCTTGGCATCATCCGAAGCGTAAACCTCGGCCAGTGCACGCAGCTCGGAGTTGGCACCGAAGACCAGATCCACGCGGCTGCCGGTCCAGCGGCCATCGGTGGTGGTGTAGGTCTGCTCGTCAGCGGACGGGGTCCATTCCAACCCCAGCTCCAGCAGGTTCGCGAAGAAGTCGTTGGTCAACGCGCCTGGGGTGTCGGTGAAGACGCCCAAGTTGGAGCCGTCCCAGTTATTGCCGATGACGCGCAGTCCACCGAGCAGTACGGTAGCTTCCGGTGCCGAGAGGCCCAGCAGATTCGCGCGGTCGATCAGCAAGTACTCGCTAGGCAGTTTGACGAAGCCCGAGTCGTAGTTGCGGAATCCGTCGGAAACTGGTTCCAGCCATGCGAACTGGTCAACGTCGGTTTGCTCCTGGGTTGCGTCTACACGGCCCGGGGTGAATGGAACCTCGACCTGCTGGCCAGCTGCCAGGGCTGCCTGCTCGACTCCGACGTTGCCGGCTAGGACAACGACGTCCGCGAAGGAAGCCTTGATCCCGGAAGTGGCGTTGAAGTTGTCAACAATCTCTTCCAGCTTGGCAATTACCGGCTTGAGCTGTTCAGGCTGGTTCACGCTCCAGGAGACCTGTGGTTCCAGGCGGATGCGGCCGCCGTTAACGCCGCCGCGCTTATCCGAGGTGCGGAAGGTCGAAGCGGCCTTCCAAGCCGTGGATACCAGCTGCTGGACGGTCAATCCCGAATCGTTGATCAGGGCTTTAAGTGCGGCAACTTCAGTTGCACCCAAGGTGGTCTGCGGAGCTGCTGGCAGTGGATCCTGCCAGAGCAGGTCCTCAGCAGGAACCTCTGGGCCGAAGTAGCGGGACTTCGGGCCCATGTCGCGGTGGGTCAGCTTGAACCATGCGCGGGCGAAGGCGTCTGCGAACTGGTCTGGGTTCTCCTTGAAGTTCTTGGAGATCGGGCCGTAGACCGGGTCGAAGCGCAGGGCCAGGTCGCTGGTAAGCATGCGTGGCTCGCGGTGTTCCAAGGTCTCGAATGCAGGCTGGACCAAGCCGGCTCCGCCATTGTTGACCGGGCGCCACTGCTTGGCGCCTGCTGGGGATTCGAACAGTTCCCATTCGTAGGCGAAGAGGATGTGGAAGAACTCGTTGTCCCAGCGGGTTGGGTGGTAGGTCCAGGTGACTTCAAGACCCGAGGAGACGGTGTCCGCGCCCTTGCCGGTGCCGTGGCCGTTCTTCCAGCCCAGTCCCTGCATTTCGAGCGGAGCTGCTTCTGGATCCGGGCCGATCTTGTCATCGGCATGCGCGCCGTGGGTCTTGCCGAAGGTGTGGCCACCGGCGATCAGCGCGACGGTCTCCTCGTCGTTCATGCCCATGCGGCGGAAGGTTTCGCGGATGTCTACGGCCGAGGCCAGCGGATCCGGATTTCCGTCAGGACCCTCAGGATTCACGTAGATCAGGCCCATCTGCACTGCTGCCAGAGGAGCATCCAGGTCTCGCTTGCCGGTGTAGCGTTCGCTGTCCAGCCAGACCTTTTCCGGGCCCCAGTAGACATCGTCATCTGCTTCCCACACGTCCTTGCGGCCGCCGGCGAAACCGAAGGTCTCGAAGCCCATGTCTTCCAGAGCCACGTTGCCAGCCAGCAGGATAAGGTCGGCCCAGGAAATCGACTGGCCGTACTTCTTCTTCACTGGCCACAGCAGGCGGCGAGCCTTGTCCAGCGAAACGTTGTCAGGCCACGAGTTCAGCGGAGCGAAGCGCTGCTGGCCTGCGCCGCCGCCGCCGCGGCCGTCGTGCGAGCGGTAGGTGCCTGCGGAGTGCCAAGCCATGCGGATGAAGAACGGGCCGTAGTGGCCGAAGTCTGCTGGCCACCAGTCGTGCGACTGGGTCATGATTTCAGTCAGGTCGGCTTTTACTGCCGACAAGTCGAGGGCATTGAAGGCTTCAATGTAGTCGAAGTTCTCGTCCAGCGGGTTGGAAACCTGCTGGTTCTTGGCCAGAATCCTCAGATTCAGCTTATTCGGCCACCATTCGGTGTTGGCATTGCCCTGGGTAGGGTGAATTCGACCCGCGCCGCCAACTACTGGGCACTGACCTGCAGTCATCTCAGACATGTGCTCTTTCCTTCCGGATTGTTTAGGGTTTATCTGGTTTTATCCATCGCACAGCAGCTGCGCTGATGACGATGGCAAATCTAGGGGTTTACTTAGACAGCAACTATGCGTTCGCAGCCTGGCAACCCGGGCAGGTGCCCCAATAGATCACTTCGGCTTCATCAATGCTGAACCCGTGGTCATTGGAAGCATGCAGGCACGGGGCGCCGCCGACAGCGCAGTCGACGTCCGCCAGCTTTCCACATTGGCGGCACACCACATGGTGGTGATTGTCGCCAACGCGGGCTTCATAGCGGGCGGTATGGCCCTGTGGCTGTATCTGCCGAATGACACCCAGCTTCGTGAAGAGCCTGAGTGAATCGTAGACAGCTTGGTGCGACACATTGGGGTGATCTTCACGGACAGCCGAAATGATGGTTTCGGTATCCGCGTGCGGGTGCGCTGCGACGGCGGAAAGTACCGCAACGCGCGGTTGCGTGACCCGCATCGATGCCGCCTTCAGCACCTGCTCGATCCCTGCCTGTGATGTCATGTACCCAGCATGCCAGCTTATTTTGAATCAGTCAAGATAAGTTCCGGTGTATTTCACGTTAAAAGTTGGTGGACCCCGGTTCGCTGGTTGAATCAATGGCTCATTAGTAAGTATTCCGTAACCGACATGTTCAGGCATGACGTGCTTCCGGGGAGAAAAATTGCGGAATCATAGAGATTTCACCAGGAATAGGAAAGGCAATAATGAGCGATCTTGACTCCAAGAATATTTCCGGTCATTTGATGATTTCGCGGGGGCAAGGAGTGGAAAACTCCATGGGGCGAGGAAGCTCACATAGATGGTGATGCCAGCGTAAACAACGTGATCCTGGGGCGGCGGAGGTCCGAAAATGGCGAGAAATCAAGGAACAGATTTGACCCTTGATGAGATGTCGACCATGCTGGAAAAGGCCCATTTTGGGATTTATCGTGTCAAATTCGTGCTGAATCGGGTCAACTCGCAGAAATAATTCGCGGGATATCAGCGGAGAATAGCTGTTTCTTTCAGGCTGCTCCAACGCTAGATTTAGACACAACGGACCGACACCCGAAAAGCAATTCGCAATCAATCACACTGCATGGCGATCGTTTACTCGAGAGGCGATGGCTCGGCAGATTCCGCCCGGATCTTCTCCGCGGGATCTCACCAGTGAAGGAAGAACGCAATGAAGCAGACGGATCAATCAATCGTAGACCTCGTCGAGGAACTGCATTCAGTTCGTCACAGACGACCTAAGAAGTACTCACTTTCCGGTACGGATTACTGGGTATTCGGAATTGCCGGCGTTCTAGCGCTGGCATTTATCATTTGGGGTTTCGCTACCCCGGAAGGGCTGGGCAAGGCCTCCAGTGCGGCCCTTAATTGGGTTATCACCAACACTGGCTGGCTTTTTGTCATCGCTGCCGCGGTTTTCGCGGTCTTCGCCATCGTCGTAGCGGCCAAGAACTTCGGACGCATCCCGCTGGGCAAGGACGGCGAGACGCCAAAGTTCTCCACGGTCTCGTGGATCTCGATGATGTTCGCAACCGGCATGGGCATCGGCTTGGTCTTCTACGGCGTAGGCGAGCCGCTGTACTTCTACATGTCGCCTCCTCCGGGAACGGTGGAAGGTTCCACCAGTGATGCCCTGAGCACCGCTATGGGCACCACGCTCTTCCACTGGACCCTATTCCCATGGGCCATGTACGCCATCGTTGGCTTGGGCATGGCTTATGGCAGCTTCCGGCTGGGACGCCCCCAGCTTTTCTCAGCCATGTTCAGCTCGATCTTCGGCGACCGCGCCATCCATGGTTGGGGCGGGCGCACCATCAATATCCTGGCCATCATCGCCACCCTCTTCGGCTCGGCTTGTTCGCTGGGTCTGGGCGCATTGCAGATTGGCGGCGGCATCCAGGCCACCGGGATGATGGAGAAGGTCGGCTCCGGCGTTCTGGTTATCATCATTGGCATTCTGACCGCATTGTTTGTCGCTTCTGCCGTTTCCGGCATCGAGCGAGGTATCCAGTGGTTGTCCAACACCAACATGGTATTGGCATTGGTCATCGCATTGATCGTTTTCATTGGCGGCCCAACTCTGTTCATCCTGAACGTCATTCCCAATGCCATTGGCGCTTTCATCGGCGACTTGCCGGAGATGGCTTCGCGTACGGCTGCCGGCGATGGCGCAATGTCTGATTGGCTGTCCTCGTGGACTGTCTTCTACTGGGCATGGTGGATTTCTTGGAGCCCATTCGTAGGCTTGTTCATCGCCCGCATTTCCCGTGGCCGCACTATTCGCCAGTTCGTCACCGGCGTGCTGCTTGTTCCATCCAGTGTCACCCTGATTTGGTTCGCAATCTTCGGCGGCGGAGCCATCGGTATTCAGGAACGCGCTGAACGCGCCGGGGAAACCGGGGAAAAGCTGGCCAGCATTGTTGATGGCGCACCAGACATCAACTTCGATTTGATCCTCTTCGACATGCTTGGCAGCCTCCCGCTGTCGGGCTGGATGGCTACCGTGCTGATGGTCGTCACCGTGCTGCTGATTGCAATCTTCTTCGTGACCGGCGCAGACTCGGCCTCGATCGTGATGGGTGCGCTCAGCGAACGCGGCGCTGAAGAGCCATCCAAGAAGGCCGTGATCTTCTGGGGCGTGGCCACCGGCGCTGTGGCCGCGGTGATGCTGCTGGCTGGCGGCGATCATCCGGCGGAGGCATTGACCGGGCTGAAGAACATCACCATTGTTTCGGCGCTGCCATTCGTGATTGTGATGCTCCTGCTCTGCGTGGCGTTGTGGAAGGACCTGAGCAAGGATCCGCTGGTGCTTCGCGGCAAGGTGGCTCGAAAGGTCCTGGAGCAGTCCGTGGGCCAAGCGGTTGACCGCCATGAGGGCAGCCAGTTCAGCTTGATGACCACCGAAATTCCTTTGGTCAGTGCCGAGGGCAAGGCCTCCGAAGTGAAGCTCTTCGCCACCGAAGCCGCCGCTGACCCGGTGAAGGACGGCAAGGACACTGCGGCCGATGGCCAGAGCCAGAAGCCAACGACCGGGGATTCCTAACCGGCAAATCAAATGAAGCTTCTTCCCCGCCGGGGAAGAAGCTTCACTTGTTTAACCCCAAGGGGCCTGGGAGCAGCGTTTAGCCGCGCGCGCGGCAGATCGCGTTGATCTCCGGGATGCACGGCTCATTCTGCAGGCTCGTTGTGTCGCCGAGCGTGGTGCCCTCGAACAGCTGTGTGAGCACACGGCGCATGATCTTGCCCGAACGGGTCTTGGGCACATCTGGAACCAAGACGATTTCCCGCGGCTTGGCAATCGGGCCGATCTGCACCGCGACGGTATTGCGGAGTTCAGCAATGAATTCGGCCTGCCGTGCAACGAGCTGCTCGTCAGGCGACTCGGCAACCAGCGTCTTGTCCAGCGGTACCACGAAGGCGGTTGCAGCGTGCCCGGTCTTGGAATCCGGGGTCGGGCAGACGCCGGCTTCCACCACGCCGGGGTTGGTGACCAATGCCGATTCGATTTCAATGGTGGAAAGCCGGTGGCCGGAAATATTGATCACGTCGTCGGTGCGGCCCAGGATGTAGATATCGCCGTCCTCATCGAAGCGGGCACCGTCGCCAGCCAAGAACCAGCCCTGCTCTACGTATTGTTCCCAGTAGCTGGTGTAGTAGCGCGTCGGGTTGCCCCATACAGTACGGGCCATCGACGGACCAGTGCGCGTAATGACAATATTGCCCTGCTGGTTGGCCGGCACGCTCAGGCCGCCATCGTCAACAATGTCCACCGAGATGCCCGGCAGCGCGCGTGCGGCGCAGCCTGGCTTGAAATGTCCATCGGTCGGCAGGGGAGAAAGCACGGTCGCGCCGGATTCGGACTGCCACCAGGTGTCAACCATCGGCAGTCCTGCTTCGCTGTCCCGGCCGATCTGCTGGCGGAACCATTTCCATGCCTCGGGATTGACGGCTTCACCCACAGTGCCGCCGATCTTCACCGAGGACAGATCGTACTGGGCGGGGATGCCGTCCGGGAACCAGCCCATCAACGAGCGGACCAAGGTGGGAGCGGTGTAGTAGCTGGTGACCTTGTAGCGTTCAATGACCTCGAAGTGGCGGCCCGGGTGCGGGGCGTTGGGGACGCCCTCGTAGATTACCTGGGTGACGCCATTGGCCAACGGGCCGTAGATCTCGTAGGTATGCGCGGTGACCCAGGCGAGGTCGGCGGTGCACCAGTGCACGTCCTTGGCGCGCTGGGATTCGTCCGGGTTGGCGAACAGCAGGTTGTAGCTGGTGGCCGCCTGCGTCAGGTACCCGCCGGTGGTGTGAACCAAGCCCTTCGGCTGGCCGGTGGTTCCCGAGGTGTACATGATGAACAGCGGTGTCTCCGCATCGAATGCCTGCGCATGGTGCTCGGTGGACTGGGTATCAACCACCTCATGCCACCAGATGTCGCGGCCTTCGGTCCACGGGATTTCGTCGCCGGTGCGGCGGATAACCAGGACCTTTTCGATTTCGTTCTCTCCGGCAACGGCCGCATCGGCGTTGCCTTTGACCGGAACCGAAGTGCCGCGGCGGAACTGGCCGTCGGTGGTGACCAGGACCTTTGCCTTGGTGTCCTCCACGCGGAACCTCAGCGCCTCGGCGGAGAACCCGCCGAAGACCAGCGAGTGGATGGCGCCGATGCGGGCGCAAGCCAAGGTGATGACAATTGTTTCAATGAGCACCGGCAGGTAAATGACCACGCGGTCGCCCTTCACCACACCCAGGGATTCCAAGGCGTTGGCTGCCTGGGAGACCCGCTCCTGCAAATTCTTGTAGGTGACGGCTACCCGGTCTCCGGGCTCGCCTTCGAAATACAGTGCGACCTTCTGGCCGCGTCCCGCAGCTACATGGCGGTCGGCGCAGTTCACTGCGGCGTTCAGCTTGCCGCCGAGGTACCAAGAAATTTCCGGTCCGCGCTTGGCATCCGGATCGGCCGGAATGATGCGGCTGGTGGTGTGCCACGGGGTGTCCCAATCCAAGAGGTTCGCCGCTTCGTCCCAGAATTCCTGGCGTGCTGCCTCTGAAACTTGAGTTGAGGTTGTTGCCAATTCGGTGGTCATCGCAAACTTTCTTTGGTGAGGGGTAGTTTTGTCAGCGGGTACTAGCTGGTCCGGTTTCAGGTCCAGCGCTTGATAGCCCAACGTTCTGCTATCGACAGCAGGGCATCGGTGATCTTTCCAAAGACGGCCAGCAGCACGATGGTCATGATTAGGCGGTCCAATCGGCCGTTGTTCTGCGAGTCGGTAAGCAAGAAGCCTAGGCCCATTGACGCGCCGAGGAGTTCGGCTGCGACCAGGAAGAGCCAAGCTTGGGCTAGTGCCAAACGCAGTCCGGAGAAGATCGAAGGGACCACTGCGGGCAGCTGGACGGTGCGCAGCAGCTTCAATCCCTTCAACCCGAAGGCGCGGGCTGCTTCGACCAGGTGGGCATCGACATGGCGCAACGCCAAGGCGACGGTGGTAAAGACCGGGAAGAAGGCACCAATGATCACGAGTGTGACCTTGGAATCTTCACCCATTTTCATCCAGAGCACCAGCAGCGGAACCCAAGCCAAGGAAGGGACTGCACGCAGGGCGCTGATGCTCAGTCCCAGAAATGCATCTGCCAATTTGGACAGCCCGACAAGCGCACCCAGCGCCAAGCCCAGCAATGATCCGAAGGCGAAACCGAGAAGAACACGCTGAGTGGAGATGCCGATGTGCTTTCCGAGTTCGCCATCCTGGAAGAGCTCAATGGCAGCAGAAACCACTGAACCCGGAGTTGGCAGTGTCCACGGAGCAACGATTCCGGTAACGGTGACAAATTGCCACACAGCCAGGGTGGTCAGCGGCAAGACCAGCGCAAGCAGCCATTTCGGGGCACGCAGGATCGTTGCGGCCATGCTGGCCTTCTGCTTGGCAGGTGTTTGGCTTCCGCGGGTTCCAGCCACGTTAGTGGGGCTCATGGCTGGTTACTCTCCGGAGATCTTTGTTGCGTCTGCCTTGACGGCAAACTGGTCATCGATGAGGGTTTCCAGAGCTTCATCAACGGATTCCTGCTCCGAGACATCGCGGCTAGCGACCAGCGTGGGAGCAATCTTGCTCAGGACTCCAGTGAATTTGGCGTCGGGAACTGCCGGAACGTCCAGATTGGAGCGTTCCTCAATCACGGTGGCAGCAACTCCTGGTTCGAGCCCTGCTACGTCGGCCAGGATTTCTGCGGTTTCCTCGGGATTGTCAGCTGCCCAGCCACGAGCCTTTTCGTAGGCATCGACAACGAGCTGGGCGAGTTCGGGGCTCTGCTCAATGAAGTCTTCGCGAGCGTTCAGCGCACCGTAGGTGTTGAAATCCAAGTTCCGGTAAACCAGTTGCGCGCCGTCTTTTTCGGCAGCGGCCATGATCGGATCCAAACCGCTCCAGGCATCAACCGAGCCGTTGGCCAGGGCGGTACGTCCATCGGCATGCTGGAGGTTCTGCAGCTTGATGTCAGCTTCACTCAAGCCCGCGGATTCCAGCGCCTGCAGCAGGAAGAAGTATGGGTCGGTGCCCTTTGTAGCGGCCACGGTCTTGCCAGCGAGATCTTCAACGGACTCGATTTTCGAGTCCTTATCCACTACCAGGGCCGCCCATTCCGGCTGCGAATACAGTGCGATGGTCTTGATGGGTGCACCGTTCGAACGGTTCAGGAGCGCAGCGGAACCGGCTGTGGAACCAACATCGATTGCGTCGGCGCGAAGGGCTTCATTGGCCTTGTTGGAACCAGCGGACTGGATCCATTCGACATTTACGCCCTGCTCCTTGGCGGCTGCTTCCAACCATCCCTTTTCCTTGAGTACCAGGCTCAGCGGGTTGTAAGTGGCAAAGTCGATGGACAGGGTCTGACCATCCGAGGAGGCTGTAGCGTTTTCGCCAGCACAGCCGGTCAGGGCAACTGCGCCAACGATCAAGGCGGCGGCGGACAATGCAGTGCGGCGGGTGAGACGGTTCAAAAGCATGGAGAATCCTAGAATTGTGCGTGCAAGCGGTGTAGGTGAAAAGGCAAAGGGGACGAATGGTTCGGGACCCACGGCGTGGCCGGGACTAATGGTTGGTTGGGTCGACGCCGAGCAGGCGCAATAGGTGCAGGCGATCTGCAACGAACTTTTCATCGGTATGCCGGCGTGGATGCACAGCTGAGATGGACAGATCCTCGATGACGCCCGCTGCACTATGCCCAGCGCCTCGCCCCAGAACAATCACGCGGTCAGCCAAAGTCAACGCCTCGTCCACATCATGGGTCACCATGAGAACAGTGGTGGGGAACGATGCGTGAATCGAGAGCAGCAGATCCTGCATCTTCAAGCGTGTCAGCGCATCGAGGGCGCCGAAGGGTTCATCAAGAAGCAATACACCCGGGCGCCGAGCCAGCGCGCGAGCCAGCGAAACCCGTTGCGCCATGCCTCCGGAGATCTCGCGTGGGCGCAAGCTGGCTGCATGGCTCAGACCGGTCAGCTCGATCAACTCATCGATCAGCGAGTTGCCGGCGCGCTTATCGGTTTCCGGTGCCAGGCCCAGTGCAATGTTCTGGCGAACCGAGCGCCATGGCAGCAGCCGGGGCTCCTGGAAGGCAACGGCGCATAACTCGTTGATGCCGGTGACCTCGCGGGTGCCGGTGCGGATGGTGCCGGTGGTGGGGTGGTCCAAGCCCGATACTGAACGCAGCAGCGTGGATTTTCCGCAACCGCTGGCTCCAAGAATGGCCACGACTTGACCTGCTGGAATTTGCAGGTTGATATCGGTCAGAACGGTGCGGCTTTCCATCTTGGTGGTGAAGGTTCGCGACACGTTGCTGAACTGCACGTCCAGGGCGCTTGAAGCTGAGGCAACGGGAGCTGCCTCGGGCGCTGCAAAGGAAAGAGTCATGTTCATCTCCATCGTTCCTGGCGGTAGCACCGGCCTGCAGAGCAAAACTCCAAAGGTGGTTGCTGCGGCGTCGTGGAGCCAGATCTCTCGGCCGCTCGGGATGGTTACGTGTCCATTACAACGAGTCGAACGATTTGAACGCAAATCTTGCGTAATATGAAAAAATCTTCGACAACTACGTCACATTGCCCAGAAATTTCGTTATTTATTTTATTGCAGGCCGGTTTGCTCGACATTAAGCAAAACTTTGCAACTCATCTTCGGCAGGACGCGGATTAGGCTGTGAAATTTGAAGATGGGCACTGCCGGCACTGGGACGAAATGTGACTTCGCGGGTTGGAAACGCCGGTTTATTACCGTTACAAATGAATTACGACCCATCCAGAGCGGCTGAGAGATCTGGCTCCACGACGCCGCAGCAACCACCCCAATAGCGGGACGGTGCTACCGCCAGGACCGATGGAAAGAATTGAGAACCCTGATGCCTATTGGTGAATCGCACAATGCCCTCGGACTGGACTTCAACCAGCTCAGTGACCCTTCGCAGGCCACCGCAATGGACCTGGACAAGTTTGAAGAACAGCTGCCGACCAGGCAATTGCTGAAAATCACCCCCGGACCAAGTGCGGATGAGCAATACGACCGGCTGGCCGAAATTTTCCGTCCCGTTTTTGCGCAGATCGCCGCGACAGCCAAGGACCGCGACTTGAACCGCGTGCTTCCTTTCGAGCAGGTAGGCCTGCTGAATCGCGAGCGTTTCGGTGCGCTGCGCCTTTCCGTTGCCGACGGGGGCTACGGCGCACGGCTGGTGGATGTCTTCCGTCTGCTCATCGAGCTGTCCGAGGCGGACTCCCACGTAGGCCAGCTGTGGCGTGCGCATATCGCATTCGTCGAGAACGTCTTGGCACTGGAGGACGAAGAGCTGCGCAAGAAGTGGGTCGCTCGCATCGCTGCTGGGCAGATTATCGGCAACGCCTACACCGAACGCGGTGGCAACGCCCTGGGCACCTTGAACACCAAGGCCAGCACCGTGGACGGGCGCTGGGTGATCGACGGTGAAAAGTACTACTGCACCGGCACCATTTTTGCCGACTGGACCACCGTTGCCGTGGCCCACCCGGAGCTCGCCGGCCGCCAGATCGCCGTGGTCTCCACCCAGCGCAGCGGCGTCAAGATCCTCGACGACTGGGATGGGTTCGGCCAGGGCCTCACCGGAACCGGCACCACCGAATTCCACCAGGTCCCGGTGGATTGCTTCATGCCGCAGCAGACCAATGACTCCGAAGCGGCGATCTTCCAGCTGGTTCTCATGGCCGTGCAGGCGGGCATCGCCCGCGCCGCATTGAACGACCTGCGTCACGCGGTGCAGGCGCGCACCCGCATCTTCACCACCGGAACCGGGGTGCCGGTATACCAGGAACCCCAGGTCCTCCAGCTGGTGGGCGAAGTTTCCGCGGAGTCCTTCGCTGCCGACTCCGTGGTGATCGGCGCGGTACTCGAAGTCGAGGCGGCCCTGGGCGATCCGGGACTGAACGACGAGGAACGCTACGCCGTATGCGAGCTGGCCGCCAACCGCGCGCAAACCGTGGTGCAGCCACTGGCCATCGGCGTGACCAGCAAGCTCTTCGACGGACTGGGAGCCTCGTCCACCAGAAGCGGCTGCAACCTGGACCGGCACTGGCGCAATGCGCGCACCATCGCCACCCATAACCCGGCGATCTACAAGGCGCGCATCGTCGGGGACTACGAGATCAACGGGGTCCAGCCGCAGCGGCTGTCCGTCACCGGCGAAGATTCAACCCAGCGGGCTTGAGGGCCTGCGACGCAAACCAGCAACTTTCCACGATTACCGACCTATGGGGGCAAAGCCATGAGCGAGAACAAGCGCGAGATCCTATTCAACGCATTCGACATGAACTGCGTGGTGCACCAGTCGCCGGGCCTGTGGCGCCATCCGCAGGACAAGGCCTCGACCTACAACACCCTGGGCTACTGGACGCACCTGGCCAAGGTGCTGGAAAAGGGGAAGTTCGACGGACTGTTCCTCGCCGACGTGCTGGGCACCTACGACGTGTACAAGGGCACCAACGTCACCCCGCTGGGCTCCGGCGCCCAGGCACCGGTCAACGACCCGATGATGCTGGTTTCCGCCATGGCCGCCGTGACCGAGAACCTCGGCTTCGGCGTCACCGCGGGCACCGCCTATGAGCACCCGTACGCTTTCGCCCGCCGCCTGGCCACCCTGGACCACCTGACCAACGGCCGCGTGGGCTGGAATGTCGTCACCGGCTACCTTCCCTCGGCCGCCCGCAATATGGGCCAGGAAGACCAGATGGAGCACGACGAGCGCTACAACCACGCCGATGAGTACCTCGAGGTGGTCTACAAGCTGCTCGAAGGCTCGTGGGAAGACGACGCGGTGCAGAATGACAAGGCCACCGGCGTCTACACCGACCCGGCCAAGGTGCACCCGATCGAGCACGAAGGCAAGTACTTCAAGGTTCCGGGCATCGCCATCACCGAGCCGTCCACCCAGCGCACCCCGGTGATCTACCAGGCCGGCGCCTCCAAGCGCGGCACCGAGTTCGCCGCGTCGAACGCCGAAGCGATCTTCGTCAATTGCCCCACCCGCGACCTGCTGAAGGAAGCGGTCAGCAAGATCCGTGACGCTGCCGAGGCCGCCGGGCGTGGCCGCTACGACATCAAGGTCTTCGCCATGCAGACCATCATTACCGCCGAAACCACCGAACTGGCCCAGGCGAAGTTCCAGGACTACAGCTCCTACGTGGATATCGAGGGGTCGCTGGCACTGCTGTCCGGCTGGACCGGCATCGACATGTCCGTCTACGGCCCCGACGATGTCATCGGCGACGACGTGAAGTCCAACGCCATCCAGTCCTCGGTGGAAACCTTCAAGAAGGCCAGCGGCGATACCGGCAAGCCGTGGACCATCCGCCAGCTGGCCGAATGGATCGGCGTGGGCGGATTCGGCCCGGTCTCCGTTGGTTCCGGCGCCGAGGTAGCCGAGAAGCTTATCGACTGGGTGGAGTACACCGACGTGGACGGCTTCAACCTCGCCTATGCTGTCACTCCGGGCACCTTCGAGGACATCGTCGAGTACGTGGTTCCCGAGCTGCAGGCGCGCGGGGTCTACAAGACCGAATACACCGAGGGCTCGCTGCGCCACAAGATGTTCGGCGCCGGCGACCGCGTGAAGGACACCCACCGCGCAGCCCGGTACAAGATCTCCAACCGGATGGCCGCGCAGGCCTAGGCGCATCGCCTGCTAGCGCAGCAGACAGCGGCCCCCCGGCACCTTCGAATGAAGTTGCCGGGGGCCGCCGTCTGCCTGCGGACCTATTCGGTTGGCTGCAGCACCATGGCTGAACCGCCGCCGCGCCTCGTGGGCTCGGCCGCTGCGGTGAGCGTGCCATCGGCAGCGATTTCCACCGCTTCAACCGCTCCGATTTCCGCCTGCGGAGTGAAGGAATCGCCAGCTGGCGTGAGCTTGTGGCCGAAGGCTTCGAGCGCGGAACCGTGGGCTTCGATAAACTCCGGTTCCGCGGTGACAGCGGCCGTATTGCGCTGGGAAGCACGCGGAGCGGCGATGGCTTCGCTGATGCTCATGCCCAGGTCGATGCGGTTCACCAGGGTCTGCAGAACCGTGGTGATGATGGTTGAACCGCCGGGGGAACCGATGGCCAGCACCGGATCGCCGTCCTGCAAGACAATGGTTGGAGCCATCGAGGAACGTGGGCGCTTGCCAGGTTCAATGCGGTTCGGATCCTGCGGGTCGTACACCGTGGAGAAATCGGTCAGCTCGTTGTTCAGCAAGAATCCGCGATCGGGAACCACCATGCCCGAGCCACCGGTCTGTTCGATGGTCAAAGTGTAGGAAACGGCATTGCCCCAACGATCCACGACCGACAAATGGGTGGTGGAGATGTTTTCCGTATCCTGCTCTTCTACCGGTTCGCTGGTGGCAGCGGGGCATTGGCCATCATAGTTTTCAAGGTCGCCCGGAGCGACCGGCTTCGTTGCAGCCTGCTCCGGATCAATGGCGCAAGCACGATCCGTACCGAATAATTTGTCCGTCAGCGTCTGGGTCGGGACGTTGGTGAAAGCGGGGTCGCCGACGTACTTGCCGCGATCAGCGTAGGCGAGCGCAGTTGCCTCGAAATAATGATGCAAGGCATCGGGTTCTTCCATGGCTGGCAAATCGAACTCGCCCAGAATGTTCAGCGATTCGCCGATGGTCGTTCCGCCACTGGACGAAGGAGCCATGCCGAAGACGTCATAGCCCCGGTAGTCCACCTTAGTTGGTGCCTGCTCCACCACTTCGTAGCCGGCCAGGTCGGCAGTGCCCAGCTGCCCTGCGGGAACCGGGAGGGCGGTGTCTTCGCTCTTTGGCGGAGCCTGCACCGTTAGGGCGATTTCGGCAGCCAATTCGCCCTCATAGAATCCCTGGAGGCCTTGCTTGGCCAGCATCAGGTAGGTGTGTGCGAGATCCGGATTCTTGAAAATGCTCCCGACCTCCGGGGCATCTCCGCCGGGCAAGAACAATTCGCTCGTGGAGGTGAACGCGGCGAATCGTTCCTTGTTATCCAGGGTCTGCTCGCGGAACGTCTCGTCGATGACAAAGCCGCGTGAAGCGATCTGGGTCGCCGGCCGCAGAACCTGTTTCAGGTTCTGCGAACCCCAATTATCCAGTGCGCGCTGCCACGTGGCCAAGGTCCCGGGCACGCCCACGGACACGCCACTGGTGACCAGTTCCGGGGTGAAGTTATACGGCTCGCCGGTTTCAGGATCGATGAATGCATCATGCGCAATGCCTGCCGGTGCGGTTTCGCGGCCGTCGATGGTGCTGACCTTGCCCGACTTCGCATCGTAGTGCATGAAGTATCCGCCGCCGCCAATGCCTGCGCTATAGGGTTCGGTGACGCCCAGTGCCGCCGCGGTTGCCACAGCCGCATCGACGGCGTTGCCTCCCTTGCGCAGGATTTCGATGCCGGCAGCGGTGGCTTCCGGATCGACCGACGAGACTGCGCCTCCAGTGCCGATGGCGGTCGGGTCCTTCTGGGTGTGCCGTGGTTCGGCGCTCGCCGGAAGCGCTGAGAAAGCTCCCAGGCCCAAGGCGATGGCTGCCGCGCAGGCAACTGATCTTAAACGTACTCGTGGCATGCTTTGATCTCCTCTGCAGGTGGGGATGAAGTATGCGCAAATTTACGGGAGCGGGAACTCGCCGCACGGTTGTGACACGCAGCACCATGGGTTTGCGCGGCAATTTCGGCATTGCCGCGCGAATATTCCGGGTTGTGACGCGTTAAAGCGGCGGGCAGGCACCGCGGCCTCGATCGCCGCCAATGCCTGCCCGCTGGAACCCTAGTGCACCTGGGCTACTTGTCCAGGTTGTCCTTGATGACTTTGCCCAAGGAAGCCGGGGCGCGGCCGATCAGCTGAGCCAGCTCCCCGGAGTCCACTTCCAGCGCTCCTTCTCGAATGCGCATGTCGGTATCGACGAGGATGTGCGCGAACGGTCCGGGGACGCCGGCATCAGCGTAGATCTTTTCCAGTTGCCCGGGATCCATTTCCTGGTAGGCGATGTCCTGGCCGGCGGCAGCGCCAACCGCGCCAGCAAGCTGGGCGAGGGTGAATGGCTTGTCGCTGCCCAGCTCGTAGATCCTGCCGTTCTGGTTTTCTTCGGAAAGCAGCACGGCCGCAGCGGCATCCGCGTAGTCTGCACGGGCGGCAGCGCTGATCTTGCCATCGCCGGCGGCACCGAGCACCGTGCCGCTGTTGAGGTAGCCCATCAGCTGGTCGGTGTAGTTCTCGATGTACCATCCATTGCGCAACAGCACGTAGTCGATGCCGGATCCGGCCAGCAGCCGTTCGGTGGCGATGTGCTCCTCGGCGAGCTTCATGCCGCCGGACAGGGCGTTGGCAATTGAGGTGTAGGCGATCAGCGAGACATCCACGTGCTTGGCGGCATTGATGACGTTCTCATGCTGGGCAACGCGCTGGCCCACCTCGCTGGCCGAAATCAGCAGCAGCTTGTCTATGCCTTCGAGTGCGGACACGAGAGTTGGCTGGGCGTTGTAATCGGCAACGCGGGTTTCCAGGCCTTTGCCTGCCAGCGGTTCCAGCTTCTGCTCGGAGCGGCCAATGGCGACCAGATCAGCGGCATTCGCCCCGCGCGCCAGCAGCGCGTCGATGACTAGATTTCCAAGCTGTCCGGTGGCACCGGTAATTGCGATCTTCATGGGGTCCTCTCGTTGGTCTGCATCTGCTACAACCACCGTAGGCATCGCTGAATTCCCCACCCAAGATTGCTGGCACAAGCCAGCGAGAGATGGGCAGAAACTGCAAGGCTTTCGTCACAAAGAGGGGAAGTAGCGAAATGTGTCAGATTGCTACGTGGATTATTGCGTGATTTCAGCGTGGATCCGTCCGGACTATGACTTGATGACGCCGATTGAAGTAACGTTTGCCGGCCTGCGGGCGTGGACTCCAGACTTGAATTGTTCGGCTCGTACAACCGAACGCACACCATCCAGAGCGACTGAGAGATCTGGCTCAACGACGTCGCAGCAACCACCCGAGAGGGAGCGGTGCTACAGCCAGAACCGATGGAGTACTTTCACTTCGCGACGGAAAATCTGTGGAACGCAGATGATTTTCGCGAAGTGCGCTCCGCATAACCAAGCACCAAGGGAGCGATGATGATTCGTCTTGAAAACGTAACGACCGCCTTCGGCAAGGGCCAAGATCAATTCACGGCCGTCAAGGATGTCTCGCTGGAAATCCAGGCCGGAACCATCCATGGAATTATCGGATTTTCCGGTGCGGGAAAGTCAACGCTATTGCGCAATATCAATTTGCTGCAGCGTCCCACGTCGGGCCAGGTCATCGTGGATGGCGTCGAACTGACCGGGCTCAGTGAAGGAGACCTGCGAAAGCAGCGTCATGAGATCGGGATGATCTTCCAGCACTTCAACCTGCTGAACAATCGCACCGCGCAACAGAACGTCGAGCTGAATCTGAAGTTCGCTGGTGTTCCGAAAAAGCAACGCCGTGAACGTGCGCTGGAAGCGCTGTCCATAGTGGACCTCGCTGACAAGGCTGCCGCCTATCCAGGACAGCTTTCGGGCGGCCAGAAACAGCGCATCGCCATTGCCCGCGCGCTGGTCACCGAGCCCAAGGTCCTGCTGTGCGATGAGCCAACCAGTGCCGTGGATCCTAGAACGACAACGTCGGTGCTGCAATACCTCAGTGACATCAACGCCAGCCTTGGCATCACCACAGTCATCGTCACCCACGAGATGAACGTTATTAAGGCCATTGCCGACAAGGTTTCGGTCATGGAAGACGGAGCGGTAGTTGAAGAGTTCGCCCTGAGTTCGTTGCGAGAACCAGGCTTTGAACCAGTGACGCCAATCGGCCGCTACCTGATCAGTGACGAACTCACGCTTAACCGCCAGCCAAAGCAGGACCAAGCCGTCGCTGCCACCGTAGCCCGCGTATAGAGAACCTGGATTACCAATGAATTTCACGTCAGTAGTGCTAGCCACGAGCAACGGCAACGCAGCAGCTTTCAGTTTCGACCGCATCATCGAACTTGCCCCGGAAATCTGGGTCGCCATGGCGCAGACCTTTGCGATGCTGCTGGTTTCCATCCCGATCGCGATTCTCCTGGGAACCCCGCTGGGCATTTGGCTTTACTCGATGTCTCCCAACGGTTTGCGCCCACGTCCGCGACTGCACCGAATCGTTGACGGGCTGGTCAATACAATCCGTTCCTTCCCATTCCTCATCCTGCTGATCGCCATCATCCCGTTCACCCGATTCGTTGTGGGAACTACCATTGGCACCGCGGCGGTTATCGTTCCGCTGACCATCAACGCGATCCCCTATTTCGCCCGGTTCGTGGAGCAGAACATCAGCCAGCTTGGCAATGGCGTTGTCGAAGCAGCGCAGGCCATGGGCGCCACACGGGGACAGATCATCCGTGAAGTGCTGCTGATCGAAGCCAAGCCTGCACTGCTGTCTTCCATCACCATCATGACCGTCAGCTTCATCTCGTATTCGGCCATGGCCGGACTGGTCGGCGGAGGCGGTATCGGCGACTTCGCAATCCGCTACGGCTACTACCGCTATGAAACCGGAGTCATGCTGCTAGCCATCGTGTTGATGATCCTGCTGGTGCATGCAGTTCAGTTCGTCGGAACTCGGCTATCGCGCGCCGCTGACAAGCGCTAAACACAAAACCCGCTCAACTCGCATTTCAGCAAAGGACAACACCATGGCATTCTCTCGCCGCACCTTCTTAACTTTCACCGCCGGCTCCGCCGCACTCCTCGCGCTGGCTTCTTGCGGCCTGGCAGGTGGACAGGCCGCCGGCACCGGTGACAAGACCATCAAGGTTATTGTCACCGAATCGGCCCCATCGCAGGAACCAACCAAAATCGCACAGAAGCTGCTGGCCGAAAAGGGCTGGACTCTGGAGGCTACCTATGTCACCGACATCGTGCAGCCGAACCACGTGGTGTCCAATGGCGAATACGATGCCAACTTCTTCCAGCACGGCGCTTACCTGGAACAGTTCAAGAAGGATCAGAACGTCGACGTGGAGCCGGCCTTCTACATGTACAGCTCGCCTGCCGGCGTGTACTCGAAGAAATACGACGACATCAAGGACCTGCCCAACGGTGCGACCATCGCACTGCCTGTGGATACCGCCAACAACGGACGCGCGCTGGCCCTGTTGGATAAGGCCGGTGTCCTGAAGGTAGCTGAGGGCAAGAGCGTGATTCACTTGTCGCAGAACGACATCCTGGAGAACCCCAAGGGCTTCAAGTTCGTTGAGGTAGATCAGCAGTCGCTCTCAAAGACCCTGCCTGACGTGGATGCCGGGTTCCTTTTCGCCCGGCTCGGCGCCGAGATCGGACTGAACCCGAAGGACGCACTGCTCTTTGAAGAGGAAGAAGAAGCGCTCCCGTACATCAACATCATCGGCGCAAAGCCAGGGTTTACGGACACCGAAAAGGGCAAGGCGCTGGAAGAGGCCTACCACTCCGATGAGGTGCGCGAATGGTACGCGAGCTACCTCGACGGTGCGTTGGGCACTCCTTGGGACCGCAATCTCGAAGCGGACTTCGCCACCTGGAATAAGTAGGCCCTTGGCCCCACCACGCTGAACTTCGGCGTTGTGGGGCACCACATTTTCCGACTCCTTTACTCAAAGTATCGACGTTCTGCAGGGAGAACCCATGACGATGATCGCCGCGCCCGCAATCGAAAGCCGCTACCAGGAACTTCTGGAGCGATTCCACGCGGTCTTTGCCAGAATTGCTGAAGGAAGCTGTGAACGCGAGCAGCAGCGCATCCTGCCGTTCGAGCAGGTGCAGTGGCTCAAGGACGCCGGTTTCACCACGCTGCGCGTGCCAGAAAGCCATGGCGGTTCGCCTATCAGCCACGAGCATCTGTTCCGCTTGCTGATCGAGCTGGCCGCGGCGGACTCGAATGTGGCGCACCTGCTGCGCAGCCACTTCTCCTTCGTCGAAACCATCTCCCTGCAGCCGGCAGAGTTCCAGGACCGCTGGTTCCCGCGTGTGCTTGCCGGGGAAATCTTCGGCAACGCTGCGACCGAGCGTGGCGGCAATGCCCTTGGCACCACCAATACCAAGCTGGTCCAGACCGGGCAAGGCTGGGTGCTGCGCGGCGAGAAGTACTACACCACTGGCTCGATCTTCGCCGATTGGGTAGTGGTCATGGCGACCACCGACGGGATTGAGGGGCGCCAATACGCCATCGTCGATCGCCATGCCGAGGGCGTGGAGATCCTTGACGACTGGGATGGCTTCGGCCAGCCGCTGACCGGTACCGGCACCGCGATATTCACTGACGTTGCGGTGGAAGAAGCCAATATCATTCAGCGCAAGATAGCTTCCACCCTCGAACCTGCCTTCTTCCAGCTGTGCCTGCTCGCCGTACTGGCAGGTATCGGCAAGGGGGCCCGCAATGCCGCAGCAGGCATCGTTGCCAACCGCACGCGAACCTTCAACACCGGCTCCGGCGCGCTGTTCAAGGATGACGCGCAGATCCAGGAACTTGTCGGCCGTTTGGCGGCCAATGTCTTCGCTGCAGAGAGCATCGTGGTCACCGCAGCCCGGGAACTGGATTCGGCGCTCGACGAAGATCTGGGCTTGGACCCGCAAGCGGCCTACCTGCGCGCAGAGCTTGCCGTCCAGCAAGCCCACGTGGCCACGCCGAAGCTGGTCCTGGACGCCACCAGCGAGCTCTTCGACGTCACCGGGGCCTCGGCGATTTCGTCCTCCAAGTCGCTGGACCGCTTCTGGCGCAATGCCCGCACGGTGGCCACCCACAATCCGGTGGCCTTCAAGGCACGCTCGGTGGGGGACTACTTCATCAACGGCACCATTCCTACTGGTTTGAACTCGATCGGCGAAGCAAAGGCAGGAAAATAATCATGGGTACTTTCAACGAACGCCCGCGCTTGCTGCTTTCGGCCTTCTTGATGAACACCTCCAGCCACATCCTTGGCGGAATGTGGCGCCACCCCGAAGCGCAGCAGCATCGGTTCCATGAACTGGGCCTATGGGTTGACCTGGCCAAGAAGCTGGAAGAGGCAAAGTTCGATTCGCTGTTCTTCGCTGACGTGGTTGGCCTTTACGGCGAGCATGAGGGTGGTTGGGCATCGCACGTACGAAAGGGACTGCAGGTCCCCAGCCATGATCCGCTGGTCCTGCTTTCGGCATTGGCCGCCAGCACCAAGGACATCGGCCTGGCGATGACCAGCTCGGTCATCCAATCCCATCCATTCCAGTTTGCCCGGCAGATCTCCACCCTGGATCATCTCTCGCAGGGGCGTGTGGCCTGGAATATCGTCACCAGCGTACTGGAAAATGCGCACCGCAATTTCGGCGGGAAAGAACTGGTCGGGCATGATGACCGCTACGGTTGGGCCGAAGAATACGTGGACGCCGCCTACAAGCTGTGGGAGGGCTCCTGGGAAGAGGACGCCTTGCTGGCCGACAAGATTTCCGGAATCTACGCAGATCCGGCCAAGGTCAACAAAATCAACCACCGCGGCGACTACTACTCCATTGACGGTCCGCACCTGGCACTGCCAAGTGCCCAGCGCACCCCGTTCCTGTTCCAGGCGGGTTCGTCGGCACGCGGTTCGCAGTTCGCGGCCACTCACGCCGAGGCGACCTTCCTCTTTGCCCCGCACGCACAGTACGTGGCGAAGAAGAATGCCCAGCTGATCGAGCACCTGGCTGCTGCCGGACGCGGCCGCGATGACATCAAGGTCTTTGCCGGCTTGTCCTTCCTCGTTGGTTCCACCGAAGCTGAAGCCAAGGCATTGGAAGCTGAATACGACGAGTACCTGGACTTGGACGCCATCATCGCGCACATCGGCGGCGGTATCGGAGTGGATCTGGGCGGACTGGACCTGGATACCCCGATCGGCCAGATCCAGACCGAGGGTGCGCAGGGAGTACTTGAAGCAGCCCGGGCTTCGGTGCCCGGCGGCAATCCGACCCTGCGCGACTTGGCCTACTACCGCGCCAAGGCACAGCAGATTTCGGGGACCCCGGAACAAATTGTCGATGAGCTCGAACGCTGGCAGGATGCTGGTATCGATGGCCTGAACGTGATGAATCATGTTCTTCCCGGCTCCTACGACAACTTCATTGACGGAGTGCTGCCCGAACTGCGCCGCCGTGGCCTGGCCCAAAGTGGATATGCAGAGGGCAGCCTGCGCCAGAAGGTCTTTGGCCGTGGCGATTACCTGCCCGCGCATCATCCGGCGGCGAAGCACCGCGGGGCGTTCTCGCAGAACAGCGCGGCAGCCACTGGGAAAGCGGTTCAGCTGCAGCAGTGAATTCCGAACGCTTGGAAGGCCAGCGGTGTGAGCGGTTCCTGCCAATTGGACGTACTTCAGTACCTGGACGCCAAAAGTGCCAGCAACGCGGTATCGTGTCGTGCATGGACACGCAGCACGTAAATAATTCGGCAACAATCCGCAGGCTGTTGAGCACGCCTGGACGCTGGGCGGTTGTCGGGCTGACCAACAACCCAGCTCGCGTAGCTCCGACCATCGCCCGTTTCCTGCGTGATGAACTGTCGATGCAGATTATTCCCGTGTCGTTAGGCGCGGAAACTGTAATGGGCGAACCGGGCTTCGCGAAGCTTGCTGACATTCCAGGCCCCATTGACGTGGTGGATTGCTTCGTGAACTCTTCCAAGGTGGGAGACATCGTTGACCAAGCCATTGCCGTAGGAGCGAAGGCGGTGTGGTTGCAGCTGGGCGTCATTGACGAAGCTGCCGCCCGACGGGCCAAGGATGCGGGACTGGACGTAGTAATGGATACCTGCCCCAAGATCGAGTACCCATTTCGCTAGTGAGGCATTGATGGCAACAACAGCTGGGCAAGAAGAATTGGAAAATGCGTGGGCGCAGCTGTGCCTGCGCATGCCGTGCGCTTACGCCGATTACCCCTTCGGCCCTGACAGCACCGTATTCAAGGTGGCGGGCAGTGATCCGGGCAAAGGCAAAATATTTGGGCTGCTCATGCACCTGCAAGGCGAATTAGTGCTGAACCTGAAATGCGAACCGGCTCTGGCAGACCAGCAGCGCAGCGAGCATCCGCAGATCACCGCGGGCTATCACATGAATAAGAAGCACTGGAATTCGGTTCGTGCAGGACTCGACCCGCAACTGATGGGCGAGCTCATCGAGGATTCATACGATTTAGTGGTCGACGGCATGCCCCAAAGGGATAAAGAATACATTCGTTTGCAAGGCGCAATTAACAAGGGAACCCTAGACTAGAGACATGTACTTCATCGTTGTTAAATACCAAGTAAAGCCAGAATCCACCCCGAACTTCATGGGCCATGTCGCTGAATTCACCGCGGCAACCCGCGCCGAAGAGGGCAACATCTTCTTCGATTGGTCCGTGAGCGTCGAAGACCCCAACGAATTCGTCCTGGTTGAGGCCTTCCGCGATGACGAAGCCGCGGCAAACCACGTGAACTCCGCCCACTTCGCAGCCGGTCTTGAGTCCATGCGACCACACCTGGTCTCCACCCCGAAGATCGTTTCCCGCAAGGTAGACGGCGAAGGCTGGGATTCCATGGGCGAACTGGTCATCGACTAAGTTATTGGGACAATGGCAAAGGGAAGAACCTCTTGGTTCTTCCCTTTGCCTTTATCTTTGCCCTTGGGCTCTAGCGTCCGGCCTTGTTGCCGAAGCGGCGTATCAGTACCAAGGCGATGCCTGCCAGGACAACGACACCGGCGACGATGCCGATCCAGCTGGTGCCGAATCCGGTATCAGCTAGGTCTTCGGAGTCCCGGTTCTGGGAATCATCCTTCTGCTCATCCTTAGGCTCGCCAGACGAGTCAGGGGACCGGGTCGCGTCCCCAGTTGGCTCTGGCGAACTGGTAGGTTCTTCGGTCGCGTCGTCGGTTGCATCCTCAGATGGTTCCGGCGAATCAGT
This sequence comes from Glutamicibacter sp. BS14, assembly GCF_056934375.1. Taxonomy (NCBI): domain Bacteria; kingdom Bacillati; phylum Actinomycetota; class Actinomycetes; order Micrococcales; family Micrococcaceae; genus Glutamicibacter; species Glutamicibacter sp. BS14. Next base: position 260,376 of record NZ_CM167801.1, on the reverse strand, counting down.
TGGATCCCCGGTTGGCTCATCCGAAGGATCCGGCGACTGCGTTGGCGCAACAGGCTCTTGCAGGACCGCGCGGCCCAGCGGAGCCGGCTCAACAACGTCATGTGCCTTGAAGTAGTTCACGGTGGCGTCCAAATCGATCTGGCCGGAGTCAGCATGATCGGTGCCGGCGGCAAACGCGGCGAAGTTATCGCCACCGGTAGCCAGGAATGCATTGGCTGCGACACGGAAGGTTGCTTCCTCGTCCAGTGGCTCGCCCTTGAAGGTGATGTCCTTGATGTGCTCGCCCTGGGCAGCGTCCTCGACGTAGGTGTAGGCGAGACCCTCGGAAATACCCAGATGCAGCTTGTTGCGTTCCGATCCTGCAGGCTGCCACTGCTGCTCCAAGGCCTCGCGGATCTGCGCCCCGGTGAGGTTGAAAGTGATCAGGGTGTTGGCGAATGGCTGGACCTCGGCTGCGGCCTTGTAGGACACTGTGCCATCTTGGCCGTAGAGCAGGTCGGCACGCAGGCCGCCTGGGTTCATGAATGCGATCTCGGCTGGTTCGCTGGCGAAATCCTCATTAGAGGTAGCCCATAGGTGGATGTCGGCTACGGTGTTGCCCAGGGTGGATTCAACGCCTCGGTCCTGGCCGGGTTCTTCTCCACCACGAAGGATGTCTTCAGAGATGGCGCCGATCTTCACGCTGCCGACCACTTCAGCTTCCGCTTCAGCGGCGCTAACGATTTCTGCGACCTCGGCATTGGCATCAAAGTTGCCCACCCATTCGCCGTCAGCGCCCTCGGTTGCCAAGGCGATGCGCTCGGTAGCGGCCTCGGTGACTTCGCCAGTCTCAGGATCTACCTGCAAGGAAACCTTGCCCAAAGTGGTGCCGTACTGGTGGGACTGGATCACCGGGCGGCCCGCGATTTCGCAGTCGTAGGACTGGTGGGTGTGGCCCGAGAAGATCGCGTCGATCTCGTTGCTGGCCTCGCGAACGAGCTCGCCATAGGCGCTGTCTTCTTCGGCAATATCTGCGCACTGATCGCCAGCGGAACCGTTGTGGGTCAGCAGCACCACTACATCTGCCTCGCCGTTCGCTTCATCGCCATCGGAGAGCTGCTCAGCTACACGGTTCGCTGCTTCCAGTTCGCTGCCGAAATCCAGGTCGGCGATGCCAGCTGGGGAAACCAGTGAAGGCATGTCTTCGGTAACGGTGCCAATGAAGCCCACGGAAATACCGGAGATCTCGCGGATCGCGTATTCCTGGAGGGCAGGAGCCGTGGTGCCCTTTTCATAGACATTGGCGCCCAGTGCGAAGTCTGCGCCGTTGACACCGCTGGAATCGGCGTAGCTGTCGATGACGCGTCCGGTCAGGTCCGCGAATCCCTTGTCGAACTCGTGGTTGCCTACTGCCGAGACATCCAGGCCGCCAGCACCCAGGGCAGCGATGGTTGGTTCGTCATCCTGCGAGGCGGAAGCGAGGGTTGAGGCGCCGATGTTATCGCCGGCGGAGACGAATAGGGTGTTTTCGTTTTCTGCACGCATTCCATCTACAGCACCGGACAGCACAGCAGCGCCGGCAGAGCTTCTGTCAGCAGAAATGCGGCCATGGAAGTCATTGATGCCAACTAGATCAATGGTGACGGCTTCAGTACCCGCAGCTGGCGACAGGGAAGCACTCTGCGTGGATGTAGCCTGAGCTGTTGCGGCACCGGTGGCGGCCAGCGAAATCGTTGCCAGCGAAGCGAGACCGAGTTTTCTTATCTGCCTGAATGCAGGCATGGGTACTCCTAAAAGTGACGAGTGTGACAAGACATATGTCTATCGCATCTGAATGAACCTGTCGATGCTTTGGCGTTAAATTTAGGTGCAGAAGTACAAGTACTGTCGGTTATTCAACAGAAGCAACCTCCCAGCCATAGGCCAAGAGGTTGCTTCGGATTAGAGGAGTATGCAGTTATTGCTGACGCTTATGCCGCGGGTCACCTGCGGTGACGGTGGAAGTTCCAAGGATCGCACTCAGCAGCAGCATGGCTGCTCCAATGAACATGAGGGTGGAGACGACCCAGCAGGCAGTGGCTGCCTCGCGCTGCGTGGTGGTCAGTGCAAAACTGAAGATGCACACGCTGGAAACCAGTAGGAGGACTCCGGGGATTCGTGTCTTCATCATGCGCCCTTGCAGTAGAGGATCAGGCCAAGCCATCGCAGAACATAATCGCTAACGTGTTGAATAATATCCATTTTGCCACAAGTCCATCGATTTGACGATAAGCCTTAAGGTGGATGTTTCCGTGCGATGTCCTGCGTACGGCTATGAGGCCCGGCGAAGCTGCCTGACTGCTAGATGCAGGATTTGAGGATGTTCCCGATCGCGGTGTGCTCTGCCTTGGTCATCCAAACGTCGTATTTGGCTTTTACCTGGGTCTGCCGCGAGACGTAAGTGCAACGGAAGCTCTTGTTGGGCGGCAACCATGATGCCGCGTCCTTGTCGCCTTTGGAAGCATTAGTGGGGCCATCGGAAGCCAGCAGGTTCAGCGGGTCATTGGCAAATTCCAAGCGGGTCTCGGCATCCCAGCGCTGCGCGCCCTTTTGCCAGGAATCGGACAGGGCGACAACATGGTCGATTTGCACGGAGGTGCTGGTGCCTTGGCCGCGCTTGAATTCGATGGTCTTGCCCGTGTAGGGATCATCGAACGTTCCGCTCAATACAACGCAGGGTCGCGTGGCCGGTTTATATGTCACGTCCACCAAATCGCGCGAGAGGATGTCGTTGCGCGCATCGCATCCATTGCGGTCCGGATCTTTCCATCCCTTGCCGAATTCCGCTCTGTCGTAGCCGGTTTTTGGTGCGCGGCCTTTGACCGTAACTTCATTGAGCAGTTCAAGGGATTCTGCGTAGATATCACGTTGTTCTGCGGTGCTTGGCGTCGGTGCGGCTTGGGCATCAGGAAGGGGCGGGAACTCAATGGTCTCCAATGAAGAGCACGAGCTCAGAGCCAGGGTGGACAGGAGGGCGAACAAAGATAAGGTGCGACGCAGCGAACGCATGCGGTAGTACTACTCCTAAGGTGGCTGGTGCTTGAGCTAGAAGATGCTCTGACTTGAACTATAGGCAGTGGAGCGGACCATTTAGCCTTCCATGATCCGTGTTGTGGCGTGAGGTCGGATGTACCGGCTTCAAGGAATGCTGCTACTCGAGCTCAGAAGAGCCCAGACCTGGAAAATCGTGTTCGAAATAGTCCAAGATCTTCTGGGTTGCGTAGTAGTCCAGAAGGTGGGCAGTGGTGAGCGGGAAGACGCTGCCGCTCTGCACCGATGGCAGCTGGGCTAGTGATTCATCCGAGGTAAATGCCGTGGTCGCTTTCTTGTTTGCGGCCAAGAGGAAGGTGGCATCTCCAGTGAGCGTTGCTGGCAGATCCCTGTAGCTGACGAAACTGAAATCTTCCCTTGGCTGTGTGGAAGTGTCGAACTTCTTTGGCGTGGATGCCACCGTGAAGCCGAGTCCTCTGAACAGCTGCGCATGCGGCCCGGTGGTTTTAGCGATCGGGGATATGCCATGGGCTGCGTAGGAAATGATTGAAGCCGTGGTTCCGGATGGGATTGCCAGCGTGCTTCTCAGTGCTGAAACCCGTTCGTTAATGGCTGCAGAGTTCTGCTCTGCTCGTTCTTCGGTACCAGTGGCTTCCCCGAGCAACTTTGAAAGTTCGTTCCAGTCCTTATCTGCGTAGTCCACGACAATGGTTGGTGCAATCTTCCTCAGCGCACCTACGTTGTCGACTTCGGAGTCTGCACCTGTTGCCGCCACGATGATGAGGTCGGGTTTCTGGTCCTCGATTTCTTCCAGATCGAACTTCCCGATCTCGTAGAGCGGATCAACTTTGCGGTCCGAGGCAACATCAGCCCAATGCTTGAAGAAACCGTCGCCATCGGTATCAGGCCCCGCCGGCGCCGTTGCGCTGGCAATGACCGGCGCGTCCAGGGCCAGCAGTGAACCCGTGAGTCCTACCGAGGTCGAGACGATACGTTCAGGTTTTGCCGGGATCCGTATGGGGTCATGCATTGAATCAGTCAAGGTGCGTGGCCAATGCCCGGCTTCAAATGCCGCGGTGCCCGCATCTCTCCCTTGCTCGTCAGGTAACGCCGCGCAAGAGCCAAGGGAAAAGGCCAAGATGCCAAGGCACAAGGCAACTGCGATTCGGGACAAGCTGGGACGCACTAGGATTCTCCTGGGCCGACGGCCAGAAAATGGCTAGGCGGCATTGAACGGCAATGAATTACTGGAAGTCTTTCCGAACCTATTTTATGTTCCCCAGACACGGGCCCGTGCGCTGGTACAAGAACAAAAGGAATCAGAGTGGCATCGCAAACGGTTATTTCCTGCACAGGGTGGAGCCTTCAGGGAAAGCTGGCTTCCCCTCAAGCAGCGAGTGGGTGAAGGCGACAAGATCTTCATTGAGTGCCGAGTCTGCCCCGACGAGCGGCATGTGGTCCAGTCCGGAGTACTCGAGGTAACCAATCTGGGCATCCGGGGTGCAAGAACTTCTGAAGAACTCGCGCTGCATCGAGGGCAAGACCAATGAATCAGCAGCGCCCTGGGCAATGAACGCCGGGTAGCCCGCCGGAACGATGGACGAATTGCGTTTCAGCACCGAGTGCAGCTGGCCGTCGAGAGCCTCGGAACTGAGAATCGGTTCGAAGAGCTGGCTGGCCTGGGCCAACCCGGTCAGCGCGCCCGTACCGGAAAAGCAATTCTGGGATAGCTGGTTTACCGCCATGCGAGAACGGGTCGTCAACCGCTCGTCGATGCCCAGATCCGGATACAGCTGGTTCCAGCTGGCGGCAATGTAGCTGGAAATGATTTTTCCCGCCGCGGTATCAGCAACCGACTCGGCCAATTCCGGAAGGTTGGTTGCCGGGGCCATGGCGGCGATGCCGAGAATCTCCAGGTTCGGAGCGTAGTCCCCGGCGGCTTCAGCCGTAGCCAGAGCCGCATGCCCGCCCTGGGAATGGCCCCACACTACGCTGGACTGTCCTAGCCGGACTCCTCGTGAATGCAGGTCTTGCAGCTGACCTGCAGCAAGAGTCGCGTCAAGCACCGCGTACGCCTCGGCAGCCGGAATCAAATAGGGATGAGGGCCGGCGGTGCCCAAGCCGACGTAATCGGTAGCGACTACTGCCCATCCGCCAGCCAACATGGTTTCACGGGCAGCAGCTGGACCATCATCATAAGGATTCGGTCCCATGGACAGCGCGCACTGGGACATGACGCCCTTGGTCCCATTGGCCCATGAGATGACAGGTAGGGTTCCCGTGGCGGACTCGGCCACGGTCACCACGCCCGAAGCTATTGCAGGAGAGCCATCGTGACCTTGCGTCGTATACAGAATTCGCCAGGCGAGAGTGTTCGGCGGAGTGCTCTTGGCCAGCGGTTCAGCGCGCAGCAACTGGCCATGGGCAGCAGGAACGCTAGCTGGCGGCAAATAGAAATCATCCGCGGCGGCCGTATCGCTTTGGCTATGCAGAAAAGCGGTGATCGTTCCGAGCCCGAGCACGGCGACGAGGCCAATGGCGCTCAATCCTGTCAGGCTAGCGCTACGCGCAGTGCGGAGCCAGCCAGGAATTGCCGGAAGGCGAGGCCGGAGAAAAGACCACAAGCAGTGGACTCCCAAAAGGAATAACCAGCCGCCGAAAGCGACGCCGAGCACCCACAAGGAAAGCCTGGGCCAAAACATCACCAGAGCCGCGCCAAAGACACCGGCAAGTGCTGTGAGAGCGCCGCGGAAGGAATACTGCCGCTGCCCGCGGAGCACCGCTGCCAGTCTGAGCACTCCGCCCAGGAGAAGAACCAGTGAAGTCGCCAAAGCCAGGACCGGCAAGCTGGCGCGATGCCAGAGCGGGAGGGCGACCCCGCTGAGCACCAGCAGGCCGCCCGAAAGCATCACTGGCCAGCGGCGAACGGAGTCCTGTTGAGCCTCGGCAAGGCGCACCAGGCCCGCAATCAACAGGCCAGCGCCCAGCAGCCAAATGATCAGCCGGACCGCGCTCGCCGAGTTGAGCATCAGGACGAGTCCGAGGGCAATCAGCAAAACACCGCCGAGAAAGCGCGCGAAATTGCTGGTGCAATCGGGCTGAGCCATGGACACTCCTCGGATAACCAGTGCGGATGCGATGCTTCCAAGGTTATCCGGAGTTAAAGAGCTTGTCCCTGTGCGTGCCGTTGTGATGCTGCGGATCACTCTGATCCAGCTTTTAGCGGCGTAATCTCCCCTCGCGCAGGGTCCAGTAAGAGGAAATGTGGGAGGAACGCTTGTCGAGGTGCCAGTGCCGCGCAACTTGGCTGATCTCTTTAACCGTGGAACGCTCGGCATGAGCGATTAGCCCAAGCCGCAGAGGGGGCAGCGGCAAGGAACGGAGCTCATCGGCCAGCAGTGAGCTGCGGCCCGCCGGAACGCCGTCACGCGGCAGCCAGCGTAAATCAACGCCTGGAGGATGTTTCACGTCAAACATTGCGTTCTGATCGGCAACTTCGAGCAACGCTAGACCGCGCGCATCCGAGGGCAATGCTTCGAGGGCTTTGCAGATCGCCGGGATGCCTGCTTCATCCGCGGCCAGCACGTAGTAGTCGGCATTCAGCGACAATGATGACTTGCTCCGTGAGGGGGAAATAACCAGTGGGTCCCCGGGCTGCGCTGTCCCGGCCCAATGGCCAACAGTCCCAGGCTCCCCATGAACTACGAAGTCGATCGCAATTTCCGGCACAACCGCGTTGATCCAACGTATCGTGTACGACTTGGAACGCGGAACCTGGTCGCGGGGCAGGCGCTGCCGCAAGGCGCGCAGATCATAGGGAGGCTCTAATCCGAGGGCGGGGTCAGCGGCAAAGACTTTCACGTATTCATCAATCGCCCCGTTGGAACGGTAGCCATCCAGATCGGGGGCGCCAGCGATGATGCGCACCATCTGGTCGTTCAGCTGTTCTACCCGGGTGATGGTCAGAATGTGCTGATCCACCTTTTCCCTTGACGGATCCAGATATCCCAAGGCGGGGGTGTGCTGGGCCAAGGGCTCCTCGTAGGTTTCCGAGTAGCTGCGCGTCTGCGCAGGAGCAAATGGCTGCGGGGCAAGCTGCTGCGCGGGCCCCTGCGCCGTTGAGTGGTGGTAGTGCTTGAACGAGGTGCGCAGTGTCTTATCCAGGACTTTGCGTGCCGCGGTGAGTGCCGCCGCGGCGCCGGCACGTTCGGCAGCGGCCAGCAATTCGTCGGTTTCCTGCTCGTTGATCACAGAGCTGTTGCCGATGTTCCGGTACAGCTGCTCTTTGGCCATCGCGTATCCTGCCTTTGCCCCGGCCTTTTCGGCCTGAGCGAGGATTTCCAGGGTGAGCCCTTCCCTTGGCGTCACCGTGTACTGCGGACCGTAGCTCTTGTACTTGTGGTGCTTAGACATGGTGTGCCCCTAACCCGGCCGGTGTGGGCACCAGCCTGTATGCCTGAGTATGGGGTATATCCGGCGTGGAAAACAAGTAATTTCAAGCTGGAGGGCAGGAAGTGTTCAAGGCCTGGGGTTCGTGCCATTTCCAGCGCGGAATTCCGGGGATTATTCGATATCCGATTCATTCGACATGGGGCATATCCGCTCACTAAAATCAGCTTCATGTCTGATACCTTGCCACCGTGCCCTGAATGCTCCAGCGAGTACACCTACGAAATGGATGCCCTGCTGGTCTGCCCAGAGTGCGCACATGAATGGAACGCTGAGGCCGAAGCTGTCGAAGCAGTGATCAAGGATGCTGTCGGCAATGCGCTGCAGGACGGAGATACCGTCAGCATCACCAAAACCATGAAGGTCAAGGGCGCGCAGAGTGCGCTGAAGGCCGGAACCAAGGTGCGCAATATCCGCTTGGTCCAAGGCTCTGGCGACCATGATATCGCCGCCAAGGTGGACGGCTTCGGCCAGATGGAACTGAAGTCTTCCATCGTCAAGAAGATCTAGGCGTTCCGCCCGCAGTTCCTCAGGCTCCCAGCATCTACGGATGGTGGGAGCCTTTAGTGTTCCATGCTGCTTGGCACGTGCCGCGGCATGCAAGGTGCTCGGCTGCGTCGCCGGCGGGAATCCTCAGGCCATGGGCTAGGCGGCAGAAGAATCCTGCTGGCTCTTCTTCTTGGCGTACGAACGGGCCGCCCGCACGCGATCACCGCAACGCGTGGAGCACCAATGCCGGCGGCCATGGGTCTTGAGCAGGTAGCGGGTGCATGGCTCGGCTTCGCATTGGGCCAGCAGGCCCGCTTCTTCGCTGCTCAGAAGTGCTGCGGCGTCCTCGGCAAGTCGCGACATGGCGTGCTCGGTCAATTGCGTGGCGGGGTGTTCCAATGCGCGGAAGAATCCCTTGCCCGGCTCATGGTGCAGCAATGGGGTGCTCGGTGCTGCCAGCAGTGCGGCGTTGATGCCCTGCAGCACTTCCCGGGCCACGGGTGTGCCCGTGGCGATGGCATGGAAAGCTTTCCTGATCTGGCTGCGAAGGGTGACCAGCCGATTCTGGCAATAGCTTTGCAGCGCCGCTTCCTGGGGCACGAGACCCCGCACGATGAGCCATTGCGTGGTGTCCGCCGGGCTAGCCAGCGCGTCGAAGCTCTTGCCGCCAGGCAGCTGGATTTCGCTGTTGGCCAGATCGATGCTGCAGTGCTGCGCGGTTCCGGGGCTCGGGGGAAGGGGCATCTGGGACATGTTCCTCATGGTATCAGTATTGCTTTACCGTGATCACCTGCTAGTGTGTGTATCACGGTAAAAAGTAGAAATAACATGAGAAAAGAGGTTGGCCTTGCAGCCAGTGCCACGATTCGGCTCCGCTCCCTTCGCCCTGTCGGTTCACACCGGAGGCGGACCCGGTGTAGGGCAAACCGCCCAAGATGGCCTGCAGGACACCATCGATATCGCCAAGGCTGCGGATCAATCCGGATATCACCGTTTCTGGATGTCCGAGCACCATGCCATGCCCGCGCTGTCCGTGGCATCGCCGCTGCTGATGATGGCCCGGCTCACCGCCGACACCCAGCGGATCAGGTTGGGCGCGGGTGGAGTGATGCTGCCCAACCATGCGCCGCTGGTGGTCGCGGAGCAGGTTGGCATGCTCGAAGCGCTGGCTCCGGGGCGCATCGACCTGGGTGTCGGGCGCGCGCCAGGTACCGATGGGGCCACCGCGGCCGCGTTGCGCCGCGGAACCGGAGCCAACGAAACCTTCGACGAGCAACTGGCCGAGCTGGTGGGATTCCTGAATGATGATTTCCCTGCAGGGCACCCCTACAGCGAAGTCCATGCAGTGCCCGGCCCGTGGCAGAACGAGCAGAACCGCCTGCCCGCACCGGAAACGCAGACCCCGTTGTGGATCCTGGGCTCCTCGCCGTATTCGGCGCAGCTGGCCGCGCGGCTGGGCCGGCCCTACGCCTTCGCCTTGCAGTTCGGCGATGCCGATATCGACACCGCGCTGCGCATCTACCGCGAGAACTTCGTGCCTTCGGCAGTGCTCGACCGTCCGTACGTGCTCATCAGCCAAAGCGTCATCGCGGCCGAGGATCCAGAATACGCCCGTGCCGAGGCCTCGACCATGGCGATGGCCATGCTGCGGATGTTCAAGCGTGAACCCTTTGCACTGCTATCCGCCCAGGAGGTCGCAGGATATCCGGCCACGCTCAATGAGCGAGCGATCATTGACATGTACACCAACCGCACCCTGGCCGGCACGCCTTCCGAAGTGGCCCAGCGCCTGGAAGCGCTGCAGCAGCGGACCGGAGCGGATGAGTTGATGATGGTCCTTGGCAGCCACACCCCTGGCGCAGCGGTGCAAACCGTGCAGCTCATGGCCCAGCACTACCGGCCGGCTAAATAAAACCTGAAACACCCGGTGCCGTATGGCGCCATCTCGACACATCGGAAAGAGGAACTCACTATGTCCGCACCACGCAGAGCACTAATCGTCATCGACGCACAGCAGGAATACTTTGATGGCCTGCTGCAGATCCAGTACCCGGATCGCGAGCAGTCGGTAGCCACCATCGCCAATGCCATGGACGAAGCGGCAAAGGCCGGGATCCCGGTGGTTGTCGTGCAGCACCAAGCGCCCGAGGGATTCCCCGTCTTTGCCCCGGAATCCGCTACCTATGCCCTGCACCCGCAGATCCAGGATCGGATGGAAGCTGCAGAGCACCAATTCTCCAAGAACTATGCCAGCATCTTCGCGGGTACAGGCCTGGAAGAGTGGCTTCGCGAGCGTGAAATCACCACGTTGACCCTGGTGGGCTACATGACCAATAACTGCGTGATCGGTTCTGCCGCGGCTGCCGAACCGCTGGGGTTCACCGTGGAAGTGCTCTCCGATGCTACCGGCGCGATCGAAATTGTCAACGCTGCCGGTTCCATCCCCGCCCAGCAGGTGCATGAAACCCTGATGGCCGTGCTGAATTCCAGCTGGGCTGCGGTGGCCCCGACCGCTACCTGGATCGAGGCAGTGGCCTCGGGTGCTGCACTGCCCGGCGATAACCTCATCGAATCAGCTGCTCGTGGCCGTGCCGGCCAATAGCCAGGTGAGCGTCCTGTAACTGGCGGATCGCATCTTGCAAAGGGTGTGGTCCGCCATTTTTCATCTCCGGGCTGTCCGGGCAAAGGTTGACGGAAGCGGCCTGCGGGAACAAGACTCGTGCTAGGACAAGACGGCGACAGCTAGGGGATTATCGTGGGTTCGGCAAACGCGGACGGAAAGCTCGATGCGATCGTGATCGGGTGGGGCAAAGGCGGCAAGACCCTGGCAGGTACCCTGGCCAAGGCAGGACAGCGGGTGGCGGTGATCGAGCAGTCCTCCCAGATGTATGGCGGCACCTGCATCAATATCGGTTGCGTGCCGACCAAGGCCTTGATCCATGATGCCGAATCCCGGGATGGCGCCGGATACGACCAGCAGGTCTTCCAGGAGGCCGTCCAGCGCCGGGACAAGCTCACCGCCATGATGCGCGCCAAGAATTTCTCCATGCTCGACGACCTGGAGTCGGTGCTGGTGGTCAATGGCAAGGCCGCATTCACCGGGCCTCGAAGCATCAAGGTCAGTGCCGGTTCCGAAGGGCTGGAACTGAGCGCAGGGAAGATCATCATCAACACCGGCGCGCTACCTGCGATCCCGGACATCGAAGGAGCGCAGATCGGCGGGCGGGTGCATGACTCCACAACGATCCAGCATGCCCAGCTGCCCAAGGCCCTGGCTGTGGTGGGCGGGGGATATGTCGGCATCGAGTTCGCCTCGATGTTTGCCCAGTTCGGATCGAAAGTCACCGTGCTGGATCGCGGGAGCCGTGCGCTGTCCAAGGAAGACCCGGATGTGGCCGGGGAAGTCCAGGCCTGCCTGGAAGATGCCGGAGCCGAGATCATCAGTTCGGCTTCGGTGCGTTCGATCAGCCAGGACGAGCAAGGCGCCACCGTCAGCTACGAGCGTCGGGGCGAGGTGCACCAGCTGCAGGCGGATGCCGTGCTGATTGCGCTTGGGCGCGTGCCGAATACTGCCGGTCTGGGGCTGGAAGCCGCCGGGGTCCAGACGGGCTCCCGCGGGGAAGTCGCGGTTGACGAGTTCCTGGCCACCAATGTCGAGGGCATCTATGCCCTGGGCGATGCCAACGGCGGACCCCAGTTCACCTATGTCTCGCTCGATGACCACCGGGTCTTGGCCAGCCAGTTGCTGGGAGACGGATCACGCAGCACCAAGGACCGGGTTGCTGTTCCGTACACCATCTTCACCACTCCGCCGCTGGCTCGCGTTGGCTTGAGCCAAGAGCAGGCAGCGCAGCAGGGGTTCCAAGCCAAGATCGCGGTGAAGAAAGTTTCCGAGATCGCCGCGATGCCGCGCCCCAAGATCGTGGGCGACCCGCGGGGCATCATCAAGTTCGTCATCGATGCGCGCAGCGACCAGATCCTCGGAGCGGCGCTGATGCACGTGGACTCCCAGGAGGTGGTCAACCTGGTGGCATTGGCCATGCGGCAGCACATGACTGCCGCTGAACTGCGCGACCAGATCTTCACCCACCCCTCGTCCACCGAAGCGCTGAACGAGGTGCTCGCGCAGCTAGGCTGAGGCCTGGACCTGCGCGGCATCGATGAGTTCGGCGAGCTCGGCCCGCGGCTTGTTCGCGCCGAAAGCAGGCTGGCCCGGCTGCAGGCGCAAGCCTTCAGCCAAAGGGCCGATCGGCAGCGGATCAAAGCCGAAATCATCAACGATCAGTGCTACCTGATCGACGTCGGCGCCCAGATCACCGGCGATCGCGATGGCCTTGCGGCGCTCGGCGCCGGCTGGACGGGACTCGTCCTCGAGGTCGTGGTAGCCCATGTGGTTGAAGGCCTTGACGATCCGCGAACCTGGCAGGAACTCCTGGATCAACTTGCTGGTGGACACCGTGGGGTCGTTCAGGTCCTCGTGGATGCCGTCGGTTTCCCACCAGTAGTTCATGGCATCGATAACCAGCTTGCCTTCAAGCTCGGCAGCCGGAATATTCTGGTACTTTCCCAGAGGCAAGGCCAGTATGGCAATGTCGGCTTCCCGTGCGGCGGTTGCCGGATCCACGGCCACGGCACCCGGAGTCAGGATCTCAATGGTCAGGGCAATGGCGCCGGGGTCGCCGGAACCGGCGATGAGCACCTTGTAGCCGGCCTGCAGGGCGCGGCGGGCCAGGACCGTGCCGATCTTCCCGGCGCCCAGGATGCCGATGGTCTGCTGTGTCATTTTCTCTCCTTCAGGCATGTCTTCGAATCCGGGTTTAGCTCTCGGCAAGCATTTCGCGCACCAACGGGATGACCTTCTCGCCGTAGAGTTCCACTGCACGCAGGCGGGCGCTGGCTTCTACTGCGCCGCCCGAGTAGATCAAATCGAAACGGCCGATATCCAAGGTCTTGATGGTCTTGGCGATCTTGCGCGCCACGGTTTCCGGAGAGCCCACGTACAGCGATCCTTCGCTGATTTCGTGCTCGAATTCGCCGCGGCTCATTGGGCTCCAGCCGCGGGTGGCGCCGATGCGGTCGCGCTGCTCCTTGTAGGCGTCGAACATGTGCTCGCGGGCCAACTCGTCGGTTTCTGCGACGAAGCCAGGTGAATGCAGGCCCACCGGCAGGGTTGGGTGCCCGAACTGGTCGTTGGCCCGGCGGTACAGGTCGATGTAGGGTGCGAAACGCTCGGGGGAGCCGCCGATGACTGCTAGCATCATGCGGAATCCGTAGTGCGCCGTGCGGATGACCGACTGCGGGGAACCGCCCACTCCCACCCAGGTGTTCAGGCGGCCGGACTCGGTCTTCGGGAAGACTTCCATGTCGGTCAGCGCTGCACGCTTGGTTCCCTGCCAAGTCACCGGCTTTTCGTCGAGCAGCTTGTGGAACAGGTCGATCTTCTCGTCGAAGAGCAGTTCGTAGTCAGCCATGTCATGGCCGAACAACGGGAAGGACTCGGTAAAGGAGCCGCGGCCCAGCATGACTTCGGCACGGCCGTTGGACAAGGCATCCACAGTAGCGAAGCGCTGGAAGACGCGGACCGGATCGTCGGAAGACAGCACGGTCACGCCGGATCCGAGGCGGATCCGCTCGGTCGCCGTGGCAATGCCCGCCAGAACGGTCTCGGGGCTTGAGATGGCGTATTCGGGGCGGTGGTGCTCGCCGACAGCGATCACATCGACGCCGGCCTGATCGGCCGCGATGGCTTCCTGGACCGTGGCGCGGATGCCCTGGGCATGGGTTACCAGCTTGCCTGACTTGTCGCTGGGTACGTCGCCAAAGGTGTCGAGGCCGAATTCGATGTTCTCGAAGGCGTTCATTGCGTGCTCCCTGTAGTCCAGAACTTTGTTGATGCATCAATCATGACTCAAAGTTATTGACGTGTCAACTATATCCGGAGATTGCGCCTCGACCGGTCTCCAGCCCAGCCGCACAGGCGCCAGAACGCATCGGACTCGGGGCTGGAGCAGACCTTGGAGCACTGCTTAGCGCCACATCATCCAGGCATGCAAAACGGCGGCTCTCCTCGATGAGGAGAACCGCCGTCCAGGGGTGGGCCAGAAACTAGCCGAAGTACTTCTTCATGGTGCCCTCGGAAGCCTCGCGCAGCTCGTCCACCGAAACGGTGAACTCGCCCTGGACTTCCAGGACGCCGGACTGCGCATCGACAATGCCCATGCGGGCCACGGTGACACCGCGGGCACTGGTCATGTCGTTGAAGCGGACCTCTTCGCTGCGTGGAACGGCAACCAAGGCGCGTGCCTGGGACTCCGAGAACAGCGCGGTGAAGGAATCGATGCCGTCACGCTGCTTGATCTCGTCCAGGGCCACGCGGGCGCCAACGCCGTAGCGCAGGACCATCTCGGACAGCGCTGCAAGCAGGCCGCCCTCGGACAGGTCGTGCGCGGCGTCGATCATGCCGTCGCGGCTGGCGTTGATCAGGATTGCGCCCAGTGCCTTCTCGGCAGCCAGGTCGACCTTTGGCGGCAGGCCGCCGAGGTGGCCGCGCAGGTTGGCGAACTCCGAGCCGTCCAGCTCATCGGCGGTGGTGCCGATCAGGTAGATGGCCTGGCCGTCGGCCTCTTCGCGCCAGCCCGAAGGGGTGCGGCGAGCGACGTCGTCGAACTTGCCCAGGGTCGCCACCACAGGGGTTGGGTGGATGGCCTTGTCGCCGGTCTGGTTGTACAGCGAGACATTGCCGCCGGTGACCGGGACGCCGAGCTCCATGCACGCATCGGACAGGCCGCGGATGCCCTCGGCCAGCTGCCACATGACATCCGGGTCCTCTGGGGAGCCGTAGTTCAGGCAGTCCGAAACCGCCGCAGGGATCGCACCGGAGGTGGCGACGTTGCGGTAGGACTCGGCCAGCGCCAGCTGGGCGCCGGCATACGGGTCCAGGTAGGTGTAGCGGCCGTTGGCATCGGTGGCGATGGCCACGCCGAGTCCGGTGGACTCGTCGATGCGGATCACGCCGGCATCATCCGGGGCGGCCAGCGCGGTGTTGCCGCCGACGTAGCGGTCGTACTGGTTGGTGATCCAGGACTTGTCGCACATGTTCGGGCTGGCGATCAGCTCCAGGGCGGCGGCCTTCAGCTCTTCGCCGGTAGCTGGCAGGTTGGCGCCGGCTTCCGAGGACTTGAAGGTGTCAGCCTGCAGCGCATCCTGCCACTGCGGGCGGGCATACGGGCGGTCGTAGACCGGGCCGTCGTGGGCGACGGTCTTCGGGTCCACATCCACGATGACTTCGCCATTCCAGGTGATGATCAGCCGATCGGTGTCGGTGACCTCGCCCAGCCAGGAGTACTCCACGTTCCACTTGGCCATGACGGCCTCGAACGCTTCGATGTTCTGCGGGGTGACTACGGCCATCATGCGTTCCTGGGACTCCGACATCAGGATTTCGCCCGGGGTCAGGGTGGAATCGCGCAGCAGCACGTTGGTCAGCTCGACCTGCATGCCGCCTTCGCCGTTGGAAGCCAGTTCGCTGGTGGCGCAGGAGATGCCTGCGGCGCCCAGGTCCTGGATGCCCTCGACCAGCGAGGCCTTGAACAGTTCCAGGCAGCACTCGATGAGCACCTTCTCGGCGAACGGGTCGCCCACCTGCACCGCAGGGCGCTTGGAGGGCTTGGTGTCGTCGAAGGACTCCGAGGCCAGCACCGACGCGCCGCCAATGCCGTCGCCACCGGTGCGCGCACCGAAGAGCACGACCTTGTTGCCCACGCCCGAGGCGTTGGCCAGGCGCAGATCCTCGTGGCGCAGTGCGCCCACGGCCAGTGCGTTGACCAGCGGGTTGCCCTGGTAGATCGGGTCGAAGACGGTTTCGCCGCCGATGTTCGGCAGGCCCAGCGAGTTGCCGTAGCCGCCGATGCCCGAGACCACGCCGTGCACGACGCGCTGCGAGTCCTCGTGGTCGATCGCGCCGAAACGCAGCGGATCCATCACGGCGATCGGGCGGGCGCCCATGGAGATGATGTCGCGCACGATGCCGCCGATGCCGGTAGCGGCACCCTGGTACGGCTCGACGTAGGAAGGCGAGTTGTGGGACTCGATCTTGAAGGTCACGGCCCAGCCGTCGCCCAGGTCGGTGACACCGGCGTTTTCGCCCATGCCGACCATCAGGTCCTTCTTCATTTCCGGGGTGACCTTCTGGCCGAACTGGCGCAGGTGGTTCTTGGTGGACTTGTACGAGCAGTGCTCGGACCACATGACCGAGTACATGGCCAATTCAGCGGCGGTCGGACGACGGCCCAGGATCTTCACGATCTCGGCGAACTCGTTGTCCTTCAGGCCCAGCTCTGCCCATGGCAGTTCTACATCCGGGGTGCCCGCTGCGTTATCGACGGTGTCGATATTGAATTCCTTAGTGGCTTCCTGGCTCACTTTTTGCCTCCAACAAGGTGGGTCAGAACGCTGGTGAAGAATGCCAGCCCGTCGGTGCCGCGGTGGTCCGGGCCGAAGCCGGCCTCAATGGCGTGCTCCGGGTGCGGCATCAGGCCGACAACGTTGCCGGCCTTGTTGCTCACGCCGGCGATCGAGCGGCGCGAGCCGTTCGGGTTCCAGCCCACGTAGGAGAACGCGATGCGGTTTTCAGCTTCGAGCTCGTCCAGGACCTTCTCGTCGGCCACGTACTGGCCATCCTGGTTCTTCAGCACGATGGTGATTTCCTGGCCTGCTTCGAAGCCGTTGGTCCATGCGGTCTGGTTGTTCTCCACGCGCAGCAGCTGATCGCGGCAGATGAACTTCAAGTGGTCGTTCTTGATCATCGATCCGGGCAGCAGGTGCGACTCGGTGAGGATCTGGAAACCGTTGCAGATGCCCAGCACGGGCAGCTTGGCATGGGAGTTCGCGGCATCTGCGATCTTCGCCATCATCGGTGCGAAGCGGGAGATCGCGCCGGCGCGCAGGTAGTCGCCGTAGGAGAAGCCGCCGGGGATCACCACGGCGTCGACATCCTGCAGGTCGGTGTCGGCGTGCCACAGGGACACCGCTTCGGCACCGGCTGCGCGCACGGCGCGAGCGGCGTCGCGGTCATCGAGGGTGCCCGGGAAGGTCACCACGCCGATGCGCGCTCCGGAAAGTTCAGTGCTTGGCGTTGAATAGTCGCCAATCAGGGGAAGTTCGGCGCTCATTAGTCTTCGAATACCTCGACGTTGACGACATCTTCGATCACCGGGTTGGAAAGCAGGGTTTCTGCAGCCTCGCGAGCCTGGGCGAGGATTTCTTCGGTCACCTCGCCGTCCACGGACAGTTCAAAGCGCTTGCCCTGGCGGACAGCTTCGAAGGAGGTGAAGCCTAGGCGGGGAAGAGCTCCCGCGATGGCCTTGCCCTGAGGGTCAAGGATTTCTGGCTTGAGCATGACATCTACAACGATGCGGGGCATCCGGCATATCTCCTGTTGGCGAGGTTAAGTTAAATGCCACACGGAGATGCCGTCTCACACCAGGGGGATTTGGCGCTCCGCGAGCTTGCCTTCATAGTCTACCCGTGAATGTGATGGGGAAAACGTCCCTGTGCGCGATAGCACCGATATCCTGCGGTTTAAGTCATGTGATCTTAGGCTCACGGGTTGTCGAAGCGCGCTCGACGCGTATGCTGAAACTGTGAAAAATGCTAGTCAAACCGTCTGCGCCTGCCGAGCCCTGGACGCTGTGAAGCCGTCCTACGAAAACTGCTGCAAGCCCTTGCATGACGGAAGGGAAGATGGCTCCTTGCTGCCGCAGACCGCGGAGCAGCTGATGCGCTCACGCTACAGCGCCTTCGTGCTGGGGCTGTCGCAGTATTTGCTGGCGACCTGGCATGAGAGCACGAGGCCCAAGGAACTGGACGTGGATTCGCAGATGCGCTGGACCGGCTTGGAGATCATTTCAACCCGTGCTGGCGGCGCGGCGGCCTCCCGCGGGGTGGTTGAATTCGCTGCCAACTATCGCGACGGCCGGCATGAAGCGCAGCAGCATGAGGTCAGCACCTTCGTGAAGCAGGACGGCGCCTGGTTCTACCTCGACGCCCTCTAGGACTCAGCGCTTGGCTGCGGCCTGCAGCATGGTCAGCATCTGGCTCTGTTGGCGTTCACGCGCTAGCTTGAATGCATCAGAACCGGAGTGGTCCTCCAAATGCGGGTCTGCCCCGTTGATAATCAGCAAACGCGCGATGGTGATGGCATTGGCGGTGCCCTGGCCCAGGACAATGGTTTCGTGCAGGGCCGTCCAGCCCAGGTCATTAACCTGGTCTACCGGGATATCGGTGCGGAGCAACTGGCGCACGGCCTGAACCCGGCCATTCTCGCTGGCGACGGTCAAGGCGGTCCCGCCCATGCGATTTACCGCCGTGAGGTCGGCCCCGCCGTCAATGAGAAGCTTCAGCGTTTCAACCTGGCCATTGGCGCTCGCGCGCAGGAACGGCGACTCGTAGAAGTCGTCCTTCTTGTCGGGATCCGAGCCTGCTTCGAAGAGGGTCTTGGCGATGGCAGGGTTCTTGTTGATGACTGCACGCATCAGCGCGGTGCGACCGGCCTCGTCCTGCGCGTCGAGGTCAGCTCCATCCTTGAGTGCTGACTTGACGTCCTTCAGCTTGCCTCGATTCACTGCAGCGAACAGCTGTGTGGTGGCCTTGGACATTTCGGCCGCTGAACTGGGAAGCGCCTTGATGGAGGCACCAGTGTTGGCACCCGAGGCCAGGGGCGACAGCGATGTCTTGGAGCTTTCGGGCTTGGCCGGAGTGCCGGCGGGCTGCTTGGCTGAATTGCTCGGAGTCGTGGTGGGAGCAGTGGCATTGTTCCCGGTTGGAGCCGGAAGCGGGACGCTGGAGCTTGCTGCGGCCTTGCTCGGAGCGGGCAGGGATTTTTCGGTGGCACTGCTGGAAGACGGGGCGGGAACCGGGGTGGAAGAAACTTCATGAGCCTGGGGTGAAGAAGCGGCGCAACTCGTGCAGGCGCCGATCACGGCAGCAAGGGGGAGTGCAAGCAATGCAATGCCACGGCGATGCGTGGATAGCCCGGTATGAAGTGCCATCTGTCCTTTCGCGGTTAAACAACCCTTCCCCGTATGGCTTTCGCATCATGCAGGGATTCTGCTCAGTAACTTTTGATCAATTGAGAGCTTAGCGGCCAAAGCTGAAAATTTGCGGTCAATCAGCGCCAAGATTTCTCTGTGCTCGGTGCCGGCCGATCTTCGCTAAAATCATAAGCACCATGGAATGCCTTTACTTTTCTGCCTCCCGTTGCCGCTCATGCACCTTGATGACGGTGCCTTACGCCCATCAACTGCAATCTAAGGTGGCGGATTGCCAGCAGCTGCTGGCCGGCTTCCCGGGCCTGGAATTCCTTCCGCCCCAAGCCAGCAGCGAACAGGGCTTCCGCAACAAAGCCAAAATGGTCATTTCCGGAACCACCGGCCAGCCGACCATCGGCATCCTGGATGCCGACGGCCACGGTGTCGATCTGCGCAACTGCGGAGTCATCGCAGCACCGCTACGTGCCGTATTCCCGGTCATCGAGCAGTTCATTCATGATCTGAAGCTCATTCCCTACGACGTTCCCAAGCGCAAGGGCGAACTCAAGCATGTGATTCTCACCCTGTCGGATACCGGTTCGGTGATGGTCCGTTGGGTATTGCGCACCAAGAAGCATTTTGTGGCACTGCGTGATTCGCTGCCGCAATTCCTTGAGCAGCTTCCACGCCACAGCGTGGTGTCGGTGAACTTCTTGCCTGAGCACAAGGCAGTGCTGGAAGGCGAAGAAGAAATCATTCTTACCCGCCGAACCACCTTGGAATTCGGGCTGAACGGCGTACCGATGCACCTGCGCCCCCAGGGCTTCTTCCAGACCAACAGCGAGATCGCTGCCGCCTTGTACCGGCAGGCCCGCCAATGGATCAACGATGCCAACCCCGAAAGCGTTTGGGATCTGTACAGCGGGGTGGGTGGTTTCGCACTGCATTGCGCTACCGAGGACCGTACCGTGTACGGCATCGAGACCAGCGGGGAAGCCGTTGAATCGGCAAAGACCAGCGCCAAGACCATGGAGCTGGATGACATCCATTTCAGGGTCCAAGACGCAACCGAATTCGCGCTGGGTGCCGGCTGGGCGCCAGAGGCGGTAATCGTGAATCCTCCGCGCCGCGGTATCTCCGCAGAGCTATCGAAGTGGCTGAACGAGTCCGATGTCCAGCACATCATTTACTCCAGCTGCAACGCGAAGTCACTGGCCAGGGACCTGGAGCGTTTGGAGAACTACGCTCCGCAGCAGGCTCGCGTCATGGACATGTTCCCGCAGACCAGCCACTACGAAGTCATCGTGAAGCTGGAGCGCAAGGCCGCCTAGCGATCCAGGGTTGCGGTGCGTCGGTCAAGGCGGCCGACAATCTCGTCAACGATGTGCGGGTCGATATTCGGTTCGCGGCGGGCCTTGAGCAGCTCGTCGCGGGCGGCTTCCAGGGCGATGGCCTGGATCGAATCGGCCTTGGCGATCACCGCGCGAATCTGCGTGTACTTTTCGTCCGAGATCGCATCGTGCGGATCCGGGTCCTTGGCCAGGATGGTATGCAGCGAGTTCATGCGCCGGCGCACTGCCTGCTGGTAATTCTCCGGCAGCTCTTCGAGCTGCACGTTCTTGCGCAGCGCCGCCAGTGCGACAGCCTCGGCGCGGCGGGCCAGGGCCCGGCGGGCACGCTTGGCATCTTGCTCGTTGTTGCGCAGCTTCAGCACGCGCATCAGCGCTGGCAAGGTCAGGCCCGGGAGCACCAAAGTGCACAGCAAGACGGAGCAAGCGGCGACCACCACGAAGTTGCGTCCCTCGATGGCCGATCCATCCGCTGCGACCTTGGGCAGTGCCAGGGCCAAGGCCAAAGTCGCCAGCCCGCGCATGCCGCACCAAGTGAGCACCAGCGCATCCTTGCGCGCAGGAATCTTGGGCTTGCTGCGGTTGGGCAGGTAGTAGGTCGCCAGCATCCACAGCGCACGCACTGCGATGACCACGAAGCAGATCGCGGCGATGCCCGGGATGAAGCCGATCAGGTTGCTGCCTTCCTCCTGGATCACCTGGTTCATCTCGATGCCCATCAAGCCGAAAGCCAGGCCGGTGGCCAGCAGCTCGAGCACTTCCCAGAAGGATTGCCGGGTTAGGCGTTCGGCAGAGTCCTGGGGGCGGTCCCGCCGCACCATTTCAAGGGCCGTCACCACCACTGCGATGACCCCTGAAATATGCAGCTCCTCCGCAATCATGTAGACCGCATAAGGTGCCACCAAGGTGGCCGCGCAACGCGCTGCCAGGTTGGGAACGAAGCGGTTCAAGGCGCCGATGGCCCAGCCCATGGCCAGACCCAGGACTACCGCCCCTGCGGCACCGAGCAGGAACTGCGGAATGATTTCGAGTCCGACTTCCGAGCCATTCAGGGTTGCCTGGACGGCCAACTGGAAGATCACGATGGCCATTGCGTCGTTGAACAGGCCCTCGGTTTCCAGCAGGGACGTCAGGCGCCGCGGCATTTTCACCTTGGTGGCAATTGCATCCACCGCGACCGGGTCAGGCGGGGCCACTACTGCGCCCAACGCCAATGCCAGCGGAATGGAAGCGATGGGGGAGAAGGCCAGCGCGGTAGCGGCCACGGTGCCTGCTGTCACCACGATGAGCACCACGGCCAGCCGGATCAGGGCCTTCCAGCGGAAGCGGAACACCGACCAACTGCTGCGCTGGGCCGTAGCGAAAAGCAAAGGCGGCAAGAAGATCGGCAGGATCAGCTCGGGCTCAATATGCATTTCGGGCATGAACGGCAAGAAACCTGCCAGCGTCGCGAAAATCAGCATCAAGATCGGGTAGGGCAATTTAATGCGTTCCCCGATGCCGACAATCAGGATCGTGGCGAATAGCAGCGCGATAACCAGCAGGAAAAACTCCATAGTCTTACTATTCTAGTTTCTCCGCGCAGTTATTCAGGGGTTATCGACTCATGTTTTCACGGAACCGAGTAGAAACGAGGCGGCATCCCAACGATCGATGGCGCAGCCGTTATGCCGGGAAAAGCTCGTATTCACCGTCTCGCCGTGCAGGGTTCCGCTTATTTCGGCCCGTTGCGGTCCACCGTATATTTCGGTGCAGATTTCCTGGGGATCAACTTCTCCGGCAATGGCACCGGGTTCAAGCTCGAGCTGCAAGCAAGCTTTGGATGCGTTCGGCAATGTGCTGGATTCAGCGGCTTGTTCGCCGGTGCATTCCAGGGAGTACTGCTGTGAAATTTCGCTGCCGTCATCGCGAATGGTGATTTCCAATTGGGTCTGCGGCCCCTGTCCGATGCTGGTGGCGCAGGAAGCCAGCGAGAGGCTCACGCAGCCGAGCGCGATACCGGCCGGAATCAGGCGAAGGCCCCGTGCAGTAACCATGGATCAATCTTGCCTGCGGCCGCGAATAAGTTCTAGTCTTCCGGGAAGATTGGCAGGTTGTTGGCGACTTCCAGCAATTGATTGCGCAGCGAGTCGGCACGCTGGGCAAATTCCTTTTGCAATCTCACGTACGCGGCCTTGCCCTCGGGAGTTTCAATGCGGATGGGTTCATGGCCCCAATCGCCCAGATCATAGGGGGACGCCTGCATATCCATGGTGCGAATGTCCCAGGCGAGCTCGAAGCAGTCCATGACCAAGTCGCTTGGCACCGCAGGGGAGAGCTTATAGGCCCACTTGTACAGATCCATGTTGGCGTGCAGGCAACCGGGCTGTTCCAGGTCGCGCTGGGTTTCCCTGGTCGGCTGCAGCTCGTTGAGCTCGATCGCCTGGGGAGTGTAGAAGCGGAATGCATCGAAGTGGGTGCAACGGATCTTGTGGGTTTCCACCACTTCGTCGGTTCCCTGCGCACCCAAGCGCAGCGGGAGGTATTCATGGCGGATGCCGTTGGCCTCGGATTTGTAGGCCATCGCCCATTCATGCAGGCCGAAGCAGGAGAAGTTTCCTGGCCGCTGCGCGGTGCCGGCCAGAATGATGCGGGCGAACTCGATGGCCCGGGCACGCGCCTTGCCGAATGCCTCCGCATCGAAGTGGTATCCCGTACCGTGGCCGGTTTGGACTCTGCGGTAGAACTTCCACTCGCCGCGTTCTTGGGCCGCGTCTCCGGCTAGAACCACGTTCATCCCTGGATGCCAGCGGTAGAGCTGGCCCGGCTTTTGCGTGTAATAGGTGAACAGGAAGTCCTCGATGGGATGCTTCTTGCCCTTCATCCGCCGTTCCACGAAAGGTTCGCCAAAGGCCCGAGCCCGTGCTTCATGCTCAGCGGCATGCGGCATCCACTGCGAGGGTTCCAAAATGGCGGCGGTCAGAGGCATACTTCTAATTATTCAATTCATGGGCCGATGAAACCAGTTTGGTACGCCAACTCACACTTCTCGCAAAGGGGTACGCCATGGAAATCCTGCCTCCCTGGGAACCGCCAATGAGCGGCTCCGACCAGCAGCATCTGTTCGGGATGCTTGACAGGCTGCGCGCCACTTTCAGATACAAGGCCGACGGGCTGGACATCGAACAGCTGGCAACCAAGTTGCCCAGCAGCCAGCTCAGCCTGGGCGGATTGCTCCAGCATCTTGCCCTTGTCGAAGATGAGAAATTCACCTACTTCATTGCCGGGCAACGACCTGAAGTCCTCCTTGGGTTCACTGCCAACGGGCGCGAGCACTTCGTGGTTGATCTGGAAGAGGATCCGGAGAATCTTTATCAACGCTACGACCGGGCCGTGGCCAAAAGCCGAGGAATCCAGCAGTCCGTTATCGAGGAAAGGAAGCTGGACACGGGCTCGGGGTTGGCCTTCGAAGGCAAGCATGCGTCGATACGCAGAATCATCTGCGACCTGATTGAAGAGTATGGGCGGCATGCAGGGCATGCGGATCTCTTGCGTGAAGCCATCGACGGGCGGGTGGGCGAGGATCCTCCCTTCGACTATCTTCCTGCATGGTATGCCTAGCTTTCTGGTTGCATTGGCAGCCGCTTCGGGCAACAGCCGGTCCGTTAGTTGTCCGCAATCAAGCTCTGTCCAGAAGTTCTTGTTCCTGCTCCAAGTCTGCCGGGATAGCGTGCTGCAGGAAACCGAGGGATTCATTGCGGCGCCGGACCAGACATTGCGACGGAATCCAGCAATTTCCCATCCTCGGGAACCGGCCTGCCTGAAGCCTCTAGGATGGGGCCATGAACACTGAGCGCTCCAGCCAACTTCCGGCATCTGCATCCGTTGTCTTTGACTGGTTCTCGCGACCCGGGGCCATGCAGCGGCTCTTGCCACCGTGGCTTCCGCTGAAGGTCATTGAAGAAGCCGGTTCGCTGAAGGACGGGACGGCCGTGCTGGGCCTTCCCGGCGGAGTGCTGTGGAATGCCAAGCACCAGCCTGAGGGGTTCGCGGAGAACCGCAGTTTCGTCGACCAGCTTGAACCCGAAGGGGTTCGCGGCCTTCCTGCCCGGGTGGTGCAGTGGCGGCATGAGCATTACTTCGAGCCCGCGGGCGCGCAGTGCACGACCGTGGGTGACTGCATCCAGTCGAATATGCCAGGACGGCAGATCGAATCGATGCTTGCATACCGCCACCGCCAGCTGGCAGACGATTTTGCCGCACACCAGCGGGCGGCGCAGGCCGGGTTGAAGCCGCTGGTGATAGCGCTGACCGGTTCAAGCGGATTAGTCGGACAGGCTTTGTGCGCCTTCTTGTCCACCGGCGGGCACCGGGTCGTCAAGCTCGTGCGGCACGAGCCGGAATCGGCAAGCGAACGGCGCTGGAATCCGCTGGATCCTGACCCGGGCCTGCTCGATGGCTGCGACGCGGTCATCCATTTGGCCGGAGCCAGCATCTTCGGCCGGTTCAGCCAAGCGCATCGGCAGGCAATTCTCTCCAGCCGCATCGAACCGACCCGATCCCTTGCCCTGCTGGCGTCACGTTCAGGTGTCCGGACCTTCATCAGCGCTTCGGCCATCGGATTCTACGGTGCTTCAGCCGGACCGCACCCATTGGACGAGACCGATTCCCCGCGGGCCGGGACTCCGGATTTCCTGGCTGACGTGGTGGACCGCTGGGAACGTGCGGCGAATGCCGGGGACAGCGGCATGCGCCGGGTGCAGATCAGGACCGGTATCGTGCTGAGCCCCAAAGGCGGGATGCTCGCCGTTTTGCGTCCTGTATTCTCCGCAGGCCTGGGCGGTCCCCTTGCAGGGGGAAAGCAGATGCTTTCGTGGATCGGGCTTGATGACCTGCTGGACATCTACCATCGCGCGCTCTGGGATTCGCAATTGGCAGGTCCGGTCAATGCGGTGGCACCGCAGCCGGTGAGCAACGCCGAATTCACCAGGGCCTTGGCGCGCGCAGTGCGGCGGCCTGCCATCATTCCGGTTCCTGCCGCGGCTCCCAAATTGCTGCTGGGAGCCGAAGGGTCCCACCTTCTGGCCATGGCCGATCAGAAAATTGTCCCGCGCAAATTGCTCGATGCCGGTCATCAGTTCCGCAATGAGCGCATTGAGCTGGAACTGGCTCATAGCCTGGGCAGTCGTTAGGGGTCGGCGACGCCCGCTGGCGATTAGGAGGCAAAGCAATTATTGTTAGCTTGGCTAGATAAAAGCTAATCTAGGTAATTGCTTGCGACTGCCAGCTCCGGGGAATTTTGCCCATGGCGGCAGTTGCCCGAGAAGAAAGCGTGGACGATCCCGATGGGAAACATGCAGGTAGCGCCGTTTGATGCAGTTGTGCTGATGTCCTTTGGCGGGCCGGAAAAGCCCGAAGATGTTCTGCCCTTCCTGCAAAACGTTACCCGGGGACGAGGGATTCCGGACGAGCGCCTTGAAGAGGTGGGCGAGCACTACTACATGTTCGGCGGAAAATCTCCGATCAATGAGCAGAACCAGGCTTTGCAGCAAGCCGTTCAAGAGGAATTCGCAGCCCGCGGCATCGATACGCCACTGCTCTGGGGGAACCGGAATTGGGAACCGTACCTCACCGAAGTGGTCGGAAACCATGCGCGCAGGCACGGCTCGAGAAGGTTCCTGGCCATCGATACGTCGGCCTACTCCTCATATTCCTCGTGCCGGCAATACCGTGAGGATTTCGCCGGAACTGTGGCGGCACTGCAAGAAGAGGGCCTCGAGGTGGTGATCGATAAAGTCCGGCAGTACTACAATCATCCGGGATTCGCTCATGCGCAGTTGGACTGCGTGCGGAAGGGTTTGAAGGAATTCAAGCAGCTCGTCGGCGGCCTGGACCGCAACCGGCACAAGATCCTATATGTCACCCATTCGATCCCTACTGCGATGCAAGAATCATCGCAGAAGTTCACCGCCGGCTACCAGCGGCAGCATGAGGAGCTCATGGCCTGGATTGGCGGGGAACTAGCTGGTGAGGAGCAGCTGGATGCCGAACTGGTGTACTGCTCCCGTTCTGGATCCATGCACACTCCCTGGTTGGAACCGGACATCAATGACCGCATGCGCGAGCTTGCGGAAACTGGAACTGAGGGCGTTCTGGTTGTACCCCTCGGATTCGTTTCGGACCACATGGAGGTCAAATTCGATCTGGATACCGAAGCGGCAGATACCGCGCGCGAGTTGGGGATGGCGTTTCTCCGTGCCGGCAGTGTTGGCACCTCACCGTCGTTTGTCAGCGGCTTGGTCGATCTGGTCCTGGAACGGGCAGCGCAAGTGCGTGGCGAGCAGCCGGAGTCATCGACCATCGCCGGAAGCAAAGCGCTGGGCCCGGGCAGTGGCGCCTGCTCCCTGAATTGCTGTGAAGGCACTACTAGGAAAAATACCGTTCCGAATTGGAGCGCCGGCATGCCTGCAAGCTAGGCCGGCAGCAGGCTGGTGGCCGATCCCGGGAATCCTTTTTCGCCGGCCATCACGGTTGGCCGGCGAATCAGCGAAGCTGGACCGGTTGCGGATAGATGCCGGAATCCGTGCGATCCGGATGAAGGAACCGGGTGGAGCTTTGGGGACTGCGATGAATGAATCCTGTCCACCGGATCCGTATTCACTGCTCGCGCGGCCAGCGGACACTTGCGGCAAGGAGCAGTGGCGTCCTAAGTGCTTTCGTCGTCAAAAGGGGCCGGACCGGAGGGTTCTGGCGGTGATGATGAACTCCTGGTCTCGGGTCCCCTTGAGCGGGCAGAATCCGGGAATCCTTGGGCAGGCGGCTCTTCGAGTTGATCTCGCAGCGCTTCGCTGATGATCCTTCGAGGATCATATTGCCGCGGATCGAACTTCTTCAGATCCATGTCCGCGAAATCCTCGCCAAGCTCCTCGCGGAGTTGTTCCTGGGCACCAGAGGCGAGTCGGCGCAACTCGCGAATCAGCGTGGCTAGTTTCCTTGCGTAGTCCGGCAATTTTTCAGGTCCGAGCAGCACGGCCGCCAAAATGGCCAGCACGATGAATTCATTGCCATTGATGCCTGCAATGCTCACTGTGAATCACCTCGCTGCAAGGGACGCGGTCAAACGGAATTGGCAGGTGCAGCCCAGCCGGAATACGAAGGCCAACAGCCGCGGGCAAACGGAGATTCGCCTGGCAGCCATCGCGGCATGGCAGGATTTTCCGGTGGCGCGGCCTGCCCTTGGGGCCGGCTCAGCCGCAGAGTTTCTGGTCTGCTTTGCGGCTGTTCACCTTGACGGGCTGCTTTTCTGGCCGCCCCAGGTTTTGGTAATCCTGGCCCAGGATCAATTCGATGCTTTCGACATCGGCGACTGTTGCCTCGATGTCGAGATCGACTGCCTTGGCGAATGCGTCGGCTGTTTTCCTGGCTGCATCAGTATCCGGAATCAGCAGCCGTGTTTGCGCCTGCAAGGACGCCGCGGTAGTGATTGAAGTGACGGTGAAGCCTTGCTCCGTGGCTTCGTTGGCGAATTTGCCGGCCAGTCCGCTCACTCGCGCTGCGTTGGCTATGCTGACAGGAAGCTGCCGGGCGGAGGTTTTCGCCGTGGCAGTTTCTCCTGCATCGGATTCGGAGCCGGATTCGGACTCGGAATCCGGATTCACCGGGATGTCTTGCTTGATGCGTTCAAAGATGAGGGTCGCGTCGGGAGCCGGGACAACCCGGTTGGCGTTTGATGGTGCAGGCTGGGTCGGCATGGTCATGAAGGTGATCTTGTCCGTGGGAACGTCCTTGACCCGCGCAGCCAATCCTGCAAGTTCCGGTAGCGAACTCAGTTCCGGGTCAACGGTCATCGAGGAGGTAATCGCGTCAAGGAAAGAGTAGAGCCGGTCCGGGCGTGCGAGAACTTCCTTGCTGGTGGCACGCTGGACTATTGCGGACATGACCTTCTGCTGGTTTCCGAGCCGAGCGAGGTCGCTTCCATCGCCAACGGCATGGCGGGTCCTGGCCAGGGCAAGCGCATCGGTTCCGTCCAGCTCCTGCAGCCCGGCTGGAAGATCCAGGTTCGCTTTCGGATCGGTCATTGGCTGGGCCAGGCACACGCTGACTCCGTCGAGTGCGTCGATGATTGAAATGAATCCCTCGAAATCCACCTCAATGAAGTGGTTCAGGTGAACTCCGGTGAGCGTTTCCACCGCGGCGACAGAGCATGCGGGACCGTAATTCAGCGCAGAATTGATCATGCCGTATCCTCCGGCATAGGCGCCGGACCCGGTATCCGCGCAGGCCGGGCGCTGCAATACGGTATCGCGTGGGATCTGGACCGCCTCGATGCGCTCGTTGCCTGGCGACAAGTGGACAAGCAGCATGGAATCGCTGCGTCGGGAACCGTTATCCGTGCCGAAGCCGGTGGAGCTGAAATCCCGGCTATCGGAACCGAGCACCAGCAGATTCAGGCCTTCGCTGGAGTCCGGGACATCCGCTTCAGACGCCCTGAGCGCCGAGACGGAAATATTTCCCTGCAGGCGCAGGAAGGCAATGCTGGTCGGCACAACTACTGCTAGCACCAGCGCCGCTGCAATGATGGCAGCTACCCGGCGCCGCGGCCGTTTGGAACTACGCCTGGCAGAGGAAGGTGTTCGTTGGGAATTCACGATCTTGCTCTCCTTGGTAGGACCATGGCCGGATTACCCATCAAGCTGACCACGTGGAACGCCGCTGGAACCAATAGCATGATTGATTAGAGCCATGCATGCAGCGCATGAAAGGCCGATTTCGCGCGCAGGTTCAGGAGAGCGGAAACCGCCTGGAGATCTCTGTCTCAGAGGTATTCGAGGAATTCGCCCAGCGCCGGATTGCGGTATTCTTCGCGGCGGTAGATGACGCCCAGGGGCCTGCTGGCTGGCAAGCTCAGCGGGACCTGCTTGCCGCCGAAGATCACTGCGGTGCTGGCCATGATCCGTGGAACCAAGGTGATGCCGCCGGCGGCGATGCCCAGATGGACCAATGCGTCGCGTTGCGTTGTGGTGATGAGCCGCGGAGCGGTGGCCTTCAAGCTCCGGTAAACTTCGTCGGTGATCTTGCGAATCGACGTGCCCTGGGGGAGGGTGGCCAGAGTCAGGGAATTGAGCAATTCAGTGCTTAGCCCAGTGTCCGGGTCCACCTCGGTATCCTCGGATACGACCGCCGAGAATTGCTGATCGCGCAGGGATTTGCCGATGAGGTCCGCGGGGATGCGCTCGTTCACGCCAAAAGCCACATCGGCGCGATTCAGGCGAAGCGCATCGGCAAGCTGCTCGTCGTCCTCCACGCTCAGGATCTCTATCCGGACACCGGGGTGCTGGCGATGGAAGGGGCCGATGTATTCGGGCATGATTCCTCCAACCAGGGAAGGCAACCCCGCGATGCGCAGGGATCCGGTGGCCAATGCACGCGTGGAAGAGGCAATGGTTCCGATCGCGGCGACTTCACGCAGTGCGCGGCGGCCGGCAGGAATGATGCTCCGGCCAACCTCGGTCAGCACCATGTCCCTTCCAGCGGCCCGGAACACGGGCATGCCAAGAGTGCGCTCCAACGCACTAATGCGCCGGGACAAGGAGGGCTGGGAGATACCAAGGATATCCGCGGCGGCGGTGAAGGAACCATAGTCCACAATCATGACAACCGCTTCGAGCTGGGCCAGGGAGATGCTGTTGTCCAGAGGTTCTCTTTCCATGCGCTGGAGCCTTCCTTTGCGTCGGGAGAAGACGGTCGAATTCGCGGTGTGGCCCAGTGGCGTGTCCATCCGGTCCAGGGGAAGCACGCGCTGTGCACGTCTTGCCCTGCCTCCAGTTTTTCACGGGAAACTGTGCTTGCTGAACCGGCGCCCTGTGCAGACCGTCAATGGCTGGCGGGAAGAAGCAACTGGGTGCTCGAATAGCTGCATGCGGCAGCCTCCGGCGGGCTGCCAACAGGGTCAGCCCGGGTTAAACACCGGACTCCGTGCCACCCGCTTGGAAATGTCCGGGTGGCACGGAGCCTGGCTGACGACGGACCTTTGGTCCTGGGGCGTTAGCCCATGTGGATGACACCAAGGAGCATGCCCGAAGCGAGCATGACCAAGGAGACCACCAACGCACGCCACAGCACCTTTTTGTGGTGATCGCCCAAGTCCACACGAGAGAGCGACACCAGCAGCAAGATGGCTGGAACGAGCGGAGACTGCATGTGCACTGGCTGTCCGGTGATGGAGGCGCGAGCCATATCCACCGCTGGTACACCGAAATGCGCGCCGGCTTCGGCGAGAACTGGCAAGACACCGAAGTAGAAGGCGTCATTGCTCATCAGGAAGGTAGCTGGAATCGAAATCAGCCCGGTCAGTACTGCCATGTATGGACCCATGGAGGTAGGAATGACATCCACCAGCCACTGGCTCATGGCATCAACCATGCCGGTGCCGGAGAGCACGCCGGTGAGCACTGCCGCGGCGAGCACCATGGAGACCACGGCAATGATTTCGCTGGAGTGCGCGGCGATCATCTTCACCTGGTCGGAGACCTTGGGGAAGTTGACGATCAAGGCGATCGCGGTACCCACCATGAACAGGTAGGGCAACGGAGTGACATCGACTACCAGCAGCACCATGATGGCGACGGTCAGTGCCAGGTTGAAGTAGAAGGTCTTGGGGCGCAGGGTCTCGCGATCCGGATCCAGGACGGTGCCGTCCAAGGTGGAAGCTTCGGTGCCATCGCCCTTGCGAGCCACGGATTCCAGTACGGCCAGGTTGCCTCCGGCAGGGGAAGTGCCAGCAGGGCTCTTTCCTCCGGTTGGGGTGGAAACGTTGCCGCCACCGAGTTCGGTGCCCCAGATTTCCGGACGCTCGCGCTGCAAGCGGCGGCGTTCGGATACGCCCATCTGCCATGCGAACAGGGCAATGACAATGAGGGAAATTCCCAGCGCAGGGAGCATCGGCACGAAGATTTCCGAGGCGTCAACGCCAAGTGCCGCTGCCGCGCGGGCCGTTGGGCCGCCCCAGGGAACGATGTTCAGCGTGCCATTGGTCAGGCCTGCAACACAGGTCAGGACCACAGGGCTCATGCCCAGGCGCTGGTAGATCGGCAGCAGAGCCGCGGTAACCACAATGAAGGTGGTCGAGCCATCGCCATCGAGGGAAATTACGCCGGTGAGCAGCGAAGTGCCCATGACGACCTTGGCGGGGTCGTTGCCCACTAGCTTCTGGATGCCGGAGACCAATCGGTCGAACAAGCCGACGTCGATCATGATGCCGAAGTACATGATGGCGAACATCAGCAGGGCTGCGGTACTGGACATGTCCTTGACCGCGTCCATGACCATGTCGCCAAGGCCGAATCCAGCACCGGTGAACAAGCCGAAGATGGTTGGAACCAGAATCAATGCCAGCAGCGGCGTCATGCGTTTTGTCATGATCAGCACCATGAAGGTGGCGACCATGAGGAATCCGAGTACAACGAGCATTGACCCGACCTCCATTTCAGTGTGAGTGAATCCTTAGTCCCCACAAGCTAGGAGGGGCACCCATTCAAGGTACGTGTCGGTGCTCACTTTGCGCGTCTTGTGCTTATTGTTGAAGGCTTAAGTTCTTTGCCAACTTTTTGCTCATTAAAATCACGAGAGTGGAAAGATGGGTTTATGCTGGGTGGCATGTTCCGTTCTGGCGCCGGCACCCGGCATTTCGCATCACGCATCATGCGGCTTCAATTTCTGGTCGTAGGTGTGCTGATTGTTCTCGTTACCGCCGGAACGCTTTTCGCCAGCTATGACCGCGTCTATTCGAAAGCCGAAGATACCTCGCTGACCATAGCTCGTTCGGTGGCCGTCTTGCCGGAAGTAGTTGAGCAGGTCTCGCACTATGCAAAGCTGGACGAGCTGGATGCCAAGGCGCTCGCCGATGGAAAACTGCAGCAACTGGCAGGCGCTGTCATTGGGCAAGAGCAAGCGTATTTCGTGGTGATTACCGAGGACCGCGGACTGCGCTTGAGCCATCCGAACCCCGAGGAACTGGGCCAAATGGTTTCTACTGACCCGGTGGCGCTGGAAGGCATTGAAGCGGTCTCCCGGGAACACGGAACCCTTGGTGAATCGGTGCGCGCCAAGGTCCCGGTCTACAGTAACGCGGGTGCGGTCATCGGAGAGGTTTCCGTGGGCGTGACCACTGACTCCTTGACCGGGGCACTGCTTGGGTCCTTCGCCTGGATTGTATTGCTTGCGGTGATTTGCGCAGCCTTGGCAGTGCTTGCCGGACGAGTCACCGTACGCCGTTTGAAGCGCCAGACCCTTGGGCTGGAACCGGCCGAAATTGCCCAGCTTGTCAGGGACCAGCAGGCCGTGCTCTACGGTGTTACCGAAGGTGTCATGGGCATTGGCGCCGATAGCCGGATTACCGTGCGCAACAGGGCCGCCAGGCAATTGCTGGGACTGCCGCACCGCACCGAATTGGAAGACGTGGTCGGCCGCCACTTTGAATCCGCTGGTTTGGATCACCGGCTGGTCAGGGCGATCAAGGAATGCGACCCGGCACCGGTGCGCTTTGCGGCCAATGGCAACTCGCTCATAGCCCGCGTGACCAAGGTCGACCGTGACGGAGTGGACCTCGGACTGGTCGTGCTGCTCCATGATGTCACCACCCTTGAAGCGCTGGGCACCAAACTCGATGCAGTCCAGGACATGGCCGATGCGCTGCGCGCCCAGCGCCATGAATTCGCCAACCGGATGCACGCAGTCCTCGGGCTGATCAACTTGGGCAAGATCGAACAGGCAGAAGACTACCTGCGTGAGGTGATGGAATCCGGGCCGAAGATCGCTCAGGTTCCCGGGCTGGAGGCCATCCAGGACGCTTACCTCTCGGCGTTTATTTCGGCGAAGGCGGTGCGCGCCCACGAACAAGGCATAGAACTGAGAGTGTCTGCCCAATCCATGCTTTTCGGACACATCGCCTCGGCCCACGATGCCCAAGACGCCACCGCAGTCCTGGGGAATCTGCTGGATAACGCCTTCACTGCAGCTCTTTGCACAGATGCAGAACCCTGGGTGGAAATCGACTTGCTCTCCGAAGGGAACACCTTGCACATAGCCGTGGCCGATTCTGGACCCGGCATTACCACCGACGAGGATATCTTCACCCGGGACGTCAGCACCGGATCCCATCTGGGCGGTGATCATGGCCATGGCGTCGGATTGCCGCTGATCAGACGGCTCGCCCAAGCCCGCAGCGGGGACGTCTGGATAGCGGACCGCGGGACGGATGGTTCCGGGGCAGTTATCGCAGCAAGATTGCCGGCCGTACTGGTCGAGCCAGCCAATACGGAAAACGACGAGATTGAAGGAGCGCAACATTGAGCGAGAATTCCAGCGGCAACTACCGGGTGCTAATTGTCGATGACGATTTCCGGGTAGGAGAGCTGCACGCTGAGATGGTCAACGCCATTCCCGGGTTCCAGGCCCTGGAGCCTGTGCAGGATCCGCGTGTTGTGCCCAAAATGGTGCAGAGCCTGAAACCTGATTTGGTATTGCTGGATCTCTACCTGCCGCATGTCAGTGGAATCGAGCTGCTGAGAGAACTCGATGTTGATGCGATCATGATTTCCGCGGCGATTGAACCGAAGAACATTGACAAAGCGTTGCGCTCGGGCGCACTGGCGTTCATCATCAAGCCCTTTGAGGCCAAGACCCTGGCCGCCAAGCTCAAAGGCTGGGCTCGCTATCGTCGCCAATTGACCGGGACCGCGGAGTTCAACCAGCAGGGCGTGGACCGGTTGTACCGGGCGCTCCAAGGGGGCGAAGAAACCAACGCATCGGTGGGTGCCGCCCCCACCGAACAGGCAGTTCTTTCCTGCGTCAAGGATGCTACCGAACCCATGAGCGTCGCCGAGGTCGCGGAGGCAATTGGGGTTGCCCGTGCGACAGCGCAACGGTATTTGGCGGCGCTGGTGGCCAATGAATCCCTGGAGCTGCAGCTTGGATACGGAACTCGTGGCCGTCCCGAGCACCGTTACGTGGCACGCTAGCGGCTCGGCCTCCTAGGTTGCGTCCCAGACCTTTCGGTAGAACGACGCCTTCCGCTCATCGGGTTCGATTCCGTACCCGGCGTAGACATGTTGTTCGAAACCAG
This sequence comes from Glutamicibacter sp. BS14, assembly GCF_056934375.1. Taxonomy (NCBI): domain Bacteria; kingdom Bacillati; phylum Actinomycetota; class Actinomycetes; order Micrococcales; family Micrococcaceae; genus Glutamicibacter; species Glutamicibacter sp. BS14. The sequence goes on along the minus strand of NZ_CM167801.1, from coordinate 225,952 downwards.
GCCCGTAATTCCACTCGGTGCTCCATGCGGCAACGGCGAGATCCGCCCAGCGGTCTCCAAGACCCAATTTCCCCATATCCACATGCGCGCTGAAATCATGGCTGTCGGTGATGATCGTGTTGGGCAGGCAAGCATCGCCATGGCAGACCACGAGATCAAGCTCCGGGACTTCAGCCAGCAAAGCAGCTTGCTCCCGGGCAGGCAGGTGCTGGATGCGGGATTCCAGATCCCAGCTGAAGGGGCACTGGTCGACCGGCAGCCGATCGTGCAGGTGGCGCAGACCGGCGCCCACTGCAAACGCGGATCGCGCCGGATCGCTTTTGCCAAGCTCGCTGACTGCACTGTGCCCGGGCAATGCTGCCGTGACGAGCAGCTGGCCGCCAGCATGCTGTCCGCAGCTGAGCACTTCGGGGACTCTGATGAATTCTCCCGCCCACCGCATGCGCAGGGCTTCAGCCAGGAGATCGCCGTCCTCTTCGGGAGGGCATCCCGGCGACCACTTGGCGAAGCGCATCGGCTCGCCCTGCCCAAGCCGGTATGTTATCCCGCCAAATGCGTTCTGCCAGATACCCTCGATTTCCGCCTGGCCGGCTGCAGTGCGCACAGCTGGAGGAACTGGGTGGCCAGCCGACGGCGGGCCAGAAATGACTTGAGGTGAACTCATTTTTCTAGTCTGCCAGTAATGGGCGTGCTTTGGAGTTCAGGATCTCTGGATTCGTGGTGTGGACTGGACACGAACGATTTCTCTTGGTGTTCATCTGGGCTCAAGGAAATGGCTGATCAAGTCGTGAACACTGAATCCCATGAATAATATTTCGCGACGCAAATTGCTCACCGGCGCCATTGGCGCAGGTGCTTTGACCTTGGTTGGGCCCACTGGAACAGCGCTGGCTTCCAGCAGTCCCCGACTCGTGCGTTCCCGCCTGGGATTGACCAGCGGATTTTCCATGGGGGATGTCTCTGCCAGCAATGCCGTACTCTGGGCTCGCAGCTCCGGGGAAGGCCGCTTGCGCGCGCAGCTGCGTGCGGTGGACGAAGCGGGGGAAATCATCCGCGGCCGTGGATCCTTCGCCAAGACTTTGCGCGGTGCCTACGCCCGCGAGGCCACTGACTTCACTGCAAAGATCAATGCCGAGCATCTGCCTGCCGGTACCCGTTTCGCGGTCAGCATCGGTTTCGAGGACGATAACGGCACCCTTGGCGAGACTCAGAACGGCTGGTTCAGCACCGCACCGGCGTTGACCGGTCGCCGCAACCACGACGCCTCCCGTGCCCAGAGTTTTGTGTGGTCCGGCGACACCGCTGGCCAGGGCTGGGGCATCAACGAAGAAATCGGTGGCATGCGCGCCTACGCGGCCATGCATGCAACCAAGCCGGACTTCTTCGTGCACAGCGGCGACACCATCTACGCCGACGGCCCGATTGCCGCAGAAGTTGTGGAACCGGACGGCCAGATCTGGCGCAACTTGGTCACCGAGGAAGTCTCCAAGGTGGCCGAAACCCTGGCCGAGTACCGTGGGCGGCACCGCTACAACCTGATGGACCGCAACGTGCGTGCCATGTATTCCGAGGTTCCGGTGATTGCCCAGTGGGATGACCACGAGACCCATAATAACTGGTGGCCGGGTGAGGTCATCGAAGATGAGCGCTACACGGTGCGCGATATCAACACCCTTGCCGCCCGCGGCCGCCAGGCCTGGCAGGAATACCAGCCGATCGCCGACCCGCGCGCCATGCGCGCAGGCACCGGATTCGAGGCAGCACGCATCTACCGCAAAATCTCGCGTGGTCCAGCAATGGACCTGTTCGCATTGGACATGCGCAGCTACAAGTCCGAGAACACCGCCGGAATGGAAGAGAAGTCCACTTCAATTCTCGGCGAAGAGCAGCTGAATTGGCTAGTCGATTCCTTGGCCAAGTCCAAGGCAACCTGGAAAGTCATTCTCAACGACCTGCCGCTGGGCATCATTGTTCCGGACGGCAAGGCGCAGGAATCAATTTCCAACGCAGACCACGGCGCACCACTAGGCCGCGAGCTGGAACTTGCCCGCCTGCTCAAGGCCATTAAGGACCGCGGCATCAAGAATGTCGTCTTCCTGACCGCGGATGTGCACTATTGCGCGGCGCACCACTACTCTCCAGAGCGTGCAGCCTTCAGCGAGTTCAATGAGTTCTGGGAATTCGTGGCCGGTCCAGTCAATGCCGGTTCCTTCGGGCCGAACCAAATGGATGGCACTTTCGGACCACGCGTGGACTTCTCGCTGTCTGGCAGCACCAACCAGTCGCCGCGCGATGGCAAGGGCCAGTTCTTCGGCCACGTCGACCTCGATGAGCAGGACCTGTTCACCGTCACGCTGCGCAATGGCTTGGGCGAAATCGTCTACACCAAGACGCTGGAACCGAATAAATAGCAGTTAATTGGGAGAACGCCTGCGAAACAGTAATTGTTTCGCAGGCGTTCTCCTTTTCAGCTTGTCGGCGCTTAGCGGCCGGTGCCGCCGTAGACGGTGGCTTCCACGTCGGTATCCAGATCGAACGCGGTGTGGATAGCGCGTACTGCATCGTTGAGCTTGTCGGCGTCGGTGACCACGGAGATGCGGATCTCTGAAGTGGAGATCATGTCCACGTTCACGCCCGCGCGGTGCAATGCCTCGAAGAAGGTGAAGGAGACTCCTGGATTCGAGCGCATTCCGGCACCGATCAGCGAGAGCTTGCCAACCTCGTCATTGTGCTCGATTTCCTCGAAACCGATCTCCGGCTTCGCGGTGTTCAGTGCTTCAAGCACATGCTTGGTCTCGGTCATCGGCAGGGTGAAGGAGATATCGGTGGCACCCGAACCGCGGGTCGAGATGTTCTGCACAATCATGTCGATATTGGCCTGCGCAGCGGCGATAACCCCGAAAATCTGTGCTGCTTTGCCGGGGATGTCCGGAACGCCAATGATGGTGACCTTGGCTTCGGAGTGGTCGTGGGCGACACCTGAGATGATTGGCTGTTCCAAGGGTTCTCCCTCTTGAATTTTGATTTTGTCTTCGGGATCCGGGAGCACCCAGGTGCCCTCGTTGGTGCTGAATGAAGAGCGCACGTGCAGCGGCACGCCGAACCGGCGGGCGTATTCCACGCAACGCAGGTGCAAGATCTTCGAGCCGCTGGCGGCCATTTCCAGCATTTCTTCACTGGTGATCTTCTCGATCTTCTTGGCCGAGGCGACCACGCGCGGGTCGGCGGTGTAGATGCCGTCCACGTCGGTGTAGATTTCGCAGACATCGGCGCCCAGCGCTGCGGCCAGCGCGACGGCGGTGGTGTCCGAGCCGCCACGGCCCATGGTGGTGATGTTCTTGGATTCCTTGCTCATGCCCTGGAAACCGGCGACGATGGCGATGAATCCGCGGTCGATGGCACGGCGTACGCGCTGCGGGGAGACCTCCATGATGCGGGCTTTGCCGTGGGTGGAGTCGGTGATCAAGCCTGCCTGCGAGCCGGTGAATGAAGCAGCCTGCTCGCCGAGCTGGTTGATCGCCATCGCCAGCAGCGACATCGAGATGCGTTCGCCAGCGGAGAGCAGCATGTCCATCTCGCGGGCTGGTGCATCATCGGTAAGCTGGCCTGCCAGGTCCAGCAAGTCATCGGTGGTGTCGCCCATTGCGGAAACAACGACAACGACGTCATGGCCCTTGGACTTAGTATCAATAATTCGGCGCGCTACACGCTTGATGCCTTCGGCATCTGAAACGGAAGAACCGCCAAACTTTTGAACAATTAGGCCCATGGGCACTCACTCCACCTGTTGAAAGCTGTGCCTCGCCGCCGGTGGTTTTTGATGGAACTGTGGCGCGAGACATCTACCAGATAAATATTGTGACAGCTACGGGGCGACATGTCCTAGTTGTGAAGGTAACCATTGGTCATATTGCCTAGGAACCTCAATGCAGGTTGTTGAAAAACACTGGCTACCCCTTGAATTCAGCCAAAATTTGTCGCCAAAAGCTCTTCCATCCAGACACCTGTTCAGGTGTTTCAGCCTTAGTAATGTTTATGGCAACCGAGGATTTTCCACCTTTGAGGCCAATGTCTACCTGTGTCTTGGTTCCGTCGCTGAAATCAGCTCGCCAATAGCGCCATCGCTCTGAGCCGCTGGTGCGTGCAGGTTCGGAAAGCTGGTGGCCGTTGAACTCCTGGAGCCCCTGGACGCAGGCGATCCAGCGTTCCAGCGTGGTATCCAAATCAGCATCGATGGTGCTGCTCACCGAACCTTGGAAGGTGCCGTCTTGGGATTGGCCGGGCAGGCGTCGGCCAATATGCTGCTCATAGGCAACAGCCACGGATTGAGCCCACCAGCCCGGAGTATCCACGGTTGGGGGCATGTGGGTGAAAGCCAGTTCGGCTATCTGCTTGTGCGTAAGTTGATCGGCTCCGCCAGCGCGCAGTTTGGCGCACCACTGATCCCATTCAATGCCGGTGGCCTTGGCGATGGCCGGGAGGTTGCTGCTTTTTATTGCCATGAGGACAGTCTATGGCGGACTTGGAGCTGTCGGTACTCCGAAGCGATGCGCCGGGCCCGCAGGAGCCTGCCGCTTTTCTGAGGTCCTGCAGCAGCGGAAGCAGCCTCTGAACCCGTTCGTTCTGCGTCATGTCGCGCAGGCCCGCGGCATCCATGATGCCTGCCCAATCCTCCACGCTTGAACCAGTGCGGATTTCGATTTTCCCTGATCTGCCCAGTGAAGTGCTCATGTGCCGAAACCTGACGCGCTCCAACAACAAGGTGGCCGCGGCGCCGCTGTCTGGCGCCGGGGAATGGGCCTTGAGCGAGGGCGCTGTGCGAAGCCGTGAACTGCCGGTGCATGTAGTGGGCTTTAAAAGCCCCTGGCCGGTCTTCTCGGTAATTCCGAGAAGACCGGCCTGGGATTGGACCGCTCTAGAGGGACTTGATTTCCAAATTCAATCGGCTCAGGAGGTCGATGAGTGCCGACAGATCCTCATTGTCCCAATTGGTCATGCGCGAGCGGAGCTCTGTACGCCACCCTTGGAAGCATTCATGCCACCTTTCAACCGCAAGCTCGGTAGGCAGGATGTGGAACACCCTCCGGTCTTCCGGGTCGACTTCACGCTTGACCAGCGCCAGCTGTTCCAGCTTGGTGATCATGCGCGATAGCGCAGCTTTATCGACCAGCAAGTGTTCGCAGATTTCAGACTGGGTGATGCGTTGGCTGCGCAGAATCATCCCGAGCACGGGCAGGTATCCCGGGGTGAGCCGGCTGTCGAGCCGAGTGGCCAGTTCCCGCTTGGCACGCGCCGTCAGCGCGATCAGTGAAAATAACTCCTGTTCGGCTGAGGCATAGAGATCGGGACGTTGAGCGGCGGGAACGTCTTCGGCTTTGCTTGAAACCTGCACCGGATCTCCTAGTTGCCAGCTGGCGTTTCTGCCTTGGCTGCGTCCTGGTCCTCAGCAGCCAGCTCCTGCATGCGTTCACTTGCAGTCTGGGTCTTCAGCGACTGGTTGGGGATCAGGCAGACAGCCACGACGATGAGCAGCGACAGCGGAGCGGCAATGGTGAACAGCGAAGGCACTGCGTCGCCGTAGATGGACTCGAAGATCACGCGGACCGGTTCAGGCATCGCTGCAACTGAAGGCAGGGTGCCCGATCCCAATGCTGCGGTCAGCTCCTTGGCTTGGTCGCCCAGGGAAGCCAGGGCTGCAGCCAAATCGGATTGCCGGTCGGCGATCATGTTCGGCACAGTGGTCGCCAGTATGGCGCCCAGGCCTGCGGTACCCGCAGTGCCGCCCAAGGTGCGGAAGAAGTTCACGGCCGAGGAGGCTACACCCAGTTCCTTGACGTGGACCGAGTTCTGCACCACCAGCACCATGTTCTGCATGACAAGGCCCATGCCGGCGCCGAGGATGAACATGTAGGCGGCGACCAACGCGTAGTTGGTGTCGTAGTGGATGGTTCCCAGCAGGAACAGCCCAACGACGATCAGCACCGAACCGGTGACTACCAGTGCCTTCCACTTGCCGGTGCGCGAGATCATCGCACCGCCGATGGTGGAGATGACCAGCAGGCCGCCCATCAGCGGGAAGGTCATCAGGCCGGCCATGGTGGCTGATGCGCCACGGGCCATGATCATGTACTGGCTGAGGAACACCGAGGTGCCGAACATCGAAACGCCAACGGCCAGCGATGCGATGACCGCGAAGGTGAAGGTGCGGTTCTTGAACAGGCCCAGGCTCAGCAGCGGCTCGGAGGACTTGGCTTCGACCAGAATGAACAGCGCCAGCAGGATTACCGCACCGGCAATCATCAGGTAGCTGGTCGTCGAGGCCCACTCGAACTGCGAGCCGCCCAGCGACATCCAGATCAGCAGCAGCGAGACGCCGGAGGAAAGCAGGACGATGCCCCAGTAGTCGATCTTGACCTTGCGCTTGGCCATGGCCGGAAGGTGCAAGGTGCGCTGGATCAGGATGACCGCAGCGATGGCGAAAGGCAGGGCGATGAAGAAGTTCCAGCGCCAGTTGATGGTGTCAGTAACGAAGCCGCCGATCAGCGGGCCGCCCACGGTGCCAACGGCCATGACCGCGCCGAACAGGCCCATGTACTTGCCGCGTTCGCGGGGGGAGAGGAAATCGGCCATGACGATCTGCGCCAAGGCGCCTACGCCGCCACCGGCCAGGCCCTGGACGACGCGCATGGTGATCAGGAAGCTGGTGTCCTGCGAGAAACCTGCGGCGGCCGAGGCCAGCACGAAGATGCCGAGCGAGATCTGCAGCAGCAGTTTGCGGTTGCCCAGGTCGGCGAGCTTGCCCCAGATCGGAGTGGAGATGGTGGTCGCCAACAAGGTGGCGGTGACCACCCAGGTGTAGGCGGTCTGGCTGCCGTTGAGATCGGAGACGATCACTGGCAGCGAGCTGGAAACGACGGTGCTGGCCAAGATGGAGACGAACATGCCCATCAAAATGCCCGTGAGGGCAGTGAGGATTTCGCGGTGAGTCATCTTGGGCTTGGCGACCGGTGCGGTTGCGGTCATGGAAGCTCCAAAAATTTAGGGTCAGGCATAGAGGGCCTGAATGGTTGATTGATATCAACTATAAGGCGATAGTTGACTATTATCAACTAAGCGTGTTTCACCCCACATCACCGTGCTGGCATAGAAAAACGCCCTGCGCTCAAGCCGGCGAACCGGAAGAGTGCAGAGCGTTCCAAGGCAACCAGAACTACTGGCTGCGACGGCTATCCATCTCGGGGACTACCGGATGCGAAGGCCCTTCGCCAGCGTTGCTGGAAGAAACCGGCGCACCGCCAACGTGCAGCAGGCGAGGTTCGGATAGCTGGGCTTTCGGCTTCTCTGCAGCTTCTCCGGACTGATCTTGCGGCGCCTGCTCCTCGGATCCCTGCTTCTGGGCCTTGGCGCGGGCCGGACCCGGCGCGGTGCGGCCGGCAGCGCGACGTCCCTCGAAGGCGCGGGCCAGGGTCACTTCATCGGCGTATTCCAGATCGCCGCCCACCGGCAGGCCGGAGGCCAACCGGGTGATGTGGATGCCCAAAGGGGCTAGCGCGCGCACCAGGTACACGGCGGTGGCTTCGCCTTCGAGATTCGGGTCGGTGGCCAGGATCAGTTCGGTGATCGAGTCATCGGCCAAGCGGGTTACCAGCTCGCGGATGTGCAGCTGTTCCGGGCCAATGCCTGCCAGCGGATTAATGGAACCGCCGAGCACGTGGTACTTGCCGGAGAACGCCCGGGTGCGCTCAATGGCCAGGACGTCCTTGGACTCCTCCACGATGCAGATCTTGGTGCCATCGCGACGTTCATCGCGGCAAATGGCGCAGGTTTCCTGCTCCGAGATGTTGAAGCAGATCTCGCAGAACTTCACCTTTTCCTTGACCAGCTGGATCGAGGCGGCGAGCCGGGTCATGTCCTCGGCATCGGCGTCAAGAATGTGGAAAGCAATGCGCTGAGCCGACTTCGGGCCGATGCCAGGCAAGCGACCGAGCTCGTCGATCAGTTCCTGTACAGCACCTTCGTACACGTGCGCCTACTTTCTAGCTTGCTTCAATACCGTGAAATCGTTCCGTGGTACACCCTAGTGTCTCACTCCGACAGTTCGCCGTGGTGCCGGCTACAAGCTTCGTTTGATTTCCACTACATTCCCGTTGACGTCACGCTGCTCGATGACCATGCCGCCGAGCAGGCGTTCCACGGCTGGAACACCGATCAGTGCCGAATCCTCGACCTCGATATCATCGTCGCTCGGGACAAATTCCTCGGGCTCTTGCACCGGAGCAGGCGCGGGAGCCGAAGCAGGACCGCCCCAGCCGCGCGCCGCCTGGGCAGGCGCCGGGGCATTGGGTGCGTTCTTCGCCTGGTCCATCAGCTGCTGGTATCGGCTCATGCGGCCTGAGACCGCCGGTGCCGAATCCGCAGGATCCGGTGCCGGTTCAGCCTGTGGAGCGCCCCATCCCGGAGCGGATTCAGGGGCCGGCTGCGGGGCTGCCGGGGGTTGCAGCGGTGCGGCCGGGGGTTGCAGCGGTGCGGCCGGTTCCTGGCGAGGCTGTTCCTGGTGCTGGGGGCGGACCTGCGGCTGCGTTTGGGCAACCCGCGGCGCCGGGGTTTCCGGAACCGATGGAGCTGATGGCGCCATAGCTTGTGGAGCCTGCTGCCCGGATTCGCCAACCGCTAGATTCCCGAAGGAATCGGTGGTGCTTTCCGGGTGCAACGGGGTCGAAGAAACCGGACGTGCAATGTTCGGAACACCGCCCTCAGCCTGGCGCGCCGTCATGCCAGCGGTCATCCGGGGCTTGGGAGCCACCGGAGGTCCACCGAAACTCCGTGGTGCACTAGCCGCCGGCGCCGGCGTCGGTGCTGGCGCTGCCGGGGTCGGCTGCGGAGCCACGGCCGGGACCGGAGCCTGTTGCTGCGGCTGAACCTGCTGGGCTTCCGGAACAGAACCAGCTGGCACGTAGTACGGGTCATCCGGGAACGGGGGCTCGTCGAAGTAGGGTTCATCCGCGGGAGGCGGAACGTCATCATAGGAGCTGTCGTACCCGTCATGGGCTCGTGGTGCAGGCGCGACTGGTGCCGAGCTTGGCACAGCGGATACCGGACGCTGCTGCGGTGCCGGAGCGGCAGCTTGGGCCCGTGCCGCAGCGCGCGCAGCCGCCCCAGCAGAACTTACAGCCTTGGTGAACTTAGTTGGTGCTGGGGTTGGCGCCGGGATTGGCCGGCGCTCACCTTTTGGGTAACCACCACCGTTGGGGTTGGAGCCGCCTTCGGTGAGGACCACTTCGATCGGTGCACCGGTGACCTGGGACAGAACCCCGGTCAGCGTATTCATCAGATCCGGCCGGTTGCGCAGATTCACGATTGGGCCAGTATTGCTGAACGCCAAGGTGAGGGTGCGGCCATCGAAGCCTGCCACAGAGCCATAGGTGGCAACCATGGAATGCAGGACGCGCGAGCTGCCTTGCAACTGCTGCAAGATCGTTGGCCATGCTTGCTGGAACATCGCCACCGGTGAGCCGGTGTCCTGTGGTGCTGGCTGGCTCTGCGGCATCCCGCTAGGGGCACCATGTTGAGGTTGCTGAGCACCCTGTTGTTGCTGTTGCGGTGCTTGAGCGCGTTGGGCTTGTTCTTGTGCGGCGCGCTGTTGTGCTTCGCGTTCAGCTTGTTCGCGTTGGGCTTGTTCCTGTGCGGCGCGCTGTTGTGCTTCGCGTTCAGCTTGTTCGCGTTGGGCTTGTTCCTGTGCGGCGCGCTGTTGTGCTTCGCGTTCAGCTTGTTCCCGTTGGACCTGTTCTTGTGCGGCGCGCTGTTGTGCTTCGCGTTCAGCTTGTTCGCGTCGGGCTTGTTCTTGCGCCTGGTGGGCAGCATGGCGCTGAGCATCCACGCCAGCCTGGCTAGCTTCTGGTGCCTGTTGCGGCTGTGCCGACTGCGGCGCCTGTTGTTGCTGTGCCGACTGCGGTGCTTGTGGTGTTCGGTTGGCAGCTGCACGACGTGCGAATTCGGCCATGGCAGGATTTTGCTTCACGTCATCAATGGAGACCCCGGTGCCGAATGACAGGTCTTCACCGCTGGAAGGATCGGGAACCAAGCTGAATGGTGCCACGCCTTCCGGACGAGCTGCCGGAATACTCGGACCAGGCTGCACCTCGGTGGTCACCGAGTAATTTTCGCCCTTTGGACCCCAAGTTGCGCCCCAGTCAGCGGCTTCACCAGTGTTCAGCGACGCTGCCGCGCCTGGATCCAGCGGAGCATTTGGATCATCATGTGGCTGTGGCTGTGGCTGTGGCTGTGGCTGTGGCTGTGATGGCGCGGACTGCTGGGGATGCGTTTCCTGCTCGGCAGGTACTGGCTGCGGAGTCTCTTGAGGCTGCTCGGTGCGCTGAGCTTGAACTGGTTCTGCGTGCTGCGCGGGCTGCTGCATTTGCGCTGGAGCCTCGGGAGCCTGCGGTTGCGGCTGGGCATGATTTGGCTGAACCTGTGGGGCCTGTTCGCCAGCCACTGGTTCGCCCTGCGCTTCAGCCGGTTCGGGTGCACCCTCACGACGGGATTTGGCGGCGGCCAGGGCTTCGCGTACTGCGGCAGCGCCCTGACGCGCGGCGCCCGGGTTAGGAGTGGCGTTCATTGAGGCACCAGCACTTGCAGCGTCGTCCTCATCAAGCGCAGGCAGCACTCCACCGGTCATCGCATGGCGCTCCAACCGATCCAGCCGAGCGGCAAAAGCGCTGTCGGAATTCTGCGAACCGGGCAGCATCAAGCGCGCGGCCAGCAATTCCAGGTGCAGACGAGGCGAGGTTGCGCCGGTCATCTCGCTCAGGGCCTTGTTGGTTACATCGGCCCAGCGCGATAGTTCGCCTGCGCCGACCAGGCCAGCCTGCAAGCGAAGGGATTCAAGCTGGTCTTCGGGTACGCCGCGCAAGATCTTCTCAAGGCCTTCTGGCATGGCCTTGGCGATGATCAGATCGCGGAAGCGCTCCAGCACGTCTTCAACGAAGCGCCGGGGATCCAGACCGGTCTGGATGATGCGGTCAATCGCACCGAACAGACCAGCGCCATCGGATTCGTGCAGCGACAAGGTGACCTCATCGAGCAGTGTCGAGTGGGTGTAGCCCAGCAGTGCAATGGCCGTCTCGTAATCCAGGTTGCCATCGCGGGCACCAGCGATCAGCTGATCCAGCACCGAAAGAGTGTCGCGGACCGAACCGCCGCCAGCACGGATCACCAGTGGCAGTACACCTTCGGCTACCGCGACGCTTTCGCGTTCGCAGAGCACTTGCAGGTACGCCAGCAATGCCTCTGGCGGAACCAGGCGGAATGGGTAGTGGTGGGTACGCGAGCGGATGGTGCCGATGACCTTTTCCGGCTCGGTAGTCGCGAAGATGAATTTGATGTGCGCCGGTGGCTCTTCAACGATCTTCAGCAAGGCATTGAAGCCTGCCGCCGTGACCATGTGGGCCTCATCGATGATGAAGATCTTGTAGCGGTCGCGAGTTGGCGCGAAGGTTGCGCGCTCGCGCAGATCGCGGGCATCATCGACGCCACCATGGCTGGCCGCGTCAATCTCGATGACGTCCAGCGAACCCGGGCCACCATTGGCAAGGTCCACGCAGCTTGGGCAGGTGCCGCAAGGAACGGGCGTAGGGCCCTGCTCGCAGTTCAAGCAACGGGCCAAAATGCGGGCAGAAGTCGTCTTGCCGCAACCGCGCGGACCGGAGAATAGGTAGGCGTGGTTGACGCGGTTCTTCTCCAGCGCCGTCATCAAGGGCGCGGTAACGTGCTCCTGGCCGATAACGTCGCCAAACGTATCGGGACGATATCTGCGATATAGCGCTGTACTCACACCGGTTCCCTATCAGTTGCCTGATGCTTTAGGCATCAGCTGTTGGACAATATTCAATGGTTCGACGGTCCACGGTTCACGTGGCAGATTCGCCGGATCGAAAGCTTCCAGAGCTGCCTGCAAACTTGTGCTGGGCAAGCCCAATGACTCTAGCAAAATCGCCACAACGTTGGCTGGATGCACACCTTGTTCGGTGATCTCTTCGAGTGTTACTGCACCGTCGCGTTTAGCCAAGCGCTGGCCCTTGGTGTTCAGTGCCAGCGGTACGTGCGCGTAGGCCGGGACCGTGTAGCCCAGTAGCGTTGCCATGTAGGCCTGCCGCGGCGCAGAAGAGAGCAAATCATCTCCGCGCACGACCTGGTCGATGCCTGAGAACGCATCGTCGACGACAACCGCAAGGTTGTAGGCGGGAGCTCCATCGTTGCGGACCAGGACGAAGTCATCTACCGCGCCGGTGTAATCGCCGAATAGTTCGTCATGAACGGAAAATTCGTTCACTTCTGAACGCAGTCGCAAGGCGGCTGGACGGTTCTGCGCTTTAGCCGAGCGTTCGCTGGCGCTCAGATCGCGGCAGGTTCCCGGGTAGGCGCCGGGAGCAGCATGCGGAGCACTTCCGGCTTCGGCGATGTCCTTGCGCGAGCAGAAGCATTCATAGACCAAGCCGCGGGCCTTGAGCCGCTCAACGGCCTGGAGATAAATCGGAAGGCGGTCGGACTGTCGGAGAATTTCGCCGTCGAAATCAAGGCCCAAGGACGATAATTCAGCAATTTGGGTGGCTTCGGCGCCGGAACGAACACGATCCAAGTCTTCAATGCGCAGTAGGAATTTGCGTTGCGAGGAGCGGGCGAAAAGCCAAGCGAGGATGGCCGTGCGCAAATTGCCAAGGTGGAGTGGCCCCGAAGGGCTAGGGGCGAAACGGCCAGCGCCCACGTGGACTCCATTCGGCTTGCGTAAGAAAGTAAAAGACCCCTCATGCACCTGCCAGAGCCCATCTACCCTTGCTACCTTCCGGTCCTGGGGGAGTTCAACAGGATGACACCACACGAGGGGTCACCAAAAATACTACCCGAGGTTGGCGCTTGGATGAAAATCGGCAGGCGTGCGCTTGCTCTCAGCTTGCAAATCATGGCTCAGAGAGCTTGACCAAAAATGCTGTTCGTCCTCAGCCGGTCGCTTCTTCAGGCGGTTCTAGCCACCCAAGTACGCGTCGAACGCGGTCATTGAGCTGGACGGTAGGCAACATGGGCGTCTGCTCCTTCTCGAAGTCGAAGTTCTGGACGCTGGTGACGCTGCCGGGAAGCTCAACACAGATCATGCCGTTGGGGGAGCGCCAGTTCACTGAACCGTCCGGAAGATAGGTGGCTTGCCATCCCAGCACGTGCTTGAACATCTGATGCCGCTTGCACAATAAATGCGTATTGCTGCGCGTGGTGTGCCCGCCCTTTGCCCATGCATCGATGTGGTCAATCTCGGATGCTTCGGCGGGCCGATTGCACCCGGGGAAGCGGCAGACGATATCCCGATTTCGCAGCAGATCACGCAGCGCCTTGGACGGACGGTACTTTTCGCGGCCCACGTCTATAGCTGCCCCTGACCAAGGATCGGTGAGCACCTTGATGAAAGACGGGGCGTCTTTTGCGATTAGCAGCGCTGTCCCTACTGGGATCGGCCCGTAGCCCTCAAGGTCAGCTAGTGCGCGTTTAGGGTTGGCCAGCATTTCCAGCGCAGGAATCGTGACAGCTACACGAGCTTTGAGCGGGGTCCCTTCGGTTGCGGGCCAACCATCGAGCAACGCATCGCAAACAATGTCCAGCCGTCGTTGCTGTTCGGTCCGATTATCAGCTGGATCAACATTTCGTACGGCATGCCAATTGACCGTATTGATAATGCCCAACGCCTTTTCCACCGGCAGATGCAGCTGAATCACGCTCATTCCATTGGCCTCGTGCCAATAGGTGATCTTGCGGTCCTCCGCACCTTTCTTGTGGCGTTCTTCAATGGGCTTTGGATGCAATCGCTCACGCATTTTCCTGGCACGTAGGGCTATCGCGGAGTCAGCGGCCTGCCGCGCTATCGGCAGCAAGGTTCGTTGCATTAGTGCCACGTCCTCGGGTGCCAGATCCTGAGAGTGCTTGACGATCTCCTGCGCGGATCTGGTCGTGATCTCACCGACGCTCAGGGCGTCCAAAGTGTCTGCGCAAAGATGGCGCAGTCCTTCGGCGAAGAACAACTTGTCCTGGACTTTCTTTTCCGAGGAGCGCATTGCCACCGATGCCTCGGCAACAAAGGAAGAACGGATCAGCGACTCGTCGGAGCGATTGACACCGTAGAAGTAGGCAGAATGAGTTTCAGCTGTTTCTTCCGTTGTGCCAGGGTCATCCAGCAGCGGCTCTTGGGTTCCGTGGCTGATTGTCTCGGCGACCGAATATTCGTAGCTATCGGCCAACACCGCTGCCTCGGCAGCATCCAGCATGCTGTGCAGCCGGGCAATGGTCTTCAGCCGCTCCAGGCCCTGGGCGGATGCAGTGACCGGCGACTGGTCATAAAGGTTTATGGCGGTAGCGGCGATCTGGGTAAAGAGATTGTCTTTGTCCAGGTTCGCGGCCCAAAGACCATCGATTCCGGGGATGCCCCTTGTTCCGGGCGGGCTGATGGGCAGTCGGCGAGGGTCGTCTTGGCTGTGAAATACCTCTCTTTTACTCATGTTTACAGTATTGATCTGTTCAAACGGCAGCCTTTGAAGAAAAGATCGGGATGGTGAAAAGGTGCAAAATTACCGAATTTCAGGGGTTTGGCGCCTCAAGAATGAGCTGGGAAGCAACGTGGAAACGTCCGATTCGTGATTGAGCGAGAATTTAGATATGCTGGATCCTGCTCCACGGAGCAAACTGAGGAGGATTCGCCTAGCGGCCTATGGCGCACGCCTGGAACGCGTGTTGGGTTAACGCCCTCAGGGGTTCAAATCCCCTATCCTCCGCCGAATTTAATGTCCCGGCTCATCGTGAAAACGCTGAGCCGGGACATTATTTTTTTGCGCTTACCGGCATTGCAAGAACCTGGCGGGTAGTATCCGTGGCAACTGTTCAGCAATCTTTCGGCAAGGTAAGACTATGGCAAGTGTATTGAGCGAAATCGCCGTCGACTGCGCGAACCCGATGCTGGTGGCGAGGTTCTGGTGCGAAGCGCTGAACTATGACGTATTGGAAGAAGAAGTCGGCTTGGTCAGTATTGGGTCCAAATCCCAAGGCCAGGGCGGGCTGAAATTGACGTTCGCGCAAGTGCCCGAAACCAAGAGCATCAAGAATCGCCTCCATCTGGACCTGCGTCCTCAAAACGCCCAGCAGCAAGAAGAAGCTGATCGCCTGATCTCTTTGGGGGCCAGCTACGCCGATGTGGGCCAGCGGGAGGACGAGAGCTGGATCGTGATGGCTGATCCTGAAGGCAACGAATTCTGCGTGCTTTCCGGCGTCGAATAAGCGAGGCGCTTTAAATGCCTATTGGCGCCGGGCCGGTAATCTCTCACCAGCTCGACGCCAACAGGTTTTGCGTGTGCAGCTCCTGATCCCTGCAGAAGCTCACGGCCTAGGCGCTTTTGCGCCCCTTGGCCAGCTCTGGGTAGTGGATGGCCGCGGTCTGCGGGTGGGCTCGCAGCCATCCCTTGAGCACGTTGGCGCCGTAGGAAGCCAGCATTGGGTTTTCCGGATCATCGGAGACGCCGCGAGCTTCGGCAGCCAGCTCGGCTGGCAGTTCGACCTTGTCGATCACTGCATCCAGTCGAGGGGAGTAGAAGAACGGCACCGAGTAGCGGTCAACGCCAGCTGGTGGCGCAATGACGCGGTGGATGGTGGCCATCAGGTAGCCGTTGGTCGCGACTTCGAGCATCTCCCCGAGGTTCACTACCAATGCACCCGGGGTCGGCGGCACCTCGATCCACTCTTCCTGGCCGTAGGGTTGCACCTGCAGCCCTCCAACCTGGTCCTGCAGCAGCAGGGTGACGAAGCCGTAGTCGGCGTGCAGGCCAACGCCCTGGTTGCCCGACTCTGGTACGACGTCGCCCGAAACGTAGTGCACCAACTTGCCCATCCATGACGGGGTGTTGGCGAATGGCTCGTCGAAGTGGCCTTCGGGCAAGCCCAGCCCCACAGCGATGGCCGAAAGCAGCTCGTGGCCGGTTTTGTTCATCAGCTCGGCCCACGCCATGGCGCGCTCTTCGAGCTGGGGGAAATCGGCAGGGAACTGGTTCGGGCCCTGCAGGTTCAAGTACGGCTTGTCCTCGGGAACGACCGCCAACGTCTCGCGTTCCGGTCCGTAGTCGATCTGTTCGCGGGCATCGGCGCGGCCGCGGGTGATTTCGGTGCCCATCCGGGTGTAGCCGCGGAACTGGGCGCTATTGCGGTTATCGAGCTTGATTTTCTGCTCAACGGGCTTCTGGAAGAATTCTGCGATGGTGTCGAGCAGTTCCTGGTCCTGCCCGGCATATGCGCTGTATCCGACGATCTGGAAGAAGCCGACGCGGTGTGCGGCGTCGCGAATCGCGGCAACGAAATCCTTGTTGAAGGAGCCGTCAGCATTGCGTGCGGTAGAAATATCGAGCAGTGGGATCTCGGTGACTACGTTGTTCATAAACCCAGAGTGCACCTTATGACGCGATTGTTACCAGCTAAAGTTACGCCCGGTTCCTCCAAGTTTCCCTTGGCGTAACAATCCTTGCTTTTTCGCATTGCGTGTCTGATTATTCGCATTCGCGTGTAGCATTCGCCCGGCAACTGCGCGGCGAGTCCGGCTGCCACCCGGCTCAATCGGCGCCGTCTCGGGAAGTGGCCTTCCTGCGGCCTGCCAACTAGCGCCTGATCTGTAGGTCTGTGGGTCTGGAGAGTTTGTCCGTATGCTTGAATAGTGATTTTTCGAGCGGTAGGTGAAGGCCGTCCATACCCGGACCACGGCTATTCTTCGGCGCGTGATTGGAGCGGACTTCCCCCGCAGCAAGTGAAACTAGCTGACTTGGTCACCACCAAAGCCACCTTGGATCTTGAAACATTGCTCTCTGAAGATTCCACCTTCTATGGCGACTTGTTCCCGCATGTAGTGCGCTATCGGGGCGTGTTGTATCTGGAGGATGGGATGCACCGCGCGCTGCGCTCGGCGCTTCATCATCGCTCGGTAATACACGCACGCATATTGGATCTGGACGCTAGTTAGATAAGCTAGCGCCACGAGGATGACGATGACGTCGCCTTCAGGCCAGCAGCTGCCGAAGGCTGACCAGAGCAAGGTGGAATGATGCGTGATCGCGATGACCCGGGGCAATGGCACGGTGCGCATATTGTCGACGAGCAAGAATTAAGTTTCAGCTCGGACGGCCAGGCTAAGCGGCGTGCCCGCAAACGCCAGAACATTGTTTTCTCCGTGATGGCCCTGCTGGTGATCGCGGTTTTGGCCGGCGCCGTACTCGTTTTCAATGGAACGCTGAAGTTGGGTGGCGAGCCTGCCGCCGTTGCGAGCCCGAAGCCAAGCGAGACGAAAATCGAAAACCCCAAGTGCCCGGCCATCGATTTCAAGTACCAAAAACCTTCAGATGTCGAAATACGCGTGCTGAACACGACCGATATTTCGGGTCTTGCGGGTGACACTGCCGAGGCACTGGAAAAGCGCGGCTTCAAGATTTCGTCGCTGACTTCCGGGTGGAAGTCGCTCTCAGAAACCGCTGGCGCGGTCATTGCCGGGCCTGATGGCTATGCCCAGGCTTTCACCGTGCAGCGCCAGATCCCCGGCATCGTTTTCATCTACGACGAAAAGAAGTGGGGCAGCCGGGTGGACCTGGCGCTGGGGGAGAAGTTCGACGGCCTGGAAAAAGAACGCAAGCTCGATACTTCTGAAGGCAAGCTGGTCTGCAGCAAATAGCTGGCTACGGGGTCTGCACATCTCCGGAATGCACTTGGGCCAGCGCATTTGCGAAGACCTCGGCTGGCTGGGCGCCGGAAATGCCGTACTTTCCATCAATGATGAAGAAAGGAACACCGCTGATGCCCAGCTCGCGTGCCTGGACGATATCTGCGTTGACTTCCTCAACGTAGGATCCGGACGAGAGCTTCGCACGCAGTTCCCCGGTATCCAGCCCCAGCGTTCCGGCCAGTTCGAGCAGCGTTTCTAGGTCTCCGGTGTTCAGGCCCTTCTCGAAGTGGGCAGAAAGCAGCGCTTCCTTCATCTCGTTTCCGGCACCATGCTTCTTGGCGTATTCCAGTACGCGTAGTGCAGTGAAGGAATTAGCGACCTTCAAGTTGGCGAAGTCGTAGTTCAATCCTTCGGCGGCAGCCTGGGTGGTGACATGGTCAAGCATTTGGGCGACCTGTTCCTGGCCCAGCCCCTTCATCTGGGAGAGGTATTCGGCCTCGCTGCCGTCATAGTTCTCAGGCAGGCTCGGGTCCAGCTGGTACGAGTGCCAGTAGACATCCACGTTCTGGGAGTATTCGAACGCCTCGACACCCCGCTCAAAGCGGCGCTTGCCGATGAAGCACCAAGGGCAGGCAATATCGGAGAAGATATCCACGCGGATGCGCTTGTCTTCCGGGGACTGGACAGCCGTATTTTCGCTCATGCTTGAGGTAACAACTTTTGCTCACCGGGCATTCCTTATTCGCAGCTGCTGATTTCGGGGGAGATAATGGCAGGGCTCCTACGGAAACCGGATGGTGCTGATGGCGAGAGAAAGCAGGGCAAGTGGCAAAGAACCTTCGATGGCGCGGAATCCTCTTCGCCGGAACGATTACGGCGATGGCAGGCTTTGTTGATGGCGTCGGATTCGTGCACTTCGGCGGCTACTTCCTCTCCTTCATGTCGGGAAACTCCACGCGTTCCTCCGTGGCGCTGATGACAGGGGACCTTGCCGGATGGGCGATGGCGATGTCCTTGGTGGGCTGCTTTGTCGCAGGTGTCATCCTCGCAACGCTGGTTACCTTCCGGCTCGATAGGCTGCGCCGGCCAGTGGCCATGTATTCCAGTGCGGCACTGCTGCTCGCTGCGGCCATCTCCGGGAATTTCTTGCCGCAGCTGACGGCTCTGCTGCTGGCCGCCGCGATGGGCGTGGTCAATGTTTCCTACACTCGTTCGGGAGAGGTTTCCCTGGGCCTGACGTATATGACCGGCACGTTGGTCAAGCTCGGGCAGGCACTCGGTGGAGCAATCATCGGGTTGGCCACCGGGTCGGACCGAGGCGGCTACCGGATGCTATGGATGCGCTACGCAGTGCTTTGGCTGATGATCACCATGGGTTCCCTGGGTGGCGTCTTGGCCTACCTGCGGCTGGGGCTCGGCAGCTTGTGGATCGTCGCAGGCGGCATGCTCGCGTGGGCCAGCCTGGCGTTGTTCCAGGAGCTGCGCACACCCCATGGCCTGGAGTCGCCCTCGGAGCCTCAGGCCGGAACCTCCACCGGGATCAAGTAGAAAGACATAAAAAATATGCCTGGCTTCGCTTTATGCGAAACCAGGCATATTTTATTGCGCGGTGGCTAACTCAGCAAGGAGTCGCTGTCCTGTTTTATTGTGCGGTGGCTAACTCAGCAAGGAGTCGCTGTCCTGCTTGATTGGCGCCGCTGGGCGTACCAGCAGCTTGAAGAGCACGGCCAGAAGCACGAGCCATGCGATTCCGGTGTACAGGGCTACACGCGTCGTCGGGCTCAGGGCCAAGAGCACGACAACGAAGACCATGAAGGCCAAGGCGATCCATACGGCAACGGTGCCGCCGGGCACAGCGTATTCGCGGGCAACGGCCGGTCCGCGGCCCGCCGCGGCTTCCTTGCGTCGCATGGCCAGGTACGAAGTCAGAATCATGATCCACACCCAGACGGTGGCGAAGGTAGCGATGGAAGCGATGATGGTGAACAGCGACTCCGGGAGCAGGGCGTTGAGCACCACGCCGACCAGCAACACAATGGCCATGATGACCACGGTCATCCACGGCACGCCGTTACGCGAGATGCGGCCAAAGGACTTCGGAGCATGGCCGATCTCGGACATGGCGTAGAGCATGCGGCCAGCCCCAAAAGTATCGGCGTTGATCGCCGAAACGGCTGCGGTGATCACCACGGCGTTGAGCACGTGGGCGGCGGCCGGGATGCCCAGGCCGTCGAAAATCTGCACGAATGGCGAAGCTGAGCCGTCGATCTGGCGCCAGTCAAAGAGCATCATGACTACGGCCAGCGAAGCTACGTAGAAGAGCAGGATGCGCCATGGCACGGTATTGATGGCGGCTGGAACCGACTTGGCAGGATCAGCTGCTTCACCAGCGGTGATGCCGATGGTTTCGATGCCGCCGAAGGCGAACATCACGACGGAGAACGAGAGCAGCAGGCCCACGAAGCCGTTGGGGAACAGGGTGCCAGCGCTCATCAGGGTAGCGATGCCGGTTGCGGTTTCGGTCTCAGGGGCGTTGAAGCCGAAGATGATCAGGGCGGCGCCGCCAATGATCATGGCGATAATTGCGGTCACCTTGATGATAGCCAGCCAGAATTCGGTTTCACCGAAGACCTTGACCTTCATCAGGTTGATCGAAGCGATCAGCAGGACGACCGCCAGCACCCAGATCCACTGCGCCACCTGCGGGAACCAGAAGCCCATGTAGATGCCGAACGCGGTCACATCGGCGATCGCGACAATGGCCATTTCAAAGGCAAAAGTCCAGCCGGTGACGAAGCCGGCGAAGCGGCCCAGGTAGCGCGAAGCGTAGTGAGCGAAGGATCCGGAAACCGGATGCTTGACAGCCATCTCGCCCATGGCACGCATGACGATGAAGACGGCAGCGCCGCCAATCATGTATGCGAAGAGGACGGCAGGGCCAGCAGCCTGGATAGCAGAAGAGGAGCCGTAGAAAAGGCCCGTTCCGATAGCTGAGCCGAGGGCCATGAAGCGGATGTGGCGGGCCGTCAGCCCGCGGGCGAGAGACGCCTTTATTTCGTTCACGATAGTAATGCTCGGATCCTATAAGGGGTGCGTTCGATGGGGACGGGCCCGCGCCAAAGGCAGGGCACAGCCGTGAAAATCCTATGCGCTCCAGGCAGCCATGACGCGCTTAAGTGTTGCAGATCCATCGTGAGCTTGGCCACCAGCGGTTGCTGTTGGCCACCTGCCGGGTGGGAGAATGGGCATATGAAACTAGGATTCGTCCGCCACGGACAGACGCAATGGAACCTCGAAGGCCGCTTGCAGGGTTCCAGCGACATCCCCCTGAACGACACCGGGCGAGCCCAAGCCCGCGAGGCTGTCTCGGTGCTGGACGGCGGCCAATGGGACGCTATCGTTTCCTCGCCGCTCTCTCGTGCACGCGAGACGGCACAGATCATCGCCGACGGTCTGGGACTGGAACTGGGTCCTAGCTACGACCTGCTGATCGAGCGCGACTACGCCCAGGGCGAGGGCATGGTTGAGGCCGAAGCGCTGGCGCTATGGCCGGACAAGAACGGTGGCGGAATTGAACCACTGGAATCTGTAGTTGACCGTGGCCTGCGCGCAATCAACCAGATTGCAGCAGACTACCCGGGCAAGAATGTCGCGGTAATCTGCCACGGCACCATTATCCGCTACACGCTCTCGCACTTCGCCGGCTACAAGCTGGACACCATCCGCAATGGCTCGGTTGCCATCATCGGCAATGAGCCCGGCGATTGGCAGCTGGAACTGGTCAATGACCAGGTGCCCAGCAAGGTCGCGGGCTAGGCCGCACTAGATGCCGGAAGGAACAATCCGGCGGATGCTGGAGGCCACCAGCGAATCACGCTGCCGGTTCTTGACGACCGCAAGCCATGAGCCCAACGCCATGTAGGCCTTGGAGCGGATCTTTGGCGAGGAGAGGAACACGTCGTGCAGCGCGCCGGGCAGGCGCACCAAATGCAGTTCCCGGCCTAGGTCGATGCTGCGCTGGGCGACGACCTGCACGTTCAAGGCCACGTCGGCGCGGGTGGCGGTGTCGTGCCAGCGTGGCAGCAAATAGTCTTCCGCCGAAAGCATCACCAGGGTGGGCATCTGGAGATCCAGCCCCTTCTTCACCTTGGCTTGCGCATTGAAGACTGCAGAGATGAAACCCGCGGTGAGCTTGAAGCCGTTGACCGGGCGCCAACCCAGATCGTAATCCCATTCGCCGGAAAACTGGCTGGAGACCGTGCGGGTGTAGAACCCTGGATCCACCGTCGGCAAGAAGCGGTGGGGGTTGCGGCTGCTGGCCGCCTGGACGATCCTCGCCAAGGCGGTGCGCCCGATCTCGCTGGCCTGGAATTCCAGCCACGGGCTGTTCAGCGCCAGCGCATCAACTTTCTGCGGGTTGGCTGCCGCATACAGAGAAGCGCTGAGCCCGCCAGTGGAGTGGGCGAGCAGGACAAAGCGGGTGCCCGGATGCGCGCTGGAAATGATGCGGTGGGCCGCGTCGAATTCCTCGAAGTACTCCTCCAGATCGGTGGTGAAGCCCGGGCTTCTGTGCTCGGCGATTTTGGTGGCCTGGTCTACCGGCAAGTTCCGTCCATAATGGCGCAGGTCCAGTGCGTAGAAATCCGCTCCGGCTTCACTGAGGAACTCGGCGAGCTCTTTTTGGAAGAAGTAGTCCGACCAGCCATGCACATAAAGCACCGCGATCCCGCGCAATGGCGGCGGCAGGCGCAGCGTTCTGCGCGGACGGTGCCTGATCAACGTCGCGGTGGAACCGTCCGACATCGGCAGCGGCCGTTGCGAGAAATCCTCGCCCAGCAGATCGGGCTGCCACAGGTCCTCGGCCGGGTTCTTGAACTGGAAAGCCATGGCTACAGCCTAGCCACCGCACACGCAAAACGGCATCCACCCGCTGGACTGGTTACCAACGGATGAATGCCGCTTTGCGTGGCCGACGTTCAGGGACGACTGTTTTCTATCGGCCGGGTCTCGGGTACTGCCTAACCTGCCATTTCCAGGGTGCGGGCTGGCGCATCCAGGTAGCGCAGGTAGGCGTTCTTGGTCAGGAAGGTCGGGAAGTCATCGCGCAGGGCGCAAGCTTCGAAGATTTCCACGGCTTCCTCGAAGCGATCACCCTCGAAGCGCTCCAACCCCTCCATGGTCTCCTCGGCCAGTTCCTGGACCCAGCGACGGGTGATGATCTCGCCCTCATCGGTGATCGCCGACTGGTGGATCCACTGCCACAGCTGCGAACGGGAGATCTCGGCGGTAGCAGCATCTTCCATCAGGTTGCGCAGCGCCACAGCACCGTTGCCGCGCAGCCAGGACTCGATGTAGCGGATGCCGATCTCGATGTTGTCGCGGATGCCGCGTTCGGTGATCTTGCCGGTGACACTCTCGATGTTCAGCAGGGCCGGGCCGGAAACCTCGACATCTTCGCGGGTGCGCTGCAACTGGTTGGGGTTCTCGCCGAGCACCTCGTCGTACACCTCCCGGGCAACCGAAACCAGGTCGGGATGGGCAACCCAGGAGCCGTCGAAGCCATCAGCTGCTTCGCGGGCCTTGTCCTCGCGGACCTTGCCGAAGGCCAGCTCGTTGATCGAGGCGTCCTTGCGGTTGGGAACGAATGCGCTCATCCCGCCGATGGCCGAAGCCCCGCGGCGGTGGCAGGCACGCACCAGCTGCTCGGTGTAGGCCCGCATGAACGGGGCGGTCATGGTCACGGTGTCGCGATCCGGGAAGACGAAGCGCGGTCCGCGGGAACGGAAGTTCTTGATAATCGAGAAGATGTAATCCCAGCGGCCAGCATTGAGCCCCGAGGAATGCTCGCGCAGCTCGTAGAGGATCTCTTCCATCTCGAATGCGGCGGTGATGGTCTCGATCAGCACGGTGGCACGGATAGTGCCGCGCTCGATATCCATCAGATCCTGGGCCATGTTGAACACGTCGTTCCACAACCGTGCTTCCAGATGGTTCTCCAGCTTCGGCAGGTAGTAGTACGGGCCGCGTCCGGCTGCCAGCAGGCGCTTGGCGTTGTGGAAGAAGTGCAGTCCGAAGTCCACCAGCGCACCGGACATCGGGGTGCCGGCAACCAGCAGGTGCTTCTCCGGCAGGTGCCAGCCGCGGGGACGAACCACGATGGTTGGCAGCTGCTGCAGATCGTAGCTGTTCAGCTTGTACTCGCGGCCATCCGGCGCGGTGAAGTCCAGGTCCTGATCCAGCACCCGGATCAGGTTGACCTGGTTCTTGATGACGTTCTGCCAGGTTGGCGAGGAAGCATCCTCCATGTCGGCCAGCCAGACCTTGGCCCCGGAATTCAGCGCATTGATAGCCATCTTGCGTTCGATCGGGCCAGTGATTTCCACCCGGCGATCTTCCAGCCCCGGAGCGATCGGGGCGACCTGCCATGAATCGTCTTCGCGAATAGCGCGGGTCTCGTCCAGGAACTTCGGATCGCGGCCATTGGCAATGCGCGCCCGGTTGACCTGGCGGCGCTGCATCAACTCGGCACGGCGCGGTTCGAATGCGGTGTGCAGGGCCGAAAGGAAGTCCAGGGCCTCGCTGGTCAGGATCTGCTCCTGGTAGCGAACGGGGATAGCGGTAATGGTGATGTTGTTCAGGGTGATGGGGGAGTTCATGGCAGCGTCCTTAAAAATCTTGGAAATGGTGCTGGTGCTAGCCGGCGCCTTTGCCGGCTAGCACCATCGACCCATCAGGGTCTAATGGAATTGGCCTTCTTCGGTGGATCCCACCAAGGCCAGGGTTGAGGCGTTAGGGTTCAGCGCCGTGGAGATCGCATCGAAGTAGCCGGTGCCGACTTCGCGCTGGTGCCTGGTGGCGGTGTAGCCGGCGGCCTCGGAAGCGAATTCGCGTTCCTGCAATTCGACGTAGGCGCTCATGCCGTCCTTCGCGTAGCCGGAGGCCAGGTCGAACATCGAGTGGTTCAATGCGTGGAATCCGGCCAGGGTGATGAACTGGAAGCTGAAGCCCATGGCGCCTAGTTCGCGCTGGAACTTCGCGATGGTCGCATCGTCCAGGTGCTTCTTCCAGTTGAACGACGGCGAGCAGTTGTAGGAAAGCATCTGGTCCGGGAAGTCCTTTTTGACCGCTTCGGCGAACTTGCGGGCCAGCTCCAGGTCAGGGGTGCCGGTTTCCATCCAGATCAGGTCCGAGTACGGTGCGTAGGCCTTGGCCCGGGCGATGCATGGCTCGATACCGTTGGTGACCTTGTAGAAGCCTTCCGGGGTGCGCTCGCCGGTGATGAACTGCTGATCGCGTTCATCGACATCCGAGGTGATCAGCGTTGCCGCTTCAGCGTCGGTGCGGGCGATAACTACGGAAGGGGTGCCAGCCACGTCGGCGGCCAGGCGGGCCGCGTTCAGGGTGCGGATGTGCTGCTGGGTCGGGATCAGCACCTTGCCGCCGAGGTGGCCGCACTTCTTTTCGCTGGCCAGCTGGTCTTCCCAGTGGACGCCCGATGCGCCAGCGGTGATCATGGACTTCATCAGTTCGTAGGCGTTCAGCGGGCCGCCGAAGCCGGCTTCTGCATCAGCGACGATGGGGACCATCCAGTCTTCGACGGTCTGGATGCCTTCGGAGAACTCGATCTGGTCTGCACGCTGCAATGCGTTGTTGATGCGGCGCACGACCTGGGGAACCGAATTGGCCGGGTACAGCGACTGGTCCGGGTAGGTCTGGCCTGAAAAGTTGGCATCTGCTGCTACCTGCCAGCCCGAAAGATAGATGGCTCGAAGGCCGGCCTTGACTTGCTGCACTGCCTGGTTGCCGGTCAGTGCGCCCAACGCGTTGGTGTAGCCGCCGGTGGGGGTTTCCTCGGTGAGCTGCTTCCACAGCTTCTCGGATCCGCGTTTGGCCAAGGTGTGCTCTTCCTGGACCCGGCCCTGGAGCTTCACGACGTCGGCAGCGCTGTAGTCGCGGGTTACGCCGTTCCAGCGGGGGTTGTTTTCCCAGTCGCTCTCGATGGCTGCGATGCGGTTGTCGATCGAGGTTTCGTTGGTGTTTTCAGTAGTCATTGCTTCGGCTCCTTCGCACAAGCTGCGGGTTCATGTCGATCGGAAGGTGATCTTGTGAACTTCTTCGTGACAACTACTTTTCCGCAGGTGCGAGGGCTTCAACAGAGGTTTTTTGAATTAAGATTTTCACTTCTTCACAAAAATGGAAATTTATCGCTTCTTGCGCTGAATCTGAGTCAAGGCATGGAAATTTGCCGATATTGAATCAATCCCTAGCGAAGAAGAGTGAAATTTAACAGCAAGCCTGGATAAGGGCGAAGCCAAAGCAGACCGATTCCGGGGTCTGCGAGAATCGGCGAATCACTGATGATCTGGGATTTTATGGAAACCGCAGGTGCTGATTCGCCATGGAGGGCATTATGCAGCAGGCCAAAAAACGTGAAGTATCAGAGTCTGGACTGGTAGCTGGCTTTTGCCAGATGGGGGCCTGGACTTGTCGCTATGGCCGATATTCTTGGCCGGCAGTGCAGTTTCTGAGTGCGAAGATTTATGGATCTTGCGACCATGGCTGATTGAGCCGGAACGGGCTAGGGCTGGTCGAAAGAAACCACAGCCATGAAACCGCGGCCGGAGATGCGTGGGTTACCGGCGTCAGAGCCAACGACGGTGTCACGCAGGTTCAGCGACTTTTCGCTGTCGCCGAGCAAGAGCTTGGCGGAGCCCTGGACCAAAAGGCCCAGTTGCCCATCAAAGAGGTACTGCTCGCGCTTTTTGGACAGCTCGACAATGCGAACGGTGGCTCGTACCTGCTCTGGAACGGCGGCCACGTGCACGATGAGCAGTTCTTCGGCGGGCTGGCTCGCCTGGACAGGATTTTCCGTTTCGAATTTCAACGGGCGCAGCGGTTCCAATCCGTGCTCTTGCCCGTCTACATCCAGTTGCACGAAATCGCCGGCGATCAACGTGAAGACTTGAGCCAAAGGCGACGGAGTAAAGGCTGCAGATTTCTCGATAGAGCGAATCGACAGTTGCCAGGTTGCTTCCCGCAGTTCGCTGGACCGCAACGTTCCGTCCTGCGCCAGAATGCCGCTCGCAATGAGCCGGACCTGCCCCAGCTCCCATTGCTTCTTGGTGCTTTGCGCCAATTCGAGAATGGAACCCGGTGCAAAAGATGCTTGTGCTTCGCTCATGGGACGAGTCTACTTGCCGATGACCAAGCGAAGTTGTTCGACCAGCTGGGATGTGGGCAGCGAGGCATCAAGGGTGATCCAACCGTGCACTTGCGCAAGGCGCAGATACTCATTTCGACTTTCGCTGAGATACTCCATGCTTTCGTCGTCTTTGCCGCGGGAATTGATCCGCTCAAAGGCAAGGATGGGGTCGATGTCGAGCAGGACAATTCTCGCGTGCTCGGTACTTTTCGCCGCAAGCCAGGGGAGGAGCAGTCCCGGAGGATGGCCGCGTAAGCGCCGCAGCACTAATTGGCAATACAGGTGCCGGTCCATCACGCTGAGTCCGGGAGAGCGGGCCGCGAAAAGCATATTGCGGGCAACATTGAAGCTGCGAATGGAAGTTTCGAAGAAATCCTGGGTGAAAGTCGGGAACGTGATTCCCAGGGTGCGAGAGAATTTGGTAAGCCAGCTCCGCGCGGCGACGTTTGCGAGCCTACGAGCCTGAATGCGATCGTTGCGCAGCTGCTGTACTAAAGCTTCAATAGTGGTGCTTTTGCCTGCGCCATCGGTGCCGACGATGACCAAAGTCCGGGGTGGATCGTGGGCATGGCGCGGGGCCGGTAGGGGGCGGGTGGAGACTGCGTGCATGGTGCTCCTTGCGGGATCTCTTTGTAGTTTCAACGTTTGCGCTTCGCTGAAGATTCCGCAGAAAGGCTGTGCATTTGTTGAGAGTAGCTCGCCGGGGAAGTAAGGAAAGAACCGTGAATATTTGCTTCCGCGTCACTGCTGGGCGATTGAATTACGGGTTGAATCCGGAAGATCTAGAAATTTTCACGATCCTTGGCATAACCTTGTCATGTGACTGCAACCACATGGAATCGCTCAGTGAACTCAGCCGGCAATGGCGCTGGCAGCGAAGATACAGAACTCGACGCCATTGCTCTCGGCCGCAGAATCCGCTTTCTGCGCAAGGGCAAGCAACTGACCTTGGATGATGTCTCGGCGCTCGTTGACACCGCGCCGAGCCAGTTGTCGCTGATTGAAAACGGCAAGCGCGAACCGAAGCTATCGCTGCTTAAGTCCCTGGCTGGAGCCATGGGGGTTGGCGTCGACGATCTGCTGGGCACCGAACCGCCATCGCGCCGTGCTGCTTTGGAGATCGAATTGGAACGTGCCCAACGCGGTCCACTGTACGAGTCCTTGGGATTGCCTACCGTTCGTGTTGGCACGCGTCTGCCCATGGACGTCCTGGAATCCCTGGTGGGACTGCAGCATGAATTGGAACGCCGCCTGAACGAGCAGGCCGCGACCCCTGAAGAAGCCCGTCGGGCCAATACCGCGTTGCGCCATGAGATGCGCCAACGCAACAACTACTACAAGGATATCGAGCAGGAAGCCGCCAAAGTCCTCTCTGCAGTTGGCCACGATTCAGGGCCGCTCTCGCATCATCGTGCAGCAGATATCGCCGAGCATCTGGGATTCAGCCTGCGCTTTGTTGGCAATCTTCCGCATTCCACGCGTTCGGTGACTGACCAGAAGAACAAGCGTATCTATCTGACGCAGGCGAACCGCTCGGAACATGATCCTCGTTCGGTGTTGCTGCAGGCGCTAGGGCATCACGTATTGGGTCATAGGACTCCAACCGATTATTTCGATTTCCTCTCGCAGAGGGTCGCGACCAACTACTTTGCCGCGGCGTTGATGATGCCGGAAAAGTCCACGGTGGACTACTTGCGGCGAGCTAAGAACAACCGTGAGTTGGCCATCGAGGATCTGCGCGATGCTTTCGCCGTGTCCTATGAGTCCGCAGCCCACCGGTTCACCAACCTTGCCACCGAGCATCTGGGGATGACCTGCCACTTCCAGAAGGTCCACGAATCGGGCATCTTGCACAAGGCTTATGAGAATGACCGAGTGAACTTTCCAGCCGATCACACCGGTGCCATTGAAGGACAAACCATTTGCCGGTATTGGACAAGTCGCGTGGTCTTCGAGCAGATGGATAAGTTCCGTTCCTTCGAGCAGTACACCGATACCGTCAATGGGACCTTCTGGTGCACGGCGCGCACCGAGCGCCATTCCTCGGGACTGTATTCCTTGTCCATTGGCGTGCCTTTTGAGCATGTGAAGTGGTTCCGCGGGCGGGATACCAAGGAGCGCTGCCAATCCACCTGCCCGGACGAGAACTGCTGCCGCCGTCCACCTGCTGACCTATCCAGCCAGTGGTTCGGCAATGCGTGGCCGGCTACGCGCGCCAATACCCACTTGCTGGCGGCCATGCCAACCGGAGCCTTTCCCGGAGTAGATGAAACCGAGGTCTACCGATTCCTGGAAAAGCAGGTGGACTAGGACCGTTGGACTATGCGATGTGCTTGGAGATGAAGGCAAGAGCAGTTTTCGCCAGCCACGCGCCATCCTGGGCAACGGTGCGGCCGGAGCGGGCTACCTTGAAGGAATGGTTGCCACCTTCGAACCAGGAAAGTTCGCTGTGCTCGTTCAGCTTGCTGGCGACTTCTTCCATCTTTTCGGGGTTGGCAAAGGGATCTCGGGTGCCTTCGAGGAAAAGCATCGGCACCGCAATCGGGTAGAGATGCTCATCGCGTAGCTTCTCTTCCTTCTTAGGCGCGTGCAACGGGTACCCCAGGAAGATCAACCCTGCCGAGGGCATGCCCTCGGCAACTGACAGGGAAGCGATGCGCCCGCCAAAGGACTTTCCTGCCGTGAAGATTGGCAGGCCTTCAGCCAAGTGTTCTTCAACCCAACGGCGGACCTGGTGCCACACTGCGACCGCAGCTGGCGCTTTGTCGGGAAACTTCTTTCCAGCATCCATGTAGGGGAAATTAAAACGCAGGACGCTGGCACCCAGATTCGCAGCGGCTAGCGCAAAGCCGGCCATGAAGTCATGATCCTTTCCAGCACCTGAACCGTGTGCGAGCACGATGACGGCCTTCGCCGCCTTTGCTCGGTCCCAGAGCGCGCTGAGTTCCAGGTCTTCGTATGGAATGGAGAGTTCTTGGGTCATAGGTACCACCCTAGGGGCTGAGGGCCCATCAACTGATCATGAAAGGAAATGAACTACATTTCCCAGTCCTTGCGGAGTGCCGTATCGGTGTCATCGCCATTTCTGGCCAGTACCGTCAGCTTTTCAACTTTTTCGCCGGTTGCCGCACGCTCGTTGATCTTGAGCATCATATTTCCCGAGACGAAGATCGATGCGGGCACGTCGTATTCGCCGTCGATCCATGGACCGTCTGCGAGGGTGACGACGAGTTCGCCAAGCGCAGGCGACTCGACTTTCTCAACGTAGGCGTGGGGGTCAGCGGGCAGGCATGTGCGGTAGATTTCCAGCTCAGTGATTTCAGCGCCGCATAGGGATTTGTAGGTATCGTTCATGGCGGACAGCCACTGCGTGTACTTTTCCGAGGCCCAGGCTTTGCGGTCCTCGGGATCGGCACCAGTACGAGCCCGGGTGAAAGTTCCTGAGTTATTGCCGTCTTCAGTAGCGAAGGTGACAGATTCCAATTCCGGCGAGGCCTCGCCTACGCTTTCGAACATGATTCGGCCCATCATGCGCAGCTCATCCTCGTTGGTTTCGTAGCTTTCCCGCATCTGGGTTCCAAACTTCATGCTGTTATCCAAGAAGATATTGATGGCACCAGGTGCTGGAGATTCCCAAGAAGTCATTAGGTTGTAGGGATACAAGAAGCCTTTGGTGGACTTGATGCCAGAGTTTTCTTTCCACATCTCAATTTTGGAATCTGCCCAGGCCTGTCCCGAATTGGCGTTGGCGTCCAACTCCGCGGGTCCAGGCTCGGGGGCGGTTTCACCGGGTTCACCGGTTTCGGCCGCGGGCTGTGCCGCCGGAGTGGAGCCAGCGACGGAAGCCGCCGTCGAATCGGCTGGCGCTGCTTGTTCGGGAGCTGCATTGCACCCTGCTAGAAGCAAAGCCAACGATGACAGGGCAATGACCGAACGGGTGCGCAAGAATAACTCCTCATTATCGATGAATGGTCAGTCTATACAGGCCAGGCAGCGAAGGGAGAGCTGTTACGAGAATTTGGCAAAGGTCCGGATCGCACCGGGACGGAAATCCGACGCTTCCGTGAGCCCCATGGATTCGTAGAAGGCACGTTGCCAGGGTTCATCATCGGTGATCAGGACCAGCTGACGCACATGCTCATATTTCACTAGTACGGCAGAGAACAAAGCACGGCCTACGCCGGTGCGATGCGTAGATGGACGCACCAGGATGTCCTGGACGTAGCAGATGGTGGCATTATCCGAGACCACGCGCACAAGGCCGATTAACTGGTGGTCTACGTCGTAGGCGTAGATTACGCATGCTGAATTCTTCAGGCCTTCGAATAGTACGTCTGGGTTGTCTGTATAGGCGCTCCAGCCCACCGCGTTGTAGAGCGAGAGTATTTGTTCCTCGGAAGGCACCTTAGTGGTGGAGAGTTCCATCGAGTCCTTTTACTGTTGCGGGGAAACCGAAAGGATCTCTGCGTTGCCCAGCAACGGATGCTTCACCAGTTCTGTTTCCAATGTGTGGATGATGGCTTGGGCGGAGTCGCCGTTGTAAACGAACACCGGGCCATCATGCCGGTAGTAGACATCCTCATGCCATCCGATTTCGCCGTCACCCAATGCATGCTGCAGGGCCCTGACTGTTGGCTCCAGATCCGATTCCGATTCGGCCCCAAGCCTGGTTCGAAGCAAAACGTACTCGCTGCCGCCTACTTCGGTGCGTTGTCCATCAATAATCAGCCAGGAACCATGCCCCAGTCCTCCATCGATGAGCGAAGAGAGCAATTCGGAAAACAGCTTCTTCGGTTCGGGGGTGGCCACTTCAAGGTTAATGTCGCTGGAGATCGGCTCCTCGGCCGCGTCCAATGTGGTCTTGGCGCTGATGATGGTTCCGGAAGACTTGTATTTGGGCAACAATGTATCGAGCAGGCCCGCCTCATGATCTTTGCGCAGGCGTTCGGTCATCGGCTGGGCAAAATGGATCTGCACCCGGTGAGTCGAAGCCTCCGATGATTTCCTGGCGAACAGCGACATGTCCTCAGTCCTCGTGTGGGTCGGAAATGCAAAAGACGATTCCGTAAGGATCGCGCATAATGGTCCAGCCAAAAGTGGGATCTTCGGTGTGGTCCTCAACGCGTGTTGCGCCAGCAGCCATGCAACGGGTGACTTCCTGCTCGCGGCTGGTGCTTGCTTCCAAGTCGAGATGAACCCGGTTCTTGCCGGCAGTGATCTCATCAACTTTTTGGAACCCCAACCGAGCGCTGAAGCCAGGGACGCTGATCATGGTGAACCCCGGGTACTGGCCCAGATATTTCCCGCCCAGAACAGCCCTCCACCAAGCCGAGGCAGCTTTCTCGTCAAGGGCATCAAGGGTGATCATTCCAATGTTCGCCATGCAGTCAAAGGTACCGGGAGTCTTCCTGCTTAGCTAGAGGTTGACTGCATTTCTGCCGCTGACTAGCGCACTTTCTAAGTGAAGAAAAGGGGCTTGCTTGGCCGGGACGGAAGTCCCGAGCAAGCAAGCCCCTTTATGGGCTAAGCCGGCCTAGCTATCGAAGTAGTTTGGCGCGTGCTCGTTGTGAGCAGGTGGAGTCGGCATCTCGACTTTCTTCTGCACCTTCAGCATGCCAGCGGCGTAGTCCACCGAAACGGTGTCACCAGCGGCAAGCGAATCACTGATCAGCAGGTCGGCAATGGCATCCTGTACCTTCCGCTGTACCAGCCGGCGCAGCGGGCGGGCACCGAACTCGGGGTCGTAGCCTTCGTTTGCCAGCCACTGTACGGCAGCGTCGCTCACCTCCAGCTTCAGCTCCTGGTCCACCAGGCGAGCTTCGGTCTCGGCGATGACCAGCTTGACGATCTGGCCAATCTCGGACTGCGAGAGCTTGGAGAACAGCAGTACCTCGTCCAGCCGGTTCAGGAACTCTGGGCGCATGAACTCGCGTACCTTGCCCATGACCTTGGCCCGGATTTCTCCAGCCTCGCTGGTGGCATTGGCGGAGGTGAAACCGAAGTTTCCGGCCTTGTTGGCCAAGTACTCGCCGCCGAGGTTGCTGGTCATCAGGATCAGCGTGTTGGAGAAATCGACAGTGCGCCCGGCTGAGTCGGTCAACCGGCCGTCATCGAGTACCTGCAGCAGCACGTTGAACACGTCCGGGTGGGCCTTCTCGATTTCATCGAGCAGCACGACCGAATACGGGTTGCGGCGGATCTTCTCGGTCAGCTGGCCGGGCTCGTCATGGCCGATGTACCCCGGAGGTGCTCCGATCAGGCGCGCCACGGTGTGCTTCTCACCGTATTCGCTCATATCGACGCGAACCAGCGATTCGGCCGAACCGAAGAGGTTTGCAGCCAGAGCCTTGGCCAGTTCGGTCTTTCCGACGCCGGTGGGACCCAGGAAAAGGAACGAGCCGATGGGGCGACCTGCTGGCGACATTCCGGTACGGTTGCGACGCACGGCGCGTGCCACAGCGGCAACGGCATCGTGCTGGCCGATGACCGAAGCATGCAGGGAATCTTCCAGCGAAGCCAAACGTGCCTTGTCATCTCCCGAGATCCGCGAGGTGGGGATGCCGGTGGATCGGGAGATCACTTCCGAAATCTGCTTCTCATCCACTACCCGGGTGACCCCTGCATCGCCGGCCTCCTCAGCAGCCTTGATGCGCGCGGTCATCTCCACGATGTGGTCACGCCATGCGCCAGCTTCTTCGAATCGTTCCTCGCCGATAGCGCGTGACTTCTCACGCTCGGCGTCTACCATTTCGGCACGCAGGGACTGCACATCCTCGGCATCTCCGGCAGCGATGGACCGCCGGGCACCGGCGATATCGATCAAGTCGATGGCCTTGTCAGGAAGCTGGCGGTCGTTCAGGTAGCGGGCAGAGAGCGTCACCGCGGCCTTGAGCGCTTCGGGGGTGTACTGCACCTGGTGGTGATCCTCGTAGGATTCGCGCAGGCCGTCCAAAATGGCCAGTGCAGTTTCCTCCGACGGCTCGGCGACAGTAACCTTGCCGAAGCGCCGAGCCAGCGCGCTGTCCTTCTCCACCTTGCGGAACTCATCGAGCGTAGTGGCGCCGATCATGTGCAGCTCGCCACGCGCCAAACGCGGCTTGAGGATATTTGCGGCGTCCATATTGCCGGACTCGCCAGAGCCTGCACCGACCAGCAGATGCATCTCATCGATGAATATCAGCACCTGCCCCTCGGCTGCGGCTACCTCGTCGAGCAGGCCGGTGAGCCGCTGCTCGAAATCTCCGCGGTAGCGGGTTCCGGCGAGCATGCCCGGAAGATCAATGGAGATCAAGGCCGCATTGCGCAGTTGGGCTGGTACCTGGTCATCGATGATGGCGCGGGCCAGGCCTTCGGCAATGGCGGTCTTGCCCACGCCGGCCTCGCCAATCAGCACAGGGTTGTTCTTGGTGCGACGGGCCAGGATTTCAATAACCTGATCCAGTTCCTCCTTGCGTCCGATCACCGGATCAATCTGGCCGTCGGAGGCCAGCAGGGTCAGATCGGTTCCGTAGCGTTCGAGCATGGACACGTCGGACTCGGAATCGGACTGGTTCTGGGCATCGTTTTGGCCACGCTGGGCCTGCTCCATGGCGGCTTGCTGCAAGGACTGGCCGGTGATGCCGTGCTGCGCCAGGAGCTGGCTGACCGGAGATTCCGGGTTGAAAACGAAGGCCAGGAAAAGATGATCAGGGTCGATGTAGGTCGAACCGTAGTTACGAGCAACCTGATAGGCGTCAAAGAGGCTGCGCTGAGCTGCCGACGATAGGTGGGATGGTTTCTCGCCCTTCTCCTGGGACTTGGGCATGCGCGCGATGGCATCTGCACTCAAAGCCTCGATGTCGATACCCATGGCGGTCAGGTGCTCGCCGACTGGTTCGGTGCGCAGCAGGGCCATCAGGAGGTGCAGCGAATCAATCTCGTCGTGGCCATGCTCCTGGGAAATCGCTGCCGCGGTGGCTACCGCTTCGTGGGTGCGGGCGGAAAGCAGGCGCGTGAGGTCGATGGGACGTGCTGCCTGGGCACGTGAAGACAGGAATCGAGAGAGGAATTCCTCAAACGAGCCATCTGACGGTGCGCCGAAAAATGCTGGCAAGTGAGCCTCCTAATAGAAACTTGAGCGGTCTATGCTCATGTTCAACGCATATGGCGCGCAGATATTCCCGAACCAGCCGGGCAAGGTGTCAAAGAGGTTGACTTCACACTAATAGCTGGAAAGCAGGCGCTAGTCTTTCGGGATTTCGATAAGGCCCATACGCGCGGCCGCAACCAGGGCCTGGACCCGATCGCGAACATTCAGCTTAACGAAAATCTTCGCCATATGGGTTTTAACCGTGGTTTCGGAAATAGTCAGAGTTCTTGAAATCTCGGTATTGTTTAGCCCGCGTGCGAGCAGTTTTAGAATCTCGAATTCCCGATTGGTAATTCCCAAGTCATAGGCCAGTTCTTGAATGTCTTGGGAATTATCCCGGTAAGCTTCGCGAACCGCAGAAACTAGATCAGAAGAAACCGACGGGGAAATGGCTGCAGTTCCTTGGTGAACGGCATGGATCGCATGAATAATTTCATCTGGTTCAGAGTCTTTTACCAAGTATCCGCTGGCCCCAGCGGTCAGTACCGGAACCAGATAGTCGTCCGAAGAAAAGGCGGTAATGGCAAGCACTGAGGGGCTGTCTTCGGCAGATTTGATTGCTTTAGTAGCGCTAACCCCGTCCATTATCGGCATCTGCAAATCCATGAGCACAACGTCCACTTGATTGCCGCTGCAATACTCGACGGCGGCCTGTCCATTTTCAACAGAATTAACCGTTACAATTCCGGGGTCTGTTGCTAGGATTGTGCCCAACGCATGCCGAATTAGAGGTTCATCATCGACAATAAGGACCTTTATTTGTTCCATCTGATTCCTCTGATTCGATGCGGGTGGCCTCATGTTGGCCTGTTCACCTGAAAGTATATAAGTTGATCTGATGTGGAGTTTGTTATGAAGGGTTTGAAAATGCTGGCCGTAGCAGCATTAGTTCTGGCACCATTGACCGCCGTGGCAGCTCCTGCATCTGCTGCGAGCTCTCCAGCCTCCAGCAGTGGCAACGTTGCTACTCCTGCTGGCTTTGGCTCAGCCTTCTCGGAGTGGTTCTGCAAACGCTACGGCGTCGCCTGCCCATAACGCGGTTTATTTGACTTGATCATCTGAGCCGGGAATTATTCGGCATATGAATGGACGACTAAAGGACACCCTGACCAAGCTCTTCGCTGGTCGGGGTGTCATTGTTTGGACTGGTATTGCGGTTCTGATCGCGGTTTCCAGTAGCGAGTTCGTGACTCTGCTGGAAGACGGATTTAGTGGTTCGTCGGATATTTCGGTTCGAGGCGCGTTGCTCGGCGTAGGACTGTGCGCAATTCTTGCGCTTGGTCTTCGCTGGGTTGCCGTATCCGTCGGATTGTTTGTGGCAGTTGCCTATTTCTTCCTCACGGACGGCGCCTTGTTCTTCTGGACTGTCGTTTCATTCATGATTTTTTCGGCGCTGGCAGCTACGGCCAGTGCCATGAGTGTTAGGGCCTTATTCCTAACCTTGTCCGCAGCGTGGATGGTGCAGTTCGGCATCCAGTCCGGGCAAGACGCGGTTCTGCTTGTCGGGATTGCCCCGTTGACGGCGATGGCGTTCTTCTTAACGAGGAATATTTACTTGCTGCGCGAGAAGAACGAGCTCGCTCTTCGGCAAATGCATACGGTCAAAGAGCAGACTCGTCTTGCTGTCGACCGGGAGCGAAAGAACATTGCCCGGGATCTGCACGATATTGTCGCGCATGACATCACGGTCG
Source organism: Glutamicibacter sp. BS14 (assembly GCF_056934375.1). Classification (NCBI taxonomy): domain Bacteria; kingdom Bacillati; phylum Actinomycetota; class Actinomycetes; order Micrococcales; family Micrococcaceae; genus Glutamicibacter; species Glutamicibacter sp. BS14. The sequence continues at coordinate 189,209 of NZ_CM167801.1, read as the reverse complement.
TGGCCATGCAGTCGAAGGCCGCGAAATTCGCAAACGATGGGCAGAAGGCCCTCGAAGCTCTGGATGTCATCGCCAAACTGAGTACTGAGACTTTGCACGATTTACGCCTGATGCTCAATGTCCTGAGGGCTGATGGGACCATGGCAGATCCCTCGTCCCAGGGCATTGATAAGCCGGCCGCTACTACTGTTTACGCGCTTCAGGGTGCAGAACTTTTCGTTCAGAGGCTAAAAGAGGCAAATTTCGAGGTGAGCTCCACCACTGACGAGAAAATTTCCGAATTGCCCCGTTCTGCACAGACTGCGATTTATCGGGTCATGCAAGAAGGTACAACAAATGTGATAAAGCACGGTGCCTTGGGCGGGAAGTGCACCTTCGAACTCACGGTCCAAGGGGCAGAGGGCATCCTGGAAATTACTAATCAGATGGGGAATTTCGACAAGAAGGCGAGTGGGTTGCCCGAAGGCGGGACAGGCCTGATTGGCATGGGTGACAGGATGCGTGCATTTGGTGGAAAGTTTGCAACCAGTTCCGAAAACGGTGTTTGGGCACTGCGCGCAAGCATCCCGTTCTGACCCCTGCCCTCCTACTAAAGTATGATTTCGGATTTTCGCAGGACGCGATAAATTAGACATGTATCGGTGAAGACCGATCACCGGGAAGGTACTTGGTGGTGTTTTGCGAGTGGCATCACTAAGGATCCGAGGGTGATTAAAAGGTACGTTGCATTGCGTAAACGGACTGATCTTTCATCGGCGCTGTGCCCCCATCGCACGCCGTTGTCTGTCAGTAATGCAACGTACCTTTTATAACTTAAACCCAGCCCGTGTTTCTGCGTTCTGCCTCACACCTCAGGTCGGAATGGGCCTGCGTGGCGGGGTGTTGCGCCTATGGAGAGCATTTCCTGTCTGGGAAGCGAGAGCGCATGAGTACCCAGGCAGATACGCTTGTTTGGCAACAATAAGGCCTGGCCGTGGAGCCTAAGGGCGGCTTTGATAGCAAGACGGCAGATGCTGCGATCAACGCAGAAGCAACCGCAGATTCTTTGGCCGTGAAGGCCGGCGAACCAAGCGGGGCCCATGGTTCGATCGCCTGCTATGGCACGACGCCGAGCTGGCCACGCGCAGCTCCTAATCGATGAAGCAACGGCAAAGGGTGCGAGAACTCGAATTAGTTCTCGCACCCTTTGCCGTTGCTGGTGGTTAAGCCTCGGAGGCCTCTGCCTCTTGGGTGTCTTTCAAAACGTGATCAGAAACCTTGGCCAGCGCTCGTTCCAGTGAAGAACGCAAGACCACAGGAATCGTGATCTCGTCATTAATCTCGACAAGGCCTTCGCGTTCGAAGACGCGCAGCAGGGACTCGACCTGGGGGACAACCTCCTCAAGGCTGGCAATCAGGTGATGCTGCTCGGCGGGAAGGTCATCTTCGGTCGGAACTTGCAACGCGAACTCGGCACGTGGCGGTGTCGATGATGCGGCATTGCTCAACACGCCGGCTACCATCTCGGCGATCTGCGCCTTGCCCGTCTGCTCCAAGGTGTTGATCAGGATGTGCGAGTAGAGAACCTCTGCAATCAGCTCCTTGACCAAGCGGGCGCCTTGTCCGCTGGATGCCAGCAGCGCATCGCTGAGCGACTCGGTTGGGGTTGCGTTCGGTTCCTGGTAGCGCAGCATGGCCGTGCCGATCAGGGCGTCCCAGTATGCCGATAGGCGTGGAACGTCGGCCAGCGAAGAAACGGCAGTGCCGTCTTCCGGCTCCCATTGGGCATCCTCTGGAACGACGGCGGATTCATCGACCTTGACGAACAGGCCCAGCGCGCTGGCCGCATCCTGCAGCGTATCGCCGGTGAGTACGCCAGCCGGGGTGGTCGGCTTGCCTTCGCCAACCCAGCTGATCAACTCGCGAGCCGCAAAAACGAAGGGCATCGCTTCGAGGCTGCCGTTGGCCTCATCATCTTCGAGATAGGGTGCCACGATGGGTGAACCGCCAGCCATGCGGGAGAGGAATTCGAAAGTCTGCTTGAAGTCATCCACGCTTCCGCCGAAATTTGCGGTCGTGCCCAGGAAAGTCAGGTAATGCTTGAGGATCGCAGCGCTGGCTTCCGAAACTTCCTTGCCCAGCGACGTCAAGTGGCCCAGCTGTTCACCCAGAATCGTCGGATCCAGGGTTTTGACGTCAACGCTCTGGCGCAACTGGGCATGCACGGTCAGCAGGGTAGTGAGCCCTTCGAGCGCTGCGCGGGTCTCGCTAGCTGCCTGGCCCTCTTCGTGGAAGTGGCGGAAGAGCGAGGACTTGAACGGCTGAAGAGCTTGGCGCACTTCGGATTCAAAAGGCACGCTGCTGGCGCCGGAACGGCGGGCTGGATGACCCTGGGCAGGCTTCTTCTTGGCTGGTTTACGTGAGGCCATGAGTGTGGTGCAGTTCCTTAGAAATGGCTGATCGGCGGGATTGGTAATTCGCTTCTCTCCAGTCTACGCAGGACGCGTTGGGGGCGAAGTTCCCGATGGGCGATAGTGATGCAGCCTCTGGGGAAAGTGCCCGTACGGGAGGAAGTACTTGTTGAAAGTTCGGAATAGGCAATCATTTACCGCAAGAAACACGAACCTCCTGCCGGTGTGGTGGCGCTCACCGTCGAATCGTCAGGACGCGTTGATTTTCCCTGGGGATCGCGCGACAGTGAAGACATGCGGGCTCGTGTGGAGAGGCCGTCGAAATGCTAGGAGAGTGGATCATGGCTGGAGTAGGCGTGCCAGATCATGTCGTTGTTGTAGGCGCTGGCTTTGTTGGCCTGTCGACCGCTTGGTACCTGCAGGAAGCGGGCATTAAGGTCACCGTCGTGGATCGCGGCGGCGTCGCGTCCGGTTCCTCTTGGGGTAACGCCGGCTGGTTGACCCCGGCCCTGACCCTGCCCATCGCGGAGCCTGCAATTTTCAAGAACGGCCTCAAGATGATGCTCGACCCGGCATCCCCGCTGTACATTCCGCTGAAGGCCGATGCCAAGTTGCTCCGCTTCCTGATCGGTTTTGCCTGGCACTCGACCCCGAAGAAGTGGGAAGAAGCCATGCGGGTCTACTCGGAAATCGGCGCAACCGGTTTGGATGCCTTCGACGAAATCGCGCAGGCGACTTCGGCAGGGCCGGGCGTGCAGGAGCCGACCAAGCCGGCAAATCCATTCTTGACCGGATTCACCTCGCTCAGCGACCGCGATGCGCTGCTGCATGAATTCGAGATGATCGAGAAGACCGGCGGCGAAGTTGATTACGAATTGCTCACCGGCGACGAGTTGCGCGGCATCGAGCCGACCCTGTCCAATAAGGTCGCTGCGGGCGTAGCCATCAAGAACCAGCGCTACATCAACCCGCCGAAGTTCATGGATTCACTGGCCGAATCCGTCATCGCCCGCGGCGGCGACATCATCGGAGCCTTCAACGTCACCGATGTGCGCGACAATCGCGGCTCGGTCACCGTCATCGGTTCCGAAGGCCGTTCAATCACCGCGGATCACGTGGTGCTGGCTACCGGTGCTTGGATGACCGACATGGCCAGCAAGTTCGGTGTGAACGTTGTGGTTCAGGCAGGCCGCGGCTACTCGTTCACCGTGGAGCCGGAACACATGCCAACGCACCCGATCTACTTCCCGACCCAGCGCGTTGCCTGCACCCCGCTGGGCGATCGTTTCCGCATCGCCGGCACCATGGAATTCCGCGACGCCAACCACAAGCTGGAGCCGAAGCGCATTGAGGCCATCGTTGCCGCTGCGACCCCGGTCTACCAGGGGATTAACTGGGAGAACCGCAAAGAAGAATGGGTGGGTGGACGCCCATGCACCGCGGACGGCATGCCACTCATTGGCCAGACCGGATCCTCGCGCGTGTCGGTTGGCGGCGGCCACGGCATGTGGGGCGTTGCGCTGGGACCGCTGACTGGCAAGATCCTGGCTGCCCAGATTGCTGGCCAGCAGGTTCCAGGCATCGCCCGGCACTTCAACCCCTTGCGCAAGGGGTTCTAAGCGTTTCGGTCCACACCCGGAACGAAATAAAACAACCGGCTTGCGGTGCATCATGGCGATGCGCTGCAAGCCGGTTTTCCTTTAAGGCTGTCTTTTACGCGCTTTAGGCATGGCGGGTTGATGTCCCGGCAAGGATCGCGCGGTAGCCTTCGGCAAATCCTGGATACTGCAGTTCAAGCCCGCTGGCTAGCAGCTTGGAATTATCGAGCCGGCGGTCGGCAGCACGTCGTGCCGGGGCTTGTCCTGCCTCTTCCGGCGCAGGCAAACCAAGTTCCTTGGCCAAAAACTGGTAGACCTCGCCTAGCTGGGCTGGGGTGCTGTCACTGGCCAGGTAGAGGCCAGCGGCTTGCTCTCCCAGCGCCGCAACGTGAACGATGGCCGCGGCCAGGTCATCGCGGTGGATGCGGTTGGTCCAATGCGAGCCCGCGGGAATCTGTGCGGCTCCGGCAGTGACGTGATCGATGAGCCGGGTGCGGCCCGGGCCGTAGATTCCCGACGCCCGCAGGATTGTTACCGGCAGGCCGCTGCCGGCGAGCGCTGCCTCGGTGTGCGCAAGGACCTGCGCGGTGGGGCTAGCTGGGGCAAGCGGTGCTGATTCGTCGACGAGTTCTCCGTTGGCGCCGCCCATCACTGCGGTGGAGGAGATGTAGATAAGCCGGCGAAGATTGGGGCATTGGGCTGCCAGCCGTGAAGCCAGTTCTTTGGCGACCTGCAGATAGCCGCGCGTGTAGCCATCGGCATCGCGGGTGGCTGGCACGGGAGTGAGCACGACGATTTCGGTCTGCGGATCGATGCTTGGCCACTGGGCGGCATCGAGCAGGTCTACGCTGTGGCCGGTAAATCCTGCGGGCAGCTTCTGGCTGTTGCGCCGCCAGCCGGTGACGCGATGGCCCTCCTGCTGGAACCGCAGTCCTGCCTCGGTGGCGACATCTCCGCAGCTGACCAGTAATACTTTCACGAGACTCCTTTGGCGCGATATGTCCTCGGAGGCGAATCCCCCTACCCATAGACTAGAACCTTTAGGCCAGCGTGGCATGCGCGCGGAGGAAGGGGGCCAGGTGCAGTCTTCGGTGCGTTGTGTCCTGTTCTGCGTGGTTGCATTGCTCTCCATGCTCGGCGAGGGCATGGCGGTCTTTGCCTTGACCCTGGAATCCGCGGATCAGTTGGGGTCCTGGGGCGTAACCGCGTTGTTCCTCGCCGGCTTGGTTCCGCCGATCCTTGCCGCCCCGGCTATAGGGCGTTGGGTGGACGGGGCAGCCCTTTTCAGGGTGTGGATCCTGAACCTGTGCGTGCATGTGGCGATTTTCGCGGTGATGGCCATTGCCTCCAATATCTTTGCGAGCCTCGCCTTGATGCCTGTGGCCAGTATTTGCGCGGTGGTTAACGGAGCGGTCATTTTCAAGATCATTCCGCGCATCCGCGGAGGCTTCAGCATTGCTCGTGCCAGCAGCTTCCTTGTCGTAGCGACGTCCCTGGCGGGAATCATCGCGCCGGCGATAGCTTCACTCGTCTTCGCGAAAGCGGGGATCGGCGCGGTGCTTTGGTACGCGGCGGCAGGATTCCTGGCACTGGCCCTGGCGGCCATCTTCCTGTCCCGCTCGCAAGCCGCCAACGGGAAAGGAGCAGACGCAGGGAACGAGCCGGATCCGGGTGGACCGGTATCGCCCGGTGGAGCTGCCTTGACGCGCAATCCACAATTGCGGATCTTGCTGCTCCCGGTGGCAGCGATCGTGCTGTTTACCGCAGCAGAAGGCGTTTCGGGGGTGTTCTACCTGCGCGGGATCACCGATAACGACACTGGATACGCGGTATTGCTCGGTGCCTGGTCCGTGGGCGCAGTGTTCGGTTCCCTGCTGGGAGGCAATCGCCGCTTCGGTACCCGAAGCGCCTTGCCGATTCTGCTCGGTGGAGGGCTGGTGGGCGCCGCGATCCTCACAGAAGGGCTCTGGTCCAACGCGGCTGGCCTGGCCTTGGTGTTCCTTGCCGGCGGGCTGGGCAATGGACTGCACAATGCCGGAGTGCGAACAGCCATTTACGAATACGTGCCGGAAACCCGCCATGGCGCTGCTTGGGCGCAGCTGCGGATGCTCATCAACATCATGGTCGCATTGGGCTATCTCATCGGCACCCCGGGATTGCTGGTTGGCCCGGCCAGGGCAATTATCGTGATCTCCGGTGCCGCGACGCTGCTGGTTATCGTTGTATCCGCCGCGCTGTACAGCTGGAAAGCGCAGGCCAAGGTCCATGGGAGGACCTCTGCTACGGAATCCCGGGGGTAGCGCGCTCGCCGGAAACATGAAGGTTGCTGGATAACGCGCTACAATTCAAGTATTCGAATATTTGTACTAGAAAGTGGTGGGGTGTGGCTGAAGAACAGGAGCTGATGCCTCCGGGAGCAACCCAAGGGCCGGTCCAAGCGGTATCCGCGATGGGTTTCCCCTCGCCAGCACGCGATTATTTTGACGGTGGACTGGACCTGAACCGGTTGCTGGTCCGTGACCGTGTCTCCACCTTCATCATGCGCGTCTCGGGCCACGCCATGCGGTCAGCTGGCATCTTCGACGGCGATGAAGTGATCGTGGACCGTTCACTGGCCGTGCGCCACGGCTCTGTGGTCATCGTCAACCTCAACGGGCAGATGCTGGTGCGCCGCTGGCAGATTGACGGCCACGAGGTTGGGCTGCTCAGCGATGAATCTCCCCTGCCCGTGGTACTGGCCGAAGGCGATGAGGTCAGCGTCTTCGGCGTCATTACCAGGTGCCTGCATCATGTCCGCTGACCACGTATCCCTGGTGGACGTCAACAATTTCTACGTCTCCTGCGAGCGGGCCTTCGACTATTCGCTGCGCAATCGTCCCGTGGTGGTGCTGTCGAACAATGACGGCTGCGTGGTGGCCCGTTCCCAGGAAGCCAAGGATCTGGGCATTCCTACCGGAGAACCCTTCTTCAAGGTCCAACGCTATATGGACTCCCACAACCTTGCGGTGCGGTCAAGCAACTATGAACTGTACGGGGACATTTCTGCCCGGGTCATGGAATTGCTCGGACGCTTCGGGACCTGGCACGAGGTGTATTCCATCGATGAATCTTTCGTCGGCCTGGAAGGCAACCTGGAGCAGGTGCGCAGCACCGCGGCCCAGATCCGTGCAGCCATTGACAAGACTATCGGGGTGCCAGTCTGCGTGGGTGTCTCATCCACCAAGACCCTGGCGAAGCTGTCCAACCATATTGCCAAGCACAATCCGGGACTGGGCGGAGTCTGCGTCCAGCAGCTCATGGATCCCGAGGTCCTGGGCAGTATCCTGAACCGGGTTCCAGTCACCGATGTCTGGGGTGTGGGCCGCAAAACCGGTGCCAAGCTGGCAGCCATGGGCATTGAATCCATCGCGGACCTGCAAGCAGCGGACCCATTGGCGATCCGCAAGAAGTTTTCTGTCGTCTTGCAGCGCACGGTCTTCGAACTCAACGGGCAACGTTGCATCGGTCCGGTGGAGGAACGCGCGGACCGCGGCCAGGTCATGTTCACCCGTTCCTTCTCCACGCCGGTGCGCACCTATGAAGCGATGGAAGAAGTCATGTCCATCTATGCGCAGAAGGCTGCCGGCCGCTTGGCGCGCGAGGGCCTTTACGCTTCATTGCTTACCGTCACCGCGGGCACCAGCCGCTTCGCCCGGGGAGAGGCCTCATTCCCCAGTGCCCAGGTGCGCCTGTCGCGTCCGACGCGGGATCCCATCGTGCTCAGCAAGCTGGCAATTGCCGCGATGCGGGATCTGATGAAACCGGGGATGGACTATGTTCGCGGGGGAGTGATCCTCTCCGGGCTCAGCGATTCTCCGGGCGAGCAACAGCTGGACCTCTTTGGCCAGAGTCCCGATCCGGCTGCCGAGGAACTAGAAAACGTCTCGTCGGTAGTCCAGGACATCTCCCTGCGATTCGGTGCCAAATCCATTGGACTGGGGCATGCCGGAATGGCCAAAATCCCTGAATGGTCGATGAAACGAGAGCATATTTCGCAGCGCTACACCACCGACTGGGATGAACTGCTGGTGGTGCGTGCCTAGCGTTCTGCCAACGGCAAAAGGTTCTCGGCTCTTCGGCAACTTCGCAGTTTACGGTGGGAGGATGATCTCATGACTACCCGTGCCAAGCAGCTCATGTCAGTCGGAATCCTGATGACGGTGATGCTCGCTAGCTGCAGTGCGCCGAATGCCCAAGAAGCAGCTTCGAGCACGTCCGCTGGCAGTTCCAGCAGCCCGAGCAGTACGAGGACTCCTGCGCAGCAGGCAACTCCCAGCCCGTCCGGCAACTCCGGGGCCGAAGAAAGCCCATCGCCTAGCCGCAGCCAGGAACCCTCGCTGCGCCAGCAAGCAGAAGCGCTGGCCGACGAGCTGAGCGCCAGCGAACAGGCAGCGAGCCTCGTGATGGCCGGTGTCCCGGCAACAGGAGCAACCGCTGCGGAAATTTCTGCGATGAAGAAGCAGGGAATTTCCAATGTCTTCCTGCGTGGCCGTTCGCAACTGCCGGTGAAGCAGACCGCCGCCCAGGTCCAGGAAATTACCCAGGGCTTGGAGTCCGGCATTCCCGGGCAATTGCCGGCCTGGGTGGCCACCGATCAGGAAGGGGGCTTTGTCCGGGTGCTCCAGGGCCCCGGTTTCACCGAACTGCCGACTGCGTTGACGCAGGGAGGGTGGCCTGTATCGAAGCTGGAGCGTGAAGTGGGCGCCGCCGGGAAAGAACTGGCTGAAGCCGGCATCAACGTGAATCTGGCTCCGGTGGCGGACGTTGTTCCGGCCAGTATCGGCACCGGCAACGCACCCATCGGCTACTTTGGCCGCGAATACGCGCATGACGCCGCGGGGGTCTCCAAGGCCATTTCGACGGTGAACGAAGCGCTGCGCTCCGAAGGCGTGCAACCGGTAGTCAAGCACTTCCCCGGATTGGGCCGGGTCGCTGGGAACACCGATACCAGTACCAAAGTGACCGATACGAAGATCGATGCGGACTCCAGCGATCTGCAGCCATTCGAGCAGGCTATCGAGCAGGGCAAGTCCTGGGTCATGGTCTCCAACGCCCGCTACTCCCGGCTCGATGGAAAGAACGATGCACCGTTCTCTTCGAAGATCATCACCGGATTGCTGCGTGAACAAATGGGGTATGGGGGAATCGTGATTTCCGATGATCTCTGTGAAGCCAAGCAGGTCGGCTACCTGCCGGTGGGCGAGCGCGCAGTGAAGTTCGTGGCCGCCGGCGGAACTGTTCCGCTATGCGTTAAATCGGCTCCGGCCATCACCATGGCGAAGGCCCTGGCCGCCGAGGCCAAGGCCGATGGGAAATTCGCGGCCCAGGTCAGAGAAGCCGCAGTACTGGTTCTCGAAGAGAAGCTGCGCATGCAATAAGCTGCGCGGCTGGATCTTAAAGGTGTAGGCCCGGGGCTCTTCCTTACTCGCTAGGAAGTGCCCCGGGCCTGCTCTTGGGAGGTGGAAGGCCTACTTCTTGCCCTTCTTCTTTCCGTCAGTTACTTCCAGAACCTGTGCACGGTCATCATTGCCGTTGTGCAGGTGAAGCAACAGTGCCTTCGATGCCTTGGTGCTGTCTGCAACGGTCACCGGGATCTGGGTACCGGACAGATCGGTGAACAAGGTGCCTTCTGCACCGAAATCAACCTGTGGCGCTGCCACGTTGAAGTCGATCCAGTCGGTCTGGTCAACCGGGATCATCGAGCCGTTCTCATCGGTGTTGTACCAGGAGTAGCCCAGCACACGGTAGGAGATCTCCGACGAATCCTCATCGAGCCCCAGGGCTGACAGGGAGATCGGGAAGACCGCTGCATTGGTGTCGAAGGTGTTGGTATCGACATCGCCGAGCATGCCGTTCACTGGCTGCAGATCAACTTGCTCGCCGGTGGCGAGGTTGAAGGTTGCTGCCAGGTCAAGGTCAACTTCGTCAAATGCGGCGTTGAAGGTAACGAAGTCGGCTTCGCCGTCGCCATTGGTATCGATCTCGACATCCAGCTCGGTGCCGCCAGCCAGGTGGGCCCAGTTGGCCCAGGTGGAGATGCCGACGTTCAGCAGGCCGTCAGCCACACCGGTGCGGGCAGCGGTGCTCGATGCGCCAACGTGCTGCAGGTCCACGGAACGGGCCGCCGGGATGCTGTCCAGCGAATCGTCGCCGCGTTCACTCGAAGCGCCCAGTTCGAAGGCGCCGAGCAGGGAGGTGACCGAAGTAGCGCCCTCGCCAGCAGTGATGTCCTTGCCCTTCAGGCTCAGGGTGGTGGTATCCGCGCCCTTCTTCATCTTCTTGAGCTTGCCCTCCATGTCAGCAGCCAGCTTGGGTGCTGCCTGGACTGGAATGCGCAGGGTCGGAGCATTGCTGGCAGTCAGCTCGACGCGACCGCTGGCATCGGCAACCCAGGCACGAGCCAGACCGGACTGGCTGGTAGCCATGGTTGGATCGATGGTCTTGGCCCACTGCTGCGGGTCAACGCTCAGGGTGACGTTCAGCTTGGCGCTGCCGCCGGCCGGCACGGTGACACTGCTGCGATCCAAGGTGAAGCTTGCGCCTGGGATCTCGGTAGCGGCCACGTAGTTGGCGTCGTAGCTCTGCGCCTTGCCGCTGGTGTTCTCAATGGTGATTTCGCGCTGCGCGCTGAACGGCTTCTTGCCTCCCAGCTCGATAACGCCGAAGACCACGCTGGTCAGATCCGCTGCCTCGGAATCGTAGGCGAAAGCAGGGCTCTGGAGTGCGGCATCGGCCATCACGCGACCGGAACCAACACGGTTCGGACCGTAGGCTTCGCCATTGGCGGCCTTGATGTCGGTGGCCGCGGTGTTCATGATGATGCTCTTGGCTTCATATGGGGTGTAGTCGCTGTCTTCCAGAACCAGCGCGGCGATACCAGCAACCAATGGAGTGGCCATCGAGGTACCGGTCATCACGGCGGTGCCGGTACCGGTGCCCACGCCAACCGAGCCGATCTGGGTACCTGGGGCAGCCACATCCGGCTTGACCACGCCGTTGGAACCGTGGACGCCACGCGATGAAGAGGAATTCAGCGTGTCTGCAACGCCGGACTCGCTGGAGGAACCGCCAACGAATTCGGGGGACAGGGTAACCTGCAGCGTGCCAGCTTCAGCTGCTGGGCGCAGCTTGTTCGACTCGTCCAAGGTGAACTGCGCACCTGGGATGGTCGCGTTGCCGGCGATGCCTGCATCGAACAGGTTGCTTTCTGCATCCAAGAGGACGCCGGTGGCACCGGCGGCTTCAGCGTTGTTGAAGCGGGCGCCGGAACCGCAAGGGAACTCGCCGTTCTCGCTCCACTGCAGCCAAACCCACTTGCCTTCCAGTGAACCTTCTTCGAAAGCGTCGCAACCGAATGCGTTATCGGCCGGAGCCATCACTGCTTCTCCGGACAAGGCGGCCGGATCAGCATTGGTGTAGTTGAAGTTCGCCGAGTACTGGCCCGAGGCCGAACCGGCGACATTGTCGGGGCCATCGACCTGGATCTTGTCCAGGGTGACGTGCGAGCCAACGGAGTTGGCTACGGTCAGCGAGGAACGCGAGTTGCCCGGCGAACCGCCCACGTCGGTGACATCACCGGCATTGCCGGAAGCGACAACCGAGAGGATGCCGGCTGCGCTCAGGGCGTCGACAATGTCATTTTCAGGGTCGTTGGCCGGGGAATGATCCGAACCAAGGGACATGTTGACCACGTCGGCGCGGTCCGAGAAGTCGCCGTCGCCGTTCGGATCAAGTACGTAGTCCAGTGCTTGGCCAACCACGGAGGAGGAGCCGCCGCAACCGAAGACGCGGATGCCGATGAGCTGTGCGTCAGGGGCCGAGCCCGGGCCGACCTTCATCTGCGCCAGCGCGTCGGCGTCCAGCGAGGAATAGTCCCCGGTGAAGGTCGAGCCATCGGCGTTGACGCCATAGCCTGCGGTGGTTCCGGCAACGTGGGAGCCGTGTCCGGCAGCTTGGCAGTCAAGCGGGTTAGGGTCCGGATGCGGAATTGGCTGGTAGGTGGGATCGTCGGAGTCGGCGTTGTAGTCATCGCCAACCAAGTCCCAACCGCCAATGAACTTGTTGGTGTCGATCAGGCCCGAATCTGCACCGGGCAGCTCATCGGAAGCCTGGGCTTCCTTGTAGCCTTCCAAGGTGCCCGGGCCGCCGAAGCTGGCATGGGTGTAATCCACACCGGTATCCAGTACAGCCACCTTGACGCCGTCGCCGGTCTTGTCCAGGGACTTCCATGATTCCAGGGCGCCGGTGTCAACTACCGAGCTGCGGTTGGAGGGCTTCTTGGGAACGATGGAGCTGATCTTGGCAACGTCGCTACGCTGTGCAAGCTTGCGCAGATCAGCGGCATCACCGGTCAGTGCGACACCCTGCAGTGCGTTGTGCGTGGTGTAGATGACCTTCGAATTGGCCTCGGCTGCCAGCTGCTTGCCCTTGGCCTTGACCTCCTTGCCGATCTTCTTGACCTTGGCAGTGTCCTTCTTCTTGCCGGACTTCTTCACCGTCTCGAAGGCGCCATCACCCTGGAACTGAACGAAAACAGACACTTCACCAGTTGATTTGGCAAGAGGTCCGGAGACTTTCAGGTTGGACAGCGCTGATGAACTGGTGATTGGCAGGGACGCGGCATTTTCGCCGTCGCCTGGTTGGGGGATTCCTGCTGCGCTTGCCGGTCCTGACAAGGTAACAGCCAGTGCAAGCGCAGTGGCTGATCCCAAAATCAGGCGCGGCACTCTCTGCGTGCGGCGAGTGACCATGATTCTCCTAGCTGGGCTGGATAGCGGTGCTGCTCCCGTCATGGGCGGGCGACATAAAAGCGGTGCGAGCCTTGATGATCGTCCGGGGTAAACGTCCGCTAGTGCGTATACCCATAGCTGGAATCTTAGGTGACGTAGCTCATATATCAAGGGGTTATTGAATAGTAACCTTTGGCTGGATATTGTGCTGGCTTGGGAATTTCACAATAAAATCCGCGAACCACTGCGACAAACCCGCCCAGCAAGGCCTGATGGGCCCGTCCATTTTTGAGAAAATTTGGACGCTTTGTTACTCATCAGTTCACTACTTGCTGGGCGGGCGGCGCCGGAATCGGCTTGAAGGCTGCGGTTGCCTAGAGGCGGTTCAGGAAGCTATGCACGCGCTCGTCGAGCAGCTGGATGCGCTCGGCAACGACAACCATTGGGTCCGGGTAGATCGGATTCTTCGGAGGCGGGATCCGCACATTGCGTGAGCACTCGAAGTTCAGGCAGATCAATGTCCCCAAGGTATTGCCGTCACGTCCAGCCTGGCCAGCGCGCTTGGTCGTCCACATGCCTACCGCGCAGGGGATGTTCACATCGCGGCACATCTCGCACATCGTGGCGTTGGTCGGCTTGCGGCCACCGTCGGTGGGGCGCAAGAGGATGCCGCGGGTCTGCCCCGCTTCGTCGGTGTGGAGCAGGTAGCCGCGCTGCATCATTTTCGGGTCGCGCCAACCCAGGTACTCCAGCGAATCCCACTCGAGGGAGGCAAAGTTTTCGGGAAGGGTCAATTTCTTCGCTTCTTGGCGGCTGGCGTTGATGAAGGAAGAACGGATGGTTTTTTCGGTCAATGGCTGCATGGGAAATCCTCAAATAGTCCGCACGCGCTTCATGGGCGCGCGGAATCACGAATCGTCAAGGTGTTGAGGTCTGCAAGGGAACGAAAAATTGGGGGCACTGGAACATTGCCTAAGGCAGAAGCCCTAAGCGGAAAATGTGTTGCCAACCCCGTTCGATACGCAGACGAACGGGCAGAGCGTCAAAGTGGCTTGCATAGCCGACCGCTCCTTCCTGTGGTTCTCCACGCATTGATTCTGAGCACTTCCGGAATAACCATAACAAGTGCGGTTGGCTTAGGCCAATGACTGGGACCACGGTTAAAGCAGTTTGCTGGCCACCGCCGTGAACGGCAGTGGCCAGCAAACACTCCAGCAGCCAGGGCCTAGCGGCGGCCGCCCTGCCAGAGTGCGTCAAACGGGGTGTTGCCAGAAACGCGGTTGCGGATGCCTTCGGTGACAAACGCCTTGGCTGTGCGGGCTGCCTCCAGCGGGGTAGCGCCCTTGGCCAGCTCTGCAGTTACGGCTGCGGCCAGCGAGCAGCCCGCGCCGGAGACCGCAACTTCGCCGATCTTCTTCTCGCGCAAGACCTCGAGGGTCGTGCCATCGTAGAAAACGTCCACGGCGTCTTCGCCAGCGATGCGGACTCCACCCTTGGCCAGGACCGCCGCGCCGGAGACCTCGTGGATCTTCTTGGCGGCTTCGATCAGATCATCTTCGGTGGTGATCTTGATTCCCGAGAGCTGTTCAGCCTCGAAGTGGTTCGGGGTGACGAACGTAGCCAAGGGCAGCAAGGCAGCCTTGAGGGCTTCGTCGGTGTCCAGTGCGTGGCCTGGTTCCTGGCCCTTGCAAATCAGCACCGGGTCCAGCAGTACGTTGTCCCACTGCTGGGAATTCAACGCGGTGGCAACGGTGTTGATCGTTGCTGGCGAGCCCATCATGCCCAGCTTGACCGTGCTGAGCTTGTCCTCGTAGCAGGCCTGGATGGCTTCGAGCTGATCGGCAATTACCTGCTGGTCAACGGGAACGAAACGGTGGTTCCAGGAGTCCTTGGGATCGAAGGAGACGATGCAGGTCAAAGCCACGATGCCGAAGGTTCCCAGTTCCTGGAAGGTCTTCAAATCGGCCTGGGCGCCTGCGCCGCCAGTGGCTTCGGAACCAGCGATGGTCAGGGTCATGGCTGGAGAGGCAGTGTTTGTATTAGTCATAGTCTCAATTGCGGGTAGTGCGGGTAGGGAATGGGATTAGCCGTGCTGCCAGAAGCTGAGCGTGGTCGCTTTGGACCAGCCCTCGGGAAGCTGCTGGGCGTGTTCTGCGGTGGCTACCAGCAGCAGCCAGGGCAGCCCGTGGCCGAAAGCTGCGCCTGCAAAGTTAGCCAGTACCGCGCGGCGAGCCGCATCGGGATCAGCGGGGGAGAAAAGGTCCGGGTCGGTAAGCAGGCCGTAGTTTTCGCCGTAGCGCATGCGTCCTCGGGCGACCGGACGGTCGAAGTCGGTCACCTCAACGACGTCATAGTTATCCATTGGAGCCTCGAAAAGCCCGGATGTATCGGCGAGCTTGACTACCTGCTCGACGTCGTCGGGCTTGCCGGCCAGCAGATGCATGGTCGTGCTTGGCTGCCAACCCGAAGTGGCGAGTTCTGCAGCGGTGCCGTCGTTGGGAGTGCCCAAGAGGATCAAGCGCTGCGCGTCCTTTGGCGCGGACCAGGAAGCATCAGGCCAGTAGCGGAGGATTTCCACGTCTTCACCGTCTTGATTCACCGAACGAATCTCGTGCTGGTTCGGGAAGGAAGCAATGCGATCACGCAGCGTGGCGTAGTCGTGGGTCCAGCTTGGCAGTGCTCGTGCCATTGCGCTCATAGTGCTGCATTCTCCTTTGGTTCGCTAGGGATCACCTATCGGCATGTTTGACTTTACGCCTTAAGGCGCGGTGATACGGAACTCTGTGTCAGGGTGTTTGCCGGCTCGCGCAATCCGCAGCTTTTCAGGAGGCTTTCGGCCGTCTCAGCGGTGAAGGATCTGCCATGGACACCTCGGCAATCCCTGCTGGCCCTGGATCCATCAGTGCCAGCACATCTTCAAAGAGCGAGCGCACCACAGGCAAGCGGCAGAGCACCGCGAACTTGGCGGCAACCGGTGCCATGTTCTTCATCAGAAGCCTGGATCGGCGCTGCTGCGGCGACTGGTCGAAAGCCCACGCCGAGAAGATCTGGCGGGAGACCAGCAGCAAGAACTTCGGCAGATCGCGTCGTATGCCCAATGGGGGCAACGGGCGGGATCCGGAAACGACCTTCTCCCATATCTCCAATTCAATGCTGGAAATCTCGTCGTTGCCCATATCGCGCGCGAGCATCAGACGCAGGAACGCAGGCCCGAAATCGTGATAGGGAGCCAACGCTTCGACGCCCGTGTCGAGTACTGCGCGGATGTTGGCTTCGAGGGTATTTCCCTCTGCGAGCATCCCCGCGCAAAGATCGAATTGCTCCCTGCGCAGGTTCAGCAGGAGCTGGGCAACGATCTCCTCTTTGGACTTGAAGTAGTAGTACGCATGCGACAGGGAAACCCCTGCGTTCGAAGCAATGGCACGCATGCTCGAGGCTTTATATCCGTCCGTGGCAAAGCACTCCAAGGCAGTTGCCAAGAGCTTGGCTTGGGTCTGCTGGCCTTTTTCGGTGCGTGGTTGCGTTGTCATGGAGCCTTTGGATGGAAGTGGGTGGATCCGATTCTACCAATTATTTGAACGCGTTCAAAAAAGGAAAATTTTCATGCTGATGTACGGGAGGACGGTCACTGCACTATTTGTTTCCTCGAATTTATAGTTCGAAGACATTCAAGTGAGATATGAATTTTGGAATTCTTTGATTTCTGAAACATGGTTGGCCTTCAACAGGTGAGAACGTGGCCGCAGTTATGCATGGGATACTTGTTGCGTAAGTGCTAATACAGCGGGACAGCGCGCAGGCATGGAACCTCCACCCTTTTGATTCGTGGGCAGGGCCGTGCCTTTTAGCGATGTTCTGGCGAACCACTTTGACAAGGAAAATTTCATGGGCGATTCCAACGCCAGCAACAATCTGATTCGAACCAAGAACGCGGTTTTCGCTTCTTCGGGTTCTCCCTACTTCTCCACGGTGCTCACCTTGATGGGCGCGGTCGTGATTCTTTCGAATATCGGCGCCTCCAAAGGTGTCAGCTTCGGTCCGCTGGTCACCGATGGCGGTTTCTTCCTCTTCCCGCTGGCCTACATTCTGGGCGACGTCATTGCGGAAGTCTACGGATTGAAGGCGGCTCGCCGTTCAATCCTGGTGACTTTCGCCTTGGCGTTCTTCGCAGTGTTCTGCTTCTGGGTCATGATCCAATTGCCATCAGCCGAGTTCTACGACGGGCAAGACGCATTTGAGCGCACCCTTGGCCCGATCTGGCAGATCGTCGTCGCCTCCGCTTGCGGCTTCCTGGTGGGGCAGCTGGCCAACTCATGGGTGCTGGTCAAGCTCAAGGAACGTACCGGCGAGCGCGGGCTGATTCTCCGCTTGATCGGCTCCAGCGGTGTTGGGGAGTTCCTGGATACCCTGATCTTCTGTGCCATTGCAGCGCCAGTTATCGGCATCGCCGATGCGCCGACATTCATCAACTACGTGGTGGTGGGCTTCATCTACAAGACTGCCGTGGAGGTCCTGTTTGTTCCGGTGACCTCGATGGTCATCAAATGGTTCAAGAAGCGCGAACCTGGCTACAGCCAAGCGGCCATCGCAAGCTAGTGATCCTGTGGGCATCATCCGTGAGGGCGATGCCCACAGCTGTATCCGGACACTAGAATCGATGGCATGCAGACAGGTCAAAGCGCTGAAGTTCAGCTAGAAGCACGCGACTTGACCATTGGCTATCCCAATCGCGTGATCTGCGGGCCGATCAACCTGCAGCTGGCTCCCGGTGCTGGCTTAGGAATTATCGGTGCCAATGGCAGCGGAAAATCAACACTGATCCGCACGATCCTGGGACATCTCATTCCGGTGGAAGGCACCGTCGAGTTCCAAAGCCTTCCCGTGAATGAAAGCTCGGAGCATTTTCGCCGTACCGTCGCAGTACAGGTCACCGACGGCGCCTTCTTCGAAGAACTCACGGTGCGCGAACATCTGGAAATGGTCGCTCGTGGACACGGACTGGATGATTGGGCCCAGTTAGTCCAGGCAGAACTCGACTTCTTCGAAATCACTGCTGCTGCCGATCACCTTCCCGGCGAGCTGTCTTCTGGCCAACGCCGTAAGCTGCTGCTCGCCGCGGCCTTGATCCGTCCGGCAGAACTGCTGATTCTTGACGAACCGGAACAACGCCTGGACCTGCGTATCAGGCAGAAGCTGTACCAGCGGCTTGCCGGGGTACGCGCCAGGGGAACAACTTTGCTAGCGGTGACCCATGATCCGCTGATGGTGCGAAGCTGCGTGGACCAAGTGCTGCTTCTGGATGAAGACGAGGGTGAACTGCTTGATCCGCAGGCAGGGGCGCAGTGGCTTGAGCGCTAGCCGGGTTGCAAGCCATGCCGTTGATTTCAATCCTCGAGAACTGGTCAATAGAGCCAAGAAGCGGCGGAATTTCTCCGAGAAATTCGACAGCTTTTCCGATGCCTATGTCTGGGTGCTGGCCGCGCTGGTGGCGTTGGCCTACCTCTTCAGCGCACTCTTTGGCATGCTGTTTGTGCTCTTGGGCGAGGGCGTAGCGCACCAAGAGCTGCCCAGCGCCGTCTGGCGCTTGCAGGACCTCTCTTTCGTGCTATTGGCCTTGGCCGGCTTGGCAACCTTTCGGCTCATGCTCTACCTGGGGCCTTGCGGGCTCAGTGCGGCCAAGGCCGACTGGTGGCTGCCGCTACCGGTCAAGCTCCGGGCTATCCGCCAGCCGACTTGGCGAAATGCGGTGCTCATCGGTCTTTTCGCGAGCAGCTTTGCCGGTGCGTTGTGGCTGATCGTGATGCTGGGGCTGGCCGGATCGCTCCCGGTACCCGTTGCAGTCCTTGGGCTCGCCTGCTTCGCAGTGGCCGGTGTCGGGCTTGCCAACGCGGCCACGGCGATCCAGGGGAAGAACCACCAAATAGCTGCGCGACGGATCTGCGACTGGGTGGGCCTCGGGCTGCTCATCGCCTTGGCCGTGCTGTGGATGCTCTTGATGTTCCAGATTCCTTGGGCCCAAAGCCTGGTTGGCGCTATGGCTGCGGCCACCTTGAAGCCGGCTGCCTGGGTGCTCGCCTTGCTCGTTATCCTGGTACTTAGCGGCGCGAGTACGTACGGTGCGTTTCGCCATTTTGACCAGATTCCGGGCCAGGCGTTGCGTTTTGCCGGAGAGCACCAGCAATTCGCCGTGGGGGCTTTGATGCAGGGCGACTCGCGAGGCCTCTCGGCTCCGGCGACATCCGCTATTAGCCGCAGGCGCGCACGCGGTGGCAAGCTCACCGCCAAGTTGCCGGTGGCGTGGCGCATTCTCTGCCTCCGTTTGCTGAGGGGAGGCCGTTGGCATTCGGTGGCCGGGTTCCTGCTCCTGGCTTTCGCGTTGGCCGCCACGGTTCAGCGAATTGCCAACCCGCTGAGCGCAGCGGCCTTTTACCTGGTGCTCTGCCTGGTTCTCACCTTGAGCATTTCCGCGACCATTGCACCGCTCGTTTCCGAACGGCAGCTCACCCAGCTTCTAGGGATTTCGGAACAGCGCCTGATGCGGGCAGCAACGCTGTATGCAATGCTCTTTTCAGCCACCGCCTTGCTGTTCTTGACCGGCGGGCTGGGAATGCTGGGCATGATCCAGCTGGATCGCATTTGGCTTTGGATCGCCGCAGGCCTGGTCGCCGCGTTGGGGTGTGCTGCGGCAAGCAGTGCCCACGCCAGCAGGGAAGAACGGGACTGGGATGCATTACTCGGGGGAGCCACCAGCGAGTCGGCCGTGGCCACGTATCTTTTCCTGGAAACAGCGACTTTCCTTCGGGCAGCTGCCACGTTCTCGCCAATTTTCTTCTTGGTGCTCAGCCCCGGTACTCCCATTCCCTTGTTGCTGTGGATCGCGGCAATGCTCTTTGGTGCAAGTGCCCTGGTTCAAGTTTCCGGCAGGAAGCTGGGCGCGGGGGCGTAGGTAGTCTTGGAGGATGAACGATTTGATTTCCATCCACGAGCCCGATGGG
Source organism: Glutamicibacter sp. BS14 (assembly GCF_056934375.1). Taxonomy (NCBI): domain Bacteria; kingdom Bacillati; phylum Actinomycetota; class Actinomycetes; order Micrococcales; family Micrococcaceae; genus Glutamicibacter; species Glutamicibacter sp. BS14. Next base: position 169,458 of record NZ_CM167801.1, on the reverse strand, counting down.
CTTTCCGCAGAATTGCTCTACTCAATACTGAAACTGCGTGCCGAGGTATTCATCGTCGAGCAGCGATCGTGCTACCCGGACATCGATGGCCGCGATCTGGATGCCGGCACTGTGCATCTGGTGGCCACCGAGAACGGGAAAGTGCTGTGTACTGTGCGAATCATGGACAGCGCAAGCGGCACTCCGCGCATTGGGCGGGTTGCAACGGCCGCAGAAGCCCGAGGCCGGGGCCTGGCCGGGGAACTCATGCAGCGTGCCGTGGCGCTTTGCGCTCCGGAGGCGGAGATCCAGCTCAGCGCCCAGACCCAGCTGGAGGGCTGGTACGGAAAGTTCGGTTTCCTCCGCTCCGGAGAAGACTATGACGACGACGGGATCATGCATTTGCCGATGACCCGCGCAGGGCAGAGGGCTTCGGCTTAGAAAAGCCAGAGGCATCGATTCTCCTTGCACTGCCCAGTGCGTGGAGAATCGATGCCTCGACTGCTTTGCGGCCCTTGGCTACAGGGCGGCCGGCTGGCCCTGCGGATCCGGTTCGCCAGCGTAGTAGCTGGAGAGCACCTTGTCCTTGAGCTCGAAGAAGGTTCCATCTTCGATCGCCTGGCGCGCGGATTCAACCAGCGAAACAGTGAACTGCTCGTTGTGGATGGAAATCAACGTGTGGCTGAGCAGTTCCTTGGCCTTGTACAGGTGGTGAATGTACGCACGGGTGAAGTTCTTGCAGGCATAGCACTCGCAGCCTTCCACCAGCGGAGTGAAATCCCGCTTGTAGCGTGCGCCGGAAAGATTGAAACGGCCCCAGGGGGTATAGAACGCCGAGTTGCGCGCAACGCGAGTGGGCGAGACGCAGTCGAAAGTATCGGCACCATTCTCAATCGCGGTGAAGACGTCATCTGGCTCGGAAATGCCCAGCAGGTGGCGCGGCTTGTTCTCTGGAAGCTCTTCGGCGCACCAGCCGACGATGGTTCCCAGATTTTCCTTCTCCAAGGCGCCGCCGATGCCGAAGCCATCGAAGGCCATGGCCCCCAAGTCCTGGCAGGCCTTGCGGCGCAGGTCCTCGTACTGGGCGCCCTGGATGACGCCGAACAAGGCTTGGTATTCCTTGCCTTCGCGGGAGTCGGTCAATGCAAAGTGCTCGGCAATGCAGCGCTCGGCCCAGCGCCGGGTGCGCTCCAGGGACTCGACCTGGTAGCCGCGGGAATTCTGCAAGGTGGTCAGCTCGTCGAAGGCGAACATGATGTCCGCGCCGATCCGGTGCTGCACGCCCATGGAGATCTCAGGGGAGAAGCGGTGCTTGGTGCCGTCGAGATGGGACTTGAACCAGACGCCGTCCTCGTCCACATTGGCCAGGCGTTCCTTGCCCGGGGCCACGGCGTCGTCCGGACCAGACTGGTCTACGGACTTCATGTCGATGACCTTCTTGAAGCCCGAGCCCAGGCTCATGACCTGGAATCCGCCGGAGTCGGTGAAGGTCGGCCCCTGCCAGCCCATGAACTTGCCTAGTCCGCCAGCTTCATCGAGGATATCCGCGCCTGGCTGAAGATACAGGTGGTAGGCGTTTGACAGCACAGCCTGCGCGCCAAGCTCCTGAACCTGCACCGGGGTGACTGCCTTGACGGTAGCTTTGGTGCCTACCGCAATGAACGCGGGCGTCTTGACGTCGCCGTGCGGGGTACGGATAACGCCGGTACGTCCCAACATCGGGGAACCGTCCGGAGCGGTCAGCCGGGTTCCGACTTCAAAGCCGAATTCATCCTGGCGGGCATGCGGGGCACTGGGGTCAAAGTTCTTTTCGGACACGTACCAAGTGTGCCGTATTAACCGCGCGGTGAGGAAAACGACAGGGGCAATGTGCGCCAAAACCTAACGCTTCACAAGGCAAAGCGCGAATAATGGAGCGTACGTGTTGTGTCCAACGCGACGGAAGGAAGATGTGGGTCTGGAGAATCTGAAGGAATCCGCCAAGGCGCTCATTACGCTGGGGCCTGCCCGCAAGGACCATTGGATCGGCCTGCGCACCGGCATCGGTGTTTTTGCGCCTCTGATCACGCTCTTCGCGATTGACCGGCTGGACCTTGTGGTCTTTGCCGTGTTCGGCGCCTTTACCGGCGTGTATGGGCGCGTGGACGGCTACTGGAACCGGTTGCGGATGCAGGTGCGTTCCGGGGCCTTGTTCTTCGCGGTAATCGCCCTGGCGCTGGCCGCTTCGCACTGGTGGATCGACCATTCGGACCCTGGAATCAAGCAGTGGCAAGTAGTTGGCGCGACGACTCTCGTGGCCGGTGCCTGCTCGGTGCTGGTGGGTTTCATGCGGCTGCGGCCCGGCGGTTCGCTGTTCCACATCTTCGCATTCGCGGCAATTGCCTCGATCCCCGTCCCCGCGCCAATCGGCGAAGCCCTGCTCGTGTCGGCCCTGACGATCTTGTTGTCGGTAGCCATCGGTGCGGCCGGTGCACTCGGGCAGTGGACCAGCTTGTGGAAGCGCACCCCGCTGCCGCCACTATCGGATAACGTCCGCAAGGCCATCTGGTGGGAAGGGCTGTTCTACATCCTGACAGCCGGCGTGGCCGGCGCCTTGGCCAATACCGTGGGCAGCAGCCTGGAAGCCGGGCACAACTACTGGGCGATGGTGGCCGCGGTGGTTCCCCTGGTCGGGCACACCACGACCTTGCGCATCCGGCGCGGCGTGCACCGAATGCTTGGCACCCTGGCAGGCATGGTCCTGATGGCGATCTTGATCTTCCTGAACCCGCAGGTCTGGATCCTGCTCGCCTTCATCGCCATATGCCAATTCATGGCCGAGCTGCTGGTCATGCGCAACTATTTCCTGGCGCAGGTCTTCATTACCCCGATGGCGCTCGTGGGCGTCTCGCTGGTGACGGGCCTGAGCGGCTCGGTGATGTACGACCGCGTGGTCGAGACCCTGATCGGCTGCACCGTGGGCATGCTCGGGGTGCTCTTGGGAAGCTGGGTTGGATCGATCATCAAGCGCCGGCAGGGAATCATTCCAAATAGCGGGCAGCAGGGCTAGATATTCACTCCGACATGGGCTAATGCCTGACGGAGAATATTTTCTCGACCGCCAGCGAACTCGCCCTGGATGTCCGAGCTGAGCGCTTCGCTGGGCGAAAGCCAGGTCAGCTCCAACGCATCGGAGCGAGGGCTGGTCTCGCCGCGAACCGGCACGATGTAGCACATGGATACGGCATGCTGGCGATCATCGGTCAGGCCGGTTTCGCTCGGTGCCGGGAAGTATTCTGCAACGGTGAATGGCACCGGTGAAGCCGGAAGCTGCGGAAGCACCATGGTGCCCAGGTCCTTTTCAATGTGGCGGATCAACGCGGCGCGTATGGTCTCGCGGTACATCACTCGCCCCGAAACGAAGGTGCGCAGCATGCGCCCGTCATCATCGCCGGTGAGCAGCAGGCCCACCTCGTTGACGTAGCCCAGCGGGTCCAGGCGCACGGGAATGGCCTCGACGTAGAGCATGGGCAGGCGCTGCCGTGCCTCGTAGAGGTCTTCTTCGGAGAGCCATCCAGGGTATGGGTCAGGAGTGCGCACGTTCATGGTTCTATCTTCGTACACAAACCCTCGACATTCCGTGAAGCTGGATCTGTGTTGCCGAACTCACCTATAAGGTTTCCTGCACCCCTAGTGCACCGCAATCCCAAGCGATAAAATCGATAGAGCTATTTGAACTTCCTTGCCCGGCGAAGCAGCCGCAAGCGTCAGATAGCGTTTCCTTTTTCCGAATCCTCGTGGAAGCAGATTCCTGCCGTGACGAACGCTCCAGAACGACTGAGCAAACAGAACTTCACCACGATTGCGGTGCTGATTGTTTCCAGCTTCGTGGTCATCCTGAACGAGACCATCATGAACGTGGCCCTGCCTGTTCTGATGGATGAATTCAATGTCACCGCTGACGCAATTCAGTGGCTGTCAACCATCTTCATGCTGACTATGGCCGTGGTCATTCCAATGACCGGCTTCCTGCTTCAGCGGATGAGCATCCGTAATGTCTTCGTCTTGGCCATGGGCCTGTTCACTCTGGGCACCCTGCTGGCTGCCCTCGCGCCGGGCCTGAGCGTCCTGCTGGTGGCCCGTGTGATCCAGGCCAGCGGCACCGCCATCATGATGCCGCTGCTGATGACCACCATCTTGCATCTGGTCCCTGCTGAGCGCCGCGGCGTGCTGATGGGCAATGTCTCCATCGTGATCTCCGTAGCCCCGGCCATCGGCCCGACGGTATCCGGACTGATCTTGCAGTACCTGTCGTGGCGATTCATGTTCATCGTGATCATCCCGATCGCGGTAGCGGCTCTGCTGATCGGCACCCCTCGACTGTCCAAGGACGTTGACGGCGCCTCGACGCCGCTGTCCATTCCTTCGCTGATTCTGGCCATCCCGGGTTTCGGCGGCCTGGTCTACGGCCTCAGCGGCTTGTCGGTTGGCGTCACCCCGCTGAACCTGGGCATCCTTGTTGGCGCGATTCTGTGCCTGCTCGCTTTCGTTTTCCTGCAGCTGAACCTGCAGAAGGAAGACAAGGCGCTGCTGGATCTGCGTCCGCTGAACTACAGGGCTTTCACCCTTTCGCTGGTGCTGATGATGTTCTCGATGATTTCGCTGTTCGGCGTGATCATCCTGCTGCCGATGTTCTTCACCAACGTGTTGGGCATTGAAACCCTGACCACCGGTTTGATCATGCTCCCGGGCGGTCTGCTGATGGGTGTCCTGGCGCCATTGGTCGGAAAGCTCTACGACAAGGTCGGCGCCCGTCCGCTGATCGTTCCCGGCGCCCTGGTGCTGCTGGTTTCGCTGCTGGGCTACGCGGTGGTCCTGGATGTGGACACTCCGATCTGGCTGCTGGTTGTCATGCACCTGGTGATGAGCTTGGGCCTGGCCTTCATCTTCACCCCGGCCTTCACCACTGCGCTGAACCCGCTGCCGCACAGCCTGCACTCGCACGGTTCGGCCCTGCTCTCGACCTTGCAGCAGTTGGCGGGCGCCATGGGCACCGCCCTGCTGGTTGGCGTTGTCGCCTCATCCACCGCCGCGAAGATCGCAGCTGGCGGCGATCCGCTGACCGCTTCGGTCGAAGGCTTCCAACCTGGCTTCCTGATCGGTGCCGGCTGCAGCGTCGGCATCGTGGTGATCGGTTTCCTGCTTGGCGGCAAGAAGAAATCGGCTGGAGTCGAAGCCGAGCCTGCGACGGTTCCGAGCCACTAGGCTGCAGGACAGTGCAAGAGCCGCTGGATCCCATCGCGGGGTCCAGCGGTTTTTCCATGCCCGCGGGCAAGAGTCTTCGCCTCCACGCAACTGGCCAGTAATGTAGATCACAAGACCACTGTCTACAAAGGGGTAAATATGCAGTTGCAGGATTCAGTCGCTCTGGTCACCGGCGGCCTATCGGGATTGGGACGCGCCACGGCGCAGAAGCTGGCCACCGCCGCCAGGCATGTGGTGGTACTCGACCTGCCGCGTGAGGATGGCGATGAAATCGCCGCCGAGATCGGCGCGAATGTCCGCTTCGTGCCAGCTGATGTCACTGACGCGCAGCAGGTGGCTGCCGGCATCGAACGTGCCAAGGAACTTGGCACCCTGCGGGTGCTGGTCAATTGCGCCGGTGTGGCAACACCAGGCAAGGTGCTGGGCCGCGACGGAGTGCTGCCGCTGGAGCGCTTCGCCAAGGTGCTGGACATCAATGTCAACGGCACCTTCAACGTGATCCGCCTGGCCGCAGAAGCCATGGCGCATAGCGAAGCGCTGAGCGATGAGCAGGGAACCACCGAACGCGGGGTCATCATCAACACCGCGTCGGTGGCGGCCTTTGACGGCCAGATCGGGCAGCCGGCCTATGCGGCCTCCAAGGGAGCAGTAGCGGCCATGACCCTGCCGCTGGCTCGCGAGCTGGCGAACCACCAGATCCGCGTCATGACCATCGCACCGGGCATTTTCCACACGCCGATGATGGCCGGCCTGCCGCAGGCTGCCCAGGACTCGCTCGGAGCCCAGGTGCCGCATCCTTCGCGTCTTGGACGTCCGGAAGAATACGCGGCATTGGTGGAGCACATCGTGGCCAACCCGATGCTCAACGGCGAAACCATTCGCCTTGATGGAGCCATCCGCATGGCGCCACGCTAGGCACCCGTGGCGGGCGCGGCCAGTCCTAGAACTCTATGGGCTTGCCGCGCTGCGCACGGTGCTCGGCATGGCTGATCTGGAACCGGCGGTTCTCGGCCATCAGGAAGACCAGCAAGGCCATGAAGATCCAGACCGCGCAGACCCACAGCGGTGCGGACTCATTGAGCCAGCCCTGGATGGCAGCGGCGATCATGCAGATTCCGAAGCCGCTGGCAAAGGCGTGGCGGCCGCGCTCCGAGTGGGCGAAGGCGGCGGCAACCACTGAAATTCCGGCCGCCACCACCACAGCAGGAAGTCCCTGCCCGCCGTCATTCCATCCGGCGGCGGCAAACCAGAGTTGCAGGGCATAGACCAGGCTGGAACCGGCAAAGAAGCTTACCGGGGCATCCGTTGCCCAGCGCTCCAAGCGGTTTCGCGCAGTATTCCTGTTCAGCTGGAGCACGCCGTACAGGGACAGCAGCGAAGCGATGGTTGCCAGGATGGCAGCGCTGATGGCCAAGAACCCGGAGGCCAGGGTGATGGCGCAGGCCATCATCGCTGTGGCCGGGATCGAATAAACGGAAATGATTCGTTGGCGTCGCGCCGAAAGCTGATCGCGGCGCAGCGAAAACGCGGCGCTCAGGACCAGCGCGATGGCAGTTGCCGGCCACAACACCGAATGCACCAGGCTGGTATCCAGCAGGCTGGACGGCGCGCGTCCATGCAAGCCGGAAGGCAACGCCAACGAGGTCAGCAGCAGCAATAAGCCCGACGCGCCCAAGAGGTATCCGCGGACCGTGTCGAAAGGTTCCACTGCAGGGTTGGGGCGATGATCTGGCGCCGAGTAGGGCAACACGAAGGAGGACCGTTCTGCCGCCGAAGCAATGGCAGACTGGGCCGACTCCACCAGGGAATCGAGTTGCGGGGTCCGCTGGTGTTCGGCCATCTTGCCTTCATCCTTACGGGGCACGGGATAATAGGCACCAGCCTAGGGCAATTCTTCCCCCGTGAGAAGAGGTTATGGGACCGACGGCGCTTCCAGTAGCCGCTGTTGCGAGCTGAAGCTGCGCGCGTGGCCGGTCAGCGGATCGGTGAAGGAAATGGTGTGCGCCAGCAATTGCAGCGGGCGCCGGTAGTCATCCGGGGCCAGGTCCCACAGCCGCGGATAGAACGCGTCATTGATGATGCCCAGGCCCAAGGAAGCCAGGTGCACTCGCAGCTGATGGGTCTTGCCCGATCGCGGTTCCAGATCCATCAAGGCGACCTCCAGCCCGGCATGGAAACCGGTGCTCGTTCCGATCGCCTCGAGCTTGACCAGGGTCTGGGCGTTCGGCTCGCCTTCTTCCACAATGGAACGCAGCTGGCCCTTGACCTTGGCCATCCGGTTCTCGAAGAGCAACGGCATCCGCTGCAGCAGGCCACGCAGCTCGGATTCCGGTTTGACCTGCGAATGCTCCCCATTTGGATGCAGCACCCGTCCAGTTTCCAGGCCTTCGCCCGGCTGAAGGGCGACCACCGCCTTGTAGCGCTTGGCGATCTCGCGGCGTTCGAAGAGCATCTGGTAATCGCCGCGGGTCGCCGGATTCACCGCGAAAAGAATGACCCCGGCGGTGGCCCGGTCCAGCCGGTGCATCGGCACCAAATCATCGATGCCGGTCTGGTTGCGCAGGCGCACCAGCGCGGATTCCTGGATGAAGCGTCCGCCGGGTGTGGTGGGGAGGAAATGCGGCTTGTCCACGACCAGCAGATGCTCGTCTTGGTGCAGGATCCTGGCTTCAAAGGGAATGGGAGTTTCTACCGGCAGGGAACGGTAGTACCAAATGAATTCGTGCTCGCCCAGGGGCGTCTGGCGGGTGAGCGGAGTGCCGCCCAAGCCAACGATCTGCTGATCATCGAAGCGGCGCAGGATGCCCTCTGGATCCACATGGCCGAAGCGCTCAAGCAAATAATCTGCGACAGTTGCCCACGAACCGGTCCGCGGGAGGCGAAGACGAGTTGCATTGACGCCGTTGCGCACGGGAAGCGGGGATTCCATAGCCATAGGGGCTATTCTCCCATCTTTGCCAGGACCGCGCAGGCCGCGGTCTGCTAGGTTGGTTCGATGGCCATGCGTAAATACAGCGAAGTCGACGTCTTTTCTCCCACTGCATATCTGGGCAACCCCTTGGCTGTGGTCCACGATGCAGAAGGCCTGGCCAGCGGGCAGATGCAAGGATTTGCCAAGTGGACCAATCTGGCCGAGACCACGTTCCTGATGCAACCGGAGGATCCGGCCGCCGACTACCGGGTGCGGATCTTCTCTGCCACCCAGGAATTCCCCTTCGCCGGCCACCCGACGCTGGGCTCGGCCTTTGCCTGGCTGAAGGCCGGCGGGGTTCCCAAGAAGCAGGGACGGGTCATCCAGGAATGCGCCGCCGGGCTGGTGGAGGTGCGCGTTGAGCCGCAACGGCTATGGTTCGCTGCCCCGCCGCTGACCCGCTACGAACCGGTTGCCGAATTGCTGGTGCAGCGCATCGCCGAGGTACTGGCGATTCCCCGGGAGCAGATCCAGGATGCCTCATGGCTGGTCAACGGCCCGGAATGGATCGGGGTGAGGCTCTCCAGTGCGCAGCAGGTACTGGCCTTGGACCCGGATCCCAACGCCCTGGGGACGCTGGCCATCGGGGTTGCAGGTCCGCAGGAGCCAGGGGCCGGCACGCAGTTCGAAGTGCGTGCTTTCGTCGGCGGGGACCCAGTGTGGGAAGACCCGGCCACCGGCAGCCTCAATGCGGGCCTGGCCCGGTGGCTGGCCGATTCCGGGTTGGCTCCCGAACGCTACATCGCCGCCCAAGGCACCGCGATCGGGTACCAGGGCCGGGTGCATCTGCGCGTGGAGGACGGCGTGGTCTGGGTGGGAGGCGACGTGAGCAGCTGCGTGCAGGGCGAAGTCGACCTCTAGGCTTGCAGCCGCGCCCCGCCGCCTAGGCCGCTGGCTGGCAGGAAGGGCACAGGTAGCAGTCCCGTTCGGCACCGGTGGAAGCCGAGGGAATGCGCAGCAGCCCGATGCGGGTTCCGCAGCGCAGGCAGGGCTTTGACGCCCGGCCGTAGACCCACAGCGGGTCGCGGGTGCGCGGCTGCCCGGTAGTCACCCGCCGCGACCGGTCCTTGTTCACCACCAGCAAGCGGTGGGCCAGTTCGATTAATGCCGGCAGGCCGGCCACCTCGCCCACCGCGGTGAGCGGATGCACGCGCCGCAGGAACAGGATCTCGCTGCGGTAGACATTTCCCACCCCGGCCATGATCCGCTGGTCCAGCAGCGCTTGGCCGATGCCCAGCTGCGGATCGGCGCGCAGGTTGTCCAGCGCCCGTTGCGCATCCCAGTCCGACCCGAGCAGGTCGGGTCCCAGATGGCCGACCACCTCGGATTCCTGTTCGGTTGGCAGCAGTTTCACCTGGGCGATCTCGAAGCCCACGGCCTTGGCGTTTGCTGTTTCCAGCACCACCCGGGCGGTATGCGCCGGGCGCCTCCAGCGTTCGCCTGGCGCATAGAGATCCCAGCGCCCTTCCATGAGCAGATGCGAATGCAAGGTCAGCGCAGGCTGGGCGAAGGCCGGGTTCGCAGTAGCCGGCGGCTGCAGGCGCATCAGCAGGTGCTTGCCCCGGGGGACGACCTCGCGCACCGTGTACCCGGCGACGTCCACGGTGGCCAGGGCCGGGACGCGGAAATCGGAGGCCAGCAGGATTTCGCCGGCCAGCGCCTGGTGCAGGCGGGCGGTGGCGCGGTAGACGGTATCGCCTTCGGGCATGGGCAACGCTCCTTCGATAGCGGGTCAGCGGCGGAAGCGGATGCCTTGGGGCGTCGCATAGAAACCGGCGCCCAGCAGGGCGGCGCCGACCGGATGGTCCTGCACCGGCTGCCCGTCGACCGTGGCGATGGCGATCTTGTCGACCTGGGCGGTGCGCAGCGCGGCGACCATCGCCGTGGCGAGGATGCGCCAGGACGGCTCGGGCAGCTGCCCGAAGGTCAGCACCGTGCGCCCGCCGCGCTCCAGATAGAGGCTCAGGGCACCGTCGAGCAGCCCGACGATTGCGCCGGCCTTGCGCCCGGGGCGGTGCCCGGTTTCGGTCGCAGGCCAAGCCAGCGCCGCGCCATAGGGGTTCGCCGGATCGGTGGAAGCCAGCACCGTGGCCACCGGCTGTCGGCGCGGGTCATCGGCCAGCTGGAATCCGCGCAGCCGGTCAATGGTGGTAGAGGTGGAGAACTGGGCGGCGCCGAGCTTCTCGACGAAGTAGCCGCGCCGGGCATGGCCAGCCTCTTCCAGCTTCGAGAGCACCCGGTAGAGCTGGCCGAAGCCGCCGGGCACCGACTCGGCGGCCACCGAGCCGCGGGTGAGCACCCCGTAGCGTTCCAGCATGATTTCCGCGGTGGCGTGGGCGCTGATCGTGGGGTCCGCTACCGGTGCGGGCAGCAGCGACCAGCGGGCCGCGCCGCGCGAGCCGCGCGCCGGCCCGCCGGCTTGTTCCCGGGCCAGCCGGTTCAGCCCGGAGAGCCGGTTCAATCGTGCGGCGCGGGCCCGCGGGGCGGGCTTGGCGATTTTGTGCGCGGTGCTTCCGCCGGCCAGGTAGCCGCGGATCGGCGCCATGGTATCCGGTGAAATGTACCCGGCCCAGAACAGCCTCCAGCAGGATTCGGCGACCTCGTGGCTGCTGGCCGCCGGCTCATCGCTGCGGTGGATGCGCCCGGCCAGCTCCTCGGCGAAGTAGGCGCCGGTGGACTCGAAGGCCTGGAGCACGCGCAGGTCCAGGGCTTGCAGCGCGCTGGCATCGGGCTGGGGAAGGCTCAGCGCTGCATGCTCGGCGGTGTGCAGCGACAGCCAGCCGTCCTTGCCCCCGGCGGCTCCGGCGCCGCAGATCAGGATATCCCCGGAGCTGCACAGCTCATCCAGCCAGGAATTCTGGTAGCCCCTCAGCCGGGCCGGGAGCACGAAGGATTCCAGGGCGGAGGCGGGGACCTCGGCGCCGGCGAGCTGGGCAACGATTTCATAGGCGCCGTCGGCTCCCTGCAGCGAAGAACCGATCTGCTGCCAGGCCGGCAGGAAGCGCCCGTAGGTGTGCTGGTCCACCGGCTCCACCTCGGCGCGCAGCGCCGCCAGGGATCGGGTGCGGATGGTGCGCAGCACCGCCACGTCGCAGTATTCGTCGCCGGCCACGCCTTCGGGGACGAGCTCCAGCGGGCGGAAGGCCCCCAGCGACAAGCGGCCGGCGGCCACCAGCTGGTCGAGAACGGGGCGCAGCACCGCGACGCCCAGTCCCAGCTGCGCGGCCAGCTCCCCGAGGGTGAACGGGGCGTGGGTGCGGGCGAAGCGCGAGACCAGGTCCTGGATCGGAGCGGTGGCAGGCTCCAGGAAGGCCGCCGGGATGCCGGTGGGCAGCGGGGTGCCCAGCGCATCGCGCAGCTTGCCGGCATCCTCGATGGCCGCGTACACCAGCTGGCCGGAGCGCCGCAAGGTGAAAGCCCGGCGCGTGGAAACCAGGGCCTCGGCGTGGGCCCGGGCGCTGGCAGGATCCAGCGCCGCCTCGTCATCGGCCGGATCGCGCAGCCGGGCTGCCAGCTGCCCGGCATCCAGCGGACCCAGCAGCCGCAGCAGGTCCGCGGCGCCTTCCATGCCCGCCAACCGGCGGTTGGCTGCCAGATGCTGCAGCTGCTCCTGCAAGGCCGAGATGACCTGCGGGTCCAGCACCTCGCGCACGTCGTTGCGCCCGAGCAATTCGCCCAGCAGCACCGGATCCAGGCTCAGGGCGGCGGCGCGGCGTTCGGCCAGCGGCGCGTCGGATTCGTAGAGGAACTGCGCCACGTAGCCGAAAAGCAGGGATTGGGCGAAGGGCGAAGGCAGCTCGGTGGTCACTTCCACCAGGCGGATGGCCCGCGAGGAGATGCTGGAGAGGATCCTGGACAGCGCCGGCAGATCGTAGACATCATTCAGGCATTCGCGCACGGTTTCCAGGATGATCGGGAAGTCCGGGTAGTTGCGGGCCACATCCAGCAGCTGGCTGGCACGCTGGCGCTGCTGCCACAGCGGGGTGCGCTTGGTCGGGTTGATCCGCGGCAGCAGCAGCGCGCGGGCGGCGCATTCGCGGAAGCGGGAGGCAAACAACGCGGAATTGGCCACCTGCGAGGTGACCACCTCGATGATCTCGTCGGCTTCGAAGGCGAAGAGGTCCGCCCCGGGCGGCTCATCGTCCATGGCGGGGATGCGCAGCACGATCCCGTCGTCGGCGGCCATCGCCGAGGCGTCCAGCCCCCAGCGTTCGCGGACCCGCGCGCCGACGGCCAGCGCCCACGGGGCGTGCACGGCCAAGCCGAACGGGGAGTGCAGGATGACCCGCCAGTCGCCCAGTTCGTCGTGGAAGCGCTCAATCACGAAATTCTGGTGGTTGGGCACCTGGCCGGTGGCCCGGCGCTGCTCGTCCAGGTAGTTGAGCAGATTGTTCGCGGCGAACGGATCCAGCCCGCTGCCGTGCAGCACTTCGGCCGCTTCGGTGCGTTCGCTGGCCAGCAGCTTCGTGGTGAATTCGCCCAGCGCCGCCCCGAGTTCCACCGGGCGTCCCAGCCCGTCGCCGTGCCAGAAGGGCAGCTTTCCGGGCTGGCCGAAGGCCGGGGTGACCAGCACCCGGTCGTGGGTGATGTCCTCGATGCGCCAGCTGGTCGCCCCGAGGGCGAAAATGTCCCCGACGCGCGATTCGTAGACCATTTCCTCGTCCAGCTCGCCCACGCGCTTGGGCGCCTTGTCATCCTCGGATCCGGCCAGGAAAACCCCGAACAGCCCGCGGTCCGGGATGGTGCCGCCGGAAATCACGGCCAGGCGCTGCGCCCCGGGCCGGGCGGTGAGGGTGCCGGCATCCCGGTCCCAGATCAGCCGCGGCTTAAGCGTGGCGAATTCATCCGAAGGGTACTTGCCCGAGAGCATGTCCAAGGTGGCCAGATAGGCGCTGCGCGGCAGCTGCTGGTAGGGGGCGGCGCGGCGCACGGTGTCGAACCATTGCTCTACGTCCAAGTCGTCCATGGCCACCGCGGCCAGGGTCTGCTGCGCCAGCACATCCAGCGGGTTGGCGGGGATCACCATCTTCTCGATGGCTCCTTGGCGCATGCGGGTGACCACCAGGGCGGTGGAGAGCAGGTCCGCCCGGTGCTTGGGGAAGAAAGCGCCCCGGGAGACCGAGCCGACCTGGTGCCCGGCACGGCCCACGCGCTGCAGCCCCGAGGAGACCGAGTTCGGGGATTCGACCTGGATCACCAGATCCACCAGTCCCATGTCGATGCCGAGTTCCAGGGAGCTGGTGGCCACCACGGCGCGCAGCTTGCCCAGCTTCAGGTCGTCCTCGATCTGGGCGCGCGAATCCTTGGACACCGAGCCGTGGTGGGCTCGGGCCAGCAACGGAGCTTCCGGGTGCGCGGCAGCGGTGGAGCCGGCCTGGGCCATCAGCGCTGCGGGGCTGGAGGTGGAAGCATCCTCGGCGCTGAATCCCTCGCGTTCGGCGTAGATTTCGTTCAGCCGCCCGGTCAGCCGCTCGGCCAGCCGGCGGGAGTTGGCGAAGATGATGGTCGAATGGTTGTCCAGCACCAGATCCACCAGCTGGTTTTCCACATGCGGCCAGATGCTCGCCGACGCCGCGGGGGAGGAACCCGGACCCAGATCATGCGCTCCGGCCGCGGAAGGCAGGTCGGTCATGTCTTCCACCGGGACGCGCACCGCCAACTCCCATTTCTTGGTGGACGGCGGGCGCACGATGTTCACCGGGGCGGAGCCGGCCAGGAAGCGGGCCACTTCTTCGGGCGGCTCGACGGTGGCAGAGAGCCCGATGCGCTGGGCCGGGGCGGGCAGCAGCGCGTCGAGCCGTTCCAGGGACAGGGCCAAATGGGTTCCGCGCTTGGTATTGGCAATCGCGTGGACCTCATCGATGATTACGGTGTGCACCTCGGCAAGGGTCTTGCGTGCTTGGCTGGTGAGCATCAGGTACAGCGACTCGGGCGTGGTGATCAGGATTTCGGGCGGGTCCTTGAGCAGCTTGCGCCGGTCATTGGCCGGAGTGTCTCCGGAGCGCACGCCCACCGACACCGACGGCTGGGACAAGCCCATTTCGTGCGCGGTGGCGCGGATGCCAGCGAGCGGAGAACGCAGGTTGCGCTCCACATCGACCCCGAGGGCCTTCAGCGGAGAAATGTAGAGCACCTTGGTGCCATTGCCTGCTGGATGATCGGCATCGGAGTCCATCCCCGGCAATGCTGGAGCGTCAAGTTCCGCGTGGTGCAGCCGGTCCAGTGCCCAGAGGAACGCGGCCAGGGTCTTGCCAGAGCCGGTTGGCGCGATGACCAGGGTGTGCTTCCCGTCCGAGATGGATTCCCAGGCGCCACTCTGGGCAACGGTGGGCGCGGAGAAGACGTCGGTGAACCACTTGCGGGTGGCTGCGCCGAACCGGGACAGGACATCGCTCATGGAATCGATACTACGGTCTGCGAACGACAAGATCGGCCATTATCCGCCCGCCGTGATCTCCCGCAGGGCCGCCACATGGCTGACGTAGGCCCGGCGTCCGGATTTGGTCAGCGAAACGCGCATATGGCTGCGCCCCAGCTTGGTGAACCGCTCGATGCCGATATACCCGGCATCGGCGAGCTGCTTGAGGTGCTTGCTCAAGACGGAGTCGGCGACATCGAGGATGCCGCGAAGGTGCGCGAATTCTGCCCACTGCACCGGGGCGAGGCTGGCGCAAATGCGCAGGCGGATGGGTGCATGGATCAGCTCGTCGAATTGCGCATTGCTAGATGGCTTGTTCATTTCCATCCTTGATGCGGGATTTGATGGTTTCGCGGCGCATGATCCACAGGGAACTGGTGAAGACAGCGGCCAATGCGAGGAATTTGGGTATCGCGAACAGCCAAGTCTGGGGAATCCAGAAGGTGCACAATTGCAGGGCGAGCATCATGAACAGCATGACAGCGATGTATTTGCCCGAGTGCCTCAATGCAGGACGGGACTTGGGCCGCTGGCGCGACCAGTAGGCGTACCAGGCGATCAATGGCACATAGAGCACCGGCGACCAGTACCAAAGGGCGATGTCGATGACTCCGTAGAGCGAAAAGATTGCCGACGTGGCGATGCCCAGGGCAATCATGAATGCCCCGGGGGCTTCGGTGGCGCTGACGGTGCCGCTCGCGGCTTCTTCGGCCGTGGCGAGTTGGGAAGCGGCTTCGCGCTCCGAGGGGATCTGCGAATTGTTCACCTGGCTAGACCGCCATTTCCTGGGCATCTTGCACACGGTCCTTGTCCCATGCCGCTTGCGCGGAGGAAAGCAAATGCCATAAGGCGGTGCAGGAGACGACTAGTTTCGCACCGATGCTCCAAGGGTCCTCGGCGACCCAAAAGCGCAGGCACATCACGATCATTGACGCCAGGAACGCGTACCAGCCGTAGGTTGCCGAGCTGCTGAGCAAAGGGCGCATCTTGGCGCGGCTGCGCATAATCACGTAGTGCACGAGGGCTGCAACGACAGCCACCGCGAATAACGCCAGAGCCATCTTTGGCGAAAGGACATGTTCAAGACTCATCGCGGTGCTCCCGAGCACCACGTACACGAAGAGGGTGGCCCGGGAAGAAGTGCCGGCAGCGATCATCTTGTTCGAGGCCTGGTCCGCGGAGGCCAGGCGCTCCGCGGCGGTCAGCTTGTCGATTCGTTCTTGCCCCTCAGCCATGATTTCCCCACTTTCCGTTATGGAAAGTCTTGTCTTTCCAAGTTGGAAAGTCAAGGGAATGGCTTAAATGTGATGGTACTTCCCGCCTGCCAGGATGTCCTGCGCGCGGTACAGCTGCTCGGTGAGGATCAAGCGCACCAGCTGGTGCGGGAAGACCAGCTTCGAAAGCGACCAGGTGAAATTGGCCCGCGCATGCACGGATGCGTCCACGCCGTACGCGCCGCCGATGATGATCACGACATTGCGCGAAGCATCGATCGGCGTGCGCAGGGTGTTGGCCAGGGCAGGGGAGTCCACGTTCTTTCCGCGCTCATCGAGCAGAACCACGAAGTCGCGGTCATCGATTTTCGCCAGGATGCGGGCCGACTCCTCGGTGCGGGCCGCGTCGTTCTCGCGCGAGGAGTGGCTCAGCAGCTGCCAGGTGAGGTCGAAGGGTTTCTTCAGCCGCTTCTCGTAGCGGGAAATACCCTCGTCCACCCAGGATTCGTGTTTCTTGCCAACTGCCAGCACCTTGATCGTCATGCTTCCATTGTTCCGCATCGATCGAGTTCAGCGCTTCGCGCCCATCCCGATACGATGGAAGCCATGCGATCCTCATGGTATTTCCGGCAAGGCCAACGTTCCCGCGGCGCACAGGTGCTATGGATCATTTTCGGGCTGGTCGTCGCCATGTTCTACTTCACCCGCAGGGTGCTGGTCTCCCTGCACGCGGGCGGATGGGCCAAGGATCTGGACGCCCCAGCCTACCAATGGGCACTGGAGCACCAGTCGCCGTTCCTGTTTGCGGTCTCCGACTTCCTGTACTTCTGGGGATCCACACCGGGAATGACCATGATCATGCTGGTGATCACCTCATTGCTGTGCTGGAGAACCCGCAGCGCGTGGCCGTTGGCGGCCATCGCGTTCACTGCACTGGTCTCGGTCCTGCTGACCGTTATTCTCAAGACAAGCCTCCAGGTGCCGCGTCCCCAAGGCGTTCCCGGAGGCCCGGCGCCGCCGCAGACCTTTTCGTTCCCCAGCGGGCACACGCTGAACTCGGCCGCGCTGATCGGCATCGCCAGCTACCTGGCGATCATCTACGGGCTGCGCCGCTACGCGTACCTGATCTCCATCGTCGCGGCGCTATTCGTCCTGGCGATGGGAGCTTCCCGAATCTACATCGGGCACCACTGGGTCTCGGACGTGCTGGTGGGGTTGCTGATCGGGGCCGCATGGGCTGCCGTCGTGGGGATCCTGCACTACTACTTCGTGCCGCGGCCGCAGGTCCCTAGGCCAGCACCCGGATCGGTGCGCCGCTAGCCCACGCGCGGATGTCTTCCACCGCGTCGCGGTAGAACATCTCGAACTGCTCGATGGTCACATAGCCGATATGCGGGGTGGCAATCACGCCCCGGGTAGCGGCCAGCCGGTCCTTGGCCGGCAGCGGTTCCACGTCGAAGACATCCACCGCGGCCAGGTGCAACTGCCGGCTGTCCAGCGCGTCGATGAGCGCGTCGGTCTGCACGATCCTGCTGCGCGAGGTGTTGACCAGGATGGAATCGGGACGCATCCACGCCAGCTGCTTGGGTCCGATGACCCCGGTGCTGCGCTCCGAGAGCTTCAGGTGCACGGTGACGATGTCGCTGGTGGAGAACAGCTCGGCTTCGGAGACCAGCTCCACGCCCACTTCGGTGGCGCGGGCCTTGGTGAGATTCTGGCTGTAGGCGATGATCCGCATGCCGAAGGCCAAGCCGACCTTCGCAACCTTCGCTCCCAGATTTCCCAGGCCGTAGACGCCCAGGGTCTTGCCGGACAGGCCCAGTCCGAAAGTGGTCTGCCAGCCCGAGCCAGCCGCCAGCGGGCGGTCCGCGGAAAACAGCTCCACATCCAGTCGGCGTGCGGCGCTGAGGATCAGCGCCCAGGTGTGCTCGGCGGCATCGGTAGCCACGTAGCCGGTGTGGCTGACCACGATGCCCTGGTTCTTGGCAGCCTGCAGGTCGATGGATCCGTTGCGGCGGCCGGTGGTGACCAGCAGCTTCAGGTTGGGCAGCGCAGCCAGCCGGGCGGCCGGGAAAGGCGTGCGTTCGCGCATGGCGACGATGGCGTCGAAGGGCTGCAGCGCCTGGACGACGGTACTGTCCTCGTGGCCCAGGTGCTCGGTGAAGACCGTGACTTCGGCGTCCAGGGCGACGGCGAGGCCGTCGAAATCGGCCAGCGAGCGGGCCACGTTGTGGTAATCATCCAGGATTGCAATGCGCATGGATTCATCCTAGGCACCTGCAGCCGATGCTGTCCCACTGCGGGCGTAACAAAAAGCTGGTGCCTGCTCATTGAACTGCTCCCCAAAAGTTGGACTGAAAAAGTCACAACAACTTTTGGGGAGTTTTTCATGCACGCACGAAGGATGGCGCTACCCGATGACCGTGAAATCCAATTCCTCGGTGAAAGAACGCCCATGCACGTCGGTGGCAGTCACCGTGGCCGTGTGCGCCCCGACGGAGAGATCATCTGGCAGTTCCAAGCGCCACAAGTGGCTGGTCTTCTCGGCGAAGCCGCCGCCATGGACGAATTGCTCGGCGATGGCCGCCGGATCCGAGTACTCGGCGCCTGACAGCGGGCGTTCGCCGGCCATTTTCTGCGTCCGCTCGGCCGCAACCGGGTCCTGGCCGTCGATGGAGACCTCGACAGCGGAGCCGGTGCTGCCCATCCAGAAGTTCGTGGTCAGCCAGGTGTCCTCGGCCAGTCCCTGCCGGCTCACCGCCAACGGGTCATCCAGGGCCGGAACCGTGCCGCGCTCCTTTTCCAGATTCTCCTCGTACCACTGCCGGTACGCCGGGGTGTTCAAGCCCAGGGACATCTGCTTGCTGGCATCCCCGCCGGTCACGGTGAAGCGCTCGGTGATCTTGGTGTTCTTGATGTCCAAGGTGAGCACTCCCGGAGGGGTCCCGTCGCGCTGGATGGAAGTCGGGTAGCCGTTCCCGGTAACCCGCCCGTCATACCACTGCCCGGAAATGGCCGGGACAGTCAAGTGCGTGAACGGCAGGCCTGCCTCGCCGACCTCGTCGCGCCAGCCATCCATCAGGTCCCCGGCGCGCAGGTTCTCTGACATGTGGGTGTGCCCGCCCAGGGAAACGACCTCGCGTCCTTCCAGCAATTCGTAGATCTCCCGGACCTGCTTGGTGGAATGCTCGTCGCTGTAGAAGAACTCCAGCAGGGGGCTGTGCCCGGCCAGGACGATGGCCTTGTTCTTGGGTACCTCGGCCAGGTCCGCGCGCAGCCACTGCAGCTGGCGCTTGCCCAGATCGTAGGTGTAGTCGCTCTTCTTGGCCGGAACCGCAGTCGGGTAATCGATGGTGCTCAGGGCGATGACGTGAGTCTTGCCCGTGTCGTAGGAGTAGTACTCCGGACCGAACTGGGCGCGGAAGGAATCGTACTCGTGCTGCCCGTCCAGCGAGTCGTAGTCGATGTCGTGGTTGCCCGGCAGGAACCGGGCCGGACCGTTGAGCATGGAGGACAGTTCGCGGGTCTGGTGGAAGAAGTTCAGGTCATCGCCCACGAGGTCGCCGATGAACAAGGCGCCGCAGCCGGTGTAGTCGGTGCGGGCCGCCAGATCGGCGAAAGCGCCTTCCCTGGCGTACTCGACTTCCTGCTGGGTATAGGTCTGCACATCCGCACCGATGACGCAGCTCTGCTCGGGCGATTGCGTGGCGCTGCTGGCCACCAGCGGGAAGTTGACTGCCTCGGGCAGCGGCCCGGTCGGGGCGATGCCGTCGTACTTCAGGTCCGGGGAGCCTTCAGGCAGGTGGGTGTAGAAGAATTGGGCGACGTTGTCGTCGTCGACCGGAACCTGGAAGCCCCGGGGCTGGGTGACGAACGCGGTCATGTTGTTGTATGCCGGAAGTTCGTAGCGTCCCTGCCCATCGGTGGCCACGACGTCGCGGCCGTTGGAAACCGTGACGTTCGGTAGGCCAGGCTCGTTGGCATCCTGCGTGGAGTTCTTGTTGCGATCCTCGAAGACCACTCCGTCGAGCGTCTCTTGCGCGGTGCCGCTGCGGCCAGTTCCTGCCGGGATCACCTCGACTGACCCGCGGTAGGCCGAGGAGCTCCAGTCCGCGGCGGACTTGGCTGCCGGCACTGCCTCGAGTTCCGGGGTGGCGCCGATGAATGCGGTGGAAGCTGCAATGGCAACTAGGCTTCCGGCGGTGAGATGCAGTGGGGTGAGATGATTGGTTTTGCCGGGTCGAGCGAAGATTTTCACGAACGTTCCTCCGGGTGGGGACAATCTGCCGGCCCCTTGGCCGGCCGTCTTCCACGGTGCCAATGGCAGGTGAATTGCAACCCCTGCTCAGGTAATGTCTAATAATCGATCCCGTAAATAGTTATCGACTGTCTTGGCGGGATTTACTGTTTTCGAACCAGTGAAATGAAGTGGCGCGGATGGAACTAGTGCAGGCGCTCATGGCAGGCGCGCGCGGGCGCAGGATGCTGTGGGAGTTCGCCACTGCCAGCGAAGAGAAGCTGCTACCGGCGTTCGGGGAGCATCCGCTGCATGCGGCGATGTTCTACGCCGCGTATCGCGTAGCGGTAGAACGCGGCGAAAGCGTTGGCCTGTTTGGCGCGGATGAATCCAGCATGCCCGAAACCAGTGTCCAGCAGATCGCCCGGCGCCTGGACGGCACCACTTTGGTTCCGGCCACCGCAGCGCTGCTGCAGCAAGCGCTGGTCCGCTCGGTCGACAGTGCCCGCTATTGGCAGGAACCGGATGGGGAAGACACCCTGCTGGCGTTGCCGGAACTGGCCGCGCCGCTTGAGCGCGTGGCCCGGCACCTGGCGGACAGCGGGCTCGCGGCCGTGTGGCTGGATCCCGTGGATCTGCGCAACCAATTCCAGGTCGAATTCGACCAGCATGACCCGCAGGGCAGGACGCAGGCTCCCGGCAGCAATGCCCTGGGCCTACTGCAGGAGTGGAGGGCCGGCATCCTGGCGACCGAAGCCCGCGATGCCGCCGAAATGAGCAGCACCCCGCTGGGCAGCTTCAGCGGGGAATGGTGGTCCAAGCCCAGCAGCCGCCTGCCCTCCACTACCGGTGTGTTCCCAGACCGGGAGCCAGTGGGCCTGAGCTGCGTGGAAGACGGTTTCGGATGGGAGCAAGCCAGCGTCAGGTTCACGAGCGTGCCTCCCGCAGCCAAGGTGCTGGAGATCGCCACGGCCGAGGACTGGATCCGGCTCTGCCGCGAGCACGGCATCGAGGTCACCGCGCACAAGCGCCACGACTGGTACCTGTCCACCGGGCGCGACGGCGCATGGAAGATCCCCGACTGGCTGGCCGTGGCGCGCGATTACGACGGGGTGCATCTGGGTATCGGCGCCTATCTGGCGCTCGCCGGGCAATGCCTCGACATCGATGATAAATACGCCAGCGTGATCGCCGGGTGGGACCCGGACCAGACGTTCTGGTTCACCGATGAGCTGCGGTGCTACGGGCCTGCACAGGAATGGATCTGCCTGGACGCCAACAACGAGGATGCACGGTGGGTGCCTTCCGGCGATGGCCCAAGTTCATGAGCCGTCACGGGCGCAGTAGCCAGCCCGGGTTTCTGGTGCAATGGGTTCCATGAGTGAAACGACAAACGATGGACTGGCCGCGGCTACCGAAGTCATCTTGCAGCTGCGCTGGTCGGACCAGGATGCCCTGGGACATGTGAACAATGCGCGCATCGTGACCCTGATGGAAGAAGCCCGCATCCGCTGGACGCGCGAGGACGGGACAACAGGCCGTTTCGAATTCGGCACCGTGGTGGCATCCATCCAGATCGACTACCTGCGCCCGCTGTACTACCAGCCCGAGATGCTCATCCGCATGGGCATCAGCCGGCTGGGCAACAAGTCCTTCACCGTGCGGGGCATCGGCTACCAGGACGGGCAGCCGGTATTCGACTCGACCACGGTCATGGTGCCGCTGGCAGCCGATGGCGTCTCGTCACGCCCGCTCAACGAGCTGGAGCGCAGCTGGCTCGGCAAATCGCTGATCCCAGCACGCAGCTAGGCTTCGGGTGCCGGTCCCTGGCCGTTGAGCAGCGCGGCCAGATCGCGCAGCTTCGCTTCGGAGTCCGAGCCCGGGTCGGTGGTGTAGATGAACAGGGTCTGGTCTGGTGCCCCGGTCACGTCCAAGGCCTCGTAGTTGACCTCCAGATAGCCCACCTGGGGATGGTTGAACCGCTTGATCCCGTCCCGCCGCTCGACCACCCGGTGATCGGCCCACCAGGTGCGGAATTCTTCGCTGTTCATGGACAGCTCTCCGACCAGCTGCGCGAGCAGCGGATCATGCGGATGGCGCCCGGCATCCAGGCGCAAGGTGCCGACCATCGAGGCGGCGATCTGCTCCCAGTCGGCGTAGCGCTGCCTGGCTTCGGGATCCAGAAAGGCCCAGCGGATCAGGCTGCGGTGGCGCACCGGCTTGGCGAGGAAGTCGGTGAGCAGGCTGGCGGCCAGCGCATTCATGCCCAGCACCTCGGTACGCCGTCCGCGGATGAAGGCCGGATGCCCGGTGAAGGAATCCAGCAGCTGATGCAATGAGGGGCGTACCCGCTGGATGCTGCTCGACGGGATGTTGCGCCCGGAACCGGAGACCGAGCGGGCCAGATTGAACAAATGCCCGGCCGCCGTCTCATCCAGTTCCAGGGCCTTGGCCAACGCGCCGAGCACGGATTCGGAAGGGCGCTTGTGCCGGCCCTGTTCCAGCCGGGTGTAGTAGTCGGTGCTCACGCCGGCCAGGACCGCAACCTCTTCGCGGCGCAGGCCAGGCACGCGTCGCCGGGGACCGCCATCGCCTGCCGGGCTGATCAGGGCCCGCCGTGCCTTGAGGAATTCGCCGAGCTCGGTATTGGAATTCATCCCTGCATTCCTTTCATCCGCGGGCCGCATCGCCCCGGTCTTATCCTAGCCCTGCGTGCAGTGGCAGCTAGCAGCCCGAACTATCCTAGGACTGCCATACCCCGGATCAATGCGCCACGTCCCACGGCCCCTGGAGCCGTGCAATGGTGGTGGACTATTAATGCCACTGCCACCATCGCCCAGGAGCGCACATGCCCAAACCCGCCGATAACCTGCCCACCCGCGAATCGGCTCCAGCAGCTGCGCGAGCACCACGCGAACCGCTGCTGGAGCGGGCCGCGCAACGGCCTGCCGGAATCCGCGACCTGCTGCGCGACGTGGGCGGGGTATATGCCAGCAATGGCGTGATCGGGCTGGTGTTCTCCGCCTCGGGCCCCATCGCGGTCACCCTTGCGGTGGGTGCCGCTGGCGGGCTGTCCCAGGCCGAGATGGCTTCCTGGGTCTGCGGGATCTTCCTCTCCGCCGGGTTGGCGACCATCGTGATGTCCCTGCTCTACCGCCAGCCGCTGGGATTCGCCTGGTCCATCCCCGGCACGGTGCTGCTGGGCCCTTCGCTGCAGCACCTGTCCTTCCCCGAAGTGGTCGGGGCGTTCTTCGTCTCCGGGGTATTGGTCCTGGCCTTGGGCGCTACCGGGGTGGTGCGCCGGATCATGGCGGCCATACCCATGCCGATTGTGATGGCCATGGTGGCCGCGGTTTTCTTGCGCTTCGGCACCGACATCGTCTCGTCCACCCAAGCCAACCCGGTGGTGGCCGGCCCCATGGTGCTGGTTTTCGTCCTGCTCGCTGCGGTGCCGGCGCTGGGCAGAAGAATTCCCCCGGTGCTGGGCACGCTGATCGCCGGGGTCATCGCGGTGGCCGCCAGCGGCCAGTTCGCGTTGGACGCAGCTGGCGGGCCCGTGCTGGCCACCCCGGTGTTCACCGCTCCGGAATTCAGCTGGGCTGCGCAGCTGGAACTGGTAGTGCCGTTGGCCATCACCGTGCTGATTGTGCAGAACGGCCAGGGTGTCGCGGTGCTGCGCTCTGCCGGGCACCGTCCCCCGGTCAATGCCTTTGCGCTGGCCTCGGGCGGGTTCTCGATCCTGAACGCATGCTTCGGTGCGGTGTCCGCCTGCGTCACCGGGCCAACCAACGCGTTGCTCACATCATCTGGCGAAAAGCACCGCCAGTACACCGCAGCGGTGGTCTATGGCCTCCTGTCCCTGCTCTTCGCCCTGTTCGCTCCAACGCTGACGCGTTTCATGCTGGCCACCCCAGAGGCTTTCGTGCTGGCCTTGGGAGGCATCGCCATGCTCAAGGCCCTGCAGCAGGCCTTTGTGACGGCCTTCGCCACCAAATTCACCCTGGGCGCCCTCGTGACGTTCGTGGTAACCATTTCCGGCCTGGACCTGTTCAACATCCATGCCGCCTTCTGGGGCATCCTCATCGGATATGGCGCCTCCCGGCTCATGGAACGCACGGACCATTCGACCGCTTCCCGGCACTAGCGGCAACGGCCCGCACCCTGGCCAGCTGGCAGTTCGTGCCGAGCCTGCGAGCTGGCCTAAGCTGGCGGTAGCTTACATCGATCTTTTCGGACAGGACGGGCATGGCCACGGGCAGCATGTATCGGGTGGGAATACTGGGCCACGGGGCGATCGGCTCCGTGGTGGCGGAGCAACTGGCAGCCGGGACGGTGCACGGTGCCCAGCTCGAAGGGGTGATCCTGCGCCGTCCGCAAACCGGGCTGGAGCATGAGCAGCTGAGCTGGGAGTCGGCCCTGGAGCGCTGCGACCTGGTGGTCGAATGCGCGGGCCAGCAAGCCCTGCGCGAGAATGCGGTGCGCATCCTGGCCTGTGGGGTTGACCTGCTGGCCAGTTCCATGGGAGCGCTGGCTGACCCGGAGTTCGCCGCGCAAGTGCAGGCCGCCGGACCTGGACGCTTTTCCAGCACTGCCGGGGCCATCGGCGGATTGGACCTGCTGGGCGCGGCTGCCCGGATGGGCGGCATCGACCAGGTGCTGGTGACGACGCGCAAGCTGCCGGCCACCTTGGTGCAGCCGTGGATGGATGCGCAGCGGCGCGGTGAATTGGAGCAGGCCGCCGGACCGGTAGAGGTATTTCGCGGTCCAGCCGCGGCAGCGGCCCAGGACTTCCCGAAGTCATTGAATGTGGCCGCGGCGGTGGCGTTGGCTGTGGGGGATTGGGATGCGGTGACAGCCAGATTGATCGCCGACCCGGAGGCAGGCCTGACCGAGCACCGAGTCGAGGCGCGCGGCCCAGCCGGCGAATACAGCTTCTCGATCAAGAACCACCCCTCGCCACGCAACCCGCGCACCAGCGGCATCGTCCCGTGGGCTCTGCTGCACTCGATCCGGCAAGCCGCGGCGGCGCGCCGCTAGCGGCGCGGTGCCACCGCTAGTGGCCTTCGGCTGCCGCATACTCCTCCAGCACCTTCTTGCCGACCTTGAACGCCACGTTCGCCGCCGGAACGGAACAGTAGATGGCGCACTGCAAGAAGACTTCCTTGATTTCTTCGGGAGCCATGCCATTGCGCAGGGCCGCGTGCACATGCATTTCCAGTTCTTCCCAGTAGCCGCCGGCGATCATTGCGGTCAGCGTGATGGCGCTGCGGGTAGTGCGCGGCAGGCCGTCGCGGGTCCAGATGGTGCCCCATGCGTAGCGGGTGATCATTTCCTGGAATTCGTCGGTGAACTCATTCGAGTTCCTGGTGGAACGCTCAACGTGCTCGTTGCCCAGCACCTGGCGGCGTACCTCCATGCCAGCATCATAGGTATCGCCGGGAAGGCGCGGTGAATCAGCCATTTCTGCAAGTCCTCGCTTCTAGTTGGCCAGCAAGAACTCGGCCAGCAAGGCCGCGGTCTCTTCGGGTGCTTCGGCCGGGGCCAGGTGGGCGGCCGAATCGATGACCGCCATGGTTCCGCGGGGTGCATTTTCGGCGATGAACTCCGCGTCTGCCGGAGGGCACACCTGGTCCTGTGCGCCGTTGATGGCAATGATCGGGTCGCTGGTTGAAGCCAGCTGCCCGCGCACGTCGAATCCTGCCAAGGCGCCGCAGGCGTGGGCGTAGGCGAAGCGGTCAGCGTTCTGCAGGCTGTGCAGCAGCTCGGTGCTGATCACCGGCTCCTTCTCGATGAATCCCGGTGCGAACCAGCGCTCGGCAGAACCGGCGACCATGGTCGGGGTGCCGGCCTTGGCGACCAGCTCGGCACGGTCGGTCCACCCGTCGGGGGTGCCGATCTTCGCCGCAGAGCAGATGGAGGACAACGCGTCGAAGAAGCCGGCGTGGTCCACGGCCAGCTGCAGGGCGGTGGCCCCGCCGACCGACACTCCGGCGTAGTACAGCTTGCTGCCCTCGGAGATGACGCCGTCGGCACGCAGCGCCTCGACGGCCTTGGTGACGCCGGTAGCCAGTTCGGCCAGCGAGAAGGCTTCGGTGGACGGCTTGCTTTCGCCGTGCCCCGGCAGGTCCCAGGCGATGACCTGGAACTTGTCCTTGAGGTAAGGCAAGGCCGGAGCCCACAGCGGCAGGGCCGCAGTGCCCAGCGAGGGGCCGACGATGAGGGTGGGAAGTGCCTTGTCGGTGTGCAGCAAGGAGGGGGTTAGTTGCGGGACTGCCATGATTCCTTCCGTGCCGAGTAATCGGCGAGTACGGTTTCGGTGAAGCGATCCGCGGCACCGAGGTAGCCAGCTGGATCAAATAATTCGTAGAGGTCCTGGTCGTTCAAGTCATGCACGGAGATTTCCAGGCGCAGCAGATCGCGCAGGGAAATGCCCTCGTCGAGGCTGCGGCGCACCAATGCCTGGATGGCCGGTTTTCCGCCGACCACCAGATCAGCCAGGGCGGCAGCGAGACGTTCGGAGAGCACGGCATCTCCGCCCAGGGCGAGGTTCCGCTCGATGGCAGCGCGATCCACTCCCAGGCCGTTGGCCAGGAACGAAGCGTGGAATGCCGCCCCTGATGCCAGCCGGGCCAGTTCGCGCAGGGCACTCCATTCGGCGTGCCAGCCGCCATCGGGGCGTTCATCCACCGCGGTGCCGGCAGCAGTGAACAGGGTGGAGAGCAATCCGGGGGCGCTGAATGCCGCATTGCGCAGCAGTACCGAGCGCACCGGGTTCTGCTTCTGCGGCATGGCCGAGGAGCCGCCCTTGCCGGCCTCGCGAGGTTCGGACAGCTCGCCGATTTCCGGACGGGAGGCGGTGAGCACATCAGCGCCCAGGGTCCCCAGCGCGGCAATGGCCGCACCCAGTGCGGAGCCAAGCTGGAGAATCGGCATGCGGTTGGTGTGCCAGGGCGTTCCCGGATCCTCCAGGCCCAGCAGGGCCGCCAGATCCGAGGACAGCGACTGGCTTGTGGCCGTTGTCTCCGGCTGGCCGGAGAGCAGCTGCTCCAGGGAGGCGAGCGTGCCCACCGCACCGCCCCATTGCAAGCGCAGCTGCCGCGCCGCGGCATCCAGCTGCTGCTCGGCATCCAGCACGGCCGAGAGCCAGCTGGCCGCTTTCCAGCCCAATGTGGTGGGCAGCGCATGCTGGGTCAGCGAGCGGGCAATGCACACGGTCCCGCGGTGGGCCTGCGCCAGGGCAGCCAACCCGCCAGCGGTGCTGCGCAGATCTGCCAGCGTGAGCGTGAGCGTCTTGGACAGGACCAGCATCAGCGCTGTGTCGATGATGTCCTGGCTGGTGGCACCGCGGTGCAACGCGGTGCCCGCAGTTGCCGCGGCCCCGTCGTGCTTGAGCAGGTCGCGCATCATGCCCAGCAGCGGGATGAGCGCATTGGCCCCATCCGGTGTTCTGGAGGCCAGCAAGGCCAGGTCGTAGCGGTCCGCGCGGGCCACCTCGCGCACGGCCTGCGCATCCTGGACGCTGCACAGGCCGGCATCCGCCTGGACCTGCACCCATCCGGCTTCGGCATCCAGCATGGCTTGGACGAAAGACGCATCGCTGGCCAAGGCCGCGGCCGCAGTTCCTGCCCAGGCGGGGGCCAGCACGCCGTAGTCTGCGCCATCCATTCGGTGCCTCGATTCTTAGCTGTTGAGCGTATAAGCCGTCTATCTAGAACTGTAGTGCCCGGCAACGGGCAACACCCCGCCGGGCGCTCCAACGCCCGTAACAGTGCGGGCACTGGGGCAATCCAGCGGGGTGTCGCGGTGGCAACTAGCTCTCGCGCGGGTAGGAGAGGAACACCGTTTCGTTCTCGCCTTGCAGGCGGATATCAAAGCGCAGCGAGCCGTCGTCTTCGCGAGCAGCAATCAGCGTTGCGCGTTCTGCTTCGCCCAGCGATGACAGCAACGGGTCGCTAGCCAGCGCGTCGGTGTCCTCCGGCAGGTAGATGCGGGTGAACAGGCGATTGAGCAGGCCGCGGGCAAAAACCGCGAGCATGATGAACGGGGCCTTGCCCTCTTCGGTAGCGCCCGGGTTCACGGTGGTGAAGGTGTAGTGCCCGGCGTTATCCACCGCCACCCGTCCCCACCCGGTGAAGGTGTAGTCGTCGCGGACCAGCGAGCCATCGCGGGAAACGACATTGCCGTTCTCGTCGGCCTGCCAGATTTCCAGCAGGGCGTCCGGAATGGCCTCGCCGTTACCGTCATAGACCATCCCGTGCAGGCGCACCGAGCGGGGATGGGCCTGGCTGGCCAGCTCATTGCCTTTCTCATATGGCAATGCGTAGCCGTAGAACGGGCCGATGGTCTGCCCCGGTGTGGGGGCCAGCTTCAGTTCTGGTGCCTGAGCCATGCTAGTGGTCTCCCTCTTCATCTTCCATCCAGGTGCGGTTGGAGCCGGTGAGTACGATGTCCCAGTTGTAGCCGGTAGCCCATTCATGGGACGTCAGCGAATGGTCGTAGCTGGCGACCAGGCGGTCGCGCGCTTCCTTGTCGGTGATCGCCTGGTAGATCGGGTCGAGGCTGAACAGCGGGTCGCCCGGGAAGTACATCTGGGTAATCATGCGCTGGGTGAAGTCGGTGCCGAACAGCGAGAAGTGGATGTGCGCCGGGCGCCAGGCGTTGTGGTGGTTCTTCCACGGGTAGGGTGCCGGCTTGATGGTGGTGAAGGAGTATTCGCCGTTCGGGCCGGTGTTGGCGCGTCCCACGCCGGTGAAGTTCGGATCGATCGGGGCCGGATGCTGGTCGCGCTTGTGGATGTAGCGTCCGGCGGCATTGGCCTGCCAGATTTCCACCAGCTGCCCGGCCACCGGGCGGCCGTCGCCATCGAGCACGCGGCCGGCGACCACGATGCGCTCGCCGATCGGCTCGCCGTTGTGCTGGATGGTCAGATCCGATTCCAGCGCGTGCACGTCGCGCTGGCCGAAGGCCGGGGAGTGCAGCTCAATGGTTTCCGGGTCCACATGGCGCAGGTTCTTGGTCGGGTGGCGCAGCAGCGAGGAACGGTAGGGCGCGAAGTCGATGCGCGGCTGGCTCTCGGCTTTCTTGCCCTCGACCACCGACTGGCGGTAGGCCGCATGGATATCGGCGATTTCCTGGCTGATGGATTCTTGCGAGAGCGTCGTGGCTGCGGGATCCAGCACGGGGGAATCGCTGAACGACTCGTTAGCTGTGGTTTCGGTGCTCACTGCGTGCTCCTTTCGAAGGGGGCGTACGGGCGTGGTGGAGGAAATGCTTGGCAAGGGCGAAGGCTAAGCGTGGGGCCAGCCGGTGTAGGACTCGGCCAGGTACTGCTGGCCGAAGCGCGAGGAGGTGACCGTTTCCAGTTCGCCCAGGGCGCGCTTGGCCATGAAAGGGTCCCCGCCTACCGGGGTGTGCAGCATGGAGGTCATCCAGTAGGAGAAGTTCTGCGCCTTCCAGACCCGCTTCAACGCCAGGTCCGAATAGCCGTCCAGCAGCTGTTCGCTGCCGGTGGAGAAGAAGGAATCCAGGGCCTCGAAGAGCACCTTCACATCGGCGAAGGCCAGGTTCAGGCCCTTGGCTCCGGTGGGCGGGACGGTGTGCCCGGCATCGCCGATCAGGAACATCCGCCCGTGGGAGAGGGGTTCGCGCACGAAGGAGCGGAAGCCCAGCACGGTCTTGTCGAAGATCTCGCCGGTTTTCAGCTGGAAATTATCCGGCCCGTCCACGCGCTTTTGCAGCTCGGCCCAGATGCGGTCGTCGCTCCAGGCATTCACGTCTTCGTTCGGGTCGCATTGGAAGTACATGCGCTGCACTGTTTCGCTGCGCTGGGAGATCAGCGCGAAGCCGTGCGGGGAGTTCGCATAGACCAGTTCCGGCGCGGACTTCGGCGCCTCGGTGAGGATGCCGAACCAGGCGAAGGGGTAGGCGACCTTGAAATCCTTGCGCAGCGTTTCGGGCATCTGGCGGCGGGCGAAGGAGCGCGAGCCGTCGGCGCCGACGATCACATCGGCGTGCACCTCGAAGAGGTTGCCCTGCTCATCGGTGAAGCGGAACTTCGGGGTGGAGGTCTCCATATCCAGGATCTCGGTGACTTCGCAGGAGTAGCGCACATCGCCCTGGTCGCGCTGGCGCGCCGCGGCCAGGTCAACGAAGACCTCGTTCTGCGCGTACAGGGTGACGGTGGCGTCGACCAGATCGCGGAAGTCCAGCGGGTGGGATTGACCGTTGAAGCGCAGGTCGATGCCGGCGTGCTCGTCGCCGTGGGTACGCACCCGTCCTTGCACGCCGGACTCGGTGAGCATCTTGACAGCCTGGGCTTCGAGGATGCCCGCGCGGTGGGTGTTGCGGATGGTCTCGTGGTCGCGCCTTTCCACGACGATGTTCTCAATGCCGGATGCGGCCAGCAGGTGGGAGAGCATGAGCCCTGCTGGACCGCCGCCGATGATGCCGACCTTGGTCTTGAGAATGCGCGGATTCTGAGCCATGGGACCTGCCTCGTTAGCGTCTGGACCAGAAGCCGCACTGCCGGCTGCGTTGCCGGACCGATGCATCTGGTCTAAGGAAGTAATATGAACTTCCCTCATGATGCGGCGCATGTGATCGGGCAGACAGCCGGGTTCTCAATGAATGAGAATAATTGGTTGCGCACCTATGCCGCACCGGCCAAGTGCAACAGGGCGCTGGCTTTGCTATTTCCGGTCGCTAGATGTTGTCGATGCGCAGTGCGCGAGCGATGCCCCGGGCTGCGGTGCGTAGCGCCAGGGCTGCGGACTGCAGTGTTCCGGAGTCGCGGGGAACAACCACCGAGATTACGGCAACCTGATAGCCCGCCTCGTCGAGGATCGGGGCGGCGGCACCGGTGGTTTCCGGGTCGATGAATCCGTCGAACGAGGCGAATCCGTTGCGTCGGATTTCCGCCATTTCTGCGCGGAGTTCAGGATGGGTGGCGGTCATCAGTTCGTGGTGGCGTTCCAGGAACCCGTGAATGGTTTCCGGCCGTGAAAAGGCCAAAAGTGCCATGCCCATCGAGGTTCGGTGCACAGGCATGCGTCCGGCGACATTCGCCTGATTGACAACGGAGCCCGGCCGCGAGAGACGCTCGATGATCAGCACCTCGTCCTGGTGCAGTACCGAGAGCTGGGTATTTTGCCCCAGCAGCTGGTTGATGTCCTCCATGAACGGCAATGCCGCGGTGCGAAGGTCCTGGGTGGCAGCGCTTCGATTGGCTAATTCCCAAAGGCGCAAACCCAGCCGCACCTGGCCAGACCCGTCTCGCGCCAGCAAGTCATGGGATACCAATTCATCGAGCAACCTGTACATGGTTGCTTTGGGGATGTCGGCACGCCGGGCCAGGCTGCTGACGCTGAGCGACTGATTGTTGAGATCAAAAGAATTCAGGATCCGAACCAAGCGGTCCAGCATAGAGTCCCCACTGGGCGAATTGGCCATGGAACTATTTTAGGGCAGTGGCTGCTTCGCTTCTCCTGCATCCAGGTGAGCGGCTCTGCGCTTTAGTGCAAGCAGGGTTCGCAATCGCGTCGAATTTCCCTTGTTCATCCAGAGTTAACATCGAATTTTTCCAGCGATTCACATTGAAAAGCGTAGCCAAAACATTATTTGAATAGTGGTCGTATTATCGAAATGCTTGATGTAATGTCGTTTTCGAACGCGGAAAAAACTCCAAGAAGGTGGCGGCAATGGTTCGAAATCATCAAGTGAAGCTTGCAGCTTTGATGGCTGCATTGACGCTGGCAGCCAGCGGTTGCGTCAGTGCATCCCAGGGAGGAGCCGGCGATCCTTCTGCTGGCACCGTGTCGCCCACGCCGAGCTCCCCGGAGCAAAATGCCGAAGTTCCGCAGCGCCCGGCGGTCCTCAGCGAGAAAACCGAGGAAGGGCTGCAAGGTGCCATGGAGTACTGGGTACAGCTGCTGAATTATGCGGTGGCGAGCGGTGACACCGCCGCACTCAAGGGCTTCTCGGCAGCGGACTGCACCTTGTGCCAGGAGCTAATCGCCCAGACCGACCAGGCCTATGCCAATGGCGGAAGCGTTGACGAAGGCGAATTCAGGGTTATTGAAACCATGAGCACCCTGGACAAGTATCAAGCATCGCCGGGCGAGCCCAAGGTTGTGTTTGCCAGCTTTGGAATAGAGCGAGCCGCTGGCCAAGTCCTCGGTGCAGATGGAAAGGCGACCAGCGAAATTGAGCCGGTTTCCTGCATGGATTTTGAAGAAAATTGGGATGAGATCGCTTATGACGAGGATGGAAACTTCATTGGATCCATTTGCTCGCTAGCTGTGCAGGATCCGGCGTTCGACGAGTCTTCCGGATGGCAGCCGCTAAATGTCGCGATTAACGCGCAATAGCAATATGTGACTTGGAAAGTGCCCTGGCTGCTTCGGCAGCCGGGGCCTTTTGTGTGCGGGGAACCGGGTGGACCGCGAGGGAAATCTATTGAAGCTACGGGCATCAAATGCTAAAGTTCATTCTACGAACACAAGTTCACGATGTGAACATACCGCAGCGATGGAGCAGTGAGACGATGCAGCAGGCCTACCTATACGACGCAATCCGCACCCCCTTCGGCAAGATCGGCGGCGCGCTGTCCAGCCACCGCCCCGATGACCTGGCCGCCCACGTGGTGCGCGAGCTGGTCGCCCGGGCGCCGCAGCTGGATGTCGCGGATATCGACGAGTCGATCTTCGGCAACGCCAACGGCGCCGGCGAGGAAAACCGCAACGTGGCCCGCATGGCCACCCTGCTCGCCGGGTTGCCGACCTCGCTGCCGGGCACCACGATGAACCGCCTGTGCGGCTCCTCGCTGGATGCCTCGATCGCCGCCGGGCGCCAGATCGCCACCGGCGACGCGGACCTGGTCCTGGTTGGCGGCGTCGAATCGATGAGCCGTGCTCCATGGGTGCTTCCCAAGACCGAGCGTCCTTTCCCGATGAGCAATCTGGAACTGGCCAACACCACCCTGGGCTGGCGCCTGGTCAACCCGGCCATGCCGGGGGAATGGACGGTATCGCTGGGCGAGGCCACCGAGCAGCTGCGCGAGAAGCACGGCATCTCCCGCGAAGACCAGGATGAATTCTCCGCGGCATCGCACCAGCAGGCCGCGGCCGCCTGGGAGGCCGGAAAGTACGACAACTTGGTAGTTCCGGTTCCGCCGGCGAACAAGCGCGGCACCGAAGTCACCCGCGACGAAACCATCCGTGCCGATTCCACTGCCCAGACCCTCTCCAAGCTGCGCACCGTGTTCCGCACCGGGGAGAATGCCACGGTGACCGCGGGCAACGCCTCGCCGATGAGCGACGGCGCCTCGGCGGCCTTCATCGGCTCCGAGCGCGGCGGCGAATTGCTGGGCGCCGCCCCGATCGCCCGCATCGTCTCCAACGGCGCTGCCGCACTGGATCCGCAGTTCTTCGGCTTCGCCCCGGTGGAAGCCGCCAACAAGGCTCTGGCCAAGGCCGGCCTGAAGTGGTCGGATATCGCCGCGGTCGAGCTGAACGAGGCATTCGCGGCCCAGTCCCTGGCCTGTATCCGGGCCTGGGACATCGACCCGGCTATCGTCAATGCCTGGGGCGGGGCCATCTCCATCGGCCACCCGCTGGGAGCCTCGGGCCTGCGCATCCTGGGCACCGTCGCCCGCCGCCTGGCAGAATCCGGCGAGCGCTACGGGCTCGCCGCGATCTGCATCGGCGTCGGCCAGGGCCTGGCTGTCGTCGTCGAAAACGTGAACGCAACCAAGTAGCTTATAGAAAGGCAGCATCATGGCACCACGCATTGCCACCTCGGCCGCGGACGCCGTCGCCGAGATCACCGACGGCGCCACCGTCCTGATCGGCGGCTTCGGCAACGCCGGCCAGCCGATGGAACTGATCGACGCGCTCCTGGACTGCGGCGCGAAGGACCTGACGGTCGTGAACAACAACGCCGGGCAGGCCGACGCCGGCCTGGCCCTGCTGATCAAGGAACGCCGGGTCAAGAAGATCATCTGCTCCTTCCCGCGCCAGTCCGACTCCTGGCACTTCGATGAGGCCTACCGGGCCGGGGAAATCGAGCTGGAGCTGGTTCCGCAGGGCAACCTGGCCGAGCGCATCCGCGCCGCCGGCGCCGGCATCGGCGGGTTCTTCACCCCCACCGGCTACGGCACGCTGCTGGCCGAGGGCAAGGAAACCCGCGTGATCGATGGCAAGGGCTATGTGCTGGAAACCCCGATCCACGCCGATTTCGCGCTGATCAAGGCACTGAAGGCCGACACGCTGGGCAACCTGGTGTACCGCAAGACCGCGCGGAACTTCGGCCCGATCATGGCCACCGCGGCCAAGTCGGCCATCGTGCAGGTGGACGAGGTCGTCCAGGCCGGTTCCATCGATCCGGAAAACGTCATCACCCCGGGCATCTTCGTGGATACCGTGGTGGAACTGGGAGGGGAAAAGTAATGAGCGCAATGACCACCACCGAAGCAAAGCTCACCCGCGATGAAATGGCGCAGCTCGTTGCCGCGGACATCCCGGCCGGAGCATTCGTGAACCTGGGAATCGGCCAGCCGACCAACGTCTCGAACTACCTCACCAAGGAACAGGGCGTCACCCTGCACACCGAGAACGGCATGCTGGGCATGGGCCCGGTCGCCACCGGCGAGGACATCGACCCGGATCTGATCAATGCAGGCAAGATCCCGGTCACGCAGCTGCCGGGCGCCTCCTTCTTCCATCACGCGGATTCTTTCGCGATGATGCGCGGCGGCCACCTGGATGTATGCGTGCTCGGTGCCTTCCAGATCTCCAAGGATGGCGATTTGGCCAACTGGCACACCGGTGCCGAAGGTGCCATCCCTGCTGTGGGCGGCGCCATGGACCTGGCTATCGGCGCCAAGGCGACCTGGGTGATGATGAGCTTGTTCACCAAGGCCGGGGAATCCAAGCTGGTTGAAACGCTGAGCTATCCGGTCACCGGGCTGGGCTGCGTCTCGCGGATCTACACCGAAGTGGCCGTCTTCGAGCTGCGTGATGCCAAGGTCTTCGTGCGCTCCACCCATGGCATCAGCTTCGAGGAGCTGGCCGCCAAGGTCCCGGTGGAACTGACCCAGGCCTAGAAGACCCAGTAGATTAGTGGGGTGCGC
This sequence comes from Glutamicibacter sp. BS14, assembly GCF_056934375.1. NCBI lineage: Bacteria > Bacillati > Actinomycetota > Actinomycetes > Micrococcales > Micrococcaceae > Glutamicibacter > Glutamicibacter sp. BS14. The sequence continues at coordinate 134,268 of NZ_CM167801.1, read as the reverse complement.
ATCCGAGTCTTGGAAGTGCGCCCCGCAATCATTTCCAGCGCGCAAGGAGCACGGTGAGCGAGCAGGCAGCAACAACCACATCGGTCCAGTCCCTGGCCCGCGGCTTGGCGGTCATCAGCAGCTTCGATGCCGATCACGCGTCGATGACCCTTTCCGAGGTTGCCGGACGGACTTCCCTGTCCCGGGCCACCGCCCGGCGATTCCTGCTGACCCTGGTGGAGCTGGGCTATGTGCGCACCGACGGCAAGCATTTCGAGCTGACCAGCAAGGTCCTGCAGCTGGGGTACTCGTACCTGTCCAGCGCCACCTTGCCGCAGCTGATCGAACCGGTGCTCGAGGAACTCTCGGCTGCTGTGCATGAATCGGCCTCCGCTTCCATCCTGGACGGATCGCAGATCGTCTACATCGCCCGGGTGCATACCCGTTCGATCATGCGCGTGGGCATTTCGGTGGGCACCCGCTTCCCGGCGGCCAATACCTCCATGGGCCGGGTGTTGCTGGCCTACCAGCCTGAAGAAATCAGCGAGGCGGTGATCGCCGCCGGCGTGCATTCAATGACCGGGCTGGGGATCGATGGCCCGGATCAGCTACGCGTTGAACTTCAACGGATCCGTACCCAGGGCTATGCCGTGGTAGACCAGGAATTGGAGATCGGCCTGCGCTCGGTGGCGGTGCCGGTATTCAGCGCCGATGGCACCGTGGTCGCCGCGATGAACGTGTCGATGAGCGTGCGCCCCGATACTACGCAGAGCGCCGAACAGGCAGCCGAGGTGGTTTTGCCGCAGCTGCTCGAAGCTGCCGCGCAGGTACGCGAAGCCCTCGCCGCCAGCCGCTAGTACCCGCCGGGATCAGGCGGTGGCCGGATCCCATTCGATGCCAGCACACGTGGTGATCGCGGCGAGCCGCGCAGGCCAGCACCAGTTGCTAGGGCTCGCGCACGTCCCGGCGGATCGGGTGCCCTTCGGGTACCTGCACCAGCACGATTCTGGTGCCGTCGGGATCCTGGATCCATGCTTCCATCAGGCCCCAGTCCTCCTTGCGCGCCTCGCGCTGCACCGTCGCACCGCGGGCCGTCAACTGTTCCAGCTCTGCCTGCACGTCGCGCACCTGCAGCCACAGCACCAGCGTGGACGGCTTCCCTGGCGGCCGGTGCCCGGAGACTTCTAGCAGGCCATTGCCCAGGAAGAACACCATTCCCGGCTGCTGTGCCGGACCGAATTCCCGGGCAACGGCTAGTTGCAGCACATCTCGATAGAACTGCTGGGTTGCGGCCAGGTCAATTGGCCGCAGCAGCACCCTGCTGGAAAGTACGTCCATGCCCACCAATCTAGTAGCTGGCTGGCGCTCTGCCTAGGTGCGAGCCAGGCGCATCCCGGCATCGGCGCGGACGCCGGGATGCGCCGATTCCCGCTTACAGGTAGCAGGAAGGGCGGTAGCCCGGATCGGCCGGACCATCCGTGGACAGTGCGTTGAGCACCCAGCGGTGGACTACAGGATCAACGGCCATGCTGGCGTGTCCCGAGGCATCCAGCGGGCACTTGTCCTGGCGCAGCACGTTGGTCACGTGCTCGCTGTCTCCCTGCAGGAACTGGGACTTGTACGGCATGACGACCTCGTCGTACTTGGTGGAAATGACCGTGTAATCCGGGCCTGCGACGGTGTCGCCGATCGAATTCAGCTCGGTCATGAACTCGCTGCCCGCCACCTGGTCGGCGCAGGCGTCGCAGATCCAGCCAGCGTAGCTGCCGGCAATCCTGACTCCGGTAGCGCTCGGCACCAGAATGCCCTGGGTGCCGTGGCTCGATGGGGCGATGGCCACCTATTCGTTGACATGTTTTGCTCCGCCCATGTGCCCCATGTACCAGCGGGGCATCATTCCGCCCTGGCTGTGCCCGACGATGTCCACCTTCTTGGCGCCGGTGGCCTGGCGGACGCGGTCAATGAAGTCGCGCAGTTCGGCTGCCGAGTCCGGGGCATGCGCCGCACCCGAGATGCCGTTTTCCAAGCCGTAGTTCAGTGCGAAAACGCAATAGCCGTTGCGCTTGAGCTTGGGGGGACAGTGAGATCCAGTTGAAGTCCATGGTGGCAAAGGTGCCGTGGACGAGGACTACGGGATAGGGATGTTCGGAATCGGGTGCGCAATCCCAATTATTAGCCCCGGCCGGGCTGATGTTCAGGGACGAAGCTGTTTCGGCTTGTGCGGTGCTTGCCGCGCTCGGTGCGATGGCCGGGGCGGTGAGTGTTGCAGCGGCCAGGCACAGCGCGCCCAGAACGGAAAGTATGCGTCGTTGCATGGTGGTCCGTCGAGTAAAAGATGGGAGGCACTTGCTACTGGCCGGCAGTAACACGAAATGATCACAGTAATTTTAGTTTCTGTCTAGGATTTTCTGGTGACAAGGTTTTGCGTGAAGTAGGATGCGTTCCCTCCAGATTGCGCGAATTTTCCCTGGAATGCCCGCAAGCCTTCGCACTAGCTTGAACCCTGCTTTATGTCGGAGTTATCCATCGTGACTAGCTGGTTTTTGGGGGGCGCTTGTGGTGGCCGGCAGAAGGGTAAGCGGGACTTGGGTGCGCTTCGCTTCAGATTTCCTGGGCGGGTGGCGCCCGGGGTACTGTGACGGATCGCGGTAATGGAATTTACTTGTATCTTCAATCAATTACGGTATGCTTGGCTTATTGAACCTTGTTGGGAACGCCGCCGGAAGGCTGTGATTCCACCATCGGGAACCGCCCGCAAACAACTTATGAGGAGTTGGCCTGCTATGAGCAACCTGTTGAGCGATGTGCGTTCCGCCAATTGGAGCAGTGCCCCGGAATCCGGTGCCGTGCTGGTCTTCCTGCATGGCTTCGGCTCCAATGAACACGACCTCGGCTCGCTCGCCGAACCGCTGGGATTGGATCTGCCTTGGGCTTCGCTGCGCGCTCCGCTGGAATTGGGCCACGGTGGGGCCGCCTGGTTCCAGATCACCACTCCGGGCGTCCCCGACGCGGCGCCGGTGCAAGCGGCCACCGCGGCGATCTGGGCCTGGATCGATGCAAATGTAGACACCGCCACCAAGATCATTCCAGTCGGTTTCTCCCAGGGCGGGCTGATGGCCAGCCAGCTGCTGCGCACCCGGCCCGAGCGGGTGCTGGCCACCACAATCCTGGGCGGATTCGTCTTAGGCGGCACCCAGTCAGCCGATGAAATCATCGCCGCGCAGCGTCCAGCAGTGTTCTGGGGCCGTGGCACCGAAGACCGGGTCATTGCCCCGGTCGCCATTGAACGCACCACCAAGTTCCTGCCCGAGCATTCGACCCTGACCGCCCGCACCTACTCGGGGTTGGCCCACGGGATCAACATGGATGAACTGAACGACGTCCGCAGCCATATCACCGCGCAACTTGACCTGATACCGCTGGGCAAGTCCTGAAGCGCGGCTGGCGGGCAGCAGGGCCCGCCGGCCGGGATAACCTTGTGCCATGGACAATGTTGAGCAAGCACTGGGCAGAATCCGCGCGGCTATCGAGAAGCTGCACCTCGCAGCGGCCCAGGACCATGACGCGCAACGCGCCCATGCGGCTCGCTGGCTTGATGGCCTCTTCGAGGATATCGAAAGCCGAGAGCAACTGCGAGAGGCTTCCCGGAAGGCCTTGGAACTCTACCGCGGCGGCATGGGGTCCTTCCAGGATGTGGGAACCGCGGTCATGGATGACGCGGTGAGCGGACTGCGCCGAGCCTTGGGCTCCGCGCGCTCCTGGCTCTTGCGCAGCTAGGAGCGGCATCTGGCAGGGAGCAATCCCCGCGGCGCGTGCCGCTACGCGGCGACGGTTTCCTCGACGTCCCGGATCCTGGCATTTTCATCGGCCACGCGGGTTTTGCGCACGCTCCACGCGTGGGTCAGGATGACCAGCAGGATGCCGGGGATCAGCCAGAGGATTAGCCGCAGGAGATCCATGCCGATGGACTGCCCGGGGAAGTAGGCGAGGGTCTGCACTGCGTGCAGCCACCCGGCGCCATTCCAGAAGGTATTGAGTGCACCGTAGAATCCCGGCTGCATTTGCGGCTGGAAGATCCCGCCGGAACTGGTGAAATTCAGTGCGACGAAGCACAAGGTCAGCGTCGGGGTGGTCCAGTGGCGCAGCAGTGGATGCAGGCCCAGGCCCAGCAGGGTGATGCCGGCGGCGTAAACCCAGGAAATCAGCCAGATGCCCGCGTAATGATCCTCGATGATCCGGTAGACCGGGCCCGCGATCAGCACCGTGATTGTGGCAACCACCGCTGCGGCAACCGCCGCCATGGCGAAGCGCACGGGCAGCTTGACCTTGCCCATGAACCCGGCCAGCGGCACGGCGCTGGCGTAGCCGCCAATGCTCAAGGCGACCAGCAGGAAGAACAGCCCCTGCCCGGTGGTGTCCTGCTCGCCGGTGGGCACGACATCTTCGATGCGCAATGGCTGGCCTTGTTCGTAGGCCACCTCCAAGAAGACTTTCTGGGCGATATTCGCCGAGGTTTCCGACGCGGCGCTAGAGCTGTAGAGCGTTGCCGTGCCGCCGCTGGTTTCGTAGGCGGCCACGAGCTCGCGCTGCTCTACCAGTTTCCGGGCCTGGTCCGCATCGGCGACGGTGTGCACATTCAATGCACCGTCGGACCCATCCTGCAAGGTCTGGGCGAAAACCTTGGATTGCGCGGAATCGCCCACCACCGCCACCTGCACGTTGTGCGGACTGGGCGCGTGGAAGGCCCCCAGATAGAACAAGCCCATGATGGCGCACAGGAAGAACGGGATCAGCATGGTCAACACGAGCTTTCCCCAGCCCAGTGGTGCCGGCTTGGCTGCGGGGGACTTCTTCTTGGCCGGATTATCGGCATGCTTGGAAGCGGGGGATTGGCGCGGGGCGTTGTCGGTGAGAGTCATCAGCATTAAAGAATACGCTTAATGTTGCATGATGCAACATTGAGTGCCCGGCAAAGCCCTGCGTACTAGACTCGGAACATGGGCAAGGAACAGCGGGAAGCCGATATCCAATCGATCTTCCACCACATGCAAATGATTACCCGACGTGCCAATACGCGCTCACGCCAGTTGGCCGAGCCGCTGACACTCGTGGAGCATTCCCTGCTGCGCTTCATTGCCGATACGCCCGGAACCCGGGCCACCGACATTGCCGAGGCGTTCTCGCTGAACCGCTCGACAGTCTCCCGGCAGGTAGGCACGCTGCTGGACTTGGGATATATCGCCTATGATGATGCGGAATCCGGGCGCGGCCGCGTATTGGAACTGACTGGCGTGGGCCGCGAGCGGCTTCAGGCTTCCGCCGCCGTGCACCGCGCTGCGGTAACCGATCGTCTGGAGGGCTGGAGCGAAGAGCAGATCTCGGCCTTTGCCAAAGCCTTGGAACGCTATAACGTTGCCGACTCGCAGTAGGTGCAGGGAAATCTGCAACTTGCCCTAGGCGATCCTGGCGAAACGCGGGCCGTTGTAGCCATCGCGTTCAACGTGCTCCGCAAACATCTCCAGTGGCCGAGCCCAGAAGCTGTAGTCATCGTAGAGCTTGCGGTAGAAGACCAGTGGCTCTTCGGTTTCGCTGTGCTTCCCCACGGCCAGCACCTCGTAGCGCTGACCCTTGAAGTGCTGGTAAATTCCGGGTTCGATGCTCAACCTGGTGGCCTTTCTGATCAATGATGGTGCTGGAAAACTTACCGCGGTCCGTGCCCGGTGCCGCCGCTGCGCTGGACCAGCAGGTGCTCCAGGATCGGATCCAGGACGGCCAGCCCGTCTTTCACTCCGCCGGTGGACCCGGGCAACGTGATGACGAAGCTGTTGCCGGAGAATCCTGCGACCCCGCGGGTAATGATGGACAGCGCGGTGGTCGCTTCTCCGCGCCGGCGGATGGCCTCGATGATTCCGGGCAGCTGGACGTCCAGCAGCGGGGCAACCATTTCGGGGGACTGGTCATCGGGTGAGACCCCGGTCCCGCCGGTCACGATCACGACCTGCGCGTCGTTGGCCAGCAGGTCATCCACGGCAAAACGCACCGGCTGCCCGTCGGCCACCACCGTCGGCTCGCCGGTCTCGAAGCCGCGCTCGGACAGCCACCGGGTGATCAGCGGACCGGTCTTGTCTTCGGCGGTGCCTGCTGCGGCACTGGTCGAAGCAACCACCACGGCCGCCATGCGGCTAGTCTCCACGAACCCAGTCACCGCTCTTGCCGCCGGACTTCGCCAAAACCTTCACCGAGCGGACCTCGGCGTGCTTGTCCACGGCCTTGACCATGTCGTAGAGGGTCAGGGCCGCAACGCTGGCCGCGGTCAACGCTTCCATCTCCACCCCGGTGACGCCCTTGGTGGTCACCTGGGCGGTGACGCGCACCGCGGATTCCTCGGCGGTGAAATCAATGGACACCTTGGAAATCGGCAGCGGGTGGCACAGCGGAATCAGTTCCCAGGTGCGCTTGGCCGCCATGATGCCAGCGACCCTTGCGGTGCCCAACGCCTCGCCCTTGGGCAACTGCCCGGTCATCAGCATCGGGACAACATCCGGGCGGGTGGCGAAGATGGCTTCTGCGGTGGCCACGCGCTTGGTGACGGCCTTGTCGCTGACATCGACCATATGGGCGCTGCCGTCTTCGCGCAGGTGGGTGAGTCTCTCAGACATTCATGCTCCAAATTTCGATGCTTTGGCCGGCAGCCAACTGGCTGACGCCTACCGGGATATGCACCAGCGCATCGGCGCGGGCCAGATCGTGGACTAGGTGGGATCCCGGATCCAGGATGGCGACCTGGCCATCGCGGATCAGCGCGCGGCGCACCTGGTGCTTGTGCTCGGGGGAACTGGCATCGGTTGCCAGCGGGTAGTGCCTGGGCAAGGGCTCTGGCAGGGCATTGAGCTGTCGCAGCAGCGGGGCCAGGAACAGTTCTGCCGACAGCAGGGCACTGACCGGGTTGCCCGGGAAGCACAGCACCGCTGCCTTGGCCAGTCGGGCGAAGCCTTGCGGACCGCCGGGCTGGATGGCCACATGGTGGAAAACCCCGCCTAGCGGCGACAGCGCTTGGCGGACCACCTCGTAAGCTCCGGCGCTGATACCGCCCACGGTTACGATCAGGTCAACCTGTTCCTGCAAGACATCGATGGCCAGGGCGAAGCGCTGCGGATCATCGGGCAGCTGCAAGGTGCGCACCTGCACCTGATAGCGGCGCAGCCAGGCTGCGAGCATAGGGGAATTCGAGTCCGGGATCTGGCCCTGGGAACGCTGTCCATCGCTGAGCTCATCGCCGGTAGTGCACACGGCCACCTTCAAGGCCCGGCGCACCGGTACTTCACGCAGCCCGCTGGAAACCAGTGCAGCAATCATGGTCGGGGTCAGCCGGGTTCCGGCCTTGGCCACCAAGGCGCCGGTTTCGAGATCACCGCCGGCGGGGCGGATGAAGCGGCCCGCGGCGCTGGGGGCCGAGAATTCCGCGTGGCCGCTGGGGGTGCCAAAGCCGGCACGAACCAATTCCGGGAAAGCGCCAGAGCCGCTTTCCTCGATGGGGATGACGGTGTCAGCACCCAGCGGGATCATCGCACCGGTCATCACCGGACTGACCGTGCCTTCAGCCAGGGATATTTGCCGATCGCCGGCAGCAGCCGTGAAACCCAATGGCAAAGAGATGGGGGAGCGGAGCGAGGCTGCTGCCAGATCCGCGCTGCGCGCAGCGTAGCCATCCATCTGCGAATTGGTGAACGCAGGGATGGGCAAAAGGGCGTACTGGTCCTCGCTGAGGATTCGATCGCTGGCCTCAGGGCTATCGATGGGCAGCACTTCATTGTCCAGGCAGGCGAAGACCGGGGACATCAGCTCTTCAAGTTCCGCGCGATGGCTTTCCAGAGTGCAGGACATGGACTATCCGCCTGCGAACGGCGGCAGGACATCCACGGTCAGATCGTCGGCAGTGCCCAGCTCGCCGGCATCGCGGCGCACCACGCCGTTGATCAGGAAACTTCCGGCGCGCAAAACCTGGGCCATTTCAGGTCCGTAGGAATCGATCAGTTCGCTACGCAGCCTGGCGAGTGTATCGGGGCGTTCCCAGCTCTCCTGCTCGCAGCCCGCTGCTGCCGCCGCGGCAGCGAAGTAGCGTATCGTAATCTTCGACATGACTTCATGCTATCGCGCCTAGGCGATAAGGAGCACGATGAAAAGCGAACGCGACTTTCCCGCGCTTGTGGCCCCCGGGCCGCCACTGAGCGGCGAACAGGCTGCTCGCGCTGCACGCCAACTCTCGTTGCCCGGATTTGATGACACTGCGCAGCGCAGGCTGGCTGCCGCCCGGGTACTGGTTATCGGCGCCGGAGGGCTGGGCAGCGCCAGTGTCCCGTATCTGGTCGGAGCGGGAGTAGGCTCCATCGGCATCGTGGATGATGACGTGGTGGAGCTATCCAACCTGCACCGCCAGGTCACGCACACCACCGCTAATATCGGCTTGGCCAAGACCGCTTCCCTGGCGCAGGCCGCCACGGCGCTGGACCCCAATGTGAAGATCATCGAGCACAACCTGCGCCTGGATTCATCGAATGCGCTTCAGATTTTTGCGAATTATGACCTCGTCATCGATGGCAGCGACAACTTCCCGACCCGGTACCTGTCCAATGACGCCGCGCAGCTCACCGGCATCCCGCTGATCTGGGGATCGATCCTGCAGCATCATGGACAAGTTTCCGTGGCCTGGCATGAGCATGGTCCGGGTTACCGCGACCTGTTCCCGGTCCCGCCTGCCCCGGGCACCGTGCCGGATTGCGCGGCCGGGGGAGTATTGCCTGGATTGTGCGGAACCGTCGGTTCGCTGCTGGCTACCGAAGCCTTGAAGCTGATCGCCGGAATCGGTGCCCCGCTGGTGGGCAAGGTGCTGATCTACGATGCGTTGGCGGCTAGCACCCGTACCCTCGAATTCTCCCGTGATCCCCAAGCAGGCGAAGTCACCGACCTGATCGATTATGTGCTTTTTTGCTCGGGAACGCTGCCCGAAGCTGAAGGCATCGGCGCCGAGGCGCTCGCCGAAGCACTAACTGGTGATGCAGCTCCGGTTTTATTGGACGTGCGCAATGATGACGAACGCGCGCAACAGCACATCACCGGGTCCCTGCACCTTCCGCTGCCCCAGCTGGAAGCAGCCATCGAATCCGGGGCCGAACTGGAACAGATCCCGGCACAGGTGACGGTTTACTGCGTCCGTGGCCCGCGCTCGCAACGCGCAGCATCCTTGCTCGCAGGACGAGGCATCAAAACAAACTATCTTGAAGGCGGGCTTCCCGCTCTGGCCGCCGTGGCCCCGCAGCTACTGACCGAACCCGCACATACCGAAGGAACCCGATCATGAGCTACGCGCTGATTACCGAAGAACCTATCGACGAGGCTGCCGTCCGCGATGCCGTGCAGTCTGATACCGCCGGTGCGCTGGTGATGTTCCACGGGATCATCCGCAATCACGATGGTGGCCAGTCGGTGAATTCCCTGGACTACTCGCATCACCCGCAGGCTCAAGAATTCTTGGAGAAGATTATTGCCGAAGAAGAACGCACCGGCCTGAAGCTCTCGGCTGTGCACCGCGTGGGTCCGCTAAAGATTGGCGATGCCGCGCTGGTGGCTGCCTCGGCGGCTGCGCACCGCAAGGAAGCCTTCGACGCAATTGAGAACCTGGTGGAGCGCATCAAGGCCGAGGTCCCGATCTGGAAGAAGCAGCACTTCACGTCCGGCAGCTCCGAATGGGTGGGGCTGTAATCGTCTTGAACCCGGTCAAGGACAGTTGGGTGGATCTCGATTTGTTGGATTGCACGACAGGCCTCTTGGCTCGTGAATGGTGGGTCTGCCTGGAGCTCTTGATTTCATGAAGACCGGGTTTTCGACTGAAGTTGGCGGGGCATGATGAGAGACCTGAAGAACTATTGACGCAACTATTGACGGTACGGGGCTGGATGATCATTGGTGAGCTAGTCAAAGGTGTCTTGCAACTGATAATGGGGTCATAATCCGAAGAGGTTGCTGATAACACATGGTTGCAAGAAAATTCGGGCGTCGAGTTTTCAAGGATTTTAAGCTGAAGAAGGGGTGGACGGCAAGACGTCTTACAACCCATTGGTTATAAGACGGTGCCCGATTCATCGTTCTTTATAGAATACGGATTTTTAGCTGGATTACGGACTCATCCAATGAAAAAGAGGAGCAGTTCATCATTCTTCAGTAGTCGGTCGTTTTCTGGCATCCGCATCTCTGGTTGTTTCAAACCATGCCCGCCCGTGCTGGTAGCGGATGGCATGCCCTCCTAGACCTGCCGGTCTTAGATCGATCCGGTCCACGGCTCCACTTAGTGGCGGTAAGGGCCGCTTCCACTGTGATTCGTTTATCTGCGGATTGCGCTCCTCAACGAAGTTATCTGTGTCGGGTTGGATTTCTGCTGTGTCATTAGAGAAGTGTGCCGGCAACCCGATAAAGGAAGTGCCCGCGTATCCGATGAGTAGAGTTCTGTCTTCTTCGGCCTGCGTGGATATTGGTAACAGGGAATCTTCGTCCCAGAACCAGGTATTGGTCGCTTTGGAACGAAAATGTTCGTGAGTTAGGGAATTGATGTGATCGATCCCGTGAACCGGGCAGTAAACGGATGCCGTAATGCTGATGTCACCGTATAGGTCCACTTCGTCAGGGTTACCGCGTTTAAAATCGTTGATACAGATACACGAAGGTAATGAACGAGCATGATCAAAAGACACCATGCCAGCGTCTTCGGAAAGCGATGACCATAGTCCCTCAACCGGGCCACCCACGATCGGGACATGCCACACCATGTTGCCTACGCGCCTGCGAGCTAGGGACCGCCAGCCGTAGCGATGCCACTGGGCTAGTGCCAAAATGCTCACGGTTGCAGCAGCTGTTCCCAGATAATCGGATAATGCCAGATCTTCGAGTTCTTGAAGGGTGCGTCCTACCGCAGTAGGTAGTGCCATTGCAGTAGCTAACCAGAAGAGGATTGCGATCGAGCTTAAAGTCGCCGCCCAGGAGAGGCTGCGGTTTTTGATGCGTTTCAGTGACATCTGTGCATCCGGGCCTAGCTCGAGGGTGGCGCCGGTGTTGGACTCTGTGGCGAGATTCCGGACGGCGTGAATTTGTTGGTGGGAGATTTTTGTCTGGACAAGCCACCAAAGTGCCGCGGCGATGGTCCCAGCCCACCAGATAGCGGAATCTTCGGTGGTGTCGAGTGAATATGGTATTGCCGCATAGAGCAAAATGATGGGTGCCATGGCAACAGCCAGACGCCCAAAAAACCAGCCGGTAAGAGAAAAGAATAAGGCAACGAGGGTGGCAGAGAAACCGAACATGTCCGCAATTTGGTACGGGTGTTGCCAGTATTCTGGCGGAGGATCTTCCCAGCCCCGAGCCTCGATGAATGAGGCAACTGTTGTTATCAGGATGATCGCACAAGCGACAAGCATTTGTCGCCACGGACGGGGGCACAGTGGAAGCGCGTCCCATCCCTCGGGATTAGGTCTGATCAAGAAGTAAGTTTTATTCATTTTGCAACCACGGCGTTCATAAAATCATTCTCGCACTGGAATGAGGAAGAGTTTCTTCCAGCGTACTCATTCCAAATGGTCTGCGGCTTCTGGTCTGATAATAGGCGGCAAAGGATCTACGACTGTCGTCTTTGAGGGGAGCAAGTCGGATGGTTCAGAGGTCCCGTAGGACATGGGATGCAAGACATGCCAAAGAATAACCAAAGCTTTCTTTGAAACCGTCGCGAGATAATACCGGAATACCAACTAATTCTTGCCAAGCAGATTTACAGATATGGTTTGACAGGCACAACGAAGAGAATCTTTATCGCTTGTGACCTTAGCTAGGCCCTCGCATTTGTTACACGCGAACTCCCTCATCAGGCGTCTCCAGGACGCAGCAACGAGAGCAAATTCCGAGGGAGTCTGGTTCTCCCATTCGTTGAAGTGAACGATTGTATTGATAGCCCATTCTGCCTGTTTTGCTTCCAGAGCGGCCGTTTGAACCCGAGTATCCCAAGCGTCTAACTGAGCAACAAGCTCCGGTCGACCCCAGGAGTTAGCAGAATTTTTCCCCTTCCTAATAGTGGATCGAAGTGTACTGATGCTGCTGTTGAAGAGTTCCCCGAGAGTGTTTTGGCCATCAAGCTTGTATGGGATGGGTGCGGCGAGATTACTGGCACATTCGCGTCCTACGTGCTCCAGATAGGAACGTAAGGACCCAGCGGCAGTTTTCCATGACCTGCCTCTAGGAAGGTTTCGATTTCACCCCATGGTTCATAGTGTGCCCAATCGACGGGTCCACTATCGACATTCCAGGTTCGAAATTGAAGCACGTTCCGCCCCTGAACGAAGCCCAGTGACTTCATCTGACGCATCCATTGCTCATCATGCGTGGTCACAACAAACTGTGTGTCAGAAAACTGTTGAATCAACAACGTTACGACGAAGCGGCGATGGCCAGAATCAACCGACATCAGTACGTCATCCAAAGCGCACAAGGTAAATCCGGTACCCAATGTAAATTGAGCCAACGCGAGATAGAGGCATAGCCCCATCGCATCCTGATGGCCCTCGCTGTGGTATGCCCCAGGGGGAAACTCTCCGCGGCCGTAGAAGTCAACATTCATATCCAAGCCAGCACCCGACTGAGTTAGAGTGGCCGAAAACTGGCTCTCGTCGTCGGCGTTGATAGCGGAGTAGAAGAGCGCAAACTTCGACTGAACGGCAGAATAAATTTCTATGAGGCTCGCAGCAGTTGAATACTCGAAGACTTCGCAAGCTGTAGTTGATCTTAACGACTTCTCGGAAAGGCTAGAAGTCAGGCGTTTCTGTTCCGCATATTCATGAAAACTATGCGACAAAGATCGTAAGCGACCTTTTTGCTCGTCGGCTTCGTTTGGCAGGGGGAGCTCACGAACTTTCTTTTCGAGTTCGCAGGTCCACTACTTGATTGGAGCAATTTTCGACTTCGTCAGCGCCGCAAGTTCTGTCAGCTCCGAAGGGTTACTGATGCAACGAAGTGTCTTGGTTATTGCACGAATTACTTCAAGCTGTTTTTTTGTGTTGATTGCTTCCTGGCCAACCCCTTCAGCCACAGGAAGCGCAATTTCGATGGTTTGTTGTAAATCCGTGAAATGAGGGAGTAATCGGCTTGCTCTCAGTTTCAACGCAGCTATTTCTTCTCTTGCGGCGGCAGATTGAGCTTTTTTGCGTGCGATTACCTCCTCAAACTCGCCGAGTGGCCATGTGGTGGCGCAAACAGGACAGTCCGTGCCGTTGAACAGTTCCAACGCTGAATCTAGAAGAGCATCTGATTCTAATGCCGTCATGAACTCCGCTGAATTTGATCTATCAGCGGCATCCTCAACTAATTGGTCTAATAGACCATCGAGGTTAGTCGAAAGAGCAATTTCCACGGTGGAATGAAGCGCTGAGAGCCTTTGCAGCCATTCGTTTCGATTTGCTGATGGAGTGTAACTGCTCGGGGATGAATCGACCCCTTCGATGATCGCTTCGGGCGTTAGATCCTCTATTGGCGCAAGCCCTAGCTTTGTTCTGTTTGCGTTGATGGCTCTTGATAGCGTTTCAGGGTTAAAAGTTTCGATTCCCGAGGCATGAACCAATGCCCTCACTCGACTGGCGAGAACGGTTGCGGCACCTGCATAATCTCGTTTATCTGCATTTCGCACTCGAACTAGTAGCGCCCTCACTTGCCCAATGCGTTGAAGACCGAGCAAATCCGCGACACCGTCAGCTCGGCTTCTACCCTCAGCCAGCACGAAGCAGACAATCTCCCTTCGTGTTAGTGCAAACTCGGGATGCTTGAGCGTCCATTCGAGTGCCTCTTCCGCTTCGGGTGTTTTTGGGGAGATGGTTGGTTTTCGGGAAGTTGCAACGGACCTCCTAAGAATGTGGGATGAACCGGTTCCTACAACGGTGAATGTCATCTCGACCCAGGCATCTTTAGGAGTCTCGGCGATGTCGACATGGGGCGCATGGGACTTTACTGAAACCCCCGCCGTCCCGCTGCCTGTTAAGCGTGTGATAGATCCGGTGAGCGCAAACTCCAGTGCATCGATCACTCCGCTCTTTCCTGTCCCATTTCGTCCCGCAACTACGAAGGATTTTTGATTCATTTTGAACTCAAACGAGCGGATGCCCCGAAAGTTATTCACACGCAGTTTCTCAACCTTGATCATTTGTCGCTTCCTTCAAGCGCTGCGCGTATTTCAGCTTCATTCGGCACCTTGACGCGACTGAAAAGGGTAGCTAATTCTGAGCCTAGGCCTACGAAGCCGTCTTTTTCTTCCAAAGAGAGTCCAAAATCGATCATGATTCGATCTACAACGGAATGAACGGTCTCGTCCCCGGGTGCCTCATCAGGCGTAGTTTTCTCAGAATTGATCATGTGTTCATTCTGAAAGCTGGAGTCGTCAACCGCGGGCATTTCCATTTTCCGCGCGATTCATTACGTGGCTCTTCGCAGTTGAGGGTGCACATCTCTAATAGCAGTACTCAGTGTCCCGGGCGCGCCATAAAGGAACTAGTGCATTGTGTTGGAGTTGCGCGTCTTGGTCGCCGGTGGAGACTCTGGCGTATCAGAGGCGGTGTCCCATGGGATCAAATGTACCAATACTCGTGGAGTGGCCACTATAGCAACACATAGTTTGTGGTACTGGGTTTTGCGACGAAACATGCTTGAAAATCTGTTGTGTTTTCGAATGTCAGGAGTTTTGGTTGATCCCCACAGATCGGTGTGTCATTAACGACCGATATTGAGACCGCACAATTTATCTTGGAAATATTGTACTAGGCGTTGTTGCAATCTATGATACGGATCATTGAAATTGTCCAGACGGTGTCTGGACAATTTCAATGAGTCGCCACGTCGCCGTTTATGGCTAATGTGTCGGGCACCCATCAGTATCAAGTCGCCAATGTTGGCAACATGTTCAGCGGCGGCATGCAAACCATATGTCATCGCATCGGTATTCAGCGGTTCGATAAGCTGATTGCCGTAATCCCGGTGAACTAGCTTGTTGCTTGAAGATCTCCGCTATGGTAGGAACCCCGCTGCTCGGTTCACCATCCGTGAACTATTTTTGGCTGCTCAGCCATAGTATTCTTCCGCTCTGAGAAATGATTGGACTGGACTTGACCATTGCACTTCGCTTCCCATAAGTGCCTCGGACAACTCAATTTCAGACTCAAATAGCGGATCGTGATTGTCTCCTCCCTCCCCAAGAGGTTCTCTACCCGGTAAGAAACTCACATCCCAGAAAATTTCCGGCTCGTGACCGAGGATACAAACTATCACTTCGTAGTTTTTCCATACGCCACTGGTCATACACCCAACGAAGACGTCGACGCCTAGCCTAAAATTTTCAATACCGGGGTTCCAACTGTGCGATTGGGAGGACTCGTTTTCAATCATCTGTAACCGCCTCATCCGCGTCTGCAGTTCTTCTTTTACCACTAGTACTGCCCTCGATGCCCGTGGTTTTTCACGTGAGTTCGCCTATTTTTGACCTGAGTATTGAATGAATCTCATAGATTAATTAAGATGAGAAAATACACATGTTGCAGATTCTTCCACACCATACTTAGGTTTGGCTGGTTACGTGAAATATTCAATCATTTACAGTTCAATGTAATAGCCAAAGGAATCGATACCGAACATTTATGGAACAAACAATGCATTAATCCTGAAGTGTAATACCAGCGCTGGCCAAAATATGATAGTAGGTCTTCGGCGCGATTTGAGTTTCCAATAGTAATCAGAAGCTCAAGGGTCAAATTCCTTTCTTGGACTATCCATAAAGGGACCCAGTGGGTCAAATGGTGAAGCCAGAAGCCAGGATATATTGAGGCAGATGGTGTATGTTATCGCCAATTCAATAAACACTTGGGCCGCAGTGTAAGTAGCAATCGTCTTCATTTTGTATTCATTTTTCCAGCGAAAATCTTGAAAAATTATCACACTAAGAACCAAGGCAGGAACTGTGGCATGCATTACATATAGCAAATTATCCATTTTTATTACACTGAAATCCATTAGGGCCATGTTCCCGTCAACGCGTAGTCAGCGGCCAACCGCCGGCGCTGTGCAGGGTTCAAATCACGCCCAGCTGCAGCTGGCCTTCGACGCCCATGCCGGTCGCGTGATAGTCTCGCTGGCCCTGGATAACCTCACCAAGGGCACCGCCGGCGTCAATGCGTAGTGAGCGCTATCCAGTCGTACATTAGAGCTATTCGATACGCGCACAGGTGCCTCCAAATACGTCTGCTAATACACGATGGTTGGAGCCAGTGTTTAGCAGGAGTATTTGGTAGCACCTGTGTATCGAAACGGTAGCAGTAGTACGTGGACCGGATAGCACTCCGAAATCAGAGAAATCCACGCACCACCACCCGTTTACTGCTCTATGGTGTTCTAATGACTTGTGATGTACTCATACCGGCGCATGTTCGGCCCATCGAGCTGAATCATTTCACTCTTGGAAACCAACCGATTCAGAATCGACTCAGCAACCACCGCATCATACAACGACCGATACCAGTCCTCCGAATCAAACTCCAAAGTGACGATCGTCGACCCCCGATGCTCCCGAGCCGACAGAATATTCAACAGCTCACTGGCAATATGCCAGAATAATTACAGATATTAATTGTTGTGAAATGCGGGAGTATTTGTATTCGCACTTCATACTAATCAATAATGCTTTAAAGCTCATCGACAAAGAAATGATTTTCCAACTTGCGAATTGCGGACTGAATCGTGATCCCTCCTGAAGCTTTGATTACATTAGAGATCGCCAATCTAGCTTGCCGATCATCAAAGGAATCCAATTCGATGGCACGCTTGTCAATAAATCTTTTGTCATTTTCTGCAAACTGCGGCGACCGAACCCTGATGGAAAAAACATTCCCAATTTCTTCAGAGAAAATCTCCAGTCCTAGCTTCCGGTAACTTAATCGAAGCTCATACATAGTTGCCCAAGGCATTCCAGCAAGCCCGAAAAATTGATTCGGGGGATACCTTAGGTTCTCTTCCGGCTCATCGCCTGCGAAATTGCCATGAAAGGGTTCCTCCATAAAATCAATGGATATCCTGTGGAGAAAAGAAGAATTCGCCAATTTTACCACCTTCTGACTTTTACGTGATAATTTCCATACTTATTTGGGTATCCTGAAGTTTTTTTGGAAGAAGGGCGCTTGGAATACCTTTCGAGGTTTCCGTATTTTCCCCGCTTGCCTTGCTTTGCTGCGGGATTTCGATATCCGCGTAGACCACGCGAACTCATAATACTTCCACCCTTGCTGCCATAATTATTTACATAATGGCCTCTTCTTCCGGCATGTATTCTCGTTGCTTTTTTCCAAACTTTTCTACTTACGGATTTTCCGTAGGTTGCACTACCTCCATATCTCGAAGTACGGACTAATCTCGCCGCTTTGAAGGTAGATCTAGAGATTCGCGTTGATTTGTACAATTTATACCCATGATACGCAGCACGCGCAGCCCGTACTCCAGCGGAAATTCCTCGCAACGGAATTGCTACAGCGTTTACTCCAGGAATGAATGAAGCTGCAGTAAGCACAACATCAGCTGTGTCCCACCATCCCCATTCCCCAGATACGTCGTTAGCGTTTACTGGATTCTGCGGGTACACATACGATGTCGAGTTACCGCCTTCAACTGGGTCGCGGCTGGTAAACAGGCCAGTGACCGAGTTATAGAGTCGAGCTCCCATCAGGATCAGCCCGCTCATGTCGACTGCGCGTTCATCGGCTCCGTGCCATCCGTAAGTGGTGGCGCCGGTGTTCACTGGTTCGGTGAGCTGGTTGCCGTACTCATCGTACTGAGCCCATCCGGTGATACCTTGCCCTGCACCGGTACCGGTCAACGGTAAGGTCGCGACTACGTCCCCGTGGGGGTTGTTCACGGCCAGTTCGACGGTGTTCCCGGTAATGGTCAACGCCAGGTCTCCACCGATGGTGGATTCGTACCTGGTGGTGATGGTTTGGGTACCTTGCTTACGGGTGCTCCAGGCAGGGTTATCCGAATCATCGGCGTAGTGCTTGGTTTCGGTTCCTGCAGCCGCGGTTCCCGTAGAGGTCACCGTCAGGCGGCGACCTGACGGGTCCCGGGCGATGGTTGACGTGGTGCCGTTGCGGGTGATCGCTGCGGCCGCGTCATCGGCGAAGTACTTCACCGTGATCGCCCCAGCCCCGGCCTTCACTCCGTTGGCAGCTGCTGACGCATCCGCTGCAGGAACCGTGGTCTGCCGTCCCAACCCGTCATACACATACCCAGCGCCCACGCCGACGCGGTCTGCTGCGTCGTAGGCCCAGGTCCGCTTGGCGGTCTGGGTGCCGTTGACCGTGGTGGTCAGCGTGGTCCGATTGCCGTTCTTATCAAACGCATACTTCCGCACCGTCGTGGGGGGTGACCGCACCTTCCTCGGAGTCTGTATTCAGTGTTTCACCAGGTTGGGCAGTGATGTCCTTGACTTCGGTGAGTCGTCCAGCTCGGTCGTAGGTGAACGCGCGATCGTAGGCTGCGCCGCGGTCTCCTGCGGTTGAGGTGCCTGCGAGCACGTCGCCTTCGGGGGTGGTTTCACCCATGATGCGTCCGGTGACGTCGCGGTTCAGTTCCCACGCGATCCAGGTCCCGTTCGAGGTGGTTCCGTCTTCGGCTTTCAACGGTCCGTCGTAGGCTAGACGGACTTGTTTGCCGGATTCGTCGTAGTCCATTTTCTGGGTGAAGCCCCCGGGGATGACCTGGGTGAGGACGTTGCCGTCCCCGTCATAGCTGGCCTTGTAAGTGGCGGTGCTGGTGCCGCCGTGCTTGGACACGGTCATGCTGGTGACCGCACCCTGATACTCGGTGGTCCCATCGTTGGACAGTGCCCCGTACTTGTACGTGGTGGTCGAGACAGGGGAGACCGTCTTGGAGACGTTGCCGAATCCGTCGTACTCGGTGGTGGTCGTTTCTCCTAGTGAGTTCGTGTAGGAGGTGGTGCGTCCCCACAAGTCCTGGGTCCACTTGATCTCGGATTGCGGCAGTGAGCCGGAAGCTACCGCGCGCACCCCGTTCTGTACGCCGGTGGCGTCGTAGAGCTTCTCTGCCGGTTGCACCGCAGTAGTGGTGATGCCGCTGGTGGTGACAGTGGTCTTCAGCTCTTGGCCGTCGGCTCGGTAGGTTTGGGTGGTGGTGCGTTTGGCGCCATCGGTCCCGGTCGAGGCTTCGGTGAACGTGGCCGGCTGGCCATAGATGTTGAATCCGGTCTGGTGCTTGGCTACCGACCCGGCGCCCTGCGGGGTGTTCTTGCACAAGTACCCTGCGTACTCCGGAGCATTGCCGCAGGTAGTATCGTCAGCATTCGCTGCGGCGGTGTAGTAGGTGCTCTTCGTCGTGCCAGCATCGGCTCCCGCGGATTTCGGCTGCCGGGACTCGATCACGCGGCCCTGGTCGTCGAACCGGGTTTCAGTGACGATATTATCCGCAGTTTTAGCCATGACCTGGGTGACCTTGGTCGGTGAACCAACCACCCAACCTGAGCGTAGGTT
This sequence comes from Glutamicibacter sp. BS14, assembly GCF_056934375.1. Classification (NCBI taxonomy): domain Bacteria; kingdom Bacillati; phylum Actinomycetota; class Actinomycetes; order Micrococcales; family Micrococcaceae; genus Glutamicibacter; species Glutamicibacter sp. BS14. The sequence goes on along the minus strand of NZ_CM167801.1, from coordinate 114,688 downwards.
GTTCTTGTCTGTTGCGGCTTTCCCGTTCTTGTCGGTCGTGTAGGCGTTATAGCCGTTCTCCACGTGGGTGATGATAGGTTCCCCGGTGGCATCTGGTTCTGTTTTCCCGGAGCTGGCCTTTGAAGTCACTACCGTGGTTGGCAGCATGCGCGGCATGCCCCCGGCGTCCACATCCGTGATCGGCGTGTAGCTGGTTTTGGTATGGACACGGGAGGGCTCATCGTTTTCATCGGTGGTTACCGGTGAATAGGTGTCGGTGACGTAGCCGCGGAGGAACTCGGCGGTCGCCTCATTCTTGGCGATTTCTGCAGCTTTTTCCGTGGCATCGGTTTTGGTTGAGAGGCCGTTGCCTTCATTATCGACGAACTTCGCTAAGTCAGCGAAGTAGACGCTTATGGACGCATAGTCTTCATGGCTTTTGAGTACCCCGTCCTTGATATTGGATGAGTCTTTTGCCGCAGCCAAAATGAATCGAATGCCGCGGGCATCGTAATCACGAACGATATTGCCGTCCGCGTTAAACACGTTGGCTGTGATCTGCCAGGCGCCTGCCGCATAGGATGCGGTGTTGACGACGCGGTTCTGCGGATCCGTATAGTGCAGGTCTGCATACTTGAAATCAGCCGCGGTGACAGAGGATGCTTTGGAGGTTTTAACGTCTTTTCCTGGCCCGAATACTGCGTAACCCGTGACCGGTCGTTTAGTGCCTTCTTGCTCCCACAGCTTGACTTGGCCTTCGGAAAGGTTGGGGGTGTTCTTCCCATCGCCTACGACGTCAAGACCGTAGACGAAGCGCGCAGTCTGGACTTTTGTATTGCCGTCGGTCGCGTTGCCGCGTTCGACGAGCTCAAGCCAGTCGGAGCGGTCTGAGTCGTTGGCCTTGCCGTAGGTGTAGTAGGTGGGAGCATCCACGCGGGAGCCTGAGCTTGTTTTCTCTTCCGTGGAAGCCAGCAATGGTACCCCGGCTTTGGAGTCAGTGCTGTAGGTGTAGGTGGTGGTGTCTCTGGTGCGATTATCTTTCACACTGATCAGTCGTGCGTCCAGGCTGGTTCCGTCATACCCGTATTCGGCAATACCTACGGTGTCCATCGCCTTCTTGGCTGGGTCCCAGGCGGTGTAGGTGACCTTGGTGATTTTGCCTGACGTGTCGTAGGACAGGTTGATGCGTCGGCATCCCTTCACCGGAGTTGCCTCAGTGTGTACGAGGGTCGCCGTGTCGCAGATGAGGTTGGTTTCGGTGCCGGCGATGACCATGGTGGTTTGGCCGGCCGTGTTCGAGACGAATTTGCTGGTCCCGGTGCCGTTGCCGCCGGTGACGGTCTCGGTGATCCATTCCCAAATCTTGGGGTTACCCTCCAAGTTGGCACCGCGCTTGAACGTAGTCACCGTTCCGTCTTCTTCGGTGACCTTGATCCGCGCGTTGGTTCCGGAGCCGGACAGGGCGAGCTTCCAGCCCGAAGCGGTGGCGTCTTCGTTGGCCGGCGTGTAGGTTCCGGTCTTCAACGACACACGGCCGTTGCCTGGCTGGCGGAAGACGGCTGCGGTTTCATCGTCACTGACCAGGGTGATGGAGCCGTCCACTGCGGTGGATTCGGCGACCAATAATCCTGCCAGCCCTTCGTCGGGGCCTTCGATGTTGGCGCGCCATCCTTTGCCGAAGATGCGGGAATTGGCTCCGATCCCGGAATAGGAGGAGTAGGAGCGGCTCACCGACAGGCCGGTATTGCCGGCGTTGACCTCGACGTCGGTTTCGGAAAGGTTCAGTTCGCCGGTGGTCAGTGCGACCTGGCCGTCGCCGGCCTCGGCGACGGGGTAGTTGTCTCCGAAGGCGTGCGGCAGCTTGGTGACCTGGACTGGTTTTTTGGACTTGTTCGTGGTGCACTGCAGCTTAGAAGTTGATGGTGCTCCGGCGTAGTCGAAGCAGACCTGTACTTCTACGAGTGCTGCAATCCGGTCTTTGCCCAGCTCCTTGAGTTTGCCTGCCGGAGCTGCTGCGACATCGATCATGGTGTCGATTTTGACGGGCTGGCCCGCTGCGATCTCTGCCAGTGTTGCCGCTTCGTACCAGCCTGCAGTTGCGCCGTATGTTGAGGTATCTGCCGTTGCGCTGTTGGCTTCGCGCCAATATACCTTTGGCGTGACCGCACCGGTGGAGGAGGTGGGCCCTTGACCGGTGACCTTGAATGAATCCGAGGTCGTGGAACCGGCAGCGGGAGAGCTGAGGGAAGCGACGCCGTTGCCGAAGGTCCACGTGGTGGTTCCTGAGGTGTTGTTGGCCAAATCTGTGGCTTTCACCCGCAGCACGTTCGCCCCCACCGGGTTCAGTGCCACCTTGGCTTCGTTGGCCGTGGGCTTGAGCGCCTTCCAGGGGGCGTCGTTCAGTTGGTAGGAGATCGTGGCGGCATCTGCGTTGGACTTGAACGTGAAGGTGTTCGAAGCGGGCTTCGCAGGCAGCCACCCGTTGTTAGCGATTCCGCCGGTGGAGGTGATCGTTGGGGCGGATGGTGCGACAGTGTCAACGGTGAACGTCGTGGCAGGTCCGGCAGCCTTGGACCTCAGCGTGCCGTCATTGGCCCAGGCCTTGACGGTGTAGGTGCCGTCTTTCAGTGCGGCCTTGTATATGGAGACCTGTTTGGAAGCGACTGATGAGCCAGCTTGCTTGCTCAGGGTGCTGGTGCCGGTCACGTCGAACTCGGCATTGACTTTTCCTCCGTCCGGGTCAGTGACCGTGGAACGGAGTGTTTGGGATTTCTTGTTCACCCAGAGCTTTCCGGTGGAGTCTTTGACGGACTCGCCTGCGCCGAAGGACACTGCTGAAGGTGTGCTGGGGTAGGAGTTGTAGGTGACGATGAACTGCGGTTCGATTGGATCATTGGCACCAGCAATGTAGTTTGCTGAGCGGTACCGCTTCCAGGTGTAGTTGTTTGTCTCATCGGCTGCGATCAACCGGACCCCGTAGTTCTTGGTGGGGTTATCTGCCCAGTACTGGGCGATCGGGGTGATCGGGTAGTAGACGTATCCTGCAGCGCAGCTCGAAGAGTAGCCCTTGGAGACGTTGTTCGTCCCTTCACCACTGGTCGTGGCGGTGGGCTGCTTGGTCCAGCGGACATCGGAGGAAATCCAGTCGCTGGTCAGTCTTTGGACTTTCACTGGGGCGGAGGTGCACGAGTAGGAATGGTAGTTATGCATCTTCAGTTCGGCTTTGGTGATCTTCTTCCCATCCAAGGCCGAGGAAGCGAACTGCAGGAACGAACGTGACTTCAATGCGCCGGCGTTGAACGTGCCTACACGCAGTTCCGGGTCGCCGGCCTTGGAGCCCGGGACATCGGCCTGAACCCACGTATCAGAGACACCCGACGACCAAGTCGGATCAATGGTGACCGGGTACTGACGCTGTGGATCTTGCAACCAGGCGGCATCAGCGTTCAAGGTGAGCACCGGGACACCATCTTCTTCGGTGAGCGTGGTGTCCACGGTGCGTTCGGCAGGATGCAGTCCGGATGCTTCATCGATTTTGGCATCCCACATCGTTGGCGCCGGGGCGAAGAACACAGTCTCGCCCTTACCGTTGATGGCGCGAAGGTCCCCGGTGTCCTTGTCCCTTGTGAGCTTCAAACCTTTAGAGAGCTTGATGGGGAACCGTAGCGACACGTCCCCTTCGGGGGCTTGTTCCAGGACGGTGCGGTGTGAGAAGCCCGACCGCAGCGGCTCGACAACCACGCTGGCGTCCACCGACTGGGGTCCGGCAGGCATCTCGAGTGACGGTTCCGCTGATTCGGTGGCCGGCTCTGAAGAAGTGCTTGCGGGTTCAGAAGGCTCCGGAGTTGAATCTGAGGATTTTGCATCCTCATCCTCTTCGGGCTGCTCTTCATTGACCTCGGGAGTTTCCGTTTCGGTGGGAGACTCTGAAGGAGCGTCCGAAGGGACTGGGTCCACTGTGGAGGTTTGTGGCATGACGTCGCCGGATGGATCTTCGATGATGGGCACCTGCACTTGTTCGGTGTAGGTGGCTTGGTTCTCACTGATCTGCGGGGCAGGTAGTTCACCTTCCCAGCCCAGCTTCAAGGTGGAGCCTTCGTGCTCACCGGTGGACTCCAGCTGAGCGAGGATTACCGAATCCTGGGTGGGGCCATCGCCGATGTCGTCGGTTCCGTCCGCGATGGTGAGCTCGGTACCATCACCTACGACCGGGGATGCGGTGTCGGTCAGTTCCCCGTCGGCGCCTAGGGGAACGAAGCTGTCTTTTCCTTCTTTGAAGCGGGCCGCTGAGGTCGTTTCGGACGTCCAGGTTCCATCCGGGTTGGCGAACACCTGTTCGGTGGCCGTGCGGAGGGACAAGTCTTCGACGCGCTGACCGGTGGCCTTGGCCGTAATTTGGGCTGAAACCCCATCGGGGCGTTCAGTGACGTCCTCGACGGTTTGCTCGGTACCCTGCGGTTCCTCGTCTGCGAAAGCAGAGGGAACGAAAAGGCTCGATGCCAGCAATGCTGAAGTGCTGCCTATCGCGATGGCAGACAGGATTCTCCTCTTGCGCACTGTGAAATCTGTCCACAAGCGTGCAGAGGTATCCCCAAGTAAGTGGTGCACCATGACCCCGTTTTCGATAAGAAATTAAGCTGGCACATAGCCAACACATAGATTCTGCTATAGGGGCACGTCACATAATGCAATTTTTGATGGAGAAATGAAATTGTAGCCAAACTGTGACTAAATCTTGCTTGGCTAACTAACAGCTAAGGGACCGTCTGCATTCATGAAGGGATCGGGCGTCCGCTGGCGCGGCCGGCTGTTGGCCCGGACTTCGTCCGGTCTTTTCCTGTTTTTTGCTGCTGTCCTTCGGAGTGTACGGGCCACCTCCAAACCCACAAGCCACTCGCTGCGCTTCGGGCGTGCTCCACCCAGAAATTCTCGGGCCGCGCTCTTTCGTCGCTTCTTCCGGCCCAAGATTTTCGTGGGTTGCGCAGCCCTGGCGGGTTGATGGATTTTCCGGCTGGCCCCGCTTCATTGCATTTGGCCGGCAGAAAAATAACCGGGGGACGATTTTGGCCGGCTGGCCCGCGCGTAGGCAAGCATACGAGCGGAGGTTGCCCGATAACGGGTACCGGGTTTCGTGTTGCGTGGAGGATAGCGATCTCCCCGCGTTGGGCGAATCGTCAGGGACCGTCCTTTCAAAGTTCCTGCCGTGGCGAGGTCGGACGCCACCGGCAGCGGCTAATATAGTGCGACCCGTACGCCTGCTGGTAGTGATCGGAACCACGGCATCGGTGATGAAATCACCAGCCTGCATCCCCGCCGAGAGACCTGCAGCAGATCCGGACGGAAAAGGACCAAGTACATCGCCATGTCACCACTCATCCATTAAGCGCTGCAATCACCGCAAGAACCCAAGAAACCGTGTCTGCATCTTATGAAACAGCATTGGCCAGTCACTGGTCTTTTCGGAAAATTTCCACGATATGTATACCGGATGATCGATGCCGTTGGAAGCAAGGATTTCGGCTATTAAACCTGTCATCCACCCAATAGAAGGTAATGAATGAAGACCAGAAGAGAAGGAGAGCAGAGCAGAAGAAACCCCTGGTCCATTCCAAATACCATCAGAAATCGGTGGAGATTCCTTCGAGAAGGTACAACGGGAATCAACTTCGATCGCCAGGGCAGTAGAGATCCGCGAGGCGAGAGAGTTGAGAACATCGTCAGAGAAAGCATTCTTATGCCCAGACAGTACCTCGACCGAAATATCCCGTCTATTCTCATTCGTCTCAAGTCCAACAACTCCACTTAGGCCCTCTGATGGGAGCACACCGGAATTGAGATTCTTTAGCTGTTGGAGCGGAACGGCAAAATCAACATGTGCTAGAGGACTAGAACTTGCAGATCGAAAAGTATCGGCTAAAACAGTCAATGCGTAGCATGGAAGAGTTGCGTTAGCCGCAGCAGCTCGGACACCTACCTGGAACCAATAATCCGGCGCGTTCACCGAGCTGTGAAAGTCATCCCGGCTACCCGCATCGTTGACCAGCCATGCACGTTCCACTGACTCATCTTCAACGCCCCACAGTAACTCGGAGTAGTCGTTGAGGAAACCAACTGGGTCGGATAAAGACCTATCGGCCGGCACGCTCGATTTGGCTTCCCAAATGCCAATGAACATCGGCTCTGAATAATTTGACGAGAACAAACTTGAACCCTAAGTGTGTGAATAGGATCTAACGGTTTAGTTAGAGAACACGGCAGTTCACATCGGCCTGCATGCGCTTGATCTCAGTGGTACCGATTCGGCCATCAGCATCTACATCAACATGGTCCCTCCACGAAACCCACCACCAGGATTCAGCTTTGTCTTCTTGGAACAGTTTTACGTTCCCAGTATCCCGAGCCCTTGTAATTGGTGTAGTACTCGTAAAAGCATGAGATCACGTAAGAGAGTGCAAGTGCGATCCGTTGTCCTCAAGTCAGCTCGATTTATGCACGAAATTGGATGGCGTTCCAGCAAGTGCAAATGGGGAACGCGCTGCTTCACGGAGGCGGCATTGGGGCAACGGTGCGGGCTATTTGCGTAGTTGCCGCGTTGCGGGAGTATGTTCCGGACGTGCGTGTCCTTGCACCACGTTGAGGTAACTGCTGCTCAAATGGCCAATATCAAGAGCTCGGATCCCGCGTTCGGAGAGTTTTTTGGCCAAAACGGTTCCGGCCGGGCCCAGGGAAATAATGGCAAGGTCCGGATTCTTTTCCAGGGTCTCGGAGACAACTCGCTCCAGATCGGTAAATGCGTCCTTGGGAGTTGAATGGATAAAGTCTGCGGTTTTCAGGTTATCGAAAAGTGCCGGGACCAAATCAAACCGTGAGCCCTCGCCGGTGATGATGACGGCATCTTTCCGGTCCCAGACTTTGCGCCATAGCTCTACTGCTTCCTGGCCCAGGACTTCAAACACTCGGGGCCTGGTGATATGGGCATTGATGTATTTTTGCTGAGGGTTAACCAGTGGCTTCAAGCTGGGCCACAGCTCGGCATACACGTTGGACCAGTGGGCATCTCGGAATAAGAAGGGGAAACCGATGAGCAGGTCTTCGGATTGAGTTTCAAAGACTTCCCGGAGCTGATACTGGAGCTCCTTGGAGTTGCTTTGGAAGCCTAGGTTGAACTCTGGGCGGAGCATGAGCCGGAATTCGCCATCTCCGAATCGTGCGATGGAGGCGTTAGACGCGGCCAGTAGCTCCAGAGACTCCTTAAAGGGCAGGACTTGGTGCGCGTAGACTTCTGCCACTTCGTCCATGAACCGGCCAGTGGTGGCAGTGCGAATCGCGGTCAGCTCGTTGCGATTTTTCTTCAGTTCGGCGATCACTTGCTTGAGCAGTGCCGGCAGTTCCTCGTGGCCGCCCATCTTGACAGGAATGGGTTTCTTATTCCGGATCTCCACGTGGAAGGTGCGATTCGCGATTTCTTTGATCTTTGACAGCAAAACTAGTATCCGTTCTCGCGGAGGAGCCGCGTTATCCCGCACTGCAGGGCCGCAGGGTGATGCGCAGAGGCTGCAATGTATTGCATTGATTCTATGCGTTTGGATTCATCTTACGATGCGCGTCGATGCCAGGTCAGGGCTGTGGTCGTGTCGCTCAAACAATTAGATGGATGGATAAGCGAAGTGTCTGCGGTTCAAATGTGGGCAATTATCCTTTTACGAGTCTGCAGTGGACGCGCAATGTTAAAGCGATTCCAGGGGCGACGCGCGTCTTACCGTCTAGCTGGGAAGGATCGAATGCTGTGATCGCGGTGGACTACTCGACCAATCCGATGCGGGAAGATTCGGTGTACTGGGTTCCTGCGGTCAAGGTAATTGCAAGGTACGGGATGCCTATTGCTACTAGCGTGAGAGCCATTTCGAAGCCCCATGTAACGGGAAGCAAGATCGCGACTGAGAAGCTCACTGCCAAAATCGATGCTATCTATTTCCCATGCAGAGTTTCCAAGGTATGCCCAGGGGAGCCCTAATGCTGGTGCCACCGGGTCAACGTTCATTCCCGGTGCTGAGTTCGTTGGTCAGAACTGTCACGAGTGAGTCTACGGGCAAGGTCGTTCCAGCGAAGCTGAAAGTAGCAAAGCCGCCTGCGACTACTGGCAAGCCACTGGCAGGGAGATCAAAGTAAGCGCTGGTACCTAAAAGGCGAAGGACGTGAAATTTTCGTATCAGTGCCCGCGCTCGGAAAAGATTATCGGCGAGGCCCCCCGGGACTATTGGCTAAGCGGGGGCAAGACACCATGCCGAGATTGGTTGGCCGACAGCTCCTATGCTCCTCGGAGATAAGGAGCTGTCAACAATATAACGGGTCTTTGGTGAAGTTGATACCGGCACGGGAGAGCAACTGCATGCGTAATCCGTCGATGTTCCAGCTCACCCATCGGGCGAACTTGCGTGATCGGCTCAACGCGAGGGAGAAGTGGGTGTAGTCGATGACGGGAGAGCCGTCGAGCTGCACGAGATCTTCGGCAATCTCGGCGTTGGCGGTGGGGAGGTCAAGGCCGTGGTGAGGAAGTGCAGGTGAAATCCCGCGGACTCACTGGACAATTCTTTCTACCGACTCATGGATGGCACGTGCGATTTTTCTGGATTCGGCATTAAACATGGAAGCATCCTGCAAAGACCGCGGGATGCTTCCATGCGAAAGAGTCTGTTGAGACATGAACAATCATTGCCACCCTTGTTGCAGATGAGGTCTCTCCCTCATGGGGATTCAGCAATCCTGGACGGCTCCGACGATATCAACCATCACCAGCACCGCGACAGAAACCTCAGCCGTGTGATGCAGACGATCAGAATAATCAGGGGTTTGACCTCAGACTTTTCTCTATAGTTCGGTTACTCTCGCTATTTCATCAAACTTGATGGTGACTGACTCCGCTGATCCATCACTTATCATCAGATCGGCTGTCTTCTCAAACGAATTCCAGCGTGCCGTCACTTGAACAGCACCGACAGATTCCAAAGCCACTGTCCCAGACCCGTTGGAAGATGGAATGCTCACTTCATGGCCGTTGACCGTTACTGAAAGGTTCGCAGGAACTTTTACGGTAAAACAATCATTTTTTGCACAAACATCCATGACGGCATCCACAGATAGTGACTGGGATGTATCTGAAGTTGAGCAACCAGCTGCGATCAGAACAAATGATGCAAGGGCTAATCCCTTTGCCCAGGTGCGTCCTAGCATCGGTAAGACCCGGCTTGGCTTGATTTCTGCCATAGATTTGAGCTCGTATTCCATGAGATTCCGATTGAAGACTTACCTATACTAAAACCGGTCAGCTTTGTAGAGTTCCAAGAATGCCCATATTTCGCAAAAGCTTGAAGGCATTTAGTTGAACTCGTGGTTAGCGTATAGGTCAAAGTTCCTTTATATGTAGGACTGTGTCCGTAAAGCGCGCCGTAGCCCCAATCCTGGAACGCCCAACCCGCACCATATTGATTGTTGGTTTCCAGCCATCCAGTTTTCTCACACTTGTTATAGCTGTTGCACCCCACAAAGGAAACGCCCTTGTTGGTGACGGCGCGGTTGAACGTAATTGCTAGCCCGTCGGGTCCACCGATCTGAGATTTGCCGCGTGGACACTCGGAAAAGGGTGCATTCTTCCAATTGTATCGAGCATACGCATAAATCTTTGTCCCAGATTTTACAATCTGGGGGCGAGAAATATTTATGTCACCTGCACTCGACGAAGGCTTGGTAACACGGCACCCGAGCTTGGCCGGTTCAGCTACCCCAAGAAGAAAATCGCTGGGTTTTACTGTCACTGGGATTGTCGCCAGAGTTTCTGCCGGCTCCGAAAGGCCCAGCTCATTCATCTTGGCTGACGTTAGCTGATCGAGAGTTACCAACAATGACACTTCACTGCGGAATGCTTCCTCTTCAGCACTCGTACGGTCGTCTGCACTGAAAGGTACAATCACCCCGTTTGATAAAGTGATCGTCTTCGATGACGGATCGTCTTTCAGAAGAGACGCAGATTCGGCTGCTGGAATAGGCGAAGCGCTCTTGACATCGCTTAGGTTTAGATCCGTATCTTGTGATGCGTAAGAAGGCATCGCAGCCATGGTCAGCGCCAATGTCAGCCCAGAGACAAGCATCGTCATTAGTCCCTTCAAAGGGCCCTCTTTCAATTGATAGCCAATTCCAAGTAGGGACCACGTCCGCTAGTGCAAGTTCTGACTGCAGGTGGCGCCTCGGAATACGAACGTATTAATGCATTCTGATTTATATGCATTGCATATGATCATATCTAGTAAATTCGCTTTTCACTTCGATGTTGCCAAAAAGTTAGAATTAGACGCATTCGCGCCTCGCTCTCGTGGCTGCAACCTCACGATCCGGGATCCACGCTGTGTCCACAACGGGTTTGGAGCAGGAGTGGGCAAGAGCCCCCACAGATTGAATCGTCCCGGGTTTTATGCCGCTTTCTATTGAGAGAATGGAAAGCATGCCCAAGCAGTACACCCCCGAAGTCAAAGCCCGCGCAGTGGCCTACATCATGGAACGACTTGACCGCTATAAGTCGGTCTACGCAGCCTGCAATGACATGGCTCCAAAGCTGAACGTCGGTAAAGAAACCCTGCGCCGCTGGGTGCTCCAAGCCCAGGTTGATTCCGGTGAACGAACCGGACCGACCAGCGAAGAACTCGCCGAGATCAAAGCGTTGAAAGCCAAGGTCCGGGACCTTGAAGAAGCCAACGACATCTTGAAGGCATCAGCGATTTTCTTCGCGAGGGAGCTGGACCCTAGCCGGCACTAATCACCGAGTTCATCGACCAGCAACGCGAACACGGCTACGCAGTCCAGCAGATCTGTGATGCCCTGAATACTCAGGGCCTGAAGGTTTCTGCCCGCACGTATCGCAGTTGGAAAGCAGCTGAACCAGCACCACGGGTCGTCACGGACGCACTGATTTTGAACGTTCTTCATGACCTGCAGAAACCTGATGAAAAGACGGGGAGACCGATGCCCGAGGTTCTTTATGGGCGGAGGAAAATGCTGGTCTGGTTGCAGCGCAACGGCTTCACTGACATCTCAAAACACACCGTGGATCGGCTGATGCGTGTAGCTGGGATGAATGGGCTGGTGCGGGGTCGGAGAACGACTACAACGATCCGCGCTAAAGATAAAATCCGGGCGAAAGATCTATTGAATCGGAACTTCTATACTGATGCACCTAACAAGGTGTGGGTCACTGATTTCACTTATGTTCCGATTCGTGGCGGGTTCGCCTATGTGTCCTTCGTGATCGATTTGTTCTCACGCCGGATCTTGTCCTGGGCTTCGTCGACCTCGCATGACACCGAGTTTGTGGAGGAAGCTCTCCAACTGGCCCTATGGCAACGCCGGATTGAGCAAAAAGCGCATGTGAGATCGGCCTTTGGCACCATCCACCATTCAGATGCGGATAGTGAATATACCTCTCAGAGGTACACGCAGACGCTGGCGATGGAGGGGCTGGTGCCGTCGATCGGAACGATTGGGGACGCGTTCGACAACGCGGCCGCCGAAATGGTGATGGGGTTGTTCAAGAACGAGGCGGTTGCTAAGGATTCACCGTTCCGCACTGGAGTCTTGGCTACCAAGGCGGACGTGGATGACGTGGTCGTGGAATGGGTGCACTGGTACAACAACGACCGGTTGCACTCGACCCTCGGATATCGGGCTCCGGTTGAATTTGAAGAACTCTATTATGATGAAATGAGCGGCTCGTTACCCGATGAAGCCGCCAGTAAACTGGCGGCGTAATTTCCGGGACGGTTCATTGCGCTTCAGTCAGTTGGTAGAGAGCTTCGATCATGCGTTTGACCTCATCAGGACGTACCGCTCTTCCCTGCAATGGTTGATGCCTTGCTTAAGAGGTTTCAACAGCGATTCCCAGCACAGGTTTCGGGCGCTCTGAAGTGAAGCGGATCTGTCCAACGGCAGACTGGTGGACGATCTTCAGCAGCCAAGTTAGTGCGGTAGTTCGCACAGTGGCGAAGCCATCAACATGTCGTTAATCGTCTGAAAATATTCATTGTGCGGCTTCCTGCCTTTGGACTTCATCGCTCAGTTGACGGGCGTCAAAACCGAACACCCTTGGGACAAGTCCGCCATAAGGCTGCGTAGCTGCTTCATCTCCTTGTGCGGCTTGAAGCAAGAGAGCCTCATCCGGCGCTGAACCGTCGGTGATTTCGACTGCCCAATTCGGGATCTTGGGTTCAACGACCCCATACCGTCAAGGACATTGCTCTCGTTCAGGGCAGTAGCTGCAGGTCAAATCTTGGGTAGACGGAAGCCAGGGAACGGGCCCCCAAATCGTGCATCGCCCGTCCCCTGGCTTCTTCAGCTTGATGCTGTAGTACTACTTCTTTGCCGGTGGCATCAGCACCGAATCAACGAGGTAAACGGTGGCATTGGCAGTCTGCACGCCACCGCAAATGACCTTGGCATCGTTGACCATCAAGTCATCGCCGCTGCCGCTGATCTTGACCTTGTCACCTTCAACGGTTTCCAGATCACCCTTCAACTCATCGGGAGTTATCTGGCCTGGGACCACATGGTAGGTCAGCACCTTGGTCAGCATGTCAGCATCCGACACAACAGCGTTCAGGTCTTTTTCTGGAATGGCCTTGAATGCGTCATCCACAGGTGCGAAGACGGTGAACTCATCGCCGTTGAGCGTGTCCACCAGATCCACGTCCTTGTTCAGCTTTCCCGACACGGCCTTGGTCAGGGTGGTCAGCAACGGGTTGTTGGACGCTGCCACGGCTACCGGATCCTGGGCCATGCCAGCAACGGAGCCGTCACCTTCGGGCACTGCTTCTGCGTACGCCGCACATCCTGAACCAACAAGGTTGGCGGCTGGATCCATGGCCGATTCGCTGGCCATGCCCGAATCCTCAGATGCTTCCGGGCTGCTAGAAGCCATGCTCGATGCCGAACTTTCGCTGCTGGGAGTGGACTCGGCGCTGTTGTCCATCGAGCAGGCGCTCAATCCGAACGCGGCTACCGCGGCAATCGAGAGCAGTCCTACCGTCTTGCGCTGCATGGTTTTCATGTCGAACTCCTTACCTGGCGACCCCGTTGGGCCAGTTGGTTTTCCAAACCTCTTGGTTTGGGTTTTCACAGGGCATTCGGGGCAAAGTGGTTCGCGGATTGGAACTTATTTAAAGATTTTCTGTTCCGCACATTAGGGGCTCATATCATGACTGATTGCTAGCGCTTAGCCGAGGCATAGAGCTCGTTGACGAAGCCGTTTGCTCTCTCAAGAAACTTACTTCGCTTGAGTTTCAAAGTCGGTGTCAGCAGTTCACTGTTTTCCCCTAAATCGGTAGAAAGCATAAGAAACTCTTTGACTTGTTCACTTCTTGCTACCCGCTTATTGGCTGAGCTGACGGAGTCGAGGACGACTTGAAACAAGAGCCCGTTTCTAATCCTGTCAATTGACCCTTCTGTGCGAGGCTGAAAAAGGGATGCGTCTGTAATCCCTTGGCTAGAGGCCCACTGTTTGACTGCTTCCGGGTCAATCAGTACGAGGCATCCCAAGAACGGCTTACCTTCTCCAACCATTACCGCGTGGGCAATCAATGGCTCAGTTTCGACGTATCCTTCCCATATGCTGGGGGATATTGTCTTCCCTCCCGCAGTTACTATGACATCTTTGATTCTTCCCTTCAGCGTGATGCGCCCAAGGTTGTCCAAGGATCCCAGGTCTCCTGTGCGGAAGAAGCCATCGGTGAAAGCGTCGGCGTTGTCGTCGGGATTGGTATATCCAGCAAATACGCCGATTCCTTGTGCGAGCACCTCACCGTCGTCCGATATTCGTACAGTGGTCCCAGGCATCGGAACTCCCACGGTTCCAGACTTGATCGACCCGGGCATATTTCCCGTTAGCGGCGCTGTAGTTTCTGTCAGCCCATAGCCCTCGATTACTGGCAAGCCAATACCCCTGAAAAAGAGGGAAACTTCTCTATCTAGGGTTGCAGCTCCTGATAGCAGGTACTCAAGACGACCGCCGACTACTTTTCTTAGACGCGAGTAGAAAATCCGATCAAAAATGAAATGTCTCATCCTAAGGCTAGGAGAAGCTTGCTTCGACGAAGCGGTATCGTGTCCCTCAGCCATCGCGCCCCACTGCGTTGCCGTGTCGCTGGCCCACTTCCAAATACGATTCAGGCGTTTCTGATTGGCGGCCTGTGCTGCGGAGTCTTGGATCTTCTGTAGCACCCGTGGCACTACTACGAGAAATGTGGGTTTGAGGAATTCCAAAGACGGTATTACTTCTTTGGGTTCTGAGAGATGCGCGATGCGCATCCCGTTAGCCAAACAAATCAGCTGTAGACCACGAGCCAGAACGTGGGCCATGGGAAGGAAAATAATCGTATTTCCTGTCTCCTTAACCACTTCAGTGTAAGCGGCAGCAACATTGAGTACTAAGCCAACGAGGTTACCGTGCGTAATTAAAGCGCCCTTGGGTGCTGCCGTCGTTCCCGAAGTGTAGACGATAGTCGCTATCGTCTCTGACGTTGCCAACAATCGTCGTTCTTCAACAGCACCATCGGTGATAGATTTCCCTTCGTCAACAAGATCCTCAAGATCGAGATCGTTCCGGGTGTCCATTGTCCAGATTCTCGACCCGCATATTCCCGCGCCACTTAGCCCGCGCTCGAGAATCGAGGCGTGGTCGGTGCTTCCAGCAACTATAAATTTTGGGGAGCAATCGGCAAGTATGGCTGTGACCTGATCAAGCGACGAAGTTTCATAAATAGGGACCACGACCGCACCTGCAAACCATGCCGCCATATCCACCTGAGCCCATTCGTAGCGTGTAGGTGACATAATCACAAGCTTGTTTCCAGGTTGCAGCCCACTAGCGATGAGCCCCTTAGCCAATGCCTGCACTTCGAGAAAAAATTCTCGAGTAGTTATTTGCTTCCAGGGGGCAGCAACGGGACCATCAGCAGATCGAACTTCGAATGCTATATGTTCAGGCGAATTCTTCAGGCGCTCCATCAAGAGATCGGTGGCATTCCTGTGCATGTGCGAAGTGGCCAATAGCGGCGTCGCAAATTCCCTCATAGCTCGTCCTTCCGGGCAGGGGTAACGGTGGATATCAAATACGGACAGGACTAGCCTGCTGTGGACTACTTCTCGGTCAGGCGTCATTCAAGGTAGGCATTGTTGGGCGCTATCATCTCAGATAGGCAGCATAAGCAGGGACGAGGCAAGGTTCGCATAGCTTGGTTTCAAGCTTGTTTAATGTGGGGCTTGAAGCCAAGCTATGCGTTCCGTTTCGACGTAACAACTAGTCAATCGAGATTAGAACGGTTTTCGTCCAGCATTCAGAATGCTTGATTTGTTCAGTCCGGCCAATTTACAGGTCGTGAACAGTTCTGGGGACGAAAGCTGTTTCTGCGATCCTCCGCCAACAGTAAGCATCTCTTAGACGATAGCCCCGCGAAGAGATGCCATGAGAAGCGTCAAGCCGCGATTCCGTCAAAAGCTTTGGCTCAACCTGTGTCCAATAGTATTGCCCGGTCCCAGAGAATATGATGAGGCGACTCTTGGATAAAAGTATCGCAGGATCCCTGGATTGTCTCTGAGGGAAATTTAACGGAGGAAACCTCATAATGAAGAGCAAGGAACGCAAGGCGCTGACCGCTATGCCTGTAGTGCTTCTGCTAGGTGTGCTGCTTGCATTGTCCGGTAGTGATGGCGGGATTACATGGGGTTCGATGCCCCTCTTCGCTCTGGCTGTACTGGCGTCCTTTATAGCCCAATGGATCGCATTCATACCTTCATTCCTAAGGCAAACAGAGAGATTCTACGACCTGACCGGAACCCTGACCTATACAGCAGTCACATTGCTCCTGCTTCTCTTAGTCCCTGAAGTTCATTCAAGATCGCTACTACTGGCATTCATGGTCCTGGCCTGGACTCTTAGGCTGGGAATCTTCCTCTTCAGCCGTGTCACTAGGGACGGCAAAGATGATCGCTTCGACCAGATCAAACCGTCTTTTATCCGGTTTCTCAGCGTCTGGACCATTCAGGGTCTCTGGGTCTCTTTCACTGCTGCTACTGCTTGGGCTGCTATGACCTCGGAATACTCTAGTGAATTGGACGGATTCGCACTGGTCGGACTCGTCATCTGGGCGATTGGGTTGGGTGTGGAAAGCCTAGCCGATCACCAGAAATCAATTTTCAAACGCGACCCGCAAAATCAAGGGAAATTCATCTCCTCCGGACTCTGGTCCAAATCTCGCCATCCCAACTATTTCGGAGAGATTCTGCTTTGGATCGGCGTGGCTGTTGTGGCCGCTCCGGCGTTGCAGCACTGGCAGTGGGTTGTGATGATCTCACCGGTATTCGTCGCCGTGTTGCTCATCAAGATCAGCGGAATCCCGCTGCTTGAAGCGAAAGCTGAATCAAAATGGGGAGGCCGCGCCGACTATGAAACCTACAAGGAAAACACGCCGGTGCTTATTCCTAAGTTCTGGTAGGAAACGGTTTGCTGAAATAGTTGCTGATGCTCTCTAGACTCTGGCACTTCTAGAATTTGCTCTATGTGAAGTCGTCGAGATGCAAAACGAATCTAGACCAGATAAAGCGGGCTGCGCATCGTCGACAGGCGTAGGTTGCCCTGCATCGCAGGTGACAGCGCGGGCCAACCTGGCCAGTGCGAATCTGCCAACCGGCCATGCTGGATAGTGGGTCTGATTGCCACTGCGATGCTGAGCCTCGGAAATTTATGATGCTTCCGCCACTAAGCGGAAGGCGCGAATGCTTTAACGGAAAATTCCTCGTAGGCCTCTGTCGACCTACGAGGAATTTTGGCCGGATGCAGCCGCTTATGAGATATCCGCAGGGGTAGGGAAGCGCTACCCACAGATGTTTTTAGTCTTCCTCGGACTGGGCAGCGTCATTTTCTGAGGAAGCTTCCTCCCTGGCCTTTTCTTGATGGATCACCGCGGCCAGCAGTTTTTCCATTTCCTTTGCAACACCGGCAGCCGAGGCAGGGTTCTGACCGGTGACCAGACGCTCGGATACCTGGACATTTTCCTCGAAATCATCGGCGGCGATATGGTTGGCCCCCTGCTCAACAAGTTTGTCGGCCAATGAGAATGGAATGATCTTGTCCTTGCCGACCGCGACTTCTTCATCGTTGGTAAAGACAGCAACATCCTTGCCGCTCAGCAACTTGATTCCGTGGTGCAGTTCTACATCCAGTAACCCTGCCGGACCGTGGCATACTGCGCCAACTATGCCTCCACTGTTGTAGACGGTCCCGATGAGCTTTTGCAAGAATTCGTTGTTGGGGAAGTCCCACATGGTGCCATGACCACCGACAAGATAGATGGCATCGTACTGGTCCGGATCAACTACCTCGACCCTGGCCGTGTTGTAGAGGCCTGCTCTCGTGGTTTCGTCTTGGGTGAACTGCACCTGAATCGGATCATCGGTATCGACCGTATCTTGTGGCGGCTGCCCGCCCTTGATGGAGGCGAAGTCGACGAAATGTCCCGAATCCCGGAAAACCTTCCAGGGATGAGCCGCTTCTGCGACGTTGTATCCGGTGGGTTCCCCTCCTGCACCGAGTTCGGAAACGCTGGTGAGGACCATGAGGATTTTCTTCACGTTAATGACCTTTCATAAATTTCGGCTCCCCAGTTTCCATTTCCTATGCTGAGGGGGAATCTGTGGAAGATATCGTGAATCTTGTTCTGAATCGTGGTCTCGCTCCGTGCTGTAGTCTTGCAGACCGCGGAAGACTTGCAGATCTGCTGCTGGCTTCTCACGCTGTCAAGCTACACGCATGAGGGCTGATTCTCGAAGTGTTTTAGCGCTTGAATCAGCGATCACAGTTTCTTTAGCCTAAGATTGTTTTTTGGCATCTTTGATAGAGTCCTTGACGTCCTCCGCCGATTGCTTCGCCTTTGCTGCGGCTTGGTCCTTGAGCCCTTCGGCTTGCAGGTCCTTGTTGTTGGTGGCATCGCCCATGCTTTCTTTGGCTTTGCCGGATACTTCCTGGGCTTTGTTCTTGATTTTGTCTCCGAGTCCCATGATGCTTCCTTTCGATTGGGTGACTAATACAAACTATTAGGTCAGGGTCGTTCTAGCGGATGGCCCGGATTTTTTGGGTTGGAAATCAATGTTCACGTGTTTCTCCGCGAACTGGGCACCGAGAGCTTGCTCCGTCTGAGGAATAAGAACGTCCCGAATCAGGCCTATGCCATCGATTGGCCGGGCATCTGCACGCAAAGTGAAGCGTGCGTAGAGTACGGGGTTCTTCGCTGTTCCATTGATGCGGATATCTGCGCTGTCGACCTCGGGGGTGCTTTCAGCTGCTTCCTCGGCGGCCATGGAGACGGTCCTCGAATCAACGGTGGAGACACCAGTGCCATTATCGGAACGGTAGATGAAAGTTGGTTTGCCTGGTTTCTTAGGTAGAGCTGACATCATTACAAAGAGCAAGATGATCGTCATCATGGCTAGTGCGCCGGCTAAGTAAATGCCTAATTCTGGCATTTGTGCAGGGAAAGTATCGATTAAACGCGTCTGTGCGAGTCCGTTTCGAGTTGAATCCCAGCTTAGCCAGGCCACGGCAGCACCACTTGCCATAAGAAGCAGCCCGAGAAGCGCCAGCATGACTCGTTGCCGAATACTGTTGGGTTTCCACAAATCTACTGCCCTCCTCGGGTAGTTGCTTTGACGCTGACTCTTATCGAATGTGCCAGCGGGATTGCGGATAGCTTTTTTTGGACGTTCGCTTGCACCGACTGTGAAATATCGCTGGTTTCATGCACCGGAGTGAAAACGCTGACATGCAGCTTCTTACCCCGCAATGTCGGCGAGGCGCTACCCACCCCATCAGTGCGCTCTGCTTCATAGCGGGCCAGGTTGGCCAAGCCGCGGTTTTCCGCAACCCACTCTTCTTGTTCGTCGACTGAGTCCCATTCAAGCAACGCTGTTCTGTGCTTTCCCGGGACTAAGGCAACAATGAACAGAAGCAGTCCGAGAATTGCAACGCCCACAGCTACGGCGATCAAATTGTTATTCGCCCAAACAATGTTCTTGGCAGAATCCAGAAATCCGGTTACCCAGCTCGGCCAGGAACCGCTGTCCAGTCTGATCAGGCAAATCACCAGGGACGTAGTTGAGATGCCTAATAGCACTATGCAGGTACTGAGCAGGGTTGCAGTTCTGGCACTGCGGACATGCCAAAATCTGCTCATAACAGACTCCTCTCCCCAGCGTTTGCTGAAACTGCATGAAGCCAAGCAACGTCGATGTCGACTTGGACAGACGAGACCCCCAAGAATTGAACGAGCTCATCTGTCACTTGTTGACGTATGGCCTCGCAAGTTTGCTGCAGGCTCAACGGATATCGGATGCCGACTTTCAGCTTGACTGCTACGGTACCCCCGAGAACGTCGGCCGTAGCAGCAGGCTTCCCTGCGATAGCGCGAGGTTTGCCCAATTGCAACAGGCCGCCAGAGCTGGCTCCGACTCCAGGGATCTTGGAGGCGGCTTTGGCTGCGATCTTGGAATAGATCTGGTTATCCACAGTAGTAGCACCCACAGTGGCACTTTTTGTTTCCACCCTGGTCACCGCCTACGGGTAATGAATACACGCTCCCAATCGACGCGGGTCTGCAGGAACCAGCCGACCACACCACCGATGAGCACGAAGAATGCTACGACTATGAACTGGGTGAATGAGCCGAACGCTATGAGCAGTCCGGCCACTAGCCCTATTGCCAGTCCCCACCTGAGCTTATCCATGGGTATTCCTTTCGTTGCCCATCGGCAGTGTTGTGGCCTACTTCAAGTCTTCGCGCGGCTCGTCGTCTTCGTCATCTTCTGGCAGGTGGACGTCGGTGACATCGATGTTCACTTCGATGACTTCCAGTCCGGTGGCACGTTCCACCTG
Source organism: Glutamicibacter sp. BS14 (assembly GCF_056934375.1). Classification (NCBI taxonomy): domain Bacteria; kingdom Bacillati; phylum Actinomycetota; class Actinomycetes; order Micrococcales; family Micrococcaceae; genus Glutamicibacter; species Glutamicibacter sp. BS14. The sequence continues at coordinate 94,746 of NZ_CM167801.1, read as the reverse complement.
GGAAACAATGTTCGCGCGGATGTCCTCGGAGACCTCCACAATTGAGAATCCATAGGAGACGACGATGGAGACGTCGATCGCGGTCTGCTGCTCGCCCTTTTCCACGCTCACCCCGCCTGAGGTGTTCGCCGAGGCACCTGGGATGCGTTCTGCCAGGGAATTGAAAGTTCGGCGCGCAGCGTTGCCCATTGCGTATACCCCGGGCACTTCGCGTGCTGCGATGCTGGCGATCTTCTGAACAACCCGGTCTTCAATGGTCGTCTTGCCCAATTCGGTGTGCAGTGGGCCCGTAAGGTGCTCTTCCTGAGCATCCTGGTTCCCCTGGCGCTTGGCTTGACGTTCCAGTTCCTCGCCAGTTGGCTTGATTACCTTGTCGTTCGACATTGGCTGTGCCATGTTCTTCACTCCTATATCGAGGGAAACTTTTTCGCTTACACTCATACAGACGAGGTCCGTACCAATATCCTCACACATAATTTAAGTGATCTACATCACAATAGGGGGATTGTGTGGATGAATTAAAACGGTTAGCGGTCGTGGGCCGGTCCCGTGAGGGTGATTCAGAAGCTTTCGGAATGCTCGTTGCCGAACTGACCCGGGGCTTAGGAGATACTGCCGTTCCTTTTTTGAGAATTGGCAAGATGCGGATGACGCGGTGCAGGAAGCTTGGATCAAAGCCTGGAGAAGCATGCACACCCTCCAGCAGAATGGCACCTTCAAGACGTGGCTTTTTCGAATGACAAGGAATATTTGCCTGGACCGAGTTCGTTCAGCCCAAAGTCGTGTTCACGTAGTTGATGCCGAAGAATTCTCCGGGCAGCCGGCAGCGGAGCACCTTTCGCCCGAATACCTAGCTGTGCAGCGAAGTGAGGTTGATAGGGCGTGGAATATCGTCGCCAAGCTACCATCGACCTTGAAGCAGGCTTTTGTTCTGGTATGCCTTGAGGACATGACCTATGAGCAAGCAGCTACAATCGCCAACACGTCAGAATCAACTATTCGAGGACGGGTCGCGCGGGCCCGCAAGGCAATTATCGAGGCGGTGTCATGAAAACCCTTCCCTGCGGACGCACGATAGAAGACATACTCCACAAGCTAGATGACTCACCAGACCCTCATGAGCTCGAATGCCGCTGGTGCCATCAAGAACGGCGCCACTTAAAGGACCAAACCAGAATCGTTCTGGATCAGCTTAGAAGCGAAGATTACTCTGCGGGCAGCAGAGACTTAAGTAGCAATGTTCTGAACAGGATTTCCAAACTACGACCCACGCAGAGGACTTGGGAAGCAGTCGTACGAGAAACAGGAGACGATGTGCGCATTTCCTCAAGCGAGATTATCAGCGACATCAGGCAGCAGTTCTCGCGATCCCAAACTGCGCAATTGAACTACGCCGAAGTCAAGGCCACGGACGCGAGAATCCCCCATGTTCAGTGGCTGGTCCGATGCACCATCAGCATGCTCAGCGAAGCAACTGTCCAGCAGATCGAGCAAGAGATCTTGGAATATGTTCAGGTCGGCCTCAGTACACGTTTGCTCGTAGAACAATTACGAGTTGAGATAACGGTGGAAGATGTCCATGGAGAAATTCTCAGTTATACGGAAATTACACGCTGATTCCCTCGGCCCAAAGGTAGACCGCGGATCCTAATATAGCTGCCCCCGATGTTACGTCTCAGTGCCCGACAAGCAGCGCTTCGGCCGAAGCGCAAAAGTTCACCTATCCGGCGAATCATCAGGAGAGTTTCTTCGATGGCGCTGTAGAAAGTGGATCGCGCGGGACACACGAAATCGCCAACGAGCTGAGCCAGGGCTATCTGGTAAATGCGACCACTTATCTTGACACCGGAACTAGATCAGGCTGATGTCTGCATAGCTATAGAGAACCCAGCTGAATTAGTTTCGGCGTAAGGCTAACCCCGTAGAGCGGGACGTTACCCGAAGCTTCGTTATGTGCGGCAGAAGCAAATTGAGTATTTACTGCTTTACAGAACTCCAATTGAATCGTCCCGGGTTTTATGCCGTTTTCTATTGAGAGAATGGAAAGCATGCCCAAGCAGTACGCCCCTGAAGTCTAGGTACGCGCAGTCACCAGGGGGTGAGGACCGCGTTTATCGCGAGAAGAACGATAGCTCGGTACTCATGTTCGTTTCATTATTTGGCACCGGGGTTTTGGTTGCTCCTTCATGGGCGTTAGAAGCTGGCAGAGAGCTACCCGATTCTGAACTGGCCAGCCACGCGAAACTTTTGGAACTCAGCACTCCCTATGGTGGGCGGGCTCTGGGGGTGGCGAAGCTGTACTTCAGTGATTCAGCTCCATCATTGCCAAACCCAAACCCAAACCCAAACGCCGAGCTGAGCCGTGCACGAACGGACGCTGTTGATCTAGAAACAGCCTGCCCAGACGAGGACACCGCGGAAGTCGGATTGAGTGAGATGGAGAATACCTTCATATTGCTCAGCGAATCAGAACGTGATTCGCTTCCTGTGGCGGGTGCTGGCTATGACGTGTGGGAAGAAAAGCTGGCCCACCTCGGCGCGCTCGTAGCACCTACCAATCGTCGAAGTGGACTCGGTTTTCAATCTGTCGCTTTTGCTCAGAAGCATGCAATGGACGCCGGCCTGAGTCCTCAATGGCGCGTGCACGTTGATAATGCAGCGTCAATCAGAACGGCGCTGCGCGCCGGGTTTAAGTATGCGGGGACCCAAACCACCGTAATTCTCAAGAACTAGCGCAGCTCCTATGTTCAGTGGGCGGTGCGTTTGAAAGCGATGGCAGCCAGAGCTGCGGCCTGAACTGCGAGCACCGCGTCATCAAAGACGACACGTGGCGAGTGATTCCACTCTGCTTCCGACGCGCTCAATTCCGGTGGAGTGGCCAGTAACGCGATGAATGTGCCGGGAACTTCATCGAGCACAAAAGCGAAATCCTCAGATCCCATCATTGGTGATGGCATGATCGCCACACGCTGTTCGCCGTAGATTTCGCGCATCGTTTCCAGTGCCGCTTCGGACTCAATCGGATCGTTCACGGTCACCGGGTAGAGCGTTTCAAAACTCACGTCTGCGGTGAGCTCATGGGCTGCTGCCACACCATTGATGACACGTGGCAGGCCTTCCTCCAAAACAGCCAGCGATTCGTGGGACATGGTGCGGATAGTGGCCGCCAGCTCGACACTTTCCGGGATGACGTTGATTGCACCGTCTCCGGTGGACAGTCGGGTGATCGAGAGGACCACCGGGTCGAAGGCATTGAACCGTCGAGTCACGAAGCTCTGCAGGGCCAGGACGAGCTCGGCCGCGGCAGGAACTGGATCCAAGGTGTGGTGGGGTTGTGAGCCATGTCCGCCGCGCCCTTTCAGCTTCACGGTTAGCTGATTTGATCCAGCAGCTACGGGGCCGCTTCGTGTTGCAAAGACTCCTCGCGGGCCGGGGCCCACATGGATCGCGTAGGCGGCAACTGGAGGTTCTCCGGCTGCGGAGAGCAGTCCCTCTTCGAGCATGATCTTGGCGCCGCCGTGGCCTTCTTCGCCTGGCTGGAACATGAAGATGACCGAGCCACGAAGTTCACTTTGGCGAGATGACAGCAACTTAGCTGCGCCAACTAGTCCTGCAGTATGCAGATCATGGCCGCAGGCGTGCATGTTGCCGTTGGCAGAGGCAAAGTCCAGATTGGTTTCTTCGGTGATCGGCAATGCGTCCATGTCGCCACGAAGCAACACCGTCGGGCCGGGCCGTTCTCCTCGAAGTACTGCGGTGACCGAGCTGGTGCGCGTGCCGGTGGTGATTTCCAATGGCAGCCCTCCGAGCGCGTCGAGCACCTTTTGCTGGGTGCGGGGCAGATCGAGCCCGAGTTCGGGGTCCGCATGCAACGCGCGGCGCAGTTTAATCAGTTCGGGAAGTATGGTTTGCGCATCAGCAGTAAAGTCGGCAGTGGTCATGAATCAGCCTTTCGTAGGCGTCGTCGACGGACGGGCAGGGCGCCTCAGGATGCGAAGAGTTGACTATGCTGATTATTCAAAATTTAAGTATTCACTAATCAAAGCGTTTATTCCGAACGATTTGAATGTTATTAGCACGCGAGTGAGTATACGCCTCGCAGTTGTGCCATCGTCAAGTTGCCAAGACGCTTTTTGCTGCATCTCACAACTTTCCAGATTGAGAGGAAAAATTGAACGACCATAAGCCGAGCAGTTTCCGCAGTTCCCTCGGATACACCTCGCTGACCCTGGCCTCGCTCATCGCAAGGCCGAACGCCGCCCAGCGCAGATCCATATTCTCGGTGCGCACGAGGCAGCTGTTCTCACCGATCTGCTGGATCTGGAACCAGCGGCCAATGAGCGGCTCCAGCTTTTCGGCGCTTGCCTGAATCCGAGCGCTCACTTCTGGTTGCCCGCTGCCGCGCAATCCTACGCGCACAAAGGCCGCCGCATCGCCACCTGGCACTTCACGCGGCGCAAACCGCAATGCCCTGGGTGAGGGGTTCAATGCGCGATCCACCCGGAAACTGCGCCAGTCATCGCGGTCCAGATCAAAGGCCACCAGATAGTAGCGGTTTCCCACGTTCACTAGCTGGACCGGTTCTACGCGGCGCGAGGTTTCTGCTGACTTGGCATCCTTGTAGTCGAAGGCGATTCGTTCATGATCGCGGCACGCCTGGGCCAATGCCACCAGTACCGCCGGATCCACCGGATCCGTTGCGGAGGACTGGGAATTGAGCGGGACAGTGCTCGCGGTCAGCGCCTGCGCCCGCTTCCTCAATCTGGCTGGCAGCACGGGCACAACTTTTCCCATGGCCCGCAACGCGGCCTCGGCCAGCGCAGAAGAACCGCTGTGCACGGTGGATTGCAATGAGACTACCAGCGCGACGGCTTCCTCATCGTCGAGCACCAAGGGAGGCAGCGCGGTGCCGGAGGCCAGCTGGTAGCCGCCGCCCACGCCGCGATCAGCCTGCACCGGATAACCGAGATCGCGCAGCCTGTCGATGTCCCGGCGAACGGTGCGCAGGCTGACATCCAGGCGTTCGGCGAGCTCGTCTCCTGACCAATAGCGATGGGTCTGCAGCAGCGAGAGCAGGCGCAAGAATCTGGTGCTGGTACTCATGCAACAAGTCTGCCTTGATTTAGGACAAAAACTGGCACTTTTCACTTCTACTCTGGTTACTACCAGCTGGAAATACCGGCTGCAGCTTATGCCAGGAGGCAATCATGAGCACCATGTCCATCACCAACACCACCCTCACCGGGGAACGCGCGGACCTGCTCCAGGCTCTGGCCAACGCGAGGCATTTCCTGCGTTTCACTGTCCAGGGCCTGAACGACGAGCAGGCATCGCAACGCACCACGGTGAGCGAGCTGACCCTCGGCGGGTTGATCAAGCACGTGACCGCGGTCGAAAAGCAGTGGCAGGGATTCATCGTCATGGGCCGGGCGGCCATGGCCTGGGACGGAGCGGATTTCAGCCAGATGCCGCCCGAGGCGGTCGAAGCCTTCCTCAATGAATTCCGCATGCAAGACGGAGAAAGCCTGGAAGAGCTGCTGGAGAACTACGCGCAGATTGCCGACCGCACCGACGCGCTGCTGGCAGAGGTGGACCTGGATACCGTGCATGAGCTGCCCTCGGCCCCGTGGTTCACCGACAAGCAGTGGTCGGTGCGCCGCGCCTTGCTGCACATCATTGCCGAGACCACCCAGCATTCGGGGCATGCGGACATCATCCGCGAATCCCTGGACGGGCAGAAATCGATGGGCTAGCCCCCGATGTAGGACATCTCGATGCGCTTGCGGTTGCCTGGGGTCAGCGCGGCGCGCAGCTCCGAGTAGTTGTCATCGCGCTTGCGCCAGTGCCCGGTCAGTGCCTTGGCAAGATCCTCATCGCTGATCCCGTCGCGCATGAGCTGGCGCAGGTCGTAGCCGGAGCCGGCGAACAGGCAGGTGTAGAGCTGGCCTTCGGCCGAGACCCGGGCGCGCGAGCAGTTGCCGCAGAAGGCGTTGGTGACGCTGGAGATCACACCGATCTCTCCGGCGCCGTCCTTGTAGCGCCAGCGGTTGGCCGTTTCACCCGGTTCGGTTTTAGTCACCGGTTCCAGCGCCCAGCACTTATTGACCATGGCCACGACCTCGGAGGAGGGCAGCACCTCATCCAGCTTCCAGCCGTTGGTGGTGCCCACATCCATGTATTCGATGAAGCGCAGGATCGCCCCAGTGCCGCGGAAGTGCTCGGCCAGCGACAGGATCTCCGAGTCATTGACCCCGCGCTTGACCACGGTATTGATCTTCACCGGGCCCAGGCCCACTTCACGGGCCACGTCGATGGCGTGCAGTACCCGGGAGACCGGGAAGTCCACGTCGTTGATGGCCTTGAACTTCTCGTCATCCAAGGAATCCAGGGATATGGTCACGCGGTTCAGCCCGGCTTCCTTCAACGCAGGTGCGAGCACCGGCAGCGCCGACCCGTTGGTGGTCATTGCCAGATCCACCGGCTGGCCCTCGGGGGTGCGCAGCTTGGCGAGCATGCCCACCAGGTCCACGATGCCACGGCGCAGCAGCGGCTCGCCGCCGGTCAACCGCAGCTTGGTGACCCCCAGCGAAACGCTGACGCGGGCCAGCCGCTCGATCTCCTCGAAGCTGAGCAGCTCGGAGCGCTCGCGGAAAACGAAGTCGCGGCCGAAGATCTCCTTGGGCATGCAGTAGACGCAGCGGAAATTGCAGCGGTCTGTCACCGAAATCCGCAGGTCATGCAGGGGCCGTCCACGGGCATCGCCCAGGGTGCCGGCCGCTTGTGCTTTCATACACTCCACAGTAGCCCCCGGCACCGTTGCGTGGAAGACGGTTAACCTGAAAGTAACAAATCAAGTACGCAAAATGGATCGGCCCCGGTTGGCTCGACGGTAGCATTGGCACCAGCCCCCGATTTCAAGGAGATCCCATGCAGCACCGCCCGTTTCCACGGTTCCGAGCCCTTGCCGGGCTCGCGGCGGCCGTGCTGGCTTTGGCGGGCTGTTCGGCCAGCGGCTCTTCCGATCAGGCCGCGTCCGAACCCATCACCATCTCCGCGGCAGCCTCCTTGCAGAGCGCCTTCGAACAGATCTCCGAGGAGTTCACCGCAGAACATCCGGAGGTGCAGATTGCCGGCATCTCCTATGACGGCTCTTCGACCCTGGCCACGCAGATCCTTGAAGGCTCAAACGTGGATGTCTTCGCCTCGGCAGATGAACGCAACATGCTGGAGGTGACCGAGGCCGGGTTCGGCCACGAGCCGGTGATCTTCGCCAGCAACACCATGGTGATCGCGGTGCCGCAGGAGAACCCGGCGGATATCGATTCGCTGGAAGACCTTGCCGGGGCCACCACGGTGCTGTGCGCGCAGCAGGTGCCGTGCGGCTCGGCCTCACGCCAGCTGCTCCAGGCCCAGGGCGTCGAAGTGGTCCCGGCCAGCGAGGAGCAGAATGTCACCGCGGTGCTGCAGAAGGTGGCCGCCGGCGAAGCGGATGCCGGACTGGTCTACGCCACCGATGTACTGGGTGACGAAAACGTCGCCGCGATCGTTCCGGAAGGAGCCGACGAGGTCGTGAACACCTATCCGATCGCCACGCTGGGCCAGAACCCCGGCGCGCAGGCGTTCGTGGACTTCGTGATCAGCGAGCGCGGCCAGGAAATCCTGGCAGAGCACGGTTTCGGCACCGGGGCTGCGCAGGCCAATGGCTAGCGATACCGGGGTACGGGTTCCAGGCTTCGCCATTGCCCCGGCCTTGCTGGGCGTGGGATTGCTGGTGCTGCCGCTGCTGGCGCTTCTCACCCGTGCCAGCTGGTCCACGCTGGTGGCCGATGCCACCAGCCCCCAAGCCCTCTCGGCGCTCTGGCTGAGCTTGCGCACCGGGGTGGCTGCCACCGCCCTGTGCGTGCTGCTCGGCGTGCCGCTGGCGGTGCTGATGGCCCGCAGTTCGGCCCGGGTTGCCCAGCTGTTGCGGGCCTTGATCGCCGTGCCGCTGGTGCTGCCGCCCATGGTCGGCGGCGTGGCCCTGCTCTTCCTCTTCGGGCGCACCAGCCCCATCGGCCAGTTCATCGATTCCCTGTGGGGGATTACCCTGCCCTTTTCCACCGCCGCGGTGGTCATTGCCCAGAGCTTCGTGGCCCTGCCCTTCCTGGTGCTCTCCGTGGAAGGATCGCTGCGGGCCGCCGGCGCCGGGTACGAACAAGCCGCCGCCACCCTGGGCGCCGGGCGCTGGATGGTGCTCACCCGCATCACCTTGCCGCTGGCCGCCCCCGGACTGGTGGCCGGCGTGATCCTGTGCTTCGCGCGGGCCATCGGCGAATTCGGGGCCACCGCGCTATTCGCCGGCAACGCGCCGGGGGTTACCCAGACCATGCCGCTGGCCATCTACACCGCGTTCAACGGGGCTGGAACTGGACGCGACTCGGCCGTTGCCCTGTCGATCCTGCTCCTGGCCACCGCGGTAGTGGTGCTGCTGCTGGTGCGCGCCTGGCGTCCGGGGGCCTTGAAATGACATTGAAGGTTGCGCTGCGCGTGCCGCGCACCGGATTCGACGTGGCCGTTGAATTCGAAGTGCCTGCCGGCAGCACGCTGGCGATGATGGGCCCTAGCGGCTCGGGCAAGTCGACCATTGTGCATGCGATTGCCGGGATCCAGAAGATTGCCGAGGGGCGCATCGAGCTTTCCGGTTCCCTGCTGGCTGACGCGAAGCAGCACCGCCCGCCGCACCTGCGCGAGGTGGGCCTGCTGGGCCAAGACCCGCACCTGTTCCCGCACCTGGATGCGCTGAAGAATATCGCCTTTGGCGCCCGGGCCGGGGGACTGGACAAGGCTGCCGCCAAGGCCGTGGCCGCCGAATGGATCGGGCGGCTGGGACTGGAAGAAATCGCCACCCACCGGCCCGAGGCCCTCTCCGGCGGGCAGCGCCAACGCATTGCGCTGGCCCGGGCCTTGGCCGCCCAGCCCAAGATCCTGCTGATCGACGAGCCCTTCGCCTCGCTGGATGTCGAAGCCGCCATGGACATGCGCGCATTGGTGCGCGAAGAGCTGGAACGCACCGCGACCAGCGCCATCGTCGTCTCGCATTCGGCCGCCGACACCTTGGCGCTCGCCGATGACCTGCTGGTGCTGGAACGGGGAAGCATCATTGCGCAGGGAACCGTCGAGCAGGTCTTCGCCGATCCGGCCAACCGTTTTGTGCGCGCGGTGGTGGCTACCTTGCCAGCGCAGCACCCCAGGAGCATCCAGGGAGAGCAGCCATGAGCACCGTCAATGAACCCGTGGAACTTGAAGTGCACCGCGCGCGGCTGCTGTCGCAGGTCGTGCCGTTGGCCCCGCAGCAGATCGAGGTGGCAGGCGGTTTCGCCCTCCTGCACGGCGCGGTGCTGGCCGAGGATGCCACCTCCACGCACCCGTTGCCGCTGTGGGACAACTCGGCGATGGACGGCTATGCGGTGCGCTCCGAGGATACCGCTGAGGCGCCAATTGCCCTGGAAGTCGTCGGCGAAGTGCCCGCGGGCAGCGGCTGGGACCCGAAGCTGGAACCGGGCCAGTGCGTGAAGATCATGACCGGTGCTCCGATCCCGACGGATGCCGATGCCGTGGTGCGCATCGAGGACACTTCAGCCGCTGCAGATGGCTGGGATGCCGCCACCGTGCAGATCCATGGGCCGGTGCCAGCAGGCAAGGACATCCGCCGCAGCGGCGAGGACAAGGCCGCCGGTGACCTGGTGGCCTATGCCGGCGAGCAGCTCACCGCGGCCCGTCTTTCCGCCTTGGCGGCAGCCGGTGCCAGCAAGCTGTCGGTGCGCACACGGCCCAAGGTGGCCGTGCTGGTCACCGGGGCGGAATTGCTTGCGCCCGGTGAACGGCTCTCGCGCGGGCAAATCCCGGAAACCAATTCGCTGCTCATGGCAGGGCTCCTGGCTGAATCCGGCATACAGGCAGCTACCGTGGTGCACTGCGTGGATGACACTCAAGCGGTCCGCGAACAGCTGGAGGTGCTCGGCTCCACGCATGATGCCATCCTGAGCACTGGGGGAGTAGGCCCCGGCGCCTACGATGTGATGCGCCAGGTGCTGGAAGCCGAACCGGCAGTGCAGGCGGCCCGGGTGAAGATCCGCCCCGGCCAGCCGCAATGCGCGGGCCGTTTGGAGGCCGGTGCGATGGTCTTCGCCCTGCCCGGCAACCCGGTCAGCGCAGCAGTCAGCTTCGAGCTGTTCGTGCGCCCGTGCCTGCGGGCCATGCAAGGCCACCGCGAGGTGCTGCGCCCGACTTTGCGCGCCATCGCCGCGGTGGGATGGAAAGCCGCGGCCGGACGCATGCAGGTCATCCCGGTAGTCTTCGAGCCTGGGGAGCAACTGCGGTGCGCCCCGGCGGTTCACGCCAGCAGCATTTCCCACTCGGTGGGCGGGTTCGGCGCTGCCCAGGGCTACGCGCTGGTCCCGGCTGGCGTCAACCAGATCCACCCCGGCGATGAAGTCGAGGTACTGGGGATGATCCCATGAGCACGCGGCAGCTCGCCAACTTCAATGCCCTGGTGCTCGCCGGCGGCAGGGGCTCTCGGCTGGGCGGCGAAGGCAAAGCCGAAATAGAGCTGCACGGACAGCGCCTGGTTGACCGCGTGGTCGCCGCGGCCCGCACAACCGGCGCACTACGCGTCGTTGTGGTCGGCCCGGATTCCGCTGGTGCCAAGGCCGATTCCGTTCTCCGGGAGGATCCGCCATTCGCTGGTCCCTTGGCAGGCATCGCTGCCGGGCTTGCAGAACTAGCTGCCAGCGCAGGCAGTGAATGGACCATGGTTCTGGCCTGCGACCTGCAACGGCCGGTCGCGGTGGCCACTGCGTTGATCAACGACTTTGGGCAACGCGCAGCCGATGGCTTGCTGCTGGTTGACGCGCAAGGCCACACCCAATGGCTGGCTGGAATCTATCGCACCTCGGCACTGGCTTCGGTCTGCGCAGAGCTGGGCGGGAACCTGGTCAATGCCCCGGTGCGCCGAGCCTTGAATCAGCTGCAGCTGGCGCGGGTACCGGTGGATGATGAAACCAGCAGCGACATTGATACCCCGCAGGCACTGGAAAGCGCCCGCCAGAATGAAAGGAAAGCCATGGCACAGCATCTGCCACCCGAAGCACTGAACGATTGGCTGGAAGCAGCCGCCAAGGAATTGGGTCTGGACTCCGGCGAAGTGGATATCGCTACCGTGCTTGATGTTGCCAAGCATGTAGCTCACGAGGTGGCCCGACCAGCAGCACCCCTGAGTACCTTCCTGCTCGGACTTGCGCTGGGCAGCGTCAAGGGAGACTTGTCCGGGCTGTCGGAGCAGCTGGTTTCCCGGGCGCATCGATGGGCCGACGAGCATCCGGAGGGCGTTGCATAAGTAGCACCGTGTTCCCTTCGCCTCAGTAGGGACCGGCCGTCATGGAAGGCCAGCTGCACCGGGTGGTCGACGGAAGCGGATTCCGGATTACTCACCAGACCCACCTGTTATCTGGGACTTTGCAACCAGCGTGAGCGGAGGCCAGAGGGCCCACCGGACGGGCAGTTCGCGGCGCGGGGATGTTCAGGCAGATGTATGGCTATGGACCAGCTTCTTGCGCTGCGCTGGTTAAAGGCCCGTCGATGGCAGGCCGGCGCTCCAGATATCCCGGAAGCTCATCGGATCCCCAGCAGGTGGCCAGTGGGCCTCAGTGTAGACCATGCTGGCAGGATGTGAAGCCCAAGAAGAATCGTGGCGTCGGTAGCGGTTCCGTGTGCTTGGGTCGGGCGCACCACGAGGTGCGCGTGCACCTCGTACTGGTTTTTCGGTATCAGCCGGTGGATAGCGCGACGCTGGCTGCCAGATGATAATGAACGGAGTCCCGGTAGCTGCATGCCCGATACTGTTGAGCGCTTTTGCCAGTGGCTCAAGGGCTGAGTGGAAAAACTGCCACCGTCTGGATATGTCTTTTATCCGCGAGCTGTATCAAATAGGATTTATTTATGAAGACCCTGTTCGTTGTTTCTACCATTCTTTTTGCTGTTTGTTCGGTGCTTTCCTTTAGCGGAAATCCGATGGTTGGCATCTTTGCGGCCGTGGCCAGCTTGTCATCGCTGGCGGGATTCTTCGTGGTTCGAAATCGCGAGGCGAAGGCTTAGCCCACGTACCTCTCGTCGATGGAGCCGTGGCGTTCACGGTAAACTCGAGAACTATGGCTATCGGCGCGACTATACACACCTTTGAAGTTCAACTTGCTGATGTAGATCGCGGGGTTTACGAGGATCTTTCGCTCCGTGTTGCGCAGCATCCGTCAGAAACCGATGCCTACATGGTCACCCGTGTGCTGGCCTACTGCCTCGAATATGAAGAAGGCATCGCCTTCTCGGCCGGAGGCGTTTCCACCGGGGAAGAGCCAGCCATTTTGGTCAAGGACCTGACCGGACTCATCACCGCGTGGATTGAAGTGGGCGCCCCCGATGCCCAACGCCTGCATTTGGGCAGCAAGCGGGCAGACCGCACCGCCGTCTACACGCACCGCGATCCTGCCAAGCTTCTGGCTTCTTGGCGCGGCAAAACGATCCACCAGTCGCAGGAGATCATGGTGCGCTCCTTCGACCCCAAATTCATTGATGCAGCGGCCCAAGCATTGACCCGCCGCAACACCATGTCCGTCTCGGTGACCGAGGGGCAAATCTACCTTGAATTGAACGGGACGAATCTGGAAACCCAGTTCAGCACGCATGAGATTGAGTAGAAAAGCTTAATCTCTGATTCAGCTCAGTGTGGGGTCGCAGTCATCAGCGCGCTGAAACATGGCCGGTGTACACCAATGACACCGACGGAAGTGCTCCATGAAACTGCGCAATATCACCCTTGGCACGGCAACTCTGGCTTTGGCCGTCACCCTGGCAGCTCCCGCCGTGGCTGCTCAGATCGAACCGACTGGATCTGATCCACTGATCATCGGCCACCGCGGAGCAGCAGGCGTGGCACCGGAGAACACCTTGGCTGCCATCAAGGCAGGCAGCCAGTCCGGCGCCGAATTCATCGAAATTGATGTGCAGCTGTCCAAGGACGGAGTACCGTTCATCTTCCACGACGGTACGCCCTCCCGCACCACGAACGTGGCAGAGGTCTTCCCTGACCGCGTCAATGACCCCATCACGTCATTTACCTGGGAAGAACTGCAGCAGCTCGATGCCGGTTCCTACTTCTCAGACGAGTTCGAGGGAACGAAAATTCCCCATTTCGATGAGGTTCCAGGTGCACTGACCGGTGGCACGGGAGTATTCATCGAAATCAAGGATCCAGCCAAGTCCCCTGGCGTGGAGAAGCTGGTAGCCGACGCGCTGGCTGAGGATCCTGAATGGAAGGCACTGGCAGAGGCCAACAAGATCGAGGTCCTTAGCTTCGACGCAGCATCCAACCAGATCTTTGCCCAACTGGCACCTGAAGTACCACTGCAGCAGCTGACCGGAACCGTGCCTTCTGCCGCGGAACTGGCAACCTACGCGACCTACGCGGATTCTTTCGGCACTAGCTACCGCACCCTTGACGCCGCCGGTGCGCAGCGCGTGAAGGACGCAGGCTTGGGCCTGGGCGTCTACACCGTCAACGCCGTCGAAGCAGCCGATGCTGCACTGGCCCTGGGTGTTGAGCGAATCACCGGCGACTTCCCAGCACAGGTGAACCGCCACATCGCTGGCCAGAAAGATTTCCCTGCCAACAATGGCGTGGTGATTGCCAACGCGATCAATGACGTGCCGGGAGATGACATCGCCCCGGAAAATGGCGAGCACGTTATCCTGGAGAACACCGGAAAGCGCACCATCGATGTCAGCGGCTACATCATTCGCGATGCCGCTAACAACATCCTGGAAATTGGAGAAGGATACGAGCTGGAGACAGGAGATCAGCTGCGCGTGTACTCGGGTCCGGGTACCAACAGCGAAGAAGCCTACTACGTGGACGGACCGGGAATCCTGAACAACGGTGGCGACTCGCTGGCGCTGTGGGATGCCAAGGGCAAGCTCACCGATACCTTCGCGAACTAGCTCTAGGTAGAGCGAACCCCCGGGAACCATTGTGGACTGCTCCCCAGAATTTGGATAGGGAAACCAGTACTACTTCCGGGGAGCAGTCTACAAAAATGGGGCGGTTTTCCGTATTAAGGCAGGCAACCCGCCAGCACTTGGGGGACGCTGACGGGTTTCACCAGCGTGAGGCCGCTCTTGGGGAAACGAACTCAATGCCTGACTGGTGACTTTTCGTAATTGGCCTAGGCCAATAGCTACTGTAGTTGCAGGAGAGTGAAAGGTGAAGTGGGCGGGGATAAAATAAAAACTTTTCCCAATTCCAAAAATTCTCTAGGCGTTATGGGCTTGACGAAGTATTCTGTGCATAGGTTTCACGCCGGACTGACGTTTTTTGGGGAATCGGAAGTCTTTGGGGAGATGGATGGGGATCCATCGCCCAGCGCAAAACTCGCAACCAGCCCTCGTTGATGATCGAATCAGCGAGGGCTGGATTAGTTTAAGTGACAACACGCGGGTGGATTCTCACGAGCAACAAGGCCGCACTCCCCAGTACGGGTCGGGATTTGAATCTGTTGTGGATTCCCAATGAATCAGACCAGCCTCTTTGCCTACACCTCGCTCGACGCTAGGGTGATTGATAGGCGGCCTGACCCAATGCACCGGGAAGGGTCCGCTGTGATCGGTTGCACCGTTTGTTTGCCTTCTTGCTTACCGTTTGTTGGCAGCAACTGTAGCTGGGAACCCCTATCGGTGGTTCCGGTGTTGTAGTAGGCTCCGGGACCACCGCCAGCTTGGAACGCGGACACTAGCTGTTTGGATTCAGCTAGTATGAGAACGACGGTCATGGATGCCGTCAGTTTGGTGATCCGTAAGTGCAAGCGAAACTGCGACTGCGATCTTTCGCCTTGTCTTCGTCATTGTTGTATGTACGTTGTTGGAGAGTTCCATCCGGTTCCCGCCAAACGACTCGATAACTGTAACCGTGCTTTAGCTCTCGTCGTTGTACCGTCGCCACTTCTACCTTTAACCCGGTTGTTCTATCTTTAATGCAACAGATCCGGAGTCTAAGGCAACAAGCCGATTTGAGATAAGAAAAACCCCGGAATCACAAGGATTCCGGGGCTATTCAACGCGGTGACGGTGGGATTTGAACCCATTATCCTATCCGCGCCATTACTGCTAGCTCCCGAATATCCCTTGTGTTTACTGGCATCTGGGCTCATTGGCTCACAGGTGCGCACCACGTCCCACAGGTATTCCTGCACCAAAATGCACCACAGTGCACCACCGTTAGAGCTGTTCGGCGCGCTGCTTGCTGAGGGCTTCGACCACGTTGTCGAGGTCGTCGGGGAACAGTGCCGCGTAGGTGTCCAACGTGACCTTGGCCGACTTGTGGCCGAGCATGCGCTGTACCACCTTGACGTTGGCCCCGGCGCTGATTGCCAGCGATGCCGCCGTGTGCCGCAGGTCGTGGGGCGTGACCCTGCGGAACGACTTGTCGGACGCCTGGGCTCGCTTCACGGCTCCGGTGAACCATCCGGTCTTGGCGTTGCCCGGGTTCGCCCCTCCTACTTAAGTAGTATTTACGCCGTTCTTATTTAATGGTGATTATTAAACGTGCTCGTATCTGAGGCAATTCGATCCAGACCGAGGACTTTTGTTGCGGAGACTCGATTTCGGTCGACCCCCGCTTGGCACGGCAGATGATGCGCCGATCTTTACGAAGATGTAGATTTCGATTCATTCAAAAGGTGATAGTCGTGAAGCTCAAACTTCACTCGATTGCGGACAGGTCAAATGAAGACCACTGCATTCCAATCCCAACATCAAGACAACAATCCAGCTCCGGGGTCACGTACCTCGCGATCGCGTTCGTGGCAATCGCTTCCCTGGTCCTGAGCCTGAGTACGGCTTTGACTAAGCCAGCGGCGGCCGCTTCGTCTCCGGCTGTGACCAGCATCGCCAGCTTCGGCGAGAACGCAGAGATTCTGTCGAAGTCGGAGGCCCTCCAGTTGGCCAAGAATGCCGATCTTCCAACAGAGTCGCTCTCAGGTCTGAAAGTTGACCGTTCCGGCGTCCAAGCATGGTCGATGTCAGACGGGACATCGTATGTGAGCTACCCGCTCGTCGGCGACGGCGTCCAGCTCGCCACAGTCGGTGCACTCCTGGACAACTCAGGCAACGTTGCGCAGCGCACAGAGATGGCTTTCGTTGGCGACGATGCATCTGGTCATGCCCGCATGTGGGTTGACGGAAATCTGACCATGGACAAGCAATTGACCACTGCTGACGCGGCAAACAACGTCACCACATATGCCGGTTTCTGGGACAAGCTCAACAACTGCCTTGCCAACGCGGGCATCCCTGGCTGGGTTATTACCGCCATCACTATCGCCTGCGCGGCGGTCTGCGTAGGAACCGTTGGGCTCGGCTGCGTGGGCTGCATCGCGGCAGCTGCGGGCGTCTGGGGCGGCCAGGTCGGCTATTGCATCGACCAGGCCCAGAAATAGGAAGTGGTCAACATGAAAAAGATTTCGAAAGCAATCATCGCGATGGTTGCAGGCTGGGCGATGCTCTTCGCGGTTGCTAGTCCGGTCAACGCTTCCGAAAGCTCGTTCTCAACCAACCGGCCGCTTTCGGATTCAACTGTTGAGCGAGCGATCGCAATAGCTGAGCCGAGTTTCGACGCTCAGCTGCGAAACGGCGCAGAAGTCGATATCAAGCAGGCAAACGTCGCCCGGATCAATGGCTCCAGTTCGTTGATGGTGGCAGTGGCTACGTCTGGCGACGGCCACAACGAGGGTTCGTTCGCCGTTGCCGTCGTCGACGCCGCGGGAGACGTTGTCCAGAGCTTTGCGCAGGTTCAAGCTACGTACACCAGCGACAGCACTGCCGATGTGAAGCAGTGGGTCGATGGGAGTCTCCTTAAGCAGTGGACTGTTGAAGCCACTCCCGAAGCTGAAGCTCAGGCTGCGAAGGCTTTGAGCGCCATGTCTCCTGCAGACTCGTCGGTGGGCGTTGCGGCCGCTGGTAACGAGGGTGTGATCAAGTGCCTCAACGCGCTGGGCATCTCCACCATGGCGGCGCTCGTGATCATCTCCACCTGTGCGGCATTCTGTGCTGTTACCGTTGGAACAGGCTGCATCATCTGCGTGGCTGGGTTCACCGCTGTCGCTGGCGCATCCGTAGGACAGTGCCTGAGCGGTGCCAGCTAGGCACGAGAAAGGAAACGGCAAATGACAAAGCAACCTAGCAATTCGTCTGCCGCCAGGAAGAGTACCGTGGTGGTGCTTCTGTTCCTTGCGGTAGCCGCGATCAATCTGCCTCGCGTCCCTCAGCTTACTGACTACGCCGTGGTTGGATGGGCTGTCGGCGGAGTGCTGCTGCTCGCAGCACTGATCCTGGCATTCACCAACTACCGCCACCACTCGAAGACCAGCACTTCACGATAGTAGGTAACGCCGGCTCGTTCGTCGAATGAGCCGAGACGAGCACGTCCAGATCCGCTGAGCCTAACCCGAAGAGATCCCCTTGCCGCATACAGCAGCAGGGGGACCTTTCTCTGTGCCCGGCTTCCTGAGGGCAAGCGCGCGTAGCGCGTGCGGCAGCCCGCCGGGAGGCTATTGGTTCGCAGCGTCCTGCTTGCGCGATGCCCAGTAGGGGCACTCTTCACCGTGGTTGCCCCGGTCGCAGGCGTGCGGGCCGGCATGGTGGTGGAAGCCGTGTTCGCAACGCATGACGACCATGTTGCGACGTCCCTCCGCTGAAATATGCACCACATGTGCACCACGCCAGTTCTTTAAAGGAAGAAAACCCCTGGCTGACCAGGGGTTTTCATTGGCGGTGACGGTGGGATTTGAACCCACGGTACGGGGTTACCGTACACAACATTTCGAGTGTTGCACCTTCGGCCGCTCGGACACGTCACCAGACCTGATAACTCTATAACGAACATCAGGCGAAAACAAAAACGAGAGCGCTGTTTTTGGCCTGAAGTGTTCCGAAACACATCAACGTCGGTTTCTAGCCGCGCTTGCTCCGGAAGAATTCACGCAACAGGTCACCGCATTCTTCTTCCTTGACCCGCGAGTACACCTCGACCCAATGGTTCAATCGCGGTTCACGGACGATATCGAAGACCGAGCCGCACGCGCCGGCCTTCTCGTCCCAGGCCCCGAAGACCAATTTGGGAATGCGCGAAAGGACTATTGCCCCGGCGCACATGGCGCAGGGCTCAAGGGTCACCACCAGGGTGCAGTCGGATAAGCGCCAGCCATCATCTTGTCCCTTGGCTTCCAAGGCCTTGACCGCATTGCGAATGGCGACCACCTCGGCATGCGCCGTGGGGTCCTTGATGGCCTCGCGCTCGTTGCGTCCGGTGGCCAGGACTTCGCCTTCGGGGGAGAGGATGACGGCGCCGATGGGTACGTCATCAGTGGCCAGCGCTTCGCGCGCTTCAGCCAAGGCGAGGTCCATCCAAGCATCAAATTCGTGCACCATAGTGCTTTCACTTTACGTGTTTTGGGACGGTAGCCGGGCGCTCGGAGTGTGGTGCACTGCGCACTGCACTGAAGTTTGCTGTTTCCTTGGGCACACCAAAGTGCTTTAACGGCGGGAAATCGGGGATATCTCTCGATTTGCCTGAGTCGGTGCTGATAGATTTCTACTTATGCGCGTACAGGTAGTCGACCACCCACTGGTGGCACACAAGGTTTCGGTTCTTCGTGATAAGAACACCCCATCCTCGATTTTCCGCCAGCTGACCGACGAACTGGTCACCCTGCTGGCTTATGAGGCAACCCGCGAGGTGAAAACCGAAAACGTTGAGGTGCAGACCCCGGTCGCCACCACCACCGGTACCTCCATTGCCAAGCCGACCCCGCTGGTTGTCCCCATCCTGCGCGCCGGCCTGGGCATGCTCGAAGGCATGACCCGCCTGGTTCCGACCGCTGAGGTCGGCTTCCTGGGCATGGCCCGCAACGAGGCAACCCTGGACATCATCACCTACGCTGACCGCGTGCCAAATGACTTGGCCGGCCGCCAAGTGTTCGTGCTGGATCCGATGCTGGCCACCGGCGGCACCCTGGCCGAGGCCATCAAGTTCATCTTCGAACGCGGCGCAGAATCCGTTACCTGCATTTGCCTGATCGCTGCCCCTGAGGGCATCGAGCGTCTGAAGGAAATCCACGGTGGCGATCATCGCGTGCACATCGTGCTGGCAGCGATGGACGAAAAGCTGGACGAGAAGTCCTACATCATCCCAGGCCTGGGCGATGCCGGCGACCGCCTGTATGGCGTGACCCCGCCCATTGCCTAGTTCCAGCTAAGCGATGTGCCCGAAGGCTGCGGTGACTACACCGCAGCCTTCGGCGTTTCTTCATCGGTTTCGGGCGTGTCCAACGGAAGCCGGACCTCGAAGACGGTATCTCCTGGCTGGGAGGTGACCGTGACGGTGCCCCCGTGGGCTTCGACGATGCTCTTGGCGATCGGCAGGCCCAGCCCGGTCGTGCCATCGGAGCCAGAACGCGCCTTGTCGGCGCGGGTGAAACGTTCGAAGACCCGAGGCAGGAATTCCGGGGCAATGCCCTCACCGGTGTCGTGAACCCGGATGATGGCTTCATCGGTGTCTTCGTCTTGGTCCACCGAAACGGTGACGGTGTTTCCGGCCGTCGTGTGCTTGCGGGCGTTGGCCAAGAGGTTGGTGATCACCCGGCGAAGCGAGGCCGAGTCGCCATTGACAATGGTCTGCGGCGCCTGGCAGTCGAACTCCCAATGGTGGTCGCTCGCGGTGAGCTTGAAGTCCTCGGTGATATCCGATGTCAGCGAGCACAGGTCAATTTCGCTGCGCTTGAACGCATTCTCCTCATCCAGCCGAGCCAGGAGCAGCAGATTCTCAACCAGTGAGCTCATTCGGCTGCTTTGCTGCAGAACGCGGTCCACCGAGCGCTGCCCGTCCGGGGAGAAATGCTCGGTGGCCGAGAGCAGCTCGGTGTAGCCGCGGATCGCCGAGAGCGGAGTGCGCAGTTCGTGCGAGGCATCGGCGACAAATTGGCGCATCTGGGCCTGGGACTTCTCGCGGGCGGTCAGTGCGGTGGCGACGTTGCTGATCATCGCGTTCAGCGCATTGCCGACATTGCCCACCTCGGTACCGGGGACTGCATCTTGCGCCGGGACGCGCTGGGTCAGGTCCACCTTTCCTGAATCAAGCTCTTCGGCGGCAACCGAAGCAGCCACGGTGGCCACGCGCTTCAGCGAGGCAAGCGAGCGGGAGATCAGCCACGAACCGGCCAGGCCCGCACCGGCGATCAGGATCAAGGCGATGAACAGCGTCAGCCAGGCCATGCCGCGCAACGCCAGATCGGTGCTGTGCAGGGGCAAACCGACAATCAGGATGCCGTTGGATCCAGAGTCCTTGACTGCGACGAGGTAATAGTCGCCCACAGTCAGGTGGGCACGTACCGGCTTGAACTGCCCGCCGGCACGCAACGTGCTCAGCTCCAGATCCACCATCGGGATGGCATCTTCCTGGCTCAGCTGCTTCAGCACGCCGGTGCGTTCGTCCAGCACACCGCCGTTGAAGACGTATTTGTCGACGAACCGCGCGGTCAGCGTGCCGGCGGACTGGCCGGGGGCATCAAGCCGGGAGTTCACCGCTGGTGCACCCTGCGAATAAGTCAGCGCGCGTTCGGTGGTGAGCCGCAGCTGGCTGTTGAGCTGGTCCATCAAGGTCTGGCGCATGCCCGCGTTATAGAGCAGGCCGAGCAAGACAGATACGGCGGTGACCGAGGTCAGCAGGATGAGCAGCAGTTTGCGCTGCAGCGCGTGCGGCGAGCTCACCCTGGTGTTCGGGGAAAAGAAACTCATGCAGCCGGCTTCAGCACGTAGCCAACGCCACGCACGGTGTGGATCATCGGCTCCGCGTCAACGTCAATCTTCTTGCGCAGGTACGAGATGTACAGTTCGACGATGTTCGCCTGGCCGTCGAAATCGTAGTGCCAGACGTTGTCCAGGATCTGCGACTTGGATACCACGCGGCGGGCGTTGTTCATCAGGTAGCTGAGCAGGTCGAATTCGGTGGCGGTCAGCGAAATTTCGCGGCCTGCGCGGGATACGTCGTGCGAGTCCATGTTCAGCACCAGATCGCCGACGACCAATTCAGCGGAATCCGCAGTGGCCGCACCGGAACGTTCCACGAGTCGGTGCAATCGGATCAGGACCTCTTCGAGGCTGAAGGGCTTGGCGACGTAGTCGTCTGCACCGGCCCCCAGGCCCTCGATACGGTCTTCAACCGCGTCCTTGGCAGTGAGGAAAAGTACGGGGATTTCAGGGAAGTGGGTGCGCACCTTGCGCAACACCTCGGGGCCGTCGAACCCAGGCAGCATCCAGTCGAGAACCAGTACGTCCGGCGCTAGGGAGCGAGCGGTGGCTACTGCTTCGGGCCCATCGTGGGCCATCGTGGCTTCCCAGCCGAGCATGCGGGTTCCCATGGCGACCAATTCCGCCAATGAAGGTTCATCATCGACCACGAGAACTTTGATTGCCGTGCCATCAGGGTGAGTCAGCCGGGGCAATTGCGAAGGGGAGAATCGTGATTCATTCATGTTAATCAGCTTGTCCTATTGCCATGGGCCGAGAATATGTTTTTGCTGTGTGCCAGCTATGACTATAAGTCGATTTTATGCGGGGAAAACCCGAACCGATAGTGGTTAATTTGGTCAACCCCCAAGAACGACGAATGATTGAAGCGTGGACGGACCATAGTGATGAATGAATATTCAGGCCTATGAATGGACCGGACATAATGACGAAGTTCTATTGATATGTTGACCATATTGTTTAGTTAAGCGCTTAGGTAGCCTAGAATTGTCTAAAGTGTTGTGCGTCACGTTTGGAAACATTCGTCTCACTATGTGGACGCAGGTGTTCATTGTTACTTGCAAGTTGCCAATGTTACGAGGAAACTAGAGGTGTGAGTACGGCGCAGGACGGTAAAAGCACCTCGGATTCCAACATCGAGTTGCCCAAGATCGTCCTCAACGAATGCTCGGCGTCCATGGCCTCCAAGCCGAATTATGAGTGATTTGTAATCCGATTTTGGGAGTTATTGACGGGAAACCCAACTGCTGAACGTGGACGAAGGCCGCGAACAGCGCAAGCAAAACCCGAAGCATGAGCGCCAAACCACTTGGCCTTCGCACTAAAAGAGGAAAAGATTATGTCGGCTGGTTCCGGATACGTCCACGTTTCAATTCGCAATGCGCAGAACCGCGCAGCAGCTGCGCAGCGTTCAGCTTCTGGCAGCTATGCACCAGCGGGTTACCGTCCGCTGCGCGCGGTTTCCAATGTTCATGAAACACGTGATGCATCGCATCAGCCGGCTAGCACTCCAGTGCAGTCAACAGGCCAGCCAAGCGCCGACACCTCCGCACGCGGCTTCGTGCTCTACGTGGGCCTGGATGAAACTGCCGCCCAGGCGCAGGGCACCTCGCTGGGCAAGCTGGCCACCCAGGTCCGCGCCTTCCTGGCCACCTTGTCGCCGCAAGCGCAGACCCATGCCGCCGTGGCACTGGCTCCAACTAGCGCCCAGGGTGAGCCCATCGATGTAGTTCGCCAGGCTTTGGGCGATCCGACGATTTCCCGCCGGCCACGCGCTGAAGCCCGTCCATCCACCCCGCGCCCATCTGGCGTGCTGATCGACCTCTCGCGCCGCGAAGTCTACCTGGATGGCGAAACCCTGAACCTGACCTTCAAGGAATTCGAGCTGCTGAACTTCCTCGTGGAAAACGGCACCCGCACCGTAGGCCGCGAAGAGCTGCTGGAAAACCTGTGGCGCAATGCCGAAGAAGTCCCTAACGAACGCACCATCGACGTGCATATCCGTCGTCTGCGTTCCAAGCTCGGACGCCTGGCCAATACCGTGCGCACCGTACGTGGCCAGGGCTACCGCTTCTACGAGCACCCAGAAGTTGTTGTCTGGGCAGCTCCGGAATACTCCATCTAGCATCAGCTGGCAGCAGTGGCGGGCAAACCGGGTTCGGTTTGCCCGCCACTGCTGTCTTAAGCTGGAACAATGAACACCATGCATTCCCGCAAGCTCATGCTGATGCGCCACGCCAAAGCCGACTACCCGCTGGGCGTCGCGGATCACGACCGGCCGCTGGCGGCCCGCGGGCACCGCGAAGCCCCGGCCGCCGGAGCCTGGCTTGTGGAGAATGGCCTGATACCGGACTACATCATCTGCTCCGACGCGCTGCGTGCGCGCTCCACCTGCGCCTGGGTGCTTTCCGAACTCGGCGAGAAGGGCCCGACCCCCTATGTCGATTCGCGCATTTTCACCGCAGGAGTCTCGCAGCTGTGCTCCATCATCAATGAAGTTCCCGATACGGTCAGCAACCTGCTGGTGATCGGGCACCAGCCGGTGCTCCAGGAATTGGCGCTGCGCTTGGCGGCAATGGACTCGGATGAAGAAGCCGTTTACGAGCTGGCGATGAACTATCCGACCCTGGGAACCACGGTGTTGGAAACCAAGCATCCGTACTCGCACCTGGATGCCCGTGATGCGCGCGTCACGCATTTCACCGCACCGCGGCCCGCATGAGAGAAGTCTCATCAAGTTTTTTCTAATGCACTAGTCAGCCTGTAAATAAGCGGTGATCTGCCTTTATGAGAAGCAGATGATAGGCCTCTCATCGAATACACCTCGCCGCCTCATGAACCGTTCACTTTCAGTTAACCATTGCTCGTTTCACTGGGAATCGTTGGCAGCACGGCCAGCACCGGCAAACCGCAACGGCGGGCCGGAAACACTGAAAGAGGAATAGGCAGATGGCCATCATCGCAGAATCACTTCCAACGCAGACCCCCGCAGCGCGCAATGAAGTGCAGCAGCAGATCGATGCACAGCGCGCCCGCACCATCCGCGCTGCCTACACCACCCGCTTCGTTGCAGCCGAGCTGCAGCGCAATCCGCAGGATTTCGAGATCGTGCGCCGCGCAAACATGGTGCCGCGTGCCGGTGACGTCGTCATCGCGGCTGTGACCGAGCTAGGCAAGCACACGCGCCTGCAGTCCCCGGTTTCCCGACGCCAGCTGATGTTCGTCGGACAGGAAATCATGGTCGCCTACGGCCACCGCTACGCACCAGACCAGTTCCTGGCCCATGTGCCGGATAACCTGGGTCCATGCCAGCTGGTTGCAGGCGGCGGTGTCGCCAGCGAAGTCATCGAACAGCACGCCTCGATCGATATGGCGACACAGCTGCAGCCCGCAGGCCTGCTGATGCGCCACGGCAAGGTCGTGAACCTGGTGGACTTCGCTCCACTGGGCATCGAGAACGCATCGCCGCGCGCAGCGCAGGTTGCCGCGCCGCGCCCGCCGGTGATCGCAGTGCTGGGCACCTCGATGAACTCCGGCAAGTCCACCACCCTGGGATGCCTGGTCAACGGACTGGTCAACTCCGGCATGGAAGTTGCCGCAGGCAAGGCCACCGGCACGGGTGCCGGCAATGATCCGAACCTGTTCACCGATGCCGGCGCCTTCAGCGTCTGCGACTTCACCGACTTCGGCTTCCCAACCACCTACCGCTTGGACTACGAAACCGTGCGCGACCTGCTGGTGGCGATGATCCGCGAGCAAAGCGCCACCGGCGCAGACGCAGTGGTCATCGAGATCGCCGACGGGCTGTTCCAGGGCGAAACTTCCCGCTTGCTGCGCGACCCGATTTTCGCCGAGCATGTAGACCGCGTGCTGTTCAGCGCCCAGGACGCTTTGGGTGCCCAGGCCGGAGAGCGAATCCTGCGCGAAGCAGGCCTGGATGTTGCCGCGGTTTCCGGGGTGCTCACGGCCTCCCCGCTGGCCGCGATGGAAGCCCAGGCGCAGCTGTCCACCCCGGTCATCGGGACCTTCGACCTGTGCCAGGCAGAGGTTGCCGCCGCCCTGCTGCCAACCCGCTAGGAGCCAAGATGCTGGACCAGAAGATCGCCGTTGAGCAGCCGGCGCAGCCTGGGCGCCTGCCGGCCCTGGTAGCGCCCGGGCGGCGGATGCTGCTGGCCGGATTGCTCAGCCTGGGCATTCTCGCCGGCTTGCTCTCGATTGCCATCGGCTGGCTGATCGGACAGCTCTCGGCCCGCATCAGCTGGGCAGCTCTTGGCGCGGTCCTGGGCTTGGTGGGATGCTTCTTCCTGGCCAAGTACGCTGAACGGGTGCTGGCCGAGAAGCTCGGCCAGCATTATGTGGCCCAGCTGCGCCGCGGGCTGGTCACGCACGCTTTGCGCAGTGCACGCGGTCCGTCCATGGGCATCACCATCGCCCGTTCCACCAACGACCTGTCCTCGATCCGCAACTGGATTGTGCAGGGCATGGTCCCGCTGGTCGCCGGCTTGCCATTGCTGATTGTCAGCGGTGCGGGCCTGTGGTTCCTGCATCCGCTCCTGGCCCTGAGCTTGGCCGCGACCCTGGTGCTCGAGGGCGTCCTGCTGGCGGCCTTGGCCGGGGGTACTTTCCTGAGCGCCAGGACCTTGCGCCGGCACCGTGGGAGCCTGGCCTCGCGCATTGCCGATACCGTCGCGGCGCGGACAGCTATTGCGGCCGGCGGCGGCGTGGAACGTGAAGTGCAAAGGGTGCAGGACTCCTCGCAGAAGGTGATCGATGCTTCGGTGCATCGCGCCCGGTTCGCCGCCGCCCTGCGTGGCGGGGCGCTGGCCATTCCGCTGCTGGGTACCGCGCTGGTTGTGGCAGCGGCCTCGATGGCGCAGCTTCCGCCAGCTGCCGTGGCGACCGCCCTGACGCTGATGGGAATTTGCGCAGGAACTCTGGGCGAGTGGGGCCGCGTGGTGGAGTACCGGCAGAATTACAAGGCGGGCCGGCGAATCATCGCGCCGCTGCTGGCCGAGCAGGAACGCTGGCGGGCCCGCGAAGAATCTTCGGCAAGCACCCGCGATGCCAAGGAGCTGATGCTCCAGCCTTCCTCGGTGCGCATCCAGGTGCCCGCAGGGATGGCCGACCAGTTTTCCACCCTGCGGGCACAGCCCGGGGAGCGAATTGCGCTGCGTGGAAGCCAGGGCCAATGCGCGGCGCTGCTTTCGGCCATTGCGACCGGCGCCCTGGTGCACGGCGCCGACCCGCAGGCCGGGGTCTGGATCGCCGAGGGGCGCAGCGAGGATCTGCCTGCTGCTGGCCGCCGCAAGCTCGTGGGCTCCGCGTTGGAATCCATGGTTCCCGAGCGCGGAAGCGTCGCCCGTGCGCTGCGGTATCGCCATCCGGGCGCTTCGCTGCGCAAGGCCGTGGCGCTGGCTGAAACCTGCGGTTTGAAGATGGCCGATTTGCCCGGTGGAGCGGAAGCCCGCTTGCGCCGGGGCGGCGAACCGCTTAGTTCCGGGCAGCAAGCATCGTTGCTGGTGGCACGGGCGCTGTTGCGCGAACCGCCCTTGCTGGTGGTCGATTCGCTGCTGACCCGCTTGCCCGATGGAGCCTACGGCGACGTGGCCGAACTGCTCAACGGCTATCCCGGGGTGCTGCTCTTCAGCGCCGGACTGCCTGGCATCAGGGAAACCGCCAGCTGGGACGCGCAGGCCTAGGAGCCGGCCGCCGGACGGGTAGCGCGAAGCCCATCCACGGTGAGCAGCACGGCGCGCACCGTTTGCCCGCGATCCAGGCCGGTCTGCCCCGAGGCGCGCATCCGGGCGGTAAACAAGGCGGCACCGAAAATGCTGGTGGCTACCGAGAGCTTCTGGTCGGGCTCGAGCACGACCAGGCGTTCGAGCACCTCGATGATCAGCCCGGTCACCTGCGTGTGCAGCGGGGTACTGGCGAACGCAGTGGCGGTGTCCGCGCTCAGCTGCTCCTGCATCCACAGGTGGGCAAAGGAGGGGTAGCTGGCGACGAAGTCCATGGAGAATTCCACCATCTGCCTCAGCGCAAGGTAGGGGTCTTCCCCGGAGGCCGCACGTGCCAGTTCGCCCATGAGCTTGTGCGCGCCGTAGCTGAGGATCTGGCTGACCAGCTCGTCTTTGGAACCGAAATTGTAGTAGACCGTGCCCTTGGAAACGCCGGCCGCGGCCGCGATCTCGTCCACCGAGACGGACTCGGGGGAGCGCGAACCGAGCAGCTGCATGGCCGCTTCGAAGAGCTTCTCCTTCGAATCCGTGGCCCGCACACGGCGGCGTTGGCCCGTTGGCGTTGTCATTCTTTCAGCTCCGGTTGCAGTGTTTTCAAGCTCCAGGTCTTGTTCTTGCGTACCGCAAGCATACTCAAGACTAGTCCAATGGCGGTGTAGAGCAGCAACGAACCGGTAACCGATGGCAGCACTGCCAGATCCGCGCCGTACATCAGGTGGCGCATGCCGATCACCACATTGCTCATGGGCAGGATCCGGTGCAGCAGGTGCAGCGAATCAGGCAAGGTCTCCCAGGGGAAGGTGCCGCCTGAGGTGACCAGCTGCAGGACCATCAGTACCAGCACCACGAACTTTCCAGCGGTGCCCAGCAGCGCGAAGCACCCCTGGATCAGCGCACTGAAGCATAAGGCAGAACCGGCCAGCAAAGCCCAGATCAGCCACGGGTGGGCGGCATGCAGTCCCAGCCCGAATCGCACCACCGCGTAGAGCAGGCTGGTTTGCAGCACTGCGATGGCGGCGAAGGGCAACCAGCCGCCGATGGAAATTTTCCAGTTGCTGCCGTTGGAAGCCAGCGCGCGCTTGGTCATCGGGCGCATCACCTGGGTCAGGATCAGCACGCCGATAAAGGTCGCCAGGGTCATGAAGAAGGGGGCAAGGCCTTCGCCATAAGCCTGCGCTTCGGCCTGCTTGCTATTGGAGACAGCTACCGGATTGCCCATGACTTCGGCCAGTTGCCCGCTGGTGGACTTATCGGGGTTCGGCACCTTCCCGGTGCCGTCCTCCAGGCCGGCGGCCAATTCATCTGAACCGTCTTGCAGTTCTTCGGTGCCGTCCGAGAGCTCGCCGACTCCATCGGAGAGCTGCACCAGTCCGTTGTGCAGGGCTCCGGTGCCGGCGAGCAGCGTGCCGGCACCCTGATCCAGTTGGCTTGCGCCGTCAGCCGCGTTGGTGGCGCCATTCAATGCGGACTGCTGGCCCTCGGCCAGGGTCTTTGCCCCGGTGTGGGCTTCGGCGGCGCCGGAGGCGAGCTTCGCCGAGCCTTGGGCTGCCGAGCCGATGCCCTTCGCGAGTGCAGGCATGGCGTCATCCAACGCCTTGGTGCCATCCGCGAGGGTGCCCAGGCCGGTGGCCAGCTGCTGGTTTCCTTCGGCTACCTGCGCCGATCCGTCGGCGAGGGTGTGCAGCTGCGTTTGCAGGGTAGATAACTCGGTATTGACCTGGGTCACTTTGGTATCCAAGGCATTGCCGAGCGTAGAATTCTGCACGCTTTGGCTGACCGTGTTCTGGATGGAATCAGCCTGGTCCTGGGTGAGCACGCCACTGCTGACCAACTCGTCCAGGCGCCGCTGCGTATCTTCCTTGACGCTATCCAGCTGCGTTTTCGTGTTGGCCTGCAGCTGGTCGATTACCGCGATGGCCTCATCTGCCGTGCTGGCCAGCTGCTGGTTGCCGTCTGCGACCTGCTGTGAACCGGCAGCAAGCTGGTCGGCGGCTTCTTTCGCGCTGGCGGCGCCCTGATCCAGCTTCGAGACGGAACCGGGCAGCGCTTTGGTCTGCGTCTTCAAGGTGTGCAGACCGTCGCTCAGCTCTTTGCTGCCGTCGGCCAGCTGCGCGGTGCCGTCGGCCAGTTCGGCGCTGCCGTCGCGCAGCCGGGTTTGGCCGTCGACCAGTTGGCCCAACCCTCCCGACAGGTCGGCGGTGCCATTCTTCAGGGTCTTGGTGCCCGAGTTCAGCTCGGTGCTGCCATCGACGAGCTTGGTGGTGCCATCGGCCAAGGTGACCACGCCATCGCCCAGTCGCAGGGTGCCATCGTAGAGCTTCCCGGCGCCGTCTGCGGCTTCGCCCATCGAATCGTGGATGTCCACGAATCCGGCGATCATCGCCGAAGCCGTTTCGGTTCCCACTTCCTGGGCGACCGAGGTGCGCACCGTGGTAGCCAGCGTTTTGGCGAAGTTGGAAACCATGAAGTTATTGGCATCGTTGGTCAGCAGCTCGATATTGGCCTGTTCGGCATCATCGAAATCGCCCGGCGAGACCAGGGCCGAGGAAAAGTCCTCGGGCAGGATCAGCGCAAAGGCGTACTGGCCGGTGGCCACGGCCTGCTCGGCTTCCGCCTTCGAATCCACGTGCGCCCAGCTGAAGGTGCCGTCGTCTTCCAATTCCTCGACGACGTCGTCGCCGACTCGGGTTTTCTCGCCGTCCTGTTCGGCGCCTTCATCCAGATTGACCACGGCGGCCGTGACCTTGTCGAGGTTTCCCTGGGGGTCCCAGTTGGCGTAGAGGTAGAGCGCGCCATAGAGCAGCGGAACGCAGGTGACCGCGATGAGCGCCAGTTTGGGCAAGGTGCCGCGGCTCATCCGCTTGAGCTCGGAGAGGGCAAGTCGCAAAGTTGTCATGGGCTATTCCTTTGCTTCGCACTGAACAGCGTCAGCAAGTTCGTCGGCTGGGAGGAAGAAATCGTGGTTGTCCGCGATGCCCTCGGCCATGGCCAGGTGATCCAGGCCCAGATCGAGTTCGCCTTGGATGAACCCGGTGGATGGATCGGGCAGCGGGAGCACTGCTGGTTCCGGGTCGGCGGCCTGCCCGGTTTGCGGCTGCCAGCACTGGGGCAGCCGGCTGACGATAGCCAGGACTGCGAATTCCCGATGCGAGGAAGCGAAGTTCTCCAGGGTCTCGAGCCAATGCTCGTCTTCCAGATCGTGCCGGTCCGGTGAATCGACGATGAGCAATTCAAGACGGGGATTCTCGGCAGCCAGCAGGAGCTGGAGCTCGAAGAGGCGGCCCGGATCGATGGCATCGCTCCAGCAGCTGGCGATATCGTCGAATCCATGCTGCGCCATCCACTTCCTGGCGCCGGGCTTGCGCCAGCTTGGCCCCGGGATCAGCCCCAGATCTTCTGCGACAAGATCGCAAACCTTCAAGTGGGATTCGGGTTCATTGATCCCCGGCGAATCGACCAGAGCGCTGTGCTTGCGCAGGGTTCGCAGCTTCGGATCCGCATTCCACACCACCGTCCCGGAGCTGGGTGCCATGCGTCCGCTCAGTACAAGGGCCAGCGCGGTCCGGGAAATCTGCGGCTCGGATACCAGCAGCTGCAGTTCACCTCTTTGCAGTTGCACGGAGGTGGGCCCCACGAGCTGGTCGTGGCGTCCCTTGACGGTAATGGAATCTGCGGTAAGCACAGTTAAAGACTAATTGAACTGACCAGTCAGTTCAATTAGTGAAAAGGTTCCTTTAATCACTACTGGACGTAAAGCGTTTGATGACCTTTGATGGTTGTTGGGTACGTCACGAAAAAGCGGGGCAGAGTTCAGGTGCAGTTAATCGGGCTTTGCTTACCTTGGAACCAGGCCCATGCACGCGGCAGGGCCGCCGCTGCTTGAATATCTACCTAGGGAAAAACATGATCAATAGACGTCCCACTCGCATCGCTGCCGCGGTGCTGGGAACCGCGCTTGCGGTTTCGAGCTTCTCGGCGGCGCACGCCGATACTGCCGAAATCACCCCCATCGAACAGATCCAGGGGACCGGCGACAGGTCACCCATGGCTGGCCAGGACGCAACTGTGCGCGGTGTTGTCACCGGAGCCTACGCCGACGGCGGATTCCGCGGTTTCTATCTGCAGAGCGCTGGCAGCGGCGTAGATGCCTCGGGCCAGGCGAGCTCGGCGATCTTCGTGTACGCGCCGGACGAGGTTTCCTCGGTGAGCGTCGGCGACCATGTCCAGGTTTCTGGCGAAGTGTCCGAATACTATGGCTTGACCCAGCTCAAGGCCGGCAGTGTTGAGGTGCTCGATGAACCGGCGCAGGGCGTTAAGCCGCTGGCGATTTCACTGCCGAGCAGCGATGCCGAGCGCGAGCGCTTTGAATCCATGCTGATCGAGCCGCAGGGCGAGTTCACCGTCTCGGACAACTACTCGCTGAACCAGTACGGCGAGCTGAGCCTGGCCATGGGCACCAGCGAGATCCTGCCCGGCGAACGGCTGCTGCGCCAGCCAACCGATGTCTTCAAGCCGGCCAGTGCCCAGGCCAAGGCTCTCGCGGCGGAAAACGAGCAGCGTTCGATCGTGGTCGATGACGGGGCCACGCTGAACTTCTCCACCAGCAAGAACAAGCAGATCGCCCTGCCGTACATCGACGCGCAGCAGCGCGTCACCGTGGGCGCTGACGCATCCTTCATCGCACCGGTCATTTTGGACTACCGCTACGATATGTGGCGTTTGCAGCCGCAGGGCCAGGTGGTCGGCGCCGATGATGCCGATATCGCCGTGAACTTCGAGCAGGTCGACAACGACGCTCCGCAAGAGGTGGGCGGCAATGTCAGCGTTGGCAGCTTCAACGTGCTGAACTACTTCACCACTACCGGCGACATGCTCGATGGGTGCTCGTACTACACCGACCGCGAGGGCAATCCGATCAATGTCCGCGGTGGTTGCGATGCGCGCGGCGCGGCGACCGCTGAAAGCTTTGAGCGCCAGCAGTCCAAGATCGTTGCCGCACTGGGCAAGTTCACCGCAGACGTGGTGGTCCTGGAAGAAATCGAGAACTCGGCACGCTTCGGACAGAACCGCGATGCCGCCCTGGCTCACTTGGTCAACGAGTTGAACCAGGAAGCTGGCCAGAAGGTTTGGAGCTATGTCCCGACCCCATCGGTTGTGCCCGCTGACGAAGATGTGATCCGCACCGCGATCATCTACCGCGACAAGTCAGTGAAGCCCATCGACGAGTCGGTCATCCTCGACGATCCAGCATTCGTGAACGCCCGGGATCCACTGGCCCAGGCCTTCCAGCGTGTTGGCGGAAACCAGAACACCCGCTTCCTGGTCGTTGCCAACCACTTCAAGTCCAAGGGCTCGGATCCTGCTGATGGATCGGGCAATGCCGACAGCGGCGATGGCCAAGGCGCTTGGAACGAAGCCCGTGTCGGCCAAGCGGAAGCGCTGGTTGGCTTCGCGGACGATCTGAAGAAATCGCGCAATACCGACCAGGTGCTGCTGGCGGGGGACTTCAACTCCTATTCGGCTGAAGATCCGATGCAGGTTCTGGTTGAAGCCGGGTACGTGGACCTCGGCGCCGCAGCCGATTCCCAGAGCTACCTCTACGACGGCTTGGTCGGCTCGCTGGACCACATCTTCGCCTCGGAGAAGCTGGCGGGCAAGGTGACTGGAGAAGACATCTGGAATATCAACGCCCTTGAATCCGTGGGCTACGAATACAGCCGCTACAACAACAACATCACTAACCTGTTCGCGGCTGACCAGTACCGTTCCTCGGATCATGACCCGGTGCTCGTCGGACTGCAGCTGGATAAGAAAAACTGACTTTTCCCGCCTGCGCGGTGGCCAGGCGCTCTTCTACCCTGAAGAGCGCCTGGCCACCTTCTTTTAACCCGCTTTGGGGAACCCAAAGGGGTGCTGGCTGCGGGGCGGAGAATTCTTTGGGGAAAAGGCTTGACAGAAAACTTCCATCGTGGAGAATTGTTGGAGAAGATTTGTGAGAGCGCTCACAAAATGTTTGGCAGAGTCGCTTTCATCGTTTCAGGCATCCAGGAAATCGCAGGGATTTTCTTTTTTGCCGTATTTTGAGAGCGCTCTCAAACTTGTTGGCGCTCGCCCGCTCGCACGATTCATATCCGAAATGGAGTCACCGTGAAACCCTCACGCAAATCCCCACTGGCACTGGCCACGGCCGTTGCCGGAAGCATCGCCCTGGTAGCAACCGGCTGCGCAGCCGACGCAAGCAAGGATGCCCAGCCGGCCTCGGCTGATAACCCGGTCACGCTGACCGTGACGACCTTCGGCACCCAGGGACTGGACCCGCTGTACGAGAAGTACCAGAAGGAAAACCCTGGAATCACCATCGAAGCCACCAACATCGACACCGGTGGCAACGCGTTGACCGACTGGAAGACCAAGCAGGCTGCGGGCGCCGGCCTGCCAGATGTCCAAGCAGTGGAAGAAGGCTGGCTGGGCCAGGTGATGTCGGTTGCAGATTCCTTCACCGATCTGCGCGAGTTCGGTGCCAATGAGGTAGCGGGGGATTGGGTTGATTGGAAGGTCAAGCAGGCCACCGACCCAGAAGGCCGCGTCATTGGCTACGGTACGGACATTGGGCCGATGGGCATCTGCTTCAATGCCAAGCTGTTCAAGGACGCTGGCATGCCCAGCGAGCGCGAAGAAGTTGCCGAGCTGCTCGGTGGCGACGACGCAACCTGGGAAGACTTCTTCAAGGCAGGCAACGAGTATGTGAAGAAGACCGACAAGGCCTTCTACGACCAGTCCGGTTTCGTCTGGAATTCCATGGTCAATCAGCTCGACGAGGGCTACTACAAGGCTGACGGATCACTGAATATCGAGGGCAACGCCGAACTGCGCGAGCGCTGGGACCTGCTCTCCGATGCTGCGTCCAAGGGGCTGTCGGCCAACCAGACCCAGTGGGACTGGGGCAAGGGCCAGGCCTTCGTTGACGGTTCCTTCGCCGTCATGCCTTGCCCGGGCTGGATGCTTGGCACGGTCAAGGGCCAGGTTGAGGGTGCCGGCGGAGACTCCAGCGCAGGCTGGGACTTCGCAGATGTCTTCCCGGGCGGCGCGGCCAACTGGGGCGGCTCGTTCCTGACCGTGCCGACCACCTCCGAGCACCCGGCCGAGGCTGCGAAGCTCGCCCAGTACCTGACCAGCGCATCGTCGCAGGCGACCTCATTCGAGGAAGCCGGCACGTTCCCTTCGAACCTGGAAGCGCAGAAGTCCGATTCAGTGACCGGCACGAATGAGATGAGCGAATTCTTCAATAACGCACCGGTGGGCGAAATCCTGGGCAACCGCGCCAACGGCGTCCAGGCCCAGTACAAGGGCCCTCAGGATTCGGTGATCCAGGAGCAGGTCTTCGGCCCGGCTATCAAGGCGATCGATGCTGGCAGCGACAGCGAGACCGCCTGGAACAAGGCCCTCTCCACCCTGCAGGAACTGGAAATCAAGTAATCCCGTAGCCCGCTTCGAATCCAGGCAAGGGCCGCGGCACGCAACGAGGTTGCGGCCCATGCCTGGACAGCTACTGCAGCAGGAAAGATGCCACTGATGAGCACCACAACACACGATGCCCCGGAACAAGACCGGGACGCCAGCGCGCCCAGTCCGCAGCCCCAGCGTTGGAACAAGGGGAACAATGCTCCGGCCGGGGCTAAGCCGGCCGAGACCAGGGACGAGCGCAAGACGCGCCGCCGGCACCTTCGCGGGCGGTGGGATTTCAAGTACTCCCCATATCTCTACATCTCGCCTTTCTTCATCCTCTTCGGCCTGGTGGGCCTGTTCCCCCTGATCTACACGTTCGTCGTCTCGATCAATGACTGGGATCTGCTCGGCGGAGCAGGAGCCTGGATCGGCCTGGAAAACTACAAAGCCGAACTGACCTCTCCGCTGTTCTGGAATTCCCTGTTCAACACCTTCAGCATCTTCCTGCTTTCGGCCATCCCGCAATTGGTGATCGCGACGTTCATCGCGGCCATGCTGGACCAGAACATCCGCGCCAAGACCTTCTGGCGCATGAGCGTGCTGGTTCCCTACGTGGTCACGCCGGTGGCCGTCACACTGATTTTCTCCTCGGCATTCGACGAGCAGTATGGCGTGCTGAACAACCTGCTGGCCGCCGTGAATATCGACCCGATCGCGTGGAAGACCGAGGTCTTCCCGTCGCATATGGCTATTGCGACCATGGTGAACTGGCGCTGGACCGGCTACAACGCGCTGATCCTGCTGGCAGCCATGCAGGCGGTGCCACGCGAACTGCATGAATCAGCGGCCATCGACGGCGCCGGCGTGATCCGCCGCTTCTTCTCGATTACCTTGCCCAGCATCCGCCCCACGATGATCTTCGTGATCATCACTGCCACCATCGGCGGCCTGCAGATCTTCACCGAACCCAAGCTGTTCAACCCCAGCAGCTCGGTTCCAGGCGGCCCGGACCGCCAGTACCAGACCACGGTGCTCTACCTCTGGGACCTGGCATTCAATCGCGGGGACTTCGGACGCGCTTCGGCCGTGGCCTGGATCCTCTTCCTGATCATCATCGTGATCGGCGTGATCAATTTCCTGATCTCCGGATCCATCGCTTCCTCGGCCGACAAGAAGGGCGCCGGCAGCACTGGCAGAACCCGAGCGGCACGTCGGGCAGCTGCCCGAGCCGAAGCCAAAGCAGCAAAGCCGGCCAACGGAACGCAGAGCGGAAGTGCAGCAAATGAGTAATGCAACAGTGGAACGCCCCGCGCGCCAGGTCCGTGCGCCCCAGCGCCGCGGCAAGAACTTCTCCATGGACCGCCGTCCTGGCTTCCTCACCTACGGAATCCTGCTGGCCTTCCTCATCGGCAGCACCTACCCGCTGTGGTACTCGTTCGTCATCGGTTCCTCCACCGGTGCGGTATTCGCCTCGGCGTACCCGCCGCTGCTGCCAGGCGGCCAGTTCTGGACCAATGTCGCCGAGGTCCTGGACTCCGTCGATTTCTGGGCGGCCCTGGGCAACAGCATCATCGTCTCCTCGGTGATCACCTTCTCGGTGGTTTCCTTCTCCACCCTGGCAGGCTACGCGTTCGCCAAATTGCGCTTCCGCGGGCGCCAGGGGCTGCTGGTCTTCGTGATCGCGACCTTGGCCGTGCCCACCCAGCTGGGCATCATCCCGATGTTCATGATGATGAAGCAATTCGGCTGGACCGGCTCGCTGGGAGCCATCATCATCCCGACCCTGGTCACTGCCTTCGGCGTATTCTTCATGCGCCAGTACCTGGTGGAGAACATCCCCGATGAACTGATTGAGGCCGCCCGCGTGGATGGCGCCTCCATGATCGGCACCTTCTGGCATGTCGGGGTTCCAGCGGCTCGCCCGGCGATGGCGATCCTGTCGCTGTTCACCTTCATGACCGCCTGGACCGACTACCTGTGGCCCATGCTGGTGGCACCGCAGAACCCAACCTTGCAGGTGGCGTTGAGCCAACTGCAGTCTGCCCGATACGTTGACTACACCATCGTGATGACCGGGGCCCTGCTGGCCACGATCCCGCTGCTGGTGCTCTTCATACTTGCAGGCAAACAACTTGTATCCGGAATTATGGCAGGAGCTGTAAAGGGCTAATGATGAACCACCTATCCCAAAAATTCGCGTGGCCTAAGGAATTCCTGTGGGGCTCGGCTACGGCAGCAGCCCAGATCGAAGGCGCTGGCCATTCCTACGGCAAGGAAGATTCGGTCTGGGACGCCTTCGCCCGCAAGCATGGGGCCATCGCAGGAGGTGAGAACCTCGAAGTCGCAGTGGACCACTACCACCGCTACCGCGAAGATGTGCAGCTCATGCGCGAACTGGGCCTGGACTCCTACCGGTTCTCCACCAGCTGGGCTCGCGTGGTCCCCGGGGGCCGAACCGTGAACCCCGAAGGCCTGGATTTCTACTCCCGGCTGGTCGACGAGCTGCTGGAGAATGGCATCCTGCCGTGGCTGACGCTCTACCACTGGGATCTGCCGCAGGCATTGGAAGAGCGCGGTGGCTGGACCAACCGCGAGACCTCCTACAAATTCCTCGAATACGCGGAGGCTGTGCATGAAAAGCTCGGCGACCGCGTGAAGCACTGGACGACATTCAACGAACCGCTGTGCTCTTCGCTGATTGGCTACGCCGCCGGCGAGCATGCCCCGGGACGCCAGGAACCGGAAGCGGCGCTGGCAGCGGTGCACCACCAGCATCTGGCCCACGGGTTGGCCACCGCCCGGCTGCGCGAACTGGGCGCGGAGCATATCGGCATCACGCTGAACCTGACCAATGCGGTTCCGAATAATCCCGGCGATCCGGTGGATCTGGAAGCAGCGCGCCGCGTCGACGCATTGTGGAACCGCATGTACCTGGACCCTGTCCTGCGCGGTTCCTACCCCGAAGACCTGCTTGAAGACGTCCGGGGTTTGGGGCTGGCTGAAGTCATTGAAGCAGGGGACCTGGAGATCATCTCGCAGCCAATCGACTTCTTGGGCGTGAACCACTACCACGATGACAACGTTTCAGGCCATCCGCTGCCCGCCGGCCAGCCGCAGCCCGTGGTGCCTACCGATTCGCCGAAGTCTTCGCCTTTTGTCGGCAGCGAGTATGTGACCTTCCCGGCACGCGACCTGCCGCGCACGGCCATGGGCTGGGAAGTGAATCCCGAAGGGCTGCGCGTGCTGTTGAACCGGTTGAACCAGGACTACGCTAACCTTCCGTCGCTGTACATCACGGAGAACGGCGCTTCCTACACCGATACGGTGACGGAGGCCGGAACCGTTGAAGATCCCGAACGCGAGGAATACATCCTCAACCACCTTGATGCTGTGGCCCGCGCGATAGAAGACGGCGTGGATGTCCGCGGCTACTTTGTCTGGTCTTTGCTGGACAATTTCGAATGGGCTTGGGGCTACGCGAAGCGCTTTGGCATTATCCACGTCGATTACCAGACCCAGGTGCGAACGATTAAGAATAGTGGCAAGGCCTACGCGGGGTTGATTGCCGCAAACCGTACAATGGCATAACACCTGAGCATGATGGTCCGCAGCCTGCCGATGGTGCTGCGGACCATCATCGTGTTTCACCGACGGACTACTGCAAGGCACCTGGATAAAGATCATGATCATGCACGAAGCGCGGAGCCCGAAACCGACCCTCGAGTTGGTGGCAGAACGCGCAGGTGTCTCACGGGCCACGGTCTCCCGTGTAGTGAATGGCTCGGATCGGGTGAAGCCAGGGGCTCGCAAGGCTGTTGAATTGGCTATCCGCGAATTGAACTACGTGCCTAACCGTGCCGCCCGTTCGCTGGCGCAGGGCCGGACCAATTCCATCGCCTTGGTGGTTCCCGAGAACACCGCGAAGTTCTTCGCAGACCCGTACTTCGCCAAGGTCGTCCAGGGCGCTGCCCAGTACTTGGCCGATACCGAATTCATGCTCACCTTGCTGCTGTCCACCGAAGCGGATCCGGTGAAAACCACCCGTTACCTGCAAGGCAGCAATGTGGATGGCGCGCTGGTGCTTTCGCACCACGCGGATGACCGTTCCTATGCGGATCTCGGAACTGTGTTGCCCATGGTTTATGGCGGACGCACCATGAGCACCGATCAAAAGGACATCTATGTTGTCGATATCGACAACATCGCCGCCGCCAGGCAAGCGACTGAGGTCATCCTTGGCCAGGGACGCACCAAGCTGGCAATTATTGCCGGGCCACAGGACATGGGCGCGGGACTGGACCGTTTGGTGGGATTCAAGCAGGCAGTTGAACGCGCGGGCCTGGAGCCTGCGGCTATTGAGATCGGCGACTTCACCCCGGCTAGCGGACGGCGCATCATGCAGCAGCTGCTGGACGCGGATGTTGCGGTAGACGGCCTGTTTGCCGCCAGTGCCCAGATGGGCTTCGGAGCTTTGCAAGCCCTAGGGGAAGCCGGTGTGAAAGTGCCGGAGGACATTTCGGTAACGTCCGTTGATGATGACTCTTTCGCGCGAAGCTCGACACCGCCGTTGACGACCATTGCGCAGAACCCGGAGCGCCAGGGCGAAATCATGGCGGAACTGTTGATCAAACGCATCAACGGAGAACAGGTACCCGAGTGGAGCATCATGGACACGAAATTGGTGTTGCGCGCTTCGCACTAGTCTGTTGCGGCACCGCTGCCGTTCACCGCCGGGATTTAACAAAAAAATTCCCACTCGATCGAGTGGGAATTTTCAGTTGGTGCGCCCAAAGGGATTCGAACCCCTGACCTTCTGTTCCGTAGACAGACGCTCTATCCAGCTGAGCTATGGGCGCATATTCATTTATTAGCCGTCTTGACGACTTGAATAACTTTACACGAGATTTCCGGGGAGCAAGAACCAAAACAGCAAAAAGTGCCGTGATTCACAAAATAACTAGTCGACTACGAAATCACTGGGATTGGAAGCCGAATGATCGTGCAAGATCGCTTGGTAGAGGTTGTGGTCCTGCCAGCGTCCTTCGATCTCCAGATAGTTCGGCGCCATGCCAATTCGGACGAAGCCGTTCTTTTCAAGAACGCGCTGCGAGCCGTAATTGTGGGGGAGCGTACTGGCTTCCAGCCGGTGCAAGCCCAGATCGTTGAGCGCCACCGTGCGCAAGGTGGCCACGGCTCGGGAAGCCAAGCCCCGCCCGGTGTATTCATGATCGATCCAGTAGCCCAGGCTGGCGCTTTGGAATGCGCCACGGGCCACTCCGCTGATATTAAAGCGTCCGATGAGCGCATCCCGTTCGAAGAGCCCGAAGGGAAAGGCCAATCCGCTTCGGCGAGCTTCTGAGGCGGCTGCGAGGTGTGCCGCTTGCCGCGTCTCGGTGAAGAATTCTGCGGGGCGAGCCGGCTCCCAGGGCTCCAGGTGCTGTCGATTGCGCTGGTAGGACTCAGCGATTTGCTTTGCGTCGGCGACTTCCAGCAGGCGCAGGCTGAGCTGGCCGCCTAGAGCAAGCTGTGTCATCGGGCAATCCTTTGGGGGAAACAAAAAATTCCCACTCGAGCGAGTGGGAATTTTTCAGTTGGTGCGCCCAAAGGGATTCGAACCCCTGACCTTCTGTTCCGTAGACAGACGCTCTATCCAGCTGAGCTATGGGCGCATATTCTTTTGTCTGGCTCGTTCTCACGAACCTCGAATAACTATACAGGTCGATTTCGCGCTGTACAAATCGACGGGCAAAGCTAGTGGGTCCAGATGAACATAAGGTTATGTGAAGACGTTGAAAGGGTACCGGTCTACGTGACCTTCGTCACATAATCGAGTCAATTCGTTTAGACCAACCCCCGGAATTTCGGGAATTTTTTCCTTCTGGTCCTCCGGGTTTCACTTTCATGAGGTTTCGATCACACGGCGCTGGAGTTGAGCACCTAATAGCCTTGATTTATTGCAAGTTCAGCCCAATGGAGGGAATGGATAATGAGCACGAGCTCGGATCAGAACGTTATCAGCGCAGCACCTACTTCGCACGAGAAGTTGGCATCCTGGGTTGAGGAAGTTGCCGCACTGACGAAGCCGGATCGTGTTTATTGGGTTGATGGGTCAGCTGAAGAAAATGATCGCCTGACTGCCGAGCTGGTTGAAGCCGGCACCTTAGTCAAGCTGACCGATCCGAACTTCCCTAACTCTTACGCTGGTTTCTCGGACCCCAAGGATGTGGCCCGAGTCGAAGAGCGCACCTTCATCTGCTCCGAAAAGGAAGAAGATGCAGGCTTCACCAATAATTGGGAAGACCCAACCAAGATGAAGTCCATGCTCAGCGGCCTGTTCGATGGCTCGATGCGCGGACGCACCATGTACGTCATCCCATTCGTCATGGGCCCGCTGAACGCGGAAGTGCCTGCCTACGGCGTGGAGATCACCGATTCCGCCTACGTCGTTGCCTCGATGCGCATCATGGCCAAGATCGGCAATGAAGTACTGCGCAAGATGGAAGCCGAGGACGCATTCTTCGTTCCAGCGCTGCACTCGGTAGGTGCACCCCTGGAGCCGGGCCAGGAAGATGTTGCCTGGCCATGCAACGAAGACAAGTGGATCGTGCACTTCCCCGAAGAGCGCGCCATCATGTCCTACGGTTCGGGCTACGGCGGCAACGCGCTGCTGGGCAAGAAGTGCTACTCGCTGCGCATCGCCTCGGCGATGGCCCGCGATGAAGGCTGGCTCGCAGAGCACATGCTCATCCTGAAGCTGACCAGCCCACAGAACAAGTCGTACCATATTGCCGCGGCATTCCCGTCGGCCTGCGGCAAGACCAACCTGGCGCTGCTGGATCCAACCATTGAAGGCTGGAAGACTGAGACCCTGGGCGATGACATCAACTGGATGCGCATCGGCAAGGACGGCGAGCTGCGCGGCGTTAACCCCGAATACGGCCTGTTCGGCGTGGCGCCAGGCACCGGCTGGTCCACCAACCCGAACGCGATGCGCGCCATCTCCAAGGGCAACAACATCTTCACCAATGTTGCGCTGACCGATGACGGCGGCGTCTGGTGGGAGGGCATGACCGACGAGGCTCCTGCGCACCTGACCGACTGGTTGGGCAACGACTGGACTCCTGAATCCGGTCGTCCGGCAGCGCACCCTAATTCGCGCTTCTGCACCCCGATCGACCAGGTCGACATGCTTTCCGAGGACTACTACTCGCCTAACGGCGTGAAGATCGATGCGATCCTCTTCGGCGGCCGCCGCAAGACCACCATTCCGCTGGTGACCGAAGCCCGCAGCTGGACCAACGGCATCTTCATGGGTTCGACCCTTTCCTCCGAGACCACCGCAGCCGCTGCAGGTGCGACCGGAGTGATTCGCCGTGACCCGATGGCGATGCTGCCATTCATCGGCTACAACGCAGGCGACTACCTGAACCACTGGGACAAGATCTCGAACAAGCTCAACCCAGAGCAGATGCCGAAGATCTTCTTGGTGAACTGGTTCCGCCGCACGGCTGACGGTGGCTTCGCGTGGCCAGGGTTCGGCGACAATTCGCGTGTGCTCAAGTGGGCTGTCGAGCGTATCGAAGGCACCGCGGACGCCCGGGAAACCATCATCGGAAACGTCCCGACCGGCGAGTCCCTGGATTTGGCCGGCCTTGAAGGGTTCACCCCAGCCGACGTCGAAGCGGCAGTAGCTGTCAACAAGGATGAATGGGCTACCGAAGTCGAGGCCATCGAAGAGTGGTACGCCAAGTTCGGCGACGCGCTGCCGGCTTCGCTGCGTGCAGAGCTCGACGGCTTGAAGGATCGCCTGAACGCGTAGTTGACTGGGATCTCCAGCAGATCCGCACAGTGAACGCCCCGGTGACTGGAATTCCAGTCACCGGGGCGTTCTCGTGCGCCACGGAGGAATTGTCACAATCCGGGTACAGTTTCCACACGCCGGGGCAAAGTGGGTGCAAAATCAACTATTTATGAAAAGATTGCTCTATGGTTTTGGCACGATTGATTCTCGGGCTGCTGTGCTTGTCGCCCATGACTGGCTACGAGCTCAAGAAGCACTTTGACTCCTCTATTAACCACTTCTGGAACGCAGACAAGGCGCAGATCTATCGCACTTTGGCGCAGCTGGTGGACAAGGGGTATGCCACCGTGCGCACCGTCGCGCAGTCGAATTACCCTGACCGCCAGGAGCACCACATCACGGAAACGGGACGTGCGGCACTGGCCCAGTGGCTTTCTGCTGGTGCGGTGCAGTCTCCCGAGCGTGATCCCTTCATGGGGCAGGTGTTCTTCGCCGCCGAACTCGAACGCGATGATATCCAGAGCTTGCTGGAGGAACGCCGCCAAGCCACGCAGTTCATCCTCGATGACTACCTCTCCCAGCGCGAAGGCATTGACATGCGAGCCGCTGCGGACCGTCGCAGCTTCCTGATGGCTGCCACACTTGACCATGCAATCCGACAACAAGCCGCGGAGCTGGAATGGCTCGACGCGGTATTGGAGTACTTGCCATGACTGCAGCCAAAGACCAGAACAAGACCCCTGCAAGCGGTGCCGGGCGCGATGCCACCGATTATCCGGAAGTGCATCCCGGGCGGCATCACGATGGGCAACGGTCGATGAAGACCCTGGTCTTCCTCCACGGCGGAAACGTCGGCAACTGGAGCTGGGACCCGCAGGTTCTGGCCTTTGGCGACTGCAACATCCTGACGCTGCACCTGCCGGCCTTTGGCGCCCGGTTCGAGGAGACCTGGGATGGCCTGGAATCCGCCGCCGATGATGTCGCAGCCTTGATCGCCGACGAGGTTTCCGAAGGCGGCGTGCACCTGGTTGGCATTTCCCTGGGCGGAGTGATTGCTTTGCACGTGGCCGCACGGCATCCGGAGCTCGTTGACTCCGTGCTGATTACCGGCACTCCGGTGACCGGTGTGGGCCAGGCGGCCCGGGCTTTCCAGCGGATGCAGCTCAAGCTCATTGGCAGCGAGTGGTTCTGGCGTTTCCAGGCTGGTGCCTACGGAATGGTGGATGATGAGCGCGAGCTGTTCACCGAGCACGGCGTGAAGCTCAAAGCCGAGAACATGCGGGCCATCATGGACGAGATGGACCCAGGGGGATTGCCGCAGAAGCTCGGCTCCTACCGGGGCCCGGTACTGGCCCTCGCTGGAGCCAAAGAGCCCAAAGTTGTGCAGAAATCCTTTGACGCGCTGCGCGCAAGGCTCCCGCAGGTGATCACGCGCGTGGTTCCGGGCATGCACCACCAATGGAATATCGAGAACCCGATCCTGTTCAACTCGGTGCTGCGCAAGTGGATTTCCGATGCGGGTCTGCACCAGATCCTAGTTGATCCGCAGGCTGCGAAGCCGGCACCCGGCGCGAAAGCAACACCGGTGGAACAAGCCGCTGAAGCGCCGGCGAATCAGGACCTGGAAGCCGGGGAGCCCACGCTGCCAGCTCAAGAAGCCGGGCAGAAGAAGCCTGGCAGGTTCGCCGGGAAAATCGATCCTCGAAAGCTGGACCCGAAAAAGTTCGATTTGAAGAAGAAGGCACCGAAACAGGGTGGCAAGCCGGATTCTCCTGCGGATACCGGAAAATAAAGGCAAAAAAGTGCTGCAGGCGGATTCCCCATGGATCCACCTGCAGTACGGCTCTGTCACCAGGAAGCTAGGCAGCGAGCCATACATCCGGGCCGAAGACTTCATAGTGGATACGCTCGGCCGGGATGCCGGCTTCCAGCGCCTGGTTGCGCATTGCATGCATGAATGGCAGCGGGCCGCACAAGTAGACCTGGGCATTCCCGGTCAGTGCGCCGGCGAGATCCATGTAGCCGGACGTGGCGTTCAGCCCCTCCGGCAATTCCCCGCGTTCGAACCAGGTGCTGATGGTGGCTTCTGGCAGCTTGCCGATGGATTCGAGCATCTGCTCGCGCAATGGCCAGGCGGTGGCCGTTTGGTCTGCGTGCAGCACGGTGACCTTGCGGGTGGAGCCGCGTGCGGCCAGGGTCTGCAACGCGGCCGCACTCGGGGTGCAGCCGATTCCGGCGGTGGCGATCACCAGCGGCGAGCCATCGTCATCGATGACCAGGTCGCCATACGGATTCGATAGTTCCACCACGTCGCCGAGTTTCAGGCCATGGTGGATCACGGGGGAGAATTCGCCGTTCACATCCAGTTTGACCGTGACGGTGCGGCGGTCGGTTCGCTCGATGTCGCCGCTCAAGGTGTACTGGCGAACCTGGCGCAGGCCGTCGGCCATCGGCATGCGGACCGAAACGAATTGGCCCGGCTTGGCGACGGTGGCAGGGGTCCGGTCAGCTGGCTCGAAGCTGAAGCAGACCGAATCAACGCCGGTTTCGATGCGCTCGACAAGCTTCCACGGGGTGTAGATCTCGGCGTTGGCCTGCTGCGCGTACAAGCCTTTCTCGATCTTGACCAGCGCGTGGGCCATCAGCCAGTAGACCTCGGTCCAGGCCT
This sequence comes from Glutamicibacter sp. BS14, assembly GCF_056934375.1. Lineage (NCBI taxonomy): Bacteria > Bacillati > Actinomycetota > Actinomycetes > Micrococcales > Micrococcaceae > Glutamicibacter > Glutamicibacter sp. BS14. The sequence continues at coordinate 50,207 of NZ_CM167801.1, read as the reverse complement.
CGGCGATCTGCGGAGTCAGCGCCTCGCCCAGGTCTTCGGCGATGGCGTCGAAGAGGTGCTTGTAGACGATGGGGTACTGCTCCTCGGCGACACCGAGGGAAGCGTGCTTGTGGGCTACGCGCGCGAGCATGGTTTCCGGAGTGGTGCCCGGGTACTTGACCAAGTAGGTTGCGAAGACTGCGATGGATCCCGCCAAGGCCTGCTGCTGGGTGCCGTTCTTCTGGTTCGAACGGGAGAAGATTCCGTCGAGCAGTTCCGGGTGCGCGGTGAACAGGCGGTTGTAGAAGTTCGGGGTAATGCTGGAAATGCGCTCTGCGATGATTGGCAACGTGGCTTCAACGACCGGGAAGGACTTCGTGGACAGCATCGGGTCTCCTTGGAGTAGGCGATAACTTGTATTACAGATACAAGATTTATGATTCATTTCTACGCCTAGTAGAAAAGGATTGCAAATCCACCGGCCGGTATTCGTAACAGAAATCGGCGATGCGACCCCCAGGGGGACGCAGGGGAATCAGGAAAGGGCGCGCACCGTCGGGAAGGGGAGCCCCGTGAAGGGCATCGCGGATGATGCCGGGCAGATGTCCTGGATGGTCAGCGGGTCCAGTGAAGCGTAGAAAGCTTCGCGGGCCTGCCGGAAGACTGCCCGCAAGCGGCAGTTGCTCGAAAGCGGGCAGTTGGATTGCGCATCATGATCGGAGCAATCCACAATATCGGTGCGCTTGTCCAACTTGCGCAGCAGTGAGCCGAGGGAAAAATCCAGTGCTCCATCGCTCAGCTGCGCGCCGCCATTGCGGCCGCGGGTGACCTGCAGGATTCCCAGCGTGCGCAGTTCCAGAACGGCTTTGGCAACGTGGTTGTAGGGAACCCCCACGGACTCGGCGATCTGGCGGCTGGTCAGTTGCCCGGTGCCGGGCGTTGCAAGGACCATGACGGTTCGCAAGCATACGTCGGTGAAGGCACTGAGTTTCATGATTCCTACTTTACGTGGGAAAAGCATTCCGGGGTCAGCAGAGTGACTATGCCGACCCCGGAATCACCAACCGCGGTCTAGAGCGCGTTGGCCCAAATGGCTTCCGCCGACTCTGCCGCTGGCTCGTCGAAGATCCATTCGCCGCCTGGCTCTGCAGGCATGGTGTACGGCTGCACGATGGCCAACGCCGCACCGACACGGTGCTCGGCCACAATGTGGATGGCGTCCTGGTCGTTTTCCTGGAGCAGCACATCCGAGGCGACGGCGATCGCCTGGAAGTGGGTGCCCTGCTGGTTCAGCACCTGCATCAGGTCCGCAACCATGGCTTCGGTGTCGATGTCGGCTTCCGGATCCTCAGGATCATCCGTTGGCGGAACAGCGATCAAGCGCAGCTCCGGCTCGTCTTCCTCTTCCTTCGGCTCCAGCGCGATCGCAAAAGGCAGGAACACGCCCTGCTCTTCGAGCTGTTCGCGGGCCACGCCCAGGGCGGTGCCCAAGACCTTGTTCAGCGCGTCCTTGACGCCCTCATCCAGTTCTTCGAGGTTCATGTCTTCCCTTTGCTAGTTGGTGACGTTCTTTTCACGCACGATAGCCAGAACGGCATCGCGGATGGGCTCAATGATTTCTGCGGTCCGGCCTTCGCCGTTGAAACGCAGGAATGGTTCGGTGTTCGATGGGCGCAGATTGATCCACCAGCTGCCATCGGCCGCTGAAATGGTCGTGCCGTCCATGGTGATCACTTCTACTGGCTGGTCTTGGAAATGCGACACGACCCGGGCAGTGGCACCTGCCTTGTCCTCGACCTCTGAATTGATTTCACCGGTGGCAGCGTAGGGTTCGTATTCGGCACCCAGCTCGGAGAGCGGCAGTTCCTGCTCGCCCAAGGCGGCCAGCACATGCATGGCAGCGAGCATGCCGGTATCGGCATTGTAGAAGTCGCGGAAGTAGTAGTGGGCGGAATGCTCGCCTCCGAAGACCGCGCCCTGCGAAGCCATTTCAGCCTTGATGAAGGAGTGGCCTACGCGGGTCATCACCGGAACGCCACCGGACTTGGCGACGAATTCAGGCACCGCCTTGGAAGTGATCAAGTTGTGGATGATCACCGGGGACTCTTCGCCAGCTGCCTGCACACGGGCGATTTCGCGCACCGCGACCAGTGCGGTGATAGCCGAAGGGGACAGCGGCAGCCCGCGCTCGTCGATCACGAAGCAGCGGTCGGCATCGCCGTCGAAAGCCAGGCCGAGATCGGCCCCATGCTCCAATACTGCGGATTGCAGGTCCTTGAGGTTTTCCGGTTCCAGCGGATTGGCCGGGTGGTTGGGGAAAGTGCCATCCAGCTCGAAATACAGCGGAACAATTTCGAGCGGCAGCTCAGCGAGCACCGTACCCCCAAGAACTGCAGGGGTAGTCATGCCGCCCATGCCGTTACCGGCATCCACCACGATCTTCAGCGGACGAATGCCCGACAAGTCCACCAATTCTCGCAGGTAAGCTGCATAGTCGGCCAGCACGTCGCGCTCGCTGATGCTGCCCTGCGGGGCGTCACCGGAGACCGGCAGTCCCTCGTCAAGGTACTGCTGGGCCAGGTCGCGAATGTCGAAAAGACCGGTAGCCGAAGAAATCGGGCGGGCGCCAGACTTGGACATCTTAATGCCGTTGTACTGGGCGGGATTGTGGCTGGCGGTGAAGACAACACCGGCGGCATTGAGCTTGCCCGATGCGAAGTACAGCTCATCGGTGGAGATCAATCCGAGCATGATCACGTTGGCGCCGCGGTAGGTGGCGCCACGAGCGAAGGCTTGGGCGAATTCTGCGGAAGACGGGCGCATGTCACCGCCAACCAGTACTTCCTTGCCGGACAGGGACAGGACGTCGACAAAGGCCGCGCCGATGGCTTCAATTGCTTCGGCATCCAGGTTCTCGCCGACTACGCCGCGTACGTCGTAGGCCTTAAAGCTCTGATTAAGATCAATTTCTTCACTCACGCCTTTCAGCCTACCGGTTTGACTGATTCAAATCATTGAGAACTAGGCGATTGCGGATGGGAAATGCCTAACATTTCAGCTATTTTCCCCTGCCGGCACCGCAGCTTGCGAGAGCTCATCCACAATTAGCGGACGCCACGGGCTAAATCGTGGGCAGGAACTGAAATACTGGAGGCATGGATGGCTCAACGCAAGTGGATCTGAAAACGCTGGCACTGCAGAAACTGCGCGCACTGGTGCAAAACCCGGACGCGCAGTTCCATGATGGCCAGTATGAAGCGATCAGCGCACTGGTGGCCGAGCGGCGCCGCGCACTGGTCGTCCAGCGTACCGGCTGGGGCAAGTCCGCCGTGTACTTCATCGCTTCCCTGCTGCTGCGAGAACAGGGCTACGGGCCAACACTGATCGTTTCCCCGCTGCTGGCATTGATGCGCGACCAGGTTGCGGCCGCGGAGCGTGCTGGAGTCCGCGCTGCGGCCATCAATTCGGCCAATGTGCTCGAATGGCGTGAAATCCTCGAAAAGCTGCAACGCAATGAGCTCGATGTGCTGCTGGTGTCCCCGGAGCGTTTGAACAATCCATCCTTCCGCGAGCAGCAGCTGCCGATGCTGATGCAGCGCTTGGGCCTGCTGGTCATCGACGAGGCGCACTGCATTTCGGATTGGGGCCACGATTTCCGCCCGGATTACCGCCGCATCCGGGACCTGATCGCCCGATTGCCTCAGGGCCTCCCGGTTTTGGCGACCACTGCAACAGCGAACAGCCGAGTAGTCCAGGACGTTGCCGAACAGCTGGCCGGCGGCACCGAGGAGGTCTTCACGCTGCGCGGCACCCTGGCTCGCGACTCGCTGCGCCTAGGTGTCCTGCGTCTGGCTTCGCCGCGCATGCAGTTAGCCTGGTTGCTCAGCCACATCGAGGACTTCAAGGGCTCGGGCATTATCTACACCCTGACGGTTTCTGCGGCCGAGGATATTGCTCGCCTGCTCAAGGATGCCGGGCACGAAGTTGCTGCCTACACCGGGCGCACCGATTTGGAAGAACGCGAACGCCTTGAACAAGCGTTGAAGAATAACGAAGTGAAAGCGCTGATCGCCACGAGCGCCTTGGGCATGGGCTTTGACAAGCCAGACCTCGGTTTCGTCTTGCACATCGGTGCCCCCAGCTCGCCCGTGGCCTACTACCAGCAGGTGGGCCGTGCCGGGCGTGGGAGCATCAACGCAGATGTCCTGCTGCTGCCCGGGCCTGACGACTCGGAAATTTGGGAATACTTCGCCACCAGCTCCATGCCGGACCAGGTACGCGCCACCCAGGTGCTCGAGGCCTTGGCCAAGACCGACGGTGCGATGAGCGTCCCGGCGCTGGAAAGCGCCGTGAACCTTCGCCGCTCGCCACTTGAGCTGTTGCTGAAGGTGCTGGCCGTGGATGGTGCGGTGGAGCGTGTTGCCGGCGGCTGGATGCGCACCGACATGCCTTGGACCTATGATGCCGATCGGTACAAGCGAGTGGCGCAGAGCCGGATCCATGAACAAAACCTCATGGTCAGTTACGAGAACACTCGCGGATGCCGCATGCAGTTTCTGACCGACGCCTTGGATGATCCCCAGTCTGCTCCCTGCGGCCGGTGCGACAACTGCGCTGGCGTTTGGTTTGACGACCATATTCCTGACGATTCGAAGGACAGCGCGCAGGCGGCACTTGGACGGGTGGGAATTCCTATTGAACCGCGCAAGCTGTACCCTTCGGGACTGGACCGGCTGGGGTACACGCTCAAGGGCAAAATCGCTATTGACGAGCAGGTGGAAACGGGCCGGGCGCTGGCTCGCCTGACCGACCTGGGGTGGGGCAACCGATTGCGCCAGCTCTTTGCCGACCCCACCGATTCCCCTATCGACAAGGCGATGTTCGATGCGTGCATCAAGGTGCTTGCCGAATGGAATTGGGAGGAACGTCCAGTGGGCGTTGTAGCCATGCCATCGAATAAGCGTCCCCAGCTGATCACCTCCCTTGCTCAGGGCCTAGCTGAGGTGGGACGGTTGCGCTACCTGGGGCAGCTCGAATATCGCGGTGCTGGACCACAGAATGGCCCGGGCGGGAATTCCGCTTTCCGTGTGGCTGCGGTTGCCGATGCTTTTGAACTTCCAACGCAGCTCGAACAGCTCATTGCCGACGCTCCAGGGCCGGTGCTGCTAGTTGATGATCTGGTTGATTCCCGGTGGTCCATGGCGATGGCTGGGCGGGCCCTGCGCATCGCCGGCGCACCGGGTGTCATGCCTTTCACTTTGGGCGTAGCCGGGTAATCGCACAGTTAAACAAAGTAGTCTGGAAGTATGGAATTTCTCATCTGGCTCGTTGTCCTCATCGCAGTGATTGCCCTGGGCTACTTCGGTCTGCAAGCGCTGCGCAAGAAGAACACTGCGCAAATCGCGCAGGCGATTTCCCGTGAAGCAGCGCAGGCGGCAAACGCGAGGCTGGATGATGCTTCACGCAATTCGGTGTACCGCAATCTGGCCAAGGGCGACGTCATGGGCGCGGTCAAGGATTTCCGCGCTGCTACTGGCGACTCGGTCAAGGATTGCGTGATTGCAGTACGCAGCCTCGACAAGTACCCGCAGACAGCCCCTGCCAAGGAATTGCCGAATGATGATGCCGAGATCAAGGCTTTGAGCGACAAACTCGAAGCTCAAGTTGAGCGCGAAGATCGTGAAGCGGCCGCCACTGCCGCAGAGGATGCCACACCAGCACCTGCCGATGACACTTGGGTTGTACCCCAGGAATGGAGCGAGCAGTTCAGTTCCCTTCAGGAACCAAGTGCTACGCACTTCAAGATGGCGTTCGAACTTGATGGCGAGAACCGCGAATTTTCCAGCGAACAACTGCCGGCAAATGAATACGACCAGCTATTCTCCATGCTGCGGGATTCCAATTTTGAAGAAGCGGCAAAGATCCTGCACGGCTATACGGATCTGCCGGTCGAAGACCTGGAACGCATGATCGCGACGTCTCCCATGTCTGGCGCGAGCGCCAACGGCAATATTGCAGACTTCCGCTTTGAAGGCCAGGGCCCGGATGGTCCAGTGCATTTCGATGCTGCCGAACTTCCAGAAGCTGACCGCGAAGCGCTCTTCGACGCAATCGCCGATACCGATCTGGACCGGATGTCGGAAATCATTGTTCGCCACACCTCGTTGCCAGAGGATATCGTGCAGAACATGCTGCGGACCTTCGTTAAGCGCGACGACCAGTAGCGGAGAAACTGCTGTCCTGGAGTTTTGAAAATCCCCCGGATTCACCGAAAAATCGGTGAATCCGGGGGATTTTCCGTATTCGGAACGTTCTCGTCGAAAAAGTGCCATATGAACGAAAAACCCCCTACCTGAGTAGGGGGTTCTTGGCGGACACGGGGGGATTTGAACCCCCGGTCGAGTTTTAGCCCGACCCTTCATTAGCAGTGAAGTCCATTCGGCCGCTCTGGCACGTGTCCATCCGCTGTTTCCAGCAGAATCTAGCCTACCCGAAGATGGGCGCGTGTTCCAAAACGAGAGAGCTAACGCACCTGTCGCCACAGGAATTCGTAGCTGGTGGCCAGCATTTTGGCGGTTGACTCGTTATCCGTTGACCCGGCATGGCCACCGCCCTGTGGCTCGTGGTACCGCACATTGGCAATGCCCAGATCCATCATTTTGGCTGCCATGATGCGTGCCTGCGAAGGGCCGACACGGTCATCAGAAGTCGTGGTCCAAATCAACGAGGCCGGATAGTCATTGGCTGGATGAGGCTGGTCGGTGAGTCGATGCACGGGGGAGAAAGTCCGCAGGAAGTCCCAGTCCCCGGGAACCTGCGGGTCGCCGTACTCGGCAATCCAGGAATGGCCGGCAGCTAGCTGCGTGTAGCGCTGCATGTCCAATAGCGGGACGCCGCAGGAAATTGCTCCGAACAAGTGCGGGTAGCCAGAGATCATATTGCCCATGAGCAACCCGCCGTTAGAACGCCCTGTCGCGGCCAAATGCGCGCGGGACGTCACCCGGCGAGCCACCAGGTCCTGGGCGATGGCTGCGAAATCCTCGTAGGCACGATGGCGCTTTTCACGCAGGGCAGCACGATGCCAATCCGGCCCGTACTCGCCACCACCGCGAATGTTGGCCATGACGTATACCGGTTTGCGGCCCTCAACGGTACGCTGCGATAACCAACCGGTGCCCATGGCGGCTGCATAGCCAGGAGTCATGCTGTGCTGGAAACCGCCGTAGCCGTCCATCAGCACCGGGTTCTTCCCATCGTGGACCAGGTCGGATGCCGCGACTTGGAAATATGGAACCCTGGTGCCGTCCGCAGAGGACGCAAAATGCTGGGTGACTTCAAAACCACCGGCATCAAAGCGATCCGGCGATTTCTTCACGACCTTTGCTGCCGAACCAACTGTGCCGCGCAACAAGGTAGTAGGGGTAATGAATCCGGTGATGGTCATCCAATAGTCATCGCCATGCTCCGGGTCCTCATCATCAACGGCTCCCACCGAGACGCTGAGCATTGGATCCTTCAGTGGCATGTCCGACTGGCTGAAATGATCTGCGAGATCAATAATGCGCACTTGCGAAGCCACATCACACAATACGGTGAGCAGCAGATAATTGGCGGTAAAGCTCAGTGATTCCAGCGCAGTGTGCGCATCCGGGACGAAGAGAACCTTCTCGATGCTGCCGGACTCGAGGAATCTATCCAGCCGGGCGATAGCCAATGAACCCGCAGCGATCTTCTGGCCCTGGTGTTCCCAATTGGTTTGGGGAGCAAAGATGACCCACTGCCGGTGCAGGCTGACCTGCACATCGGTTGGAACATCGATCAGATGGTGTTCCCCGTCGATGAGGACACCGGCATTGGAATTGTAGAAGTCGATGGCATCAGTGGTGACCACGCGTTCGAATCCCGGAGTCGAATCGAAGTAGCCGAAGGCTGCGACATGTTCTCTATCGACTTGGAAGAGAATTGGCGCTTCTTCGATCTCCATGCCGCGGCTGAGCCTTCGCAGGGTATTCGCGTAGGTCGAACGGGTCGTGAACTGCTCGCTGCTGGCGGAACCGACAAGCAAGGTATCGTGGTCAATCCACGAGGCTTGGGTCTTCGCGACGGGAACGTCGAAACCGCCGGCAACGAAGCTCTTGGAGGTCAGATCGAATTCGCGAATGCGCACCTGGTCGCCGCCGTCAGGACTCAAGCGAAGCAGGGCCCGCTGGTAGGCGCCACCGGCCGCTGGACGCAGGAGTGCTGAACCAGCGAAATGCCATTCGTGGCCTTCCAGCTGCGCATGCAGGTCAAGATCCAATAGGATTTCCCACTGCGGGTCGTCGCTGAGGTAGGAATTCCAAGTGGTGCGACGCCAAAGTCCAAGACGATGGGCGGAATCGCGCCAGAAGTTGTAGTAGTGATCGCCACGCTTGGTCACCATGGGAATGCGGTCTTGGGCATCCAGGACCGTTTTGATCCGCTCCGCAGTGGCATGGAACGAGTCGTCGTACAGCTCGGACTCGGTACGCTGGGTCTGATCCCGCACCCATTCGAGTGCCGTTTCGTCGTGAATTCCTTCAAGCCAGGAATACGGATCAGCGCTTGCAACCTCAGAATCATGCTCAGTCATGGCCATAGTCTATGCGTCTGGCCCATGCCCTGTTCCAAAGGTAATAACCTAGAGGAGTGAACAGCGAGATAGCAACACCAAAGAACGAGTTCAGCCTGGCCCTTGTCGGGGCAGGCCCACGCGGCACGAGCGTGGTTGAAAGACTCGCTAACTTGGCGTTGAAACTCCCGGCCCAAGGCACCGTTCTGAAAGTTACGGTCTTTGATCCGTTCCCTCCGGGCTCCGGCCACGTGTGGAACCCGAAACAGTCGGAGCATTTCCTGATGAACACCCCGTCATCATTTCCGACAGTGGCCCCCGAACGGTTGGGCGATGAACCGGGGTTGAGCTTTCGCCAGTTCGTCGCACTGCGCGGCGATGGACGCAAGCTCACCGATGAGCATGCCAAGCTGATCGGGCGAATTGAACCCGGCTCCTATCCGTCACGCGCAATCTATGGCGAGTACCTCGAGCACGTGTATGAGCGCAGCGCAGCGATACTTGCCACCCACGAGAATTTCAGCATCGAACATGTAGCCGCAGAAGTCGTTGCGGTCCGCCCCGTCGGCAACGCCTATCAGATCGATTTCCGCAGTAACCTGGAGGGTGCCGAAACCCGTCAGCTGGCCGCTGACGCTGTGGTGCTGGCCTTGGGCCACCAGCCGGCAGAACTGAACCCATGGCAGAAGCAGCTCAAGGAAGCTGCCTCCCAAGCCGGGGCCACCTACCTGCCACCGAATGTTCCAGCGGACCTCGACTACTCCCAGTTCAAGGAAGGCCAGCCTGCGTTGATCCGCGGGTTGGGCTTGAATTTCTTTGACGGCATGGTCGAGCTGACGGCAGGCCGCGGCGGGATTTTCCGTGAGGCCAGCACCGAGCCGGGGCATCGCCTGCAGTACATCGGCTCAGGCCGGGAGCCGGCACTGATCGTAGCTTCGCGCCGCGGTACCCCCTACTGGGGCAAGCCAGTAGTGGAGCAGTTCATTCCTGATGAAATTGAACTACGCTACTTCGACGTTCCGGAACTCATCGGGCGCCTTGCCGAAGCACGCGCCACCAACCCTGCCTCCTCCTTGGTGTTCTCACGCCATATTTGGCCCAAACTGCACCGGGACATCTTGTTCGCCTACTACAGCACCTGCGCTCGCGCGCATGGTGCCCCGGAAGGCCTCGATGAGCGAGAATTCGTTGATCAGCTCGACGCGATCCTCTCTGCGGAGCACCATGAAGGAAGCCAAGTGTGGCTTAGCGAACTGCGCAAGTTCGTCGGGCAGTTCCCGCAGTTGCAGTGGCTCGATGTGCCAAAGCTGGCAAGGCCATTTGAAGAACTCGGGTTCAGCTCCGATGAGCAATACCAGCAGGCAGTACGCGACTACCTCGTGGGCAATGCCCGGCACAGCACCGGCGGGCTAGAAGACCCGTTGTCATGCGCCATCATGACGATGAATGCCGGACGCATGCTGGTCAAGGAGCTGATTGCTTCCGGCGTGATCGACGAGCAGTCGCGCATTGAAGAAATCCAAGCGCACTTCGAACCACTGGTCGAAGGACTGTCCTCAGGCCCGCCGCTCGAACGCATTGAACAGCTGCTGGCGCTCTCGCGCGCCGGGATAGTAACCTTCCTTGGTCCGGACCCGGAGTTCGGCTTCGACGAGGTTTCCGAGCAATTCACCGCATCCTCGCCCTGGGTAGATGCGGAGGTGCACACTGCGAAGACCATGTGCGAAGCGATGATGCCCAGTAACCGCGTGCTGCAAAATAACGCGGCGCTGATAAAGCAGCTCTTGGGAGATCACGTAGCGCGCGTGCACACTTGGAAGAACACGGAAGGCGAAAGCCTGCCTGGATCCGGTTTCGACGTGGTCGGTGAACCATACCGTCTGGTCAACAGCGATGGGCTGGCGCACCGCGGGCTATTCGTGCTGGGATTGCAATTGTCATCAGCGCAGTGGGGGACCGCTATTGCCGCGCAAGCGGGCGACCTGCGCCACCCCGCGGCCCGAACCTTGCAAGACGCAGCCAACGTAGTGAACGAAGTGGCTCGCCTGGCGGGGCTGATCGCCAACGAAAGATTAAGCGCGGAGCAGTATTAAGCAGTTTGGCGGGCTGATCCAAGGATCAGCCCGCCAAACTCGAAAAGCGCGGATGGTATGGGATTTGAACCCATGAGACGGGGTTGCCGCCTACTGGTTTTCAAGACCAGCTCCTTCGGCCGCTCGGACAACCATCCAACCCGAAAAAGTATACGGCATGAACCCCTGTTGAAAGGAATTGAAGGCCATGAACGACGTTATGAACGCCTATATCTACAACCGTGCCGGTGGGCCAGAAGTCCTTGAACTGGTCCAACGGCCAATGCCGGTCCCCGCAGCTGGGGAAGTGCTGGTCAAGGTCGAGGCCTTCGGACTGAACCGCGCGGATGTGCAGCAGCGCAAGGGAGTGTATCCGCCACCTCGCGGAGCCAGCGATATCCCCGGGCTGGAAGTCTCGGGCAGCATCGTGGAGATCGGCGATGGCGTCAGCGGATGGAAACCGGGAGCGCGAGTTGCCGCCCTGCTCGCTGCTGGCGGGTATGCGCAGTACGTCAATGTTCCGGCAGAACTGCTCATCGAAATCCCTGGAACGGTTTCGAGCATCGAAGCCGCCGGGTTGCCGGAAGTCGCCGCCACCGTGGTCTCCAACCTCTTCATCGAAGGCGGACTAGGCCAAGACCAGACGCTGTTGATCCATGGCGGAGCCGGCGGCATCGGCTCCATGGCCATACAGCTCGCCAAGGCCGCTGGCGCCCGCGTCATCGTCACCGCTTCCTCGGCAGAGAAATTGGACTACTGCCGTGCCCTCGGCGCCGACGAGGGAATCAACTACCGGGAAGAGGACTTTTCTGCACGCGTCAAGGAACTGACCGACGCCAGGGGCGTGGATCTGATCCTGGATGTCGTGGGCGCCAAATACCTGGGGGAGAACGTCAAGGCGCTCGCCGTCGGCGGACGGATGGTAGTCATCGGACTGCAAGGCGGAGCCAAGGGAGAACTGAACTTGGGCCTGCTGATGAGCAAGCGGGCGCGGATCATCGGCACAACTTTGCGTTCCCGCCCGCTGCATGAGAAGGCGGAGATCGTTCGCCAGACCATTACCCGCGTGATGCCGCTGCTGGAACAGGGGAAACTGGCACTGAACGTCACCAAGGCCTTTGGATTCCCGGAGCTGGCCGCTGCCCACGAATACTTCGATTCCGGTGAACATACGGGAAAAGTTGTCATAGAGGTTTAAAGCAGCGGGAAACCAGTTGTAAGGTGACTCAGTAGTCATTAATGCGTGACTAGCCTAATAACCGCTGGTCGCGCACATCACTTGCACTGTTCCTAGGAGGTTGCTCGATTTGAGTACCCAAAATACCTTGCCACCAGCGGGTGTCGATCCTGAGGTTGCCGAACGCGAAGAAAAGCGTTGGACCCCCGCCAAGATCGCCATCTGGGTTGCCATCGCGCTGGTCGGCGGAATCGCATGGTCGATTCTCGCCTTCTCGCGCGGGGAAACCATCAATGCCATCTGGTTCGTCTTCGCCGCTGTTGCGACCTACCTGATTGCCTACCGCTTCTACTCGAAGTTCATCGAGCGCAAGATCGCCAAACCGGATGATTTCCGGGCCACCCCGGCCGAATCGGTCAATAACGGCCGTGACTTCGTTCCCACCGATCGCCGCGTGCTCTTCGGCCACCACTTCGCCGCCATCGCAGGCGCCGGTCCGCTGGTTGGACCGATCCTCGCAGCGCAGATGGGCTATTTGCCAGGCACCATCTGGATTATCGTGGGCGTGGTGCTGGCCGGGGCGGTCCAGGACTATCTCGTCATGTTCTTCTCCATGCGCCGTGGCGGACGCTCGCTGGGCCAGATGGCCCGCGAAGAGCTGGGCCTGATCGGCGGCACCGCTGCCCTGATCGCCACCCTGGCTATCATGATCATCATTACCGCCATCTTGGCGCTGGTGGTCGTCAACGCACTGGGCGAGTCCGCTTGGGGTGTCTACTCGGTGGGCCTGACCATCCCTATCGCCTTGTTCATGGGCATCTACCTGCGGTTCATCCGCCCGGGCAAGGTCCTGGAAATCTCCATCATCGGCTTCGTGCTGCTGATGTTCGCGATCATCTCCGGCCGCTGGATTGCCGAGTCTGCGTGGGGTGCCGAGTTCTTCCACCTGGATCGCACCACCATCGCCTGGGCCATCATCATCTACGGCATCATCGCCGCGGTGCTCCCGGTATGGCTGCTGCTGGCTCCTCGCGACTACCTGTCGACTTTCATGAAGATCGGCGTCATCGGCCTGCTGGCCGTGGCGATCATCGTCGTCCGCCCGGAAATCGATGTTCCGGCCTTCTCCGAGTTCGCTGGCCGTGCCGATGGCCCGGTCGTTGCCGGGCACATCTTCCCATTCCTGTTCGTGACCATTGCCTGCGGTGCGCTGTCGGGCTTCCACGCACTGATCGCCTCGGGCACCACCCCGAAGCTGGTCGAGAAGGAAAAGCAAACCCGCTTCCTGGGCTACGGCGGCATGCTCATGGAGTCCATGGTCGCCATCATGGCGCTGGTTGCAGCGATTTCCATCGACCGCGGCATCTACTTCGCGATGAACTCCTCGGCTGCCGCTACCGGTGGCACGGTGGAAACCGCGGCGGCATTCGTGAACTCGCTGGGTTTGGCCGGCGTTAGCCTGGATCCAAACCAGCTGACCGAACTTGCCAATAACGTGGGCGAGAGCTCGGTTGTCTCGCGTACCGGTGGCGCTCCGACCCTGGCTGTGGGCATTGCGCACATCATGCACCAGTGGTTCGGCGGCACCGCGATGATGGGCTTCTGGTACCACTTCGCGATCATGTTCGAGGCACTGTTCATCCTGACCGCGGTTGACGCCGGTACCCGTGTTGCGCGCTTCATGCTGCAGGACACCATCGGCAACTTCTTCCCGAAGTTCAAGGACACCTCGTGGCGTCCGGGCGTGTGGCTGTGCACGTTGATCATGGTTGCCGGCTGGGGCTACATCCTGATCCTCGGCGTGACAGATCCCCTGGGCGGCATCAACACCTTCTTCCCGCTGTTCGGCATCGCCAATCAGCTGCTGGCTGCGATAGCGCTGGCCGTGGTGATGACCATCATCGCCAAGCAGAACAACTTCAAGTACCTGTGGGTCGTGGCTCTGCCGCTGGCCTTCACCGTGGTGATCACCTTCGTCGCGAGCTGGCAGAAGATCTTCTCCGCAGATACCAAGGTGGGCTACTTCGCCAACCACAACGCCTACAAGGAAGCTCTGGCCAATGGCGAGACTTCCCTCGGCTCGGCGGGCAGCGTCGAAGCCATGGAGGCCGTGGTCCGCAACACCGGTGTCCAGGGCTGGCTGTCCGTGGTCTTCCTGGTGCTGACCGCCATCGTGCTGGTTTCGGCGGTTGTCGCAACCGCCAAGGCCAAGCAGAGCGGTGGTGGCAACAGCACCGAGGATCCTGCCGTGCCATCGAAGATGTACGCACCCGCCGGCTTGATCTCGTCGCCTGCCGAAAAGGAACTTGAGAAGGCTTGGAAGCAAATCCCTGCCGAAGCCCAAGTCCAGCGAGGCGGCCACTAGCCATGGCGACGCTGTTGGAACGCCTGGGGCAAGCCAAGAAGTTTGTCGACGGGGTGCTCGGGGCCGACAAGTACCAGCACTACCTGGAACACCATGAACGCAATCATCCTGGCTCCAAGCCAATGACCGAGCGCGAATTCTGGAAGGACTACACCGACTGGCAGGAAAAGAATCCTGAAGGGCGTTGCTGCTGAACGCGACTGGTACCGGCCGTGAGAACCATTGGCGAAAGCGGATGGGGCTCGCGGCCGGTTTCGTTTTATGTCGACCCCGCTGCCGGGAACACTGCGGTGATCCCGGTAGGCTAGAACCAGTAATTCATCGGAAACCACCGGCAGAGAAGTGTAATGGCGTTCTTTTCACGACTGCGCGCTGAGCGTGCTGCTGCTCGCGAACTTGGCGAGGGCGTCTGGCGTCGCGCCCATGACCGTTTCCAGCGGTCATTGGACCGGGTCTTCCAGGTGGTAGACGGCATCAACGATGACCAGGTTTACAACCAGCTGGTCCGAGAAGCCAATGAGATGGCTGTGCTGTTGCCGACCGTGCGCCAGCTTTGCTGTGCGGCGCATCGGATCACCCCGAGCAATGACGACACGATCCCGCAGCTGACCTCTGCGGCGCATCGTTCGCTGACTAAGGCCGCCAACGATTTGGCGACGACCGCACAGGTCGTAGCGATGATGCGCATGCAGGCCGAAGCCGGCAAGCCGATCGATATCGAAGCCGTGCGCCATCGTGCCATGCTGGTGAAAGAAGACGTCAGCCGGGCCGTGCAATTGCTCGCTTCCAGCGAATAATTGGGTTTTCCCGATCGCTCGCGTGGTGTTCCACCGCGCAGGGCGCATCAGTGGACTAAATTAGTTGCATGACCCAAACAATTCCTGAACTGAAGTTCCTTGACGGAAACACCATCGACCAGCTTGGCTACGGCGTCTGGAAGGTCGCCGACGAGGACGCGGAAGCAGTCGTTGGCCAGGCCATCGACGCCGGCTACCGCCACATCGACACCGCACGCATCTATGGCAACGAAGCTGGCGTCGGCCGCGCAGTTGCAGCCAGCACCGTGCCACGCGAAGACCTCTTCATCACCACCAAGGTCTGGAACTCGGACCAGGGTTTCGAGAAGACCCTCGCCGCAGCGGATGCCTCGCTGGAACGGCTCGGCCTGGAATACGTCGACCTGTACCTGATCCACTGGCTGCAGCCCAAGCGCGGCACCTACGTGGACACCTGGAAGGCACTGATCCAGTTGCAGAAGGACGGCAAGGCCAAGTCCATCGGCGTTTGCAACTTCACCAAGGAAGCACTGGAAAAGCTCTACACCGAAACCGGCGTCCGCCCGGTGATCAACCAGGTCGAAACCCATCCGTACTTCCCGCAGGGCGAGCTGCGCGCCTACGAGGCCGAGCACGGCATCCTGCACCAGTCCTGGTCCCCGCTGGGCCACGGCGGCGAACTGCTCAGCGACCCAGCGCTGGTGGAGATCGCCAAGAAGCATGAAGCATCGGTGGCACAGGTAGTCATCGCGTGGCACCTGGCGGTAGGCAACGTGGTCATCCCGAAGTCGACCACCGAATCGCGCATCGTCGAGAACTTCGAATCGCTGAACGTGAAGCTGGACGAAGAAGATCTGGCTGCCATCGCTACCCTGGACCGCGGAGCGGAAGGCCGTATCTCGGCTGACCCGGCAACCGCCGACTTCGAGTAAAAAAGCTAGGCAGAACAGAAGGCTCCCGGTTTCTTCCGAAACCGGGAGCCTTCTGCCGCAACTGCCTTGTGCCTGGCCTCTAGCAGTCCAGTACGGTTGGTGCAGCGAACAGCGTATCGACGCCTTCGGCGTACAGAACCGAGTCAGGAGCTCGATCAGCGAGAGTGGCGAAACCGGCGGCACGCAGCAGGCCATCGTCGAATTCAACGAGTTGTGCAGGTTGCAGCGGCCACGGTTCATGGTGGTTCCGGCAGTGCAAGGTGCGCCCAAGATGCCGCTGGTGGAACGCCCACTGTGCCGATAGCGCGATGGCGGTCTGCGAACCCGGGGTAATTGGATCGGCACTGGCAGAAGCTTCTACCGGACGCACGACGATGCGGGAACGTGCGCTCGGATTTCCGATGCGCCGTGTTGCATAGCTGATCGTGCCGGCCTTCTTCAGGATTTTCATGGACGACCACTGGTACTTCAACCCGAAGACTGCCCGCGCCATGAGCACAGGTAGCAGGCGTGATGCTTCAAGGCTCAGGAATACCACTGCGCGGCGTCCTTGATTGTCAACGGAATAGAGGCGCACATTGATCTCCGGGAAGTCACCCAACCACGGAATCGCAGGACCGGAGAAGAACGCACTGCGCGACATCTGGAAAGCGACGAGGCCCACCCAAGCGCTGCCGGCGACAATATCTGGCCGGCATCCTTCGGGCATGTACGGCGCCACCTCATCCGGGCTAACCCGCCAATGCAGGAACGCTACTTCGCTCCACCGTTGGCGCATGATCGCGTTGCCGCCTAGCGATGGCGGTTCAGGGGAGTACTGCAAGGATTGCATCAGTTTGGAATTCCTTGGAAATTGCTGTCGAAGGCTTATACCGCTATTGCCGGTCGCGAACCAGGATCGATGATCTGCTGATCGCGGAGTGAAGAATCGTTTGCCGGCTCTGGCCTAATTGAATATCCAAAAGCGCCGTTGGGCAAGATGCGGGATAAGAATGGACTGCGTGGGAATCGAAGACCCCGGGACCAGTCATGAAAATCCATTGAAAATTGCGAAAACCCCGGAATCATGCGGCAAGCGCGATTCCGGGGTTTTCTTCACAACGAGCCCCCTGCCGGATTTGAACCGGCGACCTGCTCTTTACGAGGGAGCTGCTCTACCCCTGAGCTAAGGAGGCCTGTACCTGCAAACAGGCACCACGTCACTTTATCCGAGGAATTGTCTGAACGTCAAAACGGCGACGACATCATCAAGCCCAATCAGCACCGGGTGCCGGCTTCGGGGACTTTGCCGTCAATCAGGTACTCATCCACCGCTTTGGTAATGCATTCATTGGAGCGTCCATATGCGGTGTGGCCATGGCCTTCATAGGTCAGCAGGGTCGCGTTATCCAGCTGCTGCGCCAATGCCTCAGACCATGCGTAGGGGGTAGCTGGATCGCCGACGGTGCCAATGACGAGGATCTCATTCGAGCCTTCCGCGTCGAGGACCTCAGGCTTGCCAGTGGCGTCGTGGTCCCAGGCCTCGCAGGTGATGCCGCCGTAGGCGAGATACTTGCCCAAGGTCGGGGCCGCACGCATCAACTCTGTTGCTTCGGCCTGCATCGCTTCTGGACTGGCGTCCATTGGACGGTCCAGGCAATTGATGGCGGTGAAAGCATCGGTGGAATTCGATGCATACGTGCCGTCGCCCTCGCGGTCCGCCGAGAGATCCGCGAAGCCGAGGATCATATCCACATCCGCGTCGTTGACGGCAGCGTTCATCGCATCGGTCAAAATGGGCCAGCTGGAATCGTCATACAGCGGCAAGATGAAGCCGTTGATGAAGTCGATGATCGGCACTGCACGCCCGTCGCTGGCAGTCATTGGTTCGTTCTCCACCTGCGCAAAGAACTGCTGCAGCTGCACCTTGGCCTCTTCAACGGTTCCAGTGAACGGGCACTCACCGCTTTCAAGGCAATTGGCGAGCCACGCGTCGATCTCCTTCTCGAAGCCAACTGCCTGGGCCAAAGTGAGGTCCGAAGCTGTGCTGGTTGGATCCATGGCGCCATCGAGTACGAAGCGACCCACATTCCGAGGGAACAAATCAGCGTAGGTTGCTCCGAGGAAGGTTCCATAGGAGAAACCGAGGTAGTCCAGCTGTGCATCACCGAGCACAGCACGGATCACGTCCATGTCCTTCGCTGCCGAAACGGTATCGACGTGGCCTAGGAGATTGCCGGTATTGGACGCGCAGTCAGCTGCGTAGTCCTCGGTATCCTCGACAATTTCGTCCTGGTCTTCAGGAACCCAAGCCCGCAGGTTTTCCTGGCGTCCCTCATCGGTCTCGGCACCGCTTTGGCAGGTGACCGGGGAGCTTTCTCCCACGCCTCGCGGATCGAATCCGATGACGTTGTAGGCGCGCTGCAGGTCAGCGCTGAACATGCCTAGTACCGAGGACGCCACCAGATCCAGGCCGGATCCGCCTGGGCCGCCGGGGTTTACCAGCAGATTGCCTGTCGCTCCGTCCACTGCGCGGCGGTTCAACGCCAGATCAATGCTCTCGCCTTCGGGATCGGCATAGTCCAGCGGAACCTCTATGGTGGCGCATTCGATGATGCTGCCGCATTCTTCCCAATCGAGGTCTTGGCTGTAGAAGGATTCCAATCCTTGCGGCGTACTGGCGTTGGGCGCGGACTGCGACGCATCCGATGCGCCGGACTGCGAATCCGCTGTAGTGGAAGAGCAGCCGGCCAGGGTCAAAGCCAGAGCGGTCCCCACTGCGGCCAAGCGCATCATCGGTGAGCGTGCAGGCACTTTTAGTGTCTCCTTGTGATGGGTTAACGGCGTCCCGGCTGCGGCAGCAAACGGGTCATGAGTGCTTCCAGGGCCATGAGCTGGTTGACGTTGGCAGCCAAGCGGCTGCGCGTTTCATTGATGGCATCAAGCTGGGCCAAGGACTTCTCGCTGGACTGTTCCGCTGCGAAACGTTCGAGCTTCTCGCGCAGGTGCTCGTTGATCAGCTCAATTCCGGTATTCAGCTGGATGCTCAAAACATCGCGGAAGAATGTGGTCAGGTCTGTCAGGGTACGGTCCAAGGCATCGAAAGCCGCACGCCGAGCGAATCGCTTGGCATCATCCTCCAGCGCCTTGAACTGTCCACGCAATCCAGCGGGGATGTTCTCCTCTGGACCCAAGCCGTTGGCGTGGCGCAGCTGGGCAATCTTGTTCTGCAGATCGGTGCCGGTAATGTTCTCGGCACGCTCGCTGGCCAGTTTGGAAATTTTTGCGGCAGCGGCCATCGCCTGCGGCAAGGTGGTGGTGCGCAACGGCAGGGTAACGACTTTTTCACGCTGGATGCGTGCTTGCTCGTCACGGGCCAGCAAACGGGCTACGCCAATGTGGGACTGCGAGACACGGGCAGCGAACAGCGCCTGTTCCGGTTCCAGCCCGTCACGGCGCACCAGAAGATCCGCAACATCCTGGGTGGCCGGCACGGAGAGATTTACCGCGCGGCACCGTGAACGAATGGTCACCAGAACATCTGCAGGAGACGGGGCGCTCAGGATCCAGATCATCTTGGCGGGAGGTTCTTCAATGGCCTTGAGCAGCACGTTGGTGCTGCGCTCGGACATGCGGTCGGCATCTTCGATGATGATGATGCGCCAGCGGCCGGTGCCAGCACTTTCCTGTGCACGGGTAATCAGATGGCGGACGTCAGCGATCTGGTACTCGAATTTGTCGGTGGATACGAAGGACACATCCGGGTGCTCCGAATTCATGACCATTTTGCAGTTGGCGCACTGCCCGCAGCCGGCCGGGGCCTGGGTGCACTGCAAAGCTGCCGCGAAAGCCCGCGCCGCAGTGGTACGGCCCGAACCCGGGGGACCGGTGACCAGCCAGGCATGCGTCGGGTTGCCGCGATCAACCTCAGCGGTCAACGTGGCAATGACACGTTCCTGCCCGGCAAGTTCTGCGAAGACCGGCCGGGTCACAGCAAGCCTGCCAAATGCTGCGCAACCGACTGGTGCAGCTGCTCCACGCTGGCGGTGGCATCCAGGACCAGATAGCGTTGCGGATCACGGGCCGCCAAGTCGAGGAAGGCGTTGCGGATGCGTTCATGGAAATCATCCGGCTCGGATTCCAAGCGATCCGAATCCTCCACGCCGCCGCTGGCCGCAATGCGCCGGGCACGTCCCTGTGCGGCGGAGATATCAAGAATGATGGTGGCATCCGGCTTCAGTCCGCCGGTTGCGAAGTCGTTGATCGATGCGACGGCATCAAAGCCGAGGGCGCGGCCCATGCCCTGGTAAGCCAGTGAGGAATCAACGAATCGGTCGCAGATGATGTGGGTTCCGGTATCCAGCGCGGGGGAGATGACCTGCTGGACATGGGCGGCACGCGCCGCCGAGTAAATCAGGGCCTCGGTACGGGCATCGATCTCGCCGTGGCCGTGTTCGAGCACCAAGGAACGCAGCTCTTCGCTGATCTGGGTTCCGCCTGGCTCACGGGTAGTGGTGACCTTGGCGCCACGGGACTCCAGCCACTGCTGGGCCAGGGCGACCTGCGTGGACTTCCCAGCGCCGTCACCGCCTTCAAAAACGATGAACAAGCCACGGGTTGGGGTACTCGATTCGATACTCACCCCACTAGCCTATCCAAGGACATTTAAAGATGTGCGTTGCAACGGCAGGATGTGCAACGAAAATGCACCCAGTGTGGTGGATCAGTCAGATGAAATGTAGTGAAATCCACCGGCTGGCAGCGTCAAAGGAAGCGTAGAGTTTTTTCCATGAACCCCCGCACCGCAGAATCAGGCGCCAATCCGGCCTGGGATCCGAAAACTTTGCTCGTTGCCGGTGGGCGTCCGGCCCATGGGTACGATGCTCCAGTCAACCACCCGGTGACCTTCACCTCGACCTACCACTCCAAAGGCCAGGCGGTGCCGGGTGAACGCGTATATGCGCGCTTCTCCAATCCGACCTGGGATCCGTTTGAAGAAGTACTGGGCCAGCTCGAAGCGGCAACGCTGCCTGCCCTGGTGTTCTCCTCGGGCATGGCAGCTATTGCCGCCGCACTGAGCATCGTGCCAGAGGCCGGCGTGCTGGTGATGCCGCAGCATTCCTATAACGGTTCGCTGGCGTTGAGCGCAGAGCTGCAAGAGGCGGGACGGCTGTGCATTCGCCCGGTGGATATTGCCAACACCGAAGAAGTGCTCGCTGCCTTGGAGGGGGCCGATGTGCTCTGGGTGGAATCGCCAACCAACCCGATGCTGGAAGTCGCCGACCTGCCGACCCTGCTGGCTGCCGCCAAAGCGAAGAACGTCGTGAGCATCGTGGATAACACCTTTGCCACCCCACTGCTCCAGCAGCCGCTGGTCCACGGTGCCGACCTTGTAGTTCACTCGGTGACCAAGTACCTGTCGGGCCACTCGGACGTGATCATGGGCGCGCTGGTCACCAGCGACGAGCAGCTCCACAGCCGCCTGCATGGGTACCGGACCTTGCATGGCGCGATCGCCGGCCCGATGGATACCTTCCTCGCATTACGCGGGGTGCGCACCATGGCCGTGCGCCTTCAGCGTTCGCAGTCAAACAGCCAGGTGCTGGCAGAACGCCTCGCGGCACATCCCAAGGTGCAGGCCGTACGCTACCCGGGACTGCCCAACGACCCGGGCCACGCGCGCGCCGCGGACCTCATGGGCGGGTTCGGATCGGTGATCGCCTTTGAAGCGGGAAGCACCGCCGAAGAAGCGGACCGGGTACTGGAAGCCTTCCAGCTCATCACCGGCGCCACCTCGCTTGGAGGCGTGGAATCCCTGGCTGAGCGCCGGGCCCGCCACGCTTCGGAGCCGGCCAGCGTCCCGGCCAGCCTGATCCGACTGTCAGTAGGCATTGAAGAGGTGGAAGACCTCTGGGCCGATCTGCAGCAAGCGCTGGACCGGCTTTGATGCCCGCGGGCGCTGATTTCCGCGCGTGGCACAGCGCCCATCATTTGCGCCAAAAAGGTAGAGTACAAGCATGAACATGTTGCGCATGGCCCAAATAATCGAGTACTACATGATGATCGCTTTGAGCATTGTCATCGTTGCGCTCGCCGTCTGGGCTTTGGTTGATTGCCTGCGCCATGGCGCAGATCGTTTCGCCCAGGAAGGCAAGCGCACCAAGGGGTTCTGGCTTGGACTGACCGTCGCCAGCACCGCCGTGGCACTGCTTGGCATCTTCAGCCAGGGCGGAATCGGCTTCCTGCAGCTGATCGGCGCCTGCATCGCCTGCGTGTACCTCGCGGACGTCAAGCCTGCCGTCAGCGGCAAGGGCGGCGGCTGGTACAACTACTAGGCGTGCCAAGGCACCAAGTTTTCCCGAAGACCTGCATCCGCATCTTGGCGGACTGCAGGTCTTCGCACTTTAATCACGGGCCTTAACTTTCGCACGAGCAGGCTTGCGCATTGGTTAGGATGGATTACATGAGCCACACTTTGATTTTGCTTCGCCACGGACAGAGCGAATGGAACGAAAAGAACCTGTTCACCGGTTGGTACGACGTATCGCTGACCGAGAAGGGCCGTGCTGAAGCTGCCCGCGGCGGCCAGCTGCTGACCGAAGCTGGCTACAAGCCGGAGGTGCTTCACACCTCCTTGCTGACCCGCGCCATTGTTACCGCGAACCTGGCCCTGGAAGCCGCTGGCCGTTCGTGGATCCCGGTGAACCGCGACTGGCGCCTGAACGAGCGCCACTATGGTGCGCTGCAGGGCAAGGACAAGGCGCAGACCTTGGCCGAGTTCGGTGAAGAGCAGTTCATGGAATGGCGTCGCAGCTACGACACCCCGCCACCAGCACTGGATGATTCCTCGGAGTTCAGCCAGATCAACGACGAGCGCTATGCGGCGTTGGGCGACTCCGCCCCACGCACCGAGTGCCTCAAGGACGTGCTGGATCGCATGCTTCCCTACTGGGAGAACAACATCAAGGCTGACCTGTCGGCAGGCAAGACCGTCATGGTCACCGCCCACGGCAATTCGCTGCGTGCGCTGGTCAAGCATCTGGATGGCATCAGCGATGAAGACATTGCTGGCCTGAACATCCCAACCGGCATCCCGCTGGTGTATGAGCTGGATGACAACTTCCAGCCAATCACCAAGGGCGGAACCTACCTGGATCCAGCAGCCGCTGCGGACGCCATCAAGGCCGTTGCCAACCAAGGCCGCAAGTAGGATACGCTTTTCGGCGGCATCGAGGCTGCTGGCTACTCGCCAGTAGTTCGCGATGCCGCCGTCCGCTTGTTAACGCCGAGGTAACGCCAAGCGTCCGGCTGTGAGCGAAACAACTGCGCACGATTGTATTTTTGGCATTAGTATGCTGTAATCTCCTATTTCGAATAGGCTCAATGGCTCACGTTAGGAATGCAATTCGTGGCAACTGATTACGATGAAGTCCGCCCAGACGTTGCTGAGGCACGTAAGGCTTCTCTGGATGCGGTGAAGTCCGCAAACGCACCGGACGCCAAGTCGGTGGTGCGCGAGCTCGACGAGACCGACCACACCGATGGCATGGATCTGCCAGGTGCGGATCTATCCAACGAGGAATTGACCGTTACGGTCATTCCGCAGAAAGACGACGAGTTCATTTGCGGCTCGTGCTTCTTGATTCGCCACCGTTCGCAGCTGGTGCGCGAAGAGGGCAATGTAGGCTTCTGCGTCGAGTGCGAAGGCTAGAAGCCCGCTAGACGCTGGCGCCACTTGCGCGCCAACAACCTGCGAGGGCAGTCCACCGATCGGTGGACTGCCCTCTGCTGGTTTAACGGGCTGGATTCCCCGGATGGGACCGGACTCCAACGACGGTCCCTGGGCTGCCCAGCGCTGCGTCGTGCGTCCGCTGGCATCCTGCCGGGGCAATGGCTGGATGTGCGCTCACCGGGAGCGCGTGGAGCTGCATGGCCGGACGAGGCGCAGCACTGCCATGCCAACGGGGCCGCGGGCCGCGGGCGCGGTACCCAGTTCGCGCCGCGATGCGAAGGCTTCCCGGACCCCGGACACCCAGTTTCAGTGCTGAATGAGCTGGAGAGCAAAAATGGCGCCTGCCATCCGGTGGTACCGGATGGCAGGCGCCAAGGCGCAGCCTTATATCTTAGGTCCGCGGACCTAGATCTCGGTGGGGTCCCATTCGCCGGTCACCAGATAGGTGACCTTGCGAGCTACGGACACACCATGATCGCCGAAGCGCTCAAGGTAGCGGCTGGTCAGCGATACGTCCACGGTGGTGGGTGCATTGGCATCCCAGTCGTCGGCCGCGACCAGGGTGAAGACGCTGGAGTGCAAGCGATCCAGCTGGTGGTTCAGCTCGATAATTTCGGTAGCGATCTGCAGATCGCGGGTGTCGAGCAAACGCGCAACGGCCTTGGCGATGTCAATATCGATCTTTGCCATCTGGGCAAAGGTGTCGGAAATCCTGGCTGGGATTGCCGGGTTGGGGAAGCGCAGGCGGGCCAGCTGCGCCAAGTGGCGTGCCAAGTCGCCCATGCGCTCCAGCGAAGCACTCATGCGCAGCGAACCGACGATCATGCGCAGATCGCTGGCTACCGGTCCCTGCAAAGCCAAGGTATCGATAGCGCGCTCATCGAGCTGGTTCTGCAGGAAGTCGATCTTCGCGTCCGCTGCGATGACTTCCTGGGCCAGCTCGACGTCGACGTTGGCTAGCGAATCCCAAGCTCGATCCATTGCGGTTGCGACCTGGTTGGCCATCTCAATGAGTTCTTCGCCAATTTGCTGCAGGTCTGCTTGAAATACCTTACGCACAGCAGTTCCTTTCGAGTGTCGGTATCCATGCCGGATGGTGGACTGCCGTGGCAGCCAACCGCCCCGAAACAGTTTTGTGGCATGGTGGAGGGTCTTGCTCCAGCTTGTCAGCGGGTGATTAACGAATATGCCACGAAAGGTGAACGTTTGGTGAACAGCGCGCCGAAATCGACTAAATCACGTCATTTAGGGCCGGTGCCACCCAAAGGTGAAGCTAGTCTAAAGATGTGAACGAAGTGATCTCGACTCTTATAGCCGGCGTCCTCGGCCTGGCTCTGGGGATCGTTGGCGTCATCGCCTTCCGGCTTTCCCAGAACCGCTCCTCGAAGCTGCCGCAGGTCGACGAACCCGTGCTCCCCGAGGGAGCCGCCGCCGTCCTGTCGGTCATTGGACGCGCCTTCGTGATCCTTGATGACGTCGACGGGGTGGTCCGGGCCAACCCCGCTTCCTACGCCTACGGACTGGTGCGAGGACACACGCTCGTCCACAACGAACTGCTCTCGCTGGTGCGGCAGGTTCGCGCCGACGGCGTGATTGCCGAAAGCCAGTACGAGCTGCAACGCTCCACGCTGGGTGCCGGGCAGCTGATTGTCCATGTGCGCGTGGCACCGCTGGGCGACGAGTACATTCTCCTGCTGGCCGACGACCGTACCGAAATCACCCGTACCGAAGCGATGCGCAACGACTTCGTGGCCAACGTTTCCCACGAGCTGAAGACTCCGGTCGGCGCGATCGGCCTGCTGGCCGAGGCCATTACCGAGGCTGCCGATGACCCCAAGGCGGTACGCCGCTTCTCCACCCGGATGGACAAGGAATCGCGGCGCCTGGCCGCCCTGGTCCAGGACATTATCGAGCTCTCCCGCCTGCAGGCATCCGATGCCATCGTGCAGGGCCAGGAAGTGAATATCGACAGCGTCGTGGCCGAGGCAGTTGACCGCAGCCACCTGATTGCCGAGGAAAAGGGCATCGCCATCACCGTAGGCGGACATCTCGAGGAGCCGATCCTGGGCGATGCGGACCTGCTGATGACTGCGATCCGCAACCTGATCGATAATGCCATCCGCTACTCCCCGGAGAACACCACGGTAGGCGTGGGCATCCGGCAGCGTGATGGCTATGCGCAGATCTCGGTCACCGACCAGGGACCCGGGATTTCGGCCGAAGAGCAGGAACGCGTTTTCGAGCGCTTCTACCGCGTGGACTCCGCACGTTCGAGGCAGACCGGGGGCACCGGCCTGGGGCTGAGCATCGTCAAGCACGTGCTGGCCAACCACGGCGGCGAAGTGTCGCTGTGGTCGCAGCCGGGCCACGGATCCACATTTACCCTAAGACTTCCCCTAGCGGACGAAGAACCGGCGACCAGCAATGTGCTTGCCGGCCAGACGATGAAGGAACGAACGATCGAGACGAATGCGTCCGATCGTGAAGGAGGACGCCGATGACCCGCATATTGATCGTTGAGGACGAGGAATCGCTCTCTGACCCGCTGTCCTACCTGCTGGAACGCGAAGGTTTCGAAGTCCGGATCGCCGACGACGGTCTGAAGGCCGTGACCGAGTTCGAACGCCATGGCGCAGACCTGGTGCTGCTGGATCTGATGCTCCCGGGCCAGCCCGGAACCGAAGTGATCCGCCAGATCCGCCTGAACAGCCAGGTCCCGGTCATCATGCTCACCGCAAAGGACTCGGAGATCGATAAGGTCGTCGGCCTGGAGCTCGGCGCCGACGACTACGTCACCAAGCCGTACTCCTCCCGCGAATTGCTGGCCCGCATCCGTGCTGTGCTGCGCCGCCAGGGCGAAGGCGAAGAACTGATCAGCAATGTGGTCACCGCCGGTCCGGTGCGAATGGACGTGGAACGCCACGTGGTCTCGGTCGACAACACCGAGGTATCCATGCCGCTGAAGGAATTCGAGCTGCTGGAAATGCTGTTGCGCAACGCCGGTCGAGTGCTCACCCGAGGCCAGCTGATTGACCGCGTCTGGGGCAGCGACTACGTGGGGGACACCAAGACTTTGGATGTGCACGTCAAGCGCCTGCGCTCCAAGATCGAGGTCGACCCGGCGGTGCCCGAACGCCTGGTGACCGTGCGCGGGCTGGGCTACAAGTTCGTGGTCTAAAGCCAAAGAGCCCGGATACGGCAAGAGCCTCGGGCAGAATCTTTCGATTCTGCCAGAGGCTCTTGTTTTGTCTTGCGCGAAGCTTAGTGGCCCGAAGTGGAGTGGGTCTCTTCTGGAATCAGGTGCTCGGTAACCGACTGGTCAGCACCGCCTGGTACGAAGTCGCGGTATTCAGCCAGGGTGCCATCGACAACTGGAACGCTGAATTCCACGTTCTCACCGGCAACGGTGAAGACCGAGTCGGCGTGTTCGCCAGCTGCGATGCCCATGTTCTTGATGATCTGCTGGTTCTTGTCTTCTTCAAGCTTGATGGTGCCGTCTGCAGGAACCTGGATGGAGACAGGTGCTGCGTTGTCAGCCTTGACCGACAGGGTCAGCGCGGAATCGCCGGCGTTGACTACGGAGCCGATCAGGCGGGCTTCAGTGTCGTCGCTGTTGGTGACGAACATCAGGTTGCGGACCTTTGCGTCTGCGACATCGACGTTGACGCCATCGCTGGCGGCGTAGTCGGTGTTGGTGGCCTGCTCGTTGATGGCGCCACAGCTGGTGACACCGAATGCCAGGGCAGCCACAGCGAGGGACGCGGCAATGCGACGTCCAGCGGTCATGCGTGCGGTGATCACGACACTAACTCCTCGGTGAGAAAAATGAGTTGCTTCGGTTCGTGGTCTGCTTAATCGAATGCACCTAGGGCAGGCGCAATCGAAAATTGGACCACGATTACCTCTAAGCCTAGCTGTTTTTCACGCAAAGACGCGATTTAGCGACGTGCAACACACGCATTTCGACAAGTTGTAGACAACCGATGTGGGGAAGGGGGTTGGTGCGCAGTCGACTGCCCTACCTTCTTCATAGCATGTTTCTCTTGCAAGTGGAAGAGGCATTTCCGCGTGAATTCGCGGTTATATGGGGCACAGTCGCAGGATCCGGAATAGCAAACATGGTAGACTAGGGCGTGGGAAAGGGGTTTATCCACATGGTTTTTGAGGTTGGCGAGACTGTTGTCTACCCGCACCACGGTGCCGCGATGATCGAAGAGATCAAGATGCGCAAGATCAAGGGCGAAGAGAAAATGTATCTCAAGCTCAAGGTGGCTCAGGGCGACCTGACCATCGAGGTTCCTGCTGAGAACGTTGATCTTGTTGGCGTACGTGACGTGGTAGGTCAGGAAGGCTTGGACCATGTGTTCGATGTCCTTCGTGCTGAATTTACCGAAGAGCCGACCAACTGGTCGCGCCGCTACAAGGCAAATGTCGAGAAGCTCGCTTCCGGCGATGTCATCAAGGTTGCAGAAGTAGTCCGCGACTTGTGGCGCCGAGAAAATGACCGTGGCCTGTCGGCAGGCGAAAAGCGCATGCTGGCAAAAGCTCGCCAGGTATTGATCAGTGAATTGGCCTTGGCCAAGGATCTGGACGAGGCCAAGGCAGAAGGCCTCTTGGACGAGGTTCTGGCTTCGGCCTAGCCCCGTTCCGGTAACGCATCGCCGTGAAACGCTCCCAAGCGTTTCACGGCTTTTGGCGTTAAAGCGGCCAAGGCCGAACCGCGCGGCACGATAAGCTGGGCGCTGTGAAGCAAAGCGAAGTGCATAACTCAAGCCTGATCCTCGTGGCTGCTGGAATGGGAACCCGCCTCGGCGCTGGCCTTCCCAAAGCGATGGTCCAGGTGGCCGGAAAATCCCTGGCTGAACATGCCGTGGACCGGGCGCTGGGAATTCCGAAGATCACCGAAATCATCGTGGTTACCCCGCCGCAGGACGAACGCCTGGCCGCGGCCATGGCGCAGTACGGGGACAAGGTGCGCACCGTGCCCGGTGGCGCCAGCCGCGCCGCGTCGGTCCGTGCCGGCTTGGCTGTAGCCAGTTCCGCCGCCACCAACATTCTGGTCCATGACGCCGCCCGTGCTTTTGCCCCGGCGAAGCTGCATGAACAAGTGCTTGGCGCTCTGGCCGACGAGCAGTGCAACGCCGTCATCCCGGCGTTGAACGTCACCGACACCATCTGCGTGGTGGAGCTCGATGCCGCCGGCGAGCACGAAATCATCAAGGAAACCCCGGCACGTTCCATCCTGCGCGCGGTGCAAACCCCGCAGGGCTTTGACGCGCAGCTGTTGCGCGATGCCCATGCCCAACTGGATGGCTGCACCGAGGCAGAACTGGAGAAGGTTACCGACGACGCGTCGATCGTGCGGGCTTTCGGAGCCGAAGTCCATGTGGTGCCGGGATCGCAGCAAGCCATGAAGGTCACCTATCCCGGAGATCTCGACGCGGCAGGCAAGCTCGCGGCGAACCAGCCCGCGGCCACCCCAAGCGCAAAGGAAGAAACCATGATCCTGCCACGAGTCGGCAACGGCATCGATGTTCACGCGGTTAGCGAAGACCCGACTCGCGAAATGTGGCTGGCAGGACTGCACTTCCCGGAAGACACCGGGCTTTCGGGCCACTCCGATGGCGACGCGGTAGCGCACGCGGCCTGCGATGCGCTGTTCTCCGCGGCGGGCATTGGCGATCTGGGCACGCACTTCGGGGTGGACCGACCGGAATTCGCCGGGGCCAGCGGTGTGAGCCTGATTGCAGAAGCCGCGCGCCTGGTGCGGGAGGCGGGATTCGAAATCGGCAATGTCGCGGTGCAGTTCGTTGGCCGCCGCCCGCGCTTTGCCGCGCGCCGCGAAGAAGCCAGCAAAGTGCTGAGCGAGGCTATCGGCGCCCCAGTCAGCGTCATTGCGACCACCAGCGACGGGCTGGGCTACGAGGGGGAAGGCAAGGGCGTGACAGCCTATGCCACCGCACTGGTCTACCCGGTATCGGGCTAGGCCCCTTGGCGCAACCGCGGGGCTTCGATCATCGAGAGTGTCACAAGTGAAGTACAAAGGGTGCATCCATCGGATAACCTTAAAGGCGTGAGCCTGCGATTCTATGACACCAAAACAGCATCCGTACGCGACTTCCAGCCATTGGCGGAAGGCGAAGTCAAGCTGTACTACTGTGGCGCCACCGTGCAGGGCATGCCGCACGTGGGCCACGTCCGCAGCGCCATTGTCTTCGACCTGTTGGTGCGCTGGCTCGAATACCGCGGCTTTGCCGTCACCACCGTCCGCAACGTGACCGACATCGATGACAAGATCCTGGAGAAGTCGGCGAAATCCTTCGCCGAGGACTTCGAGGCGGATGCCCATTACAAGCCGCGCGAAGAATGGTTCGCCCTGGCGTACCGCTTCGAGCAGGAATTCGCACGGGCTTACGAGGCTCTGGGTGTCCAACGCCCGACTTACGAGCCCCGCGCGACCGGCCACATCACCGAAATGCATGAGCTGATTGCACAGCTGATCGAACGCGGCCATGCCTACCCGGCGGCCGACAGCTCCGGAGATGTCTATTTCGACGTGCGCTCCTATGAGCAGTACGGCGCACTGACCCGCCAGAAGATCGAAGATATGCAGGACGCGCCGGATTCGGATCCGCGCGGCAAGAAGGATCCACGCGACTTCGCGCTGTGGAAGGGCTACAAGGGCACCGATCCGTTGACCGCTTCCTGGCCAAGCCCCTGGGGACGCGGCCGCCCGGGCTGGCATCTTGAGTGCTCGGCGATGGCTGGCAAGTACCTGGGCAGCGAATTCGACATCCATGGCGGCGGACTGGATCTGCGCTTCCCGCACCACGAGAACGAAATGGCCCAGTCCAACGCGGCTGGCCACGGCTTTGCAAACTTCTGGATGCACAACGGCATGGTCACCTATGAGGGTGAGAAGATGTCCAAGTCCATTGGGAACACCATTTCCCCGGAAGAAATGCTCGCGCTGGCCGACGCCCGCGTGGTGCGCTACTTCCTGGGCCAGGCGCAGTACCGTTCGATGCTCGACTACCGCCCGGACTCGCTGACCGAAGCGGGGGCAGCGGTCGAACGCATCGACACCTTCATCTCCAACGCGCGCTACCGCCTGGGTGCCGTCGCCGAGTCGATCGTGGCCACCGGGGTTCCGGAAGCTTTCGGCACCGCGATGGATGATGACCTGAACGTTCCAATGGCGCTGGCCGCGCTGCATGAAACCGTGCGGCTGGGCAATGCATCCTTGGATAGCCATGACGACGCTGCCACTGCCAAGGCCTTGGGCCAGGTCTTGGCCATGACCCAGGTATTGGGCCTGGATGATGCCGGCAGCAATGAAAGCTCGAAATCTTCTGCAGAGCACGCAGCCCTGGATCAGCTGATCCAGGCCCAGTTGGCTGAACGCGCCGAAGCACGCGCTGCCAAGGACTGGGCACGCTCCGACGCCATCCGCGATGCGCTGGCATCCGCTGGCATTACCGTGGCGGACTCGGCCGATGGCGCTCGCTGGACTCTGGACAACTAGTCGCGAACACGCGCGGCACCAACGAACTCAAAACTAAAGGACATGAACCAATGAACAAAAAGGGCCCAACCAAGGGTAGTGGTGGCAAGGGACGTCGTTCCCTCGAGGGCAAGGGCCCGACCCCCAAAGCGGAGGACCGCCCGTACCACAAGGCTTACCGTGCCAAGCAGCTCTCTGAGCGCTCGGCCGCCAAGCGCAGCACCGGCCGCCGAACCGACCGCATCAAGGTTAACGCCGAATTCGTCACCGGCCGCAACTCCGTCGTTGAGGCGCTGCGCGCCGGCATCCCTGCCAAGGCGCTGCACGTTGCCATCCGCATCGACGTCGATGACCGCGTCCGCGAATCCCTGAAGCTGGCTGCCGAGCTGGGCATCCCGCTGATGGAAGCATCCAAGCCCGAGCTCGACCGCATGACCGATGACGCGATCCACCAGGGCATGGCCCTGCAGATCCCGCCATACGAATACAAGGATGCAGTCCAGCTGGCTACCAAGGCCATCAAGGACTTCGACAAGGGATACACCCGGACCCAGCCGCTGTTCCTGGCACTGGATGGCATCACCGACCCGCGTAACCTGGGTGCGATTGTCCGTTCGGCTTCGGCCTTCGGCGCAGACGGCGTGATCATTCCAGAGCGCCGCAGCGTCGGCATGACCGCTTCGGCATGGAAGACCAGCGCCGGTGCAGCTGTACGCGTACCAGTAGCCAAGTGCAGCAACCTGACCAGCGCACTGAAAGAAATCAAGGCTGCTGGCATTTTCGTGATCGGCCTCGACGCCGGTGGCGACATGGAGCTTCCGAACTTCGAATTGGCTACCGGCCCGCTGTGCATCGTGGTTGGTTCCGAAGGCAAGGGCCTGTCCCGGCTGGTCCGCGAAAACTGCGACGCCATCGTTTCGATTCCAATCGACTCGGCAATGGAATCGCTGAATGCTTCGATGGCTGTTGGCATCTCGCTCTACGAGGTATCGCGTTTGCGCGCTGGACAGTCCAAGTAGTCTCCAAGCACCGTGAAGGGGCCATAACTTGCCAAGGCAAGTTATGGCCCCTTTTCATTGGGGTGACCTGCTTCATAACAACAATTTTCCGTTGTTTTTAGCCGATATTCACCTTGGACCGCAGGGAATCCGCATGATTCCGGGGATTCTGCGCAGAAAAGCATGGAAACTGGCCGATTTTGCGTCGTGGCTGAACCCGTGTAGAGTTTTATCTCGCGCCGCTGATCCGGACAGCCTGAAAGGGCGAAACGGAAACGGCGGGGTGAACAAGACTGAAATGTCGAGTTGACAACGGTCAACTTGGTGGTAAGCTTGTAAAGTTGCTCCGGAGCGAAGCAGTCATCGAAGGATCGGTGGTTGTGGTGTCGAGAGTGTTTGTTGTTTGAGAACTCAATAGTGTGCCAAGTTTGTTGATACCGAATATTTTTATTTGGTGAATACATAACATTTGCTTGAGGCATTGCACCCCCGTGCAGTGTTCTTGAGTGTTTTATTATTCGCCAGGACTTCATTGGCTTCGCCCTTATTTTCCAAGGGGTTGCCGGTGGCTTTTTATTTTTTTATGGAGAGTTTGATCCTGGCTCAGGATGAACGCTGGCGGCGTGCTTAACACATGCAAGTCGAACGATGAAGCCCAGCTTGCTGGGTGGATTAGTGGCGAACGGGTGAGTAACACGTGAGTAACCTGCCCCCGACTCTGGGATAAGCCCGGGAAACTGGGTCTAATACCGGATATTACCTTTGACCGCATGGTTGTTGGTGGAAAGATTTATCGGTGGGGGATGGACTCGCGGCCTATCAGCTTGTTGGTGAGGTAATGGCTCACCAAGGCGACGACGGGTAGCCGGCCTGAGAGGGTGACCGGCCACACTGGGACTGAGACACGGCCCAGACTCCTACGGGAGGCAGCAGTGGGGAATATTGCACAATGGGCGAAAGCCTGATGCAGCGACGCCGCGTGAGGGATGACGGCCTTCGGGTTGTAAACCTCTTTCAGTAGGGAAGAAGCGAAAGTGACGGTACCTGCAGAAGAAGCGCCGGCTAACTACGTGCCAGCAGCCGCGGTAATACGTAGGGCGCAAGCGTTATCCGGATTTATTGGGCGTAAAGAGCTCGTAGGCGGTTTGTCGCGTCTGCCGTGAAAGTCCGAGGCTCAACCTCGGATCTGCGGTGGGTACGGGCAGACTAGAGTGATGTAGGGGAGACTGGAATTCCTGGTGTAGCGGTGAAATGCGCAGATATCAGGAGGAACACCGATGGCGAAGGCAGGTCTCTGGGCATTTACTGACGCTGAGGAGCGAAAGCATGGGGAGCGAACAGGATTAGATACCCTGGTAGTCCATGCCGTAAACGTTGGGCACTAGGTGTGGGGGACATTCCACGTTTTCCGCGCCGTAGCTAACGCATTAAGTGCCCCGCCTGGGGAGTACGGCCGCAAGGCTAAAACTCAAAGGAATTGACGGGGGCCCGCACAAGCGGCGGAGCATGCGGATTAATTCGATGCAACGCGAAGAACCTTACCAAGGCTTGACATGTGCCAGACCGCCTCAGAGATGGGGTTTCCCTTCGGGGCTGGTTCACAGGTGGTGCATGGTTGTCGTCAGCTCGTGTCGTGAGATGTTGGGTTAAGTCCCGCAACGAGCGCAACCCTCGTTCCATGTTGCCAGCACGTAAAGGTGGGGACTCATGGGAGACTGCCGGGGTCAACTCGGAGGAAGGTGGGGATGACGTCAAATCATCATGCCCCTTATGTCTTGGGCTTCACGCATGCTACAATGGCCGGTACAATGGGTTGCGATACTGTGAGGTGGAGCTAATCCCTAAAAGCCGGTCTCAGTTCGGATTGGGGTCTGCAACTCGACCCCATGAAGTCGGAGTCGCTAGTAATCGCAGATCAGCAACGCTGCGGTGAATACGTTCCCGGGCCTTGTACACACCGCCCGTCAAGTCACGAAAGTTGGTAACACCCGAAGCCGATGGCCTAACCACCTTGTGTGGGGGGAGTCGTCGAAGGTGGGACTGGCGATTGGGACTAAGTCGTAACAAGGTAGCCGTACCGGAAGGTGCGGCTGGATCACCTCCTTTCTAAGGAGCTAACCATTATTGGTTGCCCATGCTGGACACGAGTGTTGTCCGGGTGGGTTGCTCATGGGTGGAATATCAATGGACTCAATACCGGAAAACGTGCTGGCTGATGCTGGTGCGGGGTATTGGCTGTGGCCGCGTGGTGCTTGGGCATCTGCTAGTACGCATTGCAGGGGGTTTTCTTCTTGCGGTGCTGGAATGCGGTGTGTGGGTGTTGCGTGGTTTGTATGGTTTGGCATGCTGTTGGGTTTTGAGGCAACAAGCCTCCTTTCCTGGTGAATGGTTGCTGGGGTTCTTCCTGTGGGGAGGGTCCTGGTGGTGTTCGCTTGGGTGAGGGGTTCTTGGTGTTTCGGTGTTTGTCCTGTGTTTGCTGCAAGGATGTCCTGTTGGATTGATGCTGGCCTTTGGTTGGTGTTGGTTTTGGGGTGTTGTTGCGGGGGTGCGGGGTTGTTGTTTGGGAACTGTATAGTGAACGCGAGCATCTTGCAGATGAGATGAGCTGGGTAGTCCTTTTCCTTGGATTGCCTGGTGTTGGAGTCTTGTCTGCGTGATTTTGTTAGATTGTTTTATTGCTCATATCTTTTGACTTTGATGTTGTGTTGAAGTTTTTAAGGGCGCACGGTGGATGCCTTGGCATCAAGAGCCGATGAAGGACGTGGGAATCTGCGATAAGCCTGGTGGAGTCGATAACCGGACGTTGAGACCAGGATTTCCGAATGGGGGAACCCCGCACCATGTTATGTGGTGTGACCTGCAGCTGAATGTATAGGCTGTGTGGAGGGAACGCGGGGAAGTGAAACATCTCAGTACCCGCAGGAAGAGAAAACAACAGTGATTCCGTTAGTAGTGGCGAGCGAACGCGGATGGGGCTAAACCGGTTGGTGTGTGATAGCGGATAGGCGTTGCATCACCGGGGTTGTGGGGTCGGCATGTACCAGCGCTATCTTGCTGGTGGGATGAGGTGCAGGCGTATAGGTGAATCGGTTGGAATGCCGGACCATAGAGGGTGATAGTCCCGTAGGTGTAATGCGTGTCTGCCGTTCTAGTGTTGATACCCGAGTAGCACGGGGCCCGTGAAACCTTGTGTGAATCTGCCAGGACCACCTGGTAAGCCTGAATACTACTTGATGACCGATAGTGAATCAGTACCGTGAGGGAATGGTGAAAAGTACCCCGGGAGGGGAGTGAAATAGTACCTGAAACCGTGCGCTTACAATCCGTTAGAGCTGGGGACTTGTTCCCTGGTGATGGCGTGCCTTTTGAAGAATGAGCCTGCGAGTTAGTGTTACGTCGCGAGGTTAACCCGTGTGGGGAAGCCGTAGCGAAAGCGAGTCTGAATAGGGCGTTTGAGTGGCGTGATCTAGACCCGAAGCGAAGTGATCTACCCATGGCCAGGTTGAAGCGCGTGTAAGAGCGTGTGGAGGACCGAACCCACTTCAGTTGAAAATGGAGGGGATGAGCTGTGGGTAGGGGTGAAAGGCCAATCAAACTTCGTGATAGCTGGTTCTCCCCGAAATGCATTTAGGTGCAGCGTTGCGTGTTTCTTGCTGGAGGTAGAGCTACTGGATAGGCGATGGGCCCTACAAGGTTACTGACCTTAGCCAAACTCCGAATGCCGGCAAGTGAGAGCGCAGCAGTGAGACTGTGGGGGATAAGCTTCATAGTCGAGAGGGAAACAGCCCAGAACGCCAACTAAGGCCCCTAAGCGTGTGCTAAGTGGAAAAGGATGTGGAGTTGCTGTGACAACCAGGAGGTTGGCTTAGAAGCAGCCACCCTTGAAAGAGTGCGTAATAGCTCACTGGTCAAGTGATTCCGCGCCGATAATGTAGCGGGGCTCAAGCACACCGCCGAAGTTGCGTCATTCAAATATTAACCTGGTTTCGATTGGGTGTTTGGATGGGTAGGGGAGCGTCGTGTGGACGGTGAAGTCGCGGTGTAAACCAGCGGTGGAGGCCACACGAGTGAGAATGCAGGCATGAGTAGCGAATGACGGGTGAGAAACCCGTCCGCCGAATGATCAAGGGTTCCAGGGTTAAGCTAATCTGCCCTGGGTTAGTCGGGACCTAAGGCGAGGCCGACAGGCGTAGTCGATGGACAACGGGTTGATATTCCCGTACCGGCGAAGGACCGCCCATACTGAGCTGTGGATGCTAACCATGATTGACGCTAGCTGTTGGTGCCTTCGGGTATCTTGCTGGTTGATGTGGTGGGAACCGATGCAGTGAGGTCAGCGTATTAACAGGTGTGACGCAGGAAGGTAGCCGAGCCAGGCAATGGAATTGACCTGGTCCAAGGGTGTAGGAAGAGTGGTTGGCAAATCCGCCGCTCATGTTTCTGAGACCTGATAGGCGCCCCGTTTTCGGGGTGATTCGGTGATCCTATGCTGCCTAGAAAAGCATCGGCGCGAGGTCCAAGTCCGCCCGTACCCCAAACCGACACAGGTGATCAGGTAGAGAATACTAAGGCGATCGAGAGAATCATGGTTAAGGAACTCGGCAAAATGCCCCCGTAACTTCGGAAGAAGGGGGGCCTGCCCCGTGATGAGAACTTGCTTCTCTGATGCGGGTGTGGGCCGCAGAGACCAGGGGGAAGCGACTGTTTACTAAAAACACAGGTCCGTGCGAAGTCGCAAGACGATGTATACGGACTGACTCCTGCCCGGTGCTGGAAGGTTAAGAGGACTGGTTAGCAGTAATGCGAAGCTGAGAATTTAAGCCCCAGTAAACGGCGGTGGTAACTATAACCATCCTAAGGTAGCGAAATTCCTTGTCGGGTAAGTTCCGACCTGCACGAATGGAGTAACGACTTCCCCGCTGTCTCAACCATGAACTCGGCGAAATTGCAGTACGAGTAAAGATGCTCGTTACGCGCAGCAGGACGGAAAGACCCCGAGACCTTTACTATAGTTTGGTATTGGTGTTCGGTGCAGCTTGTGTAGGATAGGTGGGAGACTGTGAAGCTTGGACGCTAGTTCAGGTGGAGTCATCGTTGAAATACCACTCTGGCTGTACCGGTCACCTAACTTCGGACCATGATCTGGTTCAGGGACAGTGCCTGATGGGTAGTTTAACTGGGGCGGTTGCCTCCTAAAATGTAACGGAGGCGCCCAAAGGTTCCCTCAGCCTGGTTGGCAATCAGGTGTCGAGTGTAAGTGCACAAGGGAGCTTGACTGTGAGAGTGACAGCTCGAGCAGGGACGAAAGTCGGGACTAGTGATCCGGCGGCACCTCGTGGAAGGGCCGTCGCTCAACGGATAAAAGGTACCTCGGGGATAACAGGCTGATCTTGCCCAAGAGTCCATATCGACGGCATGGTTTGGCACCTCGATGTCGGCTCGTCGCATCCTGGGGCTGGAGTAGGTCCCAAGGGTTGGGCTGTTCGCCCATTAAAGCGGTACGCGAGCTGGGTTTAGAACGTCGTGAGACAGTTCGGTCCCTATCCGCTGCGCGCGTTGGAAATTTGAGAAGGGCTGTCCTTAGTACGAGAGGACCGGGACGGACGAACCTCTGGTGTGTCAGTTGTACTGCCAAGTGCATCGCTGATTAGCTACGTTTGGAAGGGATAACCGCTGAAAGCATCTAAGCGGGAAGCCTGCTTCGAGATGAGATTTCCATGCACCTTGAGTGTGAGAGGCCCCCAGCTAGACCACTGGGTTGATAGGCAGGATGTGGAAGCAAGGACTAAAGACTTGTGTAGCTGACCTGTACTAATAGGCCGATGACTTTCAACACACAATAAAACAATATTTGAACTGATGATTTCAATGCTGTTCGCGTTCACTATGCGGTTACGAGACAACAACCTCTAGCCAGCAAATACGGATGAGTTACAAGACTTTGTAGCACCGGAAAACATTGACCAGGAAACGTTTTGGTTTGTGTGCTTCGTGATTGTTACGGCGGTCATAGCGTGGGGGAAACGCCCGGTCCCATACCGAACCCGGAAGCTAAGGCCCACTGCGCCGATGGTACTGCACTCGTGAGGGTGTGGGAGAGTAGGTCACCGCCGGACTTAACTTGAGTAGATGGTTTGAGGCCCTGGTACCGTTTGGTGCCGGGGCCTCACCTGTTTAACGGGAAGGGGAGGGGGAATTGGGCAGCTGGTGCAGCCTGGTTCCCCCTCCCCTCCTGCTTTAACGACCAGTGCGTCCAGGGTATTTGTGTTGGCCAAGGTTGCCGGCTGGCTCAGTTGCTTGCACCGGATGACGAGGGCCAGGTTACCCGAGAATTATTCACTGGAGTTCTTATCCAAATTGAAGATCAGGTTGTCGGCCCAGCCAGCCTTGCTGAGCCATATTTGTTCCCTGACGGGTATCGACTAAAAATGCCAGCTGGTCGACTGCGTAATTTGAGTTTCAGGCACCAAGGCGACAGCTCCGTTTCGGAAGACGATTCCCGCAGTTGCACCACATTCACCTGCCGGCGTGCAATGGTGAGAGCAACTGGCAACCACAGGTCTCGGCGTAAGGGGATTCGACCGACCAAGGGAACCAAGACTGCGAGAATTCACCGGGTCAGGCCAATGAACGTCATTGTGGACCTCGTCTTGGAAAGCCTTGAAAGCAATAGATACTGTCATCCACCGCCCGAAGACACCGGCATCATGTTTCTGAAGACGCGGACGCTAACGGACAGCAGATGCTTTGACTTCCGGTGGACAACATGACGGACACAGGCGGGCGTGGCTGCTGACCACTGACGTGCAGCACTTTGAAGCCAGCCGTATCGGAATCCTGCCTCGATATCGAGGGATTGCGCAAGCACATTTAAGCATTCTCAAGGTCGTTGGTGAGGATCGCGCAGCATGATCCTTCAATTGGATTCACGAGTATCTGACTGCATTGCATGCCGGGATGTGTACTTCTATCTACAGCTCGCGAGTGGTCGAAATTCCAGAATGCCCATCACGCTGTCCCGAGATACCCGTTGGAAGAATTGCCATCCGGTATCTCAGCTTCTTTTCACCACGAGTCTGAGGTACCGGACTATCTTGTCTTTTTCCCCGCTCCAAGATGCGTGTGACTGCGATTACATGGATGTCGGGGTTGAAGCACACCATGAAAAGTGAGCGGCAAACCTCTGATGCAGTTAGGAATCTCGGAGGAGCAGCATGCGTACTAGCCAGACAAGTCAAAACTTGAAACGTGGTTTAAGCACACGGCACATCAGGTTTATCGCTCTAGGGTCTGCTATTGGCACAGGCTTGTTCTATGGTTCCGCAAGCGCCATTCAAATGGCTGGGCCAGCGGTGCTGTTGGCATACATACTCGGTGGGGCAGTGGTGTTCATGGTGATGCGTGCGTTGGGAGAAATGGCAGTCCGCAATCCGACCTCCGGCTCATTCGGAAGCTATGCCACTGAATTCGTTGGACGCTTTGCTGGCTTTGCAACCGGGTGGACCTACACGTTTGAAATGTTTGTGGTGGCCCTGGCTGACGTGACAGCTTTTGGCGTATATATGGGTTTCTGGTTTCCCAACGTCGAACGATGGATCTGGATCCTGGCAGTTGTTTTCTTCATTGCTGCCGTGAACCTGCTCTCGGTCAAAGTCTTCGGGGAACTGGAATTTTGGTTCTCCTTGATCAAGGTCGTCGCTATCATGGCAATGATCGCTGGTGGCGTTCTCGTAATCGTCTTCGGGTTGGGCAACCAAAGCGAAGGAGCTGCAGGTCTATCCAATCTCTTTGCTGGCGACGGTTTCATGCCGCATGGTGTCTGGGGCATTCTCGCTTCCCTGACGATTGTCATGTTTGCCTTCGGCGGCACCGAAGTGATCGGCATTACCGCTGGCGAAGCGCAAAACCCGCGTAAAGTCATTCCGCAGGCAATTAACTCTGTACCAGTGCGCATCTTGCTGTTCTACGTACTGACGCTCAGCGTCATCATGTGCATTCAGCCGTGGAACACGATTGACGGTAGTGAAAGTCCATGCGTTTCGATCTTCTCCAGCATCGGCTTCTCGTCAGCAGCAAATGTCCTGAACTTCATCGTCATCACTGCGGCACTCTCAGCAATCAACGCAGACATCTTCGGCGCGGGACGCATGATTCACGGTATGGCCAAACAAGGCCAGGCACCACAGGTATTCACGAAGACCACGGCTAACGGGGTCCCATGGGTGACTTCACTATCGATGATCGGCGCATTGCTGATTGGCGTAGTGCTGAACATATGGTTCGAAGATGAGATCTTCTTCCTCATTGCTGCATTGGCTACTTTCGCCACCGTCGTTGTTTGGTCGATGATCCTGATCTCTCATATTCGGATGAAGCACCGGATAGACAGAGATAATCTTGAACCTTCTGCATTCCCAGTTCCGCTTTGGCCAGTGGGTAGCTACTTGGCGCTGGCCTTCATGATCTTCGTGATCATCTTAATCGGCATTATTCCTGATACGCGTAGTGCACTCATTATCGGTCTAATCTGGGTGGCAATCCTGGGCGTCTGTTATCGACTATTCGTCAGGGGAAAAGCTCTTCCAGCAGAAATCCAAGCAGCACAATCGAAAGAAAATGCAGCAGCTGAACGGTCCTAGCCCGATAAATAATAGGGCAATGACGTATGCCGGCCCCGGACTGGCTGGCCATGAGGGCGCAAACGCAGTGTTGAACCGAGCTACTAGTAAATTGCCAAGTCATCAAGTTCGGCAAAGACCTTCAAAAGCCGTAGTCTCAGGTAATCACTTGCACGCAACGATCCGTGGAGATAAAGATGGCCGCTACCCATGCCGGATTTCTAGATGCCCTCAGCGCGGCATTACCAGAGAATGCCATAGAATCATCGGGCCCGCTGCTTCGAGAAAACTCTAGAGACTTCGGGCAGTTGTCGGGGGATCCCATTGAACCGCTGGCCGTGGTTTTCGCCAGTTCCGTAGCGGATGTACAACACGTTCTACGCTTGGCTGGCGAATACAGGGTACCGGTCATCAGCCGCGGCGCCGGCACAGGTGTTTCTGGCGGTGTGCACGTACTAGGTGATGCCATCGTCTTGAACTTGAGCAAGATGAATAGAATCCTAGAGATCCGCCCGGAAGATGAAGTCGCTGTGGTTGAACCTGGCGTCATCAATCATCAGCTGAACGAAGCCGTTTCCGAATTCGGCCTCATGTACGCCCCGGATCCTGCTAGCTACAAGATGTCTACGATTGGCGGCAACATCGCAACCAACGCGGGAGGCCTGCGGTGCGCGAAGTATGGCGTGACTCGAGAAGCAGTGCTCTCCCTAGACGTCGTATTGGCTGACGGCCGACTAATCCGCGTTGGCAAGAATACGTTCAAGGGTGTAGCAGGGTATGATCTCGCCGCACTTTTCACAGGGTCCGAGGGCACGCTGGGCGTTGTCGTTCGCGCAGTTCTCCGATTGCGCTATCTCCCGGTAGACGAACGAGACATAGCTCTATTGTTCCCCAGCCTGGAGGAAGCAGTCGAGGGCGTTCAACTGATTGCCAAAGCCAGAATTCAGCCTGCCATTTTGGAACTCATCGATCATTCGACTCTGCTCATTCTTGATGAACAGTACTCGACGAATTACGCAGGTCTCGGCGGTGCCATGCTCTTGGCTCGACTGGATGGCTACGGCGCCGAGCGTGAAGAAGCCGCTCTCCGCAGTGTTTTCGCAGAACGCAATGCCCAGCTAAGCAATTCGGCAGATCCGAGTGCTATGCAACTGATCGAAATGCGCCGAACCAGCCGGGGTGATACTAAAGACGATGCTTACCGGACTGGAGAGGATGTCGCCATTCCGAAAAGCAAGATGCTTGAATACGTGCACCGCGTTCAACGGGCTGCGCGGGAGGAAAACGTAAACATGCGGATGATTTCGCATGTAGGGGATGGCAATCTGCATCCGACGTTTTCTGTAGAACCGGAAGACGGCAACGAGCCACTAGCGAGGCTTGACCGTGCAGTTGAAAGCTCCGTACGTATTGCACTGGAACTAGGCGGCACAATTACTGGCGAACACGGTGTCGGGTTGATCAAAAAAGATTGGTTGCAATGGGAACAAGCAACAGAAGTGATCGAACTCCAACAGCAGATCAAGAACCTTTTGGACCCGTTGAATATCTTGAATCCTGGGAAAGCTATCTAATGGTCTTAAGCTGCGAGGCCCGGCTAAGGACTTGGCGGCAAAGAAAAGAGTAGCTATGCCGGGCATTGATGAGAATTCTGCAGGGTGTATAGTGAAATGGTTGTAACCACGGGATATAGCGCAGCTTGGTAGCGCGCGTCGTTCGGGACGACGAGGTCGCAGGTTCGAATCCTGTTATCCCGACACACAGCTAAGGGGGAACTTCGGTTCCCTCTTTTGCATTAAGCAGTCGTCTCAGCACGCAGTGACAGGTCAAGTGGACCTGCCTCCTTCGGCGGCAATTTATCGGCTGACGTGTAGCGAAGCTCAGGTCTGTTACAGGCATTTCAATAAACGAGCTGCAGATCACTCGAGGATATTGCCCCAGGATGTGCGATCCGTGAATTTTTTAGGTATAGTTATATCTCGTGCTAAGGCGTTCAGCGCAGATCAGCTTCGGCTGCTGAAGCAAATGAATAGCAAGTCACATTGGGATATGGTGTAATTGGCAACACAACGGTTTCTGGTTCCGTCATTCTAGGTTCGAGTCCTGGTATCCCAGCGCTTCACCAAAGAGATTTGGTGAGCTGAAGATTTATCTTCAGCATACGGCCCCATCGTATAGCGGCCTAGTACTCCGCCCTCTCACGGCGGCAACACGGGTTCGAATCCCGTTGGGGTCACCAAAGCAAAAATCGCGAAACTTATGTTTCGCGATTTTTTTATGCCCAAAAACCGAGGATTCTACGGAACCGACAGCGGCTTCCGCTGCAACCTCCTTAAGCAGGGTAATCCGTCAGTAATGTAACGGCGCAGAGTTGCAGGTCTGGCGCGGGTGAGGGGAAACTGCCCGTTGAGCCCGTTGAGCCCGTTGAGCCCGTTGAGCCCGTTGAGCCCGTTGAGCCCGTTGAGCCCGTTGAGCCCGTTGAGCCCGTTGAGCCCGTTGAGCCCGTTGAGCCCGTTGAGCCCGTTGAGCCCGTTGAGCCCGT
Organism: Glutamicibacter sp. BS14; assembly: GCF_056934375.1. NCBI lineage: Bacteria > Bacillati > Actinomycetota > Actinomycetes > Micrococcales > Micrococcaceae > Glutamicibacter > Glutamicibacter sp. BS14. The sequence continues at coordinate 6,943 of NZ_CM167801.1, read as the reverse complement.
TGAGCCCGTTGAGCCCGTTGAGCCCGTTGAGCCCGTTGAGCCCGTTGAGCCCGTTGAGCCCGTTGAGCCCGTTGAGCCCGTTGAGCCCGTTGAGCCCGTTGAGCCCGTTGAGCCCGTTGAGCCGCAGGGCATAACAACTCATTGCCGCCATCCTGACTATTGGACGCTGCCACGAAAATGCCCGACTCATACATCGCTGGAAGCTCATGAGCTTCAATCTGAGCATGCTGTGCAAGGTGACCCATATGGATAACTAAGAACCGCCCTGATTAAGTTTCAATTTTCTATTCGCCGATCCTGGGATGTTTATGCTTGATCCATGAGTGGCAGAGCCAAAGCATTTAGCGATGAAGGCGCACAGGATCCATCGCGCCCAAAACAGTATCGGGAACGAAAGAGAGCTCTCTACTTCCTGGGCATAGGAGGATTCTGCTTCCTCCTGACCTTGGCAGTGAATTACGGATTGAAGTTCACGATTCTGGGGGCGCATCCAACTTCAGCTTTTCTTATCGCTAATGCAGCGGCCACGGTAGTTTCCTACTACCTCTCGCGACGGTTTACCTTTGGGGATGTCGTCCATGGCCTCAAACGTATCCAGTTCATCAAATTCGTCGGCATGTCTACGGTAGCTATTGGAATTACTGCGGCGCCGGTTTATGTATCCCGTTGGATCTTTGGAATCACGGAACCACACGTTTCTTTTATCGTCCAGGAGATCGCCGACTTTATCGCCGGACCAATTATCGGGACGTTATTTGGGATGATCTTCCGATGGTGGGCAATGAAGAAGTTCGTCTTCCTGGATACGCTCCATAAACGTACAGAGATCCTGTAAACCGCAGGAGCAAAGCAGTCGCGATTCCGCTGCAGATTTGTTTAACTGTCAGGGCGTCAGAGTACGCCCGCGGATTATGCCACCACAGTGTAACCACGATCACTGTCAAAAGTGCCCTGCCGATTTGCGGAGCCCTGAAAACCTGTGTATAGTTTTTATCTGTTGCCGGAACGGAAACAACACGGAATCTACCGATTGTTTACCCGGCAGCCAATCACTTTTCACTGAAGGTTTTCCGCCGATTTTGATCGGATCAGGAAGTCTGGTAAGTTGGAAAAGTTGCTCCGGAGCGAAGCAGTCATCGAAGGATTGGTGGTTGTGGTGTCGAGAGTGTTTGTTGTTTGAGAACTCAATAGTGTGCCAAGTTTGTTGATACCGAATATTTTTATTTGGTGAATACATAACATTTGCTTGAGGCATTGCACCCCCGTGCAGTGTTCTTGAGTGTTTTATTATTCGCCAGGACTTCATTGGCTTCGCCCTTATTTTCCAAGGGGTTGCCGGTGGCTTTTTATTTTTTTATGGAGAGTTTGATCCTGGCTCAGGATGAACGCTGGCGGCGTGCTTAACACATGCAAGTCGAACGATGAAGCCCAGCTTGCTGGGTGGATTAGTGGCGAACGGGTGAGTAACACGTGAGTAACCTGCCCCCGACTCTGGGATAAGCCCGGGAAACTGGGTCTAATACCGGATATTACCTTTGACCGCATGGTTGTTGGTGGAAAGATTTATCGGTGGGGGATGGACTCGCGGCCTATCAGCTTGTTGGTGAGGTAATGGCTCACCAAGGCGACGACGGGTAGCCGGCCTGAGAGGGTGACCGGCCACACTGGGACTGAGACACGGCCCAGACTCCTACGGGAGGCAGCAGTGGGGAATATTGCACAATGGGCGAAAGCCTGATGCAGCGACGCCGCGTGAGGGATGACGGCCTTCGGGTTGTAAACCTCTTTCAGTAGGGAAGAAGCGAAAGTGACGGTACCTGCAGAAGAAGCGCCGGCTAACTACGTGCCAGCAGCCGCGGTAATACGTAGGGCGCAAGCGTTATCCGGATTTATTGGGCGTAAAGAGCTCGTAGGCGGTTTGTCGCGTCTGCCGTGAAAGTCCGAGGCTCAACCTCGGATCTGCGGTGGGTACGGGCAGACTAGAGTGATGTAGGGGAGACTGGAATTCCTGGTGTAGCGGTGAAATGCGCAGATATCAGGAGGAACACCGATGGCGAAGGCAGGTCTCTGGGCATTTACTGACGCTGAGGAGCGAAAGCATGGGGAGCGAACAGGATTAGATACCCTGGTAGTCCATGCCGTAAACGTTGGGCACTAGGTGTGGGGGACATTCCACGTTTTCCGCGCCGTAGCTAACGCATTAAGTGCCCCGCCTGGGGAGTACGGCCGCAAGGCTAAAACTCAAAGGAATTGACGGGGGCCCGCACAAGCGGCGGAGCATGCGGATTAATTCGATGCAACGCGAAGAACCTTACCAAGGCTTGACATGTGCCAGACCGCCTCAGAGATGGGGTTTCCCTTCGGGGCTGGTTCACAGGTGGTGCATGGTTGTCGTCAGCTCGTGTCGTGAGATGTTGGGTTAAGTCCCGCAACGAGCGCAACCCTCGTTCCATGTTGCCAGCACGTAAAGGTGGGGACTCATGGGAGACTGCCGGGGTCAACTCGGAGGAAGGTGGGGATGACGTCAAATCATCATGCCCCTTATGTCTTGGGCTTCACGCATGCTACAATGGCCGGTACAATGGGTTGCGATACTGTGAGGTGGAGCTAATCCCTAAAAGCCGGTCTCAGTTCGGATTGGGGTCTGCAACTCGACCCCATGAAGTCGGAGTCGCTAGTAATCGCAGATCAGCAACGCTGCGGTGAATACGTTCCCGGGCCTTGTACACACCGCCCGTCAAGTCACGAAAGTTGGTAACACCCGAAGCCGATGGCCTAACCACCTTGTGTGGGGGGAGTCGTCGAAGGTGGGACTGGCGATTGGGACTAAGTCGTAACAAGGTAGCCGTACCGGAAGGTGCGGCTGGATCACCTCCTTTCTAAGGAGCTAACCATTATTGGTTGCCCATGCTGGACACGAGTGTTGTCCGGGTGGGTTGCTCATGGGTGGAATATCAATGGACTCAATACCGGAAAACGTGCTGGCTGATGCTGGTGCGGGGTATTGGCTGTGGCCGCGTGGTGCTTGGGCATCTGCTAGTACGCATTGCAGGGGGTTTTCTTCTTGCGGTGCTGGAATGCGGTGTGTGGGTGTTGCGTGGTTTGTATGGTTTGGCATGCTGTTGGGTTTTGAGGCAACAAGCCTCCTTTCCTGGTGAATGGTTGCTGGGGTTCTTCCTGTGGGGAGGGTCCTGGTGGTGTTCGCTTGGGTGAGGGGTTCTTGGTGTTTCGGTGTTTGTCCTGTGTTTGCTGCAAGGATGTCCTGTTGGATTGATGCTGGCCTTTGGTTGGTGTTGGTTTTGGGGTGTTGTTGCGGGGGTGCGGGGTTGTTGTTTGGGAACTGTATAGTGAACGCGAGCATCTTGCAGATGAGATGAGCTGGGTAGTCCTTTTCCTTGGATTGCCTGGTGTTGGAGTCTTGTCTGCGTGATTTTGTTAGATTGTTTTATTGCTCATATCTTTTGACTTTGATGTTGTGTTGAAGTTTTTAAGGGCGCACGGTGGATGCCTTGGCATCAAGAGCCGATGAAGGACGTGGGAATCTGCGATAAGCCTGGTGGAGTCGATAACCGGACGTTGAGACCAGGATTTCCGAATGGGGGAACCCCGCACCATGTTATGTGGTGTGACCTGCAGCTGAATGTATAGGCTGTGTGGAGGGAACGCGGGGAAGTGAAACATCTCAGTACCCGCAGGAAGAGAAAACAACAGTGATTCCGTTAGTAGTGGCGAGCGAACGCGGATGGGGCTAAACCGGTTGGTGTGTGATAGCGGATAGGCGTTGCATCACCGGGGTTGTGGGGTCGGCATGTACCAGCGCTATCTTGCTGGTGGGATGAGGTGCAGGCGTATAGGTGAATCGGTTGGAATGCCGGACCATAGAGGGTGATAGTCCCGTAGGTGTAATGCGTGTCTGCCGTTCTAGTGTTGATACCCGAGTAGCACGGGGCCCGTGAAACCTTGTGTGAATCTGCCAGGACCACCTGGTAAGCCTGAATACTACTTGATGACCGATAGTGAATCAGTACCGTGAGGGAATGGTGAAAAGTACCCCGGGAGGGGAGTGAAATAGTACCTGAAACCGTGCGCTTACAATCCGTTAGAGCTGGGGACTTGTTCCCTGGTGATGGCGTGCCTTTTGAAGAATGAGCCTGCGAGTTAGTGTTACGTCGCGAGGTTAACCCGTGTGGGGAAGCCGTAGCGAAAGCGAGTCTGAATAGGGCGTTTGAGTGGCGTGATCTAGACCCGAAGCGAAGTGATCTACCCATGGCCAGGTTGAAGCGCGTGTAAGAGCGTGTGGAGGACCGAACCCACTTCAGTTGAAAATGGAGGGGATGAGCTGTGGGTAGGGGTGAAAGGCCAATCAAACTTCGTGATAGCTGGTTCTCCCCGAAATGCATTTAGGTGCAGCGTTGCGTGTTTCTTGCTGGAGGTAGAGCTACTGGATAGGCGATGGGCCCTACAAGGTTACTGACCTTAGCCAAACTCCGAATGCCGGCAAGTGAGAGCGCAGCAGTGAGACTGTGGGGGATAAGCTTCATAGTCGAGAGGGAAACAGCCCAGAACGCCAACTAAGGCCCCTAAGCGTGTGCTAAGTGGAAAAGGATGTGGAGTTGCTGTGACAACCAGGAGGTTGGCTTAGAAGCAGCCACCCTTGAAAGAGTGCGTAATAGCTCACTGGTCAAGTGATTCCGCGCCGATAATGTAGCGGGGCTCAAGCACACCGCCGAAGTTGCGTCATTCAAATATTAACCTGGTTTCGATTGGGTGTTTGGATGGGTAGGGGAGCGTCGTGTGGACGGTGAAGTCGCGGTGTAAACCAGCGGTGGAGGCCACACGAGTGAGAATGCAGGCATGAGTAGCGAATGACGGGTGAGAAACCCGTCCGCCGAATGATCAAGGGTTCCAGGGTTAAGCTAATCTGCCCTGGGTTAGTCGGGACCTAAGGCGAGGCCGACAGGCGTAGTCGATGGACAACGGGTTGATATTCCCGTACCGGCGAAGGACCGCCCATACTGAGCTGTGGATGCTAACCATGATTGACGCTAGCTGTTGGTGCCTTCGGGTATCTTGCTGGTTGATGTGGTGGGAACCGATGCAGTGAGGTCAGCGTATTAACAGGTGTGACGCAGGAAGGTAGCCGAGCCAGGCAATGGAATTGACCTGGTCCAAGGGTGTAGGAAGAGTGGTTGGCAAATCCGCCGCTCATGTTTCTGAGACCTGATAGGCGCCCCGTTTTCGGGGTGATTCGGTGATCCTATGCTGCCTAGAAAAGCATCGGCGCGAGGTCCAAGTCCGCCCGTACCCCAAACCGACACAGGTGATCAGGTAGAGAATACTAAGGCGATCGAGAGAATCATGGTTAAGGAACTCGGCAAAATGCCCCCGTAACTTCGGAAGAAGGGGGGCCTGCCCCGTGATGAGAACTTGCTTCTCTGATGCGGGTGTGGGCCGCAGAGACCAGGGGGAAGCGACTGTTTACTAAAAACACAGGTCCGTGCGAAGTCGCAAGACGATGTATACGGACTGACTCCTGCCCGGTGCTGGAAGGTTAAGAGGACTGGTTAGCAGTAATGCGAAGCTGAGAATTTAAGCCCCAGTAAACGGCGGTGGTAACTATAACCATCCTAAGGTAGCGAAATTCCTTGTCGGGTAAGTTCCGACCTGCACGAATGGAGTAACGACTTCCCCGCTGTCTCAACCATGAACTCGGCGAAATTGCAGTACGAGTAAAGATGCTCGTTACGCGCAGCAGGACGGAAAGACCCCGAGACCTTTACTATAGTTTGGTATTGGTGTTCGGTGCAGCTTGTGTAGGATAGGTGGGAGACTGTGAAGCTTGGACGCTAGTTCAGGTGGAGTCATCGTTGAAATACCACTCTGGCTGTACCGGTCACCTAACTTCGGACCATGATCTGGTTCAGGGACAGTGCCTGATGGGTAGTTTAACTGGGGCGGTTGCCTCCTAAAATGTAACGGAGGCGCCCAAAGGTTCCCTCAGCCTGGTTGGCAATCAGGTGTCGAGTGTAAGTGCACAAGGGAGCTTGACTGTGAGAGTGACAGCTCGAGCAGGGACGAAAGTCGGGACTAGTGATCCGGCGGCACCTCGTGGAAGGGCCGTCGCTCAACGGATAAAAGGTACCTCGGGGATAACAGGCTGATCTTGCCCAAGAGTCCATATCGACGGCATGGTTTGGCACCTCGATGTCGGCTCGTCGCATCCTGGGGCTGGAGTAGGTCCCAAGGGTTGGGCTGTTCGCCCATTAAAGCGGTACGCGAGCTGGGTTTAGAACGTCGTGAGACAGTTCGGTCCCTATCCGCTGCGCGCGTTGGAAATTTGAGAAGGGCTGTCCTTAGTACGAGAGGACCGGGACGGACGAACCTCTGGTGTGTCAGTTGTACTGCCAAGTGCATCGCTGATTAGCTACGTTTGGAAGGGATAACCGCTGAAAGCATCTAAGCGGGAAGCCTGCTTCGAGATGAGATTTCCATGCACCTTGAGTGTGAGAGGCCCCCAGCTAGACCACTGGGTTGATAGGCAGGATGTGGAAGCAAGGACTAAAGACTTGTGTAGCTGACCTGTACTAATAGGCCGATGACTTTCAACACACAATAAAACAATATTTGAACTGATGATTTCAATGCTGTTCGCGTTCACTATGCGGTTACGAGACAACAACCTCTAACCAGCAAATACGGATACAAGACTTTGTAGCACCGGAAAACATTGACCAGGAAACGTTTTGGTTTGTGTGCTTCGTGATTGTTACGGCGGTCATAGCGTGGGGGAAACGCCCGGTCCCATACCGAACCCGGAAGCTAAGGCCCACTGCGCCGATGGTACTGCACTCGTGAGGGTGTGGGAGAGTAGGTCACCGCCGGACTTAACTTGAGTAGATGGTTTGAGGCCCTGGTACCGTTTGGTGCCGGGGCCTCACCTGTT